>CAVYVK010000012.1:0-45893 GCA_963771935.1 uncultured Planctomycetaceae bacterium | reverse complement strand
TGAAAATCCTTAGGTCGCCGGTTCGATCCCGGCTCTGTCCATTCTTACCAAGATATTGCAAACAAAATGCTTATGGCACAGTTTTCAGAACTGAAGACCCCCGTGTCCGAAGCCGGGTGTTGATAGGAAACCCTCTCGGAAAGCAGCCCCTGTGAGCCTTCGTGGTACAATTTTCCAAGCACATTCTCTCGTACCGAGGATAAATTGTTCTGCATTCCCCCCTGCTACTAATACCTCGTATCTTCATGTGTTCTTCACCGTCAATAGCATGGTGGCGCCTGACCTGGGTTCAGGCGCGCGACGTCATTGCTCCTTCAAGGAAAACGACAAAAGATTGGGCGGTAACTGGAAAGCCGGTCTAGCCACCCTCGCGGCAAATAGCTTCGAGCGCCGGGTGGTCGGGCATGGCGGCGAACACCTCCCGCACCAGTGGCTGCCAAGTCGTCGGCGTCCCGCGCCACACGGTTCGGCTGGTCAGGAACTCGCACGCCCGCGCCGACTGGCGTGTTCGAGGGCGTTGGCCAAGCACCGGCCATCGCGTCCAGAACCGCCTGGAATGCCTCCTCTCCGCCCGCCGCGCAACTGCTCTACCCGCGCCAACCACTGCGCGGCGGCCCGCCAATCGGTCTCCTCCGCCGTGCCCCGGCGTCCCTCGGCCGCCTCCGCCGCCTCCGCAGCGCTCCAGCCGTCGAGATTCAGTCCGGCCTTGCCGAACTGCGTCGGCCAGTCGCAGCCGGTCCACGTTCCGGCCGCCTCCTCGAAGGCCCGGACGATCCCCTGGACGTCAGCCTTCTCCCTGTCGGGCAGCGCCGCCAGCTGCAGGGTCTCCGCGCGCGCGCCCGCCGCGCGTCCACGGCCTCGACCGCCTGCACCACGAGGACCAACAACTGGTCCATCGGGCAGGGGCAGGCACTGCCGCCCCGGGCAGGGCAGTGTTCGCAGACGTGCCGCTCCGTGCTGTCGCAGTACGGCCCCATCCAACGGCCGTGGGCGTCGTGGACCGCGTCGATCAGCTCGGGCAGATTGTTTTCCACGCCGCACCACTTGCCCAGCGGCCCGCAGGGCGGCCCACCCGGCGGCCGTTCCACGCAGCGCAACAGGCCTCTTTCCGGATCTCCGACAAATACTCTTCCAGCCCGGCTTCGTTTTGCATGGTCCGACTCCTCGGTTGGTCGGCCGTTTCGCCGGCCGGTCCACGAAGGTCAGGAAGGTGAAGGGGACGCCCTTGTGGTTAGAATGGCCGTGCCTGGTTCGGTTTCACGCCGCCGGTTCGAGCGCGGTGCGGCGTAAGCCTCTGCGTGATCGGGCGTTGCCTTTTGCGGTCTGAGCCGGAATTCGCTTCTCCGGTCGGGGTCGTTGGCAGAGTCGCCGTATGCGGCCAGGAACAGTGTGTTGGCGCCGCACACCACCGGGCCGAAACCGCACGCCGCTCACGCCGACGGCTCATCGTGGCCCGCCCCCGTGCGGCGGCCGATAGTCCTCAACGGCCGCAGGATTTGTCGCTATTCCCACGGGCGGAGGGTGCCGGTCGGCGTCGCCCCCGTTCCCGGCACACCCTTTGCCATCTGCCGAGGCGCGAACGTCATCGCGCTGGCCATTCGCCCCCGAGGAACGCATGAAGCAAAGCACGAAAAACGAGGCGCCGGCTGCGAGCAGAAAGCAGGCCGTCATCGCCGCCTTGGCGGTCGCCGCCGTCGTTTGCCATCTCGTGATGCGCTACGCGGTGGGCGTCGCCGGCGCCGTCCTCGGTCTGCCGCTGTTTGACCTCCCGCTCGTCCTCGCCCTGGCCTTCGGCGGTGGGCCGCTCGTCCTCGTACTTCTGGTCAAACTCTGGAGGCGCGAGTTCGGCTCCACCTCCTGGCCGGCGCCTCGATCGTCACGTCCGTCCTGCTCGGCGAGTATCTGGCGGGCACCTTGGTGGTCCTCATGCTCTCCGGCGGCGAGGCGTTGGAGGCCTACGCAGTCCGCAGCGCCTCGTCCGTCCTGGCGGCGCTGGCCAAGCGCATGCCTTCCGCCGCACACCGCAAGTGGGACGGGCAAATCGCCGACGTGCCGCTCGACGCCGTCGCGGTCGGCGACGCTCTATTGGTCTTCCCGCATGAAATCTGCCCGGTGGACGGCGCCGTGGTCGAGGGCCACGGCGCGATGGACGAGTCGTACCTAACGGGCGAGCCGTACCGGATGTCCAAGGCGCCGGGGACGGCCGTGCTGTCCGGTGCCGTCAACGGCGAGGCGGCCTTGACCATCCGCTGTGAGAAGCCGGCGGCCGACTCGCGCTACGCCCGGATCATGCAGGTGATGCGCGACTCGGAGCAACGCCGCCTGCGCCTACGCAGGCTCGGCGACCAACTCGGGGCGTGGTACACCCCGCTGGCCGTGGTGATCGCCCTCGCCGCCTGGGCCGCGAGCGGCAACCCGACGCGCTTCCTGGCCGTCCTGGTCGTCGCCACGCCGTGTCCGTTGCTGATCGCCATCCCGGTGGCGATCATCGGCTCGGTGTCGCTGTCGGCCCGGCGCGGTATCATCATCAAGGACCCGGCCGTGCTGGAGAAGATCGCCGCCTGCCGCACCGCCATTTTCGACAAGACCGGCACGCTCACCTATGGCCGGCCCTGCCTGACGGACCTACTCCCTGCCGAGGACTGGGACGGGCGGGAGGTGCTGGGATTGGTTGCCGGCCTGGAGCGCTACTCGAAGCACCCGCTGGCCGGAGCGGTCCTTGCCGCCGCCGAGAAGCAGGGGGTGGCGCTGCGGGAGGCCGCCGAGGTGAGCGAGCGGCCGGGACAAGGGCTGACCGGCGCCGTGTCCGGCCGATCCGTCCAGGTCACGAGCCGGAAGAAGTTCCTGGCGGCGTGCCCGGAAGAGGCGGGAAAATTGCTGGCCGCCGCCGACGGGTTGGAATGCGTCGTCCTCATCGAAGGCCGCTACGCCGCCGACTTGCGGTTCCGCGACCAGCCGCGGTCGGACGGCGCCCCGTTCATCCGCCACCTCCGCCGCCGTCACGGGATCGATCGGGTGATCCTGGCATCGGGCGACCGGGAATCGGAGGTCCGCTATCTCGCCGAGACGGTCGGCATTCGGCAGGTGTACGCCGGACAGACGCCCGAGCAGAAGCTGGAGATCGTCCGCGCGGAGACGCGGAGAGCGAACACGGTCTACCTCGGGGACGGCGTCAACGACGCGCCTGCGCTTACCGCCGCGACCGTCGGAGTGGCCTTCGGCCGGAACAGCGACGTGACGGCGGAGGCGGCGGGGGCGGTGATCCTGGACGCTTCCCTGCGGAAGGTGGACGAATTCCTGCACATCGGCCGCCGGCTGCGGGCGATCGCGCTGCAAAGCGCCGTCGGCGGAATGATGTTGAGTCTGGCCGGAATGGCCGTCGCGTCGATGGGCCTGTTGCCGCCCGCGGCCGGAGCGGTCTTGCAGGAACTCATCGACGTGGCGGCGGTGGTCAACGCCCTGCGGGCGGCGCTGCCGCCGCGGTCGCTCACCGATTACTGAACCATGCGGCCTCTGCTGTACGGAATGGACGCGGCGGACCTGGAGATAAAGGGAGAGGCCGCGATGAAGGACCTGCTCCAATCACGAACGCGTCAAGAACCAGGACATGAAGACCGAGGTCCAGAGCGCAAACCACGAGAAAGGGGAGAACGATGACACAAACCGCAACCACCCCGGACAAAGGCCGCTCGGAAATCTTGCGCGTCTTCCAGTCCAAGGCGGAGACCAAGGCATACTACGACAAGATCAGCCACGTCTACGACCGGCTGGCCGAGCACAGCGAGGGGCCTGTCCGCCGGGCCGGCCTGGAGAAGCTCGACGCACGGCCGGGGGAGAAGGTGCTGGAAATCGGCTTCGGGACCGGGCATTGCCTCGTGTCCCTGGCCCAATCCGTCGGTCCAACCGGCAAGGTGTACGGCCTCGATCTCTCGGAGCGAATGTGCGACTTGGCCCGGGACAACCTGCACAAGGCCGGGCTGGCCGACCGGGTGGAGTTGACCTGCGGCGACGCCGTGCGGCTGCCCTACCCGCCGGATTCGCTGGACGCGATCTTCATGAGCTTCACCTTGGAACTGTTCGACACGCCGGAGATCCCCAAGGTCCTGGCCGAGTGCCAGCGCGTCCTGCGGCGCGGGGGGCGAATCGCGGTCGTGGGCGTTTCCAAGGTAGGCGAGGGCGGCACCATCCTGCACATCTTCGAGTGGAGCCACCGGCATTTCCCCAACCTGGTGGATTGCCGCCCGATCTTCGTCCGCCAGTCCCTGGAGGCCGCCGGCTTCCGCATCGAGAGCGCGGAAAGGAAAATGATGTGGGTGCCGGTCGAGGTCGTCCTCGCGGTGAAAATGGAGGGTTCAGCCGCCCGATAGGAGCGGCCCGCAGAACCGGCCACCAATGGCAAGTGAGGACAGGGGTGGATGCCATGAGCCAGACGAAGCCATCACAAGGCCCAATTGGGCACGACGAGCAGGCCGGCGCGCTTCCCGTTTCGGACCTGCGGGACGAGGCGGCGATTTCTCCCGATGGGCTCACCGACGCCGAGGTCCAGCAGCGGCGGGCGCGGTACGGCTATAACGAGCTGCCCGAGAAGAAGGTCAACCTGCTGCTGAAGTTCCTCTCGTACTTCTGGGGGCCGATCCCCTGGATGATCGAGGCGGCGATGATCCTGTCCGCCGTCGTCGGCCACTGGGAGGACTTCATCATTATCCTCATCCTGCTGGCGGCCAACGCGGTCGTCGGCTTCTGGGAAGAGTACCAGGCCGGCAACGCCATCGCCGCCCTCAAGGCCACGCTCGCCCTTACGGCCAAGGTCAAGCGCGGCGGGGCCTGGGCGTCCGTCCCCGCGCGAACTGGTCCCCGGCGACCTGATCCGCATCCGCCTCGGAGACATCGTGCCCGCCGACGCCGCGCTTCTGGAGGGCGATCCCATCGACGTGGACCAGTCCGCCCTCACAGGCGAATCGCTTCCCGTCACGCGCAAGACCAAGGATACAGTCTACTCCGGGTCGATCATACGGCAGGGGGAGGTCGACGCCGTGGTCACCGGCGTCGGACAGAACACCTACTTCGGCAAGACGGCCCAGCTGGTCGAGACGGCCCACACCGTCAGCCACTTCCAGAAAGCCGTGCTGAAGATCGGCGACTTCCTCATCGTCATCGCCCTCGCCCTCGTGATCCTGATTGTGACGGTGGCCCTGTTCAAAGGCGACCCGCTGCTGGTCGCGCGGGCGGGGCGGGAACCGGTGCTGCTGTTCGCCCTGGTGCTGACGGTGGCCGCCATCCCCGTGGCCATGCCGACCGTCCTCTCGGTCACGATGGCCGTGGGAGCCCGCCTCCTGGCCCGCAAGCAGGCGATCATCACCCGGCTGGTGTCCATCGAGGAGATGGCCGGCATGGACGTACTCTGCTCGGACAAGACCGGAACGCTGACCCAAAACCGCCTGACCCTCGGCGACCCGTTCGCGGTCGCCGGGACGACGCCGGCCGACGTCGTCGCCAGCGCCGCCCTGGCCTCGCGGGCCGAGGACCAGGACCCGATCGACCTCGCCGTGCTGGGCGGCCTGGCGAACGACTCGCCGACCCGCGGCTATCGCGTGACTCATTTCCAGCCCTTCGACCCCGTTCACAAGCGCACCGAGGCGACGGTGAGCAGGCCGGACGGAGCCCCGTTCAAGGTGTCGAAAGGGGCTCCGCAGGTGATCCTGGCCTTGGCGGCCGACGCGGACGCGGTGCGGCCTCAGGTCGAGAAGGTGGTGAACGACTTCGCCGTCCGCGGCTTTCGCTCCCTGGGCGTGGCCCGCGCTGACGGCGACGGGCCGTGGCGCTTCCTGGGCGTGCTGCCGCTGTACGACCCGCCGCGTCCGGACTCCGGGCCGACCATCGCCACGGCGCAGGAAATGGGCGTCAAGGTGAAGATGGTCACCGGGGACCAGATCGCGATCGCCAAGGAAATCGCCCGCCAGGTCGGCCTGGGACCCAACATCCTCGACGCCAGCCAGTTCGACGAGACGAAGCCGATCGAGGCCGGCCGGCTCGCGGACGTGATCGAGCAGGCGGACGGTTTCGCCCAGGTGTTCCCGGAACACAAGTTCCACATCGTGGAAGTGCTCCAGGGGCGCGGCCACATCGTCGGCATGACGGGCGACGGCGTCAACGACGCCCCGGCGTTGAAGAAGGCCGACGCCGGCATCGCCGTCTCCGGCGCGACCGACGCGGCCCGGGCGGCGGCGGACATCGTGCTTTTGGCCCCTGGATTGTCGGTCATCATCGACGCCATCAAAGAGAGCCGCAAGATCTTCCAGCGGATGTACAGTTATGCGATCTACCGCATCGCCGAAACGATCCGCGTGCTGCTGTTCATGACGCTGTCGATCCTGGTGTTCAACTTCTACCCGGTGACGGCCGTGATGATCGTGCTGCTGGCGCTGCTCAACGACGGCGCTATCCTGTCGATCGCCTACGACCGCGTCCACTACTCCGACCGGCCCGAAGCGTGGAACATGCGCGTGGCCCTCGGGCTGGCGACCGTGTTGGGCGTGGCGGGGGTGTTCTCGTCCTTCGGCCTGTTCTACCTGGCCGAAAAGGTCTTCCACCTGAGCAACGATCCCGAACGGCAGAGTGCGATGATCCAGACCTTCATGTACTTGAAGCTGTCCGTGGCGGGGCACCTGACGATCTTCGTCACGCGCACGCGGGGCCCGTTCTGGTCGGTTCGGCCCGCGCCGATCCTCCTCGGCGCGGTGGTCGGCACGCAGGTCATCGCCACGCTGATCGCCGTGTACGGGCCGCTCGGCCTGATGACGCCGATCGGCTGGGGGTGGGCGCTGCTGGTCTGGGTCTACGCCCTGGCCTGGTTCCTGGTCAACGACCGCGTCAAGCTGGTCGCGTACCGCATCTTCGACCCGGAGCAGCCCGCACTGCTGGCGACCGCCCGAGGCGGGAAGCGCTACGCGCGGTTCCGGTGATTCTCGCCTGACGTACGCGCTTCCGTTGCCGTCCGAGGAACGAGCCGCGTGCGATCCGCGTCCCTCGTGTGCGGAACCGCCCATCTCCATGAACGCTTCCCGGCCGGTTTGTCCCCGTCGGCATTTTTCACAAGAGACTTGAGTAAAAGAAGTTGCGACCCATATCTCGTGGGGTCGCTTCCTTGGGCACGGCCCTTGCTCTATGAGGGCGCGTACACGACGCCGAAAGGCATGGAAGTGACTCTCCCCTGGAGGCCATCATGACGACTCTGGAAACACCCCTGCTGCAATTGACCGCCGAAGACCTCATGAGCCGGGGCGTGCTGGTCATCTCGCAACACATGTCGCTAAGAGCGGCGGCCCACCTGCTGACCCAGGCGCGGGTGAGCGGCGCCCCGTGGTCGATGAGGAAGGACGCTGCGTCGGCGTCCTGTCGGCCGCCGATCTGGTCCACTGGATGGACCGTGGCAAGCAGGCGACCAAACGGCGCGGCACGGGCGCGTCCTGCGTCTGCTGCGACTGGCAGATCGACGGGTTGGACGACGTGCCCGAGGACGAGGTGTCGCGCTACATGACCACCAACGTGGTCGCCACGGGGCCGGAAACCCGCGTGGGCGAGCTGGCCCGGTGGATGCGCGACGCCCACATCCACCGGATCGTCATCGTCGATGAACGGCGGCGGCCGGTCGGCGTCGTGTCCAGCATGGACGTGCTGGCGGCGGTCGCCCGAATGGATTGCCTTCAAGAAGCCGATGGCTTGTAAACCCAGAAAGGAGGTTGGCCATGAACCTGAACCAAGTTTGCACACTGGAGCGTCCGCCCCTGCTGCTCAAGGCGCGGACGGCGGCCGATCTGATGTCGCCCAACCCGATGTCGCTGCGCGCGACCGCCACGGCACGCGAGGCGGCCTGCTTCCTGACCGAGCGCTGCATCAGCGCCGCCCCCGTCATCAACGAGGCCGGAGAGCCTGTCGGCGTCCTGAGTCAGACCGACCTCGTCGTCCACGCCCGAGAGAGGAACGACTCTTTGGTGACCAGCGAGGGTTATTTGGAGGACTTCACGGAGTTCGTGGAAACCCCCGGCGCGCCGAGAGACGTCTGGAGCGGGCTGAAGGTGGAGCGGGTGAGCGACAAGACCCTCGTGGCCGACTTGATGACGCCGACCGTTTTCACGGTGCGCCTCGACGCCCCGGCGGCCCAGGTCGTCGAGGACATGCTGGCGCTGCGGGTCCATCGCCTGTTCGTCGTGGACGCCGACGGCGTGCTGGTCGGCGTCGTCACGGCCACGGACGTGCTGCGCTGCTTGGCGCCGGAGGACGCGGTCTGAACGCCGCCGGAGCCCAGGCTCCGGCGGCTTTACTCCTTTTCCAGAGGTGATATGAAGAATATTTCTTGCCGCGCCCTGGTGCTTCTTCTCCTCATGGCCGGCGCATGCCTTCCGGCCGGGCGCGGCGGCGACGATGTGGACAAGCCGAGCAAGACCGCCGAACTGATGAAGAAGAAGCTGAAATGCTCGCAGGGCGTCCTCGAAGGCATCGCCCTGAACGACTTCGACAAGATCACCGACAACGCCGACCAGCTCATCACCATCAGCCAGCAGGTCGAGTGGGTGGTCGTCAAGACGCCCCAGTACGAAGCGTTCAGCAACCAGTTCCGTAAGAACGCCGAAAGCCTCGTCAAAGACGCCAAGGCCAAGAACCTCGACGGCGCCGCGCTGGACTACGTCGATCTGACGATGACGTGCGTGAAGTGTCACAAGTACGTCCGGGAGACGCGCGGGCGCGGCGGGACGGCGGCCGGGGCGTGGACCTGGCGGATTTCCGTCCGAACCGGGACTGAACAAGGATAAGTCCATGACCACACGACCCGATCGAGCAGCCTGGTTCGGGGGCGGGGATGTCCCGTGTGGCATGTCCCCGCACCAGGGTCGCCCTTACCGACTCGTCCTTCTCGGCCCGCCCGGCGTCGGCAAAGGGACGCAGGCCGAACTCCTCGGCCACGCCCTCGGGGCGTGCCACCTGTCCACAGGCGACGTCTTCCGGGCCGCTCCAGGCGAGGCCGAGCTGAGCTTGGCCCTCCAGGCCGCCCTGGAGTCCATGCGACGGGGCGAGCTGGTCGCAGACGCCGTGGTCGTGTCGATGGTGCGGGAGCGGGCCGGATGTCTCCGGTGCCGGGGCGGGTTCTTGCTCGACGGGTTCCCGCGCACGCGACCACAAGCGGAGGCCCTGGACGCTCTGCTGACGGATCAAGGCGTGGCTCTGGACGCGGTGTTGAGTTACGACACGCCGCTTGAGGAGATCGTGGCCCGGCTGTGCGGCCGCCGCACCTGCCCGGCCTGCAAGAGAGTCTACCACCACACCACCCGGCCTCCTCATAAGGAGGGCGTCTGCGACCAGTGCGGGGGCCACATGGTCCAGCGGGAGGACGACCGGCCCGAGTCGATCCGAGTGCGAATGCGAGCTTATGAGGAAGTCACCCGGCCGCTGACCGAGTATTATGGCCAGAGCGGGAGGCTCGTGTCGGTTCGGGCGTCGGGCGCGCCGGAGGAGATCCTGGAGCGTTCGCTCCAGGCGTTGCGCGAACACCTTTCAGGACGCGGCGTTCACTAGGTTGACGAAGGCCCCGTCAGGTCCAGGCTCACGCGCACCACGCCGTCCTCAACCGTCTCTGCCGGGCCGAAGCCCAGCGAACTCGTCAGGGCCAGCATCGGCCCGTTCTCGCGCAGCACCAGCCCGGTCAGCCGCCGGACGCCGCGCTCCCGCGCGACCGCGATGAGCCGTTGCATCAAGTGGCGGCCCAGCCCCTGCCGCTGGTGGGCGTCGCCGACCACCAGGGCGAACTCCGCCTCGCCCGTCTCCGGGTCCAGGTAGTAGCGCGACACGCCCAGCATGTGGGAGCCGCCGTCGTCGCGGCGGACGGCGGCCAGCGCCATTTCCCGGTCGTAATCGAGGTGGCAGAGCCGGATCAGGCTCTCGCGCGAGTGCGTCTTGACCATGCTGAAGAAGCGCATGCGGATGGTGTGTTCCGAGTGGCCGGCGTGCAGAGCGACGATCAGCGGCTCGTCCTCGGGTCCGATGGCCCGCACCGTGACCTCGAGGCCGTCGCGCAGCCGGAATGGGGCCGTGTACTGGTTCGGATACGGGCGGATCGCCAGGCGCGGCCGTCCCCCACCCTGCCCTCCCCCAGCGTCGGGGGAGGGCAGGGTGGGGGCGGGCGGCGTCAACAGCACCCGCGCATCGAGGGCGACGACCCGGCCCGGCGCGGCCAGTACCGGGTTCATATCGACCTCCTGAATATCTTCTACAAAATCCGTCAGCAATAGGCTGAAACGCGACAGCATCGTTTCCAGCGCTTCCAGGTCCGCCGGCCTCTGGCCGCGTACGCCCTGGAGCGCCGGATAGATGCGCGTCCGCTCCATGAGGCGGCGGGCCAGCGTGCGGTTGAGCGGCGGCAGGCCGAGCGCCCGGTCTTGCAGGACTTCCACCAGCACGCCGCCGGCCCCGAACAGCACCACCGGCCCGAACTGCCTATCCGTCGAACTGCCGATGATGAGTTCGATCCCCTTCTCCGTGACCATCGGCTGCACCGTCACGCCCTCGAAGGCATCGGCCTCGCCGACCTTGGCCACGTTGGCACGGATGCGCTCGAAGGCGTCGCGCACCGCCTTCTCGTCAGCGAGGTTGAGCTGCACACCTCCGACATCGCTTTTGTGCGTGAGGCGCGTCGAGAGGAGCTTGAGCACGACGGGGAAGCCAATGCGGCGGGCGGCGGCGGCGGCCTCGTCGGCCGTGCGGCAGGCGACGGCCGGCGTCACCGGCAAGCCGTAGGCGGCCAGCAGGTCTTTGGCCTCCGCCTCCGTCAGCAGCGTGCGACCGGCGGTGCGGGCGCCGGCGATGAGCCGACGCACGCGCTCCCCGTCGGGCCGCCAGTCCTCGGGCAGCGCCGGCGGCGTCTCGTACAGCAGTTCCTGGTTGCGGCGGTACTGAACCATGTGCAGGAAGGCGCGGATGGCGTCCTCCGGCGCGTCGAACGTCGGGATGCCGGCCGTGTTGAGGATCTCGCGGCCCGGCCGCACGGCGGCGCCGCCCATCCAGCACGCCAAAATCGGTTTGCCCGATTTGCCCCCGACCACCGCGACCTGCCGGGCGGTCTCAGTCGGATCGGTCATGGCCTGCGGCGTCAGCAGGATCAACACGCCCTGGGCCGTCTCATCCTTGGCGCACAGTTCGACGGCCAAGCGGTAGCGCTCGGCCGTGGCGTCGCCGAGCAGGTCGATGGGGTTGGCGTGGCTCCAGAACGGCGGCAGGGCGGCGTTGAGGGCGGCGAGCGTCCGCGGCGTCAGCGGGGCGAGCTGGCCGCCGCGCGTCATCAGGTCGTCCACCGCCATGACGCCGGGACCGCCGGCGTTGGTAATGATCGCCAACGCCGGGCCGCGCGGCGGCGGCTGCATCGACAGGATCTCCGACATGTTAAAGAGATCCGGAATGGTCGTTACGCGCAGGACGCCGGCCCGGCGGAAGGCGGCGTCGAATACGGCGTCCGACCCCGCCAGCGCCCCGGTGTGCGACGCGGCGGCGCGGGCGCCGGCCTCGTGGCGCCCCGACTTGACGACGATGACGTGCTTGGCGCGGCTGACGCTGCGGGCGGCGCTGAGGAACTTACGAACGTCGCCGATCGACTCCATGTAGAGAATGATCGCCTTGGTGGCCGGGTCGTCGCCGAAGTAGTCGAGGAGGTCGGCGAAGTCCACGTCGAGCATGGCGCCGACGCTGACGAAGCTGCTGAAGCCGATGTGTCGTTCGAGCGCCCAGTCGAGGATCGACGTGCAGATGGCGCCGCTCTGACTGAGCAGGGCGACGCGGCCGGGCGGGGCCATCGCCGCGGCGAAGCTGGCGTTGAGGTTGCTGGGCGGGTGGATGACGCCGAGGCAGTTGGGGCCGATCACGCGCATCTTACCGTGGGTGCTGCGGATCTTCGCCTCCAGCGCGCGGCCCTCGGCGCCCAGTTCCGAGAAGCCGGCCGAGATGATGATCGCGGCCGGCACCTCGCGGGCGGCGCAGTCGGCGACCAGGGCGGGCACGGTCGGGGCCGGCGTGGCGATGACGGCCAGGTCCACGGCTTCGGGAACGGACGCCAGGTCGGGGTAGCAGTGGACGCCGAGGACGGTGCGCCGCTTCGGGTTGACTGGGTAGACGCCGCCGCCGAACGGGTTTCCGAGCAGGTTCCGCATCAGAATGGCGCCGACGCTGCCCGGCGTGGCGCTGGCCCCGAAGACGGCGACGGATCGGGGGTGGAAGATCGGGTCGAGAGAATGACGAACGGCGGGCATGAAACCTCCGTGTACAGCAGACCTCTCTTGAGGCGGAATACCGAACGGGCGGCGCTTATCGCCCTTCGCGGATTTCTTGCTCCGCCTCCAGCCAGAAACGGGCGCTGTCGCCCGGCGGCATCCCGGCATTCTGCCACTTGTCGTAGGCGCGATCGCGGATGTCGTTCAGGAGCAGGAGGGGCCGCCGAACCGCGGCGGAGGCGGCAGCGACTCGTTTCCCTTGTTTCCCCTTGGGGCCTTTGGCGCCTTGGATCGATCCGCCGATTTCTTCAAACATTGGAACTCCCTTCATGCGATTGTCCAGCCGAATGACGGGCTAAAAGCAAAGCCCATGCCGGGTCGGTCCCCTCCCTCGCGCCCGTGAAACCCCTCATGTTTTCAGGGTTTTTGAGGCGTGAAGGCGAGAGCGGAGTCGGACGAACGGCCTTCGGGCGCGCTCATTTGTCACAGCGCGGCGTGCGGTTTTGGACGCCTCTCGCGGGAAGGCCGGAGAGGCATGGGCGCCCGATCATGCTCAAGGCGTTTGGTCGCATCCCCTTCCGCCGAAAGCGGCCTCCGAAGCCGGGAGAGGTTCAGTCGCGGTGCGCCGCGTGCTTTCCGTTAACGGCCCGAGGGACGAGGCCGTAACAGAGGGAATGGGCAACATCATGGCCGGAACCGTCGAAATCATCCATACCCTCGTCGCCCCCGTGGTGATGATTTCGGCGCAGGGACTGATTTGCCTGGCGCTCTACAACCGCCTGGCCGCCGTGGTCGGCCGGCTGCGCGTCTTCTCCAGGGAGCAGTTTGACACGCAAACCCGCCTGGCAGGTATGGCGCCGGAGCAGCAGGCCGGCGCCCTGGCCCGAAAGCTCCAAATACGGCTCGCGGTCCTGAACGGCCAGTATTCCGGCATTCTCCGCCGGGCGCGCTTGCTGCGGAACGCGCTGATTCTGCTGCTGGCAGCCGTACTCGCCATGCTTTTTTGCACCCTCGTGTTGGGCCTGTCCCTGGTCCTCCCCGGAGTGGAAGCCTGGTCCCTCGCGCCGTTCTTTATCGGCGTCCTTGCCACGGCGGGCGCAATTGCTTTGTCCATCCGTGAACTCGCCATTGCCCTCGACCCTGTCAAGGCGGAGAGGGCCGCCCTTCCGAAGGAGTAAGTCGATCCGCCCGTAGCGCGTGTCCGTTGGCATCGCACCAAGGCAAGAAAGGAATGGCCATGACCCCCCGAATCTCCCTCTCTGAACCGTTGGCCGACCTGTGCGACCGATCTTGCGCCCAATGCGCCCGAGAGGTCGCAGGCGAACCCTGTCCCTGTCCGCCGCCTGAAGACTCCGTGGAAGAGCGCCCGCCGGAGATCCGGAAAAGATGGATCGACCTCCCAAAGCCGCACTGCGAACGGTGCGAATTCCTGCTTCTGGTCCAGGCGATCGAACACCTCATCCCGGTCGAGGACCAGCGCGACTGGCTCGGTCAGCCTAACGTGGATCTGGGAGGGCAAAGTCCAAAGGAATGTATCGACGCCGGGGCCTATGAAGCGGTCTTCACAACGCTGTGCCTCCTCGACCCGCTTGGCCCCGGTCAGCTGACGAATCACGGTTGCCCCACGGCCGCCGACGCCTTCGCTTCCGCATTCGGTGCGGCGGGGAGAGTTGGTTGTTGCACGGGCGAGTTCACAGCGAGCGGCTGTTTTCCGAGCACCCAAAGGCCGACGCACGCCAGCAGGACGAGATTGGGTAAAAGGAGCGGTGCCATCGCCGGCGCGCCGAAGACGAAGTTGTCCCACAGCCGCGGCGCCGGGCCGTGCAGGTTGGCGGCGACGTGGAAGTAAAATCCCAGCAGGCCGACCGCGCCCTGGACGAACATCACCGCCGCGCACAGCCACAAGAACCGCCGGCCGACGGCCGTCAACAGCGGCGCGGCCAGGAATCCGACGGCGAAGGCGCTGCTGACGACGGGGATCCATTCGGTCCAGTGGAAAAAGCCGTTCTGAGCGTGGTCCGTCAGGCTGAAGAGGAAATTGCCGAAGAAGCCGCCCAGCGTCAGCAGCAGCACCCAGCGCGGCCACTCCGGCGAGTCGGACGCGACCATCCGGTTCATCACAAGCAGCAACCCTAGCCCCGTGTAGGCTAGCGGGGCGGCGAACGGCGCCGCGTATACAAGACTTTTGATTGTCCTATTGTAGAAAAAGCGACTGTCCAGGTGCAGGACCACGCCGACGAGGCCGACGCCGATCGCCGCCCAGCCGATGAGATAGCCCAGGTCGCGCCAGGCCGCGCGGTAGCCGCCCCACTCCCCCGCCAGCAGGCCCATGAGCAAGACCACAGGTGCGGCCACCGAAAAGTACAGCGGGACATATTCGGGCCAGTGCCGGAACTGGTTGACCGAGTGGGCCAGATAGATGTCCACGCTCAGGAAGGCCAAATTGACAAGGACGAACACCTCCACCCAGAGCCGGTGGTCTCGATGCCACTTCTTATTTGCCGCCATGCTGCCTCCGCATCTCGTCGGCCGTCGCCTTCATCTGGACGGTGCGCTCAAGGATCGGGTAGTTGCCGTGCCACTGCACGAAGTCGGCGCCGCCCATGAAAGCCCCGTGCTTGGCCGTACGGCCGTCGTAGTGCCACAGGTCAAAGTAGGCGAAGTCAATCGGCGTCTCGAACTTCTTTTCCGACAGCACGCCGTCCTTGCGCAGTCCCTCAATGATCGCCCTGGCCGCCTTCACCTTGTCGTTGGTCTCGGCCACGACCTTTTCGGCTTGCTCGTACACCGAATCGACCTGCGGTTTGGTGTGACACTGGAGACAGACATCTTTCATGGCCGCTTGGGCGCGGGCGTAGTTCGGCCGCTTCTCGGTGATCTCCGCGAAAAGGGTGTAGGAAAGACGTTCCGACGGGTCGTGGGTGACGGTCAGACCGTTCAGGCCGCTCATGTGACAGGTGGCGCAAGTGGGCACGAACATGTCGTGCGTGGTCAACTGCTTCGGCTCGGCGTCGAGATTGAGCAGCTTTTCCTGGGCGTGGAAGAGGACGCCGTGCTTGGACTCTTCGTAGATCTCAATTTGCGAATGGTCCGGCCCCATGTGACACTGGCCGCAAGTGGTGGGCAGCCGGGCCAGCGCCACGGACGAGTTGTGGCGAGCGTGGCAGGCGGTGCAGGTCCCGATGGTGCCGTCGGCGTTGGGCTTGCCGACGCTGTGGCAGCTGGCGCAGCCGCTCTCGGACGCCGGCCGGCCTTCCAGTCCGACCAGCGGGTGCGGCGGCCGCTTCGTCCCGCCGGGCTGGAACTGCTCGCTGAACGCGACCTGTTCCTCGGAGAGACTCTTTTCGCCGTAAACCGCGGCCCAGGAGGGGGCGGCGTGGCGGCTGCGCAGAAATTGTTGATACTCTTTATCGTGGCAACTGCGGCAGTTGGCGGCCGTCACGGATTTGGTGATCTCGAAGCCGTGGTGGTCCATCTTGTCCTGGCGTTCCGCGGCCTGGTGACAGTCGAGGCAGTTGACGCCCTTCCGGGCGTGGACGCTCATCTCGTACTCGTGGACGATGGAGTGCTGCTGCTCGGCGTGACATTCGGCGCACTTGCCCGTCGCCCGGACAAATGTCGCGTTCGGCTGCCCCGTGTCGGCCGGCGGCCGGTACAGGTTGATGAGAAAGCCGGCCAAAACCAGCCCGAAACCGATGACAATGGCGATGAACACCGAACGAAAGGACATCGTCCCCTCCGGAAATGGCGAAAACGTCCGCCTCGCCTCTTGTCCTGGCTGTCGTCGCTCCGGCCGTCAAATCGCTTCCAGGCGGGCGACGATGACGGTGATGTTGTCGCGCCCTCCCGCCGCGTTGGCCTCATCCACCAGCCGTTTGCACGCCGACTCCGGCTCGCCTTTCGCCGCGAGAACGTCGGCGATGCGGTCGTCGTCCAGCATGTCCGTCAAGCCGTCGGAACAGAGCAGCAGGACATCGTCCGGCTCCAGGTCGTCCTTCCGCATATCGACCTGCACGCCGGCCTCGCCGCCGCCGAGGATGTTGAAAACGACGTGGCGCCATTGGTGGCCGCGGACTTCCTCCGCCTTGATGGCGCCGCGGCGGGCGAGTTCCGCCGCCCAGTTGTGATCGGCCGTCAACTGCCGCAGCCTCCCGCCGCGCAACAGGTAACAGCGGCTGTCCCCCGCGTGGACCACGAAGAGCATCCGGCCGCTGACAAGGGCCATCGTCAGGGTCGTGCCCATGCCCGCGAATTCGGGGTGGTGAGCGGCCTCTTCCACGAGGCGAGCGTCGGCCTGGCGCAGCGCCGCCTGGAAGTCCTTGAGGACGGCCTGCTCGTCGGTGGCCTGGAGGTTGGAGAAGCGCTTGAGAAGGTGCAAGAGGAAGTTCTCGATGGTTTCGACCGTGAGCGCGCTGGCCACTTCACCGGCCTGGTGGCCGCCCATGCCGTCGGCGATGAGCAGGAGATGGGCGCGGTTGCGGCCGTATTGCGTGCCTGGCTGCGGCAGACTGCTCTGGCGGACCCAGAGCGTTCGAGCCAGCTCGGCGATCAGGAAGTGGTCCTCGTTCGACGGGCGCACCTGGCCGCGGTCGGTGAGGCCGAAGCTGCGCAAGGTGAAAGCGGCCGGCGCAGGGTCGGCGCGGGGAGTGGGCTGTCCGGGAACCGTGTCCGGGAGGTCGATAGAGGCCTGGGTCATGACGAGTTCCTTCCGTAGGGGGCGATAGGCCGGTCGTTCATCGCGGCGCGGCGGCCCGGCCGGCGTCCGCCAGACGGTGCTTGCAGAGGCAGATCGTGTTGCCGCGCTCGTTGTGGCAGACGCCGGAGAGGTAGTTGCGCATGATGAGCAGACCGCGCCCCGACGGCCGCTCCAGGTTCTCCGGGGCGAGCGGGTCGGGGACCTGCTCGGGATCAAAGCCGACCCCCTCGTCTTCCACCTGCACCACCACCCCGTCAGAGCTGACATGCCAGCGAACCGTGACCGGCTTTCCCCAGTCGCCACCGTGTCCGTGTTTGTGGGCGTTGACGATCGCCTCCTCCAACGAGAGGTGAACGCGGTAAATGTCGTTTTCGGAATTGCCGACCGCGGTCATGGCGGCGGCGACGGCCTCGATCACGCGGGCGACGTCCTCGACGCAACGGACGGATTCGCGGCGCCAGGGTCGGGCGCCTGCGTCCTCGCGGACGATTTCGTGTCGGCAGGCCTCAATGCGCTGGCAGGCGTGAGTGGTCATGGCAGGGTAACTCACAGGGAGAGGGGCGTCAAGGACGCACCCGCAGGGAATAGGATCGTAGCACCTTCATGTAGTTGGCACGCTCGAAGGCGGCGGGGTCGCCGACCGAACGCATGCTCATGCTTCCCTGCATCTGACGGATCGACTCGTAGCCGTTCTCCTCCATCCAGAAGATCATTTCGTCCAGAAAGGTCTTCAGCCGACCGACGCCGTAGTGGAGCAGCGCGGAGGTCGTCATCGCCACGCGGGCGCCGGCCATCATCGCCTTGAGTGCATCGCGGCCAGTGTGGATCCCGCCCGTCACGGCCAGATCGGCGCGAACTTGCCCGTACAGGATGGCGACCCAGTGCAGCCGCAGCAGCAGTTCGTCCGGCGTACTCAGGCGCAGATTCGGCCGGACCTCCAGCGCGGTCAAATCGAAGTCCGGCTGGTAGAAGCGGTTGAACAGCACCAGCGCGTCGGCCCCTGCCTCGGACAGCCGCCGGGCGAACGCGGCCGGGGCGCTGAAAAACGGCCCGATTTTCACGGCCAAGGGGAACTGGACGCTCTCGCGCACGGCCCGGACGATCTCGACGTAACGGTCCTCCACCGCCGCGCCGCTCACGTTCGGGTCGGTGGGCAGGAAGTAGATGTTGAGTTCGAGGGCGTCGGCCCCCGCCTCTTCAATCTCCTTGGCGAAGCGCACCCAGCCGCCGAGCGAGGCGCCGTTGAGGCTGGCGATGAGCGGCACGCCCAGCACCATTTTCGCCTCGCGGATGTGTTCCAGGTAGCCTTCCGGCCCCAGGTTGTAATCCGCCATGTCCGGAAAGTACGAAAGCGCCTCCGGGAAGGACTCGGCGCCGTGGTCGAGGACGCGGTCCAGATCCTGGCTCTCCAGGTGGATCTGCTCCTCAAAGAGCGAGTGCAGCACGATCGCGGCCGCCCCCGCTTCCTCCGCCCGGACCATCGCGTCGAGGTCTTGCCCCAGCGGCGACGCCGAGACCACCAGCGGGTTTTTCAGATCAAGACCCATGTAAGAGGTTGTAAGGTCGATCATCGTGCGGGCCTCCCTTCGGCCTTCTCCGCCGCCGCGCCGTTCCTGGGCGCGACCGCCAGCCGGCCGGACGGCGCGGCGGCCAGGGTTTCGTACAGGCGCCAGCGGTCGCGCACGTCCTGCTCCGCCAGCCGCAGCAGCGTGCGCGCCTCCTCCGGGTTGCTCTGCACGAGCATGGTGTATCGGCTCTCGTTATAGACGTACTGCTTCAACGGCAGCGCCGGCGCCTTGGAGTCGAGGGTCAAGGGGTTCTTGCCCTCCCGGAGCAGCGCCGGGTTGTAGCGCAGCAGCGGCCAGTAGCCCGTCTGGACGGCGAGTTTCTGCTGCTCCATGCCGTGGGCCAGGTCGTAGCCGTGGGCCACGCAATGGCTGTACGCCAGGATCAGCGACGGCCCGTCGAAGGCCTCCGCCTCGCGGAAGACGTTGAGAGTGTGTGCGTCGTTGGCGCCCATCGCCACGCGGGCCACATAGGCGGCGCCGGACTGCATGGCGATCAGGGCGAGGTCCTTTTTGGCGCCGCGCTTGCCGGCCGCCGCGAACTTGGCCACGGCCGCCCGCGGCGTCGATTTCGACATCTGCCCTCCCGTATTGGAGTAAACCTCCGTGTCCAGAACGAGCAGGTTGACGTTGCGCCCCGACGCCAGCACGTGGTCCACGCCGCCGAAGCCGATGTCGTAGGCCCAGCCGTCGCCGCCGACGATCCAGACGCTCTTCTTCACCAGCGCGTCGGCCAGGGCCAGCAGGTCGCGCGCCTCCGCCCCGTCCGCATCCCTCAGCCGTTCGCGCAGCAGCCGCACGCGCACGCGCTGTTCGTCGATCCCCGCCTCGGTAGACTGGTCCGCCTCCAGCAGCCCGCGCGTCAACTCGTCGCCGACGCGAACCGAAAGCCGCCGCACCAGCTCGGCGGCGAACTCGGCCTGCTCGTCCAGGGCCAGTCGCATTCCCAAGCCGAACTCCGCATTATCCTCGAACAGCGAGTTCGACCACGCCGGGCCGCGGCCGTCGCGGTTGGTCGTCCAGGGCGTCGTCGGCAGGTTGCCGCCGTAGATCGACGAGCAGCCAGTGGCGTTGGCGATCAGCGCCCGGTCGCCGAACAGCTGGCTCATCAGCTTCAGGTAGGGCGTCTCGCCGCAACCGGCGCAGGCCCCGGAAAACTCGAACAGCGGTTCCAGCAGCTGGACGTCCTTGACGCTGTCGCGGCGCACCCCGTGCCGGTCGGCGTCGGGGATTTTCAGGAAGAAGTCCCAGTTGTCCCGTTCCGCATCCCGCAAGGGGGCCTGCGGCCGCATGTTGATCGCCTTGAGACGCACCTCCGACTTGTTCTTGACCGGGCAGACCTCGACGCAGAGCCGGCAGCCGGTGCAGTCCTCCGGCGCGACCTGGAGCGTATACGCCTCGTCCTTGCGGCCCTGCCAGCGCGCCGCCGTGCTCTTGAACGTCGGCGGGGCGCCGGCCAGGGCCGCCGGGTCGTACACCTTGCCGCGGATCACGGAGTGCGGGCAGACCAGCACGCACTTGCCGCACTGGATGCAGATGTTTTCATCCCACACGGGGACCTCCTGGGCGATGTTTCGTTTCTCCCATTGCGTCGTTCCGACCGGATAGGTCCCGTCGGCCGGCAGGGCGCTGACCGGGAGAGAATCGCCCTCACCGGCCATCATCAGGGCCGTGACCTTGCGGACGAACTCCGGCGCCTCGGAGGCGACGACTGGCGACCGGTCGCCCCCACCCTGCCCTCCCCCAGCCTCGGGGGAGGGTTGGGAGGGGGCGGTGTCGGGGATGCGGACCTCGTGCAGATGGGCCAGCGCGGCGTCCACGGCGGCGCAGTTCTTGTCCACGACGGCCTGGCCGCGCTTGCCGTAGGTCTTGGCGATGGCCTTCTTGATGGCCGCGATGGCCTGCTCGCGCGGCAACACGCCGCTCAGCGCGAAAAAGGCCGTTTGCATGACGGTGTTGATGCGGCCGCCCATGCCGTTGGCGTGGGCCACGCGGAAGGCGTCGATGACGAAGAAATGCAGCCTCTTATCGAGGATTTGCCGTTGCACCGAGCGCGGCAGATGGTCCCACACCTCATCCGGCCCGTAGGGGCTGTTGAGCAGAAAGAGCGCGCCGGCGTCGGCCTCGCGGAGTACGTCGATGCGGTCGAGGAAGGAGAACTGGTGGCAGGCTACGAAGGCGGCCCGGCGGATGAGGTACGTTGAGCGGATCGGCCGCGGGCCGAAGCGCAGGTGCGAGACGGTGACAGAACCGGCCTTTTTGGAGTCGTAAACGAAGTATCCCTGGGCGTGCAGGTCGGTCTCGCCGCCGATGATCTTGATGGAGTTTTTGTTGGCGCCGACCGTGCCGTCGGAGCCGAGGCCGTAGAAGACGGCGCGCAGGGTTCCCAGGTCCTCCGTGGAAAAGTCGGGGTCGAAGTCGAGGCTGGTGTGCGTCACGTCGTCGCGGACGCCGATGGTGAAGTGGTTGCGCGGCTGGTCTCGGCCGCATTCATCCAGGACGGCCTTAACCATCGCCGGCGTGAACTCCTTGGAGGACAGTCCGTAGCGGCCGCCGATCGCGCGTGGGTGATTGAGGCCGGCCGACTCGTGGAGTGCGGCGACCACATCCAGATAAAGCGGCTCGCCGATGGAGCCGGGTTCCTTGGTGCGGTCGAGGACGGCCAGCGTCCGGACGGTCGGCGGCAAGGTGAGCAGGAAGTGCGCCGCCGAGAACGGGCGGAACAGGCGGACCTTGACGAGGCCCACTCTTTCGCCGCGATTCACCAGCGCCTCGACGGCCTCCTCGGCGGCCTCGGCCCCGGAACCCATCAGCACCAGCACCCGCTCGGCGTCGTCCGCGCCGACGTAGTCGAACAGCCGGTAGCGGCGGCCGGTCATGCCGGCGAAGCGGTCCATCGTGGTCTGGACGATGGTCGGGCAGGCGAGGTAATACGGGTTGACGGCCTCGCGGCCCTGGAAATACACGTCCGGGTTCTGGGCCGTGCCGCGGATGCACGGGTGGTCGGGTGACAGGCCGCGCGCCCGATGGGCGCGGACCAGATCGTCGTCGATCATGGCCCGGACGTGGGCGACGCTGGGAGGCTCGATCCGCATCATCTCGTGGGAGGTGCGGAAGCCGTCAAAGAAGTGGATGAACGGGATGCGCGATTCCAGGGCGGCCGCGTGGGCCACCAGGGCGAAGTCAGCGGCCTCCTGCACGGAGTTGGCGGCCAACATTGCAAATCCCGTGGCGCGCGCGGCCATCACGTCGCTGTGGTCGCCGAAGATCGACAGTCCCTGCGCCGCCAGCGACCGGGCGGCGACGTGAAAAACCGCCGCGGTCAGCTCGCCGGCGATCTTGTACATGTTGGGGATCATCAGCAGCAGGCCTTGCGACGCGGTGAACGTCGTCGAAAGCGCCCCGGCCTGCAAGGCGCCGTGGACGGCCCCGGCCGCCCCGCCCTCGCTCTGCATCTCGACCACCTGCGGCACGCTGCCCCACAGGTTCGGCTTCCCTTCCGTCGCCCACTGGTCCGCCCATTCGCCCATCGGCGACGACGGCGTGATCGGGTAGATCGCCACGACCTCACTGAGCTTGTAAGCCACAGCGGCAACGGCTTCGTTGCCGTCCAGCGTGGCGTGTTTGGCAGTCATATTCACTCCTATAACGCTTCCTTTGGCCGCACCAGCAGCACCGGAAGTCGGCCGCCGCGCACTACCTTGTCGGCGACGCTGCCGAGGAACAGCCGCGACAACCCGCGACGGCCGTGCGTCGCCAGGGCGATCAGGTCGGCGTCCACCTTCTGGGCCTCGTGCAGAATGCCGACCGCCGGCTGATCCTCGACGACCACCCGCGTTTGCACGTTCAGCGAACGCTGCCGTAATCGCAGGGCCGTGGCTTCGAGGTACTTATTCGCCTCGTCGCACAGCGCCTTTTCCTGTGCGTCGAGTTTCTCCAGTCCCGTCGTGAGTTGGATGACGCCCGAGCCTTCCAGGGCGTATTCGGGCAGCACGACCGGCCGAACGACGCGGAGCAGCGTGAACTCGGCGTCCATCAGGCGGCCGATCTCGACGGCCGGCTCGAGAACCTGTTCGGCCACGGGAGTTCCGTCCAGGGGGATTAGGATGCGCTTGAGTTCCACCGCGCGCCCAGGTCGGGGGAGCCCTCGCGCGGCCGGACCAGCAGGACCGGCATCGGCAGCGTCCGCACCAGTTCGTCGGCCGCCGAGCCGAGCCAGAAGCGGCCGAGCGGGCCGCGGCCGTGCGTGGTCATCACCACCAGGTCGGCGTGGACGCATTCCGCCTGGGTGCGGATCGCGTCGCGGACCTCGCCCTCCGCCACGAGGCGCGTGACGCCGACCGCGGGCTGGCCCTTGAGGCGTTTCGCCACGCCGTCGAGGTAGGCGAGGCCCACGGCCCGCTGGTGCTCGCGGACGTAGGATTCCAGGTACGAGTCGTCGATGAACAACGGCGTCTCTGAGTAGACGGTCGCGGGCGTCGGCTGGACGTTGAGAAGCCGGACGGCCGCGCCGGAACGCCGGGCGATGGACAGCGCCAGCGGCAGCGCGTGCTCGCTGAACGTCGAGCCGTCCAGCGGCGTGAGGATGGTGTGAAACATGGCCGCTCCTTTCGGGTGGAAAGTCCGAGCGCCGGGGGATTAGCAAAGGCCGCGCCGGAACCCCCGGCACTCGGAGCCGGTGTCGCTAATCGCTTTGTTTCTCGGCCGATGTGCGGGGAAGACGGGACGGAACGACAGGGCGCATTCGATGATCTCGAAACGAATCGTGGGCAGGGGCGTGCGGTTCCGCACACCGCAGGACAGGATCGCACGCCGGAGGAATGCACGGCCGCTGTTCCCCGCAGCCGTCTGTTCGTAAGATGGGTTCGACAAGCGAGTCTCAGCCTTGATTTCGCGTGTTCAAACGGTTTCCCTCCCTCCGACCGCCCCGGCCCGGCACAGGGATTGCGATCCACGCGGGACGTTCGACGGATCGGCTCCGCGGGCGGCGGTGAAGGAGGCGCGGGATGCAAGCGGTTCAGACGGGCGCCCACCCCAGCGGTGACAAACGTTTCAAGATCCTGGACACCACCTTGAAGCGCTGCCAGTTCCAGCAGGACGCACTGATCGAGGTGCTGCACAAGGCCCAGGAGCTGTTCGGCTACCTGGAAATGGACGTGCTGCTCTACGTGGCCCGCGGCCTGAAACTGCCGCCCAGCCGCGTCTACGGCGTCGCCACGTTCTACCATCTCTTCACGCTCAAACCCCAAGGCGAACACACCTGCGTCGTCTGCATGGGCACCGCCTGCTTCGTCAAGGGGGCCGACCGGCTGCTCGCCGCGGTCGAGGCCTTCGCCCACGTCCGGGCCGGCGAGACGACGCCGGACAAGAAGCTGTCGCTGACGACGGCCCGGTGCATCGGCGCCTGCGGCATCGCGCCGGCCGTGGTTTTCGACCAGACGACCGCCGGCCACGCCACGCCCGAGGCCGTGGTCGAACACCTGAAGGGATGGCTCGGCAATGGACTTCGCTGAACTGTACCAACTGGGCGAGAAGGAGCGAGGCTCCTGGAAGGGCGTCCGCATCCACTGCTGCACCGCCAGCGGCTGTATCGCCGCCGACGCGCTGAACGTCAAGAAGTCGCTCCAACAGGCCGTCGCCGACAACAAGCTGGGCGACCGCGTCCAGGTGGTTGGCGTCGGCTGCCTGGGGCTGTGCGGCAGCGGCCCGCTTGTCGAGGCGGCGCCCGCCGGCGACCTCTACGAGAAGGTCACGCCGGAGACGGCCGCTTCGATCGTCGCGGCCCTCGACGGCGGGACGCCGGCGGCGGCCCGGCTGGACGTAACGCACCCGTTCTTTGCTTCTCAGACAAAAATTGTCTGCGAAACGAGCGGCAAGATCGACTCGGAGCGGATCGAGGAGTACGTCGCAGTCGGCGGCTACCAGGCGCTGCAGCACGTCGTAACGGACGTGGCCCCGGCGGACGTGGTGAAGGCGATCACCGCCTCCGGACTGCGCGGCCGCGGCGGCGCCGGCTACCCGACCGGCCTGAAGTGGGCGACGGTGGCCCGGACGCCGGCCCCCCAGAAGTACGTCATCTGCAACGGCGACGAGGGCGACCCCGGCGCCTTCATGGACCGCAGCGTCATGGAGAGCGACCCGCACCGCGTCCTGGAGGGCATGGCCATCGCCGGCTACGCCGTCGGCGCCACGCAGGGATTCCTCTACGTCCGTGCCGAGTACCCGCTGGCCGTCAGCCGCCTGCAAAAAGCGATTCAGCAGGCCAAGAAACTCGGCATTCTCGGCAGCAACGTCTTTGAATCGCCCTTCGATTTCAAGATCGACGTGCGCATCGGCGCCGGCGCCTTCGTCTGCGGCGAGGAGACGGCCCTGATGGCGTCCGTCGAGGGCAAGCGCGGCATCCCCCGGCCGCGACCGCCGTTCCCGGCCGAGAGCGGCCTGTGGGGGGCGCCGACTCTCATCAACAACGTCGAGACGTTCGCCAACGTCGCCGCCATCCTCCGCAAAGGGCCGGAGTGGTTCGCCGCCATCGGCACCGAGAAGAGCAAGGGGACCAAGGTCTTTTCGCTGACCGGCAAAGTGAAGAATACCGGACTAATCGAAGTGCCGATGGGCACGACGATGCGGCACATCGTCGAGGTGATGGGCGGCGGCGTCCCGGACGGCACGGTGAAGGCCGTGCAGACCGGCGGCCCGTCCGGCGGCTGCATCCCCGCCGAGCACCTGGACACGCCCGTCGATTACGAGTCGCTGGTCAAACTCGGTTCGATCATGGGTTCGGGCGGCATGATCGTCATGGACCAGACCACCAACATGGTAGAGGTGGCGCGTTTTTTCATGGAGTTCTGCATGGACGAGTCGTGCGGCAAGTGCATCCCCTGCCGCGCCGGCACCGTGCAGATGCACCAGCTGCTGACGAAGATCGCCCAGAAGCGGGCCGGGCGGGCGGACTACGACCGGCTCGTCGGGCTGTGCAACATGGTGCGGGAGACCAGCCTGTGCGGCCTGGGGCAGACGGCGCCGAACCCCGTGCTAAGCACGATGCGCTACTTCGGCCACGAGTATGAGTCGCTGTTACAAACCGGGCCGGCGACCGGCAACGGACGGGCGACGACGCCGCTGCCTGTTGTGTGACGGCCCTCGGCCGGGACGCCCACAGGAAAACGGATCATTAACATGGCTGTTCTAACGCTAACGATCAACGACCAGGCCGTGACCGCCGCGGACGGCGAAACGATCCTGTCTGCCGCGAGGGCGGCCGGCGTTCGTATCCCGACGCTGTGCCACCTCGACGGCGTGTCGGAGGCGGGTGCCTGTCGGCTCTGTCTGGTCGAGATTAACGGAAGCGCCAAATTACAAGCCTCCTGCGTCACCCGCGCCGCCGAAAACATGGTGGTACGAACCGACACGCCGAAGCTGGTCGAGTACCGGCGTATGATCCTGGAACTGCTGCTGGCGGAACGCAACCACGTCTGCTCGGTCTGCGTGGCCAACGGCCATTGCGAGCTACAGGAGCAGGCGGCCGCGGCCGGCGTCGATCACGTCCGCTACGAGTACCAGTATCCCTTGTTGTCGGTGGATGCCAGCCATGAGCGCTTCGGCGCCGATCACAACCGCTGCATCCTGTGTACGCGCTGCGTCCGGGCCTGCGACGAGATCGAGGGGGCGCACACCTGGGACGTGGCCGGCCGCGGCACGCATTCCTGGGTCATCACGGACCTGAATCAGCCGTGGGGCGAGGCCGCCAGCTGCACGTCCTGCGGCAAGTGCGTGGAGGCGTGCCCGACGGGGGCGATCTTCCGGCAGGGATCGACGGTGGCGGAGATGGTCCACGACCGACAGCGGCTGATCCAGCTGGTGACCGCACGGGAGAAGAAGCAATGGAGCGTGTAAGGCTGGCGACAGTGTGGCTGGGCGGCTGTTCCGGCTGCCACATGTCCTTCCTCGACTTCGACGAGTGGCTGATCGACCTGGCGGCGCGTACCGACCTGGTCTACAGCCCGCTCATGGACGCCAAGGAATATCCGGAAAGTGTGGATATCGTGTTGGTGGAAGGGGCGGTGGCCAACGAGGACAATCTGGAAATGATTCGGCGCGTGCGGGAGCGTAGCAAGGTTCTGATCTCCTTCGGCGACTGCGCCGTGACCGGCAACGTGACCGCCCTGCGCAACCCGCTGGGGACGGCCCTGGAAGTGCTGCGTCCGGTCTACCTGGAGCACGGCGACCTCAACGCCCGCATCCCGGACGACCGCGTCGTGGTGCCGGTGCTGCTGGACCGTGTGACGCCGGTGCATTCGGTGGTCGTGGTGGATTTCTACTTGCCCGGCTGTCCGCCGCCGGCCGACCGCATCCGCGCGGTGGTGGAATCGCTTCTGAATGGCGAGGTGCCGCACTTGGACAAGGACCAACGCCGGTTCGGATGAAAGGAAGAGAATCATGTCCCAGCGAATCCTGATCGACCCGGTGACGCGGATCGAGGGCCACGCCAAGATCAGCATCTACCTCAACGACGCCGGCGAGGTGGCCGACGCCCGCTTCCACGTCACGGAGTTCCGCGGCTTCGAGCGCTTCTGCGAGGGCCGGCCGTTTTTCGAGATGGCCGGCCTCAGCGCCCGCATCTGCGGCATCTGCCCGGTCAGCCACCTGATGGCCTCGGCCAAGGCCGGCGACCAGATCCTAGCGGTGGACATCCCGCCGGCCGCGGAAAAGCTGCGCCGGCTGATGAACCTGGGCCAAATCCTTCAGTCGCACGCCCTGAGCTTCTTCCACCTGAGCGGGCCTGACTTGATGCTCGGCTGGGACAGCGACCCGGCGACGCGCAACGTCTTCGGCCTCATCCAGGTCGATCCCGACCTGGCCCGCGCCGGCATCCGGCTGCGACAATTCGGACAGGAAATTATCGAGGCGCTGGGCGGCAAGAAAATCCACCCCGCCTGGTGCGTGCCCGGCGGCGTGCGAGAGGCGCTGAGCGAGGAGCGTCGCGTCCACCTGCAAGGGTGGCTGCCGGAGGCGCGGACGACGGCCCAGGCGGCCCTGGCCCGCTTTAAGGGGATGCTCGACGGCTTCCAGGAGGAGGCGAAGACGTTCGGCGACTTTCCGTCGCTGTTTTTGGGTTTGATCGGCCCGGACGGCGGCTGGGAACACTACGGCGACCGCCTCCGCTTCACCGACGGCGAAGGCAAAATCGTCGCGGACGGGGTCGAGGCCGCGCGCTATGCCGAGTTCATCGGCGAGGCCGTCGAGCCGGATTCCTACCTGAAATCGCCGTATTTCCGCCCGCTCGGCTACCCGGACGGCTGTTACCGCGTCGGCCCCCTGGCGCGTCTCAATATCTGCGACCACATCGGCGCGCCACTGGCAGACGCGGAACTGATCGAGTACCGCCAACGCGGCGGGCGGACGGTCCACTCGTCGTTCTTCTACCACTACGCCCGGCTGATTGAAATCCTGGCGGCGACCGAGTTCATCGAGGCGCTGCTGGCCGACCCGGACATGCACGCGACCCACCTGCGCGCCGAGGCCGGCGTTAACCGGCTGGAAGGCGTCGGCGTCAGCGAGGCACCGCGCGGCACGCTCTTCCACCACTATCAGGTGGACGCGAACGGCCTGCTGAAGAAGATCAACCTGATCATCGCCACGGGGCAGAACAACCTGGGCATGAACCGCACGATCACGCAGATCGCCCGCCGTTTCATCAAGGGCGACAAGATCCCGGAGACGGTGCTGAACCGCGTGGAGGCCGGCATCCGCGCCTTCGACCCGTGCCTGAGCTGTTCGACGCACGCCGCCGGCGAGATGCCGCTAATCGTGCGCCTGATAGCCCCCGACGGCGCGGTCCTTCACGAGGTGCGACGCCAATGATTCCCTTCCTGGTGATCGGTTACGGCAACGAGCTGCGCGGCGACGACGCCGCCGGGCCGTGCGCGGCCCGCGGGGTAGCGGCGTGGGGACGGTCGGACATCGATGGCCTGTCCGTCCATCAGCTGACGCCCGAGCTGGCGCCGGCGCTGGCAGAGGCGGAGGTAGTCGTCTTCATGGACGCCTGCGCGGAAGGCGGAGGAGGGGAGGTGTGCCTCCGGCGGCTGGAAGCGGGACCGGGTACGGTCATTGGCCACACCTGCGACCCGCGTTGGCTGCTGGCGCTGGCGGAGGCGCTCTACGGCCGGCGGCCGGAGGCGTGGCTGGCGACGATCCCGGCGGCCGACTTCGGGCTGGGAGGGCGGCTCTCACCCACGACGCGGGCCGGCGTGGCCGCCGCCGTGCGCCAGATCAGCCGACTAGTCCAGGCCGGGAACCGGGAACTGGCCGCCTGCGTCGATTCGGCTTGAATAGGGAGGCGACAGGCGCTGCCCGCCCGGCGGCGACGGAGAAGCCATCACGTCCGCGGCACCGGAGCGGGCCGGCGCGAACCAAACGTGGGAAAATGAACAGGAGAGGGAACGACATGGCGCTGAAAACCCAGGCTTCGCTGCCGAAATCGGAAGCGGGAAAATCGCCTGCCGGGGGAGCGGGGCACGCTCTGTCGCCCGACCTGCTACGCAAGATGCACGCCTACTGGCGCGGCCAACTACCTTTCGGTCGGCCAGATCTACCTGTTCGACAACCCGCTTTTGAGAGAGCCTTTGCAGCTCAAACACGTCAAGCCCCGGCTGCTCGGCCACTGGGGCACGACGCCCGGCCTGAACTTTATTTACGTCCACCTCAACCGCGTCATCAAGGAACACGACCTCGACGTGCTCTACGTCTGCGGCCCCGGCCACGGCGGCCCCGGCATGGTGGCCAACGTCTACCTGGAGGGCGTTTACAGCGAGGTCTACCCGAACATAAGCCGGGATGAGGAGGGCATAAGACGGCTGTTCAAGCAGTTCTCGTTTCCCGGCGGGATTCCGAGTCACGTCGCCCCGGAGACGCCCGGCTCGATCCACGAGGGCGGCGAACTCGGCTACTCGCTCAGCCACGCCTTCGGCGCCGCCTTCGACAACCCCGACCTGATCGTCGCCTGCGTTGTCGGCGACGGCGAGGCGGAAACCGGCCCGCTGGCCACCGGCTGGCACTCCAACAAGTTCCTCGACCCGGCGACCGACGGCGCCGTCCTGCCGATCCTCCACCTCAACGGCTACAAGATTGCCAACCCCACCGTGCTGGCGCGCATCAGCCATGAGGAACTGGACGCCTTGCTGCGCGGTTACGGCTATACGCCCCACTTCGTGGAGGGCGACGAACCGGAGGCCATGCACCAAAAGATGGCCGAGACGCTGGACGCCGTCGTCGCGGAAATCCGGGCGATCCAGGCCCGCGCCTGCGCCGACGGTTCCACGGATGCCCCCGCTGGCCGATGATTGTCCTGCGCAGCCCCAAGGGCTGGACCGGCCCCAAGGAGGTGGACGGTAAGAAAACCGAGGGGTCGTGGCGCTCGCATCAGGTGCCGATGGCCGACATGTCGCACCCCGGCCACCTTGAAATCCTCGAACGATGGCTGAAAAGCTACAAACCGGAGGAGTTATTCGACGCGACGGGCCGGCTCGTCCCGGAGTTGGCGGAGTTGCCGCCCGCGGGCGCCCGGCGCATGGGCGCCAACCCGCACGCCAACGGCGGACTGCTGCTGAAAGACCTGAATCTCCCCGACTTCCGCACCTACGCCGTGGACGTGCCGGCCCCCGGCGCGACGGCGGCGGAGGCGACGCGAATCATGGGCAAGTACCTCCGCGACGTGATGAAGATGGACCTGGATCGAAAGGACTTCCGCCTGTTCAGCCCGGACGAGTTCGCCTCCAACCGCTGGCAGGACGTGCTGGAGGTCGCCGAGCGCGTCTGGGACGCCGACATCCTTTCGACCGACGACCACCTGGCGCCGACGGCCGGGTCATGGAAGTGCTGAGCGAACACCAGTGCCAGGGATGGCTGGAGGGTTATTTGCTCACCGGCCGCCACGGCTTCTTCTCCTGCTACGAGGCGTTCATCCACATCATCGACGCGATGTTCAACCAGCACGCCAAGTGGCTGAAGGTGTGCCGCCACATCCACTGGCGGCGACCCATCGCCTCGCTCAACTATCTGCTGTCGAGCCACGTCTGGCGGCAGGACCACAACGGCTTCAGCCACCAGGATCCCGGCTTCATCGACCACGCCGTCAACAAGAAGGCGGAAGTGATTCGCGTCTACCTGCCGCCGGACGCCAACACGCTTCTGAGCGTCACCGACCACTGCCTGCGCAGCCGCAATTACGTCAACATCGTCGTGGCGGGCAAACAACTGGCGCCGCAGTGGCTCGACATGGACCAGGCGGTCAAACACTGCACGGCCGGCCTCGGCATCTGGGAGTGGGCGAGCAACGACCGCGGCGGCGAGCCGGACGTGGTGATGGCCTGCGCCGGCGACGTGCCGACGCTGGAGACGCTGGCCGCCGTCGGCATCCTGCGCGAGTCGATCCCGGAACTGAAGATCCGCGTCGTCAACGTGGTGGACCTGATGAAGCTCCAGCCGGCGAGCGAGCACCCTCACGGCCTGGGCGACAAGGACTTCGACGTGCTGTTCACCAAAAACAGGCCGGTCATCTTTGCCTACCACGGCTATCCGTGGTTGATCCACCGGCTCACCTACCGCCGGGCCAACCACGCCAACCTGCACGTGCGCGGCTACAAGGAGGAAGGCACGACGACGACGCCGTTCGACATGACGGTGCTGAACGAACTGGACCGCTTCCACCTGGTCAACGACGTGATCGACCGGCTGCCGCAGTTAGGCTCCCGCGCGGCCTACCTCAAGCAGGAGTTACGCGACAAATTGATCGACCACAAGAACTACATCCGCACCTGGGGCGACGACATGCCAGAGGTGCGCGACTGGAAGTGGGCCAAGGACCCGACGGTCGGCGGGACCGTCGCCCGGCCGGCCGACACCGCCGGGGACAATGGTTGACCCGGCAAGGTGTAACCAGATCCCGTTACTCTGGAGATAGTGCGATGACGGACGGACAACGTCGGCCGATGGTGATTTCCCCGCTGTGGCTCCAGGGGGTGGTCCTCACCTTCCTGTTCGGCTTCACGGTCCTGGGCTACCTGGCGCTGCGCGTCTACCAGGACCACGCCCCCATCCCGGCGAAGGTCGTTTCCGAGAAGACCGGGGAGACGGTGTTTACCGGCGAGGACGTTTTGCAAGGCCAGGAGGCGTTCCTGACCTACGGCCTCATGGAGTACGGCTCGATCTACGGCCACGGCGCCTACCTCGGCCCCGACTTCACCGCCGACTATTTGCACCGCGAGGCGGAGGAGATGGCCAAGGTTTACGGCGGCGGGGCCGAAGCCCAGGCCAAGGTCCGACAGGAACTCCAGGCCAATCGCTTCGACCCCGCCGCCGACGCCCTCACCTGGACCGACGGGCAGGTCCGGGCCTTCGAGGCGCTTCGCGGGCACTACCAGGAGGAAATCCTGAACCGCCGTCGCAGCGGCGCGGGCATGGGGCCGGGTGCCATCCCCGACTCGGAGGAGGTCCGCAAGATCACCGCCTTCATCGGCTGGACCGCCTGGACCGCCTCGGCCCGCCGCCCCGACCGGACCTATTCCTATACCAATAACTGGCCGCCCGAACCGCTGGTGGGCAACCAACTCACCGAGGAGGCCGTGGTCTGGAGTACGCTGTCCATCGTGGCCCTGCTGGGCGGCATCGGTTTGGTGATGGGCCTCTTCGGGCGCTACTCGAACCTCCTGGGCTGGCACGGCGCCGAGGACCGCCGCCTCCGCTTTTTGCCGCCGGGCGACGTGCCCCTGACGCCGGCCCAGCGGTCCACCGCCTGGTACTTCTTCATCGTCGCCGCCCTGTTCCTGGTGCAGACGTTGCTGGGTGGGGCCACGGCCCACTATCACGCGGAGAGCGGGGCGTTCTTCGGCCTGGACTTGCCGCAGTGGCTACCCTACAACCTGACACGGACCTGGCACCTCCAGCTTTCGCTCTTCTTCGTGGCGACCGCCTTCCTGGCCGCCGGCATTTTCCTCGCCCCTTTGATCGCCGGCCGGGAGCCGCGCGGCCAGCGGCTGTTGTCCTTTGTCCTCCTGGGGGCGCTGGTGGTCGTCGTGGTCGGCAGCCTGGCCGGCGAGGCGGCCAGCTACAAGGGCTGGCTCCGCACCGACCTGAAGCCCCTGGTCGGCGCAGGGATGGGAGTACCTCGACCTCGGCCGGCTCTGGCAAATCCTGCTGGTCGGCGGCCTGGTCCTGTGGTGTCTCATCCTTTATCGCGGCCTCCGCACCCGGCTGGCCGGCGAGAGCCGCGGCAACCTCCCGTACCTGTTCTTCTACAGCGCCCTGTCGATCCCGTTGTTCTACGCCGTCGGCCTGGTCAACCAGTCGCATACCAACTTCGCCATCGCCGATTTCTGGCGCTTCTGGGTTGTCCACCTCTGGGTCGAAGACTTCCTGGAGCTGTTTACGACGATCATGGTCGCCTACATCTTTGTCCTGCTCGGCGTCGTCTCGGAGAAGACGGCGACGCGCGTGATCTACCTCGACGCCCTCTTGTACTCGGTCGGCGGCGTGGTCGGCACCATGCACCACCTCTACTTCAGCGGCACGCCGGCAATCCACATGGCCCTGGGCGCCTTCTTCTCGGCGGCGGAGGTCATCCCGCTGACGTTCCTCACGGTGGAGGCGTGGAGTTTCCTCCACCTGGGGGCGCGGCAGGAGGCGTCGGGCGGCGGTACGCAGTTCCCGCACCGCTGGGCCGTGCTCTACCTGGCGTCGGTCGGCTTCTGGAACTTCCTAGGCGCCGGCGTGTTCGGTTTCCTCATCAACCTGCCGGTCGTCAGCTACTACGAGATCGGCACGCAGTTGACGGCCAACCACGCCCACGCCGCCATGATGGGGGTGTACGGCATGTTGGCCATCAGCCTGCTGGTCTTCTGCTTGCGCTACCTGCTGCGGCCGGAGGACTGGAATGAGCGGCTGGTGGCGTTCTCCTTCTGGGCGCTGAACCTGGGGCTGGCGTGGATGGTCTTCGCCAACCTGTTCCCCATCGGCGTCCTCCAGCTGGGCGACGCGGTGGCCAATGGCTACTGGCACGCCCGCTCCATCGCATTCTTCAACGACCACGCGCTGATCGAGTGGCTGCGGCTTCCGGGCGACGTGGTGTTCATCGCCGGCGTCGTGCCGCTGGTCTATCTGACGGCCGTTTCGCTTCTGCGACCGCGGCCGACGGCCCCGGCGGCCGCCATCGGCGCGGCCGTGGAAAGCCCGCTGTTCACCGAGGTCGCGCCCACGCCGGCGGCCGAATGACGGCGAAAGGAAGGGTCCGGTGGACACGTGGGCCTTGCTGGTGAGCCTGCCGGGCGACCTGGAGGCGTGGCTCATCCTGGGCTATGTGGCCGTGGTGCTGGCTGGGGCGCGGCTATGTGAGGCATTGGCCAGGATGCACTTCGCACGGGCGCGGCGCTACGCGGAACGGGGCTTCGAGTACGACGCGGAGGAGGACCACTACCGCTGCCCGCAAGGGGAGCGGCTGTCCCTGCATCGGATCGAGCCGGACAACCGCATGGCCGTCTACCGGGCGCCGGCGTCGCGGTGCAACGGTTGTTCCTCGAAAGCGTCTTGCACGCCGCACGACGCGGGGCGGCACATCTACCGTCCCCTGGCGGCCTGGGCCGAGACGGACGTGGGCCGTTTTCACCGGCGGCTATCGGTGCTGATGTTCGGGGTGGGAGTGGTGCTTTCGCTGGTCGGCCTGGCGCGGTGGGGCGGCCGGCCGGGGACGGGGCTTCTACTGCTGGCCCTGTCGGCAAGCCTGGCCTGCGTCCTCGTCAACCTGCGGGAGGCCTGGGCCGTGGGCCAGAAGGATCGCGATTGAACGGGCGCTTCGGGTTTCGGCGGTCAGGGACCGGCCCGCCCGCCGCCAACCAGGCGCCACGCTTCGCGGGCGATCATCCACTCCTCGCGGGTCTGGATCACCAGAATGCGGGCGAGCGAGTCCGGACGGCCAACGTCGCCGTCGGGTTTGCAGGTCGCGTTGCGCTCCGGGTCGAGGCGAAGCCCGAGACATTCCAGACCCGCACAGGCGCCGGTTCGTAGGCTGGCCGAATGCTCGCCGACGCCGGCCGTGAAGACCAGGGCGTCGATCCCGCCCATGCCGACCGCCAGTCCGCCCACGGCCGACCGGACGCGCCTGGCAAAAATATCCAACGCCAGCCGCGCCCTTTCATCGCCCCGCCCCGCGGCCGCCTCCACCTGGCGATAATCCGATGAGACGCCGGACACGCCCAGCAGGCCCGAATGGTGGTTCAGCGCGTCGTCGAGCCGATCCGCGTCGAGTCCGTGCCGCCGCTGGACGTGCAGCAGAATGCCGGGGTCCACCGACCCCGACCGCGTGCCCATCATCAGCCCCTCCATCGGCGTGTACCCCATCGTGGCGTCGAGGGCGACGCCGCCGCGCACGGCCGACGCCGAACAGCCGTTGCCTAGGTGGCAAATCACCAGGCGAAGTCCGGCGGCGGCGCCCAGCAACTCCGCGGCCCGGCCGGCACAGTAGGCGTGGCTGATCCCGTGGAAGCCGAAGCGACGCACGCCCCAATCCGTGTACCATTCGTAGGGCAAAGGGTAAACGTAGGCGTCCGGCCGGAGGGAGGCGAAGAAGGCGGTGTCGAAAACCGCGACGTGGGACGCCCCCGGCAGCGCCGCCTCCGCCGCTTCAATCGCCTCCAGGGCGGGTGGGTTGTGCAGCGGCGCCAGTTCGGCCAGGCGGCCGATGGCGGCCTTTACGTTTTGGTCGATTCGGACGCTTTCGCGGAAGACCGCGCCGCCGTGAACGACCCGGTGCCCGACGACGGCGACGGTGGAACCATGCCCTTCGGTCCCGTCTTGCGTCTCGGCCAGACAGCGCAACGCCTGGGCGACGGCGACGCGATGGTCCGACACGTCCACGCGGGACCGGCTTTCTTCCGCCCCGCGCGCCCGAACGACCAGCTCCGCCTGACCCGATTGGGCGGTCCAGTCGATCAAGCCGGAGGCCAGGGGTTCCATAGCCTCGGCGCCGAACAGCCCGAATTTGAGACTGCTGGAACCGGCGTTAATCACCAGGATGCTCATGGCCCGCCACCCTTCCATGATTTCCGGCGCGTCCACGCCGTTCTTGCCGACGGACTCTTTGTGTTCGTTATAGTGGCCAGTGGCGAGTGAAGAGCCGGAAAACAGCGCAGCCCCTTGGGCCTTCACTCGCCGCTCCGCCGCGCATCCGCTGACCGCGACCGTCGCCGGGGAGGGAACGCCGATGGACCTGCCGCACCTGATCGAGGCCCTCTCCGCTTCCGGCGCCTACCCGCACCCGGTTGAGGCGGTGGAGGTCCGCCAGACGCACATCTCCGCCGTATTCCTGGCCGGGCCGTTCGCCTACAAGATCAAGAAGCCGGTCGATCTCGGTTTTCTGGATTTCTCCACCCTCGAAAGAAGGCGGCGCTTCTGCGAGGAGGAGGTGCGGCTCAACCGCCGCCTGGCGCCTGCCGTCTATCTCGGCGTGGTCCCCGTGGCCCGGCACGGCGAGGCGCTCCAGGTCGGCGGCGACGGCGAAGTGGTCGAGTGGGCCGTGAAAATGACGCGCCTCCCGGACGACGCGACCCTGGAGGCGCGGCTCCGGTGCGGCGCCGTTGCACCGGGTTTCATCGAGGCGCTGGCCCGGAAGGTCGCCCGCTTTCACGCCGCCGCCGAAAACGGCGAACACATCGCGTCGTTCGGCCGCTTTGAGGTCGTGGCCGGCAACGCCCGCGAGAACTTCGACCAGGCCGCCGCCCAGGTCGGCGCCACGGTTCACACCAACGTCTTCCAACGGCTGAAGGCGCTCACGGAAACGGAGCTGGAGCGCCTGCGCCGCTCATCGAGGACCGGGCGCGGCGCGGCGTACCCCGCGACACCCACGGCGACCTGCGGCTGAACCACGTCTACCTCTTTTCGGATCGTGAACCGCCGGACGACCTGGCCGTCATCGACTGCGTCGAGTTCAACGAGCGCTTCCGCTACGCCGACCCCGTGGCCGACATGGCGTTTCTGGTCATGGACCTGTCGTTCCACGGATGGCGCGACCTGGCGCGGGCGTTCGCGGCGGCCTACTTTCGGGAGGCGGGCGACGCGGAGGGCCGGGAACTGCTCCGCTTCTATACCGCGTACCGGGCCGTCGTGCGCGCCAAGGTCGAAGGCTTCGAGTTAGTCGAAGCAGAGATCGACGCCGCCGAGCGAGACGCGGCGCTGGTGCGGCGCGCGGTCACTGGTTGCTGGCCCTGGGCGAGCTGGAAGCGGCCCCGCGCCGGCCCTGTCTGATTCTCGTCGGCGGCCTGCCCGGGACCGGCAAATCGACGCTGGCGCGCGGCCTGGCCGAGCGCGACGACGGCGTCCTGATCCGCACCGACGTCGTCCGCAAGGAGTTGACCGGCGCGGCCGGGTCGGAAGGAACGCCCGCCGCCTTCGCACAGGGCGTTTACACTCCGGAATGGACGAAAGAGACCTACGCCGAGTGCCTGCGGCGGGCCGAACGGGCGCTGTTCGAGGGAAGAAGGGTGGTCGTGGACGCCACATTTCGGGAGGAGTGGACGCGAAAGGCGTTCCTCGACGCGGCCGGCCGCTGGGCGGTCCCGGCCCTGCTTCTGCTGTGCGAGGCCGAGCCGGGCGTGGTGCGGGGGCGGCTGGAGGGCCGCCGCGGCGACGCCTCCGATGCGGATTGGGCCGTCCACCTCCAGGCCGCCGCCCGGTGGGACGAGCCGGGGCCGGCCACGCTCCAGGCGATCCGCAGGCTGTCCACGAGTGACGGCCGGGAGTCGGCGCTTGCCGCCGCCGTGGACATCCTCAGTCGGGAAGACCTGGACGGGCCTTCGTAAGACCGCGCGCCGAAGGGATCCTTCTTATCCAGCTCATTTCTAGAGACGCCGACGAGCCGCGCCGGGCGTGGGCGAAAGCGGGCGATTTCGCACACGGCGGGCGGAAGCCGCACAGGCCCGACCGGCTGCGGCGTAGCGCCGACGAATCCGCGGGCGGTTGCGTTCAAGGACAGCGAAAGCCTCGATTCGCGCCAGAGCGGGCCGGCCCAGCAAAAGCGACAGGTTGTTGAATCGTTTGCGGACATGCTTAGGTTTGAATAACTGTTCAGGAAGCGATCCGGCATAGCGGTTGCTTACCAGGGGTGCGCCGGTCTGACAATCGAACGGTTGAAGGCGTGCGGGAGGACGCGCTATTACAATCCGCCGGCGAGACGTCCGTGAGGAAGCCCTTCCTCCAAGGAGTGTACATCATGGACCTGAATCCGTCCGAGAGTAAGGTCGAGGGCATGGCCCAGACCTTTCTCCACCTGGAGAAGAAGGCTCCCGCGGCGAAGCCCGCGGAGGCACAACACTTCACCATCGCCCTCAGCCGCGATTGCGGCGCCAACGGCCACCTGATCGCCCGCGCCGTGGGCGCCCGGCTCACCTGGCCCGTCTATGACCGGGAACTCCTCCGCCGGATCGCCGACGACATGGGCTTGCGCGAACGCATGTTGGAGGGCCTCGACGAAAAACGGGCGAACTGGCTGCAAGAATCGCTGGCGGGGTTCGTCACGTCGGCCCCCACCGTGGATTCCGGCGCTTACGTCCATCACCTGGCCGAGACGCTGTTCTCGCTGGCGGCGCAGGGCGAATGCGTCATCCTGGGTCGCGGCGCGGCGCAGGCGCTGCCGGCGATGACGACCTTGCGCGTCCGCCTCGTCGGCCCTCGGGAGGACCGGATCGCGACGATCCAGAAGCGCCTGGGCGTCAAGCGGGAGGAGGCGGCGCGGCGGATCGCACAAACCGACCATGACCGGACGCAGTTCGTCGTGGTCAACTTCCACAAGGATCCCTCGGACCCATGCAACTATGACCTGGTCCTCAATTCGGCGCGACTGGGCGTCGAAGCCTGCGCCGAACTCATCGTGGAAGCCCTGGCCCGCCTGCGGGCGCGGTCCACGGCCAAAGGGGCCGCTCGGGCCGGATCGTGAGGACTTCCTCACGATACGGAGCGAGGCCGTCGGTGGGCGGTTGCGGCGCACCCGACTGATCGGCGCCGCCGATTCCGCCCACAACCCCAAAAGGGGAGGGGAATAGTTTGTTCACCCCGCGAAGGGCAACGACCTGTCTCCCATCGGCTTACGCCTCCCAACGGCGTCGGGATCGGCTGAGCGCCGGCCCCGGCACGGCCGTTGCTAACCGCACCAGACGTTCCTATCTCTCATGCACGGGCCGGCGAACCGGCCGACCTGCTAAGGAGCCGAGCCATGCCAAGTGAAGCCGGGATGGAAGAGTACCTTTCCGAGATCCGTAAAGAGGCTTGTTCGCGCTGCGTGGAGCGGCCGGAGGGCGGGCCGCCGTGTGGGCCGCTGGGCAAGTGGTGCGGCGTGGAGAACAGGCTGCCCGACTTGATCGACGCGGTCCACGACGCCCACGGCCGGTGGATGGGGCCGTACTCCGACAGCACGGAGCGGCACGTCTGCGAACACTGCCCCGCCCGCGACGGCAGCGCCTGCCCCTGCCCGATGGACCAGTTGTTGGTCCTCGTGGTGCAGGCGGTGGAGGCCGTGGACGCGCGGCGGACGCGGTGCGCGGACGCCCTGCGGGTGGCTGCGGCGCTGCCGGGCCGGGAGAAGCCCGCCGTTCAATGTGTCGTCCGGGCCTACGACGAGGCGGCCGGGACCTGGGCCGGCTGCGACTGGCCGACGCGGTTCGGCCAGGCGGGGTTAGATCTTGACGGCTGGAGCGCGGCGGAGGCGGAGGCGGCCGCCGCGGAACGGCGGGGCACAGCGGAGGAGGCCGATTGGCAGGCCGCCTCACGGTGGCTGGCGCGTGTGGAGCATTTCGCACGGCGGGCGCAGGAAGAGGCCACCCTGGCGGTTCAGGACGCGACGGCCGGCGCCTGGCGCAACGCCCTCGAACACGCCAAGCAGGCGCGGACTTATGAGTTCTTAACCGGACGGACGGTGTGGCGCGGCACCCCAACGACCTGGCAGCCGCTGGTGCGGGCGGTGGTCGCCGCCATGCCCGCCCGTGGCGGTTGTTCTGTGCTCTAACGGGCCAGACGTGTGCGGATCCGCACGGTCGCCGCGCTCCGCACCCGCGCCGCCGGCCCCCGTCGGCATTCGCCCTGCGGAAATTCACTGGTTTTCCAGGGTGTACTGCTCCTTCGCCGCCCACGGCGATTCTTCGGCATCGGCTTTGCTTCCAGGGCGGCGGGAAGGAACGGGCTCGGCACTGAGAGATGGACATCAGAGTCCATGGACGGGCCGACAGGAATCCCACCAGGGAGGGCGAACCATGCTGGTACTCAGCCGGAAGATCGGTGAAAGCATCGTGATCGGCAACAACGTGGTCGTGACGGTGCGCGAGACGCACGGCGGCCGCATCCGCCTCTCCGTCGAGGCGCCTCAGGATGTATTGGTCCTGCGTCAGGAATTGGTCGGAACCCGTCCGTCCCGCGCGGAATGGGCCGCGCCGGCCGCAGTGGATTGCCAGGAAGCGGACTGACGAGGGCGTCTTTTCCGTCCGGCTGCACCGACGCAGCGGAAATCCCTGCCGAGGCCTCTCCATGAATCTCCTCCGAATCGATTCCGCGGCGGACGACTGGGCGCCGCGGGCGGCGGCCATTCTGATCCAGCGCTGGGGCAGGCGCATCCACCATCTTCGGGTCGAGTTGGCGGGCGGGGGTCTGGTCCTGCACGGCCAGGCCGCCACCTACTACGCTAAGCAACTCGCCCAGCACGCGGCCGCGGAGGCCGCGGGCCTGCTCGTTTGCCTCAACGCCATTGAGGTCGGGTGACCTTCGCGGCGGCCCTCACCCCCTTGCATGAAAGGCCCGGCGGCGACACAATGGAAGTCCACGACTATGCCACGACGACAGGCGACCGGCGCTCGACGCCGGCCGGTTGGGACTTCGCGCCGAGGTCGCACATGCCGTTTCTGACGCGCTACGGGATGGACGAGGCGGAACGCCGCCGCCGCAAGGCGTTCCTGGGAATCACCGAGGCCGACGCCGAGAACGTCCGCAAGCTGCGCGACGCCTTCGCCGAGCACGCTCGCGGCTTCGCCGAGCGGTTCTACGAACACCTGCTCGCCGACCCGCACACGCGCGCCTACCTCCGCGACCCCGAGCAGCTGCGCAGGCTCAAGGGGTTGCAGGCGGAGTACTTCGCGCAGCTGCTGGACGGCGTGTTCGACGTGCCCTACTTCGAGGGCCGGCTGCGCGTCGGCGTCACCCACCAGCGCATCGGCCTGTCTCCGGTCTGGTATCTGGGCGCGTACAACCAATACATCCAGCTGACGTTTCCGATGTTTGTACGGGCCTTTGGCGACGATTTGGAGAAGGTGCTGCCGCTGCTGCTGTCGCTGGTGAAAGTGATTTTCCTCGACGTGGGCCTGGCCCTGGACACCTACTTCCAGGAGGCGACGGCCCAGCTGCGGCAGCGCAACGAGGAATTGCAGCAGGCCCTCGGTTTGTACTGGCAGGCGCAACGGCGCGAGGAACAACTGCACAAGATGGCCAGCCACGAGATCCGCGGCGGCCTGGCGGCCGTCATCACCGGCCTGGAAGATCTTCAGGACTCGGCGCGCCCAAACATGGATGCGGCCGACGCCGAGCAACTCACGAATCTGACGCGGCGCTGCTGGAAGCTGTCGGAGTTGCTGGGTGAGATGCTGGCGGCCTCGCCGACCGGGCAGGGGGCGGTCCTGGTGGACACGGCCGCGATCTTCGAGGCGCTCGACGCCCGCTTCGGGCTGTACGCCGAGGGCCGCGACGTGAAGCTGGTGCTGCCGGTCAAGGCGCCGCGGGTCTGGGCCGACGCCGTGCAGCTGCGCGAAGCCCTGGCCAACCTGATCGGCAACGCCGTCAATTACCTGGACAAGGAACCGGGGCGCGTCGAAGTGACCTGGCGCGAGGACGGCGATTTCTACGTCTTCTGCGTGGCCGACAACGGGCCGGGCGTCCCCGAGGCCATCCGCGAGCGGATCTTCGAGCCGTTCGTGCGCGGGCCGGCGGAGGCGGGCCGGCGCCCCGGCACCGGCCTGGGGCTGTACTTCGTACGTACCGTGGTCGAGCAAGGCGGCGGCCGCGTCTGGGTCGAAAGCGCGTCAGGCGAAGGAAGCCGCTTCTATTTCACCGTGCCGCGGAGACCGCCCGGCGCAAACGACGGAGGCAGTCATGAGCACATTGCGGGAGCCGCGCTGGGCGGCGACGATCACTACGCCCCCGGCGGCGGTTGACCCCAAACCTGTCGCCCCCAACCGAGTGCCGCCGGTCCAACCGATGTCGAACACCCCACGGACGCCGCTCCGCCTGCTAATCGTGGACGACGACGAGCAGATGCGCCGCACGCTGGTCGGCCGCTTCGAGCGCAAGGGCCTGGTTGTCTCGAACGCCGGCAGCGGCGAGCAGGCCCTGGAGATCGCCGCCAAGGCGCGCTTCGACGTGGCCGTCCTCGACCTGCACCTGCCCGGCATCAACGGCGTGGAGTTGCTGGAGAAGCTCAAGGAGCGCCAGCCCGACCTGGAGGCGCTGCTACTGACGGCCCACAGCAGCGTCGAGACGGCCGTGGCCGCCATGAAGAAGGGCGCCTACGACTATCTCCTCAAGCCGTTCCATCTGCCGGAGTTGGAAGTTCACATCCAAAAGGCCTATGAAAAGGTACAATTGGCGCGCCGCGAGCGGCGGCTGGTGCAACACCTGCACCACGAGGAGCCGCGCCATCGCCTGGTCGGGTCCAGCCCGGCCGTCAAGAAAATCGCGGCCCTGATCGAGAAGGTGGCTCCGTCCGACGCCACGATCCTGGTGCGCGGCCCGAGCGGGACGGGCAAGGAAGTGGTGGCCCGGCGCTCCACGCCAGAAGCCCGCGGCGCGATAGCCCGCTAGTGACGATCAACTGCGCGGCCTTGCAGGAGAGCCTGCTGGAGAGCGAGCTGTTCGGCCACGAGAAGGGCGCCTTCACCGGGGCCGTGCAGGCCAAGCCGGGGCTGGTGGAGGTGGCTGAGGGCGGCACGCTGTTCATCGACGAGATCGGCGAGATGGCTGTCGGACTACAGGCCAAGCTGCTGCGCGTGCTGGAGGATGGCCACTTCCGGCGCGTCGGCGGCACGACGGAGCAGCGGGCCGACGTGCGGGTAGTGGCCGCCACGAACCGCTGCCTGGAGGACGAGATCAAGGCGAACCGCTTCCGCGAGGATCTGTACTACCGGCTCAACGTCATTACGCTGCGTTTGCCGCCGCTGCGCGAGCGGCGGTCGGACATCCCCGAACTCATCGAATACTTTCTGGACACCCGGCAGGTGGGGCCGGCGCGCTGCCGGGTGGAACCGGAGGCGCTGAAAGCGCTGACGCGTTACGACTGGCCGGGCAACGTGCGCGAGCTTGCCAACGTGCTGGAGCGGGCGCAGATCCTGGCGGAGGACGCGACGATCACGGTGGACGACCTACCGGACGCCCTGTTTCTGGCGGCACCGGCGGTCGCCGTGGAGGATGAGTCCGGGCATAATCTGCACGACGCCCAGCGGCGGCATGTGCTGACGGTGCTGCGCGAGGAGAAGGGCAACAAGGCCCACGCCGCCCGCGCCCTCGGCATCAGCCGCCGCGCCCTGTACCGGCTGCTCGAAAAATACCAGCCCGAGAAAGCTGAGGAGAAATCAGGAGAATCCGTGTCCGGAACATCTGACCTTGACACGAACTAGTGGGTCACTTGCCTTGCAGCTGGCCATAAGCGTCTACTGGCATATGCTGGGTGGAACCATCGCACCCAGGAGCCGTTATGACCCGCCGCCGGAAGGATTCGCTTCGACCCCTCACCGACGCCGAACGCCACGAACTTAACCGACTGCGCCGGTCCTCGGCGGCCCCGGCCGCCCCGGTCGCCCGCGCCGCCGCCTTGCTGCTGGTCAGCGACGGGGTCGCTTATCAGGACGCCGCCCGGGCGGTGGGCCGCAAGAGCGGCGACGCCGTCTCCCACCTGGTCACCCGCTTCAACCGGGAGGGCCTGGCTGCTCTCGAACCCCGGCACGGCGGCGGCCGGGCGACGGCCTACGACGCGGCGGATCGCGACCGCATCCTGCGGGAGGTCGCGCGGACGCCGACCCCGGAGCGGGACGGGACGGCGACCTGGTCCCTCTCCACGCTGCGGCGCGCGTTGCGTTCGGCCCCGGACGGCCTGCCGCGGGTCTCGACCTTCACCCTGTGGCGGGTACTCCATGACGCCGGATACAGCCATCAGCGGACCCGCACTTGGTGCCCGACCGGATCGGCGCTGCGTCGCCGCAAGGCGGGTACGGTGACGGTCACCGACCCGGACGCCGAGCCGAAAAAAAGTTGATCGAGGGCGCCTACCGGCTAGGCAAGTCGCTGGGCCTGGCGGTCTGGTGCTGCGACCAGGCGGGGCCGTTCCAGACCGTGCCTCACCCCGGGCCGAACTGGCGACCGGAGGGCGACCCCGCCCGCCAGCCCCACGAGTATATTCGCAACGGGACGGCCAAGGTGCTGACGCTGTTCCACCCCGCCGACGGCCGGGTGCGCATCGAGGGGGTGGCGACCTGTCCCAATGCGGTGTTGCACCCCTGGCTGAAGCGAGAGTTGTCGGAGATCCTGGCTGGGTTGCCCGACCCGCCTCCCACAGCGACGGCGTCGCGGGCGGCGTGGGAGCGCTGGCAGGCCGGACTGGCGGTCAAGCCGACGCTGCCGACGGAGTTGCCGCCTTTGCGGATGCTGTTGGTACTGGACAACCTGGCCGGTCACAAGACGCCGGAGTTCGTCCTGTGGCTGTTCGCCCATGGGGTCATGCCGGTGTACACGCCGGTGGGCGGGTCGTGGCTGAACATGGCGGAGAGCATCCAGCGGGTGCTGAAACGGCGGGCGTTGGACGGCCAGCACCCGGCGACGCCGGAAGAGATCATTGCCTGGTTCGAGGCGGTGGCGCGGCACTGGAACGCCGAACCGACGCCGTTCGAGTGGGGCGGCCAGCGGGCGGCGCGGCGGAAGCGTCAGCGCGAGCGTCGGCACCGCCTCGGCGGATCGGGCGCGCAGACGCGGCGGCCGCTGGGGCGAAAGGGCCAACGGGCTTATGGCCATGTCCAGAGCAAGTGACCCACTAGAGTCCCGTCAATCTTCGATTGATGGGTAGCGTTTCGGCAGTTTCCGGCGAGCAGCGGCCAGGGTAAAGCGTGCCTGCTAGGCGTTCCGCTTGTCCTCCTAGGCGGCCACTTCGCTAGCAATGACGCGCTGACGACCCATCCGTCTGTACAGGCATTGACCGTTCATGATGCGGCTCTCTGTTTCGGCCATGTTCACACCGCTTACTGCATCGCTTTGAACGTCTGGCGCCAGCGGATGCACGCTTTCTTCCGCAGGAATTTCCACAGCCGCTCGATCAGGTTCAGGTTCGGCGCGTAGGCCGGCAACGGCTCCGGGTGGAACTACGGATGACCGGCCAACCACTTCTTCACCAACTCCGTGTGGTAGTAGCGGGCATTATCCAGCTACAGGATGAACCGGGTCGTCTCTGGGTGGCTGGCGATCCGCTTGTCCAGAGCGTAGCGACGACGGGCGAAGAACTAGGCGCGGATTGAGGCTGCCAGGACCAGCGGTACGGCAACTCCCAGCGGGCGAGAAATCCAGGGTGAGGGCGGGCACGTCGAAGCTCAAAGAGGTTGTAAGGCTTCCAGTCCGCCGGCACTATACACCAAGGTGGTCGAGACGGTGCCGGCCTCCTGGGATGTCGATGCCTTGATCGCGATCTACATCACCGGGGTGACCGAGCGAGACGGAGGGCAAGCATCGTGCTCGATTTATGCGGATGGCCGCCTTTTTGAATCCCGTCCTGCCCACGCTGCGGCGTCCATGACCTCACCTTGGGATCCGCGGCCGTGAATTCGGGGCGATGGCCAGGTTATGCCGGAACCGAGCAACGAAATGACCAGTAAGCGGGGCCGGCTTGGGCAGGGAAAAGCGTGAAAAATGTGGGCAAATCATTGATTTTCCGTTGATCCGCGTAAACTGTGTAAAGAGTGGAATCCGTAAGTCTTAGCTTGCACTTGTATAATTCGGGGGGTGGAACCGACCTCGACCCCGAGAATGGGTTCAGGCGCACGGCCGGGCTAAAGGGGTATTAAAAGGCCCTTGCGGATGTGACCACCCGGTGCCTCACTGCGTCCAGGGCTTTTCACGGCAAAGGCCAGGGCTGCGGCTGATAGGATTCGTGATAGGAAACACAGCCAAAAACATCTAGGAACAGCCGAATCCTATCAAAAAGCGGCCTGAATATGGGTGACGTAAAAGCAACGATAAATATAACTTGCGTCGTGCGATCCGAACCGCTTTGCAGCGGACTAACTGCCTGAAAATCCTTAGGTCGCCGGTTCGATCCCGGCTCTGTCCACT
>CAVYVK010000011.1:0-2616144 GCA_963771935.1 uncultured Planctomycetaceae bacterium | reverse complement strand
TGACGTTGAAGTGAAGGAGGGGTTGCTGCGTGCGCCGCCCTGCTCCCATTTCATGTTCATCGACAGGCTGGACTGAGCCGGCGGCGACCGATGCTGAAAGTGGCATGTCTTTCCGAGTGGAGGGGCAGGGAGAGGACCAAGCAGAAAGGTAGGTGTATGCGATGATGGACCAAGGGGAGGACGAGGAAGAAGACTGCCTCGACCCGTTTCAGGTCGAGTTGCAGTGGGAACCTGGCTAGCCGCCTGGACTACGAAGAATGCGGCTACGGCGAGTTTTCGACCTACGAGCAGTGCGTCTCTGCGACCACTTCATCGAGCCGGACGCCGAAGACGGCTTGTTCCGCCACCTGGACGACGGCGAGCAGACCTACGACCACGACGCCGAACCGTCCGGCGAGGCCCACACCTTTAGCGAATGGATGGACCAGCGGCCCGACCTGTTCGTGCTGCACAGCGACGGCAGGATCGGCCCCAACAGCGGCCTGCACGGCAACCGCAGGAGCAAGATCGACCTGTGGGACCATTGAGTGCAGCCAAGGACTTGCGGATATAGCTCGCCGGGCTTCCTATCATTTTCGCAGGTCGCCCTCCACGGCGACCTGGAAGCGAAGGACCAGGCGACCGTGAAGGACGTGGAATGGTGAGGGCCGCCGCATGTGGGCAAGGCCGTGGCCGAACGGCATGGGATGGGACGTGGGCACCAACGCCGAGGTCTGGAAGCTGAAGGACGGCCTCGGCGTCCGCATCATCACCAGGGACGGCAAGATCAAGTCGTTGTTCATCCCGGACCTGCGCTCGACCCGGTGCGAGCAGTCCGGCGGTGCTGGAGGGAAGGCAACTTTGATGAGGAGTAACCATGACGCAGTGGTTTGACGTGAGCAAGGCGGGCCTGGGCAAACAGGCCGAGGAGCATGGCAAGGGCCGACTGATCGGTGAACTGGTCCAGAACGCCTTGGATGAAGCGGGCGTCACGCAGATCGCCGTCGCCCTGGCGCTGGTGCCTGGCCGTCCGCTGGCCGATTTGACTGTCGAGGACGACAGCCCGGAGGGGTTCAGGGATTTGAGCCACGCCTACACGCTCTTCGCCGAGAGCTACAAGCGCACGAACCCGGAGCAGCGGGGCCAGTACAACTTCGGAGAGAGTGCGTCGCTTCGCAGCGTGATCTGATCCTCGTGCAACACGAGAGGAGCCGAGTGCGATGCTCCTGGGCCATCCGACCTACCTGAAGGCGAAAGCCGGAGGGGAAAGTAGCATGTCGGAGAAAGCGGGATGCAGTGAAGCCGCCAAGCTGCACGCCCGTCGAGGCCCGGACGGCACGGTGAAGGCCGGATTGCTTGAACCTCAGTGTCCATGCAGTAAACGAGGTCTGGTTGGAAACGGCGGACGAAATCCAACTTCTCCTGAACCCAGCGTTCTTTTCGCACGCCGGGCCTGCACTCCAGGAGAACAGGTCGTCTATAACGACCCGAAGGACACGGACAAGGCACCTAAACACCGTCCTGAACGTCAACCACGCTGAAATGCGAGATTGCCTACAAGGGGCGACCCTCAAGGCAACGGAGACTCCGTAGTAGTCCGAGCCAGGGAAAGCCTGGCACATGGCGAAGGGAGTCAGGTGAGTCAGATGTCCAGATGCAGAGGTATGCGTAATGCAGAACGCCAAAGCACTCCTGAACATCTATCGGAAACGAGGGTCCAAAGGACTCCCTCTGGAGCGTGTCTATCGACACCTGTTCGACCCCGAACTCTACCTCCAGGCTTACGGCAAAATCTACCGTAACGACGGGGCGATGACGAAGGGGGCCACTGCGGAGACAGTGGACGGTATGAGTCTGCAACGCATCCACAACATCGTCGGGCTGTTGAAGCTCGAACGGTACAGGTGGACGCCGGTTCGTCGCACGGAAATTCCGAAGGCGAACGGCAAGGTGCGACCGTTGGGCATCCCGACCTGGAGCGATAAACTGCTTCAGGAAGTCCTGCGAACGCTCCTGGAATCATACTACGAACAGAGGTTCAGTCAGCACTCCCACGGCTTCCGACCGAACCGGGGATGCCACTCGGCTCTCCGGGAAATTCGGAGGAAGTGGAAGGGTACGGCCTGGTTCATCGAAGGAGACATCAAAGGATGTTTCGACAACATCGACCACACGGTCCTGCTGGAGATCATCCAACGAGACATCCACGATGGGCGGCTCGTGCGGCTGATCGAAGGCTTGCTCAAGGCGGGGTACATGAGGGACTGGAAGTATCATGAGACGCCAAGCGGCACGCCGCAAGGCGGGATCATCAGCCCACTTCTGGCCAACATCTACCTGAACGACCTCGACAAGTGGGTCGAGAACACGCTGATCCCGGCGTACACGAAGGGGTGGGGACGCCAGTTGGGAAGGGAATACAGGCGATTGGGTCGCCAGATCATGAAGGCACGAGGTCAAGGAAACCTCGAAGAAGTCAGACGACTTGTAAAGAAACGCCGGACACTGGCATCCTACGAGCCTGTAGACCCGAACTACCGGCGGCTACGCTACGTCAGGTACGCCGACGATTTCATCCTCGGTTTCGTGGGGCCAAAGGAGGAAGCCGAAAGGATTCGAGAGCAGTTGGGCGAGTTCCTGAGCCAGAGGCTCAAGCTTACCCTGTCACCGGAAAAGACGCTCATCACCCATGCGACGGATGAGAAGGCGAGATTCCTTGGCTACGAGATCAAGGCGACGAGGGACGGAAACCTCATCGCCAGGGATGGAAGGCGGGCCACCAACGGGTTACTCACTCTTCTGATGCCTCAGTCGGTGGTCGCCAAGTGTCGGGATCGCTTCTGCAAGGGTGGCAAGCCCATCCACAGGCCCGACCTGCTGGCCGATACGGATTTCACGATCATCCAGCGGTATCAGTCGGTCCTGCGGGGGGTCTACAACTACTACTGCATGGCGGTCAACGTCAGCCGCCGTATGAGCCGCATCAAGTGGATTCTCCGAACCTCCCTGATGAAGACCCTGGCGTCCAAATTCAGGTGCAGGGTGTCGGAAATCCGCAAGAAGTATCAGGTGGTCCTCCCCGATTTCGGGGACGGCCCGCAGAAGGTACTCCGTGTCGTCGTGGAACGGCCCGGAAAAGACCCCCTGGTAGCGGTCTTCGGCGGTATCCCATTCACGAGGGTGCCAGATGGGAAGGGAACGGCGGACTTCGACTTCGAGAGGGCATGGTACGCTCCCGTCAGGAAAAAGTCGGAAGTCGTGCAACGCCTGCTGGTCGGGAAATGCGAACTGTGCGGGGCGGACGGGATTCCTCTGGAAGTCCATCACATCCGCAAGCTCGCAGACATCGACCGACCGGGGCGACGACCAAAGGCTACCTGGGAGAAGATCATGTCGGCTCGGAAGAGAAAGACGCTGGTAGTCTGTACGAGATGTCACGATGACATCACCTACGGACGATACGATGGACCATCGCCAAGAGACGACTCACTGGAGAGCCGGATGCGCTGAAAGGTGCAAGTCCGGTTCGGAGGGGGGCGGTTGGAAAAGTGCCCGCAAGGGTAACTCGCTGGCCGCCTACCCTACAGCTGGTGCTGGCCGTTTGTGAAAGCGCCAGCATCAGCACCACACAGGGCACGGTGGTCTTCGACCCCGCCGAGGGTCGCATCGAGAAGCCCCGGCAGAAGCGGGAGCGGGGGTCCGTCTTCCAGGGCCGCATCAAGCTGACCAGGGAGGAGTACCCGGAGGTCTGCGACTACCTGCGCTCCTTGCTGCTCCCGGAGAACATCGTCGTGACCTTCAACGGCGACCGCCTCCTGCCCCGCAAGCCGCTCCGCACCTTTGAAACGAGCCTGGAGACGCTGGCAGCCGACGACCAGGGCGTGATGAGGCCCGGGCAGCGCAAGACCCAGGTGGCCATCTACGAGGCGTTGCCGGGCGAGACGCCGAGCCTGTACGAAATGGGGCTGCCCGTGGTGGAAACCGGCGACAGGTGGCATGTGAACATCGGCCAGAAAGTGCCGTTGAACAGAGATAGGGATAATGTTCGTCCGGCGTTCCTTCAATCGGTTCGTGTGGCTGTGCTGAATGCGGCCTTTGACCTGTTGACCACCGAGGAAGAGGCCACGGCTCCCTGGTGCAAGCTGGCCGGTGCCGACGAGCGCTGCTCCGGCGAGGCCATCAAGCATCTCATACGCCTGCGCTTCGGGGAAAAGGTCGCCGCCCCCGATCCGAGCGACATTGAGGCGATGAAGCGCTTCCAGTCCGAGGGCGGCGTCATCATCGGCGGTCTGTCGAAAGGGGAGTGGGCCAACATGAAGCGTGCCGGTGCGGCCCTGCCGGCGGGCCAGATTTGCCCCACGGCCAAGCCGTACAGCGCCGACCCGCACGCAGATGGCGTCACGCTCATCCCTGAAGAGAAGTGGACTGAGGGCATCCAGAACATCGCCGCCTACGCCCGCTTCTTGGCGAAGGAATTGATGGGCGTGTCGCTGGCCGTCTCGGTGGTCCACACCACGAACGCCTTCGCCGCTTGCTACGGGTCCGGGCGGCTTGATTTCAATTTGCTCCGGCTAGGCCATAAGTGGTTCGAGCAGGGGGCGAGCGAGGAAGTGGACCGGCTGCTGATCCACGAATTCGGCCACCAGTACAGCGGCGACCATCTCTCCAGCGACTACCACGAAGCGTTGTGCAGGCTCGGCGCTGGCCTCAAGAAGCTGGCGCTGGAAAGGCCGGAGGCGCTGAAGCATTTCCTCCACTGATCGACGCCATCAGCGGCTCCCCTCGCCTGCGGAGACGGCCGGGGGAGCGGAGTACAACGCCGTAGCTTTTCGACGTTGTACTCCTTCCTCGGAGGCGAACATGGACCTGGACCCGTTGGCACAGATCACCGACGGTTGCTGGCTGGCGTTGCGGCTCGGCCTGCATGTGTCGCCCGTGCCGGCCGGCAACCTGCGCGATCGTGGAGGGCGTGTACTTCTTCGGTGCCGCAAAGGAATATCACCCGCTGGAAGCGGTACTCGTGGACGTTGCCGCATCTGGCGACTGGCGGGAGGATGTAGCGACCACCCTGGGCGTTAATGCGCAGTGGGTGAGCGGCTTTCTCGATGGGTTCGCCCAGGGGCCGGAGTCATCGACGGACGGCGAATACATCCAGGGGTATCTTTGCGCCGAGGAAGTGCGGACGACCCGCTACCGGAAGGAGTTGCCCGACAGACGATGACCCCGACGTGCGGTGATCTCATCGGGCTGGGCGATGACGGGGATTCTCCAGGCGGGCCGATCAGCAGAATAAAGAATCGAGAAACTATTTTGAAAAAACTTTGGCTGACACCCCTACCGCCACCCCTCCCTCATGCCATGTCGGCCTTGTTTTCTTTTGTGACTGCCAGCTTTCTGAAAAGCGCACCGGCGAAAAATCACCCGCCTTGCTTGTTGCAAAATAAGAAACTCTCCATCCCGTCCGCCCCAGGCCCAGGCTGAAGACTTTCGCAAAGGCTCATTTCAAAAATGCGCAGCCGCCCGGAATTTCGCAGCCGCCCCCAGGGGAACGGCCTCCCCGCCGATAGCCTCGCCGAACAGGGCATTTGTAACACCGGGTTACATTTCCGTGTCGCCTGAAAAGTCAACTAAACAAATCGGCCTCCGCAGCAGTCAAATAACACCAGCCAGGAACCAAGAAACGGGGAAAATCCTGAACGCTCTCGCTTCTGGCGGGCATTACTGGCGTCGGGAGTCTTCGTTTGCAGACGGGCGACGGTCGCCTGGCGCACGCCGAAGTCCAGTAGTCGGGGGTATCCCATGCCACGATCCAAGAAGCCGATCCATTTTGAGCCGCTCACCGGGCCAGACGCCTTCGAGCGGCTGGAGTTCTTCGCCCGCAGCTTCGCCCAGGGCCGCTACAACTGCCTCGTCTTCGTCGGCCCGCCCGGTCGCCTCAAGAGTAGCATCATCGAGCGCACCGTCAAGGACAAGGCCCACGTCGTCTCCGGCCACGCCACGCCGTTCGAGGTCTTCTGCGAGCTTCAGCAGCACGCCGACGAGCTTGTAGTCATTGACGACGCCGACGGCCTGTACGCCGAGTCCACCGGCCAGCGCCTCCTGAAAAACATCACCAACCCCAGGAAGCCGACCAGCGTTCACTGGACTTCAGACGCCGCCGTCAAGGCCGGACTCAAGAAGGTGTTCACGACCAGCAGCAAGGTCTGCATTATAGACAACGCCTGGAACGTGCAGAACGACCATATCGAGGCGCTGGAGGACCGCAGCCGCCTGTTCCTGTTCGACCCGCCGCCCGCCGCCGTCCACCAGCGGATGGCGAACGAGGACTGGTTCCACGACACCGAGATTTACGACTTCATCGGCGACCATCTCTTCTGGATCAGGCACGAGGAAGGGAGGGCGGGCAAGGGGCTGTCGGTGCGGCTCTACGTCCACGCCCTGGAAGCGAAGGAGGCGGGCGAGGACTGGCGCGAGTACATCCTGAAGCAGTACGTCAAGGGGCCGGACCTCGACCTGCTCGTGATCGAGGCCGACCCCTACTTCAAGGGCAAGCCGGTGGAGGACAAGTGCAGGGCGTGGATGACCCGGACAGGCAAGGCCCGCTCCACCTATTTCGACCACAAGCGGCTCCTGTTCGACCGCTTGGAGTTCAGCGACGCGCCGCTGCTGGGCCGCTGGACGCTGGAGCAGGACGGCGGCGGCAGTTAGGCCCGACTTTCGGACTTGGGGCTTCTCGGCCTTCTCTTTAGCCCTCCAGCCCGGTGGCGAATGGCCTCCGGGCTTTTTTCATTTTCTGGTTTACGGATCGGCGTTTTGAACAGTACCAACGAATAGCGTCACGGGCAAGCAGCTCAGAACTCTGAACACCAGGAGGAAGTATGTCTCTTCCGATTCGTATGACCGAGGCGGACCTGGCCAACATGGGCCTGACCGTCGAAGGCGATCAGGTCGTGCGGGCCGACCCGGACAAAAAGCCCGACCCGTCATGGACGGTGGAGCAACTGGCGATCTACGCCAAAGGCAAGATGGCGGCGTCCGTCCAGGCTGGGAAGGAAGCCATTCTCCTGGCCCACAAGTCGGCAGTCGATTTGTTTTGGGCCGGGGCCGCTCTTTGGCTGATCCGGGACAAGCTCAAGAAGGAAGATCGCTGGGTGGCCTGGCAGAAGGCCAACAAGCTTGCCCGCAGCACCGTGCTGGAGGCCATCGCCCTTTACGAAAACGCCAAGTCACCGGACGCTTTGGTGGGGCTGGGTATCACCGAGGCCAAGGAGCGGTTCGGCGTGGTCAAGCCCAAGCCAGCGCCGACCACTTCGACACCGACCAAGAAGCCATCTGGAAGGCAGGCGTCACCGGCCCCGCCGCCATCAGGAGGCCAGCCCGCAGTGCCTCCTCCACCACCGCAGTCGGAACCTGCGGAACCAGCCGATGCCGAGGAGCGGCTGCGCAACAAAATCCATCCTGTCGCCGAGCAGCTTGAGAACTGGACCCTCAACGACCTGGGCCGCCTGGTCATTCCCGACGAGCAGCGAATGACCTGGAAGAACATTGCGGCTTCCCTGCGTGCAACGGCGAAGCGCATCGAGGATTACCTCGGTAAGCCCGTGGCCAGGAAGTCCGCCAAGAAGAAGGGGGCCGAGCGTGCTGCCTGAGAACACGATCCACTGCATTGATGCCGTCGCCGGTCTGCGCCAGCTTCCTGCCGACATCATCCCCATGACCCTTACCAGCTCTCCGTATGGAGCCATGCGCACCTACGGCGGGCACGCCTGGGACTTTCTGGCGACGGTGCAGGAACTCTACCGAGTGACCATGCCCGGCGGGATCGTGGTTTGGGTCGTACAAGATCAGGCGAAGTCCATCGGGGAAGCGTTTCGCCAGGCCCTCGCCTTCCAGAACGTCGGCTTTCACCTTTATGAAACGCTCATCATGGCGCGCCTGGCCTCTCGGTTCTGCCCCCACCGGCGTTTCGGGCTTGAGCCGGAATTTGCGTTCGTGTTCTGCAAGGGAAAGAGGCCGAGGCCCGGCATCCCGACGCTCCTGCGTGACAAGCCCAACCGGAACGCCGGTCAGCGCAAGAAGCCGTTTTGGACTCGTGACCCGGACGGAAGTATGCGGCGATCCGGGCGGTTCTTCATCACCACGGCTCCCTTCGGGGTTCGTGGCAATATCTGGATTTGCGACACCGGCAAGAACAAGACTACCTGCGACGATGTACTCGACCCGAACTCCGGGCACCCGTCCGTCATGCCCGAAGCGATGGCCCAGGACCACATCCTCGCCTGGTCGAAGGTGAACGATCTGGTTCTGGACATTTTCGCAGGCAGCGGAACGAGCTTGAAGATGGCGGCTCTGAACCAGCGCAAGTTCCTGGGCTTTGACATCTCAGCCGAGTACGTCCGCCTGGCCAAGCGCCGCCTCAAGAAGTACGGGTATTGATGGGGCGGGCTTCCATCGAAGAAGGCCGACTCGTGCGGGTCGCCTACAACCGAGAGAGCAGGATGAAAACGTCCGCCCACCGTTCAGGGTTCATTGTTCGTTCCCCTTTGGCAGCGGCCCACGCTGTTCGAGATAATCCTCAAGGTAGCCAATCTCCAGTGGTCCACGCTCTTCCATCACCGGCTCCAGGGCGCGCCGTGGATCACCACTTTCGCTGGCGTCCATTGCCATTTCGTCCGACTCGAACCAAAACGCAGCTATCGGCTTGCCGCTCCGGTCGTAATGCTCCACCAGCCAGTAACCGCTTGCAACGAGCTTCGACTCATTTAGCTTACGCATCGCTCTCCTCCTCCAATTCCTGCCGGAAGACATTCAGATACTCTTGTTTATCCGCCTTTTCTTTAACATCTATCCACGCTTTACATTCGGCCAGAGTGCCGCTAAATACGATGGCGTTGCTAACTTCGCTTGTTGGCACAACGCACTTTCCTTCTTCATATTCCTCAATGCACCATTTCTTATATCGGTACACTTTCGTCTCGATGAGCGGGTAGAACTCCATTTCCGCCATGATGCCACGTTGGTCAAACTCGGCGGCAATCACATCTCGCACTTCGCCGATCAGGGAAATGTCGTGTGCCAGTTCCTTGCCCGCCAGTTCTTCGAGCAGCGTATGGATGGCGTTGTCCACTTCGTCTTGGCGGTCGATCTGTCGAGCATTCAGTTCCTTGGCCATGTTGCGTATCCTCCATTACAAGAAGAAAAACCCGCAGGACAACGAGAGCCAGCCGATCCTGCGTGTCCAGTCGATGTTGTTGGCACTCAACGTCCCGATTGTAACGCCGTGAAAAACTCGAAAGAAGAGGGATTGGAGACTTTCTGGCAGATTTATATTGTTCCGCTTGGCGCACCATAAAGCGAAGTCGCAAGTGCAGCCGGGCATGAGGGTTGAGACGCCCAAGCCACATATTATCAGCGCTGGTCAATTATATTTCGCACGAGCGTTTTCAACTTTTCGGTGATGAGCGCACCATCCCCCTGCTTTCCGACCGCCGTTTCACGCCGCACACAGGTTTTCGCACGCTTTTTCGGCCTCCAGCCAGAATAATGCCTCTTCCGCCTGCTTGAACCAGCAGCGGACGGGCGCAAGAGCCTGTCCTTGGCCCTTCTGGATTACACCAGTGTCCACAAAGGATGCCCCGCCTTCTTCATGATGCAGTGCCAGCCAATCGAGTTGCTGCACAAAATCCTCGTGCAGCCGCCACCGGCACGCACGCCCCTCGCCCCGCCGGGCACCGATCTGGTAGCGGTGATCCTGCCAGTCCAGCCAGCCCATTTGCGACATCCAATCCCGGATCGCCTTCCATCTGTGGTGATTCCAGGGCCGGCTAAAGTCGCCAGCGTCATACAGCGCCGTCCACAACTCCTGCACCCTGCGCTGCGGCAATGACCCATCCGGGTTGCGGTTTTCGGTGAAGAAGCGCAGCAAGACCACCGCCTGGGCGAAATCCGTGTCCGTGACTTCCCATCGGTCGCCATGCAGTGGCAGATTCTTCCTGGCGCGCTTGAAGAGCCGTTCCCAGGTCGGCATCAGGTCGAGTTCTTCCTGGCTGATGTTCTTGCCGCTGACGCTGCCTATATGAGCATCAGACCTGGGTTGTCTGGATCGGGAATTCCGTTCATTATGCGTTGTTTCAACTCCTGATAAACCTTCTTGCCTTGCGGAGACAGTTTTTCCGTCGCAAGTGTTGCTGTCACATATGGCAAATCTCCCGGTTCTAAGCTCTTCAACAAATCGTCTGTTGATTTCGCTACTGATCGCTGTTGCATTGACTCGTGGCGTAGTTGGCGTTCCTTCAGTTTCTTGTGACGTTTGGCTTGTTTCGTGTTCATATTTCACTCCTTGGTTTGGCAATGCGAAGACTTCCTCAACCGTTATGGTGGTGGTTTCCGCCCATTCCGAAAACCGGCTGACCTCACGAGGCAGCTTGGCGAAGGTGCCGTAGGTGATGGTTTCGATGGTGCCGCCGTCCCGGTACTTCACCACCGGCGGCGTCCCTTTCACTTCCACGATCTCGATGTCATGGCCTTTGGCCTGCTGCCGCAACCATTTCTCCAGGTGTTTCAGCGCCGCCTTGACCTCCTCGGCGCTGCGACCGAGCTTGCGAACGAGCAGGTAGGCGTGTTGCCCCTTGCCGCCCGTGGACGACTCGACGTAGAGGTTGGGGAACCGTGTGCGCAGGAAGGCGGCGAACTTTCTCGCACCTTCGGGGCTGCCGAGCATCTTGCTCTTCAGCACGTCAATGTCGATCATGGCCAGCGCATATTCTGCCGTCTTGTTCGGGCTGGACCAGTAGTAATAGGTCTTGAGGCGGTCGAAGTGGTCTTGCAGCTTGTAGTTCGCCAGCTTCTTGCCATGTCCTCGTTCGTTGTAAAAGCCAATGAACGCTTCCTTGGTCATGCTGGGGTACACGTCGTCGCCGACTTTTTCGCCGTAGACGTGGCAGAACACCTTGTCTCTGAGCCAGCGCATCGCCTCGGTCGTCGGGCTTCTGCGTTTGGGCTTGCGGCGCGTGGCTTTAGTCGGTTGGCGATGGGCGTGGCGGAACGCCAGGCAGCGGCGGTGATATTCCTGGCGAGTTTCACCGGGTAGCGGTTTTGGTGTTTTTGTTGAGAAATCTGTCGGCTGGTCTACTATAATACTCATGTCTACTTTGAACCCGGCATTCCTCCTTCCTTTGGGGTGCCGGGTTTCTTCCTTTGCGAAAAACCCTTTCCATTATTATAGTGTGCCTGGATGCAAGAATTGATAGCAAATTGGCGACTCGCCTGATGCCTTCAGATCGCTTTGCAAGGCCATTTGGTTCGTCCTGGGCCGAAACGATCTTAGGGCCATCGAAGGCGATTCAGGGGCAGGTTGAGGAGGGAGGGTAGCATGTGCCGGCCGCCAGGGACTTTATCCAGAATGCGTTTTTGAAATTGCGTTTCGAGTATTATCGGGAAATTGTTTTTGAAATGGCGACATGCAGGCCGCCGCCCAACCTGAAAAATGACGAGTTGCCTTCGTCGCCGGCCAGATGCGCGATGAAGTGATGGGCGTGTGGCTCGCTGTCGCCGTGGTCCGCACGACGAAGGCCGAGGCCGGGGCCTTGATGACCCTCCCCCTGGGTTCAGTTCCGACGAAGGGGGGCCGAGGACTGCGCTGTCATGCAGACTCTTGACATTACATTTCCAATTTTCCAAGTTAATAACTTATTGCATCGAATCCCAAGGCCGGGGATAATATGGGCAGCCCTAGAGGAACCATGACGATGAACGATGATGTTATTATCGGCCTGTCGCATATGGAATTGGACATGCTGATTGCGCAACTCTGCATTCTTCAAGATGCCGACGGATATTATAACGAGCCGTTGGACATCCTGCTTGATCGCCTCCGGGGTTACAAGGCCGAGGCCGAAGATGCGCAGCCTTGATGCCGCCTGGGAAGCTGACCCCGTTGAAGTCCGGCTGGAAGGGGAAGAGGCCCTGGCTTATCTCCGGGACCGTTTGCCCGAAGACGATCCCTTCCGCCGGGACTTTGAATTGGGCCTGGCCCTGGGTTATCAGATGTCGTTGAAGGTCCGATCCGAGCTACACGAGGCTAGTTGACATGAAGAAACTGGCCTTCTACCTATGGAGTACCCGAAAGCCCAACGGTCAGCCCGTGACTGTATCCCGGCGAGGGAACCTTCTTCGTCAGCAAATCGGGACGAGGCCCGACCCGAATTGGCCCGAACAGTTGCCGGATACCCAGGAACCGATGGCCCCGGCGGAGGCCCTGCCGATCCAGTTGACTTGGCTAAACTGGCTTCGGGACAACCTTCAAGAGAACCTGGCTGACCCGTCCTGGGACAAGATCAAGAAGGAAATGGAAGAGGGCATCTTGAACGATTTGGGCGGGGCCAAACGATGGGTCGAAGATACACGAAAGGAAATTCAAGCGGCTGAAACCGTCCTGCGCCTCATTCAAGATGCGCTTGGCAAGAAGCCTACCATAAGACCATTTACAAGCCTTAAAGCTCGTCTCCCCATGCGTCCCATCCCTGACGAGTCCGCCTGCGGAATGCCGGCGGATACGGTGCGCGAAATCATGGGCAAGGTCATGGGCGAAGGCCAAAGCGAAGCCAAGCCGGGATCGGATACAGCTACTTGCCGAGCAATGAGGCCATGGCCTTGACCGTTTCTGCGCCGTGCTTTTCGGCCCTGGTCGAAAAGCGCCGGGTCCGCACGCAGGCCAGTACCGTCAAGCGGCCGTCCCCGTGTGATCCACGGTCGCCTTGATCGCCTGGGGCATGACCTCGTAGTCCCGGCTGTAGCAGTCGGCGAAATACAGCAGGGCCTCCTGGCGGACCAGCTTTTCGGGGTGGACGACGGCTTCCTTGATCTTTGCTTCCGGCAACCGCATCGTGCGTCTCCTTTGTTGCAGCGACTCAGCCTTCGCCGATCCTCTTCTCGGCAATCTTGATGTACTTCTTCTGCTGCTCAATGCCAATCACCTTCGACGCCCCGAAGTCCAGGCCGGCGGCGAGCATCGTCCCGGAGCCGCAGAAGCAGTCGAGAAGGACGCCGCCCTGGGGCAGCAGGTACTTCACCCACCAAGCGGCCACGCCGTAGGGCAACGACGCCGGATGCCCGTTGCTCGTTGCGGAGGTCGCACCTGCTGGAACAGGCAGTAGGTTGAATGGCGTTGTTCCTCCACGTTCCTCGGCCGTGTCCGCTATCCTGCCGTCACGATACGTTCGGCCCGATGGTGTGGTTCGCAACGCCATGTCTGACTTGCCTTCAGCGAAAATGGTATCCGACGGCATCCACAGAACATTCTCTTGGTTGCGGTAGCAGTTCGCAGGGCCGAGCCAGACGCACATTTTCACCGATTGGCGCAACAACCCCTGCTTGCGGTTTGTCCCGCTCAACGGCATGGCGTCGTAGGACCACCAGTACGCATCCTGCACCAGATTCCACTCCCGCCCGGCCCAGGCCACGAAGTCCCACGGCCAGAGGCGCATCCTGCCGACCTTCTCGAAGTTCGGCTGCAAGACGACCACCATCGACCCCGTGGGCTTCAGCAGCCGCCGCCCCTCGGCCACGACCACCCGCATCAGGTCATGCCACTCCTCCTCGGTCATTCTGCCGTACTCCCGATCGATCTCCGGGTAAGGCGGGTCGGTCAACAGGAGGTCGATGCTCCGGCTCGCCAGCTTCTTCATTTCATGCCGACAATCGCCGCAGATGAGCCGGGTCGCTTTTAGGCGTTCTCTCTTCGGGCGGACCTGCGGCTTGGGCGTTTTTTCGTCCTGGGCCTGCGCCGCTGCTCGGCCTGGCGTTGCTTGATCTCCCTGGCCGCTTGCAGGATGGCCTTCTCGTCCAGTTCGAGGACGGCCTCCTGCTCGTCGGCGTCGGCCCAGGATCGAGGCGGCCGAGATGCTGACCCGCCCCTCGTCCATCGCCTGAATGAGCCGTGGCGTGCCGCTTTCGACCACCTTGGCGGCTTGACGGTACGTCTCGTGGTTGCCGAACCCGGCGCGCTCGGCGGCCGTGTCACGGGTCTTCTCGCCGGGGTCAACTTGTGCAATTTCTTGCACACGTTCCCTGTCCGTCCGCTGCCCACGGCGGTTGCCGATCTGCCGCTCGATGGCCCTGGCGATGGCGACCCGCTCGGACGGCGTGAAGTCCTTGCGAACCTCGTTCTCGTGGTATTCCCCGGCGAGGATGCTGGTCACGTCCACGATCCGGGCCAGGATCGTCTTCTTCTTGAGGATGTCCCGGACGGCTCGAATGCGGCGCTCCCCGAAGACGAGTTCCAGCCTGTCCGTAACGCCGATGGGTTGGAGCAACCCTTCCAGGCGAATGCTCTCGGCCAGGGTCGTGAGGTCGCCCATGTCCTTGCGATGGCGGCTGCCCACCTTGATGTCACTGATCTTGATTTCCTTGAGCATGGCCGTCTTTCGTGGCAAACTTACCCTTCCTCGATCTCTGCACTCCAACTGCACTGGATGCAGCCCTTGACGGACTGGTAGGCCGGGCATTTCTCGGCGTAGCTGGCCAGTACCCGGTCCACCTTCTCTCTGCTTCCTGGGGGAACCTTGAAGCGGTATCGCAAGCGAATCTTGGTAATGCGCATCACGCCGTCCACGTCCTCGATGTCTCCCTCGACCTGGGCCACGAGGTTGTCTGCCGACTTGATTTCCCGCACGTCCAGTGCGGCTCCCAGGGTGCCGGTCAGTCAGCCGGCGACCCCGGCGATGATGTGATCGAGGGTGGCGGGGTACTCAGGGCCGGTGATCTCCCGCCCGTACTTCTCCTTGTAGAACTGCTTGATGCCGCCGTGGATGCCGAAATGGATCGGCTCCGGGAAGTTCTCGATGTGGGCGGTGCGGTGCGGGCCTTCGTGCTTCTCGATGCGCAGGCGGCTCGTGTGTACGACGCTCATGGTCATTCTCCTTTTTCGAGTTCGATCCCTTGTTCGTCAAACCACTTCCTCAGCCCCTTCTCAAGAGAGGCCATCGCCTCGGCCAACGTGTCGGGCCGGTCGTCCTCAAAAACGACCCCGCCATCGTCCAACGCTCTGCTGATGTACCCGAACATCTCCTGGTCGCCAATCTCGACGTGCCCGTAGCCCCGGACCCATTGAGCGATGGCCGGGAACATTTGCTCGACGCTCTGCTGCTCTGCGGTCGGCTCGATCATGCCGACCCGGTGTGCATCTCGCATCTGCCGCAGATGGCCCTGGTACGCCTCGTTGATTTTGGGAAGCTCCTGCTTCACCGAAACCCCAATGCCGAGTTCCTCCAGGTGCGGGAAAAGTTCTCGCCATTGGTGGTGGCCCCGGACGTGGAGGCGACGAGGCCGGTGAGCTTTCCCGGTCAGCGGTCGCCGCATGGCGTGGGCCAGCAGCGTGGCCATATCGTTGACCGTGGGCCTGCCCTCGACGTGGGAATTGGCCAGGAACGAGCCGTCCGGGGCCACGACCATCCCCAGGTAGTGCGTCTGGCTCTGCGTGATCGGCTTGGGCAGCGCTTGGAAGTCGGCCTCCCAGGTTTCATTCTCCTGGCGCAGCCGCTTGAGGCGGGTCTTCTCGAAGGTCGCACCCTTGCCGAGCTTCAGTTTCTCCTCCTCTCGTGCCACGCTCGCTCCCTCCCCGCCACGAAGTCGGGCCGTGCCGCCGTCATTTCATCCCCCCCAAAATGGCCAACTCGAAGTATTTCCAGAAGCAGTCCACGTCCCGGAAACCGATCTCCCGCAGCCAGCGGCATTGGTCTTCCACCAGGGCGAGGATGTTGGCGGCTCGATCCGGGCGTTGCAGAAAGTCCTGCCGCACCTGCTCAAGCGTGACGGACTCGCCCTTTTCCGTGCGGCGCTGGTAGAGATGCTCGGTCATGGCGTCGTCGAACATCTGCTCGATGCGGGGAGTGGCGCTGGCGACGTGTTCGCAATTCAGGAAGACGCCTCCTTCCGAAAGCAGGTCGAAGATTTCCTGGTACAACGCCCGTTTCCGCTCGTCGGCAAGGTGATGGATGGCGAACCCGGATACGATCACGTCGAATGGTCCGGCCAGGGACGTTTTCCAGTTCGGGGTTTGCAGGTCGGCTTCCAGGGCTCGGCTCGTTGGCCGAACCTGCCCAATCGCTGGTCCGCCTGCTCCAGCATGAGGGGTGAAAAATCGACGGCGACGCTGCCGGCCTGGGGAAAGGCTTCCAGCAAGGCGGCCAGCAGGATGCCATCGCCCGCACCCAAATCGAGGATGCGTCGGGCTTGCGGACACGAAAGCCGCAAGACACGCAGGAGGACTTCCAGTTGCCTCGGACGGTCGGGGATCAGCAAGGATCGCTCGGTGAGGAACGCCTTGGCCACTTCACGATCTTTCCAGATTTCCGCAGCCATCAACGACTCCTTGCAGATTTCGGTACTGTCCTAGCTTTGTGTTGATCAGGCCCGGTAGGAGCCGGCAAAGGCGGCGTTCTCAATCTGGTCTTGTAGTTCCTGCATGATCCCTAGAACCTCGTCGTGGAGGTCCAGGTAGTCATCATGGGTGACGAGTAGGTACTGCCCATGGGCGATCTGGTTTCTGTTGGCGAGTAACTTTTCATCAATGAGCTTCTCCTTCGTGGCGAATCTGGTGTAGTCCAGGCCGAGACAGGTGACGATCTCACGAAAGACCGCCGACTTGAGGTTCGACTTTGTATCGACTCCGTATTTCGCCCTGATCTTGCTCCTTCCCGTCAGCCGTGACCGAAAGAACTCCACCACCTCCAGGCACGGCTGAATCTTGGTAGTTGTCGCAGCGTTGTGGATCAGCCTTCTTATCGCCATGGCCAGAAAGTGCCTGGAAAGCTGTTCGTGGCGCAGTCGCTGGCGCGCCACGAACTCCAGGTAGTAACCTGCTGCCTGTTTAACTGAACCCTCCCAGTGCGCATAGAGAAGCGTGACCGCCGCGCGAATGCACAAGTCGCGGTTGTGGGTTTTCTCGTTCGCGATGACTATGGTTTTTAGGCCATGGAGTTCCTTCTTGCGCCATGCGAATTCAGCGGCGAGCGCGTCGGCCAGGTTGGTCAGACTGCGGATTTTCCGCATTGGCGAATATCCTTCTACCCAAGGGCACGAGTTTGGGGATGCGGACGGACGCCCTCACGCCGGACCCTGAATTTCCCTTAAACACCTCGTTTGACCACACGCCCTGTACCTTCCTTTTGAGTCCATGGATCACGTTGGGCCTACTGTCCGTGCGAACGCTATGGCCGATGCCCATGGCGATGACCTCGAACGCCGAAATCGAGAATCCTCCTGAGAAGCGGCCCTTTGACGAGTCGAAACGAGTAAAGGCGTCGTCTTCCAACTCGGCGTCTAAAAGCCGGAATGTCTCGCGGAACGCGCGTTCCTCTACCGTCTTCTGCTCAGCATTCATCTTGTGAAGGGACTCAAGCTGATCGTTCAAGAAGTCGCTGATGTCCCCCACGGCCGATAGCTTGTCCTCTGGGAGCGTCCGGAAGGTCAGGAAGCGGGTCGCCAGCTCCATGGGGTACTGTTCGTCTACGTTCCGATCGGACAGCGAGAGCGTGTGGCGGAACTCTGGAACATCCGAGAGAGTCCTGATCCACTCGTAGGTTTCGGGAAAGGCCATGACCATAAGGCAGTTGCGGACCTCCTGTGCGGAAGGTACGCTCCCCCCGGTGTTCAGCCGCATGAACAGTTCATACTTCGCCTTCTCGTCGCTCTCCTTCAGGACGATCTTCACGTCGAGTTTCGCGCACTTGATGTAGAGTTGCTGACTCTTTGAAAACGGGTCGTCTCCTCTCCAGCTTTTTCCCTGCAATGAGGGCAGAAACTTCGTTCCCTCCAACACAAGCGGCTCGAAATCAGTACCGTCGCGATGCTTCAGCGCGCCCACGAACTGAAAAATCGTTGACAGCCTCTGCACGCCATCGACCACGTCCCAAACGCCGTCCTTGCGCTGTGCCACGAAGATCGGCGGGATGGGGATTCCCAGGAGAAGCGATTCGATCAGCCGCGACTTCTGGATCGGCGTCCAGCGGTAAACTCGCTGGAACTCAGGATGCACGTCGAGTTCTTCGTCGCGGTAGAGGTTCAGCAATTCCCCGATGGACATGGAATACGCATCGGTCTTGATCTGCACGCTCTGGGACGCGATTTCATCTTGCAAACCCATGGATGTTACTCCCTGGAATCGAATCGGCGACTCCGCCACCTGCGCTCTGAGTCCATGGACAACAGCCCGGAGACCGGCAACGCCATGGAGTCGCCGGCATCTTAGCCATGGTTGCTTCGCATGAACGCCACGGGCCGATTGGCCTCTTCCAACTCACTCCTGGCGATGCGGCGCAGCCTCTCGCGGACCCACACGGAAAGAGGCGTTCCGGCGATCTCAGCCGCGTCCTGAAACGCCCGCTTCTCAGCCATGGTCAGGCGCACGTCCAGCGATTCGGTTTGCTTTTGACCCGAACTTTTTGGCGGCCGGCCGCCTCGGTTCTTATGCTCGCTCATGGCGGATACTGTACCGAAAGCAGCCCGACAAATCAAACTGCCAAGCTGGTTTTTGCCGTGTTATTTGCAGTACAATTCGGTCGCAAAAAAGCCATGGAGTCGCCGCCAAGCGACTCCATGGCCAACACACCCAGGCGGGTTTCGCCTGAATGCGGCCTACACAACCAGCATTCTACCACGGACCCGCCGCTACGGGAAAGGGTCCGTTCCCATGCTCTGCCCTGCCTGCTTACACCCGGCTCGCCGATTCGGCCGCGACCGCCATGGACGCCAGCGCTATCAGTGCGCCGCCTGCCCTCGCACCTTCTTCGATCCCGACCATCCGACCCAAGACCGGCGGCGCGTGCCGCTTGACCGGGCCGTCCTGTGCCTGCGTATGCTTCTGGAGGGCAACAGCATCCGCAGCACGGAACGGCTGACCCGGACGCACCGGGATACCATCATGGCCCTGCTTGTGGAAGTCGGCGAGAACTGTCAGCGCTTCCTTGAACGGGCCGTCCGCCGCGTGACGGTGGAGGATGTCCAGGCGGACGAGCTATGGGCCTGAGTGAATTGCAAAGAGCGCACGCGGCAGCGGCAGGGCTACGGCGAGGAAGTGGGCGATGCGTGGTGTTTCGTCGGGATCGAACGCACGAACAAGCTGGTGCTGGCCTGGCATCTCGGCAAGCGAACGCCGCAGGACACCACCCTGTTCGCCGTGAAGCTGGCCGAAGCCACGAACAGCCGGTTCCAGCTGAGTACGGACGGCTTCACGCCGTACCGGACGGCGATCCCGCTGGTGTTCGGCCAGAACCTCGACTTCGCGCAGCTGGTCAAGGTCTACGCCACGCCGCCGCAGAACACCGGCGCAGACGCGGTACTCTCCGGGGGAGGTAATAGACACCTATTCTCTGATTCGGACAGGTACGCCGGACGAAGACCGCATCTGCACCAGCCACGCGGAGCGGGCGAACCTGACAATGCGGATGACAATAAGGCGTCTAACGCGGCTGACCAACGCCCACAGCAAGAAGTGGGCGAACCACGAAGCGGCACTCGCCCTCTATTTCGCCTATTACAACTACTGCCGCTCTCATATGACGCTGACGGAGCGGATGGGCTACAAGTGCAGCCCGGCGATGGCCGCCGGGCTGGCGGATCATGTCTGGTCCGTCGCGGAGTTGCTGGAACGTGCGGCGGTATGATAGCCTAAACAAGCGGACCCGGCCGAGGCCGGGTCCGCCCGATCAACACAATCCTAGGACAGTACCGAAGATCGAGTTTAAGAACAACCCCATCAAGGCCGGGCCGTCCGCTGTTGTTCTGCACGATCAGGGCGACATATCGCCGGTAAAGCTCCAGCACGTCGTCGGCCTGCCGGGCGACATCGACCATCTCCGTCCGCCAGCAGGCGTGAACCACCCGCAGGTCGAGCCGTTCCAGCGCCACGGGAAGGGTGCGGAAGAAAGCCTGCATTTGTATCCTTGGCGTGTCCTCTTCGAGCAGGACTTGTTCCACCAGTACCCCTTTGTCCTTGAACTCCTTGCCGAAAAACCACCCGTTGTCGAACTTTTCCTCGTTGAGAAGGATGTTCAAGTCGTGGTTGCCGAGGACGCATTGCGCTCGCCCGCTTTCCACCAGGCTTTGGACCAGGCGGACGACGCCAGGACTGTCAGGGCCACGGTCGGTCAGATCGCCCAGGAACACCAACCGCCGACCGTCTGCGTGCGTGCCGTCTTCTCGATACCCAAGATGCTCCATGAGCGGCTTCAACGCCTGGATTTCGCCGTGAACGTCTCCCACGACATCGACCGGGCCGTCGAAGAGCGGTTGCACAAGAGCCTTGGGCATAATTTCCCTCTCTGTGGTGGAGGACTAACGGGGTTTCGATTCGGCCATTTGCAGCGCCGTCAGCCTCAACCCGCACAGCACCATCTCTCATCCGCATGATGCGTCGAAAGCCAAGACCTCGTGGGGCCATGTTCCGCCGCCGCCGCCGCCCCCGTTACTGTAAGGATCGGCACCCCGCCGAACAGGATGCAAGCGGCGAACAGCCGATCCGTTTCAGCGGCCGGCGAGACTCGAAACCGCCGCCCCGGTGGGCATCGGCCAGCGGCTTCAGGCGTTCCTACGGCCTTGGCTTCGGTCCCCGCTCCTCGGCTGGCCGCTTCACGGAGCGAACCGCAAGCTCGTTCCATTTCGGGAATTGCGGCCCGACTCCTCGTGGGTTACGATGCCGCTCGACGGACGACGGATTTCATCCTTTTCGGGCGGGGGTGGTTTGTGACCAAAAAGGAACTGGCGAAGGCGATTTCCGAGGAACTCGGCATACCGTCCGTCGTGGCCCTGCAAGCCGTTCAGCGGGTCTTCGACGGCATCACGGAGACGCTGGTGGAGCAGGGGCGCATCGAACTCCGCAATTTCGGAGTGTTTGAGGTCAGGAAACGCAAGCCCCGGAAGGCCCGCAACCCTCGCACCGGCGAAAATGTGAAAGTGCCGGCGAAACTGGTGGTCACATTCACGCCAGGGCGAGAAATGAAGGAGCGGGTCGGCCGGTTGAAGGACGTGCCCGGTGAAGATCAATGACCTGTGCGGCTTCAGGCGAATCAGCGGCCCGGTCTGCCGCCGATGAACTCGCCATTCCTGATGACGACGATCCGCCGGGCAGCGGCCTGCTGGACGGGGAGTTCTCGACGGCCAGCCTTCTTGCCGGCGGGTGCTGCTCGACCGATGACGACGAATCGGCTGCCGATCTTACTATGGGTCATGGCGGTCCCTTTTCGGGCGAAGGACGGCGAGGCGTTGGCAGTATACAGATAGCCACTCCCTCGTCAAGAAGCCGCTTTTGCGTCCAGTACGGAGGGAACGGGCACCGCCAAAAGAGATTCCCGAAGGACCAGATCACGGAGGAGCAGCGCTGGCAGTTCATGGGAGCAAAGCCTGTTCAGTCGCCGGCATGGAACGGGCGTGCCAACTTCCGTTGTTTGCCAGGACATCACTCATTCACCTATGGAAAACCTCTTCCTTCGCTTGCGAAACCAATGCGCCTTTATAGAATGCCGCATGTCGTGGAAACCAAGCAGCGCCGTCTTTGAAACGGTGAGGAAATGGCGAAACGCAAACAAACCACAGAGGCCGCCTTGCTCTGTTGAAATCCTCTAACCTGTAGCGGCGAGGAGCATGAGGTTGTGGGTGAGTACCCGCAGGTAGCACTCGTGTTCGCGCGACGCATCCGACTTGCCCCGCAGCGCCGAGCCGAGCAGCCGCTTGTGTCGGGAGAAGGCGCTCTCCGCCTGCCAGCGCTGCCCGTAGACGCGCTTGTGCCGGCTGCCCCGCGGCTTCTTGCGGAACCGCTTGACCATCTGCCGCCGGTAGCGAGTCTTGGGCCACTTCCGCCCCCCGTTCCGCCGGTTGATCGGGATCACCGTCGAGCGGACGCCCAAGTCCTCCCGGCAGTAGCGGTGGCTCTCCTCGCCGTCGAACGCCGCGTCGCCGAGCACCCGGTCGTAGCCGACCGCCAGCGACGCCTGGGCCATGAGAGGGCGGAACTGCGGCGCGTCGTTGGCGGGGCCGAGGCTGACCGTGGCTGCGGTGAAGAAGTGGCTGGCCGTGTCGCAGGCCACGGCCAACTTGGTCCACAGCCTGGAGTTGTGTTTACGGCCGGCCCGCTTGAAAAAGTAGCGGGACGTGTGGCGGCTCTCCATGCCGGTGGCGTCGATGGCGGCCGTCGGCTTCGCGCCGATCAACCCGCCTTCCTGTGCGCGCACGGTGGCGCGGAAGAGGAGTACGACGAACGCCCCTTTTTTAGCAGCCGCTTGGCGGCATAGCAGAGGGTCGAGTAGTCGGGCGCCGCGGCCAGGCCGAGATCCTCGCGCAACTCGGCGAAGTCGGCCAGCAACCGGACGACGCCCCGGTAGTCGGTCTTGAAGAAGGTCTTCAGGGCCAGGGCGGCGAACAGTTGGTGCTGGGTGAAGTCCTTGCGGGAGAACTTCGACGAATAGGCGGGCAGAACCTCCCGCGCAGGCGCAGCGCCTCTTGGGCCACGGCCCGAGGCGACTTGGTCATCGGTCTGCTGGTGTTCATAATACCATTATACGCCCGCCCCGCCAAGGATTTCAACAGAGCAAGGCCGCCTCGGAACAGGAAAACGGCCAGCCGGAAGGCGAGAACATCAGCGGCTACTTCCGCAAGGTGTTCGGGGAGAATCCGAAGTGGCTCGAAGGCCGGAGCAACGACGAGGTACTGGCCCGCTGGCTCAAGGACCATCCGGGCGAGAAGGAAGTGCCCAAGCGGGTCAAGCAGAACCTTTCCAATGTGAAGAGTAACCTCCGCCAAGCCGAGCGCAAGACATCCGGCGCACCGAAGAAGGAGGGCCGGCCTGCCGAGCCGACCGCCGCCCCTGCTGCGGCCCCTCGCAAGGGCGTGCGTGGCCTGGAGACGCTGGAAGAACAAATCGACGAGTGCATGACGCTCGCCAAGAACCTCGACCGGGAAGGCCTGTCCAGCGTCATCAACCTGCTGCGGCGAGCAAGAAACGAAGTCGTCTGGATAATGGGCGCATAGGCCGAACACGGAGAGATGAGGCTGGGAGACTCACTGCCTTGGAAGGGGGCATGAGGTACAATCTGCGGGCGGGGTTGTCGTCTGGCTAGATATTACGGACCACTCATGTGGCTCATCAAGCTCTTGCTCTGGTGGTGGGTCCGGCGGCGCACCCGCTCGCTCGCCGTAGGTGGCCGCAAGCGAACGTACCACGTCCACGTCCCCCCGCAGTATCGCATGGAGAAGCCCGCCCCGGTCGTCCTGGCCCTGCACGGGGCGACGATGACCGGCCCGCTCATGGCCTGGTTCTCCGGCCTGAACCAGAAGGCCGACCAGGCGGGCTTCCTCGCCGTCTACCCCAACGGGACCGGCCCCCGCCTCTCGTACACCTGGAACGGGGGGAACTGCTGCGGGTCCGCCGTGCGGGACGACGTGGACGACGTGGCGTTCATCCGGGCGGTGCTGGACGACCTGGCCACGGCTTACCACATCGACCCCCGGCGGGTGTTCGTCACCGGCCTGTCGAACGGGGCGGTCCTGGCCTACCGCCTGGCCTCCGAACTGTCCGACCGGATCGCCGCCGTCGCCCCGGTGGCCGGGCCGATGGGGACGGCGACATGCGACCCCAAGCGCTCCGTGCCGGTCCTCCACTTCCACGGCACCGACGACGAGTTTGCGCCGTTTAAGGGCGGCGTCGGTCGCAGGAGCGTATTCAAGACCGACTTCTACTCGGTCGAGCGCACCATCCGTGCCTGGATGAAGGCCGACGGCTGCAAGGAGGAACCGAAGACCGAGGAACTGCCTGACAAGGCGAAAGACGGCACCAAAGTCACGAAGAAGACCTACAGCGGGGGCAAGGACGGGGCCGAAGTCGTCCTGGTCGTGATCGAGGGCGGCGGGCACACCTGGCCGGGCCGGGGGCCGGGGCTGAAGGTGCTGGGCAAGGCGACCGGGAACGTCTCAGCCAACGATCTGATGTGGGAGTTCTTCGAGAAGCACCCGATGAAGTGACCAGGAATCGAGGCACCAATGATGTAGACGAATGCCACACGAGCCGTCGTCAGGAAGCCCGGCGAAGGCCGCACCGTCGCCGTCGTGGGCGACGTGTACCGCTTTCTGGCGACCGGCGATGACACGAACGGCAAGTACGCCCTGTGGGAAGCGGTCGTGCCTCCGGGCGGCGGACCTCCTCCGCACGTCCATAGCCGGGAGGAGGAAGGCTTCTACGTCCTCGAAGGCGAGATCACGCTCCAGGTTGGCGACCAGCGCCTCGTGGCGACGGCAGGAATGTTCATTAACATGCCCGTCGGGACGCCCCACTCCTTCAAGAACGAGGGCAGCCGACCGGCGAGGATGCTCATTTCGGTAGCGCCTGCCGGGCTGGAGAAGATGTTCTTCGAGTTCGGCGTGCCGCTGCCCGAAGGTTCCACGACCGCTCCGCCTCCCAAGAAGGAGGAGATCGAGAAGCTGCTGGCCGTCGCACCGAGGTATGACATCGAGATCAAGCTGCCGCAATCATGAGCCAGGACACGATTCGTCAAGAAAGGAGTCACCGATGGCCTTCAGCGAAGCCCTTGCCGGGCGCATCGACCCGTTCGGGAGCCGCATTCGGTTCAACCAAGATTTGAAAACAGACAAGGCGACGTGAATTCCCGCCCTCCGTTGCAGATGAAAGGAACCCCGATGGCTGGACAGGCGCAACCTCGACGGCGTGGTTCGTATGGGATTGATGCTCCCTATGCGGCCGCTTTCGTTGCAGTTCTGATCGTCGCCAGCCTCGTACTGGCAATCATCTCTCTCGTACTGGCAATCATCTCTGGCGAAGTGAGCATCTCTGGCGAAGTGAGGACGTTTCTGCCCGTCCTGTTCATGTTGACCATTGCGGCCTTCGCCCTCCATACAGAGCTTCGAGGCAAGTTCCTTGTTTGGGCCGAATTGCTCGACAAGTTGGGACTTCGGGGTGACGAGCGAATCTTGGACCTGGGATGTGGCCGGGGTGCGGTACTGCTGCTGGCCGCTCAACGCTTGACCACAGGCCGGGCGGTGGGCGTGGACCTGTGGCGAAGCGTCGATCAGTCCGGCAATTCCGCCGAGGCCACCCGGCGCAACGCCATTGCCGAGGGAGTGGCGGATCGTGTCGAACTGCACACGGCCGACATGACGGCGCTGCCCTTTGAGGACAACAGCTTTGATGTGGTTGTCTCCAGTTTGGCGATCCACAACATCCGAGGACGTGCGGGCCGGCAGAAAGCAATCGACGAAGCGGTGCGGGTGCTGCGTCCTGGCGGTCGGCTGATGATCGCCGACATGCGGGCCACCCGGCAACACCAAATACACCTTGCCAAGATCGGCATGAGCGATGTAACCCGTCGTGGGCTGGGATGGCGGTTCTGGTGGGGCGGTCCCTGGGCTGCAACCCGTCTCGTGACTGCTACAAAGCCGGAACGTCGGATTTGAGACGACCCGGTTACGCTTCATTGGCCTCGGCGGGTGATCGTCCGGCTCGGCCCGGAGCAAGCGGACGAAGCATTGCTCCAGCCACACGTCAAGGAGTTCAAGATCAGCAGCCGGTCCATGAAGGGCCGGGCGCTGGTCGAGCCAGGAGGCGTCGAGGACGATGAGCAGTTGACCGCCTGGGTTCAGCGGGCCTTGAAGTTCGTCGGGGCGCTGCCGGCGAAGGAGAAAATTACCATGTCCCGCTTGCAACTTGCCATCGAGCAGATCGTCTTTGCCCGGAACTACACTATCGGGCTTCTCGATCAGACACCAGCAACGGAGTGGTTTCGGCAGCCTCCGGGCGGGGTCAGCCACGTCGCATGGCAGGTGGGCCATCTGGCGTTTTCCGAGTGCCGCCTGGCGCTTTGGCGCATCCGAGGGCCGCAGCCTCAAGATGATGGACTCTTCTCACCCGAATTCAAGCGCCTGTTTGGGGCGAATTCGGTGCCAGAAGCAGACTCGGCGTATCCTCCAGGCGAAATCCGGGCGGTGCTGGACAGGGTGCATGAGCAAGTGCTACGGGAGTTGCCGAACCTGGACGAAGCGGAACTGGATCAGCCCGTTCCGCATCCTCATCCGTTTGCGAAGACGAAGCTGCTGGTACTACTCTGGTGCGCCCACCACGAGATGCTGCACGCCGGGCAGATCGGCTTGCTGCGTCGTCACCTTGGGTATCCGCCGCTCTGGTGATGAAAGGACCGATCATGCACTACGACTTCACCGCCATCCCCGACGCCGATGTGCCCCAGGCGGTCGATCCTGCGTTCCAGCACGTCCTTCAGACCTACGCCAGCGAGACGAACAAGACGGTGAGCGTGTGGCGGGCGGTGCCGGACGACCTGCTCGACTTCAATCCGCACGAGAAGGTCAACCCGATCCGCACCCTTCTGGTCCACCAGCTTCTCTCGGAGCGCCGCTTCTTCGGCCAATTCGTCGGCACCGAAGAGCCGCCCGTCGAAGAACTGCTCCCTCCCGGTGAGAAGCCGGTCGTCCAGGCGTACATTGAGAAGTACGTTTGGCTCGTGAAGCGACGGCTGCCGCAGTTGGCCAAGGGCACCGCCGCCTGGTGGATGGAGGGTCGGCCTTTCTTCGGCGGCTTGCAGCGGGAGCGGATTTGGGTCTTCTGGCGGCGTGTCCTGCATACCTGCCATCATCGGACCCAGGTGCAGACGTGGCTGCGGCTGGCAGGGCACGAGCCGGTCCCGGCGATCTACGGGCCTTCCGGGGACGTGAAGTGGGACGAGGCCGATCCCACCTACTCTCTGGAGGCGGCGAAGCGTGGAGGATAACAGCGGCCTGCCCGCTGCGGAACTGGTTGAGGTCGGCAACGATCTACGAATGCGATTTCCCGGTCTGGCCCCAATGTTCCTTGTTGAACTGATCTGATCCGCCTCTTGGGATCGTCAGCGTCTTCCACTGTTCCCCGGCATGGATTCTGGCAGCCTGAACGATCTGGCCGATGTGATAGCAGGTGTGGCCCAAGGAGCGTTCCAGGGCCAGCGGCACGGTATGCGGCTCCCCACGGATCAGGACGGTCTTTTCGAGGTCTTCCCGCTTCAGGCTCTTGAGCGTCGTCAGTAAACAGGCCCAGCCCCGCTCCCACAACTCCAAAAGTTCCGCCCGGCTGCCGAAGGAGTCCACAAACTCGTCGTCTCGATTCCGCCACGGCTTCTCGCCGTCCGTCGTCAGGAAGTTGGTCCAGCGAGATGCCAGGTTCCCGGCGACGTGCTTCATGATGACGGCGATGGAGTTCGTGTTCGCATCGAGGGCGGCGTGGAGCTTGTCGTCGGGCACCTGCTCGACGGCCCGATCCGCCAGACGCTTGTTGGCCTCGAAAGCGTTGATGATGGCGGACAGGAATTCGGCGGCGATGTCCATGTGGTGTTCCTCCTCACTTCTTCGTGCGGCCCTTCTTGCGTTTCGCATGGGCGGCTTCCAGGTCGCCCTCATGCGCCTGCGCCCAGGCACAGAGCGAAGTCACCGGCTCCAGAAATACCCGGCCCAACGGGGTCAGATCGTAGTCCACCCTCGGCGGCACTTCGGCGTAGACCTTGCGCTTCAGCAGGCCGTCCCGCTCCAGCGCCCGGAGCGTCTGCGTCAGCATCTTCTTCGACACGTCCGGCAGGTGCCGCCGCAACTCCCCGTACCGCTTCGTCCCTTGACCCAGGATATACACGATGATCGGCGTCCACTTGTCCCCGATCAAATCGAGCAGGCGGCGAGAAGGATAACCTTCGTCGTAAACCTTGATTTCGTCGGTCATGGCTGCCATCGGTGACTAGGGAACCAGAAAGTGCCTACTTGCTGGGTGGAGTCCTAGACTCCTATCATGATACAAGTAGGAAGGTCCGGGTCCAAGGGAGACTTTCGATGGCCGACTTGAAGGGCAAGGTGGGGATCGTGACGGGCGGCGGGACGGGCATCGGCAGGGCGACGGCCCTGGCGATGGCGAAGGCCGGGGCCGCGCTCGTGATCGGCAACCGGGACGCCGCCAAGGGCGAGGAGGTCGTGGCGACTGATCCGGCAGGCCGGTGGCCGGGCCGTGTTCCAGAAGACCGACGTGAGCAAGCCCGCCGACGTGAAGGCACTGGTCGAGCGGGCGGTCAAGCGAGTTCGGTCGGCTGGACATCGCCCACAACAACGCCGGGGTGGACGGCCAGCAGGTGCCGCTGCACGAACAGGACATCGAGAAGGCTTCCTTCCTGTTCGACGTGAACATCAAGGGCGTGTTCTACTGCATGAAGTACGAGATCGAGCAGATGCTCAAGACGGGCGGCGGGGCCATCGTGAACACGTCCTCGATCTTCGGGCTGAACGGCTACCCCGGCTGGTCGCTGTACGTCGCCACCAAGCACGCCGTCACCGGCATGACCAAGGCGGCGGCGCTGGACTACGCCAAGAAGAACATCCGGGTGAATGCGGTCGGCCCCGGCCCGGTCGAGACGCCGCTGCTGGCGAAGGGAACGGGCGGCGACCCGCACAGCTACGCCGCCTTCGTCCCGATGGGGCGGATCGGCCAACCGGACGAGATCGCCGACGCCGTGGTGTGGCTATTGTCCGACGAGGCCCGCTACGTCACCGGCCACACGCTGCCGGTCGATGGCGGCGTCTGTGCGCAGTAACGGTTGATAACGGTCAGGGGATTCAGGGGAATGCGAGATGCCAGCGCAACGAGGGCTGTTTACGCCGGTGAAGGTCGGGCCGCTGGAACTGCCCAACCGCATCGTCATGTCGCCCATGACCCGCATCCGGGCCGGTGAGGGTTGCGTCCCTTCCGAGAGAATGGTCCGGTACTACTCGCAGCGAGCCTCGGCGGCCCTCATCATCACCGAGGGAACGCACCCCAGCCCGATGGGGCGGGGCTACACTTACCCGCCCGGCCTGCACACCCAGGAGCAGGCGGCGGGCTGGCGGAAAGTGACGGATGCGGTCCACGCTGCCGGGGGCCGCATCTTCGTGCAACTCATGCACGCCGGGCGGGTGTCCCACTCGTCGCTGCTGCCGGACCACGCCTTGCCCGTCGCACCTTCGGCCATCGCCGTCTCCGGGGAGGTTCACACCTTCAGCGGGAAAGAGCCGTTCGAGACGCCTCGCCCCCTGGAAACGAAGGAAATCCTCGCTGTCATCGAAGAGTATCGCCGGGCAGCGGTGTTGTCGATCACGGCGGGCTTCGACGGCGTGGAACTCCATGCGGCGACTGGCTATCTTCCGAATCAATTTCAAGTCACGGGATCGAATCGCCGTACCGACGCCTACGGAGGATCGCTGGAGAAGCGAACCCGCTTTACCCTGGAAGTGATCGAGGCGCTCTGCGGCGTGCGGGGTGCGGATCGGGTCGGCATCAAGATCGCTCCCGGCTTCACGGTCAACGACACCTTCGACGACGACCCCGCCGAGACGTACACCTACCTCGCCAGGTGTCTGAACCCGCTGGGCCTGGCCTACCTCCACGTCGGCTACGACAGCGGTTACGGGCGAGGGACCGCCCCGCCGTTCAACCCCATCGACCTCCTTCGCCCGGTGTACGAAGGCACGTTGCTGGCGGTGGGCGGGTTCACCAAGGCATCGGGAGAAGCGGCGTTAGGGGCGGGCCGGGCCGATGCCGTTGTCTATGCAAGGCCGTTCATCTCCAATCCCGACCTCGTGGAGCGATTTCGGCTCGATGCCCCGTTGAACCCCTGGGACGTGCGAACCTTCTACGGCGGCGACGATCACGGCTATACGGATTACCCCACGCTGGCTCAACAGGGATGGTCCGGGAATGCTCCGTAGGGCGTTCAGCCAAACTTGCGCCGTGGAACCCGACGCAGCGGCCTGGCGGTGAGGAGTGACTTCCATGCACTACGACTTCATCGCCATCCCCGACGCCGACGTGCCCCAAGCCGTCGATCCCCCGTTCCAGCACGTCCTGGCCACCTACGCCAGCGAGACAAACAAGACGGTCAGCGTGTGGCGGGCCGTGCCGGACGGCCTTCTCGACTTCCAGCCGCACGAGAAGACGAACCCGATCCGCACCATCCTCACTTGGCAACTCTTACTGCGGGCGGCTCCCAGGAACCGTCGAGGACCGAGGGCCAGTCTCCTGCGGCCAGTAAAGCCGCAGCATCAGACCGAATTTGTCAGCGGGGGCAGGCAGCCAGTTGGCCTCTTTTTCCTTCCCTGGGGAATCCTTCTGGATGTAGAGGTCAAGGGAGCCGTCGTCGTTGTATTTGAGTTCATTGCGAGGGCTGAGAGCGTAGCGGTTGAGCGGGTTCGCCGCAAGAAACTTGTCGCTGTCGTACATGGTAAGCGACCAGAAACCCTTGACAGGCGGCAGGTTCCCCTTGGAGAAGTGCAATACATACTTATTGGCTCCGTCATACGGCTTGCCATCTTCGTCGGCCTGCGAAATCGGATAGACGGCATCCTTGGGCCGATTCCAGCCAGGGCCAAGTGCGTTGGCGTAAGCCCGCCGAAGGTAATCGGTGCCGTACAGTCCCACGCCCAAAGTGATCTCCCAACCGTTTACGACCGTGCCTGCGGTCTTGGCGAAGCCCATGATCTTCTCTTGGGCGGCTTTTGGAACACCTTGCAATGCTTTGGCGGTGTCAGGGTCGAGTTTGCCGAGGTCGAAGTTCGTGCCAGGGACAATTCCGATCTTTGCCATCTTATCGACCATCGGTGCGTCGGCCTCTTGCGGCGGGTTGTCCTTCATCAGCAAGGCCAGCATCTTGAAGTACGTTGCCGCATCCATCTTGTTTACTTGCTCCCCCACCGGCGTCTTCATGTCAATCTTGGGATCGACCTTCCCTTTAGCGGGCGTGTAGGGCTTTCCGTAGGAATTGAGGGGAACGAGTTCGTACTTGTCTTGAAGGGCGTGAACGGCTTTGTAGTCGTCTGGCGTGCCGGTGCAGTAGGTTCGACCGAGAATCCAGACCATGTTTGTTGGAGATTTGAGTTCCTTGACGCCTTCGGGAATTGTTCCCTTCCAGCCTGGGCCGGTGATGGCGTACTTCTGAGCGTCGGTTCCGGTGGTACGATTCCCTGGAACCTCGAACACGTCTGTCCAACCAGAGAGCATGGGCATCATGAAGTAGCGATCACCTACGTCCGGCAGGCTCAGAACGTAGGGTTCGTTGGTGAGGTCGATCCAGGCCGACGAGTAGAGTGTATCGACGTTGGCCCCTGGTACGTCCCGGTATGCCGCCGTTGGGTACTCCCTTGCGTGGGCGAACTGACCCATCGGCCCCCGCAGTCCTTCAACGGTAGCCGCATTGGTCATCACCCGCCGTGTCATTTCCATCGTGACCAGTGGGTAGCCGTAGATGTAGGCTTCGACTCCCAGCTTGGCTGCTTCTTCCTCGTTCACCTTGTTCTCCTGGGCTTGAGTTGGTTCCGCCTGGATCGCCAGCCAGCCAAGGACGACAATTAGCAGCAAAGCGAGTTTCTTGAGAGGGTTCACTTGGTCCCCTTTCATGAAGAATCTGTATTGAATCCAGCCGTGATTGACCCCGAACCACATCAGTAACCGGCGGCAAAACGTGTCGGCACAATTTCGAGCCGTACAGGCCCACACTGCTTGCGAAAGGTTCCTCCGTGACTTGAGCGTGGCAGCGGGGGCCAAGGCGTCTTCAACGCCACGGATCGTCTTCTGCTGATGTCCTTGCACGATGGATTCAGGGCGACCGGCACGCTGCCGGTCGTCATCTCAAAGTGTACAAGGGCGGCGGGATGGTCGCCAGGGGGCAGGGGCTAGACGTGGGGCGGGTTGTCAGCTAAAACTCCCACTTGAGCAGGGCGACACCGTGGGCAGCGTGATCGGCACGCCCATCCTGCGGCGGCTGACGGCCTCGGCGGCACGCACGCCCAGCGCCTCCAGGGCTTTCACCGCTGACACCGCCATCGGGCCGACGGTGTTGACGCCCCGCTCCAGCGCCAGTCCCCTGGACGACGCCCGCCACGTTAGCCCCATCTTGCCGGCGACCGAATTGAAGAGGATTTCGGCGAACCGGCTGCGGTAGTAGTTGCCGGTGCAGAGGAACAGAACGGTCCTTTCGCCGCATTTCGCCATCGCATACCTCGTCAAATGCGGTCCAGGTGTGCGACCGTTCGCTCATTCCGCACGTTGCCGGTGTTCAGCGTCGTCGCCGGCTCGAACAGCGGGACGTGCGCCTCCTCCTCGGCGACGGGCCGATGTTCGACGCCACGAGGCACGATCAGGAATTCGCCTGCTTCAATCCAGACGTGCCGATCTCGAAACTCCATCCGAAACCGGCCCTTGACGACGAGGAAGAGTTCGTCCTCCTGGTCGTGGTGGTGCCAGACGAACGGCCCCTGGAACTTGACCAGCTTCACCTGTTGGCCGTTCAACTCGCCGACGATTTTCGGCTTCCACTGGTCGCTGAACTGCGCCAGCTTCTCGTTGAGGTTGACCTTTTCCATGACCGCCTTTCGTTTCTTCGCATTTCGTGCGGCAACGTCGTCCATCGGGTGCTTGAGGATAGAATAGCCGCAGCCGTCCGCCTGTCTGGAGATCGACCATGACCCCCGTGCCTGACCGGACCACGTTTGAAGCCATGTACGCCGGCCAAGCGCCCTGGGACATCGGTAAACCGCAGCAACGCTTCATCGACGTGGCCGACCGGATCGCCGGCTCGGTCCTCGACGCCGGATGCGGCACCGGGGACACCGCCCTCTTCTTCGCCGGGCGAGGCTGCCAGGTGACGGGCATTGACTTTCTCGAAGTTCCGATCCAGCAAGCGAAGCGGAAGGCTGAGGAGCGGGGGTTGCGGGCCGCCTTCCTCGTCAAAGACGCAATGACGCTGAAGGACTGGACCGAGCGGTTCGACAACGTGATCGACAGCGGGCTATTCCACGTCTTCTCGGACGAGGACCGCCGCCGTTATGTGGAGGGGCTGACGACGGTGTTGAAGCCGGGCGGTCGCCTGTTCTTGATGTGCTTCAGCGACGAGGAGCCGGGGACGCAGGGGCCGAGGCGGGTGTCGAAAAAGGAACTGCACGCCGCCTTCGCCGAGGGCTGGAGCATCGAGTCCATCGAGCCGATCAGGGTCGAGGTCCGGCCCGATCTGAAGGACATGACCTTCAGCGAAGGCGGCCCGAAGGCATGGTTTGCCGTCATCAGGCGGCAAGCGTGATGAAGTCGCCTGGCCATTCGACCTGCCGGAACCGGAAGGAGTGGAACCGATGCCTGCGAGTCCCAAGGCGGTGTCGCCCGGCACAGGCAAGGCCCTGAGCGTCTTGGGCGATGTCGTGACCTCGTTCGTGGCAGGCGGGCGGAGCCTACGCCGTCCAGCAGCAGGCGACCCAACCAGGGGCGGGCCACCCCACAGCACCGGCGTTAGTAAGGAGCGAGCGGGACGACCTCGATCCGATTCTCCAGGCGCTCCACCTTGACGAACTGTTGGGCCACGACTTCCTGGGCGATCTGCTTGAGGTAGTAGGTCGGGAGGCGGCCCCGCAGGACCAGCACGCCACCCTGGCAGTCGCACGAGACGTGCTTCAGGGCCGAATAGGGACTGCTTCGTAAGCCCTGCTCGGCCGCCGCCTGGATGCTGGCCGGGGGGTTGAGGATGGGCACGGCGTTCTCCTTGCTGGGCCGAAACGACAAAAGACCTGCTGCAATCCCGTGCGCACGGCACGCTTCGCCGCCTCCGGTGACTACCGTGCCATCGCATGGCAACCGTTTCTGAGTTGCGAGCCTCACCCGGACGTGCCACGCAGCGGAGGTATATGGGAAACTATGACAAATGCTGTGCCGAACCCGGTTTCGGTGGGTGAGAAAACGCAAGTTGAGAGAAGATTCGCAGTTGCGGAAACGTGCCGGAGCAGGGGCGGAATGCCTCCCCAGGGAGCGTGCTTCAAGTGCGGGCAAATACTGCCTGCGTTTGAGCGGCCGGGCTTTTCCGGCATCCGGCCCTTGCCGCCGGGTGCCGCTCCAGCCGCTTTTCATGAATCCGCAAGATGTCCGGCTCGCTCATCTTGCGGTCACGGGTGAGCTTGCCGTGGATTCTCGGAATGATCGTGATGCGCTTGCCTGGCAAGGTCGGCCTCCGTCACCTGTTGTTCCAGAACCAGTACGCATAATCCTTCAGCAGTTGCCGGTTGGGACTGCCCTTCTTGGCCTCGCACTCGCCCAGCGGCACTTCGGTCAACCGGCCCCCGACCTTGGCCTGGCACAGAAGACCGTACATCTCGTCCGCCCAGGCGTCGTCTTCGGGGTCGCCCAGGCCGGTGATCTTGACGGTCTGCGCCGGCCCGTGTTCCGGCTCCCATTTGGCCTCGCAGGGAAACGCCAGGTGCGCCGCCAGGTAGCGGTGGTAGGCCCGGAGGGCGTCGTCATCGACCTCCGGCAGCGGGTCGTCGCTCGTCAGTCCCAGGGCGATCCGCACACGGTCGTCCTGGTCCTTCTCGTTGAGCGGGCGGGCGACGATGCTCGTCGGCTGCTCGATGGCGGCCGGCACGCCGCTGTCCGCCTCAATGTCGTCCTCGCCCAGCCACATGCTTTCGAGTCCGAGGCCGTCCCGCCCGCAGCGCTTGCGGTAGACCGGGTGCATGTGGTCCAGGGTGTGCTTGTTCCATTCGATCAGGTACGTCAGCGGGGCCGATCTCTGGTCCACTTCCCGGATCGTCCCGGCCCAGCCGCCCAGCGGAATGTCCTCGAAGTCGGGTACGGTAATTCCCGGCTTCACACGCACCTGCGCCCCGGCGACGAATCGGGCCGGAGTCCGGGGTCTATTACCTTTCTTGTTCTTCCCTTTCATGGCAGCCCCTCCGGTGTCGCACGTTATCATCTTGCGGAAGGACCGGCTCCCCGGACAAGCCCCCGCAGGAATTCTCCGGCGACAGGCACACACAGCCAGGCCGACCGCAGCAGGCTACAACGACTCCATGAAAATCCTCTTCCTCCACGGCTGGCAATCGGTCCCAGGCAGCGTGAAACCCACCTACCTGGCCCAGCACGGCCACGAGGTCTTCAACCCGAAGCTGCCCGATGAGGATTTCAACGAGGCGGTAAGGATTGCCCAGGCCGAGTTCGACAAGCATCAGCCGCAGGTCGTCGTGGGATCGAGCCGAGGCGGGGCAGTCGCCATGAACATCAACAGCGGCGACGCCCCGCTCGTGCTGCTATGTCCGGCCTGGAAGAAATTCGGCACAGCCAGGGCAGGGAAGAAGACCACGGCGATCCTGCATTCACGGGCCGACGACGTGGTGCCGTTTGCCCACAGCGAGGAACTGGTCCGCAACAGCGGCCGGCCCGCCTCGGCCCTGGTCGAAGTCGGCAGCGATCACCGGCTGGCCGACCCGGAGCCGCTGGCGGCGATGCTCCAGGCGTGCGAGAGGGCCGAATGAACCCGATCACCTTCTCCTGCGAGGAAACACTTCCTCTCGCTCCCGAAGAGATCGCCCGGCAGGTTCTCGACCTGGCGAAGTGGCCCGACTTCCACGGTTTCGGGCCGCTACCGGGCATCAAGGTTGCGGTGTTCGAGGTCCAGACGCCCGGCATCGTCGGCTCCCGAATCCGGGTCAAGAACCAGGACGGGTCGAGTCATATCGAAGAGATTGTGGAGTGGCAGCCCGATCACCGGCTTCGGCTTCAAATGAAGGATTTCTCCGCACCGCTTTCTCGGTTGGCGACCGAGTTCGAGGAAACGTGGGAGTTCCAGCGCACCGCCAACGGAACCCATGTTACCCGTTCCTTCCGGCTCCACGCCAAGTCCGCTCTGGCACGGTTGCTGCTGTGGGGTATTTCCTTCTTCCTCAAAAGGGCCATTGTCCGACACCTGCGGGAGATGCGATGAACCCTGCTGGCAACGGCAGCCACAGCCCCTCATCGTGCAGGTTGTGTTGAAGCGGCTTCTAGCCCTGGCAGTCCCGTCACGACTCGACACCGCCCGCCAGCGCTTTGAACGCATCTCGTGGCCTGCCGTACAAGGAGGAGTCGCCGCCTCCCAGCGCCAACAACAGGATGTCGTTGAGCCGGAAGGCAACGTCGAACGGCGAAACGTCGCCTTCGGCCAGCCACGCCGCCGCATGGCGAATCAGGTCGTTCATCGAACCCGTGACGGAGCGACCCAGCGCCTTGGTGAACTGAACCGAGGCGGTGGCGGGCACGATGAATCGGCGGTAGACGAATACCTGGCCATCGGCTTCCATGAACTCCCGGATGCCGCCCAGGGCACGCTCGATGAAGTGGCTGTCGGTGGTGACGCCCTTGCCGTACATCACCGTGGAGTAGAGCGATTTCGTGTTGCTCAGGAGGAGGTACTGCGTCTGGCCCGCCACGAACAAGTGGGCCGACCAGTCCGCAAAGGGGTTCTCGTGCAGAGGCAACGCCCGCAAAGCTCCGGCTTTGATCTTGGCGTTCAGCTTTTGCGACAGCCGGAAGATCATCCGATCCTCGCTAATCCGAGTCGGTGCGTAGCGTCCGAGCGGCCAGGTGTCGTTTTCGTTCCGCCGTGTACACCCACCAGGGCTTCTTCGGCCCTCCCGCCATGAACCGCACGGCGGCGATGAACGTGTCGAGAAGGCAGGGGTCGTGGCGCTGGCCCGTTTTCTTGCACAAGTCCTCGTACAGCGCATAGGGGTCACGGCCCAGCAGATCGGCGGGGGCGGTTATGCCCAGCCGCCGAAGATCAGCGGCCACGGCTGGACCGACGTTGGGGATGTCTTCCAGGGCAGCGACATCTTGAGCAGCCCCGGCCTTGCCAGCAGTGCGTCGTCGGGATAGCCGCTTCATTTTCGTCGCTCCTTTTCTCCCGCCCTTCGTGGCCGTGGCGACCTGCGGCCCATTTTAGCAGCGGGGGTCGTTGTCAGCCCGCATGACGCCTGCAATAATTCAGGTGGATTCTTGCTTCATCCAGACGGGCCGAGGGAGCTTCCCCGACGAGGCCCACCAACCGGCTGCCCAGCAGCACGGTGGTCGAAGAAGCGGCAGCCATCAGGCTGCGACGATGAGGGCGGTTCGGTGCCGCCTTCGACCTGGAGGCCCTGAACCGCAAGGCGAATCGCATGTCCGTCCAGCCAAGCCGTCGCACCTTTCTCCAGACCGCTGTTACCGCAATCGCATCGTTCCTCCTGCCCAGGGGCTTGCGTGCTGGCGGAAACTCCAGGTCGTTCTGGTTTCTGCACACGCCCACCAGGGAAGCCTGGACCGTGGACGATCCCGTGACCTGGTGCTGGCAAATGCACAGCAGCCGATCTTGGAGCGAGCCTCGGCGGGCTTGCGGAAATTGACGCCTGCGGACGACCAGCGCATCGTCAGGCTTGTCACCCGGCGATGCAGGCTGAACCTGATCGAGATTCGCCCTGGGCGGGTCGTCGTGCATTATTGGGGCCAGAGTGGTCAGGCTGATCTGCGTCCGTTCTTCAAGGCGCACGCGCTGGCGAGGAACGCCGTCCGTGTCATCTTGATCGACCGGAAGCGAGAAGCTGCCACGGTCCAATCCGGCGATGCCTTCCTTTATGGAGAGCGGATGACCGAGAAATTCCCGCTCGGTGTTTACCTGGAGAAGTGGCGGCGGCAAGCCATCGAGGAGCCGGACGACTGGATGCCAGCCCCTTGCAGCGGGTCGAACTACTGCTGGGAGGGGGTCGAGCAGCGCCGGATTCCCTGGCGGGTCTTGAAGTCGGCCTGGCGGCACGAGAACGCCCCTCTCTGCCAGAACTGCGACCAGCCCACCCTCCTGACCGCCTTCGGCCACTTCGCCTGTGGCTTTTACAAGCGAGGGCCAAAGGTCGTGCGCGTCTGCCCGCTGTGTAGCAGCAGGTTCGAGGACGACTCGCCGTGGGATGGACCGGAATGGATGCGGGCCAACCTGGACGAGCCGCTGCTGCCGAGCGCCGACCTCATGTTTGGCCATCCCGTGAAATGGACGCTGCCCTGGACTGCGGAAGGGCAGGCCCATCAACTGAAGCTGCGGCAGCAGAGCATCAAAACGTAGGCGGTACGGCCCGCCGCTGGGCTGGTCAACGAAGTTGCGCAGGACGAGCGATACAAAGACCCTATGACCGAAGGACGCACCATCGCCATCGGAGACGTTCACGGCTGCTCGACGGCGCTGACTGCCCTGGTCCGGGCCATCGACCCCACGCCGCTCGATTTACTTGTGTTCCTGGGCGACTACATCGACCGGGGGCCGGACAGCCGGGGCGTGCTGGAACAGGTGATCGCCCTTGCCGAGCGCTGTAGTGTCGTGCCGCTGCTGGAGAACCACGAGGAGATGTTGCTCGCCGCCCTCGAAGGGCCGTCCGAACTGCGCTACTGGCTCAAGTTCGGGGGCACGGCGGCCCTGGCTTCCTACGGCTACAAAGGCGGGCCGGACCTTCGCCCTGCCGACCTGCGTGCCTTTATCCCCTCGGAACATCTTCAGTTCATCAAGGGATGCCGGGACTACTTCGAGACGGTGCGGCACATCTTCGTCCACGCCTACTACGAACCCAACCGACCGCTGCACGACCAGCATTGGGGCGAGCTGCGCTGGGCTTCCCTGCCGCCCGTCCCGGTGCGCCACCGCTCCGGCAAGGTCGCCGTCGTCGGCCACACGCCGCAGAAGAGCGGCGAGGTTTTGGACCTCGGCTGTCTGAAGTGCATCGACACGTTCTGCCACGGAGGGGGCTGGCTAACGGCGCTGGAAGTCAACACGGGGAAGGTCTGGCAGGCAAGCCTGGCGGGGGAGATGCGGGGGTAGGTGCGCCTGAATCGTGTACTCCAGAACCCCCTGTTTTCGTGCCACTATTCCGCCACTTTTTCCAGGTAAAACCGGGTCAAAACAGGCTAAATCGGGCGTTATTTTGACACCGGGACGCACCTGCTGACCTTGACGTAACTCCTATGTCCGGCAAACAATAGCGAAGCGTCTTTGACAACTCGGAGAAGCGTGAGCCGATGAATGGGGTTCAGGAGGTCGGAGGTTCGAATCCTCTCGCCCCGACATCGCAAGGGCTGGCGTGACAACAAGTTGCGTCAGCCCTTGGTTTTCCCTCCCGAGGCTCGGGTAGGAAACTGGATAGGAAACCCCGGCGTGTCTCGCCGGGTAATACCTGAAAGACGCAGGCGGAAGGTGACGGCCGCTCACGTCAACCTGGACCTCGGCGTGTGGATCTTCAAGGAACACAAGACCGCCAAGCGTACCGGCCGGCCGCGGGTGATCTACCTGACGCCGTCAATGGTGGAGCTGACCCGCAGGCTGATGGAGAAATACCCGGAAGGCCCGCTCTTCCGCGGCCCGCGGAGCAAGCGCGGCTTTACCCGCAACGGCATGCGGCGCCGCTTCCGCATCCTCCGCCAGAAGCTGCCGCATCTGGCGGGCGTCATCAGCTACACGATGCGGCACAGCTTCGCCACCCAGACCCTGGTCAACGGCATGGGCATCGCCCACGTCGCCGAGCCGACGGGGCACGTGGACACCAACATGGTGAGCCAGCACTATGCCCACCTGGCCGGCAACGTCCAGCACATGAGGGACGTGGCGAAGAAGGCCGCAGGCAACAGTTGATCGGGATGTCTCCCGCTCAGCCGCCGCCGCAAGCTCGCGACGCCATCTCCGCAACCCCTTGCAGCTCCTCGCGGCTCGCCCCGCCCGCAGCCTGGACCGCCATTCCCCGAAGGACCGTCGCCACATAGCGAGCCAGACCGGCGGGGTCCGAATCGGCCGGCAGGTCGCCCTCCGCCAGGGCGCGCTCGAAGCGCCGCTGGACGGCGGCGTCACCCGCCGCGCGTCGCGCCGCCAGTTCCCGGCGAACCGATTCGGCCGCCTCGCCGCACGCCAGCGCCCCTGCACCATGAGACACCCCCGCGGGTTCCGCGGGTCGGTCAGCAGGTCGATCGTCCCGTTCAGAAGCCGTTCGACCACGGCGCGGGCCGTCGGCTCGTTCAGCGCCTCGCGCACGTAGGCCGCCGGCCCCTCGACGTAGCGATCCAGTGCCTTGCGGAAGAGCGCCTCCTTGTTGCCGAAGGCGGCGTACAGGCTCGGACGGTTGATGCCCATCGCCTTCGTCAAGTCCGGCAGCGACGCGCCCTCGTAGCCCTTGCGCCAAAACACCTTCAGCGCCGGTCCAGGGCCTTATCCACGTCAAATTCGCGGGGACGCCCCTTCGGCACGGCAAAAACTCCTCCCTTTTTGTACCCAACGTTACATTAACCCTCTTGACCCGGCCCGTCCAGGCCGATATATTTACCGTGCGGTACAAAAATGTCCGCCGAGGATTCGACGGTCCACTGGACAGGAGTTGCACAATGTCTCACAAACTCACGGGGAAGGTCGCGGTCGTCACTGGAGCGTCCAAGGGCATCGGCGCTGCCATCGCGCTGCACCTCGCGGCCGAGGGAGCGGCCGTCGTCGTCAACTACGCCTCCAGCAAGGCGGGGGCCGAGCGCGTCGTCGCCGAGATCACGGGCAAGGGCGGCCGGGCGGTCGCCGTGCAAGCGGACGTGGCGAAGCAGGGGGACGTCCGGCGCCTGTTCGCCGAGACGAAGAAGGCGTTCGGCCGGCTGGACGTCCTCGTCAACAACGCCGGCGTCTACGAGTTCGCGCCGCTGGAAAACGTGACGCCGGAACACTTCCACAAGCAGTTCGACCTGAACGTCCTCGGCCTGATCCTCGCCACGCAAGAGGCGGTCAAGCATTTCGGCCCGGAGGGCGGCGCCGTCGTCAACATCAGCTCCGTGGTCGCCACGTCGGCCCCGCCGAACGGTTCCGTCTACAGCGCGACCAAGGCGGCCGTGGACGCCGTGACGCGGTCGCTCGCCAAGGAGCTGGGGCCGCGCCAGATCCGCGTCAACGCGATCAACCCTGGCATGGTCGAAACCGAAGGCCTCCATGCGGCCGGGTTCTCCGAAGGCGATTTCCGCAAGCAGATCGAGGCGCAAACGCCGCTGGGCCGGATCGGTAAGCCGCAGGACATCGGGCCGGCCGCCGTCTTCCTGGCGTCCGGCGACGCCGGCTGGATCACCGGCGAGACGCTCCACATCGGGGGCGGGTATCGGTAAGCATTGAAAAAAGCAAAGGCCGCGAACGGTTTGACGTTGCCGCGGCCCTGCCGTATCCTGACCCCCGACGCCCGCCCCAAGGAGAACGCAGAGATGGCGAATGAGATCACGTTCAAGAACAACCCCGTGAAGCTGGCCGGCCATCGAATCAAGGCCGGCGACAAGGCCCCCGATTTCGAGTGCCTCAAAGGGCTGAACCTGGTGAAGCTGGCTGACACGGCGGGCAAGCTCCGCCTGTTCAGCGTGGTGCCGTCGCTGGACACCGGCGTGTGCAGCGCCCAGACCAAGAAGTTCAACGACGCCCTCGCCGCTCACAAGGACAAGCTGGCCGCCTACACCTTCAGCCTCGACCTGCCGTTCGCCCAGGGGCGCTTCTGCAGCGCCGAAGGCGTCGCCAACATGGAGACGCTCTCCGACGTCCACAACCACTCGTTCGGCAAGAACTACGGCGTGCTGATCGAGGGCGGTCTGCCGCTGCCGCTGCTGACGCGGGCCGTCTTCGTCGTGGACAAAAACGGCGTCGTCGCCTACGCCGAATACGTCCCCGAAGTCACCAACCACCCCAACTACGAGGCGGCCATGGCGGCGGTCAAGGCGGCCGTCTAAGACAAAATCGAACCGCCAAGACGCCAAGAGCGCCAAGAAGACAATTCTTATGCTTCTTGGCGCTCTTGGCGCTCTTGGCGTCTTGGCGGTTCGATTGATTTACAAATCCGTCCACAGCTCCGACGACTCGTAGGGGTTGTCGCCGCGCCGCTTTTCTTCCTCTGAAATGTCGGTTTTGAACGGCAGCCCCGCCGCGTCCGCTTTCGGCTTGCCCTTCCGTTCCTTGGCCTTGCGCGACCGCTCCTCGGCCCGCCCCTCCGGCGTCGGGTTGTCGCCGCGGTGCTTGCGCCGCAGGTACAGCTTGATCGGTACGTCGGAAAAGCCCAGTCGATCGCGAAACGTCTTGAGGAGGTAGCGCTGGTAGGTGTTGTCGATCAACTCCGGCCCGTTGGTCATCAGCACGATCGTCGGCGGGTTCGTCGCCACCTGCGAGGCGTAATAGATTTTGGGCCGGCGGTTCTGCCGCATGGGCGGCGCCGACGCCTCCAGGGCCTGCGCGCACCACGCGGTTCAGCTCGCCGGTCGGCGATGCGCCGACTGGCCTGTTTGTGCAGGTTCTGGGCCAGGTTCAGCGTCGTGTAGACGTTCTTGCCCGACTTGGCCGTGATGAACGCGATCGGCACGTAGTCCAGGTTCGGGAACGTCTGCCGGATGTAGTCGCCGATGCTGCCCCGTCCGCATCGGCAGCATCAGATCCCATTTGTTCACGACGAAGATCGCCGGCTTGTGCTGCTCCAGAACGTACCCGGCCAGCTGCTTGTCCACCTTGCTGATGCGCACCTGCGGATCGAGGAACATCAGCACCACGTCGGCCCGGCGGATCGAGCGCTCGGCCCGGGCGATGCTGTAGAACTCGAGTGCGTTGGCCAGGCTGCGCTCTTGCGGCGCACGCCGGCCGTGTCGATGGCGATGAACGTCAGGCCGTCGCGCTCGAAGCGCACGTCCACGCTGTCGCGCGTCGTGCCGGGCACCTCGCTGACGATGATGCGCTCGCTCTCGGCCAGGCTGTTGATGAACGTGCTCTTGCCGGTGTTGCGCCGGCCGACGATGGCCAGCTTCAGCGCCGGGTCTTCGGCGCCGCCTCCAGCGCCTCCGGCGGCCGGCAGCCTTTCGACGATAAGATCGAGCAGCTCGTCGCGGTTGCGCTTCTGCTGGGCGCTGACGCAGACCAGCTTGCCTCGGCCGAGCTTGTAGAACTCGGCCGTCTGCGGATCGAGGTCGGGCGTATCGCACTTATTGGCGACGCAAAGGATCGGTTTGGTGATGTATCGGAGGCGGCGGGCGACCTCCTCGTCGAGCGGCGTGAGGCCGGCCCGGCCGTCCACGACGAAGAGGAGGACGTGAGCCAGGTCGATGGCCGTCTCGATCTGGCGCTCGACGTGCTCGGTGAGGTTGTCGGCGTCGGCGATGGCCCATGCCGCCGGTGTCCACCAGCTCGAGGAAGCGACCGCCGGCTTCGATGAGGGTGGAAACGCGGTCGCGCGTGACGCCGGCCGTCGGCTCGACGATGGCGATGCGCCGGCCGGCCAGCCAGTTGAACAGCGACGACTTGCCCACGTTGGGCCGGCCCACGATGGCCACCACTGGTACAGTCACGACCCGTATCTCCGTTGTCCGGGGTTCAGCGCTGGACGGCGCCGTCCTTTATTGTACCGAACCGACCCCCGAAAAAATTGCATGAAACGTGCGAAACTTTTCCGGCGCCCCGACGTTGAATCGTCATCGCAACGAGAACACGCGAGACGCGCCGGCGGCCGAGAGGTTCGGCCGCAGCGGCTTCCCAATCGAACCTACTTACAAAGAGGGGTGCATCATGCGTCTAGTTCTTCGCACGCTGGTCGTCGCGGCCGTGGGTCTGGGTCTGATCGCGGCGTCGCCGGCCGCCCAGGCCAAGAAGGAGAAGAAGGAACACCCCGTCAAGGGCGTGGTCGCGTCGATCGATCGGGACAAGGACAAAAGCACGATCACCGTCCACATCCCGGAACACAAGAACAAGAAGACCAATGAGACGAAACCCGCCGAGGACAGGACGATCAAGATCACGGCCGAGACGACCTTCGTCAAGGTGAGCGGCAAGAAGGGGGCGGAGACGAAAGACCCGATCACGTTCGCCGACGTGAATAAAGACGATCACGTCGTCGTCACGGTCCAGGACGACAAGGCTGTGGAAGTGGCGGTCCATCCCAAGCACAAGAAGAAGAACGCGTAAACTCTGATAAATCGAATGAGGCGAGCGGCCGGCGTGAGCCGGCTGATCCAGGCGGGATCAGCCGGCTCACGCCGGCCGCTCGCCATTTGGCGCAACCCGTCTTGCACTCCTCCCACCGATCGCTATAACCGTCGCCTTTCGGAAGGCCGCCCGCAGCGAGCGAAATTCCGCGCCGGGCCGGTCGTTTCCCCTCATCCGGTGCTCGTCGTGCGCCGAGACAGAATGAGGAGGATGGCGCGCCCGCGTTTGGGGAGGTTGGTCATGCGTTCCGCATCGCTGCTCGGCGTCGTGGCCCTCGCGGCCCTGATCGGGTCGGCCGCGCCGGCGCGGACGGAGCCGTATGACGCCGTGATCCGCCAGGAAACGGACGTGCGCAGCGGTCACGGCGACGGCCCCATGTTTTACCCCACCAACCACCTCCACGTCGGCGACCGTGTCCGCGTGGTCCAGGAAGAGGACGGCGGCTGGCTGGCCGTCGTGCCGCCGAGCGGCTCGTTCAGCTGGGTTCGCAAGGACCTCCTTTACACCAACAATCAGCAGCAGCCGCCCATCACGATGGTCAACGCGGACGCCGACGTCCGCATCGGCAGCCAGATGACGAATCAGCCGCCGGTGGTCGGGAAGCGGGCGCTGCGCGGGACGATCGTCTACCTCCTGCCCAAGCACAATGAAGTGATCGACAGCGATGGGACCTGGGTGTCGATCTATCCGCCGGAGGGAGAGCTGCGGTACATCCGTGCGGACGCGATCCAGACGCCGCCGACCGCCGCCGCGAAAACGCCGGCCGTCGTGACCGTGCCGCCGGCCGGGATTCCGACGGGCAATCCGTCCGCCCCGCCTCAGGGACAGGACGCCGAGGCGCTGTACCGCAAGGCGGTCGAAGCGGAGAAGCTCAACCCGCAGGACGCCGTCGCCCTGTACAACCAGGGCGCCAGCTGCGACGCCGACTTCAACCGGGCGAACCAGGCGCGCAACCGGGCCAACTGGCTGCGCGACAGCCTTCGCAACCCGACGCAGAACATCGTCCCCGGCCTGGCGCCTGGCGCCGATCCGCACGTCGTCGCCGCCCCGAACGAGAGCAAGGTCTATCCGCTGGCGGGCGATCCGTCGGCGGCGCCGGCCGTGCATCTGGCCGCGCCGCAGGGCGTCAACGCCTCGTCGTCCGGTTCGTCCCCCGCGGCGCCGGGCGGGGAGTATTCGACCCATGCGGGATGGTTGCAGACTTCCGGCCGCAATGTCGAAGGGCGGAAGACGTACGTGATGGTCTCGGAGCGCGGCGTGCCGTTCTACTACGTCACGGCCCAGGCCGGCGTGAACCTGGATCCGTACGTGAAGCGCCGCGTCGAGTGTTTCGGCGAGGCGATCTATAGCGGCGATTTGCGCGCCAACTACATGCGCGTGTCGCGGGTGGAATTGCGGGAAGGGCAGTGAGAAGAATCACGCCATCATCTCGCGGATCGCGGACCCCCACGGCGCCAGCACGAACGGCCGCGACAACCGATCCAGCATCTCCAGGTCCGGCGGCACGCCCAGGATCTCGTACACCGTGGCGATCACGTCGGCCGGCGTCACCGGCTGCTGGCTCGGCCGAGCGCCGATCTTGTCGCTGGCGCCGTGGACGTAGCCGGGCTTGAGGCCGCCGCCAGCCATGAGCAGACCGTAGCAGAAGTTCCAGTGGTCGCGGCCGCCGCCGCCGTTGACCTTCGGCGATCGACCGAACTCCCCCATCGCCACGACCAGCGTTCGTTCCAGCATTCCCCGATCCGACAAGTCGGTCAACAGGCTCGACAGCGCCGCGTCGAACTGCGGCAGCAGCTCGTTTTTCAGCTTGGGAAAATTATTACCGTGCGTGTCCCAGGTGGCGTTGGCGTCGGGCGCCCAGGAGACGCAGGCGACGCGCGTGCCGGCCTCGATGAGACGGCGGGCCAGCAGCGTGGACTGGCCGTAGATGTTGCGGCCGTAGCTTTCGCGCACCCGATCCGGCTCGCGCTCCAGCTGAAACGCCTTCTGGGTCTCCGGCGAGCTGAGCAGGTCGAAGGCGCGAGCCTGGAAGCCAGACAGCTCGCGCGCCGCGGCGTCGCCGTGGCCGCCGTCGGCGATCTCGTCGAGGAGGCGCTTGCGGCCGTCGAGCCGCGCGGCGTTGACGTCGGCCGGCAGACCCAGCTCCGGCAGGGAGAAGTTGACGGCGTTGGGGTCGCGCAGGACGAAGAGCGGATCGCGGACGCGTCCGAGCAGCCCGCCGAAGAAGCCGGGCTGCGGCGGCCCACCGGCCCCTTCCTTGGTGACGTAGGGCATCGACACGTAGGGCGGGATGGGCGTCGCCGGCGGCCGGCGCATCCCGACGACAGAGCCGACGGCCGGGTGGTCGTCCGGCCGGGCGCCGCCGCCGATCTCGCCGCGATCGTGGCCGGTCAGGGCGCAGTAGACGGCGGCAGCGTGGGCGTTGTTGACGCTGTGGTGGGCGGAGCGGATGAGCGTGCAGCGGTGCATGTGGCCGGCCAGGCGCGGCAGCAGTTCGCACAGCTGGACGCCAGGGACGGTGGTGGCGATCGGCTTGAACTCGCCGCGGATCTCGGCCGGGGCGTTCGGCTTCATGTCCCACGTGTCGAGGTGGCTGGGACCGCCGTCGAGGAAGAGGAGGATGCAGTGATCGGCGCGGGGGGCGGGGCCGGTCGGCGATTCGGCGGCGCGGAGCAGACGCGGCAGCGTCAGCCCCAGCAGACCGGCGGCGCCGGACTGCAACACCTCACGCCGCGACAACCGCACCGGCCCGGAACAGGGTACGCGCTGGGAACGATTGGTCACGTCGAGGCCTCCCGGATGCGTTGTTTAGCCGCGACCCGAAGGGAAGCGCGTTTGAGTCTCACGCGCTCCCCTCCGGGTCGCGGCTAAACAGACATTCAAAACAACTCCGCGATCGCCTTCCCCTCCGGCAGCACGCTAATCGGCCGGCCCGTGCCGTTGGGATACTGCGCCGCGGCATCGACGCCGAGATGGTGGTATAGCGTGGCCAGCACGTCCTGCGGCGTCTTGGGGTTGGCCTTCGGAAAGGCGCCCCTGGCGTCCGACGAGCCGACCACCCGACCGCCCTTCACCGGGCCGCCGGCCAGGGCCGCGCTGAAGACGTTAGGATAGTGGTCGCGGCCGGCGTCGCCATTCACCTTCGGCGTCCGGCCGAATTCTCCCCAGGCGATCACCAAGGTCGATGAAAGCAGGCCGCGCTGCTCCAGATCCTCGATCAGCGCCGAATACGCCCGGTCGAAGCGCGGCAGAAAGCCCAGCTTCAGCGACTCGAAGCCCTTGACGTGCGTGTCCCACCAGCGCAGGTCCACCGTCACCAGCCGCACGCCCGCCTCGACCAGTCGCCGCGCCAAAAGGATGCGCTGGCTCCACGCCGGGGCGCCGCAGCGGTTGGAGGCGTGCGGGTCGAACGCCGGCAGGAAGCCGTAGCGCTCGCGCACCGAGGCCGGCTCGCGGTCCAGGTCGAAGGCGTCGCGCGCCTCCGGCGAGGTCAGGATGTCCCACGCCTTCCGCGTGAAGGCATCCTGGGCGTCCATCTGGCCGCTGGCGTCCACGTCGCGCCGCACCTGATCGAAGCCGGCCAGGAGGCCGCGACGGTCGGCCAACCGTTCCAGCGATACACCCTCCGGCAAGGAGAAATTGGGCAGCCGGAAGGGACCGTCGGCCGCAGGGTCGGCGTTGGTCTCGAACGGCTTGTTCGCCACGCCGAGATACGCCGGCCCCGTGCCCGGATCCATGCGCGGGATCATGACGTAGGCCGGCAGCCGTGGGTTCTGACCGCCGAGTTGCTTCGACACGATCGAGCCGCAGCTGGGGTAAACGTTCTCGTCGGGGCTGCTGGGGTTGGCCGGGTAGCCGGTGAAACAGAGCTGGTCGCCGGTGGAGTGGCCGGCGTCGTTGTGGTGGACACTGCGGACGATCGACCATTTGTCCATGATCCGGCCGCACATCGGCAGCAGGTCGCAGAGCGTGATTCCCGGCACGTTGGTCGGGGCCGTGCCGAACTCGCCGCGGAACTCGGCCGGGGCGTCCGGCTTGGGGTCCCACATGTCGAGGTGGCTCGGCCCGCCGCGCATCCACAGGATGATGATGGACGGCCGTCGCGATGAGCCGGACGCCTCGGCGCGCAGCAGCGACGCCAGGCTGAGGCCGGCCGTTCCCAGGAGGCCGGCTTTCAGGAAACTACGGCGGTCGGACGTGAGTTGTCGGCGGAAATCGGGACAACCGATACGAGCGCCCCCCCGGTTGCTCATCGGCGTTCTCCTTGTGGGCGGGACTGCGGCGGGAGCCGCCCGACGGCGGCCTACATCGATCCTATGCCGAAAGCGGGGGTGATGACAAGAAGATTCCGGCGCGGCCAGGAAATCCGGGTGCGTGCGCCGATTCTGGAGGGGGCGTGAGGGGGGTTGGGTGCCATGCTTTCGCGGCCCTCCGCGGCTCGACCCGTCCCCCCGACTTCACCGGCCGCGAAAGCATGATGGAGCCGGGGATCCCGTCATGCTTTCGCGGCCCGTGGAGTCCGGGGGGGAGGGAAGGGGCCGTCGCCGGGCCGCGAAAGCATGGCACCCCCAAGGCCGCCCCCCGCACACCACCGGAAACGATGCATGCGGCCAGAAGATCCCCACCTGCATTTTGCTGTTACGCCCCGGCAATGTTACTTGCGGAGGGACGAAAACAACCCGCCGCTGAGAAGCGAAGAGAAGCCGGCGGCGGAATCCTGGGCGGAAGTCCCCCTTGAAGAACACGCCCAGACGAGAGGCCGACTGCTCCGGCGTTCGGAAGCGGGGCCTCTTCTCCTTAACCCCTCTCTAAGGAAGTTCTGAACATGTTGCGTACTGCTCTGGCGACGGCCCTTGCTCTGGCGGCGTTGGCGACCGGCCCCCTGGCCTCGACGGCGCGGGCGGAAACGCCCCGACAGGTGTGGCTGCAAAACCACCCGATCGCCGCGGGGAACATCTGGGCCGAGAACCATCCGTACCGGGCCGGTCTGCTGCCCTACGGCCCGCCGGTGGATCGCGTGGTCGTCGATCCCATCGTCCGCGTCTATCATCCCTTCCGCCGGTGGTACCGGTAAGAGGGCTGGCGGCTGACGCCAGGCGGCAGACCCCGCGAGCCGAGCGGGGTCTGCCAGGAGGTATCGCTGCAATGCGGCAGGACGCGCAGGTCGGCGGTCGATGCGATCGACGCCTGACTTCTTTCCCCGGCGGCGACCATCGAGACCAACGCCTTCGGCTTCTCCGGCAGGCCGCTCCGCGAGCGGCCTGCCGGAGAAGCCGAAGCGCAATCTTTTCCCACCAGGAAGGCTCTCCGCGCCGTCGGGGGACGGGTGATCTGCCCAAAGTGGATAAAGTCCGCACGACGCTGCGGCCGAAATAGACTCTGACGAATCCACACGGCGGGGAAGACTGGGCAATCCGCAGGCCGCCCCCATGATGCCTCGGTCCTTCCCGCCTGTACCTTCCCATTCCGTTCCCGACTCCCTGGCCGGTTCCATGCCAACGCAGGCGACGGCTCACCGGCCTTCCACAAGGAGCATTCTTCGATGACGCGTTCCGGCAAATGGATGATGGTGATGCTCGTGGCCGCGGTCGGTCTGTGGGGCTGTTCCCAGGCGGCTTCGCCGAACAGCCAGGCGGACAAGATCAAAGCGCTGCAAGACAAGTGCGCCCGCTTGGAAGACGATTTCAAGTCGGCGGCCACGGCCCGCGATCTGGCGCGGAAGCAGCTCGCCGCCCTCCAGGAGGAACACGCCCAGATGGCGGACCAGCTGGCCGCGCTTCAGAAGGAGGTCGAGGCCGGCAAGGCGGTCGCCAAGGAGCGCGACGAGCTGCGCCTGCAAGTGGACGCCCGCACCGGCGAACGAGACCAACTTCAAACACGATGCGAAAAGATGAAGAAGGGCCTGCAAACGCTGCTCGGTCAGGACGACGCCCTGGCCGCCCCCATCCCTCCGCCGACCACGGCCGTCGGAGGGATCGCCGGCGGCGGTCTGTGAGAGGGGATTTCACCGCCGAGAGCGCGGAGAGCGCGGAGAGGAGACAGGGCAATTCCTTGTCTTCTCTCCGCGCTCTCCGCGCTCTCGGCGGTGAAATCTTTCCGGCGCCCTGTCCGATTTTGGCCTAGTGTTTGCATAAGGATGCAGAGCAACTGGCCTTCGCCGACCGAACGGTCGGCGCTCACCCATGCAGGAAGAAATCGTGACCGAGCAATCGTTGAACACCGCGTCGTTGTTTCAGACCTCCTTGCGCCGGTGGCAGGCCGAATGGCGCGCTGCCCACGGCAGTGCGTCCGCCGCGCCGTCCTCTGTCGGCCGCCGTCTGATCGGCGCCTCCGCCTCCCGCCGCGCGGGCCGGCGAGCCGCCGGGCTTGTCCCGGCGGCTTCGGACCAGCCGCGGGCATGACAACGGCGGGGATAAACCCCGCCGCTCGCCGGACGGTCATTTCTTCTCCGGGATCAACTCCAGGCAGACGAGTCGGTCGCGCCCCCGCAAGTAGAGCAGACCGTGCGACAGCACCGGCGCCGCCCACGTGGGGTATTGAAGCAACGGGACCTCTTCGCCGTTCTCCGTGCGCTTCAGTTCCGCCAGCGACTTCTCCTCGTACTCCTTCGGGTTGATCTTGAGCAGACGCAGCGCCCCGTCCTCGCTGATGCAGACGAAGTGATCGCCCACGCGCAGGAGCGAAGAGCGCTTCAGGTCCGGCACGCTCCACATCACCTTGCCGGTGGCTAATTCGATACAGCGCAGCTCCGCGTTGTCGGTGTGCCGGCCGCTGCAACCGTACAGGTAGCCGTCCACGTAGATCGGCGTGTTCCAGTGGCACTGCATGGACTTGTTGCGCCGCTTGTCGGCGTCGGTCCACACCTCCTTGTATCCGCCCGGCTTCACCTCCAGCAGCGCCGCCCCTGGGCCGTAGGTCTCCGAGATGAAGACGCGGTCGCCGACCACCACCGGGTTGGAGGCGTTGACGCTCTCCAGGATTGGCGCCCTCCAGGGGTAGTGAAAGTCCACCTTTCCCGTGGAAGGCTCAAAACCGAGCAGGCCGCCGCGCGCGAAGACGAAGCACCAGCGGCGGCCGCCGATCGTCGCCAGCACCGGTGAGGAATAGCTGGCCAACTCGTCGGTGACGTGGTACTTGACGACGCCTGTGTACTTGTCGAAGGCGACGACGCCGCTGTCGAGGCCTTGCAATTCCAGGCTCGGCCGTTCGTCAGTGACGTCTTTGGGGCTGCCGCCGACCTGCGCGATGAGCAGGTCGCCCTCGATCACCGGCGCGCTGCCGACGCCGAAGAAGTTCTGCACGACGTGGAAACTCGTGACGATGTCCTTCTTCCAGATCACCTTGCCGTCCTCGGCGCGGAGGCAGTGCAGCATCCCTTCGGGGCCGAGGATGTAGACGCGGTCGCGGTCCACGACCGGACAGCAGCGGGCGCCGCCGCTGTAGTTGTAAAGATCGGTGTAGTCGGTTGGGTATTCAAATTCCCAGAGGGGATCGCCGGTTTCGCTCTTGAGGCAGCGGAGGCGCTGGCGGTCCTTGACGCGGTCGAAGAGAAAGAGGCGGCCGCGGCTGACCGTGGCGGCGGCGTAGCCCTCGCTGGCCGGGATTTGCCAGACGACGCGCGGCCCCTCCTTCGGCCAGGGCGCGACGAGTCCGATTTCCGGCGAGACGCTGTCGCCGGTCGGCCCCAGGAAGCGCGGCCAATCGACGCCGGCCTTGCGCGTGCCGAGGTTGGGCGGCAGCGGCGCCTCGGGGCCGGACGGGACCGGATCGTCGGCCCACGCGGCGGCGCAGGTCAGGACGAGGCAGGATAGAACGAGGAAGCGCATGGCGGGTGGTCCTCCGGTGAGGGGCGGGTTCCTACGGAGGAATACTGTAACGCGGCGAGGCCCGCGCCGCCAGCGCCCCGGTTAGCCGCGACGCGCAGCGGAGCGCTTGCGTCGAAGCGCTCCGCTGCGCGTCGCGGCTAACCGGCGAGGGGTCGCTGCCCTATCCACCGCGCCCCCCAGCTGGTATCCTGTCCGAGAGGCGGCCCGCCCCTCGCGGCCCGGCACGGAGGAGGAAACGTTCAGCCCCATGACCGACCCGAAGCTCATCCGCAACTTCGCGATCATCGCCCACATCGACCACGGCAAGAGCACGCTGGCCGACCAGTTCCTGCTCAAGACCGGCGCCATCACCGCCCGCGATTTCCGCAACCAGGTCCTCGACGACATGGACCTCGAACGCGAACGCGGCATCACCATCCAGATGCACCCGGTCACGATCTATCACGAGTACAAGGGCCAGAACGTACGAGCTGAACCTCATCGACACGCCCGGCCACGTCGATTTCAACTACGAAGTGTCGCGCAGCCTCGCCGCCTGCGAGGGCGTCATCCTGCTGGTCGACGCCTTCCAGGGCGTCCAGGCCCAGACCGTCGCCAACGCCTTCCTGGCCATGGAGAACGACCTGACCATCGTGCCGGTGCTCAACAAGATCGACCTGCCGATCGCCCGGCCCGACGACGTCATCGCCGAGATGCAGTCGGCCCTCGGCATCGAGCCGAAGGACGTGCTGCGCGCAGCGGCAAGACCGGCCTCGGCGTCGATGAGGTGCTGCAGGCCATCATCGAGCGCATCCCGCCGCCGCCCGGCGATCCCGACGCGCCGCTCAAGGCCCTGGTCTACAACAGCCATTTCGACACCTACAAGGGCGTGGTCGTCTACGTCCGCATCAAGGAAGGGCGCGCTGCGCAAGGGCCAGCGCATCCGCCTGATGCGCGGCGGCACCGAGCACGAAGTCATCGAGATCGGCCAGTTCCGGCCGGCGCATGACGCCGTGCGAGGAGCTGGCGCACCGGGCAGGTCGGCTACTTCATGGCCCAGATCAAGACGCTGTCCGACGTCCACATCGGCGACACCGTCACCGACGCGCTGCAACCCGACGGCCGACGGCCCTGCCCGGCTACAAGGAGCCCAAGCCGATGGTGTTCAGCGGGCTGTACCCGGTCAACAACAACGACTTCGAGACGCTGCGCGAGGCGCTGGGCAAGCTGCAAGCTCAACGACTCCAGCTTCACCTACCAGCCGGAAGTCAGCGAAGGGCTCGGCTTCGGCTTCCGCTGCGGCTTCCTGGGCATGCTCCACCGCGAGATCATCCAGCAGCGGCTCGAACGCGACAGCGAGCTCGACCTGGTGCAGACGGCCCCGAACGTCACCTACGAAATCCTGACGCGCAAGGGCGAGACGATCGTCATCGACAACCCGCAGAAGGTGCCGGACGCCGGCCAGATCGAGGAGTTCCGCGAGCCGTTCGTGCGCATCAGCTTCCTGCTGCCGTCGGAGAACATCGGCGACCTGATGCAGATGTGTACCGAGCGCCGCGGCGTCTACGTCCGCACCGAATACCTCAGCCCGACGCGGGCCATCCTCGTCTACGAGATGCCGCTGGCGGAAGTCATCTACGACCTGTACGACAAGCTGAAGTCGGTGACGCACGGCTACGGCACGATGGACTACGACTTCCTCGGCTACCGCGCCGCCGACCTGGTGCGGCTCGACGTGCTGGTGCATCGACAACCGCGTGGACGCGCTGTCCACCATCGTCCACCGCGCGCACGGCGGATCGGCGCGGCCGGAAGCTGGTCAAGAAGCTGCGCGAGGAGATCGACCGCCACCTGTTCGAGGTGGTGTTGCAGGCGGCGATCGGCAGCCGGATCATCGCCCGCGAGAACATCGCGCCGATGAAGAAGAACGTGACGGCCAAGTGCTACGGCGGCGACATCACGCGCAAGCGCAAGCTCTGGGCCAAGCAGGCCGCGGGCAAGAAACGCATGAAACAGGTCGGCCAGGTGGAGATTCCGCAGGAGGCGTTCCTGGCGGTGCTGGAGTCGGATCAGTGATTTTTTCCGAGTACAATAGGATAGAGGCGAACGAATGGCCGCACGTCGGCGAACGATACGGGAGAAGTACGATGAAGGGAACTCATGAGAGGAAAACGGACGTTAACGGTTTAAGCGACGCTGCCGACCAACGGAAGGCGGAACTTCCCATGAATCTTCCGGCCCTCAAGTCCGACGCGGCGGACACGGCGGCCCGAGCGACCCAGCCGGGTCTGGACCCGGCAAGCCCGGATCCGGTCAGAATTCCGCCTCGAGCCTTCCTCCGTGCCATGGCCGCGATCGCGTGGTCCTCGTTCCGGCGCCCGTTTTCAACGACGGTCATCGATCTCTCCACGGGCAAGGTCGTCCGGGAAGCGTGAGTCAGGGAGAGTCACAGTGGCACGCCAAAAATCGCCAGTGATTTCCATCAACCCGCTTTTCAAACTGCTGATCTGGGTGAACTCCGGCCTCTGCCTCCTGACGTTCATCGGAATGGTGGCGATGGCGTTTATCGCCCCGAAAGACCCCACCCCGGCCCAAGTGCAACTTTCGACCGCGTGCGAGACTGTGTTCAAGATGACGGCCGGGGCGTTCATCGGCTTGCTGGGCGGCCGGGCCGCGGCGCGGACCCCGCGCAACAAGCGGCGCCTGCTACGCCGGCGGGACAGCCGGCGGGCGGCGCGGCATCAGCCCGCCGGTTTCGGCTTTACGGGCGGGCTGACGCCGCGCCGCTCCTTACCGCCGCGCCGCTCGCAAGAGGTTTCGCATGGCAGACGACGTCAAGCCGGCCGCGCCGCCGTTCTCCCTGACGACGTTCCTGAGGGAGCGGTTCCGATCCTTCCTTCTCAGCCTTCTCGGTGGGGGGTCGGGGCGGTGATCGGGCTGATCCTGTTCTTCGTCCTGACGTCGCTGTACCGTCAGTCCGGCGTCCCGTTCGGCCTGACGATCTGGGTCGCCGGCGGCTTCTTCTTGGGCTATCTGTTCCACCCGCCCCTCCTTCACCTGCTCCATCGGCGATCGCGGAAGGAACGAGAGGCCCGTCAGGGCCGGGCCCGGCCGACGGAGCGGCGCCCGACGGCGTCCGCGAGCTGGTCGAAACCGTGGTCTTCATCTTCGTGTTGGTGCTGACGCTCAAGGCGTTCGACGCCGAGGCCTTCGTCATCCCCACCGGCTCGATGGCCGAAACACTTCTCGGATATCAAAAGTGGGTCGTGTGCCCCGCCTGCGGTTATCGCTTCCCCGCCAACTGCAGCCAGCAGATCGAGCCAAGCGACGGCGCCGACGCACTGGGTCGGCGGCTGCACCTGTCCCAACTGCCGCCAGCACATCCGCTTCATCCCGGCGGTCAGGCGGGCGACGGAGAGACGACCTCTCTCGACGAGATCGCCGACCCCGAATGGGGCAATGGCGACCATGTGCTGGTGTCGCAGTTCGCCTACGACCTCCTGGAAAGGCCGCCGGATCGGCTCGACGTGGTCGTCTTCAAGTTCCCCGGCAATGGCAACCTGGAGGATCGCAACCCTCGCAACCCGCCCTTCCCGCAGACCGGGCCGTTCAAGGACGGCGTGCCGATGAACTACATCAAGCGGCTCGTCGGCCTGCCCCGCGAAACCATCGCCATCCATGACGGCGACCTCTACGTCCTGCCGCCCGACAAGGGACTCCAGTACGACGACCTCCGGAGCGCCACGGACCCGGCCCAGCGCGACGATCTGGCCCGGCAGCTGTGGCAGACGCAGCTTCATGCACAATAACGACCCGGAAGCGCTGAAACGATTCCGTCAGGGCCAGTTTCAGATCATTCGCAAGCCGCCGGAGACGATCTTGGCGATGATGCGCATCGTCTATGACAACGACCACCCGGCCAAGGACCTGCACCGCGGCGCGCTGGTCCGGCGACGGCGCCTGGCAGGCCGACGACGCCCACGGCTTCCGCCTGGCGGCGAGCGACGACAAGGTCCACTGGCTCGGCTACCGGCACCTCCTGCGCGGACAAGAGAATAAGCCGCAGCTCATCACTGACTTCATGGGATACAACAGCGCGGAGCCGAGGAACTCGCCGTCGGGCGTCAACTGGGTGGGCGACCTGATATTGGAGTGCGAGGCGCGGCCGGACCAGGCGCAGGGAGAACTGACCCTGGAGCTGTCGAAAGGCGTGGACCGTTTCCAGGCCCGCTTCGACCTGGCCAGCGGTCTCTGCACCCTGCTGCGCGTCCACGACGCCGGCACGAAAGACGAGAAAGAGGAGGAGCTGGACCACAAGCCGACGGCGCTGAAGGGCGGCGGCAAGCACGCGGTCCGCTTCGCCGACGTAGATCAGCGGCTGACGGTGTGGGTGGACGACGCCTTGCCCTTCGGCGACGGCGTGGCCTATCGTCCTCCCTCCACGGAGGGGCCGACGGAAGCGAACGACCTCAAGCCGGCGGGCGTGGGCCTGAAAGGGGTCGGCGGGACGATACTCGGTCTGCGGCTATGGCGCGACACCTACTACTCGACAGCCGAATTGACCAGCGCGGAGCCTCGGACGCCAACGGCGGGCCGAGCGCCGACGCGGACCCTGCTTACCCGGACGCGGGGAGCGGCGTGCAATTCGCCGACCCGTCCACCTGGGGCAGGCTGGACCGTCTGCCCACGCGGACCCTGTACGTGCAGCCGGGGCATTACCTCTGCCTGGGCGACAACAGCCCGCAAAGCTCCGACGGTCGCCTGTGGGGATTGGTTCCTGAACGGCTGCTGCTGGGCAGGGCCGCTCGATATTTACTACCCGTTCGATCGGTTTGGAAGGATTCGGTAGGAAGAGGTTTCTCTACCAGCCCGTAGCGCTAGCGAGGGATGCGGTCCAACCCCTCGCTGGCGTTTCGGGCTGGTAGAGAAGCCGCAAACTCATAGGTGCCTCATGGCCGACGACCCCAATGCCCCTCGCCCCAACCCGGATTCCCCCCATGTCCAGCCGGCGCCATCTCCGTTGGCGCCGACGACCGTGAACGTGACCTCGACCCCGGCCGTCGCGCCGCCGGCGCCGCGTTTCTCCTGGACGGAATCCGCGAAGGGCCTTCTCCGCTCGCTCCGAAACGTTCTCGTCGGCGCGGCCGTCGGCGCCGTCCTCGGGTTTATCCTCAACTTCGTGCTGTGGCAGCTCCAGATTTGGGGCGGCGACGTCCGGCTGGCCATCGGCGCGGGACTGCTGTTCGGAATCTTCTTCAACGGTGCCATCGTTCGCCTGCTGCGGCTGGCGCCGCGGAATGAACTCGAAGCCCCGGCGAACGCCCCGGCGTCTTCCGACGGTCCAGCCCCCAGCCCCGTCCGCGAAACCGTCGAAATGCTCGTCTCCGTCGTCATTCTCGTGGTGCTGCTCAAATCGTTCGACGCCGAGGCCTACGTCATCCCCACCGGCTCGATGGCCGAAACCCTTCTCGGCGATCAGAAGTGGGTCGTCTGCCCCAGCTGCGGCTACCGCTTCCCCGTCGATTGCAGCGATCAGGTCGATCCCATGAAACCGGACCACATCTGGGTCAGCGGCTGCACTTGCCCCAACTGCCGTCAGCACATTCGCTTTGAACCTCCCAATCAAGGCGGCGACCTGTCCGGGACGGCCGAGCTCCCCGACCCCGAAGTCGGCGGCGGCGACCGCATCCTGGCGGCCAAGTTCATGTACGACCTTTTCAACGCGCCGCCCGACCGCCTCGACGTGGTCGTCTTCAAGTTTCCCGGCAACGGAGGTTTTCCACCCCAGGGCTCGTTCAAGGACGGCGTGCCGATCAACTTCATCAAGCGGCTCGTCGGCCTGCCGGGCGAGACCATCCTCATCCACAACGGCGACCTCTACGTCCTGCCGCCCGACAAAGGACTTCAGTACCCCGACGACCTCAAGGAAGCCGCTGCAACGACAGGGGGCGGCATGGACCCGGCCCGACGCCTGTGGGAGCCTCGCTTCCTGCACAAAAACGACCCGCAAGCTCTGCAACGCTTCGCCGACCACGAATTTCAGATCCTTCGCAAGCCGCCGGAGACGATCCTGGCGATGCGGCGCATCGTCTACGACAACGACCACCCCGCCAAGGACCTTCCACGCGGCGCGCTGGTCGGATCGGGACAAGGGCGGCGCGTGGCAGGCCGACGACGCCCACGGCTTCCGCCTGGCGGCGGCCGACGACAAGGTCCACTGGCTCGGCTACCAGAACCTCCTGCGCGGCGAGGAAGACAAGCCCCAGCTCATCACCGACTTCATGGGATACAACACGCCCGACCCGGACCATCAGCCATCGGGCGTGAACTGGGTGGACGACCTGATCCTGGATTGCGAGGTCCAGCCGGACCAGGCGCAGGGCGAGCTGACGCTGGAGCTGTCCAAGAGCGTGGACCGATTCCAGGCGCGATTCGACCTCGCCACGGGCGAATGCCGCTTGATCCGCCTCGGCGAGGAGAAGCCGTTGGCCTCGCAGCCGACGGCGCTGAAGGGCGGCGGCAAGCACACCGTTCGCTTCGCCGACGTCGATCAGCGGCTGACGGTGTGGGTGGACGACGCGTTGCCCTTCGGCGACGGCGTGACGTATCAGGCCCCGAAAAGGACGGCAAGACGATCGAGGGGGCGACGGAAAACGATCTGCAACCGGCGAGCGTCGGTCTGAAGGGGGCGACGGCGGCGGTGCGCGGTCTGCGGCTGTGGCGCGACACCTATTACACCACGGCGCTGGACGGCAATCCCGCCAACGCGGACTGGATGGTCGAGCTGCCGGACGACGGTACGCGCGTGAACTACGCCGACCCCACGACCTGGGACAAACTGAGTCGGCTGCCGACGCGGACGATGTACGTGCAGCCGGGAAACTACCTTTGCCTCGGCGACAACAGCCCGCGCAGCTCCGACGGACGGTTCTGGGGTCTCGTCCCCGAGCGGCTGCTGCTGGGCAAGGCGCTCGCGGTCTTCTACCCGCTGGATCGGCTGGAAAGGATCCGCTGATTCGTCCCATGAGTCCCATCGTTTAGCCGCGACCCGAAGGGGAGCGCGGGGGGATAACGCGCTTTCCTTCGGGTCGCGGCTAAACGGGGAGCGGAGCCATGACCACCAACGAGGTCGTCATCCGGGTGCGCTACGCGGAGACGGATCGCATGGGGCTTTTGCACCACGCGAACTATCTGGTCTATTTCGAGCAGGCCCGCACCGAACTGCTCCGCTCGCTCGGCCTGACCTACAAGGACATGGAAGATCGGGGCTTCCTGCTCGTTGTCACCAAGGTGGAGGTCCACTTCCGCCGGCCCGCCCGCTATGACGATCTCTTGACGATCAAAACCACGGTCGTCAAAACCACGATGGTGCGCATCGACCACCGTTATGAGGTGTTTTGCGAGGGGCAATTGTTGGCGGACGGGTCGTCCACGCTGGCGTGCGTGGATCGAACCGGCCGGCCGCAAATGCTGCCGGAATTCCTCCGCGAGAAGGACGAGAAGGAGGAGAAAGAGAGGCGGGCGGTATAGGAATTGCTATCATGGACCCTGTTAGTCCGAAGCGCCAGCGAGGGAACGAGTTCAAGGAAACCACCCGTGCGCCGCTTGCTGATCCGCACCACCTTGCCGCTGTTCTTCATCGTGCTGCCGCCGCTGGCCGCCGTCCTGATTGCGGCCGCCCTGCCGTCCGGCGCCCGCACCTTCTATCTCGACCATTTCACCGCCCTGGACGGGCTGATTATCGGCCTGGGCGCCTTTTTGTTTTTGTGGCAAATGATTCTCGGTTGGCGGGCCATGCGCTGGCGCGGCACGTCCTTTGACGAGCGGCCCGACCGCTGGCTGACGCACCTCGCTCAGGCCGCCGAGTGGTTCCCGCTGCTGGGCCTGATCGGCACGGTGGCCGGCATCCTGCAAACCTTCGGCAACATGTCGGAGGACAAAAACTTCGCCGAGATCGTCAAGCTGTACGCCCCGGCGCTGACGGCCACCGGCAGCGGCCTGTTCGCGGCGCTCGTCAACATTCTGCCCGTCTGGATCGTGATGATCGGCCGCGACCTCATCCGCACGCTGAGCGGCGACCCCGCGCCGCTCCCTTCGTTTAGCCGCGACCCGAAGGGGAGTGCGTGACCTTGGAGCGAGGAGGGCCGTCATGCTGGAACTGCCGCGGCGGAGCGTGACGCGGTTCTTCATTCCTCTCATCGACGTGCTGATCCTGCTGTTTTGCATTTTCCTGATGATGCCGGCGGTCAAGCGCACCGCGGAGGCCGGCCTGCCCCCCGATCAGCAAGCGCTGGCCCGGCGCGAGCGCGAGCTGAAAGCCAAGGAGTACGACCTGCGCCGCGAGATCGACCGCGTGCGGAAAGAAGCGACGCAAAAGGAGCAACAGACGACCGAAAAAGTGCTGAATAACCTCTCGACGCGCGTTTTCGAGATCGACCCGAACACGGGCCAGCTGTTCTACCTGGACCCCGACCGCGTCAACGTAACGGACGCCAAGCAGGTCCAGGACCTGATCCGCCGCGACCGCGATCGCGTTGGGCCGGGGCACGAGGTCTATTACGTCATCCTGTACCCGCGCGATCAGCAGACCGGCGGCGGCGTCCCGTCCAAGGCGCAGAAGGACGATTACGACCGCTGGTTCGGCGACGTTCCGCATCGGTACGATATTCCGTGGGCGTCCGCCCTGGGAGGTAAGCAGCCATGACGACTGAGGGCCGTTTGCTCGTCGCGGTCAGCTTCGGCCAGCCGGTCGAATGGCTGGCGATCGCGGGCGGCGCCGCGCTGGGGCGCTCCTTTTCGGCCTGGCGGCGCAGCTGCTGTGCCATGCGACGACCGGCAAGAAGCTGCCGCCCTTCCCGCTCTTGACCGTGCGCATCCTGGGCGGCGTCGTGGCCGGCGTTCTGACGGCGATGTGCGTGCTGAGCGGCGGCGGCAACGGACTGTGGCCGTTCGGCGGTCCCGGAGGGACCGGCGACCATACCGGCCCGACCGCGAACAGCGATCAGAAGCCCAACCCGCCGACGCCCGCCGAAGTGAACCCCACCCCGCCCGTCACACCTTCAGACAAGGAAATCCCGACCCCGGCGAAGCCGGAAAACACGATGCGAGTGGAAGTGCTGACTGCCGGAATGCTCGATGAACCAGCGCGTTCACAGGCCCTGGCGGAACGTCGGCACTATCGACTCCCGGACAGCACCGACTCGAAAGCCCTGCACACGCTGGAGGAAGTGGAAGACGCCATCCAGAAGCGGCGCGACAAGAATCCGCCGTTGCAGCTCCTGTCCATCACCGGGCCGGATCAGAGCGCTGGATGGGTGGCGCCGCTGAAAGACTGGGCCGAGGCACGGCACATCAAGGTGCGAACCGACTCCTGGTGAAGTATGCCCGACGCCGCTCCCGACGCCCTCCGCGTGGTGCTGTTCGGCCTGCCGGGCGCCGGCAAGTCGTCGCTCCTGGCGGCGCTGCCGCAAGCCGCAGGCGCCTCGCCGCATCTGCTCAACGGCCGCATCGCCGATCCGTCGCCGAACCTTCTCGAATTGCACCGAGCCATCGACCGCGGGCCGCCGCTGACCGAGCCGGAAGAAGTGATACCCTACTCCTTCCGCTACGAGCCGGACGGGGCGCCTGGCGGGCGCGGCGCCGTGGTGTTCGATCCGAGCGGCCCCGCCGCCGAGGCGCTGGTGCGTGACCAAGATGCCGGTCCCCTCGCTCCAGAGATGCGCCAGGCCGACGCCGTGGTGCTGGCGGTGGACGCGTCGGCGTCGCCCGAAGAGCTCGACGCCGTGTTCGCCGAATTCGACCGCTTCCTGCGCCGGATGGAACAGGGGCGCGGCGACCGCACCGACGTGGGCGGTCTTCCGGTCTTTTTGGTGCTGACCAAGTGCGATCGCCTGGCCCGGCCCGGAGGGACCACCGCCGACTGGCTGGAACACATCGAGCAGCGCAAGCGCGAAGTGGCCGCCCGCTTCCATGCCTTCCGAATCGGCCGCGGTGCGCCGAACCAGCCGCCGGGCTTCGGTCGTCTCGATCTGCACCTCTGGGCGACGGCCGTGTGCCGGCCGGCGCAGGCCGGCGCCGCCGATGTGAACGAACCCTACGGCGTCGCCGAGCTGTTCCATCAGTGCCTGCTCCAGGCCGCGACTTACCGCGCGCAGCGCGAGCGTTCGGGCCGCCGACTCTTTCGCCTGACGCTGGCCGGCGCCGGCGCCCTCGTGGTGCTGCTGGCCGCGACGGCCTCGATGGTCCTGGCCGACGCCTTTCACCGGCCGCCGAGCGCGCTGGAATTACGGGTCGAAAGCCTCCGCCGCACGGAGCCGCATACGCCGGCCCAACGGCTGCGCGGCACGCCCGACCGGCTGCGGGCCGACCTGACGGACTGGCAAGAGATCCGCGACAACCCTGCCTTCGGCGCCCTGCCGCCAGACCTGCAATCCTACGTCGAGGACCGCCTGGCCGAACTGAACGCCTACATTCCCTGGCTGGAAAGTCTGGAACAGGCGCCGCGGCCGCGCGACGCCCTGACCGAGGAAGACCTGCGTCGCTGCGGGCCAGCCTGAACGGCCCGCTGGCGCCGCCGCGTCCCGACTGGGGAGGAACGGAGGCCGGTCAATTGTGGTGCGCGACGGCGGCGGAGTCCAAGGCGCTGCTGGCGGCGGTCACGGCCGTGCGGCGGTGGTATCAGGACGCCTACAAGGACGGCGACGACCTGTGGCTGTCGGCGGGCCAAACGAAGAGCGGCAAGAGCTGGAACGGCTGGTCCGCCAACGTCGGGGCGTGGCTGGCCCGGGCGGAGACGCCGCCCGACGCCGACCCGGATCGGCCGCTGGCGGACGACCTGCCGCTGACCTACGCCGACGTGCGCGACTTTCCTTCCGTGGCGGCGGTGCGAGCGCAGTGGGAGGGGGTGCGGTCCCGGCTGGGGCGGCTGCGCGACCAGGCGGCGGCGCTGGGACTGATCGAAGACCTGCCGGACAAGCCGGCCCTGTTGGTTCTGCCGGCGGACCTGAAGCTGGCGAAGGCCGACGAACTCTTCCAGAAGCTGCGGGCCGCTTACCCGGATTACGAGACGGCGTTCATCCGCGAACGCGGTCTGCCGCCCGACGCCGCCTCCGACCTGGCCGGGCGGGCGCGGGCCAATTACGAGCTGGTGCTGGCGCCGGCGCGGCGCTGGTGCTGGCGAAGCTGCGGGACGGTCTGCCCGCCGACGCCAGGCCGGAGGATGCGGACACGCCGGAGCGCTGGCGCGGGTGCGCGAATGGCTCACGGACCCGAAGGAGCTGGCCGGCTGGCGCGGCCTGGCCGTCGCCCTCGCCCGGCTGGATCAGCCGGACGCCGCCGATCCGGTGGAGGCGATGGTCGATTTCCTGGGTCGAAAGAGTTTTCCCATCGAATTAAACGGTTTTACGCTCGTCGCAGAGGACCTCAAGCCGAAACCGGACGAGCCGCTGAAGGTGCATTGCACTCCGGGCGGCGCGGCCGAGGCCGTGCGGGTGTTCCAGCCCCTGGGCGAGGGGGTGCGCGTTGAGATGCGTCCGGCCCTTGAGTACCGTTTCACGGCGGCGGACCTGGACCGAAAAATCGAATTCACCCCCGGCGACGGCCTGTACGCCGAGCTGCCGCTCGCGGACGGCCGGACCTTGCGGTGGGACCGCAGCCGTTCGCGGCTGTATTCGTTCGAGGCGCTGCGGAACGAGCCGGTGCTGCTGGAGACGGGGCGGCCGCCGGCCGATGGGGTGGGTCTGAAGGTGCGGCCGGAAAATGGCGTGCCAAAAGTCCCCGACCTGATGCCGCAAGTTGAGCTAAAATGAGGTAGCCGGCTTTGGCACAACAGATGCCTACATGTCCTTCTGTAGTGTTGACGTTGGTCGCCAACCGGCGTTGTGGTAGCATACCCTTCGCTGATTTCGCCCTTTCCTGTCGAGGCACGACGTGTTCGCCGCTGTCGAGGATGGTGGTCCCGTCTGGGTCGCTTTGAGCCTGCTCTCCATCCCCGCTCTCATCGCCCTCAACGGATTTTTCACGGCCGCCGAATACTCCCTGGTGTCCGTCCGCAAGACCCGCGTGGAAGAGTTGGTCGCCCGCGGGGTCAAGGGCGCGCGGGCGGTCGAAGCGGCGGTGCATACTCTCAGCCGCTCCATCGCCGGCACGCAGCTCGGCGTCACCCTGTCCAGCATCGGCCTGGGCTTCTTCGGCGAACCCGCCCTGGCCGCGCTGCTCGATCCGCCCTTCCACTGGCTGCTCGGCGGCTGGCACACCGTCGCCGCGCACACCACCGCTGCCGCGCTGGCCCTCCTGCTCATCACCTTCCTGCACGTCGTCTTCGGCGAATTGATTCCCAAAGCGCTGGCGCTGCAGAACCCCGACGGCGCCTCGCTGTGGCTGGCCCGACCGCTGATCGCCTTCGCCCGGCTCACGCGGCCGCTGCTGATGTTGATGAACGGAACCAGCACCTTCATCCTGCGCTGCCTCGGATATCGACCCGTCAGCGGCGAGGAGGCGGCCCATTCCATCGACGAGTTGATTCTGCTCATCGAGGACACGGAGGAGGCCGGCGTCCTCGACTCCGACCAGGCCGATTTCGTGCAGAACGTCTTCCGCCTGTCGGACAAGCGCGTGCGGGATTGCATGGTTCCGCGCGAGAAAATGGCCGCCCTGGAGCTGAACTCGTCCTCCGAAAAGTGCCCTGGAAGCGGTGCGAACCGGCGCCCACACGCGCATGCCGGTCTACGAAGGCGCCGCCGATAACATCGTCGGTATCGTCAACACGAAGGACCTGTTTTATCTTTTCAGCCTTCAGGGCGTGGTGGTGCTTCAGGACGCGCTCTACCCGGCTCTGTACCTGAAGCCCGACGAGGCGCTGGACAACGCACTGCGGCTGTTCCGCAAGGCGCGGCGGCCGATGGCGCTGGTGCGCGACGATGACGACCATATTTTGGGGCTGATTACGCTGGAAGACGTGCTGGAAGAGATCGTCGGCGACATTGAGGACGAACACGACCGGCCGACCGCCAAGCTGCGGCGGCGGACGAAGGTGATGCTGAACAAATCGGCGCCGGCGGCCGCCAAGCCGCCCTCGTCGCCGCCCCGTCCGTCGGCCTCTCCGCCGCGATCGACGCCGTCCGCCAAGGGCGCGTGACGATCGCGTTTTTCTTTTTTTGGCAATGTCTCCGTTTGTCCTATGGAACCTATCGGACCCATAGATCCCATAGGACAAACGGAGACGCTGCCTGCTCTGTCGAAATCCTGGCGAGCCGCCGGGTTCATCCCGGCGGTCCCTTTCGTCAGTAGTCCGTCGAGCTCGTGACCTCGCCGCCGTGCGCGTGGCCAGCGCGGCCCACACGACGATGTTGATGTTGCTGCTCACGAACCGCACCGAGCCGTCGCCGAGCAGGGTGTTGGCCCCGCCGACGTGGAACGAATACGCCTCGCTGGTTCCGTTGGTCCCGTAGACGGGATCGGGAAAGCCGCGCCCTCCGACGTCCAGGCCGTTGGTGCAGTTGAGGGCGCAGGGGCCGGGAACGGAGACGCCGTCGTAGGTCGATCCCTTCACGTCAAAGTCCGACGCCGGCCGCGACCAGCCGCCGCCGTCGGTGCGGTCGCCGGGCGGCGAACCGTAGGGCTGCCCGCGGCGGTAGACCTGCGGCCGGCCCGCCGACTCGGCCACCATGATGGTGTCGGAAAGGCCGTCCGTCACGGCGGCGATGGTGGCGACATCGTTGCGGATGAGGATGCCCGGCAGCGCCTGGATCTGGCCGGGGTAGAGCGCGGCCAGCGTCGGATCCACACCGGTCACGGCCGCGTAGTCCGTCACCGCCACCTCGGGGCCCCAGACGGCCGGCGGCTGCGGGTCGCCGTCCAGCCGGTTCGGGTTCGGCGTCGAGGGGCACAGGAAGATTTTGATCGGCTGCGACGTAATGGCCAGGTTGCCGCCGCCGTCCCAGTTCTGCGTCGGGTCGTAGTTCTTCGCCAGGTTTCCCTGTTCGATGTACGGCAGAAGGCTGATCGTCCAGCTCGAGGCGCGGCCCGGTCGCCGGCCGCGTGCTGGTGGGGAAGGTCTGCGTGGCCGATTCGTAGTTATACAGACCCAGGCCGATCTGTTTGAGGTTGTTGGCGCAGCTGATGCGTGCGGCGGCTTCGCGGACCTTCTGGACGGCGGGCAGCAACAGGCCGATCAGGATGGCGATGATGGCGATCACCACCAAAAGCTCGATCAGCGTGAACGCGGCGCGTCGCCTGGCGGGAATCTTCAAGGGAACCTCCTTGGGAATGAGGGCGAAAACGTTCGTCGTTGCACCCTTCACCGGGCCTGCAGCCGGAACGGCTCCAGATCGACGCCGCCCTTGCGGACGACGGCGCGGAGCGGGGTTGTGTCGGCGCGGGCGTAGCGGACGGGCAGGTAGTTGACGGGCGGCCGGTCGTCGTCGGGCCGGCCGGACGCCAGGAACCAGGCCACGGTGACGCGGTACTCCCCCTCCGGGGCGCCGTCGCCGCTGGCGTAACTGGTCAGGGTGAATCGGCCCCGATCGTCCACCGAGCCGGTGGGGAGGATCGCCTCCCGGCCGCCGTCCGCCACGGGGTGGAACGTCACCTGCGCGTGGAAGGGCGGCCGGCCCTCCACCAGTACCTCACCCCGGACGGGGTAGACCGACGTGCGCCCCGGCCCACAGCCCATCGACAGCGCCGCCAGGGTCAGGCACGCCGCGGCGGCGAGGCCGCGCCGCATAACGGCGAAAGACGAGCTGGTAAGGATTCGATCCATGCTGCGACTCCTTGCGCAGGGCGGACGGCGCCGGGATCGTCCCGGCAGGTCGCGCCCGAAGGACGGAAACGGTGGTTCGGAAATTCAGGCGAAACGCCGAATCACGACCATGTTTATCATATCGGTAATTCTAACGGCTACGGGCGAGAGATCCAGCCCGAAATCAGGGGCCGAGGTTGACTTCGTTAGCTCGGATTATAAGATATTATGGGTCGAATAAGACTTTATAAGAACGGATGAAATCGTTCGGTTTGCTGCTTGCAATACGGCCGTCGGTCGGTTCCAATGGACCCTCTTGGCGACACGGCCGCGGTCCTCGGTTGTTCCGAGCCGCGGCCGGTCTCCCCAACCTCTTTTTCCGAGGTGCAAAGTCCCATGCGTCTCTTCCCGATCCCGCGCGCGGCCTGGCGGTCGGCGTTCTGCTGTGCCTGGCCGCGTCGGCGCCCGCCGCGCCGGCCCCCGCCTCCTCCGACCTCGACAAGTACATCCCCGACGACGCCCAGATGGTGGCCGTCGTGAACGTCAAGCGGATCACGTCTTGGGCGCCGTTTCAGAAGCAGGTGAAGGACCAGATCGAGCAGTTCATCAAGATGGGACTGCCGGCGGAAATCCTCAAGGATACCGGCTTCGACCCGCTACTCGATACGGATCGCGTCGTCGTCGTGACCGCCGCCGACTCCTACAAGATCATTCGGATGGAACAGACGGGCGCCTCGCCCCCTCACCCCGCCGGGCGGGGCGCCGCCGGGGGTAGCCCCCCCGCCGCCCCCTGGGGTGATGAACTCGATGGCAACGGCTGGCCCCATCGGCTTCGCGTCGTTCGTCCTCATCCAGGGCAAGTTCGACGCTGACAAGCTTGAGGCCAAGGCCCAGCAGGCGCTCAAGGACCATCCCGACATCGTGAAGAAGCCCCGCATGGTCGGCGGGATCGAGCTTTGGGACATCAATCCCCCCGGCCCGGGTGGCCAGCACATCTACCTGGCGATGCTGGACAAACAGACCTTGCTGGCGACAGGCCTGGAGAGCCAGGCGCTGGAGGCGCTGGACAAGGCCGCCGGCAAGCGGAAGACGAACCTCAAGGACAAGCAGGTGCGCGCCGCGCTGGCCCGGGCGAACGAGAAGCCCGCTTTCCAGATGGCGGCTTCCGGCGACATCATCACCGAGGTGCGGTCGGAGACGGACGGCAAAGGCGGGACCGCGACGACGACGAAAACCCTCCGCGAAGAGGGTTTCGAGAGCTTCCGCGGCGCCGTCACGCTTGGGGACGCCGACCTCCGTTACGAGTTTGTGCTGACCGCCAAAGACGCGGACAAGGCCAAGGAGACGGTCAAGTCGATGAACGACGGCTTGGAGATGGGCATCAAGAACGTCACGGCCGCGGCCGAGCAGATGAAGGATTTGCAGCCGGTCGTGGACGCCATGAAGGCGGTCAAGATCACGGCCTCGGACGACACGATCTCGGTGGAGGGCGGCGCCACGGCCGACGCTGTCCAGGGGATCGTCAAGGCGTGGTTCACGGCCAGAGCCCCGAACCGCCCGGCTGCGAATCCGCCAGCGCCCCTGGAGCCGCCGGCGCCCCCGACGCCGCCTAGCAAGGATAAGTAACGAACAAAAATGGCGAGCGGCCGGCGTGATCCGGCTGATGGACGTCCATCAGCCGGATCACGCCGGCCGCTCGCCATTTCGTCTACGGCTTCGGCGGATGCACCGTCCCTGTACGCGGCCGGTCGTCCTCGGCTGGCGCCGACAGGATGAGCGGCCGGCGGTTGTCGAAGGGGTCCGGCAGCGTGATTCGGACATACGGGGCCGGTTTCGTGCGCTGCAGCATTGTCGCCGCCAGCGCCGCCTCGGCGGACGCATCGACGGTCGGATCGTCCAGAGACGCGCGATCCGGCGTGGGCTGCGGCGCCAGGATCGGCAGCGGCGGCGGCTGGTTGACGTCCACCGACGGCAAGCATATCCGATCGCCAGCGTACAACGAGCGCGGCTCCGGCGGCAAGGGATCGCTGTGACTAAGGCCGAGCGTCTCGTCAATCATCAGATGCGGCGCGGGCGTCGCATGGGCATGTTCGCCGGGCACGGGCGGCGGCGTGGGGATCGTCGGCGGCAGCGGCAGCGCGGGGGGCGGGGCGGGATCGTGGGCCGCTCGCTCCGCGAGCGGCGACTCGCTCCGCGAGTCGGCTACTTTGATATCAGCCGGCGGCAGCACCTTGGCCAGCAGCGCCCCGCCGGCGTCGTCGGGGAAGGAGAAGGCCGGGGCGTCGGCGTCCTTCTTGTCGTCGGCCGCCGGCTTGTCCGCGTCGCCGGCCGAAGGCGGAGCCGGCGCCGCGGCCGTGAGACCGTCCGCAACCGGCGCGACGCTCGGCCGGGTGCAGCCGGACAGAAAGACAACGAAGCCCCCCAGCGACAGGGCGAGCAACCACGCGGGCGGACGGCTGCGCATCATCGGATATCCCCCCAAACCTCTCTCCAAAAGACGACCAGCCCACTCACTTCGGCGGCGGGACCTCGATGACGAGTTTGACCGGCGTGCCCTCCTTGGGCAGCAGCCGCTTGTCCGTTTCCAGATCGACGTAGCGCTGGTCGTTGAATTGCAGATGGGCCTGGAAGACCGTCAGGTCCGTCACCGGGAAGATGCAGATCAGCGTCCCCGTGGTGTCGGCGCCGAAGACCTTATCGTCCTTGGTTGGGTCCGGTTGAACGGGCGTCGAGCCGGTGAAGTGCCATTTCTGCTTCTTGAGCGGCTTGCCGGTCTTCTGGTCGATAATCACTTTTTCGATCGGTAAACGCTTCATATCGCCGCCGTCCGTCGGCACTTCGATGTAGATGTTGACTTCCGGCCCGTCGGGGATTTTTTCGCCGCCGTTCTGCGGCGTGCCGGGCTTGAGGCCGAGCGCCTCGACGGCCTTGGCCACGTCACTCGGCTTGCAGTCAATGGTGACGACCGTTTCGTGGGCCTTCTGCCCCTTGGGGAAGGCCCAGCACGCCACCACTTCCAGCGGATAGATTTTGTCGTAATGCGGATCGTCGATCTTGCGCGGGGCGATCTTGGCGTCGATGGTGATGGTGCGCTTGTCCTTGTCCACGACGACGCCGGGCGTGTCCGCCAGCTTGTCGCCGTCGGCCGTGGCGAAGGCGCAGGCGCCGATGGCCACGACCAGCGCGAGCAGGCCCCATTTCGTCTGTTGCGTCATATTGCGATCTCCTGAGAAGCCTCGTAGGGTGGGTCGCAAGACCCACCATCCTGTCGGTGCCGGTGGGTCTTGCGACCCACCCTACGGGGCTATTTCTCCCCGATGCACACCACCGCGGTGGGCGTTCCCTTGCCGTTGTCGGCGAGGTTGACCGTGGCGACGTAGATGCGTCCGCCCTGCACGGCCGGGCCGCCGTAGATCATGCCGGGCGCCTTGACCGGATCGGCGGCGAGGTCCACGCTCCACTTCTCGGCGCCGCTCGACAGGTCGATGGCGTGCAGCACCCCTTTGAGATCGCCGGCGTAGACGACGCCGCCCGCGATCGCCGGCGGGGCGAACAGCGGCGCCTTGACGTCGCACGGCCAACGCAGGTCGCCCGTCGCCAAATCGTAGGCCCGAACCTTGCCGTCCGTGGCGACGACGACGGCCGTGTCGTCGGTCAGCGCGGCGCACGACACCACGCCGCCCTTGAGCGTCCTTGTGCCACTTCTCGTCGCCCGTCGTCAGGTCGAACGCGGTCAGCTCCCCGCGGGTCGTTTTGCTGATCGCCTTGGGATCGTAGCCGATCGTGCTGCCGCTGACCACGACCGTCTTGCCGACCACCGACGGGCCGCCCCACGGGTTGATCGACAGCGGCTTCCGCCACACGATGTCGCCGGTCTTGGCGTTCAGGCAGAAGAGGGCGCGGTCGCCGAGCTGCTCCTTGTCGAGAAAGGCCGACGCCACCAGCACGCGGTCGCCGATCACCGTAACCGGCGCGTCGACGTGCCACTTGTCCTTGCCCTGCTGCCACAGCAGCACCGGGGCCGGCTTGGGCAGCTGATCCTCGCTGGGCGGCAGCGCCAAGAGCGGATCTTTCTTCTTGTCGATCTCGTACTTGGCCTGCAAATCCGCCCATTTGGCATCGAGGATTTTCTGGATGGAATTCAAGGTCCATCTCCTTGCCTTCCAGCGTGACGCGGTTCATGTCCACGCAGATGACGCCGCCGGAGCCGGCGCCGACGTAGACCTTGCCGTCCACGACGGTCGGCGAACCTTCCATGTGGACGAGCGACCCCAGCACCGGCAGCTGCCAGTACGGCCGGCCCTTGTCGAGGCCGAGGCAGTAGAGCGTGGCGCCGGCGTCGGTCTGGTGCATGCCGTCGCCGAAGACGAGCTTATCGCCGACGACGGCCGGCGAGCTGACGGTCGGCAGCTTGAGGAACGGCGTCGTCTTGGACCACAGGACGCGCGGGTCGGCCTTGGGGTCGGCGGCGAGGCTGTAGAAGGTGGAGACGTTGAACGGGCCGAGGCCGCTGATGAAGACGTGGTCGCCGGCCGGCGTCGGCGAGGCGACGAAATGCTCCTTGCTCGGCATCACCCACAGCACGGCGGGGTTGGTTGGGCCGGCCTTGCCGTCGGTGTTGCCGGTGCGCTGGGCGTTGCCGCGGTACATCGTCCAGCCGGACTCGGCGGCGAATGCGGGACGAACCGCCAAGACGCCAAGAACGCCAAGAAGACAGCAGAACATGCAATTCAAGATTTTGCGCATCGGTATTCCCTTTTATGTCTTCTTGGCGTTCTTGGCGTCTTGGCGGTTGGGCCTCTTCACTCCGCCTTGGGCGTCTTCTCGTCCAGCACCGCCTTGACGTGCGTGCCGGCCACGACCAACTCCTTCGCCCGCCGGTCGCCGTTGCTGAACAGCACCTCGACGCGGTACGTCCCCGGCGCCAACGCGAACCGCGCCGTCGGCGCCGACTGGCCGCCGCGCGCCTCGCCGCCCGACACCTGCTGCTCCGCCACCAGCTTACCGTCCTTGTCCGTCACCTTCACCTGGCTGCCGATCACGCCGGTTTTCGCAGTGATGCCCAGCGTCACCGGCGTCCGCTTGGCCACCCACTCCGGGTTGCCCAGCAGCACGCACGATTCCTGCCCCTCGTTGTTGAACACCATGTCCAGCACGCCGTCGCCGTTGAGGTCCACCAAGCCGACCGCCTGCGTGTTGAAGATCCGCTGGTTCAGACCGATCGCCTCCGTCGCGTCCACGAACGTGCCGTCGCCCTTGTTGCGGAAGAAGCGGTTGGGGCCGCGCAGGACGCCGATCACCAGATCGAGCTGGCCGTCGTTGTCCACGTCGCCCCAGGCGGCGCTCGTCCCCCAGCCGGTGAACTGGCCGAGGCCGGACTTCGCCGTCACGTCGGTGAACTTGCCGTGGCCCTCGTTGTGGAACAGCTTGCAGCCGTCCTTCTGCGGCACGAACAGGTCGGGCAGGCCGTCGTTGTCGTAGTCGCCGAACACCGGACCTACCTTGCCCGCTTTGTAGGAAATGCCGCTGTCCTTCGCCGCGACGAAGCCCTTCGGCGTGTTCAGCACGAGCAGGCCGTCGCCGGCCGAGTAGAGGAAGTCGGGCCGGCCGTCGCCGTCCACGTCGCAGACCGTCAGGCTGTCTCCCTTGACCGTACTGCCGATGCCGTTGGCGCCGAGGCCTACCGCGTCGGACACGTCCTCGAACGCCCACGTGATCGCCGGCGGCAGGCCGTCCGTCGCCTTGAAGTAGAACGCCCACTCGCCGCCGCCCTGACAGACCTTCATCAAGAGCTTGTTGACGCCCTGCTTCAGCTTCAGCACCGCCTTCGTCTGGTCCGGGGTGCAGGCGCGCTGCACGTTCTCGGACACGATCTTCTCGCCGTTGAGCCAGATGGTCAGCGTGTCGTCGCTGCCCAGCGACACCGGCAGCTCGCGCGGCTTGTCGCTCTCGATCTCACGGTAGAGATAGACCGCCGCGTCCACGTTGTTTTCCGGATTAAACAGAGCGAGATTGTTCACTTCGCCATCGTTGAATTTCCCCTCTTTCCACGCCGCTTCTTCACCGTTTTTGCCGCCGAACTTCTGCGTCAGGTTGACGCCCTTCTCCGGCGGATAGACGGCCGCGAAGCCCTGGCCGTTCTGGTTGGGGAAAGGGCCGCAGTACGACCACTTGCCCAGCTTGAGCGGCGCGACCTGATCCACCGGCCCCTTGTTGCGGTAGAGCCGCAGGCCGTGGAAGCCGTTGCCGAGCAGAAGGTCGGGCCGGCCGTCGCCGTCGTAGTCGATCCAGGCGGCGGCGGTCAGGTTCCAGCCGGGCTGGCGCGGCAGCAGATGGCTGTCGTCGCGGAAAGTGTTATTGCCGAGGTTGGTGTACAGCTTCGGCCCGTCCGGCGTGGCCAGCAGCAGGTCGGGCTTGCCGTCGCCGTTGTAGTCGGCCCACACCGCGGCCCGGCAGCCGCCGGTCAGGCCGGGGATGGTGATTTCATCGAGCGAATCGCCGCCGTTCTTGAGGACGGCGACGCGGCCGGCGCCGGCCAGGCAGACGTCGGGCTTGCCGTCGCCGTCGATGTCGAGACAGCTGACGGCCTGGGCGTCGGCGTCCACCCTTGTGAGGGCGGAATAGTGGGTGAAGCCCGGCATCCCGTTGAGCCGACGGAAGTCCTCGGCACCGAAGCCGACGAAGTCGCGTTTCTCGTTGTAGTCGAGCTTGAGGCTGGCCCGCATCCGCTCCATCTTGCCCCGTCGGAGATGGAGATCGTCCTTGTTGCCGTCCGCCATGCACGGCACGACGACTTCCTTGCCGGCCAGCATCTCGGTGATGAGAGAGGCCATTTTCTCCGGATTGCCGCAGAAACTGCGGAGCAGGAACGGCTCGCCGTGCGTGAGGTTCCACCACTCGCCGCCGTTGCCGGTCTGATACCAGTAGTTGCCGATGCAGGTTTCGCTCTCGCCGCCGTTGTGGCAGAAGACGGCCATCTTGCCCGGCTCGGCCCACTCCATGATGTACTGCCACTCGCGCGGATTGTAACCGCCGCGGCCGATGTTGTGCTTGATGAGGTCCGTCGGATGGACGCCCTTAATGTCTTTCACCTTGCGGAAGATGATGAGGTTCTTTTCCTTGTCCACCTTTTCCACCTGCATCAGCACGACGTTGGTGGACAGGTTGACGATCATGCCCATGCTGTGCGGCGCCTCGACGTAGGCATGGGCCGGTGCCGTGAAAACGGCGGCCAGCAGCACCGCCAGGGGGGCGAGCCATCGCCGGGGGGTCATGGGAATTCTCCTTCGTCGTGATCCGGCGAGCGGGGGGCGTCAGCCCCCTGATTGCTGCATCGTGTCAGCGACCGTATGAAGAATCAGGGGGCTGACGCCCCCCGCTCGCCAGGGTCCTTATCCCTTTTTCAGCTCCGCCAAGCGCTTCTTCGCCGCCTCGGCCTGCTCGCTGTCGGGGTAGTCGCGGATGACCCGCTCCAGCAGCTTGCCCGCCTCGTCGGCCTGCTTGTTCTCCGCGAACCCCCGCGCCGCCTCCATCAGGGCCAGCGCGTTCAGGTTCGGGTAATCATACGTGAACGGCACCACCAAAAGCGCCGTCGTGGCCTCGGGATAGCGCTTCTGCGCCAGACGGCACTGGCCGATGTTCAGCTGGCGCGGGCGCCCAGCTCCGTCGCCGTCGCCGCCGCCACCTGCGTGTACAGGTTCACCGCCTCGTCGAATCGGCCCTGGCTCTGCAGCGCCCAGCCGGCCCCGTACCGCGCCTCGTTCGCCCACGGGCCGTTGCCGAAACGATTGTACACTTGCTCATACGCCTGCCGGCTCGGATCCCACTGCTTCTGCTGCGCCAGCGCGTAGCCCAGACGCAGCAGGGCGCGATCCGTCAGGCCCGGCAGATTCTGGAACTCTCCCTTGTCGCGGAAGAAGGCAAACACCTTGATCGCCTCGTCCGGCTTGCCCAGCGCCAGCTGGCATTCGCCGGCCCGGTACGTCGCCTGGGCGCACATCGCGCTCTTGGGGTTGTTGGCGATCGGCGTCAGCACGTCGAGCGCCTTCTTGGCGTCGCCCTTGGTCAGGTAGGCGGCGCCGAGCCGCACCTTGATCTTGTCGGTCAGCTCCGGCGACGGCTCCTTGTCCAGCGCCTCCTGCAACTGCTTGATCGCGGCGTCGTGTTCGCCGCGGCCGGACTGCATCTCGGCCAGCTCGAAGCGGGCGTCGGCGTTGATCGTCAGGTCGGGGAAGGCCGCGATCAGCGCCTGGTACTCGGCACGCGCCTGCGTCTCCGACGGCTGCATCGGCACGGCGGTCAGCGGCACGTCGGGCGGCGGCACGAAGGGCGGCGTCTGGCCCGGCGGCGTCTTCTTGGCGATCTCGTCCTTGCGCTTCTGCCAAAGCTCCTGCTGCATCTTGTCGCGGGCGGCTTTCAGGTCCAGATCCGCCAGCGTCCGGCACGCCCACGCCGCCTCATAATACATGCGGGCGCGGGCCGGCGAATCCGGCTGCTTCTGCTTAAGCTGATCGGCCTGGGCGTTGAGGTATTGCACCGCGTCGCGCAGGTCCTTGACGCCTTCATCCATCAGCTTCTGGCCGGCGGCGATCTCCTCCGGCTTCAAACCTTGCGTCGCCAGCTTCTTGGCGGCGTCGGCGATCTTCTGCTGGCCGTCGTCCCGGAGGCACTGGCCGAAGCGCAGGGCGGCGTCGGCGGCTTCGGGCCGGTCGGGAGCGGCCTTCACCACCTGATCGAGGACTGCCCGCGCCTCCACCCGCTTGCCGGCCTCGCGCAGCGCGACGCCGTGATGGTATTGCAGCAGCGTGACCCAGGCGGCGTGGGCGGGGTCGGCCTGGAGCTTCGCCTCCCACTGCTTGCGGGCCTGGTCCAGCACGTCGGCGGCCTGCTGCGCCTGGTTCTGGCCGCGCAAGAGCGTCGCCAGTTCCAACAGCGCCATCGGCGCCGTGATCGAGTTCTTGAACGGATCCTGATTGGTGAAGCGGCGCAGCTCGTTCATGGCGCCGTTGACGTCCTTCTGCTGGGCGAGACATTTCGCCCTCTCAAAAGTGGCCTGCGGGACCAGATCGCTCTTGGGGTATTTCTGGAGCAGCTGTTCGTAGGCCGCGCGGGCGTCGCCCAGCGCCTTGGCCTGGTCGGGCGGCTGGACTAGCAGCGCCGCCAGCCGCTGACGGCAATAGCCGAGCTTGAGCAGCGCGTCGGCCGCCTGCGGACTGTTCGGCTGGCCGGCGGCGAAGGCGTCCAGCAGGCCGGCGGCCGTCTGCATGGACTCCTCCAGCTTCCCGGCCGCGACCGCGTCGTCGGCCTTCGCCGGGGCCGACCGGATGATGATGTCGGCCAGCTGGTACGGCACGGCCGCCAGGTCGCCGTTGCGTTCGGCCGGCGGGACCGACTCCAACAGGGTGCGCGCCTTCTCCAGATCGCCCTTTTGATAATAAGCCACGCCGAGGCCGTAGCGCGCCAGGTTCACGTTCGGCGAATCGGGGTACTTGTCCACCACCGCCTGGTAGCGCTTGATCGTCTCGTCGAGCCACTTGGCCGTCTCGCGCTGGCGATCCGCCGCGTTGGGCAGTTTTTGGGCCGCCAGAGCGCTGAAATAGGCGTTCTCGGCGTAGCGGAACAGCACAGCCGGCAGCAGCGGACTCGCCGGGTAGCTGGTGCGGAAGCGCTCGCAGATCTTGTCGGACTCGGCGTAGTTGCCGGCCAGATGGAAGGCCGCGGCCAGATCCTGCACCACCTCTTCCTCGCGCGGCGGCAATAACTTCTCATTGAGGATCTGGTTATAGGTGTTGACCGAATCGCCGAACTGTTTGCCGAGCTGCTGGGCGTCGGCCAGCTCCAGCAGGATTTCGCCGCGCCGCGTCTTGGCGTCGGGGTCGCCGGCGGCGAGCTGGTTGGCCCGGTCGGCGGCCGTGCGGAACGTGTTCTGGGCCGTCTTCAGCGCCTGCTCGTAGGCCGGCGGATTGCCGGGATCGGCCGCCCCCACCTGCGCCTTGCCGATCCATAGCAGCGCCTGATCGGCCAGACGGGCTTCGTGGTCCGCCAACGGTTGCAGCGTCTTCTGCGCGTCGGCGAACTGCTTGAGCTGCACCTGACAGAAGCCCTGCCGCAACTGCGCCTCGGCGACGAGCGGCGAAGTCGGGTACTGCTTGGCGAACGCACCCAACCGCGTCAGCGCCTCGGCGAACTTGCCGTCCTCGTACTGCATCACGCCGAGAAAGAACATCGAGCGGGCCACGTAGTCGGGCGGCGGGTCGCGCACCAGCGCCTCCAGCCGGGCCTTCTCGTCGGGATCGTTCTTGAAGCGGTCGGCTTGCTTGAGCGTTTCGGCGGCCTCTGCCTTCTGCTTCGTGTAATCGTCGAGGACGCCCTGGTATTGCTCCATCGCCTCGGCGCGCTGGTTGTTCGTGGGGTCGTTGTGGTAGATTCGCGCCAGCAAATAGCGGGCATGTCCGCCGTAGACGGGATCGGTGAACGGCGCCAGCTCCGTCAGCGAGCGGCCGGCGGCGAGATTGTCCTTCAGCTGGAAACAGGCGAAGCCGTGATAATAGAGGCCCAGGCCGTGGTAGCGGCTCTTGGCGAGGAGCTTGTCTGTCGTGAAGACCTCGACCGCATCACGGGCACCCTTGGGGTCGAGCAGCCGCAGGCGCATCTCGGCAAGGTCGCAGCGGGCGCGGGCGGCCCATTCCAGGTCGATGGGCAGGTCCTTGGCGTCGGCGTCGAGCGCCTTGACGCGGGCGGCGAAGGCGGCCTGGGCGGCGGCGAACTGCTTGGCCGCCTCGTCGAAGCGGCCGCGGGCGAAATCTTTCCGCTGCTGGGCCTCGTTCGGCTTGGACGCGATCTCGGCCAGCGACTTGACGCCCTGCCCGCGCTCGGCCAAACCGAGGTAATAGAGATAAAACGGATAGTCGAGAGCATCCTTGGCGCCGGCCAGCGGCTGGAGCTGTTCGACGGCGGCGTTGTAGTCTTTGTTGGGGCCGTCGAGGAGGGCCAGGGCCAGGCCGTAGTGGGCCGCGACGGCGTCCTTGTGGTTGGGGAATTTCGCCAGGAACTCGCGGAAGCGTCCGGCCGCGAAGACAAAGTCCTTGGCGTTGTACGCCGTTTTGGCGCTGGTCAGCAGCATGTCGGCGGCCTGGTCGGGCGCGACCTGCTGCGCCGGCAGGGCGGCGGCCCAGAGAAGGACGGCGGCGACGGCCAGGCGAGCCGGGTTGCGTAAGCGCCGGAGGGGTGGGCGAACGTTTCCGTTACGAAAGCGGGCATCCGTAGACCTCCCGGTGTGGACACGTGCGGGGGAGCAGGGCGGAGAGACTGCGTTCCGACTCCTCAGCTACAGACGAAACTGCGGCCGGGAGAGGTTGCGTGAGGGCGGAAAAAGCTTCGCTTCCACAGGCGAGCCGTCGGCGACCCCGGTGAGTGGGGGGGAAGGTCGCCGCCGCGCTCGCTCGGTTCGTTCTCCGCGGCCATCGATCGTTGCGGCCGGTGCGTCCTCATCGTCCTGTCCGCCCGGCCATCCAAGCATTGTGTCGGGTCGGGGCGGGCGCGTCAAACAAAAAGAACGGAAATCGCAATTCGCCGGTGCGCCGAGGGCGCATTTCATTAGGTGCGTCTCCCGATGGAGGGGGCCGGCCGCGGACCCCGGGCGAACGTACTCGTGAGTCCGGGATCCTTTTCTCGCAGCGCCTCGCACTTTTCAATTGACGCGGCGCCAAAAACCGCATAGCCTTGGGGAAGTGTACTTCCTTCCGGGGGCGCCCGCCGCTTCCTGCCAGCCACTCCCACCTTTTCGGCTCTTCGTGGGAAGCTCGCGCGGGCCAATTGCAAGGAGCGATCTATGTTCCAGCTGAACGGGTCCCGCAAGGGGACCACCTGCGACGGTTCCACCCGCCGCGACTTCCTCAAGGTCGGCGCCTGGGCCTCGGCGGCCTGATGCTGCCCGACCTGCTGCGGCGCGCGCCGCGCCGCCGAACAGGGCCAGCCCACGCGCAACACCTCCGTCGTCTGGCTCTGGCTGGGCGGCGGGCCGACCCACATCGAAACCTTCGACCCCAAGCCCGACGCTCCCGTCGAGTTTCGCAGCACCGTCGGCCAGGTGAATACCTGTCTGCCGGGCGTCCAGTTCGGCGGCGTCTTCCCGCAGCTGGCCGCCCGCGCCGACAAGATGGCCGTCCTTCGCTCCTTCGCCCACAGCAACAGCGGCCACGGCGGCGGCACCCACTGGGTCATGACCGGCTACAACTTCCCCCAGGCCGACAACGGCGGCGGACAGAACCACCCCGGCATCGGCGCCATGGTGTCGCGCTTCCGCGGCGCTAACAACCCGGCCACCGGCCTGCCCACCTACGTCCGCATGGGCGGCATCCTCGGCGACGGCCCCTCCTGGCTCGGCGCCCCCTACGCCCCCTTCGACGTCGGCGGCAACGCCCAGCAGGACATGAACCTCAAGGTGACGCTCGACAACCTCGACGACCGCCGTTCGCTCCTCAAAGGCTTTGACGATCTGAATCGTTCCATCGACCGCAGCGGCGGCATGACCGGCCTGGACAGCTTCGACGCCCAGGCCTACGACCTCATCCTCAGCAAGGCCCGCGAGACGTTCGACGTCAACCGCGAAGACCCGCGCGTCCGCGACCGCTTCGGCAAGGGACTCGGCGAGCACCTGCTGGTCGCCCGCCGTCTGTGCGAGTCCGGCGTCGGCTTCGTCACGATCGACTTCGGCGGCTGGGACATGCACGGCAACGTCGCCATGTCGATGAAGAACCTCGCCCCGCAGGTGGACCACGCCGTCGCCGCCTTCATCGACGACACGACCGAGCGCGGCCTGGACAAGGACATCCTGCTGGTCATCACCGGCGAGTTCGGTCGGACGCCGCGCGTCAACGGCGGGGCCGGCCGCGACCACTGGGCGCCGCTCTCGACGCTGGCCTTCGCCGGCGGCGGCCTCAAGATGGGTCAGGTCGTCGGCGAATCCACGTCCAAGGCCGAAACGCCGAAGACGACGCCGATCGGCCCGCTCGACCTGATGGCGACGATCTTCCACGTCCTCGGCATCCCGCAGGATCTGCACTACAATGACCCCAGCGGCCGGCCGACGCCGCTGAACGACGGCGGCAAGCCGATCGCCGAGCTGGTGTAAACCGGAATGATGAATGATGAACGATGAATGATGAATTCTCTTGATTCATCATTCATCGTTCATCATTCATCGTTTCCGACGAGGCGTTCATGGCCGACCAACCGACCACGGCCGAACAGGACTACCTCAAGGCCATCCACCGGCTGGGCGGCGCCGATCAGCAGGTGTCGCCCGCCGACATCGCCTCCCGTCTCCGCGTTCGCGCCCCCTCCGTCACCGGAATGCTCAAGCGCCTCGCCGAGGCCGGCTGGATCGACTACGAATCGGGCCGCGGCGCCCGCCTCACGGAACGCGGCGTCTCCGAGGCCCGGCGCGTCATTCGCCGCCATCGGCTGGTCGAATTGTTGCTGACGCGCGTGCTGGGCCTCGACTGGAGCGAGGTGGACGCCGAGGCCGAGGCGCTGGAACACGCCGTGTCGCCGCGCGTGGAACAGGCGCTGGCCGACTTCCTCGGCGAACCGCTCGAAGACCCGCACGGCCATCCCATTCCGACGCGCGAAGGCGTCCTGGAAAGCCGTCACCTCCGGCCGCTCTGCGACTTCCGCCCCGGCGACCGCGTCGTCATCCGCGAGTTCCAGGACGACTTCCCCGAACGGCTGCGCCACTGGCGCACCCTCGGCCTGACCCCTGGCGTCGTCGTCCGCATCGTGGGCTGCGAGCCGCTCGACGACCTGTTCCAGTTCGAGGTCGGCGGCAAAGCCATCCCGATGGGCCGCGCCGGCCTGGCCGGCCTGCTCGGCGAACCGGCGGAGTGACCGCACCGGCAGAGACGATCCGATCATGTCTTCCCCTTCCCCCTTCCGCGCCGGACGTTCGGCTCCTGTTCGTCACGCGGGCGGTGCGGCTGTTCGCCTACGGCTTCCTCGCGCTCATTCTTTGGCTCTACCTCGCCGCCCTGGGTTTGACCGCGCCGCGGATCGGCCTGTTGCTGTCCATGACGCTGCTCGGCGACGTGGCGGTGTCGCTGTGGATCACCACCAGCGCGGATCGTATCGGTCGCAAATGGATGCTCCTCGTCGGCGCCGTCCTGATGGCGCTGGCCGGCGCCGTGTTCCTGTCCACCGACGACTTCTGGCTGCTGCTCGCCGCCGCCACCGTCGGCGTCATCAGCCCCAGCGGCAACGAGGTGGGGCCGTTTTTGGCCATCGAACAGGCGGCGCTGGCTCAGGAGGTGACAGCAGAGCAGCGCACCAGCGTCTTCGCCTGGTACAGTCTGACCGGCTCGCTGGCCACGGCCTTCGGCTCACTGCTCTGCGGCCTGATCGTGCAGGGTCTGCACGATCGCGCGGGCTACTCTCCTTTGCAGAGTTACCGCATCGTCTTATGGGTTTATGCCGGGGTTGGCGCGGTCCTCGCGGTCCTGTTCCTGCGGCTGTCGCCGGCGGCCGAGGCCGGTAGGAGCGAGGCGGCCTCGCCCCCACGGCGCCCCGGCTTCCTCGGCCTGCATCGTTCGCGCGGCGTGGTGTTCGGGCTGGCGGGGCTGTTCGCCCTCGACGCCTTCGCGGGCGGCTTCGTGATTCAGAGCGCCGTGGTCGAATGGTTCCAGATCCGCTTCGGGGCCGACGCGGCCACTCTCGGCGCCGTCTTCTGGGCGGCCAACGTCCTGGCCGGCTTCTCCGCGCTGGCGGCCGCGGCCGTCGCCCGCCGCGTCGGCCTGCTCCGCACCATGGTCTTCACTCACGTTCCGTCCAACGTGCTGCTGATCCTTGTACCCTTCATGCCCAACCTGCCGCTGGCGATCGCGATGCTGCTTTTGCGATTCTCCATATCGCAAATGGACGTGCCGGCCCGCCAATCCTACACGGCCGTGGTCGTCAGTCCCGACGAGCGCTCCGCTGCCGCCGGCGTCACCGGCGTGGCCCGCACCGGCGGCGCGGCGCTGTCGCCGTACCTCGTCGGCCTGCTGCTCACGCCGGCGTTGGCGCCGGCCGGCTGGCTTTTCATCGTTTCGGGAGGGCTGAAGTTGATTTATGACGGGCTGGTCTACTGGCGCTTCCGCGCCGCCGTGCCGCCGGAGGAGCAGGCGGCGACGACCAGGCGAGCCGGGTCGCGTAAGCGCCCGGAGGAGTGAGGCAACCTCGCCCCTACGGCGCCTTGGGTTCCTCCTTGTCGGAAGACAAACGGCGCACCTCGATCTTCTTGAATTCGACGCGACCGAGGAGGCTTTGCAGGCCGAGGTGTCCGCGGGTGTTCGTCCTGAGAATGCCCGGATGCGAGGCACCCTTGTCCTTCACATACTGGTCGAGTTCGGCGTCCAGGACGTTCGTGCGGTTGAGTTCGACCACGACCTCGCGGCCCCGGACGTAGATGTCGAGGTGGTTCCACTCACCGGCCGGTCGAGGAGCCGGCCGGTACGCCGGCGCCACGTCCCAAATCGAACCCATGGCGTCCAGCGGCTTGATTTCAACCTTGCGGTCCCCCTTCTGAAAGGTGTCGTCGAGAATCTGGATCTCCATTCCCTTGTAGGATGGGGCCCACTCCAGCGGGGCGCACAGCGCCACGCCGCTGTTGGCCTTCACCGTCGCCTTGTACTCCAGACGCACCTCGAAATCGCCGTACTGCTTCTCGGTCATCAGCCAACTCTGATCCAGCCCGTGCGTGTAGAGGAGGCCATGTTCGACGCCCCAGTTATTTTCCGCCTTCTTGTTGACCGTGGTCCAGCCCTTCAGGCTTTCGCCGTCGAACAGCGGCTGCCAGGATTCGTCCACCGGGTTCTGGACAACGGGCGGATCGGAAGTACCCTTGCCCGTTTGTGGGACCGGGTTGGTAGAAGGAGAAGGCGAGGAATTAAAGGGGGGATGCGGCCAGAGGAAGTAGCCGCCGACGCCCAGCCCGGCGAGGATCAGCAACGCCAGCAGGCCGAACACCAGCGCCCCACCGCTGCGGCGCGGCGGCGAGGCCAGCTTGCGGCGTGCGGGCGCCGGGGTCGATTTCGGGCGAGCCGGCACGACACCGAGCCGCTGCGGCCCTGAACGTCCCGGGACGACCGCGGCCGGCCCCGGTTTGCCTTTCGCCTTCGGCGCCGCCTCGATCGCCCGGATCGCCTCGACCACCGCCTGGGCCGACGCCGGCCGCTCGTTCGGCTTCTTGGTGAGCAGCCTCAGAATCAGGTCGCACAACGCCGGCGGAAGACGGGGGTTGATCTCGGCCGGCGGCCGAGGCGGCTCGGTGGCGACTGCCATCAGCGTGGAAATCGTGTCCACGCCCTTGAACGGCAATTCGCCGGTCGCCATGCGGTACATCACGCAGCCGAGGCTGAACAGATCGGCGCGGTGGTCGGTCTTGCCGCCGGCCTGTTCGGGCGCCATGTAGGCCGGCGTGCCGATGATGGCGCCCTGCTGCGTCAGATGGGCCTCGTCGCCCGTCGCCCGGGCTAGGCCGAAGTCGAGGACCTTGACGCGGCCGGTCCCCTCCTCCAGCCACAGATTGGCCGGCTTGATGTCGCGATGGATCATGCCGCGCTGCCGGGCCGCCTCCAGGCCCGCCGCCGTCTCCCGCGCAATCCGCAGCACCTCGGCCGACGGCAGGCGCTTGTCGCGCTTGAGCCGGGCGTCGAGCGGTTCGCCCTTGAGGAAGGGCATGGCCAGGAAGGGGACGCCGCGATCCTCGCCGACCTGATAGATGGCGACGATGTGATCGTGTTCGACGGCGGCGGCCGAGCGGGCCTCGCGGAGGAAACGCTCGCGGGCCGAGGCGCTGGCCGCCAGGGTGGGCAGCATGGCCTTGAGGGCGACCAACCGCTGCAGACTCGGATCCTCGGCCTGGAAGACGACGCCCATGCCGCCGGCGCCGAGGATTTTGAGGACGCGATACGGCCCGAGGCGGCCGATCTCTCCGGGACTCTGCGGCGGCGCGAGAAAATCGGTGAGTTCGGACGAGGGAACGCCCCGAACGCCGCCGGTGGCGTCGGCGTCGTCGTGCGTGTCGCGTGGACCTTCGGCGGCGGTGCCTTCCTTCGGCGGGACAGTGGCGTCCTCCGCGGGCGCCGGCGGGTGTGGAAGGGCGGCGGTCTCGGCGAGGGCGGCGGACGGCACCGGGACGGTCAGCGATTTCCCGCACTGGGGGCACTTGCCCTTGCGGCCGGCCCGATCGCCCTGGACTTTGATTTTACGGCCACATTCAGGACAGGCGAAGTCGATCATGAAGACCCTCCGGGCGGCCCGTCTCGTGGGGGCGGGACGCGGCGTGGAGTGTATTGTTACCAGGCAGGGAGGCGATTGCAAGGGGCTTTTGGGGGACGAATGGTTGCGGCCGGCGCGACGGCCGGATAACCTCACAGACGCGCCCGCTTCTCCGGGAGGGTCCTCCATGATAAAGCGTATGCTCTTGCCGGCCGTCGCCGTCTTGCTCCTCTGGCCATGCGCGGGCGCCAGCCCGCGCCGCCGACAACGCCCCCGCGCCGGCCGTGGCCTTTCCGTTCAAGGACGGCGACCGCGTGGCCTGGATCGGCAGCTCCTCGACCAACATCGGCGTTTGGCCGCGGACGATGGAGTTCCTGCTGCGCACGCGGAACCCCGACGTTCACCTGACGTTTCACAAGTTCAGCACCGGCGGCGGCACGTTCGCCACCGGAGTGGAGAAGCTCGACGGCTGGCTGGCCGACTTCAAGCCAACGCTGGTGTTCCTCAATTACGGCGCCAACGACGCCGCGGCGGGCGAGGCGGGGCTGCCGCAATTCAAGGAGAACCTGGAGAAGTGCGTGGCGAAGGCGGCGGCGGCCGGCGCCCGCGTGGTGCTGGTGACGCCGCAGGCCGCGGACGTGCGGAAGTCCGGGGAGGAAGCCGCGGCCCGGCGCCGGCTCTACGCCGAGACGATGCTGGCCTTCGGCAAGGAGAAGGGTTGGTCCGTCGTCGATACCTTCCACCCGCTGGAGGCCCTGCAGCGCGAGGGCGAGAAGGCCGACAAGGATTACAGCATCCTCAAGGACAAAATTCATCTGACCGATCCGGGATACGTCGCCTGGGGCTTCTTCCTGTACGAACGGCTGACGCCGCCGGAGTGCGAAAGCAACGCGGTCCTGACGGCCGACGGCAAGGTGACGAAGGCGACGCGGTGTACGGTGGAGGACGTGAAGGCGGAGGCAGGCTCCGTGTCGTTCACGCGGCGGGATGAGGCGCTGCCGATCCTGCCCCCGGCCTCGGTATTGCCGCTGCGGGAACAGGCCCCGCTGGAGAAGCTGTCGCCGTACCTGCTGTCGGTGACGGGACTGGTGGAGGGCCGTTACGAGATCGTTTGCGACGGCAAAACGGTCGGCGAGGCGGACGCCGTCCGGCTGGCGTCCGGCGTCAACCTGAACGCGCTGCTGCTGGAATCGGGAAAGCCGGCCCCGTGGGCGGAGTTGACGGATCAGCTATGGGCGGGAAAGGGGCTGGACCGGATCGGACAGACGCGCTGGCGGTTCGTGGTCCGAAAGAAATGAAGGCGGCCGCTGGCGTCTTCGAATTCATCATTCATCGTTCATCCTTCAAGGGTTCTCCCGCGGCTCGACGCCGGGGACGTGCGGCGGCGGGGACGGCATGGCATCGCGGCCGATCACTGCGCCGACGCGGACGACAGAAGGGAGACAGTGGCAATGGCGGATAATGCGCAGAACAGGCACGAGTCGCTGATGAAAACCATCTGCGGGAGACTGATGGCAGCGCCGTTCGTGTTCTTGCCTGATGACTGGAAACCGCGCCCTACAAAACGGAGGGAGCCGGCCGATGTGGTATGGGCCTGCAACAACAGCACAATTCTCATGTATCTGAGAGAAAACCAAGCTTGCGACGAGCAAGAAACGAGCAGAGGGAGATTCAAAAAAGGTGCGGATCACAACCTGGGCCAAGCCAGCGGATCTATCAGGCTCTGGAAAAATCACGCGATCACTGGCAAGAACGCCTGGCACCGCTTTTGGCTGCCTTGGAAGCAAGGCAACCGCGTAGTCGTCTTGTCAGTCGTCAAGACCGGGGCAGAAACCCTGGCAACGCCGGCCGGCAACGGCTTCGTAGAAATCCACGCCGATTGGGCCAAGCGGTACGGAATCGCCCTTTGCGCGACAGTACCCCAGTTCCTTATTGATTGGCTCGCAAGCATTGGCGGATCAGTTCTTGACCTGCTCATCATTCTGAACAACCTGCGCTTCGCGGGCGTCGTCCCGGAGGACCAGATAATCAAAATCCTGCGCGAGTACCAAGCGAGGTGTTTTGAACTGAGCAAGGGCATGAAGCTAGCGGACCACAGCCTTTCGGAAATAAACAAACGGTCAGCCGCTCTTTTCTCAGACTCTGTTCCTGAAGTCCTACGCCGCCCGTTTTCGGGGTCGCGGCTTGAACCGGAATCGTTGGCTCCGCGCCCGTCGCCCCGGGCGTAGCCGGCGGAGCATGTGATGAATCGCCGCCAACCGCACCACCGTTTCACTGGACTCGGTCGTGTGTTCGTAGTCCTTGCTCAGGCACCGATACCGCCCCAGCCAGGCGAAGGTTCGCTCCACCACCCAACGCACCTTCAAAGGCTTAAACCGCGTCTCGCCCTGCGGCCGGCTCACGACCTCCAGTTGGTACGGCCGCCGATGCAGCCGCAGCCACGCGTACAACCCGTGGTTGTGATACTTGTTGTCCGCGAACACCACCTTCAGCCGCGGCAAGTCCCGGCCCGGCGCCTGGGCGAACACCTCCGGGGCCGCCCGGCCGTCGTCCACGTTGGCGGCCGTCACCACCACGGCGATCAGCAACCCCAACGTGTCCACCAGGATATGGCGTTTGCGGCCGTGGACCTTCTTGCCGCCGTCGGTGCCGCACTCCTGGCCGCCCTCGGCCGTCTTGACCGACTGGCTGTCGATGGCGGCGGCGCTGGGGGTCGGCTCCCGGCCGGCTCGGACCCGGACCCGCTCGCGCAGGGCGTCGAGGATCCTTTGCCAGGTGCCGTCGGCGTCGAACCACTGGAAGTAGTTGTAGACGGTCTTCCAGGGCGGGAAGTCGTGGGGCAAGGTGCGCCAGGTGCAGCCCTCGCGGGTGCGGTAGAACAGGGCGTCGAGGATCCGGCGCATATCGACCTGGCGCGGGCGGCCCCCCGGCCAGGCCGCGGGAATCAAAGGCTCGATGACGGCCCACCGCGCGTCGGTGAGGTCGCTCGGATAGGGTCTGGCTTTCGGTTTGCGCTTCATACCCTATTCTACGGGCCTCACCCACTTCTGGAACAGAGTCTCAGTGATCTTCCTTGCTCTCACGAAGACGCGGCATCGGCCAACCCGCATGAGAGGCGACGCTGCTCCGACGGTCGAAACTGCGAACATGGGTGCCAAGTACGGCATTCTATCTGACATGCCTCTGGTGGATTTTTACTGCCTTGCCAAGATGACGAGCGCCTGCATTGCTCAGATGCGGGCGTCTGGTAGTCCCGTTTACAGGAACCTCACACTTACCCATTACGATTGCCGGGTCTGCGCCGTCAGGCAGGCCAAGGACGACACCTTCTGTAAAGAGGACTACAAGGTGTGGGCCGGGCCACGGAAGGCCGGAGAGTTGCGACCGGGCTTGTACATCAGGTACATCGCGGAGCGGGGAGACTTGGGCTGCTGGCCCGTAACGAGAATCGGCCCCAGCTTTACAGAGTTGCTGATCGACAGCTTCAGTAAAGTGGGGCCACCCGCTTCCTCATGATGGCAGGTCGCGAACGCTGCTTTCGGTAATCGCCCCTCTGCTTCCATCAGGAAGGGCGTACAAGCAGTAGTCGCCAAACGTAACCGTTCACCGCGGTAGCCGGTCATGGTGCGGGCCCGTATCCTTTCCGGCGTCATGCCGCCTGCGTCCCTACCACCTGAGGTCTTCGACGCCCTGCCGCCCGCCGTGCAGGCGTACATCCGGTATCTCGAAGCCCGACTTGCTGATCTGGAGGCCCGGCTCGGCCAGACCTCCGCGAACTCGTCCAAGCCGCCCTCATCCGACCCGCTGCATGCCAAGCCGGCCCCGCCCAGGGCGGCGAGCGAGAAGCGGAAGAGTGGGCAGCCCGGCCACCCCAAGCGGACCCGCCCCGACCTGCCCCCCGACACCGTCGTCGAGCTGCGCCCAGAGACCTGCGGGCGGTGCCGGCACCCGCTGGCCGGCGACGACCCGGAACCGCTCCGGCACCAGGTGGTCGAGATCCCGCCGTTCCGTCCCCACGTGACCGAGTACCGCCGTCACCGGCTCTCGTGCCCGCGGTGCGGCCGGTTCACCTGCCCGGACCTGCCGGCCGAAGCCTGGGGTGGGCACCCGCCGCGGATTCCGTCAGTCCTACCTCGGCTGGGTACGGGACGAGTTGCGCCTCCTGCTGGACCGCGGGGTCGGCTGCGGGTGCGCCGTGACCTCCGGGGTGTGCCGGGAGCTGCTGGCCGTGGAGCCGGCCCCGTACACATTCGCGGCGGTCGAAGGTGTCGAGCCAACTAACAACGCCGCGAAGCGGGCGCTTCGCCACGCCGTGCAGTGGCGGAAGACCAGCTACGGTACGGACGGCGAGGCGGGGAGCCGGTTCGTGGGGAGCATCCTCACCGTCGTCGCCACGTGCCGACAGCACAGCCGGGACGTGCTGGCATACCTGACCGAGTGCTGCCAGGCCCGGTTGAGCGGCGTCCCGGCCCCGCCGCTGGTCCCGCTGGCAGCGGGAGCATCCCCCTCATGGGACCGCCGCAACCCCTCCGCCCGGTGACCGACGACGAAGCCCGGCAACTGGGCCTCGGGTTCCGCTCCCCCAGCTCGTTCACCCTCCGGCGGTGCCAGGTCGCTGCTCGCGTCCGCCCGGGGCTGGGATGCCAGGTCGATCGCCGGGATCGTCGGGTGCGCGCGGGCGACCGTGAGCAATGTGATCCGCGACTTCAACGCCCGTGGGGTTGCGTGCGTCTACGAGGAGCACGGCGGCCCGGCGCCCTCCGCCGGGGTCGGCCCCGGATCGAGGAGAAGCACCCCGGGCTTATCGGCGCCCTGGAGCGGCTTCTGGCGGACGAGGTCGCGGGCGATCCCATGACCGAGAAGCGGTGGGTCCGCGTCACCCTGTCCTGGCTCAGCCAGAAGCTGAAGGAACAGGGCTACCCGGCGGTCGAGAAGACCGTGCGGCGGTTGCTGCGGCAGATGGGGTTCTCGATGAAGGCGAACAAGCGGAGGCAGATTCGGGCGCGGTGCCGGAGAGGGACGAGCAGTTCCGGTACATCGCCTCCCAGAAGCAGGACTTCCTCGCGGCCGGGCTACCGATCATCAGCGTAGACACCAAGAAGAAGGAGCTGATCGGCCAGTTCCGGAACGAGGGGAAGGTCTGGTGCCGGACTGCCGAGGAGGTCGATGAGCACGACTTCCCGAGCGCGGCCGAGTGCCTGGCGGTTCCATTCGGGGTCTACGACGTGGCCCGGAACACCGGCCACGTCACGGTCGGCGTCTCGCACAACACGCCGGAGTTCGCGGTCAACGCGATTGTCGATTGGTGGAGGGCGGACGGGCAGGCGGAGTACCCCGGGGCGACCCGGCTCCTGGTCCTGGCGGACGGCGGCGGGAGCAATGGGAACCGATGCCGGGCGTGGAAGGTCAACCTCCGGGACCGGCTCTGCAACCCGTTCGGGCTGGTAGTGACCGTCTGCCACTACCCACCGGGGTGCTCGAAGTGGAACCCGGTAGAGCACCGCCTGTTCAGCGAGATCAGCAAGAACTGGGCGGGGAAGCCGCTCCGGTCACTGGACCTGATGCTCGGCTACATTCGGGGGACGACGACGGTGACCGGGCTGAACGTGAGAGCACGGCTCGATGAGGCGACTTATCGGAAGGGTCTGAAGGTGACGAAGGAGGATTTGAGCAGTTTGAACCTGGAGTCGCCGACGACGTTCCCGAAATGGAACTATACGATACGTCCCTCGGCGCAATCGGTATCTACCGGCCAGCTTTGCGAGGGCCAGTGAACGCATACCGCCAAACCTATCGCTGATGGTCTGTAGAAATCCTTCGCGCTTGGGCGGACAGGCGATCAGGACGTACCCTTGGGGAGAGGTCTTGCTGTTGTCCACGTAGCCGCGCTTGTGCAGACGGGCCAGCGAACGCCAGACGGTGACCTGGCTCCAGCGCAGACCGTGCCGCGCCAGGGCGTCCATGATCTCGGTGCCGGTCAGGCGACGGCCGGCGCGGGACAGGACGGCGAGACAATCTCTCTCGCAAGGAGAAAGACGCGAGACGGCCCGGACGCCGCCCGGAACGAGGGTGATCGTCACGAGCGCATCCAGACCTTCCACCTTCACCACTACGGGCGCCGTCTGGGCGGGCAGAGGATGGAGGGATTCGAGGATCCGCCGCGCCGCCTCGGTGAGCAGCACGCGTATGGGGTCCGGGGCTTCATCGGGCATGGGGGCGCACCACCTTGGGCCGCCGCTGGGACTACCCTAAAGCATACTGTACTTCTGTTCACTTCCGCAAGGCCAGAAAAGATCGGAAGGGATTATGTGGGTGCGCCTCTGGATTTTGGACCTCGACGGGGTCCGGCCCGCCGTGAACGGCGGGCCTAAACGCAAAAGCCCCGTCAACGGGGCGGAACGCTCGCAGCCCCGTTGACGGGGCTTCGGCCTGTAGCCCCGCCGTTCACGGCGGGGCGGACGGACTCCCCTATCGAGAGGCCCACCCGATTATGTTTTCCGCTCCGCCGCGCAGGCCGCGAGTCTTATTCACTCTAGCCCTGCTCGATCAAGAACAATTGTTCCGTGACATGGATGCTGCGGCCCCGAAGGTTCCGGCTGCCGCGAAAGGTATTATACGGGATTTCGATCATCTCCACTTTGCCGACGCGGGCCAGCATATCTCGCATTTCTACGGGAGTGATGAAGCCTTCGTCATTAAACGACACCAGAATAAAAGAGGCATCCAGGGCGCGAACCAGTTGGTCCAAACGGCGCAGGCAGCGGGAGCGCACGTTGTAGTCGGAGCGTTTCCAGTCGGTCGGAATGCCGGAAACCGTGCTGATCTGCTCCGGCCTCTGGTAATCGACCAGCAGGTTGAGCATGAAGTAATTCGACCCGTAGGGGTGCTGGTTGTAAGGCGGGTCGAGGTAAGCCAGGTCCAGGCCGCGCAGCTGGCCGGCCAGCTCGTTGGCGTCCTGTTGCCGGATCTCCACGTCGCACTCGAAGCGACTCAGGACCGGAACTTCCAGGACGATCCGCCCCTTGATCCGCAACAACGCATCGCCGTTGCTGCCCCCGAACTTGCCGACCCCGGTCGTCCGGTCCTTGTAGAAGCCCTTGAACACGCCGGAGGTGTTGGCGTGAACCGACGCTTCGGACAGGAGCGGCCCCAAGAGAAGGTCGCGGCAGGCGGGATCGGCGCTGTCCAGGAGCCTGCGATAGTTGTCGAGTCGGCGGGCGTTGTCGCGTGTGTAGAAGACGCGGTCCCGCGCCGTAATGGCGCCCTCATCGCGGGGCGCGTACAACTCCTCAATGAACCCCGGCGAAAACCCCGCGTCTTCCAAGCGGGCGTTGAGGTCATCGACCGCATTTCGGAGATGATTCAGGTTAACGGAGCTGTAGTTCCGAAGGAAGCATCGCCCGGCCGCCGCGGCGTATTTCTCCAGGTCGTTGCTCACCAGCAAATCGGCGTGGCGTTTGAAGAAGCGCGACACGACGCCTGAACCGGCGAAGGCGTCGAAGATCCGCAACCGGGCCTTGCCGAGTCGGTCCTTGACCCGGGACACCGCCTTGTCGAGATGGCCTAGCAGGGAACGCTTGTTGCCGATGTAGGTGATCAGTTGCTTCGACAGATACTCGGAATGCTCTACGTCGTGATCGAGATCCTGAAAGAGCGTCGGTTGACCCTGGACCGTTTGCTTCCCCGGTGTGCGTGACGCTTTCATCCCTCCGCCTTTCCTTTTCTTCGGATCGTCCTTGGCCTTGGTTTCTTGTCTGGCGGCGAAGGAAAGTCTATCCGACGGCTGGGCAGTACACCACGGAAATAACGACTCCTGCCTCCGCCCTGAGGGTGAACGTCCGATCTGTACTGCTTGGCCTGCCCGTGACGCCGCCAGTGTGCCAAAAATGACCGATCGCCCCGATCTTTTCTGCCACATTGGCAGCGCGGCCTCTGCCTATCACCCTCACTTTCGACTCAAGTGTCATCACCCCTTTGGTTTGCGTCATCACATCCTCCTGGCACACGTCTTGCTATCCTGCTCTTACAACCTCTGGCAAGAGATATCCGCTGAAGGGCTGCGCGTCATTCCGGCTCAACGGCCGAGACGACGGACGCAAAACGAACGAATCACCATCGAAAGGAGATGCGTGATGGGGGCCAAGCAACTGACCTACAGCGATGAGGCCCGGCAAAAACTGCTGGCCGGCGTCAGCAAGCTGGCCCGGGCCGTCCGCTGCACCCTGGGGCCGCGCGGCCGCAATGCCGTCCTCGACAAGGGCTGGGGCAGCCCGAACGTCACCAAGGACGGCGTCACCGTCGCCGAGGAGATCGAGCTGAACGACCCCTACGAGAACATGGGCGCCCAGCTCGTCAAGGAAGCCGCCAGCAAGACCAGCGACGTGGCCGGCGACGGCACCACCACCGCCACCGTTCTGGCCGAGGCCATCTACCGCGAAGGCCTCAAGATGATCGCGGCCGGCCACGACCCGATGGCCCTGACCCGCGGCATCCAAAAGGGCGTCGATCGCGTCGTCGAGGAGCTGCGCCAAGCTGGCCGAGAAGATCGACGACAAGGACGAGAAGGAAATCACCGAGGTCGCCACCATCGCCGCGAACAACAACGCCGAGATCGGCAAGAAGCTGGCCGAGGCCATGAAGCTCGTCGGCGCCAACAACGGCGTCATCACCGTCGAGGAAGGCAAGACGCCGAAACCGAAGTCGTCGTCGTCCAGGGCATGCAGTTCGACCGCGGCTACCTGTCGCCGCACTTCGTCACCAACCAGGACAACGTCACCGTCGAGCTGGAAAACCCCTACATCCTCATCTACGAGGAGAAGATCAGCTCGGCCAAGAACCTGATTCCGCTGCTCGAAACCATCTCCAAGAAGAACGAGCCGCTGCTCATCATCGCCGAGGACATCGAAGGCGAGGCCCTGGCGACGCTGGTGCTGAACAAGCTCAAGGGCATCCTCCAGCGTCTGCGCCGTCAAGGCGCCGGGCTACGGCGATCGCCGCAAGGCCATGCTCGAAGACATCGCCACGCTGACCGGCGGCAAGGCCATCTTCAAGGACCTCGGCATCCAGCTCGAAAACGTCCAGCTCAGCGACCTGGGCCGGGCCAAGAAGGTCAAGATCGACGCCGAGAACACGACCATCACCGAAGGCGCCGGCGACAAGAAGAGCCATCGAAGGCCGGTGCGAGATGATCCGCCGCGAGATCGGCACGACCGACAGCGAATACGACCGCGAGAAGCTGCAAGAACGGCTGGCCAAGCTGGCCGGCGGCGTGGCCCAGATCAAGGTCGGGGCGGCCACCGAGACCGAGATGAAGGAACGCAAGGCCCTCTACGAAGACGCCCTGCACGCCACGCGGGCGGCCCTGGCCGAAGGCATCGTTCCCGGCGGCGGCGTGGCCCTGCTGCAGGCGCGCAAGGTGCTGGACAAGCTCGAGGCTCGAAGGGCGACGAAGCGGCCGGCGTCAAGCGTGCTGCAGAACGTGCTCGAGATGCCGTGCCGGATGATCGCCGAGAACGCCGGCCTGGACGGCTCGGTCGTCGTCAACAACATCCGCCAGCAGCAAGGAAAAGAACTACGGCTACGACGCCGACAAGGCCGAGTACAGCGACCTGCGCAAGGCGCGGCATCGTCGATCCGGTCAAGGTGACGCGCAGCGCCCTGCAGAACGGCGCCAGCGTGGCCTGTCTGCTGCTGACCACCGAATCGCTCGTCGCCGACATCCCCGAGAAGGGCAAGAAGGACGACCACCACGACCACCACGGCAGGCGGCGGCATGGGAGGAATGGGTGGCATGGGCGGAATGGGAGGCATGGGTGGCATGGGCGGCATGGGTGGCATGGGCGGCATGATGTAATCCAAGCGTGTTTAGCCGCGATTCGCAGAACCGGCGCGCTACAACGCATCACGGATCAACCTGCAAGAGGAATTCCAATCATGGCGAAGGAAAAAGAAGCGAACTTGAAGATCCGTCCGCTGGACGACCGCGTGGTGGTGGAGCCGCTGGAGGCCGAAGAGAAGACGGCCGGCGGCATCCTGCTGCCGGACACCGCCAAGCAGAAGCCGCAGCGCGGCCGCGTCGTGGCGGTCGGCCCCGGCAAGCTCAACGACAACGGCGAGCGCGTCGCCCTGTCGGTGGTCAAGGGCGACGAAGTCATCTACGGCCGGTACGCCGGCAACGACATCGAGGTCGACGGCAAGGACGTCAAGATCCTGCGCGAGAGCGACATCCTCGCGAAGGTCGTCAAGTAAATAACTCACCACGAAGACACAAAGAACACAGAGAAATACCAAAGAATTGAATTCCTCTTTGTCTTCCTTTGTGTTCTTCGTGTCTTCGTGGTGAATCTTCTTTGGAGACAATCCGAATGGCAAAGCAACTGCTCTACACCGACGAGGCCCGCAAGAAGCTGCTCGCCGGCGCCGATAAGCTGGCCCACGCCGTCGGCATCACGCTCGGGCCGACCGGCCGCAACGTCATCCTCGACAAGTGCTTCGGCGGCCCGACCGTCACCAAGGACGGCGTCACCGTCAGCAAGGAAATCGACCTGGCCGACCCGTTCGAGAACATGGGCGCCAAGCTGGTCAACGCCGTCGCCCAGAAGACCAGCGACGTGGCCGGCGACGGCACCACCACCGCCACCATCCTGGCCCTGTCGATCTACCAGGAAGGCCTGCGCAACATCACCGCCGGCGCCAACCCGATGGCCGTCAAGCGCGGCATCGACAAGGCCGTCGACGCGGTCGTCGAGCACCTCGACAAGCATGTCCAAGAAGCTGTCCAAGAAAGGAAGAGATGGAGCAGGTCGCCAGCCATCAGCGCCAACAACGACCCGACGATCGGCAAGCTGATGGCCGACGCCTTCGAGAAGGTCGGCAAGGACGGCGTCATCACCGTCGAGGAAGGCAAGACCTCCGAGACGACGCTCGAGTTCGTCGAGGGCATGCAGTTCGACAAGGGCTACATCTCGCCGTACTTCATCACCACGCAGGACATGACCTGCGAGCTGGAAGATGCGCTACATCCTGATCTACGAGAAGAAGCTGTCCAACGTCCGCGACATGCTGCCGCTGCTGGAGAAGGTGGCGCAGGCCGGCAAGCCGCTGCTGATCATCGCCGAGGACGTCGAGAGCGAAGCGCTGGCGGCCCTGGTGGTCAACAAGCTGCGCGGCATCCTGCAGGTGTGCGCCGTCAAGGCGCCCGGCTTCGGCGACCGCCGCAAGGCCATGCTCGGCGACATCGCCGTGCTGACCGGCGGCCAGTTCATCAGCGAAGACCTCGGCCTGAAGCTGGAGAACGTCACGCTGGAGCAGCTCGGCCAGGCCAAGACGATCAAGGTCGAGAAGGAAAGCACGCACGATCATCAACGGCGCCGGCAAGAAGGCCGACATCCAGAAGCGCATCGAGCAGATCCGCGCCCAGATGGAGCAGACCGAGAGCGAGTACGACAAGGAGAAGTTCAGCGAACGGCTGGCCAAGCTGACCGGCGGCGTGGCGATCATCCGCGTCGGCGGCAGCGACCGAGGCCGAGATGAAGCAGACCAAGGGCCGCGTCGAGGACGCCCTGCACGCCACGCGGGCGGCCGTGGCGGAGGGCATCGTGCCCGGCGGCGGCACGGCGCTGCTGCGCTGCGTCCACGGCGGTCGAGGACGTGGCCAAGAAGCTCGGAGGGCGACGAGAAGCTCGGCGCCGAGATCGTGGCCCGGGCGCTGGAGAAGCCGGTCCGCACCATCGCCGAGAACTCCGGCGTGGACGGCGCGGTGGTGGCCGACGAAGTGCGCATCGCGGCGAAAAGAACGCCGAACATCGGGTATGATGCCAATACCGGCGAGTACGTGGACATGTTCAAGGCCGGCATCGTCGACCCGACGCAAGGTCACGCAGTCGGCCCTGCAGAACGCCGCCAGCATCGCCGGCCTGATGCTCACGACCGAGGTGATGATCACCAAGATCGACGAGGAGGAGCCGGCCAACAAGGTGCATGGGGCGGTCCGGTGAGGTTGGTTAGCCGCGACGCGCAGGAGCGCTTGATCGGAGGCGCTCCGCTGCGCGTCGCGGCTAACCGATTTCACACGCTGCTGAGGATTAGAGATGGCCGGCAAGCGCGACTATTACGAAGTCCTCGAGGTTGCGCGCGACGCCGACGACGACACGATCAAGCGAGCCTACCGCAAGCTGGCCATGCAGTACCACCCCGACCGCAACGACGGCGACCACGAAGCGGCCGAGAAGTTCCGCGAGTGCGCCGAGGCGTTCGAGGTGCTGCGCGACCCGGAGAAGCGGCAGCGCTACGACCGCTACGGCCATGCCGGTCTGGAAGGCGTCAACCTGCCGCACTTCGGGGACGCCGATTCGGTCATGGACCTGTTCGGCGATCTGCTCGGCGGCTTGTTCGGCGGCGGCGGGCGGTGGCCGGCGGCAGCGGCCCGGCCGGCGGCCGCGACCTGCAAGTGGCCGTCGAGCTGGACCTGACCGAAGCGGCCCGCGGCGTCACGAAGACGATCCACCTCCGCCGCGAGGAATCCTGCCACGACTGCGGCGGCAGCGGCGCGCGGCCCGGCACCGAGCCGGCGACGTGCCGGCGCTGCGGCGGCCGCGGCGCCGTCGTCATGGGCCAGGGCTTCTTCCGCATTCAGCAGACCTGTCCCGGCTGCGGCGGCCGCGGCGCCGTCATCACCGACCCCTGCCACAAGTGCCACGGGGCCGGCCGCGTCGAGACGGCCCACGACGTTCCGATCAACATCCCGGCCGGCGTGGACAACGGCATGACGATCCGCCACGACGGCTACGGCGACCTCGGCAGCCGCGGCGGCCCGGCCGGCGACCTGTTCGTCGTCATCAAGGTCCGCAAGCATCCGCTGTTCCACCGCGACGGACTGGACCTGCATTGCGAGGTGCCGATCACGTTCAGCCAGGCGGCCCTCGGCGGCCCCATCGAGGCGCCGACGCTGGAAGGCAAGGTCGTTCACCACACCCTCAAGCGGGGTGTGCAGACCGGCGACGAGGTCCGCCTCTCCGGTCTCGGCATGCCGAACCTGACACGCGACGGCCGCAACGACGGCCGCAAGGGCGATCTCGTGCTGCACCTGAAGATCGTGACGCCGCGCAAGCTCACCAAACGGCAGGAAGAGCTGTTCCGCGAGCTGGGCGAGATCGACGGCGTGGACGTGCCGCCGGAGCGCAAGAGCTTCCTGGATCGGATCAAGGCGTTCTTCACCCCCGAAACGGCGGCGCCTGAACGGCCCGGAAAGGGCTGACGTACCGGCCGGCACGGCGAATGCACCGTATCCGTCGGAGCCGCGACCGTAAGGGAGCGGGCAAGGTTCCTGTACCTCATCCCACTCCTTTATGGTCGCGGCTCCGACGAACGATTCGAGATCGAGGCGGAGAAACACGATGGCGGAACCGAAAAACCCGACGAACGGCCCGGCCACGGCCCAGGCCTCCGGCGCCGCCCCAGGCGAAATCGATCAGCTGCAGGCCAAACTGGCCGAAGCCGAGCAGGCCCGCGACCAGCACCTGGATCTCGTCAAACGGACGCAGGCCGAGTTCGAGAACTACCAGAAGCGCGCCCAGCGCGACCGCGCCAGGATCTGCGCTACGCCCAGGCGCCGTTGGCGTTCGACATCCTCGGCGCCCTGGACAACCTCGACCGGGCGGTTGCGGCCGCCCAGCAGGCCGGTGAGACGAGACCGCTCGTGCAAGGCGTGGCAATGGTGCAGTCCCAGCTCCTCGACGTGTTCCGCCGTCACGGCGTCACGCGCATCGACGCCCAAGGCGAGCCATTCGACCCGAACCTGCACCAGGCGGTCATGCAGCAGCCGTCGAAGGACCAGCCGCCGGGGACTGTGTTGCAGGTGCTGGAACACGGCTATCGCATCCACGACCGCGTCCTGCGGCCGGCCCGCGTCGTCGTTTCGACCGCTCCGGTCGGCGTCTCCACATGACGGCGCGGCCGGTTTTCCGGTTACGAGGAGAGTCAACCTATGCCGACTTATGAATATGAGTGTGAGGCGTGCGGCCATCATTTCGACGAGTTTCAGTCGATGTCGGAGGCAGCCCTTACGAAATGTCCCAAATGCGGCAAGAAGAAGCTGCAGCGCCTGTTCGGCACCGGCGCCGCGATCCTGTTCAAGGGGTCGGGCTTCTACGAAACGGACTATCGGAGCGAATCGTACAAGAAGGCCGCCAAGGCCGATCAGGATTCCGGCAAGCCGAGCGAGGCCAACGGCAAGACCGATAAGGCCGGCGCGTCCGACGCGGCACCGGCGGCTTCCGTTGAAAAAGGCAAGAAAGGTGCGGCAAAAACTCCCAAGTCGAAGGACTGAGCGACCGATGATAAAGGCGTCCTGCCCGATCTGCGACACGAAGCTGGAAGGCCGGACGTTGGCCGAGCTGCCCTACCTGCCGTTTTGCAGCGCCCGCTGCAAACAGATCGATCTCGGCCGGTGGCTGGGCGGAGCCTACCGCATCCCCGCGGAGGACCAGGACGGTCTTCGGGAGGGAGAGGAAAAGGAAGTCCCCTAAGCCGGCCGAACGCTCGGCCGTTCCCATAGAGAAGAGGCGCGGCGAAGAGCTGCGCCTCTCTTTATTTCTCCTGCTCGCACTACGAAAGCCATCGGAAATGGCGACGCTTCCCGCCGAGATCGCCTTGCTCCGTTTTCTTTCATGACGTACAATTTTCACATTCAGGCCCCAGCAGATACGGATACGTCCATTCGTGCAGGGCCGGTGGTCCACCGCGACCGCCTGAGCCTTCCGGAGCGTCCCCGTTCTACTGTCGGGATGGACCCCCCGGGCCTCTCGCCGTGCAATGTTGCACCTGTACTGGAGTGATGGCAATGTTTCGAGGCTTTTCCTCCCTGCTCGGTCTGTTCTTCCTCACCGCCGGCGTCGTCGCCGTCGCCTCCCTGAAGAAGACCCCCGCCCTGCCGCCGGCGGCGCCCCGCCATTCCGACGCGCCCCGCAGCCGATTCCTTACGCTGGCGGCCCCCGCCTTCCATGCCCAGTTCTCGCTGAACTGAGATCGAGGCGTCGGGTTTTCCCCGTTCCGACGGGGACGGATTGAACCATGCACCGCAGCGCCCTTCGCGGCGTCGTCCTCCTTTTGTCCCTCGCCGCCCTCGCGTCCGTCGTCCGCGCCGATTCGGACCCGCTCCCGCAACAATTCCTCGACGTCCTGGCGCCGCGACCGCTCGGCCCCGGCAACATGAGCGGCCGCGTCACCGCCGTCGCCGTCGTCGAAAGCCGGCCCGCTGTGATGTACGTCGCCGCCGCCTCCGGCGGCGTCTGGAAGACCACCAACAACGGAGTTACCTGGGCGCCCGTCTTCGACGACCAGCCGGTCGCCTCCATCGGCGACGTGGCCGTCGCCCCGTCCGACCCGAACGTCGTCTGGGTCGGGACCGGCGAGGCCAACGCCCGCAACAGTGTCTCGCGCGGCGGCGGCGTCTACAAGTCCACCGACGCCGGCAAGACCTGGAAGTACATGGGCCTGCGCGACTCCTGGCACGTCGCGCGCATGATCGTCCATCCCAAAAATCCGGATATCGTTTACGTCGCCGTTCTCGGCCACGTCTTCGGACCCAACCAGGAGCGCGGCCTTTACCGCACCGACGACGGCGGCGCGACTTGGCAAAAGTTGTTCTTCATCAACGAAGACACCGGCTTCATCGACTTGCAGATGGACCCCGGCGACCCGGACACGCTCTACGCCGCGGCCTACGCCGTGCGCCGCGGCGCCTTCGCCGGCGGCAACCCGGCCCGGCAGTTCAGCACCGACGCCGGCCTCTTCAAGACGACCGACGGCGGCAAGACGTGGAAGCGCCTGACCAGGGGTCTGCCCGATCGCCCCTACGGCCGCTGTGGTCTGAGCGTGTATCGCAAGGACCCGCGCGTCGTCTACGCCGTCGTTTCGACCGACAAGACCGACATCCGCAACGTGCCCGGCCAGCCGCCGAAGACCGGCGCCGATCCCGCCGTCGGCGGCGTCTTCCGCTCCGACGACCGCGGCGAAACCTGGATCAAGGTCAACGACCTTTGCCCGCGGCCGTTCTACTTCGGCCAAATCCGCGTCGATCCCAACGACGACCGGCGCGTCTACGTCGGCGGCACGAACCTGTTCGCGTCCGCCGACGGCGGCAAGACGTTTCGCAGCAACGCCGGAGCCGGCGCTCACAGCGACGACCACGCCCTCTGGATCGACCCCGCCGACTCCGATCACATGGTCCTCGGCACGGACGGCGGACTCTATTTCAGCTACGACCGCATCGCCCACTGGCAGCATCTGGAGAACCTGCCGATCGCCCAGTTCTATGCGATCGGCCTGGACACGCGCAAGCCGTACCGCATCTACGGCGGGCTTCAGGACAACGGCAGCTGGGGCGGTCCCAGCCGCACGCGCAGCCCCGACGGGATCACCGTCGCGGACTGGTTCAAGGTCTACGGCGCCGACGGCTTCTACTGCCAGCCCGACCCCGACGACCCCGACACCGTATATTGCGAGGCGCAGTACGGCTTCCTGCGCCGCATCAACGTCCGTCTCGGCGCCGAGGCCGACATCGTGCCGAAGCCGCCGACGGCCGACGCCCCGGCTTACCGTTTCAACTGGGATGCGCCGATCCTCATCTCACCGCACGACTCGAAGACGATCTACTATGGCGGCAATTTCGTCTTCAAATCGGTCAACCGTGGCGACAAATGGGACGCGATCAGCCCCGACGTGACGCGCGGCAAGCCGGGACCGAGCGACGATCGCGGCCACACCATCACGACCCTGGCCGAGTCGCCGCTGAGGGCCGGCGTCCTGTGGGTCGGCACGGACGACGGCCGACTTCTCGTCACGCGCAATGACGGCGCGGAGTGGCGCGAGGCGACTGCTCGCTTGCCGGGGCCGCCGACCGAGCGCGCCATCAGCCGCGTCGAATGTTCGCCGTTCGCCGAGGGCACGGCCTTCGTGGCCGTGGACCGCCATCGCTACGACGACCCCGATCCCTACCTGTACAAGACCGAGGACTACGGTCACAGCTGGGTTTCGCTGTCGGACGGGCTGCCGCGCGGCGGCCATGTCCAGGTGGTCCGCGCCGACAGTCGCAACCGCGACCTGCTGTTCGTCGGGACGGAGTTCGGCCTGTTCGCCTCCCTCGACGGCGGGGCGACGTGGACGCCGCAGCGCAAGGGGTTGCCGCCCGTGGCGGTGCATGACCTGGCCCTTCAGCCGCGCGACCGCGAGCTGGTGATCGCCACGCACGGCCGCGGCCTCTTCGTCATGGACGTCGCCCCGCTGGAGCAGCGGACGCCGAAGACGGCGGCGGAGGCGCCTGCACCTGTTCGACGTAAAGCCGGCGACGGAATTCCTGGTCCGCAACGGCCGGGAGCTGGACCCGAACACGCACTATGTCGCGCCGAATCCGCCTTACGGGGCGACGATCTATTACCAGCTCAAGGAGGCGACGGCGGGCCCGGTCCAGCTGCAGATCGCCGACGCGCAGGGCGGCGTCGTGGCGGAGCTGACCGGCGACGGCGCCGCCGGCCTGCACGCGGTGCAGTGGGGGCTGCGATCCACGAAGGAGGGGTCGGTCCCGCCCGGAGAATATGAGGTCCGCGTCAAGGCGGGCGAGGCGACGGCCGTCCGGAAAATTCGCGTGGAGGCCGAAGAGTAGCGCGACGGCCGCGTTTCGTAAGCTAGAATTGGCTGAGACGTTGTTTCCCGGCCAGCCCGAAGCGCGAGCGTGGGGGTGAATCGAAACCCCTCGCTCGCGCTTCGGGCTGGTATGGGATGCTGCGGAGAGATCCCGGAAATGCCGAGCGACGCCTGGGCCCGATTACTGCGGCTGGTCCCCGCCAAGGACCAGGACAATCTGATGCTGCTGACCTCCAACCGCACGGAGTTCGCCATCCAGGCGATCTTGCGCTTCGATCCCGACTTCCTCATCATCAAGGGCCGACTCGCCGGCAGCCAGGACCAGGGCCGAGTCTTCTTCATCCCCTACGAGCAGATCGATCACATCGGCTTTTATCGCGCCTTTAAGGATACGGAATTCAACGAAATGTTCGCCGAGCTGGACGCGCCGGCCTCGGCTGCCGAGACGACGACCGAGACGGCGACCACCGACGCCAACGGCTCGAAGACGCCGATGAAGTCGGCGGTGCTGGAGCGCTTCCGGTCGCGGTCGGCCACTATCATTGCAACCAGTCCGTTGGCCCCGCGCCCGCCGAGCGGTTCGATTCCCACCTTGCCTGGCGGATCAAAAGAGGAATAGCGGTTCGCCCTGCCGTCCCTTTCGCCGCCGTGCGGGGAACGTTGGGACGGATCATCGAAGGAAGCCGATATAAAAGCTCCACTTTTCCATTGGCACTGGCTCTTTGAAGATCGGTCCCCTGTCCGGTCCCACAGAGAGGGGAGATAGGGCGTCGAAGAAGCAAAGGTAATTCAGGATATCAAGGCAAGAACACTCCGCTGTATATTGTTGCGGGGTGATGCGACCGAGGAATGACGGAAACAGGTTCTCCCAACGCATGCCGCTCCTGGTACGCGCGACCACTTTGAACCACGCCCCGTCGATGTCGTCCCCTCGGTCCCACGCCAGCGCCGGTACCCGGTTCACCAGCCAAGCCTCCTCATTCTCAATTTCCGGTATGGAGGAGAAACTCCCCACATGTACGCCAAGGCCTCCACCGACGATGTACATTAATTCCGGCGGGTTGTAATCCTCGCCGAACACGAACGGCTCCCCCTGCGCCCGAGCCATTTGCGTCCAGAGCAACCCCAGCGCCGCCACGGTCAGCACTCGTCGCATGGGGACCCCTTTCCGGGAAAGATGGGAACGTTTTCACCCGACGCCGCGACGAAAGGAGAGGCGGGGATACCATTCGCCCTCCCATCCCGCAAGATCAAGATTAGCCGGAGGCCCAAAGGGAGGATCCTGGCTCATGTCATCGCCGCGTTGCTTCGCCGCTGTCGGTTTCGTGACGTTGTTCGCTCTCTCCGCCGCTGCCGCCGATCCGACCGACCCCGCGCCGCTGCTCCGCTTCGGCGGCGGCGAGACGCCGACCGGCGCCTGCCGGGTCGTGTTCACGCCGGACGGCAAGACCCTCGCCCGCGTCGGTGCCGGCCCGGTTCGTCTCTACGACGCGACTGCCGGCAAACTGCTCCGTAGTCTCAAGGGGAAGGCGACGTGCCTGGCGTTCGCCCCGGACGGCAAGACGGCGGCCGTCGGTGAAGGGGCATCCGTCCACGTCTTCACCGTGGCGACCGGCGCGGAAGTCCTTCAGTTCAAGGCGCATCCCGACGGCGTCCTCGCCGTGGCCTACGCGCCGGACGGCAAGACCCTCGCCACGGCTGGCGACGACGATCATGTCGTGTTGTGGGACGCGGCCGACGGCAAGGAGCGGGGTCGGATGGAGTTGCAGGCGAAGGGCGCGTCGGTCCTGGCCTTCTCGCCCAACGGCGAGTACCTGACGGCCGGCGGCGACGCCGGCGCGCTGACCGTCTGGCGCCTGGAAGACGACTTCCAGGACGAGCGGCGCCATCTGGTCGGCCGCGACGAGCGCGTCGGCCCTGTCGGCTACGTGGCCTTCCTGCCCGGCGGCAAAACCTTCCTCTGGACGCAGGGTCGCACCATTCACGTCAGCGAGATCGAAACCTGGACCCCAATCGCCCGCTACGACGGCGGCGACGTGGGCGTGACCTGTTTCGCCCTGGCGCCGGACGGCAAGACACTGGCGACCGGCGGCGGCCATGTCGTTCGGTTCTGGGACCTTGAAACGGGCGACGAATTGCTGGCCGTTCACGACGACAAGGCGGAGGCGTCCGCCGTCGCCTTCGCCCCGGACGGCAAGACGCTGGCCTCGGCGGCCGCCGACGGGACGGTGTTGATTTGGGACCTCAAGGGTCTGGCGCGGGGCCGGCTGGAGATGTTGTGGCACGAGCTGGGCGGCAAGGACGCCGCCGATGCGATCCACGCCGTCCGGGCGCTGAAGGCCGCCCCGGCCGAGAGCGTCGCCTTTCTCCGCGAGCGCTTGCAGCCGCCGCCGCCCCATCCGCCCATCCCCCAGCTCATCGCCGACCTCGACGACGACGACTTCAACGTCCGCGAGAAGGCGACGGCGGAGCTGGCCAAGCTGGGTCGATCCGTCGAAGCGGACCTCAAAAAGGCCCACGACCAGCAGCCCTCGCCGGAGGCGCGGTTGCGGCTGGAACGTCTGCTGAGCCGGCTAACCGACTCCTTCTTGGATGAGACGGCGCGGGTCCGGGCGGCGTCGGTGCTGGAGATGATCGGCACGGACGAGGCGCGGCAGGAGCTGGAAGAGTTGGCCAAGGGACCGCCGGATGAACGCCTGACGAAGGAGGCGAAGGCGGCGCTGCAGCGGATGAACGGGAGGCCAGAATGATAGGCGCGGCGTAAAACAGCCGCATGGCCGCACTCATCACCACTAACGGACCCAACGCCGGCCAGCGCTTCCCGCTGGACGGCGCCGGTACGCTGATCGGCCGTCAGCCGGACGTGGCGGTCTACCTCGATTCGCTGTCCGTCAGCCGGCACCATGCCCGCGTCTCCAGCCAAGACGGCGTCTACACCGTCGAAGACCTCGGCAGCAGCAACGGCACCTACGTCAACGGCGCCCGCATCACCGGCCGCTCCCCGCTGACCGAGCAGGACGAACTGCGCATCGGGCCGTACACGTTCCAGCTGCTCGGCGACCGCCCGCCGTCCTCGACGCTCCGATCCCATCATCCGCGCCAGCATCGACGCCACCGCCGGCAACGCCACCCTCCTGTCGCAAAACGCCGCCTACAAGCTGCAAGTGGTGCTGGCCATCGCCCGCGACCTCGGCCGGGCGCTGGAGCTGGATCCAGTCCTCGGCCGGCTGCTCGACCATCTGCTGCACCTGTTCCCGCAGGCCGACCGCGGCATGGCCCTGCTGTGCGAGGGCGACCGCCTCGTCGTCCGCGCCCAGCGCACCCGGCGCGAAGGCCATCACGGTCGATTTCCCCTACAGCCGAACCGTCGTGCGCCGGGCGCTGGACGACGGCGTCGGCCTGCTGAGCGAGGACGTGGGCGGCGACCGTAAGCTGGAGTTGTCGGCCACGCTCGTTTCCCTGAATTTGCGATCGTTTTTGTGCGTTCCGCTGATCGGCTGGGAGGGCCGCCGTCTCGGCGTCATCCAGCTGGACTGCCTGCGCCAGGGTCAGGCGTTCAAGCCCGACGACCTGGAATTGCTGACGGCCGTCTGTCTCCAGGCGTCCATCGTGGTGGAGAACGCGGCGCTGCACGTCGAGCAGCTGCGGGAGGCCCGGCTGCGGCAGGAATTGCTGATGGCCCGCGACATCCAGCAGGCGTTCCTGCCGGCCGACTTCGCCCCGCTCGGTTCGGACGGCCCGGAGCTGTTCGCCCAGGTGCGGCCGGCCCGCGAGATGTCCGGCGACCTGTACGACTTCTTCGCGCTGCCCGACGGCCGGCTGGCCTTCTTCCTCGGCGACGTGTCCGGCAAGGGAATGCCGGCGGCCCTGTTCATGATCGCGGTGCGGACGCTGATCCGTCATCTGGCGCCCTCCTCTCCCGCCCCGGCCGCGCTGCTGAGCCGGCTCAACGCCGCCCTGTGCGCCAACAACCCGACGAACCTGTACGTGACCCTGGCGCACGGCGTCTACGACCCGCGCGACGGGGGCGTCGTGGTCGCCACGGGCGGCCACCCGCAGCCGCTGCTCCGCCGCGCCGACGGCCGGGTTGAAGCCGCTGCCGACGCCGCCGAGCCTGATGATCGGCTGCGCCCCGGTCGAGCCGGTGTACAGCGACGTGTCGGTCACCCTCCAGCCGGGCGAGACGCTGATCCTCTACAGCGACGGCTATACGGAGGCGTTCTCGCCGGATCGACGGATGTTCGGCGTGGAGGGGCTGAGCGAGGCCGTCGGCGGCCCACGGGCGCGGCTGCCGTTGCGTCAGTGCGCGGACGAGACGGCCGCCGCGGTGGCACGGTTCACGGGGTCCGGCGATTTGCAGGATGACCAAACGCTGCTATTACTGCGGCGGTGAGACGCGATCTTACACCTCCACCCGTTCGCCGACTCCTGACTTGGCCTGATCCAGCCGTTCCTCGGCTTGCCGCAGCAGCGACTTGACGGACGACGCGGCCGGCGCGAACGGGGCCAGCCCGAAGCACGCCCGCAGCGACGGCAACGGCGTCTCTTCCAGGGCCGGCGGCTCCTCCAGCACCGATTGCAACCGCCGACAGGCGCCGACCGCGCCCGTGGCCGTCGCTCCGGGAAGCAGCAGCATGAAGCCGTGCGGCCCATACTGCCCGGCCACGTCGCTGCGCCGCTTGGCCTGCGTCACCCGCGCCGCGGTCCACGTCGCCAGGTGGTCCACCTCGGCCGGCGCCAGCTGCTCGCGCCGGGCGCCCTGCACCTCGCCCAGGACGACGGTGAACTCCCCGCCCTGCCGCCGCGCCTGCGCCGCCTCCTCGTCGAGCCGTTCCAGCATGTGCCGCTGGGTGTACCAGCCGAAACGTCCTTCGGCCGGCGCCGCTTCCCATAACAGACTCACCAGCCGGCTGACCTGGCGCCGGCAGTCGGCCAGCCTCTCGCCGGCCGTGCGAGCCTTGCGCCGCAGGTCGCCAAGGCGGGCGGCCGTCTGGAGCGTCGCGGCCAGGAGCGACGGGCAGCTGAAGGCCAGGTTGCGCGGCAGCCAGTGGTCGGCGCCGCGGCCCAGCGCCTCCACCACCTGGCCGGGCGTCACGTCGGCGAGGAACAGCAGCGGCGTCCGGTCGGGTCCGCCCAGCCACTCCAGGGCGTCCGGCGCCGCCTGGCGGTACAGGTCGGAGTCGAGGACCACCACGTCGCACGGTTCCATTTGCAGCACGAAGCGGGCGCGTTCGACGCCGTCGGCCGTGACGGCGTCCCAGGCCGGGAAGAGGCCGGCGTCGAACAGGGCTTGCAGGGCGTCGCGTTGCGGCCTACGGCCGGCGATCAGCACGCGCCGGCGTTCGAGGAGATTGGGCATGCCCACGGGGTTCCCTCGTTTTCGTCGTGGGGGCGGAAGACCCCTCCACTGTAACGAGAGAAGCCGGAGAGACGAGGCTGTTTGCCCATTCTCCGCAGGGATTTCAGATTGCCGAGAAGGTACGAACGTCAGGAGCGATTCAGACGGCGGAAGAGGCGCTTTCGCTACGGCGCGAAGAACCCGAAGGAGGCCGGGCGCTGGCGTCCCATGGTTCGTCGGGAATGGTAAAGGGTGGATCATGGTTCGATAGCGGCCTTTGTCCGCCGGATTCTCCCGCCAAGGCCCCGTTTGGCGGGACGCGCCTGGCGGGTAAATGTTCCGTTCTCTCAACGACTTACGCTTCTCCCGCCAACCCGCCAACATTGGCGGGCGGGGCGGGCGGCAACTCGTAGTTCGCTTCGCCGCCCGGATTCTCGCAGCCGAAGTGCGTCCGCAAGCCCAGCGCCTTCACCGCCCGCTCCATCGTTCGCCTCGAATAGCCGTTCGCTTGCCCCATCAGGTAGCACTCCGACCTCGGCTTCGGCCCCGCGGCCAGGAAGTCACACAGGAAATCCATCGCCTCCTGCAACAGGCAGCGGATCTCCTCGCGGTCGGCCCGTTCCGCATGGGACATCTTGCGCACCAGATCGTCCGCCTCGTAGTCCGCTCCGCCGTGCCAGACCAGTCGGCAGACGCCGTCGCACGGCTCCAGGCGGAAGCGCAGGGGCCGCGGCGGCGCCGTCAGGTTGCACTTCGTCGCCGCCAGTAAGCGACTTTGCGGGTCGTCGGGATCAGCGGCCACGAGCAGGCCGCTGCGCGCCGCGGCGACGATGCCGATGCTGCCGCCGCCGCGGTAGATCGCCTTGTCGCCGAAGCGGTTCAGGTGCCGCAGGCAGACGACGGCGAAGTTTTGCCGCTCCGCCGCGCGGGCCAGCTTGTGCAGCGCCCGCCTTACCTCCTGATCGCGGCTGGCGTCCGCTCCGGTCAGGTACGCCATGAGCGGGTCGATGATGACGAGGCGGGCGGCGTACTCCGCCATTGCCGCCTCGATGACCGGCAGGTCGCGCGGGATTTCCGGCGGGCGCTCCTCGCCATCGTCGCCCTGAACGGCCGGCAGCGTGAAGAGCCGTTCGGCGACGCCGCCGGCCGCCTCCAGCCGCGGCTTGATGGTGTCCGCCTCGCCGTCTTCGGCCGACAGGATCAGTGACGAGCCGACCCTGCCGACGGCCCCGTCGGGCATGAGGCCGTCGCGGCTGAGCCGGGCGGCGAGGTCGAGCAGCAGGGTGCTCTTGCCCATGCCGGGGTCGCCGTCGAGGATGGTCACTTTGCCAAGGGGAATCCAGCGCGGCCAGAGCCATTCGACGGGGCGGACGGCGACATCGCTCATCGGCCGGACATGGGCCTCCGGGGAGGGACGCCTGGGCATGATGCACCTCGGGGTTCCGGGGAGGGTGAGTGTACCATGCGGCGGGGCGTCTGGGCAGGGGACGTTGGAAGGGAAACGTCGGACAATGAACGCCAATGAAAGCCTCTTGCCCCGCGCCGTGCCCGGGGAAAATATGGGCACCTGAGGAGATGCCGCTCGGCGGCTGGCAGCGGATTGGGGACCGATGGTTTTTACCTCCTGCCTGGATACGTAGCCTCATGGCGGCCAACGGGTAGAAAGACGGGGAAGTCCCGCGTCAGACACGTTGACAGCGGAGCGCCATCGTGCCAGGGTTTCTTTGGAGTACCTCCATGCCAGCCCCACTCATTCAAAGCGACGCCTTCCCGGAACCGGCCGCACGGATAGACTCCCCGGCCACGCTCCTGGTGCTGGGACGGTTGCAGCAGACCGGGTTCATCAGGAACGGTAACGTTGGCGAGAAGACCGCCGGCATCTTGAAGCAGCTGACATGAAGATGGCCTGGCTGATCCGGGCGGGGCGGCGTGCTTCCAGAGAAGAAGCCGATCTGCTACCATTTCCTTTGATCCGACGCTCTTGTCTACGTCACGTGGATGGGCCAAAGATGGATGTCATCCTGAGTTGGTCAGGCTCGCAGAGCCGGAAAGTCGCCGAAACCCTTCACGACTGGCTGAAGGATGTACTTCCCGGCATAAAACCGTGGATTTCCTCCGAGGACATCACGAAAGGCTCCGCCTGGTTCCCGGCCTTGCTGGGCCGGTTGGAAGCGGCTCGATTATGCATCATCTGCATCACGCCGGAGAACGTCCGATCCCCCTGGCTCTACTTTGAGGCCGGCGCCATCGCTGGGAAAAGCACCGATGCGCGGGTCTGCTCTTACCTCATTGGCGTGGACGGCGCCCAGCTTACCAGCGGCCCGCTTGGACAGTTCCAGTGGACCGTGGCCGACAAGGCTGACACATGGAAGCTGGTTCGGGACATCAACAAGCACCTGCAGAGCGGCGCACACAACGAGTTGCTCCTGGAGGGGAACTTTGAACAGAAATGGCCCCGGCTGAAGGAGAGGCTGAACGCCGTCCTCGCGGAATACAAGGACGCCCCGGTGCATGAAGTGCCGGCGTCCGAAGCCTTGCGCTACCAACTCTCTCCCGAGGCGATTCAAATACTACTTGAAGCCGCGGCCGATCCAGACGGCGATGTTCTCATAATCAGGACATTTGAGGGGTTGCATGTGCAGGCGGGCAGAAAGCCAATTGCGACTCTACAGGATGGCCGTTCGGCGGCAATCTGGCAGGGGGCCGTCCGACAGCTCCTACAGAATCGCCTGCTTGAAAGCCGCGGTGGGAAGGGCGAGTTGTTCAGCGTTACCGCCGAGGGCTACCGGGTCGCGGATGAGCTGCGCGCCCAGGGGATCGGTGCATCACAGGAGAAAGCCGGACAGCCCGTGACCGATGCTCCCGCACCCGCCCACGGCCGCTGAGGCGTGACAACGTCGTCATGTAGAGCGATCACATGTTCGAGAGCAACCTGGTTGACCTCGATGAACTGGTGCTGATGGTTCGGGACCACAACAGCCGCAGCTACATCGGGGAGGCGATCAATACATACAGAAGCCGCGCCTACCGCTCAGCGCTCTTAGCGACCTGGATCGCCGTGGCGTACGACATCATCAGCAAAATCCGCGCACTGGCGGTTCAGAGCGACCCGGCCGCCGGCGCCTTCGTAACGGCGCTAGATAACTGGATCGAGCAGAACGAGCGCGGCGACCCAAACGCCGTTCAGAAACTGCAGGCGATAGAGAATGAGTTGCTCGCCACAGCCTTCAGAGACTTCGAGTTCTTTTCCGCCCAGGAACGTACCGACCTGGAGCGGCTGAAGAGCGACCGAAATCTCTGCGCGCACCCCGCATTCACGAAGGAGGCGGCCCTGTTCCAGCCCACTGCGGAGCTGGTCCGTGCGCACATCACCCACGCCGTCCTTCATCTCCTTCGCCACCCGCCCGTCCAAGGTCGGCACGCGCTTAATCGCTTGAAGAATGACTTGCTCCAGCCCTCATTTCCCTCAACGCAGAAAACCGTCTCCGACTTCCTCGAATCCCGCTACTTGAACTACGCGAAGGCGGCGCTGATCGAGAGCCTTGTCACGGTCTTCCTGAAAGTCCTTGTCAAGCAGACGGAGGCAGACCTGATCGGCAAAGAGGATCGCGTGCTAATGTGCCTGGTCGCGGTCGGACGTTGCCACCCTGCCGTATACGACCGGAAGATGGCTGAGCAGCTACCGCGCCTGACCCACGGGTTAAACGACCAAGAACTCAAGCGAGTGTTCCGAGTATTCAGGGCGGACAAGCGGTGCTGGGGGTGGCTCAGGCAGGACGTCCATGTCCAAATCACGAGCATTGCCGCTAACTACATCTACGACCCCGCGGACATCGATTCCGTGCTGGAAGGATTGGAGATCGATGACCTAAAGCCGCTGCTCCTGGCGCGTATCGCGGATTTCAGTTGGTCCGAAAAAGAGGCTCTCCTCACCCGGCACCACCGGCAGGAACTCATCAATGAGGCGATCAACCTCTTCAACGGAGTCCGAAGCTTCCGAACCGCCGAATCGTTGGAAAGAGCCATTCTGCTCCCGTTGTGCAGCATGTTTCGCGCGGAGCACATTCAGCGCATCTTGCAGGTCGCCGAAAAGAACGATCAGATACATGACGCGGGCCGCAGCCCCGCTTTTTTTGCCGACCTATTCGGACGCACTGCGGACCTGCACGCCGAGACGAGAGACTCTTGGCAGCACTTCATGACGGAGATGATGAAAAACAAGGAAGAGAGTGACTACTACGCCTACCCAACGCTACGGGCGGAGATGGTCCGGGCTGGCTTGTGGCCGCCTACCGCACCGCAGGCGCCGCCGGTGGGTCGTTGATGCGGTAACTGTCCCCTGTTAGATAAGTCATTTTCAAGATCATTTTTATCCTGTAACAAAGGGATCCAACGCCGAACCGCCTCGAGCACGCGCACGGCCCGCCAGCGGTCACCTTCTTATCCCCGTCCTCTCCGGGGCTTCGGGGCCGGCACATCCGCAAGCAGCTCCTCCCAGCTGTGTACCCGTGGGGTGCATCGCATTAGCTGGTCCAGCTGCTCCGTGCTGGTGATCGCTTCGATGCGTGCCCGCGCTCGGGGACCGGGTGGCGACCCGAACAACTCCTCGCCCAGCAGAAGGAGGCTGTGCTGGACCCTCCAGTCGGCCCTTGACGACTCCCTCCTCAACGATGTCTTGATAGAACATGGACTCTTCCAAGCACTGCGCCCCTGTAATGGCAAGCAGAATGTCCATATTTCTCTCCCCGGTAATCAACCCGGTGTTTGCCTTCTTTTCCCCCGTCCCCCGCGAGGCACCGGGACCGGCGCGTCGGCCAGCAACTCGTCCCAGCCGCCCACTTGCAACAGCCGGTCGCTCAGCTGCTCCAGCGCGTCCAGATTGCTGATCGATTCGATTCGGGATCGAACCGATGCACTGGCCGGCTGACCGAAGCGCTGCTCGCCTTGGTGGAAGAGGATACGACGCGCCCGCGCAGCTCGCCCTTGGCGAGCCCCTCCTCACGGCCCTTGGCGACCCCCTCCTCGACGATCGCTTGGTACGTCACGGATTCTTTCATGCCTCGTACTCCTCGCAGCAGTTGCTCGATCAAGACCCGGTCGTACCGCAACCCCATGAGCACGTCCACCGCCGTCCACAGCGGGCCGGCCATCTTGCGATAGCGCGGCGCCGCCAGCTTCTCCTTCAGCCGGTCGATGACGCCCGGGAGGTCCGACTCCCTTACCGCCCCGATCGGCGCCAGCGGCAGCGTGCCCAATCCGCCCGCCAGCAACCGATCCGCCGGCAGCCGCCAGACACGGATGACTTGGTAGCGGAAGATCAGGTACGGGTCGGTCACGCCGGGGAAGCGCTCCTCATATTGCCCGGTGATCGACCGCAGATCGGCTTCGGGCCGCAGCAGCACCACGACGCTGTGGACGGGCAGCCCGTGGCGGGCGCCGAGCAGGGCGTTGTAAGTGTGGACCCGTTGCGGCAGACCGGCGTCGGGTCCGGCCTGGAAGTCGAAGGGCATGATCGCGTCCAGCTCCCCCGACAGCCTCAGCACCTTATCGGTGGCTGCGGTGACGGTGGACACGTCGGCGTCGATCACCTCGGCCCGTCCGACGCGGAAGCCGGCCAACCTCGGCCAGTCCGCCGGGGACGCCTCCAACATCGCCTTGAGCGTGGCGTCATACGGCTTGCTCATCGACGGCGGCCTGAGTTCTCGCCCTCGCCTCGTCCGCGACCGCTCGCCCCATTATACAGCGCGGCTCGGACAACCAGGGCGAGGGTTTCGACGGAGCAAAACCGCTTTCTAAACGGCCTCATCCACCCGCGCCGTCACCGGACTGCCCCACGCCCCTTCCTTGAACAGCCGTTCCAGGCTCCCCCGCACCGTCTCGGGGTCGCCGCCCCGGAAGCGGAAGCGGTTGTCGCGCACCGTCGTCATGTACGGGTACACCGCCTTGAACTCGGCCGTCGGCTGGCGATTGCCGATCTGGCAATGGTCCGACCAGATCTTGCGCATCAGCTCTCCGTCGATGCCCTCGACGCGCACCGTGAACACCTTGCCGAGGTCGGGCGGAACGCTGGCCGAACGCGGATCGACAAAGCGATAACGACTGTCCGCAAACTTGGCGTCTTCGACCTGATAGCCCAGCGTGCCGAGTTCCGGCACGTCCAGCCCCTGCTGCTCCACCACCGCAATGACGCGCAGCCCGACGAACCGCCGCACGATCAGCAGAAAGATCAGCGTCACCGGCAGCACCCAAAGTAGACACGCCGCCACGCCGATCAGCTGGGCCGCGAGCTGGCCGGCGTCGCCGTAGAACAGCCCCCGCACCTCGCCGTGAGTTCCATTGGCGAACAGGCCCAGCGCCAACATGCCGAACGCGCCGCTGACGCCGTGAACGCTGATCGCCCCGACGGGATCGTCGATCTTGAGCATCCGCTCCACGACGAGGGCGCTGCCGATCACGAGGATGCCGGCCGACGCCCCGATCAGCACGGCCGCCCACGGAGCGACGTAGGCGCAGCCGGCGGTGATCGCCACCAGGCCGGCCAGGGCGCCGTTGCAGAGGAAGCTGGCGTCGGGCTTCCGATACAGCGTCCAGGTGTAGGTCATGGACGCGAAGGCGCCGGCCGCCGCCGCCAGGATGGTGTTGGCCATCACGACGGCCGCGACCGTGTCGCCGTCCTTGAGCGCGGACCCGGAGTTGAAGCCGAACCAGCCGAACGTCAGGAAGAGCGTGCCGGTCATGTACATCGGCACGTTATGGGCCGGCAGCGGATTGGGCCGGCCGTCCAGCCGGAACTTGCCGCGCCGCGGCCCGATCAGGTAGGCGCCGACCAAGGCCGCGCCGCCGCCGACCATGTGAACCACCGACGATCCGGCGAAATCGACGACGCCGTGACCCAGCGGCAGTCGGGCCAGCCAGCCGTGGTCGTGGTCCCAGACCCACTGGGCGTAGACCGGGAAGAGGACCATGCTCATGAACAGGCCGAAGAAGACGAACGGCAAGAAGCGCCAGCGCTCGGCCATCGCCCCCGTCGGAATGGTGGCGGCCGTGTCCATGTACATCAGGTAGAAGAAGAAGAGGGCGAAATGCTCGGGCCGGAGGCGCGAACTATTCAGGCAAAAGAGGTCTGCATTGAATCCATTCTGGATTGCGTAGCCGCACAGCCAGAAGCCGAGGGCGCCGCCGCAGAAAACGACGACGTTCATGGCCATGGTGTGCGTGACGTTCTTGGAGCGCACCATGCCGGTTTCCAGCAGGGCGAAGCCGGCCTGCATGAAGAAGACGAGGCAGCCGGCGAACAGCGTCCAGAAGATGGCGGCGTCGGACATCCGTCAGGTTCCTCGTCGCAGTTTCCGAACCGGCGAGCGGGGGGCGTCAGCCCCCTGATTCGTCACATGGTCAGCGACGGAGTGCGGAATCAGGGGGCTAACGCCCCCCGCTCGCCGGCATTCATTTCCCTGGCCAGAAGTGCAGAACCAGCAGCGCCCCGCCCAGCAGTAGCACCGGGATCAGCGCCGAGATCACCACCAGCCGCACCGTCGCCCAGTTCGTACGCGACAGCGACGGCGGCGTCAGCCGGTCGCATCGCCCGGTCAGCTCCACCTTGTCCGGGTCGTCCAGCTCGGCCTTCATGGCCTCCGCCGAGGCGTAGCGCTCGGCGGGGTTCCTCTCCATCGCGTGCAGGATGATCTCCTCCACCCGCGGCGGAATGTCCGCGTGGACCTTGCGCGGCGCCGTCGGGTCGCCCGTCAGGCGCGCGTTCATGATGACATAGGGGTTCGCCCCCTCAAAGGGAACGGTCCCCGTCACCATCTCGTACAACATGGCGCCGAGGCTGTAGATGTCGGTGCGCTCGTCGCCGCGCTTGCCCTTGACCTGCTCCGGCGCCATATAGTCCGGCGTGCCCATCACCGGCGAAAAGCCCGAAAACGTCAGCCGACGCAGCCCCGCCGCCTTGGCGATGCCGAAGTCCATGATGCGCAGCGAACCGTCGTTGCACAGCATCACGTTCTCCGGCTTCAGGTCGCGGTGGATCACGTTCTTCTTGTGCATGTGGTCCAGCGCGTCGCACAGCCGGCTGGCGATCTGGAGGGCGTCGGCGACCGGAATCCGCTCCACGCTGCGCATCAGCTGTCGAAGCGTTTGGCCCTCCAGAAACTCCATCGCCATGTAGGGCCGGCTCTTCTCTGCGACAGGAACGGTGTGCAGGATGAAAGGGTGGTCGAGCAGCCGGCCGATCTCCTCCTCGCGCTGGAAGCGCGTGAAGAAGCCGGGGTCGCTCTCGAACTGCATTGACGGCACCTTGAGGGCGACCGTCTTGCCGGTCTGGAGATCGACCCCCTTGTAGATCGAGGCCATGCCGCTGCGGGCGACGACGTCGAGGATGCGGAAGCGGTTGTCGAGCACGTCGCCGATCTGGACTTCGTGGCTCATGATGGTGTCCCGCGCCTCCTGGTACACCGGCGCGCCCCGGTAATAGCTCAGCTGCTCCACCCGATCCACCTGGATGATCTGGATCGACAAATTGTCGTCGGTGCCGCGCTGGACGGCCAACTCCGTGAGCTGCTTGCACGCCTCTTCCGGCGGCGCGTGCGTGACGATCTCCACGATCTCGTTCTCGGCGACGTGACAGTACATCCCGTCGGAGCACTGCATCACGAAATCGCCGCGGCCGACCACGGCGCTGGAGTAATCGACCTGGACGATGGGTCCTTGCCGATGCTGCGCGTCAGCATCGACCGCATCGGGCTGCGCAGCGCCTCCTCCTCCGAGATCAGGCCGAGCTTCACCTGCACGCCGACGTAGGAGTGGTCGGTCGTCAACCGCTTGATCTGTCCGTTATGGATCAAGTAGGCTCGGCAGTCGCCGACGTGGCCGATCGTCACTTCGTTGTTGCGGAACACGGCGATGGTCAGCGTGGTGCCCATGCGGCGCTGCTGGCCGACCTTGTTGCCCTCGTCGTAGACGGCCTGGTTGGCGGCGGCGAACATCTGGCCGAGGAGCTGGCTGGGCGAGGCGCCGAGCCGGGCCTCGTAGAACTTGCGCAGGGCCGTTTCGACGGCGAGCTGGCTGGCCACTTCGCCGTCCTCCTGGCCGCCCATGCCGTCGGCGAGGACGGCCAGCGCCCCGCGGCCGCGGGCCTCCTGGCCGTCGGTTGGCAGGTGGAAGCCGAGATAGTCCTCGTTGTTCTTGCGCACCGGCCCCATGGAGGAGAGCTGCCCCAAGGTGACGTCCATCCCCTCCTCCCGCCGCGTCCGCCGTCGCCGTTGGACGACCGTGTCGGTTCGCGGCAACGTCTCCCCGCCCGCAAGCAGCTGATTGACCATTGCAAGTCACGCCTCATCTTATTGAATTTTGCCTGAGAAATGCCACGGCGAGCGGCGGGGTTCCTCCCCGCCGTCCGAACCGCCGGGATGAACCCGGCGGCTCGCCTGCCGCTTTTCGGGCCGGAAACGCGAAACGTCCGGGCGACCGCCTTGCGAGCAGCGGTCGCCCGGATTTGTCGAGGAGCGAGTTAGGGGAGCGTCCTCAGTTGGCGGAAGTGAACGCCTCCTTTCCGGCGGGGGCCGAGTCAGGGGTGGGGGGCGGCGGGGAAGTAAGCAGGATTTCCTTGCCCTTCTTCTTGCTGGAGGACACGAAGTAGTACCAGCCGTAGGCGCCCCAGAGGGCGGCGAAGGCCAGTGCGACATACGGCTCATGCCAGCTCATGCCGTTCACCATGAAGGGGCCGATCAGGTAGAACAGCAAGCAGCACAGGTTGGCGGCCAGGCCGAACACCGGGATCAGCATGTGCTTGAAGCCGTTGAACATGTGGTGTTCGCGGAAGGCGATGATCGCCGTCAGGCACGTCAGCATGTAGAGAAGGAACGTGCCGAAGTTGCTGATCAGCGTGATAGTGATGAAGCTGTTGGGAATCCACGCGGCCCAGCTGCTGTAGCTCCACACGCCGAAGCTGTACCAGATGCTGTGCTTCTGGGGGTCGGTCAGCGCCGAGTCCAGCGACGGGACGGCGGACGGGCCGCACAGGTAGAACAGCACCGTGACAATGCCCACCACGATCGACAGGACGACGAGGGTCCAGATGGAGCGGTGCGGGGTCAGGTTCTTGCCGTGCAACATGCCGAAGTGCGAGGGCACCTCGTCGTCGCGGCCCATGGCGTAGGTGACGCGGGCGCCGGTGTTGAGGCAGGCCAGCGTCGTGCCGATGAGGGCCAGGAACACGGTCAGCGCCTCGAGCCGCATGAACCACTCGCCGCCGACCGCGGTGCCGAACAGCCACGACCCCGTCAGCTTCATCATGTCGCCGATCGGTGCCGTCGAGCTGGATGCGTTGATCAGCGTGTAGTTGGGGTTCAGGAAGTAGTCGGCCGCGAAGTACTCCACCAGGTAACAAATGCCGCCCTGGATGGCCAACGACAGCAGAATCGCCCAGGGGATGTCCTTCTTGGGGTTCTTGGCCTCCTCGCCCATTGAGGTGACCGACTCGAAACCGACGAGGATCAGGATGGCGATGCACGCCTGGATGAAGATGGTGCTGAAGCTGTGCGGCTTGACGACATCGACGGCGTCCGCGTTCCACTGCCGCGTCGGGGGCTGTTTGGGAGTGTAGGCGTCCGGCGTCAGAACCGCCGCTTTGTAGTCCATCGGGGCGGTGAGCATCGTGGCCGGGTGCTGCTCGTCCACGACGGTCGGCTGTCCCTTTGCATCCACGGCGCGGTAATAGGCGACCACGGCGTAAGAATTGGCCTCGTAGGATTCGGTGTCCTTTTTCAGGGGGGCGACGAGCTTGTCGTAGTCCGCCTGGCTCTGGTCGGGAGCCTTGTCCGGGATCGTGATCGCCAGGGGGCGCCGGCGGGGTCGGCGACGTAGACGCCCTTGTCGTCGGGGAAGTATTGCGGGCCTTCGGCGGGGTCGTTCTGGTCCGAGGCGAGGTTCTGTCCCTTCGGATCCTCTTTGGGCTTCTTGTCCGGCCCCAGGACGAAGAGCGTGTGGCCTGCGGCGTCGGTCTTGGCTTTCCCCTTATCGTCCACGTCCACCTGGTACGTCTTCGCTTCAACGGGCTTGCCGTCCTTCTGGACGAAGACCCAGTTGCCGTCCTTGTCTGCTTTGGGGTCGCCCTTCTCGTCCACCTCCACCTGATACGTCTTGGCGGCGATCAGATTGCCCTTGTCGTCCTTCTTGAAGATGTAATTGCCCTTGTCGTCCTTCTTCGTGGCGCCGCTCGAGTCCACTTCGGTCACGTACTTGACGGCGTTGCCGTCGGCGTCCGCCTTGAAGGTGTTCGCGTTGCCCGAAGCGTCCTTGGCGAAGGTGGGCAGGCTCCACTGGATCGGCGTCCCGGAGGGGTCCAGCGTCCAGGGGGTCAACTTACTGGTCTCGTTGTGAGTGGCGCGGTAGCCGATGGCGATGACCGCGAAGATCAACAGGGCGCTGATCTGGACGATGTTGACCGTCAGGTTGACGCCGGTCGAGGTGTTGGCGCCGCGGTAGGCGATGTAGCCGACGCCGACGGCGAACACGATGCAGACCAGGACCATCAGCAGCGGACTGGCCACGCCCGAATTGAAATAGGTTGGCATCAGGTCGCCGGCCATGTAGCCGACGAGCATGGCGGTGACGCCGACCATCAGTCCTGGGTAGACCCAGTAGTAGAGATGGCTGGCCCAGCCGATGATGAACTTGGCGATGCGGGCGAACTTGGAGGCGTGCGTCTTGCCGAGGAAGGCCTGCTCGGCGAAGAAGTAGGACGAGCCGGCGCCGGGATAGAGTTTGGCCAGCTCGGCGTAGGAGACGGCGGTGGCGAAGCAGAGCAGCAGGGCCGCCACGATGCCAAACCAAATGTCGGAGCCGGCCATCGGAGCGCCGTAGGCGGCCTGTTCCTGATAGGTCAGCCAGAGGAAGGCGCCCGGCGCGATCAGCGCCATGGCGTTGACGGTCAACCCGGTCAGTCCCAGGGTGGCCTTCATCTTGGGGGCTTCGGAAGCCAAGCGACACCTCGTTTCGTGAAACCAGGGGAGAGGCGAACAGGCCGTGTTCGCGGTCGCGGCGCGACCGTTCGAGTGACGCAACGCCGGCAGGCGCAAGCAGGAAGCGACCGTCCCGTCGTCGTGCGAAGGGTGTCGGCTCGCCTCCTGGCGGTGCGATCGGTCATTGAATCACGGTAGGCATTCCCCCCTTTGGCAAACGGTGTGCCGCATTTCTTCACGAAAGGACCGTTTCTCCGAAGTAGTGAAACACAAGGGACTTGCAAAATACATCCCGCCGGGAGCCCGAATGGGTAAGCGGGGCGGTCTTCGGCTCTTGCATGAATCCGTGCAGATGGATGCCACGAACGTCAGCACGGCAGGATGGGTGGGGAGTGGCTCTCTCGTTCCCAGGCGGAGCCTGGGAACGAGGACCAAAGGGCGCCGGATAAATATAATGCACCTCCACCCCTTCCTCGTGGAGAACCATCCGTGCGCATGCTGTTCCCTCTCCCTGGCCCTGCTCGCCGTGGGGCTGGCGCTGCCGGCCGGCCGCGCCGCCGACAAGGTGACGCTCGACGATCTGCTCCAGCAGATGACCGACCTGTCGAAACTCGCCGAGTATCCCGATCCGCCTTACGTCACCAAACAGTTCAGCAGCTACGACCGCGCCAGCGAGGCGCCCGGCAAGGAGAGCTGGTTCGCCAACGCCGACCGCGGCTTCATGCTCTATGACGGCGTCGTCAAGGAGAAGACGGCCTACTTCACGCCACGCCCCCCTGCGGGAAGGTCCGGAAGACGGCTCCTTCGCCGCCGGCACGAAGGTCGGCTTCTCGCCCACGCACAAGCGGGTCGGCAACTTCGTCTGGGTTTATGCCACCGCCGCGGACGGCCGCGCCATCGACGGCAAAATCCCGCAGGGTTACATCGACAAAGACGCCATGACGCTTGACCCGCAGGGCCACGTCCTGGCCGAGATGGACGGCCCCGGCTGCGTGGTCAACATCTGGTCGGCCAACCCCGACGACGCCGGCAACATCCGCATCTACCTCGACGAGGCGAAGGAACCCGTCATCGAGGCGCCGCTGACCAAGCTGCTGGGCGGCAAGTGGCAGACGAAGATCGACGGCAAGGAGACGACGCCGTTCCCCGACCCGATCGCCTGCGAACGGTCGCGCGGCTTCAACCTGTATTTCCCCATCGCCTACGCCAAGCACTGCAAGATCACTGTCGATAAGCCGGACATTTATTATCACGTCGATTACCGAAGCTATCCGCAGGGGACGGAGGTGGAGACATTCTCGTTGAGGCAACTGGAGGAGAAGGCGAAGGAGGTCGCCGCCATCGTAGAGACACTGGTGAAAGGTGCCGCACCTTCGACGACGGGGACCAGAAGCTCCTGGTACATACGGTCAAGCCGGGGGAACGCTGGATGGCCCCCGTCATGGACGGACCAGGAGTTGTACAAGACCTTCTGGTCGAGGTGAAGGACGACCCTGCCGCGCTACGCGGTTTGGTCCTGATCGGAACCTTCGACAAGGCCGAGACGCCACAGATCTGGTGCCCAATGGGCGACTTCTTCGGCAGCGCTCCCGGCGTCAACCCCTACCGCGCCCTTCCCTTCTTTGTGAGAAAGACGGGGGAGGGGGCCGAGTTGCAGGCGCAATGGCCGATGCCATTCGAGAAATCGGCGGCCTTTGAACTCCTCAATTTGAGCAAGGAGCCAGTGGCCGTCAAGATGGCGCTTCCAACCATGAAGTATACCTGGACCGACCGCTCCATGCACTTCCACGCCCAGTGGCGCACCGCCGACATGAAGACGCGGCCGTTCCACGATTGGACCTATTGCGATCTCAAGGGCAAGGGCGTCTTCGTCGGCGACATGCTGAGCGTCATGAACCCGGTCGGGGCGTGGTGGGGCGAGGGCGACGAGAAAATCTTCGTGGACGGCGAGAAGTTTCCGTCGTGGTTCGGCACCGGCAGCGAGGACTATTACGGCTACGCCTGGAGCGACCCCAAGCCCTTCCAGCATCCCTACCACAACCAGACGCTCTGCGACGCCAAGGACACGGGCGGCAGCTTCGGCCATACCAGCGTGAACCGCTTCCACATTCTCGACAGTATCCCGTTCGAGAAGTCGTTCCGCTTCGACATGGAGTGCTGGCACTGGGACCCGAACGTGACGGTCAACTACGCGGCGACGACGTACTGGTACGCCCGGCCCGGAGCGACGGACGATTTCGAGCCGGTGGACGCGAAGGTGCTGCAAAACATTCCGGCGCCGCCGCCGCCGTTCAAGATCGAGGGGCGCTGGAGGGCGAAGTCGCTGAAGGTGCTGGGCAAGAGCAGCGACTTCCCGCTGGAGGCCCAGGACATGCGACCCTTTAGCGAGGGCAAATGGAGCGGCGAGGCGCACCTGTGGGGCCGGCCATCGAAAGCGGGCGAGTTCGCCGATCTGGTGCTGCCCGTACACGCCGACGGTAAGTATCAGGTGATCGTGTACCTGACCAAGGCGCGGGATTACGGCATCGTGCAGTTCGCGCTGGACGGCAAGCCGCTAGGCAAGCCGATCGACTGCTTCGAGCCGGAGAAGGTGCTGGCCACGGGGCCGGTCGAGCTGGGCACGGTGGACCTGAAGAAGGGCGACGCGGTGCTGCGGCTGGAGATGACGGGGACCAACGAGAAGTCGGTCGGCGTACGGTACATGTTCGGGTTGGATTGCGTGGTGCTGAAGCCGGCCACGGGGTCGTGAAGCCTGTGGCCTCGGATGAGGGATGTCCGCCTCATCCGAGGGTGGCGTTCGACGGCGCGCCAATGACCTGGTTAACGCTCTCGTGGTCGAACCAGACCGGCACACCGCCGGGCGCAAGGAATACGGCGACGCCGTCACGGACAATCAGCGCTCCAGGGCCATCGACCTCGAACCGGTGACCACCATGCAGTTCCACGGTGAAAACCTGGAACGGCTGCCGTTGTCTCAGCCCCTGGAAGATTCGGTCAAAGTTTTCGGCGGTCATGCGTCGCGCTCCTGAATGCGCCTGGTCCGTTGACCGGAGCGCGTCCTCTCAAAACTATACCCTCTGCTGGGGAGCTATACAAGAGTTCCCTCCCGATGCGAAAGAGACGCGCATCCGAGCCGCGACCGTAAGGGAGCGGTGGACGGTGCAGGAACCTTCTCCGCTCCCTTACGGTCGCGGCTCCGACGGGTGTCATGGGACTAATGCTTCTTGAACTTCCTTCCCAGGAACCGCAGCCCGTCCGGCTTCCCATCCAGATTGAGCGTGAATTCGGCCAGCTCCGCCGCCAGCGGGCTCGCCCCCGGAACGTCCTTTTCGTCTACCTGAAATGTGTCGTAATGGAAGTGCCGCAGCGGCTTGTCGAAGCTGCTCCAGTGCAACGTCAGCGCGCCGCCGTCCAGCGTCACCCGCACCGTGCCGTACGCCGGCTCCTCATACGTTCCGGTGTACGCTTCCAGCTCGTGCGACGGCTTCGTGCCCAGCTTGCGCGACGCCTCCCGCTTCGCCGCCCCGGCCTGTCGCGCCTCGTCCGCTTCCTTCAGCCGGGCCACGTAGAAGCCGTTCCAGTCCTTCTTCGGCAGACCCAGCGCCGCGTCCAGCAGCGAATAGCCGACCGCATCGACGATCGGCGAATCGTCCAGGTTGACCAGCACCGCGACGCCGACCCCGTCCTTCGGCGCCAGCAGGATGCGGCGCGGAAGCCGTCCACCGCGCCGCCGTGGTCCCATAAAGGCTTCCCGCGGTAGTCCGAAATGCGCCAGCCGAAGCCGTAGCTCATCTGCGTCGTTTCGGTCAGGCGGGCCAGCTCATGGTCGAGCGGCATCACGATCTGCGGCGCGTGCGTCTCGGCCAGGGCCGACGCGGAGACGTACCGTTTGCCGTCGAGGACGCCGCCGGCCAGCTGGAAGCGCAGCCAGCGGCCGAGGTCGCGCACGCCGGCCTTGATCGAACCGGAACCGCGCACCTGGTCATCGTCGTTGTACCACGAAATGACCTCGATCTTGTCGTCGGCGTTGCGGCGGTGCGGGCTGGCGTGGTCGGCCGCCTTGAGAACGGCCGAGCGCGTGAAGACGGCGCCGGTCATGCCGAGGGGGTCGAGCAGGCGCTTCTGCACGTCCTCGCGCCAGGAGCTTTTCGACGCCGATCCCACGGCCAGACCGGCGGCGATGTAGCCGAGATTGTTGTACTCGTAGACGGAGCGGAACGAATGGCTCGGCTTCAGATAGGCCATCCGCCGAACGCTCTCCTCCAGGCTCCAGGGGGCGTAGCGCCAGAGCAGGTCGTGGCGGACTAGGCCGGTGCGGTGACAGAGCAGGTCGCGCAGCGTCACGTCGCGGTCGGCCAGCGGATCGGCCAGGCGGAACGCGGGCAGATGTTTACGCACCGGATCGTCCCAGTTCATCGCGCCGTCGTCCACGAGCTGGGCGACGGCCGTCGCGGTGAACGCCTTGGTGAGCGAGCCGATGCCGAAGAGGGTCTCGGGCGTCACGGGGTCGTCCTTGCCCCGCTCGCGGACGCCGGCGCCCTTGAGATAGATCACTTCGTCGTCGCGGACGATCACGGCGGCGACGCCCGGCGTGCGCCAGGTCTTGAGGGCGCCGTCGAGGATGGCGTCGAAGGCCGCCGTATCCGCCGGGGCGGCGACGGCCCGCGGCGACGGCAGCACCAGGAGGAGCAGGAGCGCTGCCGAGGCAGTCAGGCGCCGTCCGAAACCCGCCGTAAACGACGGGCCTACACGCCGAAGCCCCGTGAACGGGGCTGAAAAGAACCTCCAGCCCCGTTCACGGGGCTTCGGCGTGTAGGCCCGCGTCTCAACGCGGGGCGTCCAGGCGCTTCGATGGTTACGAGCTGTCACTTCCGACGCCTCCGGGACGACGCTTCGGCCGCTTCGTGTTCGCGCCCTTGTCAAGCTCTGCTATAATGATGTCATGAACAGGTATTCTACACCATCCACCGATTCCCCGCGCGTGACGTTCTGGGGTGCGGCCCAGTCGGTGACGGGGTCCATGCACCTGGTGGAGGCGGCCGGACGGCGACTCTTGCTCGACTGCGGCCTCGTTCGCGGCCGACGCGACGAGGCCCGCCGACGCGACGTTCGCTTCCCCTTCCCCCCCTCCGAAATCGACGCCGTCGTCCTTAGCCACGCCCACATCGACCACTGCGGCAACCTGCCCAGCCTCGTCCGCCAGGGCTTTTCCGGCCCGATCTACTGCACGCCGGCCACCCGCGACCTCACCGCCGTCATGCTCGGCGATTCGGCCCGCATTCAGGCGCGGGACGCCGTCGTCGCCGGCGTCGTCTACGGCGGGACGGCCGTACCCGCGCTCGACGCCCGCTCCGACGCCCAGCGCGTCATCTCGCAGTGCGTGGTCGTCCCCTACGAGACGCCGCACGCCATCGCCCCGGACGTCCGGCTGCGCTTCCTCGACGCCGGCCACATCCTCGGCTCGGCGATGGCCGAGCTGACGATCGACGGGCCGACGCGCGTCCGCCGCATCACCTTCACCGGCGACCTCGGCCGGCGCGGCCTGCCGTTCCTCCGCGAGCCGTCGGCCGTGCCGTCCGCCGACCTGCTCATCTGCGAAAGCACCTACGGCGGCCGCGTCCACGAAGGCATGGACGGCATGGCGGCCCGCATGGGCGAGGTGGTTCGACGCACCCTGGCCCGCGGCGGCAAGGTGCTGGTCCCCGCTTTCAGCCTCGGCCGCACCCAGATCGTCGTCCACTATTTCCGGCGCTGGATGCGCGATGGCGTCCTGCCGCAGGCGCCGCTCTACGTGGACAGCCCGACGGCCGCCGACATTGCGGAGGTGTACGATCGCTATGGCGATCATTTCGCGGCGCATGACGACGCCGGCCTGCCGCCCGTCACCTACGTCCGGACGGCGGAGGATAGCAACGAGCTGTGCGCCAACCCGGAGCCGTACATCGTGGTGGCCTCCGGCGGCATGTGCGACGGCGGTCGGATCATGACGTATCTGCGGCAGCACATCGATGACCCGCGCACGACGATCGTGCTGGTGAGCTACCAGGCGCCGGGCACGCTGGGCCGGCAGCTGCTGGAGAAGCGGCCGACGGTGCGCTTCCACGGTCGGAACTGGAACAAGTGGGCCGAGGTGATGGAGGCCAACGGCTTCTCCGGCCACGCGGACAAGAACGACTTTTTGGCGCTCCTAGGCGGTTCGGCCGGCGAGACGCGTCAGGTGCGGTTGGTCCACGGCGAGCCGGAGCAGTCTGCGGCCCTGGCGCGCACCCTGCGCGAGCGCGGCTTCGCCGACGTGGAGGCGCCGCATCTGGAGGAGACGGCGGAAGTGGCGTAGTGACTCCGTTTAGCGGCGACCGGGAGGGGAGCGCGTCGGCAACTTTTTGTCATTTTCTGATGAACCCTATTGATCACTTGACCGATCAAGCTATAGTAGAAGTGCGGGCGGAGCGCTCTTCCCAGAGAGTTCCGCGAGGACTTCACGAGTAGGTACCGTAACCATACGGTGGAGAACACAAAAACGACCTACAGCGAACAGGGTTCGGGTAACTCCGGGCTTTGTCCTCAACCGCACCTTTGACAGGCCAAGCGACTCAAACGCTTGGCCTGTCACCGTTTATGGCAATCTTATCAGCCCTAAACACCGTTCTCTTATCAAGTCATACCAGAGCGAGTCGCCGTCCAGGCACGCCCCGGCCGCTCCACAGACCATATCCACCAACTGCATCACCTCGTCCGCTGCGGACCCTCGAAAACGGGCTTTGGCCACCATAGATGCGTTAGGGTGCAGCTGAGACCGTAGGCCACGGAACGCCCGGTTAATCGCTTTAAGAAATGCCCTGTCGCCGTTGTCGTCCACTAGCACATCGTCCCGAAGCGGGCGGGATGGTTGCTCGGCCCCATGGTAGATGGGCCGCAAACAGACCGCAAGCGACGTGGCGGTCGCCCAGTGCTGCTCCTCAGCGGGCGCATGGCGCCAGTACCGCGTCGTCTTGTCGATGCCACAGAAGGCGAACTGAAAAGGATGCTTAAGGGCGCGCTCGAAGAAAGCACGACGCCGTTCCGGGTATGAGCTTGTGGCGGCGAATTTAAACTCAAGCGACCTCCCTAGATGCAATTCATCTCGGAGTGCGCGGATGGCTTCACGGAAAGCCGTCGCGGCATCCAAGTCGGGCATCCACACAGTCGCCAGTCGGAAATACGGCAGCGAGTCCCGAGAATGCCCGGTGTCTCCGGACTCGTCGATGAGAGTGGGCATTAACCGCTCCGACAGGCCCTTACTCGACGCCTGGGAGAAAGCATTTTTCCCCGTGTGCCACGGCTATGTCAGCCATGATTCGATTACTTCCGGTGCAGATTCTAAGTGGATTCCCGCCGCTCTGCGTACCCGGCCGGACCATTGGCAGCATGTCTGCTGTTCGGGCCGGCGATTCCTCATCTTGCCAGAACTCCGCTTCGATTCCGATTAGCAGTGTGGCGCAATCGATAAGGAACGAACTGGCAGGCGCCTGCGTCCGAACATAGTGCGCGGCACGAGAGCTACCGCCGGTTGGAATCGAACCAACGCTCCCAGGGTACGAGCCGAGGGCCTAGAATCCACCAGCGGGGGCCATCTTTCGCTTGCTAAAGGAAACCGGCCTGTTGGGGAGCAGCGCCAGCGGTAAGGGAGCAGCGGCCGGCAGAGATACAGCCATCACGAACCTTGCCTGCTCCCAGCGGTCGCGGCCGCGACGGATTTACCGCGCCGCGTAGTACCGCACCGTCCCCCCGTCGAACAGCGCATATTCCGGCCGCGACAAGTCCGCCAACCCGTTCGCCGCCACCAGGCGGTGCGCTTGCGCCGCGGCCGCCGTTTCAAGAGGCTGTTGAGGAATCACGAGGCGGCCTGACAACCAGCCGCGAGCGCCAGCGAGCGGTTCCGGCGAACCCCCGCAACTCCGCTTGACATGTCTGCTGCTCCTGGGCATTATCCCCGCGGAAATCAGGTCGGTTCAGAGGGGAGAGGTCTGAAGCCCGAAGTCGGCGATCAGCCCTTCGGCTTCTGAACCTCGGATCGCGGGGGACTCGTGAGAATTGTCATCGCCTCCACCTACATCCCGTTTATTGAAGGCGGCGGCGTCAAGATCGTGGACGACCTGGAGCGCGAGCTGACCGCGCGCGGCTTCCACACCGATACCGTCCGGATCGACTTCCACCCGTCCTGGCTCACCACGCCGGAGCAGACCCTGGCGCTGCGTCTGCTCGACCTCACCGAGTCGTCCGGCGACCCCATCGACCGCCTCATTACCGTCCGCACCCCCGCGCACGCGCTGCGCCATCCCAACAAGGTGGCCTGGTTCCTCCACCACCACCGCGAGGCCTACGACCTGTGGGGCACGCCGTGGGGCGGTATGCCCGACAACGACGTGGGCCGGCGCTACCGCGACATGATTCGCCGCTCCGACGACGTCTACCTGCGCGAGTGCAAGAAGGTCTTCACCATCTCGCAGACCGTGGCGGATCGTCTCAAACAGTTCAACGGCCTCAAGGGGGACGGCGTCCTCTACCCGCCGCTGCCGCGCGACGCCGCCTTCCATCCCGGACCTTTCGGCGACTACATCTTCTACCCCAGCCGCGTCACTCCCCTCAAGCGCCAGGCCTGGCCGTCGAAGCGATGAAGTACACGCGGCCCGACGTGCGCCTCGTCCTCGGCGGCACGTTCGACGCCGACGCCGGGCCGGCGTTCTACGACGGGCTGCGGCAAAAAGTCCTCAATGAGGGGCTGGGGGACCGCATCGAATTCACCGGCTGGCTGACGGAGGAACGGAAGGTGGAGCTGATGGCGGGCTGCTGCGCCGTCCTGTTTCCGGCCTGCCTGGAAGATTACGGCTACGTGACGCTGGAAGCCCTGCATTCCGGCAAGCCGGTCGTCACGCTGACCGACTCCGGGGCGATCCTGGAGCTGGTCGAGGACGGGGTCAACGGCCTGGTCGCCGAGCCGGAGCCGAGGGCGCTGGCCGCGGCCCTGGACCGACTGTGGACGGATCGCCCGCTGGCTCGGCGAATGGGGGAAGCCGGCCGGGAGACGCCGCGCCGCCTTCGGATCGACTGGGACCACGTGATCGAGAACCTGATCTCATGAAGATCGCCATCGTCAACGCCCAGGCGCCGTTCGTGCGCGGCGGCGCCGAGTACCTGGCCGACAGCCTGGCGACCCGTCTGACCGGCCGCGGCCACAAGGTCGCCCACGTCCGCATTCCGTTCAAGTGGTATCCTCCCGCGGCGGTCGTCGAACACGTCCTGGCCTGCCGCCTGATGCGCGTCGATACGGGCAACCCGGACCTGGTGATCGCGCTGAAGTTCCCGGCCTACCTGTGCCCATTCGAGAACAAGAAGGTCTGGCTGCTCCATCAGTTCCGTCAGGTTTACGAGCTGTGGGGCACGCCCTTCGCCGGAATGCCGGACGAGCCGGAGACGCGGCGCGTCCGCGACATGGTCATCCAGGCGGACAACCTCTGCCTGCGCGACGCGAAGGAGCTCTACACGAACTCGAAGATCGTGGCGGGCCGGCTGAAGCGCTACAACGACATTGACGCGGACGGCGTCCTCTACCCGCCGCTGGACCGGCCCGAATTGTTCGGCCCCGGCGAGCACGGCGACTACTTCTTCTATCCCAGTCGTCTCAACGCCATCAAGAGGCAGCACGTCGCCGTCGAGGCCATGCGGCACGTGCGCTCCCCCTTCCGCCTGGTCCTGGCCGGCAAGCCGGACACGGAAGCCTACGGCGCGGAGCTGCGCCGCCGCGTCGAGGAGTGGGGCCTGCAGGACAAGGTGCAGCTCCTCGGCTGGATCAGCGAAGAAGAGAAGGCGCGGTGGATGCGTGGGGCGTTCGCGGCGTTGTACCTGCCGCACGACGAGGACTCCTACGGCTACGTGACGCTGGAGGCGTTCCACTCGCACAAGCCGGTGCTGACGTTCACGGACTCCGGCGGCACCGACGAGATCGTGGAGGACGGCGTCAACGGCCTGATGCTGGCGCCGACGGCGGAGGCGCTGGCGCGGGGCATGGAGGGGCTGTGGGCGGCGCGGGGGCGGACGCGCGAGATGGGCCGGGCCGCCCACGAGACGCTCGTGAACAAGCAGATCCACTGGGACCGCATCGTGGACCGATTGGCGGGGTGAAAATGATGAATGATGAATGATGAATGATGAATAAAGAAGAGTTTGAATTCATCATTCATCGTTCATCATTCATCATTCCTCCACGGGGGGAGACGTCGCATGAGGATCGCGTGGTTCACGCCGTTCGGCCCGCACAGCGCCATCGGCCACTACAGCCAGGCCATCGTCGAGGAGCTGGCGAAGGCGGATGAGGTCGTGGTTTTCGCTTCGGACGACCCCCGCGCCCTGGGGCCGGGGGGGCCGCGCGTCGTCCGACTCGGCGACGGCCCCGACGCCGCACTGCTCCGCGAGCTGGACGGCTGCGACCTGGCCGTTTACAACATGGGCGATTATTCTATTTACCATAAGAAGATCTATGATATCCTTTTGCAGCGTCCCGGCGTCGTCGTCCTGCACGACCTGGTGATGCGCAACTTCTTCAACGGCTACCACATGCTAGGGCGGCACGACCCGGTCGGGCTGGCCCGCCACCTCGCCTACAGCGAAGGCCCCGCGGCGACGGAGATGATCCGCGCCGTCGTCGCGTCGCGGGGCCTCCTCCCCACGGACGACCCGGACATCCTCCGCTTCCCGATGTTCAAATCGGTCCTGTATCGCTGTCTTGGGGTCGTCGTTCACTCCGAATACAGCCGCGGCCGCGTCGCAGCCGCCGTGGACGCTCCGGTCGTGAAGCTGGACTTCCCGCTGTTCGGCCCGAGCGCCGTTCGCCCCGCGCCGGGCGCCCGGCCCCGGCGTCCGGGACGCGTTCGCCTCCTGACCTTCGGCTACCTCAACCCCAACAAGCAGGTTCATGCGGTGATGGAGTGCATCGCCGCCAGCGACTACCTGCGCGCCAACGTGGAGTACCTTCTGGTCGGGACGCCCGACGAGCACTACGTCGGCCTGCTGCGGCAGACCATCGACCGGCGCGGCCTGACCGACTGCGTGCGCCTCCTGGGCCGGCTGTCGGACGACGCCCTGTGGCAGGTGCTGGCGCAGGCGGACGTGGTCGTCAACCTGCGCAATCCGCATTTCGGCGAAAGCTCCGCCAGCCTGCTCGACGCCCTGCTCGCCGGCGCCCCCGTCGTCGTCTGGAACCACGGCTATTACAGCGAGTTCCCCGACGACATCGTCTCCAAGATCGCTTCCCCGGACGAATTGAAGAAGACCCTGGAACGCCTGTGCCGCGACCCCGAGCTGCGGGATCGCGTGGGCGCCGAGGCGCGCCGGCACGCCCTGGACCGCTTCAACACCGGCGTCTTCTGCGAGCGGCTCCGCGCCTTCGTGCAGACCGTGCGCTCGGTTCGGCCGGTGCTGGCCCTCACGGACTTCCTCTCCGACCGCCTCCTCGAATTCGGGCCGCACCCCCCCGATGGGCTGCCCGAGCGCCTCGCGGCTGAGATCGCCTCGCTGACCGGAGGATCGGTCGCCGCCTGACGCGCAAGGGACCGTCACGATTCCGCCGGTTATGCAGTTCTTATCGCAGGGAGCGGGAGGGAAGACCCGACACGTGTCGGAGCCGCGACCGTAAGGGAGCGGAGAGAAAACCGCTCCCTTACGGTCGCGGCTCCGACACGCGACGCTTGCGCCGGTTATTGCGCTCGGGTGAAATGAGTGGGCTTCATAGGGTGGGAGGCGACCGTGTTGCGCCGTTTTCGCGGGCCGTACCAACTCCCCCGACTGCGCCGGCGGTGCGACGACTGCCGTTCGGCGGGGCGACGGTCCCTTCAACCCGCATTTTCTTCGTCAATTTCCCCTTCCCACCCTTTTACCCAACAGGTATTGTGAAATGAATGGATATTGATCCAGGGAGTCCAGTCGCCTTATCGCCCTGTCCCTATGCTCCTACCCGCTGACGAGATCTCCAGGCAATCATCCGTGCCGACGGGCTGGCCCCGGTCGGTCTGATTTAACTTCTCGAGGCTGCTGCCATGTCTCTCCACTCGTTCCTCTCCGCGCTCGCGCCAAGTGGTCTGGCCGCGTCGTCTCCCGCCGCCGCACGAAATCCAAACCCCGCCGTCCCCTCATACTGGAAGCGCTGGAGTCGAGAGAACTGCTCTCCGCCACGCCGCCGCGAATCATCTCCGTCAACCCGCCGGACGGCGGTTCGGTGGCCCAGACGTCGCCCAACAAGATCGTCGTGCAGTACAACGAGGCGATGTTCGCCGCCGACCAGACGAAAAGCAATTACGAGCTTTTCGGCCCCGGCGGCGCGGCGGTGACCATCACCAACGTGACCCCCGACGTGACCCTGCCCAACGCCTACGACATCACCTACGCCGGCGGCCAGATCGGCGGCGCCTACACGCTGTTCGTCAAGGGTGATCAGGTGCATGAGTCCACCGACATGGTGACGTTGACTGGCCCCGGCCAACTCGCCGTCGCCAACAGCGGCGCCGGCCAGAGCACGCTCTCCACGATCAACGCCACGGACGGCAGCACGGTCCTGAACGCCGTGCAGACCTACCCAATGGGGTTGGGTCTCAACCCCCTGACGCCGCCCACGCCGACGTCCGTCGTGGTCGCCGACTTCAACGGCGACGGCGTCGCCGACCTCGCCGTCGCCCGGAACAATGCCGCGGGCAATCCCGAGGTGGACATCTACGCCGGCATAGCCGGCGGCGGCTTCAACGCCACGCCGGACGCGACCCTCGCCCCGGTCCCCGGAGACACCGCCGTCGGCGCCCTGATCGCCTTCTCCCCCACCGGCGCCGTGACGGCCACGGGCTTCGCCGACCTGGCCGTCGCCGACCCGACCAACGGGAACATCGATGTCTTCGTGAACCAGGGGAAGACCGGTGTTCCCGTCTTCGACAACGCCGTCTCCGACGTCTCCGGCGCCACGGACCCCGTCGGCCTGGCGGTCGGCGACTTCAACAACGACGGCAACACGGACCTCGCCGTCGCCGACGGCGTCGCCACCGGCGGCAATTTCAACGTCGATTTCCTGCCCGGCAACGGCGACGGCACGTTCGGCGCCTCGACCGCCGTGGTGGTGGGCACGACCGGGCCGACCGGGCTGCAAACCCCCACGTCCATCGCCGCCGGCCCCCTGGCGAACGCCAACTCCGCCGACCTGGCCGTCGGCGGCAGCAACGGCGTGGTGACGCTCATCAACAGCGGGACGGCCGGCGCCTTCACCTTCACCGAAGGCGTCCCGGTCAATAGCACCAGCGGCGCCGGGCTTTTGAACAACGTTACCTCCGTGGCCATCGGCAACATCAACGGCGACGGCCTCGACGACATCGTGGCCAGCTCGTCCACCTCGACCAACGTCGAAGTCCTCGCCAACGCGGACGACGGCTCCGGGACGATCAACGCCGCCCTCAGCAAGACGTTCAGCCTTGGCGCCGGACACCTCGGCAACGTCGTGGCGCTGTCCACCGACGCGAGCGGTCTGTCCGACATCATCGTGGCGAACACGGCCGCCAATCAGGTGACCGTCCTTCAGAACACGTCCACGCCCTTGACCTTCTCCTTCGCGGCGGCGGCCCACTACGCCGTGGACACGAGTCCGATCGCCCTGGCCATCGGCGCCGTCTACGGCGACGCGACGCCGGACGTCATCACCGCCAACCTGGGCGCCGGCGGCAACCAGGGCGGCAGCTTTTCGATCCTGCGCAACAACGGCAGCGGAATCTACCTCGTCTCCGCGCCACTGCAGGAGACGGCGAACGCGCAACCCGACGCCATCGCCGTCGGCGACCTGAACGGCGACGGCATCCCCGACCTGGTCGTCGCCAACTTCAACGCCAACATGGTGTCGGTCTACCTGGCCACCGCGCCCGGCGTTTACGCCGCGCCCGTGATGTATTCCGTCAGCGACATCAACGGCAAGGGCAACGGGCCGGTCAGCGTGACCCTGGCCCACCTGAGCGGGCCGAACGGCCCACTGGACCTCATCACGGCCAACCGGGACGGCACCGTCTCGGTCCTGATCAACAACGGCTCCGGGGCGCTCGCCCAGGCCGTCACCTACGTCGTGGGAAACGATCCCACGCAGGTCGTGGCCGGCGTTTTCGACAGCAGCGGGAACATCAGCCTGGCGGTCGCGCATGACGGCCCGGGCGCTTCCCAAAACGCGCGCGGCGTGACGCTGTTGCTGGGCAACGGCGACGGGACGTTCCAGGTCGGTCAGGAGATTCTGTCCGGCGTGGCGGCGACCGCCCTCGTCGCGGGGAACTTCACCTCGACGGCGGGCGCGCCGCTCGACCTCGCGGTGGCCGACGACGCCAACGCCACCGTCGTCCTCCTCAAGAACGCGGACGTCAAGAGCGACGGGTTGGAAGGCTTCACGAATCTGGGGTCGTTCGCGGTCGGCGCGCACCCGTCGGCCCTCATCGCGGCCGACGTCAACCGGGACGGCTTGCTGGACGTGATCGCCGTGAGCAAGGACACGGGCAACGGCAAGGAGCAGATTTCGGTGCTGCTCAACTCGGCGAGCAGCGGCTTCGCCCCGGCCGTGAACACGGCCCTGCCGTTCAACTTCGCCGTCAACTCCGTGGCCGTCACCGACGTCAACGGCGACGCCTTCCCCGACGTGGTCGTGGGCCTGAGCGGCAGCCCGACTCAGCCGACGTCCGAGAACGCGCCGGCCGACTCCAACGTCTACGTCCTGACGGGCAACGGCGACGGGACGTTCGGCGATCCCATCCCCTACATGGCGGGCGGGCCGGCCAGCGCCACGGTCGTCGCCACGGTCAGCGATCCGATGGTGCGCGTCACGACGTTCAACCTGATCAGCAATATCGTCAAGGTGAACCTGATCGCGAACGGCGGCTTCGAGGGCAAGGACCTGAGCGGCCAACAGGGCAACCTTATCGGCTGGCAGACGGCCCAGGTGCCGGACAGCCGCGGCGGCTTTTATACCCAGACCGGGACGCTCAGCCCGCTCAGCTTGACCCGGGTGCCGGCGCCGACCGGACCCGCGGGCGCCCAGAGCCTCTTCCGGGCCATGGACGACCAATCCAACCTCATTCCCCTGTCCCCTGGCCCGTTTGGATTCAATCAAAACTCCACCGAGAGCTACGCCGGCAGCAACTTCCTCTACCAGCTCGTGACGCTGCCCACGCAGGCGACGCAGCTCAACTTCTCCATCGACCTGTATCTCCAGTCGCTTTCGGGATGGACGTCCGGCGAGGCGTCGCTGTTCTACAACAACCCGGACAACACAAACCCGGACGAGGGCAACGACCAGCAGGTCCGCGTGGACATCATGAACCCGAACGCGCCGGGCTTCGCCATCACCGACAGTTCGGGGGCCGACATCCTCGATACCGTGTTCCAGACCACGTCCACCGATCCGGACACGATGAATCTCCAGGGGAAGACGGCGGTTACGGCGAATTTGTCGTCGCTGCTGGCGGCCTACGCCGGGAAGCAGGTCCTCATCCGCATCGCCGCGGTGAACAACATGGGGCCGATGCTCGTCGGCGTGGACAACGTCAGCCTCACGACGATGTACACCGACACCACGCGCCCCACCTTCCCCGGCCAACCGGAGCTGCGCAACCCCGGCTATCTGGTCGGTCCCAACCTGGACTCCACCACGGACCCGACCCTCGTCGGCCAGGTCGCCGACGACGGCGGCGTCAACAACATCGCCTACGTGGCCTTCAGCCCGACCGGCGACACCACCTTCAACCAGCCGGGCGACTTCCGCATCAGCGCCCTGAGCCTGGATGCGACGGGCCATTTCTCCGTCACCCTGCCCAACCCCGTCATGGGGCTGAACACGGTCAACGTGGAAGTGGTGGACAAGGCCGGCAATGTCACCATGGGCACGCCGATCGACTTCATCTACCAGGGTCCGAGCGTCACGGACTGGCAGGCGGTCGGACCCGGCGGCATCGACACCGCCAACTCGGGCGTCCAGTTCAACTCGGTCTCCGGCCGCGTCAACAGCGTCCTCGTGGATCCGCAGAATCCCAGCGGCGACACCTACCTCGTCGGCTCGGAGAACGGCGGCGTCTGGAAGACGACCGACGGCGGCGCCGACTGGACCCCGGCCACGGACTACATTTCCGAGGGGAACAACCCCATCAGCACCCCGATCGGGGCGCTGGCGGGCGCCGTTAACACCAACACGAACCAGTTCGTCGTCTACGCCGGCATGGGCGACGCCAACCCGATGCCCGATTCTCGGGTCGGCTCGGGCGTCCTGGTTTCCACCGACGGCGGCAACACCTTTCAGGTGGCCGGCAACAGCGACGTGGTGCTGGCCGGAGCCCGCATCAGCAGCATGGCCGTGGACCCCGACAACACGAACATCGCCTACGCCGCCGTGGCCTCCGGCGGCGAATTCGGGCCGGGCGTCTACAAGACCAGCGACGGCGGCCAGACGTGGACGGACGTCCTCACCGCCTCCAGCATGAACCTGACCGCCCTGGGCTTCCCGACCGGAACGACGCTGGCCTCCGTCACCGACCTCTCGCTCAATTCGCACGATCCCACCATTCTCACGATCGGCATGGGCAACATCGGCCTGGCCGGCGCCAGCGCCACCGCGGGCGTCTGGAATTCGCAGAACAGCGGCCTGAGCTGGCAGCCCGTACTGGGTGGGCTGAATCCGAACATCCAAAACAGCACCCTGCCTGGCGCGGGCAAGCGGTCCCCTCAGCGGCATCACCCTCGGCCGGGTCACGCTGGCTCAGGGCTTCGGCACCACCGACGACATCTCCACGATCTACGTCCTCATCGCCGCTCCGCCGGCCGCCGTGCCGCTGTCCGGGGACAACATCAACTTCGGCACCACGCTGGACGGCGCCATCGACGCCACGCCGACCGGGACCACCACCTTCAACAACACACCCACGCTCTTCGGCCTCTACAAGAACGGCGGCGAGATCCAGGGCAACAACGCCTGGACCCACGTCATGCTGCGCGTGCAGGAGGGCGGACCCGCCCCCGACATCCCGGCGTGGCACAACATCGACCTCACCGGCGTGGACGGCAGCAACGTCGGGGCGATCATCGTCGATCCGACCGACCCGAACGTGGTCTACGTCGGCGCCTCGGAGGAGTACCCCTTTGCCGCCGGTCCGAACTTCGGCCTGCTCCGCATCGACACCGGCGACATGCTCGACGTGAACACGCCGGATTCGAGCGGCGCCGACCAGGGCTTCGTCAACACCGGCGACGACATCCAAAAGCGCGATGCGGCCTGGAACTTTACGGACGGGAAATTTGAGTATCCCACCCCGAACAAGCAGGGCTACCTGGGCGAAGGCGTGTCCTGGGTCGATATCTCGACGAACGTCTTCGACAACGACTTCGGCTTCGGCGGCTCCAACATCCCGCCGAACATCACGTCGGTGACGATCGACGCCCAGAACCGCATCGTCTTCGGGACCGAACAGGGACTGTACCGGCTCGTGTACCAGGGGACGGGCTACGACTACACCAGCGGCAACCGAGGCATCATCGCGCAGGGCGGATCGACCGGTTTGGAGAAATTTCGGCGCCACCGTTCCCACGTCCACGATCTCGCTAAGCGCGATCAACGGCAACATGCAGATCGCCGACCTGACCTCGGTGGCCATCGATTCGTCCATCCCCGGCCGCTATTACACCACCGAATTCAACACCGGCGCCGCGCTGGTCGCCAACGGCGTGAATTCCGCGACCACCATGGGGCTGAACGGCTTCATCGGCATCCCCGACGGGGACCAGGCCCTGGTCGGCAACCCCACCCCAGGCTCCCCGCCCGGCACGCTGAACACCGTCTACGTGGAGTACGCCTACGGAGACACTTCGGAGATCGTCGCCTTCCAGCCGGAAGGCTCCGTCCAGGGCGGCGTCATCGGCAGCTTCACCGACTTGCCGACGACGAACCTTCCTCCACCGGGCGGCCCCGGGTCCAACGCCAGCTACTTGCCCGTGTTCACGGAGTTCCCGCAGAAGATCTCCGCCGTCGTCAACGGCACGCTCCAGCATTTTGACGAGCTGCTGATCGGCACCGACCGGATCTTCGCGACGAACACCAGCACCGGCGTTATCACGCAGGTGCCGAGCAACGGCCCGCTGTCGAAGAAGGGCGGCGTCATCAGCGCGGCCTCCTTCGCGCCGACCAACGATCAGATCATCTACGCCGGCACCAACAAGGGCGAGCTGTTCGTCACCCTGAACAGAGGCGGCGACTTCTTCCAGGAGATCGACGCCGGCCTTCCCACCGGCGGGACCATCAACAGCATCACGGTCGATCCGAACAACCCGCTGCTCGTCTACGTCACCATCGGCGGGATTGCCGGTCCCAGCATCTTCAAGGGGGTGTTGACGAACAACAACGGCAAGGCGACCGCCGCCTGGACCAACATCACCGGCAACCTGGTCGGCCAGGGCGCGGACGCCCTCGTGGACGACCCGCGCTCGCAGCCCGGCAGCGGCGCGCCCAACGGCCGGCTCTACGTCGGCGCCAACACGGGCGTGTACGTCTCCACGAACGGCGGCACGAGCTGGACGCTGCTCGGCGTCGGCCTGCCCCACGTCCCCGTGATCGATCTCCAGTTCAACCAGAGCCTGGATGAGCTGGTCGCCGGCACCCAGGGCCGCGGCGCCTTCGTGATTTCCACCGACCGCGTCGGGCCGCACGTCGTCTCGGTCAGCCCCGCCTCGCCGGTCAACCCGCTGGCCGGCTCCCTGACGTCCGTGACCGTCACCTTCAACGAGGCGATCGGCTCGTTCCCGATCAACCAGATAACCATCACCGGCCCCAACGGCCAGGTGATCAAGCCGCTCACGGCGACCGACGTCAGCATCCCGCCGCCGGGTCTCCCGAACCCGCACAACGTCTGGCAGATCACCTTCGCCGCCCAGTCCGCGGACGGCATCTACACGTTCAAGGTCGGGCCGGACGTCACGGACCTGGTCGGCAACGACATGGACCAGAACCAGAACGGAATCAACGGCGAAAACCCCGGTGACGTCTACACGTTCACGGTCGATCTGAACAGCACGGACGACGGCCAGTTCGTCAGCGGCCTGTACAACGACCTGCTGAATCGGCCGTCCGACACCGCCGGCTTCGAGGGCGCGTTGGCCCCGATCGACGCCGCCCGCAGCGCCCTGCTCCAGCAGTTTGCGGCCGCCTACGTCACCAGCGTGGGCGCCACGCAGCTAATCAACGACCTGTACCAGTCCAGCGGCGCCACGTACAGCACGGCCAACCCGATGAGCATCCTCGGCGTCGGGGACCTGCTGCCGGGCGTGCCCGCCAACCAAGCCTTCTGGGATTCGGTGCTCGCGGGCGGCGGCACCTTCGAGCAGATCATCATCTCGCTGGTCGGCTCGACGCAGTACTTCAGCCAGACCGGCGCCGGCCACGACGTCAACGGCAGCGACTCGGCCTTCGTCACGCAGGTGTACGAGGATCTGCTGGGCCGGGCGCCGTCCAGTTTCGAGCTGAGCCAGCTGTTCGTGCCGCAGCTCGCCAACGCCGAGTCAACGGCCCGCACCCAGGACGCCCGCAGCCTGCTGGCCGGGCAGGGCTATCTTAGCAACGTCATCAGCGCCGATTACAACCTCTACCTCAAGCGCAACCCCGCGAGCAGCGACATCGCCTACTGGACCAACCAGCTCCAGACCGGCGCGACGCAGGACCAGTTCGTCGCGAACCTCCTCGCCTCGACGGAATACTTCACCATCGACGCTCCGAAGGTGGTCGGCGGCGGCGCCACGGCCAGCAACCAAACCTGGGTGGAGGCCGTCTACAAGCAGCTCTTCCCGAACTACACCATCACGCAGTCGGACCTGAACGCCTTCGTTCCCGCGCTGAACGCCGGCACGCTGACGCTGCTGCAGGCGGCCGTCATCCTGGACACCAGCAGCCTGTACCGTTTCGGCGACATCAACAGCAACCCGAACAACTACGTCAACGGCTCCGTCAATCGCGCCTACGTGCAGTACCTCGGCCGCAACGCCACGCCGGGCGAGATCACGCACTGGGAGCAGGTGTATGCGGCCAACCCCAACTACCGGGTCGAGGACCTGATCGCCGCCATCCTCGGTTCGGGGGAATACTTCGCCGACCACACCACCGCCAACACGCCGCTGCCGTCGCAGAACCAGCAGTGGGCCGACGCCCTGTACACCTCCGTGCTGGGGGCGACGAACGAGCCGGCCGAGCAGACGGACCTGCTCTTCCTGTCGAACGCCGAAAGCACCGCTCGCGATGCGGTCGCCGCGGCGGTGGTCAGCCCCGGAGAGTTCACCAACGACGTGACGAAATTCGTCTACGAGAGCGACCTGCACCGGGCGCCGTCGGCGACCGAGTTGGCCCTCTGGCAGTCGGTCGTCGGCCAGAGGGCGGCCGCGCCCGGCGGCCTCAACGGCGACGAGCAGCTGCTGACGGCGGTGCTCGGCTCGCAGGAATACTTCCTGGACCAGTCCGATCCGTCGGACGGCGGCCTGAGTACGAACAACTCGTGGCTGACGAGCCTCTACAACAACCTCCTCGTCCCGTTCGACCCGGCCGGCGAGACCGCCAACCTCGAAGCCCTAATCGCCGACTACACTCCGACGCGGGTGGCCGTGGCGACCAGCTTCCTGACCAGCATTGAGTACCGCACCGACTTCATCACGAACGAGTACGAGGCGCTGCTCGGTCGAAGCCCCGCGACGGGTGAGGTGAGCCACTGGCAGAGCGCGTTGGCGGCGGGCACGACGCAGGAGCAGCTCATCGCCTCGCTGATCAGTTCGTCGGAGTTCTTCACACGGTCGCCGCTCATCATCGGCCAGACCGGGAATGCGACGCCCACGACGCTGGTGAAGGCGGCGTATCTGGTGCTGTTCCCGAACTACGTCGTCAGCCAGGGCGAGGTGAACTTCTGGGTGAACCAGCTCCCCGCGACCTACAACCAGGCCGCCGCCCTGAACATGGCGACGATCCTGGACACCAGCACGCTGTACTTCTTCGGCTCGCCCGGCAACCCGTCCGGCAGCCCGTTCACCGACGCGGGCGTCAACGGGTTCGTCAACCGCGAGTACGTCAAGCTGCTGGGCCGCAACGCCAACCAGTCCGAGATCGACCACTGGATGGCGATCTACAACTCGGCCGGCGGGAACTTCAACACGCCGGCGTTCCTCGAGGCCATCCTCGGCTCGAACGAGTACTTCCAGAAGCCGCACCAGTTCCCGTGATCGGGTGCGTCTCGTTGGGGCCGCGACCATAAGGGAGCGGTATCGGGGCCGCGACCGTGAGGGAGCGGGGTGAGGTTCTGGCGCCTCACCCCGCTTCCTCACGGTCGCGGCCCCGACGCTTGCTCGCCGTCCAGATGAATCTCCATTCTTTCGAGGCACAAAGTCGGCGAAGGCGCATCCGGGCGGCGCAGGTTCACATAATTCAGGCCCGGCCGCAACGTCAGCGGCACAGAGGCCACGTCACCCGTGGCGGCGAGGGACAGCGTGCCCGTCCCGGATCGCGGCGACCAGACGAGGACGGCTGCCGCCCCGCCGGGGTTGTCAATGCGGACGACGAACGGCTTTCGCAAATCGACGGCGGACAGCCCGCAGGGCAGGCGGCGCAGGGGCGCGTCGAACGGCGGTTCGCCCTCCATGACGCCGAGCATGTCGTCGGGAGGCGGCCACGGGTTTCGGTCGGCGACGTAGGCGGAATGGTAGAACGGGTCTCGCTTGTTGGACCAGCCGTTGAGGAACGGATGCGAATAGAGGACGGACAGGACCAGGGCGGTGTAGTGCGGGTCCGAGACGGGATTAGAAATGAAGTAGAGGGAAGAAGGATTCAAATCGCGAACCTGCCGGCGCAGCTCGCGGAGGGAAGCCAAGGGCGTTTTCGACCCCATGAACATATGCGATTCGTGGGAGAACGCCCGGGCCTCGAAGCCGTGCAGGACCAGGATCCCCACGATCACCGGCAGGCAGGCGGCCGCGAAGCGCACCCGCAGGCGCGGCAGGCGGCCCAGGAGGAAGTGCAGGCCGGCGCCTTGCACGGCGGCGACGAGCGAAAAGGACCATTTGCAGAGCTTGAATTGGTCCCAGGTGTGTCCCACGGCGCCGGTCCAGGGGTCTCGCCCCAGCCAGTGGAAGTAGGCGGTCAGGCCTCCCAATACGAGAAGGGCGCCGATCACGGGCCACGCGCGCCGCCGCCGGACGGCGATGCCGATGCCGGCTAGGAACAGGGCCGTGCCCATCGCGATCCCGGGAAGCAGCGCGACCAACGGCCACGAGCCGAGGGGCGTCGGATAGGGGCGGGCGCCCATGGCGAAGGCCCAGTATTCCAGGGGGGTCCAATCGATGTGCCAGCCGACCCCGTTGACCCTGGCCATGACGGCCACGGCGGAGGCGGCGCGCGAGATCTCGATGTTGGCGAACAACCCGAACAGCAGGACCGCGGCCCCCGTGAAGGCGAGGAAGCGGCGAAAGCGGGCGGTTCGCCAGGCGCGTACGGCGGTCGGCGCCAGGTAGAGCAGGCTCGCCGCGGCCAGCACCGGCGCCAACTCGCTGTAAACGCTCAGCTGGAGGGAAGCGCCCAGGGCGAACAGGGCCGCCTCGCCGAAGCGCCAGTGGGTGCGCGTGGTGAGACGGGCGAGGACGGCCAGACAGAACGGCAGGACGGCGGTGCCGTAGACCTGGCACAGAAAACCGTAGTTGGCGGAGTAGGAGAGTGGGTTGACGCCCGCCGTCAGGAGGGCGGCGAAGAGCGCGCAGGCGGCGCCGCACCGGAACGACCAGCGGCACAGGAGATAGACTGCCGCGACGTTGAGGGCGACGCCCCAGGCGGTCACGGCCGGATATAGCTGGGCGCACAGGCAGCCGGGGCAGAGCGACCGCAACAGGGCCAGGAGGAACATCGGCCCCATGCGGTGGTGCAGCTCTTGCAGGAGGGCGACGGCCCCCCACATCGGGCGCCGCGGGTCGTAGGCGGCCGCCTCACGGAAGGCGTGTAGTTGGAGCCACTCCCCGACATTGTCATAAAGGATGCTGTCGGTATAGAAAACGAACCCGTCGCCGAAAATCACGGGGAGTAGAACGGCGGCCGTTGCGATAAGGATGGGGACCAAGACGACGGCCAGCGCCGCCCACCGCCGCCGCGGTGGAAGGGTCATTCCCGGTCGGGCCGCGGTCCTGACGGCCGCCAGGACCGCGGACAGGCCCAGCACGACCAGTGCGGCCCGCGGCGCCGCGAGGCCCAGGTAGGAACCGTATCCGAACGTCAGGATCCAGACGGCCGTGCCCACGAAGGCGGAGGTCAGGACGTTCTCCGGGGTCCAGCGCCGAAGGACGCGCATCCCGCAAACGACGACGACCGCGCGCCCCGTCACGACGGTCCCCACCGCCAGGCCGATGAGCACGGCCAGGGACAGGCAGACGTCGGCAATCATGGGATTCCCTCCCGTGACGACGTCAGGCGGCCATCCGCAGCCAGGCGGCCGCCAGCGTCTCGCGGAACGTGGCGACGACGAAATCCATCATCGGCCGCGTCAGGCCGGGATAAACGCCGATCCAAAATGTATGGTTCATGACGCGGTCGGCGTTGACGAGGTCGCCGACGACGCGGCAGTCGATGTCGCGGTAGGCCGGCTGGCGCAGCAGGTTGCCGCCGAAGAGCAGGCGCGTGCCGATCTTGCGGGCGTCCAGCGCGCGGACGAGCTGGTCGCGGCCGACGGGGCTGCGGTCTTTCACCGTGATCGGGAAGCCGAACCAGGAGGGGTCGCTGTTGGGCGTTGGCTCCGGCAGGAGGAGGGCGTCGGCGAACGGCTCTAATCCCGCCCGCAGATAGGCGAAATTGGCGCGGCGGGCCTCAATGAAGCGCGGCAGCTTGCGCATCTGGCTGACGCCGACCGCCGCCTGCATGTCGGTGACTTTGAGGTTGTAGCCGACGTGGCTGTAGGTGTACTTGTGGTCGTAGCCGTGCGGCAGGTCGCCGAGTTGCCAGTCGAAGCGTTTGCCGCAGGTATTGTCGCATCCAGGTTCGCACCAGCAGTCGCGGCCCCAGTCGCGGAACGACTCGGCCAGCTTCTTCAGCACCGGGCTGTCGGTCAGCACGGCCCCGCCTTCGCCCATCGTGATGTGATGGGCCGGGTAGAAGCTGGTGGTGGCTAAGTCGCCGAACGTGCCCACTTTCTTGCCGGCGAACTCGGCGCCGACGGCGTCGCAGCAGTCTTCCACCAGCCAGAGATCGTGTTTGGCGCAGAAGTCGGCGACGGCCCCCACGTCGAACGGGTTGCCGAGGGTGTGCGCGATCATGACGGCCCGCGTGCGGTCGGACAGGGCCGACTCCAGGCGCGACGCGTCCACGTTGTAGGTCGGCAGGTCCACGTCGAGGAACACGGGGATGCAGCCGTTCTGGAGGATCGGGTTGACCGTGGTGGGAAATCCCGTCGCCACGGTGACGACTTCATCGCCCGGCTTGAGGCGCTTGTCGCCGAGTTTCGGCGAAGTGAGAGCGGTCAAGGCGACGAGGTTGGCGCTTGAGCCGGAGTTGACGAGGAGGGAATAGCGCAGGCCGAACACCTTGGCGAACTCCGCCTCGAACTGGCGGGCGTAGCGGCCGGTGGTGAGCCAGAAGTCGAGCGAGGCGTCCACGAGATGCTTCACGTCGTCGGCGTCGAAGACCTTGCCGCTGACGGGCACCGGGTCCACGCCGGGCCGGAACGGCTTGTCCGGCCACGTCTCGGCGAAGTGCCCCTCGACCAGCTTCAGGATTTCGTCTCGAACGGACATGACGTACCTCGCTAGGCGGCCAGCGGCCGGGCTGAGCGGCGACTGGGCAATTGGGCGACGAACTCGCGCACCTGCTCCTTGACCGATTCCGCGTCGAGTTGGTGTTCGCGCATCAGGTAGTCATAGCTGCCGGCGAAGCGCGAGAAGCGGTCGCGCACGCCAACGCGGCACACCCACGCCGGGCCGTGCGTCGAGGTGCATTCGGCGACGGCCGAACCGAGTCCGCCGTGGACCGAATGCTCTTCCAGCACCACGACCGCCTCGTGCCGGCCGCACACCGCCGCGACATGTTCGGAGTCCAGCGGCTTGAGGCACGGCGCGCTCCAGACGGCGCTGCCCGGCCACTCGCGCCGCGGCCAGCGCCGTCCGCACCATCGAGCCGGTCGCCAGCCACGCCAGCGGCCCGCCTCCGTCCTGCACGCGCACCATTCGGCCCCATTGCAGATCGGGAACAGACGAATGCACGACGCTCAGATCGGATTTGCCCATGCGCAGGTAAACGGGGCCGTCGGCGGCGAGGGCCAGCTCCATCGCGGCGGTCATCTCCGCCGCGTCGGCCGGCGACAGGATCGACAGGCCGGGCACGCCGCGCGCGGCCGCAACGTCTTCCGTGCTTTGGTGACTCGTACCGAGCGTGCTGTAGACGACGCCGGCGCCGTCGCCGATGAAGATCACCGGCAGCGACTCGTAACAGACGTCCATCTTGATCTGTTCCAGCACGCGCACCGGCACGAAGGCGCTGAGGCCGTAAACGATCGGCCGGAAGCCGCCTTTCGCCAGGCCGGCCGCGACGCCGACCATGTTTTGCTCGGCGACGCCGGCGTTGACATACTGGTCGGGGCAGACGCGGCGGATCTCGTCGAACAGCGCGTAGCCGTGATCGCCGGTCAGCAGCAGGACGCGCGGATCCTTCCGGGCGGCGTGTACCAGGGCGGCGCTGAAGGCGTTACGCATGGGACCATCCTCCGCGTCAATTGAGTTCGGCCAGGGCGGCCGCGAACGTATCGTCGGACAGCCGCGTGTAGTGCCAGCGGTTGTCGTGTTCCATGAACGACACGCCCTTGCCCTTGACGGTGTGCGCGACCAGGCCGCGCGGCTTGTCGCCGGGAAGGCTCGCCAACTCCATGAGGGCGTAATCGAGGGCGACTTCGTCGTGGCCGTCCACCTCGCGCGTCTCCAGGCCGAACGCCGTCAGCTTGTCGGCGATGCTTCCCATGTCCATGACTTCGCGCGTCGTGCCCATCGCCTGGAAGCCGTTGGCGTCGATGATCGTGATGAGGTTGGACAGCTTGAAGTGCGACGCGAACAGCAGCGCCTCCCAGATCGGCCCTTCGTTGGCTTCGCCGTCGCCGACGATGGCGTAAACGCGCCGACCGGTCGCATTGCGCTTGGCGGCCATCGCCAGACCGACGCCGACCGACAGACCGTGTCCGAGCGAGCCGGAGCTGACCTCCAGGCCGGGGACGTGGGCGTCGGACAGCCCCTTGAGCCGGGTGCCATCTCCGAAATAGTGCTGAATATCGTGGTCGGTGAGCCAGCCCAACTCGCGCAGGCAGGCGTACTGGGCCATGACGCCGTGCCCCTTGCTCAGGATGAGATGGTGCATGTCCGGGTCGCCGGGCCGTTTGCCGATCGCACCCAGGTGCGAACGGTACAGGACGGCGAGCATCTCGATCAGCGAAAAAGCGCAGGCGACGTGGACCGTCGATCCCGCCTTCGACATTTTCAGGACGGTCTGGCGCAGGCGGCGCCCGTCGAATGGTCGCATTTTCCCCTCCCCCGTATCCGAAGGACTCACGCCGCCGCCCCGTCGCGCGGCCGCAGGTCGAGGAACGCAGTCGTCTGGGCCGTCCGCGGCGTCGCGTCGAGGTTGACCGTCCGGTCGATCAGGAACAGCGGCCGTCGCTTCGTTTCGATATAAATACGACCGACATACTCGCCGACGGCGCCGAAGCCGAGCAACATGACCGCCAAGTTGGCCAGCATGAGAAGGTAGATCGTCGTCAGACCCGGCACGGTGTAGGAGAACAGCCAGCTGCCGAGGAAGACCAGCGCCAGGCAGAACGTGCCGAACAGGGCGACGACGCCAGTCAGCGAGAAGAGTTGGAGCGGTTTGATGGAGAAGCAGGTGATGGCGTTGGCGGCGAGGTTAAGCAGGTAGAACGACGGCGCCTTGGACTTGCCGGCCGTGCGCGGCACGCGGTCGTAGACGATGGGGCAACGCTTGAAGCCGACCCAATGGGCGAAGCCGCGCAGGTAGCGGTTGCGCTCGTCGAACTGGTTGAGGGCGTCGATGGCGCGGCGGGAGAGGAGGCGGAAGTCGGTGGCGTTGGGCGTGATTTCCACCTCGGCCAGGGCGTTGATGATGCGGTAGAAGAGGCGGGCGCCCCACGCCTTCCAGAGCGGGTCGCCCTGGCGGCTGCGCACCTGGCCGTACACCACGTCATGCCCTTCTTCCCACTTGCGGAGGAAATCGGGAATCAGCTTTGGCGGGTCTTGCAAATCGCTGAAGAGGATCATGGCGGCGTCGCCGCGGGCGAAGCGAAGGCCTGCGGCGATGGAGATTTCGACGGAGAAATTGCGGCTGAAACGGACGTAGCGCCAGCGCGGGTCGCGCGTCGCCAACTCGGCGGCCACGTCGCCGGTGCGGTCGGTGCTGGCGTTGTCGATGACGAGGACTTCGTAGTCGTACGGCAGGTCGGCCATGACCTGCGTGATTTCGTCGTAGGCGCGGGGGAGGTTGGCCTCCTCGTTCATGGCCGGCACGACGAGCGTGAGCAGCTTCCGCCGTTGGGGCTGTGCGGCCTCCGCCATGGTTCGCCTCCTGCAAGGGGACCGCTTCAGGCGGCTTGACGGCCCACGCGCCACTCGGCCTTCGGAAGCCGCATCGTCACGAAGTACCGCGCCGTCGCCGGGTCGCCCACTGGCGCGTCCACCTCGACCCAATGAACCACGGCGCCTTCCTGCTCGCGCCGGAGCGGCACGCGGGCGATTTCCGCGTAGCCGAGGCGACGGTAGAGCTTGACGGCGCGGTCGTTGTCGGACATTACGCGCAGGGTGGTCGCTTCGCAGCCGAGCGCGTCGAAGGCCCAGTCGAGCATGGCGGCGATGGCCGTCTGGATGAGGCCGGGCGCCACGCCCTCCTCGCCGCGGACGATGTTATCGACCTCCACGCTCTTGCCGTCGAAGTCGAAGCGGAAGAGGCCGACGTGCCCGACCGGCCGGCCGTCGGCGGTCTTCACCCAGAAGAGGACGCGGTCGGCCGTCTCCAGCAGCCCCTTGACGAGCCAGCGGTGCGTGCCTTCCAGGGTGACGGGGAATTGCGAGGGGAAAAAGGGGTTGGCCTTCTCCCGCCACTTCGCCAGCAGCGCGGTCGCCTCGGGACGTTGCGCATCGGCCCACGACAGCGGCTCCAGGCGGCCCACGACGCGGCCGCCCTCGACCAGCGCGAGGGTGGTTTCGGGCGAGGCGCCGACTTCCTTGAAGCGCCGCAGAGCGGGCAGCACCACGTCGCGCATGGGGGTCGTCATGGAGTTCCCCTTATGTTCCCTCGCCGTTTAGCCGCGACCCGAAGGGGAGCGCGTTGAGGACGCGCTCCCCTTCGGGTCGCGGCTAAACGGGCGCACCTGTCACGCGGCCGCACGGCCGCTCCCGGCCGCCAGCACTTCCTTCAGCGCCGCACAAACGCGATCGATGTCCTCTTCCGTCAGGTTGTGGCCGCTCGGCAAGTTGACGCCGTTTTTCGAGACGCGATAGGCGACCGGGTTTTTGTCGGCGCAGCTCTTGAACATCGGGAACGAACTCATCGGCGGAAAGAACGGCCGGCTGTCCACGCCGCGCTCCTTCAGCCCCTTGATGACATCGTTCCGGGAGACGCGGGCCTTGTCGCCAAGGACGATCGACGACATCCAGTAGATGCTGCGGGCGTACGGCGCCTCGGCGTTCAACGTCACTTCCGTCACGTCGGCCAGCCGCTCCTTGTACCAGCCGTAGAGGACGCGTTTCTTGCCGACCAACTCTTCGATGCGCTCCAGCTGGGCCAGGCCGACCGCTGCCTGGAGGTTCGACATCTTGTACTTATAACCGACTTCGCTGATCTGGAAAGGAATGTGCTTGTCGCGGCCGTGGTCCCAGAGGAAGTGGATGCGCTCGAAGAGGTCCTCGTCGTTGCAGCAGAGCATCCCGCCTTCGCCGGTCGTCATGATCTTGGCGCCCTGGAAGCTGAAGCAGGCCACGTCGCCCAGGCCGCCGACCTTCCGGCTCAGCACCTCGCCGCCCAGCGCCGGCGCCGCGTCCTCCATCACCTTCAGGCCGTGTTCCTTCGCCAGGGCCGTCACCTTCGTCATGTCGGTCGGGTGGCCGTAAATGTGAACCGGCACGATCACCTTGGTCTTCGCCGTGACCGCTTCACGGGCGCGGTCCACGTTCATGCACCATGTATCCTCTTCGATATCGACGAAGACCGGCTCGGCGCCGCAGTATTTGACGGCGCTGGCGGTGGCCACCCAGCTGATCTCCGGCACGATCACCTCGTCGCCGGGACCGACGCCGAGGCCGAGCAGCGACAGGTGCAGCGCTCCAGTGCAACTCGACGTGGTCAGCGCGAAGCGCGTGCCGACGTAGTCGGCGAACGCCTTCTCGAAGCGCTGAAGGTAGCCGTCCCAGTTGCTGTTCCAGCCGTGCTTGATCGCGTCGAGGACGTACTCGACCTCCTTGTCGGTGATCGAGGGGCCGGCGGTCAGAATGGTCTTCGGCTTCATATCGGATCTCCGTACCAGTTCACGCGGCCTGCGGTCGGGCGGGCGCTTCGTGTTCGGGGGCGAGGAACGCGCGATACCAGGCGACCGTCTCGGCCAGGGCGTCGTCCACGCGGTAGGACGGCGCCCAGAGCAGCATCCTCCGGGCCTTCTCCGCGGAGAGGAATTGGTTCTTGATCTCGTTGGAGGCCTCGTTCAGGACGCGCGGCTCCAGCGGCGAATCCATCAGCCGGAGGATGCGGTGCGTCATCTCCAACACGTTCATCGGCGTTTCCGTCGAAAAATTGAAGGCGTGGCCGTGGATTTCGGGGTCGCGGGCCATCCGCTCGGCGAGGTGCAGGTAGGCGGCCGCCCCGTCCTTGACGTAGAAGTAGTCGCGGGTGAAGCTGCCGTCGGAGCGGATCAGCGGCCGCTCGCCGCGCAGCACCGAGCGGATCGTGCCGGGGATGAGGCGGTTCCAGTTCAGGTCGCCGCCGCCGTAGAAGTTGCCGCAGCGCGTCACGCAGACCGGCAGCCGGTAAGAATGGTGGTATGTGAGAGAGAGGATGTCTGCGCAGGACTTGCTGGCGTCGTAGGGGTGGCGGCCCTCCAGCGGCGTGTCCTCGGTGTAGGGCAGCACCGTCTGCTCGCCGTAGGCCTTGTCGGAGGAGGCGACGACGACGTGGACGGCCCGGCCGCAACGGCGGGCCGCCTCCAGCAGGCACCACGTCCCCTTGATGTTCGTTTCAAACGTAGACAGAGGGCTTTTGTTGGCAATGCCAACGATCGTCTGGGCGGCGAGGTGGAAGACCGTTTGAATCTCATATTCGGCCAGCGCCCGCTCCATCAGCCGTTCGTCCTCGACGCAGCCGCGGACGACGTCGATGCGGCGGTCCAGCCCCCCGCGCACCAGCTCCGAGCCGTGGACCTGATCGCGCACGATGCCGACGACGTGCGCCCCCCGTTCCAGCAGCGCCCGCGTGGTCCACGCCCCCACCAGGCCGGTGCAGCCGGTGACGAGGACGCGGCGGTCGCGCCAGAACTCTTCCGTCTCGCTCATGGATCCTCCTTGCCCAATCAGCCAGCCCGCGAGTGCCACGGCTGTGTCAGCCGTGTTGAACTGCGCAAACACGGCTGACACAGCCGTGGCACACAGGCTTGGTTGATCACGCCGCGCGGCGCAGCCTTTCGGCCGACCAGCTGTTCCAGGGCGCCTGGCCGCTGTTCCAAAGATTGTTCAGCAGATGGTAATCACGGCTGCTGTCCATGCAATGCCAGAATCCCTCGTGGACGTAGGCGGACAGCTCGCCGTCGTGGGCCAGCTTGGTCAGCGGGTCGCGCTCCAGGAACAGGTCGTCGCGGTCGGGCAGCCGCTCGACGAAACGGCGGTGGAAGACGAAGAAGCCGCCGCTGATGAGTCCCTGCGTCGCCAGCGGCTTTTCCTGGAACTCCGCGACGCGGCCGTCCTCGATCTCCAGCTCGCCGAAACGGCCGGGCGGCTTCACCGCCGTCACGGTGCCGAGCTTGCCCTGGCGGAAGTGAAAGTCGATGAGCGTGTGGACGTTGATGTCGGAAACGCCGTCGCCGTAGGTCAAGAGGAAGTGGTCGCCGTCGAGGTATTTTTGGATGCGCTTGACGCGGCCGCCGGTCTGCGTCTCCGGCCCCGTCTCCGCCAGCGTCACCTGCCAGTCCTCCAGGCGGTACGCCTCCTTGACCTTGACGGAATCCACGCAATCCAGCTCGACGGTGAGGTCGGAGCTGGCCAGGGCGTAGTTGAGAAAATACTGCTTGATGGCCCAGCTTTTATATCCGAGACAGAGGATGAAGCGTTTGAAGCCGTGCTGGGCGTAGCACTTCATGATGTGCCAGAGGATGGGCCGGCCGCCAATGGGGATCATCGGCTTGGGGATGTCGTCCGCCACGTCGCGGATGCGCGTCCCCTGGCCCCCGCAAAGGATGACCACCTGCATGGATTTCCCCTCAACTTGATCGGAATCGTCCGCCGATCGGCGGATGCGCCGCGGGTATAATCGGCCGGGGCGGGCGCGTCAAGGGCGGCTCACGGCGCCGGGGCGGTGACGACCGGCCCGCCGTGAACGGCGTGTAGGCCCGTGCTTCAGCACGGGCCGTCCTTCACGCCGCCGCGGCTTGCCGCTTCATGCGGCCCTTGCGGACCTCGGCGACGGCGCCGGCGATGCGCGTCAGGTCCGCGTCGGTCAGCCGGTTGTAGGTCGGCAGCATGATGGCGGAGGCGGCCAGCTCGTCCGTGATCGGCAGGTGTTCGCCGCGCCGCTGCGACTCCTCGCGGAACGGCGGCAGCTTGTGCAGCGGGTGGAACAGCGGCCGCGTCTCGATGCCGCGCTCCGCCAGCGCGGCGGCCAGCTCGTCGCGCGTGCAGCCGAACGCCTCGGCGTCCACCGTGGCCGTGAACATCCACGGCGACAGCTGCGCCCACGGGGCGACCGGCTGGAAGCCGACGCCGCGAATCGGGCCGAGCAGCTCCTTGTAGCGGTCGAAGAGGACGCGGCGGAGGGCGACGATCTCGTCGCGCCGCTCCAGCTGGCGCAGAGGATGGCGGCGGCCACGTTGGTCAGGCGAAAATTGTATCCGGTTACGGGGAAATAATAGCGCCGCTGCGGGTCCATGCCCTGGCCGCGCAGGATGCGCAGGCGGGTGTCGAGCTGCGGGTCGTTCAGGGTGATCGCCCCGCCCTCGCCGCAGGTCAGGATTTTGTTGCCGAAGAAGGAGAAGGTCGCCATCTTCGCCAGACCGCCCACGACGCGCCCCTTGTAGGTCGCCAGCGGCGCCTCGGCGGCGTCCTCGACCACCCACAGGCCGTTGACGGCCGCGATGTGGTTGATGCGGTCCATGTCGGCGGGATGGCCGAGGAGGTGGACGACGATGATTCCCTTGGTGCGGCGGGTGATGGCCGCCTCGATCTGCGCCGGGTCGAGACACCACGTTTCGCGGTCCACGTCCACGAAAACAGGTTCGGCCCCCACGTAGCGCACCGCGTTGGCCGTCGCCACGTAGGTCAGCGACGGAACCAGCACCTCGTCGCCGGGACGCACGTCGAGGCCGAGAAGGGCCAGGTGCAACGCCACCGTGCCGTTGCAGACGGCGACCGCGCTGGACGCGCCGCAGGCGGCGGCGTATTCCCGCTCGAACCGGCTCAGGTACGGCCCGGTGGACGAGATCCACGAGCTGCGGATCGCGTCCACGACGTAGCGCTCCTCGTTGCCGCCGAGGTCGGTCGAGGCGACGGGAATTTTCGCGGACATGAGCGCTCCTCGATTGCGGCCCGGTCGAGGGCCGAATCGGCCCACGCCCATCCGCCGTATAACGGGTCGTCGCGGTGGCGTCAATGCGGCGCGGCCGCCGGTAGGGTTCTCCGTTTGTCCCATAAGACCTATCCGTCCTATAGGGCCTATAGGACGAATGGAGACGCCGCCCGGCCGCGTGCTTGCGGTTGACAGGCGGCCCCATTCGGGGCATAACGTCGGGCCGCGCCCCTGCCGGATTTGCCGGAGACGCCTCCATGAGCGATCGGTCCCCCCTGGAATTCGTTCGCCTCGCTCCGCCGCTCGAAGTGAAGCTGACGGCGTTCTTCGCGGCGCTGGCGGCCCGCGGCGACGGCCGCTGGTTCCACCCCCACCCGCTGACGGCCGTGGAGGCCGCGCGGCTGTGCGCCTACGACGGGCGCGACCTTTATTACGCGGCCGTGACTGGGGACGCCGTCGTGGCCTACGGCCTTTTGCGCGGCTGGGACGAGGGCTACGCGGTCCCGAGCCTCGGCATCGCCGTCCACCCGGCCGCCCGCGGCCTCGGTCTGGCGCGGGCGTTCATGAGCTTCCTGCACGCCGCCGCCGCCCTGAAGGGGGCGGCCCGCGTCCGCCTCAAGGTCTACCCCGACAACGCGCCGGCGCGGCGGCTGTACGAGCGCCTCGGCTACCGGCTGGAACCCGCGGCGGGCGGCCAGCTGCTCGGCGTCCTCGACCTGGGAAAGGGGGCGGCATGAACGAATCGGAACTGACCCGGAGGATTCTACGACAACCTGAACTGGGCGCGGGCCGTCCGCGGCGGCCCCATCCTTGGCGGCCTGGTCGGGCCGTCGGACGTGTGGTCGCAGGTCCAGGCCGTGTGGCGGGCGCCGGATCGAGCCTTCGTAAAGGGGCTGTATCAGGCGATCCTGTTTCGACCGGCCGATCGGGCCGGTCTGGCGCAGTGGTGCGGCGCCTTGGCTCGCGGCATGTCGCGGGCCGACCTCATCCGCAACATGGTCCGGAGCGACGAGGCCCGGAAATATTGTTTGGACCTCTCCTGGCTGCCCGAGTTGGACCATCCGCCGCCGACGCCGCCCCGCCGCCTTTCGCTGCACGGCCTCACGACGTTCCTCCGCAGGGCGATGCGGCCCCGCGCGGCGTGGAGGAAGGTCAAGGCCGGCGCCGCGCGCTATTTCGGATCGGGCAAGAAGCCGACGCCAAATGGAGACTTTTGAGAGTCGTCCCGCTTCCAAGTTCCTGCCCTTCCACGACGCCGGCGCCGACAAACTCGTGGACGATCGGAGGCTTGAGCCGGTGCGGCGTCCTCGACCTGGCAAGGGGGACGGCATGAATCAGACGGACCTGGCCTGGCGGATGTATGACAACCTGAACTGGGCGCGCTGGGTCGGCCCCAACCGCGTCTCGCCCGAACCGGTGGACGTGGGGGCCGAGCTGGAAGCGGTATGGACGGCGCCGGATGAGGTTTTCGTTCGCCAACTACATCTTCTGCTGATCGGTCGTCCCATCGCCCCGGCAAAGCTCGCGGATCTTTGCGCGGTGCTGGAGGCGGGAACGCCGCGGGCCGTGGCAGCACGCGCCATCGCCCTCAGTCCCGAGGCCTGCGCCAGCCGCCGAAGCGCGACCTGTCTGGCTCGCCTGGAGACGCTTCATCCCAACTCCGTTTGGGACCGAATCCAAACCCTGTGGACCGAACCCGATTCCGTGTTTGTGACGGGGTTGTACGCGTTGCTGCTCGTCCGGCCGGTCGATGCGGGGGGGCTGGCCGACTACGGCGCCAAGTTGGCCGCGGGGATGCCGCGGGCCGACGTCGTGCGGACCCTGGCCCGGAGCGTCGAGGCCCGGCGCCGCAAAACGGACGTCGCCTGGCTGCCCCGCCTGCGCACCTTGCCCGGCGGCCGCGGCCGGCTGTTCTCGCTCCGCATCCTCCGGGTCGTTCTCCGGCGTCTGGCCGCCGTCCGCCCGTCGGCCCTCCTGGCCCGCGTTCGGCGAGGGCGCGAGGGATGAGTCGCTTCCACGGCCGTGTTTCCGTGCAATACCGAGTATGAAAATCGTCGTTCTCAACAGCCAGGGCCCGTTCGTGCGCGGCGGGGCCGAGCACCTGGAGGAAAGCCTGGCGCGGCGCCTGCGCGACCGCGGCCATCAGGTCGCCGCCGTCCGCCTCCCGTTCCAGTGGTCCACCCCCCGCATCGTTCTGGACCACATGCTGGCCTGTCGGCTGTTAAACGTGGGCGCCGGCGACCCCGATCTGGTGATCGCGCTGAAGTTCCCGGCCTACCTGGCGCCGTTTCCCAACAAGAAGGTCTGGCTGCTGCACCAATTCCGCCAAGTCTACGAGCTGTGGGGCGCGGCCTACAGTTATCCGAACTCGCCTGAGGCGCGCTGCCTGCGCAACGCCGTCTTCCAGGCCGACAACCGGTACCTGTCGGAAGCGAAAGGCCTCTACACCAACTCGAAGATCGTGGCGGGCCGGCTGAAGCGCTACAACGACATTGACGCGGACGGCGTCCTCTACCCGCCGCTGGACCGGCCCGAATTGTTCGGCCCCGGCGAGCACGGCGACTACTTCTTCTATCCCAGTCGTCTCAACGCCATCAAGAGGCAGCACGTCGCCGTCGAGGCCATGCGGCACGTGCGCTCCCCCTTCCGCCTGGTCCTGGCCGGCAAGCCGGACACGGAAGCCTACGGCGCGGAGCTGCGCCGCCGCGTCGAGGAGTGGGGCCTGCAGGACAAGGTGCAGTTCCTCGGCTGGATCAGCGAAGAAGAGAAGGCGCGGTGGATGCGTGGGGCGTTCGCGGCGTTGTACCTGCCGCACGACGAGGACTCCTACGGCTACGTGACGCTGGAGGCGTTCCACTCGCACAAGCCGGTGCTGACGTTCACGGACTCCGGCGGCACCGACGAGATCGTGGAGGACGGCGTCAACGGCCTGATGCTGGCGCCGACGGCGGAGGCGCTGGCGCGGGGCATGGAGGGGCTGTGGGCGGCGCGGGGGCGGACGTGCGCGATGGGCCGGGCCGCCCACGAGACGCTGAGGCGCAAGCAGATCAACTGGGAGAGCATACTGGACCGTCTGGCCGGGTGAAGCGGGTGGTTAGGACTCGTCCAAGATCAAGTTCCCCGGTTAGCCGCGACGCGCAGCGGAGCGCTCGGTGCCGAGCGCTCCGCTGCGCGTCGCGGCTAACCGAAGTTATTCATGGACGATCTCTAACCACCCTCCACCGAGGGAGGAGACGCATGAGGATCGCGTGGTTCACCCCGTTCAATCCGAAGAGCGCGATCGGCCACTATAGCGAGGAGATTACGCGCGAATTGGCCCGCACGGATTCTCTTGTCCTGTACGTCTCCGACGTCAGTCCGAAGACTTCGCCGCGGCGAACGGCCCTGCCGATCGTCCCCCTCGACGACGACCCCTCCGACGGACTGCTCCGGCAGCTCGACGCCTTCGACGCCGTGGTCTACAACATGGGCAACTACCCACCGTTCCATAAACGGATCTACGAAGTATTGAGTCGCCGGCCCGGCGTCGTGGTTCTTCATGATCTGGTGTTGCGCGATTTCTTGCAGTCCTATTACCTGAACGACAAGCGCGACCCCGAGGGGTTCGCCCGCCAGGTCGCTTACAGCGATGGGCCTGCATCGGCGGAGGCGTATCGCGCCTTCTGGGAGGGGCGATCCGGCGACCCCGACGCCGACCGGGATCCCCTCCAATCTCCGATGTTCCCGGCGGTCCTGCACCGCTGTCTTGGCGTGGTCGTCCACTCCGAATACGGCCGTGGTCGGGTCGCGGCGGCGACGTCCGCCCCGGTCGTCAAACTGGACTTCCCGCCGTTCGGGCAATGTGTAGGCCAGGCGCGGCGGAAGGCGCGTGCGTGGGACAAGTCTGACGCGAAGGTCCGGCTGTTGACCTTCGGCTACCTGAATCGGAACAAGCAGATCCACGCCGTGATCGAGGCCATCGCTCGCAGCGAAACCCTGCGCGCCAACGTGCACTACATCATCGTCGGCGAAGGCGACGGTGCTTACCCGCAAGAGCTTCGGCGCCAGGTGGAGTCCGAAGGCCTGTCCGACGTCGTCCGCCTGACCGGCTGGCTGTCCGACGCCCGGCTCTGGACGGAAGTGACGCGGGCCGATCTGGTGCTCAACCTGCGCAACCCTCATCTCGGAGAAAGTTCCGGAACGCTGCTCAACGCCCTGCTGGCGGGGACCGCCGCCGTCGTCTGGAACCATGGATGGTACGCGGAGTTCCCCGACGACGTCGTGTGGAAGGTGTCCTCGGAGGCCGAGCTGGCGGTGGCGCTCGAACGCCTCTGCCGCGACCCCGAGCTGCGCCGACGCCTCGGGGCCGAAGCGCGCAGACACGCCGTCGCCCGGTTCAGCACGGCCGCCTACTGCCGCGGCTTCCGCGCGTTCATGGATGAGTGCCCTCGCCCGCCGGCCCCTCCTGGCGGTCGCCGACGCCCTTTCGGATCTGCTCCTCGAATTCGGGCCGTGCCCACCGGACGGGCTGGTCGAACGGCTGGCCTCCGAAGTCGCCGTGCTGGCCGGACGCGCTGCCGGTTGCGATGGACGCGCGGCGCGGGACCACGTCGTTGAGAAGTTGATCGCCTGAGCGACCGACCGAGCGGACGTTCACCCGATGACGACGCGCACGGCATGGCGCCGGCCGTCGTCCACCAGCCGGATCTCGCCCCCCGCCACGGCGGTCCCGTCCAGCCACACGCCCGCCGCGCCGCCCTTCCCCTCCACGGATATTTCGTACACAGCGGATTGGTAACGGTAGGTGATCGTGTATCGCTTCCAATCCTCCGGGACGCACGGCGCCAGCGTCAGCCGATCGCCGTGGACGTGGAGGCCGAGGATGCTCTCCAGTCCGATGCGGTACATCCAACCCGCCGAGCCGGTGTACCACGTCCAGCCGCCGCGGCCGACGTGCGGCGGTTCGCTGTACACGTCGCCGGCCAGGACGTACGGCTCCGTCTTGTAGCGTTCGACCTTCGCGCGGGAATCGCCGTGGCGGATCGGGTTGAGAAGGCCGAACCAGTCGGCGGCGCGGTCGCACCGGCCCAGCAATGCGGCCGCCAGAATCATCCACGACGAGCCGTGCGTGTACTGGCCGCCGTTCTCGCGGATGCCGGGGACGTAGCCCTTGATATAGCCCGGTTTGAGGGCACCCTTGTCGAAGGGCGGCGTGAACAGCCGGATCAGGCCGTCTTCCCGGCGCACCAGCATTTCTTCCGCCGCGGCCATCGCCTGATCGGCGCGCTCGGGGTCGGCGGCGCCGCTGATCACCGCCCACGATTGGGCGATACCGTCGATCCGGCATTCCTCATTTTCCGCCGAACCCAGCGGCGTGCCGTCGTCGAAGTACGCGCGGCGATACCAGCGGCCGTCCCAGGCGTGCTCCTCCAACGCCTTGTGCAGCCGCTCCGCCTGCTCGCGCCAGCGGCCGGCGCGCTCGCCGTCGCCCCGCGCCTCCGCCAGCTCACCGAAGCCGTGCAGCACCGTCAACAGAAACCAGCCGTTCCAGACGCTCTCGCCGCGGCCGCCCGAACCGACCTTGTTCATGCCGTCGTTCCAGTCGCCGGTCCCCATCAGCGGCAGGCCGTGCGATCCGAACGTCAGCCCGTGCTCGACGGCGCGGACGCAGTGTTCGTAGAGCGTCGCCGATTCGCCGGACAGGTCGGGAATGCGATAATCTTCCTCCTGTTCGGGCCGGAGCGTCGGCGCCTGGAGGAACGGCGCCCGCTCGTCCAGGACGGTCCTGTCGCCCGTTTGAGACACGTAATAGGCGACGGCGAACGGCAGCCAGAGGTAGTCGTCGGAGCAGCGCGTGCGGACGCCGGCGCCGCGCGGCGGGTGCCACCAGTGCTGCACGTCGCCCTCGGGGAACTGCCGCGACGCCGACCGCAGCAGGTGGGCGCGCGTTTCCGCCGGCGCCGCGTGGACGAGCGCCATCACGTCCTGAAGCTGGTCGCGGAAGCCGAAGGCGCCGCTCGACTGGTAGAACGCCGAGCGGCCCCAGAAACGGCAGCTCAACACCTGATAGACCAGCCAGCGATTCAACATCAAGTCCATCGCGGCGTCCGGCGTCTGCACCTGCACCGCTCCCAGCACCGCCTCCCAGCGGGCCAGCACTTCCTGAATGGCCGCCCTGGCCCGCGCCGGCTCGCGGTAGGCGCGGACGATGCGGCGCACCTCTTCCACGGTCGATGCCTGGCCGAGGAGAAAAACGATCTCTTTTTCCCCTCCGGGCGGCAGCTCGAACGACGTGAGCAGGGCGGCGCATGGGTCGAGGCCGGGGCCGACGGCCCCCGTCCACTCCGTGCGCTCCAGGGCGGCCGGGGACGCTGGCGAGCCGTTGCGGCCGAGGAACTCCGTGCGATCCGCCGTCAGCCGGCGCGGCCGGTCGCTGACGTCGGCGAAGGCGACGTGCGTCGGGTAGTCCGCGTTGAAGCGGTTGCGCGCGAGCAGCGCCCCGGTGTCCGGGTCGATCTCCGTGACGACGTGCATCGGTGCGTTGTCGCGGATCGTGCCCAGCACCCATTCGGCGTAGAACGCCGCCGACAGCCGGCGCGCCTGCCGGTCGAGGTTGCGCACCTTCAGGCGAATCACCTTCACCGGATCGGCCACGGGCGTGAACAGGAGCAATTCCTGGGACAGGCCGTGCGAAATGTGCTTGAAAACGGTGTATCCCTGTCCGTGATGGGCCGTATAGGTCGTCGGGGATCCATGCGTCCCCGTGCCGGCCCCGCCCCGCCGACCAGGGGCGGCGTCGGCGTCCAGAACTCGCCCGTGGCGTCGTCGCGCAGGTAGACGATCTCGCCGGGCGGGTCGGACGCGGGGTTGTTGCTCCAGGGCGTGAGGCGGTTGGTCTGGCTGTTGCCGGCCCAGGTGCAGCCGCCGCCGCGCTCCGTGACGAGGAAGCCGAAAGACGGGTTGGCGACTACGTTGGCCCACGGCGCCGGCGGGTACTGGATCGCGGAAGGAGCAAGCCCTCCCGCGTCTCGCCTCCCTCCCGCCTCCTTCCCTCTTCCGGCCGGTTGGGCGGGCGGAGCCAGCCGGATCACGTACTCCTTGCCGTCCGGCGTGAATCCGCCCAGGCCGTTGTCGAAGAGCAGTTTGCTGGGGCCGGCGTCGGTGGTCCCGTTTCGGTCGGCCCGCGTTCCGGCGTCCGTGAGACGGCGGCGCGGGGAACGCGGCGCCGGACGCGACCCCGCGGCCCGTTCCAGACGGTCCAGCTGCACGGCCAGGGTGCCGCGATCGCCGGCCAAGACGCACCGGGACGCCGCTTGCAGCAGCACGCGATCCTCGTGCGACATCTGCGTCCCTTGCGCACGAACGCCCCGCCGGGCTTGTCCTGCAAGGAGCGGTCGGCGCTGGCCCGCACCAGCGCCAGCAACTCCTCTTGAACTGGCCCTCAAAGTAGCCGGAGGGGTCTTCATTGAGCAAAACGAGATCGGCCTCCAGCCCCTTGGTGCGCCAGTAGGCGTGGGCGGCGAGCAGCTGGCGGACCAGGCCGAGATGGGCCGCCTCGGCGATGCGCACCAGGACGATGGGGTTGTCGCCAGAGATGCCGTTCCGCCACAGGCCGGCCTGTCCCTGCTCGTTCGCCAGGAGGACTTCCGGCGGCGGCCGCAGGGCGGGGCCGGCGTAGATGACGTGGGCGGCCAACCGCTGATACAGGTGGGCCTCCTGCGCCGTCAGGTGCAGCTGGCGCAGCTCGACCTGGCTGTGCGCCCAGGCCAGCTCGAAGGCGCGGGTCACGCCCTGGAAATCGTGGAAGTAGTCGGCCTTCGCCAGCGCCTCCTCGCGCGAGTCGGCCGCCGCCGTGGTGAAGGCGACGTGGACCGACGTCTCCGCCTCCACGCGCACCCGGCGCCGCAGACTGAAAACCGGGTCGAGCACCGCCCCGGTCGTCCCCGACAGGACCACGCCGGCGTCGAGGGCGGCGGGGTCGGCCGGGGTCCGGCCGCGCCCAAAAAGCGGACGCGATCCGTCTCGAATTGCGGCGCGCCCAGGGCCGGCCCCTCCAGCGCCAGGACGTGGACGCCCCAGATCGGCGGCTGTTCGGGAGAGCGCGGCCGTCGCCGGCAAAGCAGGGCGGCGCCGCCGAGGACCGCCTCCGTCTCCAGGAACAGCTTGCCGAAAGCGGGATGGGCCAGGTCCGCCGGGTGCGGTCCCAGCACCACCTCGACGTAGCTCGTCAGCTCCAGCTCGTGCGGTCGGGAGTCGTGATTGGTCAGCGTGAGGCGGCGGACCTCGGCGTGGCTCTCCGGCTCCACCGTGATCTCCAGGTGCGTCTCGATGTGGCCGTCCACGCGGCGAAACTCGGCCTTGTCGGTCGAATACACCACCTCGTATTCGTCGGCCTCGCGGCGCAGCGGTTGGTAGGCGGCCGACCATAGCGCCCCGGTATTCAGGTCGCGGATGTAGCAGAAGCTGCCCCAGTCGTCGCGGGTGCGGTCCTCGCGCCAGCGGCTGACGTCGAGGCCATGCCAGGAGCTGCGTCCACCGCCCGCGTTGGTGACCATGACGTGATAATGGCCGCTCGACAGCAGGTGGGTGCGCGGGGAGGCCGTGTGCGGCGTGGTGAGGCGGCGGCTCATCGGGTGCTGACTCTCCGCCACGGCCGGCCGGTCGGCCGCCTCGTCGCTGTTCGCCTGCACCAGCGGCGCGTCCGGCGCCATGCACTCCTGCAAGAGGATCTCGGCCGCGCGCACCATCGGTTCGGCCCGAAAGCGTCGCGGCATCGGGTCGCGCAGCAGGCAGTTCGCCAGGGCGGTCAGCGCCATCCCCTGGTGGTGGGCCATGAAGCAGCGGACCACGACGCGCCGCTGGCCGGGCGGCAGTCGGTCGCGCGTGTAGTCGATGGACTCGTAATAGCCGTAGGCGCCCTCGGCCCCCTCTTCCGCCAGCCGGCGGAAATTACGGATCGCCGAACGCGGTTGAATCATGACCGCCAGGCGCAGGCGTAGGGGGCGACGACGAGGTCGCGCGACAGGCCGCGCTTGAGGCCGAGGCCGGGGACGCCGAACGCCTGGTACTGGTAGTTGAGGGCGGCGTCCACGACGTTGAACGCGGACTCGGAGACGCCCCACGGGACGCGGCACTGTCGGCCGTACTCGATCTGGCGGGCGACGGCGCCCTTGCGGCTCTCGTCGAGCAGCGTCTCGGGGACGCCGGGCATCAGCAGCCGCGGCATCAGGTACTCGAACATCGTCCCGCCCCAGGAGAGCAGGGCGACGGCGCCGGCGCTGCGCGTCAGAGGCCGGCCCAGCTGGAACCAGTGCTTTTTCGGCACGTCGCCGCGGGCGACGGCCAGAAAGCTGGTCAAGCACGCCTCGGAGGCCAGAAGGTCGTAATGGGCGGTTTCGAGCCGGCCCTGCGAGAGGTTGTAGCCGACCGCGAAGAGATTGCTCTCCTCGCTGTAGAGCATTTTGAAGTTCATCGCCTCGGCGAAGACCTGCGCCCGCCGGGCGAGATCGCGCCCGCGCCGGTCCAGGTCGGACGCCGTCGAGTCGGCGAGCGCCTCGACGATGGGATCCAATCGGCGCCGGTCGTCCGGATTGGGCCACGTCCGGGCCAGGGCGGTCAACTGCTCCTGCAGCGCCTTCGCGCGGGCCAGGACCGTGGCGACGCTGATCGGCGCGGCCAGCAGCGCGCGCAGGTCGCGCCAGGGCTGGGCGCCCCCGCCCTCCGCGGGGGCGACGGCCCGGAGCAATCCCAGCCAGGGGGCCAACCCCTCCAGCTCCTTCTGACGTTCGCGCACCAGGGAGGCGAACGCCCCGACCCAGCGCCGCAGCTCCTCCGGGTCTTCCTCGATTTCCTGCGCCAATTTCGCCGATCGCTCCGTCAACGTCGTCGCCGTCGCGTCCAACCGGCGCAGCCAGTCGTCCCAGCCGATCAGGTCGAGCGGCGCCTCGGCCAGCTGCCCGCGGGCCTCTTCGACGGCCTTCTGCATCGCCGCCACGCTGTCCGCGGCGCCGTCCGGCCCCTGCAAAGGGCGCAACGCCTCCGCCACGAGGTCCAGCGCATCTTCAAGCCCTTCGCGGGTCGCCGGACTCGGAATCGGCTCCGCCGCCTTCTCGCGCAGCCCCTGTTTGAGGGCCACCAGGCAGCCGAGCAGGTTGCCGCTGTCCACCGTCGAAAGGAAGATCGGCGGCAGTCCCTTGAGCGTCCGCGTGTCGTACCAGTTGTAGAAATGCCCGTGCGACCGTTCGAGCTTATCGAACGTATCCAATGTCTTTTCGAGCCGATCCAGGAGGGCGTCGAGGCTGAGGTAGCCGAAGTCATGGGCGACGAGGCTGGAGATCAGGTACAGGCCCATGTTGGTGGGCGACGTGCGATGGGCGACGGCCTCGCGCGGGCCTCCTGGTAGTTGTCGGGCGGCAGCCAGTGGTCCTCTTCGCTGACGAAGGTCTCGAAAAAGGCCCAGGTCTTGCGGGCGACACGCCGCAGCGCCTTCCGCTCCTCGGCGGTCAGCGTCTGTTCGGCGACGCGCGGCGGGCGGCTGACCCCGAAGGCGATCAGTGGGGCGAGAGCCCACGCGATCAGGAATGGGCCGGCCGCGGTGAGGCTGGCGGCCCGGCCGAGATACAGTCCGAGGGCCAGCAGCACGGCGACGGACGGCGAGAACCACAGGATCCGAACGAACGTGGCCAGTCCTCCCGCCAGCCGGCGCTCGGCCGCCGCGGCCGTCTCCCATTCCAGCAGGCGGCGCCGCGTGACGAAGAGGCGCAGCAGCGTGCGGACCACGGCGTCGGCCAGGAGCTTCGCCTGTTCGGCCAGGAACGTCGCGGACAGCAGCACCTGGGCGGCGGTGTTCGCCAGGCCGGAGGGGAAGGGGTTTTTCCGCGCCGGCGACGATGGACCTCACGAAGCGGACGGGAATGCCGGCGGTTTGCACCAGCAGCGGCAGGAAGAGGACGACGAGCGCGGCCGCGGTCCAGACCCACGGCGAGCCGGGCAAGACGGTCCAGCCCAGCAGCAGCAACAGGAAGAGGGCCGGCGGGCCGAGCGTGCGGCGGAGATTGTCAAAGACCTTCCAGCGCTCCACGAGCGGCAGCGGGTTGGGCCGCTTCTGGCCGCGCGGCGTGGGGACGTGCGGAAACAGCCAGGGCAGGAGCTGCCAGTCGCCGCGCACCCAGCGGTGCTCGCGCCGGGCGAAGGCGAGGTACGACGCCGGGAACTCGTCGAGCAGCTCGATGTCCGTCACCAGGCCGCAGCGGGCGAAATTGCCCTCGATGAGGTCGTGGCTCAGAATGTGGTTGTCGGGGAAGGCGCTGCCGGCGGACGCCTCGAAGGCGTCCACGTCGTAGGCGCCCTTGCCGGTGAAGGTGCCGGCGCCGAAGAGGTCCTGATACACGTCGGAGATGGCCGCCGTGTAGGGGTCCAGCCCGGCCGAGCCGCCGAAAATGCGGGCGAAGCGCGACTTGCGGATACCCGTCAGCGTCAGGCTGATGCGCGGCTGCAGCACGCCATAGCCGGCCGTGACGCGGCCGCGCACCGGGTCGAAGCGCGGCCGGTTCAGCGGATGCGCCAGGGTGGCGATGAGCCGGCGCGCGGCGTCGTGGGGCAGCTGCGTGTCGGCGTCGAGCGTGATGACGTAGCGGATGCGCGGCAGCCGGTTGAGGTCGCCGCTCTGAACGGTGTAACTGGTGTCGCGGCGCCGCGCAGGAGGCGGTTGAATTCCGACAATTTCCCGCGCTTGCGTTCCCAACCCATCCAGCACCCCTGGGCGGCGTTCCACTGGCGGCGGCGGTGGAAGACGTAGAAGCGATCCGGCCCGCCGTCGGCGTAGCGCTCGTTGAGGACGCGAACTCCGTCCAGGACGGCGCGAACGATCGCGTCGTCTTCCGGCATGTGTTCGGCTGGGGCGTCGCTGAAATCGGTCAGCAGGGCGAGGCGCAGCCGCGGGTCGGGATTGGATAAATGATGGATCTCTAAATGTTCCAGGAGTCCGGCGGCGCTCTGCGGCCGCGCCAGCAGCGTCGGCATGACGACGAACGTGGCGCAGTCGGCTGGGATGCCTTCCTTGAACCGCAGCTTGGGCAGGACGCGCGGCGGCAGGAACGAGGTGAGCCAGGAGTTGACGAGCGAAACCGCGATGTCTCCCGCCGGCGGCAGCGCGGCCAGCACGGCCGCGACGGCCAGGACGACGGCGACGGTCCCGGACGCGCTCGCGGCGGCGTAGGAGGCCAGCGCCCCCACGGCGACGGCGACGACCACTGCCAGGCCGCTGAAGTAGACCAGTCGGGGGCGGTTGAGGACGAAGGTGCGGAAGGCGTCGCGCGGCTTCGAGCGATAGTGGAGCAGGCGCTCCAGCTCCGTCCGGCCCTCGTCGATGAGGTAGTAACCGACGTGGTTGGCGGGCGGCTCGCTGTGGGCGCGCTGCGCCGCCATGCCGACGGCCTGCCGCGCCACTTCCAACTCGTCATAATGCGAGCCGCGCGACAGCTTCTCCACCTCCCGGCGGTAGCGGTCGCGCGTCGGGAAGTCCTGACGGGCGTAGACGCCGGAGGGATCCTGGCGCAGCTCGGCCTCGACCCGACTGGTGCGCTCGAAGAAGGCGGCCCAGTCCAGGGCGGACAGCACGCGCAGCGTCGTGACGCAGTTGCCGATGGAAACCTGATTGGCGGCCTGGCGCTGGCGCTCGCGGGCCAGCACGGCATGCGTGGTCAGGTCGCAGCCGCACAGATGGTTCTCCAGCCACTCCACGCCGGGCGCGACGGCGGCGCCGCGCTCGTGCATCCAGTCGAGCAGCTGCACGATGAAGGAGTCCGACCAGCCTGGTTCGCCGCGCGGAGGAACAGCGCCCGGCGGCGCGGCCAGGTAGCGCGCCGCCCACGTCCCCGCCGCGTTCCGGTCGGCGCAGCGCACAGGATCTGCGCCGCCAGCCGCCGCAGGTTGTCCACCACGACCAGGCGCAGCATGATCGGAATGGCCCACAGCTCGCCGATCGTCAAGGGGGTTATCGTCTGGAACGCCTCGACGAAGCGCGTGATGTGGCCCTCGTCCAGGCAACTGTCGCAGTGGGCCACCAGCTCCAGCGCCACGGCGTAAACGCGCGGCAGGCCGTCGAGCGGTCCTCCCTTGATCTTCGGCAAGAGCTGATAGTACCCGCGCGGCAGATCGGTGCGGATTTCGATCAAGGCTTCGGTGACGATATGGAAATTGTCGAGCAGCCATTCGGCGTCCGGGCCGAACCGCTCCTGACGGCGGTAAGCGGCGCTGATCTCCCGGTGGGCGGTCAGGAGGCAGCGGCGGTTGTGCATGAAACGCCGCAACAGCGGTCGGCCGGCCACGACCGGCGCCCGGCGCGTGGGCGGCCAGCTGGCGGGCGTGGGCCTCCAGCCGATCCAGGCCGAACAACTCCGCCCGCACCGGCTCATGGCCCAGCGGATCGCTGAAAAAATGATCCGGCGTCCCAACCGATCCAGCGACCGCGGACCCCGGCTCCGAGGTGGTCATTATGATTGCCTCCCGCACACTGACCCCCACCCTGCAGTCCGGGCGGACAGGGGTAGAATCCCGTCAGCGTTGGGAAGCGTGTTTCGCAAATGAAATGCCGCGCCTGCCCCGCTGCATCGCCATCGGTCTGCGCGAGAGGATTTTTGCTCCATATTTCTATGCTATGAAGCCGCGGGCACGCCGTGTGCATCGTTTCGCCGCACGCTGCGCACCAAATCGCGCAAACATCGACCGAGGGCATGGGAGGCCCGACCCCGTTCTCCCTCCGATTGAGGAGTCGATGCATGGCATTGTCATCCGTGGATGTCGTCGAGAAAGTGCATCAGGCCGGTGAGGCGATCGACGGCTGGCCGGACGGGGAGGATGCCGCGCCGGGCCGAGGCGACGGCGGCCTTGCTCCATTCGCTCTGGCCGAGGGCGGCGCTCGCCGCCTGCGTCTTACGGTGCGAGGGAAAGGCATGGGCGTCGGTGCGGGACGAGGCGGGCGACCGCCGGCCGGAGTGGGAAGCCTCCATTCGGGACGAAGGGCTGCGTCCGATCGCCGAGCGCACAACGGAGCCGACCGCGCTGGGCCTGGCGGGCCAGGCGCTGGCGTGGGCCGACGTCCGCTTCCGCGATCGGATTCACGGGGCGTTGGCGCTGACGGCGCCGGAGGAAGACCGGGCCGGGCAGGAGGCGGCAAAACACTTCTTGGAGGTCGTCGGCCGGCTGCTCGCGGGGCGGCTGGAGATCGAAGCGCTGGAACGGGAGCGGGGCGCCCGAACGGCCGCAGCGGCGGGCGACGCGCGCATGGCCGACTTCGGCGAGGCCGCGGCCATGCTGGGGCACGAGTTCAATAACTTCCTCAACGCGCTGCTGCTGCATATCGCCGTGATGGAACTCAAGCTCCCCGCCGAGATGCACCCCGGCCTGAAGGAGGTCCGGCGGCAAGCGTTGGACGCCGCGGCGTTGATCCACCTGTTCCAGAACTACCGCCGGCGCGGACAGGCGCCCCAGGAGACGACCGACCTGAACCGGGCCGTGCGCGCCGGCGCCTCGGAACTGGCCGGCGCGGCGATCCGGCTCGATCTGGCGGACGGGGAGCTGTCGCTCGCCGCGCCCCAGGGCGATCTCAAACGGCTGTGCCGGCTTCTGCTGCGGAACGCCGCCGGGGCGGCCGCGACGACCGGGGGCGGCGCCGTTGCGCGGACGTCGCAGTCGGGCGGCCGGATCGTGCTGCGGATCGAGGACGAGGGACCGGCGCTCTCACCGGAGGAGGCGGCGCACCTGTTCGAGCCGTCCGCCCCGTCCCGCGACGGCACGAACTCCCTGGAAATGGCCGCGTGCCGGACGATCGCGCGTCGAATGCAGGGGGGGGTGCGGGGCGAACCTCGGCCGGAGGGGGGAGCCGCGGTCGTCGTGGAGTGGCCCTCGAAAGGATGAAGGATTTCGGAAGAGATGCACGTCGGAGCCGCGACCGTAAGGGAGCGGTGTTCGTCCAAACCGCTCGGGCGCTCCTCTCGATTGTGGAGGCGTCGTCGGCAAGCCGGCCCGTGCTGAAGCACGGGCCTACACACCGAAGCCCCGTAAACGGGGCTGAAATCCCTGGCAGCCCCGTTCACGGGGCTTTTGCGTGTAGGGCCCGCCGTTCACGGCGGGCCGGGCCTTACGGTCGCGGCTCCGACAGATGTCATTACGCACTGACCCCGGAGAATTTGCCGACGCGTTCCAGGTCGGCCAGCAGTTCCTTGGCCGTCTGGAAGCGCTCCTCCGGCCGCTTGGCCATCAGCTTCAGGACGACGCCCTGGAACAGATCTGGCACGCTCATTTGATACTTCTTCGGCTTCTCCGGCTCGACGTTGCGAATCCGCGTGATGACTTCGGGCAGCGTCGGAGCGGCGAACGGCGGACGACCGGCGATCAGGGCGTAGACCGTGGCGCCCAGGCCGTACAGGTCGGCCCGGCCGTCGATGTCGCCGGCCCCGCGCGTCCGCTCCGGCGACATGTAGCCCACGTCGCCGACCAGCTCGCCCGGCCGCGTCTGCCAGCCGGCCGCGTTGCTCTCCAGTGCCTTGGCCAGCATCAGGTCGCCGAGCTTCACCGTCTTGTCGGCCGTGCGAAACAGGATGTTCGCCGGCGTCACGTTGCGGTGGATGATGGATTGGCCGTGGGCGTAATCGAGGGCGCGGGCGATGTGGACGGCGACGCGGTAGCCGTAGCGCCAGTCGAGCATCCCGGCCACGCCGACGCGCTGGATGACCTGGGTCATGCTCTCGCCTTCCACGTATTCCATCGCCATCCAGCAGTAGACGCCGGTCTTGCCGGCCTTGAACAGCGCGACGAGGTTGGGGTGGCGCAGCGGCAGCGCGGTCTTCATGCCTCGGATGAAGCGCTGCATGTCCTCCTCGTTGTGGGCGAACGCGGGTTGCAGCACCTTGAAGGCGACGATTTGTCCGTCCGTCGTATCTTTGGCGCGGAAGACGACGCCGGAGGCGCCCCTGGCGAGGACGGATTCGAGGGCGTAGTGCGACAGGGTTTGCCCGGCCAGGGCGGCGAGATCGGTGGCCGGGACGGTTCGGGGGGCGGGCGGGGCGACCGTTGAGGACTCGGTCGCGTCGCCGAGCTGGAAGCGCAGCTCGGTGGACCCCATGCGGATCACGTCGCCCGCTTGCAGCTCGTGCTGGGAAACGGCCTTACCGTTGACCAGAGTGCCTCCCGAACTGGTGTTGATGAGGACGGCGCGTTGGCCGTCCCATTCGACCTGGCAATGGACGCGCAACATGGTGGGGTCGGTGAGCCGGGTGGCGGTGGATTGGCTGCGGCCGACCTGGAGCGTTTCGCCGGCGGTGAGGTTGAAGAAACGGCCCTTGTCAGGCCCGGCGGTGACGACGAGCTTGGGAGTCATGGCAATGCCTTGGTGGAGGAGCGGCGCCGACGCGCGGAGAACACTCCGCCAGTTTCACGAATGCGGCGGCCGGCGTCAATGATTTTGTGAATCCGGTGGCATCTCCGTTGGTCGTATACGTCCTATGGGACGTATACGACCAACGGAGTTCCGACCTGTTCGGTTAAAACCCTCGCGGGGTCTTTCCGCTCCGCTGCGTGCGCGGCTCGGAAAGAATCTCCGGTAATGGGAGGATTTCGACAGAGCAAAACGGATTCTGAGGGGAGCGCTCACGTCGCCGGATTGGGGGCGGTTTCCTTGCCGTGCAGGGCGCGGGCCAGCTGGGACTTCTTGCGGGCCGCCAGGTTGGGGTGGACGACGCGCTTGGCCGCCGCCTTGTCGAGCCGCTTGCAGGCCAGGTTGAACTGCGTGCGCAGCTCTTCGATGGGCCTTCCAGCGCGGCCGTGAAACGCTTGATCTGCGCCTTCATGGCCTTCTTCACGGCGCGGTTGTGCAGACGGCGTTTCTCGGACTTTCGCAGGTTCTTTTCAGCGCTGCGCGTGTGCGGCATCGATCCTCTCCACGATCCACCCGTTCGGGACGGTCGTTCGACCAAAAAGGCATTATAACGGGTGGGAGAGGACCGGCAAGGGCGCCGATCCGCATCCGTCGCTCGCCTGCATCAGGGATGCTGATCCGGCACCGGCGGCTCCGTGGTGCGCGCCGTGGGATGGGCCGGCGTGGCGTGGGGCGGAGCGCCGGTCAGCGGCAGGGGCCGCACGATCCCGGCCGGGGCCGCCTCGCCCGCCGGGGCGCCGGCCGGCGGTTCCTTGTGAAAGAACAGCACGGCCACGGCGATGACAAGGCCCACGCCGACGACCAGGCCGAGTTTGGCATCGTTGGGCATTGTCCGGCGCTCCCGGCGACGTGAGGAGAAGGGAGCCGTCCTGGCGCGTCCACGCTTCAACGCACGGGAATTATCCACGCTATGGCCCCGCGGCGCCGCCGCATCTTGACGAAAAATGAGGGTCTCGCCCGGCGTGAGCGCGTCGGCGTCGGCGCGTCAGCTGTTTTCGCCCGGACAGGAAGGGACGGCGCGGGAGCGCATCCGGGCGCGAAGGGCCGAATGCGGTGGGGACGACCTTCGTCGCGTGAGCATTTTGCCGGACCTGTCAACTTTACCAGCGGAGACCGGAAATTCCTCAGGGGAATGGGCCCTCCTCTCTTGTAACCCAAAAATCGGCCATTAAGGTTGAAGTGTGGACCTCGACGGGCGCTTCGAGCGCCGGAGGGAGCGAGAGGGTTCGTGGCTGGTCCCGGTCGGCAGCCGGGACGACTGCGAGGCGATCTTACAACCCGACAATGCGAAGGAGAAGTGCCATGCGACCCTTCCGGGCCTCCGTGTGGGGCTTGCGCTTGCGGTACTCGCGGCGACGGCCGGCCCCACGCAGGCTGCGTGGAACAACGTGTTCGAGGCGTGCTGCTGGGGATGCCGGCACAACGAGGCGACGGCCAACTACCCGCCGCCCGCCCCTTGCGCAACCCTGCCAGCAACCCTGTCAGCCGCAATGCACCACGCGGTACGAGCAGCGCTGCTACTACCAGCCGGTGACGACCTACCAGCAGCGCAGCTACTACGAGCCGGTCACGACCTACAAGACCAGCTACTATTACGAGCCGGTGACGAGCTATCGCTACAGCTGCTACTACGATCCCTGCACCTGCCAGTACCAGCAGGTGTCCACGCCCTGCACGAGCTACAAGCTGCGTTCCCAGTGCTGCCCCGTGACGAGCTACCTGCAGCGCTGCTACTACCAGCCGGTGACGCAGTACCAGCAGGCGTTTTACTACCAGCCGGTGACAAGCTGCTGTCAGACGACGCTCGGCGCCCCGGTGATGACGCTGCCGCCCGGTGCGGCGGTGACGCCCGCTCCGAACGCCGGCGCCCCGCCGCAGGTGACGGCCCCGCCGCAGGTGACGGCCCCGCCGCAGGTGTCGGACCCCGGCACGCTGCCGCCGTACACGCCCCCGCCGCAGGTCAGCGACGGCGGCAATACGCAGACCAGCGAGAGCCGGCGTTTCGATCCGAACCCGAACCCCGGCGCGAAGATGCCCAAGGCCTTTGACGAAAGCTCGCGTCAGCCCAAGCTCGGCTCGCCGCAGCCGCTGGCGCCGGTCCCGGTGCAGACGCCGGAACCGCCCAAGGCGCGCCTCGACCACACCGCGTCGCTGCCCAATCCGAATGTGGCGGGGCAGGTGGTCAAGGCCGCCGACAATACGCCGCACGCCGGGGCGCGGCTGCTGTTCGTCAGCGCCGACCGGCAGGGCGCCCAGCAGTCGGTGACGGCCGACGGCGACGGCCGCTTCCAGACGACGCTGGCGTCCGGCGGCTGGCTGGTCTATGTCCAGGACGACGGCGGCCGGCCGGTCTTTCATGAAAAGGTGGACGTGCGCGACAACCTGCCGCGGACGATCACGCTGGTCAGCCGGGAGAAATAAGCGATAATAGACATCCTCAATACTGGCCTTTGTCCGGCCATTGGATTTCCGCCCCGGAGGGGCGGCGGTGAATAGCCAGGGGTGAAACCCCTGGAGCGACGACCGGCCCATCGGTCGTTTCAGTAGCCCCGGAGGGGCGGCAGTGAGCCAAACCACCGCCGCCCCTCCGGGGCTAAATCGAGGGTTCGGGCCGACCTTCTCTCCAGGGGTTTCACCCCTGGCTATGGACCGCCGCCCCTCCGGGGCGAAGACGGTTTGCCAGACAAAGCCTAGCCCGAAGCGCGAGCGAGGGATTTCTTTCCCTCGCTCGCGCTTCGGGTTTTTGTTCTGACCTTGACCCGATCCGGCGATGCAGTTATCGCCTCCCCATCAGGCCGATCCGGCGCGGACGGCCTCGCACGGATCGTATGGGGAGGTTCAGAGATGACGAGCGGACGAATCCTCCGATTCCTGGCGATGGGTGCGGCCCTGGCGCTGACCGGCTGCCGTGCCTTTTGCGATCGCTATTACCCGCCTCCGGCCTACGGCGCCCAGGGTTGCGGCTGCTACCAGCCGCAGCAGCCGTGCTGCGCGCCGGCGTCGAACTATCCAGTCCAGGCTCAACCGTGTGCGCCCGCCCAGCCGGTGTGGGGCGCCCCGACGCACCCCTGACGGTCGCCGTCTCCTTCGATCTGTGCAAGGGGCGAGCGGCCGGCGTGAGCCGGCTGATCGAGTCGATCAGCCGGCTCACGCCGGCCGCTCGCCCCAACCCCCTTCCGCTTGCGGCCCCTTCCCGCTTCCCTATAATCAATCATGTCGTCGTCTTCGCCGTCCAGCGTCCGCTTGCCGCGAGAGACTCATGCGCGCCTGGTTCCGCAACGTCTGGCTGGCCGTCAAAACGGTCGCCCAGGGCATGTACATCACGCTCTGGTACTTCCTCCAAACCTACCGCCGCAAGACGTTCACCGAGCGCTTCGAGTACCCCGAGCTGCCCGTCGCGGTCAAGCCGCGCTACCGCGGCTTCCACCGCTTCGACCTGACCACCTGCATCGGCTGCGACAAGTGCGCCCGCGCCTGTCCCGTCGATTGCATCTACATCGAGAAGATCAAGAACCCCGTCGGCAAGGGCTTCCGCGTCAACGGCTTCAAGATCGACTACACCAAGTGCATGTTCTGCGCCCTGTGCGTGGACCCGTGCCCGGTGGATTGCATCTTTATGGGATCGACGTACGATCAAAGCTGCTTCAGCCGCGACGGCTGCATCGTGGACTTCGCCAAGCTGCCGCTGGAGGTCGCCTGGGGCCAGGCGACGCTCAACCCCACGGCCGTCGCCGCCTCCAAGCAGACCGCCGAGCCGGTCTGGACCAAGCCGCCCGACCCTGCCCCGGCTCCCAAGAAGTAGTCAGAGGGATCCCGGCGTCGGCCGCCGGAACGGATTCCGCGAGGCCCGCCGCGTGGTCCGTGTTTCGGTGAAAGGGGATTGTCATGGCCGCCGCTAAGCCGCCTTCCGGAAAGAAATACTTCACCGCCGCCAGGCCAACGCCACCTTGCCGCTGGTCCGCGTCATTGTCCGCGACGTGACCGAGTTGGCCCACGACCTGCGCGAACGCCACGAACGATTGTCCCGCGTCCTGTCCGGCCAGCGGAGCGGCCTGAGCGAGGCGCACCAGGAAGAGCTGCTCCAGGCCCAGCGCGAGGTGGAGCGCGGCCAGGACCGGATGCGCGAGTACGAGCGCGAGTTGCAGCAGCTCGGCGTCGAGCTGAAGGACTATTTCACCGGCCTGATCGATTTCCCCTGCCGCATGGACGGCCGCGAGGTCTACCTGTGCTGGCGGCTGGGCGAGCCGGAAGTCGGCCACTGGCACGAGCTGAACGCGGGGTTCGCGGGCCGGCAGAAGCTGATGACGCTAATGGGGAGCCGCTGAAGGTTGTTTAGCGGCGACCCGAAGGGGAGCGCGTCGGCGACGCGCTCCCCTTCGGGTCGCCGCTAAACGGGGCGAGGATTGCATCGCATGAACCTGGCCGTCTACTGTCTCCTGTTCATCGCCGTGGGCGTCGGCTTCATCCTCGTCCACCTCGTCGCGGGCAAATTGATCCGCCCAAACCGGCCGGGGGCGGAGAAGAAGACCATCTACGAGTGCGGCGAGCCGACCATCGGCAGCGCCTGGATCCAGTTCGACCTGCGCTTCTACGTCGTGGCGCTGCTGTTCGTGATCTTCGACGTGGAGGTGGCGTTTTTCTTCCCGTGGGCGGAGGTTTTCGGCCGGGCCAACGACGTGGCCGCCCTGACCCGGCCGACCGACGCCGCCTCTTACCAGGATTATTGCCGAAAGGTGCTGGCCCTCGCTCCCGCCTCGGCGCAGCAGCCGGCGCTTCATGACGCCTACGAGCGGCTGGCGAACGGGGACATGAGCCAATTCGACGCCGACCGCGCCGTGGTGGACACGGGACACACCCTGGCGGCCGACGCCCCGCGCCAGGTGATCGCGGACGCTTCCACCCTAGCCTGGATGGCGTTTTTCGACATTCTGGTGTTCTTCGGTGTGTTGCTGGTGGGTTTCGCCTACCTGTGGCGCCGCGGCGACCTGGCCTGGGTGCGCAGCATCACGCCGGCGCCGGCCTCCGTACCCGCGGAGCCGCCGGCCCCGGCCCCGGCGAAGACGGACGAGCGGGAACTGGCCCCGTCGGGCAGCGCCCATTAAAGAGAGATCAAATCGCACGGCCCCGTGAGGCGAAAGGCGGAGAGAATGGGTTGGCTCGAAGGAGCGTTTCGGGAAGAGAGCGTCATCGCCACGTCGCTGGAGCAGGCCATCAACTGGGCCCGCGAGTCGAGCATGTGGCCGATGACTTTCGGACTGGCCTGCTGCGCCATCGAGATGATGGCGACGGGGGCGTCGCGCTTCGACATCGACCGCTTCGGCGCCGGCGCCTTCCGGGCCACGCCGCGCCAGGCCGACCTGATGATCGTGGCCGGCACCGTCAACTTCAAGATGGCCAGCCGCGTCCGCCGCCTCTACAACCAGATGCCCGATCCGAAATTCGTGATCGCGATGGGCGCCTGCACCTGCGGCGGCGGCCCGTACTACAAATACGGCTACAATGTCGTCAAGGGCGTCGATCTGGTGGTGCCGGTGGACGTGTACGTGCCCGGCTGCCCGCCGCGGCCGGAGGCGCTGCTAGAAGGGCTGATGCGCATCCAGGACAAGGTCCACGCGATGAAGGATCTGACGCGCGGCCAGCCGATGGACATGCCCATCCCGTCGCGGACTGGCTTCACGCTCTTGCCGCCCGAGCTGGACGACCCCGAACCGGTCAAGGCCGCGGAGAAGCAAAACGCCTTCGCCAAAAAGACCAAGGAGCTGGCCGCCCCGGCCAAGGCGTAAGAAGTTTCACCGCGGAGAACGCAGAGAACGCAGAGAGAAAACAAGAATTGAAGCGTGGAAACCGTCTGGCTCCTTCGGTACTTGTTTTTGTCTTCTCTCTGCGTTCTCCGCGTTCTCCGCGGTGAGTTTTTTGGAGGCAATCCGTGACCCCCGCCGAAATCATCGCCGTATTGGAACAGCAGTTCGGCGATCGCATTAAGTCCAAAAACCTCACGGCCATCGACCCGTTCGCCGTCGTCGCCCCGGCCGACCTGGTGGACGTGTGCCGGTTCCTGAAGGACGACCCGCGCCTGCAGTTCGACATGCTCAACTGCATCAGCGGCGTCGATTACCTGGAGCCGGACCCGAAGAAGGCGCCGAAGGCCGGCTTCGAGCCGCACCTGGAAGTCGTCTACCACCTCTCCAGCTTCCGGCAGCGCCATCGGTTCGTACTCAAGTTGATCCTGCCGCGCTGGAAGGACGACAAGCCGGGCGAGCTGCCGGAGGTGCCCGTCGGTGACGTCGCTGTGGCGGACGGCCGACTGGCACGAGCGTGAAGTCTACGACCTGTCCGGCGTCTGGTTCACCGGCCATCCCGACCTGACGCGCATCCTGCTTTCGGAGGACTGGCAGGGCCATCCGTTGCGCAAGGACTACGAATTCCCGCTGGAATACCACGGTATCCGCGGGCGCTGAGGTGAGCAATGAACCTCAGCTGCGCGGCAAGGAAGAAGCTGGGGAACCTTGCCGTCCGCGCGGATGATAAAATCGGCGATCTGATCGTGGAGCGAGGCGGCGGCGCATCGAACGTAAGGCAGGCGGGACACTGGGCGGATCGCAAGCTCGGCGAAGCGGCGGAAGCCGCCGCCCAGGGCGACCGATCCGCGGAAACGGCGATCAAGATTGTGAAACAGGCGAAGCGACTGGGTGAGGAACACTGAACCGGGGGTGCTTCCATGAAGGACGTAAACTGCCGGTCGTCGCTGGACGCCTTTCAGGAACTGGCGATCAAGGAGGACCAACGCCTGGCAGAGGTGTGGCGGCACGTCGAGGACGGCTGTGTGGATTTCCTCGCGCTGAAGTTCCCGGCGGCCGTACTGACCTTCACCGTGGACGCCGACGACGATACGGTCGAAGTGCGCGGTCAGGAAGCCGAAACGTTCGACCCTAGCGGGCTGGTTCGCGCCGACGCTGTTGCCCCGTGGTCGTCCTGGATCGGCCGGTCCTTCGGCTGGGGTTGGGTCACTGTCAACCAACAGGGCTACCAGGACGGCGTACTGTTGAGCTTCGGCGGCCTGGAACCGTGCGTCCTGCTCGTCGCGGCCGCCTCCTCGCTGCGGGTTTATACGGTGACGGAACCGGCCAACGGAACCGTTGCGCCAAACGACAAAGGATGACCATGGCCACCGCCGCTCCCCCCGAAAAGATCGACGACCAACGGATCGTCGAATTCGACGTCCGCACCGACGAGATGCTCGTCAACATGGGTCCGCAGCACCCCAGCACGCACGGCGTGCTGCGGCTGGTGCTGCGCACCGACGGCGAAGTCATCTCCGAGGTCACGCCGCACCTCGGCTACCTGCACCGCTGCGCCGAGAAGATCGGCGAGAACGTCACGCCCATCCAGTTCATTCCCTACACCGACCGCATGGACTACCTGGCCGGGATGAACATGAACCTGGCCTACTCCCTCGCCGTCGAAAAGCTGTGCGGCATGAAGATCCCCGAAAAGGCGCAGGTGATCCGCGTCATCATCGCGGAGATGAACCGCATCGCCAGCCACCTCGTCGGCATGGGCGCCTACGGACTCGACCTCGGCACCTTCAGCCCGTTCCTGTACGCCTTCCGCGAGCGCGAGATGATCCTCGACCTGTTCGAGGAGGTGTGCGGCGCCCGGCTGACGTACAGCTATCTGACGGTCGGCGGCGCCCACGACGACCTGCCCGACGGCTGGGTCGGGCGCTGCCGCGAGTTCCTCAACTACCTCAAGCCGCGCATTCGCGGAATACCACACCCTGCTGACGACGAACCACATTTTCGTCCAGCGCACGGCCAACATCGGCCTGCTGTCGAAGGGGACGGCCCTCAGCTACGGCTGCACCGGCCCGATGCTGCGCGGCTCGCTGGACCGCCGCAACGGCGACCCCGACTGGGACCTGCGCCGGATCGAGCCGTACTGCGGCTACGAGACTTACGACTTCAACGTGGTCATCGCCGCCGTTCGACGACCGTGGGGCTGGAAGCGCCCGCCGGAACGGTCATCGGCGACTGCTGGCACCGCTTCTAGTCCGCATGCTGGAGGTGGTCGAAAGCATCCAGCTCTGCGAACAAGCCCTGGACCGCTACCCGTCGGCGCAGGGGTCGCACCGGGTCGAGCTGCCGCGCCACCTGCCGGCCGGCGAGGCCTACGTCGAGACGGAGTGCCCGCGCGGCCAGATGGGCTTCTACGTCGTCGGCGGTCCCAGCAAGAGCATGGTCCCGCTGCGCGTCCGCGCCCGGTCGTCGAGCTTCTGCAACCTCAGCGTCACCGACGAGATCTGCCGCGACTGCCTCATCGCCGACGTACCGGCCATCGTCGGCAGCATCGACATCGTCATGGGAGAAATCGACAGGTAAGGTTCATCTTCCGGGAAACTTCTCGCATTTCCGCAAAGGGACCGCGCGGATTTTTCTTCATCCGTGACAGGGACTTGTCGGAGTCGCGACCGTAAAGGAGCGGGGGAGATGACCGCTCCCTTAGGACTGGCGGACAGAATCGTGGGGCAGGTTAGCAACCTGCCCCACGGTTTTGTCCAGTAGCTCTTACGGTCGCGGCTCCGACGAACTTGTTCCTGCGCGCGTCCTGAGACGATAGAATCAAAGGGGGCGTCCCGAACCACCTAGGCTCGCCACCCGACCCATGCAGACGGTTACGCGATTCGAGGCGAACCTGTTACGGCTGCTGTACTCCTTCCTGGGACGGGAGCCGGCCGAGACCGCTCTGGCCCTGGTGGAGGATCGGCAGTCGCCGCCGCCCTGTCTCGGCCGGCCGGCCGTGCGACTGGTGAAGGACGCCCTGGCCAAGGGCTGCACGTCCCTGCTGGCGCGGCGCGGCGGCTGGCGCGTCGAGCGTCTCCTGCGCGGCGGCCGCATCGTCGAGGGCCGGCTGTGGCAGCGGACGCCGCCGGCCGAGCTGGGCCTGACGTTCTCGCGGCACACGCTGGAGTTCCTGGTGTGGATCACGGCGGCGCGGCCCGGCGACGACGACCCGCCATGGCGTCCGGACGAGGCGGCGCTGACCGACGGCGACCGCATCCTGCTGTATTTCGCCCACCAGGGTTTGCGTGAAGCGGCGGAGAGCCTGGGGGCGGCGCACCTGCGGCGGCGGCAGCCGTTCGCACGGCACGGCCTCTGCCGGCTGGCCTATCCCGAGGACTACACCGCCGCCCCGGCCGACGCCGCGCCGAACTTCGCCCCCTGGACGAACGGCGTCGGCGCGGCCATGCTGGAGGCCTTGCAGCCCGAACTGGCCGCGCGCTGGATCGAGGTCGAGGGCGGCAAGAGTCGCATCGCCGAATGGCAGCGGATGCGCGACCTCGGCCGGTCGCAGGAGCGCGTGCTGACGGCCTTCCTCGACGCGGTGGAGCAGGCCGGCCGGCTCGACCTTGCCCGTTTCCTGCTGCGGGCGGCCCACCAACTTCTCGGCGAACACGCGGACGCCGGCATGTGGGTGGGCGGCCTGACGAGCGCCGGGCCGCGCCTGGCCGACCGGGCCGCGACCTATCAAAGCGCCCTGGCCCTGTTGCGGCAGATGCCGCGGTTGCAGTCGTGGGAGCGGCGGGCGCGATCGGTCGGCTATTTCGATGAAGGCTATCAGGCCTCCCAGTTGTGGAAGGCGGACTGGGAGCGGTACGACGGCGACGCCCTGCACGACCGCGCCGCGGCGATCGTGCGGCAGCTCGACCCGATGCGCCAGGCGTGAACGACGAATCCGAAGACCAAGCGAGGCCGACCATGAGCCGATCCTATCGCATCAGTGTGCGTGAGTGCGTCAACAAGGTGATCCGCGCGGAGGACCGCGTCAGCACGAACCTGGAGATGCTGGAGGTGCTTCCTCCCGAACAGATGGCCGGCCTGCTGTCCGACGAGCTGGAGCGTCGCGGCTTCCGGCGCGAGGGCGACGGCACGCTGGTCCGCCGGGGCGAGGGCGTTTCGGTGACGGTCGATCCGGCCAGGGCACGGTGACGGTGCTGGCGGAGGCCGAGGAGGACTTGAAGCTGGAGGGCGACGCAGGACGGCCGATCGCTACGACGAGGCCGGCCGGCACGCCGAGCGCGTGCGGGAGTCGCTGCGCGAGGAATTGCAGCGCGACCTGCAGAAAAAGGCGGCCGACAAGGAAACCGGCCTGCAAACGAAGGTGACGGACCGGCTGGAGGCGCAGCTCGGCGGCCTGCGTCAGGAACTGGACCAGGCCGTCAACCGCGTGACGGCCGAGGCGCTGAAACGCAAGGCGGCGCAGCTCGGCCAGATCAAGGAGATCACCGAAGACCCGCAGGCCGGCTCGCTCACGATCGTGGTGGAGGTGTAAGAAGATTCACCACAAAGACACAAAGAACACAAAGAAGACGAAAACAATAGTTCGAAGCCACGCCGCGGAAGCCAATTCTTGTCTTCTTTGTGTTCTTTGTGTCTTTGTGGTGAATCTTTGTTGGGAGCAGCCATGTCCGTGTTGATTAAGGAAAGCGATTTGCCGCAGGAGCTGACGGCCGAGGCCGCCGTCGAGGCCGCCTACGCCGCCGAGCTGGCCGAGACCGCCTCCAAGCTGCAGCGCGGCCTGCCCACGCTCATCGAGTGCGACAAGGACCTCGCCCCGTTCCTGTATCTCAACGTCCGCAACCGGCTGCAAGGCCGTCAACCTGCGCTGCCTCTACCTCGACGGCCGGCCGCGCCAGGAGGAGCCGCAGCCAGGCCGCCATGCCGATCGGCATGATCGGCACGATGATCGCCCAGCTCCGCGAGGCCGTGCGCGGGGCCGTCGAACGCCGCGTCGTCGTGCTGCCGCACCTCGATCTGCTCACCACCAGCCAGGGCGGCCTGACCGCCGAGGCGCGCGAGGTCATCCCGCTGCTTTACGAGAACCCGGAGCTGGTTTGGCTCGGATTCAAGGACCCGTCGTTCCCGCTGCCGAAGGTGATCGAGAACCTGTTCCCGCACCGCATCAGCCTGCTCGGCATCGCCCGCAACCGGCTGCGCCATCTCATCACGCGCAAGGAGAGCCGCAAGTTCGGCCGCGAGTTCAACCCGTGGTCGCTCTACAAGTACGTCTCCGGCGTCAACGCCGTGCGGCTGCGCCGGCTGCTGTCCACGCTGGAGGGCGAGGACTACCCCGCCGACCCCGCGCCGGGCCTACCGCCAGCTCCGCCAGGCCACGCTCGGCGGCACGCTGGAAGTGCCGACCGTCAGCCTCGACCAGCGACATCGGCGGCTACGCCAAGGTCAAGGAACGGCTGCGCTCCGACATCCTCGACGTGCTGGCCCGCAAGGAGCAGCTGACCGAGCGAGGAACAGATCCGGGCGATGGAGGAGCTGATCCCCAAGGGCATGATCTTCTGGGGGCCGCCCGGCACCGGCAAGACGCTGTTCGCCAAGGCCATCGCCACGGAGATCGGCGCCGCCGTCACCGTCGTGTCCGGGCCGGAATTGAAGAGCAAGTGGGTCGGCGAATCGGAGGAGAATCTTCGGCAGATCTTCCACCAGGCCCGGCAGTCGGCGCCGTCGATCATCGTGTTCGACGAGCTGGACTCGTTCGCCTCGGCCCGCGGCACCTACACCGGCAGCGGCGTCGAGCATTCGATGGTCAACCAGCTGCTGACCGAGATGGACGGCTTCCACCGCGAGGAAATGGTCTTCGTGGTCGGCACGACGAACTTCGTGAGCATCCTCGACCCGGCCCTGCTGCGGCCCGGCCGGTTCGAGTTCCACCTGCACATCCCGTATCCGGACGCGGACGCCCGCCGCGAGATCATCCGGATCTACGATCAGAAAATGGGCCTGAAGATGACGCCGGAGACGCTGGAGCACGCGGTCGATCGCACCGACCACATCGTGCCGGGCGCGGCGGCCGGGACGCTGTTCAGCGGCGACCACCTCAACGCCCTGTGCCGGGCGATCGCCCGCAAGCGGCTGCGCGAGGGCCGCAGCGACGAGACGCGGCCGGAGGACGTGGAAAAGGCGTTGTCGGAGTGGGTGGATCGCAAAAAGCTGACGGCCCACGAGGAGCAGGTGATCGCCACGCACGAGGCCGGCCACGCCGTCTGCGCCCTGCTCTGCCCGCACGCCGAGGCGATCAAGCGGATCGCGCTGAACGACGACCTGATGGGCGGCGCCAGCTACGTCCGCCACCAGGACCCGGCCAACGGCGAGGTGTGGACGCGCAATCAGATGACGGCGCGAATCTGCGTGGCGTTCGGCGGCCGGGAGGCGGAGCGGCTGTTCTTCGACGACATGTCGTGGGGCTGCACGCAGGACCTGCAGCAGGCGACGCAGATCGCCCGGCACATGGTGGAGCTGTACGGCATGGGCGGCGACGGAGGTCGGCACGGCCAGCTTCCCGGCGATGGACCCGGACGGCCGCTGGACGCGCGACCAGATGTCGCCGGCCGCGCTGGAGATGGCCGACCGCCGCATCCGCGAGATCCTGGACGAAGGCTGCCGGCGGGCGGCGGACGATCCTGAAGGAGAACCGGGAGCTGGTCGAGACGCTGCGCGACATGCTGATCGAGCAGCGCGTGATCGAGGCGAAGACGCTCCAGACGATGACCGCCGTCCTGGCCGGCAGGAAGGCCGCGGCTGATGCACCCACGATTGGGGACACGATTCATGGCTGAAATGACCATCCGCCTGATCCCCGACCCGGCGACGGGCAAGAAGAACATCGTCATCGCCCTGCGCTCCGACGAGGATGCGCTGCCGCACGAGCATGAGCAGATGCACCGGGCGCTGGTGGAGAAGCTGGTCAACGGCGGGCTGCTGAAGGCGGAGGAGGTGGGGCAGATCGTCGTGGAGCGCGAGGAGGAGAAGGCGCCGGCCGCGCCGGTCGAAACGGGACCACAGGGGGAGCGGCGGCGCAGGCTCAGGGCAACTACTCCGATTGGGTGGCCTGAATCCGATGGATGCAAAGCGGATTAGGGAGACGCGCCATGAAGTTATACTGGCAACTTGAACCTAGCGACACGGAAGAAGTCCGCGTACTTGTTGAAAAACACAAGAACTGCGCATTCGTCAAATGCCGGCAGCAACGAAACGTCCAGGGAGAAGCACCCACGCCAGACCGGGCGTCCTTCTGGAAGCAGGTCGTCACCTGCCTAATGACCACGCAGCAAAAGTCTGGCCCGAATGCTGCCATCACCGATTTCCTCGCAACGCGGCCCTTCCCGTTGGCCTACGAAGCCTGCGTCAAAGCAGAGGACATCCATGCGTTCGCCGATGACGCGCTAAGAACGGCCCATCGGCCGATTCGCTGGCGTGGGAAGAAAATCGCCAGCGAGGTCGCTGCGAATTGGGGGAGGCTTGCTGACGAATCCTGCTGGCAAGAAACGAGGCAGGCGCTTGAGCGCCTCTGCCAAAATCCGGACATCGAGACGGAGCGCGCAACAGCCGAGTTCGTACTGAGGAGCCTAAAGGGCTTCGGTCCAAAGCAATCCCGCAACCTCCTACAGTCTCTCGGTCTGACCCGACACGAAATCCCGATTGATAGCAGGGTCATTGCCTGGATGAACAAACTGGGCTTGAACGTGCCACTGTCCGGAAAGGTACTTGCGGACAGCGCCTTTTACCGTTTCGTACTCGATCAGATCCAGGAGATCTGCGACAGGTGCGGGGTGCTGCCATGCATCCTCGACGCTGCCATCTACTGCCGCGCCGACAAATGCCGGTGGACAGAGGAGAGGGTGGCTGCATCGGGTTGGTAGAGCGAGCAGGAGAACGCTGTTATGCCGCCGGGTGCCATGCTTTCGCGGGGCCTGTCGGGCACTGGGTGCCAGGCAGAACCACCGCGAAAGCATGGGAGTCCGCAACGGCATCATGCTTTCGCGGTGGCCTTCCAACGGGAAAGCCGTGGAACCGATCCGCGAAAGCATGGCACCCGGTCCCCTGATAAAATGAAGAGGACTTCCGCCTCAATAGAATCAACCCATGCCGCTCCGCGACCACTTCCGCCCGCCGCTGAACGACCTGCGCCACCCAGAGAGCCTTCTCGCCGGCTGGCCCATGATGATAGTAACGCAGCTGCGCCGGAAGATGCCCCGCAGCTACTTCGCCGAACCGCGCGTTCAGTGGGGCCAGAGCGACGAAATCGACGTGGAGATGTTCGCAGATGAAGGCGAGGGCGTCCCAGCGGCCTGGGCGCCGCCACAGCCGACCCTCGCCATCGCCACCGACCTGGCCGCCCAGGATGTCTACGAGGTTCAGGTCTATGACGAGAAACGCCATAGCCGTCTCGTGGCTGCCGTCGAGATCGTCAGCCCGGCCAACAAGGACCGGCCCGAACATCGCCGCGCGTTCGCCGCCAAGTGCGCCGGGCTGCTTCGGGAGCGCGTCTCCGTCGTCATCGTGGACGTGGTGACGACGCGCGCCCCGAACCTGTACGGCGATTTGCTCGACCTGATCGGCAAGTCCGACCCCCTCCTGAGTCCCGAACCGCCGCCGCTGTATACCGCCGCGTGTCGCATGACGAAGCGCGGAGACGAGTGGATGCTGGAGACGTGGGTGCAGTCTCTGGAACTGGGGCGGCCGTTGCCGACTGTCCCCCTGTGGCTCGCCGACGACCTCGCCGTATCTCTGGAGTTGGAAGAGAGCTATGAGGAGAGTTGCAAAATCCTGAACATCCCTTGAGCAGCTGGGTAAGCGGCGGAAATCTACCCGGCCTGGCAAGGAAGAGCCAGTTCCTTCGGATCGACCCGGATTCCCTTCGCCCGTTGGCCGAGTTCGATCAGGTACTCCCTGGGTTTCGGCTCCGCAGTTTCATACGCCAGAAGGTGGAAGAAAAGCCCCAGTTCCAGCCGGTCGTCTCTCTTGACGGACAGACAGAAGCTGCCATCCGTCTCCAGCTTCCGCCGCAGACCCTTGATCTGACACCCGACCAACTCGTCGCCCTCACGGGACAGGAACAGGGTGACGAAACTGTTCAGACGGTGGGCGTAGGATTCGTCGCTGCGGAAGTAGAAGAACAGGGAGTCCTCTTGAGGCCCGTAACGCCATTGAGGCACGACGAAGGCCGGAGGCTCCTGGGCCTCCAGTTGCCGCATGTATTCCGCCAGGTTCTCAGCCATAGCCCCTATTGTACGCTCCAGAGTCTGGAGAGTCTACAGAGTTGCCGCATGTAGCCCGTCAAGTTTTCGGCCATAGCTGGGGTCCAAACCTGTCTCGGTAGTTCAGCGGATAGGTCAGATTCTTATCCGCTTTCTCCCAATCCCACCGGAAAACCACGTCGTCTTCCCGAATGAAGACCACGAAGGTTTGTCCGAGCGGCGGTGGAACCTGATGCCCCTGGTTCGTGTACGAATGCGACGCGATGCCGGCGTAGCACAGCGCTTCTTCCTGGCCCTCGCGGCCAAGACCCCGGAAGATCACGGAGGGACGCGCCAGGATCTCTTTCACCGAATGCAGCGCGTGGAACTTGTGCAGCCAGCCTTTCTTGTAAAAGAACTGAATGAGGTCTTTTTCGACCCAAAACTCGCGTGTGCCTTTCCCGGAGGGGTCCAGCCCTGCAAGGGACACGCAGTTGGGGCGCGCTCTCATGTTCCGGCTCGCTCCTGCCGCTCAGGATCGGCTTGCCTGAGAATGGTAAAGACGCCGCCGTCTGACAGTTCACGGTACAAGGGCGCCCTGGTCCAGTCAAGCAATCGTTCCTCCGCGCCGGCGTCGTTCCGAGGCTGCCGCCGGTGTTAAAATGAGGCAGGCTTCCGCATCCGTGGAGTTGGAAGAGAGCTACGAGCAGAGTTGCAGCATCTTGAACATCCCTTGAACTGACATCCCGACCGGCGGATGCTTTCGGTTACAATACCCCTGCGATCCGACGCCACGCGCGCACCCTGACACAAGCTTGAAGCGCAAGCGAAGGATTCCGTTTCATCCTTCGCTTGCGCTTCAAGCTTGTGTCCCGACCGCCGGCGTTGGGCGGGCGCGAACTCCCTTGGCGGGTTGGCGGGCGGCGCGTAAGTCCAATCCGGGAAACAACATCAACCCGCCAACGACCCTTGGCGGGCTGACAGCTTGGCGGACGGGCCTTGGCGGGCGCTGCGGCTGATGGACGTCTATCAGCGCCGCTCAGGCGAGGCCATGCTTTACCGGGTGCTAACCAGGCCGTGACGCGGGACCCATGATCCTGAAGTTCCCCAACCTGGATACGCTTCGCCTGGCCCTGACCTCCGGGGCCATTCCGTCGGCAGTCAGCCAATCCGCGGCCACGGTCGGTTTCGATGACCAGAATCAGGTCTGGGTCGAGTCGGCCGCGCCGCTGCCGCGCGCCATCCAGAACGATCTGCGCCGCCTCGGCGTCCAGCTCTGCAAGACCAGCGACGCCGCCCTCACCGTCCCCGTCCGCTGCTGGCCGGAGATCCTGCCGCTGCAACGCGACCCCGACCCGCTCGACCACCTGGAACAGACGCCGATCCTCTTCGAGACGGCCGGCCAGGACGACCTCGGCCGACTGGTGGTCGAGATCCTGCGCCTCGGCAACGACCGACAGCAGTTCCGCTGGCTGGAGAGCAAGACCGGCGACGGCGACGGCCGCGGCCTGCTGCGCGTCGCCGGGCCGCCGTACTACTCGCTGCTCCGCGCCATCGACCGCAACGGCCAGGCCGCTCCCCGCGCCTACCGTGAACGCGCCCGCGCGTCTGGATCGAGGTCGGCTGGGTCCACCCGCTGGCCGACCACCTCAAGCCGCCGCCGGGCAAGCTGCTGCTGGTCGCCCAGCCGCGGCAGTGGACGCTACTGGACGAGGCATCGTTCCGCGATGTGTACGAGGTGATGGAGTTTGCGCTGCCCGACGCCCCGACCGACTGGAACGAGGGCGGACTTCCGGGCAAGGTGCGGGCCGCCCTCAAGCTGACGGCGAGTGGAGCGGCCGACGGGGCGGAATTGTGGGTGCTGCGCGACGACCCCGTCGAAGAGTTGAACCGCTTCGTCCAGAACAGCGACGACCAGATGCTCCACCGCCTCGCCTTCGCAGTCGGCAAGAAGGACAGCCGACAGGTCATCGTCCTGCGCACGCGCCCCTCCCGACTTCCGCCGCCGGAGCTAGTGCTGAGGGCGGAGGCGTATAAAGCGTATCTGAAATTACCGAATCTGTTCGTCCCGCCGGGCAAGGCGCTGCATCCGCCGCTGCGTCGCGACATGGTGCGCCGGCTGCTGGCCGACGACCCGGCCCAGGTGGTTTGGCTGGCCCCGGCCGCTGATGGTGGGCCAATCGCTCCGCGATTGGCCGGCGACTCGCGGAGCGAGTCGCCCACGATGGGCTTCCGGCCGGAGACGCTGCCGGAGGAGGCGTTCCGGCCGCTGATCGACTGGATCGATTACGTCCTCGATCACGAGAAGGAGCCGCTCCAGGCGTGGGTGCAGGCGGCGCAGTTCGATTTCGAGGCATTTATTTGCGACGAGGACCAGGCGGCCAGACCGACGAAGCCGCCTTCCAAACCGGAACCGAAGCGCGGCAAGAAAAAACGCGGCGACGCAAACGATGGCCCTGAGACGCCGACCGGCCCGCAGATCGAGTACGTGGACAAGTCGCGCCGCCGGGAGGAAGAGCCGGAAGAAGAGACTTTCACGGTCGAAAAAGGGGAGCCGAGCGAATGGCAGCGGCGGCGGGAGGAATTGGAGGGGCGTTTCCTGTCGCGGGAAGGCGGGCTGGACGTACCGGAGCGGCAGGCGCTTTGGCCGCAACTGGCGGCGGTGAACGCCGCTCTCGGCGAGTCGGAGGAGGCCGGCCTCTGCTGGCTCAACTCCTTGTGGAACGAGGAAGCTGTATCCGAGGCGGCGGCGTGGCGCTGGTTCTGCATCGAAGCGGCGGACGTGCCGGTCCGAGGTCGGTTCGCGCAACCGCTCCTGGGCCTCCCGCCTCTCGACGGCGACCGGCAAGGACCGTGAGATCAACGCCGAGGAACTCGGCCGCGTGCTGGCCCGATCGGAGCCCTCCACGGCGGACCTGCGCGCGCTCGCCGCCTACCTCGTCTGGTCGGCCCAACGCGAATCGCCGCCTCAAGCGATCCACGACCGCCTCCATGAAGTGCAGCGCTTCCTGGAGGCGCATGAAAGCCATCTGCCCGTGCGGGCGATGTGGCTGGCGTGGGCGCATCTGGTGTGGCTGTCGGGCGGCGACGTGCTGGCGCTGGCGCGGCGCGCGACCGCCTCCTGGAGCGGCTGTATCAGAATGGATTGCGGCCGGAGCAGGACCTGCCCGCCTTCCTGCGCTTCGGCGGCCAGGCGAACGGCCAGCAGTTCCGCGGCGTCGGTTCGTGGTTGCGGCGAATGGCCGAGCGGCGCACGACTGGATCGGCCGTCAGGGGATGGAGCTGACCGCACAGGGCAGCGCGCCGAAAACGCGGGAGTACAGCGACCTTCTTTTCGCCTTCGGCCTGGCCCGTCTGGGGGAGCGCGACGCGGCCCTGGGACTGGTGCGCCGAGCCAAGGCCGTGCTGGCCGATGAGGACGACGCTCACATGCTCCTGTTCAAGGGCTTTGAGTATCGCATTCATCAGGTTCTTGACGCCGCGGCGCACGGCGGCCCGCTTCCCCCCGATCAGATAGAGTATCTGGAGCACCTGCGCAAGAGCCGTCCGCCCAACGAGGTGGGCCTGGGCTACGTGGTCGATGCGATGCGCCAGGCGTCCCGTGTCCTGGAGCCGCACCAGCACGTTGAGGCGTATCTTTTCTGGCACGGATCGCCGGAAATGGCGGCGCGGGCCGACCTCTCGCGCATTGCGGATCGAGAGGAGCTGGCCGAGCGCGTCCGCGGCTTGCTGCGGACGGCGCCGAAGGGGACGGCGGGCGATCGGGTGCGCACGGCCGTCTTGCGAACGGCCCTCGACGAGGCGCCGCGGGCCGGCGAGCTGTTCGCTCGGGAGCTGCTCGAACGAACGGCGCCCACTTTCGACGCCCTGATTGGGCCGGCGGACCCCCATGATCTCTGCGAACACCTCGCTCCCCTCGTCGCGCGGGCCTTGTTCGTGACGGCCCATTTCGACTGCGGGGAGCATGTGGGGCCGCTTGTGGATCGCTTTCGGGCGCTGCTGCGGGCGCTGCATGCGGGGCCGGGATTGCGCGAGTTCGTGGCCTTGGCGGGCGCAGTGCTTCCGCGGTCTGCGCAAGCTCGGCCTACGCGACGGGGTGGACCAACTGCTCGGCCAAACGGCGGAACTGATACTCGGAGGACGCGCCGCGAACGACTTTGTGAAGGAGCGAGACGACGCCGGCCTTTGCTCGCTGCTTCAAGTGGCGGCGGGATGGCTGTACTTCGGCCGCGAGCGGGAGGCCGAGCCGATCCTCCAGGCGGCGCGGCAGCTGCTGTTGGGGAACGATGCGACGTTCTGGCCGACCAAGCGAACCGCCCTGGCCTGCGCCTATGTCACGGCGCTGGGTCAGACGCGGCTCGAAACCGCTCAAAAGCGATTGGAAGAGTTATTCGATCGTCTGGAGCCGATCCGAGACGCCTTCGTGACGCACAAGTGGTATTCGCAGGCGCAGCTCAAGGTGATCGAGGGAATCGTGCTGGCCGTCGCCGGCGACGACTTCGCGCTCGGCGCCAACGCCCGCCGCTGGCTGGACGACGACGAATTCCTGGTTCGCCGGCGCATCCATGCGGAATACCGCGCGGCCGCGGGGAGCGTGTAAACGATCCCGTTTAGCCGCGACCCGGAGGGGAGCGCGTTGGAAGACGCGCTCCCCTCCGGGTCGCGGCTAAACTTGAACATCATGAGGAACACCTCAACCATGTCCGCACCCGACGCCGTCCGCGAAGACTGGACCTTGGAAGACCTCCAGACCGAGGCCGAGGATCTACGCGGCCGGCTCAACCGTTTCCGCAAGTCGCTCGGCCGCTTCTTCGTCGAGAAGCAGGAGCTGATCGACCTCATGCTCGTTGCGGCCGTCGCCCAGGAACCGCTCCTGCTCGTCGGGCCGCCGGGCACGGCCAAGTCCGACCTCGTGCTCAAATTCAAGGACGCCCTCGGACTGTCCGAGGACGACTACTTTGAATACATGCTGACGCGCTTCACGGAGCCGTCGGAGATCATCGGGCCGATCGACATCAGCCAGCTCCGCGAGGGCCGCTACATCCGCCGCGAACAGGGCAAGCTGCCCACCGCGCGCCTCGCCTTCCTCGACGAGATCTTCAAATCCAATTCAGCGATCCTCAATATCCTCCTCACGATCATCAACGAGCGCAAGTTCTACCAGGACGGTGTGCCGCAGCCGGTGCGCCTCCGCATCCTGTTCGCCGCCGCCAACGAGGTTCCGGAGCAATCCGAGTTGGCGGCTCTGAAAGACCGCTTTTGTCTCAAGGCGGAGAGTCGGTCGGTGCAGGAGCAGCGCTTCACCGAGCTGATCGACGTCGGGTTGCAGTCGGAAGTGTACAGGACGCTGAACCAAAAGCCGTGGATGGAAGGCCACTGCTCGCTCGACGACGTGCTGAAAGCGAACCGCTACCTGACGCACGCCTTCGCCCGCCGCCGGATTGGCCGCGGCGAAGAGCAGAACGACCGTCAGGTCTTCTTTCCCGCCGAGGTTTTCGACGAGTTCCAGCGCCTGGTCAAGGTGCTGGTGCGCGAGCATAAAATCTTTATCAGCGACCGCAAATTGGTGAAGCTCTATAAACTGTTCCGGGTGCGGGCGTGGCTGTTCAGCGGCGGCACGGTCAGCCGAGACGACCTTCGGCTGCTGGCGTACCTGGGCGAGTCGCACCGCGAGATCGAACTGCTGCGCGACAAGGTGCCTCAGTTGCTCGGCATGACGTGACGCAGGGCGAACCGGGGAGTCACGCCCTGTTCTGGTTTCAGCAGTCGAAAACGGGTAGTGTCCTAAGATTGCGTTGCTGCCGTCGCCTGTGCGGTGGTCAGACGTAAGACGCGCCGACCCAATCAATCAGGTTCGTCGCTGTGGCCGCCAGCTCCGGAAACATGAGCATAGACGCATGAACCGTGTCCGGCGATACAGGATCCGTGTCGGTGGGATGGCCGGCGTCGTTACGGACAACGCGGATTGCATGCGTCATGACTGGCCAGTTAGCGGAGAATGCTTCCGCCAGCTTGTTCGGCATGGTCCTTGCGCGGCGTTAGCTCGCCGCTGATTGCCCCTAGAATCGTCTTGATTTTCCAGTCGGTCAGTGCCGGTGTCGGCGTCTGGCTGAGCAACACCATCTTGTTCACAATGGCGTCGCGCACGTCCAAGACCAGCCGCTCAGACGCGGCGCCCACCATAGCCGCGGTTGCCTTCCAGCAATTCGCCCCGTAGGTCTTTAACGCCTCTTCAATGTATGAAAATGCCACTGCGGACGGCCTGGAACGCTAGCGCAGGTGTTCCAAGTAGCCGTCCGGGTTGAGCGGGTCACGGCTTAGATGCTTCAGCGCCTCTCGGCCGTGCGCCGTCAGGTGACAACGATCCGTGTCGGGGTTGTTTATGTCCGAACCGAACGCCATAAAGCCTCCCACCAGCAAGGGATTCCGGCACCGCCGGACGAGACGGTCCACACTTTGGTCGAAGAGGTCAAATAATCCGCGGCGAACTCGCCCTCACACACCCCCACGACCGCCTCGTCGAGCCCTTCCACCTTCAGGGGGAAGTGAATGAGGTCACCGCACGGCGCCTCGGGTGAGCTGAACGCACAGTACTTGGGGACGACCGCGCCGCGGCGCCGCGTCTTCAAGCCAACGATCTTACCGGACGGGCTGCGGATAGGGATGACGACGCCGACGAGCATCTTATTATTGTGCAACCAGGGGAGGCCTTGCTTCCCCCGCACGAAGCCCGGGACGCAGTAAAGATCATCCTCAAACTGCTCGTGCAGGGCTGGTGGCCACTTGCAGATTTCGAGCATGCCCAGGCTCCGGTATCCGCTCTGGTCGATGTACGCCGAAGACAAGCTGCGATTGGTCTCCAGATCGCGCTTATCATCGGGAGATAGCACCAAGTTCTTCAAAAGGGCACGGTACACCTGATCGCGGAGGTCCACGTCATCGGCCGAAGTTTCCCGGTCGCCCGACGGCGCCAACGCGAGAGGCTCGGCCGGCGTCTGGCCCGGCGGGCAGAAGAGGTCCTTCTGCGACAATCCGGCCCCTGAGCAAACGTCTTCGATCTTACAGCTCACGCGGCACTTGAGGAGAATTCTCCCGTCCTCACCAATGCTAACGTCCAAGGACGGGCTTCTATCTTCGCCGTTTTCGCCGTGCGTGGAGCTGGTGCAGCAGGTCTTCCAACCCGTCGACTTTTCGCGAAGGCCCTTCTGCAAAGCCCATAAGACCTTGCGGAGGTACGGGGATTCGTTAGGGTAGAAATCGTCGCGGGACGGAAAAGATTTGTCCGCCGCGGCGTCGAAAGGGCTGTACGGGCAGCCGTGCCATTGCTAGAATGAGGATACATGAAACTCCTACGGGGAGACTATAGTCTCCTTGGGGTTGGGCGGCGGACGCTTTTGCGGAGCGCACGACGCAGGTTAGGGAACGAGGGAATCAGACTGGACCACCGGCTTGTGCCGGTGGTCTTGTCGTTCATACGGCGTGGTTCGCGGGGGTTTACGGCCGAGCCGCGAGGAAATCCAGCAGCGTTTGCAAACGGTGTCGACGAGTCTGTCTATTAAGGATAACGTCGGGAGGAGGAATGGTCCCCTCCCTCGCCCACCGGAGAACGGTCTTGCGCGACCGGCCCAATTCGGTGCAAAGGAACCCGATACCATCGACGTAGCGTTCAGATGCGGGCAAACACTGGACCATCATACAGACTCCCTTTCATTGAGAATCTGTTCCAGAAGCCTGGTTTCGCCGTGGGAAACCCGCAAAAACTAAGCAATTTCGGGACTTCTGGAACAGATTCTGAAGGACCCGCCTTGTTGCGGCCCGTCGTACACACGACTTCGCCGCCCCAAGTCGTCCTGAGTAGCCCCAGTATAGGGGTGAGCGGAGAAAAGAAGTTCAAGACGCCCGAATGCCGAGGCAACGGCGAGCATCGTAGACAAAATTACACCACGTAAATCGGGCGGCGTCGAGCCGTCGAGCCGCGTTCACCAGCTCGGCGGTGCCGCCGCTCATGGCGGACAGCGTCCAGCCGCGCTCCGCCGCCGCGGCCTCTACCTCACGCAGCCGCTCAACCGCGGCCCGCAAGGCGGAGTGCGTCGGCCCGGCCGTCCCTGGCATCGCGGGTTCGTTCAGGTGTGTACGAGTCGTGACCTCCAGTTCGACAACGCACCTTCGCCAGGTAGTCGCAGGGTCCTGCTCAAGCTCGGCGTCCCGGCGGACCAGGGTTTCCAGCTCAGCAGCGCCCGCGGCGAGTCGGGCAACGCCGGCTCGCAGTTCGCTGTAGTGATCCTCGTCGTTCATCGCTGTAGTTCCCTCTTGCGCAAAGTGCTTACCAGGGACACTAAATGACGCTTGAAAAGCGTTTCCACTTGCTTCGTGGCGTCGGGCGGCATGGCCCCGGCGAGTTCCCTTGCGTTGTCGATCAAGGTGAGCAGGCCGGCGTAGTCCGGGTCGCTGGGCGTTTCGGGAACTTTGCAGCCCAACTGAAGATAATGCCTCTCGCATTTGGTGAAGTCGATGGCCGCTTCGAGCAACGCCTCGTACTCCCGCGGCTTCGCCCTGCGCCGCTGTTCGCGGCTGGTTAAATTCTCGGCGGCGCGGACGAAAGTCGTGAGCGTCGCGACCCAGGCTTCGACGAACTGGTCCTGCAAATCGTCATTGGAAGATTCGTTCATATGTACTCTTGTTGGTGACGGACGTGGCACCGCCGCGGCGGGAGCTTGCAGGGCGGCGGCGTGGGGTGGTGGGGAAACAGTGTGAATGTGGACGTGAGGTGCGGGAGAAGCACTCCCGGCATCAGCTATTACAAGAGTGGTAATAGCGGCTGACGAATGCGTTCAGGTCGACGCCAAGCAGGCGACGCGACTCGCCCCGCTTGATAAACGACAAGCGGCCTTCGCGCATTTCTTCGTACAAAACGGATCGTGAAAACTGGGTTCTCTCGATGACCTCCGAAACGGTGAAAAGACGCCGAGGGTCGAAGATGTTCACCGCGGCCAGAGGCGGCGCGGCAGTAGAGGACGGGCGATTCAAGGGGGTCTCCTTCGGTTGGAATTTAGGCGGGCGGACGTGAGCGGATTAGACGTACTCGGCTCTATACTGAATCTACCACATCCGAGGGGCGGGGCGCAAGGCCAATTTCACTCGATAGCGTCACGCCAGAATCGCCGACGTGACACGGCGGTGAGCATGAAAGATTTTAGGAGAGTGGAATATGATTCAATTCGTAATTGTGGATTTCTGAGGGAATGAAGGGTGGGTGGTGGTGAACAAGGGCCTGACCGATATACTGACCAAGCGCGAGGCGGCGGCCATGTTGTGCGTCACGACGCGGACGATAGACAGCTGGCGAGCGCGGGGCATAGACATGGGCGTGGTGTACACGCCGACGCGGCGCGTGCGGTTCTCAGCGGAGGCCATCGAGAAGATGCTGCGTACGCGCCGGCCGCGGCCCCCGCGCGACGAACGCAACGGCATTGCCGGGGGCTATTCATGACGACGGGAAACCCTCTCCGGCCTTGGGACGCCTGCGTCCACGCCGGTCACGTCGTGGTAGGTATATCGCTCAGGAGGCGCTTCAGCGCTGTGAGCGTAGGCGACGATGGGTTGGGCCTCGTGGACTTCGAGCCGTATCGCTGGACGGCTCCGCGCCACGGCGGTGACCCGGAGCGGCTCAGACAGGGGCTTATTCTCGACGTGGCCGGAATGCTGGCCGAGGGCCTTGACTACGATCGCGAGGCGTTCGGCGGCGAGTGGGCGACCGAACAAGAGCAAACCCTCGTCCGTCTGCTGAAGGGCCAGCTCGGGGAGAAAGCGTCGCCAGGCCCCGCCGCCTGAGCGACCTCGTCGCCGCAGGGTGGGACGACCCCCGACCCGGGCTCCGACTGCTGGGACGCAGTCAAGAAAGCCGAGGCCCTTGCGGACGGCGACGGCCGGCGAGTCTCGATGCGATGCCCGCGGGGGTATCTCCGGCTGGAACCCGACCCCCGGGCCGTGCTGGACGAGCTCCGGGCCGCAGAGGACCACGCCGAGCTGCTGCTCAAGGGCGAGTGGGACAGGGTGAGGAAGCTCGCGGCCTCCCTCCAAAGGAGGAAGTGTGGGCGGATGACGGCGAAGCAGGTCCGCGGCCTGATCGGCGGCACGCCACCCCTGACTGACGACGGGACCAACAGCCGGACACGAACGCGGGGGAGCAGCCACGTGGTTGTAGCAACTGAAGTGGAAGGCGGGGAAATGTGAAAGGCCAGGAGTGACGTAAGTGCTTGTCACTCCTGGCCTTCTGAAATGGGCGCTGACAGGACTTGAACCTGTGACCCCCAGCGTGTCGAGCTGGTGCTCTAGCCAACTGAGCTAAGCGCCCTCTGACCCCCACCATAGGAGGCCGTCCCAACACCGTCAAGGGCGCTCGGCCCGGAGCGCCTTCCGCGCCGCGGCCCCTGGAATGGAAAAACGATCCGACCGGGAGACGATATGTTGCCGAACGCCGACAACCTCCTCCTGTTCGGCGCCAGCACCCGCGCCGCCGCCTTCTCCGCCCTCCGGGCCGGCCTTCGTCCCTGGTGCGCCGACCGCTTCGCCGACGCCGACCTCCAGGCCCACTGCCCGGCCATGCGCCTCCCCTCCGCCTTCCCCGAAGGCTTCCTCGACTGGATCGGCGCCGATCTCCCCGGTCCCTGGATGTACACCGGCGGCCTCGAGAATCGGCCCTGGCTCGTCGAACGGCTCGCCCGCCGACGCCCCCTCTGGGGCAACGACTGCTCCGTGCTTCTCCTCGCACGCAACCCCGCCGTCGTCCGCGCCGCCGTCCGCGCGGCCAAACTCCCCGCCCCCGCCGTCCACGGGTTCTTCCCAAGGCCGCCCGCCGGCCGATGGCTCGTCAAGCCGACCTGGGGCCTCGGCCCTCCCATTCACTTCTGGACCAGCGCCGACGACCGGCCCTCCCTACTCGTCCACGTCCAGGAATTCGTCGAAGGCGAATCGCAAGCCGCCCTCTTCTGCGGCGACGGCAAGCGGGCCGTCCTCCTTGGCGTCTCTCGCCAGCTCGTCGGCCTCGACTGGCTCCACGCCGCCCCGTTCCGCTACTGCGGCAGCGTCGGACCCCTCCGGCCGGACCCTAACCGCCGCCGCGATCTCGAAACGCTCGGCGCCGCCCTCGCCCGACGCTGCCGCCTTCGCGGCCTCTTCGGCGTGGACGGCGTCGTCCGTGACGGCGCCTTTTGGCCGGTCGAAGTCAACCCGCGCTACACCGCCTCCGTCGAAATCCTCGAATACGGAGGCGAATTCTCCGCCCTGGCCTGGCACCGCGCCGCCTTCGTCCCGGCCGCGTCCCGGCCGGCGCCCCCGGCCGAAACCCCGACGGCCTGCATCGGCAAGGCCGTTCTCTTCGCGCGGGACGCCCTCACGTTCCCGGCCGACGGCCCCTGGAACGCCGTCCTCCGCTCGCCGCCGCCTCTTGCGGCGCCGCCAGCCTTCGCCGACATTCCCCATCCGGGAACGCACATCAAGGCCGGTCGGCCCATTCTCACGTTCTTCGCGCGGCGAAACGGCCGACGACTGCGTCGCCGCCCTCCGCCGCACCGCCGCCGAACTCGATTGCCTCCTCTTCGGCGACTATGGGGAGACTAAATCTCGGCGGTGATAAACCCCGCCGCTCGCCGGATCACTCACTCCTGCGACGGCTTGCCGATCTTGACCAGCACCGCCCCGTGTCGCGGAACCGACGCCTTGAAGGAGTCGGTGAAGCTCCCAAGGTCCTTCTGCCGCCACAGGTCGCGCACCGGCTGTTCGCCCTGCACTCCGACGTCGGCCCAGCGCACCGTCACTTCCGCCGCAGCGCCGCCGCGGTTGAACAGGCCCACCGCCATCGTGCCGTCGGACAGCGGCCGCGCCCACACCTCCAGCATCCCGTCCTTCGCCTTGCGGCCGGCCGGCTTGCCCAGCGCGTCCTGGTCCACCGCCAGCACCTCGTCGTTTCCCAGCAGCGCCGTCGTGAACGGGTCGAGCCGCGTCATGTCGCAGCCGATCAAGCAGCGGCGCCGACAGCAGCGACCAGAGCGTGATGTGCGTCACCTGCTCGTTCGGCGTCAGCTTCGTCGGGTGCGGCCGGCCCCAGCCGACCTCGCCCACCACCAGCATGTCGGGGTCGTTCCAGTGGCCGGGGCCGGCGAACTTCTCGTGGCCGTTCTGGTTGAAGCCGATGCCGGACATGCTATTCCAGCTGTCGTTGATGTCGCCCGTGGTGCGCCAGCAGTTGCCGCCCACTTCCTGGCCCCACGTCCACACGTCGCCCATGCCGTACTGGCACAGGCTGTAGACGATGTCGCGGCCGGACTTGTCCAGGGCGCCGCGCATCAGCGCGTACGGCGCCCGCAGGTCCTTGCTCTGGCAAGAACACCAGTCGTATTTGAGGTAATCGACGCCCCACTGGCCGTAGGTTTTGGCGTCCTGCTCCTCGTGGCCCTCGCTGCCCTCGTAGCCGGCGCAGGTCTTGGGACCGGGCGAGGAATAGACGCCGAGCTTCAGTCCCTTGGCGTGGACGTAGTCGGCCAGGGCCTTCATGTCCTTGAACTTGTCGTTGCCGTGGAGGACGCCGTCGGCGTCGCGCTTGCCCTCCCAGGTGTCGTCGATGTTGACGTACTGGAAGCCGTGGGAGGCGAGGCCGCTCTTGACCATCGCGTCGGCCGCGGCGCGGATCTTGTCGGCGTCCACCTGGCCGCCCCAGACGTTCCACGAGTTCCAGCCCATCGGCGGCGTCAGGGCGAGCTGATGTTCGCCGCCGACGATCGTGAGCGTCGCCGTCGCGCTGCCGGCCTGGCCCTTCACGGTGATCTTCACGGCCGTTTTGCCGGCCGACTTGAAGCGACCCCGACAGGATGCCGGTCTTTTCGTCGAGCGTCACGCCGGCCGGCAGGTTCTCGGCGGCGAAGGTGAGCGGCCCGTCGCCGGTGGCCGGGATGAGGAACAGGAACGGCCGGCCCGGCGTGGCGCCGACGATGCGCGGGTAGTGGATGGCCGGCTTCGGCCCGGCGAGGCCCGGCGATGTCCGGCGCCGGCTCCTTCGGCGCCCGACGCGTCTCCGGCTTGTCCTTGGCGTCCGGGTTCAGGATCAGCACGGCCCCGGCCCAGTCGGCGTGGTCGTTGGTGATGCCGTCGTCGGCGTCGTCCACCGCGAGGCCGAGTTGCTTGGCGCCGGTGAGATCGACGGAGAGCAGCTTCGGCGCATCGCCGCCGTGAAGGACCGCCGTATCCGCGGCCGGCTTGCCGTCCACCAGCACGTGGAAGCGGACGGAGCCTTGCCTCTTGCCTCGTCATCGACGCCGACGACCGCCAGGAATCGCACGGCCGCTCCCTTCAGGTCGATAAGCAGATCGCTGGTCGCGTGGGTGCCGACGCCGTGCCGGTAGACGTCGCCGTGCAGCGTGATGGGGCGGTCGTCCACCGAGTGGCCGGCATGCGCCTCGCCCCAATCCTGCTGCACCTTCGACAGGTCGAGCGAGTCGAGCCACAGACCGTTGGCCGGAGGGTTCGCCCCTTGCAGGTCCGCCTCGGTCTGCGCCAAACTGGCGCCGCGCACGCCGCCACGAAGATTGCCATGAGAATGTGCTTCATCACTCCTCCCATTCCACGAAGGTTAGCCGTCCGTGGGACGGACGGGTTTGGCGTCGGATCGCTGTCAACGTAAGCAAGGCGCCCTCGGCCGTCCAGAAGATGGAGGCGACCGAAGCGGGGATTCGTTATGGTGGATCATGATAGGCCGCGTACAATCGCCCAGGGGAGCATCATCCACGCCGGAGCGGGGACGTGACCAACCAGAACACCAATGCGCCCGATCGCCTCGATACGATCGAGAGCCGTCTCCGCCGTCTGGAGGAGATCATCGACCGCAGGGAAAGGCGAGAAACCACCGTCGAACCGTGGCAGCACCTGATCCGCCGCCGGCATCCCTGGCGCAAGCAGCTCTACGTCAAAGGGCGAAATATGACGGCCCGGCAGCTCGTCGGGTCGATGAAGGCGAACCAGATGGACGAGGCGGCGGCGGCGGCCGATTACCACCTTCCCGTCGAGGCGATCCGTGAGGCCATCGCCTATGTCGAGAGGGACCGAGAGTTGCTGGAAGCCGAGGCGGAGATCGAGCGATTGATGCTCAAGCGCGGAGGGGTCGCCGGCGGCGCTGGAGAACGGCCCGATGCGGCCCAGGTGATTGATGAGTTCAAGGTCTACAGCCGTCGCCAGGGCCGGACTCTCGGCGACCTCACTCCCCGCGACCTGATCGACGAAGGCCATCGGGTTTGTGTGGCCGAGGTAGGCCATGGCTGGTAGCATCCCACCACTGCGCCGCCAAAGTCAGTCCAGACGGTCAGTGGTTGGCCGTGCCGTATGAAGCGAGGGGCGGCGTCCTCGCCCTCGCCGCAGTAGCGTATGTTCACAGGAACACCGATCATGCCGAAGCCGCTTCCCCTGCTCACCGGTCTGCTGCTGCTGACCCTCACGGCCTGTGGCCCGAACAGTCCCAGTCCATCCGCCGACCACCCGGCGGCGCCGAACCCCCAGACCTCCGCAGCGGAGGACAAGGCCGTCGAAGCTGTGAAGAAGTCGGGCGGCAGGGTCACTCGCGACGACCAAGATCCTGCACATCCCGTCACCGCCGTGGACTTCTCTTTCACGAAGGTGACAGACACAGACCTGAAGGAACTGGCCAACTTCAACGGGCTGCAGAAGCTGGACCTTTCCTTTTGCAAGGGAGTGACGGACGCGGGCCTGAAGGAGTTGACCGGGCTGAAGAACCTGAAGGAGTTGCAACTCGGCAGCTGTGAGGAGCTGACGGACGCGGGGATAAAGGAGTTGGCCGCTCTGCAAGAGTTGAAAGTGCTGGACCTCTCTGGGACGAAGATGACGGACGCGGGCCTAAAGGTGCTGACATCCATCAAGGGGCTGCAAAAATTGAGTCTCGGCTACACCGAAGTGACGGACGCGGGCCTGAAGAACTTGGTGGACCTGAAAGGACTCCAGGGTCTAAGCCTCGACCATACGGGAATCACGGACGCGGGGCTGAAGAACTTGGCCGACCTGAAAGAACTGCAAACGCTGGACCTGAACGGCGGTCACGTAACGGGCGCGGGGCTGAAGGACTTGGCCGACCTGAAAGAACTGCAGACATTGAGCCTCGCCCACGACTCGGCGGTTACGGACGCGGGCCTGAAAGGGGTAGTTGCACTTCAGAGGCTGCACAAGCTGGACCTCACCTTCACCAAAACGACGGACGCGGGGCTGAAGGAGTTGGTCGCGCTGACAGGGCTCCAGACGCTGAACCTCGCAGATACACAGGTGACGGACGTGGGCCTGAAGGACTTGGCCGCGCTGAAGAACCTCCAGGAACTGGACCTCGACGGCTGTGATGGGCTGACGGACGTGGGCCTGAAGGAACTGGCGACGCTAAAAGGGTTAAAGCGTCTGAGCCTCCACTACACCAAGCTGTCCGATGCGGCCGTCGCCGATCTCAAAAAGGCGCTGCCCGATTGTGAGATCTTCCGCGACCGTACCGCCCGTTCCTGACCCGGTTCATCCATTCTCGATGCCACCTTCTCGAGCGCCATGCTCCCGAGTTCCTCCCAGGTCTCCGGGGGCGCAAAGCATGGCGCCCCATGAGTTCCCACGCCGGAATTACGGTCTGCCCTCCCCTGCGGCGAAGAATCGAGAAATTCCGTTGCGGTCGGCCGTTTCGCCCGCTACTCTCAAGGAAATGGTCCCCCCGACGCCCGCGCCCTCCCGCCGATCCGCCGCGGCCCATACCGCCTGTAGAGAACGTCACCCATGCCAAGAACCCTTCCGACGGCCTTCCTCTCGTTCTCCCTTTGCCTCCTGACCGCCCCGGTCCTGGCGGCGGCGGACGCTCCCAAGCCGGTCAACTTCGATCATGACGTGCGGCCGATCTTCGCCGCCAAGTGCTACGCCTGCCACGGCCCCGATGGCAACAAGCGCCGCGCCGAACTCCGTCTCGACATCAAGACCGACGCCCTCAAAAAGATTGTCAAGCCCGGCGACGCGGCGGGCAGCGAGCTGGTCAAGCGTATCCACGGCGACGACCCCGACCACGTCATGCCGCCGCGCAACGCCAAGACCGGGCCGCTGTCGCCGGAACAGATCGATACGCTCCGCCGCTGGGTGGATCAAGGGGCGAAATTCGAGAGACACTGGGCCTACGTCCCGCCGGTACGGCCGGTCGTGCCGAATGTCAAGAATCAAACCTGGGTGCGTAATCCTATCGACGCTTTCGTCGCCGCCGCCCAGGAGCGCGAGGGGTATCAGCCGGCGCCGGAGGCGGATCGCGTCACGCTCCTGCGCCGCCTCAGCTTCGACCTGACCGGCCTGCCGCCCACGCCGGAAGAAGTAGACGCCTTCGCCAAGGACGCTGGTCCCGACGCCTACGAGAAGGCGGTGGATCGTCTCCTCGCCTCACCGCACTACGGCGAACAGATGGCGACGTACTGGCTCGATTTGGTGCGCTATGCGGACACCGCCGGCTACCACAGCGACAACCACCGCGACGTGTGGATGTACCGCGATTACGTCATCGACGCCTTCAACGCGGATGAGCCGTTCGATCGCTTCACCATCGAGCAGCTGGCCGGCGACCTGCTGCCGAACGCGACCGACCGGCAGCGGATCGCGTCGGGCTACAACAAACTCTTGCAGACCACCGAGGAAGGCGGCGCCCAGGCGAAGGAGTACACGGCCAAGTACGCCGCCGACCGCGTGCGCAACACCTCGGTGGTCTGGCTGGCCTCGACGATGGGCTGCGCCGAGTGCCATAGCCACAAATTCGATCCGTTTACGAACAAGGACTTCTACAGCTTCGAGGCGTTCTTCGCGGACGTGAAGGAGGCCGCCGTCGGCCGGCAGGAGCAGACGCCGTTCCCGTCGAAGGAGCAGACCGAGGCGCTGCGCAAGCTGGATGAGCAGATCGCAGCGGCCAAAGCGCCGCTCAACGAGCAGACGCCGGAGCTGGACGCGGCCCTGGCGGAATGGGAGAAGACGGCCCACGCCGCGCCGCCCAAGGGGGCGCCGGCCGACGTGACGGCGGCGCTGGCCGTCGATGCGGACAAACGCACGCCGCAGCAGAAGCAGGCCATTTCCGCGTACTTCCGCACCGTCGCTCCGCAGCTCAGTGCCGCCCGCGCCGCGGTCGCCAAGCTCGAAGAGGAAAAGAAGCAGCTGACCGCTGCAATCCCGACGACGCTCATTACCATGGCGGTCGCGCCGCGGACGGTTCGCCTCCTGCCGCGCGGCGACTGGCAGAACGACAGCGGCGAAATCGAGCAGCCGGCCGTTCCCGCGCTCCTGGCGACGCTGGACGTGAAGGACCGCCGGCCGACGCGCCTCGACCTGGCGCAGTGGATCGCCTCCCGCGACAACCCGCTGACCGCGCGGGTCTTCGTCAACCGGCTGTGGCTGCGGCTGTTCGGCCAGGGCATCGTCCGCTCGGCCGGCGATTTCGGCACGCAGGGCCAGCAGCCGACTCACCCGGAGCTGCTCGACTGGCTGGCCGTGGAGTTCATGGACAGCGGCTGGGACGTGAAGCACATGGTCAAGCTGATCGTGACATCGAATACGTACCGGCAGTCGTCCATCGCCGGGAAGGAGCTGCGTGCGCGCGATCCGGGCAACGTCTGGCTGGCCCGGCAGGAGCGCTTCCGCCTCGACGCCGAGGCGGTGCGCGACAACGCCCTCGCCATCAGCGGCCTGCTTTCTCCGAAAATCGGCGGCCCGAGCGTCAAGCCGTACCAGCCGGCCGGCTACTGGTCGTATCTCAATTTCCCGGTGCGCGAGTGGGCCAACGACAAGGGCGACAACCAGTACCGTCGCGGCCTGTACACCTACTGGTGCCGGACGTTCCTCCAGCCGAGCCTGGCCGCCTTCGACGCGCCGACGCGGGAGGAATGCACCGCCGAGCGGACGCGGTCCAGCACGCCGCTGCAAGCGCTGGTGCTGCTCGACGATCCCACCTACGTCGAGGCCGCCCGCGTCTTCGCCGAACACATCGTCCGCGAGGGCGGGACGACGCCGCAGGAACGGCTGAATTGGGCGTACCATCGCGCCCTTTCCCGCGACGTGAAGCCGGCGGAGCGCGACCTTCTGACGGCGCTTTATCGGAAGCACAAGGCCGAATACGCCGCCGACAAGGACGCCGCCTTGAAGCTGGTGAGCGCCGGCCAGTATGCCGTGCCGAAGGACCTGGACGCGGCCGAGCTGGCGGCTTGGACTTCGGTGGCGCGCGTCATCCTGAACCTGGACGAGACGATCACGCGGAATTAAACGTCACCAGCCCCGAGCGCGAGCGAGGGGGTTCGGTCAACCTCCTCGCTCGCGCTCGGGGCTGGTAAGTCAGGAACCAACACCATGACTCCCCATCAACGATACGTCTTGAGGCAAACCCGCCGCGCCTTCCTCGGCCGCGCCGCGGCCGGCGTCGGCGGCGTCGCCCTGGCGTCGCTGCTCAACCCCCGCCTCTTCGCCGACGAACCGCCGAAGCCCGGACGCTACCTGGGCGTCGTCAACCCGCGCCACTTCCCGCCGAAGGTCAAGCGCGTCATTTACCTCTACATGGCCGGCGGCCCGTCGCACCTGGAAACCTTCGACTACAAGCCGAAGCTGGCCGAGATGAACGGCCAGCCGATGCCGGAGTCGATCACCAAGGGCCAACCGATCGCCCAGCTCCAGGGCGCCAAGCTCACCTGCTTCGCCCCGCAGCACCCGTTCCAGAAATGCGGTCAAAACGGGCAGGAAATCTCGTCCATCTTCCCGCGCCTCATGGAAGTCGCCGACGACCTGTGCATCCTCCGCTCGCTGCACACCGAGGCGATCAACCACGACCCGGCCCACACCTTCATGAACACCGGCACGACGATCTCCGGCCGGCCGAGCATGGGTTCGTGGATGTGGTACGGACTCGGCAGCGAGTGCGAGGACCTGCCCGGCTTCGTCGTCCTCACCTCGACGGGGGCGTCCGGGCAGAAACAGCCGATCGCCCAGCGCATGTGGCACAGCGGCTTTCTGCCGAGCAAGTTCCAGGGCGTCGAGTTCCGCTCCAAGGGCGACCCGGTGCTGTACGCCGGCAACCCGGCCGGCGTTGACGCCGGCCGCCAGCGCGACATCGTCGATGCGACCGAGGCGCTCAACCGCCTGGAGAACGACGCCATCGACGACCCGGAGATCGCCACGCGCATCACGCAGTACGAGATGGCGTTCAAGATGCAGACGAGCGTGCCGGCGCTCATGGACCTGTCGAAGGAGACGAAAGAGACCTTCGACCTGTACGGCACGAAGGGCGGCGACGGCTCATTCGCGGCCAACTGCCTGCTGGCCCGGCGGCTGGCCGAGCGCGGCGTGCGCTTCATCCAGCTGTACCACCGTGATTGGGACCACCACGGCGGCATCAAGAAAGACATCGCGGTGGTGGCGAAGGAGGTCGATCAGGCCGCCACGGCGCTGATCAAGGACCTCAAACGGCGCGACATGCTCAAGGACACGCTGCTGATCTGGGGCGGCGAGTTCGGCCGGACGCCCATGGCGCAGGGCAACGGCCGCGACCACCACATCAAGGGCTTTTCGATGTGGCTGGCGGGCGGCGGCGTCAAGGGCGGGATCACCTACGGCGCCACCGACGAGTTCGGCTACAACGCCGTGGACAAGCCGGTCCACGTCCACGACCTGCACGCCACGATCCTGCGGCTGCTCGGCATCGACCACGAGAAGCTGACCTATTTCTACCAGGGCCGTCAGTTCCGCCTGACCGACGTGTCGGGGACGGTCGTGACGGACATCCTGGCGTGACGCTCTGCGTCGAACCGTTTTCACCGAAACAGGCCTTGCGCCCGGCGCAAAGGAAGAAGGCCTCGAGGGAGTTGATGACGACGGCGATGATGCCGCACACCTGGCCGGCGACGGTCATGCCTCGGCCCTCACGGTCCATGGCGCCGCGGTCGATGCGCGGCAGGTCCGTGCTGGCCATCGACATGGCGATGCCGCCCATGATCCAGCCGACCAACGGGATGCAGGACAGGAGAAAACCCGTCAGACCGAGGGCGAGAATGACGCCGCCGCGATGGGGCATCGGTTCCGCGTAGGGATCGAGGTAGCCGCCGTAGCGCCGGCGGCGGCCGTAATCGTCGGGGTAGCGCGGCCGCGGAGGCGGTGGGTCATAGCGGGGCAGCGGCGGTTCGTCGCGCGGCGTCGGCGTCGGGGCGCGCTGGGTGGTGAGGACGGCGGCGGTGAAGAACGTGCCGCACACGGGGCACTGGACGGTCTGGCCCAGCTGGGCCTCCTGTACGTTCAGCTTGCGCTGGCATTGCGGGCATTGGGTGACTTCCGGCATGGCGGCCCCACTCGCTCGAACGGCCTTCTCGATTCCACGGGCAGACTCCATCCCCGATCCTACCAAACCGGGCCGGCCGGCGTCACTTGCCCGGCTCCTTGTCCGCCTTCTTCTCAAAGATGATGATATGTTGCCACGGCAACACGTCGATCGTCTTGACGTGGCGGAGCGGGAAGATCCCCATCTCCTTCACTACCTGTTTTTCGCTCATCTTGTGAACTAATTTGATCGGCACGTCGGGGTCCTCCAGCCGGTACTCGACGAACACCAGCCGGCCGCCCGGCTTGAGCGCGTGGACCATCGCATCGGTCATCTCGTAGGGATGATCGAACTCGTGGTAGACGTCCACCATGACAATCAGATCGACGCCTTCTTTCGGCAATTTCGGGTCGGTAATGGTTCCTAATACCGTTTCGATGTTCTCGACCTTCCTGTCCTTCATCTTCTTGTGGATGATGTCGAGCATTTCCGGCTGGATGTCTTCGGCGAGGACCTTGCCCTTGGGGCCGACGGCCTCGGCCAGACGGAAGCTGAGGTAGCCGCTGCCGGCGCCGACGTCGGCCACGACGTCGCCCGGCTGGAGCTTCAGGCACCTCGATCAGTTTCGTCGGCTGTTCCTCTTTTTCGCGCTCCGGCCGATCCAGCCAGCCGGCCGCCTCATGGCCCATGACCTGGGCGATCTCACGGCCCATGTAGAACTTGCCGATGCCGTTGGGGTCGTGGTCCTTCTTGATCTCGTAGCGCGACTCGTCCGGCTGGCTGGGGTCGGCCGGCTTGACCGGCTCGGCCCACGACGGCAGGGCCGGCACGAACAGGACGGCGGCGAGGAGGGCGAAGCGGCGGAAGGGATTCATGAGGGACCGTCTCTTGGTTTTCCTAGGGCAAGTTCGCAATCAGCTCCTGGGTGATCGACGCGGTCGTGCCGTCGCCGCCGAGGTCGCGGGTCAATCCCTTGCCGGCAGCCAGCGTGCGGAGGACCGCTTCCTCGATCCGTTCGCCGACGCGGCGCTGGCCGATATGGTGCAGCATCATCACCGCGGAGCGGATCAGGCCGATCGGGTTGGCGACGCCCTTGCCGGCGATGTCCGGGGCGCTGCCGTGGACCGCCTCGAACAGAGCATAGCGCCCGCCCAGGTTGGCGCCCGGCGCCAGGCCGAGGCCGCCGGTCAGGCCGGCGCACAGGTCGCTCAGCACGTCGCCGAACAGGTTCTCCATCACCAGCACCTGGAACGGAGTCGGGTCGAGGGCCAAGCGCAGACACAACGTATCGACGTGGATCTCCTCGAAATCCATGAACAAATAGTCGTCGGCCACCGCCCGCGCCGTCGCCAGAAAGAGGCCGTCGCTCATCGGCATCACGTCGGCCTTGTGGCAGAAGGTGACGTGGCGCCGGCCGAGGCCGCGGGCCAGCTCGAAGGCGTAGCGGACGATGCGCTCGGCCGCGGTGCGCGTGACGATGCGCAAGCTCTCGACGACGCCGGGGACGACGACGTGCTCCAGGCCGGAATAGAGGCCCTCGGTGTTCTCGCGCACCACAACGAGATCGACGCCGGTGTAGGGCGTTTTGACTCCGGGCAGGGTGCGCAGCGGCCGGATGCTGGCGTAGAGGTCCAGCTCCTTGCGGAGGCGGACATTGATGGAGCGGAAGCCCTTGCCGACCGGCGTGGTGAGCGGCCCCTTGAGGGCGACGCGGTAGCGGCGGATGAGGGCGAGAGTGTCCGGCGGCAGGGTGTCGCCGAAGCGCTCGACGGCGGCCAGTCCGGCGACGGCCTCGACCCAGGCCACGTCGGCCCTGGCCGCGGCCAGCACGGCCTTCATGGCCTCGGTGCATTCCGGGCCGATGCCGTCGCCGGCGATCAGGACGACAGGTGTAGCCAAGTCAGCGCTCCCCGGAGAGGAATCCCGTTTTCGCCAGAGTGGAGGCCGGCCGGGAGTTTGTCAAGCCGGTTCCGGCCGCCCGCCCCCCTCCTACAATCTCCGTGGAGGAGATTCACCCATGAAGCCGCACCTTCCCCCCAGCTGGCAGGCCGTCCTGGCCGACGAATTCGCCCAACCCTACTTCAAAGAGCTGCAAGCGTTCGTGGCCTCCGAGCGGCGGAAACACACCGTCTACCCGCCGGAGGACGATGTATTCAACGCGTTCAAGTACACGCCCTACGACGAGGCGAAGGTGCTGCTGCTCGGCCAGGATCCCTACCACGGCGAAGGCCAGGCGCATGGCCTCTGCTTTTCGGTGCGGCCCGGCGTCCGGCCGCCGCCGTCGCTGATGAACATGTTCAAGGAGTTGAAGGCCGACCTCGGCTGTAAGGTCCCGAACAATGGCCGCCTGATCCCGTGGGCGAAGCAGGGCGTGATGCTGCTCAATGCCGTGCTGACGGTGCGCGCCGGCGAGCCGAATTCGCACAAGGACAAGGGGTGGGAGAAGTTCACCGACGCGGCCATCCGGGCGCTGGCGGCGAAGGAAACGCCGGTCGTGTTCATGCTCTGGGGCGCGTACGCGCAGAAAAAGAAGAAGCTGATCGACGCCGAGCGGAACCCCATCCTGACGGCGGCGCACCCGTCGCCGCTGTCGGCGTCGAAGTTCTTCGGCAGCCGGCCGTTCTCGGCGGTCAACAAGGCGCTGGAGGAGCTGGGAGAGGCGCCGATTGATTGGCAGATACCGGACGTGTGATAAATAATCTCACCGCAGAGAACGCAGAGAGCGCAGAGAGAAGACAAAAAGGGAGTCCCAAAGGAATTTTTTGATCTTCTGCCTTTCTTTTCTCTGCGCTCTCTGCGTTCTCCGCGGTGAGATTTCTGTATCAGCACTCCACGATGCGATTGTCGATCAACCGCGTCGCACCGAATCGCACCGCCAGCGCCAGCAGGATCGTCCCTCGCAACGGAGTCACCGGCTGCAGCGTGTCGGCGTCCACCGCTGCGGCGTAGTTCAGCTTTGCCCCCGACGCCTCCGCGATCCGGCGCGCCATCGTATGTTCGATCACGATGGGGTTGCGCTCGCCGGCCCGGATCGCCGCCTCCGCCGCTGCCAGCGCCTCGTTCAGCGCCACGGCCGCGCGCCGCTGGTCCGCATCAAGGTACTGGTTGCGCGAGCTGAGCGCCAGGCCGTCCGGCTCGCGCACGGTCGGCCGCACCACCACCTCCACCGGCACGTTCAGGTCGCGCACCATCTGCTGAATGATACGCACCTGCTGGGCGTCCTTTTGTCCGAAATACGTTCGGTCGGGCTGGACGAGGTTGAACAGCTTCAGCACCACCGTCGCCACGCCGCGGAAGTGCCCCGGACGCGACGCGCCCTCCAGCACTTCGGAGAGGTCGTTCACCACGACGAAGGTGCAAAAGCCGGGCGGGTACATCGTCGCGGCCTCCGGCGTGAAAACGAGGTCCACCCCGGCGGCGTAGCACATCTCCAGATCGTGCGCCAGCGGTCGCGGATAGCGTGTGAGATCCTCCTTCGGGCCGAACTGTGTCGGGTTGACGAAGATCGAAACCACCACGAAACCGTCGGCGGCGCGGGCGGCGTCAATAAGGCTGCGGTGGCCGGCGTGCAGGGCGCCCATCGTCGGCACGAAACCGATGCTCTTTCCGGCGCGACGGGCTGCCGCAATCGCCTGGCGCAGCGGTCCCTCGGTGGACACGACGACGGGTTTCACGGCGCGGCCTCCGCGGCCTTCGCCAGGACCAGGCCGAGGTACGAACGCCGTTCCACCTCGCTCAGCCCCAGCTCCGCCGCCAGCGCCGTCACCGCCCGTTCCGCGTCCGCCCGGCGCTCCTCCGGCGCCAGCACCTCCACCTCCGCGAAATGACCCAGGCTTTCCACGTCGTCCAGGCAAAGCGTGAACGAATAGCCGTCGCGCTTCAGGGACGCCGTCCGCCGCCGCTTCTTCACCACCGCGACGAAATGATAGCCGAGGTGCGTCAACAGCCGCGTCATGTCGGCCGCCGCCGCGTCGCCGGACTGGATCGGGATCTCCAGCTCGGTGCGCACCTTCACGTCGGCCTTCTGCTTCGGACCCTTGTAGGTGAGGAAATTCTCCGAACCGACTCGCCGAAGGCGGAAAGCCTCGTCGGTTTTGGCGAAGTCGCGATCGGGGGCGTTGAAGTAGTGGTCGGCTTCCTCGTGGGCCTCATCGAGTGCCGTGCCCCATTCGGCAAGCCGGCCCTCCAGGTGGGCGAAGTCGGCGTGCGCGAATTTCTGTTCGATTTCAAACATGGCAAACATCGTTTATGAGGGCTGTCCGACGACGCGGGCCGGAGGCGGCGGCGCCGCCTCGGCCTCCTGTTCGCACATCTCCAGGGCCAAGAGCGTCAGGTCGTCCTGCTGCGCCGCGCCGCTGAACAAGTCGCGCGACAGCCGGTGCAGAAACTCCTGCGCCGGCAGGTCGCGGTGACGCTCCGCGCAGGCCGTCAGGCTCGGCGCCAGCTCCTGGCCCTCGAAAACCGCCGTGTCCACGCCGTCGCTGTAGAGCAGCACCTTGTCGCCCGGCCGCAGGCGGTGCGTCTGCGTCGGGAACGACGCATCGACCACGCCCAACAGCAGCCCCTCCTGCTGCCACAGCTGCAACGGGCCTTCGCGCGGCACCAGGAGCGGGTACGGATGGCCGGCGCGGGCGAAGCGCAACACGCCCTCCCGGTGGTTCAGCAAGCCGTAGGCCATCGTGATGAACGGCGTGTCGGACAGCTGCTGATCGACTAGCTCCTTGTTCAGCCGGCCCAGCACCTCGCCCGGAGGAACCAAGCGGTACTGCTTGCCGAAGACTTCCTTTGGCCGCACGCCCTTCTTGACGAAGATCGTCAGCAGGCTGGCCGGGACGCCGTGGCCCATCGCGTCGGCGACGTAGAAGCCGACGTGGTTCTCATCGAGACGAAAGACATCGTAAAAGTCGCCGCCGACCCGGCCGCACAGCTGGTAATGCACCGCGAACCGGCTGCCCGGTGCCTCCGGCAACGTCTGCGGCAGGAAGCTCGACTGAATGCGTTGGGCCAGCTCCAGCTCCTGATCGATCTGTTTGTAGGCCTGCTGGAGCCGCTTGTTGATGCGGTGGATCTCGGTCGTTTTCTCGTTTAAGCGGTCGTGAACGTCCTTGATGCGAAGAAGGGCGCGGGCCTGGGCGAGCAATTCCTCGGCGGCGAACGGACGCAGCAGGTAAGCGTCGGCGCCGGCCTCGTAGCAGGCGAGGCGGGCGGCCGGGGCGTGGTCGTCGGTGATGTACAGGAGGGGCGTGAAGCCGTCTTCCAGGCGGGCGCGGCAGCGGCGGCACAACTCCAGCGCCTCCGCCGGGGCGCGGCCGCCGTCCACCACCACGAGATGATAGCGACCGAAATTCACCGACTCCGTCGTCCCGGCGACGTGCGCCTCCACGTGACGGCCGCCCTGCGCAGGACGCGACGCAGCTCTTGCAGCGCCTCCATCGGCTCCGCGCAGACCAGAATGTGCGGCGTCCCGTTCGTGCTCATGTCTTCGCTCCGGGGCAACGCCACTATACGCGGGGTCCGGGGCGGCGTAGATCCTTCCGCCGTTTAGCGGCGACCCGAAGGGGAGCGCGGGGGCGACGCGCTCCCCTTCGGGTCGCCGCTAAACGGGCGGCTGCTTCCCCCGCAGCGCCTCCATCCGCTTCCGAATCTCCGCCTCGAAGCCGCGGTCGGTCGGCTCGTAGTAGCGCCGCCCCTCGGGAAGATACGCCTGGTCCACCCATCCGCCGGGGTGGTCGTGGCTGTACTCGTAGCCTTCGCCGTGGCCGAGTTGTTCGGCCCCGCGGTAGTGGCTGTCGCGCAGGTGTTTCGGCACGGCCAGCGTGCGGCCGGAGCGCACGTCCTCGCGGGCCTTGCCGATCGCCAGCGTGGCGGCGTTCGACTTCGGCGCCGTCGCCAGGTACGTCACCGCCTGCGCCAGCGGCAGCTGGCACTCCGGCATCCCGACGAACTCCACCGCCTGAAGCGCCGCCGCCGCCAGAATCAGCGCTTGCGGATCGGCATTGCCCACGTCCTCCGACGCCAGGATCACCATGCGCCGGGCGATGAAGCGCGGATCCTCGCCCGACTCCAGCATCCGCGCCAGCCAGTAAAGCGCCGCATCCGGGTCGCTGCCGCGCATGCTCTTGATGAAGGCGCTGGCCACGTCGTAATGGGCGTCGCCGGTCGCGTCGTAGTCGAGCGCCTTGCGCTGGATCGACTCCTGCGCGACCTCGCGCGTGAACTCCACGGGCGTCCGCTCCGCCGACAGGACGCCGACCTCCAGGGCGCTCAGCGCCCGCCGGGCGTCGCCGTCGCTGGCCTCGGCCAGGAAGTCGAGGGCGTCGTCCGTGATGTGGACCGGGACTGAACCCAGTCCCCGTTCCGTGTCCGCCAGCGCCCGCCGGAGCAGGGCCTTGATCGCCTCCCGGCCGAGCGGCTCGAAAAGGAAGATTTGACTGCGACTTATCAGCGGCGAATTGACCGCGAAAAACGGGTTCTGAGTCGTGGCCCCGATCAGCACGACGCGCCCCTCCTCCACGTCCGGCAGCAGCACGTCCTGCTGACTGCGGTTGAAGCGATGGATTTCGTCCACAAAAAGGATGGTGCGACGGCCTGAATCTTCCAGCTCCCGGCGGGCCTCTTCGAGAGCCTGGCGCACCTCCTTGGTCCCGGAGGCCGTCGCATTGAGCGGGACGAACTGGGCCTTGGTGTGATGGGCGATGACGTGGGCGAGGGCCGTTTTGCCGCTGCCGGGCGGCCCGTAGAAAAGGAGCGAGCCGAGGCGGTCGGCCAGCAGCAGCCGGCGGAGCAGCTTGCCCGGCCCGAGGAAATGTTCCTGGCCGACAAACTCGTCGAGGTCGCGCGGCCGCATCCGCGCCGCCAGCGGCTGGGCCTGGCGCAGGTGCGCGGCGCGGGCTGGGCCGAAGAGGTCGGCGGGCTTCTTCCGGGATTGGCTCATCGGTCGTCCCTCGCGGCGGGCGTTCCCTTCATCATAACACCCGCCGCCTGGCGCAGAATCGGGACGGAGGTCAATCGCCTGGGGCGAAACACCTGGTTTCCTGAAGCGCGAAGAAGATTTGGAACTCCGCCCGTCCGGATTTGCAATGATACATCCGGCCCAGGTACAGGCCGGGGGCGACCTCACGCATCTCGTCGCGCACGTCGGCCCAAATCCAGGAAGTCTCCCCGTAATCCATGATGAGGGAAGTCTTGCCGTCGAGCCGACTCGGGCCGTAGGAGACGCGGGCCTTGATCGCCCGGAAGCCGCACCACTGATTCACCAGGCCGCAACCCGATTCATCGAAAACCTTGCCGCGCCAGAGGACGCCGCTCACCTTCGACCGCACGGTTGTGAACCGGCCGCAAGGGCAGTAGATGGCCTTGCCCGCCGCGAACCCCGCCGGAACGGCCCCGGCGTTGGACGCTCGGTACAAGCACTCTAGCTCTGGCCAGCTCATCCCTGCCAGCCGGTCCAGCGAAAGGGGCGGAGCCGGCGGCGTCTCCGGATCGTCGCGCGCCGCGGCCCCGGTCGCGGTCAGTGCGACGAGGCACGCGGCCAGGAGCATCCACCCAGCCAGCTTCCGCCCCCAGATCCTGAACGTCATGTGGCTTCCCCTTCCCGGCGGTTCATCCGGTGCGATCCAGAGCGATACCTCCGGTATCTATCGAGATGGGGAATCGGGCGACTTGAGCGAAGGTCAGGAGGCGACCGCGGAGACGGCTTCCATCGCGCCGCGCCTGCCCTTTGCGCGGAGCTGCGCTTCCGTGGGCGCCCAGCCCGCGGGCTTGGCAGCGCCGCGGTCCACGCAAAGGATTTTACCGGGATAGCGACTCGACGTGCCGTGTTCGAACCGGCCGCAGGCGTGCAGTTCGCCCATGATGCGCCGGGGGCACTCGGCCCCCAACGAACGGATGACCTCTTCCATACCAGCTCTTCCCCTTTCGTTCAGTGACGCCGGGGTTGCCGCCCGCGCCTGGCGGACTCCCCGGACGCATCGATGAGTGAGCAATCGACGTACCGTGATGAGATGAAGTGGGCGCCGGCGGAACGCCGAAAGGCGGCAAGCTCGATACGACCCGAACGGCTTCAAGGCGAGAGGACCAAACCGAGCCGCGCACGCAGCGGAGCGGAGTGAGCGGCTCGGACGAACCTTGAAAAGGAGGTCCGTTGAGCTTTCATCAATGATTGAACACAAACTCCTTCGACGCCAGCACCGCCCAGAACAGATCCTCCAGCGCCTCGGCCCGCGTCGTCTTGCCGTCGGCCGCCGACTCCGCCAGCAGGTCGTGGAACTTCTTCGCCTCGGCCGGTGTCGGCTCGCGGCTCAGCGCCAGCAGGAACAGCCGACGCACCGCCTCGTCGTCCGACGACCTTCTCCTTCAGCCACGCCGCCGACGCGGCCCTTCGGGTCGCGCAGCTTGTCGTTGAGCGTCTGGCCGTTGTTGACGTGCAGCGCCTGGCCGACGCTGGAATCCTGCTGCCGTTCGCAGGAGCAGACCGCTACGCGCTCCGGCCGGCCGAACGCGTCGAGAAACCGCGACGCCACCAGCGAGTCGGGCAGCTGCAGTGGCCCGCGTGCCCAGCGGGTAGCCGTTGTAGTCCGTCGTCGAGTCGCCGGCGGCCGAGTCCAGCTTCGTGAACGGCGTCGGCACGCCCGTCACCTGCGAATAGGCGTCGAGGATCACCTCGGCCGGCAGCCGGCGGATCGAGGTAGTGCGAATAGAACCGATCGTCCGCTTCGTTGCCCGGCGACCGCCTTCGACGACCGCTGATAGGCCGCCGAGTTCATGATGGGACGGATCAGATGTTTGACATCGTATTTGTGAGCGATGAAGTCTTTCGCCAGGGCGTCGAGCAGCTCCGGGTTGGTCGGCGGATTGGTCTGGCGCAGGTCGTCCTCCGGCCTCGACCAGGCCGCGGCCCATGAAGTTGCGCCAGACGCGGTTGACCAGCGCCTTGGCGAAGTACGGGTTGTCCGGCGCCGTCAGCCAGTCGGCGAAGTACTGGCGGCGGTCGATCGGCTGATCGAGCGGCAGCGGCTTGCCGTCCAGCGGCGTCGGCGGCATGGCGACGCCGCGGCGCAGGTGCAGCACGTCGCCGTCCGGCAGCGATTGCACGAACACCTCGCCGGGACGGTCGCCGTTCTTCAGGCCGACGCGCGAAAAGAGGTTGGCCATGCTCCAGTATTGGTCCTGCGTCCACTTCTCCAGCGGATGGTTGTGGCAGCGGCAGCAGGTGATCGACATGCCCAGGAACGTGACGGCCGTCGCTTCGGTCAGGTCGCTGACGTCCTTGTGCAGGACGAAGTAGTTGGCGGCCCCGTCGTCGAGCGTGCTGCCGCTGGCGGTGAGGACATCGCGGGCGAAGCGGTCCCACGGCTTGTTGTCGGCCACGCTCGCGGCGCACGTACTCGTAGAACGCCCACACGGCCGGCTGCGGCAGTCGCCGCGTGCTGATGAGCAGCAGGTCCGACCATTTGTACGCCCAGTAATCGACGTACTCCGGCCGCTCCAGCAAGGCGTCGATCAGCTTCGCGCGCCTGTCCGGCGCCGGGTCGGCGAGGAACTTCTTGACTTCCTCCGGCGTCGGCAGGATTCCGGCCGCGTCGAGGTAGGCCCGGCGGATGAACTCGGCGTCGTCGCACGGCGGCGACGGCGGAATGTGGAGATTGGCGAGTTTCTTGAGAACCAGATCGTCGATGAAGTTATTGCGCGGGGCGGACGCGAACACCTTGGGATCGACGGCGTTGGGCAGCGGCGAGGCGATGCGGTTGGCGGCGACGAGGTTGGAGTACCAGACGGTGATGGCGGCCTCGCCGTAGCCGGCCACGGTCGCCTTGCCGTCGGCGTCCACGGCGGCGACGAGGTCCTCGCTGCTGTTGAACTTGGCCCAGCGGGTCACGTCCTCGGAATGGCCGTCGGAGTACCAGGCCCGCACCAGCACTTGCAGCGTGTCCTTCGGCTTCAGCACGGCGGCGGACGGCAGTACTTCGAGCCGCTGAATGGCCGCGGTCGTCGGTCGCGGGCCGGGGGCGCCGGCGGCGATCCAGTCGGCGAGAAGATGATAATCGGGAGAGCCGACCTCCAGCTTTTGGCCGCCGCCGTGCGGCACGGCCAGGGTCGGCTTGAGCAGGACGAGGCTCTTGTTCGGCTCGATGCGGTTGACGCGCCGGCCGAGCGCCTGGCGGGTCAGGACGAAGTAGTCGGCTTCGGGATCGTAGCCGCGCAGCGACAGCTTCAGGCCGCCCTTGCCGGCCAGGGCGCCGTGACAGGCGCCGGAGTTGCAGCCGACCTTCGTCATCATCGGAATGACGTGATTGCGGAAGCTCCAGTCGATCGGCTCCTTCGAGCGGACGACCTTCACCTTCGCCGTCGCCTGTTGGCCGTCCACGATGGCCGTGATCGTGGTTTCGCCGTCGCCGACTGGCCGCACGATGCCGCCGTCCACCAGGGCCACGGCGGGGTTGGCCGAGGTGAACTGGGCCTGGGCGGTGTGGTCGCCGACAACGGTGCCACCTTCCTCAGCCGCGACCAGCAGCCGCTGCGCGGAGTGCGGGCCGGTCAACCTGATGTCGCCCGGGAGGATCTTGAGGTCGGCGGCGGATGCCAGGCCCGGCAAGAAAAGCCAGGAGAAAACAAGGAGTGGGGCAGCGTACATTCTGTTGAACATGCGAACATCTCGGCACTAAAGTTACCACCCGAGTGAGGAGGTCAAGCTGAACAGCACGACAACCAAAGCCCCCGCAATGGCCAGAAAACCGAGGAGAGCGCCTGACAAGGCCCAAGCCAGTCCGCCCCGGGAGGGGTTGTCCAATCGGCGCTCAACGGCCGCCGCCCCTAGGATGCAGGCTACGGGCCCCAATAGGCCGCCCACCCAGCCGCCGATGAAAACGACGTTGATCACGGCCTTATCCAATCGACGATTGCCCATGAGGGGAGGAAGCTCGCGAGCGACCAATGGAGCAATAGTGAGTGCAAGCGCGAGCGCGCCGCAGAAACAAGCGAGGAGCGCTCACAGGTTCTGTTGGCGGCGCAGCATCCGAACTCCATCAGTCGGCACATCGGAATCAAGATTCACTGCAGCATGAATGCCCTCTCGCGCTGTAGTCCGCTTGCTGACGCCGCCCGGATTCGCCGTCTGAATATCTTCGCGGCTCATGGGTCGCCTCCATTCAAGTCGGCTGAACCAGCGCCGCGAACAGGGCGGCGATGCCGACGCGGAAGCCAGGCAGCACGGCGCCGCCGTCCAGTTCATCCTTTTCCGTCAGAATGCGCACCTGCGTCAGCGATTCGTAGACGTAGACTCGGCGGAGCACGGGGTACACGACCCAGACCATCCGCACGCCGGCGACGAAGTAGTCTTGCAGCTTCTGTTCGAGGTCATCGGCGGTGTTCGTAGGGCTGATGACCTCGGCCGTCAGCAACGGCACGACGGGCCATGCGGGCGGATCCTCGCGCTGCGGCGGTTGCCACCCGGTATAGGGGATGAACGCCACGTCCGGCCGGCGCTGGGGACGGCCCGGCATGAGTTGCAGGAGGACCTCGGTGACGGCGAAGCCGAGCTTTTGGGACCAGCCGTATAGGTTGAGATGGGTGACGAGAAACGAAGCGATCGTCGCCGCTAACGCTCCCATGCGCAGTGACTCCTTGCGCTGGCCGTTGACGATCTCGTAGAGCGCATCCGTTTCCGGCTCGCCGATGCGCGGCCAGACTTTCACCCCATCGACGATCTCATACAGGTCGCCCAGCTCGGCCTGGTCGGGCGGCAGGTCCGTTGTGACGGCAAAGTCCATGCGGCCTCTCCTCCGTTTAAGGCGAAGGCGATTTCTCGAACTCCCGAGTGCCCTCGTAAATACCGAGTTCTTCGTGAAGGCGAGCGATCATCTTGCGGACGCCGGCCTTGGTCAGTCCTTTCTCCCGACCAGGATTCGCCCGGCGCAACTCATCCAGTCGCGCTTGCAGCTTGTCCAGTTCCGCGCATGCCTTCTCATACTCAACCGCGTTGGTAATCATAGGATGACCTCCACGACCCCTTTCCGCTGCCCATCGACTTCGCGCGTCCCGGTGAAGAAATCCAGCCACTCCAGCCAATCCGCATCGTCCTCGGTGGCAAACAAGTCGCCCATTCGGTTCGTTGTCATGATTCCCTCTAATTCAACCGCGGCGTCCAGCCCGTTGTCTAGGTCGCGCTCGAAAGTATCCGAGAGCAGTACCACCGCATCGAGGTCACCGGGATACGGCTTGGCGGTTACGAAACTGCCATCCACGAAGAGTCGCCGGCCTTCGACGGCCCGCACTAAGAAGAGCCAGTTTCGCAGCTGGAGGGCCAAAGCACGTCGCCGGCGCGTCGGGGAACCGAACCGGAACAACACCTCGGCTTCCGTCGCATGATGCAACCCCTCCGGCAAGTATCCGTCCTCACGAAAATCGGGGATGGGCACGACGGAAATCTCCGCTTATCTCAGAACAGCTCCTTGATCGGCCTCACATTGTAATCCGCCAGCGGAAGCGGCCGGTTCTGCGGCCCCGGCAGGTCGTGGTGCGGGTCGAGGCCCAGCGCCTGGTAGATCGTCGCCGCCACCTCGGCCGGCGACACCGGCCGGCTCTTCGGAAAATAGCCCAGCTCGTCCGACTCGCCGACGATGCGGCCGCCCTGGATCGGGCCGCCGCCCATGAGGATCGTCCACACGCCGGGATGGTGATCGCGGCCGCCGGCCGGGTTGATCTTCGGCGTCCGGCCGAACTCGCCCAGTGCCGTGACCACCGTGGTCTTCAGCAGGCCGCGATCCGTACAGGTCCTCCAAGCAGGGCGCTGTAGGCCTGGTCGAAGTTCGGCGCGACCAGATCTTGTCATCTCCACGATGTCGGTGAACGGCGCGCGAGCCGTGGATGTCCCAGGTGATCTCGTCGAAGACCGTCTCGAACATGTTGACCGTCACGAAGCGCACGCCGCGCTCGATCAGCCGGCGCGCCAGCAGGCAGCCCTGGCCGAAGCGCGTCCGGCCGTAGCGGTCGCGCACCGCGGCCGGCTCCTTGTCCAGCGCGAACGCCTCGCGGGCCTGGGCGCTGGACATCAGACGATAGGCCAGGTGGAAATTGTCGTCCATCTGCTTGGCCTGGGCCTGGTCCTCGAAGGCGGCCAATTCGCCCTCGACGGCGTCGCGCATCCGCTGACGGCGACCGGCGCGCACGGCCGAGATGTAATCCGGCGGCAGCAGATCGGGCACCTTGAAATTCTTGTCGTTGGGGTCGGCGTTGAGCACGAACGGGTCGTAGCTGCTTGCCGAGGTAGCCGGCCGTCTGGCCGTGCGGCAGGTTGCCGCCGGTGCGGCCGATCGGCTTGGGGAGCAGGACGTGGGCCGGCATCTCGCCGCGGCCGCCCTTGAGGTAGCCGAGGACGCAGCCGACATGCGGATGCTCGACGCCGCCGGTGAACAGCCGGCCGGTCTGCATCATCTGGTGGCCGGTGTCGTGGACGGCCGTCGCGGTGTGATAGACGCTGCGGACCAGCGAAAACTTGTCGGCGTGCCGGGCCATCTGCGGGAAGATTTCCGTGATCCGCATGCCGGGCACGTTGGTGTCGATGGGCTTGAAGGGGCCGCGAACTTCGTCGGGAGCATTCGGCTTGGGGTCCCAGGTGTCGATCTGGCTGGGGCCGCCGACGAGGAACAGCATGATGCAGTTGACGTCGGTGTCCGTCACCGCTCCGGCGGCCTTTTGGGCCAGGAAACCGGGCAGCGTCAGGCCGAGGGCGGACAGGGCGCCGGCGTGGAGGAAGTCGCGGCGGCTGAAGCCGTCGCAGAACGAAACGGGGCGAGGGGCGTCGAGCCGCAGCATGAGGAGGGACTCCACTCGGAAGAAGGCGACGCACAGCGGGAGGCGGGAGGGCTAGGTAGTTTACTTTAGCCCGGCGGACGGGAAGATTCAACGAAAATCGGCCGCGTGAATATTGTTTGGACAATCATCGTCCAGACGATTATCATGAGAGGCATGGACACGCCAACGGAACGACGAGCCGCCCGCGCCCGACGCTTCGATTCGCCGGAGCAGGAGGCGTACCTGAACCTGTGGCGGACCTACGACCGCCTCCGCGCCGTCGAGGACGAGCTGTTCGCCCAGCACGACCTGACGGCCCAGCAATACAACGCCCTGCGGCTGCTGCGCGGCGTCCATCCGGGCCGGCTGCCGACGCTGGCGCTGGCGGCTCGGCTGGTGTCGCGGGCGCCGGACATCACCCGGATGCTCGACCGCCTGGAGCAGCGCGGCCTGGTGGAGCGCGTCCGGCCGCCCGGCAACCGGCGCGTTGTCGAGATCGGTCTGAGCGCCGCCGGCCTCGCCCTCCTGGACGGCCTCGACGCCGAGGTTCGCGCTTGCAACGCCCACATGCTCGGCCACCTGGACCGGGGCGATCTGCGCACCCTCAACGACCTGCTGCGCAAGGCCCGCCGGCCGCACGAATCCCCCAACAGTGATTGGCTATAGATGGTGGGGCAGGTTTGTAACCTGCCTTGAACACGGGCAGGTTACAAACCTGCCCCACGAATAAGGAGACCCCTTCATGCCGCAGACCAACCCGCACGTCGTCGTCATCGGCGGCGGCCCCGCCGGCTCGACCGCGTCCACCCTCATCGCCAAGGAGGGTTTCCGCGTCGAGCTGTTCGAGCGCGAGCATTTCCCGCGCTTCCACATCGGCGAATCGCTCATCCCCGAAACCTACTGGGTGCTGCGCCGCCTCGACATGCTCGACAAGATGCGCAAAAGCCCGTTCGTCAAGAAATACAGCGTCCAGTTCATCAACCAGTACGGCAAGCTGTCCGAGCCGTTCTACTTTGTCGAACACAAGCCGCATGAGAGTTCGCAGACCTGGCAAGTCATCCGCAGCGAGTTCGACCAGCTGATGCTGAACAACGCCCGTGAACACGGCGTCCACGTCCATGAGGGCGTCCGCGTGCTGGAGGTGCTGTTCGAGGGCGACCGGGCCGTCGGCGTGCGCATCCAGGAGGAGAATGGGGCGGAGCGCGAGGTGCGGGCCGAGGTGGTCGTGGACGCGAGCGGCCAGAGTTCCATGATTATGAGCCGGCTCGGCCTGCGCGAGTGGGACCCGGTGCTGAAGAAGGCGGCCCTGTGGACCTACTGGGAGGGCGCGTGGCACGGGGAAGGCAGGGACGCGGGCGCCACGCTGGTCTGCCAGACGAAGGACAAGACGGGCTGGTTCTGGTACATCCCGCAGCACAACGGCGTCGTCAGCGTCGGCGTCGTCGCGGACTACGACTACCTGTTCAAGAACCGCGGCGACAAGGATTACGAGGCGATCTATTTCGAGGAGGTGGACCGCCAGCCGGGGATCAAGGAACGCATCGCGGGGGCCAAACGCGCCGACGTCTTCCACGCCGCCAAGGAGTACACTTATCGCTCGAAGCGGGCGTCCGGCGACGGCTGGGTGCTGGTCGGCGACGCCTTCGGCTTCCTCGATCCGCTGTACTCCTCCGGCGTGCTGCTGGCGCTGCGGTCGGGGTCGGTCGCGGCCGACGCCATCGTGGAGGGGCTGCGCAAGAGCGACACGTCGGCGGCGCAGCTGGGCAAGTGGGAGGCCGATTTCGTTAAGGGCATGGATCGGATGCGGCGGCTGGTGTGCGAATACTACGACGGCTTCAGCTTCGGCCGCTTCGTGAAGAAGTACCCGCACTTCAAGGGCCTGCTGACGGACCTTCTCATCGGCGACCTGTTCAAGGACGAAGTCGATCAGGTTGTGGAGCCGATGAACGCGATCCGGGCGGAGATGAAAGCGGCTGCGGAGTGACAGAACGGCGAGCGGGGGGCGTAAGCCCCCTGATGCTTTATGCGCTCGCTGACCGGATGCGGAATCAGGGGGCTGACGCCCCCCGCTCGCCGGCGCCGGCGTGGATCGTTCCGTCGTTCAGCTCTGTTGCAGCACAGGCTCGGGAACGACGGCGACCCGGTTGCGCAGCTCCCGGCCGTCGAGGGCCGGCATGACGGCTTCCTGAGCCAGCTGCTTCAGGTAGTAGCTGGACACGCGGCCGATGATCACGACCACGCCGTCCGTCTCTTCCAGCTGGAGCTTCCGCAGGGCGGGAAGCGGGCTGCGGCCCAGGGCCTGGGAGGCGCGCGAGAGTTCAAGAGTCGTGGAAGACATGGGACAAAGCTCCTCAGACACAACCACACCGAAATACGATTGTCCGGGGCATTCCAACCCCTCGCAACAACCGGGGGAGAGAGTCGAACACCGCTGTTCAGGCAACGAGTCTGATGCGAACCGGCGCGGCCACAACCGTTTGAGAGAGGACGGGTCCATGGCCCTGCGGACGCGGATGACGTCCCTGTCTCAAGGGGCACTCGCGCCGCCCTTCGGCGACGCCCCCACCTTCCTGAACCGTTCAGGAATCGAAGTCCCGTCTGGTAGGACTTCCCAGCGCGCCCGCGTCGGACGCACCCATCAACGTTGTTTATGCTAAAGCCGCGCGGCGACGGGATCAACTCTATTCTGGAAAAGTTTTCCAAAAATAACTACCCCGGGTTCTGCGGGAGAGTTCCGTTCCGGGCAAGCCGATCCGGTCGTGCGTGGCCGGCCGTCGCCGCGGGTCGTACAGTGGCCGGGACAGGTCGGGCGAACCGGAATCAGGGAGGATTATCGTGAAAATAGCGGAAATGACGGCGTTTCACGTCCGCATCCCCCTGCGCAAGCCGATTCGCCACGCGTCGCACAACCGAACGGACACGGACAATCTGCTGGTCCACTGCGTGCTGGACGACCGCACGGAGGGCTGGGGCGAGGGCGTGCCGCGCGATTACGTCACCGGCGAAACCATCGACTCGGCCCTGGCCCTGCTGAAGCGCAGCGATTTGGCGGCGCAGCTGGACAGCTGCGCCGACTTCGCCCACGCCGCCGCTTTCGCCGAGCGGCTCCGGCTGGCGGACGTACCCGACGACGAGCGCGGCTGCGGCGGCAACGCGGCCCGCTGCGCCGCCGAGCTGGCGGTCCTCGACGCCTACGGCCGGCGCTTCGGCGCCCCGCTGTCCGACGCGACGCGGCTGCTGGCGCCCGACCTGTACGCGCCGCAATCCAAGGTCCAGTACAGCGGAGTCATCACCTCGTCGAAGGGGTTGAAGCTGCGGCTGGCCGCGTGGGCCATGCGCCTGTACGGCTTCCGTCAGCTCAAGGTGAAGGTCGGCATTGCCGGCCAGGACGACGCGGCCCGCCTCCGATCGGTTCGCCGGCGCGTCGGGGCCGGCATGGACCTGCGCATCGACGCCAACGAAGCGTGGTCGGCCGCCGAGACGGCCGAGCGCATCCTGGCGCTGGAGCCGTTCGGAATCACGTCGGTGGAACAGCCGTCGCCGCACGCGGACCTCGCCGGGCTGGCCGAGGTGCGGCAACGGGTGCATACGCCGTTGATGCTGGACGAATCGCTGTGCGGTCCGGTGGACGCGGAGCGGGCGGTCGCGCTGGCCGCCTGTGACCTGTTCAACCTGCGGCTGTCGAAGTGCGGCGGCTTCATCCCGTCGCTGCGCCTGGCTCAATTCGCCCACGCCCACGGCCTCGGCTGCCAGCTCGGCTGCCAGGTCGGCGAGACGGCCGTGCTGTCAGCGGCCGGCCGGCATTTCGCCGCCTCGGTCGGCGGGCTGCGCTATCTCGAAGGTTCCTACGACCGCCATTTGGTGCGCGAAGCGCTCGGGACGCACGACCTGACGTTCGGCCGGGGCGGACGGGCGGCGGCGCTGCCTGGGCCGGGCCTCGGCGTAGGCCTCGACCCGCGGGCGCTGGAGCGCGTCACGGTGCGGAAGGAGACTCTCATCTGAACGGCGATGGCTTCACCCTCGAAACGCACACGGCGAGCGACGGCTACACCTGGCGCTACCGGCGTTATGCCCCGGCCGGGCCGCCGACCGCTCGCGTCGTCTGCGTCCACGGCATCCAGAGCCACGGCGGCTGGTACATCCACTCCTGCCGTCGTCTGGCGGAAGCGGGCTTCGAGGCGTCCTTCCTCGACCGCCGCGGCTCCGGCCTCAACGAGCAGGCTCGCGGCGACACGCCCCGTTTTCGCCGTCTCCTCCAGGACGTGGCGGAGTTTCTGGAGGAGAAAAAGCGCTCGGGCACCCGCGAAGAAGATCTTCGTGGTCGGTATTTCCTGGGGAGGCAAGACCGTGGTGGGCGTGGAGAAATTCCGCCCCGGCTTGATGGACGGGGTCGCCCTTCTCTGTCCGGGTTTCCGGCCGCGGGTGTCGCTGTCGCTGCGGGAGAAGGCGGCCGTGGTCTGGGCGCGGCTGACCCGGCCGACGCGAACGTTCCCGGTCCCCTTGAGCGACCCGGCCCTGTTCACCGCGACGGAGAAGTGGCGGACCTTCCTGCGCGAGGATCCGCTGTCGCTGCGGCGGGCAACGGCTCGCTTCCTGTTCGGGAGCGTCCTTCTCGATTTTTACCTGCGGAACGTGGGGCCGCGGATACGGCTGCCGGTGCTGCTGATGCTGGCCGGCCGCGATCGCATCATCGACAACGACGCGACGCGCCGCTTCGTGGGGCGGTTCACCGGGCCGGTCGAGGTCGTCGAGTACCCGGAGGCGCATCACACGCTGGAATTTGAGCTGGACCCCGACGTGCATGTCCGCGACCTCGTTGCGTGGCTGCAACGACAGGCGCATCAATCGACGCCCGTTTAGCGGAACACCACTTCGTAATAAATGGCCTTGTCCTTCGCCCCGTCGAGCGTGAACTGTCCATCCGTCACGGCAAGGGTTCGATCCGTGCGACGGCCGTCGTGGTCGAGGACGTTCACGCTTGCAATGCGCCGGCCCGCGATGGCCACCGTCGCCTTCACCGGCTCCAGCAGGATGGGCGGCCCGCCGTTCTTCAGGATCCGGTCGTCGGGAGCGAAGTAGGTGAAGCCGGTGTTGCTCTCCCGTGCCAGCACGGTAATCAGCGCCCGCTTGCCGCTGGCGAGGTCCTCACCTGGCTCCAGCGCGGTCAGGAAGAGCGATGCGAACGGGGTGTCGAGCCGGACCTTCACGTCGCCCAGCGTCTGCTCCTTGCCGCCGGTGAAGCCGACGACCGCCTTCGTACCGGCGGTGTTCACCGTGAAGAACCCCTGGCCGGAAGTGTCCCAGGCCAGCTGCCCCGTCACCGACTTGATGACCGAACCCTGGCGGTACCGGCTCATGTCCGGCAGTTGGGACGGCTGAGACTTGTCGGTGAACTCGACGACGACGCGCCCGGCGGCGAGAGCTTCGGGGGGCACGCTGCCGCCGAAGGTTTTCACGTCGCCGTGCTGCTCGACCTTGTCGGAGAATCCGAAGCGGCCCTCGGCCAGGTCGTCCGGGCTGACGCGACGCACCGAGACGACCTCTCCCTCCTTGACGTCGCCGCGGTAGATCATCCGGGCCAGGGAGGGGAACTGGCCCAGCGACGTGGGCACGTCCGCCTCCCAGACGCCCCAGGGGAACCCTCCGGCGGTGTCGTCGAAGACGCGGCGGTCGGCCTGGGACTGGAACTCGTAGGAGGCGTCCCAGCCTTGCAGACCCATGCCGTAGGCGGCCAGGATGGCCGGCCCTTCCGCGGCGTAGACGTTCGGGTAGACGTGGATCCACTCGGACAGGCCGAACGGCCGATCGACCATCTGCTGCAGGCCGCTGCCGAGATAGCCGCTGCCCGGATGTGTGAGCATGGAGGCGAACATCTCCGGCCCTTTGCCGTCGAAATAGTTGTGCCGGTCGATGTAGCCGACCTGATAATCGGAGTTCAGGTTGTAGTAATGGGGCAACATGCTCGGGGCTTGCCAGGGCGAGCCGTTCAGTGGGCCTTTGTAGCCGGCGTCGCGGATGGCCTTGACGAATCGGCTATAAAACCGATCCTGCACGTCATGCAGGAAGGCGGCCGTGTCGAGCAACCGCCGCCGCGCGCCGTCCTTCTGGCCCGGCAGGTGGTCCTCCCCGAAGAACCACGGGTTCAGCTGCGGCACGATGTTGGTGTCCGCAAGCGTCTCGCCTGAGGGCAGGGCGTCTCCCCAGGCCGCCTGCAGTTTCTCCTGCGAACCGTAGCGGTCCTTCAGCCAGGCCGCGAACCGCTCCTGGAACCGCTTCTTGTAAGTCGGGCAGGCCTTGAAGGCGTTCTCGGACGTGTAGAAGAAGATGTCGTCTTCGTTTTGCAGCTCGATGAAGCAGAGCGCCGGCTCCTCGGCGTAGGTCTTGCCGGTGTAGGGGTTCTTGTGCTTGAGCAGGTTGACGACCTTCTCGATCATCAGGTCCTGCACGTCCTCGGCGAAGTGGATGAAGGCGTAGGTGTTGCCTTTGAGGTCCTTGTCGATTTCGTCGTAGGCCAGCAGCCGCTTGCGGTCGCCCGGTACGACGTGAAGACCGTAGGTGTGCGACCAGCCGAAGTAGACGCCATGCTCTTTCAGCTTGGAAGCGAAGTAGTCGAGCTGGTCGAGTCCCTTCGGATCCCAGGCCGTGGAATCGTTCGGGTCGCCGATGCCGCCCTGGCCCGTGGGATAGGAGAACTTGTGCATGCGCACGGCGTTGACGCCGTACTTGGCGAAGCGGGCGGACGTGAAGTCCGCCGTCGCGTGGTCCGGCGCGCTGGCGGTGTAGGAGAGATTGACGCCCCAGAACTTGACGGGCGTGCCGTCCTCGAAGGCGAAGCCGTCCTTGACCATGCGGACGCCGCCGTGCTTGCCCGCGGGGCCGTCGAGCCAGCGGTCCATGTCGATGACTCCGGGGACCACCTCCTTGGCCGGCTGGAAGGCGAACCAGTCGGGACCGGCGAGGGTCCGGCTGAACTTGTCGAGGTCGGCCTGGGCGGCGTAGAACGCCACGTCGTTGGGGAAGGTCAGCGTCAGCGTCACGGAGCGTTTGCCCTGGCGGAACAGGTCGGACGCCAGCACCACGCGCATGCCGTTGTCGAAACCGATGGGGCACGCCGGGTCGATCTGCATCGAGATCGTGCCGCCCTTGTCGAAGGCAAAGTCGGCCTGCGACGCGGCCGGGGCGCCGCGGATGCCGCGCTGGGGCAGATCGATTTTGGTCTGCTTGCCGTCGGCGTGGGTCAGGGTGAGCCTCCCCTTACTGTTGTCGGGATCGAAGTGGAGGCCAGCCATCAGCATGGTGAGTGGCACGTCCTTGGCCGATTCCAGATTGTAGCGGAAGGCCGCCTGCCGGGCGCCCGGCTGCCAGGCCTCGAAGTGGACGTCGATCACCTCGCCCTTGTCTTTATTGACGACGAAGGGAACGTGGGCCGAGAGTCGTCCGTCCTCGGCCTTCTGCCGGGAATCCATCCCGACCCAGGCCCATTGAGGCCCCCAGCCGCCGAGGGCGAGGTCGAAGACCGGCCGGTCGTCGTGGAGGAAGCTGAACGACAGCGAGTTGTCCGGATTGATCAGGGCGCTCCACGGCTCGGCCGCGGGCGCGGCGGAGGCCAGGATCAGGAGGATGGTCAGGGCCGCCCAACCGGAACGGGAGAGGACGCCGCCGCGTCGTTGTGCTTTCTGGAACATGCGGATCTCCTGCGAAGCGTCGTGGGGATGTCCGGCCCGGGCCAGGTCGCAGTATGTTAGGCCGCGGCAGGCCCGGCGGCAACGATTCGCGGATACGGGAATCGCTCGGTTTCTTAGTTATTTGGAATTCTCTTGCCCTCCCTCGGCGAGCCGGATACATTCCTCTCACCATCTCTTCACCGAGTCCGCAACCGGAGATCGTCTCATGGCGGCGCACAGGAAGGCCACAAAAGCCCCGCCCCAATGTCTCTAAAGCGGCCCGCAAGCCGGCGAGCATCAAGCCGATGCTGGAAGTGTTAGAATCCCGCGACCTCCCCAACAACCTGATGGGCGTGATGCAGCCCCCGTTCCTGGACGCGGACGTCCCGGCGATTTTCTCCCAAACGGCGGACAAGCCGCCTTTCCTGCTAAGTGCGACCCCGGACGCGAGCGCGCCATTGGCGCCGGCGAACTCGTACCGTCCCGCCGTGCCGATCGCGGCGCCGTCCGCCGCCGCGCCGGCCCCGACCGGGATCGACGGCCCGGCGAACCAACCCGCGGAGGCTGCTGCGAAGGCGTCCTCCGGCATTGACGATCCGTTGGCGCAGATGCTGGCGTTCTGGGACGCCTCCCATCAAGAAGGGAACGACGCCGTAGATCGTCTGGCCGGTCTTCAGTCGGCCGTCGGCGGAGGCGGGACATCCTCCGCACGGGGCGCCATTCGGCCCCTCCAGGCGGCGGCCTCCCAGAACACCGCGCAGCCGGCGTTCGCCTCCGGCGGTTCGGGTGGTTCGGGCGGTTCGGGCGGCTCGGGTGGCTCTGGTGGCTCGTTATCCATCGGCGGGGGAGGCACGCCCTTCCAGGCCATCGAAGGGGGTCTGGCCGTCATGTACCCCGTCAGTCCGAGCAGCGTCAACCCGATCCTGCGCGGCGTCGAGGGGTCGGCGCTGAGCAACGTCACGACGACCTTTTTCCAGGACGCCGACCCCAACGCCACCGTCAGTGATTTCGGCGCCTCGATCGACTGGGGCGACGGGACCGCCAGCACCGCCGGTATGGTCAACGCCGCGATCGGCGGCGGCTTCAACGTCACGGGTTCCCACACCTACACGAAGGAAGGCACGTTCACCGTCACGACGACGATCATGGACCTCCGGGCCCAGACCAGCGCCAGCGGGACCACGACGGCCGTGATCGCCGACGCCCTCCTCACGGCGTCGGCGGTCGATTTCACCGCCGCCGCCGGCGCCTCCGCCAACGTCACCCTGGCCGCCTTCACCGACGCCGATCCGAACGCGACGGCGTCCGATTATCAAGCGACCATCGCCTGGGGCGACAGCTCGACTTCCTCCGGGACGGTCAGCGCCGACCCCGACGGCGGCTTCGACGTCGCCGGAGCGCACGCCTACGCGCAGCCGGGCGATTATCAGGCCACGGTGACGATCACCGACGGCTCGGAGGAGTCCGGCGGACAGACCCAAACGGTCGTCGTCGCCGCCGCCACGGTTTCCGATCCCACCTTCACGGCCGGGACCGTCGAAGTCACGCCCGCAACCGAAGGAGGCGACAGCTCGCTGACCGCGACGTTCCTCGACAGTTCGCAGCCGGCGACGGCGTTCACGGCGACGGTCGATTGGGGCGACGGCGATACGGAGCCAGGCACGATCGTCGCCAGCGACGGCGCCTTCCAGATCGACGCCGATCACACCTACGTCGTCGCGGGGACGTACACGCCCACGGTGACGATCACCGACCCGGAGGGAGACGTCGTCGCGGAATCGGGGACAGTGGCGATCTCGGACGCGCCTCTCTCGGCGACAGGTGCGACCGCTTACGCCGGCGTCAATTCTTCCGCCACCCTCACCGTGGCGACGTTCACCGACGCGGACCCCAACGCCGACGGCTCGTTGGACGCCGCGACCATCGACTGGGGCGACGGCACGAGCAGCGCCGGCGTGGTCGCCGACTCGTCGGGCGTCTTCACGGTGTCGGGGACGCACACCTACACGACGACGGGGACCTTCGCGCCCACGGCGACGATCCAGGACGTGGACAGCACGGCCACGGCGACGGGCAGCGTCATCGTCTCGACGGTGACGGCGACGGCCGAGTCGGCCACGGCTTCCAATGGGATTTCCAGCGACGTGACCCTGGCGACCTTCACCGACGCCGGGCCGGGGCCGGACACGGCGGTCATCGACTGGGGCGACGGCACGCTGACCTCAACCGGCGAAATCGACGGTTCCAGCGGGAACTACACCGTCTCCGGGTCGCATACCTACGCGCAGGTCGGCGACTACGTGGCGACGGTGACCATCACGACGGCCGGCGGGGAAACCAGCGTCGTCGCCGCCCCGGTCGCGGCGACGGACGGGCCGCTATCGGCAATGGGGACCAGCATCAGCGAGGCGCAGGGCGTCGATTCCGGCTCTGTCGTGGTCGCCACGTTCACGGCCGCCGACCCCAACGCCACGGCCGCCGACTTCGGCGCGACCATCGATTGGGGCGACGGTTCCGACCCCTCGCTGTTCAACACGATCACGCAATCCGGCGACACGTTCAGCGTCATTGGCGACTATACGTATCTGGATCAAGGTACGTACACCGTGGCGGTCACGATCACCGACGGGGGCGGCGCGACGGCGACGGCGACCAGCACGGCCACGGTCGGCCCCGGCCCGATCAACGCAACGCCCGTCACCATCAACGCGACGGAAGGGATCGATTCCGGCGGCGTCCCTGTGGCGACCTTCACCGGCGACGCCAACGCCGCGACCATCGACTGGGGCGACGGCAGCACGCCGACGACCGGCACGGTCGCTAACGGCGTCGTCACCGGCGACCACACCTACGCCGAAGCCGGGAGCTACACCGTCAACGTGACGCTCACCGACGTCAACGGCTACACGACCACGGCGGCCAGCACGGCGAACGTGGCGGATGCGCCGCTAACGGCCGGGGACGTGTCGCTGACGGGCTTCACGGAGGGTCAATCGTTTTCCGGCACGGTCGCTTCCTTCAGCGACGCCAACCCAAACGCCGGCGCCGCCGACTTCACGGCAAGCATCGACTGGGGCGATGGCGAGGTCACCGACGGAACGGTCAGCGGTGGCGATGGCGCCTTCACCGTCAGCAGCGACAAGACGTACTACGCAACCGGTTCCTTCCCGGTCGTGGTCACCGTGACCGATACGGATGGCACCTCCGTGATCGTCTCCGGCACAGCGACGGTCGCCGACGCGGCGCTCACCGGGTCGGCGGCGAACCTCGACTACCCCACGGCATACGACCTCCTGAACGGCGTCACGGTGGCGCAATTCAACGACCCCTACACCGGAGGCCAGGCTTCCGACTACTCCGCGACCATCGACTGGGGCGACGGGACCACCACGACCGGCGTGGTCCGCGGCAGCGACGGCTCGTACAGCGTGACCGGCAGCCACACCTACGTCACGCCCATGATCTATACCGTTACGGTGACGGTTTCCGACGCGGGCGGCGGCGCGACCTTCTACGGGACGGCCGACGTGCTGCCGCAGCCCACCTACGGCCTGGTCAACTTCTCCGCCACGCCGTACACGGTCTCGGCCTCGGACTTCACGGCGTCGGTCGATTGGGGCGACCAGACGGCGCCGACGCCGGGATACGTGAGCGGCGGCCCCAGCGAGTTCCACATCAGCGCCCCGCACCCCTACGCCGAGGAGGGGACGTATACGGTCATGGTGACGCTGTCCTATCAGGGCGCCGTCGTAGCCGTCTTCGGGACGACGGCCACCGTCGTCGCCGCCCCGATGCTGGGCGGCGCCCCCGCAGGCGCCGGCCGCGGCGCCGACGGCGCAGGTCGAACAGGAGGACTTCACGACGCTGGACGAACAGCAGGAACTCGTGACCAGCGACGACGGGACAAAGACGTTCGCAGCCGAATGGGACCGCGCCGCCGCGGCCCAGTCTCCACTTGTTTTCGTGAGCGGAACGTCGATGGCGTTGCAGGATCTGCAATTCTTTGCCTCCCCCAGCCTGGCCGCCACGGCCGGCCTGACAGCGGTGGGCACGGTGACGGGCGTCGGCGTCCCCAAGGGCATGACCTTCACCATCGACCTCACCCAGAGCGGTCCGAACGAACTGAGCGGCCTCATCGACGAGCCGATCTCCGCCAGCCTGCCCTTCAACGCCGTCACGGAAGGGCCGATGTCGATCCACTGGCAGATCGTGACGCCGAACGGCCAGACGACCGACGCCGGGACGACCACCAACCAGCTGTACGTACCGTTGCAGGCGGAGTACGTCGCCCAGGGCGCCATGCCCAAGCCGCTGTTCGAGACCGTGCTGGCGACCGGCTGCCACTACAACGGCGGCAACCCCGATGACGTGAATTCCGTCATCCTCAACGCCTGGAAGCAGTTCCAGTCCCTGAAGATCCCCCGCATCGACGGGGGCGGCGTCCTGGGATACTACGACACGTACACCACGACCAACGACCAGACCAGCACCCTCCTGCGCAGCAGCGACGGGATGTGCATCGCCTGGTCGAAGTTCCTCATCGACGTGCTGGAGGCACAGGGCATCCACCAGACGAACTGGAACTTCGCGATCAACACCACGCCCGATCCCACAAACAAAGCCCAGTGGCTAATCTTGGTCAAGGCATGGCAATTCGATGCGGCGGGACCGCAACTGGCCATACCAACCACAGCAGATACCCGTTTATTATACGGCGATTTCGCGGGCCGGAAATTCTACCTGAACACATACACCCAATCGTCGCCGACCAACTCCCGACCGTGGGTTGGGGCGAACCAGTTCATGTGGACATCGGCCCAGGTCACGCAAGACACCACGGCGAAGAACAACGTGCCCGGCCAAGGCCAGCCGACACCGGCGTCGCTGTTCAACGGGCACAACGTGGTGGAGATCAAGTACACCACGCCGGACGGCAAGCAGATGGACCAGCTCTTCGACCCCAGCTACGGGGCGACCTACAACAACGACAAGGGGCAAGGCCTGAAGGAAATCCAGGCGAACGCGATCGCCGGCTATGCCGCTCAGGTTCCCGTCACGTTGGATGCGAACAACCAATTCGACGCTAAGGCCTTCGCTCAGTTCATCGCGCAGCTCAAGGCCAACCAAAAGACCAATGTGCCGTTGTCCTTCCTCTTCATCAAGCCGGGCGACCCGCTGGCGCCGCAGTTGGAGCGGGTACAACTTACGCCTGCGGAACAGGACTACTGACGCAAACGGCATCGGGTGGCACGCATCGGAATCCCATCGGAACCAAAACGATAGAAGGCCGAGGTACTGGCATGAAACCCATCTCCTTACCCGTTTACGCGGCTGTGTGTCTGAGCGCGGCCGCAGGCGTCGGGAGGGCGGGCGAACAGCCGCCGCTCGCCTTCGGCGAGGTCTTCGACGGGCGAGTCTTCGCGGTGGAGGACGACGCGAAGATCCTCGAAATCGACTGGCGTGGGGAAGAGCCTCAGGACCATCTGATGGATTTCTTCCCGACGGCCGCAACAAACGATTTCCCGCCGCGCTGGAAGATCGGCTTCGGGGCGTTGGTGATAACGCATTCGGACTTGAATGGCAACCAGCGGGAGGGCATGCGGACTGCGCGATATCAAGACGTGCAGCCTGCCCCTGGAGAATAGCGATACGATGGGGATCTATCTCCCCTGCTTCGGCCAAGACCCCTGGTGCGACACGGCGCGAGATTACAACCTGATCTGGTACATGTATGAGTGTATGCGGAATTATGTCAACTACCGAGATAAGGTGTACGACGATAAGTACCCGTTCTCCCACTACGAGTTCTTCTTCGATCTCGTGCTGGAGAAGCCTGGAGCGTGCCGCTACTTCGTTCTGGCCAGCGAGGGTCTACAGCTGAACATCGAGGAGGTGCGCAAGGACTCCATTGGCAAGCCGCCGCTGAAAGGAACGACAGGCCACCCGGCCGCGATCAACGGCAGCTCCGCGTGGGAACACGCTAAGGACCCGCGAAAGCCGATGCTGGGCGTCTGGCAGAAGGACAAACGCGGCCAGTGGGCGCTGGTGGATAAGATCAAGGATCCCCTGCTTCAACGAGCGCTTCCACACCTTCGTTCAAGGCGACGATTGGTTCTTCGTCACCGACTCCGGCAAGGTCTTCCTGTCGAGGAAGCCGGACAAGGACGGTGACGAACGGAAGCTGAAGGCGCTCTGGGACGACGCCAAGCGGCCCATCATCGCCGCTGTCACGGACGCATCAACCAACAAGACGTTCCTGTTCGGCCGGCCCGAGGACAAGGAAGCCAAGCCGTTCTACTTCGAGCTGGCCGAGAAGCCGAAGCCCACCGAGTTCGACGCCGACGTGATCAAGCCGCCGCTGAAGCCCCCCGAGCCGCTCAAGACGGTCATGGGATACGCCCGCTTCCTCGCCGATCAAAAGGAGATCAAACTTCCCGATAAGGGCGGCAAGGAGAAGGACAAGTAACGCGGCGCCGCCGCAGTGGGGTGAGTAATGGGCCGGTTCGGCGCGACCATCGACTGGGGCGACGGGACCACATCGACCGGCGTGGTCCGCGGCAGCGACGGCTCGTACAGCGTGACCGGCAGCCACACCTACGTGGGAAGAGGAGCGGCGCCGGCCGACGACGCTGTGTTCGTGTCCGGCTTCCGCTGGGCATGGTGGGAGGACGGCGGCGAGGGCCGGTCCCCCGACCGACTCTTGGCGGGCCTTGCGGCGGCGTTCCTCATGGGCTGTAGGGAACCCGGCGCGGACCCCAGGCCGGCAGGTGAGCGGGGGCGCGGACGAATCGGCGGTCGGGGACGAGGCTCCTCTTGAGAAGCTGTTTCAAACCCTCCGTGGTGCAGGCGAGCCGCCTGCGCCACGGAGGGTTTGAAACGACTTTGCTCCGTCGAAATCCTTTGAGGGTCTCAAGCGTATAATGAAGCATGAAGACTACACGCTGGATGACCAAATCGCCGCTGCGGCTGGCGGAAACCGCCCTGGCCGCGGCCCGGCAGGCGCTGCCGGCCTACTCCTGCAAGCACGCCCGCAAGGTCTACACCCAGCACCAGCTCTTCGCCCTGCTCGTGCTGCGCGAGTTCCTCAAACAGGACTACCGCGGCCTGGAACAACTCCTCAAGGACTGGTCCGACCTGCGCCAGGCCCTGGGATTGACCCAGGTCCCCGATCACTCCACCCTCCAGAAGGCCGCCGGACGCCTCCTGGAAAAAAAGGGGTCGATGCCCTCCTCAGCCAAACCGTCCGCGCGGCGCAGGATCGCGGCCTGATCCCGCCCAAGCCGAGGGCCGCCATTGACGCCACCGGCTACGAGAGCCGGCACTGCAGCCGCTACTTCGTCTGGCGGCAGGGCAAGCGTCGCCGCCGCCTGTCCTGGCCCAAGCTGACTGCGGTGCTGGAGACGGCCAGCCATCTGTTCCTGTCGGCCCACGTCAGCAAGGGCCCCAGCCAGGACTCGCCGCAGTTTAAGCCCACGGCCCGCGCCGCGGGCGGCGCTGCGCGTTGGACACGCTGTTGGGCGACAGCGGCTACGACGCCGAACATAATCACGCCTACGGCCGGGAGCGGCTGAGGATCCGCTCCACGGTGTTCCCCTTGAACCGCCGCAACGCCGGCCGGCGTCAGCCCAAGACGAAATACCGCCGCCAGATGAAGAAACGCTTCCGCCGGCGGCCGCGGCGGAGCCGTTACCGGCGCGTGTACGGCCAGCGCTGGCAGATCGAGAGCGGCTTCTCGCGGCAGAAGCGGCTACTCGGGTCGGCGCTCGCGCCCGCCGGTGGCCCAGCCAGAAGAAAGAGATCCTCCTGCGGGTGTTGACGCACAACCTTATGCTCCTTGCCGGCTCGCCCTAGGATTTCGACAGAGCAAAACGACTTCTAAACCGCCGAGCCGTCCCCCCGCGCTTGGTCCGATAGGGCATGGGGGATCTTGATGACTACAAAGCGGATCGCCAGACTTCCCAGCAACAGCAACAGCACGGCGGCGAACAGCACGACAGGGCCGCCCCCGACGAACACCAGACACAGGGGCGCCAGCGCCCCGCCGCCGAGCGTGAGCAGCCCAAGCCGCCAAAGCCGCCTGGCCGTGTAGACCCGCGCCAGCGCGATCCGCAGGTCGGCGAGCAATAGGAACAGGACGAAGGCGTTGAGCACGAGCAGCACGCCGAGGGCGGTACGCAGAACCGCCGTCGCCCGCTCTTGCCCCATGAGGACGGATAGGGCGAGCAGCACCGCACAGCCCAGCATGAGGGCCGAGTTGGCGAGATAGCCGCCCAGCCAGCGGGCGTCGCGCCAGCCCGGTTGGGAGTTGGTGCTGAGCAGCACCCCCTTGTACAGGGCGGAGCCGAGGGCGGGCAGAAGCCCGAGGACCACGGCCGCCTTACGGACCCACTCGACCGTAGGCCCACCGTCCGGCAGCAGGCTGAGCGCCGCGGCCACGGTCGAGGGGGAACGAGTAGATCGTCAGACACCAGGTCCCCAGCGACATGGGCGAGGTGGGCTTGAAGACCCGCAGCATGTGGTGGAAGCGCAGCGGGTCGCCCAGGTCCAGCACCAGGCACGCAGGTCGGCGAGCAATAGGACCAGGGCGAGCGGATAAGCCGCTCGCGCCACCGGCGGTGAAGACCGCCGGTGCGGCACAGCTCGCCGATCGCCGCGACCAGGAACAGCCCGGTCGTCAGGTTGTTGAGCAACAGGTCCCAGGCGACCAGCCCGTGCCAGGCGGGCGGCTTGGTCACCGGCCTCGCCGCGTAGCCGCTGCCGTTGAGTCGTGTGGTCGCGTCGGTGCGACATCTCAATGACCCAGGAAAAGGAACACGAGCAGCGAGCACGGCGACGGCGGCCAGCCCGCCGACGAGAGCGCGGACGTAATCGCCGCCCATGTGCAGCCACGGGTTGAACGGCTTGTCCGGCAGGCCGTACACGGAGGGGCGATCGACCAGGAGGTAGAACGAGTTCAGGCCGGAGTAGGTTTCGGTGGGCGCATCGCCGTACAGGTAGGCGCCCGCCACGCCGCGGCGGTGAAGCTCCTGCCACGCGCTTGCGGGCCGTTCGCGCAGCTCGTCGATCGGCCCGAACTGGATCGACTGCCGTCGGGCACGCCTTGGCGCAGGCCGGGACCAGGCCGTCCCGCTGGCGGTCGTAGCAGAGCGTGCACTTGTGCGAATGGCCGTCGAAGCTGGCTGCGGGTGATGACGCCGAACGGGCAGGCGGCGATGCAATACGAGCAGCCGTTGCAGATGTCGGGCTGGATGTAAACGTTCTCGAATTCGTTGTGAATGATGGCGCCGGTCGGGCAGGCCTGCTGGCAGGGGGCCGTGACGCAGTGCTTGCAGACGTCGCTCATCATGAGCCAGCGGCCGATCAGGCGGCGGGAGCGTCAGCGACGGGAGTCGACGGTCGCAGGGCGATCCCGGCTTGCCGTCGGACGGATGGCCCGTGCTCGGCCTGACGGGAACTGTTCGATGAACTTCACGTGCGCCAGGAAGTGGCCGACAGCTCCCCGGTGTTGTCGTAGCTGTTGCCGGACCAGTGGAAGCCGTCCGCGGGGAGCTGGTTCCACTGCTTGCACGCCACCTCGCAGGCCTTGCAGCCGATGCAGACCGTCGTGTCCGTGTAGAAGCCGGTGGCTGGACGCGGCCGCGGAGCAACGCCACGGCGGAACGGGCCGATGAGGCGGTCCACCAGCGCCGCCAGACGGCTCGCGGGGCGGGTCGGCGGCCGGGGGCAGCGCGGCCAGCTCTTTTTCTCTACTGGCCATGTGCCAAATCTCCCTTCGGGCTGGGCGGCGGCCGGCGTGTCGGGGACCGGGTCGCGCGTCGGCCAGGCGGCGGCGGTCTTCGTCGGGTCGGCGCGCGGCCGCCCAGCCGGCCGGCGTGGACCTGGCAGGCGAACGCCTTGCACTCGTGCATGCTCACGTTCGGGTCGGCCACCAGCGACGTCAGGTCGTTGGCGTTGCCGCCGACGACCTCGCCGGCGAAGGCCCAGTGGAACGGCAAGCCGATCTGGTGGATGACGCGGCCGCTCGACCAGGAGCGGCCGCAGCCGCCGCGTCACCATCGCGCGGGCCTCGATCCGGCCGCGCGCCGACTGCACCGTCAGCCAGCCGCCGTGGTCGATGCCGCGCTCGGCCGCCAGCTCCGGGCTCAGCTCGACGAACATCTCCGGCTGCAGTTCGTTGAGCCAGCTGTTGAAGCGGCTCATCGGCCCGCTCAGGTAATGCTCGGTCAGCCGGAACGTGGTCGCCACGACCGGGTACTCCGCCGTCGGCGTGTGGGCGATGGGGTTGAGCGGCCCCTCGAAGAAGCGCACCGTCGGGCTGCACGTCTGCTTGGGGTAGAGCAGGTTGCCCAGCGGCGACTCGACCGGCTCGTAGTGCGTCGGCAACGGCCCGTCCTTGACGGCGGGGGCGTACAGCCAGCCGACGCCATCGGGTTTCAGGATGAACGGCTGATCGCCGGCGATGGCCGCCATGCCGGTCGCGCCCGGCGGCGGCCGGTAGTCCGGCGGCTTGTCCGGCTCGAAATCCGGACGGTCGAGGCCCACCCAGCGGCGCTGCTCCTCGTCCCACCAGACCAGCTTCTTACGCTCCGACCATGGCCGGCCGTCAGGGTCGGCCGAGGCTCGGTTGTACAGGACCCGGCGGTTGTCCGGCCAGGCGAAGCCCCACTCGGGCTGGAGCGGGTTGTCGGTCAGCTTGCGATCGCGCGCCCGGTTACGGCCCGGCTCGGGGAATACGCCGCTGTAGATCCAGCAGCCGCACGCCGTCGAGCCGTCGTCCTTCAGCTCGGAGAAGCCTTTCAGCAGACGGGGCCGGCCGGTGCGCGGGTCGGTTTTCGTCAGTTCGTAACCGTTGATCTCCTGGAGGACCTTTTCCAGATCCGGTTCATCTTCGATGCGGCTGGGTGTGCCGTCGGGCAGGCGCGGCCTCTCGTCGAAGTCGTAGTCCCAGGTGAGACGGAGCAGCGGCTGGTCGCGCGGGTCGGTCGAGCCGGCGTAGAGCGCCTTGAGGCGCTTGCCGAGGTGGTAGAGGAACCAAGCGTCGGAGCGGCTGTCGCCGAGCGGATCGACGGCCTTGTCGTGCCACTGGAGCATGCGCTGGGTGTTGGTGAGGCTGCCTTCCTTCTCCGGCGCGGCCGCCGCCGGGATGAAGAAGACCTCGGTCTTGACCTCGGAGGGCGGCGGGCCGTTCGGGTCGCTCTTCCAGAAGACGGCGCTCTCGATCTCGAACCAGTCGGCGACCACCAGCCAGTCGAGGTTGCGCAGGCCGGCCCGGTGCAGGCCGGCGTTCGGGCCGCCGCCGCCGGGGTTCTGGCCGAACAGGAAGTAGCCCTTGACGCTCGCCCTTGGCCATGCGGTCGAAGTAGGCCAGCTGCGAGTAGTCGGCGTCCACCCGCGGCAGCCACGAGAAGCAGAAGTCGTTTTCAGGCGCGGCAGCGTCGCCGTACCAGGCCTTGAGCAGGCTGACGATGAACTTGCGGAAGTTGGACCCAGTAGCCGGTGGGCAGGCCCTCGTGCTCGACGTAGGAGTCGAGCGTTTCGTGCGGCCTGTCGGCGGCCGGCTGCGGCAGGTAGCCGGGCAGCACGTCGTACAGGGTGGCGACGTCGGTCGAGCCTTGGATGGTGGAATGGCCGCGCATCGCCATGATGCCGCCGCCGGGCCGGCCCATGTTCCCGAGCAACAGCTGCAGAATGCCGGCGGTGCGGATCATCTGCACGCCGGTGGTGTGCTGCGTCCAGCCCAGGGCGTAGACGACGGCGCCGGTCCGCTCGCGCCCGGAGTTGGCGCACAGCAGTTCCGCCACCTGCACCAACTGCTCCGGCGTGCAGCCGCACACCTCAGAGACGGCTTCCGGCGTGTAGCGGGAGAAGTGGCGCTTGAGGATCTGGAAGACGCAGCGGGGGTGCTGCAAGGTCGGGTCGCGGGGCGGCTGGCCTTCCGGCGCTTCCGTCATGCTTTGTCGCGGTGCGGAGTGAGCGGGGGCCCCTCCTTGGAGATCGTAGCCGTGAATCCCCGGCTCTTCCTTTAGTGTGCCGCCGCTCGGACTGTCGGCTCCCGGCCCCCGGCTCCCGACTCCCGATAGCCCCAGTGGCCTTCCTGGGCGTCATATTTGCCGGATTCTCCGTCCCCGTGATAACCGCTGAACAGACCCGCCAGGTCTTCGGTGTCGCGGAAGCCCTCCTGGATGATGGTCGGCGGCGTTGGTGTAGTGCAGGACGTACTCCTTGAACCAGCGGTCGTTGCTCAGGACGTAGTGGATGAGGCCGCCGAGGAAGGCGACGTCGCTGCCGGCGCGGATGCCGACGTAGACGTCGCAGAGGGCCGAGGTGCGCGTGAAGCGCGGGTCGACGTGGATCAGCGTCGCGCCCTTCTCCTTGGCCTTCATCGGCCAGCGGAAGCCGACCGGGTGGGCCTCCGCCATGTTGGAACCCATGATGAGGACGCAGTCGCTGTTGGCGAGATCCTGCTGGTAGGTGGTGGCCGCGCCGCGGCCGAACGAGGCGCCCAGACCGGGCACCGAGGCGCTGTGTCATATCCGCGCCTGGTTCTCGATCGACACGACGCCTAGCCCGCCGCCGAACAGCTTCTTGATGAGATAGTTCTCCTCATTGTCGATCGTGGCCCCGCCGAGTGTGCCGATGCTGCGCACCGAGTTGAGCAGACGGCCGGCCTCGTCGCGTTCGGTGAAGTCGGCGTCGCGCGCGGCCTTGACGCGCTGGGCGATCTGGTCCAGCGCCCAGTCCAGCGTGCGCGTCTCCCAGTGGTCGGAGTGCGGGGCGCGGTAGAGAACCTGGGTCACGCGGTGCGGGTTGACGGCGAGCTGGAAGGCGTTGGCGCCCTTGGGGCAGAGTGTGCCCTCGTTGATCGGGCTTTCGGGGTTGCCCTCGATGTCGATGATCTCGCCGCCCTTGGTGTAAATGAGCTGGCCGCAGCCGACGGCGCAGTAGGGGCAAACGCCTTCCGTGACGGCGGCGCCGCGCAGCCGTGAAGTCTTGGCCGCCGTCCGGCGGCTGAACGGCTCCCGGGACGGCTGCGGATGGACCAGGAGAGAGAGGCTGAACATCGCTATTCCCTCGTTTCGGGACTGCGGACGCGCTCGGTGCCATTATAGATATTGAAACGATCCGGACGGACGAAGCCGGTCACCTGCCGTTCGGCGCGGATGCGAACGGTTCTGGTCCCTTTCTTCGGCGTCCGGAAAGCGTCGCTCAGTCCGCGTTCAGCCGCCGCCCCGTCAGCCGCTCGTACGCCTCCAGGTACTTTTCTCGCGTCCGCCGCACCACTTCCTCCGGCAGCGGCGGCGGCGGACTGTTCTTGTCCCAGCCGGTCGTCTCCAGCCAGTCGCGGACGTACTGCTTGTCGAACGACGGCGGACTCTGTCCGACGGCATAGCCATCGGCCGGCCAGAAGCGCGAGCTGTCCGGCGTCAGCACCTCGTCCACCAGGATCAGCTCCCGTCCGGCGTCCAGCCCCACTCGAACTTGGTGTCCGCCAGGATCACGCCGCGCGCCGCCGCGTGGTCGGCCGCGCGCCGGTACAGGTCGATGCTTCGGTCCCGCAGCTGGCCGCCGCCTCGGCGCCGATGATCTTCGCCGTCTCCTCGAACGAGATGTTCTGATCGTGGCCGTGTTCCTCCTTGGTGGCCGGCGTGAAGATCGGCTCGGCAAGCTGCTCGCTCTGCCGCAGACCCGGCGGCAGTGCGACGCCGCAGACCGTGCCGGTCGCCTGGTACTCCTTCCAGCCGGAGCCGGCCAGGTAGCCGCGCACCACGCACTCGATCGGCGCCACTCGCGCCTTGCGCACCAGGCAGGTCCGCCCCTCCAGTTCCACGGCGCTGCGAACGCCGGCGGCATGTCCCGCAGGTCCGTACTTATTAGATGGTTCGGCGGGGCCAGCGTTTCCAGCCAGAACCGCGTCAGCGCCGTCAGCACGCGGCCCTTGTCGGGGATCGGCGTCGGCAGCACCCAGTCGAAGGCGCTGATGCGATCGGTGGCCACGATGACCAGGCGGTCGCCGAGGTCGTACACGTCGCGGACCTTGCCGCGGCGGCAGGGGCAGCCGGGAACGTGACTTTCCAGCAAAGGCGGCATGAGACGTGCATCCTCCCGGATCGGCAAAGTCGCCGGGACGGTCCCGGCCGTCGCCTTCCCGTCCTTCGCCGTGTGGGCAACATCGGTGAATCATCGCCGCGGCCGGTTGTCCGGCCCGCGCAAGCAACCTAGAATATATCAGGGAGAAGAGAAGAGAGGCTCCCGAATTCCGATTTTGCACACCGCCCGGCCGCAAAGGCCCGGACCTGTCCTCGCACCCGCATCTGCCTCTCCCGTCCTCCTGCACGCCCGCGATCCGATCGCGGTGCGCGCGCCGAGCCTGGTCCGCGCGGCAAGGAAGGTTCCGTCATGGCAACGCTATCGGACGCCGTGACCGCGCCCGTCGGATCGCCCGACTGGAGGCAGGTCTGGCTCGACGCCTACCCCTGTGACATGCCGACGACGTGCCCGTACCCGCAGGCGCCGCTGACGGCCCTGCTGGAGACGGCGGCGCGGCGCTTCCCGGATCGTGCCGGCCTGTACGCTCTACGGCAAGCCCACCTCCTTCGCCCAGCTCGACGACCAGGCCCGCCGCCTGGCCCGCGCCCTGGTCGACCTCGGCGCCCGGCCCGGCCGTCACGTCGGCCTGCTGCTGCCGAACATCCCGGAATACCTCGTCGCGCTGCAAGCCGTCTGGCTGACGGGGGCGACGGCCCTTGCAGCTCAGCCCGCTGATGGTGGCGGAGGAAGTCGGCCACTGGCTCGAGGCGACCGACTGTCACATCGTTGTCACTCTCGATCTGCTGGCGCCGGCCGTGGTCGGCTCGCTCGCGGCGCGGGCCGCTGGAGCACCTGGTCCTGACGTCGCTGGCCCGGCGCATGGCCATGTGGCGCGGGATGCTCTACCGCATCGAGCGCCTGCGCCGCAACGGCTATCTGTCGCCTGCCGAGCGACGCCCACCGCCACCGCTTCGACGAGCTGCTCCAGGCCGAGCCGCTGACGCGGCCGGTCGCGGTCAACCCGGCCGAGGACGTGGCCGTGCTGGCGCCGACCGGCGGCACGACGGCGTCGCCCAAGGCGGTGATGCTGACGCACCGCAACCTGCTGGCCAACGCCATGCAGCTGCGCGACTGCTGCCCCGGCGGCGACGGCGAGGGCGGCGTCCTGGGCGTGCTGCCGTTCTTCCACGCCTACGGCCTGACCGTGGCGCTGCTGACCAGCTGGGCCAAGGCGATCGACGCTGCACCTGCATCCGCGCTTCGAGGCGCGGGCGGTGCTGAACCTGCTGGAGGAGCAGCGGCCGGACCTCGTGCCGGCCGTGCCGGCCATGCTGCAGCGCGCTGAACAAGGCGATGCGCGGCCGGCCGCACGACCTGTCGTTCATCCGATGGCGTCTGTCGGGCGCGTCGGCCCTGGAGCCGGACGTGCGGCGAGAGTTCGAGAGTTACGGCGTCCGCAACATCGTCGAAGGCTACGGCCTGACGGAGGCCAGCCCGGTGACGCACGCCAACCCGACCGGGCGCGGCGCAACCGGCCGGGCACGATCGGCCTGCCGCTGCCCGACACGGAGGCGCGTCTGGCCGACCCCGACACCGGAGCGGAGGCGGTCGGCGAGCGTCGGCGAGCTGGTGGTGCGCGGCCCGCAGGTGATGAAGGGCTACTTCAACAACCCGTGGGCGACGCGAGGCGGTGCTGCACGACGGCTGGCTCTACACCGGCGACATGGCCCGCCGCGACGCCGAGGGCTATTACACCATCGTCGACCGCAAAAGGGACATTATCAAGACGTCGGGCTTCCTGGTGTTTCCGGCGGAGGTGGAGGAGGTGATGCGGGCGTTCCCCGGCGTGGCCGAGGCGGCGGTGATCGGCGTCCCGGACCCGGAGCGCGGCGAGCTGGTCAAGGCGCTGGTCGTGCCGCGCGGCGACGTGAAGCTGGACGTGGCGGCGCTGGAGGCCCATTGCCGGCTGCACCTGGGCAAGCACAAGCGGCCGCGGCGGATCGAGGTGGTGACGCGAGCTGCCGAAGAACTTCCTCGGCAAGGTGCTGCGCCGCAAGCTGCGCGAGGCCGCCCTGCGCCTTGCCGGGACTGGCGCCGGCGACGCCATGAGTCTATCGACAGTCCTGGCGAGCGGGGTTGCGCAGAGACGCCCGAGAGGCTGCTACTCGCGGTGCTCTACGCAACCCCGCTCGCCGGAAAGTTGGAGTTGAAGCCATGTTAGACATCGCCATTCTCGAAGGCGCCCGCACGCCGTTCGCCAAGGCCTACGGCCCGCTGGCGTCCGTCCCCGCTCAGGAACTCGGCCGTATCGCGGCGGTCGAAGCGATGCTGCACGCGCCGGCCTGCGCCCGGACCAGATCGATCAAGTCGTTTTCGGCAACGTCGTCCAGCCCGCCGACGCCGCCAACATCGCCCGCGTCGTCGCCCTCAAGGCCGGCGTGCCGGCCGACCGCATCGCCCACACGGTTCAGCGCAATTGCGCCTCCGGCATGGAGGCGATCACCACGGCCGCCCAGCTCATCCAGCTCGGCGAGGCGAAGACGGTCCTGGCCGGCGGCACGGAGTCGATGAGCCGCATCCCCTTGCTCTACAATCGGGAGGCGACGGGGCTGTATCTACCGGCTCGGCAAGGCGAAGACGGCCTGGCAGCGGCTCAAGACGCTGCTGTCGTTCCGGCCGCGGCACTTCAAGCCGGTCGTCGGCGTGCAGCTCGGCCTGACCGATCCGATGTGCGGCAAGCTCATGGGGTCGCTGGCCGAATTCACGGCCCGCGAGTTCGGCGTGACGCGGCCGGAGCAGGACGCCTTCGCCCTGGAGAGCCACCGCCGGGCCGCCGACGCCCAGAAGCGCGGCGTGTTGGCCGAGGAAATCACGCCGGTCCCGCCGAGATCGCCGGCAAGGAGGTGAAGGAAGACGTCGGCCTGCGCAAGGACCAGACGCTGGAGGCGCTGGCCCGGCTCAAGCCGTTCTTCGAGAAGGACGGCACGGTGACGGTCGGCAACTCGTCGCAGGTGACGGATGGGGCTGCCGCCGTGATCGTCACGCCTGGCGAGGCGGTTCGTGCCGAGGGCCGGCGGCCGCTGGGCTATCTGCGCGCCTTCGCCTACGCCGGCGTGCGAGCCGGAGCGGATGGCGCTCGGGCCCGTCTATCGCGACGAGCAAGCTGCTGACGAAGACCGGGATGCGGTTGCAGGACTTCGACCTGATCGAGTTGAACGAGGCGTTCGCGGCGGTGGTGCTGGTCAACGAACGGGCCTTCGCCTCCGACGCCTTCGCGCGCGAACAGCTGGGGCGCGAGGCGGCGCTGGGCGCGATCGACCCCGCGAAGCTGAACGTCAACGGCGGCGCGATTGCGCTGGGCCATCCGGTCGGGGCGACGGGGACGCGGCTGGTGCTGACGCTGCTGAAGGAGCTGCGGCGGCGCGGCCTGCGGCGCGGGCTGGCGACGCTGTGCATCGGCGGCGGGCAGGGCGGAGCGGTGTTCGTGGAGACGGTGGAATAAGGAGCCGCGACCGTAAGGGAGAGGCATTCTCCCCCTTACGGTCCCGGCCCGGCTCAGCGATACTCGTGAAACGGCACGCCAAGGACGAATCGTTCCCCGGCGGTGATCGGCGCCACACCATGCTTGACCGGCTGCAGCCCGTAGGCGCCGCCGACCGGCGCCAACCGATCGCGGGTGCAGAACAGGATGGCGTCACCGAGTCCGGCCGCGACCTGCCGACGGCACGATTTCTTCCCTTCCGGCACGTCGCAAAGCAGGAACTCGCCTCCCCGGAACCCGTCGGCGTGCGGGTCCGACGGATCGGCCCGTGGGCTGAGGATGACGGCCATCTGAATTGGGAAAAATATAGCCCCGCGCAGGTCGCGGTGCAGCGCGTTGAACCCGCCCGGCCCGTACTTGAGCAGGATGGGAGTCGGCGTGGTCTGGCCCGCACGGGCGCATTCTTCACGGAAGGCGCCCCATTCCTCCGGGTAGCGCTCTGGCTCGTCCAGCAACCCCTGCCAGCCGTTGGCGATGCGGGCCGCGTGTGGATACACGGCCCGCCGCAGCTGGTCCACCACGTCCGGGATCGGGGCGCGGAAATAGCGATACACGCCTCGGCCGAAGTCCGGCCGGTCCATCGCGACGGTCTTGGCGAACCGCGCATCGTCGTCGAACAGGCCGCGGAGCCGCTCGCAAGTCGGGGCATCGACCAATCCCGGAATCAGGGCGCAGCCGTCGCGGGTCAGGCGGTCGGTGAGGCCGTCCCAGTCCCATTGCGCCAGCCGAGTGGGCCGTTCGCCGCTGGGATGATCGACCGGCGGGGCGATGTCCGAAGCCGGCGCGACGGTCGTTGGCGCCTCCGCCCGGTTCGCCAGCACCCGATACGCTTCCAGCCGCTCGGCGTAGGCCGCATTGTCCGGGGCGTGTTGGACGGCCTTCGTTTGCAGGGCGACCGCCTCGGCGACGAACCCTTGCCGGACGCGCAGGGTCGCCAGGTGGGCGTATGGTTCGGCGAAGGTCGGCGCGAGGCTGAGGGCGGTGCGGAAGGAGTCGGCCGCCTCCGCCTCATTCCGGCGCAGGACGAGGATCGCCCCCTGATCGGTCCACAGGACCGGGTTGCCCGGCTGGGCCGCGACGGCCCGGCGAATGATCTTCTCGGCGAGGTCGAGATTGCCCGCGTGGGCGGCGTCCCACGCCTGCTCCGCCAGCTTGCGGCCGCGCCGGCCGTCTTTCGCTTTCTGCTTCTTGGGGTTCATGTGTCTTCCTCCGTGCGCAACGGCGGCGCCCGGCGTCTTCCGCCGATGGCCGCGCGGCGCAGTTTCTTGTAGGGTTGGATTGGGGATGGAGCATCTCGGCCGTCCGCGGTCGCGCGGAGACCCCACGGGGAGTGGATGATGCTCTAACTGAGGAAGATCGGATGGATCATTCGCATGGAGGAATTATAAGCGAAGCGGCGGTTCGGACAAGACGGTTCCGATCGGGGCGCGGCCTGCCAATGCCGGGCATCAGCGCAGTCTTCGTAGAGGCCGGCGAGTAGATTACCCCAAACATTGGCGGCATCCAGGGAGTCGATCCATGTTCTTCCAATCCGAAACCATCACGGTCGAGAAGGACCGCGACGGCAGCGCCTTCCTCAAGATCGACGTGCCCGGCCAGACGCACAACGTCATCACCCGCCAGGTGCTGGCCGACCTCGACGCCGCCTTCGACGCCGTCGCCGCGGAGGCCGGGCTGCCGCTGCTCGTCGTCCGCAGCGGCAAGCCGGCCGGCTTCCTCGCCGGCGCCGACCTGCACGGCTTCCTCGAAATCGCCGACGCCGCCGCGGCCGAGGCCCTGTCGGCCCAGGGCCAGCGCCTCTTCGACAAGCTCGCCGCGCTGTCCATGCCGACTCTGGCCGCGATCCACGGCCCCTGTCTCGGCGGGGGTCTCGAGCTTGCCCTGGCCTGCGATTACCGCCTCGTCCTCGACCGGCCGAACACGCAGCTCGGCCTGCCCGAAGTGCGGCTCGGTCTGCTGCCCGGCTGGGGCGGCACGCAACGGCTGCCGCGCGTTGTCGGCCTGCGGCGGGCGCTCGAAATGATCTTGCAGGGCAAACGGCTGGGGGCGCGCGAGGCGCTCAAGGCCGGGTTGGCCGACGTGGCCCCGGTCAGCGAGGCGGATTTACGGTCGCAATTGGCGTTTCTCGGAATCAGCGCCATTAAGCGGGGCAAAAGGCCGTTGAAAGGGCTGCCGCTGCGGACGTGGGGGCAACGGCTGCTGGAATCGACCGCCCTCGGCCGGGCCGTCCTGTTCGGGGCGACCGAGCGCGCCTTGCGGGGCGTGGTCCCGGACGACATGCCCGCGCCAGCGGAGGCGTTGCAGGCCGTCCGCGTCGGGCTGAAGGAAGGCATGGCGGCGGGGCTGGCGCAGGAGCGCGGCGCCGCCGGCCGGCTGGCCGTCAGCCCGGCCTGCCGCAACCTCGTCGCCCTCTGGCTGCGCGGCGAAAAGGCCCAGAAGATGCCGGAGGCGCTGGTGGCCGTGGCGCCAGCCGAGGTGCGCCGCGTCGGCGTCGTCGGCGCCGGCGTCATGGGCGCGGGCATCGCCCAGCTGGCCGCCGTGCGCGGCGCCTCGAAGGTGGTCGTGCGCGAGATCAACCAGGCCGCCCTCGACGCGGGACTGGCGCGCATCCAGGACCTCTTCGACAAGGACGGTCGAGCGGCGCGTGCTGTCGGCGGCCGAGGCCGAGAAACGCTCCGCCGTCGTGCGCGGCACCACGGACTGGGACGCCTTCGAGGACGTGGACGTCGTCGTCGAAGCGGCCGTCGAAAACCTCGACGCCAAGCGGGCCGTCTTCCGCGACTTGGACGGCCGGACGCGGCCGGACGCCGTGCTGGCGACCAACACGTCGTCGCTCTCGGTGGGATCGCTGGAAGACGGCTTGAAGCACCCCGAGCGCGTCGGCGGGATGCACTTCTTCAACCCCGTCCACCGGATGCAACTTGTCGAGGTCGTGCAGACCCCGGCGACCAATGAGCGAACGATCGCCGCGCTGGTGCAATGGGCGATCGCGCTGGGCAAGACGCCGATCGTGGTGCGCGACAGTCCCGGCTTCGTCGTCAACCGCGTCCTGACGCCGTACCTCAACGAGGCGGCCGTGCTGGTCGCGGAGGGAATGGGGATAAAAGAGATCGACCGCGTCATGAAGCGGTTCGGCATGATGATGGGTCCGCTGGAGGTGCTCGATCAGGTCGGCCTCGACGTGGCCGCGCACGTCGCCGAGTCGATGGCGCCGCTGATGGCCGGGCGGCTGGAGGCGAACGCGGTCCTTCGCCCGGATGCGCGAGCGGAACTGGCTAGGCCAGAAGACCGGCCGCGGCTTTTACCTCCACCGCGGCCGGGCGCGGACGGTCAACCGCCTGGCCGAGAACCTGCTGCGGGCCGAGGCCGTTCCAGAGACGGCATCGCTGAGTCAGGCGCTGCCGCTGGAGGCGCGGGAGGCGGAGGCGCGCGAACGGCTGGTGCTGCTGACGGTCAACGAGGCGGCGATGGTCCTGGGCGAGGGGTTGGCGGAGTCGGCCGAGATGATCGACCTGGCGATGGTCCTCGGCACGGGCTGGGCGCCGCACCGGGGCGGGCCGCTGCGCTACGCCGACGAGCGCGGCCCGGCGGCGGTCGTGGAGGCGCTGAACGGGTTGGCGGCGCGACACGGACGGCGGTTCGAGCCGTGCCAGGAATTGAGGAAGCGGGCGGAGGCGGGGGGGCGGTTCACACGGCCGGGGGCGGAGATCTGAAACGGCGGGAAGGGTGCCGAGCGGCGTAGGGGCGCGTGGGGGGTTATTTACAACGCGTTTTCGATCGCCCCTTGAACTCCGCCTGTATAGTTTCATCAAGTTGGTTGCGCTGCCGCTGTCGAGTATTCGAGGGTCAGGCGGAAGATACCGCGCGAGCAACTGACACGGCATTCTCGGCCCTTGCGTAACCAAAGGCCGCTATGTTATGCTCATTCTCCTCAGCTGGTTAGGGTGATGTGATGAATCGCCTGCTGATCGTTGCGTGTTCGCAGCGGAAAAATCCGACCGAAGGGAAGCTCCCTGCCATTGATCGCTATGACGGGCCAGTCTTCCGCGTGCTTCGCAAGTACCTTCGGGAGAAGGCCGGCGATGCTCCGTCGGTCCTCATCCTTTCGGCGAAGTACGGCTTGATCGCTGCTGACCGACTGATCCCGGACTACGACTGCCGTCTTTCAAAGACGGAGGCCGAGAAACTCCAACCGCAGGTGCTGGAAACGGCTCGGCAAACCCTGCGCTCCCATAACATCCAGGCGGTCGGCATCTGCGCCGGCAAGGACTACCGTGCGGCCCTTGTCGGATTAGGCGACCTCGTCCCGGATGGCGTCCGGGTGGATCTCATCGAGGGTGGGCAAGGCCCGCGCCTGACCGCCCTCCGGCGATGGTTGCGCCGCGAAGAATGACTCCGTGCCGAGACGCCCTTGGGAGAAACGGAGATGCAGGCGAAAGAGCAGGAACAGACAACTGCGACCTGCGAGCAACACTCGCCCGCAGTCGTGGAGGCCGAGTTGCAGCGGCAGCCGCATATCCTGATGAAACTGGCAGAGAATTCGCTGACCGTCGCGCAGAGCATCCGGGATAACTACTTCCGGAACACCGCCCGGTTCGTCAGCGACGTCCGCCGCGCCATCGCTCAGGCGGAGCGGGGGGAGCGGGCCGCAGCCGTGCTCCAGACGGATGGGCCTTTCTGACGCATGCTGGTCAGACTATCAGGATGAGGTGGTCAGCTTCATCGACGGGGGCGTAGGCAGGGTGCAGATTTCCAGCCAAGTTCCCGTCCTCCTGCGCGTCGGGTCGTACACGGTGAAGGTCGGGGAGCGACGGCTCGCGGAGCGCGAGCATTTCGGCTATTACCCCGTAATCCTCGGCGACCTTCAGGGGGGCAGCAAGGACCGCAAGGATTTCATCGATATTGTGCGGATCACCGCCGAACTGCTGGGCGGCCTGTCTGCCCTAGCCCGGACGCCGGAGCTGGGCGTTCTCATGTTTCACGGGCCGCTCGTCTACCTCGTCGGCAACTACGCGGGTCACACGCCCTTCACCGAGGCCGATATCGACCTCTTCCTGAGCCAATACGCTCCGGCGGATGAGAGCGGAACACGGCTCAAGGAGGAGTTCCTGCGCGAAGCAAGGCTCACGATCTACCCGCAGATGGTCCCCGACCGATCGGACGATTGGGTGGATCGGCGCGTGTTTGAGCCGCTGGCCTGGATTTCATTTCTGTACCGGAAACTGATCGAGGAAGCGCGCAAGCGGCTCCGTCCGCCGATTATCGCTGGCGTGGTCGAGCGCGGGGAGCTACGGGAGTTCAGCGAGCGGGTTCTTCTGGAGCGGATCTTTCTCGGCCTACGCGCGAAAGGGAATCAGGGGCACTTCAACAAGGTTTTTGGTCGTACCGACCTCAACTCGCCGCACGCGGTCCTGGAGCGGCTGGGCTACACGGACTCGCTGCTACTCGCGATGATCCTGCGGCCGGGGCAGCGGACAGAACCGTGGGGCGTGAGGAAGTACGACGGGCTGCGCTCAGGCAACGTCTCCCTCCCGGGGGAGTCGTTCTCGACCAACGTGAATTTCACGGCGCTCCGTGCGGGCGCTGTCGGCTTCCCGCCGATTTCGGCATGCTACGTCCACGTCGCGGAGATCACTGAGCCAATCCGCGTCGAGGTCTTTTCCGACCTCGGCGAAGAGCAGATCGGCGAGGCGGCGCGGAGAGTGTATCTGTACTCCCGGCTCCTGCCGCGTTACGGATTCCCCGTGGGCCTCGATATCGTGGACAAGTACGCTCACGTCCCGGCCTGGCTCACCAGCGCGTACAGCAAGCTGATCAGACACCACTTGGGCGTCAGCCTACAGAAGGGCGAGATCAGCGATCTGGAGATGCGACGTATCCTCGTCCGGGCCATTTACATGTCGCACCGTGACTGGATCTTCCGTCCCCAAAGTTAGGGGGTTGGGTATGCCAAAAGCGCCTTCAGTCGCCGCGACCCGGTACGTCGGAACGATCGTGGGGGAAAGCACGAGCCGCGAGTTCCGGCTGGCGCTCGCCCACGAGGCCGTGCGCGAGCAGGATATCATCGCGGTCGATGCGGAACTACGCCGGACGGACGTGCCGACCTCCGCGGAGAAGGTCCGGGTCTGGGCCAAGGTGCAGCGCATCGAGCGGGTAAACCCGCTGTTCCCCCACGAGGCCGGACACGAACTGGCCGCGACACAGACTCACCCCCTCGACACGGTCCTGTCCCTGAGCCGGGAGATGGTGACAGCCGTGTGTCAGGTTCTCGGCGCGGAGCCGCTGGAGGGGACTGCCGGTGGGAAACTCGACCATCTCCGCTACCCGGCGCAGCCCGCGTCGAGCGCCTACCGCCCGACCTCAGAGGACATCGCCCGCGTAGTCCTTGGGGAGCTACAGACGAGACAGGCGCGCTCACTGGACATCGCCACACTGAGCAACCGGCCCGAGATTGACGTCAAGGTGGACGGCCATGCCGTCGTTTCGCGGCACCTCGCCATCCTCGCCATGACCGGGGCCGGTAAGAGTTGGGCCGCGCGGCGGATGATCGAGGAGTTGGCGGGCAAGAACTACCCGATCGTGATCTTCGACCCCCACGGCGACTACACGGGTCTGGCGGACGTGCCGGAGATCGGCAAGCGCGTGAAGCGGTTCTTCGCGACCTTCCCCGTTTTCGACGAGGACTCCGAGACGGTCGCGTCCATCGTGAACACGCTCGGTTACGAGTTGACTCCGGCGATGCACGGCCTGTTCGACGAAGTGTTTTCCTTCGCCCAGAAGTTCCTGGTCGATGACAAAGGCGAGAGGCAGCAGCGCGTCCAGTGGCTCGTGTCACAGCTCAGCAGTCCCTACGTTACGGAGGGGAACGTCCGCAAGGATATGTACCTAATCGGGCACCTTGCCGAGGCGGCCCAAATCGCGGTCCAGCAGGAGGACCAAGCAGCCGTGCAGCAATTCCATGACTGGGGGTGGACGAAGGTCGCAAGGTACACGAAGACGGACGCGAAGACATTGGAGGGGATGAAGAAGCGGTGCCGCACGGCCGCCGCGGCCCTACGGCGGATGGAAGAAACGAACAAGCGGGTAGCCAAGAAGGCGGAGCCTCTGCCCAAAGAGCGGACGGATCTGGTGAAGTACGGTCAGATCAGCGTCGTCTCACTGGCGGGTTACACTGGCGATTTCCAGGCGACGATCTACAGCCTCATCGCCGAGGATGTCTTCGAGAAGAAGGTGTCAGACGAGCTACAGCTCCCGGTCCTGTTCCTCGTGGAGGAGGCTCATAACTTCGCCCCGGCTCAGGCGCGGACGGATGCCGAAAAGCGGTCGATTACTACGACTCGCCAGATTGCTCAGGAGGGCCGGAAATTCGGCGTTGGCCTGGTCATCATCAGTCAGCGCCCTTCGCGCCTGGATGAGACGACCCTCTCGCAGTGCAACTCGTTCGTCATCATGCGCATGGTCAATCCCGCGGACCAGAACTTCGTGCGGCGGGTCATCGAGACGCTGGGCGAGGATGAGTCGAAACTGCTGCCCGATCTGGATGTCGGCGAGGCGCTTCTCTCCGGCCAGTTCATTAACTTCCCGGTGCTCGTGCGGATGAAGGAGCCCGCCTCAAAGGGGGAGCGAGAGGAGGAGGACGCGTTCCAACAGCTCGAAAAAGTGCATGCGGCCGCGAAACCCTACGCCCTAGAAATAGGAGTGTGCGGATTCGCGGAATAGCAGATGCGAAATGGCTGTATCTGATGATCGGTGTTCACGCATATTTGTGCCCAGTTCGGCGCCAGGCGATCGCAGGCGACTTTAACTGACGAAGAGGCATTTTCGTGCTAATCGTCGCTGGGCTGAGCTTGAAGAATCTGGAGCCACGAGTTTGGGACTCGAACTCTCCTTATCACATTCCCGCTCTGTCGGCTGTGATGGTGTCGTACGCCGAGTTCCATCAGATGCAAGCCCGGCGAACGGCGGCGATGGCAATGGGACTTCGTGCCTATCTCGGCATCCCCGACCAAATCTCGATCTACCTCGACAACGGTGCGTTCTTCTTCGGCTCGCGGCCCGGCGACGCGCCGCTTGCTGCGTACGATGAGTTCGTAGAGCGGGCCAAGCCTGACTGGAAGCCGATCCCCCAAGACTACATTCCTTTTCCGAGCATGTCCCGGCAAAAGCAGCGGGCCTGCTTCGACAAGACGATGCAGGTCAACCACAAGTATCAGCACAACGGCTATGTCCCCGTCGTCCACATCGGTACGCACCTCTTGCAGTACATCGAATGCGTGACGGCGGATTCACGTCTCTCGAAAAAGCCGTGGATCGCGCTGGGCGGGATCGTGCCGAACTTGCTCCGGAAACCCAAAGCGATGCCCTACACGGACATCTTGGCCGGGCTGATGCACGTCCGCACGATTTTCGCTGACAAGCTGATGCACGTCTTCGGCGTGGGCGGGACATCGACACTCCACCTCACCGCCCTTCTCGGCTTCGACTCCGTCGATTCCAGCGGTTGGCGTAACCGTGCCGCTCGCGGAATCGTTCAGCTGCCAGGGTGCGGGGAGCGGCTGATTGCCGATCTCGGCAACTGGCGGGGCCGACGCCCATCAGCAAAGGAGTGGAAGACGCTACGACGATGCCAGTGCCCGGCCTGCCGCAAACATGGCATCAAGGGCCTCAAAGCAGATAAACTCCACGGCTTCTGCTGTCGGGCCACGCACAACCTCTGGGTGCTCCTAGAGGAGAACCTTTGGCTTGAGATGCAGATTGCCGCAGGGACCTATTCCCGTAATTATGCCGATCGAGTGGACAACTCGACGTACAGGCCCCTCATCGAGGAACTATTGGGACTTCTCAAGTAGAGGGACAACGCAGATCGTCCGTGTCGGTGAGCGACCCAGTGAGTGACGCGCCTCACGGCACGCCGAATGCCATCAGGAGCATTGATCTCAGAATCTGTTCCGGGAGGCACTGAAGTAGGCCCCGAGCCGAGCGGGGCGTACTCGTCGGAATAGATTCTCAAAAGTGAGCCTTCATTTTCCAGATTGCGCTCCCCTTGGCGCAATGGCACATGCTCTCCGAAACCAAGTATCCGAAAGGACTTCGGTTGCGCCAAACCCATGCGCCAAATGGCACCTCGGCGAACACAAACTTACCGGATCGTCGAAACTTTTCCTCGCAGCGAGGGTTTTTCTGGCATCGGGCCTGCCGCGCTGGTACAAACGATCCGTCCCATTCGGCTCGATGACTCGTTCCTTGCATCGCCGAGGAGTGTTGCCGATGAGAACCAGGCTCTCGTTGCTGGTCGGCGCCCTGTCCTTCGCGCTGGCTGCGGTCGCGCTGGCAGACCCCCCGAAACCCACCTCCCCGCCCGCCGATCAGTCCGACCCGCCGGGCACGACGCTGTACATGGATCAGCTCCGCGCCCTCTTCGCCGCCTGGGACCTCAACGGCGACGACTATCTCGACAAGGCGGAGCTGGCCAAGGCCTTTCGCGGCCCCGACGCCAAGCCCTACGACTACAAAAAGAACACCGATTCTCCCTCGTCCGACACGCCCACGGACCCAACGGCCGCCAAGAAACCCGACTATTCGGGGGACGCCGATTACAACTTCCTGGTGCGGCTCGACCAGGACGGCGACGGCCAGATCAGCCGGGATGAGTTCCTGAGCTGGGCGCACGACTACGCCGTTCAGCTCAAGCAGCAAGCCGATGAGGAAGCCAAAATGGCGCTTCTGGAGGCGAAGATCGGCGCCGCGTCCACACCCAAGGAAATCAAGACGTTGGAAAGAGAGCTGAAAAAGGAACAGCAGCACTACGCCAAGATTCAGAGCGGGGTGAGCAAGGAAATGAAGGCCTTCGACAAGGCGATGCAGCAGCAGCTCAAGCACCACAAGTAAACCCGGCGACCGCAGAGAGTCGGAGCCGCGACCCTCTGCGGTTCCGACCGGCGTTCCTTCGGGCGCCCTAATTCCGCAGCAACCGCCAGAACAGCGCGCCGCCGATCAGGCCCATCAGCAGGTTGGCGCCCCAGACCAGGGCCGCGGGGTCCATGTGACCCTCCTTGGCCAGACCGGTGCCGCAAAGCATCAGCGGATAGTAAATGAGGACGATCGGCAGGAAGCAGACGATGAACGCGCTGAGATAGTCGCTGCGGCTGAACCAGATGCCGACCGGACAGCCGACCAGGATGAAGCAGAAGCAGCCCACGCTCAGGGCCGGCCGCATCTGTAGTTCCACGTCCAGCCACAAAATCTGCTGGTGCAGGTAGTCGTCCTCGAACTGGAGCTGTTTCAGGTCCTGCCGGTGGGTGGGCGGGGCGTCGGTCAGGTCGTCCGGCGACGGCAGTGGTTTGGCGCTGCCGGCCGCGTCGCCGCCCCGGATGCGGTCCTGGATCTCCTTCAGGTAGATCACGTCGTAGTCCTGGTACTTTCGCCGCTTCGAAAGCATCTCGTTCCAGGTCATGTCGCGGGGACTCAGCTTGCCCTCCTTGCCGAAGCCGTCCGGCAGCGTCACCGGGATCTCGCGGGCCTCGAAGTTCGCGTCCGCCGTGCCGTCCGCCGAGATGAAGGAGCCGAAACGCATCCGGATGGTCAGCTTCCGGTGCGCCATGTCCACACTCAATTCCGCCTCCCGGGCCTGCGCCAGAAGGTGGGTTTGCCTTGCGGGTCGCGCCCCTTGATGACCGGGTCCTGGAGCTTCTTGCCGTCCACGCCCTTTACCCAAACGGCGTAGGGCATTTGGGGATAATTGAAGCTGTGCTGCTTGCGCAGCATGGTGTAAATGAGTTCCTCCGCGTCGTTGAAGGCCATCTGGCGCAGCACCCGGTGCGTCGAGGGGATGACGTCGTAGTACAGGACCAGCGTGAGGCCGCTGGCGGCCAGGCCGAGCAGCAGGCCGGGACGGACGACGTGCAGGATGTTCACGCCGGACGACTTGATGGCGAGGATTTCGTTGTCGGCCGCGAGCCGGCCGTAGACCACGCAGCAGGCGAACAGCGTGGTGGCCGGGATCGTGTACGGCAGGGTGCTTGGAATGATCAACGGGATGGCCGCGAGGATCTGGGCCGGGCCGAGGCCTTCCTGAGACGCCTCGGCCACGATCCCCGCCATGAGCAGGATGCCCGTGATGCCGACCAGCGACATCAAGAACACCTTGATCAGTCCCCAAAGAATCATCCGGTGAAGGATGCTGCCAAACACATGGGCCTCCGTATCCGGTCTAGTATCGGCGGAACGGGCGTCGATCTTGAGTGTTCAGTGTTCAGTGTTCAGTAAGAACCGGCCCCGATAACCGCTTCGTTGTCAGGGTGACTGCCTTCACTGAACACTGAACACTGCTTATGGTCCCACCGCCCCTTCGATCCAATCGACCACGCCGGGCGCCAGCTCCTTCTCGAAGTGCACGTCGCCGATGCGGCCGCGCATCTTGATCTTGAGCAGCTGGTCGCTCACGGCCCGCGGCACGTCGTTGACGCCGGCCGGCAACACCTCGGCCAGGCGACCCCAGTCGGCGTTGAAGTCGAGGTTGAGGCCGCCGGAAACCAGATCGACCGTGCCCCGCCCGCGCAGGCTCACGGCGTTGCCGTACAGGTCCAGTCCCTGCACCTCCAGCTGCGGCCCATCGACGGCGAACACCGCGTGCGCCTGCTCGAAGGCCGTGCGATCCGGCAGACGCAGGCCGAACGCCTTGAGCAGGTCCAGCTGCAACGGCAGCTTGTACAGCTTGCCGTCCGCCACGTCGATACGGCCATTGCCCTTCAGCCCGCTGATGTCGTTTCCTTCACCGGAAAGATGCAGCGCGGCCGAAGCAAAGCCCTTCATCTGGGCGTCCGGCCCAAAATTGTTGTGGCGGGCGAATTCGCCCAGGTCGATTCGCAATCCCTTCAAGGTCACGTCGAAGCGCGTCTCGTCCCCGAAATCGAAGCGGCCCTCGCCGCCCAGCGTGCCGTCATAGAGGTCGGCCTTGAGGTCGCGGAAGCGCAGCGTGGTCGGCGAGCCGGGTTCGACCTCAAGCCGGGCGTGCAGGTTCTCCACCGGCTGGCCGAGCACCTCGGCCCGCTTCAGCAGCACGTTGCCGACCAGCGACTCCAGCCGCCGGCCGTTGTACAAGCCGCAGCAGGCGGCCTGCCCCTCCACGCCGGTGACATCGACGCCCAGCCGCAGTGCCGCGTCGTGCAGGTCCGCCGTCCCGTCCCACCACAGGACCACCGGCCCGCCCACCTCGGCGGGCGAGTCCACGACCAGATCGGCCGTCGCCGTCAGCGGGCCGCGCAGGCGCAGACCCGCCAGGCCGGCCCGCAGCGGATCCTGCAACGCCGCCAGGAAGTCGGCGTCCGGCGCCAGCGGCGCACCGCGGATGCCGTCCAGCCGGGCCTGGAAGCCGCCGCCCGGCTTCATCACCACCCGCCCTCGCGCCAGGGACAGCATACTGGGGCCGTGCCGCGCCGGCAGGTCGCTCAGGAACACTTGATCGTGGGTGTAGCGCACCGAGCCGGAGAACTGGTCCATGAGATAGGGGAAGAAGCGCGGCTGGAGGGAGCAGCCGTGGACCGCCACGGACACGTCGATGTCCTTGGGCGGCGTCAGCGCCTGGTCCACGACGGCACGGAACCCCATGCGGCCGCCGACGGACAGCGCTTCCCAGGCGGTGCGGAGGGCGGCCCGTTCCGGGGATTGCGTCGGCGCCAGGGCGTTCTTGAAGTCGTCGGCGTCCACCGGCAAGTCGTCACCCTCGATGACGAGGTAGATGCGGTCGTGGGCGGCGCCGCCCGCCGAGGCGTAGGACTGGCCCTCGACGTGGAGGACGCCGCCCGCGTGGACGGCGTGGAAATTCCGACACACCCAGCCGCCCGGCGTCCGCAGGTCCAGCTCGCCGCTCACCTTTTCCAGGACCAGCGGGAACAGGTCGTACTGCACCGAGGCGTCGTGGAAGTGGAGGACGTAGCGATTCACGAAGTCCTTGTCCTGATCGCGGTGGATGGTCGCCCGCACGTCGGCCCGCCCCATCGGGGCCGCCTTCAACCCGACTTGCCGGCTCCGCTCCGGGAGGAATTGCCGCGCGAGTTTCTTGGCGTCCTCCGGCAGCGCCTGGAGCGCCTTGTCGTCCAGCGGCAAGTTGTCAGCCGCGACGTCGAGATCGACGGCGGGCGCCGGGCCGGAGCCGTGGACCTTCCCCTTGAGGGCGACTAGCCGGCCGGCGGAGTCGCCGGTCAGGTTCAGGTCGCAGGTCATCGTCAGATCGCTGTTGACCTCGAGGTCGATGGTCCCGGCGATCTTGTCCGCCCGATAGCGGAAACCGACGAACTCGGCCGCCATACCGTCCGGCCGGAGGACCCAGTGCTGGCGCCCTTTGCCGGCGCCGTCACGGCGGAAGGTGTGCGTCAGGTTGAGCGGGCCGGTCGGCTTGTACGTCTCCTGGAGCTTGCGCACGCATTCGGGCATCTGCGGGAACGTGAGAAGGTCGGCGGTCACCGGAAGGTGATCGACGGTCAGGTCCAGCTCGCGGACGATGTCATAAACGCATGCGGGAAAGGATTTCGGAGGAACCAGATCCTTGAGGGTGAGGTCCAGGTGGGCGTCGCCGGCGCGGGCCGTGCAATGGGCGAGCGGAACCAGTCCGTTGACGACGTGGGCGACGGCGTCGAGGTCCTTCAGCGGCAGCGGCAGAAGGGCGTGGCTCAGTACGCCGTTCTTGAGTTGGACGGTGGCGTCGTAGGTGCATGGCTGGGAGTCGGCGGGGTGGTAGGCGAAAGCGGCGTGGACGGCGCCGTCGCCTCGAAGCTCCCGGACCTGGGCGGCGACGTCGGGGCAGAAGGCGGCCAGGCGCTGCACGAGGTCGGGGCCGACGGGTACGTGATCGGCGTCCACGGTCGCCGTGACGTCCCAGCCGACCCGGTGCAGCACGGCGCCGAGGCGAACGGGGCCGGCCACGTCGCTCGTTCCGGTCCCCGACACGGTGACGACGCCGGGCGGATCCTCAATGGACGTCAGGTTGACGTCCTTGATTTCCAGCAGCGGCGTTCCCATCGCGGCGGCGTCCTCGACGACGAGCGTCCCCTGGTCCACAACGATGGTGGGAAGAGCACCTTGGGGTCGGTGGGGGCGAGTACGCCGGTCAGGTTGCAGCGGCCGTCGTGGTCGATGACGAGGCGCAGCTGCGGCCGGTGCAACTCGACCTTGCGGACGGCGATGGCACCCTGGGCGAGCCGCTCCTTGTCGTGGTAGATGACGGCGGACGGGACGTAGAGGAAATCCTGGCGATCCAGGCCGTCGGTACGGGCGACGCGCAATTCGTTGACGGCGATGCCGCCGAGCAGGCGGAAGCGGGCGGAGTCGAGGCCGACGCAGACGCATCCCTCGGTGAAACGGGTGCGGACCTGGGCGATCACCAGGGTGCGAACGGCGGCGGGATTGGTCCAGGCCTGATAGGCGACGGCCGCCAGGGCCGCCAGGCCCAGGACGGAGAAGACCAGACCTCGGACCAGCCACTTCCGCCAGGTCATGCGACACCCGGTTGGGTGGTTTGGGGGGCGCGGGGGTTCGACGACGGCCCGCCGCGGCGCGGGCGGGATAGTACGGAAAGGAGGCCGGGCGGTCAACGACAACCTGACGGGGTGTCCCTCTCGATTTTGGAGGAGCGGATTGGTAGAAGGGCCGTCCGAGGAAGTTAGGTTCTTTGGGAGGGATTCCGATGCCGGCGCTGATGATTGAATACCGAGATGAGGCGGAGCGGCTCGGCCTGGAGCAGGCCATCGCCTTTTTCACGCCGATGCGGCACGTCGCCCAGACCGCCCCCGACGGCACGGTCCTGGCCGCCTGCGAGCAAGTCGCCCTTCGGGACGGCCGCGCCTTGCTCCGCAAGAGCCTTGCCTCCGCCGTCGCGGCGCGCATCGACGCGGCCGAGCAAAAAGGGGGGCCGCCCGCGCCGGGACCGGCGCGGGCGCTGGCGCCGGCCTCTCCCAAGGGAGACACGAGCGTCGGGCCGTGACCGCCGTGGGGCCGATCGCCGGGGGCCGCCGCTCTTTCCCCTGCCCGGTCTGTGGTCAAGGCGACTTCGGGGCCGACCGCGTGTTGGGCCTGGACGGCTACCTGACCGCCGCCGCCGCCTGGCCTGCCTGGCCGGGGTCCAGCAGTCCTTCGCCCGGGCCGAGATGTTGCTGACGGAACTGGGCGGCTGGGACCGGGACGACGAGACGATCCGCCGCCTCTGCCACCGGGAGGCGGCGCGGGCGACGGCCACGCGCGACGAACGGGCGACGGCCGAGGCGTTCGCGGCCGCTTCGGGCGATCGGGAAGTGCCAATCGACGCGGGCAAGGTCAACACGCTCGAAGGCGGGCGCGACGTCAAGGGGGCGGTCTTCGCCTGTCGGGAACGGGGCGAAGCGACGGACGCGGCTGGCTGGGACCGCCGGGACCTCCCGGTGCCGTCGGTTCGCTCGGTGACGGCGGCGATCGAGGAGGCGTCGGCGTTCGGCGAGCGGTGCAGGTGTTGAACTACTTCGCGGGGCATCAGGCGCGCTTGAACTACGCGTGGCGGTTACGGCGGGGCCAGTCGATCGGCAGCGGCAGGATCGAGGGTTCCATCAGGCAACTCGTGAATCGGCGGTTGAAGCAGACGGGGGCGCGTTGGAAGGTGGGACACGTCGGCCCTTTGGTGGAGTTGTGCGTTGGCGAACGGCCCCGAGTGGAACGCCTATTGGAATAACGGACTCCAAAATCCAAAGGCCCGGCCCGCCGTGAACGGCGGGCCTACAGGCCGAAGCCCGGTAAACCGGGCTGCCCGGGATTTCAGCCCCGTTTACGGGGCTTCAGCCTGTAGGCCCGTGCTTCAGCACGGGCCGGCTTGCCGACGCCGCCTCCAAAATCGAGAGGGGTGCCCGGCAAAGGTGACAAGATGACAAGGTGACAAGGTGAGCAGCGGGTTCACCTTGTCATCTTGTCATCCGGTTTACTCCGGCGTCGAGCTGGAGGCCGCGCTCGCGCCATGCGGGAGGAATAGCTGCACAAAGTGGTTGGGCAATGCGGAGGAGTACTCCACGAAGTTTCCGTCGGTCAGCGCCATGAACACCTCGTCGGCCCCCGACAGCGTCTGCGTCGCGCTGAGCTGCTCCACCTGGTAAATGGGGGAGAGCTGCATGTTGCCGCTCGGGCTGTGTTCCCAGATGGTACGGTCGGCCGCGATGCCGAACACCTTGTCGGGGCCGCCCGCCTGCACGCTCAGGAAGGACGTCGGCAACGCCGGGCTGCCCATGCCGGACAGCTGCTCGAAGCCCGAGTTCAGACCCAGCGGCCCGAAGGCCTGGTCCTGCTCCCACAGCTGGCTGTTGCTCAGCACGCCGTACACGATTTCCTGGCCGGACGAGTTCAGCCCGGCGCTGATCTGCTGGAACGAGCCGCTCGAGAGCTCTTGCCAGCCGGACGGGAAAGCGGGGCCGTGCAGCCAGAGCGTGCCGGCGAAGCCGGGCGTCTGGACGATGGCGTAGCACCACTCGCTGCCGGTAACGTCGGTGACGGCGCTGACGGACTGGATCGACCCGGCCGTCGATAGCTCCGCCCAGCCCGTGTTCAGGCCGAACGCCACGTGCTCTTCCCACAACGAGTGGTCGGTCAGCACGCCGAAGACGACCGCCCCGCCGTCCATGCTCGTCGTGGCGCTGATCTGCAGGAACGAGCCGCTGGACCGCTCGGACCAGGAGCCGTCGTAGAACTCCCACAGGGTGTTCTTGTACTGGGCGCCGGCCGCGCCCGTCGTGATGGCGTAGACGGCGGTGACGCCGTTGCTGTCCTGCGCCGTGCTGATGGCGAGGATGGTGCCCGGCCCCGAGATCTGCTGGGGGGAGCCGTTCGAGTTGAACAGGTCCAGCGAGCCGTCGGTCGCCAGGACGGCCGTGTCCACGGGCGTCTGGACGGGAATGACCCAGAGGAAGCTGGTGTTGCCCACGGCCGAGTCGTCCGAGGCGCTGATGGTCACGTTGTAGGTGCCGGCCGCCGTCGAGGCGATGGTCCCCGTGATGAGGCCCGAGTTCGGGTCGATGCTCAGACCGGGGGGCAGGGTGTCCGACCCGTTGACCTTGTCGGTGAACGTGCCCGGGTCGGCGTCCACGGCCGTGATCTGCAGGCTGACGTGGTCGCCCACGTGGTTGACCTGGCGCCCGGGTTGGTCAGGGCCGGCGGCGTGGTGTCGTTGATCGTCCAGGTGAAGGAGGTGCTGCCCTTGACGCCGTCGTGCGTGGCGCTGATCGTTACCGAGTACGGGGAGTTGTTCGCCGCCCGCGGATCGGTGGTCCCGGAGATCAGACCCGAGTTGGGGTTGATCGTCAGACCGGTGGGCAAGGTGTGGACCCCGTTGACCAGATCGGTGTACGACCCCGGATCGACGCTCGTGGAACCGGCGGCGGTGGTGATCTGGAGCGACACCGCCTGGCCTTCGTTGCTGTTCTGCATCCCCGGGTTGTTGAACGTCGGCGGCGCGATGAAGATCACCGTCCACTGGAACGTGGTGCTGCCCGTGACGCCGTCGTCCTGGGCCGTAACCGTAACGGTGTACGGGGAGCCGGCCGCGTCGCCCGCGTCGATGGTCCCCGAGATCACGCCCGTGCTCGAGTCGATCATCAGGCCGGGGGGCAAATTCGAGGCGCGCGAACGTGTTCGCATCGGGATCGGGACTGGTGATGGTTATATCGGACGAACCGGATAGCACGTCACCTTCTTTGTTGCTCTGAGGCGCCGGGCTGTTCGGGGCCACGGTGGCCGGGAGGGGCGGCGCGATGGTGAACGTCGCCGGGCTTGAGGAGATAGTGCCCGGGGGGGTCAGGCCACTGGCGTCGGGAACGCTGACGACGACATCGACGGTGACGTTTTGAAGGTTTTCGGTAGAGTCGCCGCTGGCGAGCTGGAACAGCAGGGCCGACGAGATGTTCATGTCAGATCCGAGCCGGTGGAGCTGACGATCGGCATGTTCATTCCGGCGAAAGTCACCGTGGCCCCAGGCAGGAAGCCGGTGCCCTGGATGTCCAGGGGGATGACGGCGGTCCCCTTGGGGGTCGCTGCTGGGGATGAGGCTTCGTAATGATCGGAGGGTCCAGCTCGAAGGCGCCGACGTCCACGATGTTGTTGGCGGCGTCGATGCGCGGGAAGCCGGGGCCGCGCTGGTCGGTGGTGAGGCCGGCGTTGTTGGCGAGGGTGTTGCTGCCCGCATTGACGGCGATGCTGTTGTTCAGGAGTCCGTCGGTCGAGGTCGGCCCGCCGTTGTTCTGGAGCGGGCCGAGGTCCAGCTGCGCGGCGGTGACGCCGGTCTGGTCGCCGGAGGCCGTGAAGTTCGTGCTGCCGGATGGGCCGAGGTCGCCGATGATGTTGTTCCCCTGGCTGACGAACGTGCCGCCGACGTTGGGCGAGGTCGAGACCGGCGCCGCTGCCGGGCGGGGTGTTGTTGAGGTTGGTGCCGGCGGTGTTGAGGTCGATGATGGTGTTGCCGACGTCGGTCACGGCGGTCGCCTGGCTGAAGTAGGCCGCCGCCGGCCGGCGCGCCGTTGGCGCCAGCCTTGCCGGAGACGCCCAGGCCGCTGCCGGCCGCGTCGCCGGGCGAGCCGCCGGCACCGCCGGTGAACGAGGTCAGGACGAGATTGGCGACGTTGTTGAGGATGGTGTCGTTGGTGAACGTGGCCGTGCCGCTGTCCACGTAGACGCCGCCGCCCTCGACGTTGCCGCCGGCGCCGCCGTTGCCGCCGCTGCTGTGGTTAAGGGTCTTGCCGGCCGTGCCGCCGTTGCCGCCCGCCCCGCCGTTGCCGGCGGTGAGAATGTTGCTGAACTGGAACGGGTTGCTGTCGGTGGAGAGGGTGACGCCGCCGAAGGTGCTGTTGATGAGAGCCAGCGTGGTGTTGTCGCCCTTGTAAAGTCCGCCGCCCTCGGCGTTGCCGCCGTTGCCGCCGTTGCCGCCGTCGCCGCCGTTGCCGGTGTTGCCGGTGCCGGCGATGCCGCCGGCGCCGGCGGCCAGCGTGTTGGCGGACATCGTGTCGCCGGGTGACGGTCAGCGTGCTGGCCGTGGTCGTGTTGAGGCTGGTGTTGTAGAGGCCGCCGCCCTCGGCGTTGCCGGCGTTGCCGCCCGCGCTGCCGACGCCGGCAACGCCGGGGGGGTCGCGGTGCCCTTGCCGCCCTGGCCGCCGCCGCCGCCATTGCCGGCAGTGAGCTGTGTTGCCATCCAGGGTGGCACCGGTCACGACGGTGTCGTTGACGCTGGTGGCGTCGGCCGCGACGTAGAGGCCGCCGCCGAGGGCGTCGCCGCCGACGCCGCCGACGCCGCCGGGGACCTTGTTGGCGCCGCCGCCGGGGCCGGAATCGCCGCCCTTGCCGCCGAAGCCGCCCGTCAGGGTGTTGGCGGCCGACGGGCTGCCGGTGAAGCTGAACGCCAGCGAGCCGGCGCTGGTGTTGTTAAAGAAGACGCCGCCGCCCAGGGCTTTGCCGCCGTTGCCGGCGTCGCCGCCGGGGCCGCCGCCGAGGCCGCCGTTGCCGCCGAGGCCGCCCGTGACGACGTTGCTCGTGATCGGCGACGAGTTGTCCGTGGAGGAGGCGACCGTCAGGTTGAAGTTGTCGCTGGCGATGCCGCCGCCCATGGCCGAGCCGCCGCTGCCGCCGACGCCACCGGTGCCGGCGGCGTCGTCACCCGCGCCCGTACCCGCCGCGCCGCCGGTGACCGTGTTGGTCGTGATCGCGCTGTCGGTGACGGTCGTGGTTCCGGGAGTGACTCCAAAGATGTCGATGGCACCCCCGAAGGCGCTGGCGCCGCTGCCGCCGCCGCCGCCGTCGTCGCCGACGCCGCCCATGCCGCCGACCCCGCCTGTGGCGATGTTGCCCGTGAACGGGCTTAGCGTGATCGAGACAGTGTCGGCGTTGGCGTCGGCGCTGTTGTAGGAGAAGGCGCCGCCGTGGGCCTCACCGCCGTTGCCGCCGTCGCCGCCCGTGTTGGGAGGACCGCCCCCGGTGGCCCCGCCCACGCCGCCCATGCCGCCGGCGACGGTGTTGCCGGTGAAGACGACCATGGCCGCAGAGGTCCCGTTGAAGGAGACGTTCTGGACGTTGGCGCTGGCGGAGACGGCGCCGCCGTAGACGAAGGCGCCGTCGCCGCCCTGGCCGCCCGCACCGGCGCCGCCGCTGATCTCGCCGGTCCCGGCCGCCCCGCCCTGGCCGCCCGCTCCGCCGGTCCCGCCCGTCACCACATTGCCCAGGCCGGCCGTGGCGCCGCCGAAGGTGGTGGCCGACACGGTCAAGTTCCCGGCCGCCATGGCGATGGCGCCGCCTTGGGTGACGACGCCGTTGCCGCCGGCGCCGCCCTGGCCGCCGCTGCCGCCAATGAAGACGCCGTTGCCGCCGGCGCCGCCGACCGCGCCGGCGCCGCCGATGCCGGAAATCACCTGATCGCCCGTGAAGAGACTGGTGAAGGCACCGGCCGAGACGCCGAGGTCGCCGCCCTCGTTGTACACCCCGCCGCCCGCGGCGAGGCCCGCGGAGACGCCATCGCCGGCCGTGCCGCCGTTGCCGCCGGTGCCGTCGTTGGCCGGCGGGCCGTCGCCGCCCCTGCCGCCCGTGCCGCCGGCGCCGCCGGTGCCGCTGGTCACCGTGTCAGTCAGGAACTGGTCGCCAATCAGGTTGAAGGAGCCGTCGCCGTTGTAGAGGCCGCCGCCCTGGGCGAGGCCGCCGGCCGCGCCTATTCCGCCATGACCGCCGGCCCCGCCGGCGGAGTCGGCGCCGTTGCCGGTGGCGCCCCCGCCGCCCGTCGCGCCGGTCCCACCCTGACCGGCGACGCCGCCGGCGCCGCCCGTGCCGCCGACGGCCGTGTCGTTGCTGAATGTGTCCTGGGTGAAGTCCGGCGGCGTGCTGCTGGTGCTGTAGAGGCCGCCGCCCTGGGCCAGCCCGCCGACCGCGCCGGCGCCGCCGTCCTGGCCGACGCCGGCCGCGCCGGCGTTGCCGCCGTGGCCGTTGCCGCCGCCCCCGCCGCCCCCGCCGGCCGCGCCGCCGGCGCCGGCCGCGCCGCCCGGGGCGCCGCCCACGCCGCCCGCGGCAGTGTCGTGGGCGAAGGTGGTCTGGGAAATGGCGCCGAAGACGCCGCCGTTGCTGAAGAAGCCGCCGCCCTGCGCAGGCCGCCCGGAGCAGCCTGGCCGGGCGCCGCGCCGCGCCGCCGGCCCCGCCCGTGCCGCCCGCGCCCGTGCCGGCGCCGGCGCCGGCCTGGCCGCCGTTGCCGCCCGCGCCGCCGCCTATGCCAGCCGTGCCGCCGTTGCCGCCCTGGGCCGTGTCGTTGCTGATGACGCCGTTCTGGATGGTTCCCAGCGTGCCGGTGTTGTAGACGCCGCCGCCCTGCGCCAGCCCGCCGGCCCCCGCGGCCCCGCCCGCGCCGCCGGCCCCGCCCAAGCCGCCGTCGCCGCCCCTGCCGTTGCCGGCGGCGTTGCCGCCTGTGCCGCCGGCGCCGCCGGCGCCGCCGCCGTTGCCGGCCGTGCCGCCCAGGCCGCCGACGGCCCGGTCCATGGTGATCGTGGGGGCCAGCGAGAGGTTTCCTATCGTGGCCGTGTTATAGATGGCGCCGCCGAGGCCTGCCCGGCCGCGCCGCCGTTGCCGCCCGTGCTGCCGGCGCCGCCGAAACCGCCGGTGCCGCCCACGCCGTTGCCGGCGCCGTTGCCGCCGTTGCCGCCCACGCCGCCGGCGGCGGTGCCGTTGCCGGCCGCGCCGCCCGCGCCGCCCAGCGCCGCGTCGTTTGTGAACGTGGTCAGCGTGATCGGCCCCACCGTGGCGGCGGCGAGGGTGCTGGAGTTGAAGAGGCTGCCGCCAATGGCCAACGCGCCGGTGCCGCCGTCGCCGGCCTTGCCGCCGTTGCTGCCGTTGCCGCCCGCGCCGGCTATGCCGTCGGTGCCGGCCAGGCCGGCATTGCCGCCCGTGCTGCCGGCCGCGCCGCCCGCGCCGCCCGCACCGGCCGAACCGCCGCTGCCGGCCGAACCGCCGCTGCCGGACGCGCCACCCTTCCCGGCCGCTCCGGCCGTGACCGTTTCATTGGTGAACGTGGCGTTGGTGATGCTGGCGATCGCGCCGGTATTGTAAATGCTCCCGCCTTCGCCGGCGCCGCTGTTACCGCCCCGGCCGCCGTCGCCGCCCGCGCCGCCATCGCCTCCCTGGCCGCCGTTGCCGCCCGCCCCGCCGATGCCGCCGTTGGTGGTGCCCGTCCCGCCAGCGCCGCCGGCGCCGCCCGCGCCACCGTTGCCGCCGGTGCCACCGTTGCCGCCGTTGCCGCCGGCGGCGCCGTTGCCGCCGTTGCCGCCCACGGCCATGTTGCCGGAAAACGCAATCGCCTTGAGGCTGCCGTCGATGGTGAAGTTGCCGAGGTTGAAGACGCCGCCCCCCTGTGCGTCGCCGGCGGCCCCGCCGTCGCCGCCCGCACCGCCGCCGCTGCCGGCGAAGCCGCCCCCACCGCCTCCACCGCCCGCGCCGCCGCCGGGGCCGACGCCGGGAGCGCCGTTGGCGCCGCTGGCACCGCTGCCGTTGCCGCCGCCATCGCCGCCGCCACCGCCGCCGCCGCCGTTGCCGCCATTCAGACCGGCGCCACCGGCCGCGCCGGCCGCGCCGGCCGCGCCGTTGCCGCCGTTGGTGCCGTTGAGGCCCTGGCCGCCGGGGATGCCGTTGCCGCCGTTGCCGCCGACGGCCATGTTGTTCTTCACCGCACTGCCGTCCTGAAGGATCAGGGTGGCGTTGAGGTCGTTGTAGATGCCGCCGCCGGCGCCGACGCCCGACGTGCCGGCGCCGTTCTGGCCCTGCGCCACACTCGTCATGACCGTGGTGTTGTCCAGGATCATGTAGCCGCCGGAGTTGGCCGTGCCGCCGCCGGCGTTGAAGATGGCGCCGCCGCGGCCCTGCGGGCCGGAGGCGTTGCCGGCGGCCAGGCCGTTGCTAATCACGTCATTGTTGAGGACGAGCATGGCCAGCTTGCCGTCCGACCGCGTCCCGCCGCCGGCGCTGTTGAAGATATCGCCGCCCTGATTGCCCGAGTTGTTCGGCGCCGGCTTGGCGTTGCCGTCGGTGATGGTCAGGCCGGAGATCGTCACGATCTCGCTCTGCGACGTGATGTTGAAGACGCGGCTGCCGTTGAACGACGTGGTGGTGCGGCCGCCGTCGATGGTCAGGCTGGAGGCGCCTGGCCCGGTGATGGTCATGTCCTGCGAGATTTTCAGCTCGCCGATGCCGCTGCTGAGGGTGATGTTGGTGAGCGGAATGTTCGTGCCAAACACGGTGGAGGCGAAGGTGATAGTGCTGCCGACGTTGATGAGCTGGTTGGCCTGCGTGATGCAGTAGCGGATGTCGCCTTTGAGCTGACCGGGGTTGCTGTTGCCGCTGTCGTTGAAGCCGGCGTCGCCGAGGAGGTTGACCACGAACGCCTGCGCCGAAAACAGCGTCCGGTCCTCAAGCAGCTCCAGGAAACACTTCCGGTAGTGCGGCTTCGGGGCGGCCTTGGCAGCGCGGGCCTTGCGGGAGGAGGAGGCCTTGGTGCGGAACCACGAGAACGGCATGGGAGAACTCCTGGTGCGTCTTTGAATGCGGAGGACGCCGGCGTCGAAGAAGTTATGAAATCGGGATGGTCGATCCGCCCCTACAAGCGAACTGTATCCGTCGGTACGATGTGACCGAACCGGCGCCCTGACATCGTGTCAGCGCGGCGCCAGGGCCACAGGCCGTTGGGTGTATGCTGGGTGAAAGGGCGTCCGGGCGGTGAGAGGCGCATTGTCGCGCTCAATTCCGCCCAGGGTTCCGGGTTAGCCTGTTTATCGTAACCCACGCAAAAGGGAGCCTCAAGGGTAATATGGTTGAAAAAAACAAAATATTCTGCTTCCCGATGCTGTCTTCTCCGAAAGGCGCATCCGTGCCGACGGGAGGAGGGACGCCGGCCGTCGGGGCCGCGACCGTCGAGGAGCGGGGACGGTGCAACCGCTCCCTGACGGTCGCGGCTCCGACCATATAATGATTCCGCCCATCCCCGAACGAGAGAACCCCCCATGAAACTCCGGCACGGTGCGCTTTTTTGCCTTTTCTCCCTCCCGGTCCTCCTCTTTGCGGCGGATCCTCCGGGCGCTGACGCAACCCGGCTCGCCAGTGGCATGGACACGTCCGTCAAGCCGTATGCGGACTTCTATCAGTACGCCAACGGCAAATGGTTGGCCGACGCCGTCATCCCCGCGGATCGCGCCTCCTTCGCCATGTTCGACGTGGTGGAAGACCGCAACCGCGACGTGCTGCACGAGATCCTGGAAGACGCCGCCAAAGAGGACAAAGCCCCCAAAGATAGAATCAAAGACAGCATCAAAGCCAAGGTCGGCGCCTTCTACGCCAGCGGCATGGACGAGAAGCGCATCGCGGAGGCCGGCGCTAAGCCGCTCCAGGAAGAACTCGACCGCATCGCCGCCCTCAAGGACGGCGCGGGCGTCCTGAAAGCGATCGCCCATCTGCAAGCCGTCGGCGTCGGCCCCGCCTTCGCCTTCTCGGCCGAACAGGATCCCAAGGACAGCAAGCGCATGATCGCCGGCCTCGGTCAGGGCGGACTCGGTCTGCCCGACCGCGACTACTACCTCAAGGACGACGACGAAACCAAAAAGACGCGCAACGCCTACCGCGCCCACATCGAGAAGATGCTCACCCTGCTCGGCGACGACCCGAAGCAGGCGGCCGCCGAGGCCGGCATGATCCTTGAGCTGGAGACGCGCCTGGCCAAGGCGTCGAAGTCGAACGTCGATCTGCGCGACCCGCTCGAAAACTACCACCTGATGACGCTGGACAAGCTGGAGTCCGAGACGCCCGGCCTGGACTGGAAGACCTATCTGGACGATCTGGGACTGGCCGGCGTCAAGGAAGCCGACCTCGGCCAGCCGGACTTCTTCAAGGAAGTCGGCCGCATGATCGCGTCCACTCCCGTGGACGCCTGGAAGGCGTACCTGCGCTGGAACGTCGTGAGCCACTACGCCAGCTACCTCAGTCCCCCCTTCGTGGAGGAGAATTTCCACTTTTTCGGTACGGTCCTGAACGGCGTGCCGGAGATGCAGCCGCGCTGGAAGCGCGTGCTGGAGGCGACGGACGGTTTGCTCGGCGAAGCGCTGGGCCAGCTCTATGTGGCCAAGGCGTTTCCGCCGGAGGCCAAGGCGCGGGCCGAGGCGATGGTCAAGAACATCCGCGCCGCCCTGCGGAACGACCTCGCCCACCTCGACTGGATGAGTCCCGAGACGCGCCAGGAGGCCGTCAAAAAAGTGGACGCCCTGACGGTCAAGATCGGCTACCCGTCGAAGTGGCGTGACTATTCCGGCCTGACGCTGGACCGCGATGCGGCCTACGTCGTCAACGTGATGCGCGGCGAGGCGTTCCTGCGCAAGCAGGAGCTGGACAAGATCGGCAAGCCGACCGACTTCGCCGAGTGGGAAATGTCGCCGCCGACCGTCAACGCCTATTACGAACCGACGAAGAATGAAATCGTCTTCCCGGCCGGCATCCTGCAACCGCCGTTCTTCGACGCCCAGGCCGACGACGCGGTCAACTACGGGGCGATCGGCGCGGTGATCGGTCACGAGATGACGCACGGCTTCGACGACCAGGGCCGTCAGTACGACGCCGAGGGCAACCTGCGCGACTGGTGGACGCCGGCCGACGCCAAGGCGTTTCAGGAGCGGGCGGCCAAGATCGTCGCGCAGTACGACACGTACACGGTGCTGGACGGTCTGCACGTCAACGGCAAGCTGACGCTGGGCGAGAACATCGCGGACCTCGGCGGCGTGAAGCTGTCGTACCTGGCCTTCAAGAAGTCGCTGGAGGGGAAGCCGGCCGCGGCGAAGATCGACGGTTACACGGCGGAGCAGCGCTACTTCCTGGCCTTCGCGCAGATGTGGCGCGACAAGATGCGTCCCGAGGCGGAGCGCGTCCACATCGCGACCAACCCGCACTCGCCTCCGCGGTATCGCGTGCTGGGCGTGCTGTACAACACGCCGGAGTTCTTCGAGGCGTTCGACGCCACACAGGAGCAGGCGGACGGACGGGAGAATCCGAAGCCGGTGCGGATCTGGTAAGGCGGCGAGCGGCCGGCGTGAGCCGGCTGATGAAGTCCATCAGCCGGCTCACGCCGGCCGCTCGCCAGGTGCGCACCTTCGTGAATGCCGTTCGCCCTCCGTCCGTCTACACTACCGAAGTCCGCCTGACGCCCTCCGTCCTCTGTCCCACCTAAAGGAGATGCCTTGATGCGTACCGCCGTCCTGGGTTTGGCCGCCGTCCTGGCCACCGTCCCCGCTCTGTTCGCCGCCGACAAGAATGCAGGAGACAACAAAGTGCCGGCCGTGCTCAACTTCAAGATGAAGACGCTGGATGGGAAGGATTCGGACCTGTCCCAGTACCAGGGCAAAGTGGTGCTGCTGGTCAACGTGGCCAGCTATTGCGGCAACACGCCGCAGTACAAGCCGCTGGAAGCGCTGTACGAGAAGTACGGCGACAAGGGCTTGGTCGTGCTGGGCGTTCCGGCCAACCAGTTTGGCATGCAGGAGCCGGGAACCGACGCGGAGATCGCCAAGTTCTGCGAGGCGACCTACCACGTCAAGTTCCCGATGATGTCCAAGCAGGTGGTCAAGGGCGACGGCATCTGTCCGCTGTACCAGTACCTGACCTCCAAGGACACCGATCCAAAATTCGCCGGCGACATCAAATGGAACTTCACCAAGTTCCTCATCAGCCGCGACGGCGAGATCGTCGCCCGCTTCGAGCCGAAGGTGAAGCCGGATTCCGACGAGGTGGTCAAGGCCATCGAGGCGGAGCTGGACAAGAAGTAAGGAATCGTCCCAAAAACCATTTCCCCCGTTTAGCCGCGACCCGAAGGGGAGCGCGTCGGCGACGCGCTCCCCTTCGGGTCGCGGCTAAACGATTGAATTCGAAATGACCACGCCGAACCAACGCTGGGACGCCGGCCTCTACGACGACAAGCACGCCTTCGTCTGGCGGCACGGTGCGTCGCTCGTGGAGCTGCTGGGCCCCCAACCGGGCGAGCGCATCCTCGACCTGGGCTGCGGCACCGGTCACCTCACTGCACGCATCGCCGAATCCGGGGCGACGGTCGTCGGCCTCGACCACTCGGCGGAGATGCTGGAGCAGGCGCGAGCCGCCTACCCTCGGCTGCAGTTCGTGCAGGGCGATGCGCGTGAGTTCACCTTCGCCGAGCCGTTCGACGCCGTCTTTTCCAACGCCGTGCTGCACTGGGTCCGGCCGCCCGAGGCCGTGGTTCGCCGGGTGCGCGACGCGCTGCGACTCCGGCGGCCGGTTCACGGCGGAGTTGGGCGGGCGCGGCAACGTCCGCCGTATCGAGACGGCCCTGCGGACGGCGGAGGAGCGACTGAATTTACAACTATCGGGATCGCCCTGGTATTTTCCCGGCGTGGGCGAATACGCCTCGCTGTTGGAGGCGGAAGGGCTGGAGGTGCGCTACGCCGTCCTGTTCGACCGGGCGACGCCGCTGGAGGGCGAGGACGGTTTGCGCGAGTGGGTGAAGATGTTCGGCCGGGCCGTGCTGGACGCGATCCCGGCGGAGCGGCGGGAGGCATTTTTGACGGCGGTCGAGGAGGCGGCCCGGCCGGAGCTGTACCGCGACGGCGGATGGTTCGCCGACTATCGCCGGTTGCGCGTCACAGCTGTCCGCTTGTCATGACAATCGGAGCCGCGACCGTAAGGGAGCGCGGAAGGTGCAGGAACCTTGCCACCGCTCCCTTACGGTCGCGGCTCCGACAGACTCACACGAGTTCCGCGATCGGATCGCCGTCGTCGAGCAGGCGCATCGGCCGGCCGGTGAAGTCCGGCAGCGTCTGGGCCGGGTCGATGCCGAGGGCGCGGTAGAGCGTGCCGATGATGTTCTGCGCCCCGACGGCCCGGTCCTTCGGCAGGGCGGCCTTGCTGTCGGTGCGGCCGACCACCTGCCCCGTCTTGACTGCGCCAGCGAAGAGCGCGAAGCCCAAATCCGGCCAGTGGTCGCGGCCCTCCACGTTGTTGACCTTCGGCGTCCGGCCGAACTCGCCCCAGACCAGCACCACCACTTCCTTGTCCAGGCCGCGTTCGTGCAGGTCTGTCACCAGGGCGTGGATCGACCGATCCAGCAGCGGCAGCTGCGAGCGCAGGCCGGTGAAGATGTTGCCGGTGCCGGAGGTCTTGCCGTGGTAGTCCCAGGTGCCGACGCGCATCGTCACCACCGAGACGCCGGCCTCGACCAGCCGCCGCGCCAGCAGGAACTTGTCGCTCGGCCACGGGTTGGTCGGGACCGGATCGTTGCCGTAGATGTACTTGGCCTCCTTGGCCCCGTACTTCTCGCGCACGCTGTCCGGCTCGCGGCTCAGGTCGAACGCCTCGCGCGCCCGCGGCGACGTGATCATCTCCAGCGCCTGGGCGGAATAGGAGTCCAGGGCGGCGAAGTCGCCGCGCGTGTCGATCTGCCGCTGGATGCCGTCGAACATCTGCGCAGCTGCGTGCGGTCGTTGAGCCGAGCCGCGTTGACGCCCTCGGTCAGATGCAGATCGCGGACGCCCTCGTTGCCGAAGAGGAACGGCCGATGGGCCGCCCCAACGTATTGCGGATCTTCCACCTCGAAGATGTTGGAGGCGTACTGGTCGAGGCTGACGTAGCTCGGCGTGTGCGGGTCGTGCGGGCCGCCGAAGCGGCTGATGACGGAGCCGAAGGCCGGCCGCTTGGCCGACTTGGGGAAGCCGGTGTAGCACTCTTCCAGCTCGTGCTGCATCGGCTCGACGAACTGCACGGTGCGGACCAGGGCCAGCTTGTCGGCGATTTGGGCCTGCATCGGGAACAACTCGCACACGTCGAAGCCGGGCACGTTCGTATGAATCGGCTTGAAGTCGCCGCGGAACTCGGCCGAGGCGTCGGGTTTGAGGTCGTAGGTGTCGATGTGGCTGGGTCCGCCGTGCAGGCAGACCATGATGACGGCGCGGGGGCTGCCGGTTTGGCCGGATTCGGCCCGGAGGCGCAGCACGTTGGCGAGACCCAGCCCCGTCAGGCCGAGCGCCCCGACGCGCAGGAAGTCGCGGCGCGTGACGTGGTCGCAGAAGCGGCGCCTGGGGCCCCAGAACGTCAGCATGGATTCGCTCCTCGGCGGGCAGGCGGGGCCGCGGCGATGCGGCACGGTCGGTGGGAGCCGGCGGACGAACCACGCCATTGTACCCCACGGCCGCCGGATGCCAACGGAAATACGTAGAAAATCGCCGCTGGCTTGTCGAACAGTCGAACCCTTCTCATTCATTTTTCAATTGCCGCGGGGCAGCCACTCGCTAGAATCGCCTTTGGCTTAGCTACGTATACGTAAGAAATCCCACGGGTTCGCAATGACGGCAGGGCATGAGATTCCCAGGGCGCTCCGGGCCGCCTACCTGGCCCTCCACCGCCAGACCAATGACTGCTTCGCGAGGGACGGAGTGACGGCCGACCAGTTCGTGCTGCTCGCCGCCCTGGAGGAGGCGGACGCGGCTACCCAGCAGGAACTGGTCCGGCGGATCGGGTCGGACCCCAACACCGTGCGGGCGATGCTCCTGCTGCTGGAGGACCGCGGCCTCGTCGCCCGCGAGCGCCATCCCGCCGACGGCCGGGCGCGCCGTGTGACGTTGACGGGGAAGGGGCGGCAGGTTTTCCGGAAGTTGTGGGCAAAGAGCGAGCCGCTGCGGGTACGGCTGCTGGCCGCCTTCCAGCCGGACGAGGCAGCCGCGCTGGTGGAGCTTTTGTGCCGCGTCGCCGAAGGGATGGCCCCGCCCGCGAGCAACGGCAGTCGCGCAACCAGACTTAAGAGAGTACAGAGATGAATAAAGTGGTAAAACAGAACGCAGCTCACAGGGTCCGCGGTGCCTTGGCGGTCCTGCTGGCCGGCGCGCTTTACGCGCTCCCCCCGGCGGCGTCTGGCGCAACCGAAGACGGTCCCGCGGCGGCGCCGGCCGTCGAGCCGGTGGCCGAAGGGCCGTTCCAGCCGGACTGGGACTCGCTCAAGCAGTACGAGTGCCCCGAGTGGTTCCGCGACGCCAAGTTCGGCATCTGGGCCCACTGGTCCGCCCAGTGTGTCCCGGAGCAGGGCGACTGGTACGCCCGCCGCATGTACATCGAGGGCGACCCCGATTACCGATACCAGTGCGAGCACTACGGCCACCCGTCGAAGGTCGGCTTCAAGGACATCGACAACCTCTGGCACGCCGAGCATTGGGAGCCGGAGAAGCTGATGGCGCTCTACAAGCGGGCGGGCGCCAAGTACTTCGTGGCTCTGGCCAACCACCACGACAACTTCGACTGCTTCGACAGCAAGTACCAGCCGTGGAACTCCGTGAAGATCGGCCCCAAGAAAGACATCGTGGGGCTGTGGCAAAAGGCGGCGCGCGACGCGGGGCTGCGGTTCGGCGTGACGGTGCATGCGGCCCGGGCCTGGAGCTGGTTCGAGCCGGCCCAGGGCGCCGACAAGAACGGCCCGCTCGCCGGCGTTCCCTACGATGGCAGGCTGACGAAGGCCGACGGCAAGGGAACCTGGTGGGAAGGGCTTGACCCCCAGGATCTCTATGCTCAAAACCACGCGCCGAAGGCAAAGCCGGACGCCGCCTACTGCACGAAGTTCTACAACCGCACCATCGATCTGATCAACAAATACAAGCCCGACCTGCTCTATTTCGACGACGACTACACCAACACCGGCCTGCCGCTCTATGACGTTGATCCCACGGTCGGGTTGCGGATCGCCGCCCACTACTACAACGTGAATCGGCGGCAGCACGACGGCAAGCTAGAGGCGGTCCTCAACGCCAAGAAGGTCAGCCCGGACAAGCGGGGCTGCGTGGTGCTGGACATCGAGCGCGGCGGCGCCCGCGACATCCAGTCGCAGCCGTGGCAAACGGACACCTGCATCGGAAACTGGCATTACGAACGGGCGCTCGCCGAGCGACATCGCTACAAGAAATCGGGCGACGTTCTGCGCACGCTGGCCGACATCGTGAGCAAGAACGGCAACCTGCTCCTGAACATCCCCGTCCGCGGCGACGGCGCCATCGACGACGATGAGACGAAGTTCTTGGAAGAGATGGCGGCCTGGATGGATGTCAATGGCGAGGCCATTTTCGGTACGCGGCCGTGGGCGGTGTACGGCGAAGGACCATCGACGACCGCCCAGCGAGGGCCGGGCGGAAGGACGGGCTTCACTTCGGAGGACCTGCGTTTCACCACCCGGAGAGAGGTGCTCTACGCCATCGGCCTGGTTTGGCCGGAAAGCGGCGGCAAGTTGACGATCAAGTCTCTGGCCTCCGATTCGCCGCGGGTGAAGGGGGAGATCGGCGCCGTTCACCTGCTCGGTCAGGACGCCGCGCTGGACGCGACGAGGGATGCGAGCGGCCTGACGGTCACCCTGCCCGCGCCGAAGCCGGGAAGCGCCAACGCACCGGTCGTCCTCAAGATCGCCTTGGGGCGCTAAAGCGACGAATGACGCCTTTCACCCACGGTACACGCCTTCACAAGGGAGACCCCATAGGCTACCTGCCGCGCGCTGCGGCAGGCGGTGATCTGGCGCAAGCTCTCGTTCGGCACGCAGTACACGCAACGTCTTCGCATGACTCACCGAAACCGTCGGGGCTTACCACCACGGCAGCCCCATGCCACCCTGATAAACGGGGCGTGAACAATTACAATGGCCCGTAATCCGATTCGGCGAGGAAAGAGGGGAAAATAAGGCAATGCGCAAGATACTGTCGGCGGCCGTGTACATTCTTTCCTTTGCCGGCGCGGCGCGGGCCGCGGAGACAAGCCTGTATACGCAGCGCGCGCGAAGTGACGGAACACATCCAGAAGAACTTCTTCGATCCCGCGAGCGGCGTGTATTTCAAATCCTTGACGCTGCGAAAGCCGGATTATGTGTGGCTCCAGAGCGTGATGTTTTCGAACCTCGTCGCGGCGGCGCGGGCCGAGCCGGACACTTACGGCCCCCTCCTGCAAAAATACTTCACGGCGCTTGACGGCTACTGGGATGCGAAAGCCAAGATCCCCGGCTACGAAGCCGCACCTACCCGCGGCAACGGCCACGACAAGTATTACGACGACAACGCCTGGCTGGTGATCACGTTCCTCGAAGCCTATGAGACGAACCACGACGCGCGCTATCTCACGCGGGCGAACGAGACGCTCCAATTCGTGCTGAGCGGTTGGGACGAGGAGGGCGGCGGGGGAATCTGGTGGCATCAAGCGCACAAGGACGGGACCAAGAACGCCTGCTCCAACGGGCCGGCGGCGGTGGGCTGCCTGCGGCTGGCGAAATATCGCGAGGGAGACGACGCCGCGGCGCTCGTCGATCAGGCCCGCAAGATCGTCGCCTGGACGGTAAGCTCCCTGCAGGCGGACGACGGCCTGTTTGAGGACCGCAAGGTTGTCGCCAGCGGCGAGGTCAAACATGGCAAGCTAACGTACAACTCCGCGCTGATGCTCCGCGCTGCTGGGCCTGTATCGGGCCACCGGCAAGAAAGAGTATCTGGAGCAAGCCCAGCGGATCGCGAAAGCCGCGGACTCGTTTCTGGATCGGAAGACGGGCGTCTACCGCGACCCGGTGCGGTACGCACATTTCATGGTCGAGGCCGATCTCGAATTGTACCGCACCACGAAAGAGGAGTACCTGCTGACGCGGGCGAAGAAGAACGTGGACGCCTTCTACGAGAACTGGAAAGCGAAACCGCCCAACGACATGATCTCGAACGCGGCCGTCGTGCGCGTGCTGTGGCTGATGGCCGAAACGGAGACGGATCGCGGGCGGGCGTTTTGGCAGGGTGCGGATAAAGTGGGGAAGTAGCCGCGGACGACACGGCGGCCCCGCTTGTCGAGGCGGCTTTTCATACCGAGATCCTGATTCAACCGACACGGGAGATCCACTGATGAACAGCGTATGGTTCGCCGGCCTGCTGGCGCTCCTGTCAGCCGCGGCCGCCGATCCGGCGGAGGCGCCGAAGCCCGCCGCCGTCCCCGCGCCCAGCAACATTCCTGGCGCGCCGTACCCCCGCATCGACGCCGACCTGCGCGTCACGTTCCGCGTCAAGGCGCCCGATGCCCAGAAGGTCGAATTCCAGCTGGGCAAGCGGTACCCCGCTCAGAAGGGCGAAGACGGCTTCTGGACCGCGACCACGGACCCGCAAGTGCCGGGGTTCCATTACTACTGGCTGGTCATCGACGGCGTACAGGTGAACGACCCCGGCAGCGAGACGTTCTACGGGACCGGCAAGGAAACCAGTGGGATCGACATCCCGGAGAAGGGCGTCGATTTCTACCTCGCCAAGGACGTGCCGCACGGCGAGGTCCGGGAACGCTGGTACCACTCCGCGACCACGCAGGACTGGCGCCGCGCCTTCGTCTACACCCCGCCCGGCTACGACGCCGATCGCAACACGCGGTACCCGGTCCTCTACCTGCAGCACGGCGCCGGCGAGGACGAACGGGGCTGGTCGAACCAGGGACACGTCGCCTTCATCCTCGATAACCTGGTCGCCGAGAAGAAGGCGAAGCCGATGATCGTGGTCATGGAGCGGGGCTACGCGCGCCGGCCCGGCGACGCGCCCCCAGCCGCGCCCGGTCAGCCCCCCGGCCCCGGCGTCAATCGGTTCGGCGCGTTCGAGGACGTGATGGTCAAGGACCTGATTCCGATGATCGACGCGACCTACCGCACGATCCCCGACCGCGAGCACCGGGCGATGGCCGGACTCTCCATGGGCGGCGCCAGACGTTCCAGATCACGCTCGACCACCTCGACCTGTTCGCTTACATCGGCGGCTTCAGCGGGGCGGGCGGGGGCTTCGGCGGCGCCCCCGTCGATGTGAAGACGGCCCACAATGGCGTCATGGCCGACGCGGGTGCGTTCAACAAGAAGGTGCATGTCCTGTGGATCGGCGTCGGGACGGCCGAGCCGCAGCGGATGTACGACGGCATCAAGGGCTATCACGAGGCGCTGGACAAGGCCGGGATCAAGAACGTGTTCTACGAATCGCCCGGCACGTCGCACGAGTGGCTGACCTGGCGCCGCGACCTGCACGAGTTCGCCCCGCTGCTGTTCGTGGACGCGCCCGCCGCCGCACCGAAGGACGAAGACGCGGACGCGATTGCCGACCCTCCCGCCGGGATCGACCAGGAGCGCAAGGACGTGCCGCACGGGAAACTGGAGATGATTTCCTACGAATCCAAGTCCGTCGGCACGACGCGCAAGATGCAGGTCTACACGCCGCCCGGCTACACGAAAGACAAAAAGTATCCGGTGCTTTACCTGCTGCACGGCATCGGCGGCGACGAGACGGAGTGGGAGCGGTTCTGCAAGCCCAACGTCGTCCTCGACAACCTGTTGGCCGACGGCAAGGTCACGCCCATGATCGTGGTCATGCCCAACGGCCGGGCGCAGAAGAACGACCGGGCGGAGGGGAACGTCATGGCCTCCGCGCCGGCCTTCGCGGCTTTTGAAAAGGATCTGCTGGAGGACGTGATCCCCGCCATCGAGGCGCGCTACTCGGTGCAGGCGGATCGCGAGCACCGGGCCATCGCCGGCCTGTCGATGGGCGGCGGCCAGGCGCTCAACTTCGGCCTGGCGCACCTGGACACGTTCGCCTGGATCGGCGCCTTCTCCGCGGCGCCCAACACGAAGCCGCCGGACCAACTCGTGCCCGACCCGGCGAAGGCCAAGGAGCAGCTGAAGCTGCTCTGGGTCGCCTGCGGCACGAAGGACGGCCTGATGCGCGTCAGCCGGGGCGTACACGACTACCTGAAGGACAAGGGCGTCCCGCACGTCTGGCACGTGGACGGCAACGCGCACGACCCGACCGAGTGGAAGAACAACCTGTACCTCTTTTCCCAGCGCCTTTTTCGCTGAGGCTGCTGCTTTCAGGAAGCGTCTCCACTGCTCGCCCCCAGTGGAGCGCGCCTGTACGTGCGACGAGGTGAAAGGAGTGGGTAACAAAACGCGGTCCCCGGTTGTTGTGGCATCTCGAGAGGTTCAACTGGCATGAAATCGCAAGCGTCTCTTCGCACGTCTCGGTTCCTCGTGATTGCGGTGCTGCTTGCACCGTTCTGGGCGGGACCATCCGCGGCGCTCGCCGCACCACCTTCGGAATCCGGGACGGCCCTGGAAATCGATTTCAAGGCGCCCTCCACTCCCATCAGCCCCATCTTGCACGGGCTGATGACGGAGGAAATCAACCACTCCTACGATGGCGGTCTGTATGCGGAGTTGATCCGCAATCGCGCATTCCTTGACGATGCCAAGAATGAGCCGGTCCACTGGTCTGTCGTCACGCAGCCCGGCGCAGACGGCGCCATCCGGGTCGTCGCCACGCATCCACTGACCGACAAGCTGCCCAACAGCCTGGAGGTGGATGTGAAGGCGGCCACTGAGGAGCAGCAGTTCCGCGTCGTCAACGATGGGTATTGGGGGATTCCGATCAAGCCCAGCACGACGTACCGTGCGTCCTTCTATGTTAAGGGCGCCCGCTCAACCGCCAATCGAAACCCGCGGGCGCAGGAAGGGACTCCGTTCACCTACCCGCTCACCGTGAGCCTGGAGAGCGCCGACGGCTCCAAGGTCTATGCCCACGCCGAAACGCCGGCGGTCCATGGAAAGTGGCAGCACGTTGATCTCCAGCTGACCACCGGCGCCGACTTCAAGCCCACGACCGACGGCCGCTTCGTGATTACGGCAAAAAACGCGGGCAGGTTCTGGCTCAGCCTCGTTTCTTTGTTTCCGCCGACGTTCCACGACCGCCCCAACGGCCTGCGCGTTGATCTCATGGAGAAGCTGGCCGCCATGAAGCCACGCTTCCTCCGCTTCCCGGGCGGCAACTATGTGGAAGGCAACACGCTCTGGGAACGGTTCGACTGGAAGGCCACGATCGGCCCGCTGCCGTTTCGGAGTGGGCATCCGAGCTGCTGGGGCTATCGCTCCACGGACGGCATGGGCCTCCTGGAGTTCATGGGCTGGTGCGAGGATCTCGACGCTCAGCCCGTGCTGGCCGTTTTTGCGGGCTATTCGCTCCGACAACAGAACGTCGAACCCGGTCCCCTCCTGGAGCCGTATGTTCACGACGCCCTGGACGAGATCGAATTCCTGACCGGCGACGCCGAGAAGACCTACTGGGGTTCCCTGCGCGCCAGCTATGGCCATCCAGAGCCTTTCAAACTCACCTACGTGGAAATCGGCAACGAGGATTCCTTCGACAAGTCCGGCAGCTACGACGGCCGCTTTGCCCAGTTCTACGACGCCATCAAGGCCAAATACCCGCGGATGCAATTGATCGCCACAAGCCGCGAGGCGAAGACCCGTACTCCTGACCTCTTCGACGATCACTACTACCGAAGCGCCAAGGACTTCTACAAGGATCTGCATCACTACGACAAGGCGGATCGCAAAGGACCGAAAGTCTTCGTCGGCGAGTGGGCGACGATGGAAGGGTCGCCGACTCCGAACTTTGAAGCCGCCCTGGGCGACGCCGCCTGGATGACGATGATGGAGCGCAACTCCGACCTGATCGTCATGCACTGCTACGCTCCGTTATTGGTGAACGTCAATCCGGGCGGCAGGCAGTGGAGAACCAACCTCATCGGCTATAACGGACTGGAGAGCTACGGTTCCCCCTCCTATTACGCCCAGGTGATGTTCGCCAGTCACGTCGGGAATGTGACGCCGCGATCGGTCCTCAAGGGCGGCGAAAAGCTGCTCTTGCCCTACTGCGTCTCCCGGCAAACCGAAACGGGCAAGCTCTTCATCAAGGTCGTGAACCCCGGCGCGGAGGCGCAAGACGTGGCCATCCAACTGATCGGAGCAACCAAGGTCCGGGATGAAGGCAGCGTCATCACCCTGCGTGCCGCCGACCCGAAGGACACGAACTCGATCACGGAGCCGACCAAGATCGTTCCGGTGACTGAACCGCTTAAGAATGTTGCATCAAGTCTCCACTACACGTTTCCCTCCTGGTCCATCACCATCCTGGAGATCGAGGCGCAGTGACAGGGGTTCGGGAAGGGCGAGGTGATGCGCACAGCCTCCAAAATCCTGGGATTCACCCCGCCGGCGCCGGCTTCATTCCGACGGCCGCGCGCACCAGCGCCATCGTCTTGCGCGCCTCCGCCCGCGCCTTCTCGGCCCCGCGCTTCAACACCGCCTCGACCTCTTCCGGGCGAGCCGCCAACTCCTTGCGCTTCTGGCGGGCGGGGCCGAAGAAGGCGTTGATCTTCTCCAGCAGCATTTTCTTCGCTTCGCCGTAGCCGAGGCCGCCCGCCCGGTAGCGCGCCGCCAGCGCCGCTTTCTCCTCGTCCGTGGCGAACAGACTGTAGAGGGTGAAGAGGTGGCTCGCCTCCGGGTCCTTCGGCGCCTCAACCGGCGCACTGTCGGTGACCAGGCCCATAACCACCCTTTGTAGCGATTTGCCCTCCGCAAAGATGTCGATGGTGTTGCCGTAAGACTTGCTCATCTTCTGGCCGTCCACGCCGGGCACCTTCGATTCCTTGTCGAGCCGGTAGGTGGGGATGGGGAAGACCTCGCCGAAGCGGGCGTTGAACTTGCCGGCGATGTCGCGCGTCATCTCGATGTGCTGCACCTGGTCCTTGCCGACCGGCACGATATGCGAGCGGTAAAGGAGGATGTCGGCCGCCATCAGCACGGGGTAGGTGAACAGACCGACGCTGGCCTCGATGCCCTTGTCCAGCTTCTCCTTGTACGACACCGCCCGTTCCAGCAGGCCCATGTTGGTGACGGTGCTGAAAATCCAGGTAAGCTCGGCGACTTCGGGAACGTCCGACTGACGGAAGAAGACGGCCCTGTCGGGGTCGAGTCCGAGGGCCAGGTAATCCAGGGCGACGTCGAGGACGTTTTCGCGGAACGTGTCGGCGAAGTCGCGCGGCTTGAGCCGGTCGCTCGGCCGGTTGAGGGCCGTGAGCCGGCGGCGGGTCGCTTCCTCGATGGTGGTGAGCGCGTGGTAGTCGGCGATGAAGTAGAAGCACTCGGCCTCATTTTGCAGCTCGATGTGCTGCTTGATGGCGCCGAAGTAGTTGCCGAGGTGCAACTTGCCCGACGGCTGCACGCCGCTGAGAATTCGCTTCGTTCCCGTGGTCATGGCTAGTCCCGTCGGGTGGATAGTGGATAGTGGATAGTGGATAGGAAAAAACGGGCGGTTGTTTTTCTATCCACTATCCACTATCCACTATCCACTGCTTTGTGGTTGCTCTATACCCAGACCGTTTTACCCGGTAGTGTGTTCGCCGCAAGGGAGGACGTGGCGAGAGGCGCGGGCCGCGATGGATCGAAGCACGCAAATCCTGATGGAGGCGCTGCAACAGGCGCTGGCCCACGGCGAGGAGCGGCGGCTGCACAAGAGCGGCAAGCTGGAGGGGTTGTTCCCCGGCCGCCACGGCCCCGCCGGCGACGCCGCGGCCCTGGCCCTCCGCGACGGGTTGCTCGAAATCGTCCGTACCGAGACGAAGGGCAAGACGATCATCGAATGGGTGCGCCTCACGCCGCGCGGCGTCGATTTCCTCCACGACCACCAATCGCCGGCCGCCGCCCTGCACGAGCTGCGCCACGCGCTGCGCCTCAACCAGCAGGCGGTGCCGGTCTGGCTGGAGGAGATGCGCGCGAGCCTGCACGCGCTGGAGGAACGACTGGCCGCCGACGCCCAGAAGTGGCATCAGCGCCTGGAGGCGGTGGCGCGCCGGGCCGACGACACGCTACGCCGCCTGGACGAGGCCGGCCCGCTCCTGCCGCGCAACCTGGCCGACGCCTATCCCTGGTCCATCGACGCGCTGAATTACATCGACCGACGCAAGAACGGCGGGGCGCCGGACGACTGCCCTCTGCCGGAGCTGTTCGCCGCGCTGACGCGGGCGCACCCACATCTATCGGTGATCGACTTTCACGAGGGGTTGCGTCGGATGCACGAGCGGCGGGCCGTCCGCCTGCTGGCAGCGGACGGACTGGCGGACTTGTCGCAGCCGGAATATGCGCTGTTCGACGGAGGAGCGGTGCTTTACTACGCGGCGCGATGAATCCTAACCAGCCGAGGGCGCAATCGCGGCCCTGAAAAGCGGGTCAATCGTCGTCGATGTCCCAGCGTCGGCGCCGGCGGCGAACCGGGGCGTTGTTCTTCGACACATTGAGGATGATGAGGCAGGCGGCGCCGCCGAGGATCACGATGCCCACCCCGATGACGACGGCGCCCAGCACCACGGGGCCGACGGATGCGGGGGACGAATTCGCCGGGAAACCGAATCCTCCAGAGTCCGCCGGCGCCGGACTCGTTCCTTCCGGAGCGACCGGCGGCGCGGCGGACGGCGGAATCGACGCGGCCGGCGGCGGGTTATTTACCGGCGTGGCCGGCGCCGGAGGATTGACCGGATTGGCCGGCATGGCGGGAGGCGGCACGGAGCCGCCGGGCGCCGGATTGCCGGCCGGCCCACCGACTCCCGGATTGTTGAGGCCGCTGTAGTCCACGCCGACTAGCCGGACGCCGCAGTAGGGGCAGCGCGTCAGGAGCGGCGGGACGGTGCCCCGACCAAGCTCTCGGCCGCAGCCTCCGCACGTCCACACGTTGTCCGAGAACCGTCCGCCCGGAAAGTTCGGGATATTCGGCGGGGGGATGTTCGGGATATTCGGCGGACGGGGCATCGAGCCGCCGGGACCGGGGGGGAAGGGCGGCAGGGCGAACAGAGCGGACGAGAGGATTCCGACCGCCAGCACGGCCAGTGCGGGCGCTAGACGGCGCGGCGGCAGGGGGGGCTTCATGGCGCCACCTCGGAGAGGGATGTAGAGATTCCAAACAGGAATCCTAACCATCCCCGGAACGCTCGTCAACCGAATCGGCGCAATTTCTCCGAACTCCCGGCGGCGATTCAGGGCGCCGGCTTGACGTCGGTTGGGTCGCAGTGGGTCAGCTGGTCGAGGATGACCTGTTCCATGGCGAAATCTTCGCCGATGGGAATCCAGCCGTTCTCGAACTGGCCGACCTCGATGACTTCGTACTGGCGTTCGATGGTGGGGTCGCTGCGGAAGGAGGCGGAGCCGGCGGTGGCGCGGCTCGGCCGCGGCAGATCCTGCAGTTCCTTGTAGACCTTCACGTTGATGAAATAGCCGCCGTCGTTGGCCGGGGCGATCAGCACGATGGCGCGGTGGCGGATGGTCTGCAACGAGGCGACGAGCCGTTGGTTGAAGTCCGGGCTGCCGCCCTTCCAGGGCTGGCCGAGGCCGGGGCTGATTTTGGGGAAAGTCTCGACGCGGCCCTCGAGGCGGTTGGAGTAGGCGATGTCAAAGCCGTAATCTCCCATCACGTCCAGGACGCGCTCGAACAGGGCGAAGTAGGACTGCGGAGCGGTGTTGAAGGGGACGTAAACCGGGTTGTTGGCGCAATCCATCTTGGCGGCCGGATGGACGACCATCGGATTTTCCAGGAGCGGCCCGGTGGCGCAACCGCTCAGCAGGAGCAAGGCGCCGACCCATCCGCTCGCCAGCGTTCGCCGCATATCGCCCCCTTGCCGCGACGTGCCGCGCCTCTCGACGCGGCGTCGAGATCGGACCCGGCCGACCGGAAGATGCTGTTCACCCGTAGGGGGCGGCGTTATGGCGATGTCCCGGAGCTTTGTCAAGGCCCGATTTGGGTGAGCGGCCTGGCGGATTCCCCTTGCCCTCCGCAGTCCCTTTCCGCTATAGGCTCCCCCGGATCTCTCCCTCTCATCATTCTCGACCCGCGACGCGGGGGGTGCGTGCCGATGACGGAACGGGGACGGCGCCGGACGCCGTTGCTGATCGCGGTCTTTCTGGCCGGCCTGACCGGGTGCGTCGGTCCCGCGCGCGGGCCGGACCCGCTGGTCGGGCCGCCGACTGCTCCCGCCCCCCTCCCCCACACCGAGGCCAAACCGCCCAGTCCCGGCCTCTTCTCCGTCGTCGATCCGCGGGCCGCGCGCTCGACGTGCGGCCGCCCGACGCCGTGCTGCCGACGCACGCGGAACAGGTGCTGATCGCCTCGGTGGTGGACGCGGCGGGTCGGCCGCTGCCCGGCCGGCGCGTCGAGTGGACGCTCGACGGCCCCGGCGCCATCGTCGCCGTGGACGAGCACGGCCGCCTGCTGGAGAGCGGCCGAAAGATCGACAACCACTCCGCTATCTCTTTTACAGAGCACTTCGACGACGTGGTCCGCCGCGGCGGAGGGACGGCCGATTTCACGATCGGCCGCGGCCAGAGCTGGTGCGTCGTCGCCTCGGTCGAGGAGGGCCAAACGCACGTCACCGCCGTCGCCCCGGAGGTCGGCGCCGCCAACGCCAACCGCGTGGTCGTGACGCAGCAATGGACCGACGCCGACTGGGCGCCGCCGACGCCGTCGGCCGGCCGACCCGGCGGCCAGCAGTTCCTCGGCGCCACCGTCCTGCGCCGCGGCAGCCGCGAGCCGATGACCGGCTACTCCGTCCGCTACCGCATCCTCGACGGCCCGCCGGCCCAGTTCCTGCCGGCGCAGTCCCTCGACGCCGTCGTCGCCACGAGCAGCGCCGGCGTCGCCCCGGTCGTGCTGTCGCAACCCGCGCCGCAGATGGGCCGCAATCGGATCGGCGTCGAGTTGCTGGGCAAGGGCGGCGAGGTCGTCGCCCACGGCGAAACCTACGCCGACTGGCAGGGGCCGGACCTGTCGCTGGCCGCGGTCTTCCTGCCGACGGCGCCGGTCGGCCAGGAGGCGCCGCTCACGCTGACCGTCGAAAACGCCGGCCCCGTGGATTCCGGGCCGGCGACCGTCCGCGTCACGGTCCCCGACGGTTGCAAATATGTTCGCTCGGACCCGCCGGCGACGCCGCAGGGCCAGGATCTGGTCTGGACGCTGCCCTCGGCCCTCGGCAACGGTCGCCTGACGCTGCAGGCCGTCTTCCAGACCGACCACCCCGGCCCGCTGACGGCGCGGGCCAGCCTGACCGCCGACGACGGCCGGCGCGACGAGAAGACGGCGGTGTGCGACGTGACGCCGCGGCCGGTCCCGCAGCTGAAGGTGTGGCCGAACGGGCCGGCGACGGGCCTGGTCGGCGCCCAGATGATCTATCAGGTGCAGGTGCAGAACCAGGGCACGGGGCCGGCGACGAACGTGGTGCTCAAGGCGTCGCTGACCGGCCTGGAGTACGAAACCGGCGGCGACGACGTGGAGCTGCGCGTGGGCACGCTGGCGGCGGGCGAGTCGCGGATGGTGGCGCTGCCGGTGCGTCCGAAGAAGGCCGGCGCGGCGTCGGCGAAGGTGACGGCGGTCGGCGACGGCGACCTTGCCGCGCAGGCCGAACGGCCGCTCCAAGTGCGCGACGCCCGGCTGACGCTGAAGCTGTCCGGGCCAGAGCGCGGCTATGTCGGCCAGCCGACCGTGTGGGATCGTGGAGGTCCGCAATGTCGGAGAGACGCCGCTGTCGCAGACGACCGTGAGCGATCCGTTGCCTCCCGAATTAGCGTTCGTGGCGGCGACGGACGGCGGCCGCTTGCAGGGACGGGAGGTGGTGTGGGATGTCGGCGAACTGCCGCCGAATGGACAGAAGGTGTTGCATCTCACGACGACCACGCCGCGACCGACGCCGCAAGCGGCGAACACGGCCACGGCGACGGCCCGGATCGGCGCCGACGCGACGGCGGCCGAGGTGCGCGTGGACGCCAAGGCGGACGTGCAAGTTCTGGGACTTCCCGCATTCAAAATGACGGTGGAGGGCCGCGACGGTCCCGTCGAGGTGGGCGGACGGACGGCGTACCGCGTGCAGGTGAGCAACACCGGATCGCTGCCCGGCGAGGCCGTGCAGGTGACGGCGACGATCCCGTCCGAGATGCGGATGGTGACGGCGTATGGCCCGACGACGTACCAGATGGACGGCGCCCGGCTGACGTTCGTGCCACTGGAGACGCTGCCGCCGGGCCAAACATTGACGTACATTGTCGAGGTGCAAGCGGTGAAATCAGGCGATGCGCGCTTCCGGGCGGAGCTGACGACCGGCACGCTGTGCGAGCCGGTCGTCAAGGAGGAGAGCACGAACGTGCGCTGACGGAGGGCCGGCGCCGGACCCCTCACTCACGCTCGGGGCCGGTAGGGAAACCGCTTCTTATTGGACGACCAACGACCCTACCGCCACGAGCCTTCTTCCCCGTTGGGCGGCGACCGGCTCGCCCCGTCGAACTGCAGCAGCGACAGCGTGCGGTAGACGCCCGTCCGGCCGGGCCAGCAGTTCGTCGTGCGTCCCCTCCTCGATGGTCGCCCCTTCCTTGAGCACGAAGATCCGGTCGGCCGAACGCACCGTCGAAAGGCGGTGGGCGATGACCAGCGACGTGCGGCCCTCGCATCAGGCCGTCCAGTGCTTGCAGCACCAGGCTCTCGCTCTCCGAGTCCAGCGAGCTGGTGGCCTCGTCCAGAATCAGGATGGCCGGGTCGCGCAGGATGGCGCGGGCGATGGCCACGCGCTGCCGCTGCCCGCCGGACAGCTGCACGCCGCGTTCGCCGACCCGCGTCTGATAGCCCTCCGGAAAGGCGCTGATAAAATCGTGGGCGTTGGCCTTGCGGGCCGCCTCGATCACCTCCGCCTCCGTCGCGCCCGGCCGGCCGTAGGCGATGTTGTCGCAGGATCGTGCCGCCGAACAGCAGCACGTCCTGCGGCACCATGGCCATCCGCTCCCGCAGCTCGCCGCAGGCCGTACTCCCGGGCGTCGCGGCCGTCGATCAGGATGCGGCCGCGTCGCCGGTTCGTAGAAGCGCAGCAGCAGCGAAACGACCGTCGATTTGCCCGCCCCGCTCGGCCCGACCAGGGCGATGCGCTGGCCGGCCTGCGCCGCCAGGTTCACGCCGCGCAGCACCTCCACGTCCGGCCGCGATGGGTAGCGGAAGGTCGACGTTCTCGAAGACCACGTCGCCGCGCAACCTGGGCGACCGGCGGACGAGGAGGCCGGCGCGATTTCCTCCTCCGTCTTCTCCCCGAGCAATTCCCGGATCCGCTGCGTGGCGCCGAGCGTCGCGCTGAATCTGACTATACAGGTCGGCGAACGATCCCATCGCCCCGGCCGCATACATCGTGTACAGCATGAAGCTGGCCAGGTCGCCCAGTGACATCTGCGCCGGCCAGCACCATCCGGCAGCCGTACCACATCACCAGCACCAGGGCGCCGAACAACGCGAAGATGATGAAGGAGTTGAAGCCGCCGCGGTAGCTGGCGCCGCGCAGCACCCTCGCCAGGAAGCCGTCCAGGCCCTTCCGGTAGCGGTTCTGCTCGTAGTCCTCGTTGGCGAACGCCTTGACGCTGGCGATGCCCTGCAGCGTTTCCTCGACGATGACGTTGCTCTCGGCGAGGCGGTCCTGGGCCTGCTTCGAATTGCGGCGGATCAGCCGGCCGAACACCACGGCCATGCGCGATCAGCGCCGGGAAGACCGAAAGCATCACCAGCGTCAGCCGGCCCGACAGGACGGCGATGAGGACGAGCTGCCGACCAGCATGGCCGTCTGGCGCAGGAACTGCGGCAGAGCGGCGACGGCCGTGTCCTCGATCTGGGCCACGTCGGCGGCGATCCGGCTGGACAGCTCGCCGACGCGGCGCTGGACGTGGAACGTCATCGACAGTCGGATGAGCCGGGAATAGGCGTCGCGGCGCAGGTCGGTGAGGCTGCGCTCGCCGACCTCGGTGAACAGCACGGCCTGCACGTAGGAAAAGGCCGCCTGGAAGGCGAGGACGCCCACCAGGACCAGGGCGATCGTATCGACGCCAAGGCCGGCGAACAGCGACGCCTCGGCCGCCGCGGCCGGGCAGGCCGGCGTTGACCAGCTTGCCGATGACGATAGGGGAAGGCCAGTCCGAGAAGGCTCGACAGCATCAGGGCGGCGACGGCGCCGACGAACTTCGCCCAGTACGGCCGGAGGTAGATCAGCAGCCGACCGGCTTCGCGCAGACCCTCGCGGGTGATCTTCGAGCGGGGCAGGTCGTCGCCGGGGTCGGGCGGCGTTGCGCCGGAAACGGGCCATGCGCGGTCCTTTCGGGGGGGCCGCGGAGGGGCGATCCTTTATTTTAGCGACGACGGCCGCGATTTCGCGCCAACACCCCGGCCGTCGAAAACGTCTAACGGCTGAAGGAACCACGCGGGCGAGGGACGGACGTGACGGAGCCGGCCGAGCGAGACTTGCTGGACGGTATCCGGGCGGGCCGGCGCGACGCTTGCGCCCGCCTGATCCACGAACATTATGCGGCGATCTACCGCTTCCTGCTGCACCTGGTCCGCGACGCCGCCGAGGCGGAGGATCTGACGCAGGAGACGTTCGTGTCCGCCTGGCGGAAGATCGCCGCCTTCGAGGGGCGGTCGGCGCTGGGTACGTGGCTGCACCGCATCGCCTACGGCAAGTTCGTGGACGCCCGCCGCGCCGGCCGGCGATCCGCGGCGCTGGCGGAGCGGTTGCGCGAGCGCGGGCCGGCCGCGTCGCCGTGCCCCGTGGAGGCCGCCGCCCAGGACGACGAGGCGCGGCGGCTGTACGCCGCCCTGGAAAGGGTCGATGCGGCTGACCGCGTACTGCTGGTGCTGCACTACTTCCAGGGTCTGAGTTATCGTGAAATGGCCGAGGTGACGGGCGAACCGGCTGGCACCATCAAGTGGCGCACCAGCGTCGCGCTCGACCGGATGCGAACCCTGCTGACGGCGGAGGAATCCCATGTCCCCAAACCGGCCGGATGACGAGACGCCTGACGCGCTAGCCGACCGGATGCGCCGCCTGCCGCCGCCGCCCGTTCCCGCGGGGCTGGAGGCGCGCCTGATCGCAACGATCCCCGTCGCGTCACGGTGGCGGGGCCGGCTCGCCCGCTCCTGGGTTGCGGCGGCCGTTCTGCTGGCGACGGCTGCGGCGGCGCTCGTCGCCGTCCGTCTGCCGCCGCGCCAACCGCCGCCGGTCCCGACTGTGACGCAACCGGCCGACGATGCGCCGACGCTGTGGCGCGTATGAGCAGGCGCTGCGCCATTCCGATGCGGACGCGGCCGTCGTCCTCAATCGGGACATGCCGCCGTTCGAGTGGCCGGTGGCGGGGTCGGCGCCGGCATGGCGCTCGGATGCCTTGGCGAACCAATGCAATAACGCATTGATTCCGGCGAGCGGGGGGCGTCAGCCCCCTGATTCCGCATCCGGTCAGCGACTGGAAGAAGAATCAGGGGGCTGACGCCCCCCGCTCGCCTCGTCTTTGTTCTATGAAAGGTCTTGAAAATGGCAAAAGCGTCTTCTTTCCTCCTCGTACTGGCCTTACTAGGCGCCGCCCCGGCCGCCGACGACAAATCCGACGCCGACCTCGCCGCCAACGCCGCGCTCAAGTACTGGCAGGCGTTCGCCACCCTGCCCAAGCTGGACGAGAAGGCCCCGCCCGCGGACGTGGCCGCGATGCCGCTTGACGACAAGGCCAAGGCGCTGGCCGCTTCCGCTGCCTATTCCCTGGAGCAGATGCACTACGGCGCCGCCCTGCCGCGCTGCGTCTGGGCCGCCAGCCTCGACGAAGACGGCATCCGCACCCTGCTGCCGCATCTTCAAGCGTCCCGCAACCTGGCCGCCCTTGCCGTACTCCGCATGCGCCTCCGGTTCGCGGACGGCCAATCGGCCGAGGCGGTGGACGACGCCGTGGACGCCCTCACCGTGGGCCGGCACGCCTCCCGCGACGGCACCCTCGTCGCGCTGCTCGTCGATGTCGCCATCGATCAGATGGTCACCGACGCGCTGGCCGCCGACCTGCCGAAACTCGACGCCGCGGCGCTGAAAAAGCTGGCCGCGCGGCTGGACGCGCTGCCGCCGCCCGCGACGGTCGCCGACTGCATGCGAATCGGCGAGGAACGCGCCGGCTTAGACTGGTTCATCCGCCAGGTCAAGGAGGCAAAGGATAAGGACCAGCTGACGGACTTGTTGATGGAGATCGTCGGCAGCGGCACGCGCGAGGACGCGGCGAAGTTCCTGGAAGCCAACGGCGGCAAGGAGGGCATTCTAAAGTTGGCCGAGCAGTCCCGGCCGTTCTATGAGACGGCCGCACGCCTGATGGACCTGCCGCCGGACGAGTTCGATAAGCTGTGGGAACCTAAGGAGAAAGGGGAAGCCAAGAACAACCCCGTGTTCACGCTGTTTTTCCCGGCCGTCACCAAGGTGCGCCGGGCGGAGGCGCGCTACCAGGTGCGGCAGGCGCTGCGCAAGGCCGCTTTCGCCATACTGATCGACGGCCCGGACGCGGCCAAGGCCCAGCGCGACCCCTTCGGCGACGGGCCGTTTGAGTACGAGGCGTTCGACGGCGGCTTCGTGCTGCGGTCAAAGTTCAAGGTGCAGGACAAGCCGGTGTCGCTCACGGTGGGGCGGCGCAAGGAGAAGTAATGTCGCGATATCACCGCCCCTCGTCTCGCTGCAACCGGCCAAACTCCGCCAGTTCCTCGGCGTTCAGGTCGGACACCGCCCAGAAGGTCAGCCCGGCCTGCGACCAGTGCAGCAGGTTGTAGCCGCGTCGCGTCTCCGCCTGTGGAGGCGCGTCGGCGTCCGGTCGCCGGCCAGACGAAGAGGTTGATGACGTGCTTGTGGCGCCGGTAGACGAGGGCCGCGACCGGCCGATCGTCGAGGTAGTCGAGACGGCCGCCCTCCAGCGGGTATTCTTGGTCCTTGAAATCCTTGACCGGAAGCGAGAAGTCCACCTTGCCCTGGAACCACGGCTTGACCGTGTGCTTGTCGGTGGATTCGACATCGTACAGGTGCTCCGCCATGAGCGATCGGACGTGGGCGGAAACCAGCTCGCGCGGCAGGTCGGGGGCGTCGGCCGGGCGGCCGAGCGCGAAGTACGTCCCGACGGCGACCCCAAGGGCGCCGAGCAGCAGGGCCGCCGCCGCGAGCCACGGCCGGATCGACCGGCGTTGCGGCGCGGCGGCGGGGCGCAGCGACGACCGTATCCTTTCGCGCAGGCCGGCCGGGGCCGTGAAGCGGAAGCCGCCGTCGCGCAGGCCGGAGCGCAGCGCCTGCTGGGACTCCAGCTCGCGCCGGCATTCGAGACAGCCGGAGAGATGTTCCTCGAAGGCGACGCGGCGGGTCGGGTCCAGCTCGTCGTCGAGGTAGGCGTGCAGGTCGCTGGATTCGGGACAGCTCACGTCAGCCCTCCTCGTGCAGTCGGCGGGCGAGGCGGTCGCGGAGCATTCCCCGCCCGCGGGCCAGGCGCGACATGACGGTGCCGAGCGGCGCCTCCGTGACCGCAGCGATTTCCTTGTACGACAGCCCTTCCAATTCCCGCAGCACCACCGCCTCGCGGAACTCCGGCGACAGCTCGCCCAGCGCCTCGTGCAGCATCTCGCGGGCGGCCCCTTGCAGGAACAGGGCCTCCGGGTTGAACGAATCGTCGGCTGCGTGGACGGCCTCGTCGAACGGGGCGGGCGACATCGGCGGCCGATTGCGCTTGAGCCAGGTGTAGCAGGTGTTGCGGACGACCGCGAGCAGCCAGGCCCGGCCGTCGCCGCCGTGGAAGCCGTCGAAGAAGCGGTAGGCGCGCAGGTAGGCCTCCTGCACCACGTCCTCGGCGTCGTGCTCGTCGCGGGTCAGCCAGCGGGCCAGGTTGTAGGCGGCGTCGAGGTGCGGCAGCACCGCCCGCTCGAAACGCGCCTGTTTGTTCAGCTCCGTCAACGGGCGTCCTTTCCTCCGGGCGCGTCGGACGGCGACCGTCGATCCGGCAAGTCGTCGATCGCCGACCGACCGTTCGCCTGGTTCATCAATATACTCTGCCGTCCTGGGTTCCGCCTTCGTCCCCTCCTTTCCTACCGCACTTCCGGCCGTTTTATTCCCGCTGCGCTTTTCCGGAATATCGCCTGTCCCCCGACGGTACGGATCGGCGACGTTCGTGATTTCCGAAATCGCCCCTGACGGGAAGGAGCCGACTCATGCGAACCCCGATCCGCCTCGTTCTTCTCCTGACGATGCTGCTGCCGATCCACGCCGCGGCGCCGGACAAGCCCGACAATCCGCCGCCGGCGAAGATCGTCATCGACAACTTTGCGTTCCAGCCGAAGGAGCTGACGGTCCCCGTCGGCACGGAAGTGACCTGGGTCAACCGCGACGACGTGCCGCACACCGCCACCAGCACGGCCAAGCCGAAGGCCTTCGATTCCGGCGCGCTCGACACCGACCAGACGTATTCCCACGTGTTCAAGGAGGCGGGGAAATACGGGTATTTCTGTGCCGTGCATCCGAAAATGACCGGCAAGATTGTCGTCAAGTGAAGAACTCCGGGCGCTGACGCGACCCGGCTCGCCCGAAACCCCAGTCACGGAGATCTCGCAATGAACGATCGCATCACCCACGACCCGCACGGCGACGGCATCGACCGCCGCGGCCTGTTGCGGTGCATGGCCTGGGTCGGCGCCGGCGTGGCCTGGTCGCTGACCGGCGGCGTACTGAGTTCGCGCCTGCTCGGCGCCGAGGCCGCCGACGCCGCCCAGGGCGACTTCACCTTCGTCCAGCTCAGCGACAGCCACATCGGCTTCAGCAAGGAGCCGAACAAGGACGTGACCGGCACGCTCCAGATCGCCGTGGACAAGATCAACGCCCTGCCGGACGCCCCCGCCTTCCTGCTGCACACCGGCGATCTGACGCATCTGTCGAAGCCAGAGGAGTTCGACGCCGTTGCGGAGATTTTGAAGGGGGCGAAAGTCGGCAGGAGCTACTTCACGCCGGGCGAACACGACGTGTTCACCGACGACGGCAAGCGCTACCTGGAACGTTACGGCAAGGGCGTGCAGGGGACGGGTTGGCAGAGCTTCGACTACAACGGCGTCCACTTCATTGGCCTGGTCAACGTGATGAACCTGAAGGCCGGCGGCCTCGGCGTGCTGGGCCAGGACCAGCTCGACTGGCTGAAGAAGGACGTATCCGGCCTGAGCGCCAGCACGCCGATCGTGGTGTTCGCGCACGTCCCTCTCTGGACGGTCTACGAAAAATGGGGCTGGGGCACGTCGGACGCCGCGCAGGCGCTGGCGCTTCTGAAAGGATTCGGATCGGTGACGGTGCTGAACGGCCACGTCCATCAGGTATTGCAGAAGGTCGAAGGCAACGTGACGTTTCACACGGCCTGCTCGACGGCGTTCCCCCAGCCGGCGCCCGGCAAGGCGGACTCGCCGGGGCCGGTGAAGAACACGCCGGCGGACAAGCTGAAAAGCGTGCTGGGCCTGACCAAGGTGAACTACGTCGAGGCGAAAAGCGCGTTGGCCGTGATCGATCCCACCTTGGAGTAATCACGCGGGGGGATAATCCTTGCAACCTTTCGTCCGGAGGGGTAGGCTCCGGCTGTTGATGTCGAAGAGCCTCCCCTCCCGCCCCCGAGGAAACCTCCATGTTGCAACGGATCGCGGCCGCCCTCTGTCTAATGGTTGCGTCGTCCGGCGCGTTGACCGCCGCCGACCCCGATGTGGGCGCCTACCTCGCCCGGCCGATCCTCGGCGACCGCTGGACGGTCCATGAGGTCGTCGCGCTGACGGAGACGAAAGTCCCTTCGGTCCCTGTTTTCAAGAATGCGGCGGACTGGGAGAAGTACGCCGACCGGCTCCGTGCCGACATTCTCGACCGGATCGTCTTCCGTGGCGAAGCGGCGGAATGGCGCGACGCCAGGACGAAAGTGGAATGGCAGGAGACGATTCCCGGCGGCGATGGCTACCGGATCAAAAAACTCCGCTACGAGGCCTTCCCGGGATGTGGATCCCCGCGCTGCTCTACGAACCGGAGAAGTTGGCGGGCAAGGTCCCCGTCGTCCTGAACGTCAACGGCCACGACCGGGTGGGCACGGCGGCGAAATACAAGCAAATTCGCTGCATCAACCAGGCCAAGCGCGGCATGATCGCCCTGAACGTCGAGTGGCTCGGCATGGGCCAGCTGCGAAGCGACGGTTTCGTCCATGAGCGGTCGAACCAAATCGACCTGTGCGGCTCCAGCGGCCTGGCACCGTTCTACCTGTCCATGAAGCGCGGCCTCGACGTGCTGCTGTCGCAGGAACACGCGGATCCGGAGCGCGTCGCGGTCACCGGCCTGTCCGGCGGCGGTTGGCAGACCATCTTCATCAGCGCCTGGACATGCGCGTCACGCTGACCGACCCGGTGGCCGGCTATTCCAGCTTCAAGACGCGGGCGCGGCACGTCAAGGATCTGGGCGATCCGGAACAGTCGCCGGCCGACCTGGCGACGATCGCGGATTACACCCACCTGACGGCGATGATGGCGCCGCGGCCGACGCTGCTGACGTTCAACGCCAACGACAACTGCTGTTTCGAGGCCGGCTACGCCCTGCCGCCGCTGCTCCACGCCGCCGAGCCGATCTTCCGCCTCTACGGCAAGGAGAAAAACCTGCGCTACCACGTCAGCCACGTCCCCGGCACGCATGCCTATGAAAAGGATAATCGGGAGGCGTTTTACCGGATGGTCGGCGATTTCTTCTACCCCGGCGATATGAATTACGATCCGCGCGAGATCCCGTGCGACGGCGAGATCAAGACGAAGGAGCAACTCGCCGTCGAGCTGCCGGCCGACAATGTGGACTTCCACGCATTGGCGCTGCGGCTGAGCAAGGACCTGCCGCGGAACAGCGGCCCACCGACCGACCGCGCCGACGCCGAGAAGCGGCGGAAGGCCGGCCGGGAGCGGCTGCGCGAAATCGTGCGGGCGAGGGACTGGGACGTGCAGGCGGACGCGGACGGCGGCGACGAAGCGGGCGATTTGCACGTCCACTACTGGCGGCTGCGGCTGGACGACGACTGGACGGTCCCGGCGGCGGAGCTGTGGCGCGGCGCGCCGAAGCGGACGGCGATCCTGATCTGCGACGGCGGCCGGCGCAGCGCGGCCGACGACGTGGAGCGGCTACTGAAGGACGGGGAGCGGGTGTTGGCGATCGATCCGTTCGACCTCGGCGAGGCGAAACCAATCTACCCCGGCGGCGACGTGCGCGAGCCGAAATACGCCAGCGACACGGAATGGGAGCTACAGCTCGCCACGGTCGGGGAACGGCCGCTGGGCGTCCAGGCGTCGCAGGTCGCCGCCGTGGCCCGCTGGGCGCGGGGCCGCGACAAAGCCGAACCGGTCGTCGTGGTCTCTTCCGGCCCGCGGTCGTCGCTGATCGCGCTGGTCGCCGCCGCCCTGGAGGAGAGGGCGATCGACTCCGTCGAGCTGCACGGCTCCTTGGGCAGTCTGAAGGAACGGATCGAGGGCAACGAGAAGCTGGATGCGGCGCCGGAGGCGTTTTGTTTCGGGCTGTTGGAGGCGTTCGACGTGGAGCAGCTCGCGGGGCTGTGCGCGCCGCGGCCGGTGCGGTTCATGGAGCCGTCGGAGCGGGTCAAAACGGAAATGGCGGAGCTGAGAAAGTGGTATGCGGCGTTCGGATCGGATTTCGATCCGCTGCGGTGAGAGAACCTTGCAGCGAGGGAACGGTCCCTGCGGAAATTGTATCAGGGGGCCGGCGGCGCACCGGCGATTCGGTCCAGAACCCATTGGACGGTCCCAGCGAGCGCCGCCCCCACTCCAGGCCGGCGATAGCGCCGGCTGCTCGTGCTGAATCGGGGGGAGCTTGTACTACGAGTTGGACGTTTCTGTCAAACGGACGCTCGTTGCGGCGGATGCAACGGGCGGACATGATTTCAACTGGGCAGTTGAACCCGAACGCTCTATTGAGGGGAGGAAAAAGGGGTATCGTAGGTTGTTTTTGGCGTATAATGCGGCGATCGATCCGCGCTCAAGGAACGGCCGTGGCCGCTTCGCGCCGCCCCGTCCACAGCGGCTTGAAATGCGCCACCGTGTCGAACGGCTGCGCCCTCTCCGCAATCGTCTCGCCGACTTGCCGGATCTTCTTTTCCGCAAGGCGGCCGAGCTTCTTCTGATTCCCCAGCACGAGGTAAGCGACCTTCTCCGGGTCGAGCTGCATCAGCCGGCAGCAGGTCGCGTCCACGGCCACCAGATCGCAGCCCATCACGACGACGCCCATCGGCTTCGGCGTCCCGTTGAGCGGGCCGTCGCCCTCCATGCCGACGATCCCGTCCACGATGGCCAGCTCCGGCGTGCGCGTGCAAGCGATGTCCACGATGCTGTTGTCGATGCCGCGCCAGTGCAGCTCGTTCTTCGGCCAGCCGTAGCAGACGCCGGGCAGCGTGCCGAACAGGTTCTTCAGCGCCAGCGTCGCCACGGCCCAGTGGTGCGTCTTCAGCTTCGGCATCGAAATCACTACATCGGCGGTCGCGATGGTCTGCGACAGGTACAGATGCTCCAGCTTCGTCAGCCGGCCGAGGTTGACCGTCTTGACCGGCTCGTCGTGATTGAGGTCGATGAACGGGACCTTGTAATGACGCAGCACGTCGCCGAGGCCGCTGGCCGCGACGAGGTGCTCGACGTTGCGCCAGTGGCCCGGCCCCTCCGCGACCAGCACCTCGGCGGCGCCCTCGCGCCGGCACAATTCGATCGCGGCGGCGACGACGTGCGGGTGGGTGTTGATGACCTTGTCGCGGTGGTACTCGACGAGGTTCGGCTTGAGGACGACGCGCTTGCCCTTGAGAGGAACACGCTCGCGGAAGTCTTCGTACTGGCGTTGCACCACGTCGGCGAGGTCGGCGTTGTAATCGCCGGCCGGCGCGACGTGGATGCGGGTTTGCGGGTCGAGAGGCCGCAGGTACGTCTCGGCCCGGACCAGCAGACCCTCGATGCTGGAGCGAATGCGCTCGCCGAGCGACGGCGGGCGCGGCGGCGAGACCGGCGCCGGACGGAGCGGCGGCCTCGGTGTTTCTCGGTCGTCCAGGCGGAACGGATTCCCGCGGCCGGCGTTCAGGGCCAATGCGGTCAGCGCCTGCCGGAGCGGAGCCGGACGCACCCACGGCGTGGCGGCGCGGTCGGCGTGGGCCGCGCGGATGCGGGCGTCCAGCCGGGGCAGGCTCTCGGCGACGCCGGCCTGGTCCGCATAAGCGTCGAGGGCCAGCCGCGCCCAGCACAGGTGTTCCAGGTCGTCGCCCTCCTCCGCCTGCCGCCGCAGGAACTGCACGGTCGCCGTCACGCGCGGGTCGGCCGGCCGTCCCTGCAACGCCAGGAGCATCGCCGCCGTCGGGCCGGGGATGGCCTCCAGCGACACGCCGAAAATGCGACGATTGCCGTAGTTGACGCCGCCCTGTTCGAGGGCGCGGTCCAGCAGCAGCTCTTGCCCTTCACGGACGCGGGGATGCTGGCCTTGTCCGGCCCGCCGAAGGGCCAAGCACGCCCAGGCGGTCGGCTCCGCCCAGGAGAACGTGTTCTCCGCCCACGGCCATCCGACCAATTTCAGATCGATATCGTTGATTTCTCCGTCGTCGGTCGCCTCGGCCGGACGGCCGCGTTGGGCCAGCAATGCGGCGGCGGTTCGATCGACTTCCTCGGCGGGATGTTCCAACGCGGCCTGGACGAACAGCACCAGCGCCGTCGGCCACACCGCTTCGGGCCGGCCGCGCGCCAGGCGATAGGTTCCGTCGTCGCGGCGGCATTGCGCCAGCCACGCCCTGGCGGCGTCCAGCACGGCCTGGAAACGCGGCGCCTCCGCGGACAGGGCCAGCAGAGCGAGGCAGGTCGGCTCCAGGTGGGCCGCCTGGCCGGCGACGTAACCCCAGCCGCCGTCGGGACATGCCAGCGCGGCCAGGGATTCGAGATGGTCGGACGGCTCGCTCACGAGACGATGCTCCCTCGGACGATGGATGGGCGTTGCGTCCGGGGAAAGTCTAGGTCAAGAATTGCGGCCACACCAAAAAAGCGAGTCCGGATTACTTCCGGATCGTAATCTGACTATTAGGACTTCCGGACAAAACCCCTGGTCGGTAACGGAACCTCCAAATTACCAAGTGCTTACGGCGGCAGTTTGGAGTTTTGTCCGCTAGTCCTTATAATGGTCATGGCCAAGAAGCAGCCATTTGTCCTGATCTACGACCCGGAGGTCGCCGGACATCTGGCCGCCATCGAACCGAAGTATCATTCGCTCATCCGTGGGGCCATCGAGGAGCAGTTGCGGTTCGAGCCGGAGACGGCGACGCGCAACCGAAAACCGCTGCAGCGGCCCATTGACCTGGGTGCGCGGTGGGAACTTCGGTTGGGTCTGGACAACCGCTTTCGCGTCTTCTATCGGGTGGACGCCGGATGGCAGGTTCGCATTCTGGCCATTGCCGTGAAAGAAGGCAATCGGCTGTTTGTGGCAGGGAAAGAGGTGGAGCTATGAAGATTGCTTCCGTGGCCGAGGTCAAAGCCCGCCTCAGTTCGTTTCTCAATGCGACCGCCGAGGGGCCGGTCGTGGTCACGCGGAATGGCAAAGCGGTGGCGGTGCTGCTCGGGGTTGAGGATGACGAGGAGTTGGAAGGGCTGCTCCTGGCTCATTCCCGGAAGCTGCGCCATCCTCGACGCGGCCGACCGCCGCATCGATGCAGGCGCCGGAATCGGTCACGACGATTTCTGGCGACAGGTCGAGTCAGCGGATCGTGCTCGTGAAGAGAACGGGAGCGGGACAAAGTCGCCGAACCAAGCGCCGCTCCTGACCGGCGCCGCCGTTCTCGTTTTGCGCGGCGAGCGGAATCCCTGGTTCCCACGCTTCGCGCGGGAACGAAAACACTTATTTCCGGATCGCAATTCCCTTGAACTCCCGGACGCGCGCCGCGATGGCCGTCTCCGTCGGCAGCCGTTCGATGCTCGACGCCCCGAAGAAGCCGACGACGCCGTGCGTGCGCTGAAGGACGTAGGCCGCGTCGGCCGGCTCCGCGATGGGGCCGCCGTGGCACAGCACCAGTACGTCGGGGTTGACCGCCTTGGCCGCGTCGTGCAGGGCCTGCACGCGCTCGACGGCCTGGTCGAGAGTGCGAGCCGTTTTCGCTCCGATGTCTCCCTTCGTCGTCAGGCCCATGTGCGGGATCAGCACGTCGGCGCCGGCCCGCGCCATCGCCCGCGCCTCGTCCTCCGTGAAGACGTAGGGGCAGGTCAACAGGTCCAGCTCATGCGCGGCGGCGATCATTTCCACCTCCTTGTCGAAGCCCATGCCGGTTTCTTCGAGGCCCTGGCGGAACGTGCCGTCGATCAGGCCGACCGTGGGGAAGTTCTGCACGCCGCTGAAGCCGGCCGCCTGCACGTCGCGCAGGAAGCGGCGCATGACGCGGAATGGATCGGTGCCGCAAACGCCGGCCAGCACCGGCGTGTTGGGCGCCACCGGCAACACCTCGCGGGCCATGTCCATGACGATCTGGTTGGCGTCGCCGTAGGGCATCATGCCGCTGAGACTGCCGCGCCCGGCCATGCGAAAGCGGCCGGAATTGTAAATGATAAGGAGGTCGGCCCCGCCGGCCTCGGCGCACTGGGCCGACAGGCCGACGCCGGCCCCGCCGCCGAGGATGGGCCGGCCGGCCGCGACCTGGGCGCGGAGCCGTTGCAGACACTGTTCGCGGGTGAAGCTCATGGCGGGTTCCGGCGCTGTGAGGGTGCGGGCTTGCCGAAAGCATACGGAACTCGCGCCGCCGGGGCACGGTCGTTCTAAAGAAAATTCAACTTGACTTTCACTTTGTTCATGTAAAGAATATCAAAGGGAAGTTGAAGAAAGTGAAAGGAAGGCGCCAACGATGAGCGGGCCGACGGAGCAGCGGCCGGCGTGGCTCGCCGCACTGGGCGAGGAGGATTTCGTCTTCCTGCGGCGTTTTCTCCTCCATTCCGGGTCGCTCAAGGACCTCGCGGCCGAGTACGGCGTTTCGTACCCGACGGTGCGGTCCCGGCTCGACCGGCTCATCACCCGGGTGCGCGCCGCGGAAGACGCGCGGGGCGCCGATCCTTTGGAACAGAAGGTGCGCATCCTCCTCGCCGACGGCCAGCTTTCCGCAGCGGCGGCGAAAGAACTGCTGGCGGCCCACCGCGCCGCCGTGACCGAAAGGAGAAACAAATGACTCAGCCGTGGTTCGACGAGAACATGTACGCCTGGATTCCGGGCACGGCGCTCGGCTGCCTGGGCGGCCTTTGGGGCGGCGTGGTCGGGACGCTGGCGCCGCGCGGATGCGCGCAGGGGATTCGTCCTGGGTTTCACCTGGGCGCTGCTGCTCGGCTCGGCCGTCCTCCTCGGGTTGGGCGTAGTCGCCCTGGCGTCCGGGCAGCCCTATGGCGTCTGGTACGGCCTCGGCCTGCCCGGCTTGATCGGTCTGATGGTGATCGGGGCGAACACTTTTACCGTGTACTCGGTCTACCGAGCGGCCGAAGCAAGGAAGCTGGCCGCGCGTGACCTGACCGAGCCGGCCGACGTGCCGAATCCGTGAACCGGCGCGGCGGTGGCGGAGAAATGGTCTCTCGGTCTGCATCAGTTTGTGCTTCCCGGCGGCACTACAGGGGTGGAGAGCCGTTGGTTGGAGGGGAATGAAATCACATGGCCAACACGTCACTCGGCGCCGCCCTCCGGCACATCCGCACACTTACCGGGTCGCCCGGCGTTGACGCCAGCGACGGCCAGCTTCTGGAGCGATTCGTCCTCCGGCGCGAGGAGGCGGCCTTCGCCGCGCTCCTGCGTCGGCATGGCCCGATGGTGCTTGGGGTTTGTCGGCGCGTCCTGGCGCTTGCAGGACGCGGAAGACGCCTTCCAGGCGACGTTCCTGCTGCTCGCCCGCAAGGCCGGCGCCATCCGAAAGCAAGAGTCGGTGGGCAGCTGGTTACACGGCGTGGCGCACCGGCTCGCACTCAAGGCGAAAGGGCAGGACGGCCGCCGGCAGACTCATGAGAGGCGGGCGGGAAGCATGCGCAAGACTGACAGCGGAGTGCAGGCGGCGTGGAAGGATTTGCAAGAGGCGCTGGACGAGGCGCTGCAACGGCTGCCGGCGCACTACCGAGCCGCCCTGGTTGCCTGTCACCTGGAAGGGCGGACGCACGAGGAGGCCGGCGCCAGCTCGGCTGTCCCTGGCGACGCTGCGTAGCCGGCTGACGCGCGGGAGGAAGCTGCTGCGGACGGAACTGGTCCGCCGCGGCCTGACCCTCTCCGCGGGGGCGGTGGGCGTGGCCCTGCTGGCGACTTCCGCGGAGGCGACGGCGCCCGCCCTGCTGGTCAACGCCACCCTGAAGGCGGCCCTGCACTTCGCTTGCCAGAGGACGACGTCCGGCGCCGTCTCGACGGCCGCGGCCGCCCTCGCCGAGGAAGGAATAAAGGCGATGGCGACGACGAAGATGAAGATGCTGGCGATACTGCTGGCCGCGCTGAGCCTGGTCGGCGTCGGCGTCGGCGCGGCCGCCCAGCAAGCCGCCGCGGCCAAGCCGCCGGAAGCGAAACCTGCCGCCCCGAACGCCGACCCGCCGCGGGCGAAGGAAGACGATCCGGCCCGCGTCGATGACGACGGCGATCCGCTGCCGCCTGGGGCCGTCCGGCGGGTCGGCACGCTGCGTTTCCGCCAGGGGGGCGGCCAGGTGGACACGCTCCTCGTCACTCCCGACGGCAAGACGCTGATCTCCAACACTTACTACGGCGACAGAAAAATCTGCGTGTGGGATCTCGCCACAGGAAAGCTGCTGCACTCGTTCCCGGGGATGTATGACTTTGGCCAGATCGCCCTGTCGCCGGACGGGGCCGTGCTGGCGGAGTCTCATGACAAGGACGAGATCGTGCTGTGGGATGTGGCGTCTGGGAAGGAGTCGAAGCGGCTGGCGTACAAGGATTGTTACGCCTTAGGTTTCGCGTTTTCGCCCGACGGCAAGACCCTGGTCTCAGGTGGCGAAGGCGGGTTCATCGACTTCTGGGACCTGACAACAGGGAAACATACCGAACACCGGAAGACGCCCAACAACCGCGTCACTTTGCTGGCCTTCAGCCCCGACAGCAAGACGCTGGCCTCGGGGGATTACCTGGAAGACACGATTATTCTGTAGGACGTGGCGTCGGGCAAGGAGATTCACCGGCTCACGCGGCCGGGCTTTGTTTGGACGTTCGCCTTCTCGCCCGACGGCGCCTTTCTGGCCTCCGTCTGCGTCAAGGAAGCCTCGAAAGGATTTGTCGTCCTTTGGGACGTGGGCGCGGGGAAGCAGGTCCACGAAATACCGGCGATGGAGTCCGTCACCGGGGTGGCCTTCTCGCCCGACGGCAAGACCCTTGCCTCGGTCGAATACGGCGACGAGGGCAGCGCGATCGTTCTCCGGGACGTGAGCAGCGGCAAGCGCCTCCGCAGCATAGCCAATGTCGGCGGGGCGGAGCGCATCGCCTTTTCGGCTGACGGGAAGACGTTGATATCCGGATCCGGCGGCGGCGTGATCCGCCTGTGGGACGCGGCCACGGGCAAGGAACGCACGCCGGCGGGCCGCCAGTGGAACTTCGGTGCCACGCTCTCGGCGGACGGCCGGACGCTGGCTTTCGTCGGCGAGAGCATCCAGCTTTGGGACATGGCCCTCGGGCGGGAACTCTCCGCCTTCCCGAAGGAGCCGGATGCAGCCGCTCCCCTCGTCTTCTCGCCCGACGGCAAGACGCTGGCTTGCCGCGACAACGAGCGTGGGGTCCTGCTGTGGGACGTTGGTCCTCGGAAGGTGCTCCGGCAGCTGAAGACGGACCTGAAGAAAGAACCCTTGACGTTTCTGGAAACGGTCGCATTCTCACCGGACGGAAAAACGTTGGCCACGGGCGGTTATGAGGGCGCGGTGCGGTTCTGGGATCCGATGACCGGAAAGCAGCGCGGCCGAGTTTCCCTTAAGACTCCAGAGGAGGAACCCAAAAACCCTTCCGAATGTTTCCTTATCGCCGATGCTATCGCATTTTCGCCCGACGGCCGCACGCTGGCGGCGGCGGGGGACGGTAACGAATTCAGAGGGTTCAGGGCATGTCTTTGGGACATCACCTCGCAGGTAGACGCGCCTGCACAGCTTTGGCAAACCACTATCCCCGCCGACCCTCCCGGTGCTCCGGCCGTCCCTTGGCAGCATGTTCGAGGGTCGATTGGCGCTCACATCATGTTCTCGCCCGACGGCCGCACGTTGGCCGTCGAGCACGGGCAAAAGACCATCCCCATCTGGGAAGCCGCCACAGGCAAGCAGCGCCTGCTACTCACCGGCCATCAGGACTGGACCTGTTGCATCGCCATGGCCCCGGACGGCCGCACGCTGGCGTCGTCCGGCTATGACGACACGATTCGCCTCTGGGACCTGGAGACGGGCGACGAGCTGCGCAGCCTGACCGGCCATCGCGGCAAGGCCAACTCGCTGGTCTTCTCCGTGGACGGCAAGACGCTCGTTTCCACGGGGGACGATACGACCCTGATGTTCTGGGACGTGGCGGCGATCACGCACCGGCCGCGTCCGAAAACGATCCGCCTTTCCCCCGAGGAAAGCGAAGTCGCTTTGGGCGGACCTGGCCGGCGACGACGCGGCGAAAGCCTACCGGGCGATTCGCCGCTTTGCCGCGGCCCCCACGGCGGCGGCATTCCTGGGGGAGCGGCTCCGGCCCGCCCGCGCCGCGCGGAAAGACGACCTGGACCGATGGATCGCCGACCTCGACAACGACGACTTCGACGTGCGGGAGAAGGCGACGCGCGCCCTGAACGATCTCGGCGAGGCGGCCGGGCCGGCCCTGCGCAAGGCCATCAACGGTCGGCCGTCGGCGGAAGTTCGCGCCCGGACGAGCCGACTCCTGGAAAAGCTGGCGACGCCGTCGCCGAATCTGTTGCGCGGCTTGAGAGCGGTGGAGGCGTTGGAGTCCGTCGGCGGGCCGGAGGCGCGGGAAGTGCTGGAGCGGATCGCCGGAGGCGCGGCCGACTCGCGGCTGACGCGCGCGGCGAAGGCCTCCCTCGAACGGCTGGGACGATGACGCCTCTGCGCCGTGCAGCACAGCCGGAAGCCGCCGCGGCGCACCAACGAGAGGATCGGCGGCCCATCGGGGCTACGGAGCGGCCCGAACTTTTTGCGTCTCCTGGCCCGGACTGTATCGGTCGTAGTAGCGATAGAGTGCGCTGACGTTGGGGTCCCGTTCCCGGCTGCCGTCGTAGACGACATAGGTATGGACCAGCCGGCCGCCCTGCCGCTCCAGCTCCTCCCGGATCAGATTGCGGGTCTGTCCCGAATAGAAGCTGTCGTCGAGCAGGATGAAGTCGGGCCTCTGGCCGCGCTCGAGCTTTTCCCGGACGTACCAGAGGTCGTCCATCGGCGCCGTCGTTCGCAGTCCGCCCGTCACCAGGGTCAGTCCAAGGCCGAAGGCGTTGTGGAGGAACATGCCGAACCGACCCGTGCTGACGGGAATGGCGCCGGGGAACGTCTTCCCGAAGGGTTTGGGGCCGTCCGGGCAGGGCTGGACGCCGGAGCGCGCCAGCAGGTGCTGCACCACCGGCCAACCCCGTTGCGACCGCCAAGCGGCGTCGAGGTGGTCGAAGAACGGGACGCCGCCGACGTAGCGGTCGAGAAGTTCCTGGACGATCTGATCCAGAATACCGGACATGGAGGCTCCTTGTCGTCAACGCCTGGAAACCGGAGCCGGCCGCGAACCGATCAGGCGGTTTCTCCGGCGGCACGGCCGCGCAGCAGAGAGCGCACGTGCATCAGGATCTTGCCGAGGGTGTTGGCGCCCGTCCCATCCGCGCCGCGACCCCAGTAGTAGTCGTCGGGGGCGTTCTCCACGAGTTCCTCATCCCCCGTCGCCAGAAGCAATGCGCGGAGGTCCGGGTGTGTCTCGAACTTCCGCAGCACCGCCGCCTCCATGATCCCCTCCTTAACGGCGTCCCAGTCGGCCCGGACGGATCGGCTGTCGTCGTGGGCCAGCGTCTTGGCGCTCAAGGGTTCCGGGGTCTCGCGGATCAACTCCTCATGTTCCGTGCCGGCGAATTTTTGGGCCTGGTAATAATGCTCCACGGTCGGCCAGACGCGCCCCTTCATCTCGATCGGGTGCGGCGAGAAATTCGACAGCCACCCGAAGGGATCTCGTTTCAGGTAGAAGAAGATGGTCATGGCATAAGGAGTTCGATCGAGATTTCGTAGTTCCCCATTCCCGCTTCGATGGTCAGGAAAAACCGCCCCGTCGTAATGGTAAAGTAAGGCGGCGGAGAGGGCGGGTCGCTAACCGACTGCGGCTCCAGCGGCGCCGGCGTGAGGGTATTCGTGAGGGTTCCAGGCGCCGGCTTGGGATGGCTCGCCGGTCCTGCCCTCTCCCTACCTCTCTGTGGCTCGGCTGGAGGATCGTAAACCAGGGTTCGCCCCTGCTTGACCACGAATCGACAACACGGGAAAGCAACGTCCAACAGGACGCGAGCATCCGGCGCCTTGACACTCGCCCGAGGTGGAGTCTCCGCTCGCATTGGGCTCGCCACAACGGCGAGCAGCAGCAGGCTGACGACAGAACACTTCATAAACACCTCCTGATTAGTCAGGATCGCTTCAATCCCCATTCTATCCCCGGCCGACGGATAGCTAGAGGTTGATTGCCGATGTGTGACGATGTCCCCTGTCGGTTCGATCCTCCATTTTGCACATTTCTTCCGCTCCTTCCGGGGTAAGATCGGCTATAATCGCCAAGGTGAGTCCCGCCCGGCGGTAGTGGCGCCCCACGCCACAATAAGACGATCGTTCCGCAATCCAGGCGACCCTCCATGCAACGATCCCCTTCCCTTTGTGCGTCCTCATCGTCCTCGCCGCGTTCGTCGGCCGCGCCTCCGCCGCGGAATTCGCCGCCGCCGACCTCGATTTCTTCGAGGCGAAGGTGCGGCCGCTGCTCGCCGCCAACTGCTTCTCCTGCCACGCCAACGGCAAGGACCGCGGCGGTCTCAGCCTCGTCTCTCGCGAAACGCTGCTCAAGGGCGGCGACTCCGGTCAGCCCGCCGTCGTCCCCGGCGACCCGGACCATAGCCCGCTCATCGTCGCCGTGCGCTACAACGACGACGTAAAGATGCCGAAGAAGTACCGGCTCAAGGATGCGGAAATCGCCGTCCTCGTCGATTGGGTCAAACGCGGCGCCCCTGGCCGGCCGGCGCCAGCAGCCCCGCCATCCGCACCGCCGGCGACGTGATCCGCCCCGAAGACCGGGCGTTCTGGTCGTTCCGTCCGATCGCCGACCCGCCCTTGCCGGCCGTCAAAGATCCGGGTTGGTGCAAGGAGCCGCTCGACCGTTTCATCCTCGCCAAGCAGGAGGCAAAGGCCTGCACCCCGTCGCGCCGGCCGACAAGCGGACGCTGATCCGCCGGGCGACGTTCGACCTGATCGGCCTGCCGCCGACGCCGGAAGAGATCGATGCGTTCCTCGCCGACGCCTCGCCGGACGCCTTCGCCAAGGTCGTGGATCGGCTGCTGGCCTCGCCGCACTACGGCGAGCGCTGGGCGCGGCACTGGCTCGACGTGGCCCGCTACGGCGAGGACCAGGCCCACACCTTCCAGGCTCGGCTTTACCCCTACGGCTACCGCTACCGCGACTGGTGCATCCAGGCGTTCAACGACGATATGCCCTACGACCGTTTCGTGACCGAGCAGATCGCCGGCGACCTCCTCAAGACCGGCGACCCGATGGATCACCTTCCGGCGCTGGGTTACTTCGCGCTGGGGCCGCACTACTACATGGACGCCGGCGAGGCCAAGGCGGCGGAGGCGGCGGAGTTGGACGACCGCGTGGACGTGCTGGGCCGCGGCTTCCTCGGCCTGACCGTCGCCTGCGCCCGCTGCCACGACCACAAATTCGATCCGATAACGTCGCAAGACTACTACGCCTTGGCCGGCGTGTTCAAGAGCAGCCGCTACGTCGAAACGCCGTTGGCCCCGCCGGACGTAGTGGAGAAATTCAACCAGAGCCAGGAGAAAATCAAGCAACAGGAGGCGAAGGTCAAGGAGTTCCTCGGCGTCCAGGCGAAGAAGCTGGGGGCGACGCCGAAGAAGGTCGAGGCCAAGTTGCCGGACGATGCGAAAGAGACGCTGGCCGCATTGCGAGCCGATCTGGAGCAGCTCAAGAAGTCGGCGCCGCCGAATCCGCCGTTCGTCCACACTCTCGCCGACGGTCCCGGCGAAAACATGCACGTCTATCTCCACGGCAATCCGAACAATGAAGGGTCGATCGTTCCGCGGCGGTTCCTGCGCATCCTGTCGGACGGCGAACCGAAACCGTTCACGCAGGGCAGCGGCCGGCTGGAGCTAGCCCAGGTGATCGCCAGTCCGAAGAACCCGCTGACCGCCCGCGTGATCGTCAACCGCGTCTGGCAGTGGCATTTCGGCGTCGGCATCGTGCCCACGCCGAGCAACTTCGGCAAGCTCGGCCAGCCGCCGACGCATCCCGAATTGCTCGACCACCTGGCGATGCGCTTCATGGCCGAGGGCTGGTCGATCAAGAAGCTGCACCGCGAGATCATGCTGTCGGCGACCTACCAGCTGAGCAGCGCGGCCGACGGCGCCGACCGCACGATCGACCCGGAGAACCAGCTTTACTGGCGCATGAACCGCCGTCGGCTGGACGTGGAATCGTGGCGCGACGCCCTGCTTTCCGCCGGCGGCGACCTCGACCCGGCGATGGACGGTTCGTCGCTGGACCTCAACAACCCGGCCAACCACCGGCGGACGCTGTACGGCGCCGTGAGCCGGCACGAGCTGAACAGCTTGCTGCGTCTCTTCGACTTTCCCGATCCCAATATCACGGCCGAGAAACGCCCCGTGACGACGGTGCCGCTACAGCAGCTGTTCGTCCTCAACAGCGCGTTCATGGCCGAGCAGGCGCGCGGCCTGGTGAAGCAGCTGGCCGACGAGAAGGACGATACGACCAAGATCCGCAAGGCGTTCCTGCGGCTGTACGGTCGGCCGGCGACGGAGCGCGAAGTGAGAATGGGCCTCGATTTCCTGACCGCGCCAGAGCCGGAACTGGGGTCGAACGAACCGAAGCCGAAACTGAGCCGGTGGGAGCAGTACGCCCAAGTGTTGCTGGCGACGAATGAGTTCATGTTTGTGGATTGAGATGCACGTGGGGCAAGCCTGGAATGGTCCCCGGATCGCTGCCCCACTGGTGGAGGCGGCCGCTGCGGCTCACCCCGCGTCCGCCCCGAGGATGAGGAAGTGGTCGGCCCAACCGCCGCGGCGCAGCCGCTCCACGGCCGCCGCGTCCACGGCCACCCGCTCGCCCCGTGCGTAGACCACGCCGGCGTCGTCCGTCACTTCGCGGAACGGGCCTTTATACAGAACGACCGGCCGCGCACCGTCGCCCGGCCGCGCGGGCTTGTACCCCTCCAGCCGCGTCTCGCGCATCTCCACACCGTCCCGGATGAAACAGGGTTTGGCGTCCAGCTGTGTCAGCCGCACGCCCTCGAAGCCGGCCGACTCCAGCAGCCGCACCGGCTCCGATTCGACCGGCACGTGCTGCACCACGCCCGCCGGACCCGGCAGCATTGGCGCCGCAGTCAGCGGCCGGTCGGAGGTCAGCACGTGAACGAACACGCGCCCGCCCGGTCGCAGCACCCGCCGCACCTCCCCCGCGAGCCGCCGCCGCGCCTCTTCCGGCAGCGGCAGGTTCAGCGTGCCGAGCAGGCGGGTCTCGTCGATGCTCGCGTCCGCCAGCGGGATCGACGACGGCGCGGGGTCGATCATGCGATGTTCCCAGACCGCCGACGGTAGACCGCTCGCTCCGCGAGCGGCCGGCGACTCGCGGAGCGAGTCGCCCACCATCTCCGCCGTCGTCTGCCCCCGGCCGCGGTGGTCGATGTCTTCGTCGAGCGTGTATATCTCCCATAACGTCTGGTCTGGGTCCGTCACCCAGAATTTGGTCTGCCGGGCGTAGCAGCACTCGACGCCTTCCTCGCGCTGCGACCGAATGCCCGCGACTTCCAGCCGGCGCTGCATGGCGACCAGCGCCGCCGCGTCGGGCATCCGGAAGCCGGCGTGGTTGAGGGCGCCGCCCTGGCCGCGCGGGTGCGGCTCCAGCGACAGCACCAGCGGCGGGTCGTCCAGCTCGAACTTGGCGTAGTCGTCGCGCCGCTTGGCCGCCGGCCGGCCGAACAGCGTTTGGTAGAAGCCGACGGAGCGGCCCAGGTCGGAGACGTTCAGCGACAGGTGGAAACGCACGGCCGGCACGGTCGGAAGGGTCGTACCCACGGAATACCTCCACGGGAGAGGGAATTCGGTTGATTTACTCGAAATACACGTCGGTCTTGCCGTATTCGGCGTACTTGACGCGGAGCCAGCGGTGGAACTCGTCGTAGTGCTTCGCCCGCTGGTCGCCGCCGTCGGAGCGCTTGTTATAGCTGAGGTACAGCTGCCGTCGCCAGCGATCGGAGCGGTTCGGCGCGGAGCGGTGCGGCGTGAAGCCGCCGAAGACGGCCACGTCGCCGGGCCGCAGCTGCAGCGGCACGCATCGCGCCTCGTCCACGGCGTTCGCGGGCAATTCGTGGTAGTGATCGTCCTTCGGCGACAGGCTGCCCTGCTGATGATAGCCGGGAAACACCTCGGTGCAACCGTTGTCCACGTCGGCGGCGTCGAACGGGACCAGCACCGTGAGGAAGCTCGTCGGGAAGCCGGGCCACGCAATCCAGTCCTGATGCAGACCGTAGCCCTTCATCCCCGGCGGCTTGTAGATCAGCTTATCCTTGAACAGGCACGGCTCGTCGTCGTAGAGCGCGGCCAGCGCCGCCAGCAGGTGCGAGTCGAAGGCCAGCCGGCGGCAGACCGGCCCCAGGTCGATCACCGGGTCGAACGTCTCGAAGCGACACTCGCCGGTTTCGACGATCGGCTGCCACCGACAGCGGAGATTGCGGGTCGAAATCAGGTCGTGGCGGGACAGAAGGAACTGCGCCTCAGCGTCGGCCTCTTCCATCTCCGCCGGGCCGAACAGGCCGCGGAGGACCAGAAAGCCGTCACGGTCGTAGGCCTCGCGCTGACGGCGGGACACGGCTTCGGTAGCCGAAATCGCGTTCATGCGGGGTCTCCCGGCAGGGCGAGGGCGTTTTCCGGGACGAATCGGTCCCTGGCGTCGAGGCGCGGCATCGGGGCCAGCCAGGCGCCGACCGCCAGCAGGGTGGAGACCGCGGCGGCGGTCTCGAAGAGGAGGACATAGGAGCCGGTTTGCTGATGGCAGGCGGCCAGCGCCAGAGGGCCGGCGGCGGACGCCAGCACTGTCAGCATCTGGGCGGCGCCCTGAATCTTGCCCAGGTGGGCCGGGCCGTAGGCCTGGCCCCAGACGCCGAAGAAGATCACCGTCACCATGCCCCCGGCGACGGCGAGGACCGCCGCGTAGAGATACACCTCCGTCAGCGTCGCCACGAGCGGGTAGGCCAGCAAGGCCGCGGCGAAAAGCGCCATGGCGACGGCCAAAAGTCGGCCGAACGACCAGCGCGCCGACAGCAGGCCGGTCCCCAGGTTGCCGGCCAAGCCGATGAACGGCGAAATCATGGCGATCGTCAGGAAGACGCTCCGGTCGAAGCCGCGCTCCTCCAGGATCGCCTGGTTGAAAAGCGATATTCCCGAGACCACGAGCAGGTAAAAGGAACACGGCAGCGCGAAGGCCCAGAACGCCGGCGTCCGCAACGCCTGGCCGAGGGTGAGGCTCGGCGCCGATCGCCGGCCGCTCGCTCCGCGATTGGCCGGCGACTCGCGGAGCGAGTCGCCCACGATGGGCGGGACCGTCAGCCAGGCGAACGAGCCGAAGCCCAGCAGCACGACGCCGATGCCGGCCCACAGCGTCCGCCAGTCGGCGTTGAGGCCTTCCAGCGTATATTTGACCCCGCCGAAGGCGGCCATGAAGCCGACGGCGACCAGCACGGAATAGACGCCGACGGCCGGCCCCGCTCGCCGACCCGCCGCCCGTCCCATCAGCGTGAGGCTGACCACCGACAGGGCGCTCTGGCCCAGCCCGCGCGTCAGCAGCACCGCCACGAACAGGGCGGCCGCGACGTGGAACGGGTACGGCCCGCCGACCGACACGACCCAATCCGCCTGGACCCGGCTCATGGCCACGACCACGCCGCCCAGGCCGAGCAGCGTGACCGTCAGCACGGTTCGCACGCCGAGCTTGTCGATCAGCCATCCGCAGGGGAGGCAGAATGCGGCCCCGATCAGGGTGGCCCAGAGGTTGATCGAGGCGTAATCGACCTCGCCGAGATGCAGGTCGGCCATCAGCGGCTTGGTGACCAGGCCGAGGCCGTGTGTGCGGCCCGGCAGCGTGGCGACCATCGCCAGGGCCGCGACGGCGATGTGGACCCAACGCAGGACGGAGCGGCGCGAGCCGGCGGGCGCAGCAAGATAAACAGACATAAGAGATCGTCCTCAGCTCCAGTCAATAACTTGGGTCTGAGATCACTTCCTGCCCCGCCCGCGTGGCCAGGGCGCGCCAGGCGGGCAGCGAGATCGCGTTGTTGACGAACCGAACCGAGCCGTCGCCGAGCAGCAGGTTGACGCCGTTGAGATGACGGCTGCGGGCGGCCCGAAAGGCGTCGGACTCGAAGGGCGTCGGCGTGTTCGCCCCCTCGTTGCAGACGCAGTCGTAGTTCGGCGAGTTCGGCGGGTAGTAATGGTTGTAGGCGGCGCAGCGCATCTCGCCGGAGGCCCACATGAAGCCGCGGTGCTGCGATACGTTGGACGCGCCCGCCGAGGCGCAGGCGGAATCGCTCAGGGTCGCGCCGAAGCCGGTGTAGAGGTAGACCGTCTGGGCGCTGTTGGGCGGGGCGGCGCGTTCTCCGGCCCGTCGCCGAGAATGCTTTCCGACATCATGGCGGTGTCGCTCAGGCCATCCGTCACGTCGGCGACGCGGAAAGAGTTCTGCGCCTCGAACATGCCGTCGGTGTTCCACGGGCTGCCGGGCGTCGTGCCGGAGGCGGCCCCGGTGCCGACGCAGACGGCGTAGTTGGTCGGGCCGACCGTCGATAGGCCGTAGGCCGCGTCCACCGACTGCATCTTGTCGCTGGGGCACATGAACAGCTTGATGTTCTGCGACACGGCGAACTGGTTGGCGGTGGTGATGTTGAAGTTGTTCGTCGGGTCGTAAATGGGCTGCGTCAGATCCATTTTGTTGTAGATGTTGGTCTGCTCCAGGTACGGATTGAGTTGCGCCAGCGCCGACCAGCTGAAGAAGTAGGCGGGATAGCCGGTGTAGGCCGGCGGAGGCTGGTCGATGGCGGCCGATGGGAAATGACCGTTGGCACCCTCGAAGTTGTGCATGGCCAGGCCGAGCTGCTTGAGGTTGTTGGAGCAGCTGAGGCGGGCTGCGGCCTCGCGCACCTTCTGCACGGCCGGCAGGAGCAGGCCGATCAGGATGGCGGTGATCGCGATCACCACCAGCAGCTCGATCAGCGTGAAAGCGTCGCGCTTTCTCATCGAAGGGTCTCCATAAGATGCGGCCGCTGCGACCCTGGAGCGGCCAAAGGAGGGAGGGAGAACGATCGAACGTTCTAACGAGTGTCTTAATAATGGACGACGGGCTGGTCGTCAAGCGGGTGGGATGGATTTCTTCTTTTGTCGGGAATCGTTGAGTTGATCGCTTGCTTTGTCCACGTTCGTCCGAGCCGCGCACGCAGCGGAGCGGAACAAGCGGGACGCCCCTCGTTCCCGAACTCTGTTCGGGAACGAGGAAGAAACGAGGAAGAACGAGGATGACGCGGCCGCTCACTCCGCTCCGCTGCGTGCGCGGCTCGGACGAACCGTGCGCCGCCACTCGTCGATCAGCGTCGCCACCAACCCCGTCCAGCCCGTCTGGTGCGACGCCCCCAGCCCCGCCCCCGTGTCGCCGTTGAAGTACTCGTAAAACAGCAGCAGGTCGCGCCAGTACGGATCCTCCTGAAACATCCGCCGCTCGTCATGCACCGGCCGGCGGCCGTTTGCGTCCCGAACAAACAGCGAGATCAGGCCGTCCGCGAACCGCCGGGCCATGTCGCCGCACGTCGCCCCGTCCGCCCGCAGCGACGGGCCGTAGGCCGCGTCCAGCGTCCGCAGCGACTCGATCAGCAGAAACGACGTCGGGAACCATACCGGGCCGCGCCAGTTCGAGTTGCCGCCCTTGATCTTCGACGACGACTCCGCCGCCTCGTAGCGCACCTCGGCCCCGCCGTAATGGTACGGTTCCGCCTCGTGCGCCTTCGACAGGCTCCGTGGGCCGTGCGGGCCGCGAAACTCGGCCGGGTCCCACAGCCGTCCCAACAGCCGCCGCAGCTGCTCCTCCTTCATCAGCGATAGCACATAGGATTTTTTGCCGTCGCGCTCCACCGGGTGGACGCACCACTCCGTCAGGTGCGGCCGGTTGCGCAAGAACCAGCCGACGTTCGCCCGGAAGTCGGGGTGCGGCGCCAGCTCCTCCTCCGTCAGCCAGTCCGTCGAGTAGAGCGGGATCAGCCCCACCAGCGAACGGACGCGGAACTTGTGGAAGGTGTTGTCCGGCTTGCACAGTACGTCGTAAAAGAAGCCGTCGATCTCGCTCCACAACTCCACGTCGCGCCGGCCCATGTGCCGCATCGCCGATCCGATAAGGACGAAATGCTCGAAGAACTTCGTCGCCAGGCCCTGGTAGGCCTCGTTCTCCCGGGCCAGTTCCAAGGCGATCCGCATCAGGTTCAGGCAGAACAGGCCCATCCAGCCCGTTGCGTCCGACTGCTTCAGCGTCGTGCCCGGCGGCAGCTTCTGACTGCGGTCCACCACCGTGATGTTGTCCAGTCCGAGGAAGCCGCCCTCGAAGACGTTGAATCCCTCCGTGTCCGTGCGGTTGACCCACCACGCGAAGTTCATCAGCAGCTTGTGAAAGCACTTCTCCAGGAACAGCCGATCGCCGACGCCCCGCCGGTCGCGGTCCATGCGGTAGACGCGCCAGACCGCCCAGGCGTGTACCGGCGGATTGAGGTCGGAAAACTCCCATTCGTAGGCCGGGATCTGGCCGTTGGCGTGGATGAACTGCTCGAACAAGAGCAGCCACAGCTGTTCCTTGGCGAACTCCGCATCGACTCGCGCCAGCGGCAAACACTGAAAGGCCAGGTCCCAGGCCGCGAACCACGGGTACTCCCACTTGTCCGGCATCGTCAACACGCGCAGCGAATTGAGATTCCGCCAGTGGACGTTGCGGACGTGTTGACGTGACGCAGGCGGCGGCGACGCCGGATCGTCCCCCTCCAGCCAGGCGTTCACGTCGAACAGGTACGCCTGCTTGCTCCACAGCATCCCCGCCAGCGCCTGCCGCTGCACCTGCCGCTCGTCCGCCGTCGCCTCGGGCGGATGGATGGCGTCGTAAAAGGCGTCGGCCTCGCGGCGCCGCTCCTCCACGATCCGGTCCACGTCGGCCAGCGGCTCCGGCAAGGACCGATCGGTCAGCCGCAGCCGGAAGACCGCCGATCCCCCCGCGGGGACCATGACGCCGGCGTAGTGGATGCACGCCTTGGTTCCGACCTGTTCCGGGTTGACGCAATCCTCGCCATTAATGATGTGGCGGTGGAAGGCGTCCTTGACGAAGGGCGAGCGGTTGAAGACGCCGTAGAGGCGGGTGAAGTTGGTTTCGTTGTTGGTGAAGAGGGGCCGGCCGCCGTCGGCGTAGAGGAGGCGCGGGCCGAGAGCGTAGGCGCTGAGGAGGTTGCGCAGCGGCTCGGACCCGGTGTTGTCGGCGACGAGACAGACGCCGCCGGAGGCGGGGCCGAGGCGGATCGACGGAGCGGCCAGCGGTTCCTTGCCCCATGACCACGTGTTGCGGAACCACAGGTGCGGCAAGACGTGAATGGGCGCCGCCTCCGGCCCGCGGTTGCAGACCTCGATGCGAACGCAGAGGTCTTCCGGCCCGGCCTTGGCGTATTCGAGGAACACGTCGAAATAACGGCCCTCGTCGAAAACGCCCGTATCGAGCAACTCGTATTCCGGTCCCGCGTCGCCCGGCGCCCTGCCGTTCTCCACCAGCTGGCGATACGGATATTCCGCCTGGGGATACTTGTACAGATACTTCATGTAAGAATGGGTCGGCGTGGAATCGAGGTGGAAGTAGTATTCCTTGACGTCCTCGCCGTGATTGGCCTCGTGGGGAACGAGGCCGAAATGGCGTTCCTTGAGGATGGGATCGCGGCCGTTCCAGAGGGCGAGCGCGAACACCAGCAGCTGATAGCGGTCGCAGACGCCGGCGATGCCGTCCTCGCCCCAGCGGTAGGCCTTGCTGCGGGCGTGGTCGTGGGGGAAATAGTTCCAGGCGTCGCCGTGCGGGCTGTAGTCTTCGCGGACGGTCCCCCAGGATCGGTCGCTGACATAGGGGCCCCAGCGTTTCCACGCGGCCTGTTTCAGGCGGTCCTGTTCGAGGCGTACCTCTTCGGCCGTCGGGTCGAGCATCGCGGAGGCTCCGGGAGAATGGGAAGACTGCGGATGGGAGGATAATAGCATCGGTTCTCCGTCGCCGCAACCGGCGGGCGCCGCTTCGCTTCCACGCCGCCCCTCCCTCGCGAGGGCCCTACCTCAATGCCGGGTCGTCAGGCGAGGAGTCACGCGCCATCCTTCCGCTGGCCGGCAAGTTCGCTCGGCTGAACAATGTGGCTTGAAGCCAGGAATTTCGAGATTTCTTTGCCGTTTCCCGATGCGGACCACCGACTCGGCGCTTACAATCAGCGCCACGTTGGAGCGCCTCTGGCGGCAGGATGGTCTGAACAGAGGTGCATCGGTGGTGCAAATAGGGTACAGGGGTGGTCCTACGACCCAACGCCTGTACAATGTAACAGGGAAACGCGGACGGCGAAAAACGTCGTAAGTCTAGAATCTTCCATGCGTTTCCAGCGTCACCACAACGCGAGCCGGAGTGGCGGAATTGGCAGACGCGCCAGGTTGAGGGCCTGGTGGCTGTAATGGCCGTGCAGGTTCAAGTCCTGTCTCCGGCAGTGCAATCAGGGCAAGGGGTTACGGCGAAACCGGACCCCTTGCCTTTTGCATTTCACCGGCTGCTTGGTAAAATTCTGGTAAAGGGGTTTACCTGATGTTGCGGTGATGCTGCCGAGGGCCGAAACATGGCGTCCCTGCAAGAGCGAAACGGAAGCTACCGAATTCTTTTCTGCCACCACGGCAAGCTGCACACCTTCACCCTCGGCCAGGTCGAGAAGGACGAGGCCGAAAACAAGGCGCGGCAGGTCGATTATCTGCTCATGCGGCTGAAGCAGCGGCTGGTACTGCTGCCCGAGGGCACCGACATCGTGACCTTCATCGAATACGACGGCAAGCCGCCGGACGCCGGGCCGAAGCTAGCAGCTGCCCCGCGACAGGTCATCACCGTCGGCCTGCTGCGTGACCGCTACCTCTCCACCCACGCCAACGGCATCATCGAGGCCAACAGCCTCGACACCTGCAAGCTGCACCTTGGCCATTTCTGCCGCGTCCTCGGCGACGGTTCCCCACTCGGAGAGCTGTCGCTCAGCAGGCTTCAAGAATATGTCAACGAACGGGCCGAGGCGAAGTTGGTGCCCGTCACCATCCGCAAGGAGGTCGCCACGTTTCGGGCCGCGTGGAACTGGGGTGAGCCGATGGGCCTGACCGCCGGCAAGTTCCCGAACCGCGGCCTGCGATACCCCAAGGCCGACGAAAAGCCGCCCTTCATGACGATGGCAGAGATCGAACGCCAACTCGCCAGCGGCGGTGACCCGGGCGCGCTCTGGGAGGCGCTGTACCTGCAAGCCAGCGAAGTGGCCGAGCTGCTCGCCCACGTCAGGGAGAAGGCCCCGCACCCGTGGATTCACCCGCTGTTTTGTATTGCCGCTCACACCGGGGCCAGGCGGTTCGAGATACTGCGGGCGCTGGTCGCGGACGTGGACTTCACCGGGAACACGGTGCTGGTGCGCGAGAAGAAGCGGACTCGGGGCCAGCGGACCACCCGCCGCGTGCCGCTGACGCCGTTCCTCAAGGAAGTGCTGAGGGAATGGCTGGCAGTCCACCCCGGCGGATCGGCCCTGTTCTGCCACGCCGGGACGGTTACCCACAGCAAGAAGCGAAGCCGAACCACCGGCCACCAGAACGAGAAGAAACGCCCGTCCTCGCTGAAAGGCCGGATGGCGACCGTAAAGACGCGGGAGCAGCAAGCCCAGGCCGCGCTGACCCGCAACGAGGTGCATGGCCATTTCAAGCGTGTGCTGGCAGGAACGAAGTGGGAGGGGATGCGGGGCCTGCACACGCTACGCCACAGCTTCATTTCTGCGTGTGCCAGCAAGGGAGTGGATCAGCGGCTGGTGCAGGAATGGTGGTCTGCTCCCCAAAAACTGGTCCAGGTGGTCTGAGAGTCTCTGAGGCCCGTTGGGGCCAGGAGACGAACCATGAAGCGACACACGGCTGAGGAGGTCATCGCCAAGTTGCGCCAGGCCGAGGCCGACCTGGCGCAGAGCCTGAATATCGCCCAGGTCTGCCAGCGTCTCGGCGTCAGCGAGCAGACCCTCCACCGCTGGCGCAACCAGTACGGCGGCCTCAAGCAAGACGAAGCCAAGCGGCTCAAGGAGCTGGAGACCGAGAACGCCCGGCTGAAGCGCCTCGTCGCCGAACTGGCCCTGGACAAGCAGATGCTCCAGGAGGTCACCCAAAAAAAGGGGTGACCGGCCAGCAACGGCGGCAGGCGGTGCGCTTCCTCCAGGAGCGCTTCGGCGTCTCCGAGCGCCGCGCCTGCCGGGTGCTGGGGCAGCAGCGCTCGACGCAGCGGCAGCTGCCGAGGAAAGCCCCCCAGGAGGAAGGGCGGCTGGTGGCGCGGATGCTGGAGTTGGTGCGGAAGCACCCGCGCTTCGGCTACCGGCGGATCTGGGCCTTGCTGCGGCGGGACGGCTGGCGGGTCCACCGCAAGCGGGTCCACCGGCTCTGGAGGCGACAGGGGCTGAAAGTGCCGCGAAAGCAGCGGAAAAAGCGGCGGCTGGGCAGCAGCGCCAACAGTTGCGTGCGCCGGCCGGCGGAGTACCAGGACCACGTCTGGGCGTGGGACTTCTTGCACGACCGGACCACGGACGGAAGGTCCTTGAAGTGGTTCACGCTGGTGGACGAGTACACACGCGAGTGCGTGGCCCTGGAGGTGGAGCGGGGGATGACGGCCCAGGCGGTGGTCGCTGTGCTGGCGTGCGTTGTGCGTGTGCGCGGGGCGCCGGCGCACATCCGCAGCGACAACGGCCCGGAATTCATCGCCCAGGCCATCCGGGCGTGGGCGGCCGGCGCGGGCCGGGAGACGCTGTACATCGCGCCGGGGCGCCTTGGGAGAACGGCTACGCGGAGTCGTTCAACAGTAAGGTGCGGGACGAGTTGCTGAACGCAGAGGAGTTCGGCAGCCTGCTGGAGGCGAAGGTGCTGGCGAAGGAGTGGCGGCGGGACTACAACCATGTCCGACCTCACAGCTCGCTGGGGTATCGGACGCCGGCGGAGTACGGGGCGATGGTTCCTCGGGCCGACTCCGCTTCGCTACGCCGGCCCGAGGAACCATCCATAACGGTTGATCCGACTCTCACAGCGCCTGGACCATAAATCGGGGGCAAGTCACCGGCCTGAGGATAAACCGAGCCAGGCCGTCATCGACACGATGAAGGGCGCAGGGTATCGCTGGAACCCGTCAGACAGGATATGGGCACACCCGGTCAGGTCTGAATCGGCGATGAGTACCCGGATTGAAGCCGAAGCGCTTTTTCAGGAAGTGCGCCAGATGATCCGGCAGGAGAAGGGGATCGAAGCCGGACAGGAAGTGCCCTTTTGACCACAAGCCGTCATGAATGTCCCATGACCGCAACCCCAACCCATACCGTTCACGACCTTGGCTGTCAGGCCCTGATGATAGCAAAGGGCTGCGCCACCGAGCGATTGCCAGTGACTCCATATACAATACGCCGCCATCAGCTCGAATGTAATCATGGCGGGGGCGGCAGCAGCGAACATCGCCACAGACGTGGCCGGGTTTACCGGGTGCCACGGCAGGTCCCGAGGCCGTTGACACGCCGCCCATTGTCAGCGGTCAGGTTCCGCCGCGGGCGGGCCAGGGGCCGGGAACGCAGCCATGCTTGCGGTTCCTGACTATGGCACGCAAGCCCCGCCGTCCTCACCAGCCGTCACTGCCATTCCCACCCGACCTCGACAACTCGCCTGTTTCTCAAACCGCTTTATCTGACCGCCCAGATCCTATAATCTCAACAGCTGAAGGAGACCACAATGCAGTACAAGACCATCGTGCTTCAACTTCTGGAGCAGCGCCCGGAGATATACGACCAGCTACGCCGGCACAGGCAGGTGCTTCTGACGATGGAGTGCTCTGTTGAAATCCTTGGCGGGGCGGGCGTATAATGGTATTATGAACACCAGCAGACCGATGACCAAGTCGCCTCGGGCCGTGGCCCAAGAGGCACTGCGCCTGGCGCGGGAGGTTCTGCCCGCCTATTCGTCGAAGTTCTCCCGCAAGGACTTCACCCAGCACCAACTGTTCGCCGCCCTGGCCCTGAAGACCTTCTTCAAGACCGACTACCGGGGCGTCGTCCGGTTGCTGGCCGACTTCGCCGAGTTGCGCGAGGATCTCGGCCTGGCCGCGGCGCCCCACTACTCGACCCTCTGCTATGCCGCCAAGCGGCTGCTAAAAAAGGGGCGTTCGTCGTACTCCTCTTCCGCGCCACCGTGCGCCACAGGAAGGCGGGTTGATCGGCGCGAAGCCGACGGCCGCCATCGACGCCACCGGCATGGAGAGCCGCCACACGTCCCGCTACTTTTTCAAGCGGGCCGGCCGTAAACACAACTCCAGGCTGTGGACCAAGTTGGCCGTGGCCTGCGACACGGCCAGCCACTTCTTCACCGCAGCCACGGTCAGCCTCGGCCCCGCCAACGACGCGCCGCAGTTCCGCCCTCTCATGGCCCAGGCGTCGCTGGCGGTCGGCTACGACCGGGTGCTCGGCGACGCGGCGTTCGACGGCGAGGAGAGCCACCGCTACTGCCGGGAGGACTTGGGCGTCCGCTCGACGGTGATCCCGATCAACCGGCGGAACGGGGGGCGGAAGTGGCCCAAGACTCGCTACCGGCGGCAGATGGTCAAGCGGTTCCGCAAGAAGCCGCGGGGCAGCCGGCACAAGCGCGTCTACGGGCAGCGCTGGCAGGCGGAGAGCGCCTTCTCCCGACACAAGCGGCTGCTCGGCTCGGCGCTGCGGGGCAAGTCGGATGCGTCGCGCGAACACGAGTGCTACCTGCGGGTACTCACCCACAACCTCATGCTCCTCGCCGCTACAGGTTAGAGGATTTCAACAGAGCAACGATGGAGCATTACGCCCGCGAGCTGAAGACCCTCCACCAGGCCTGGAAGGAAACACTGGCCCAGGCGACGCCGGGCAGCGACGCGAGCCAGATCGCGAGCGAGGCGCTGGAGCTGGCACTGAAGGAACCTGGAGGATCGTTTGCCCACCGGTTCGTCGCGGGACGGCCGGGAAGCGTTGTCCCTCGACGAGGCGATGGCGTTCATTCGCCGACACACGTCGCGCGGCTGAAGGCATCACGAAAGCAGCCGACGCTGTTTGATGCCCTTCCCGTTAGCGTGGCCGCTGACGAGCCGCCGGCATCGCAGGACACGGCCCCGCTGGCGGCGCCAGCAACACCAGCGGCCGCGGGAGCCATCCATCCTCCCGAGTTGCCTGCCACCCTATCCAAACAGCCCATGCCTCCTGCAACCGTCGCCATCGCCAGCGGCGAAAAAGGAAAGGCCCGCGACATCCTCGCCGCCATCCGCGCCCTAAAGGCCATCGAGCAGGAGCAGAGGGCCGCCACGCCGGAAGAGAAGCAAACGCTCGCGCGCTTCGCCGGTTTCGGGCCGGTCGCCCTGTCGATTTTTCCCGATCCGGTCACCGGCCGCTACAAGGATGCCAGCTGGCAGGCGCTCGGCGATGAGCTGAAGACACTACTGACGCCGGAGGAATACGATTCCGCCAAGCGGACCACCTTCAACGCCTTCTACACGTCGCCGAATGTCATTGCCGCCATGCACGAGGCCATCACGCGCTTAGGCATTCCCGGCAACGCCACCATCCTGGAACCCGGCTGCGGCACAGGCAATTTCATGAGCCAGGGAAAGGAAGGGACGCGCTTCATCGGCGTCGAGATGGATTCCATCTCCGGCCGCATCGCACGGGCGCTCCACCCCAACCAGGACATCCGCATCGAGAACTTCCGCGACACCAAGCTGCCCGAGGCGAGCCTCGACGCGGTGATCGGCAATGTGCCCTTCGCCGACCTCAAGCTCGATTATCGCGGGCAGAAGCTGTCGCTGCACGACTTCTTCTTCGCCAAGTCCATCGACGCCCTAAAGCCCGGCGGCGTCCTGGCCCTGGTCACGACGCATTTCACGCTCGACAAGCAAAACGCCGCCATCCGCGAATATCTCGGCTCGAAAGCCGATTTCGTCGGTGCGATCCGCCTCCCGTCCGACGCCTTCAAGCGGGAAGGCACGGCCGTGGTCACCGACATCCTTTTCTTACGCAAGCGGGCGCCGGACGAACCGGCCCACCATGCCGATCCCGACTGGCTTGGCATTGCCCCGCTTTCCATCGAGGGCATGGAGATCCCGATCAACCGCTACTTCCTCAACCATCCGGAGATGGTCCTTGGCACCTGGACCCGCAAGGACACGCTCTACGGCGAGGGTTACAGCGTCACCGGCAACGGCGAGCTGGCCGAGCAGCTCCGGGACGCAATCCACCAGCTGCCGGAATTCGCTCCCTTGACGGCATCCGCGGCCCCGGAACCACCTACTGCGGTTTTCACACCGCCGCCGCCGGAACGACACATCACCGAGGGCAGCTTCTTCGTCGCTGACAACAAAACCATTTGCCAGTCGCAGGAGGGAGTTGCCGTGCCCGTGGTCTATGGCGGGACGCCCCTGAAAGCCGATGGCACGCTGACCGGCAAGCGCCTGGCCGCCCTGGCGGGGCTGCGTGACCGCGCCCGCCGCGTGCTGCAATCGCAGAATGAAGGCTGGCCGGAGGCCCACCGCGACGAGGCCCGCCGCGAACTGAACTGGGCCTATGACCGCTTCGTTGCCGCCTACGGCCCTATCAACAAGACCACCTTCGGCGAGACCGCCGACGGCACCGTCATCCGCCGTATGCCCAACCTGGTCAAGTTTAAGGAAGACCCGGACGCCATGCTGGTCATGTCCCTGGAGGACTATGACGAAGTGACCGGCAAGGCCGCCAAAGCCGCCATCATGAAGAAGGACGTGGTCGGCAAAAACCCGCCCATCACTTCCTTCGCCAGCGCCAAGGAAGGGCTGCTGGTTTCCCTCAACCAACGTGGCGCGGTCGATCTGCCGTTTATCGGGCCCTCTACGGCAAGCCGCGCAAGGAAGCCATTGCCGAGCTGGGCGATCTCATTTTCCCTGACCGGAGGCTAAAAGCTGGCAGACGGCCGACGCCTACCTGTCGGGCAACGTCCGTGCCAAGCTCGCCGCCGCTGAAGCTGCCGGCCCGCTGTTTGCCCGCAATGTTGCCGCGTTGCGGAAGGTGCAGCCCGAGGACGTGCTGCCCGGCGATATTGACGCAGGGTTAGGCGCGCCGTGGATACCCGAACGCGACATCCAGGCATTCGCGGGCGACCTTTTCCGCATCAATCCATCCAGCGTCCCGGTCGCCCATTTGAAGAAAGATGCCGTCTGGAGCATTGAGGCCGACTACGCCGCGAAAGCGTCCGTAGGGGCCACCTCCGAATATGGCAGGGCACGCGCCAACGGCACCTGGCCGCTGGACCTGGCCCTGAACATGAAGACCCCGGTGATCTACGATCCCGACCCCGACGATCCCGACAAGCGCGTCGTCAACCACGGGGCGACGATGGCCGCCCGCGAGAAGCAGAAGCTCATCAAGGAACGGTTCCGCTCCTGGGTGTTCACCGATCCCGAACGCACAGAGCGGCTGGTGCGGATTTACAACGACACCTACAACAACCTCCGCCCCCGCCTGTTCGACGGCTCGCATCTCGACTATCCGGGCATGAACCAGACCCTCCAGCTGCGGCCCCACCAGAACGATGCCGTCTGGCGCGGGATGAGTTCCGGCAACACGCTGCTGGCCCATGTCGTCGGTGCCGGCAAGACCTTCACAATGGCCGCCACCGGCATGAAGATGAAACAGGCTGGCCTCATCCACAAGCCGATGTATGTCGTCCCCAACCACCTGCTGGAGCAATTCTCCCGCGAGTTCATGCAGCTGTACCCGAACGCCCGGCTCTTGGTCGCCGCCAAGGAGGATTTGAGCTGCGACCGCCGCAAGATGCTCACCGCCAAGATCGCCAGCGGCGAGTGGGATGGCATCATCGTCACCCATTCCTCGTTTGAGCGGATCGGTATGTCGCGCGATTACCAGGAGAAGTTCCTGCGGGAGCAGATCGCGGAATATGACGAGCTGCTCCGCGAACACGCCGGGGCCAAAGGCGCCGGCCGCAACCTCATCAAGACCATCGAGAAGCAGAAGGCCGCCAGAAGCGAACGGCTGAAGGACCTGCTCGCCGAGGACAAGAAGGATGACGGGCTGGTATTCGACGAACTCGGCGTCGATCACATCTTCATCGACGAGGCCCATTACTTTAAGAACCTGGAGACGCCGACCAAGATGGATCGCGTCTCCGGCATCCAGAGCGGCGGCTCTGAGCGGGCGTTCGACGTGTACATGAAGGCGCGTTACCTGGGCGAACAGCACGCCGGCCACGGGGTGACATTCGCCACCGGCACGCCGATTTCCAACACCATGATGGAAATGTACACGATGCAGCGTTTCCTCGACCCCGAAGGCCTGAAAAGCCGCGGACTGGAGCATTTCGACGCCTGGGCGGCCACCTTCGGCGAAGTCATCGACACCATGGAAATCTCCCCCGACGGCGCAGGACTCAGGCCGCGAAGCCGGTTTGCCCGCTTCACCAACCTGCCGGAACTCCAGCAGATGTTCCGGGCCTTCTCCGACGTGCAGACGGCCGAGATGCTGAACCTCCCCCGGCCGCGCCTCCAGGGCGGCAAGCCCATTGTCGTGGTCTGCCCCATGTCCGACGAGCAGCACGCCCTCCAGCAGGAACTGGTCGAACGCTACGACCGTATCCGTTCGGAAAAGGTGGACCCGCGAGTGGACAATGCCCTGGCCATCACCACCGACGGACGCAAGCTCGCCACCGACGCCCGCATGTTATCCCCCACCGCCCCCGACTTTCCCGAATCGAAGGTCAACCGGCTGGTAGAGAACGTCACCGCCATCTGGAATCGTACTACTCCGACGCGCAGCACGCAGATGATCTTCTGCGACATGGGGGTCAATCCGACACAGTGGGGATACGCCCCCTATGAGGAGATCATCACCAAGCTGGTCGCCCACGGCATTCCCCGCGACCAGATCGCCGCGATGGGCGACGCCGAGTTCGACGCCAAGAAACAGGCCCTGTTCGAGAAGGTGAGGCAAGGTTCAGTGCGCGTGCTGATCGGCAGCACGCAGAAGATGGGCACCGGCACCAATGTCCAGAAACGCCTTATCGCCCTGCATCACCTCGATGCCCCGTGGAAGCCGGCCGAGGTCGAACAACGCGACGGCCGTATCCTTCGCCAGGGGAACGAGAACGAGGCAGTGGCAATCTATCGCTACGTCACGGAAGGCTCGTTCGACGCCTATATGTGGCAGGCGCTGGAGACCAAGGCCCGGTTTATCGGCCAGGTCATCACCGGCGACAACGCCGCCCGGCGGGCCGAGGACATCGGCGGCCAGGAACTCTCCTATGCCGAGGTCAAGGCCATTGCGTCGGGCAACCCGGCGGTCCTCACCTTGGCCGAGGCCGACGCCGAACTGCAACGCCTGACCTTACTCAAGAAGAACCACCTGGACGAGCAATACGTCGCCCGCCGCAGCGTGCGTGACCTGCCGGCGACCATAACCAGCCTGTCCGAACGGCTGTCGAAGCTGGCCACGGACGAGGCCACGGCCACGGCTCACGCCGGCGACCGGATCACCATCGGCCACCGTGCCTGGTCACGCGAGGACGCGCCCGCCATCCTGGCCGGCCAGCTCGACGACTTGCCAACGAGCGTCCGCGACACGACCCGCGTGCCGGTTGGCGTATACCGGGGCCTGCGCTTCGGCCTTGTCCTTCACCCGCAATTCGCACCCGACGTGTACCTGGAAGGTGCGATTACCCGCCAGTCGATGCTGTCGCGGGAGCATCAGGGACCGCGTGCCGTCCTGAACGCCCTGGAACGCCTGGCCGGGGCCTACGGCTCCGATTGCGCCCGCGTCCGGGAAGACCTCGCCGTCGCCGAGTCCCAGCTTCGTGACTACCAGGCGAGCCTCGGCAAGCCGTTCCTTCACGACGCGTACCTATCCGAATTGACCGGATTGCGTGACCAGCTCAAGGCCGGGCTTTCGGGCAAGGCCCCAGAGCCGGATGGCGAAGCGCAGCCTGCGGCTTCGGAACTTGCCGAAAAGATCAAGGCGCTCAAGGCCGCGCACAGCATCGAGGCCACGCCGCAGCGCGTCCGCCAGAAACATTCCTCCGCCGAGGAACCCGTCACCGCCCGCATCCGCCGCGGCACGGAAGCGGTTCACGCCTCCAACCCGGCCACCCCGCCCGACGCTGCCGCAACGGCAGCAGGGACGGTCTTGCCGCCGGCACCGGAGCAGAATGCAGCCACCACGCCACGGATGACGTTCCAGGAACGCATCGCAACGGAGCAGCAAGGCAAGGACCAGGAACGTAGCCTCTAATCGTGGCCGCCCACATCAGCTGGCCCCTTGAGGCGACCGCTGCTCCGCACCAGCCGGTGCCCCTTCAACGAGAAGCCGCGTTCGGCAAGCCGCCTCGCCCATCCGTCGCGCGTACCGATCCCACTCGCATCGTCCAGCAAGCCGTACTTCTGTTCCTGCGCGGTCAAGCGAGCGAACCTGGCATGCAGCGGGTCGGACGCCAGCAGGAAGGACTCCTTGCGATGCAGGACAGGCGGGTTAGCGCTCTGGGAGTAGTCGTTGCAGTCGATCTGGCGGGTCCGCAGGTTCACTCTGACCGAGCGTAGCAGCGCCGGGTGCGGATCGTCTTCGAAATCAGGATAGACCAGATAGGACAACTTTCCCGACCGCCGATGAATCTTGATGATGTTCGCGCCTTCCACATCGCCGAGATACACCCTTCCGCACCCCTCGTAAATGCGCAGCAGCGGTTCCAGCGCGTCGAGGACGCGACGATGGATGTAAAGGTCGTCAGGGAGATGTTTTCCCACAGGTGAACGATGGCACGCTTCATCGATCGCGGCCGCGTCTCCTGCCCGGAAGAGCAGATCGTTGGCCCGCTGGCAAGCCTTGGTGTACGTCCCGAAGAAGGCCCGCATGTCCCGCTGAAGCGGGCTGGGCAGCTGCCGCAGCGGGGGCCGCTTCCTGAACCGGGCTAGTGCGAGATACACCAGAAGGTCTTCGGTGCGACGCTGGCGTATCTCATCCCATTCGGCACCGCCTGTGACGCGTTTCACCAGAGCGAACGCACGCTTGAGGGAGCCGAATCCCGCCACCACGTCAGCCGCTTGCGGGAACTCGTCTTCCTCCGGTAGCCGGCCGAGATCGGCAATGACCGCCATGAACAGCCCGAGCAGCTCACGGTTTTCCTCGAACCGCAGCTCCGATATCCGCTTCCGCGGCGCGGCCGCACGCCGCCGGAAACGGTTGGCAAGGAACTGCTGCTTCAGCGTTTCGTCCTTGAAGACGTAGAAGATGCCCAGCAAAGCCGGTATCGCTTCGGCCGGCAGCTCGGCCTCAAGGAACGCCTTGAGTTCGCCCTGCCCGAAGAATTTCTGGAATGTGCCGCGCCCTGTCAGAACGCCGTCGCCGAAGGGCAATTGTGCTTGCCCCCGCCCCGCCTCCTTGACCATTGCAGCCACGATCAGCAGACCGCGTGCAAGACCCCACGCCTGCTTAAGCACCGATACGCGCTCGTCAACATCTTCGATCACGTTCAGGACGAAGCCGAGGTTTACCACATCGGCGGGATGCTTTGGAGCGTCGGGCCGGAAGACCGGGTCCCAGCCGTCGCAGGCGATGCCCTGAGCGGTCAGAAGTTCAATGTCCTGGCCGTGTCCGCAGCCGTAGTCGAACACGGTCGTGGCAGGGACGATGAACCCATCATGCAATGCGGACTTCACCGGGCGCGAGATGCCCCGCGGTGGATGGCCGTCCTATGCCGGGGGATGGTAGTCTTCTGTGTCTCCATTCGGGACAAGATAACCGGCAGCTGTATGGCCGGCAAGCCAGTAAGGCGCTATGGAATGCCGGCGAACCGGGCTCCCCCTTCCACCAATAACGGCAAACTCGGCTCCCTCCCGCCATTTTTCCGCTCTTCTCCCGTTGACTTCCCGTTCCCCCCGCCTAGAATGCGCGATGACTGATGGTGCCCTGTGTTGACCGCTAGGCAGCGCGGGTAAGGCGGATCGGTCACTTTCCCTTCCGCATTCCGTCACACCGAGAGACAGAGACAAGGTATCCCCTGGGGTGCGGGTACGTTCTGCCGTGCCCAAACAGGGGGTGATCGAATCGCCATCCTCCCCTCCAGGGAGGGAGTGCCGGCGTGCCGGCCGCGCCCCGGTGGTGTGGGCTCGGTCATGATCGGTGCTGGATAGTTGCGCGCCTGAGACGTTCTTCCCTGGCCACGGAGCCGGGGAGAAAGGAGCGTTTCCCATGCAGGCTCGACGAAACGCCGAGCGGCAGCGCCAGGCAGCCGCACCCGTGGATCTTATCCTCGCTGACAAAGCGCTGAACTCGCTGCGCGCCTCGGGGCACGACTACTGCAGCGCAGTCGGGGAAGTCTTCGACAACAGCCTACAGGCCAATTCCAACGCCATCCGCCTCAAGATTTTCACCGACAAGCGCGTGGTCGGCCGCAACACCCGGAAGACCGAGGTGGTCGAGCGAATCGCCATCGGAGATGACGGTTGCGGCATGGATGCGGAGGTGCTGCACCGGGCACTGCAACTGGGCTACTCGACGCGCTACAACGACCGCAGCGGCATGGGGCGGTTCGGCGTGGGGGCCAAACTCGCCGGGATCAGCCAGGCCCAGCGCATCGAGATCTATTCCCGACAGCAGACCAGGCGGCCCTGGCTCTACACCTACATCGACCTGACTGAGATTCACGACGGGTCGATGACCTCTATTCCCGAACCCACTCCCGCCGATCTCCCGTCCGACTGCCGTAGCCTGGTGGGATCGGAGCACGGCGCCCTCGTGATCTGGTCGAAGACCGACCGACTCGCCGAGCGCGATGGCGGTAAAGCACGCGAAGCATCGACGGTGGAGACGGAGTTGGTGAAGTACACTGCGCGCACCTTTCGCAAGTTCCTCGACGGTGGTATCCAGATCGAGATCAACGATACCCGTGTCCGTCCCCACGACCCCCTGTACCTGATGACGAGTACCCTGTTTCATCAGGTACCCAATCCCGATCCTGTGGCGACCAAGCTGATCGACGAGGATTTCGACTGGCCTGTTCCCAGCGACCCGTCGCGCACGGCGAAGGTCCGCGTCACCATGACCTTGCTGCCCGAGCAGTTCCGCTTCCGAAAACGCCCTACAGACCGCCCTGGTGGATCTGACGAGGCAAAACAGCGGCGGATTCACGAGAACGAGGGCATTAGCATCATACGAGCGGGCCGGGAGGTGTTCTTCGGCTATCTCGCCGGCATCCAGCCGGCCATTGAGAAGATCAAGATCGATCGGTGGTGGGGGGCAGAGATTTCCTTCTCCCCCGAACTGGATGAATGCTTCCAGGTCCGCAACGTGAAGAAAGGGGCGGAGCCGATCGAGGGGCTGCGCGACAAGCTTGAGAGCATCATCTTCAAGACCGTGGTCACTGCCCGCAAACAGCTACTTTCGTTCTGGGGCGTCCAGGAGGCCGAACACCAGCGGGAACGGGGCGCGCACGCTGAGGCCGAAGAAATCGCCTCCAAAACAAAAGACCTCTCGCCCAAGTCGCGGGCGGGCCAGGAGACCACGGACGAAGAGCGCGACCGGAAGATCCGTGAGGCGGCCGAGGCCCTCACCAGAGATCACTCCGAACGGCGCGAGCAAGTCGAGCAGGAGATCCGTTCCCGCCCCGTTACCATCGTGCCCCAGAGTTGGCCGGGCGCCGAACTGCTGGAAGTGGATCACCTCGGCAGCACGGCCCTCGTGAAATTGAACATGCGGCATCCCTTCTACCGGGAAGTGTATGCGAAGCTGCTTGCCGATATCGAGCAAGTCCAGGCTGACGGCAACGAGAGTGGGGATGGCGGGATCGCCCGTCTCGCCCAAGTGGGGCTGGACCTGCTGATCCTCGCCTACGCCCGCGCGGAGGGGATGCGGACGGACGCCAGCGACTACTATAGCGACCTCCGTTCTTACTGGAGCGTGCATCTCAAGAACATGGTGCAGGAGTGGAAGAAAACGTAATGCCAATGAAGACACCGGGGCCGCCGACCGATCCGCCGCGACCCGCGGCTTTCCATTCACCGCTGATGTGGCGGAAGGAGGACCGTTGTCGTCATTTTTTCTCCCCCATGTTCGATCCAGTGCCACTGGTCTGCAGTCTGTACGACATCCTGACCCTACCGAAAGAGTCGAGCACGGACAACGAGGAACACCCTCTGGGGGGTCCACACGGCTGGGCACGAAACCGAACGCGTGTATTCGTTCACTCGGCCGCGCGATTGACCAGGCACTCGACAATGGCCAAGAAGAAAACAGCGACCTGCAGTTCCAACGATCCGCTCAGCCAAATGGAGATGCCGTATCCCCTACGTGCCTACCAGCGCGATGGCGTGACGTTCTTCGTGCAGAACGACTCCGGCCTCCTGGCAGATGAGATGGGACTCGGCAAGACCGTCCAAACCATCCTCGCCATCCGGTGTCTGGGATACGCGAACCTCTGTTGCCGCGCCCTGGTCGTCGCTCCTCGGTCGCTCTGTAAGAACTGGCAGCGCGAGTTCAAGACGTGGGCGCCCAACCTCCTGGTGCGTATCGTCGAGGGGAGCGCTCGCAACCGCCAAGCCCTATACCACCTTCCCATCCCCGTTCTGATCGCCACTTACGACCAGATCCGACTGGATACGAATCTCCTTGATCGAGACACGCCCTTCGACATCGTGGTTCTCGACGAAGCGCAGCGGATCAAGGATCAGCGTTCCAGCACGAGCCTCGCGTGTCGAGGCATCCCGCGGAAGCGATCCTGGGTGCTGACCGGTACCCCGGTGGAGAATCGGCCGGAGGATTCTGATTTCGCTCTTCTCCTTCGTTCGGCGGCAGCTGCTCTTCCGTGGAATCGGTGTCGGAGAACTGCACTCCCGGATCAAGCCATTTTTCCTTCGACGGACGAAAAATGACGTTCTGCCCGAGCTTCCCCCGATCCTCATCCAGGACCTTGATCTTGAGCTCCGAGGCAGCCAACTTGCCGCCTACGAAGACCTGTGGCAATCGCGTGCCCGGTTGCTTCGGAATCCGAAGCGGCAACCCTCGGACAGCAACCTGCTCTCCCTTATCACAAGGCTAAAGCAACTCTGCAATGTGGACCCTGCATCCGGCGAGTCAGTGAAGCTCGAAGCGCTCAAGGTCATCTTGGAGAACCTGTCCCTGCCGACTGATAAGGCACTGGTCTTCTCTCAGTACGTGCAGACGCTCCGGTGGCTCTCCGACCAACTTGACGACATGCCGTACAAGCTCTTCCATGGCGGCATGCGTGAACAAGAACGGGACGAGACAATCCGCTGGTTCCGGGAGAGTCCAGGCCCGTGTGTCCTTCTGATCTCGCTCAAGGCTGGTGGGGTCGGGCTCAATCTCCAGGAAGCATCGACGGTTGTAATGTTCGACCGATGGTGGAACCCGGCCGTCGAAGACCAAGCGATGCAGCGCGCGCATCGGTTCGGACGCTGCCGTCCCCTCCATGTCTTCCGCTTCCTTGTCGATGGCACAATCGAAGAGCGCATCGATGCGCTGCTACGGGAGAAAAGAATCCTCTTCAAGGAATACGTGGAAGGCGCAGAGAACGCCGAGGTTCCCGCACTCTCAAGCACAGACCTATGGCGGATTCTAGGCTTAGCCCCCGATCGTGCGCGTTCCTGATCGAATGTTCGGCGTGCGACTGAGCCGAAGAAATCAAGAAAGGACCTGTCATGGCAAAAAGTGATCGCAGCAACCACCCGAAGCCGAAGGCCGCCCCCAAGGGCAAGAAAACCGCGAAGGTCACGTCTTACTGTGAGCTTCCCATCGGGGACATCGTGATCGAGCGTTTCCAGGTGCGCAAGCAGAACGTCGGAGAGGGTCTGGACGAACTCGCGGCGAGCATCGAGAAGTACGGGCTGCTGCAACCCATCGTCGTATGCAAGTCCGCAGGGCACCCGGGCAAATGGGAGATCGTCGCCGGCCAACGGCGCTACCTCGCACACAAGCAGATCCTCAAGCTACCCAAGATCGTGGCGGGGATCATTGATCATCCCATCGAGTACGAGGAAGGGCTCGCTCTTTCTGCCAGCGAGAACGTCGTCCGCCTGGATATGACACGCAAAGACCTCATCGACCTCTGCGCGGATCTGTTCAAGCGGTACGGGACGATCAAGGATGTCGTCGAGGAGACGAAACTCCCGTACCCCATCGTGCGGAAGTACATCCGCTTCGACGGCCTGCCCTCCGACCTCCAGGAGAAGGTCAACAAGAGCGAGATCAACGTCGATTTGGCGATGAAGGTCCAGGACGCGGCAAGTGCCGCAGGGAGCTACGACGAGCAGGAAGCCGACGAGCTGATCAAGGTCCTCAAGACGGCTGACAATCCCATTCGGAAGAAGATCATCAGCCTGCGCAAGAAGAATCCGACCGTCCCGCTGGAAAAGATCGTGAAGAAAGCCGAGGAACCCGACCAGACGCTGAAGCTGCAACTCACTCTGGGGGAAACGCTGGCTGCGCCGTTGCGTCAATACGCCGAGGATGAAGAGACAGACGAGAAGACTGCGGTAGAAGGATTCATCGAATCGTGCCTGAAGGAAAACGGCTACATGGACACGGGTGATTAGAGACTCAACATGCTTCCAGGTCTCACGCAACGCGAATTCCAGGAACTCCTGCTCTCCGTCGGGAAAACTACCCGCGCCCGACGTCCGCTTTCTCCTGTGGAGGTGGGAGAACTTTGCGCGAAGTCCATCGAGGAAGGAGCCAGTCCGAAGGAGCTTACCGAGGCGCTACGAATGACGGATAGGAACATGATCTCGAAGTTCCTCCGCCTGAGAGATTCTCATTCCTTGGGTCCGGCACCTGGTCTCCTGGGGGTATTCCAGAGAGAGCGCCATCGGGTTCTCCGTCGCCGCTCACTTGGCCCGCCTGCCAGAAGACAAACAGACAACCTGCTCCGAAGCCATCGTGAAATTTCGCCTTACGCGAAACGAGATGATGTCGGTGATCCAATTGCTCGAACGCTCCCAACAGCCACTCGAAGCGTGCGTGGAGCGAGTAGTCCGCCGACGCCCTATCGTTCGCATTCGACAGCTTGTGCTGGGAGCCGTCACGTGTCCAGGTTCAGGGCCAAAGCTTCGTCCACTTTCCCAGCTCCAGAGAGACGAACTCCTGGAGCGGATCGTCCGTCGTCTGTTCCCAAACGCCAAGGACTTCACTGCGAAGCTCGGCATCGATCGGTTCGCGATCATAGGTGGAAAGAGCGTCGCGGAGACCGTCGCGATGGATTCGATGGTCGAACAAAGTGTCAACAAGTGTTTGGAGGAAGAACTAGCGTGATTCCTCAGCGACGAAAAAATCGCGGCGCCCGCGCCAACGGACTTCCCTATCGATGTCCTAGGATCGGGAGCGGTCCTGCTCGGTCCCAAAGTGACATGCGATGGATTCCACGCTGATCGCGCGATCCGGGTTCAGACCCATATTCATTCCGACCACATGGCCGAGTTCACCACGAGCCTGCGCGGTCAAGTGGTGATGACGAAAGCGACGAGGCGCTTGCTCGAACACGAGTATCCCGCCCTACCGTCACGTACAAACGTCCAGGTGCTGGAGTACGCCGAAGAATGGGAGCACGAAGGTGACCGCATCCAGCTGCTCTCCAGCGATCATGCGCTCGGGGCTGCGCAAGTGAAAGTAACGTTTGAAAATGGAATCTCCGTCGGCTATTCGGGCGACTTCAACTGGCCTCTGGACAACGTCATCAAGGTCGATGCTCTGGTCGTCGATGCCACCTACGGCAATCCGTGCTCAAGAAACCGTTGCTCGCAGGAGAAGGCGCAGGAATCGCTTGCGCAGTTGGTGCGGGACAAGCTCCGGCGTGGCCCCATCCACCTGATGGCAGATACCGGGCCGCTGGAGCGCGCTCTGCACGGCCCTCAAAATGTCTGACATCCTCGAGGGTATCCCGGTGATCGGCAACAAACGGACGTGCTGGTATGCACAGGTACACCAGGAGTTCCGGCGGCCCCTCCCGGGCATCCTGTTCGACGAATCCAAAGAAGCACTCGCTGCTATGCGATCCCGCCCCTACGTCCGTTTGTGGAGTCTGCATAGCCGGCTTCCCAACGACGGGTTGTATGACGGCACCGTTATCTGCCTGACGAAGTATAGGACGACGGTGGAACCGATTGAGCAGACCCGTGAAGACATCTTCCATGTCGGCTTTTCAAACCACGCCGACTTCGCCGGGACTGTCGAGTACGTGCAGGCGACCGGGGCTTCCTTCGTCGTGACGGACAACCACCGGGGACAGACCAACGACCGCGCTGAGCAGTTGGCGAGGATGCTCAGAACGCAGCTGGGAATTTCTGCACGGGTTTCCAGCAACACGGAGTCTCGGGAGTGGGGCCACTGAACGCCAGGGCTCGAAGGGAACAATAGGTCAGCGTTGGAGTTGCTCGGCGACCTGGACCGCTGACGTTTACACCGGACCCCACGCCTTGGTATACTTGCGCCATGGAAAAAACAGCCGCCCTCAACCGCGTTTTCGACCCTATCAGCCGCTGCTTAACCCCGACCGTGGCCCGGCGGATTGTAAAGCTTCGCGCCGATCCGGAACTCAACGCGCGCATCCACCAACTCGCGGAAAAGGCCAACGAGGGCGAGCTCACCACCGCTGAACGATCCGAATACGATACCTACGTCCGAGCTATCCACTTTTTTACTGTTCTTCAGTCCAAAGCGCGACGCCTCCTTAAAGGCGCCAAAGTCTAATGGACGCCTCGGTTCGCCTGCAAGTCCGGCGGCGCGCGGACAATCGCTGTGAGTATTGCCATTTCCCCGAAGCATACGCTTCCTTCACGCCTTTTCACGTCGAACACATCGTCGCCAAACAACATGGCGGCGGGGATCATCACTCCAACCTGGCCCTTGCCTGCCATCACTGCAACCATCACAAAGGCCCCAACCTCACCGGCATTGATCCACGCACGAAGAAGATCGTCAAGCTATTCCATCCTCGCCGGCACGACTGGTCCCATCATTTTCGCTGGGAGGGAGCAATTCTCGTCGGGCGCACCGCCATTGGCCGGGCGACCGTCGCCGTACTGTTCATGAACGATCCCGACGCCCTCAACGATCGGGACGCCCTCATGGAGGAAGGTTTGTTTCCCTAAGCCGCACCTCCGTCAACCGCGCAAAGTTCGGATAGCTGCAAGAAGCGATTTCGTCGGAATATCCGTCACTCCTGGCCCCCAGGATATGCGGACGGCGGAGGAGATGCGGTCATCCGAGAACCCCATTGCCTTCAGGACGTGGCTGGGGGAGTAGCTCGCCGATGTGCAGGCCGCCCCGTTGGAGATCGCAAGCTCTTCCCTAACGGCCATCATGAGTGCCTCGCTGTCCACGCCCGGGAAGCTGACGTTCACCACGTGAGCCTGCGTGCGCGCCGGATCGCCGTTGATCGTATGCTCGACCGCGGCCAGCGCGTGCAGTAACCGCTCCTTGACCGCCGCTGCCGCGCGGCGGCGCTCCAGGTACTCGCGCTCTGCCAGGGCAACCGCTGCGCCGAATCCGACGACGAGAGGGACGGGCAGCGTTCCGGGGCGCCAGCCCATCTCCTGTCCGCCGCCGTACATCAGGGGTGTGAGCGACCGCCGCTGGGCGCCGATGCGCCGGGCGTAGAGAACCCCCGTGCCCTTGGGACCGTAGATTTTGTGGGCGCTGATGGAGAGGAAATCGCAACGCAGCTGCCGCAGTGCCTCGACTTCCTTGCCGAACGTCTGCGCCGCATCGACGTGGTAGAACGTCTTTGTATCGCCCAGCAACTCGGCGATTTCCAGCACCGGCTGAAGCACGCCGGTTTCGTTGTTGGCGTGCATGACGGACACGAGGAAGGTGTCCGGTCGCAGGCGCTCCTCAACCGCCGACGGCTCGACGTACCCGCCCGCGGTGACCGGCAGCAACTCCACCTCGAAGCCGGCCTCACGCAGATGGTCAAGCGGTTCCAGTACGGATTTGTGTTCGATGGCCGTCGCCAGCACGTGTTTGCGGCCGCTCGTAAGGCCATGCCGAGCAAGACCGAGCAGGACTAGGTTGTTGCTCTCGGTGGCCCCGCTGGTGAACAGGATCTCGTCGCTCCTGGCCCCCAGGAGGGTGGCCGCTTGCTGTCGTGCCCGATCCACTGCCTCCTTGGCACGCTGGCCGTAGACGTGCGTCCGGCTCCCCGCGTTGCCGACTTCTTCAAGGAAGTACGGCCGCATGGCCTCGAAGACCTGCGGATCGAGTAGGTTTTTCGTGTCGTATTCGAGATATAGGGCTCCCAAGTGCCGAAATGTAACGCGGATCTTCGATTCTGACAGTCCCGCCATTTTCCTGTTGACGCTCCCGCTGTTTCGCTGTATCTTATCGGAAACCAGGCGCATCAAGCCTTGCTCGTTTTCTTGAAGGAAGGTGGTTATGAACCGTCTAACGTATCTCAAATACGGAAAACGCGGACATAAAGTCATTGACAGGTTTCATGGAACAGTCTCCATCGGCAAAGGTAAAGGCGGAGATGGTGTTGGCTTACGGTTGCAATTTTGCGACGCCAGCGGTCGAGAGATCGTGCTTTTGGTTGACGATACAGCCACTCTGGAACAATTGGAGAGCGAAATAGCGGCTACGCTGCTTGAAAGACGAGGCTTCCTGTCCAAGGAGGAAGTTTCGTGCAGGCAGTGCGGAGCAGACCTGAAGCCCGGCGATGACGGGTACGGTACGGAATCGCGTCTTTGTTGTAAATGCTCCGCAAACTCAGCGCCTCCTTGACTGACATCTGGACTGTGGCGCTGAGTGGAGTCTACTTGCTCCTTACGTTGGCAACAATGATTCCTTGAGTCATGGGGCTTTCAAAGAGGAATGGTTATGCCAGGCTCAAGAAAAGTGCGAGTTTATCGGGATCTCAAGAAATCGCCACATTGGTATATCGAATGGCGTGATTCGGAAGGCCGCAGGCGCAGTGAATCTTGTGGGCCGGATCGAGCCGACGCGGAAGAGCGCGCGAAGCAGATCCGACAGCAATTGCGCTGCTCGTTTAGCCGCCGCGAAACCCGCACTCGGTGAGTTCGCCCAGTCTTCTGCCAAAACGGTGCCAAGCGTGGTCACTAATGTACTGCGTTTGCGAGCGCGGATCGACTGTGGAGAATCCGAATTGCCGGTTGAGATCAATGTCGAATTGACGCCGGTGGTACTTGAAGCCCTACGCGAGTTAATCAGACCAGTATCAGGTGGATGATTGTTTGCCACGTCAGTAACACAGCGACGGAGAGCGAAATGGCCACCCGAGAAATGTGGGTTGCAAGGCTGGCGAAGCTGAATGTCTACCGCGCGAAGGGCGGTGCGGCTCCGCACAAGCCGCTGCTCTTGCTTGTGGTTCTCGAGCTTGCAGAGCAAGGTCTGCTGCCGGCCGATGTCCTCCCCTTGTCTCCAGAACTGGCATTCAGATTTATTGCCTATTGGAGCATTGTCGCGCATCGCCGAACGCAACGCCCCGACGTTCGCTTGCCTTTCCACCACTTGTCAACCGATGGTTTTTGGTCGCCCCTCCAAGAGGACGGCTCACCTTCGCCGGATGGTCGCCTCACCCGATATGCGATGCTACCCGCCGACTTCATGGCGTTTGCTAATGATTCTGCCTGCCGTGACAAAGCGCGCCGCGTTCTTATTGCAAAGTACTTTCAGCCCGAGGAGCGATTGGCCCTTTACACGCTGTTGGGTATGCCTATTCCTACGGTTGATCAAATCGACAAAGATGCCAATTACAGGTCGCCCGAAGAAGCGAAAAAACAAGGGCGGGAAGCACGGTTCCGCTTGAACATTGTCGCAGCCTACAACTATACCTGTGCCTTGACAGGATACCGTCTCACGACAATCGCCGCCGGAAGCATCGTGGATGCGGCCCATATCCACCAATTCGCCAATTCCCGGAACAACGATCCCCGAAACGGCCTTGCTCTATGCAAGAACGCCCATTGGCTGTTCGATAATGGACTTTGGACGGTAGCCGATGATTTCTCGGTTATCGTCGCCGTCGCCCACTTTTCCGAAGAAAGTCCCGACCAGAAGGGACTACGTGCTTATCACGGCCTGAAACTTCGCCTTCCCAGTGATCCCTCACTGTGGCCCAACCCAATCCACCTTGCCTGGCATCGAAAAAACAGATTTCGAGAGTTGTAAGAGTCGAGAAAGCGGCGGCCGCTACGCAATTTCTGTCTGTTCAGCGGCGAGCAGGTTTTCGATTTGACACCCGGACGCCGCAATGGACGACATCAGCCCATCACCCTCTTCGGGGGCATCAACGGCGGCGGGAAGACGACCCTCCTCGACGCCATCCAGCTTGCCCTATACGGAGGACGGGCCCGGTGCTCGAAGCGGTCGAACCTCGCCTACGAGGATTTCCTGCGCCAATCCATCCACCAAAGTGTCAACGGGAACGAAGCGGCTGGCGTGGCACTGTCGTTTCGGTATGCGACAGATGGAGAAGAACACCTCTACGACGTCTGCCGGAGCTGGAAGGTCTCGGAGGGTCGGCTGCGTGAAGAGTTACGGGTGTTGCAAGACGGGGTGCCCGACCAGTGGCTGTCGGACAATTGGCCGCAGCTGGTCGAAGACCTCTTCCCGCTCGACATCTCGCAGCTGTTCTTCTTCGATGCCGAGAAGATCCGCGTCCTGGCCGAGGATGAGAGCAGCAGCAAGGCCCTGGGCGCCGCTATCAAGTCGCTCTTGGGCCTCGATATCGTCGAGCGGCTCATCACCGACAGCACGGTCCTACAGGCGCGGCTGGCCAAGAAACTCGGCACGCCGGAGCACCAGGCGCAGGTCGAGGCGCTCGAACAGCTCGCCCGAGAGCACCAGATGCAGCTCGATGCCATCAGCACCGAGCGCGCGGCACTGGAGAATAATCGCCTACGGGCGGAGACGGAATTAAAGGAGGTGGAGGAGGCATTCGCGGCCGGTGGCGGGAGGCACTGGGAGGCACGCCAGGAGCGCAGGCGACGGCTTGGCGAGGTGGCGAGCCATGAGGAGGCGCTCCGCGCCCAGCTGGTTACTCTCTCGGCCGGCGATTTGCCGCTGGTCCTCGTGCCCGATCTCCTCTCGCGCGTCGAGGAGCAAGATCGACGCGAACGCCAGGCATTGGGCGCAGAGGTCATTCAACGGCTGCTGATCGAGCGGGACGCTCAGCTCTTGGAGATCCTGCGGGACGCTCGTGGAAGTCCCGATCTCCTTCGCCGGGCCTCGGAGCACCTCGAAGCCGACCGGCTCTCCCGCCGGCCTGTGGCCGCCCGCCCGCGTCGATTAGAACTCTCGGAACCTGCACGCGTCCTGTTGCGGCACCTGCGTGGACAGAGGTTAGCGAACCTGCGCGAAGAGACGGAGCAACTCCTCAACAGTCTCTCGCAAGTCACCCAGGAACGAGAGGACCTTGAACGCGCAATCGCCGCCGCGCCGGACGACGCTGACATAAGCGACATCGTGCAGCGCCTAAAGGGGGCTACGGAAGCCCTGACGCTGCTCAACGAGCGGGCCGGCCAATTAGACGCAGCCATCGCCGTGCAGCGCGTGAAGCTGGAGGAGTGTCACGGAAAGCTCCGCCAGCTGTGGCAGGGGAGGATGGATAAGGAGTTCGCACATGAGGACGGCCGACGCATGATGCAGCTGGCAGGACGAACGCGAGAGACCATGCAGGGCTTCCTGCAACGGGTGACGGCTCACAAGATCGATCGACTTTCGGCCTTCATCACCGAGTCCTTCCGCTTCCTGCTGCGCAAGCAGATGCTGGTCGAGCGCATCCTTATCGACCCCGTGACGTTTGCGATCACCCTCTACGATGACGCCGGGCAGGCGATCACCAAGCAGCGCTTATCGGAGGGGGAGAAGCAGATCTTCGCGATTTCCGTCCTCTGGGGTCTGGCGCGGGCATCGGCTCGCCCGCTACCCGCGGTCATCGACACGCCGATGGCGCGGCTCGACGCCGCCCACCGCCAGCACCTGGTGGAGCGCTACTTCCCCAACGCCAGCCACCAGGTGATCATTTTTTCCACGGATACCGAGGTGGACCGGCAGTACTACCAAGCCTTGCAGCCGTCAATCGCCCGCGCCTACCACCTCAACTACGACGATCAGAACAAGCGGACAGTGGGAGAACTAGGCTACTTCTGGAAAGACTGAAGCCGGCGACAGAGATCCACCATGAGCATCAAGCAGTTTCGCCTGTCAGCCCAGGCCAGGGACCAGCTGATCCGTCTCAAGACGAGGACCGGCATCACGCAGTGGAACATCCTTTGCAGGTGGGCGTTCTGCCTGTCCCTGCGGCAACCCACGGCACCAACGCCGCTCGAAATCCCGAGCGACAGTAATGTTGAAATGACGTGGCAGGTCTTCGGTGGAGAGGCTCACGACCTGTTCTTGGCGCTGCTCAAGGAACGCTGCGATCAGGAGGGGTTGGGCACATCTGACGACGTGCTGCTTCGACAATTCCGCCTGCACCTGCACCGGGGCATCAACCATCTCGCGACACCGCAGGCGATCCGTTCGATCGGGGATTTGGTCCGACTGGCCCTCGAAAATGGGGCAGCATCCGCTGAATGACGCTCTCCGCGTTCGATCCCTCGCACTCTCCCACTGTCGCAATGCCAGGCATACAAACACTGCGAACTCCATCGCTCCCTCATGCGGCGGTTGCACTGCTCAACCCAGAGAATAGGGCTCGGAAACATCGGCGGTTCAAACCTAGCCTCTCGAATCACAGCAGCGCCCGGATTTCCTCCAGACGCGCCTGCACTTCATCCCAACTCGGGAACGGCCCGAAGCACAGCACCCGGCATTGCGCCTCGAAACCAGCTGCGATGACCGTCCGCAGCTCGGCCGGCGGGAACAGGGCATCGCTCTGGGCAAAGCTCATGCCCGGCGGGGGCACGTAGCTCTTCTCAAAATGCGCGCGGCTGATCCGGTCGTAATCGGCCTTAATGACCCCGTATTCGTCCGAGCGGAGCATCGCCAGGACCTCCGGCCGCTCGGCCAGGCAAAACAGGTCGTAATAGTGGCGGGCGTATCCCCCGATTTCCCTGCCCGCCTGTTTGAACGCTTCGACCTTGGCGTGTATGGCGAACATCTTCTCCACGAATGTTCGCCGGAAATGCAGCAGCCGCATCTCGAACGGCCCTTCGTCCTCGGCCCCCAGGCTGACCCCCGTTTCCTGGAGGAACTGCCCCACGTAGGACTGAAGCCGGATGCGGTCGGTCGGCTCCCTCCCGCTGGCGGTCCCGGCCTCGGCGAACACCCGGTTGCGGATGTCGCCTGCGCCCGCGAAGCGCTGCACATACTCGAAGCGGTCGTTGCGGCCGAAGCCGCCGATGGTCTGGCTTTCCTTCTCGACGAACTTCAGCCCTGGATGCTGTCCGATGGCTTGCCGTAGCTTCTTCAGCTCGCGGTCGATCGCTTTCTTGCCCAGGGGCGGGGTAAATGCCGTCGGGTCGAGGAAGATGTCGATGTCTTCCGAAAACCGCTGGATCAGGTTCCAGCCCTTTGACAGGCTCGTGCCGCCCTTAAAAATGACCCTGACACCGGCCTCCCGCTCGATGATACGCAGCGCCTCTGTGACGAAGTAATCCTTCTCGATGAGCGCCTCGCGCAGGCCGCGCGGGCGGAAATGCTCCGCCGCGCGGATGACAGCCTGCTCGAAATCCGGGTGTTCAAACAGCTTCACGGGTTTTGCGCTCCTTCGCCTGCCATTCTCGCGCGTGCTTCAGCACGGCGAGACTCCCGAAATTAAACCGGGAGAGGGGGTTCAAACTCTTCCGCAATGCCATGAGCCGGCTATCCGGCTGGCCCAGCTGCTGGCCGATGGCCCCGAGCATGGCACGCACACGCGGGGGCTCCGACGGGGCAACCTTGAGCAGCCGCTCCAAGCGCCCCGGCTCGCGGAAGTATTCCAGCAGTTTGTCCACGGTTTCCTCGGGAGACAGTTCACTCGACGCCCCCCGGTTGCGGAGAAAGTCGAGAAGGGCACCGTCCGTCTCGGAAAGCGCCCGCCACGATTCCGGCCGCCGGGTGTGGATCACCGTTTCCTTGCCGACGATCAGCCGCGGCAGGCTCGGGCCGTTGGTGGCCACTTCCACCCGCGCCGGGTTCTGCGTGGTGAACCCGAGTACGTTAGCTGCCGCGATGCCCGCGGGAAAAATGCCCCTGCGGCGAACCGGCAGGGACCGGACCTGAGCCGAATTAGGCCGGCTCGCGCCGAACGCCGTCGGCCGAGATCGGTAGTACAGGCCCTTGCCCAATCGCTGGATCACGCCCTGGCGGGACAGGCGGGACAATGCCTGCGCCACCGCCATGAACGGCATCCCTTCAAAATCCGCCATCCGCCAGACCCGCTCGCCACTGGCTTCGATCCGCTGGCGAACGGTTTCGGCGGTGTTTCCCGCGCCCGATCCGGTTTTCTTCTGGTTGGTCCTCATGTAAGGATTATCGCCCAGGTGCGGGTACAAGTCAAGTTTTTTTGCTGTAAAACTTGACAAGATGCCTGAAAGCCCTTCTTTCGCTTCTTCCTGCCGAGTCCTGCCTTCTGTCGATCCGGGAAAGCAGCCATTCAGTCCACCCGCGCTACCCGCCATTTCCTTTTACTCCCTCCTTGGCCTGGCAGGGACCGAAGCGGTGAGCTACCGCAGTCAGGCCATCCCTGGCCATTGGTGCGCCAGCCGTCTACTTTCGTCACGTTTCAGGAACATCCTCACGTCCCACCAATGCACCTGCCTGCACAGACAGCCTCACTCGGCTGTCGGCTGAATTGCCGCGTGAGGCTGTCTGTGCAGGAAGGCGACCAAACGCAACCCGAACCCTATCCTGCCTTGAAGAGCGCAAGCATCGTGCCTGCTCTATCCGGTGGCCGCCTTCTCGAATTTCCGGCTGCCCAAGCTGCGGCATCCCTGACCGCACCTTGGACCTGCGCCGGAAATTCGGGGCGATGGGCAGGCGGCGGCTGGTCAGCGTGTGCCTCCTGCACGAGGCGGCTTGCGTCCGTGCCAGCCCAGGCACCTGGCACAATCGCGCAGGCTGATACATGCCGAGCGTACCGCAGCCCCTGACGCACTGCCGCCAGGAGGCTACCAAGGCGCGGGAACAAACGTGCCGTCAAGCCGACTCCTGGCGAGAGGACCCGTTCCATCCGCCATCCCCGCAAAATCGGCACGGTGTCGGCCCACCGGCACCCTTTCTCCATTCCCCGCATGTTTCCACCCGGCACAGGCGCGGGTAAGCTATCCGGGTAAAGGGAGGGGACCAAACATGTCTAAACCGCTCGGCCCGAAGTCGCTGCTGATCCGCGATGCGATCAAGGCTCACCCGCATATGGGCAACACGGAGCTGGCGGAGCTTATCAACAGCTCCGACGCCCGCCAGGAAGACAGGATCAGCGTGAAGCCCGGTGATGTTGCGCAGCAGAAGCAGGCGATGAAAAAGGCTCGTGAATTGCCCGCATCGGCGGCACCTGGCAATAGCGGCGGGAAGAAGAGCGGCAGCAAAGGGGGCCGGCGGCCCGCTGGCAGTCAGGCGAGCACCGCTCCAGCAGCGCCACCGCGGGCAGCAGCTGCCGCGTCGCCCTCCGCCAGCCCGGTGGACCTGATCGACAAGGCGCTTGACCTGGCCCAGCAATGCGGGGGCCTCGCCGCCCTCAAGAAGCTGGTGGACAGGCTGGCGGATATGCAGAGGTGGTAAAAGCGGCCACGACTACGGCTGCTCGATCTGGTAATAACTGACATCGGAAGGGTAGAGCCTGTCTCAGTTGCCGGGTAATTGCACATGCAATTAACTGGTTGACACCAGTACCGGACTTGTGGCAATCTATACGTATAAACATACGTATGAATGCCCATGACCAGAAAACTGACCATATCCATCGACGACCGGGTCTATGACGGCCTGCACGCCGTCATCGGACGCGGCCACATCGGGAAGTTCCTCGAAGACCTGGCCCGCCCCTTCGTCGTGACCGACAATCTTTCGGCCGCGTATGCGGAGATGTCCGCCGACAAGGCCCGCGATGCCGAGGCGGATGAATGGTGCGAATCCCTGGCCGGCGACGGACCCGATGCGGCGGGGTGAGGTCTGGTGGGTGAGCTTCGCGGGAAGCTCGGGCGGCGAGGTGCGGAAGACCCGGCCCGGAGTCATTGTCAGCAACGACGCCGCCAACCAGCACGCCAACCGCGTACAGGTCGTGCCGCTTTCTAGCAAAACCGAACGGCTCTACCCTTGCGAGGCGAGGGTCACGGTCGATGGCAAGGAATCGAAGGCTATGGCGGACCAGATCATGACGGTGAGCAAGGAGCGTCTCACGGAGCGCCTGGGACAGCTGTCTCCGCACGAGATGCGCGGCGTGGACATGGCATTGCGTATTCAACTTGGTCTCGCGGGCTGACGACCATTTGCCGCAGCCGTTCTGCCCCCTCGCCCAGCAGCGCCCTTTTGTGGAAGGGCTGGCTCATTGCCGCCATCGCCTGCGGAGCAAGGGACGAAGCCCAACCTGCGGTCGCTTTCCCGCTGGGCTGGCGTATCCGGCGCAGAATGCCCTTGATCTTGTAAGAAAAACAGGCTAGAATTCCTTACATGACGGCGACAAGAAAAACAACGCAAAGCATTGATTCAATGATACTTGCACGCATCAACGGGCATGGCAGTGGTTCCGTGTTCGTTCCGGGTGATTTCCTGGACCTCGGCAGCCGTGAAGCGGTCGATCTTGCCCTCCACCGGCTTGCCCGGAAGGGAACGATACGCCGCCTGGCCCGCGGCGTGTACGACTTCCCGAAAGAGCATCCGGTACTCGGTCTGCTTTCGCCGTCCGCCGACGCCGTGGCCCGCGCTCTGGCCGGCCGCGACCGCACCCGGCTCCAGCCTGCCGGGGCCTACGCGGCCAACGTCCTCGGCTTGTCCGAACAGGTGCCGGCGAAAGCGGTCTTCCTGACCGACGGCCCAAGCCGGACGGTAAAGATCGGCCCGACGACGATCCAGCTCCGGCGGACGACGCCGCGGAACATGGCAGCGGCGGGGCGGCTGAGCGGCCTCCTGATGCAGGCGCTTCGCGAGCTGGGCGAGGAGCACGTGACCCCGGAGCGGCGCGAACACCTGAAGCGGACGCTCCCGGCTGACAAGCGGCGGGAACTCGTGAAGGATATCAGGCTCGCCCCGGCCTGGATGCACCCGATCTTCCGCGAGCTGGCCGAGGAGGACGCATGAGGCTCAGCTTCCTCACCCTCCCGGCCGACGAACGCCGCCTGTACATCGAGCAGGCGGCAACCCAGCGCAACGTGTCTGCCGGTGGTCCTGGAAAAGGACTTCTGGGTGTGCTGGCTGCTGGGCTCTGCTGTTCGGTTCGGAGTTCGCCGGCAGCCTGGTGTTCAAGGGCGGCACCTCGCTGTCGAAGGTATTCGGCGTGATCGAGCGGTTCTCGGAAGACATCGACCTGTCGCTGTCGCCGGAGTTTCTGAAGCTCCCGGAGGCGGGGACGAGCCGGAACCAGGCGAACAAGTGGATGACGAAGGCCGAGGCCGCCTGCGCGGCGCGGTGAAGACGCAGATCGCGCCTGCGATGGAAGCGGCCGTGGAGGCAGTGCTGGGAAAGCGCAACGGCGCGTGGTTCGAGTTCCTGACGGACGCCAACACGAACTCGCCGGTGCTCCTGTTCCACTACCCATCGTCCCAGCCGGCAGGGTTCGAGTACCTCAAGCGCGCGGTGAAGCTGGAATTCGGCTCGCTCACCGACCAGCAACCGGTCGGCCGCCATCCGGTGCGGCCGTGGGTGGCGGATGTCCTCCCCGTGGCATTCCCCGACTGGCAGTGCGAAGTCGTGGCACTGGAAGTGGAGCGGAGTTTCTGGGAAAAGGCGACGATCCTCCACACCGAGTATCACCGGCCGGCCGACAAGCCGACGCCCGACCGGTTCTCCCGCCATTACGCCGACACGGCGGCGCTGGCCCGGCATCCGACCGCGAGCAAGGCCATTGACCAGCATGACCTCCGGAATCGCGTCGTAGCCTGGAAGAGTCAGTTCTTTGGCAGTTCGTGGGCGAACTACGACCTCGCGAAGCCGGGCACCTTTCGCCTCGTCCCGCCGCCAGCGCGTCTGCCTGCGCTGCGGCGTGATTACCAGTCGATGCGGGACATGTATCTCTCAGAGCCATCCCCTTCTACGACATCCTCGCGACCTTGGCAGACCTGGAAAATAGCATCAACCACGTTGAGGGCGGATAGCACAACGCCCCTTCGTAGTGGAGCTGCCCTGGCCTGTCCACGCGGGCTGACGCCCAGCGGCAGTTCTCGCACCAGCGGTGAGAGAGCTTCTTTGTCGCTGGTAAGGAAAAATGGTAAAAATTTGGCAAAGTCCCTGGCAATATGACCACTGCGTGAGTACAATATCACCGAGGCGCTTACACGTCGTAAGCTACTGATCTTTCTAAACTTGCAGCATCACGCCAACACCACAGCAATACCACCATCTGGCACTCAAGCCAGGTTGAGGGTCTGGTGGCTGTAATGGCCGTGCAGGTTCAAGTCCTGTCTCCGGCACTGAAACGCTGCAAGGTTTACGTCGATCAGGCGTAAACCCTTGTTTCGTTTGGTCCCCGCGCTGGGGACATTTCGGGAACAAGGTCGCGTTTACGTTGCGGCTGCGTCGAGCGCGACCTGTGGGACTGCGTCTTCCTGACGCTGCCGGAAGCGGCTGGCACGCCTTCCGCCATTCGTTCGCGTCGAACCGCGCCGCCGGAGGCATCGCCCCGCGCGTCATCGACGAATGGATTCGATGCCTCCGAGAGTCAACTTTTTCAGTGCGGACGACGACCGCTTGACCGATGCGGCCGGCGCTGGGATGGTTGGGGCGCGGGGGAGGGCGTCGGGTCGTCCACCTCGCCGCGGTCGTAGTCCCGGCGAGATAAACCCGCCGGCCGCCAGGGCCCGAACCGCTTCTCAAACCATCGTGGTTCCCCAGGCCGCCAGGACGATCGCCGCCGTCTCCACGCGCAGGATGCGCGGCCCCAACCCCACCACCTCCCATCCCGCCGCCCGCGCCTGATTCACTTCCTCGTCGGTGAATCCGCCCTCCGGCCCCACCGCCACGACCATCGCGCCCGCCGCCGTGGCCCCTTTCTCTCCGCCCGGATGCGCCAGCACCTTCCGTATGGGCAGGTCCGCGCGCTGAAGAAAGTCCGACCATGCCGTCAGCGGCCCGATCTCCATCAGGACGTTGCGGCCGCACTGCTTGCTCGCCTCGATGACGTGCCGTTGCAGCCGGTCCAGCTTCGCCTCGCGCGGGTGGACCACGCTTCGGGCGGTCTGCAACGGCGTGAACGCGGCGGCGCCCAGCTCGGTCAGCTTCTCGATAAGGAACGCGGCGCGATCGCCCTTCGGCAAGGGCGCCGCGACTTCCTGCCGATACGGCGCCTCTCGTTGCGGCGCCTCGACGGCCCGCACTTCCAGCTCGACCGCTCGCTTGCCGACCTCGCGCACCTCGGCGGGGTACTCGCGGCCGTCGCCGTTGAACAGGCAAACGGCGTCGCCGCGGCGGAGCCGGCAGACGACGGCGAGGTGATGCGCTTCCGGTCCCTGCAACGCGACCGAGCCGGGCGCCAGCGGACAATTGACGTAGAATCGGTCGGCCATCTTTGCTACAGGCTCCCCGGCGTCGGTCGGCACGCGGCGACGCCGTATGCTCGTCAAGGGTACGGCGTTATTAGTAGTGTCTCCGTCTGTCCTATGGATCCCCTAGGACTTAGAGGACAAATAGACATGTCCACGTCTGTTACGCGTCGGTCGTCGGCGACGGGGCATCCCACGCGGCAGCAGCTCGACGAGCTGGACGCGCTGCTCCAGCGCATGCTCGACCTACCCGTCAACCGGAACGATGAGGAGGCGGACGCCGCCCCCGCCCCGGCGGCCGAGACGCCAACGGCGTCCGGGCCGGAGCCGCTGCGCGGCCCGCACCGTCCGACCGGGGCGCGTCCGCCGGCCGAGCCGCCGGCGGTCAATTACCGCACGGCGGAGGAGGAAGAAGCCGACCTCAAGCCGCGCGTGGTGTCCGACGCGCCGCCCGGCCCGGAGGGGAAACCCTCCGGCGATCGGCCGCAGGACTGGGCGCCGCTGTCGTCGGCGTGGCAGCCGTCGGCCCGGACCTGGAAGCCGCTCAGCGAAGCCTGGAAGCAGGCCCAGTCGGCAGCCGGCCGGCCCGCCGACGCCCCGGCTGTCGAAGGAGAGCCGGCCCTCGCCGCCGAACCGTCGCCGGAACCGCACGCCGAAAACGACACGCCGGCGCCCGAAACCGCGGCCGCATCCGCCCCGGAGGAAGCCGCCGCCCCCGCGCCGCCGACCGAGACGCCGCGCATCCTCGCGGACCCGTCGGCCGGGCCGCGCTGGCTGCTGTGGCCGCTGCTCGGCTTCAACGCTGCCTTCGACGCCTGTCTGATTCCCTTCGGTCCCGCCGGCCGCTGGCTGCGCGGACGGGCCGGCCGGATGATCCTCGGCGCCGTTGGACTGCTGGCCCTGGCCGCCGCCCTCGCCCTGATGCTGGCCGACTGGTTCGGTTGGACCGTTTAAGCTCTCTCCGCTAGAATAGCGGCTGTTGCCTGCCCGCCCGCGGCCCTCGCGCCGCGGGTGGAGAAGCCGCCGCTATTCGATTGTCCGAGAGGAGCATCATGTCCAACGCCGCGCCGCCCGGTCATCCGACGCCGGCCCCCCCCCGCGAGATCCAGCCCCTCCCCGGCCTGCTCAGCCTCCTCGTCCCCGGCCTGGGACAGATTTATCAGGGCCGCATCGGCAAGGGCGTCCTGTTCCTCCTCTGCATCTACGCCCTCTTCTTCTACGGCATGTGGCTCGGCAGCGGCTCCGTCCGGGCCGGCGAGCCGGAAAGAACTTATACCGTCTCCGGCAACGTCTATTTGCCGGCGTCGCCGCCGCAGAACGCGCCGATACAGGGGATGCCGCAGCTGGCGGCCGACCTGTACAACCGGCCGCAATACATCGGCCAGTTCTGGGTCGGCCTCGCGGCCTGGCCGGCCCTGTGGCAGTGGGCGACGTACGACAAGGATTACGACCCGAACGACCCGCGCTTCAACCCCGCCGACCCGAAGTACGACGCCCACTTCACCAAGGCGCACCCCGCCCCGCTCCTGGGCCAGTTCGAGCGCACCCCCACCGACGAGGCCCTCAACGCCGTCCACACCTACGGCGACAAGGTCATGGACCTCGGCTGGGTGTACACCGTGATCGCCGGCGTACTCAACATCCTCGTGATTTACGACGCGCTCGCCGGACCTGCCTTCCTGCCGCGCAAGCCCGACCCCGCGCAGAAAGCGATGGCCTGACATGCCCACTCCTCTCTTTGCTTACAATATCTATCTGGTTCACCTGCCGATCCTGATCGTGATCGTCAGCCTGGTCTACAGCGCCACGCGCTACGACCAGTGGGGGGCGATCCTTAAGGAGGCGCTGCGCTGGGGGCGCGGCTGATCGGCTTTTTGGCGGCGGTGGCGCTGGTGCTGTGGGTGATGAACCGATTCTGAGCGGCCGTCATGACCGAGCCAACCGTCCCTCCTCCGGTCGCTGACGCTCCCGGCTCGCCTGCTCCGGTCGCCGACGTGACCCACCTCGCCTCTGCCGACGGGACGTTCCGCTGGCGCAGCGTTCTTCCGCCGCGCCGCGGAGCCGCTGTTCGTCCTCGACCGCCGGCAACGGCTCCTCTTCGTCAACGCCGCCTGGGAAGCACTGACCGGCGTCCCCGCCTCCGACGCCCTTCGCCTCGTCTGCCGCCGGCCTCGTCCGGCCGGCGCCGACGATCCTCCGCAGGCCGTCGTGGAACACGCCCTGACGCCGCCGCCCGAGGCGCGTCGGGGCGCGACGACGCGCGTTCGCCGGCTGCTGCCCGGCCGTGACGGCCGCCGCTGGTGGGACGTGGATTTCTTCCCACTGCGCCAGGCGGGCAAGATGGAAGGCGTGCTGATCCTCGGCCGCATCACGCCGGTCGCGGTCGAAGAATCCGCCGCCGCCGCGCCGCTGCCGGAACGCCTCGTCGCCCTGCGCGAGCGCATGACGCAGCGCTACGGGCCGGACCTGCTGACCGGCGCCGGATCGGCGATGCGCCGCTTGACGGAACAGGTGCGCCTGGCCGCGCAAACGACCGTCCCCGTCCTGCTCGTCGGCGAGCCGGGCACGGGCAAGCAGACGCTGGCCCGGTTCATTCACTACCAGGGGCCGGCCCGTGAACGGCCGTTCGGCGCCATCGACTGCGCCCGCCTCCCGACTTCGGCGCTGGAAGAGATTCTTTTCGGATCGTTTTATGCCCACTTCGGGACGGTCTACCTGCGGGAGCCGTCGCGCCTGCCGCGCGACTTGCAGCTCAAGGTGTCCGCGCGATTGCAGGACGCCGCGGGGCCGCGCCTGATCGCGGGATGCGGCGCCGATCCCCTGCAAGAGGTCCGCGCCGGCCGGTTGATCGAAGAGCTGTATGCGTCGTTGGCCGTGCTGACGGTGAGCCTGCCGCCGCTGCGCGAGCGAACGGCCGACCTGCCGGCGCTGGTGGACCGTCTGCTGGAGCGCTGCAACGAGGAAGGCGAACCGCACGTCGAGCGGTTGGCCCCGGACGTGTGGGAAGTCCTTCGGGGCCATATGTGGCCGGGCAACCTGCGCGAGTTGTACGCGGTGCTGTCCGCGGCGCGTCGCCATGCTGGCGGGGAGCGCATCACGGCCGCCGACCTGCCCGCGTCGCTGCGGCTGCTGCGACGCATGGAGGAGGCGCCGGGACGCCGTCCCGAACGGCCGCTGCCGCTCGACGCCCTGCTGGAACAGGCGGAGCGACGGTTGATCGAGATGGCGCTGGAGCGGGCGGGCGGTAAGAAGCATCGGGCCGCGGAGATCTTGGCGATCTGGCGCGCCCGTCTGATCCGGCGCATGAAGGCGCTGGGGATCGGCGACGCGGACGCCGAGGGCGCCGTCGAGGAGTGAGGCTGTCATGCAGCTGCCGCAAATCATCCTTTCGGAGCCGGACGACCGGCTGAAAGTGCAGCTGGAGGCGCTGGCCGAGCAGCGGCGGTGGGCGCTGCGCCGGCGCGGCGGCCGGAGACGTGCCTGCGCCTGCTGAGCCGTGGTGGGCCGGCGGTGCTGGTCCTCAAGGCCGGCCGTGATCTGGAGCGCGAGCTGGCCCTGCTGGAACGGGCGGCGTGGCTGTACCCTGACATCCCGGTGGTGCTAACGGCGGACGGCGATCGGCCGGAGCTGGCCGGCCTGGCCTGGGACCTCGGCACCGCTTACGTCCTCCTGCCGCCGCAGCCGCGCGAGCGCCTGCCCGAAATCGTCGCCGGACTAATGGGAGAAAAAGAGGAGGCGAAAAAGGCGTGACAGCCGAGCTGCCCCTGCTGGATGCGACGCGCTGCATCGGCTGCGGCGACTGCGTCGCGGTCTGTCCGACCGAGTGCCTGGCGATGCGCGGCGCCCTGCCGTGGATGCCGCGGCCGCTCGACTGCGTCCCCTGCGCCCTGTGCGTCCAGGTCTGCCCCACGGACGCGCTGCGCATGGATGACGGCGAGCGGCCGGCGTGAGCCGGCTGATGGGGTTGGATCAGCCGGCTCACACCGGCCGTTCGCCATTGTCCTCCGGAGTGAGCTAGGATTGCCGAGAGCGGCCGCGATGGGGCCTGGGCGCCGGGCGGCGCGGCCGCACGTCCCCGAACGCGGGCGGCGGCGTCTCATGAATAACTCGTTCCCCTGCGGCCATTGTTCTCGACCACTCCTTCTGGACGCCGGCGGCCGGCTTCCCCCGTGGTGTCGCTACTGTGGGGCGGACCTCAAGTCGCCCCCCGCATCCACGCCCCCACCACCGACGCCAACCCCGCCGACTCCGCCAAGCTCCGACGTCACGGATCGGCTGCCCCTCGTTCCCGCTCGGGTCGAGGCGCCGGCCCCTCGGATCGTCGCCGGTCAGGAGCTGCGGTTTTTTCACGCCTATAACGGATCGCTCGGGGGCGACGACCTCTACCGCATCTACGTCACCGACTACGATCTCCTCGTGTTCCAGCTCGGCCCCGGATCGGTTTCTCACGGTCAGTTCGTGCCGCGAACCAAGGTGCGGTCCTACCGGGGCGGCGGCATGATCGGCGCCGTCGCCATGTGGCGGGAGTCGCAGCGGCTCAGCCGGGCCGCCCGCGTGCGGGACATGCTGGAAATGGCCGACGAGGAGATGCTCCGCCAGTACGCCGGGCGCGGGACGGCGGCTACGTCGTCGGCCCCGATGACGTGGACGAGGTTCGCATCGATCCGCCGTCGTTCTGGGGCCGCCTCTTCGGGGCGGAGCAGGAAGGCGTGCTGAGAATTCACCACCGCTTTGAAGGGAAGAAGGTCCTGGCGCTGGCCACCGCCAAGGACGTTCGGCAGGCGGCGGAGGCGGCGACGCGGCTGTTCGGCGATGGGGTGCGGATCAATCTGCCGTGGGCGGCCGTTGGGACCGGCGGGTTGCCGTGACACGTCACCCCGGCGGCGTCAGGAACTGCCGTACCACCTCCGCCAGCACCTCGGCATGGCTGTAGCCCGGCACGTGGCCGCAGCCCTCCACCACCACGCGCCGAGCGTTCGGCAAACCGCCGAGCAGGATCTCCGCGTGGACCGGCCGCACCACAATATCCAGGTCGCCGCAGAACAGCAGCACCGGCTGTTTCACCTCCGGCAGCATCGGCCGCAGGTCCACCTTGTCGAGCAGCAGCGCCTGGTGCGCGAACGCCTTCACCGGCGTCCGGCCCGTCGTCTCCACGAAATAGCGGTACAAACGCTCCGGCTTCTCCCGAAACCCTACCCCGTTCACCTTGAGCGTCACCTTCTCGCGCAGCGGCAGTCGGCCGGTCGTGCCGGGCAGCCAGCGACCCAGCCGCGCCAGGAAGCGTTCCATCCGCCGCAACGGCCGCAGCGCCAACCCGCCTTGCAGCACCGCGCGCGGCAGGCGCTCCGGCCGTTCGCGCATGGCCGCCAGTGTGATCGTCGAGCCGAATGAGGAGCCGAGAACGTAGGCGCGCGACAGGCCGAGATGGTCCAGCAGCGCCCAGAAGTCGCGCACGAGGTCGGCGTGCGTGTGGCGTCCTAGACGGGCGCCGTCGTCGCTTCCGTTGGGCAGGTCGTAGGCCACGCAGCGGAAGTGGGCCGACAGCCGCGAGATCGCCATCACCCAGGCCCGGCTGGAGTCCATCGCCCCGTGGACGAACACCAGCGGCGGGCCTTCGCCCCAGGCGAAGTACGGCATCCGGTAGCGGCCGGTGTCGCAGACGCCGCGGACGGCCTCGCGCTCGAAGCGGCGGAGGGCGTCGTCCAGGTCGATCGGCGGCAGCGCGGCCGCCGTCTGCAGCGCGCAGACTTCAGGGCAGGCGAGTTCACAGGGATGGTCGCAAGAGGATTGGCAGGGGGCCGCGTCGTCCATGAGGTTAGGCTACGGACGGTCGAAGACGGCAGCAAGGGGCTTCACGCCTGGTCGCCGCCGGATCAAGACGAAGGCTTGGGGGTTGCCGGCCGCGCCTCCTTACGGGCGAACGCGCGGAGGACGAGATAGACCTCGGCCGCCTGGTAAGCGAGCGCCGTCAGCAGGATCCACGGCACGGCGTCCATGACCGCGACGATCAGGGTCCGAAACGTCGAGGCCGGCAGATCGGGCCGCGTCAGCCGCGGACGCAGCCCCGGCCAGGCGTAGTACCAGCCGACGAGGACCAGCACGGCGCCGACGGCGGAGGCGGTGGCCTGGAAGACGTACCGCCGCTTCGTCATCGAAAACAGGCCGTACAGCTTGACGCGGACGGGTTCCACGACGGCCCTCCGATCGGTCCTCAGCGCACCGCGGCCGCGGCGGGCTTCGCCTCGCGGACGGCCTGGAGAACGGCCTGCATGAAGGCCGGCAGGTCGTCCGGCTTGCGGCTGGTAATGAGGTTGCCGTCGCGCACCACCTCGGCGTCGGCGTAGCAGGCGCCGGCGTTGGTCACGTCGTCCTTGATGGAGGAGAAGCAGGTGGCCTTGCGGCCCTTGAGCGCCTGGGTGGAGCAAAGCACCGACGGCCCGTGGCAGATGGCGGCCACGACCTTGCCCTGCTCGGCCATGTCGCCGACGAGGCGCAAGACGGCCTCGCTGCGGCGGAGGTAGTCCGGGGCGAAGCCGCCGGGGATGACGAGCGCGTCGAAGTCGTCGGCGGACACGTCGCGGGCCGCCTTGTCGCTCCTGGCGGGGTAGCCGTGCTTGCTGGGGTAGATCTGGCCGGCTTCCGGGCCGACCAGCGTCACTTTGAAGCCGGCCTCGCGGAGCCGGTAAAGCGGATACCACAACTCCATTTCCTGGTACTGCTGCTCGACCAGGATGGCCGCCCGTTTGCCTTGAAACTCCATGTTCTTCTCCCGAAGGGGTTGGGACTGTTGGGCATTGTAAGGACGCCGTGCGCGGCCGACAACGCTCCCGTCGTGGCGCCAGCGGCTCGCCTGCATTAACCCCTCGCAGGCGAGCCGCTGGCGCCACGACGGGAGCGTTGTCGGCTTCCGCCGGCCGGGCTACAATCGGGCCGTCGCCTTCGATCGAACGCGGAAGGGGAGAAGATGGGCAAGCGTTCCCTCGTGCCGGACGCCGTCGAGCACTACGTCAGTGACGCCATCACCAAGGAGACGCCGTTGCAGCGGCGGTTGCGCGCGGAGACGGCGAAGCTGCGGGAGGCGCAGATGCAGATCGGCCCCGACCAGGGGGCGCTGATGGCGTTCCTGATCCGGCTGATCGGGGCGCGGCGGGCGCTGGAGATCGGCGTGTTCACCGGCTACAGCAGCCTGGCCGTGGCGTCGGCCCTGCCGGACGACGGCCAGCTGATCGCCTGCGACGTGAGCGAAGAATGGACGCGGATCGCTCGCCGTTACTGGGACGAGGCGGGGGTCGCCGGCAAGATCGAGCTGCGCCTCGGCCCGGCCCTGGACACGCTGGCGGCGCTGCGGCGTGACGGGGCCGACGAGTCGTTCGATTTCGCCTTTATCGACGCCGATAAGGAGAACAATGACGCCTATTACGAGGCCTGTCTGCGGCTGGTCCGTCCGGGCGGGTTGATCGCGGTGGACAACACGATCTGGGGCGGCCGGGTGGCCGACCCCGCGGTCCACGACGCCGAGACGACGGCCATCCGGGCGCTCAACCTCAAGATGCGCGACGACGCGCGCGTGGAAGCGGTCCTTCTGACAGTGGGCGACGGCGTGATGCTGCGCGCAAACGGCCGGTCGTCGCTTGATAGGGTCCACACGGGAGGCGGGATGTATCAGGGCAACGGAAGTCCACGCATGGCGCCGTCTGTGATGGGATCGCCGTCGGGGGCGGCGCTGGAGGCGTCGGCGCGGCTGGTCCTGGACCGGGTGCGCAAGGCGCTGATGGCCCACACGGTTGGGGCGCGTCTCGACCCGGCCCGTATGATCCCGGTGCTGTCGTCGGCGCCGGCACCGGCGGGCCGCGAGGCGGAGTGGCCGTTGGCCCTGGGCTGGCTGCACTGGCTGGCCGGCGACCCCGCCGCGGCCGAGCCGCTCTTGACTGAGGCGCTCCGGCTCGCCCGTTCGCCGGAGGGCGTCCCGCTGCTGGCCGAGGCGGCGTACTGGCTCGGCCGCGTCCGCGTGCTGCTCGGCCGACCCGAAGCCGTATCGGAATATGAAGCCATATTGCGGGAAACCCGTGGCGCCCCGCAGGCGGTGGCGTGGCTGATGGATCTGCTATGGCGGGCGGGCCGGGTGGACCGGGCGGAGCAGGTCTGGAAATCGGTGCGCGGCAACAAGAAGGTGACGGCCTGCGACGAGGGGCCGCTGCTGGAGGCGCGGGGACTGCTTCGCCGCGGCGAGGCGGCGCCGGCCGAGCGACTGCTGCACGAGGCGGCGCCCGGCAATGGCGTCGTCCAGGTGGAGCGACGGCTGCTGCTGGCATGGACATTAACGACCTTGAAACAATACGATCGCGCCGGGGAGCAATTCGAGGCGGCGCGGGAGGGGCCGTATCCCGCGGCGGCGCTGACGAGCTGGCGCGTGCTGCTGGAACGGCGACGGTCGGGTCAGGCGACGCCGGAGGAAGCGGGACGGCCTCCGGCGCTGGCGTCGCTGCTGCGGGGGCACGAGGCGCTGGCGGCAGAGAGGACGGAGGAGGCGGTCGCGGCCTTCCGGGAGGCGGCGACGCAGCCGGCGGTGCAGCCGTTCGCGCGTTATGCCCTGGCCTGTCTGGGGCAGGACGACCCGGCCGCGGTGCTGGCGTCGCAACCCGGATTGTTTCTGGCGCTGCGCTGCCGGGCGTGGATCGCGCTCGACCGATTCCGCAAGCGTCAGGCGACGCCGGCCGAACTGCTCGACGCGGTGCAGCAGGCGGCGTCGGCCGGCTGGACGCATCCCGCCGCCGACCATTTTCGTCGTCTCGCCCAGTCCCTGTCGCTCCGCCACCCGACGGCCGACGACCTTCGTTCGCTGAGCGCGGAACGGCCGACGGACCCGGCGGCGCGGCGAAACCTGTTGCGCGCGGCCGTGGAAATCGCGGTGCGCCGGCTGCCGCCCGCGGCGGCGCTGGAACGTCTCCTTGAGTGGTCCGGTTGGGAGGATTGGACGGACGATCTTCGGTCGCTTCTGAGTCGGCAATTGCTGCGACTGCTTCTGCTGCGGCGCGGCGAGGGGCCGGATGTCGCCGTCCTCGCCGCCGTGGACCGTCTGGCGCCAGGCGACGGGTTGGCCGCGCTGGTGCGGACGTGGTTGTCGCCGGACACGGCCACGCCGCTTCCCGCCGGCCCCGACGCGCCTCCGGCCGTGCGCCTGTGGCAGGCGGCGCGAGTCCTGGCCGACGGCGGGCCGATCGACGAGGCCTGGCGCGCGGAGGTGCGCGGCCTGCGCTCGCTGGGCAGACTCAAAGGGGCGGCCCAGGCGCTGTTGCTTCTGGAGGCGGCTCGGAGCAGCGACGCTGCGGCCGTGGCGGCGCTGCTCGACGAGACGGACGCCTGGCGCGGCTTTCGCGCCGCCCCGCCGCCCTCCGTGACGGACGCGGTCGCCGCCGTCGTCGCCCAGCCGAGCCATCCCGGCTGGCGGCGCGGCCTGGCGCGCTGGGTGCAGGTGTGGGGCGCCGCCGCGCTGGGACCGAAGGGGGCGACGCTGGCCGCACAGGCGGGGTTGCCGACCGACGGAGCGCCGGCCGATCCGCCGACGGGGACGGCGCCGGTGCCGTGGTTCCTCCACCAAGCGGCGCGGCGCTGGGCCGCGACGACGCCGCAGCGCTGGCCTACGTTCGTCGCGCCCTCCAGGCCGATCCCGACCTGGCGACAGTTTCCGATGCCGAAGCGGTGCGAACCGCGCTGCCGGAGCTGGAGCGCCGTGCCCGCGCCGCGCCCTGGCCGATGCCGCCCGGCCGGACGACGCCGTGCCGGCGACGCCTGCCGTGCTGTTAGTGGATATGGTGGATCTTATTACGGATCTTCCCGCCGGCCCGGACCTCCTGGACGCCGCCGTCGATGGCGATCTGCTCGGCGTCCTGTCCGGTCTGAACGTGTTGACGGAGCGGCCGGACCTGCCGCCGCGGCTGGCCCATCATCTCGCTTTGCTGGAGATGCACGCCGCCGAGGCGCTGGAGGCGGCCGACCGCGACGACGAGGCGGAGCCGTGTCGCCGGGCCGCCTGGCGGACGTGGCTGCGCTTCCTGGCGGCCCCGGAGCTTCCGACCGGCGCCGACGTAGTGCAGGCCCGCGACCTCCTGCTCGACTGGCTGCTCGCCGCCCATCGCCGCCGCGTCGCCGACCTGTTCGCGCGCGGGGCCGTGGACGCGGCCCGGCGGCACTGGAAACTGATTCAGGAGCTGCCGGAGACGGCCGCGGCGATCGACGACGGCCTGAGGCCCGACCTGGCCGAACGAACGGCCCGGTTCCGCGACGAACTGGCCACCGATTATCTGCTGGCCACGCGCGAGGCCATGCGCTATGGCGCCATCCCCGAGGGCTGGCGCTCCGACTATGCCAAGGGTCTGACCGGCCTGCTGCGCCTCCTCAGCCTCGACCGCGACAACGTGCGTCTGCTGACGGCGATGGTGGAGATCTGCAACGACTGGTTTTTGGACCTCTACAACGCCAGCGATCCGCGGCAGCTGGCGGAGCACGTCGATCGCTTCACCCCATTTGCGACGCAGCTGGCCCGACTGGTCGGCGACCGTTCCGGCGAGCTGACGGCGCGGGCGGCCCTGTCCGACTTCTACAAGTTCCGCGGCTTCACGACCGGCGACCGCGCCCGCAAGGTGGAAATGTACCGGGACGCACTGCGGTTCCAACCCGGTAACGACAATGTGCGGAAGCTGCTCCAGGATCTCAGCGAGCCTACCGATGCGCCCGCCACGCAGCCTCCGGAACCGGCTGATAAGGAAGAGAAAAGAGACGCGGAATGAATCCCTTTGAGGCGCTGCGGCTGGACCCGTCGTCGTCGGAAGAGGAGGTGGTGAAGCAGGCCGCCCGGTTGCGCCAGCGCGCGGCGGACGAGGCCGAGCTGGCGGAGGTGCGCCAGGCGGTGCAGGCGCTGACCGGCCGGCCCGAGGACCGGCTGCTGCATGCCCTGCTGACGCACCCGCGCCCTGGCCACGTCGCCCCGGCGCTGGAGCGATTCGCCGCCGCCTACCGCCGCGCCCCGGCTGTGACCGCCGAAGCGCCATCAGCGCCGGCCGTGGATTTGAAGGAGTTCGCGGACCTGTTGCAGGCGCTGATCGTGGAGGAGCTGGACCTGGCGCCTCCACCGTTCGAGGCGCCGGCCGCGGAAGACCCGGAAGAAGTGCGCCGGCGGACGGCGGAAGCGCTGTGGCAGAGCCTGCTGTTCGACATGCGGGCGTGAGGGTCGTTCAGCCGTCCGACCCCCGCATCCGCGCCGCGAGTTCCTCCACCTGTCGCCGCATCTCGTCCTCGGGCAGATGCACCCGCTGGCCGTGGCCGGGCAACACCCACTCGAACGGGAAGGCGGCCAGCCGTTGCATCGATTCGGTCTGGCGCGGCCAGGAATACCAGCAGTAGTCGCGGAACGCCTCCAGCCGCCGGCCGTCGCGGTCCCAGGCCAGGTGATCGCCGGTGAACAGGAAGCGGCGCCGGAACAGCAGCACGCAATGCCCTTCCGTGTGCCCCGGCGCCGGGATCGCCAGAAAATCGGGGGAAAGCGGGATCGGTTCCTCGCCGTCGAGGACCGCCTCGGCGCCGGGCTGAGCGTGCAACTCCGCCCGGTGGATGTAGCGCCGACTTCCGAACCGCTCCGCGTACCGCTCCGCGTCCGCCACGTCGTCGCTGTGCGTCAGGAAGATATTGGCGACGCCGCCCCGCTGCTCGAATTGCCGCACCAGGCGCGGCAGGAACTTCGGAGAGTCGATCAGCCAGTTGCCGGCGGGATGTTGGAGGAAATAGCTGCTCCCCCCGTAGGACTTTGGCGAGGCGAATCCGCAGTACGAGACGGGTTCCTCGATGAGAAGCGGGAAGTCGTCCAGCACGGTTTGCGGCCGGTCGCCGCCCTGCGAGCCGATGGAGCCGGTCGGGCAGCAGACCAGGGCGTGCAGGGCGCGGCGGCGGTCGTCCGGCGTGGCCGGCTGGCGGCGGACGAAGGCGTGGCCCGGCCCCTCCGCAAAGACCGCCGGGGCCAGCTGCCGGCAGGTGTCGCAGTCGATGCAGGTCGAGTCCACGAAGAAGTCGCCCGGTGCGTCTTCCGCGACCCGCTTCTTGAGGTTCGCCATCTCCGCCTCCTCTTCTTCGCCCCCATCCTCCATTGTACCCGGATGGAAGGGGCTGGATGTCAGAGCCGCGACCGTGAGGGAGCGGTGAGATCAAACCGCTCCCTCACGGTCGCGGCTCTGTCGTGCGGACGGTCGTGGAGAGGCTCGTTCCTGAAGGAGTGGTCGCGTGTCTCCCTCCGCCGATGCTTCCTGTCCGTGCGTCGTCTTCGCCCTGCGGCGGGAGGCGATGTTTTTCCGGCGGATGCGACCGCGCCGACGGCCGTTCCCCGGCGCCCCGATCCCGGCGGCGTTCCACGGCGACGATTCGCGGACGGTACTTCTCCTGGAAACCGGAGTCGGAATCACCGCGATGGAAGCCGCCTTGTCGTGGCTGCTGTCGCATCCGGTCGCAGACGGCGTTCTCTTCCGCCCGACCGTGGTCCTTTCCGCCGGCTTCTCCGGGGCGATCACGCCCGGCCTGCGCGTCGGCGACCGGATCCTCGCCGATGCGGTCTGCGACGGCGACGGCGCTTCGTGGCCGGCGACCTGGCCCACCGGGATCGGATCGTACCCGCGCGGACGGCTGCTGACGGTCCCGGCGCTCGTCGGCCGGCCGGAGGAGAAACGCCGGCTCGGCGAACGCAGCGGGGCGGTCGCCGTGGACATGGAAACGGCCGCCGTCGCCCGCACGTGCCAGGCGGCCGGCGTGCCGTTCGGTTGCCTGCGCGTCATTTCGGATGACGTGGATACTCCTTTGTCGGAAGCGTTGCTCGGCGTGCTGGCTTCCGGCCGGGTGCGGCCGGGGCGACTGACGGCCGCAGTCCTGCGACGGCCGGCGTTGCTTACGGAATTGCTCCGACTGGGGGCGCACACCCGGAAGGCGGCCCAACGGCTGGCCGACGGATTGGAAGAGTTGCTGACACCTTCAACTCCCTGATTTTCGGCCTGCTTCCCAGCGCCCTTTCGAGAATCCCGCCTTCGCCCGGCCCTCTCACAAAAACCCGCCATCGACGCCGAAAAGCACTTGCGGAGCCTCAATGGCCCAAGTAGCATTACTCTTGCTATTTGAACTATACCGGAAGGAAAGTAACGGCTGCTGCAAGCGGGCTTGCTATTTCCCATCCGCATTTTTCCGACGCCTTCCGGATCGAGCGACGTTCCTTTCCAAGGAACCCACGCGGCTGCCGCGTCCGCCAAGGAGCCAACGATGTTCACCACGTTCCGCCTGCTCCACAAGGCCATCCTCTTTGGAGGGCGCCGACGCTCCGATTCGACCCGGCCGATCCGTCGCCCCCGATTGGTGCTGGAAGAGTTAGAAACGCGTACTGTGCCGTCCGCCTCGTCGTTGGCCAGTCCGCTGAGCGTCGCGACGCCTCTGGCGAGTTCCCACTTGGTTTCCGCCCCGTACGCGCCCGCCGAGATCGCGGGAGCGTACGGAGTGCCCTCGTCGGTGAGCAACCCGAACAACACGACCATCGCCATCGTGGACGCCTACAACGACCCGAACATCGCCAGCAACCTGGCGGCCTTCGACACGGAATGGGGCGTCTCCGCGCCGCCGTCCTTCAAACAGGTGAACGAGACCGGCGGAACCAACCTGCCGGCTGGGAACGCGGACTGGGGCCTGGAAATCAGCCTCGACGTGGAGTGGGCGCACGCCATCGACCCGACGGCCAACGTCCTCCTCGTCGAGGCAAGCTCGGCGAGCACCAGCGATCTGTTGAAGGCCGTCGGATACGCCGCCAGCCACGCCAACGTGGTTTCCATGAGCTGGGGCGCCTCCGAATTCAGCGGCGAGACCGTCTACGACACCGGCAGCGGCGGGGTCACGGGGTTCAATGGGTTCGATTCCTATACGAACGTCGCGTTCGTGGCCTCGGCGGGCGACACGGGCGGCGAAGTGGAATGGCCTTCCGTCTCGCCCTACGTCCTGTCCGTGGGCGGCACGACCCTGTCCATCGCCTCCAGCGGCGCCACCTACAGCATCAAATCCGAAAGCGCCTGGTCCGACGGCGGCGGCGGCGTCAGCAGCTACGAGGGCAAGCCTACCTACCAGGACGGCGCCCAGTCCGACAATGCTCGCACGACCCCGGATGTCTCTTACGACGCCAACCCCAACAGCGGCGTCTACGTCTATGACACCTATGGGGGATCGGGCTGGTACGAAGTCGGCGGCACCAGTGCGGGCGCCCCGCAGTGGTCGGCGATCGTCGCGCAAGCCGACCAATTGCGCGGCTCGAACAACGCCCTCAACACCGCCACGGTGGAAGCGACGCTCTACTCCAACCCCCAGGATTTGAACGACGTCACGAGCGGGTCCAACGGCCACGCCGCGACCGCGGGGTACGACCTGGCCACCGGCCTCGGCACGCCGAAAGCCGCCTCCGTCATCACGGCCCTAACCAACGCCGCGCTTTTGTCGAACGACATCTCGCAGGGATCGGCCCCCAGCAACAGCGGCAGCGTGGGCGGACGGGGGGGTCGGAGCGGCGGGCGCGAGGACGCAACCATCGCCTTGCTGATCGAATCCGAAGCGACTGCGGTGGTCGCCGTCCCCTCCTTCAACGGAACGACCTCCGCCAACACGCACGCCGTCGTCGCGGCCGGCATTCCGGCCTCCCTTTCACCGGCGGTTGCGTCCCCGTTGGCAAACAGCAGCTTGCAAAGCGGTGGCGGGGGGGACGATGCGACGCTTGGGAACGCGCCCCAGCCGAGCGACGCGCCGGCGCCGGGTGTCGTCACGACCGAGGCGACGGACAATGTTCCGTGGTTGGGGAACCTATTCACCGAAGCGGTTCACCGATTGCAGCTTCCCTTCACCGCACCGCCGAGGGTTTCGCCCGCCGCGCCCACCGGCCACGACAGCCCGCCCGCTCCGATGAAGGGGCCGGCGGCGCCGATGCCTTCCGGGAAAGTCGGCGCGGCGATTCCGCTGGAGAAGATCGGGTTTTACGTCGTGCCGGCTGCGGTCGGCCTTTGCGGCACCGGACTCGAAGGGGAGGAGCGTCGGCGGCGCGAACGGCTGCTGGAGAAAAACCGCTGAGAGGTTGTATCAAGACCAGCCCGAAGCGCCAGCAAGGGATTTCGTCCACCCCCCTCGCTGGCGCTTCGGGCTGGTAAGGCAATCGTCGTCATTTCCCACCCGGCGGGACATATTTCGCCAGCCAGGCGAAGACCTCCTTGTGCCAGTATTCGCTGTTCTTCGGCTTGAGCACCCAGTGGCCCTCGTCGGGGAAGTTGATGAACTTCGACGGGATCCCCTTGCGCTGCAGCGTGTGAACAGCTGCAAGCCCTCGCTGACCGGCACGCGGAAATCGAGGTCGTTGTGGATGATGAGCATCGGCGTCTTGAACTTGTCGGCGTAGCGGTGCGGCGAGAACTTCTCGTACGCCTCGCGCTTGCCCTTGTCCCACGGCGGGCCGCCGTGCTCCCATTCGTCGAACCAGAGTCTCGTCGGTGGTGGCGTACATGCTGTCGAAGTTCTAGACGCCGCATGGCGTGATGAGCGTCTTGAACTTCGTGGTGTGGCCCTGCGAACCAGTTCATCATGTAGCCGCCGAACGACGCGCCGGCCGCGGCCATGCGGTCCGTGTCGATGTAGGGCTGCTTCTCCAGGTAATCCAGGCCGGCCATGAGGTCGTCGTAGCACTTGCCGCCCCAGTCGCCGCTGATCTCGTCGACGAACTTCTGGCCGAAGCCGGTCTAGCCGCGCGGGTTCGGCAGGGCGACGACGTAGCCCTGGGCGGCCCACAGTTCGGGGTTCCAGCGGTAGCTCCAGCCGTCCTCCCACGCGCCCTGCGGGCCGCCGTGGACGAGGAAGGCGAGCGGCCATTTCTTGGCGGGGTCGAAGCCGGGCGGCTTGAGGATCCACATCTGCATCTTGGCGCCGCTCTCGACCTGGACTTCGACGCTTCCGGGCGCGGCAGGTCGAGTTCGGCAGCAGGAGCTTGTCGTTGGCTGGACTGACGTTCGTCGATATTCGCCGCCGGTTGGCGTGTGATACTGCCACACTTCCGGCGGGCTGGTCGAAGCCGGCCCGCGTGAAGACCACGTGTCTTGTCCGGCCGCACGCTCAGCGAGCCAAGCGTTCCCATGCCGCCGAAAAACACCTTCGGTCCGCGCCTCCTTCGTCGGTTCGGCGTAGAAGAGCGTGGTATTCGCCTTATCGTCCGCGGTGAAGACAGATGGTCTCTGTGCCCGGCATCCATGCAAACTCGTCCACCGAGTCGTCGCACGTATCCGGTCGTCAGCTCGCCGGCTTGCCCTTGATCATGCCATCCGCGTCCGCCTCGACGACCATCAGCTCCCACTTGTCGGCCTCGAAGCCGGCCCGCTTCTGCGCCCGGTACGCCAGCCACTTGCCGTCCGGCGAGAACGCCGGCCCGCTGCTCGCAGCCGGGTTGTCCTTCGTCAGCGATTCCCACTGCGTCGTGCCGCCCGTGACCGGCACGCGGCAAATGTCGTAGTTCGTGCTCCACGCCTCGTTCTTCGCCGGCACGGCGGTGAAAACCAGATATTTGCCGTCCGGGCTGAAGGTGAAATTGTCGCCGGTGGAGAATGTGTCGGAGGTCGGGAAGGCGTCGCGGTCGCCGGGCGTCACGTCCTTCGGCTCGCCGCCGCTCCGCCGTCATGACGAACAGTGCTGCCGCTTGTCCTCGACGTATTCGTCCCAGTGGCGGTAGAACAGCTTGGTGAACACGCTTGGCCTTGACGGGGTTCTTCTCCGCCTCCTCCTTGCGCTTCTTGTTCAGCTCGTCGCTTTCCTTGAACGGCTTCTCGGAGTATTCGGGATAGACCGCGGAGACGAAGGCGATCTGCTTGCCGTCCCGCGACCAGACCGCATCGCTGGCCTCGGTGCTGATCGTCGTCAGCTGCCGGGCCTCGCCGCCGTCCAGGTCGATGATCCAGAGCTGGTCGTCGCCGGAGCGGTTCGACTCGAACAGGATGCGCTTGCCGTCGGGACTCCAGCGCGGGTGGCGCGTCCTTCTTGCCGGCGGCGGTGGTCAGCCGCTTCGGCTCGCCCTTGCCGTCGGTGGGGGCCAGCCACAGCGACGACGTGGTCTTGTTGCCGGGCAGATCGACCTCGGCGACGACGTAGACGACGGCCTTGCCGTCGGGGCTGATTTGCGGATCGCTGACGCGCTTGAACGCGAACAGGTCGTCGATCTTCATCGGCCGTTTGGCGGGACCGTCGGCGTGGACGGCGGCCGGCACGGCCAGGAGCGCCAGGGCGGCGAGGACGGCGGCGGTGTACGGCATCGGTGCATCCTTCCTTCGAGGACGGGGAACTCGGCGGGCGTATTATACGGCCCGGACCAGCCCGAAGCGCGAGCGAGGGATTTCATCCGAATCCCTCGCTCGCGCTTCGGGCTGGTAGAATATCACAATGCCAATCAAGACCAAGCGCTGGAACGACAAGAAAGAGCCGGACGACGGCTTCCGCCTGCTGATCTGCCGTTATCGGCCGCGCGCCGTTGCCGAAGAAAAAAGAGACGTGGGACCTCTGGTGGAGCCATCTCGGACCCACCAAGAAGCTGCACGCCGACTTCTACGGCAAGCATGGGCCGCCCATCGGCTTGGAGGAGTACCGCCGCCGTTACCTGGAGGAGATGAAGGCGCAGGAGGAGAGCATCGCGCTGCTGGCCGAAAAGGTCGCGGCGGGCGAAACGCTGACGCTGCTGTGTTCGTCGGCCTGCACCGACCCGTCGCACTGCCACCGCACGCTGTTGAAGCAGCTCATCGAGGAGCGGATAGCCCTGTAGACCGCTCGCTCCGCGAGCGGCGGCCGCTCGCGGAGCGAGCGGTCTACGAGCGCCGAATGACCTCCTCGGCGAACCGTTCCATCTCCTCCAGCTGCGGGCTGCACTGCAACAGGAACAGGTCCACGCCCACCGCCTCGAACGCCGCGACGCGCTCCGCGACCTGGGCCGGCGTACCGACCAATCCGGAGCGCAAACCGCGGTTGGATACCGAGTAGTCCTCCAGCGACACGCGTTGTTCCAGTTGCGTGCCGGCCAGCCATTGCTGATAGTTTTTGTAGCCGGCCGCCGATCCCTTCACGTCGGTGATGCGCGCCACCTCGGCGCGGGCCTCCGCCTCCGTGTCGCGCACCACGGAATAGGCCGCGACGCCGTAGATCATCGGCGGCAGGCCGAGCTTCTCGCGCCTCATCCGCATGTCGTCGATGCGCCGGCCGATCACGTCCGGCGGGTCGCCGTGCATGACGTAGGCGTCGCACTTGCGGGCGATCAGGTCCTTGGCCTTGTCCGACTCGCCGCCGGCGTAGATCACCGGCCGCGGCTTCGACAGCGGCTTCGGCTGCAATACGGAGTCCTCAACGCGGTAATATTTGCCCTCGTAGCTCCAGTGGTCGCGCTGCCAGAGGTTCTCGACCACGTCGAGCCATTCGGAGGTGCGGGCGTAGCGGTCGTCGTGCTGCTCGAAGCCGACGCCGTACTTTTTCGCCTCGTCCTTCCACCACGACGAGACGACGTTGAGCGACAGCCGGCCGCCGCCGCCGATGTGGTCGATGTTGGCGGCCTGCTTGGCCAGCAGGGCCGGGTTGTGGAACGTCGGCCGCACCGCGACCATGTACTCCAGCCGCTCGGTGACGGCGGTGAGGGCGGCGGCGGTGGACCAGGCGTCGAGGGCCGGCCCCTCCTCGCCCTTGATGTCGTTGAGGTTCAGCTCGGCGACCAGCGTGAGGTCGTAGCCGATCTGTTCGCTGCGCTGGGCCAGCCGCTTGACGTAGTCCCACGTCGCCGCCATCTTCTCGTCCTCGACGTTGCGCAGCCAGCCGCCGAAGACGGGGAGCCAGTAGCCGTAACGCATGTCAGACGACCTCCATCCGCAGAGACGCCCGGACTTCGAGATAATCGACCAACCGCGCGAACGGGTCGAACCCGACCACGTTTACGGCGTCGGCCACGAAATTCGACAGAGCGTTAATGTCGTAATACAGCAGCCGGCCGTCGCGGTCGTCGATGATGTACTCGACGCCGCCGACATCGACGCCGGCCGCCTGGGCGATCAGCTCGACCGCGTCGACGACGTGATCCGGCGGCTGGAACGCCTCCACCTTCAGACCGCTTTTCGGGGCGTCGATGGGGCAGGCGGTGCGTTGCAGCTCGACGCCGTCGCTGCGCTGGCAGATGTCGGCGGGGCAGAGGTTGAAGGTGTCGCCGGTCGTGTGGACGCGGATGGCGTAGAGGTACTTGCCGCCGAGCGTCTCGACGCGGGTGATGCAGCCGTCGCGGGCCGGGATGAATTCCTGCACCAGGGCGGTGTGATCGACGCCGAGGTTGAGCCGGCCCTCCGTCGGCGGCGCGGGCGAGGTCGTCGGGCTTGTCGTAGCGGACGATGCCGGCGCCGCTGCCGCCGACGTTGGCCTTGACCACCACCGGGAAGCGCAGCCCCTCCGCCGCGGCAACCGCCTTCGAGGGGTGGTTGATGACGCGCGCCGCGGGTAGGTCAGGCCGAGCGATTCCAGCAACGTCAGCTGCAGCGCCTTGGACGTTTCCACGGTGAACGCTCGTCGGCCGTTGACGACGGGCACGCCGAGCCGTTCGAGATGGGCGAGGTAGGCGAGGGTGAAGAAGACGCCCTGGACGCCGCCGCGCAGGTAGGCCGACGGACTCATGCGGTTGAACAGCAGCGAATACGGAGCGTCGTTGGCGCCGGGGTCGTAAGAATGGGCGCGGGGGTCGAGGCGGACGTAGGGCAAGCCGCGGCGGTCCATCTCGGCGAACAGCGGCCGGAACCAGTCGGGGTGTTCGTGGTAGACGGCGATGGGGCGGGGGTCGGTGTTCATGCGGCTGCGGGGGTTGCGGGATGGGCATTTCCTCTGTTTTACGGATTCGTTCTGGTATATTCAAACCGGCCAGGACTGCCTGCCGTCGCGCGTCCCGCGTTGACCGTGAGGTTGCATCGCGCCGCTGCCAGCTTTCACCATCGAGGGCGACCTGCCGCTCGGCGTCCACCGGGCGCCGCTGTCGGAAGTTCTGCAGAGGTTCGGGACCGCCACGCCTGCACGTCGGATTGTCGGCCGGCGGTTGGAGCGGGCTTATTCGGTCGCCCGCGCCACTAGCCGTCTGGCGCACTGTGTGGTGTTCGGGTCGCTTCATTACCGCGAAGCCGGAACCTAACGATGTGGACTTGTTCCTGCTAATGGAAGACACGTTTGACGCGGCGCAACTGACCGGGGAGGCGCGGCTCCTTTTTGACCACGCGGCCGCCCAATCCCACTTCGGGGCAAGCGTCTTCTGGCTGAGGAAGCTGGCGGCCCTTGAAGGCGAGGAGGCGGCGCTGGCATACTGGCAGGTGAAGCGATGCGGCGGAGAGCGGGGCATCGTCGAAATCATTGCGGAGGCGCCATGATCGCCAACGACCAGGAACTCCAGGCGACGCTGGACCGGATCGGGCGGTTTCAAGCCCAGGTCGCCCACCTGCGGACGGTGGAAACGAATCCCGTGAATTACCGCTTGTCGGCCTCCGGTTTCCTCTCCGAAATCGACCGGATGCAGCTGGAGGTCCGTGAATACCTGCACACCCACCCGGCGGATCTCGCCGCCCGCCCTTGAGCCGGTTCCCTCATTGTCCGCAGGGGGGGTCGAGGGGCTTCCATGACTAAACGCCGCTGGCAATGGTCGTGTATCGCCGCCGTCGTCGGCGTTTTCGCGCTGTCTTTCTTCCTACCTGTGGTTCGATCACCTTTCACTTCTACGCAAGAGTATGTGCTTGGCTGGCAAGCTTGCTCCGCCGGGTGGTGCGTTTTCTGGACGCTATGCCTATGGGGAAAGGGCGTGTTGCCGACTTCTCGCGATCTCTTGGAGTCGGCTTTCGGCTGGTTGCCAAACCTGCTTTTCCCTTTGGGGACTCTCTTACTCGTTTTGCGCCGCAACAGGTCGGCCTTGATCCTCGGAATCATCGCAGCGCTTGGCGCTTGTATATGGCTACAAGACTTGCAATTCGGCCTCTATAGCGGTTACTTTCTCTGGCTGGCGAGCATGGTCCTCCTGGCCCTCGCAGGCGGGTGCTTTGCCTTCATGGCGAACCCCAAGGCCGTGCCGAACACATCGGCTCATCCGTCCCCACCAAAGCTTCCGGATCCATCCCTTCTCGCCCTGTTCAATCAGCCCCGACCGACGGAGCCTGTCCCCAAAGAGATTCGTTCCTCCGCCCCTCAAGGCGTTCACCCTTCCTCACTCTAGCCGCCATGTTCCCCCTCTACCTGAACCTGACCGGTCGCCTCGTCCTCGTGGTCGGCGGCGGTCCCGTCGGCCGGCGCAAGGCCGCCGCCGCTCTCGCCGCCGGCGCTGCGTGTCCGCCTCGTCTGCCTTGAAGCACGCCCCGCCGATGAAACGCATCCCGCCCTCGACTGGCGCACCGAACTCTACGCCGCCGTTCACCTCGACGGCGCCGTCCTCGCCTTCGCCGCTGCATCGCCGGATGTGAACGCCCGCGTCGTCGCCGATGCCAAGGCGCGCGGCATCTGGATCAACTCCGCTTCCGATCCCGAAACGGGCGATTTCTTCCTCCCCGCCGTCGTCCGGCGCGGCGACCTCGTCCTTGCGGTCGGCAGCGGCGGAGCGGCCCCGGCCCTGGCGCGCACCATCCGCCGGCAACTCGAAGAACAGTTCGGCGATGATTTTGGCCGATGGGCGGCGCTGCTGGCCGAGCTGCGGCCGCTGGTGTTGCAGGGCGTGCGCGACGCCGAACGTCGGCGATTGCTGTTCGAGCGCTGGTCGCAATGGGACTGGCTGGAACGGCTGAGGCGCGACGGGGCGGACGCGGTGCGGGCGGAATGGCTTCGGGAATTGCGCGAGGAGTGCGACGAAACGCCTCGTCCGCTATAATACCACTCTGCCGAAATGCGAATCACGCGCTCCCCTTCGGGTCGCGGCTAAACGAACCGGCCCGCCCGGCGCCATCGAACGAGGAAACCTGTGTACGGAGGAGTCACGCTCGTCTGTTTCGCGTCCAGCTACGCCGCCGCGCTGGGGCTGGAGTTGTTGCGCCAGGTCCGGCCGCGCCAGGTCCTGGCGACTGCTCGGCCTCGGCTTCGGCGCGGCCGGCCTCCTCGCGCAATCCATCTACCTCGCCATGCACTGGCCCATCGGCTGGATGATTCTGCTCGCCTGGGTCCTCGCCGTCTTCTACCTCTACGGCTCCATCCATTATCGCCAACTCGCCTGGGGCGTTTTCGTGCTGCCGCTTGTCCTCGGCCTGGTCGGCCTCAGCGCCCTCGCCGGGCCGCGGGCCGATCCCCTACCGCCGGCCAACGACCGCTTCTGGGGCTTCCTCCACGTCAGCCTGTTGCTGCTCGCCGCCGTCGGCGTCTGCGTCGGCTTCCTCGCCAGCGTCATGTATCTCGTCCAGGCCCACCGGCTCCGCACCAAGACGACGCCGCACCACGGTCTCCGTCTGCTCAGCCTCGAACGCCTGGAAAACATGAACCGCCGGGCCGTCGATCTCGCCTTCCCGCTGCTGACGGCCGGCCTCGTCATCGGCCTGTTCCTGATGCTCCAGAAGCCGCTGCCGTCCTGGACCGACCTGCGCATCCTCGGCGCCGGCGTCCTCTGGTTAGCCTTCCTGGTCCTGCTCGTCCTCCGCTATGGCTGGCGTCTCCGCGGTCGATCCGTCGCCGTCTTGACCATCGCCGCTTTTCTGCTCCTGGTGCTGGCCCTCGTCCTCCCCCATCCGACGGGAGGGCCGTCATGATCCTCCTCGCCGTCGGCTGCAGCCATCGCACCACGCCGGTCGCCGTGCCGCGAGCGCCTGGCCTTCCGCGAGGACCAGCTGGCCGCGCGCCCTCGACGCCCTCACCAGCCGTCTCGACTGCGAGGCCGTCATCCTCAGCACCTGCAACCGCGTCGAACTGTACCTTGCCCGCGTCCTCGACCGCGCCACCCGCGCGACGACGCCGCTCGACGGCGATACGGTCGCGGCCTTCCTCGCCGACTTCCACGGCCTGACCGCGGCGGACATTCGGCCGCACCTGACCATCCGCCAGAACGACGACGCGGTGCGTCACCTGTTCCGCGTCGCCGCCAGCCTCGACAGCCTCATCGTCGGCGAGGGGCAGATCGCCGGGCAGGTGAAAAAAGCCTACGAATTGGGCCAGAAGTACGACGGCCCCGGTCCCCTGCTGCACGCCCTGTTCCCCCACGCCCGCCGCGTCGCCAAGCGCGTCCGCACGGAAACCGGCATCTCCCTCGGCCATGTCTCCGTCTCCAGCGCCGCCGTCGATTACGTTCGCCAGGTCTTCGACCACTTCGACGACAAGACCATCCTCGTCATCGGCGCCGGCAAGATGGGCGGGCTGACGCTGAAGCACCTGCGGCGGCTGGAGCCGAAGCGCATCGTCGTGACCAACCGCAGCCCGGAGAAGGCGCAGGCCGTGGCGCGCGGCTGCGGCGGCGAGGCCGTGCCGTGGGACCAGCTCGACGAGATGCTGGCGCGGGCCGACATCGTGCTGAGCACCACCGGTGCGCCGGAGCCGATCGTCACGCTGGAGCGCTACCGGCGCATCGCCGTCCAGCGGAGCGGCGGGCCGGTCGTCATCCTCGACATCGCCGTGCCGCGCGACTTCGACCCGCGCATCCACGACGGCGACCGCACCTGTCTTTTCAACATTGACGATCTCAAGCGCATTCAGGAGGCGACGCTGGCCGATCGGCGGAAGCACCTGGCCCCGGCCGAGGCCATCGTCGAGCAGGAGGCGCAGCGCTTCCTCAAGGAATGGCGGCGGCGGCGGCACGGCCCGGTGATCGAACGGCTGACGCAGGACCTGGAGGCCAAGCGCGAGGACGTGGTGCGCAAGCTGTTCGAGCGGCTCAACGGCCGGCTCAGCGAGGGGGATCGGAAATATATCGAATATGCCTTCGTGAAGCTGCAAAACCAGTTCCTGCACGGCCCCATCAGCGCACTGACGGAGGACCAGCAGGCGGACGCGCCGGGCCATACACTGCTCGACGCGCTGCGCAAGCTGTTCCGATTACGGGAATAGAAAAAACCAGCTCCGAGCGCGAGCGAGGGGTTCGGCGCCGCCCCCTCGCTCGCGCTCGGAGCTGGTAGGAAAGGGTTTGAAACCGCTTCGCAGCTCGCGTCATGGCCCCATCGGCCGACCAGGCGCCGCGCTCTTGATCCGCGCCAGCCGCTCCTTCGCGCTCTCCGCCTGCGGCGTACCGGGACAGGCCTGGACGACCCATTCCAGACACAAAATAGCCCGCGCCGGCTGGTCCTTCCGCTGAAAGGCATCGGCCAGGTCGAGGTACATCTCGCCGAGACGATCCGTCAGCCCGTCGCAGGCCAACCGCAGCTGGTCCGGGTCGCCGCAGATCGTCGCCTCCAGCTTGCTCGCCTCCGCCGCCTGCGGCATGTCGCCGTAGTCCGCCTTCAGCGTCTTGCAGCGCTCCAAACAGCCAAGGTATCGCTGTTCGTGGAAGTCGGTCTGCGCCAGGGCCAATAACTGCCCGGCCTGCCGCGTCCGCTCCCCATCGTCCATGGGCGGCGCCGTCCGATGCACCGCCTGCCTCACGGCCGTATCGACGGGTTGAAGACCCGCCAGCACGTGGGCGAGCAGCTTGCCGAACTCGGCCGGCTTCACGTACCCCTCCTGCCTTGCCAGGACGTTGCCGTCGGGGTCGGCGAAGATCAACGTCGGGTAGCTCTGAACATTCAGCTGCTGAGCGAGGGTTGCCTCCTTCTCCGCATCGACGTGCAGGGCGATGAAACGCTGGCTCAGCACCTGGACCACGGCGGGATCGCGGAATGTGGTCGATTCGAGCATCCGGCACCAGTGACAATCCTTGGTGCTGAAATCGACGAAAAGCGGCAGTTTTTTGTCGGCCGCCTCACGGCGGGCCGCGTTGTAATCGGTGAACCACGACACGCCCTGGGCGCGCACGGGCGCGGCGGCCAGCGCGATCAGGACGGCGCAGAGCAGGGCCGCGCGAGAGGGACGGGAGGCAACGGTCATGGATCGATCCTCATCCTTAAGGATCTGGAAAGGAAGGAAAGGGCGGCGAGCGGGGCGCGGCGAATCCCTGCCGCGACCTGGGCGGACCCTTGTACGGGAAGGGGGAGGCGCTGTCAAGGCGACGCGGCCAAGTCGGCGAGCGGCCGGCGTGAGCCGGCTGATGGAGCCTCTATCAGCCGGCTCACGCCGGCCGCTCGCCACAATCCGACGGCTCCTCATTTCGCCGCCAGCGGCAGCTCGTTCTTCTCGGCGAGTTTGCGGATGTCCTGCGTGATGCGCATCGAGCAGAACTTCGGCCCGCACATCGAGCAGAACTTCGCCGACTTGAACACCTCCTGCGGCAGCGTCTCGTCGTGCATCGCCCGCGCCGTTTCCGGGTCCAGCGACAGCTCGAACTGCCGGTTCCAGTCGAACTCGAAGCGGGCCTTGGACAGCTCGTCGTCGCGCTTGCGGGCGTTCTTGCGGCCGCGGGCGATGTCGGCGGCGTGGGCGGCGATCTTGTAGGCGATCACGCCCTGGCGCACGTCGTCCTTGTTCGGCAGGCCGAGATGCTCCTTCGGCGTGACGTAGCAGAGCATGGCCGCCCCGGCCTCGCCGGCCAGGGCGGCGCCGATGGCCGAGGTGATGTGGTCGTAGCCCGGCGCGATGTCCGTCACCAGCGGGCCGAGCACGTAGAACGGCGCGTCGTGGCACAGCTCGCGTTCCTTCTCCACGTTCATCTTGACCAGGTGCATCGGGATGTGGCCCGGCCCCTCGATCATCACCTGGCAGCCGTGCTCCCAGGCCTTGAGCGTCAGCTCGCCCAGCGTCTTCAGCTCGGCGAACTGGGCCGCGTCGTTGGCGTCGGCCAGGCAGCCGGGCCGCAGGCCGTCGCCGAGGCTGTAGGTCACGTCGTAGGCCCGCATGATCTCGCACAGCTCGTCGAAGTGCGTGTACCACGGGTTCTGCTCGTGGTGCGGCCAGCATCCAGCGCGCCCATCAGCGAGCCGCCGCGGCTGACGATGCCGGTGATGCGCTTGGTCGTCAGCGGCAGGTATTCCAGCAGGACGCCGGCGTGGATCGTCATGTAATCGACGCCCTGCTTGGCCTGGTGCTCGACCATGTCGAGCATCATGCGCGGCGTGATGTCGGCCGACGTCCTTGACGTTCTGGATGATCTGGTAGATCGGCACGGTGCCGATCGGCACCGGCGAGGCGTCGATGATGGCCTGGCGGATGGCGTCGATGTCGCCGCCGGTGGAGAGGTCCATGACGGTGTCGGAGCCGAGATGGACGGCCGTGTGCAGCTTTTCCAGCTCGTCGTCGATCTTGCTGGTGACGGCGGAGTTGCCGATGTTGGCGTTGATCTTGCACTTGCGGGCGACGCCGATGGCCATCGGCTCGAGCCGCTTCGTGAGATGGACCGTTGTTGGCCGGGATGACCATGCGGCCGCGGGCGACCTCGTCGCGGATCAGCTCGGGGTCGAGGTCTTCGCGCTCGGCGACGAATCGCATCTCGTCGGTGACGATGCCCTGGCGGGCGGCTTCGATCTGCGTCATGGGGACGGCCTTTCACAAAGGGCGCTTTCAGGAGGGCAGCACGAAGCGCACGAAACTATCCACCTTGAAGGCGAACACGAAACAGGCGATCAGCACCACGAGGGGCAGGAGGTGGTGGATCAGGAAAATCTTGAACCCTTCCAGCAGGTCGTCGAGGGCGTAGGCCCAGTCGTAGAGGTAGACGGCCAGCACCGGATAGGGGACCATGAGGATCCCGAAAAGCCAGTACGCCTTGCGGTCGAAGAGGACCAGGGCGACGAAGGCGGCGGCGAAGGCGTAGGCGGCGAGGGCGAAGCCGGCCAGGGCGGAGCGCTGCCAGAACTCCCACACGTCCATCGGGAACTCGGCGGCGCCGAGATTGACGCGGAACGCCCCGGCGGCCAGCAGCGTGTTCAGCGCGCCGAGGACGACGAAGGCGGCGGCGTACCAGGCCAGCAGGCGCAGCAGGTCGAAGTCCATGCGGCGATTCCGGTGGGGCGCCTGGATCCGGCGGATGGACGGCGGAGAAGAAAAGCGACGGGCCGGGATGGGCGGCGGTTCGCTTCCCCACGCCGGTGTGAACCGGATCAGGTCCCAAGGGTGTGTTCTCAGCCCGCGCCGTCCGTCGGCGCGGACACCCCTAGCGAATACCTACAAGCGATTGTAGGCGGCGGCGCCCGAAGCGGCAGCGCCCGTCGCCCGACAATTTCGGAAGCGTCCCCTTGCGGAATGACGCAAGATGCGAGAGAATACCACGAATTTGATTTCGACTGGGCGGGTCACTGAACCGGCATGGCCGCGACGGACATGCCCCGATCCTTCCGGGCCAAGCCCGGTCGCCCGCTCGCCGTCGCTCGGGGTCTCCTCTCATGAGCATTACTTTTTCCTGCACCGGCTGCGGCCGCACCCTGAAGGTGGCCGACGAACTGGCGGGGCGCAAGGCGAAATGCCCCCAGTGTCAGGCCATTCTTTACATCCCCGCGGGTCCGGCCGCTGCCGTCACCCCGGCGCCGGCCGCGCCCGCGCCCGTGCGGAGACGGCCCGCGCCCGTCCCCCCGCCGGAGGAGTACGACGACCGCGCCCCCGAGGGGGAATATGAAGAGGAGGCCGCACGGCCCTCGCGGCGCCGGAAAAAGAAGAAGTCCATGCTCCTGCCGGTGCTGCTGATCGTCGGGGCAGGGATCCTGCTGCTGGGCGGCGTCACCGTCGGCGCCATCTTCGTCCTGCCGATGGTGTTCGGCGGCAACTCCGAAGACCTCTACTTCATGCCCGACAACACCCAGATGGTCGGTCAGGTCCGCTGGGACCAGATCACGAACAGCGACGCGCTCAAGCAGGTGTGGACGGCGTTCCCCGACGCCAAGAAGGCGTTCGACCAGGCCAGCAGCCAGTCGTCGGGGGTGTCCTCGAACAACATCGATCGCATTTATTTCGGTGCGGCCTCGGTGAATTTCTCGGGCGCCAACTCGCCCGCCGCCATCGCGGTCATCCACGCGAGCAACGCCGCCAAGCTCGAGGACGTGGAGGCCGGCATGAAGAAGGCCTCCGGCGGCCGCCAGATTACACATTCACCGAAACGAAGATCGGCAAGTACACGATGATCGACGTCAAGGCGCCGCCGGTTACGTTCAACTTCCCGGGCCAGAAGCCGCCGCCGGCCCCGCCGGCCCCGAAGTCGGCCTTCGCCTTCTGCATGCCCAACGACCGGGAGCTGGTGGTGGGCACGGCGGACGCGCTGAAAGCCGTCCTGACGCGCGACAAGAAGCCGGACATCAACGACAAGCTCCAGGCGGCGATCAACCAGACCGATTTCAACGCCTCCATCGCCTTCGCCGCCAACGTCAAGGACGGCTTCCCGCAAGCCGCCTCCGGGGCCGGCTCGTCCAATCCCATTTCCTTGGGCAAGGTGAACGGCTTGAGCGCGACGATCAAGATCGGCAGCGATGTGGACGTCAACGTGACCGCGTTGTGCCAGGACGGCACGGCGGCCGGCGAGCTGAGCGGCCAATTGAAACTAGCGATTGGAGAAGGCAAGAAACAATTCGGCGGCAAGCTGCCGCCGGAGCTGGCCGATCTCGTGAACATTGAGCCGCAGGTGAGCGGGTCCAACGTGACCATCTCCAAGACCATCAAGGTCGCGCCGATCATTAATCTGGTGAAGAACCAGCAGAAAGGCGGCGGCTTCAACCCGTTCAGCCTCTTCGGCAGATAAGGAATCGTGCAGGAACCCCTAGGTTTAGCCGCGACCCGAAAGGGAGCGCTCCGTCGGAGCGCTCCCCTTCGGGTCGCGGCTAAACTCTGTTTTCCCCTTCTCCAGGATACCGACCATGACGACCGCAACCGCCGTGCAAAAGCGCATGTACATCGACGGCAAATGGTCGACGCCGACAACGGCCGGACGCTCGGCGTGATCAACCCGGCCACGGAGGAAGTCGTCGCCGAGGTCGCCTACGGCGGCCGGGCCGAGACGCGGCGGGCCATCGAAGCGGCCGCGCCGAGCCATGCCGGCCTGGATGAAGCTGACCGCCTGGGACCGGGCCAAGATCCTCAAGAAGACCGCCGACCTGATGCGCGAGCGGGCCGACGCCATCGCCCGCACGCTGACGATGGAGCAGGGCAAGCCGCTGGCCGAGAGCGAAGGCCGAGGTGCTGCACTCGGCCGACACCTTCGAGTGGTTCGCCGAGGAAGGCAAGCGGGCCTACGGCCAGGTCATCCCCAACTCGGCGCCCGGCAAACGCCACGTCACCTTCAAGCATCCGGTCGGCGTGGTCGGCGGCGATCAGCCCGTGGAACTTCCCGATCACGCTGCAGGCCCGCAAGATCGCGCCGGCCCTGGCGGCCGGCTGCACCATCGTCTGCAAGCCGGCCAGCCAGACGCCGCTGTGCCTGATCCAGGTCTTCGAGTGCCTGATCGAGGCGGCCGGCCTGCCGCCCGGCGTGCGCCAACCTCGTCATCGGCCCGGCCCAGGAGATCGCCGACGAGTTCCTCGAAAACCCGATCGTCCGCAAGATCAGCTTCACCGGCTCGACGGAGGTCGGCAAGCACCTGATGCGCGGCTGCGCCGACCAGATGAAGCGCGTCAGCCTGGAGCTGGGCGGCCACGCCCCGTTCATCGTCTTCCCCGACGCCGACCCGGAAGTGGGGGCGAAGATCGCGGTGATGGGCAAGTTCCGCAACAACGGCCAGGTGTGCATCGCGCCGAGCCGCTTCTACGTCCACAAGGACGTGGAGAAGAAGTTCACCGAGGCGGCCGTGGAGTTCGCCAAGCGGCCTGAAGCTCGGCAACGGCCTGGACGCCGGCGTCGAGGTCGGCCCGATGTTCGAGAAGAAGGCGATGGAGCAGACCGTCGATCTGGTCGAGGACGCCCGCAAGCGCGGCGCCAAGATGCTGACCGGCGGCAAGCGCAGCGACGCGCTTCGCCAAGGGCTACTTCTTCGAGCCGACCGTGCTGACGAACCTGCCGCCGGACGCCAAGATGCATGACGGAGGAGCCGTTCGCGCCGGTGATGCCGCTGCTGGATTTCAGCAAGCTCGACGACGTGATCGCGGCGGCGAACAACACGCGCTACGGCCTGGCGGCGTACGTGTTCACGAACGACCTGACGATGGCGTGGAAGATGGCGGAGGGGATGGAGGCGGGCATCATCGGCATCAACGACCCGGTGCCGGCGACGCCGCAGTGCCCGTTCGGCGGCATGAAGGAGAGCGGCCTGGGCCGCGAGCTGGGCCACGAGGGGCTGGAGGCGTATCTGGAGACGAAGTACGTCTCGTTCAAGCTGCGGGAGGCGTAAAGCATTCGCGGAAGACGACTGGGGCGATTCAGATAAAAGTTAGGTGGGATTTTTGGCGTCGGTTGCACGCCGTCACCCGATCCGCTCAATATGGCCCAGATGCCGGCAAGAACCCGGCGATCAGCAGGACCATGAGCGAGGAGTGAATTGATGGCAACCAAACCACCCGCCCCGAAGACCGCGAAGATCTATAAGGCAACCCTTGGTTCACTGGGCCGCGTCATCCGGGGTGAGGAGATCACTGAATTGGAGGCGGTCCTTGAACGGCTGGCGGGACGTGATATCGTGGTATGCGAGGGCGGCTTCAAGGCCAACCGCGCCCTGGCGCAAGATCGAGTCGCAGGTCGGACCTTGCAAGGAACAGCCGGCGCATACATATCTCGGCCCGTATGCGCTGCCGCACTTTCAGCCAAACCCGCGTCCGCCCTCCGGCCACGCTTTTTTTGAAACGGCCAAGGTGAAGGCGGCGAAAAATCCATGAAGTACTTCACCCCGGACATGTATGCACGGATCAATGCGGCTTCCGACGATGAGGCCGAGGCCGCGCACGACGAATGGGAACAGGCCGGACGGCGCTTCCGCAGGCGCTACAAGAAGATCGAATCCCAGCTGCCGGAATTCCTGCGGAAGTTCCACGACGAGCAGTGCCTGCACGACGCGGATTGGTGCGGGCTGGCACTGCTGCCTACCTACACGTTCCCCTTGAACTCGTCAGGCGTGACGATCGTGGCGCGGCAAGCGAACACGCTGATTCCTGAGTTCCTGAACACCCTGGCGATCCTGCAATACACCGTGACGGCGCCGCCGATCATCGAAAAGCCCGTGGTGTCAAAGGCCTTTTCCGACGTACAACCCATCTGGCTCTACGACGAGATCGACCTGATCGAACCCGGCGTCTTCTCCCATTCCATCCTGGTGAGCAACGGCCTCGTCGTGACGATCCAATTCCGCGAATTCCGCTATCACATCGCGCCTTTGCTCGACGCGGCCCGGAACGGATCGGTCGAGCAAGAGAAGAGCGCAACGCGCCGTCGATCGGCCACAGCTTGAGCGCTTTTCACGGGAGCGGTCATTGCACCGTATACCGCTCCCTGACGGTCGCGGCTCTGACAATCAATGCTCAGCTCGCCGCACACTCCAGCCCGAAGGTGGCGGCCACGGCAGGGTTGGTCACACGGCCCTGATGGACGTTTACGCCCTGCCGCAGAGCGGGATTCTCCGCGACGGCCTTGTCGAAACCCTTGCGGGCCAGCTGCAACACATACGGCAGCGTCACATTAGTCAGGGCGTAGGTGCTGGTCCGGCCGACGGCGCCTGGCATGTTCGTGACGCAGTAATGCACCACGTCATCGACGATGTAGGTCGGCTGGCTGTGCGTCGTCGGCCGCGACGTTTCGACGCAGCCGCCCTGGTCGATGGCCACGTCGATGATGACCGCCCGCGGCAGCATCCGTTTCAGGTCGGCCCGCTTGACCAGGTACGGCGCCCTGGCGCCGGGGATCAGCACCGCCCCGATGAGCAGGTCGGCCCGGCTCAGGCTGTCGCGGATGTTGTGGCGGTCGCTGTAGAGCGTCGTCACGTTGCGCGGCATCACGTCGTCGAGGTAGCGCAGCCGGTCGAGGTTCACGTCGAGGATGGTGACGTTGGCGCCGAGGCCGGCCGCCACCTTGGCCGCGTTGGCCCCGACCACGCCGCCGCCGAGAATGACCACGCTGGCCGGCAATACGCCCGGCACGCCGCCGAGCAGGATGCCGCGGCCGTCGAACGGCCTTTCGAGATATTTCGCCCCTTCCTGGATGCTCATACGGCCCGCCACCTCGCTCATCGGCGTCAAGAGCGGCAGGTTCCCGCGGGCGTCCTTGATGGTTTCGTAGGCGACGGCCGTGACGCCGGAGGCCATGACGGCGCGCGTCAGGTTCTCGTCGGCGGCGAAGTGGAAGTAGGTGAAGACGATCTGGCCGGGCCGCATGAGGGGCCATTCGACGGGCAGCGGCTCCTTGACCTTGACGACGAGGTCGGCGTTCTTCCAGACGTCCTCGGCGGACGCCACGATCTCGGCGCCCTGCTCGGCGTACTGCGCGTCGGTGATGCCGCTGCCGAGGCCGGCGCCGGACTGGATCAGTACGCGGCAGCCGGCCTTCGTCAGCTCCTCGACGCCGACCGGGATCATGGAGACGCGGTACTCGTGCGTCTTGATCTCGTTGGGCACTCCGACCACGTACTGGTTCGCCGCCATGCGTCTTCCCTCCGGTCAGCGCTCACGTCGCGGCCGGTGGGGTCGCGGGCGCCGGAGCCGGAGCGGACGCCTCTCCTGTTGAGGCGGGCGCGGGGGCCGACGCTTCCGGCTGGGGCGCGGCGACCGGCGGCTCCTGGCCGGGCAGCAGGATGTGCTTGACGCGCACGGCCGTGTACCACTGGCGATGGCCCTTGAGCCGGCGGTAGTTCTTGCGCTTGCGGAAGTGCTGGATGTACAGCTTGATCGAGGGGTGATCGACGACGTCGCCGAGGACGCGGACGCCCTCGACGACCGGCTGGCCGATGCGGAGGTCGTCGCCGTTGGCGTAGAGCAGCACGCGGCCGAACTCGACGGGGCCGCCCGGCTCGACCTCGCGGAAGTCCACCTTGACCGTGTCGCCTTCGCTCACCTTGTACTGGCGCGAACCATCCACAAAGACTGCGTACATGTTGATTCAATCCGTGGGGGCGAACCGGGCGCAATGCAAAACGGTATGGTAGCAAGCGGGAGCATGGCTGGCCAGGGCCGGCGCCGATCCCTCGTTCGGAATCCTCTAGAAAAGTGGTATTGTCCGCTCCCCGCCGCTTGGTGTACAACAGAGGCCGCGCACGGGCGCCGAGACGGATCTCGCGGCGACGGCTTGCCGGACGGTACGGACACCTCATCGCTTCCTGGCGTCGGCCCACACACGACGACTTGTTCGGCCTCTCTTGCGTTTCTTTCCCTCGTTGTGTCCGCGGCGGGCGTAGTGCCGTTTGGAATCGGACCACCGTCGGGCCGACGGTGTGTTTACGCCGCGCCTCCTTACCCGCTCCAACCAGCGAGGTCCGTTCATGCTCGTCTTGACCCGTCGTCCCCACGAAACCATTGTCTTCCCCGCGTTCCAGACTACGGTCCATGTCGTGTCGGCCCAGCCCCACGCGGTACGGCTCGGCGTGGAAGCGCCGCCGGAGGTGCGCGTGCTGACCGGCGAGGCCGCCGAGCGCGGCGTGCGTCCGACCGCCGAAGCGCCGGCCGGCGAACCGCCCAGCCTCCTCCAACTCGACCAGCTGGTGCAGAAGCGCCTCGACGTGGCCCGCCTGGGCCTGACGGAGCTGCGCCGCCGGCTCGACTGCGGCCAGGAGGACGACGCGGAGATCATCCTGAAGAAGATCGACGAAGACCTGACCATGCTCCAGCGGCGCGTCCGCCGCGAGGTCGAGAAGGCGGCGCCGCGGTCGGTCCCCGTCCGCAGGGAACTGGCGTCCGCCGGGCCGCGGCTGCCGCGCTGACCGGAATGGGGCGAAAGGCGCGGCTCCTTCATCGACGAGCGGACGCCGCGCCGCGCCTTCCCGCTGTCACTCTCCGGCGGTATACTGCACTGTGCTTCGTGGAATCGGTATCGTCGGAGAGGTGACCGAGCGGCCGAAGGTGCGGCACTGAAAATGGATTCCTCGGTGCATTCTTTTCCTAACTTAACTTGTCTTAAGGTTTTATGTCGCCTTGAGCATGCGGCATTGCCGAGCAGCAGCGCCAGTGCGTCTCGCGATTCTACTCTGGCCATAACTCCATTTTCATTCCGCCTTTGCGCATCAAGATGCGATCCTGCCGGGTCGCGTGCCCGTTTGCCGCCAGCTCCTGGACAGAATTGGATCATAGAGATTTAAAGAATGTTCAAATGGATAATTTAGACATTTGCCGCCACCGCCCTGCGGCCTCGTCAGGACGACTTACCCGGCGACGGGGGCGCCGGAGCCAGCACCAAGGCAGTGCAGCCGGCGACGAAACGAAGGGACATGCCCTTTCCTCTGCGGGAGAATGCGAAGAGGTTATCGGCTGGAAGCCAGGCGGAGCCGAGCGAATTTGACGGCTGCGCCGATCGGCTTGCTGCTGCGCCTCGGGTTTAACGATGCACAGGTCCAGTAGGCGCTGAGGGCGGTCCAAGGAGAGCCGGACGGCAAGAGCTGATTACGCAGTCTGAGCCGTTGGCGCAACGGGCGATGGCGGACCACGCCTACCCTCACGCAGTCATTCATCCGGCCCGAGGCGTGGGCCCCGGACGGGGCGGCAGTCGCGTATGGCAATCTCCGCGGGCGGTCCCTTCGTCTAATGAGGGCGGGCGGACGCGCCCTCACAAGAGTCCATTCGGAGGAAAGGCTCATGCCACGCGCGACCTTCCTGGCCCTACTTGTTGCCGCAGCGTTCTTCCCCCTGCGGGCGGCCGGCGACCCGCCGGCGAAGAACCCCGGCACGCCGCCCCAGTTCGTCGGGAAATGGACCGTGACCTTCGCCAACGGCGTTGTCGAGACGTGCGAGGTGCGCGCCGACTGGACGGCCTGCGAGAGCGAGCCGAAGCGCTCGGCCGACGGCAAGGCCGAATACAAGGACAACGCCCTCGTCATCATCTTCGGCGACGACCGCGTGGAGCGTTGGACCACGATTGACAGGCGTGTGGTGGTCGAACACTTCTACCCCGTAAGTGAATTCCCCGCCGGGCACCGTGTGCTCGGTATCGCCGACCGGACCCCCTGAGCGGTCCCCGCAACGGCCGAAACAACCTGGCCCGACTTGCTGCGAGCGAGGCGGCGCAGAGATTCTTCACTCCCATGCATGAGGAGTATTATCCGATGATGCGTCTGTTCCTGATCGTCGCGTCCCTGGCGGTGTCCACCGCCGCCGTCGCCGGGCCCGTGAACATCTCCGCCGAGGAGAACGAACGTCAGGCCCGGGCGCTGGACCAGTTGACCAAGTCCGTCGCCACGGAGTCGAGCGACGCGGTGAAGTTCGCCCTCATCACCCGTGCCATGAAGGAGGAGCGTGACGTCGATGTCCGCGGGCGTTTCCTGGACCTCGCCTTGAAGACGCCCGGCCCCGACCTCGAATCCTTCCTCACCGCCCTGTTGGACGCCGAACCGGACGCGGGCCTCCGCGGCAGGGCGGCGACGGCGTTGGGCCATCTCGGCTCGGAGAAGTCTCTCGCGGCGCTGGCCAATTGTGCGGCGAACGACCGGACCAGCGACGTGCAAATTGGTTGCATGGTGGGCCGCTCCAGCGCCCGTCGGGCCGCCACGTTCGCCGTCGCCGAACTCGCCGCAAGGCGCCCCACGATCGCCAGGGACGCTGCCGCGAAACTCCGCGACTTGCCCGCCGCAACGAACGCGAAGGATAACGAAGGCCTGGGGGACGCACGCATCCAGGCGCTCTTCCAGGTCACGCACGACGACGAGCTTCTCAAGCCCTTCTTCGAGCGGCTCAAGAGCAAGGACGAAGGCGAGCGGGCGAGCGGCGTCGTGGCGTTCGAGTACCTGAACCTAAACAAAGCGCCGCCGGAGGTGGTCGCCGCCTTGAAAGATGACAGCCCCAACGTGCAGTCCTGGGCGGCGCTGGTTCTCGGGGCGATCGGCGACCCGGACACGGGCAAGCCTCTCATGGCGGTCGCCGGGGACGCGACGAAGGACGTGGGCCTCCGCTGCAACGCCATCGGCGCGCTGGGACGCATGAAATTCAAGGAGGCATCCGACCTGATGGAAAAGCTCCTGGCGGACAAGGATCAGCGCGTGGTGGTGAACGCCGCCATCGCCCTGCACCAGATCACGGGCAAGAAGGTCAAGCGGTTCCCGGAAGGGTATAAGGACGATTGACGGGCGGGCGGCGCCGTTGACCTTCCAGCGCCGACGGTCCCGGCGTAGGCTACGGCGGAATAGCAATTCCCGTGTCGAACGGAGTGCATGGCGTTGGACGTTGCTGCTGACGATCCCCTTGCGGCGGCGGTGGTCGGGGCCATCCGCGGTCGAACGGCTGGCCGCACCTGCTTTCCAGCCTGAAGAGCCTGCTCGAAACCGGCAACCAGCTGGAGGGGACGGATCGCTGGCCCAAGGCCATGTGACGGTCGCTGCGTCCATATGAAGGCCCCTCGTTGAAGCGGCGCGGGCCGGGGCAGTACTCGACCCGCGCCGGTTTTTGGGGCGCCCTCACCGTCTTCATGGAAGGAACGCCTTGCGAAACTGGCGGCTTCAAGGCGCCTGGCGGCTGCTACCGGGCGTTGCCCTCGCCGCGCGACATGCCCCAGGCGCAGCGATAGGGCGGAACAGAGCGCACGGGCGGTACATTTTACAACGTCTTCGGCCGGCCCGCTCGGCAGCAGTCCGCGGCCGGCCGAGCCATCTGGAAGCCGGACAGGGACTTCCGGTTGTCCCATGTCTTCGCCGTACTTCTGGCACGCAGGATGCATCTTCACGGGGCGGAGACAACTACTCGGGCCTGATCCCGCGGGCCCACCCAACACCCCCCATACCCCTCCCCCTGACCCATCAACGAGGGCCAGCAGCTTGCCTGCTGGCCTCCTCTTTTTACCCTGGCTGGCTTGACCTGAGCGAGGCGGCGCACGACAGTGGGCAGTGGCGTTTGCAAACCTCACCCCGAGGACGACAACCGTGCGTCCGTCCCATCTTCTACCCGCAGTCCTGCTCGTCGCCGCGGGCTTCACTCGCGCCGCCGATCCCTCCACGATCGACCGCACCCTCCCCGACGAGCCGCGCTACGCGACGCCCCACCCGACGTACTGCCTGCTGGTCTTCGGCCCGGAGGCCAAGACGCGTGTGTGGCTGGTCCAGGACGGCGACAGCGTTTACATCCACGCCTCGCCCGATGGCAAGGCTCCCGCGGAGTGGCGGCAGGTCGGCCGCTCCGACCGCGGCAGTTTCAACCTCGGCGACATCTGGGCGGAAGGCGGTCAGGTCCGCTACGCGGGATTGACCTACGCCCCGAACGCCCCCAAGCGGAAGCTCTACATCCAGGTCGCCGGCCGGCGACAGGAAGCGGGTAGGGACCGCCGGGGCAAGCTCGCCTTCGCCGCCTCTCCCGCCGAAGCGCCGGTCGTCCACTTCGACGGCCCGCTGACGCTTGACCTGTTCTTCGCCCAGCAGCCCCTGACCGGCGACGAATACGACGACGTCACCGCGGTCGTTGGGACACCGGGCGTCGGGCCCGGAACGCTTGCCCTCTTCGAGACCGACTCGTACCCTCGCGGCGCCTGGCCGACCGCCGTCATCGAGTACCCTCCGAAGGAAGGCGGGGCGCCGGTCGTGGCCAAGATACGACTGGCGGATCAGTGAGGGGACTACTGCCTCAGTTCCGTGCGAGCTGATCTGCCGGTCGGGAAGGGCGTCGCCAAAGTCACGCTGGCGTTCGACGAGTGGAAGGACGCAAACATCAAGCCGGCGGTCTTCGAGATCCCGGTGAACCCGCAGAAGTGAATCCGCCGGGGACGAACATAATTTCGTCCCCTGATATTTCCTACTGCGAACGGTCAAGATGACCGTTTGGCCGCCGCGACCGCAACCCGGATCCCCGGCATGAGCGCCGCCAGATTTCACAGGGAGGTCGCCATGAAAGCATTGTCACTGCCCGTCATCGTCCTCACCGTACTGCTGGTCGGCCCTTCGCGCGGCGAAGAGAAGCAGGACGAGGCCCGTCAGTATTGGATCTATGAGGGCGGCTGGCTGGCCCAGGCGAAGGACGGCTCCTGGTATGAACTCAACGAGGACAGTTTCCGGACCACGGGGAAGCCGTGGACCTTTCTCGACCTTTTTGACCAGGTCGAGGTTCTTCTGGAAGTTCTCTCCCTGGAAACGCGGGTGGTTTCGGCGCACGTCAGTGGATGACGCGGATCGACTCGTCGTCGTTCATCTGCTTGGGGTCGTAGAACTTGCTCATCCCCATGTAGCCGAGCCCGATCTCCGAAACCCTGACGCCGCTCCTGCCCAGCTCGCGTTGAATCATCTCGTCCCCCCGCTGATGCCCACACTGGGTCATTCTAGGCGCGTGTTCCCCTGACGTACTCTTCCGTGGTGACCAGCTTCGCGCAGCCGAAACCCAGGGCGGCCATGAAGGCCGCGTGGACCTGCGCGGCGGGAACGACGGCCCCCTCGAACTCCTGGTCGCGCGTGGCGCAGGCGTCATGCACGACGACGCATTTGTAGCCCAGGTCGCTGGCCGCTCGCGTCCCGGCATCCACGCACATGTGGCTCATCGCCCCGCAGATCACGACTTCCTCGACGCCGTGGCGGTCGAGGATCGCCTTCAGGTCCGTCTCGCGGAACGAATTGACGTGGTGCTTCAGGACGACGGGCTCGCCTTCGAGGTTGCGGACCTTGGGATGAATCCTCGCCCCATCCGACCCCGGCGCGAAGAAGACGCGTCGGGCGTCGGAAACTCGTGCCGGACATGGACGACCAGGTCGCCGACCGCGCGGGCCGCGGCCAGCACCCGCGCCGCGTTGTCGGCCGCGGACTCGATCCCGCGCAGTGTCCATTTGCCGCCGGGGAAGTAGTCATTTTGAATGTCGATCAGGACCAGCGCTCGCTTCGGCATGTTCGTCGCCCCTGGTGGAAGGCCACGCGGAGATCGCCGGGATTGTTTTAGGGAGACCCCGGCGGCGGAGGATCTGCTTCAGTTATCCCCCTCAACGGCACCGGGCGCGATGTGGGCCACAGGCCGGATGCCGAGCCGCTCGTAGATCGGGCGGATGACCGGCCGCAGTTTCGGCAGTTGCAGCCAGAACCACGCGGCGCCCGCGATGCAGCCGGCGCCGCAGAGCAGCACCGTTCCCGGCGCGCCGATCACCGGCGCCAGGCTTCCCGCGAGCAGGCTGCCGAACGGGCTCGCGCCCATGTACGCCATCGTCCAGTAGCTCATCACGCGGCCGCGCTTGTCCTCATCCACGATGGTCTGGATGACGGTGCTGCTCGCCGCGAATTGCTGCATCATCCCGAACCCCGTGACGCCCATCAGCGCCAGCGACAGCCAGTAGTTCCGCGAAAAGGAGAAGGCGATCAGGCCGCCGCCGAACAGCGCCGCCACCGTCGGAATCACCCGGTAAAGCCCCCGTACGGATTTGCGTGCGGCCAGACTGAGCGCCGAGATGATCGATCCCACGCCGGCGGCCCCCATCAGGAAACCAAGCGTGTGACGGGCCGCCGTGCAGGACCTCGGTGGCGAACACGGGCATCAAGACCGTGTACGGCACGCCCATGAAGCTGACGATCGCGAACAAGAGCAACACGGTGCGGATGGGCGCAAACGTGGCGACGTATGTCCAGCCTTCCTTCAGCTGAACCAACATGCCCGCGGCCGACTTGGCCACGGCCTGGACCTCGATCTTCATGGCCAACAGCGACGCGATGACGGCGAAATAGCTCAGGCCGTCGATCAGGAAGCAATACCCTTCCCCCACCGCCGCGATGATGATGCCCGCCAGGGCCGGGCCCAGCAGCCGCGCGCCGTTGACCATCGTTGAATTGAGGGCGATGGCGTTGCCCAGGTCGGCCCGGCCCTCCACCATTTGGACGAGGAACGACTGCCGCGCCGGCATGTCGAAGGCGTTGATCAGTCCTTGAAAGACGCTGAGCGCGACGATTTCCGCAATGGTGATGCGCCCGGAAAACGTCAGGCCGGCGAGCATGAGGGATTGCATCGCCGCCAGGAACTGCGTGACCAGCAAGACGGGCCGCCGCTCCAGGCGGTCAACCCAGACGCCCGCCACCGGAGCCAGCAGAAAGGTGGGGATTTGGCCCGCGAAACTGATGACGCCCAGAAGCAGGGCCGAGCCGGTCAAACGATAAACCAGCCAGCTCGTGGCGATCCGCGTGATCCAGGTGCCGACCAGCGAAACGCTCTGGCCGCAGAAATAAGAGGCGGAAATTGCGGTGGCGCAAGGCGCGCAGGGCGTCGATCTTCATGCGGCGTCATACCCTCCTTGATGTTGGAATGCGGCTCGCCTTCGCCCTTGCCTTCAACGCTTTGGAGGCTGCGGTTCGCTCGCCGGGCTGGTCGTCTCCTTCAACAGCTTCAGCACGTCGTCGGTTGTGGCCGTCTCGCCCAGCCGGGGAAAAACCTTCTCGACGCAGTGACGGTGGACCTCGGCGTCCCGATCCGTCATCGCGTCCACGACCAGCGTCACGTTGTAGCCCAGGTCGTAGGCGCTGCGCGCCGTCGATTCCACGCCGACGCCCGTCGCGATGCCCGTCAGGACCACCTGGGTCACGCCCCGCCGGCGCAGGTAGTCGTCCAAGGATGTGCCGAGGAACGCGCCCCACCGTTGCTTGGCGACGACGTGATCGCCGGGCTGCCGGTCCAGTTCGGGAACAAGCTCGGTCCAGTCGGGCGGGAACGAGAACCTGGGCATTCCGGCGTCGGTGCGGCCCGGAGCCTACCCGTCGCGTTGACGAGAACGACTGGCAGGCCACGCTCGCGGAAGGCGCGCGCGAGCCGGGCGGCGCGGGCGATGATCTCGCCGGCGGGATGCAAGGTCTGCTGGCCCACAACGCCCTTTTGAAGGTCAATTACGACGAGGGCTGCCGTGTCATCGAGTTTTGTCAGAGGCGCCGGTTCTCCTTTCGGCTCACATTTCCACCAGGCGCTTTATGATCTTGGCCGCTGCGAACAACGATTCCCTTTCGCGCTCGCTGAGCCGGGCGACGGCCTGCGCCAACCAGGTCCGTTTCGCATCGCGGGCGCTCTGCCGCACGGCGGCGCCTTTGGCGGTCAGTTCGATAAACATCTGGCGGCCGTCGGTCGGATGCGGCTTGCGACCCACCAGCCCCCTTTCCTCCAGCGCCGCGACGGTAGTACCCATCGACTGCGGCTTCACGCTTTCCGCCCGCGCCAGGTCGGCGGTCGTGGCCGGGCCGCAGGCGGCGAGGCGCGCCAGCACGGCGGACTCAGTCCAGGAAAGCTCATGCGACGCGGCGGCCGCGCGGACACGGCGCACCAGCTGGCCCACCGCCTGTCCGAAATCAATCACGGCGTCGTCGAGGTTCTTCCGTTGCATGATGAATTTCAGGGTAAACGAAAGCAGGTAAACTTGCAAGTTGAACTTGCAAGTTTACCTGCTTATATTGCTCGCAGGAGGCCGTTAGAAAGTCCGGGAAGCAAGGTGGGACTCCCGAACCGCTGCGCCAGCGCATCCACCTCCACCTGCGGGTCGAATCGTGTTCTTCTCCAGATACCGCTCGACCGCCGCCGCGTCGCCGGCCGCGTCGGCCAACCCGACATACCCATCGGGGCGCATCAGGTATACAGCGCGCCTTTTCAACCCGGCCCGCCCCATGGACGGCCGCCACGGGAATACATGCAAGACCAAACCCTTCGCCGCGTAGACGGTGTGGACGGCAAGCGACCGGCCCAGGAAGGATTTGTTCGACGCGGTCGAGACAATGGGCCTGGAGTTACTTCGTTGAGATCATGCCCACCGGCGACCCGTTAAACCGGGATTATTGTGTTAACCGCGTCGAAACCGACGCTGCGCGGCCGACTCACTCCGTCTCGATCTTGTAGAGGTGGACATCCCACGGTTGGAAGGCGTCGTGGAACACGCCGTCGTCCACATCAAGCGTGCGGCCCTCGTCGATCACCTCGGCCTTCGCCCGCCCCTTCATCCCGGCCACCGTGAACGTCGCCGTCGCCTTTTCGCCCCGCATTCCCACCGCGAATACGTAGGTCGCGCCGGCGCGATGCTTGACCACCGCCTCCACCGGCGCCTCGGCCGGCGCCGATGTCACGGCGACCCCGTCCGGGACGGATGGGCTGTTTAGCACGGGGGCGAGCCGCTGGATCTGCTTGTTGGTCTCGGTGACCCCGGCGAGCATTTCCTCGTCGGCCAGCAGGCCCGCCTCGATGAACCTCGGCTTGAACTGGTGGACGAAATAGATCAGGCCGCGACCCCCGGACCAGGGACATCCACACCTCCGCCCGAACCTGCCGCGGCGTCGCCTTGGCGTCCGGGTTGCTGATGTGGGTGCATTCGACGCAGTTCCAGATAACCTTGCGATCGTCCGACCACTTCCGCAGGCGGCTGACCCCATCCGCCACCATCCAGAGCTTCCCGGCCACGTCGGGGTTGTCATGACAGGCTGGGTAGATGTCGAACGAGGCGATGTCGCAGCCCTTGGCGTACTCCGCGTAGTCCTCGGGGTGATTGGTGCGCGTACCGCGGCCGATGTACTTGTTCCAGGCCACGCCCTGGCCGAGGTTGAGCAGCACCGGACGGGATGGGTCGGCCTTCCGGAGTTTGTCGTATTCCGCCACAACATCCGCGGGCGGGACGGGGGGCCCGTAGCCTTTCCCTTTGCCCAGGGACTGGGCGTTGTCCGGCTCGTCGCCGTGCATCCAGCCGACGATGGTGGGGTCGTCCAAATGCTTGAGCCCGACGGCGTTCTGGGAGCAGATGACGCGCATCCCGTTCTCTTTCAGCTGGGCCAGCTGTTCCTCGGTGGGGCCTCGCCACAGGCCGACGTATAGGTTGATACCGGCGGCCTTGTACCGCTCGGCGTTGGCGGGGCTTTGGAGCCAGACGGCCACGGGAAAGAAGTCGTCATCCGTCGGCAACCCGTGCGTCCACATGCCGTACGGGTCCTTCGGCCGGTCCTCGACTGCTTCGGCGGCCCACGAGGTCCAGCAGGCCACGGCAACCAGCGCGGTGAAAAACAGCACGCGTCTCACGGCAAGGCCTCACTTTCTTTCCGTCACTCCGCGGAGCCAAGCCAGCGGGCGATCCGCTGCTGGCGTGCTGACGGGCGACCTACTGCGGGGTATATTAGCGATTCGTTCCTCAATGAGGACGAATCGGGCAGGCGTCCGGCGTTAAACTGGCTCGTCTCATGCCCGAGATTCCCTGCGACGGCAATGGCCTCCGATTCGACGACACCGAGGTGAGCTATGCCCGTTCATACCCGGCTCCTTGCGGCCACAATTCTGGCCGCCAGTGTACTCGGCGCGTGCCTGTTCATCGGTGGCGCGGCCCTTGGGGCCGAACCGTCGAAGGAGGCCAGAGCGCGGGATTCCTCCTCGGCCACGGACCCGACGCCCGCAAAGCCGCGCCTGCTCGTGCTGACTGACATCGGCGGCGACCCGGACGACCAGCAGTTGATGATCCGGCTGATGACCTACGCCAATGAGTTCGAGATCGAGGGGCTCATCGCCTCGGCCACCGGCACGCCGGGCGAGGTGAAGGAGGAGACCACTGCGGAAGGCGAGGAACCACTGCCGGGGTGGTCGTGACCGGATTTGCCTGGAGCGATCCGTCAACGTGCGCCGCCGCATGAATCGACCAGCAGCTTCTCCAGGTCCGGCAGGTTCACGGGCTTCACCAGATGCCAGTCGCACCCGGCCTCGCGCGACCGCTCCCTGTCGTTCTCCTGCCCCCAGCCGGTCAGCGCAATGATCGTCATGTCCCGCCCCCACGCCTGCGCACGGATGCATCGCGTCGCCTCCGACTGCGCGCCCAAGCCGAAGTCCACAGCGCACGGAGGACCGACGCACCGCAGTAACCACGGCGAAACGGACGGAGTGCCCGCCCGGTGGGCGCCCCTGTAAGGCTGCGCGTGAAGCCCAGGGCGCCAGGATCCTCCTGATTCACCGCCTCGCCGCGCGAACAGAGGCGGCTGGTTCTCGCTGTGTTCGGCCATGAGCGATGGGCGCTTGCTTGTGGTCCGATAGGCAGATGGTCAAGGAGGAGCGGCGGTCAAAGAAGTGGAGCAGAGGACGGAGGGGGCTTTGCCAGACTTTGCCAAGAGGAATCCGCTCCTTGCCAGAAATGCCGCACGCTAGGTACAATAACCGCCGGCTTACCGGACTCGTTTTTGCCAACGGCGAGTTTTGCCAAGAAAAGGGTTAGGAGGCGAATACGCAAGTCTAAATCCAGAAACGGTTTAGTCTAATCCGGAGAGGTGACCGAGCGGCCGAAGGTGCGGCACTGGAAATGCCGTGTGGGAGCAATCTCACCGCGGGTTCGAATCCCGCCCTCTCCGCTTGAAGGCCCCTTAGGTTGATTCCTAAGTGGCCTTCTTCATTTGTCTTAAGACGATTTTCCATTTCTGGCCTGTTCTCAATCCCTGTGATTTGTCGGTTTTCCTTGTCGGATTTCAGCACAGAATTGTCGGATTACTGACGTATCCGACAACATCTCCAACCCGTATAATGCTTCGTGGTTGAGATCACGATGTCGCTGTTGGAGTCACCACGATGGGGAAGCAAATCCTGGCTTGGAGCGAGTCTGCCCAGCAGTTCTATCGGGAGATTGGCAAGCGTCAGAACGGCAAGCCGCCGCGAATCTACCTCACCCACAACGAGCGTGCGGCCGGGGCCAATGTCGTCAGGCTCGAAGGCGTCTGGCAAGGTGTTGAGGATCGCTGGAACGACCTGCACGCAGACGGCATGGCGGACACTCCGTTCCCGGCCTGGGACGAAACGACGCTCCTGATCGCCAAGGCAGTCGGGAAGGGACTCTTCAAGGTGGTGATCCAGCCACCCAGCGACGTGAAGGACGGCTTCGACCTCGCCGTCTTGATCGCCGACCTCCGCAACTACTTTCCCCAGATTCAGATCAATCTGCCGGCGGAACTCACGGCGGCCGCGAAAGACGCCAGTCAGGAGTTCATCGACCGCGCGGAGGCTGAGGCCGAGACAGAGCGGGTCCGGCATCGCGCCGAGATGCGGGAGATCAAGGAGTATGCGGCGGCCTACGAAGGAAAGATTCGCACCCAGGAGACGCTTCACGACGCTTTGGACGCCTACGTCGAATGGCTGCACCGAGAGCATCAGGATGAGGCGGGGGACACGACAGCGACGGGGATCAAGCAAGGCGAGCGAGCGATCCGGGTGAAGCGCCATGTGGACGACATGCCGTTGTCTGACTTCGGCCTGGAGCAGATCGACGCCCTCTTCGACTACTGGCGGAAGCGGCCGAGGCAGAAGAACGACCAGAAGAAGAAAAACGGTCAGCCCTTCAGCCACTCGGTTTGCAAGAACACGATCACTCTGATTAAGCACTTCATCCGCTGGTTGCACAAGGAACGGTCGATGCCCTGGAAGCGGCCGGTGGACTTGGACCTGGGCGAGCGGATCAAGATCACGAAGGACAACAACCCGAAGTTCCAGGCTGAAACCTACGACCTCGAAGAGGTGAAGACGCTCTGGACCCATGCCACCCGCTTTGAGAAGAAGCTGCTTCTCTTCGCCCTAAACTTCGCCGCTTCGATCTCCGAAATCTCGACGCTTGACTGGCAGCACGTCAAGGACGGCTTCGTCAGGCGACTGCGGCCGAAGACGAAGGTGTACGCGGAATTCGTCATCTGGGACTTGACCCGTCAGGCGATGGGAGAGGCCAAATCTGAAGGGCCGGTGTTGCTGAATGGGTTGGGCAACCCGCTCCTGAGCAAGACGAAGGGCAAGCAGTCGCGGCAGATCAAGAACGCCTGGGATCGCCTCCTGAAACGAGTCAGGAAGCACCACAAGGATTTCCGCGTCATGGGCTTTCACGGCATTCGCCGGACGGCGATTCAACTTGTGCGCAACGAGTCAGACGGCGAGACGGCCGGCGTGTTCGCGTCGCACGGCAAGCCGGTCCCGCAGGACAAGCTGATCGGCCTGTACTCGAACCCGCTGTTCCTCAACGTCTTCGAGGCCCAGAAGAAGGTCTGGGCCAAACTGTCGAACTTCATGACGGACCTGGGAACGGACGTGATGCCCAAGAAGTTCACCGTAGAGACAATCCGCGAAGTTCGACGCTTGAAGCGGCAGGGCGTGAAAACCAGGATGATCGCCGCCCAGTTTGGGATGTCGGTGAATCAGGTCAATCGCTACGCCAAGAAAAAACCACCCACGTCAGAATAAGACCAAGGGTGCGGTCCTCTGTCTGGGTTAGCCTTCTTGTTCTGTCACGGCGTCACTCTTTGCACAGAAGCAAGTCCGCCACCCAGCAGCCCCTAACATGCGGACCCGGACCTCGGCAGTGCGCCAGAATATCGGCGTCAGCGCAACCAGCATCCTCCAAAGCGTCGGCCAGAACCGGCAGGTTGTCGAACGCTCGGTCATCGTAGGCTGTGCGAGCCAGCCCAGCGGTTGCGGGCGTCTGCCAAGCGGGATCGACGGAGACAGATCGGAAGGGGTTGCCGAAGATGTCCCGAAGCAGAGCCACTTGCACCGCCTGCTCTGCTTGGCGAGTCTGCGCTTGTAACTTGGTCCAAGCCGCCCGGCTTGGGAGCCGTTGAACTCCGTGGATTACGCTCTCGACGGCACAGTAAGCGGCTCCCCAACCTGCGGTGAACTCGTCTCCTTCGGGAGCATGATGGAAGTCCTCATCCGCTTCGACTGCATAGCAGACCGCACTCGCTGCCATGTCTGCTGCCGAGTCGCCTCCACCACTGGTCAGGATTTCCCTGGATGCTTCGAGAGCGGCGGCTCGCACAAGTCGTCTTTCGGCGTCTGTAGCCAAGCGATCCGCATACCGCTCCGCATACTCAATCGCCTTCCGGCTCCTGCCATCGGTAAGTAGATGCGAGATGCGACGGCAGCACCCGCAGGCGAACAGCCGTAACTTCCGATCGTTCGCTTTCTCCCGCAAGAACTCCAGCATCTCCTGCGGGTTGGTGCAGACCAGCCATTCGTCCTCCGTCATGGCATCACTCCTTGCCCAAGAGCAGGTCCACAACCCAGCACCCCCGAGTGTGCGGGCCGGGCAGGCGGCAGTGGCCGAGGATTTCAGCGTCGGTACAGCCCGCATCTTCGAGTGCGTCAGCCAGGATCGGCGACCGCTCGAAGGCACGATCCTCGTAGATGGCTTGGGCTATCTTCGGTGCAGTGCCATTGTTCCATGCCAACCATGAGGGGGCAAGGAATGCTGGGCGGAAAGGAAGCGGCCCGAAGATGCAGCGGAGCAAGTCAGTCTGGACTCGTTCTTCGGTTGCGCGGCTGATAGAGAATCCGCTGTCGGAACTCGCATCACCGGGATTTGCAATGCAAGCGAAAGCTAAATGGGCGTTTGATGCGGCATAGTACGCCGCCTTCTGAGCTTGGTCCCACAGGATGACCCCGGCCAACGCCAGTGCCTCATGGGTTGGTAACAGGGCCATGCGTTCCGCTCCCCGAGATGCTCTCCACCGACCTTCCAGGGCATCGAGAGGCTCACGAACGGCGGCTTCTGCCCGCTGACGTTCTACTTCCGGCATAACGCCATCAGCAACTTGTTCAGCAACTTCGACCGCCGCCTTCGCACGACTGTCAGGGAGAAGGTGGCGGATGCGGTGATAGCACGCACAGGCGAACAGCCGCAACTTGCGGTCGCTGCCCTTGCAATTCGGGAATGTCTCGACGGCCTGCACCCTCGGATAATCGCCCCCCAGCAAGAAGCGTAGCATCGGCGTCGGGTTAGACTCTGTTCCTGAAGTCCTACGCCGCCCGTTTTCGGGGTCGCGGCTTGAACCGGAATCGTTGGCTCCGCGCCCGTCGCCCCGGGCGTAGCCGGCGGAGCATGTGATGAATCGCCGCCAACCGCACCACCGTTTCACTGGACTCGGTCGTGTGTTCGTAGTCCTTGCTCAGGCACCGATACCGCCCCAGCCAGGCGAAGGTTCGCTCCACCACCCAACGCACCTTCAAAGGCTTAAACCGCGTCTCGCCCTGCGGCCGGCTCACAACCTCCAGTCGGTACGGCCGCCGATGCAGCCGCAGCCACGCGTACAACCCGTGGTTGTGATACTTGTTGTCCGCGAACACCACCTTCAGCCGCGGCAAGTCCCGGCCCGGCGCCTGGGCGAACACCTCCGGGGCCGCCCGGCCGTCGTCCACGTTGGCGGCCGTCACCACCACGGCGATCAGCAACCCCAACGTGTCCACCAGGATATGGCGTTTGCGGCCGTGGACCTTCTTGCCGCCGTCGGTGCCGCACTCCTGGCCGCCCTCGGCCGTCTTGACCGACTGGCTGTCGATGGCGGCGGCGTTGGGGGTCGGCTCCCGGCCGGCTCGGACCCGGACCCGCTCGCGCAGGGCGTCGAGGATCCTTTGCCAGGTGCCGTCGGCGTCGAACCACTGGAAGTAGTTGTAGACGGTCTTCCAGGGCGGGAAGTCGTGGGGCAAGGCGCGCCAGGTGCAGCCCTCGCGGGTGCGGTAGAACAGGGCGTCGAGGATCCGGCGCATATCGACCTGGCGCGGGCGGCCCCCCGGCCAGGCCGCGGGAATCAAAGGCTCGATGACGGCCCACCGCGCGTCGGTGAGGTCGCTCGGATAGGGTCTGGCTTTCGGTTTGCGCTTCATACCCTATTCTACGGGCCTCACCCACTTCTGGAACAGAGTCTTAGTGCAGGCCAGCCATTCGACCTCGGTCATTGCTCACTCACCCTCAAGAGAAGGTTCAACCCCATCCTCTCCCCCGTGTCATTACGTCGTATAGGTCCACGCCGGCGCAATTGACGCCCGCCACGACCACGGCGGCTTACCGCCCGGCGTGCAGCGATCTCGGCGATAGTCGTCCGGTAGTAGTCAGTTTACGAGGATCTTCGAGCAACAGCCAGAGCCAGCGCACCGGCGCTGTCATCGCCCCAGACTGGATACTTTGACGTGACCCGTCTTCAGCGTCGTTTTTCCCACGTTTTTCGCATGATTTCCGAGAGCGGACCATCCGGCAGCATGTATACCGTGAAGTCTACTTTGAAGTAGCCACACGGGGCCGGACATGACCATCCGCATCTACCTTCGCTGCTCAAGCGAAGACCAGAACGTCAAGTCTCAGCGGTACGAACTGGAGATGTGGGCCAGAGGGCAGGACGGCCCCATCGAGTGGTACTCCGATGAAGGCTACTCCGGGTTGAACCTTGACCGGCCGGCCTGGAGGAAGCTGGTCGGAGACTTGCAGGCCGACGACCGGCTGGTCTGCTTCGCCATCGACCGCATCGCCCGCGACCTTCTTCATTTCCTGAGCGTCATTCGCCAGTTGAAGGCCCAGCGTGTCGTTTTTCACAGCCTGCGTGAAGCTGTGGACATTTCCACGCCCTTCGGCGAGGCCATGTGCGAGATTCTCGCCGTGTTCGGCAAGCTCGAAACTCGCATCCGTCAGGGCCGTCAGCGTGCCGGGATCGAAGCCCGCCGCGATCCAGTTACGCGGAAATGCCCGTGGGGAGGTAGGAAGCCAGGATGTCGGGTGAAGGTCAGCAAGGAGCGAGAAGCCCTGATCCTGAAGCTCCACGCCGAAGGCCAGAGCATCGCGTCAATCGCGCGACTGACTTCGCTGACGCGGCGAACTGTCTACAGGGTGCTGAACCGCCAAGAGGCAGGTAACGGCCGATAGCTGATAGTTCTGGTCGCCTAGGTGGATCAGGTCGTCACCAGTAGCAGGCAAGATCAGGACGAACACAGGAGCAACCATGCGACCCCTCATCTTCTTGAACAAGTGGCACAGTCATCTCTACCACGTCATCTTGACCGTGACCGATGAAGAAGTGGATTACATGCTCGCCAGCCGGGTCTGCACGACTGTGGGCGAAGCCCGTCGTCTGGTGAAGCAGTGGCAACAGCAATACGCGGTGGGTGAGGATGACATTCGTGACAACAGCCTCATTGACCTCGGCAAGCTCCTGAAGGGAATCGAACCCACGGACTTCTCGCCGACGAACAACTGAGCCGGCCGAGAAGCGGCCGGCGGCAACATAGGCGATCAGTCACTGGATGATGGATGGCCGACGACAAACTCCCTATCTTCAAGGCAGGCTGAAATCAGGTCGTCAAGTGCCTTGCCACTGACTCGAATCGTCCGACCACGATTGACCAGCAGCAAGCCCGGCGCGTTCAACATGCTCCAGGCGGTGTCTGTCCCGTCCAAGCTTGCAATCTGCACCGTCGTCTTCGCGTTCTCAGCTTGTCGTGCAAGCAGACGTGCGCCATCCCTGTTTGACGTGAACACATCGTCATCAAAAAGCAGCAGCACCCCGGCCTCCCTCGATAAACAGCACAGATGCCGATGCGAAAACGCCCGCCGCCGGTTTCCCAGCGGCGGGCGTTGTGCTGCCGCGCCACTTTCCGCCAAACCGCTACCCCTGTGGCGTGGTTGCTTGCCACAATGCGACTTTCAGCAAGGCGGCTTGGACGGCTGGGCTGCAGTCGCACGATTATGTAGTGATCCTGCCTTTTTCTTCGCAGCCAACTCGACTTCGCATAAGTGCCGAATCACGCCGTCCACTGTAACGCCTTCGCCCAGGTTGGGCGCGATCTCCTCTGCGTAACTGACCAGAGCAGGCGTTCGTTCAGCGGCCAAAGCACGTTCATGGACAATCACGTCCTGCCAGATGTCCTTCCGCTTCTTCTTCCAGAACGGGCCGATTACCCCGGTGGTCCTGAGCTTGACGTGACTCTGGAACAAATGGCGTTTGTGCTTGTAGATGTCATTCACCATCAAGCCCTTGTTTTTCCCCTTCTTCAGCACGCCAGCAATCCTCTTCTTGGCGATGTACGCACAAGACACGGCAGTGTCCTTGTAGTTGTCAGCTTTGTCAGGGCAGATGCTGAACAGCCTCCGCTGCCCCCTTGGTCGGTACGACACGGGGAAAGCCCGGAAGATCATGTCCCTGAGTTCGTTCTCCTGAACCGCACTGACGATGATGAGGTGGTAATGAACTCTGTCTGATGGCGTTACCTCTCGCTTCCAGAGAGCGATCAGGTCGTCTTCTCGAAGGTTATCTGTAACGTCCGTCCACAGGGCTTGCACCTCTTGCTCATTCAGGGTTCGGTGAATGTAGACCGTCGCAAACCATGAGTACCCCGCAGGACCGCCCCACAGGAGGGCATTCGTCATCAAGCAGGAAGTGAGTTCCTTGGCTTCGTTGATCGCACCGTTCACCGTCTTCCAACCCCTGGCGTCGTGCTTGCCCAGCGGTGGATTCGGATTGTAGAGTTGCGGATTCGGGCTATACTTACTCATGGTGTTGGTCCTGGCACGGGTCGGCACTACTGCTGACGGTTCTACTGCGAGGCTCGAAGGTGCATCAACACCTTCGAGCCTTTTGTATCGTAGTCGGCAGGCGCGACGGATGTCGTGTGGAGGGGGGTGTTGGGGAGGTATTATTTAATTGGCTCATGGTCGCGGCCGGCATCCAATCGACACTTCGGGCAGTATAGGCAACGAACAGGCCCGCCCGCGCTTTTTCAAACGTGCCAGATTAGGTTGCCTTGTGCGAGGCGGGGATCAGAGCCTTCAAAAAAGAAGGGAGCGACGAGGGGAGGAGTCCCTACAGTGGCAGGAGTCCCGCCAGGGTTTTTTGCACCTTCAATTCCCGGTACTCATCGCACCTCCCCAGGTTACGCGATGTGAACAAACCCGCTGAGGTGGTAGTCAAGTCGCGCAGATCGGAGCAGCGCGGGTCTTCCCACCATGCTCCCAGTCTGTAGCGGCCGTTGCGCGAAACGGCTTATACGGGAAGGAGTTGCCCGCTGGATCGGCGTCGATACAGTATGCGCGGATAGCCGGTTTCGACCGATGCGTACACAACGACGGTCGTGGCGAAAGTGGAGCGGCCGCCGACATTATCGGATTTCGGCGGCGATTTTGTAGGAAATCGAGGAAAACCCTGGTTGTCATCGGGTCGAACAGAACGACACAACAGCTTACGCGGCAGTGACCTACGGCCAAATGGAAGCAGACGGCCCCTGAATCCCGCCCTCTCCGCTTTTTCTCGTCGGATGGTTTCTGCAACATCCATTTGGAGCCAGGCTTGCGGCACGCATGTCTGGCTCTTCTTCTTGCCCACCTGCTGTGTTATCCGAAAAACAGAGCTTTTCGTATCCGATTGGCCTTTGCCTTTTATCCGATTCCGGCCAGCCCTACAGCGCGGTCACGGCGGGAAACAACAACAACCAGAAGATCGGGAACTCATGGAACCGGCTGATGAGGCGGGTCCGTCAGGACCATCCGGCTTTTCCAAGGCTGTCCTTCGGCAAACTTCGGAAGACGGCGGCAAGCTGGATGAGGCGTGTCGGCGGCGGTGAAATGGCGAGCATCTTCATTGCGCAGGGCAAGGCGACCGGCGACAGCCTGCTCGACCTCTACGCAGACCGGCAGTTCCGCAAGCTGTTCAAGTGCCAGCAACGAATCTGGAAGAAACTGAAAGGTGTTCTGACGGGCAATTTTCCCGAACCGAAGCCGCACAAGCCCACGAGCCATCAGCTCCAAGACGCCCTGAAAAGGCGGATTCAGAAGTTGAAACGGCAAGGGTACAAGCTCACGAAGATTGCGGAAGCGACGAACACCCCGCTGACCACAGTGCGACGGGTCGCCTCTTCTAAAGCTCTGGATTCCGACACGGACACTGGCGAACAGTGACATGCAGGAGTGAGAGACATACAGGAGTGAGATCCTGGTGGAGAAGTCGGTTTTTCGCCGCCGGTTTTTTCGACTCGACCCTCCGAGGACTTTTCAGCCCCTCCAGGAAGCTCGTCTGCGGCCTTGCCGAGAAAAATGCCACACAGCCACGCAAGGAACGGGAGGTCGTCGCAGCCCGCCGGACGCACCCCCGCCCCCTCCCCTCCTGCGGATTTCTGGAAAAAGATAATTAGATTAGATTAAGGCCGCATTCTCTCTCCCATCTCGTCGGCCGGCACGGTCATCCTCACGGCCGGTGCGCCGGGCGGGTCGAAAAGCCCGCTTTGAGTGGGTGGACCAACGGCCGAGCGAGGCCGGCCCCCGTCATTGCGTATTGCGTCGCAGGTGCAGAAAAACTCTCCTAACCACGTCGCCCTGGACCACGCCGGCCGTGCCGTCCGGGTAGAGGGCGGCGACCGCTTCGCTGACCGCCCGCATCGTCGTGGTCAGGCCCAGCCCCTTGAGGGCGTCCAGCAAGTCGCCGTGGTCCTGCCGCCGGCGCTCGGCCTGCTTTCGCCGGGCCTGGGGGCGTCCACCCGTCTTCGGCTTGCGGTTGAACAGGACGGGTCCGTTCAGCCCGATCCCCGTCCGGCGGATTTCGAGACACGCCTCTTGCAGCCTCCGGTCGTACATCGGGCGCTTCGACGACGGATGGAGGGCGGGCTTCGGCAGCACGCCGGCCCGGAGCAGGTCGTAGAAGCGTGACCGAGATAGTTGACAGAGTTCGGCCATCTCCGAGACGGTCACAAAACTCGTCTCGGACACTTGCGAGACAGGCATTGGGGGCTTCTCCTTCGGCGGCCGGACGAACGCAAGGCGCTTCCACGGCAGGACCAGGGCGGAAACCGACGTGTTCAGCACGGTAACCGGGCACGCTTCGTACAATCGCCAGGCGCATTATGGACAGGCGGCGACTCATTTCCTGTTGCATATCGGCCTGTCCGTGAGGGCGGTGGACGGCGCTTGGGCGGACTTCCTGGGTTGCCACCGGAGGGGGAAGCGCATCGACGTGGCCGTCAAGAACCTTTCGACGTGGTGCCACGAACTCGTCCACACCGCCGACGACCGGAACGGCAACCTGAAGGAGATGGGGCAGCACTGGCGCAGCGAGACGGTGGCGGAACTCGGCGGCACTGTGCTGCTGGAAGTCCTGGGGCTGGGCCACGACGCCGACCTGGGCGGCTGCTTCGGCTACGTCCAGACCTACGCCCAGAAGGAAGAGATCGGCGTCACGGAGGCGTGCATGCAGGTTCTGGAACGGACGTGTGCTGCGGTCGGGCTGATTCTGGACGCCGCAGAGGAGATGAAGCAGGAGATCAGCACGGCCACCGTCGCCGGGGGGTGGGGCGTGATGGTCCCGGTCGCCGTTGACGCCGAGTGTCAGTCCGCCAAGTATAGAAACAGGTTGCAAATCCCGGCTCGCTTCAGGAGATCAATGATTTCCTGCACGTTTTCCGGCTCGCAGTGGCTCTCCCAAGTCCGGTCGCCACAAAACATCCCTAATTGGGACAGGAATTTAACTTGTTCATTGATAAGGGGGCCGAGGTTGATGTTGATTCTCATACTATTTAGATAGTGCCGATCCCCTGTTTTTTGGTCGGGGCCGAGTCGGCTTACTCATCGGCGTCCCTCGATCGCCACTGTCACGCCGCTCAGCGGATTACCGCAATCCACGCACTCGGCCCGCCCTTGGAAGACGTCATGGCCTTGAAATCGAGGCGGACCTCGCCCCTGGACGGCTCAATGGACTCGACGCTCCGGCCCTCGGCGAAGGCGGCGTACAGTTCGTCCTTCAATACCCGCCTCGGCCCCTGCGTCTCCGGCTCCTCGTCGCTGAAGCAGAGCAGGAATAGCCTCCCGCCCGGCTTCAGGACTGTCGCCAGCCGGGTCGGACGGCCGAGCGGGGCGTTTGCTTTTTCCATCCGGTAAAGCTAAACTCTGCGCAAGACGCCCATACGCCGCCGGGCCATTGATCCGCGCAGGGCCGCTCCGTTCATGATCGACACCCTCCCACCGACCAGACGCACTTTGAGCCGTGCTTTCGTGGACGCCAAGCTCGCCCTGGGCGAACGCATGTTTGCGGCGGGCATCGACGACGGGCGGATCGGGGCGCAGACCGCCGCCGTGGACGAGCGCATCCGCCAGGCCCATGCGGACCAGGCGGCAAGCAAGGCGCTGAAAGCCGAGCGGCGGACGCTTCTGCTGCGTCTGGCGGAAGCCGCCTTGGAGGAGGACGCCCCCCTGCCCGGAGCCGACGCCGAATACACCAGGGCGAGGGTGGCTCAAACGGCGCTGCGAAGGTACGGCATTCGTGGCGGGAGACGGGCCGGCTGTCCTGTGCGTTGAGGATGCGGTCGATTCTCACCGTGAGTGCGCCGATGAACCCTCTCGCCTTCTGATCGACGGCGGGGCACGGTTCGCCAGGCTTCACCCCGGCGCTCAAATGCCTGGATCGAACCCCTCGATGTCTTGCAAGAAGGTCTGGAAGCGGCGCAGCAGGCCGTGGAGGGTCGCCGGGTGGACGGGCTTGACGAAATGGAGGTCGATCCCGGCTTCCCCGGAACGGCGGCGGCACGACTCGTCGCCCAACCCCATCAGGGCCACGAGCAGCGGCCTCCTCCACGCCGACAGCCGACAGATTTCCCTCGCAACCTCGCAGCCGTCGATGCCGGGCAGGAGCATGTCGAGGAACACCATGTCCGGCTGCGCCGCCCGAACCGCTTCGAGGGTCGATGGGCCGTCCGGGGCGATGGCGACTTCATGGCCTTGTCCCCGGAACAAAAGGACCAACGCCTCGGCGGACTCCGGGTGGTCTTCCACCACCAGCACTCGCAAGCCTCGTGGCTTCCGCATGGCAGCCCTCCGTCGATCTCGCCCCATGCCTGCCAGGCTCGAACCATTTCGGGTCGCCGACCGGGGCGACTCCAGACAGCGATGGAAACTGACCGCTACGGGGGAGATGGCTTATGTATCCTGTTCGTTCAGGATGCGGTCGATTCTCCTCCGCAGGTAGCTGAACGACGGCTGCCCTTGGCCGACCTTGAACTCCGGCGGCTCAGGTCCGTCACTGAGCAGGTGGTCCAGGTAGGCTTCGGCGTAGCGCCTCACCTTCACGCTGGCCTTGAGTGCGCCGATGAAATCTCTCGCCTTCTGCTCAACGGCGGCGGGGAATGGTTCACTCATTTGGCCCCTCCGTTCAATGGTTGACGGCCCCGGTCTTCGACCTGGCGGCGCTGCGGGCCGGCCGTGGAAGGCGCTTGTCCCCGGCAGCTGGTGGCATTCGGTATGAGCATTTTACCCGTTTCCGTGGCGTCCCGTGCGCCGGTCTGCACTTCCGCCAACAGGCGGCGAGGCCGGTCCCCAAGCGCAGGCGTTTCGGCTTTGCAAGAATGGCCCGTCGCCTTGTAAGATCGACGCAGCGAAGCGGCGGCACGAGGGCGTCGAGGACGATGGCGCAACGCCAGCACAAGACCGTTCTATTCCTCTGCACCGGCAACTACTACCGCAGCCGGTTCGCCGAAGTCCTGTTCAACTCGGCGGCCGGTAAGATGGGGCTGCCGTGGCGGGCGTCGTCCAGGGGGCTGGCCCTGGAGCGGGGCGTCAACAACGTCGGCCCGATGGCGGTGGAGGCGGTGAAAGCCCTGGAGGCGCTGGGCGTTCGTGCCGCCGAGGCCGTAGCCCGCTTCCCGGCCCAGGTCACGACCGACGACCTGGAACGGGCGGATCGGGTCGTCGCTCTGAAGCGGGCCGAACATCTGCCCCTATTGCAAGAGCGGTTCCCCGCCTGGGCCGAGAAGGTCGAGTTCTGGCATGTTGACGACGCCCCCGAAGTGCTGGGCCTGATCGAGCAGGAGGTCATGGGCCTCGCCGCCCGCATCCTCGGTGGGGGCCAGCGCCAAGAAATCCAGTCCACCGAAGCGCCGATCCCCGAACGCCCTACAGCGAAGGAGCCGGCCAAGAAGCTCGTCACCTTGAAGGTCGGCAGGGAGACGGCGGGCCGGCGTGGCAAGGGCGTGACGACCGTGTTCGATTTGCCCCTTGATGAGAACGGCGTGCGAGAACTCGCCGCCCTGCTCAAGCAGCAGTGCGGGACCGGGGGAACGGTCAAGGACGGGCGGATCGAGATTCAGGGCGACCAGCGGGAGCGCATCGTCGCCGAGTTGGAGAAGCTGGGCTACAAGGTGAAGCGGGTTGGGGGATGAGATGCGCCGAACAGTCAAAGGATGCAGCAACAGAGAAGCGAATGCGCCGTCAAGCGAACCCTGGTTCGTCTACATCCTTCGCTGCGCCGATGGCTCACTATACACCGGCATCACCAAAGACGTGAAGCGCCGCTGCCGGCGGCACAACGACGGAACTGCCTCACGATTCACCCGCAGCCGCCGCCCAACCAAGCTGGTCTGGCAGGAAGCCCATCCAAGTCGGAGTTCGGCATTGAAGCGTGAGGCAGCGATCAAGGCAATGACACGGCGAGATAAGTTGGCGCTGATTCGATTGAGGAAGAAGGCGGGATGATACCACTCCACCACGATCCGCACTTCACCTTCCGCTTCGCCGACGACCGGCTCATCCCTCGCTTCCACCTGGAAGGCGTTCAGGCCGGGCGGCGGGTGTCGGTCTTCAAGATCGACCCCAGCACGAGCGAGCGGCTGGACCTGCTGGCGACGGTCACCGTTGGCGAAGGCGGCTGGGCGGACCTCCGGCAACCGATCATCGTACGGGTCGGCGAGGCGTTCATTGCGGTGCCGGAACCAGCGCCTTGGTGAGCGGCACGCCGCTTGCGGCTCGATCCTCGGACTGTAATGAGGAGGACCAGCGACATGAGCCTGAAGATCAAGGTGTACTCGGATTACGTCTGACCGTTCTGCTACTTAGCGGAGTTTCTGCTTCAAGAAGCCGTTCGGGGGAAGGATGTCGAGGTCGAGTGGATGCCGTTCGAGCTTCGGCCCTACCCGAACGAGACGTTGCGGTCCGATGGCGACTACCTCCAGCGGGTATGGAAGAACTCGGTCTATCCTCTGGCCCGGCAGATGGGCGTGCCGATCAAGCTGCCCACCGTGTCACCGCAGCCGCACACGCACCTTGCATTCGAGGGCTACGAGTACGCCAAAGAACAGGGCAGGGGCAACGACTACAACTGCCGAATCTTGGAGGCGTTCTTCGTCGAGGACCAGGACATCGGCAGCATCGACGTGCTGACCAAATTGGCCGGCGATGTCGGGCTGGACGTGAAGCAGTTCGAGGAGGCGCTGCGGACCCGCAAATACCGGGAGGCCCACCAGCGGGCGCTGCGACACGCCTACGAGGAGGCCGGTGTCAGCGGCGTCCCGATGTTCGTGATCGGCAGCCGGGTGCTGACCGGGTTGCAGGACCGGGAGACGTTGGAGGCGGTGATCGACGAGGAATTGGTTGCGAGCAAGGAACGGTGACGGGGATGCCGAACTTCATCTGCACGACCTGCGGGACACAGCACGCCGACAGCGGCTGGCCTCCCGCTACTTGCGCCGTCTGCGAGGACGACCGGCAGTACCTCAAGGTGACGGGCCAGCAGTGGACCACACCGGAGCGCCTGCGGCTGACCAACCGTAATTCGATCCGGTTCGAGGAGCCGGGACTGACCGGCATCGGCGTCGAGCCGCACTTCGCCATCGGCCAGCGGGCGTCCTCGTGCGGACGCCAAAGGGCAACGTCCTGTGGGACTGCGTACCGTTGCTCGACCCCGCCCTGGTGGAGATGGTCAAGTCGCTCGGCGGCATTTCGGCCATCGCCATTTCCCACCCTCACTACTATGCCTCGATGGTCGAGTGGGGCCGGGCTTTCGGCGGGGCGCCGATCTACCTGCACGCCGCCGACCGCCAGTGGGTGATGCGGCCCGACAAGGCCATCATCTCCTGGGACGGCGAAACCAGGGCGCTGGGCGAGGGATTGACCCTGGTGCGCTGCGGCGGTCATTTCGAGGGTGGCACGGTCCTTCATTGGGCGGGCGGGGCAGGCGGAAAAGGCGCCCTGCTGACGGGCGACATCATCCAGGTGGTCGCCGACCGGAAGCACGTCTCGTTCATGTACAGCTACCCCAACTACATCCCGCTGTCGGCGTCCGCCGTCGAGCGAATCGTCCGGGCAATGGAGCCGTTTGAGTACGAGCGGGTGTACGGGGCGTTTTGGGACACGGTGATCGAGCGGGACGGGAAGGCCGCAGTAGCCCGGTCAGCAGAGCGGTATCGGCAGGCGATCAAGGGCGATGCGAAATGAGTGAATGCGACCTCGATACGTCTGTCCCCGATTGGGTGATCGACCACCCTGAAACCCTGACTGTGTTTCAGGAGTTGGGGATCGACGCCTGCTGCGGCGGGAAGTCGCTGGGTTTGCGTGCCGCCAGCAAGGGCTGGATGCGGAAGCGGTCCTGGCAAAATTGCTTCATCGCCTCGATGCGACTCGGAAGGGGTTCGGCTGAGGCGGTACTGTCTTTCAGGAGACACGTCCAATGGCAAATGAATTCAAAGTTGGCGATCACGTCGAGTGGAACTCGGAAGCCGGGCGGGTCCGGGGAACGATCCAGAGAAAAGTGACCTCCGAGATCACCTTCAAGGGCTACCAGCATCACGCTTCCGAAGAGGAGCCGCAGTACATCATCAAGAGCGACACAACCGACCACATAGCGATCCACAAAGGGACGGCCCTCAAAAAGATCAAGAATAGCAGCCGCTAATCCAGGAAGTTCTTGGCCTGACTTGAGAAGGCCCGGCGCTGCCTGATGCTCCTTCAAGTAGATCACCCGCCCCGCTTCGCTGCCTCGACCGAATACGTCGGGTCGGCCTCGTCCCACTTCATGTCACCGGACGGCCCGTAGATGGCCGGGACCGGCTCGTGCCCCGCCAGGCGCAGCCACGTCTGCACCTGGGTCCGGTGGTGGCAGGTGTGCAGCACCCGCCGCCAGAACACCCAAATCCGCTCCCGCTGTAACCCGCCGAAGAAGGGGCGGCCCTCCAGCCACCAGGCAGCGGCGCCCTGCGCCAACTGCGGCAGCCGGCGTTTCCCCAGCCAGACGTACTTCTCGATGTATGCCTGGACGACGGGCTTCTCGCTCGGAGGGAGGAGTTCTTCGACGGGCGGCTCCTCCGTGCCGACGAACTGAGCGAAAAAGCGGCGCTCGGAGAGAAGCTGGTGGACCAGGATCGTGCGGATCGAGTTCGTCTTCTCGTGCGGCTTGAAGTCGAGGAGATGGTCCGGCACCGCCCGCCACACGCTGACGGTCTTGTTCGCCTCGCTGGCGTAGGTGGTGAGGACGTGCTGGAAGATCGGCTCGACGGCCTGGGCCACGTCGGCGTCCGGGATGGCGGTGAAGTCGTAGTGCATGGTCGTTCTCCCTATTTCGCCGGCAGCGCCCGACGAACTTCACCGCCCGCTGAATCCAGCCGGCCAACTGGTCATCGCCCTCGACGCCTTCCGGCTCGACCAGCACCCAGCCCTGCATCGGCTTGCCCGTGATGTCGAACTCCTGGGCGTGCGGCTCCATGAGTGCGTCGTCGTGGTTGTCGGGGCCGAGCCGGGCAATGAGCGAGTCCTTCCAGACGCCGACGAGAATGTTGCCGTGGAGGAGGAAGCCGACGCCGCCGAACATCTTCTTCTCTTCGACGCCACGCTTCCGGGCCAGGGCGTCACGAATATGTTGGGCCAAGGTTTCGCTGAAGGCCGTCGGTCACTCCAATTTCTGCCTAAGAGACTGTTTGGGAAGCGGTCAACTGGCCTTTCGCCGCCGCCGCTTGCGGTAGCGGAATCGTACGGCTTTGGGTCCCGGTTCAATGCGCCGGGCCATGCGATGAATCATACGGATCCGAATCATGGCCTCACTCGAATCGGTGCGTCGCTCGTAGTCGCGGCTATGCCGCCGATAGCGGCCCAGCCAGGCGAACGTCCGCTCCCCCACCCAGCGCTGCGGCAACAGCACGAAGCCGACAGCCCCCACCGGCCGCTGGACCAACGCCAGCACGAAGTGGCCCAACCGGGCCACCCATCCCGGCAAGCCGTAGCGGCCATAGGCGCTGTCCGCCCGCACCACCCGCAGTCGCGGGAAGCGCTGCTCGGTCAGGGGCGCCAGCACCTGCTGGGCCGCGACCGCGTCGGGGACCGCGGCCGTCGTGACCAGCACGGCCAGCAGCAGGCCCAGGCTGTCCACCACGATGTGCCGCTTGCGGCCGGTGATCTTCTTGGCGCCGTCGTAGCCGCGGCGGTCGCCGCCTCGGTGGCCTTGACCGTCTGGCTATCGATGCTCGCGGTGGTCGGCGTGTGCGGCCGGCCCGACGCCACCCGCAGCTTGCGCCGCAGGGCCCCGTTGACCGCCTCCCAGGCGCCATCGGCCTTCCAGGCGGCGAAGGAGTCGTAGACGGTGCGCCAGGGGGGGGAAGTCGTGGGGCAGCGCCGCCAGGTGCAGCCCTCCCGGTTGAGGTAAAAGAGGGCGTGGACGACGGCTCGAAGGTCGTGCTTGCGCGGCCGGCCGCCGGGCCGAGCCGCTGGCAGGAGCGGCTCGATCAATTGCCATTGGGCGTCCGTCAGGTCGCTGGGATACGGTTTGAGGCTCATGCAGCTGTCTTACAGCTGACCGGGCTTTCCAAACAGCCTCTCAGAAGGTTGATGATGCTGGACAGACCTTCCCGGTCGAGGTTCTTGGCGAGGGTCAAGCACTCGTCGATTTGTTCTTCCAGCGACTCAAGGCCACGCACGCCCTTACGAGGGGCGGCAGCGAGGGCGGCGGTCGGCTCGGCTGACTGGCTATGCTTCTTCGATCCGCCGGATTTCTTGCGCTCGGCTTGGCGTAGGAGGCTTTTCACGTTGGAGAGGTTCTGCTTGACCCGCTTGGGAACTTCCTTTTCATCTGGATGATCCTTGAGCCAGCGGGCCAGTACCTCGTCGTTGCTCCGGGTTTCGAGCCACTTCGGGTTCTCCTTAAACACCTGTCGGAAGTAGCCGCTGACGGTTTCGCCTTCCGGCTGGCCGTTGTCTTGCTCCGTGGCGGCGTCTGTGGTTTGCTTTCGCTTCGCCATTTTCCCTCCATTTCAAGTACATCATGACTGAGAATCTGTTCCAGAAGCCTGGTTTCGCCGTGGGAAACCCGCAAAAACTAAGCAATTTCGGGACTTCTGGAACAGATTCTGAGTTTCAGCGACATGCGGCATTCTATAAAAGGCCATTGGTTCCGCAACTGGTCCTTGATGGACTGGTTCTTTGGGAATCCTTCTTGCCGGCCAAGAAATCCCGCTGCGAGGCCAAGGCCACGAACCTCCCTTGTTCCCGCAATGGGCTGCGAACCTCACCGGCTCCCAAGGGGTCTGTGAAGGTATCGCATTGAGCAGAGAGGAGGCGACGATGGCGGAAATCACGCTCGGCAAGGCGCTCAAGCTCAAGAACCGGCTGGCCGGTCGGCTGGCGAAGGTCCAGGGCGACATCCAGGCGTTCAACAGCGTCCCGGCCGGCCAGGCCGATCAGGTCAACGTCCCGGCCCTGGTGAAGACCCGTGCGGAACTGGTCGGGGCGTTGGTGGGCCTCAAGACGGCGATCAACGACGCCAACCGGGAGGCGCAGCGGGACATCTACGACCTGGCCGAGAAGAAGGCCACGGCGCAATTCCTCGCCGGTGTCAACACCCGGTACGGCCCGCAGCCCGCCGTCTACCCGAACACCACGGAGGTCAGCTACGTCGCCGCCTTGAAGAAGGCCGACGTGGACGGCATGGCGGCCGGGTTGGAGAAGGAGATCGACCAGTTGCAGGACCGGCTCGACCAGTTCAACCACGACCACAAGATCGAGGTTGACGGTCGCATCCTCGAACTGGCCTCTTGAGCCACACGGCTGGCTCGTGCGTAGGGTGAAGACGGAGGAACCTAAACCCACCCTGTTAAGGTGAAACTTCTTGCCGATCCTGAGTGTCAAGACGCACAGTTCATTGGTTCAAGAGGCAACCCGCAAGGTGCAAGATTCATCTCTTCCCGATTTGCTTTGCCGCCTGCCAGCCGTGCCATTCATGCAAACGCCCCCGGATGAGACTCCGGGGGCGGCTTTGTTGCGCTGGTGGGAATGGACAGGAAAACTCTGCCACTCTCTCTTCTCAGGGCAAACCGGCTCACCGTTCCCTGAAAGTAGTGGTTCCGATTCACGCCGTCAAAAGCAGCCGGACTTCAGGCAGCAGCGGCGGAAGCGTTTGCCCGATCCGCACGGGCAGAGGTCGTTCCGGCCCAGCTTCTCGGTCAGTTCCTTGTCGCCGTGGACGACCCGCACGCCACGCTTCACCTGCGTCTCGGACGTGAACCCCTTGCGGCGTTTGCTCATCGTCTCGAAAAAAAGGTCAGGCGTTCGAGGTCTTGCCGGCCCATGATCCACCGCCTTTCCAGGGTAGAATGAACGGGCGAGGACGCCTGGCGATGACACGAGGGCCGGAAACAGGTTCGGGGAATGGTTCGTCATGAACGACGTGCTGCGCCGAGCATGGCATTATCTTCTCCGGGCCTGGGGCGTGGCCCCGTCCCTGGCCGACCGGACGTTCGAGGAGGTCCGTGAACACTACGCCGGGCCGGGCCGCTTCTACCACACGCTCGATCACGTCCAAAGCGTGCTGGAAGCCGTGGAGAGTCTCGGCTCGTATGCTCGAAACCCGAACGCCGTCAAGCTGGCGACCTGGTTGCATGACGTGATCTACGACAGCAGGGCTTCGGACAACGAGGAACGCAGCGCCGATTACGCCGATCGGCTGTGCGAGCAGCTGTCGATCCCGGAAGGTCGTCTCGTTGCTTCCCTGATTCGCAAGACGAAGACGCATGACGCCGGGGACGACGCCCCCGATGCCCAGGTGCTGCTCGACGCCGACCTCGCCATTCTGGGGGCGAACGCACCCGCTTACCGGGCTTACAGCGAGAAGATTCGCCAGGAGTATGCCTGGGTGCCGGAAGCGGACTACCGCCTGGGCCGGCGGCGAGTCCTGGAGACCTTCTTGAGCAGGCCGAAGATTTTTCATTTCTTGAGCGGGCTGGAAGACTCCGCCCGCCGGAACATCGCTGGCGAGATCGCTCAATGGGCCGTTGCTTGAGGGGACGGCGAACCCGCCACGCCGTTTTCGTGTCGCACCACTGCGGTCGTCGAGTAGCAACCCGTGGGGGTGGAGCGATGCATCCCCACATTTTTTTGTGCCGTTCTTTGCGAACCCGCCGTTGTCTTGCGTGTCCTCCCCTTCATGGACACGAACCTGCTCGACACCAAGTTTGCCCGCATCGGCGCTCGGCTGAAGGTCGCCGACCACCCCGCCCGTCGCCGCCGCACGCTGGGGGTTGTCACCCTCGACGTGCAGGCCGACCGCAAGGGTGAGTTCTTCGAGATCGTCCGCCAGCCGGGGGCCGAGGCCGAGATCGCCGTCCTCGACGTTCAACCCGCCGCACGCCACCTGCTGCTCCTGGTCCGGGAGGGCAAGGACAAGAGCAAGTTCCTCTGCGGCCACGACGAGCGCCACTGGTTCGTCGCCGGCATCCCCGAATCCGCCCCTGTCGGCACCGTCCGCCAGGCCAAGGAGGCGCTGAAGCCTGCCGAGGTCCGCACCGCCCAGGCTCGCCGTGGGCTGCGGGCCAAGGCCCGCAGCCGCCGCAAGAACGCTGCCTTCGTCCGCCAGGGCGAGTGGTTCTTCCTGCCGGTTCCTGGCTTCGTCGTGGACGAGAAGCTGGTCCTGCCCAACGAGCCACTGCGGCGGGGCAACGGCGGCAAGCCGCATTGGGCCGAACTCTGCTACCGCACGGGCAGCGAGACGGTCTACGTCTGCTCGAAGCACCCCAACGGCGTCACCGAGGCGCAGTACAAGGGCATCCTGGCGGGTAGCCCGAAGGCGAAGGGCTGGGGCTGGCGCACCATGCGGCGCAATCCCGGCGTCTACGTCAAGGGCCGAGTCCGTCACGCAGACCATGCGACAATCACATTGCACGGCTGGCGCCGGGTCGTCATGAACACCGAGGGTCAGTCGAAGGCAATGAAAAACGTGGCCTTCCTGGATTGACGCACGCAAGGACGGCAGCGAAAACAGCCCGTAGTGGTGTTGAGCCGCTACGGGCTTCTTCCATTCGTGGAAGACACTCGATCAGGAGAAAACGATGGATCGCAACTTGGTGACGGTCAGCAAGTTCCTGGCAAAGCATCTTCGCCATGCCCCGGACGCCTTGGGCTTAACGCTCCAGCCTGGAGGATGGGCGTCGGTGGACAGCCTGCTGGCCGCAAGCGAACGGGCCGGATTCCCGATCAGCTACGATGACCTGATTGAGTGCGTCGAAACCAACGACAAGAAGCGATTCTCCTTTGATGACACCGGCGATCTCATTCGAGCAAATCAGGGGCACAGCGTCGAGGTAGACCTTCAACTCGAAGAGAAACAGCCGCCCGATGTCTTGTACCACGGCACCGTGGAGCGATTCCTCGCCCCGATCATGGCTGAGGGCTTGAAGAAAGGCAAGCGGCGCCACGTTCATCTGTCCAAGGATACGGAGACGGCTCGCAAGGTGGGAGCGAGGCGTGGCAAGCCGGTCATTCTCCAGGTGGACGCCGGGAAGATGCACCGCCACGGCTTCAAGTTCTTCGTGTCCGTGAACGGCGTGTGGCTCACCGACGCTGTTCCTGCGGATTTCTTGACGAGGATGTGATGGAAGGCGTCTTGTCGGATGTCATCAGAAACGGCAGGTGATCCTTGGAATCCCGCATCAGCATGATCGCCCTGGGCGTCCGAGACTTGCCACGTTCGGTGATATTCTACCGGGATGGTCTGCGGTTTTTGCCGTCCTCGGCCAGCAATGAGGGCATCGCCTTTTTCAAAACCGGCGGAACCGTGCTTGCCTTGTATCCCTGGGACAAGCTGGCGGAAGACGCCCAGGTGTCGGGCGAAGGGCACGGATTCCGGGGCGTGACCCTGGCCCATAACGTGAGGGAGCGGAAGGAGGTCAACGAGGTTCTGGCGCTGGCCGCAGCATCGGGCGGGAAGATCGTCAAGCCCGCTCAGGATGTCTTTTGGGGCGGGCACAGCGGTTATTTCGCCGACCCGGACGGTCACTTGTGGGAGGTCTGCTGGAATCCGCATTTTTCGCTGGCCGATGACGGCACCGTACTTGTCCCCTGAAAATCCATGCACACCCGCACCCTCGCCATCTTGATCTTCGACGACGTGGAAGTGCTGGACTTCTGCGGGCCGTTCGAGGGCTTCTCCGTTGTCAACCGCTTCACAGACCCGCCCGCCTTCAGCGTCCTGACCGTGGCCGAGAACGCCGGCCCGGTCGTGGCCCGTGGTGGCCTCAGCGTCAACCCACACCACCGGCTCGCCGACTGCCCGCAGCCCGATCTGCTCCTGGTCCCCGGTGGTCAGGGCACCCGCAAGGAGATGCACAACCTGGCGCTGATCGACTGGCTCAGGCAGGCGTCCTCGGAGGCGGAACTGGTCTTGTCGGTCTGCACCGGGGCGCTGCTGCTGGCTAAGGCCGGGCTGCTCGACGGCCCGGAGGCGACCACGCACCACGGGGCCATCGACCTGTTGCGTCAGACGGCCCCGAAGACGACGGTTCACGCCGACCGCCGCTTCGTGGACAACGGGCGGGTGGTCTGCTCGGCGGGGATAGCCGGCGGGATCGACATGAGCCTGCACGTCGTCGGCAGGCTGCTGGGCCAGGAGGTCGCCGAGAAGACGGCCAAGCAGATGGAGTACCCGTTCGAGGCTACCCCATGAGGCGCACCCAGGCTAATCACCCTGCCGAAGCCGTGCAAGCGGGTGTCAAGAGATCAGTACCGGGTCCGGCCCGGCCATCGTCAGCACCGGCCAATCAGCACCGGCCAATCCCGCTTCTGGATGGCCCCGGAAAATAGTGAGACTGCTCCCGGAGGGAATCGAACCCCCGACACGGTTTTTTAGAGAAACCTGTTCTGCCACTGAACTACGGGAGCCGGCTCACCTTAGCCTATGTCTTGCTCCTCAACCCAGGCTCGTGCTTTCTCGTACAGGGCGTCGATTTCTCCAACCGTGTGGTGAAGGGGGCGCACGTCCGCCGCCTGGGGCACGGGCGTTCTGGCCGCTGCGTAGTCCTTGGCAATCCAAGGCTCGTCCGTCACCAGCGCATCGTCCAGAAAGCCGTCCTTGAAGCAAATACCTTTCTTGTCCACAAATCGCTTCTCCTGGGCCTTGCGGGAAAAGACGGTGCAGAGGGGCGGCTCCGCAAGGGGGGTCGGCCGGTCGTACCCGATGGTGCGGCCGTTCTCGCTGCGAATGCGACGGCGGCTCACCCGGTTGTGCGGGTCTTTTCTCTTCCAGCGTTGCCAGGCGTGGGCCATGCGGACGGCCTGTAGATACACCAGGTTGAGGAGTTTCAACTTCCGGTAGGTCGAGAATTCGGGTACTGTCCTAGTATTGCGTTGCTCGGCTTGCCTCTCCGTCGGCGATTTCCCGCGATCTACGATACCGCGGCCGCATGAAATGAATCATGACAGGAGTGGCAAGAATCAAGAACAGAACGCCGCCAGCGAACTCGCCCGTGAATGTACCTGCTAGGCCAATCCAAAACGACTCGACGCCGAGTACGTCATGAGTGACCCACAGGCCCAAAAAGAAGCCAGCCATGCAGCAGACGATGGCTTAGTTCGAGTTTCGCAGATTTCAGCAGAGTTCATGAGGGGGTAAAGCGTCGGCTTCCGTGCGCGGTTTTGGTAGCTTGGAATTGTCACCGACCAAGCGACCCCGATGCCAGGAAGCCGACCCGTGGATCTTACCCCCCCTTCCTTCTCCTGCTGCATGACTTCCACGCCGTTTTCACCCCGCCCCCTTTCCGGACCTTCGTCGAACTGGTCACCGGCTGGGCGCTGTCCGGCCGCCGACACTTCATCCTCAAGTGCCTCTTCTCCGCCGGCCGCGTCGGCCCAGGACACGGGTGTCGCTTCCACCGCTTCTGCAGCCACGCCGCCTGGTCCCTCGACGCCCTCGGCATGGTCCTGGCGCGAGCCCTCGTCGCCCCCTTCGCCCCCACCGGGCCGATCCTGCTGGGCCGCGACGACACGCTGTGTCGCAAACGCGGCCTGACTCTTTTCGGCGCGGGGATGCACCACGACCCCTTGATGTCCAGCAAGGCCTTGAAAGTCTTCCGCGGGGGGCACGATTGGGTCGTCCTCTTCCTGCTCCGGCCAGGCCCGCCTCGGCCCCGACCCAGGTCTTCGCCTGGCCCGTCGGCTTCCGCCTCTGCAAGAACCGCCAGGGACTGGCCCAGGGACGCCCCAAGGCCGCCCGGCGGCCGACCGATCCCAACCACCGCACTCGACCCCAACGGCTGGTCGAACTGCTCCGCCTGTTCGCCGAGTGGTTCCCTGACCGGCAGATCATCGTCAGCGCCGACAGCGTCTGCGGCGGCAAGTTGTCCCGCAGGCGAGCCGCCTGCACCACGAGATGAGGGCGCTACCCGCCGCCCCCTGCGGTTTGACAGCGGCTGAACCATATCCTACACTAAAGCGGTTCCCGCGCGGCCGACCTCCAACCCGTCTCGTCGGCCGCCCTCCCCTACCGACCCGTTCGCCCGCGCACCGTCGCGCCTCCCGTCCGTTTCATTCTTTCGCTCCCATCCGCGGTCGCCCCTTACGGGAGGGTTACACCCATGAGTTTCCATTCGGCCCGTTTCCTGCAAGACGTCAACGACCAACCCCTGCAGTACAACGGGGGATCCGGCTGGCAGCAGATCGGCGCCGGCCTCCAGCTGGTAGCCGGCGGCTACTGCGTGCTGCTGCTGGGCAGCGCGGTGGGCGGGGCGCTGATCTGGTTGGCCCTCTCCGGACCCGCGGCGGGCGACAGCCCGAGCGGCCGCAACCCCTTCCCGCATCTGGCGGCGTTGGCGCTCGTCTTGACGGCGGTCTGCAGCTACGGCCTGGTGCTGTCCGGACAGTGGCGCTGCCTGATGTACGCCCCGCAGCGGCACAACGCCAAGGAATTGATGTACATCTGCTTCCACTGCCTGATCGTCGGCTCCATCCTGAACGGGATCGGCGCCTGGCTGGACGGCGGCAAGACCTACGCGGCGCTGCAGCAGGGCTGGGCGGGGCTAGAGGAACTCGACGTCTGGAGCGTCGGCAATCTGATGCAGGTCGGCAGCGTCTTGCTGGGCGTCGCCGGCTCCCTGGTGTTCAGCCGGTTTCTGCGCAACGTGGCCGAATGCTTCAACGACCGCCGCCGCGCGGGCCGTGGACTTCAACCTGTGGTTCATGGCGGTGATGATCGGGGTCTCGCTAGGCGCGTACTTCTTCGTGCGCGGGCTGACGCTCAAGGGGGACGCGCTGCCCTGGTTGGTCAGCGCCTGGCTGGTGTGCTTCGCGTGGCACCTCTGGCTGGTGCTCCGCGTGTGCCGGTGCGTGACGGACGGCCTGTGCGGGGTCGCCGTGCAGCGGGCCGTCCCGCCTCCCCCCGGCGGCGTGGGCGCGGTCCTCACGCACACCCTATCGGGCTTGCGCCGCATCGCCCGGAATGCGAGCGCCTGATCGGCCTGGGGCCGGCCAAGGGAGTCAAGGAGTTGCTGGCGTAACGATCTCTGAAATCGGCTGCGGCGCTCCTTACCAGCCCGCGGCGTCCGCAAGGGATTCGGCGAAATCCCTTGCGGACGCCGCGGGCTTCTGCATAATCACTTTTTCAGCATGGGGAGGAGTCTATGGATGACTTGGAGGCCCGGTTTGAGCGCGAGCGGCTTCACGACGCCGCAGAAGCGGGCGACTTGCCTGCGGTACAGGATTCTCCTCGGCCGTAGCTTCCCGGTCAACGCTTTCAATGAGTTGGGCCTGACTCCCTTGCACCTCGCAGTACGAGGAGAACACTTCGCCGTCGTAGAGTACCTCTTACGCCACGGGGCGGACGTCAATGCCCACGACGAGCGGGTCATCGGCAATACGCCGCTGTGTGATGCGGCAGACACTTGCTCCCTACGAATGGCGCGGCTCCTCGTCGAATCGGGGGCTGATCCCACGGTACGTGGATGGATGTGGCTCAACGCCGTGGATCGGGCGAAGCAGCGTAGACATAGTGAAGGGACGGGAAGTGTGGGCCAAGCCGTTTACGAGTTTTTGCGCGAGGCAGTGCGAAAGAGAAAGATTCGGTGATGAGAAGCCGAACACCGTGGTGCAGCAGACCGACCCCGCGAGTGAGTTTATTTTCGGCGGAGCGATTTCCCATCTTACAAGGAGCAAGTGGATGGGGCAGCTATTCAACACGATCCGACAACTCGTCGCTGAGGAAAAGTATGTCGTGGGGCGACATGCTTCCGAGCGGTTGGAGGAGCGCGGTATCATGGAATGGCAGGTGGTCGCGGCGATCGAGGACGGCGTCCTGATCGCCGAACGGCCCGACGCTCAGCCCAACCCAGCCGTCGAGGTGCGCGAGTGCTTGCCGGACGGCACGGAGGTCAAGGCCGTGTGGTCTCATCTGCGCCGGAGCGGCGTCGCCAAGCTGGTAACCGTTCACTTCTTCGACAGGGGCTAATCCATGCGTATTCCCGGACAGCGCGTCAAGCGGACGCGGTTGATTCAGAGCGAGAAGTATGTGGTTGCTGTTGAGGTCGAGATGGTCATCCCGGTCGATGACCCAAGCGAGCCGTGCTACGAGGCCGAAACGGTACAGCTCCTCCGGGAAATCAAGGAGCGTGCCGAGCAGGGAGACGTCGCCTGGTTGACGCAGAAAGGCAAGGTCTACGCTGCCGTGGGGGCCGCCTGAGACGCTAGCCTCCGTCGCACCGGCGCCGCCTGCTATCATGTCCCCATGACCCGCGCCGTCCGAAACTCCGCCGTCCTCGCGCTCACCGGCGACGACCTCACCCTCGCCGACGCCGACGCCGTCCTGCACGGCCGCGCCGAGCGGCTCAGTCTCGCGCCTGCCGCGCGCCGCCGCGTCGAGCAGGCCCGCCGCTGCGTCGTCGATCTCCTCGAACGCGGCGAAACCCTCTACGGCGTCAACACCGGCTTCGGCAAGCTCGCCAACCAGCGCATCGCCCCGAACGACGTGCTGGCCCTCCAGGAAAACCTCCTCCGCAGCCATGCCGTCGGCGTCGGGCCTCTCCTCGGCGTCGGCGTCAGCCGCCTGGCCCTCGCCCTGCGCATCCAGGCGCTGGCCAAGGGATATTCGGGAGTGACCGTCGAGCTAATCGACGCGCTCATCGAGATGTACAACCGCGGCGTCGCTCCCGGCCATCCCGGAGCAGGGCAGCGTCGGCGCCAGCGGCGACCTCGCGCCGCTGGCCCACCTCGCCCTCGTCGTCGTCGGCGAGGGCCATGCCTTCGTCGCGCGGCCCGGCGCCGACGCCGACCCGCACGCCGGTCGCCGGCCGCGGCCGATGAGCGGACGCGCCGCCCTCCGCCGCGTCCACCTCAAGCCGTACCAGCTCCAGGCCAAGGAAGGGCTGTCGCTCATCAACGGCACGCAGATCAGCACCGCCCTCCTGGCCGACGCCCTGGTCCGCGCCCGCCAGCTGCTCCGCGTCGCCGACGTGGCCGGTGCCATGACCGTCGAGGCGACGAAGAGTTCGCAGGCCCTTCGACCCGCGCATCCAGGCCGTGCGGCCGCATCCGGGACAGGCCGCGTGCGCCGCCAACCTGCGGCATCTGCTGGCCGACAGCGCGATCATGGTTTCGCACGCCGACTGCGGCAAAGTCCAGGACGCCTACAGCCTCCGCTGCATGCCGCAGGTCCACGGCGCCCACCGCGATGCGCTGGATCACGCCGCCGCCGTCGTCGAGCGCGAGATGAACGGCGCCACCGACAACCCGTTGGTCTTCACGGATACGGGAGAGGTTTTATCGGGGGGGAATTTCCACGGCCAGCCGATCGCCGTGGCCGCCGACTTCGTTTGCGCCTCCCTGGCCGATCTGAGCAGCATCAGCGAGCGGCGCGTCGAGAACCTGGTCAACCCCGACCTGAGCGGCCTGCCCGGCTTCCTGACGCCGCATCCCGGTCTCAACTCCGGTGCCATGCTGGTGCAGGTCTTGGCGGCCGCCCTCGTCTCCGAGAACAAGGCAGCGGCGTTCCCCGCCGGCGTCGATTCCATTCCGACCTCCGCCAACCGCGAGGACCACGTCTCCATGTCCACCTTGGCGGCTCGCAAATGCCGGACCGTCGTGGCCAACGCCACGCGCGTGCTGGCCTGCGAGGTGCTGTGCGCCGCCCAGGGGCTGGAGTTTCATTTGCCGCTCAGACCCGGCAAGGGCGTCGAGGCGGCGTATCAGTGTGTGCGCGAGCACGTCCGGCCGTTGGGCCGCGACCGCACCTTGCACCGCGACCTGGAGGCGGTCGAACGGCTCATTCGCATCGGGACGCTGCTCGAGTCGGTCGAGGCGGCGTGCGGACGGTTGGATTGACGATCCATCCGGGCTGTTTTACGCGCCTCGGTTGCGGATACAATTCCGGGAAGAGGAGACAGCACATGAGTACGATTTCTCCGCACCGCTCCGTCGTCTCGCCGTCTGAAAACGGCCAGCTTCTCCTTTGCAACGGCGACCGCATGAAACAGCCCGAATTCCACCGGCGCTACGAAACCTATCCCAAGGACGTGAAGTTCGAGCTGATCGGAGGGATCGTTTACATGGCCTCGCCGCTCCGTATGCCGCATGGGCGGTATCAACCGATGTTGAGCCTGGCGCTCGCCCTGTATAAGAGCGCGACGCCGGGCGTTGAAGTCGCGGACAACGCCACGGTCATCTTGGGCGAGGAGAGCGAGCCGCAACCCGATCTCCTGCTGCGCATCCTGACGGAGTACGGCGGTCGGTCGGGCGTGACCGAAGACGAGTATTGCCAGGGCCTCCCGAACTGCTGGCCGAGATCGCCCACAGCTCGCGTGCCATCGACATGAACCAGAAGCGCCAGGATTACGAACAAGCCGGCGTGTTGGAGTATCAGGTGCTGTGCGTCGAGGAGCGCGAGCTGCATTGGTTCCATTTCCCATCCGGCCGCCCCATCCGGCCCGATCGCCGGGGCGTCGCGCGCTCCCGCGTCTTCCCCGGCCTGTGGATCGACGTGCCGGCCCTGCTTGAGCGCGACGGCCCAAGGCTCATCGCGGCCGTGCAACAGGGACTGTCCGCCCCGGCCCATGCGGCGTTCGTCAAGCGGCTGGAAAAAGCCCGCAAGCAGCGCTCGTGACCCGCCGCCGGCTCTCACCCATCTCTGCGTCCCGTCCCGCCCCCGCTGTCTTGAAGGGAATAGGTCGATCCGTAGCTTTACCCCGTCGCCTTCGGGCGCCTTCGGAGTCCGGCGCGGCTCCGACGGGCTTCCTTGGCGTCCGGCCGAGCGAAAGGACCACAACGTCATGCGATCGTTCAAGAGTCTCAGCGAGCAGGAAGTGCTGGCCCTGGCGATCTCGCTGGAGGAAGAAGACGCCCGCGTCTATGCCGACTTTGCGGAGGGATTAAAGGAAAGTTATCCGTCCCACGCAGAGCAGTTCCGCCAGATGCGCGCGGAGGAGGACGGCCACCGCCACCGGCTGCTGGATCTGTATCAGAAGAGGTTCGGCGATCACATCCCGTTGATCCGGCGCCAGGACGTTAAAGGATTCGTGCGGAGGCAGCCGGTCTGGCTGACGCGGCCGCTGGGCCTGGATGCGGTGCGTAAACAGGCCGAGTCGATGGAGGTGGAGACGCGGCGCTTCTACGAAGCGGCCATCCGCCGGACGAACGACGTCGGCGTTCGCCAGCTGCTGGGCGATCTGGCGGAAGAGGAGCGGAAGCACGAGCGCATGGCCGAGGAGCTGGAGAAGGCGGCCGAGCCGCACGAGGAAGAAGAGGCGGCGGCGCGACGACGGCTGTTCGTCTTGCAGGTGGTGCAGCCGGGATTGGCGGGGTTGATGGACGGCTCGGTCTCGACGCTGGCGCCGATCTTCGCGGCCGCGTTCGCCACCCGGTCCACCTGGCAAACCTTCCTCGTCGGCCTGGCGGCCAGCCTCGGGGCCGGGATCAGCATGGGATTCGCCGAGGCACTGTCCGACGACGGCAGCCTGACGGGCCGCGGCCGGCCGCTGATTCGAGGCGTCGTGTGCGGGCTGATGACCGCCCTCGGCGGGCTGGGGCATACCCTGCCGTTCCTCATTCCGGAAGCGTATTTCACTCTCGCGCTCTGGGTCGCCGCCAGCGTGGTAGGCGTCGAGCTGCTGGTGATCGCGTGGATCCGTAACCGCTTCATGGACACGCCGCTGTGGCAGGCCGTCCTCCAGGTGGTCGTCGGCGGGGCGCTGGTCTTCGCCACCGGCGTCGCCATCGGCGTGTCGTGAGCGTGGGGCGGCCGCTCCGCGGGCGCCCTTGCAAACCGGCGCCCGTGGAGCGGCCGCCCCACGATCGGGGAAGGATTCACGGAACCCGACTCGGCGCCGGTTCGTCCGTCGATTTCCGCCGCGGGAGACGATTGCGCATCTCCGCCCGCTGCACCCCCAGCTCGGCCAGCACGGGCAGATACACCTCCCGGTAATAGGCGTCTTCGCTAAAAATGTCCAGCTCCTTGATCCGCGCCACGCGGCGGCGGCCGTCCGCCATGTCGTCGATGGCCGGCATGGCGAAGTTGTTCATCACCCGCCGCATTTGCGCCAGCGTTTCTTCGGGGGCGCACTTGAGATAAAGCGCCACAATATCGCGGAAAAACCCGTAATGGGACTGCTCATCCACCGAGAGAAGCATCAACAGCTTTTCGAGGGCCGGGTCGCCGCCGCGCTCCTGGGCGCGGCGGCGCAGATTGCGGTAGTTCAGCGCCGTCGCTCGCTCCTGAACCATGGCGTAGACCAGCATTCCCAAGGCGCTGTCGTGCGGCAAGTTCCATTCATGCTGGAACAGCCGCGCCTCCAGGTCGGCCATCTGCTCGTCGGTTCGACTGCCGGATTTCAGGAGCCAGTCGCTCAGGACCAGGGAGTGCTTGGACTCCTCGTAGCCCCAGTTGGCGTAGAACCACGCCCGCCCCTTGCTGGAACGGACGACCGGCAGGATCTTCGCGGAGTAGTCGGGCAGATACAGCTCGACGGCGCAGAACGACTCCACCACGTCGGCGAGGGCCGGGTCGAGGCGCGGGTTGCACTGGTCCCACGGGATGTCGTCGCGGATCGACCAGCGTCGTCTGCGCTCGGCCATGTCGAAGAAATCGCGGTAGAGCCGCCAGATGGCGGCCTCCAGCTCGGGGCCGCCGGGTAATGCGTCCGCCATGAAGCTCTCCGTCCTTGCCGGTCCTCGTCTGCCGCCTCCGGCCGCGCGTTCAGGCGTACCAGTCCGACCGCACCAGCGGCAGCCCCGCCGCGCCGTCTTTCGGCTTGGCCAGCAAGCTCTGGTGGATGTTGTAAACGCCGTTTTTCATCCCCTGGCGCGCCCCGCCAGGTAGAGGCGGAAGACGCGATAGGTTTCCTCGCTGGTGGTCTTGATCACTTCCTCGCGGCGGGCCTCCAGCCGGCTGACCCAGTGGCCCAGCGTGAGCGTATAGTGGTCGCGCAGACTTTCCACGTCGCGGACCTCGAAGCCGACTCCCTCCGCCGCCGTCAGCGTCACGCTCACCGGCCGCAATTCGCCGTCCGGGAAGACGTAGCGCCGGGCGAACTTCGTCCAGCGCGGGTACGGCGTGTTCCCGCGCAAAGTCAGGCCGTGGTTGAGGAAGACGCCGCCGGGACGCAGCAGCTGCCACGCCCCCTGGAAGAAGATCGGCATCATCGACTGGCCGAGGTGCTCCAACATGCCGACGCAAGCGATTTTGTCGTAGGTCTCCGCGCCGTCCATCTCACGATAGTCGCGGTACTCGACGCGGCAACGGCCTTCCAGACCGGCCTGGCGGATGCGCTCGTTGGCCAGCTCGACCTGGCGGCGGCTGAGAGTGACGCCCAGCGCTTCGACGCCGTAATGCTGGGCGGCGTACTGGATCAGCGCGCCCAGCCGCAGCCGATGTCGAGGAGTCGCTCGCCGGCCCGCAGCCGCAGCTTGCGACAGACGTAGTCCATCTTGCGCTCCTGGGCCGTCTCCAGGTCTTCGTCCGGGTTGGAGAAGTAGGCGCAGGTGTAGAGCAGGTTGCGGTCGAGCCACAGGCCGAAGAAGTCGTTGGACAGGTCGTAGTGGTAGCCAATCACCTGGCGGTCGCGCTCCAGGGAGTGCTTACGGCCCTTGAGTTGGATCGGGGCGTGGCCGCCGGTGCGCGGGCGGTGGACGGACGGCAGGGAGAATAGCTGCATGGCCTGACGCAGCCGCCCCCAGACGGTCCATTTGCGGCGAATGAGATGTTGGACGAAACGGAAGAAGGCGTAGATGTCGCCCTCCACGTCGAAATCGTTGTAGACGTAGGCTTCGGCGAAGGCGACGCCGTCGGGCGGCCAGAACATCTGACGCAGGGCGCCGGGGTGTTGCAGAACGAGGGTGAAGTGGGTTTCCTGTCCCGGCTCGGCCTCCCATGTGCTGCCGTCCCAGAAACGGAAGGCGAAGTCGCGCGGATGATAGTCACCCATCAGACGTTCGAGGAACGTCCGGCTGGCCCGGACGGTCGGGTCGCCTGCCAGTTGCTCGGTGGCCATCGGGTCTCCCACGAACAAGCGAAGAGGGGAATCAGGATCGGCGTCCACGAACGGCAAGGACGAACCGACTACGGAAGAAAACCACCCGACTATTAATAGCAAGCCGTCGCGCAAGAGCAAGCGTGTAGGATGGAAGGGTCGGGTTCTTACCAGCCGGTTCGGAGCGCCGAAGGGCCAGGCGCGTCGCGGGTCGAACAAGCGGAGATCATTCGTCGTGGAAACCGCACTGCTCCTGATCGCGCACGGCAGCCGCCAGCCGGAGGCCAACACCGATCTGCACCACGTCGCCGATGGCCTGCGGCGGCGCGGCCATGCCGTGGTCGAGGCGGCGTTCCTGGAGTTGGCCGAGCCGGACATCGACGAGGCCGGGGCGCGGTGCGCGGCGCGGCGCCGGCCGAGTCGTACTGGTCCCGTATTTCCTGTCGGCGGGCGTCCACGTGCGCCGCGACCTGACCGCGGCGCGCGACCGGCTGGCGGCGCGGTTCCCCGGCGTCGAGTTCCGGCTGGCCGAACCGCTCGGTCGGCATCCGCTACTGCTAGAAGTGGTGGAAGAGCGAGTACGCGAGACGATCAAGGAGTAAAGAGGGCGCGAACATCCGCCGCCCTTGGATGGTGCAGCCAATCCAGCACCGTACCCGCCGCCTCTCGCAATCGCAGCCGCTCGACCAGCGGGGCGTACCGGCCCCCGGCCAGGCCGTCGGCGAGGACGGCCGCGCCCTGCGCCGCCTCCTTCACCCATGCGCCGGGCATGGAGTGCAGGCGGGTGATGCGGCCCAGGCGGGCCAGATCCAGCGCGATCTCATCCACCAGTTCCGGCTCCGTCTGGCGCAGCCGCCCGGACAGCACGATCTCGTCGAACGGCGTGACGGCCCGAAGGCCGGCGACCGCTTTCAGCAACCCCTCGCGGAACGCCTGACGACCGGCCGTGGCCTCCCCGGCGGCCGCGGCGCCGCCGGCGAACAGGTCGCCCTTCGTCAGCGGCGACAGCAGATACGCCAACTCGCCGTCCCACGCCCCGCCGCTGGCCCATCCGCACGGCCCGCTCGTGCCGCCCAGGCCGTCCACGACGCGGCCGCCGTCGATCACCACGCAGGCCGTAAACGCCGACCCCAGCTCCACGACGCAGGCCCGATACGCATCGAGGTCGGTTGCGTGAGCAGCCAGGGCCAACGCCGCCACGCACAGCTTGTCCGGCGTGCCGAGGTCGATGCGGTTGAACTTCCGGTGTTCCGGCACGGTCGGCAAGTGGATCACGCCCGGCAGGAAAACGATGGGTAGGTCCGACGCGCACAACCCCCTTAATAGACCGCCGAATCCGACGACGCCCTGGCCTTGGCCGCACTCGTCGGGCCGCACCAAGGTCATCAGGGCGAGGTCGCGGTCGGTGCAATCCCGAGCGCGGACGAGCGGCAGCCCGTACCCCGAAGGACCGGCGATCAGGGCGAACGGATCGCGCTCCTTCAGCCACCGCACGGGGGCGGATGGGTCCGCGGTCAACTCTTGCGGGGAAAAGCGATTTTCCTCGTCGTCCTGGCCGTCTTCCAGGATGATGATGTCAAGGCTGCTGGTGCCAGGGTCGCAGCCGGCCACGCGGAGGGGAGGAGGCATACGTCAGAACGCCTTGGCCAGGGCGTAGACCTGTTCCGCGTCCAGCACCTGATCGTTGCGCTCGAACAGGCGGGCGACGGCGGCGCGATGCACCTTCATCTTCAGATCGCCGACGCCGAGCGCCCCGTAACCGAGGACGCCGTCGCGCTCCTGGCCCTTGTCGCCGGCCTCGACGCCCTCGACGCCGAGCGGCGGCACGGCGTTGAGATCGACGGCGACGCGCAACGTCGGGCACGCCATCCGGTCGGCCTTCGGCAGCAGCACGACGCCGGCGGCGCCGGCGGCGAACACCACCGTCGTCCCGTCGAGCGCGGCCGGCAGGTCGTCCGGGCCGGCGACGGCGGCCGGTTCCAGACGGGCGCTGGGACCTTGGCCTGAACTGCCATGACCGCGAGGGAGGCCCGTTCGCGCTGCCGCGAGGCGAGGCGGACCTCCGCCCCCTCGCGCCAGCAGCAGGGCCACGCGCTGGCCGACGGGTCCGGTGCCGGCCAGGATCAGCGCCCGCGCCTGCGCCAGATCGAGGTGCCGCGCCGCCGAGCGGACGGCGGCTGCGGCCGTCGTGTTGGCGCCGTTGGAGTCCAGCAGCACCGACACGCGCAGCCCATACTGCGGGATCATGTGCCGCAGCGCCTCGGCCAACAGCCGTTCGCCGGCCGCCACGTCGCTGCCGCCGATGAACAGGGCGGTGCGGGCCAGGTCCTTCGGCCCGCGCGTGAAGATGGCGCCGTGGACCTTTTCGCGCACCGCCTCCGGCCGGACGCCGCCGTAACTGAACACCTCGTCGGCGCCGGCGTCGATGGCGACGACCCGGTCGAACACGCTGGGGTCGGCGTCACTGTCGAGCTGGATCAGGATTTTGCGCTTGTCCATACCAGCGCTCGCGTCCGTATCGAAGCGGTTTGCCCAACCAACCAGCCCCGAGCGCGAGCGAGGGGTTCGGCGCCGAACCCCTCGCTCGCGCTCGGGGCTGGTTGGAGAGATTTTGAAATCGCCCCTCAACATTATTTAGGTGAAAATGGATGCTTGGCGGTGTCCTTTTGCTTGAGGATCTCGTCGATCTTCGGCTCGCCCTTCATGGCGGACTGGATCGCCTTCTTGGTCGCCTCGTAGTTGAACTGGTAGATCTTGTTGTCGTCGGCGGCCTCCCAGTGGATGAAGACGCCGCAGACGATCACGAACTCCTCGGCCTGGGCCTTGGTGAAGACGCCGGCCGCGACGCTGTCGGCGACGGCCTTGGCGACGGCCGCCTGGGCCGGCCCGAACATCTGCACGGCCTGCTTGGCGCCCTGGATCGTCACCTTGGTGATGAGCACCGTGGCCGGCTTACAGATCAGGTTCGGCGCCAGCACGGCCAGCAGGTTCGAGTGCCCGCGCGACTGCCCGGCCAGCGCGTTGGCGAACGCCGTCCCCACCGGGCCGTCCTTCGACCCGATCAACAGATCGATGTGAGCGATCTCATTGCCTTCGCCGACCAGCGCCTCGCCGATGAACATCGACATCTCTCGTCTCCTCATGATTGGTGGGTCCGATTGCCAACGTGGTGAAGGAGTATATATGGCGCTGGCGGGCCGGGAGAAAGGGAAAAGTCAGCGCGCCGGCGGATCGGGCGACGTCGGCAACGCCGGCGCCTCCAACGGCCCCGGCCGGCGCGTCGCCTCCACGAAGCCGCGCAGCGTCCGCTCCAGCCCCTCCGCCAGTTCCTGATGATGTTGCACGATGTCGTTCACTTCCCAACGGTCGTCTGGCTTGACGTACAGCCGCGCCGCCGCGCCCGCCTCCGCCGGCAGCAGAAAAGCCCATTCCAGGGTCCGTAAACCCCATTCCACCATGTCCCCGACCTGCGCCGCGGAACAGACGTAAGGATGAACCTCCTCCACCTCGCCATACAGCAGCGGCAGCAGCGTCCGGCCCTGCGCCGACGGCATATTCCGCCTCGAACACGTCGGCCAGCGTGGGTGCCAGGTCCGCCGCCTGCGTCAGCGCCGCCACGCGCCGCCCCGCCTCGTCGGTCCCCGGCAGACATAGGATCAGCGGCAGGTGCGTCACCTCCTCGTGGGTGTGCGGACTTTGCGGGCCGACGTGGCCGTGTTCCCCCAGCGCCAGCCCGCAGTCGGCGGTCAGCACGACCAGCGTATCATCCCCCGCGTCCAGGGTGGCCAGCCGCTCCAGCAGCCGGCCGACCCCATCATCCAGCCATGTCACGGCGCCGGCGTAGCTGTCTTGCAACCGCAGGAACAGCTCGTCGTCTGTCGGCATCGACTGCTCCGGCCGCCGGATCGTTCAACGGCGTTAACGGCTCCAGTCCCTCTTCTTCTTCCTCCTCTTCTCCTCGTCGCTCCGATTCCGCCTGGAAGTACGGCGCCAGGAACTCCTCCGGCGTGTCCCACGGCGGGATCAGCGCGGCCAGGTCCACCCACAGCAGCCAGTCGCCGCGGGCGGCCAGCCGATCCAGCGCCGGCGGAGGCGGCCTCCAAAACCGCGTCGAACGAAACGGCGCAATGCACCTCGTCCCAGCCGGCCTCGAAACCGGATTCCGCCGGGCGGCTATCGTCCAGAATGAGACAAGTGACAACGCCGCGCTTGCCGGAGCAGCTCGATCAGGTCGGGGCGTCCGTCGGTCCGGCGATTCGGGGCGAGACGGGTCGGGAAGATGATGCCGGCCGTCGCGCCAGGTCCGGCGGGCGCCGGCGGCGTCGGCGAGGTCGGAGTAATGGCGGTCGAAGACGACGCCTCCCGCCGCCAGGGCGTCGAGGGCCGGCGTTGCGATCCAGGGGTTGCCGTAACAGCCGACGTAGGCCGTCTGGAGGCCGCGGACGGCGAGGACGAGGACTTTCATGACACGCCGATTCTACGGGCGACGGCCGGCGCAGATGGTGGCGCCGTCCGCGGCGCCTTCTTCGCAGGCGCAGGCCGTTAGCGCCCGCGGACGCGCCAGCCGCCTTGCTTGACGGACTCCCGCCGTCCCTACAAATCACAGCAGAGACACGCATCCCGACATTACCGCCCCGCCCCCTTTCGGGAGTTTCTTTGCGCATGACCGATCCCGCCGCCCGATCCTCGCCGGCCGGCCCTGACTGCCAAGAACGGCCCCGCCGAAGGGCACGTGGACCACCAGCGCATCGAGGCGGCCGTCCGCGAAATCCTCCTGGCCGTCGGCGAAGACCCCGACCGCGAAGGCCTGCAAGAAACCCCGGCCCGCGTCGCCCGCATGTACGCCGACCTCTTCGCCGGCCTCCGCCGCGACCCCGGCGAAGTGCTGCGCAAGACCTTCACCCAGAAATACGACGAAATGGTCCTCGTCAAGGACATCCGCTTCGCCTCCCTCTGCGAGCACCATTTGCTCCCCTTTTTCGGCAAGGCCCACATCGCCTACCTTCCCAAGGGCAAAATCGTCGGCCTGAGCAAGCTGCCGCGGCTGGTCGATACGGTGGCCCGGCGGCCGCAGGTGCAGGAACGCATCACCGAGGAAGTGGCCGACCTGCTCGTCGAGGAGCTTCACCCGCGCGGCGCCGCCGTCATCCTGGAAGCGACGCACACCTGCATGACCGTCCGCGGCGTCCGCAAGGCCGACAGCGTTTGCACCACCAGCGCCATGCGCGGCGTCTTCCGCGACAACCCCTCCTCCCGCAGCGAGCTGATGGCGCTGATCTACGGCGGCCGGTGACATTGCATGTCCGCTCTCTCCGTTTTTGCGTTGCGCCTCGCCGCCGGCATGACGGCCTGCCTCTTGCTGCTGTCGCCGGCCGACGTCAACCCGCGGTTCTACCGCGTCCACTTCCTCACCGCGCTCGGCCTGACCGGTCTGGCCGCCCTGTTCGCCCCCACGGCCGGCGGCTGGCCGATGTGGACGCTGCTCGCCGCCGGCATGGTGCTTCGCCCTGGCCGGCTCCGTCGCCTGGTTTCTGGAGAAGACGCCGGGCGGACGCAGCCTTATCGTGCTGACCGCTGCTCGCGCTGGCCGGCGCCTCGTCTGCGTCGAAGCGGCCGACCCCGCGCGGCACGGTCGCCGGTCGCCGTGGCCCTGGCCGATCTCACTTCCGCCGCCGTGCTCGGCAGCGCCCTCAGCGCCATGCTCATGGGCCACTCGTACCTGATTGCACCGTCGATGTCGCTTCGGCCGCTGCTGGTGCTGATCGGGGCGCTGGCGATCGCCGTCGCCGGCCGCATGGCCGTGGACGGGGCTGATCGTTCTGGACCGCCGGGCGAGTCGATAGGTAATCTGGATAATGAGAGGATTCTCTTGCTGCTCGTGCGGTGGGCGGTGGGTTTCGCCGGCGTCCTCGGCCTGACGTGGATGGCCTGGCAGACGGCCCGCATCCGTTCGACGCAGTCGGCGACGGGCATCCTGTACGTCGTGGTGATCTTCTGCTTTCTCGGGGAGCTGACCGAGCCAACTCCTGGCCGGTCGGCGTTCCTTCGCTGTGAGAGATCGCGTGAACGTCCGTTTCCCTGCCCGGCGTGTGAGCAGGCCGCACGGCTCGAAACGCCGCTGCCGGCCGAGTGGTCCTGTCCCAAGTGCGACCGGGCGCTGCGTCTCAATCCGGAGAACGCCGATCCGACATTGACGGCCTGCGCCGTCTGCGGCGACCCCGAGTTGTACCGCAAGAAGGATTTCCCGCACGGCCTCGGCCTCGCCATCCTGACGCTGGCCTGCCTGGCGTCCACCGTCACCTACTTTTCTATCAGCAATGGTGGACCTGGGGCATCCTCATTGGCTCGGCCCTGTTCGACGGCCTGCTGTACCTGATCGTCCGGGACGTGGTCGTCTGCTACCGCTGCGACGCCCACTACCGCGGCCTGCCGCCCGGCCCGGAACACAAGCCGTTCGAGCTGACCGTCTACGAGCGCTACCGCCAGGAGCAGATGCGGCGCAAGCAGCTGGCGCAGCGTCCGTGACGGCGCCTCCCGTTTAGCCGCGACCCGAAGGGGAGCGCGTTGGGAGATGCGCTCCCCTTCGGGTCGCGGCTAAACGGAGTGCGTGAAGGGAGAATGTAACTCGTGGACCCCGCCCTACGTGAACGCGTTCGCGACGACCTGAAAGGGATCGTCAAAGGGGAACTCCTCTTCGACGACGTCTCGCGCACCCTCTACAGCACCGACGCCTCGCTGTTCGAGATCGAGCCGCTCGGCGTCGTCGTGCCGCGCGACGAAGACGACGTGCGCGCCCTCGTCCGCTACGCCGGCGAGAACCAGGCCGCGCTCGCCGCGCGCGGCGCCGGCGCCGGCCTCGCCGGTGAATCGCTGAGCGCGGGAATCATCGTCGATTTCAGTCGTCATTTCCGCTCCATTTTAGACGAAACATCGGACGCGGTTCGCGTGCAGTCGGGCGTCGTCCACCGCGACCTGGCGCGGCGGCTGGCCGCGTCCGGTCGGCGCATCGCCCCCGAGCCGGCCCACGGCGAATGCACCCTCGGCGGCATGGCGGCCGGCGACGCCTCCGGCCCGCGCGCCTTCCGCCACGGCTCGATGCGCGACCACGTCCGGGCGCTCCGCGTCGTGCTGGACGACGGCTCCGCCTGGACGGTCGGCCGCGTCCCGCGCTGGCCCCCGGCCGAGGGCGAGCATGGTCGAATGCAGGACGTCGTTTCGTCGGTGGTCACGCTGCTGGAGCAGAACGCCGAGGCGATCCGCGACGGCCGACCGCGCACCCGCTTTAACCGTTGCGGCTACCTATTGCACGACGTGCTCGACGCGGAGCAGCTCGACCTGGCCCGGCTGCTGATCGGCTCCGAGGGCACGCTCGGCCTGTTCACGGAAATCGAGCTGCGTACGCTCCCGCTGCCGGCCGGGCGCTCCGCGGCGCTGTTCGCCTTCGGCAGCCTCGACGCGGCGCTGCGGGCCGCACAGGCGACCCTGCCCACCGGGCCGGCGGCGTGCGAATTGATGGACCGCCGATTGCTGCGTCTGGCGCGCGGCGACGCGGCCGCGGCGGTCCTGGTCCCGGCGGCGGAGGCCGTGTTGCTGGTCGAGTACGAGGCGGACGGATCGGCCGCGGCTCGGCGGTCGGCCCTCGACCTGGCCGATCGACTCGCGGCCGGAGCGGCCGTTGCTGGCGCTGACCGCCTGGAAGCCGGAGGAAATCGACCGCTTTTGGCAGGTGCGCGAGGCGGCCTTGTCGGGCCTGGCGGCGTTGCGCGGGACCGAGCAGCCGGTCGTCGGGGTCGAGGACGCGGCCGTGCCGACCGAGCTGCTGCCCGAGTACCTGCGGCGCGTGCAGGAAGTGTTGCAGCGGCGCGAGGCGTCGGCAACGTACCTCATCCACGCGGCTACCGGACAGGTGGACATGCGGCCGTTCCTCGACCTGCGGCGGCGCGAGGACGGGGCCAAGTTGTGGGCGCTGGCCGACGAGGTCTACGACATCGTGCTGGAGATGGGCGGCACGATCAGCAGTCGCAACGGCGTCGGCCTGGCCCGCTCGCCGTGGGTCAGCCGTCAGTGCGGCCGGCTCTATCCCGTTTTCCGTGAGCTGAAGGCGCGTATTCGATCCGCGCCGTCTGTTCAACCCGGGCAAGATCGTGGGGTCGGCGCCGGGATCGCTGATTTGGCCGCTACGAAAAGTGGCGAGTGAAGGACCGGCGATCGGCCCCGACCCGGCCGGGGAATCGGCTGACCCTTCCCTCGCCGTCCTCCCGCCATCGCCCGCCGCGCTCCAGCTCCGCTGGCGCCCGGACGAGGCCGCGCAGGAAAGCAACAGCTGCAACGGCTGCGGCCGTTGCCGGACCACGGAACCGTCCCTGCGCATGTGCCCGATCTTCCGGGCGGCGCCGGAGGAGGCCGCCACGCCGCGGGCCAAGGCGAACCTCATGCGCCGCCTCCTCCAGCCAGACGCCGACCCAACGCGACTGTCTTCGGACGAGGTGCGCGCGACGGCCGACCTGTGCGTCAACTGCAAGATGTGCGCGGTCGAGTGCCCCGCCCATGTCAACGTGCCGCGGCTCATGCTGGAGGCCAAGGCCGCCAACACCGCGCGCCACGGCCTCGACCGCTCCGACTGGGCCATGGCGCGCACCGAGCTGTTCGCCCGCATCGGCAGCGCCTTCGCCCCGGCCGCCAACGCGCTCCTGTCCAGCCGCGCCGTCCGCTGGCTTCTGGAAAAACTGTTCGGCGTGTCGAGCCGCCGCCGACTGCCGGCCTTCGCCCCGCGCAGCTTCCTCCGCCACGCCCGGCGTCGCGGCTGGACGCGCCGGCCGCGCTCCGCCCGGCCGCGCGTCGCCTACTTCGTCGATGTGTTCGCCAACTATAACGATCCGACCATCGCCGAAGCGGTGACGGCCGTGCTGCACCACAACGGCGTCGAGGTCTTCGTGCCGCCCGGCCAGATCGGCTGCGGCATGGCGCCGCTGGCCTACGGCGACGTGGAGACGGCCCGCGACGCGGTGCAGCACAACCTGCGGCTCTTGGCCGACCTGGCCCGCGAGGGCTGGCCGATCCTCTGCTCCGAGCCGACCGCCGCCCTCATGCTGCGCCAGGACGCCCTCGACCTCCTCGACGACCCCGACGCCCGTCTGGTCGCGTCGCAGACCGTCGAATGCACCGCCTTCCTGTGGGACCTGCACCAGGACGGCCGCCTCAAGACCGACTTCCGCCGCATCGACGCCTCGGTGGGCCACCACGTCCCCTGCCATCTCAAGGCGCTGGGCCGCCCGCCTGTCGGCCCAGAACTCCTGCGGCTGATCCCTGGCCTGCGCGTCCACACCATCGACGTGAGCTGTTCCGGCATGGCCGGCACCTTCGGCCTCAAGGCCGCCAACTACGCCGTGTCGCTGGACGGCCGGCCGGCCGCTGCTGGACGAGCTGGCGCGGCCGCGCGTGCTGTTCGGCTCGACCGAGTGCAGCACCTGCCGGATGCAGATGGAGGACGGGGCCGGCAAACGCACGCTGCATCCCGTCCAGTACCTGGCGCTGGCCTATGGCCTCATGCCGCAGCTGGCCCGGCGGCTCACGAAACCTATTCGCGGTCTGGTGCTATCATGAAATGCCATGTTCGCCTGTTCGCCCGCGCGCGCGACCTGGCCGGCGCCGATCAGGTCGCCGTTGAGCTGCCGGACGGGGCGGCGGTCGCCGATCTGCGCCGCAGCCTGATCGCTCTGTATCCGCGTCTGGCCGACTTGATGGCGAAGTGCGCGGTGGCCGTGGACGCCGAATTTGCCGACGGACGAGCACGCCCTTGACGGAAGGGGACGAGATTGCCCTGCTGCCGCCCGTCAGCGGGGGGTAGAATAAACCCTATGATCCGCCTGACGACCGACGCCATTGACCACGCGGCCCTGACGGAGCAGGTGCGCCGCCCCGACTGCGGCGGCGTCGTTCTGTTCCTCGGGACCGTGCGCGACCTGACGGACGGCCGGATGACGGTCGCGCTGGATTATGAAGCGTATCCCGCGATGGCGGAGAAGAAGCTGGCGGAGATCGAGCAGGAGGCGCGGCGCCGCTGGCCGGTCGGCGAGATGGCGCTGGTCCATCGGCTCGGCCGGCTGGGCGTGGGCGAGGTCAGCGTGGCGGTGGCCGTGAGCTGTCCGCACCGGGCCGAGGCGTTCGAGGCTTGCCGCTACGCCATCGACCGCCTCAAGGAACTTGTGCCCATCTGGAAGAAAGAAAACTGGGCCGACGGAAGCACGGAATGGGTGCATCCGCATAAAAGTGAGGAGTGAGGAGTGAGGAGTGAGGAGAAAAGAATCATGGGCGGCTTGATTCCGTTGACTGTACGAGGCGAAGGCTGTAACGCCCGGCTAGCGCCGCCTCCTCACTCCTCACTCCTCACTCCTCACTCATCGATTCCTTCGGCCGCGTCCACAACAACCTGCGCATCAGCGTCACCGACCGCTGCAACCTCCGCTGCGTCTACTGCATGCCGGAGGAGGTCGTGTTCATGGACCGAGCCGAGCTGCTCACCTTCGAGGAGATCGCCCATTTCGTCCGCGTTGCATCGCCATTGGGGATCGACAAAGTGCGGCTGACCGGCGGCGAGCCGCTGATGCGCCGCGACCTGCCGCGCCTGGTGCGGATGATCGTGGATATTCCCGGCGTCCGCGACGTTGGCCTGACCACCAACGGCCTGCTCCTCGCCGAACACGCCCAGGCGCTCTTACGACGCCGGCCTGCGCCGCATCAACGTCAGCCTCGACACGCTCGATCCCGGCCGCTTCCGCAAGGTCGCCCGCCGCGACGGGCTGGAGCGCGTGCTGGACGGCATCGCCGCCGCGAAGAAGGCGGGCTTTCATCCCATCAAGATCAACGCCGTCAGCATTCGCGGCCTGAACGACGGGGACGTTGTGCCGCTGGCCCACTATGCGCGGGAACACGGCCTGGAGCTGCGGTTCATCGAGTACATGCCGATCGGCGCCGAGGCGTGGGAGCGCGGCAAGGTCTATTTCGCCCACGAGATCCTGGAGCAGATCGAGCGCGAGGTCTGTCCGCTGGTCCCTGCTGCCGAACTACGACCCGCGCGCCCCGGCGATGGACTTCGCCTACACCGACGGCGGCGGCACGGTGGGCGTGATCGCGTCGGTGTCGCGGCCGTTCTGCCTGAGCTGCAACCGGCTGCGGCTGACGGCCGAGGGCAAGCTGCGCAACTGCCTGTTCGCGCTGGACGAGGTGGACGTGCGGCCGCTTTCTGCGCGGCCGGCCGGACGACGCGGCGCTGGCGGAGGTGATTCGCAAAAACGTATCCGAGAAGTGGGAAGGCCACGAAATCAACACGGCCCGGTTCGTCAAGCCGGGCCGCACCATGCACGCGATTGGGGGATGAGGGGAGGGATTGCCATGGTAAGCGAGTTCATCGACCTGAACGCTCCTTCACTGCAAGGCGGCTTCCCCAGGCTGCCGCAGGATTTGCCACACGGGCTGATCACGCCGCCGCAGTACGTTCGGGAACTGATCGAAAAGGAGCGGGCGAAGCACCCGGCCGAGGCGTTCGCCCGGCACGAGGAGCGGCTCATGAATCAATGGACGCTCCACTACTACTTCGACTATCTCGGCCATGATGTCCTGTACCGGATCACGCCGCAGGGGCCGGAAGTGCTGGCGGTGGGCTTCGACGAGGTATTCGCCCGGACGAACGGATTCGACCCCGAAGCGATGAAGGGCATGGAGACCTGGACATCGACATGAGCCGCCTTGAGATTCCGATTTCCGGCCAGAAGCTTTTCTCGACCGGGGACATTAAGCTTTGGATAGAAATGAGTTTGTTTCTCAAGGACCACGCCGGCCATTGGCATAAGAGATCGTTCCGGGTGGATACGGGAACGGACGTCACGACCTTCCCGGCGTACGAGGCCAAGCGCCTGGGGCTTCCGTTGCCTCAGCAGGCTAACCGGGGCGCCGACCCACACTCAATCGAGTCTGGTGATCCGTTCCGGCGTGCTGCGCTTTCGCATCGAAGGCATGGACCAGACGGAATACGTCGTCCCCTGTCTCTTCCTCGGCGACCCCGACGCCCCACCGGCCTTGACGCCGCCAGCGACACGGCCCCGGAACCTGCTCCAGCCCTTTCAGCTCCTGGATCAACTCCGCTTCACGCTCGACAAGGATCCCTCCGCCGGATTGCTCCACGGCGAGATGGTGGTGGAGAAGAGATAGGGGCGGCACAGCCGTTACTTTTGCTTCGGGATCACCAGCACCACTTCATCGCGTACCTCCACCGTCAAGCCGATGGGGGCGAGCATCTTGGTCAGCGACTGGCGAAGGTCGCCAGGCCCGATGCTTCCGCTCACCTTCGCCTCCGGGTCGAGCGTCTTGGCTTGCATCGCCTTCGCATCCAGCGCGACCGGCAAGTCGAATTCCCTGCCGACCAGCTTGACCGCCTCGAGCAGCGGTTGATCCTTGATCTCCAGCGTCTTCGCGTCCTTCCGCTCTTCGACCGTGGGACCGCGGTCGAGTCGCTCGGTCAGTTCCTTGGCGTGCAGCTTCTGAAAGTACGATTCCGGTTCCTTCGTCTCCGGCCGCCGGGTGATGAGCAGCTTCATCCCATCCGCCGACGGCGCCACGCCCAGCCCGTGCGAGGCGAGCAGCAGCTCGTCGATGCTCCGCAGCGTCACGTTCGCGCCGATCAGGACGCCGGGCAGTGGGCCGTCCGGCGTCAGGCCGCTCGTCTTGACCGCGTCCGCATCCAGCTCCACAGGACAATTCGTCTCTTCCTTGAGCAGGTCGGCGAACTTGTCGAGCGTGTACCAACTCGGCTCGAAGGACCAGTACACGTTCTTTTGCAAGTCGCGATGCCGCGCCCATTTTTTCGCGGCCGGCAGCGGCGGCAGCTTCGCCTCCAGGTCGGCGGGAGTCGCTTCGCCGACCAGCTTACCGTCCGGGTCGATGAGCAGGCCAGTCGGGTATTCGCCGATGCCGAATAGCTGCCCCGTCTTCCCGGTCGCGTCGAGCAGCACCGGAAACGGCAGGTTCTTGCCCTGCCAGTATTGCTCCTTGATCTTCGACAGTTTCTTGTCCAGCTCGTCGAAGGACTTCACGCTCTTGTCGTGGACGGCGAACACTTCAAACTGGTTGCGGTCCTCCGCGTGGTCTTCGTACAGGGCGATCATCTCCGGCAGACTGCCGGCGTAGCACGGTCCTCACCAGAAGCCCCAGAACTCGAGGTAGACCCACTTGCCCTTGTAGTCGGCCAGTTTCACGTCCTTTTTCACGCCGCGGGCGTCGGCGATCATCCACTCCGGCGGCGTTTTGCCCTTCAGCTTGGCGATGGGACTCGCCTTCAGGTCGATCGTGCCGAGGTCGTATTCACGGTGGTCGGCCGTGAGGGCGACCGTCTTCCTGGCGTCCTCGACATCCGTGCCGCAACTCCAGAGCTTGTACTTCCCGGCCGGCAGCACGAACTCGAACGCGGCGGACTTACTGATGTTCTGCACGCAAAACGCCCGGAATCCGTCGGCGGTGACGGTCGTGTTCGTCCAGTCCGGCTTGAAGTTCAGCTCCTTGCACTCCAATTTGCCCTTCACCCGAATGGTCGGCCCCAAGGTGACGGCCGCTTCCTTGCCGTCGTCCGCCTTGCTCACGCCGACGACGCCGCCGAGCGTGCGGTCGGCCGACAGGACCAGCACCGGCCGCTTCTCGTTCCAATCGTCCACCCGCAGGACGGCCTTCCCGTCGGCGTCGGTGACGATGGGTTTCTCGCCTCGCGGGGTCATGGCCCCGTCGTTGACATCCCAGAACAGGGCCACGTCGGCTTTCGGGACGGGCTTGTTGTCGGCATCGACCGCCTTGACCGTGACGAGGAAGGTGTCGCCGAGAATCGTTGACCCGCTCATCGCCAACGACAGGAGTATGAATAGCCCACGCCGAAACATGACGTATCCTCCAGGCCGCCGAACCCATGCTGATGCGGCGCCTTGCAGGTCATCTCGTGCGATCCGACGACTCGCCCGCGAACCGATCTGCGAATTGAAGTTTTACCGGATCGCCTTGAACCAATTTATACACGCTCTGCTCCGACTCCAGTTGCATTTCCGTGTACGAAACTTCTGTTCCATCGTTGGGCCGCCGCTCCGGGTCTTCGCACGAAGTCAGCTTGCGGACTCCTGCAAAGACCCACCGCGCCGGCTTGCCGTTCCAGCGAAATGTCCCATCGTCGTCGCCGGCCTCTTCCTTGCCGCGACGTTCCGCCTTCGCGAACGCCTCTTCCTCGGATTGCGCCTTGATAAGGATGATATTCTCCCAGGCGGTGCATTGTCCTGGCGGTTGGTCCTTCAACTGGACGTAGAGGATCAGGTGCGCGGCAAACCACTTGCTCATGATCGGCGCCCTCGCTTCCGCTTGTTCCGGCAGCCCAGGTACTTCTGAGCGCGTATGATCTTGCGTTCCCGCGCTTGATCTTTCGCCCGCCTGGCCTTCCGCAGCATCTCGGTCAGGATCAGGCAAACATCCTTCCCGGTGCGCGCGGACTCTTTTCTCGCTGCGTCGGTGACGTCGTTGTCGCCCTTTTCCGGTGACTTTGTCACGTCGCACCTGGAAGGCCGCTGGGCCGACAGAGACGCCCACGCATCGCATTCTACCCCCGCTGTCGCCAGCGCACAACCGACGCGCCATTGCTACAATCCCCGAAGAACCGATGAGGGCCATCCGTCATGCGCGCCGTCGTCCAACGTGTCCGATCCGCCCGCGTGATCGTCGGCGACGAGGTCGTCGGCGATGTCGGCCGCGGCCTGCTCGTCCTGCTCGGCGTCGCCCCGACCGACACCGCCGCAGAAGTGCAATGGCTGGCCGACAAGGTCGTCGGTCTGCGCATCTTCGCCGACGACGACGGCAAGATGAACCGCTCCGTGGCCGACGCCGGCGGCGGCGTTCTGGTCGTCAGCCAGTTCACGCTCTACGGCGACTGCCGCAAGGGACGCCGGCCCAGCTTCGTCGGCGCCGCCGCGCCGGAAGTCGCCGAACCCCTCTACGAAGCCTTCCTCAACGCGGTCAAGGCGCTCGGCGTCCCCACCGCCGCCGGGCGCTTCGGTGCCATGATGCAGGTCGAGTTGATCAACGACGGCCCCGTCACCCTGATTCTCGAATCGACATAAATCGGCCCTTTCCGTCCCGACGCTTCTTGCCCTCCGCCGCCCGGCCGGGGATAATCCTCCCTACCCCGGCAACGCCCGGACGCGCGGCCGTTCGCCGAGACCCCTGGCCATGAGGTAGGGCATGTTCTGGAAACAGCTGTTCGCCAAGAAATCGCTGGAGACGCTGCACGCCGAGGCCGCCGGCGAGAACCGCCTGCGCCGCATCCTCGGGCCGATTAACCTCACCTCTCTCGGCGTCGGCGCCATCATCGGCGCCGGCATCTTCGTCATGACCGGCCGTTCCGCCGCCCTCGACGCCGGCCCGGCCATCCTCCTCTCCTTCGTCGTGGCCGGATTCGGCTGCCTCTTCGCCGCTCTCTGCTACGCCGAGTTCGCCTCCCTCGCCCCCGTCGCCGGCAGCGCCTACACCTACGCCTACGCCACCCTCGGCGAGCTGCTCGCCTGGATCATCGGCTGGGACCTCATCCTCGAATACGCCATGGCCTGCGCCTGCGTCGCCGCCGCCTGGTCTAAATACCTAAACGAACTCCTTTTCGTGGTTTTTGCCTGGAGAGTACCGGACTTCCTCTGCAACGACCCGTTCAGCACGTTCGGGTCGGCCTGGCTGAACCTGCCGGCGATGCTCATCACCCTCGCCGTCACCGTGATCCTCGTCATCGGCATCCGCGAGAGCGCGACGACCAACGCCGTCCTGGTTTGCGTCAAGGTCGGCGTCGTGCTGTTCGTCATCGGCGTGGGTCTGTTTTTCATCGACCCCGCCAAGAACTGGTTCGGCCAATCCCCCGCCAACCGCGTCTTTCCTGAGGACGTCTCAACGATCCCCGACCGGGCGGAGCAGGCGGTCAGGGAAGACGCCATGCCGACCCAGGAAGCCAGGGAACGCATCGACGACGTCACCGGCGAGTTTCGCGCGCTCTACGCCGAGAAGGCGAAACTGTCGCCGGAGGCGTCCCAGGAATGGATGGCCGACATCAAGCGCCGGGTCCAGGCGCTTTACGACGAAACCGCCCGCTTGCCCGCGCCGGCCGCCAAGGCGCGGATTCAGCAGCTGACCGCCGAGCTGCGCGGGATGAATCGTGTCGAGCGGAAGCGGAAGGAGCTGCAGCAGCAGGTGGACGCGGGCGTCCTGAGCGCGGCCGACTTCGATAAACAGCTGGATGAATATAAAGGATCGCTGAAGGAATCGACCATCCCGGCGGTCGAAGCGGACCTGAAGCAGCGTCTCGACAAACACCTGCTCAACCAGGCCCAGGCCGACGACCTGCTCAAGCAGGCGCAAAAGGAAGACGCCTACCTCCCCGCGACGCCGGAAGAGCGGCACTACCTCCAGGGCCTCTTCGCGGACGTGGAAAAGGAGGCGCCGCACAACGCCACGGAGAAATGGGGCATTCTCGGCTATCTCGGATTGAACAAGTTCCTGGAATCGGTGGACGACCGCGTCCGCAACCCGTTCATGCCCTACGGCTTCGCCGGCGTCATCTTCGGGGCGTCGATCGTGTTCTTCGCCTACATCGGCTTCGACGCCGTTTCGACGCACTCCGAGGAAGCCAAGAGGCCGCAGCGCGACGTGCCGATCGCCATCCTCGCCTCGCTCGTCATTTGCACGGTGCTCTACATCGGAGTATCCGCGGTCTTGACCGGGATGATCCCCTACTACCGGATCAGCCCCGACGCGGCCGTGTCCAACGCCTTCACCACCAAGGGCATCGAACAGAACAACAACCCTGTCCTTCTCGGCGCCTCCGCGCTGATCTCCATCGGCGCCCTGGCCGGCATGACGAGCGTTCTGCTCATCACCTTCCTGAGCCAGGCCCGCATCTTCCTGGCGATGGCTCGCGACCGGCTGTTGCCGCCCCGCATCTTCGCGGCCATCCATCCGAAGTTCCGCACCCCGCACATATCCACCATGCTGACCGGCGGCATCATCGCCGTCGTCGCGGCCGTCACGCCGATCCTGAAGCTGGAAGAGATGGTCAACATCGGCACGCTGATGGCCTTCATCATCGTCTGCGCCGCGGTGCTGCTGCTGCGCATCCAGCGGCCCGATGCGGAGCGGCCCTTCCGCACGCCGCTCATCTGGGTGGTGGGGCCGCTCGGCATCCTGGTCAACATGATCCTGATGCTGTTCCTGCCGCTGGACACCTGGATCCGGCTCGTGGTCTGGCTGGTGGTCGGTTTGTGCATCTACTTCTTCTACGGGATGCCGCGGAGCAGCGTCGGGCGGGGACTCCGGGGTCTGGCGACGGACCCGATCACGGGTCCGTCGGCGGACGGCGATAAGCTCCTCGAAAAGAGCGTGATGATGGCCGACCCGACGGTCGTCATGCCCGACCCCCCGCCGGCTGGAGGAGCGTGATGCCTAACGGCGTTGAATACCGCATCACGCGCATCGACTGCCAGCTGCTGAAAGTGCCGCTGTCCCGGCCGCGCGCCTCGCTGGACGACGCCGCGGCCGGCCGGCACAATCACATCTCCGTCCTGCTCGTCCGGCTCGGCGTGGACGACGGCCCGACCGGACTGGGCTTCGCGTACACCCTCCAGGGCAGCGGCCGCGCCCTCCTCGCCGTCGCGGTGGACGATATTTCACCTCTCCTTCAGGGGGAAGACGCCTTCGATCACGAGCGGCTCGGCGTCAAGGTTTACTGGGCGCTGCAAACGATCGGCCGGCGCGGGCTGGTCCAGCAGGCGTATTCGGCGTTCGACGTTGCCTTGTGGGACCTCAAGGCGAAGGCGGCGAACCTGCCGCTGTACAAGCTGCTCGGCGGCGCCCGCGCGTCGGCGGCGGTCTACGGCTCCGATACGGCCTGGCTGTGGATGAGTCCCGACCAGATCATCGAGGCGTCGCGGCCGTACCTCGACCAGGGCATGATGGGGATCAAGGTCAAGGTCGGCGCCGGGCCGGAGGCGGACGCCCAGCGGCTGACCGCGCTGCGCGAGGCCTTCGGCGACGACGTGTGGCTGGCGGTGGACGCCAACGAGCGCTACGACTACGGCACGGCCCTGGCGATGGGTCGGTTCTTCGAGGAAGAGATCGGCGCCGACTGGTTCGAGGAGCCGATCACCTGCGAGGACGTGGAGGGCCACGCCCGGTTGGCGGCGAAGCTGGACGTGCCGATCGCGGCCGGCGAAATGCTGTTCGGCCGCGACGAGTTCACTGCCTACCTCGGCCGCGGCGCCCTGGACGTGGTGCAGCCGGACGTGACGCGCGTCGGCGGCATTACCGGATGGCTCAAGGTCGCGGCCCTGGCTGAGCAGCACAACCGGCCGCTGTCGCCGCACCTGCTGCCGGAGATCGGCGTTCACCTGGCGTGCGGCCTGCCGCCAGTAGCGTCGGTCGAGTACATGCCGTGGCTGTACCCGCTGTTCACGGCGCCGCCGCGGATCGAGAAGGGACGGCTTGTGCCGCCGCCGAGGCCGGGGCTGGGGCTGGAAGTCGATCCGGAGGCGGAGGCGAAATATCGCGTCGCTGCGGGATAAGGGGACGATCGTCGAAGGACCTATCGGGCATCTACCGCTCTTCGCGTTCGGCGATGAAGTCTTCCGTCAGCGAGCCGGGAATTTTGGCAAGCGCCGCCCGAACTTCTTCGAGCTCACGGCGGCGTCCGCTTCTCCGGCGCACGCGGCCAGGCATTCGGCGTCGAGCCAGGGTTCGGGCGGAGCTTCATCGGAGACGGTGACGTTGACAAGTTGCTGCTCGCGCAAGTCGAGCGGTTCGAGGGGACGTAGCACGCCGTTTTCATAAACGGCTTGAAGGTTCTTGGTCATCGGTTCCGTTCTCCTTACCGCCATCATACCGCCCCTTAGCGCGCCCGGCGAGTTCGGCCGGCCGCTGTCAGGAACCGACCGAGGTCTTTCTCCTTCGCGCTGTTAGGCAACAGTCGCCCCTTGCCATCCAGCCGCCCGCGCCCGACAATTGGCGGACATGGCGACCGCACCTTCTCCCCCATTACCCGTTGCCGTCGCACCGACCGACAGTGTCTGGCGCGCCCCGCTCATACCGGCCGCGCTAGCGTACACCGCCGGCGTCTTGCTCGACCGTTACGCGGCCGTGCCGATCGCTGTCAGCCTGCTGCTGACGGCAGGGGGAATGATCGGCTGGCTGGCGGCTCGTCTGAAAGGCCGGGCGCGTCTGCCGCTGGTCTTCCTGGCGCTGGCCGGCGCAGCATTCGGCGCCGCCTATCACCACTACCGCCGCGATCTGTACCCGGCCGACGACATCGGCGAGGTCGCCACATCCGAACAGCGTCCTGTGCAGATGCGCGGCTACCTGGACGAGGAGCCGCTGCACACGCCGGCGCGGCCGGACCCGCTGCGCTCCATCGAGGCCGGCGAATCGACGACGACCATCCTGCGGGCCACGGCGTTGCGCCGCGGCGACGACTGGGCGGAGATTTCCGGCCGCGTCCACCTAATGATCTCTGGGCCGGCGCTCGATCTGCACGCCGGGGACGAGGTGGAGGCGGTGGGCCGGCTGTCGTCGATCCCCGGCCCGGCCAACCCCGGCGAGGCCGACGCCGCCGCGGCGTGGCGCGACAAGGGCGTTCGCGCCGAGCTGGCGACGACGAAGACGGCCGACGGCGTGACGCGGCTGGAGCGCGGCTGGCCGGCGTCGTTCGCGGGGTGGACGGCGGCGGTGCGCGGTTGGGGTCGGAGGGCGCTGGCGGCCGCGCTCCCGCCGGAGACGGCCGGCACGGCGGCGGCGCTCATCCTGGGCGAAGGTTCCGCCATGACGCAGGCGGAATGGGACCAGTTCATTCGCACCGGCGTCGTCCACGCCCTGGCGATCTCCGGCCAACACCTCATGATCCTGGCGGTCGCGCTGTGGTGGGTGCTGCGGCGGTTCGGCGTGCGTCAGCGGCACGGGGCCGTCGCGGTGGCCGCTTTCGTGCTGGCCTACGCCCTGCTGACGGGCGGCCGGCCGCCGGCCTTGCGCGCCGCCGTCGCCGTCTGCGCCGCTTGCGCGCGCTGGTGCTGCGCCGCGCACACTGCCGGCCAACCTGTTCGCCCTGTCGTGGCTGGCCGTCGCCCTGGTCGATCCGACGGACATTTTCACGCCGGGATGTCAGCTGTCGTTCCTGTCGGTCGCCGTGCTGTACTGGGGCGTCCGGCCGTGGCTGGAGCGCGAACCCGATCCGCTGCAACGGATGATCGACGAGGCGCGGCCGGCGTGGCTGCGTCTCCTGCGCGGCCTGGGCGGATTCATCCTCAAAAGCTACCTCCTTACCCTGGTAATCTGGCTGGCCGTCGCTCCGCTGGCGGCGGCGGACTATCACCTCATCTCGCCGATCGGCGTCCTGCTCTGCCCGCCGCTGGTGCTGCTGACCGCCGTGGCCCTGATCGCCGGCTTCCTGCTGCTGGCGGCGGCCGCGCTTTGCCCGCCACTGACGGCGGCGTTCAGCCCTATCGTTCACGGTTGCTTGATCGTCTGTCAGGATCTCGTCGGAGTGTGCGACGGCTGGCCCGGCGCCCGCTTCTACGTCGGCGATGTGCCGGTCTGGTGGCTGTGGATCTTTTATCTCGCTCTCCTCGCGCTGTTAACCCAGGCGCCTTTGCGGCGCCGCTGGCGCTGGGGCGCGGCGGCGGGGCTGGGCTGGCTGTGCGTCGGGCTGCTGTGCGGCGCCGCCCACTTCCCGGCGGACGAGCTGCGTTGCACGTTCCTCGCCGTCGGACATGGGGGCTGCACCGTGATCGAGACGCCGGACGGGCGGACGCTGCTCTATGACGCCGGGGCGCTGGGCGGCCCCGACGTGACGCGGCGGCGCATCGCCCCGTTCCTGTGGTCGCGTGGAATCCGCCGCATCGACGAGGTGTTCCTGTCTCACGCCGATCTCGACCACTTCAACGGGCTGGTCGAAATACTGGATCGTTTTGCGGTCGGTCAAGTCACCTGCACACCGAGCTTCGCGGATAAGAACATCGAAGGCGTGCGGGAAACGCTGGACGCTTTGCGGGAACGCGGCGTGCCGATCCGCATCGTGAAGGCGGGCGACGTGCTGGGCGCGGGCGACGTGCGCCTGGAGGTGCTGCATCCGCCGGCGGTGGGGCCGCCGGGTGTGGAGAACGTGCGGAGCCTGGTGCTGGAGCTGCGGCACGCCGGCCACACGATCCTCTTGACCGGCGACCTGGAGGGGCCGGGGCTGGAGCGCGTGCTGGGTCTGCCGAGGCGCGCGATCGACGTGTTCCAGGCGCCGCACCACGGCAGCAAGTACGCCAACGTACCGGAGCTGGCCGACTGGGCGCGGCCGCGCGTCGCGGTGTCCAGCCAGGGGCCGCCGCGCGGGCCGGGCGGCGTCAAGGAGCCGTACAGCGGTCGGGGCGCCCGCTTCCTCAGCACCTGGGCCGACGGAGCAGTGACAGTCCGTAGTCACCAAACGGGCATCGTGGTGGAGACGTTCGTCACGGGCCAACGGTTCGTCCTGCGGACGGAACCGGGGAACCCGTGAACGGGAAGAAAAGCCTGCGCGGCTCGTTCACCCTTCCACGACCGCCAGCCCCTTGTGGGCGTCGTCCAGAAACAGGCAGGCGCCGCCGGCGTCGAGCAGCCGCTGCACCTGGCGCCCGTCCCGCAGCGGCGTGGCGAACAGGTCCTCGACCGTGTCGTCCTCCAGACCGCTCAGCAGCGAGATGCGGGCGCGGCAGGCGGCGGCGGCCCAGCTCAGGGCTGGAACCAATTCGAGCGTCGGTCGGCGCCGCAGCTGTTGGAGGGCGGTGCGGGCGTCTTCCGACCGCAGCAGGGATTCGGCCTCGGCCGTCAGGTCCGGCCGCGCCTGGCTGAGCAGGATGATGCGGCCGTCCGGCTGCACCACGCGGGCGGCGCAAGCCGCCGCCGCGGCGAGGTCGGCGAACGTCTGGCGGGACGGGTCGCCGCTCAGCGAGGCGACGACCACGTCGGCCAACGCCGGTACGGCCCAGCGCCATCCGGCGTCGAGGGCGCGGCGTCCCTCCGCCAGAGCGGCGGCCGTGCCGGCCACGACGTGCGCGACGCCGTCGCCGGCCGCCTCCACCACCTGCACGAAGAACGGCGTCCCCAGCAGCCAGGCCGCCTCCTCCGCCTCCGCTAGCGCCGCCGCTTCCTCGGCGGCGTCGGGGCCGTCCAGATTGGGCCGGCCGTACAGTTCGGCCCGCGTCGCCTCGTCGCTCAGCGCGGGGAAGAGGGCGCCGACCGCGCCGCCGCGGCCGAGCTGCGGGTCGTAACGTGGACCGGACAGCACCACCAGTTGCTCGGCGTCCACCGCCGTGCGGTTGAGGTAGAGGCGCCGGCCGCGCCGGGTGGCGGCCAGGTAACTCATCTTTTTGCGGTCCTTGGGGTCGTGAATTTCGAGCCGCGCCTCCTCGAAGGCTTCGGGAAGGTCGAGCAGCCACGGCTGCCGCGACGCCGACGGTTCGCACAGCAGCGTTATTTTGGCCGGGTCGATCCCGGCGCCGACCAGCTCCTCCAGCACCGGCGCCAGCAGCCGGGCCAGGTCGGGCAGTCGCTCGTCCACGACGACGGCGACGTGATCGTCTTCCGTCAGCGCCGCCGACAGCGGCGGGAAGTCGGACGGCGCCCGCAGGGCCGCGCGCACGGCCTCCGACGGATCGGCCAGCGGCGGCGGCCCGTGCCGGCGGACGACGCGGTCGCCGTCCGGGACTTCCAGCTCGACCTGGGCGCGGCCGTAAGCTATCGAGACGTGCATCACCGAACTCCGCAGAAGAATCTCCGCCCGTGGGGCGGCCCTCCCTATTGTACACGGACCATAGTGGGGCGCCCGCTCCGCGGGCGCCCTCTGTCATCGAAGTGGCGCGTGTTACCCCTACAAACCTTCTGGCGCGCGCGGAGCGGGCGCCCCACGATAACACGCCGGCTTCCGCTTGGTCCGGCGCCGGGCGGCGCGGTATCATTCCTCTCATCGGACTTTCTCCCGAAGCGGACGTGCAGCAATGAGCGAATTACGGATCGGTAAATTCCAGATCGTCGGGCCGCTCGGCGCGGCGCTCACAGCAAGATCCTCCATATCCGGCGCTCCGCCGACGGCAAGAACTACGCCCTCAAAGTCGTCCCCATCAGCAAGCCCGAAGAACAAAAATACCTCGAACAGGCCCAGCACGAGTTCCGCGTCGCCCAGAAGCTCGACCACCCCGCCCTCATCAAGGTCTACGCGCTGGAGACGGTCAAGGACTGGATGTTCCGCGTCCGCAAGGCGCACCTGCTCATCGAGTACGTCAACGGCAAGACGCTGGACTCCTGCCCGCCGCTGGCGCTGCCGCTCCTGGTGCAGGTCTTCGAGCGCGTGGCCGACGGCATGGTTCACATGCACCGTCGCGGCGTCTGTCACAGCGACCTCAAGCCCAACAACATCCTGGTCAGCCGATTCGGCGACGTGAAGGTGATCGACTTCGGCCTGGCCCGCATCAAGGGCGAGGTCCGCGACCGCGTCCAGGGCACGCCGGAGTACATCGCCCCGGAGCAGGCCAAGCACCGCATGGTCAACGAGCGCACGGACATTTACAACTTCGGCGCGACCATGTACCGGATGCTGACGTTCCGGCTGCCGCCGTGCGTGGTGTCGGAAGAGGACGGCGGCCTGCCCGTGGACGGCAAGATGTGGCAAAAGCTCTTCAAGCCGGTGGCGGAATTCAACGCCAAAGCGCCCAAGGCGCTGTGCGATCTGGTCCACCGCTGTCTGTCCTACGAGGCCGTTCGGCGGCCGGAGCGCATGAGCGAGGTCCAGGGGGCGCTGGACCATCTCGTCGAGGAGCTGGTCGTGAAACCGGAGGACCGGCTGGAGGCGCTGGAGTGGTGAGGATGGTTCCCGTTTAGCGGCGACCCGAAGGGGAGCGCGGGGATCACGCGCTCCCCTTCGGGTCGCCGCTAAACGCCTTGGGAGGTTCTCTCCGTGGCCGAGTACCTGGACCGCGAGCACTTCATCCCGCTTCGCAAACACGACCTGATGGATCTGCTGCTGCGCGACAAGCAATTGCCGGCGGAGCAGCGCGAGCCGTTCCGCCAGTTCTGCCGGCTGGTCAGCGCCACCTTCCACTTCGAGTACCAGGCGAAGCTGGACGACCTCAAGGACGCCTACGCCCCGTTCGACCCGGACGCCGACACCAAGCCGTGCAAGCCGCTCCACGCCGAGGAGCGCAAGGAGCGCGAGGACAAGGTGTTCGCGGCCTTCGCCGGCCTGATGGAGCGGGCCAATTTCAAGCAACTCAGGCGAGAGGAAATCGAACAGGCCCTCAAACAGAAGCCGAGCGACTGGGGCCTGCACCTGGACCTCGATCTCAACACCGTCTTCGAGCGGCTGGAGGTCTACGTCCGCGGCGACGTGGTCCGCGAGCGGTCGCGGCGGTCGTGGCGGACACTGTGGCGGCGGGAGAAGTACGCCGTGCCGACCTACCAGCGGCTGGCCCTGATCCTGAAGCTGCAGCCCCACCGCCGGCACGACCCGAACCTGGACGTCGATCGGCTCTACTTCAAGGTCTTCAAGGAGGTTCCCAAGGCGGACATCGACATGCAGTTGCCGGGTGGTCGGCCGCACATGACCCGGCTGGACAAGGCGCTCGTCTTCTATCCGCTACTGGTGGGTCTGGTCCTGCTCGGCTACCACTTCACGCAGCTCTTCTGGCAGCGCCTGTCGAACCTCGACCTCCGGGAGCTGGCCAGCGTGGCGTCGCTGAGCCTGGCGGCCGGCTTCTGCGGCTACGCCTATCGGTCGTTCCACGCCTACCACACCAAGCGACAGGCCTACGTCCTGCAACTGGTCCGCAGCCTGTACTTCAAGGCGCTGGACAGCAACACGGGCGCGTTGATGCGGCTGTTCGACGAGGCCGAGGAACAGGAGTGCCGCGAAACCTACCTGGCGTACTTCTGCCTGTGGCGGTATGCGCCGACGCAGGGCTGGACGCCGCCGCAGCTCGACGACTACGTCGAGATGTACCTGGAGGGCGCGGCCGGTCTGAAGGTGGACTTCGAGATCGGCGACGCCCTGGCCAAGCTGGAGCGGATGCGCATCGTCCACAAGAGCGGCGACCACTACCGAGCCGTGCCGCTGGAGAAGGCGCTGGAGATGCTGGATTGGACATGGGGCAACATCTTCAAGTACAATAACCCAAAGCCGGAGACGCCGCCGTTGCCCTAGTGAGCCACCCGTCGGAGCCGCGACCGTAAGGGAGCGGTATGAAGTTCCTGCACCTTGCCCGCTCCCTCACGGTCGCGGCTCTGACGGCTCCCCTTTGTTCCCCGTGAGGCCTTTTTTCCGTGTTCTCGCGCTTTTTCATCGACCGGCCGATCTTCGCCTCGGTGCTGTCCATCTTCATCACGCTCGGCGGCGGCATCGCCCTGTTGACGCTGCCGGTGGCGCAGTACCCGGAGATCACGCCGCCCACCGTCGAGGTGTCGGCCTACTATCCCGGCGCCAACGCCCAGGTCGTCGCCGACACCGTGGCCGCGCCCATCGAGCAGCAGGTCAACGGCGTCGAGAACATGATGTACATGTCCTCGCAATGCACCAACGACGGCGACTACACCCTGACCGTCACCTTCAAGCCCGGCACCGACCTGAACATCTCGCCAGGTGCTCGTGCAGAACCGCGAGTCGCTGGCCGAGCCGATCCTGCCCGCCCTGGTCCAGCGCCGCGGCATCTCCGTCAAGAAGAAGTCGCCCAACGTCCTGCATGATCGTCAACCTCTTCTCGCCCGACGGCAGCCGCGACAACCTCTACCTGAGCAATTTCGCCACCATCCAGATCCGCGATGAGCTGTCGCGTCTGCCGGGCGTCGGCGACGTCACCTACCTCGGCCAGCGCGACTACAGCATGAGACTGTGGCTCGACCCGCAGAAGATGGCGTCCTACGGCCTCAACGCCGCCGACGTCATCGACGCCGTCACCGCCCAGAACATTCAGGTGGCGGCCGGCCAGATCGGCCAGCCGCCGACGCCGAGCGGCCAGGTGTTCCAGTACACCATGACCACGCTCGGCCGACTGGAGAGCACCGAGCAGTTCGGCGACATCGTCCTCAAGAACGAACAACGGCGCCCTCGTCTACATGCGCGACGTGGCCAACATCGAGCTGCAGGCCCAGTCCTACGACCAGACCTGCACGCTCAACGGCAAGCCGTCGGTGGCCCTGTCGGTCTACCAGCTGCCCGGCTCCAACGCCCTGGAGGTCGCCCGGCGCGTCAAGGACCGCATGCAACGAATTAAAGGACTATTTCCCGCCAGGCATCGACTACGCCATCGTCTACGACACCACGCCGTTCATCAACGAGTCGATCAGCGAAGTCTTCGAGACGCTGTTCGACGCCGTGCTGCTGGTGGCCGTGGTGGTGCTGGTTTTCCTGCAGAACTGGCGGTCGTCGCTGATCCCGCTGGTGGCCGTGCCGGTGGCCGTCGTCGGCACCTTCGCCGTCATGGCGGCGATGGGTTTCAGCCTGAACAACCTGACCCTGTTCGGCCTGGTGCTGGCCATCGGCATCGTCGTGGACGACGCCATCGTCGTCGTCGAGGCCGTCGAGCACCACATCGAACACGGCCTGGCGCCGCGCGAGGCGACGCTCAAGGCCATGGAGCAGGTGTCCGGCCCGGTGGTGGCCATCGGCCTGGTGCTGTCGGCGGTGTTCGTGCCGTGCGCCTTCATCACCGGCATCATCGGCCAGTTCTTCCGCCAGTTCGCCCTGACCATCGCCGTCTCGACGTCATCTCGGCGTTCAACTCGCTGACGCTCAGCCCGGCCCTGGCGGCCCTGCTGCTGAAGCGTCGCGAGAAGGGGCATTTCGAGCCGCTGCCGTGGTTCGCCTATCCGCCGCTGGGGGCGTGGCTCGGCCACAAGATCGGTCTGCACTGGGCCAAGCCGGCGCTGGCGGCGCTGCACCTGAGTCTCACGCCGGAGCTGCGCGACGCCGTGCGCTCTGTGGGGCCCGATCGTCGCCGGGGCGCTGGCGGCGCCTGGCGCTGGGCGTGCTGCTGGCGCGGCCGATCAACGCCTTGCTCGGCTGGGCGTTCCGCCAGTTCAACCGCGGCTTCGACGCCTCGACCGCCGCCTACACGCGGGCGGTGTCCGGCCTGCTTGCGGGTCAGCTGCCTTCGTGCTGCTGGTCTACGGCGGCCTGCTGTGCCTGACCTGGTGCGGCTTCACGCACACGCCGACCGGCTTCATCCCGAGCAGGACAAGGGCTATCTGCTGGTCAACGTGCAGCTGCCCGACGCCGCCTCGGTGGCGCGCACCGAGGACGTGGTGCAGCAGATCGAGGAGATCGCCCTGCGACACGCAAGGGCGTCAAGAACACCGTCGCCATCTCCGGACAGTCGATCCTGCTCAACGCCAATGCGCCCAATTTCGGCGCGCTTTATCTGATGCTCGACGACTTCGACGAGCGGCCGGGACGCGGCGCTGTCGGCCGACGCCATCGCCGCGCGCTTCAGGACGAGCTGCAGCAAGAAGTGCCCGAAGGCGATCGTGAACATCTTCGGCGCGCCGCCGGTGGAGGGTCTGGGCACGGCGGGCGGCTTCAAGATCATCCTGCAGGACCCGCGGCGACAACGGCCTGCCGGCCCTGCAGAAGAACGCGGACGAGGTGGTGGCCGACGGCGAGCGCCGACCCGCGGCTCAAAGGGCTGTTCACCAGCTTCCGGGCCGACACGCCCTGGCTGGAGCTGGTCATCGACCGCGTCCAGGCCAAGGACCGCGGCGTGTCGATCGACGACGTGCGGACGACGCTGGAGTCCAACCTGGGGCCGTACTACATCAACGACTTCAACCAGTTCGGCCGCACCTGGCAGGTGAACGTCCAGGCCCAGGAACGTCTTCCGCCAGCGGCCCGGACGACGATCAAGCAGCTCAAGGTGCGCAACAGCCAGGGCGGCATGGTGCCGCTGGCGGACTTCGCCACGTGGCGTTTCGTGAGCGGCCCGGTGCTGGTGATGCGCTACAACATGTACCCGTCGGCGGCCGTCAACGCCGACGCCGGCGCCGGGGACCAGTTCCGGCCAGGCCATCGAGCACCTGATGGCGGCGGCGAAGAAGGATCTGCCGCAGACGATGCGGCCCGACTGGACCGAGCTGGCGCTACCTGCAGACGCAGACCGGCAACACCGCCATGTGGGTGTTCGTGCTGGCCGTGGTGCTGGTCTTCCTGGTGCTGGCGGCGCAGTACGAGAGCTGGTCGCTGCCGCTGGCCGTCATCCTCGTCGTGCCGATGTGCCTGCTGTGCGCCATCACCGGCGTCGTCATGGCGCAGCATGGACATCAACATCTTCACGCAGATCGGCTTCATCGTGCTGGTGGGCCTGGCGTGCAAAAACGCGATCCTGATTGTCGAGTTTGCCAAGGCGCGGCGCGAGGAAGGGGCCGACCGGCGGCAGGCGACGCTGGACGCGGTGCAGTTGCGGCTGCGGCCGATCATCATGACGTCGTTCGCGTTCATCCTCGGCGTGGTGCCGCTGGTGATCTCGGAGGGGGCCGGAGCCGAGATGCGGCGGACGCTGGGCACGGCGGTGTTCGCCGGGATGCTGGGCGTGACGCTGTTCGGCATCTTCCTGACGCCGGTGTTCTTCTACGTCATCCAGTGGTTCACCGACCGCTTCCGTCCCACCGGCGAGGAGGCCGTGGACGAAGCCCTGGCGCCGCACGTCGAACCGCCGTTGCACAACGGCGACGACGGCTTCGTGACCGACCGGCCGGGGTGACGCCGTCATCCCGGCTTGCCTTGTAGCAATTCGCCCGCCAGCCGGGCGATCTCATCCGGCAGCGGCATGTTGCGGAAGCGGTGGATGCCGGCTGGCAGTCCTTCCAGCTCCGCCTCGTCGATGTGCAGTCCGTCCGACACCGCCAGCAGGAACGGCTCGCGCACGTGCCGCCGCAACCGCTCCAGGTGCTTCTCGGCGCTCGACCGCCGCCAGAAGCCCAGCACCTCCAGGTATACCACCAATCCCGATCCCTTGTGGATCAGTCGGTAGTCCGGCGCCCAGAAGCCATCGTCCAGCGGCAGCAGTTCCGTTTCCTCCGTCAGCTCCCAGTCGGCCACGCGCTTGCGGAACAGTTCCGCGAACATCGCCAGCTCCGGCGGCGTGTACATGCCATGATCCGGCGTGTGCGAAACCAGGCCGTCGCCGGGCGTGACCAGGAACTTCTTCGGCTTGCGCTGCGGCCCCCAGGCGCAGATCGGCCTCCAGCTCGAAGTCGCGGCAAAGAAGCACGGCCGGCAGAAACAGCGCCAGCTGAAGTCCGTATTTGTTGGTGGCGGAGAAGAGGCTCATCGGCCCGTCGAGGTGGAGGCGAAAGCTGTCCGGGCCGAGGCGCTCCAGCTCGCAGACGAGGCGGTGGAACTTCACGAGGCGCAACAGCTGCCGGTAGCGCTGCGGCGGCTCTTTGCGGACGACGACGTGGACGCGCGTCGAGCGCAGCAGCACCGCCTGGGCCAGCGCGACGTTGTAACGCTGCAGCAGGCGTTCGGCGGTGACATCCTTGAACTTCGTCAACCGTTGTTCACTTTTGAGATCGGCGAACAAACCTTGATCGACGGTTTCCGGCGTCAGGCCGAGTTCCGCCGCAACTTCCGCCAGAACGGCCGTGCGGTCGAAGACAAGGGAAGCCGCCTCCTTGCGCCGCCGGGCCGCGATGCGGAAGGCGGCGGCGCGCAGCTGTTCGGGCGGCGACGCCGCGTCCACCTCGAACTCGCAGCGGTCCTCCAGCAGCTTGGCCAATCCTTGATGCACGAGTTGGCCGGGGTCGTCGCCGAACGCCTCGCGCTGTTCGTCGTCCAGCTCGCCGCGCGTCTTGCCCTCACGGCCGCGGAACATCTCCAGCATCCGCTCGGCCGTCTCCAGCCAGGAGGGATCGGCCGTGTTGATGTAGTGGGGGATGATGCGATCGCGGGCGTAGCGGACGCGGACCATTTTGCCGGTGAGCATGGGTGGATGGGACTCCGGCCCTGGATGACCTGACTCCGCTCAGGAGCCGGACGGACTTTCACACGTCGTGGAGTCTCTGATGCGGCAAGTGCTTGATGTCTCGCACGAACACGATCCGTCGCTCGGGATCTACTGCGTAGAACACGTGCAGGGGGGACAACATGCCGTGGTAGAGGATCAACCCCGAGTGAGGGAGTCGGTTGTGCGGGTCGCCCCACTCCAGTGGGTCCATCTCCAGGTGATGGTGGATGGATTTGACGGCAGCCCGATAAGCCGGCCCGAAGCCGCGCACGGCCGCTTGGGCGCCGTAGGCGCGGATAATCTGCCGCCGATTTCCCGAATAAACCACTTGATAAGGACGGTTGGAAGACGCCGTCATTGCTGGGACTCCAACGACCGCATCTCGCGCTCGAGTGTCCTCGAAGAACTTTTGGTCCAGCGTGACGCCGTTCTCCACCAGATCCACGATTTCTTCGTCCGTAAAGGTGAAGTCCTTCCAGGTCAGGGCTTGAAGAGACTTCCGGTAGGCGTCACGCTCGGCCGTGATCGCCTCCTTGTCTTTCACTTCCTCCCGCGCGGCGTCCAGGGCACCACGCAATTCCAGAAGCTCCGCCCGAAGGCGCGCCGCCTCTTCACGTAGTTGGTTGGCTTCCGCCGTCAGCGACTCGAACGCCTCGTGGGTGAAACCGCCGTTGACCTCGGTGGGTTTGGACATGGCCGCCTCCCATTCTTGTTCGGCGGCGAAAGCCGCCGCGCACCCATTCTACCACCCCGCCTACTGGTACGCATGGTGCTGCCGCCGCCGTTCGCTGGTGAACTCCTCCGCCGTGCCGCGCGTCACCACCTCGTACAAGAGCGCCTGCTTTTCTCCATATTTCCGCAGCAGCCGGCCCAGCCGTTGCACGTGCTCGCGCACCGTGCCGCTGCCGGACAGCACGACGCCCATGTTCGCCGCCGGCACGTCCACGCCCTCGTTCAGCACGCGGCTTGTCGCCACCACCGGGTACTCGCCGCGTCTGGAAGCAGTCCAGGATGTGCCGCCGTTCCTTCGCCTTCGTCTGGTGCGTGATGGCCGGCACGAGGAAGCGCCGGGCGATCTGGTAGACCGTGGCGTTGTCGTGCGTGAAGATCAGGACGCGGTCGTGGCGGTGCTGGTCGAGCAGCTTCTGCAGCACGTCCAGCTTGGCCGGCGCCGCCAGGGACAGCCGGCGCTGCTCGCGGTACGCCTGGAACGCCAGCCGGCCCTCCTTCGACCGGCACGTCTCCTGAATGAACCGCTGCCAGCCGTGCGGGCCGCCCATGCTGATGCCGTGGTCGTCCACGAAGCTGCCGGTACTGCTCGCGCGCCTGCCGTATACTGCGCCTCCTCCTCCGGCGACAGCTCGACGTACAGCCGCTCCGCCCGGTACTCCGCCAGGAAGTCGCCGGCCAACTCCTTGATCTCGCGGCGGTAGACGATGGGGCCGATCAGGCCGGCCGAGCAGGCCCTCCTGGCCGTCGGTGCGCTCCGGGCGTCGCCGTCAGACCGAGCCGGTAGGGGGCGATGCTGCCGGACGCCGCCTGCAAGTACGTCGGCCCCGGCAGGTGGTGGCACTCGTCGAAGACCACCAGGCCGAAGCGGTTTCCCCACCGTTCCAGATGGATATAGGCGGAATCATAGGTCGTGACGGTGAGCGGCTGGATACTCGTGGTTGCCGCCGCCGACCGCCCCGATGGGCACGTCGAAGGCCACGGCCAGCTCGCCGTACCACTGGTTGAGCAGGTCGATGGTCGGCGTTATGACGAGGGTGGGCCGGCCGACCTTGTGGATGGCGAGGATGGCGAGAAAGGTCTTGCCGGTGCCGGTCGGCAGCACGACGACGCCGCGGCCGCCGGCGTTCCACCACGTTTCGAGCGCCTCGGTCTGGTGCGGGAACGGGTCGCGGCTGGTGCGCAGCGGCCACGGCGTCGGCTGGTAGGCGCGGGCGGCGTCCTTGTAGGGAACCTTCTCGCGCCGGAGGTGTTCGACGAGGGCGCGGTAGTGGATGGCCTCGGCCCGGTGGACGTTGGTGCGGGCGTCGAGCTGGCAGTAGGGGCAGGGCGGCCAGTCGTTCCGGGTCCGGCCCGGTGACGATCAGCGTGCCGCCGTCGAAGGCGAGGTGAATGGCTGCCTGGTCCATGCCCCTATTCTACGAGGAACAGGATCCAGCCGACGACCGGGAAGTTCTGAGGCGAGTTTGCTCTGTTGAAAATCTGGCGAGCGGGGGGCGTCAGCCCCCTAATTCTTCCTGCGGTCGCCGATAAGATGCGGAATCAGGGGGCTGACGCCCCCCGCTCGCCAGGTTTTCAACAGAGCACGCTAATGTCCGAAGCCGATCCGCCAGTGCGCCACACTCCAGCCCATGACGGCCTCCTCGCTACGGACGCATCGACTCCGCAACCTTCAGCCCTTCCTGCGCCGCCCACCGCTCCACCACCCTCCGTTCCCCCGTCTGCGGCGGCCGGTTGCACTTCCGCCGGGCCTGGCAGATCGTCCGCTTCGCCAGGTCCACTTCGATGGTCAAGACCCGCTGCCGGCCCCGCCGGTTCTCGACCTGCATCGACCAGATCGAGGTTCGTTGCCTGGCACACGCCCGGTGTAGGTCGCCACACAATGCCGCATGGCCTGGCCTTCGAGGAACAAGTCCCGGCTGGTCAATAGTTCGCTGATCGTCCACGCCCGAATGTCGCCCAGCGCCTCGCTCCCCTCGACCAGCCGGAAGTCCTTGAACGGTGAACGCCGCCACGACAAGGACGGCTGGTGCGGTTCCCTACCCAGCTGCTTATGCCAGTCCTCAACTTCCCGGAGGATGGAAGAGACGGTGCGGCCCTTCATGGAGTAGTCGGGACGGGGCGGCGGCCGCCTGCCGAAGACGCCTTCCGCCGAGACGCCCTCTCGCCACTCGAACTTCTGGTGCTGGAGGAAGTCCACGACCGGGCCGACGTAGGCGAGATTGAGCGACGGGCTTCCTGCTCTCTCCGAACGTGCGGCGCAGCGTGAGCAGCAGGACCAGACTCGCCCAAAGGCCAATCGAGTCGGAGGCCGGCGGCCCCAGGCAGCTGCGGCTCGCCGGAGGGCGACGTGAAATGGTTGTAAGCGCTCAGGAAGGCGAAGCGGCTGCTGGTACAGGAGTCGAAGTCGATCGGGGCGTCGTCCGGGCCGTCGTCATTGCCGGTCGGCTCAGCCTTCACCACGGGGGTTTCACTTGCGGCGGCGGGTGCGGGAGCGTCGTAGTCACGGCCGCCGTCGCACGGCAGGGCGAGCATCGTCAGGCACAGCAGCGTGGTCATGCCGGACTCCCACAGTGGGTTGGTTGTCGCAAGCCTACCGCCCGTAGAGCCGAAGTCAAACCTCCAGGCCGTCGAGCCAACGTCGTCAGTCATCCTTTACGGCGGATAGGGGAGGAGCGCTGTCGAGCCGCTGGGTCTTGACGCTCATCGGCCACGGCCCAAGACAAGGCAGGTTATGGCGTGGCGGCCGCCGAAGAGACGAACCCGTTTGCCCTTGCAGACCCCATGCTCACTTTTTGAATAGGATCGTGCCCACGACAGCATCCTGCTCCGAGGGATTCGCCAACTCCAGCAAATACTCGTCGGCTTCGCCTGCTCGGAAGGTCAAATCCGGCTTGAGACGGTGGCTGACATCCGAGGAGACGACCTGCTGGTGGGCGTCCAGTACCCGCAGACGGACCATGTGGGTAGGCTTCAGTCGGCCGGAATCAGCGAGTTGCCGCATCTGCTCCAGCGTGTACGGCCCCAGCCTGTTCCGCCCATCTGGGGAGAAAAACCACTGGTTTGCCATGATCGCTCCAGTTGATGACAGCAGCCCGCACTGCCCCGGCGGCTGGTCAGTTTACCGCAGGCGGTGACGCCTTGCACCAAATATCCACCGCCTCCCGAACGATCCGATCCAATTCCGGGTGCTGGTTGATCCTCGTGTTCGCCCAGCACCGGCCGTCGAAGGCTCCAAGCGTCAGCAGGAACCCACCGAAGGAAAGCTCGATTAGCCGATCCCGCTCGTCCAACAGGGCCACGTCCTCTCTGGACATGTACTCGATGCGAAGGACCGTCAGGCCATCCCGACTTTGAACGACGATCCGGCCCTGCCGATCCTGCCCGATCAGCGGAGGGTTCGGCGAACCTTGGAACTTCTCCGCAACCCGGCGACATGGTGAACTCGCTGAACATGGGCGAAGTCTTCGTTTCCCTACGCCGCTCACGTTTCACGGCGTCTGAGGACGGCCATCCTGCGGCCGAGGCGGTAGGCGAAGGCGAACCCCTTCGGTGGGCGCAAGTTCGGAACGGTCAACCCCAGGCGATACCAGATGACGAGCGCCTTCTCGGGCCGCAGGTCGATGGCATGACTGCGGGCAGTGAGGTCGCCAAGGGCCGACTGGAGGGCGGCCCAGTGCGCTTCCTCACCTCCTGTGGAGGGGCGTCGTTCTTCGCCGTCCCGCTCCGTGACTGTGACCGGATCGTGGCTCGTGTGCGGCTGCATTTCGGTATCACCTCCCTCTTAGGGCGGAGAGCAGCCAGGTAATCGAGGTGATGCCCCACCGAGGTCAGACTGGAGCTGAAGCAGACCTCTCTTATCGGCGACAGCGATTCGGCATTTCGCCTCTGGTTTTCCATACACCCTACCCGTCTCCGAGCCACGGTTTGTGTAGGTACTCCCAGTAATCTTCCGAGAACAGATGGAGCTTGTGGCACTCTTCCGCCACGGTCCAGAACAACTCGCGCATGGTTCGATCTCGTTCACGATCGCACCGAAGCCTCGCTTCAGAGCCAGGTCGGTGTACTCCCGCACCGTTTCGGGCGTGAATGGTGGGACGACCGATTCATACTTGGCAAGCCTCTCTTTGAGACGCCGCAGCAGTTCACCCGCCATGATCGTTGCCTCGCTTTGTGCCTGCCGGCCCCAGCCGTGGACGTACCGTAAGCGCCTGGGTGGGTGAAGGTTCGGCGCCTTTCCACCCCACCCGATGCGAAAGTACGACGGCCTGAATCGCCTGAGACGGATACAGCAAATGCGGACACGCAGGATGGCAAACGCCAGCCCGACTGCGGCCCGTTGCTTTAGAATCTGTTCCAGAAGTCCCGAAATTGCTTAGTTTTTGCGGGTTTCCCACGGCGAAACCAGGCTTCTGGAACAGATTCTTAGACGTTATTGGTGGAGAGCTTGGACCGTCAGGACGGCATCCCAGCGCACGCTGCGCCACTGGAAACCGAGACGACCGCTGTTTAGCGACGGCTCGGCGTCACAACCACTACATCGAATATAATCCGACTTAATTCAAAGTCAAGAAAATGAAGAAAAAAAATGACTCGTCCGTGCCCGCCTCTCGACGGGTTTGGCTTTTCGGTTTGACGACCCGATATGGGGAAGAAAGGCTGTCGGGGCAACAGAACAGTAGCACGAAAATACGGCCTGTGCGGGTCGTGCGGTTTTTTTTCGGTGACGGCGTTTTATAGGGTTACTTCTCTAGTTTGCTCTTGCCACGCCTTCTCTAAGGATTTAGTCAAAACCTCTTGAGGGATACCGAGCTTCAGCATGAGCGCTAGGACGGACGAGGCTGGAGCCTTGATACCGAATTCCCTATTTAGGTTCTTGACCGCCTCCTCATACTCGGCGATGCGCTTTGGGATAATTGGCGCCGACGAAGGGCGCTTGCGTCTGCGTTTGCTGATGACCTTCAGTGTGGCACGTTGCGACCAAGATGTCACGCTTGACATTTTCGGCTCGATGTCCGCCCAGTGCCTCGAAATCCGCATGTATCTGCTGGCCGTTTCGTAGGAGAATTTGAGGTTGTCGTGACACCATGCCTTGAAGTGGCCCTGTCCGACGGCCTTCTTGATCGCCAGCAACACATCCCCGGCTTTCTTCTGCTTCCTCACCACTTCTTCGCCGGACTGGGCGACTTCCTCATGCGCTGCCTCCGCCGCTCGTTTGAGTGCGGCGAGGTCTACGTGGTGGCGGACCTCGGCTGCGGCATTCTCGATTTTCACAGCTTCATCCTCTTTCATTCAGGGCTATGGCAGCTTAGACTAAAATAACCGACGTGTCAACGATGCAGGTTCGCCCCGGCGCTAAACAGCCGCCGTGCCCTTTAACCATGAAGTGTGCAAGTCAGCAGGTGCGCTTGCCGTGCCCGAAGGCGACCACCTGCTCCTGCCGTTGAAGTTATTTGACCTGCTCGTCAAGGTGCGGGGGCGCTTCAAAGGGATGCGTGTCTTGGCGAGCCGGCGGGCGAATGGAACCAGCTGCAAGTCTATGTGAAGGACGGGAGCATCGACCTGGACGTCGACAACTGCCGGGTGCTGAAGGGCGTCGGCGTCCTGCATGACCAGGACGGGCACATCGGCCTGAAGGCTGTGGGCAGAGAGGTTGAGTTTCTCAGACCTTACGAGGTCGCCATGCTCCTCGAATACTCCGGGTCGATGAACAACGAGAGCGACTTGTGGAACTGCGAGTCCTACCTCGACAACGGCTCGGAAGCGACCACCCTAAACGGCTACGATTTTCCCGCAACGACCAACCCCAGGTCGTGGCAGTGTGACTGGAACATTTGGAGGGCGTGGCGACCCTCATCGACCTTCTGAACTGAATTACGGGCTGATACACGGCGACATCAAACCAACGAACCTGCTCATGAACGGGAGCGTCCGCCAGGTCGGGGACTTCGGGACCGTCGCCCGGTTCTCTGGCTCCCGGTCGGCCCCGTCCGCCGTCCTCCTCTTCCTGCCTGCGGAGGACGGCTCTTCGGCACGCCAGACGGAGTGGTTCGGTTCGTTGCGAGACGTTCCCCAGCGGAAGGCGTGGGTCCGGGGGGCGACGTTGTTCACCGCAGCGGGGGCGTTCAGCCCGATGTACGCCCCGCCGGAAGTGCTTCAGGGGTCGTTCACCCGGTCGTTCGACCAGTACAGCTTGGCCGTGACGTTCTGCGAGCTGGCGACGGGTCAAACGCCGTTCAACGAGGAGGGGGAATCGGTGGAACGGCGACTCGGCGGAGCAATAACCCTCGACCTGCTCCCCGTCCGTTTGCGCCCTCCCCTGGTGCGTGCCCTGTCGCTTCAACCGGAAGACCGATTCCCGTCGTGCCAAGCGTGCGTTCAGAAGCTTTCCTCGGCAGCGAATGCATAACGGCTCGGGAATGTGTAGGAGGGAACAACATGGAGATCGAACACGCCCCCACCCAACAACTCGGCCGCTTCGTGGCGCTGCTCAAGCGGATCGCCGGGTGTTTGGAGGGACGGCGGGAGGGCGACCTGACGGCTACTGAGCGTCAGGCGGCCGAACTGCTGGTCGCCGACGGCTTCCTGGTCCGGGACGCCAGCCGCCTGCTCCGGGCCGGCGGCGAGTAGCGCAGGTTTGGCGTGGCCGAGCCGACCCAGGTTGGATTCTCGCCCACGCCGTCGGGGCTGGAGGCGTCCCCGAAGAGGCGAGGGGGCGACCCTCCATGTGGCTCAGTCGTCGTCCTCAACCTCGTTGTCGCCTTCGTCGTCCAGACTATAGAGGCCAGGGTCGCAGCCGTACTGTAGCAGAAGCATTGCCATCCTCGGCCCATCGATTTCTTCGTTGCTGACCCAGGGCAATCGCACTACCCAGCCGCAGTATTCTTCGCCGGCCCCTTGTCGCGGACAAGGGAACACTCGAATGATTCCTCCGGAAGTCGCCCGCTTCAGGAGGAAGATTTATGGCCGCCCCTGCCAAGCCTTCGGCGTCCTTCTTCGACCACTTCGACAGCTTGGAAGACCGCGCATCGAGCGTTGCCGGCTTCATCCCCTGCGTGACCTCGTCTTCATCGCCGTCTGCGCCCTGATCGGCAGCGCCAACGACTTCGTCGCCCTGGAGCAATTCGGCCGCACGCGCCGCGCCTGGCTGGAGAAGTTTCTGGAGTTGCCCAACGGCGTCCCCTCCCACGACCCCTTCGGGCCGCGTGTTCGCGGCCCTGGACGCCGAGCCCTTCATCCGCTGCTTCCTGAGCTGGGTCGCGAGCATCCACGAAATCACGGCCGGGCAGGTCGTCCGCATCGACGGCCAGACCGCGCGGGCCAGCCTGGACCGGGCCCAGGGCAAGCACCCGCTGCACGTGGTCAGCGCCTGGGCCTCGGCCAACCGGCTGGTGCTCGGCCAGGTGATGGTGGACGAGAAGTCCAACGCGATCACGGCCCTCCCGCGACTGTTGGAGATGCTGGAGCTGCGCGGGGCCATCGTGACCATCGACGCCATGGGCTGCCAGAAGGAGATCGCCGCCAAGGTGCGGGAGCGTGGGGCGGATTACGTGCTTACGGTCAAAGGCAATCAGGATCCCCTGGAGGAAGACGTCATCGACCACTTCGCGGCGCTGGATGACGGGGGGCGACGCGGTCGGCGACGGAGTCGTCACGACACGGCCGACGAGGGCCACGGCCGCCAGGAGTCGTGGTATTACGAGGCGGTCCCGGCGCCCCAGGGACTGCGGAACCGGTCGGCCCAGGCCGACCGGCGGAGCATCTGCCGGGCGACGCGCGTCTGGCGTGAGAAGGGGGAGGAGCGATCGGCGGTGCGTTACTTCATCAGCAGCCTGCCGGCGGACGCCAAGGTGCTGGGGGAGGCCATCCGCAGTCATTGGGGCGTCGAGAACGGCCTGCATGGGGTGCTGGACATGGTTTTCGCGGAGGACCGCAGCCGCGCCCGCACGGACCACGCGGCGGCGAACCGGGCCGTGCCGCGGCGCTGGTTGGTGAGTCTGCTTCGTCGGGACCGGACGCTCACCGGCGGCATCGAGAAGAAACGCCTGCAAGCGGCCTGGGACGAGAACATTCTCGAAGGGATTCTGGGACTTTCATAGAGGCTGGGTAGTGCGATTACCCTGGTGGTACAGCATCGCCATCGTGTCGTCTTCCAGCTTCGTGCCGGGGTCGGTCTTGGCCGAGGTCTTGCGGGTGAGGCGCTGGCAGAAGACGGCCTCTCCGTTCGGGTCGGTGACGATCAGTTCAGACTGAAAGAGATGGGACTCGTCCTTGGGCCTGCCCTCCTCCTGACCGTTGACCAGGAACAGGGTGACAACGATGCCGTGATCCCGCTTGCGCACTTAGAATCTGTTCCAGAAGTCCCGAAATTGCTTAGTTTTTGCGGGTTTCCCACGGCGAAACCAGGCTTCTGGAACAGATTCTTACCCTCGGACGTAGACGTTCGGGAAGTCGTCGTGAACGGAGGTCGGTTTGACGGTCGCCTTGTCGAGTTTGAGGGTGACGACTCCACTGCGCTGGTAGCGCTTCCAGACCAGCTTCGGCCTGCCGGTGCGCTCGTCGATCTGGTCTTCTTTCTTCTCCCGCTTGTACTGGCCCCAGCGAACCTCCACCTTGAGCACTTTGGCCGACTTGTCCACGCGGAAGGTCAGGCCGAAGGACGAGGGCAGGTGGGCCTGGACGATGGGCACGTCCTTGTCGGTGGCGCCGTCATCCACGGTGTCTGCCCCACCTTCGGAAAGTTCATCCGGCAATAGCGGCGTCTCCTCCTCGTCCTCCTCTTCGACCTTGGCCGGCGTGGGCTGCGGCTGCGGGCGGGGAGCCAGGACGCCGACGAGGTAACGGTCCCGCACGTTGCGCTCGGTCAGTTCCTCGTCGGGACCACCGGCAGGGCCGAGCAGGTCGCCGACGACCATCGCTTCGAGCATGGCCCGGAGTCGAACGGGGGTAGGAACAGGAGGCAATACGTCGCTCATGGTAGTACATCCACAGTGATGTCGGGAAAGGCTGCCAAACGGAGATCGTTAGTCAGGAATCGGTCGAAGCGATACTCGACGGCCACAGCGAGGTGGAGGGAATCCGCCAGAGAGCAGCCGTGGACTCCACGAATCAGCGCCGCTCTTTGATAAATGGCTGCCGTCAACGGCACGCTGGTCAGTGAGGTCCCAGGAAGAAGCGCTGATACCCCAGCAACAGAGGGCCGTCACCGGCTCGCAGAGGCAAGACCAGGCGCTCGGTCCAGGTCAACTCACTGACGACAAACCGATGCCCAGCAGCTTCGAGAGCAGCGATGTGGTTCCTGGCACGCTGCTGAAAAGCAGGCTCTCCCTCAACCGCATAGATGACGATGTTGGTGTCCAGGTAGTACAGCATCAGCTACCCCCGGCAGGGGAGCCGGACTTGGTTTGCGACCAGAGGGTTTGCATCCGTTGCTCATACTCGTCGTTGCCTTCTCGCAGCCCGGCCTCGATCTCCTCGGCGCTACGGCCCTGAAAACCCCTGGCTTGCTGGCTCTCGCGGATTTCATCAATCACGTCCGTCAGTCCCCGCCGGCGAGGCGGGCTGGCCTGTGCCGGTTGCAAAATGACTTTGACCCGGCCCGGTGACAAGTTCGGCTTCTGGTCCAGTTCCAGTGTGCCATCGGACTTAAGGGTTCCCTCGATCACGACTTCACTGAGGCTCATGGTCCTCCTCCTTTCATTCATGGGCGTTTATCATTCTACCCGAACATCCCGCCGCCCTCCTCCGTCTTTTTCCGTGTCTTCCGTGTGTTCCGTGGTTTCTTCTTCTCGTGCAACCCTTGTCGGACCTCCTCGGCATAGCGCTCGTGGTTCAGCTTCAGCAAGCGGGCGAGGAATTCACGTCGGGCCGGCTCGCTGATCGTGTAGCGCCGCCCTCGCTTCGCCTGGTGGAAGCTGTGGCCCAGGTCAAGGTCGGACCAGCCATAAGCCGTAGCGACCGCTCGATCCATCTCGACGTGAAGCTGTCGAAGTTTCTGGATGTCGGCGCTGATTTCGTCGGGGTCGTGGAAGCGGTTGTAGGTCTTCGTTAGCCCCTCGTTCCGGGAGAGCGTCATCTGACGGCGGTGTTCGTGGAAGCGCTCGCCGATGGCGTCGAGGCCCGTCATCCTGTCGGGGAACGGGAACGTCTCAAAGCAATCGGCGGTCGTGTAGCGCATATCCGTCCTCATCGAAGATGAATACTGCCTGGCCCAAACCTCGTGCGGTGCGCTCTGTAGCACTGCAAGAGCAGACGCAGCCTCGAAGACGAAGACACACACCACGTTCGAGAAGAGAATGCCAGGCGACAGGAAGACCATCGCATGAGTGTTGCTGACTTCAGGGCGCACCAGCACCCGGCGCATGTCCATGATCTTCGTGAAGAGGTCCATCCGGGGCCGATTGTATATCCACCATTTCTCCGCAAGACCCTTGCCTAGCTGGTAGCAGCTTCCGTCATCGGTCTTCTGCTGGCGGTATGGCTTCACCCGCTCGGAGACGATGGTGAGGCAGTGTGGATAGTCGGAGGCGACCGGCCCCGAATATCCCGGCAAAGAGTCACGGTCCAACGGCCAGTCCCGAAAGTAGATCACCCAGCGACTTGCAGATTGATCGGGTCGGCCATACAGGTCTTGTCCGTTCAGAAACGGCAGGATGACAGTGGCGCACGACTCGCCGACCGACCGAAGGCGTTGGGCTTCATCCGGCTCCAAGAGGAAGCCAGTCCCCATCGGATCGACTCCCTTATAGGAGAGATCACGGTTGGCGAACAACCGATGTGGAGTGGACAACGATGCAGCCTCGGTGAGCAGAGTGCTGATGCCACCTACAGCCTCATCGTTTAGGCAGAATTGACCGGCCCATCCCCCTCGCCGAATTCACACTCCTGCTATCTCAAGAGAGGCAGTGCCAGGCCACTTTTTGCTCAGCACTGCCCGAAAGATGGTGCCGCTCTTTGACACTATCGGATCGAGTCCGAATTCACGACTGTCGCCCTGGGCAATGGTGTTGGCAGCCAGCACACCGAAGCAAGCAGGTTCTCGCAGGAGATCGAAGGCCCGGAGAAGGAAATAGGCGCACAGGTCTGCTCGGTTTCCTCCACCGTACAAGTTCTGGAGGATTCCGAGATAATCAGCCCCAAGAACTCCCCTGATGCGGATTCCGCCCAAGAACGGCGGATTGCCGATGAACGCATCGAACCCGCCCCGCTTCTGGAAGACCTCCGGGAACTCTAGGGGCCAGTGAAGCGTCGGCTGGCCTTTGAGCGCTTTGCGAACCGCCTGCCGGAACTCGCCGATGGTCCCGTTATCGACGTAGTGCCCGGCCTGGATCGCCATGCTTTCGTGCAGCGATTGCTTGCCGGCGGCATTCACGCCCTGAAACTCGACGGAGAGCAGCAGATCGGCGGCGCAGCGCAGGCGGGCCGTCTTCTCCTCGGCATCGGCCAGCAGCTTCTCCTGGGCCTCCACGTCCTCGACCGTGTTGCTCGGCATCGCCTCGATCTTCTGCCGCAGGACCAGGGCGTCGTCAACTAGGTTGAAGATCGGCCCAGTGAACAGATTGCGGCCCTGCGCCGGGTCGAGGTTGAAGTGCTTCAACTGGTCGAGATGGTGGATGCCGACCAGCGAATCGCCGCATCGGATGGCGTGGTCCAAGAACTCGAACGGCTTGTCCTTCGCCAGCGTCAGCAGCCACAGCGACAGCTTCGCCATCTCGACAGCAAGCGGGTTCTTGTCCACCCCGTACAGGCAGCGCTGGGCGATGATGCGGCGGGCGTAGGTCAGCCGCTCATTCAGGTCGAGCGGCGCCAGTTGCTCGTACAGCCCGCCCTGGGAGGCCAGGCCGTAGGGCGTGATGCGCACCGTCGAAACTGTGCGGTCCTTCTTCTCGAACAGCGTGTTCTGATGCCCAACCTGGGCTTCTTTCTCCGACTGCTCCCACGCCTCCAGCAGCCGCTCCGACAGGTAGCGGCACGCCTGGACCAGAAATGCCCCGGACCCGCAGGCCATATCGCAAATCTTCAGGTCGAGCAGTTCCCTGGCCGACTTCAGCTTCCACTCGGCCTTGGGCAGCTCCTCGGCGGGGCCGACGTAGACCAGTGGCTCCAGCGTGTACTTCACGATGGGTTCGGTGAGTTCACGAGGCGTGTAGTGCGTGCCGCTCGAACGTCGATCGGTGCCCGCCGTGACGAAGACGCTCCCCTGGGGAATGACGACCGGGTAGCCGCAGGTGTCAGGTCGCACCAGCCCGGCGAAGGGCTGGACACGATGCCAGAGCGCCTCGTCGCCCTGGCAGGCCGACCGGAATCGGCTGACCGCCTGGGCGTCGAACTCGGTCTTCAGCGCCTTGCGGATCGCCGCTTCCGACCGGCCCGTTTCGTCCTTGAGAAACCGGAACAAATCCTTCTCGCCCTTGGCGTGAAGTTCTTCCAACTTCTTCAGGGCAATTTCCGGCTCCTGGTCCTTGGTCCCGGCGAGGCCCAGGTACGGCTCGCCGGCACGCTTGGCGGTGTGGTCCAGCAGACCTTCGTAGACGTGGCCGATCTGCTCGATGTCTAGCGCCCGGAAACTCAGCCGGCGAGCCTCCGCAGGCCCACCGCCCGGCACCTTCACTTGCAGCAGTTGCAGCGCTTCGAGCAGGTGCAGGACGGTGCGGTTGTTGACCGGCAGTGGCGTGGCCTCGGTGGTGCGCCAACTGGTGTCCCGCCTGCGGCCTTCGAGGAAGGGGAAGCGGTCGGGGTCGAACAGCCTCCCTCCGTAGGCCGGCAGCTTCATGTTGTCGTGCCAGACGCCGCCCTGGACCGCCCGGAAGGTGACGAGCAGCCGGCGCCAGGCGTCGTGGCGGCGTTCAAGGACTTCCTCGCCGAACTGGTCAGCGGTGGCCCGCAGTTGCTCCCGGATCGTGGACAGGGCGTAGTTCTGGTTGTAGAGAGGGTCGCCCAGCAGCAGCAGTTCCCGCTCCTCAGCGCAGAACAGGAACACCAGCCGCATCATGACCGTGAGGGCGGCTTCGTAAAGTTCGGTACTGTCCTAACTTCGAGTTTCGCAGATTTCAGAGGTGGCGGCCGGGCCGTCCCGCCACTGCAATGGAGGGTAGATTAAGGGGCAAACAAAGATGTTTTCACTGCTGGCGGCGAGGCGCGGCTGTTTCCGCCGGCGCGGCAGGCCATTTCCAGCAACTGCTCCAGCTGCTTTCGCGCGACACCGCCTTGCGGGCGGAGGTGGGTTCAATTCTCCTGCCCGATCCGGCGACGGAGGCTCGTCCGCATGTCCGCAAACGAGGGGCTCGTGCTTGTGCCGGCGCCACGGCCTCTCGGGGAAGCGCACACAGCGATGCCCCTCGTGATCGAACCAGACCACGATCCGGGGATACAACACCAGGGCCAAGCGCGCCGTCCGTTCGACGGCGCGCGGCAAGCGATGGGCTGGATCCTGTAGACCGAGCCGTTGCTTGCCGTTCTCAAACAGGCGGGGCCTGGCCGGAGCAGGAAGAGGACGACCCAATCGTGCCCCCGCGGAAGACTTTCAAGGCCTTGCTGGACATCAAGGGGTCGTGGTGCATCCCCGCGCGAAAAGAGTCAGGCCGCGTTTGCGACACAGCGTGTCGTCGCGGCCCAGCAGGATCGGCCCGGTGGGGGCGAAGCGGGCGACGAGGGCTCGCGCCAGGACCATGCCGAGGGCGTCGAGGGACCAGGCGGCGTGGCTGCAGAAGCGGTGGAAGCGACACCCGTGTCCTGGGCCGACGCGGCCGGCGGAGAAGAGGCGCTCGGGGATGAAGCGTCGGCGGCCGGACAGGACCCAGCCGGCGACCAGTTCGACGAAGGTCCGGAAAGGGGGCGGGGTGAAAACGGCGTGGAAGTCATGTAGCAGGAGAAGGAAGGGGGGGGTAAGATCCACGGGTCGGCTTCCTGGCATCGGGGTCGCTTGGTCGGTGACAATTCCAAGCTACCAAAACCGCGCACGGAAGCCGACGCTTTACCCCCTCATGAACTCTGCTGAAATCTGCGAAACTCGAACTAAGGGGTGTTGGCCATGCCGGTGGAAACGACCCACGGCTCGGATTCATCCTCGCATGGCAAGGCCGCCGCGCCGTCGCCGTCCTCCGCGGAGTCGGGGGACGCGACCCTGGCTTTGCCTTCGGCCGCCTCGGACGCGCCCGCCCCCCCCGTTTCCGTGTCCATCCCTGGCTACGAGATCCTGGGTGTGCTGGGCCGCGGCGGCATGGGCGTGGTATACCAGGCCCGGCAGCGCGGCCTCAACCGCATCGTGGCGTTGAAAATGATTCTCGCGGGGGGACATGCCGGCGACGCCGAACTGGCCCGATTCCGAAGCGAGGCGGAGGCGGTCGCCCGCCTGCAGCATCCCAACATCGTCCAGGTCTTCGAGATCGGCGAGCACGAAGGCGGTCATTTTTTCGCGTTCGAGTTCTGCTCGGGGGGCAGCCTGGAAAAGAAACTCAACGGCACACCGCTCCCGCCGACGGAGGCCGCCCGACTCGTGGAGACGCTGGCGCATGCCGTCCAGGCGGCCCACCAGCATCAGATCCTCCACCGCGACCTCAAGCCCGCCAACGTGCTCCTGGACGAAGACGGCATTCCCAAAATCACCGACTTCGGGCTGGCCAAAAAGCTGGACGAGGTGGGCCGAACGGAATCCGGCGCCGTCCTGGGTACGCCCAGTTACATGGCGCCGGAGCAGGCCCGGGGCAGTTTGAAAGACCTCGGGCCGGCGACGGACGTCTACGGCCTGGGGGCCATCCTCTACGAACTGATGACCGGCCGACCGCCGTTCAAGGCGGCGACGACGCTGGAAACTATCGTGCAGGTGACGTCCGCCGAACCGGCCCCGCCGTCGCGCCTGCAACCCGGGACGCCGCGCGCCCTCGAAACGATTTGCCTGAAGGCGCTGGCCAAGGAACCCGCGCGGCGGTATGCCGGCGCCCAGGAGCTGGCCGACGACTTGAAGCGCTTTCTGGCTGGCGAGCCGATCCGGGCGCGACCCGTCGGCCCAGCGGAGCGCCTCCGGCTCTGGGCGCGGCGCAACCCCGTGGTGGCGGGACTGACGGTCACTGCGGCCGTGCTGGCGGCGGCCGTATTGGTAGTCGCGACCGTCGGCTACGTGCAGACGGCGACCGCACTGGGCGCCGTCAACCGGGAGCGGGAGGAGGTCGTCCGCCAGCGCGACCGGGCCAATCAGGAGCTGTATCACTCGCTCGTCGGCCAGGCCCAGGCTCTCCGCGTGGCCCGCGCGGAAGGTTTCCGAACGCGAATCGAATCGCTGCTCGCCGAGGCGGGGCGCCTGAAAACCCCCGAGGTCAACCGGGAGGAGCTGCGCCAGGAGGCAGTGGCCGCCCTGGGCGACAGCGTCGGCTTTGAACCCACGGTCATTGAGGATTCGGAATCCACGGTCACCGCCCTGGCCGCTCATCCGCATGCGCGGCAGGTCGCCGTCGGCCTGGCCAACGGGACGGTCCTGGTGCGGGACGCGGGAACCGGGGCCGTGGCGGCCGCCCTGCGCGAGCATCGATCCGCGATCCAGGCGGTGACCTTCCGTCCCGACGGCAAGCAACTGATTTCGGTGGACGCCGAGGGCGTCTCCAAGAAATGGGAACCGAACGCCGCCGGGGGTTGGGCCTGCACTAAGACGGCGACAACGGCCCCCCTGACTCTGGCCGCCTTGGATTCCGGGGGGCGTCGCTTGGCGGCCGTCGCCCGGGAGGGCCGCGACGTCCAGGTATGGGACCTGGCCGGCGAGAAGGAGCCGGCCCGCCTCGACCCCGGCGAGTGGGAAGTGCATCGCCTGGCCGTCAGCCCGGACGGCGACCTCGTAGCGGCTGCAGCATATAAAGCCGGCGACCACTGCGTTTTGCTCTGGCGCGTCGGGGATCCGCAGATAGTTGCCCAGGCGCTACCCAGCCTTGGTCCCGTGATTAAGGTCGGGTTCAGCCCGGACGGCAAATTGCTGGCCTGTGCGTGCAACGAAGGTCTGGCGCTGCTGGCGGCGCCCTCCCTGAGGGTGCGGTCGTTTCAGCGCCTGGATTCCGTAGAGTCCGTGGCCTTCAGCGCGGACAACCAGTTCCTGGCCTTCGGCACGATCACGGATCGCGTCAAGGTGTTGAGCATCTCGACGAATCGGGAACTCATGGCCATGAGGTGTCCCGGCCGGGGAAACACCGGCGTGAGGGACGTTGCCTTCGGGGCGGACGGCGCGACGCTGGCCGCGCACGCCTCGGCGGCGGTGCGGGTCTGGAACCTAGCCGCCGCCGAGGAGAAGCTGGTCCTGGCCGGCCATCCCGGCGGGGTGCCGTGCGTGGCCTTCCGTCCCGACGGCAAACTCCTTGCTTCCGGGAGCAAGGATCAGACGGTCAAGTGCTGGGCCCCGGCCGACGGCCGGCTCCTGTACTCCTCGCCCCCCTTGGGGGCTTACGTCCAGACGGCGGCCTTCAGCAAAGACGGGCGAATGCTAGCCGCAGGGGACTACAGCGGGAAGCTCCACGTTTGGGACGCCGCCACTTTTCAACCGCTGCTGGCCGAACCGTTTCCGCTCGAGGTGGAGGCGGTCAACTGCGTCGCCTTCAGCCCCGATGGGGACTATCTCGCGTCCTGCGGAGATGACGGCTTTTCGTTCTGGCGCGTCCATCGGGCCGCCGCGGACGAGGGAGCGGCGCCTTCGCTGACGTTCGAGCGCCTCACTTTGTTGCCGGGGTCGCGGTGTTTGTACCTCGCTTACAGTCCCGACGGCAAGATGGTCGCCTGGGTCGATCACGACAAAAGCATCCGCCTGTTTGACGCCGTGAACTTCAAAGCGATTCCCTTCCAGGCTTCCCCGCTCGTGCTGGGCTGGCACGGCCTGGCCTTCCACCCGGACGGCCGGCACTTGCTGTTCGTCGCGGACACGCACGTCGCCGAGGCATGGGACGTCACCACCGGGAAGCGGGATTATACCCTGGGCGAACCGGGGGAGTTCGAGGCGTGGCACGTCGCCGTCAGCCCGGACGGCCGCCTGTTCGCGGGGGACCCCAAGACTACCGCGGCCGGCATATGGGACCTGGATAGCAAGAAGCGCTTGTTTCTTCTTCCAGAGGAGCGCAGCCCGATCTGGTCGCTGGCCTGGAGTCCCAACGGGGAATCTCTGGCCCTCGGCTTGTCCGACGGCGGTTTGGTGATCTGGAACCTGCCGAAAATCCGGGCGGAGCTGGCCCGCATGGGCCTCGCGGAATAGGCCGGGAGACCGGCGCAGCCCGGCGCGACCGGGATCATTCGGTATTGCCGCGGCGCGGCGGAGTGGGGTACAGGAAAGCCGGGTTGGGCCGGGCGGAACGGCGTCGTTCGACGCCGCCGGCGCGCCCGCCTATTTTGGGGTGTCGTTGTGAACGGACGCGCCCGGTCGTCGTTCGGTTGGGGGGCGGCGCTGCTCTGCGCGTCCGTGCTGGCGGGCTGTGACGCGGACACGCCGCTGACGCCGCCGGCCCCGCCGCCGGTCGATTCCTCGACGCAGTTCGACCCCCAGACGGCCGGCGCGATCGTGGGACAGGTGACGTGGGCCGGCGACCTTCCGGTCGTCGCGCCGTTCCAGGCCCCGGTCAGCCCGCTGTGCGAACAGGTGCGCGGCCCGAAGCGCGACTGGCCGAACCCCAACGCCCCGATCATTGATCCGCAAAATCGTGGCGTCGGCGCCGTCGTCTTCCTGCGCGGCGTCGATCCGCAGCGCGCCACCCCTGGGCCTCGACCCGGTGCGCGTCGAATTGCGCGATTACCAGATCCGCATTCGGCAGGGCGATGCGGAGGGTGGAGTCGGCTTCGTCCACCGCGGCGACCGGATCGAACTGGAATCGAAACAGAACGTCTTTCAATCGATCCAGGCCCGTGGCGCCGACTTCTTCGCGCTGACCTTTCCGGACGAGGGGACGGTGCGAAGCCGCGTCCTCGACCGCGACGGCGTCGTGGAGTTGTCCAGCAACGCCGGGCAATTCTGGATGCGCGCTTACCTGTTCGTGGACGACCAGCCTTACTACGCTCGCACCGGCGCCGACGGCCGATTTGCCCTTCAGAAGGTCCCTTCCGGCGACTATGACCTCGTCTGCTGGATGCCGGACTGGCGCGAGGCGTCCCACGAGATCGACGCCGACACCCGGCTTGTCACACGGCTGACGTTCCGGCCGTCGCTGGAAGTGGTACGGCGCGTTCACATCGAACCGGGAGTGACGACGACGCAGGATTTCGTGCTATCATTGCAGATGTTTGACACAACCACGCCGCCGTGATTCCGCGCACCCCGACGGCGCAAGTTGGTCGATGCCTTTCGTCCTTCCCGGTAGAGCAGAACCGACCGAGCCGCTTGTCCCGATCTTGATCCCGCCAAGAGTCGCACGACCCATGCAGAACACCCTGTCAGCCGCCGTCGAGCTGCATCAGACGGGCCAGCTGAGTGCGGCCGCCTCTCTGTATCAAAAAGTGCTAACCGGCGATCCGGAGAACGCCGACGCCCTGCACCTGCTCGGCGTCCTGCACCATCAGCAGGGCGATCACGGCCGGGCCATCGAACGGATCAGCCGGGCCGTGGCGCTGCGGCCGAACGCCCCCGCGTTCCATGCCAACCTCGCCGAAGCCTACCGCGCCCTCGGCCAGCCCGAGCGCGCCGCCGGCTGCTGCCGTGCGGCCCTGCGGCTGCTGCCGGATTACCCGGAAGCCCTCTGCAACCTCGGTCTGGCCCTGCAAGCGCTCGGACGCCACGCGGAGGCCGTCGAACCGTTCCGCTCCGCGCTGCGTCTGCGGCCCTCTTTCGCCGCCGTCCACAGTAACCTGGGTATTTCTCTCCGCGAACTCCGCCGGGCCGGCGAGGCGCTCGATCACTTCCGCCGCGCCGTCGAGCTGGACCCCGCCGCCGCTCCGGCTCGAACGAACCTCGGTCAGCTGCTGCTCGACCTGGGCCGGGCGGAAGAGGCGCTGCCGCACTGTCATGAAGCGGTTCGACTCCAGCCCGACGGGGCCGCCCTGCACCACAACCTCGGCAACGCCCTGCGGAGCCTGGGCCGACTCGTCGAGGCGCGGGCCGCCTATCTGGAGGCGCTCCGGCTCGACCCCAATCTGGCGGTCGCCCACGCCCATCTCGGCCTGACCCTGCAAGCGGAGAACAAGCTCGGCGACGCCCTTCCCTGGCTGAAACAGGCCGTGGAGCTGGCGCCCGACAATGCAATTTTCTGGGAGCAGCTCGCCGAATTGCACGGCGAGCGGGAGGAGAACGCCGAGGCGATCCCGTGCTGGGAGCGCGTGCTGGCGCTGAACCCGGACGCGACGGGGCGCACCTCTCGTCGGCTGGGCGCTTCAGGAGGAAGGGCGATTGGCGGACGCCGGCCGGCATTACGAGGCCGCCGCACGGCTGCAGCCGGATTCGGCCCCTGCCCGGCTCAACATCGGCGGGCTGCGCGAGGAACAAGGCGACTTGACTGGGGCCGAGACCGCCTTCCGCGAGGCGCTGCGCTTGCAGCCGACCTACGCCCTGCCTCACGCCCGGCTGGCGACGCTGCTGCGCGGCAAGCTGCCCGACGCCGACCGCGCTGCCCTGGAAACGCGGCTGACCGATCCCGAGCTCGCCCCGCGCTTCCGCGCCCGGCTCCTCTTCGGGCTGGCCCACGTCCTCGACGCTCAGGGCGAATTCGACCGCGCCGCCGACTGCCTCCGCCGGGCCAACGCCCTGACGCTGGAGCTGGCGCAGGGCCGGCGCGACTACTCGCCGGCGGAACACGAGCGGTTCGTGGACGGCGTCGTGCGGGCCTTCGACCGAGACTTCTTTGCACGAACCGCCGGCGTGGGATTGGACACAAAGCGTCCCGTCTTTATCTTCGGATTGCCGCGGTCGGGGACGACGCTGGTCGAACAAGTGCTGGCCAGCCACCCGCGCATCCACGGCGCCGGCGAGCTGCGGCTGGCCCGGCAGACCTTGGAAGCAATCCCCGAAGCGCTGGTCCGCTCCGGCGCGCCGCTTGGACTGCGTCGCCGCGCTCGACGCGGACGCGCTCCAGCGGCTGGGCCGGCGGCACCTCGACGGCCTGCATCAGCTGGACGACGGCCGGGCGGATCGCATCGTGGACAAAATGCCGGACAATTACATGTATCTCGGCCTGCTCGCGGCCATGTTTCCCAACGCCGTCTTCATCCACTGCCGCCGCAACCTGCGCGACATCGCGGTTTCGTGCTGGATGACCGACTTCCGCAGCATCCGCTGGGCCAGCCGCCCCGACGCACATCGCCCACCGTTTCGGCCAGTACCGCCGGCTCATGGATCACTGGCGGGCCGTGCTGCCGGCGACGATCCACTCGGTCGATTACGAGGAAACGGTGGCCGATCTGGAGGGCGTCGCCCGGCGACTGCTCGCCGCCTGCGGACAGGAATGGGACCCGGCCTGTCTGGAGTTTCACCGCACCAGTCGGCCGATCCGCACGGCCAGCGTCGCTCAGGTCCGCCAGCCGGTCTACAAGCAGTCCGTGGCTCGCTGGAAGCACTACGAGCGCGAGCTGGCGGACCTGTTCGCGTCGTTGCCGGGCGAGGAGACGCCGGCCTGAAAGGCCGCGACGCCAAGGCTTCTCCTCGCGCAAGAACCGGCAGGGGATGGGTTCTCCTGGTGGAATGAGTGGTCCCAAGACCGCCTGCCTCCCACCTGGAGTCGTCATGTCCTCCCGCAAGCACTTCTTCCGTCCGGCAGCCGCCCTCCGCAAGCAGTCCGTTCGGCCGTGGCTGGAAGAGTTGGAGGGCGCTTGGCCCCGGCGACCTTCAACCCGCTGCCGTCGGCGGTGGATGGCACCTCCCAGAGCCTACGCAGCGCCATCCTGACGGCCGACGCCAACGGCGACGCCTCCAACACCATCTCCCTCGCGCCCGGCACGTACAGCCTCACCGATGCGACGGCCGGCAATCTGCTCATTCAGGACACGGCCGGCGGCGTGGCCGACAAGACGTTCAACCTCGTCGGCCAGAGCGCCTCCAGCACGATCATCACGGGAGGGTCCGGCTGGAACGACCGCGTCTTCCAGATCGTCAGCGCGAACGGGGCGGCCGTCACCGTGACGATTCAGAACGTGACGATCGAGGGCGGGAACGCCGAGAACGCCGGGGCCGTGGGCGGCAACGCGGCGTTGGGCGGCGGCCTGCTGATCGACGGCGGGCAGGTGACGCTGACCGACGTGACCGTTTCGGGCAACGTCGCTCACGGAGAGGCGGGCGCGAACGGAGCGGCCGGCGCTGCGGGCCAGGCGGGGACGGCCGGGGCGACCGGCGACTCGGCCGAGGGCGGCGGCGTCTATCTGGCGAGCGGCACGTTAACGATCTCCAATTCCACTTTTTCCAACAACGAGACCATCGGCGGCTCGGGCGGTCAGGGCGGCGACGGGGGCAAGGGCGCCGCCGGCGCAGCCGGTGAAGCGGGGACCGACGGGGCGGCCGGGACCAACGGCGCCAACGCGACGCAGCCCGGCGTCAGGGCGGCGATGGTCAGCCGGGCCAGTCCGGCGGGCCGGGCGGCGCCGGACAGGCCGGGGAGGCTGGCGGCGCGGGTGGGGTTGGCGGCGCGGGCGGGGCCGCGCTGGGCGGCGCCCTTTACGTGGCGAGCGGCCAGGTGACGATCAGCGGCGGGACCATCAGCGGCAACGTCGTCCAGGGCGGCGCGGGCGGGGCCGGCGGAGCGGGCCAATCGGGGGGAGCCGGCGGCGTCGGCGGCCAGGGCGGCGGCGGCGGGGCCGGCGGCAGCGCCGGCCAGGGCGGTCCCGGCGGCAAGCTCGGTTCGGGAGGCGACGGCGGTCCAGGCGGCGACGGGGGCAAGGGCGGCGACGGCGGCGCGGGAGGGGCCGGCGGCGCGGGTGGCAAGGGCGGCGCCGCGGACGGCGGCGGGATCTACGTCGCGTCCGGGAGCATCACCCTTGACGGCGTAACCATCTCGGGCAACAAGGCCCTGGCCGGCGAGGGCGGGGTCGGCGGCGCGGGCGGGGCCGGCGGCAAGGGCGGCGTCGGCGGCAAGGGCGGGCACGGCGGCAAGGGCGGCGATCCGAGTTCCGGCAGCGGCGGCTCGGGCGGCGGCGGGTACTCTGGCGGCGGCGGTGGAGGGGGATACACGGGCGGCGGTGGGAACACCGGAGGTGGGGGCGGCGGCTACACCGGCGGCGGCTATACCGGCGGCGGCTACACAGGCGGCGGCGGAGGCTACACAGGCGGTGGGGGCGGGTACACCGGAGGAGGCGGTTATACAGGGGGGGGCGGCGGAGGCTACACCGGCGGTGGGGGCGGGGGTGGCACCGGCGGAGGGGGCAATAACGGCGGCAATACTGGCGGCGGGAATACGGGCGGCGGCTTCACCGGCGGGGGTGGCACCGGCGGCGCCGGAGGGGCCAGCCCGGGAGGCAAGGGTGGGCACGGAGGCATTGGACGGTTGGGCGGCGCAGGCCGGCGCGGGCGGTCAGGGCGGCCTCGGCGGTCTCGGCGGTCAGGGCGGCGCCGCGTCGGGCGGAGGCATCTACGTATCCAGCGGCGCTCTGTCCCTCTCCCTAGGCAGTCTGACGGGAAACAGCGCCGTCGGCGGCGCCGGCAACGTCGGCGGCCAGGGCGGCCTCGGCGGCAACGGCGCGACCGGCGGCGCGGGCGGCACGGGCGGCGACGGCGGTCCTGGCCTGATCGGCGGCAACGGCGGCAACGGCGAATCCGGTGGATTCGGCGGCCTGGGCGGCAACGGCGGCAACGGCGGCAATGGCGGCAACGGCGGCGCCGCGACTGGCGGTTTGCTGTACGTCGCCGGAACGACGGCGGTTTCCATCAGCGGGACCAGCCTAACCAACGGAACCGTTCAAGGCGGGGCGGATGGACTCGGCGGCGCGGCGGCGCGGCCGGCGTCGGCGGCGCCGGCGGCGCGGCGGGCCAGGGCGGCGCGCCGGGGACCGGATCGCCGGTCGGCGGCATTGGCCAGCCCGGCGTCGCTGGATTTCACAATGTCAGCGGCCAGCCCGGCGCCGGGGGGCAGTCCGGCACGGCCGGCTCGGCGACCTTCCCGCTGAGCAATGTCAGCACGACCACCACCGGGGTCGCTTCCAGCGTTGACCCGTCCACGCTGGGCCAGTCCGTATCGTTCATCGCGACGGTCACGAACACGACCGGCGCCGGAACACCCACCGGCAAGGTCGAGTTCTACGACGGCACGACCGACCTCGGCCCCGGCATGCGCCTGAGCGGCGGCGGCAATAGCGCGACCTCCACGTTCACGATTTCGACCTTGGCGCTCGGCAATCACTCCATCGAGGCCGTCTACACCGCGGCCGGCGCTTACACGGGCAGCAACGGCTCGCTGTCGCAGACGGTAGACATCGGCACGACCACCACCGTCTTGTCCAGCCAAAACCCGTCCCTCCCCGGCCAGTCCGTCACCTTCACGGCCACGGTGACCAACACCAGCGGCGTCGGCGGGACGCCGACCGGCGCCGTCGAGTTCTACGACGGCACGACCGATCTCGGCCCCGGCATCGCTCTGAGCGGCAGCGGCGCCAGCGCCGCGTCCACGCTGACGATCTCCTCGCTGTCCAAGGGCGCCCACGCCGTCCGGGCCGTCTACACCCCGACCGGCGACTTCCTCGGCGGCGGCGGCTCCGTGAGCCAGACGGTCGGCTCCCTCACCACCACCGGCCTCGTCTCCAGCGACGATCCCTCCGCCGTCGGACAGTCCGTGATCTTCACGGCCACGGTGACAAACATCACCAACGGCAATACACCCACCGGCCAGGTGGAATTCTTCGACGGCACGACCGACCTTGGCGCCGGCAGCGCCCTCAGCGGCGGCAGCAACAGCGCGACCTCCACCCTGACGATCTCGACCTTGGCCCTCGGCAATGATGCCATTCAGGCCGTCTACAGCGGGACCGGCGTCTTCGCCGACAGCAACGATGTCCTGACCCAGTCGGTGGACGCCGCCACCAACACCTCGGTCGCCTCCGCCGACAATGCCTCCACGTTCGGCGAGGTAATAACGTTCACCGCCACGGTGACGAACACGAGCGGCGCCGGCGGGACGCCTACCGGCAAGGTCGAATTCTTCGACGGCGCGACCGACCTCGGACCCGGCACGGCCCTGACCGGCACCGGCGCCAGCGCCACGTCCACCTTGGCGATTTCGTCCCTCGCCGTCGGCGGTCATTCGATCCGGGCCGTCTACACCCCGACCGGCCATTTCCTCGGCGGCGCCGGCTCTGTGACGCAGACCGTGGACGCCGACGTCGGCACGGCCGTCCTCAAGGCCGACGGCTCGCTGTGGCAGTTCGGCCCGACCGGCGCCTTGCAACCGCTGTCGCCGGCCGGCACCATCCTCTCCGTCAGCGCCGCCGACGACGCCGCCGGATACGCCGACGTGTTCGCCGTCACGGCCGATCGCCACCTCTGGGAACACTCCGCCGCGGGATGGGCGCTGATCTCGACCGGCTCCTTCCAGCAAATCAGCGCGGCGAGGAACGCAGCCGGCAATGCCGTGGTGTTTGCGGTCCTCACGGACCATTCTCTGTGGGAGTACAGCAGCCTCAACGTCGGCGGCTGGGTGATGCTCTCGCCCACCGGCACCATCCTGTCGGTCAGCGCCGTCACGGATTCGGCTGGCCGCGACGACGCCTTCGCCGTCACGGCCAGCGGCGACAACCTCTGGGAACACAGCCCGAACGCCGGCTGGGTGCAGTTGTCGATCGGCTCGTTCCAGCAGGTCAGCGCCGGCCTGAACGGCGCCGGCCAGGCCGTCGTCTACGGCGTGCTCGGCGCCGGGGCCGGCGGCTACGCCAACTCGCTGTGGGAATACGACCCGACCTCCGCCGGCTGGCAAATGCTGTCCGGGCCGGGCACGATCCTGAGCGTCAGCGCCGGCGGCGCCGACGAGGTCTTCGCGATCACTTCCGACCATCACCTGTGGGACTACCAGATGGGGGGTTGGTCGCTGCGGTCCACGGGGGACTTCGCCTCGATCAGCGGCGCGGAGGCGCCGGCGTCCGGGCACAGCGAGGTCTTCGCCGTGCTGGGGGACTCGTCGGTCTGGGAGTACGATGCGTTCCTGCCGAACGGCCCGTGGGAAGACCTGATCGCCTCTGGAGCGGCGGCGGTCTCGGCCCCGCGCTGAGCGGCGCCGCGGCTACACGCTGCGGCCCTTGAACAATTGCCGGTTGAGAACCGGGTCGCGGTCGGTCTTGCCGAGCGATGAGACGGAGACCGGAAAGCCGACGAAACGAAGGGGTCCGACGCGCAAGAACCAGAAGGAATTGGATTCTCGTGGTATAACATTTGATTGGAGGCTGCGGCCTTCCCACCTGGAGTTGTCATGTCCTCCCGCAAGCACTTCTTCCGCCCGACCGCCGCCCCCCGCAAACCGTCCGTTCGGCCGTGGCTGGAGGAGTTAGAAGGCCGCTTGGCCCCGGCCACCTTCAACCCGCTGCCGTCGGCGGTGGATGGAACTTCCCAGAGCCTACGCAGCGCCATCCTGACGGCCGACACCAACGGCGACTCCTCCAACACCATCTCGCTGGCGGCCGGGACGTACAGCCTCGCCGATGCGACGGCCGGCAATCTGCTCATCCAGGACACGGCCAGCGGCGTGGCGAGCAAGACGTTCACCCTCGTCGGCCAGAGCGCCTCCAGCACGATCATCACGGGAGGGCCCGGCTGGAGCGACCGCGTCTTCCAGATCGTCAGCGCGAACGGGGCGGCCGTCACCGTGACGATTCAGAATGTGTCGATTGAAGGCGGCAACGCGGTGCTGGGCGGCGGCCTGCTGATCGACGGCGGCCAAGTGTCGCTGAGCAACGTGACCGTTTCGGGCAACGTGGCTCGGGGCGCGGCTGGGGCGACCGGGGCGGCCGGCGCTTCGGCCGAGGGCGGCGGTATCTACCTGGCAAGCGGCGCTCTAACGATCTCCGATTCGACTTTCTCCAACAACCAGGCCGTCGGCGGCCCGGGTGGCCGGGGCGGCGACGGCGGCAAAGGCTCCAACGGCGCGGCCGGCGCCGCGGGAAACAACGGTGCGGCCGGGTCACAAGGGGACCACGGGTTCCAGTCGGGCCAGGGCGGCCACGGCGGCAGCGGGCAGGGCGGCGGCAACGGCGGCGCCGGCAAGGCTGGGGCGGCTGGCGGCGTGGGCGGGGCCGGCGGCGCCGGCGGCGGCGCACTGGGCGGCGCCATTTACATGGCGAGCGGCCAGTTGACCATCACCGGAGGAACCCTTAGTAGCAACGTCGTCCAGGGCGGCGCGGGCGGGGCCGGCGGCGCGGGCAAGTCGGGCGGCGTCGGCGGCGCCGGGGGCAAGGGCGGTGCCGGCGGGACCGGCGGCAACGGCGGCACAGGCTCGCCCGGCGGCATGAGCCGCGGCACGGGCGGCAACGGGGGGACCGGCGGGGCCGGCGGCAAGGGCGGCGTGGGCGGCGCCGGCGGCACCGGCGGCCAGGGCGGTATCGGCGGCCAGGGCGGCAACGCCGCGGGTGGGGGCATCTACGTATCCAGCGGCGCCCTGTCTCTTTCCGCGGGAAGCATCACGGGAGGCAACGCCGTTGGAGGCGCCGGCGGGGCCGGCGGCAATGGCGGCGCGGGCGGCACCGGCGGCCAGGGCGGGGCCGGCGGCCAGGGCGGCGCGGGCGGCACCGGCGGCCAGGGCGAGCCTGATGGCGACGACGGCGTCGGCGGCAGCGGCGGGGCCGGCGGCCAGGGCGGCGCGGGCGGCGTCGGGGGGACCGGCGGCAACGGCGGCGACGGCGGCGGGGCGACCGGCGGCCTTCTTTATGTCGCCGAGGCGGCGACGGTTTCCCTCAACGGAACCAGCCTGACCAGCGGAACCGTTCAGGGCGGGGCGGGCGGCGCCGGCGGCGGCGCCGGTGCGGCCGGCGTCGGCGGCCCCGGCAGCCCCGGCGGGCCGGGCGGTGCGGGGGGGGACGGCGACCCCGGATTCACGGGAGGGGCCGGATCGCACGGGGACACGGGCTCCGGCGGCCACGTCGGGGCAGCCGGGAAGGCCGGAACGGCCGGCCCGGCGAACGATCCGCTGAGCAACGTCAACTCCACCACCACCGGAGTGGCCTCCAACCGCAACCCATCCGCGTTCGATCAAGCCGTGACGTTCACGGCCACTGTGACGGACACGACCGGCGGCGGGGCGCCGACCGGCCAGGTCGAGTTCTTCGACGGGTCCACCGACCTCGGCGCCGGCAGTGCTCTCAGCGGCAGCGGCGCCAGCGTGACCTCCACGCTCACGATTTCGACTTTGACGCTCGGCAGTCACTCCATTGAGGCCGTCTACACCCCGACCGGCGCTACTTGAGCAGCGAAGGCCCGTTGACGCAGACCGTGGACGACGCCACGACCACCACCGTCTCGTCCAGCAACAACCCGTCCGCGCTCGGCCAGTCGGTGACCTTCACCGCCCTGGTGAGGGACGTCAGCTCCGGCGCCACGCCCACCGGCGCCGTCGAGTTCTTCGACGGCGCGACCGATCTCGGCGCCGGCAGCGCCCTCAGCGGCGGAGGCGACGACGCGACTTCCACGCTTACGATTTCGACCCTGGCGCTCGGCAATCACGAAATTACGGCCGTCTACACCGCTTCCGGTAATTTCCTGTCCGGCAGCAACGCCCTGACGCAAGCGGTCGATGCGGCGACGAGCGTCGTCGCCGCCTCCAGCGCCGACCCATCCGACGTGGGGCAATCGGTGACGTTCACCGCGACGGTGTCCAACACCAGCGGCGCCGGCGGGACGCCGACCGGTAAGGTCGAGTTCTACGACGGCGCGACCACCCTCGGCCTCGGCAGCGCCCTCAGCGGCAGCGGCGCCAGCGCCAACTCCACGTTCACGATCTCCATGCTGTCGGCCGGAGACCACGACATCCAGGCCGTCTACACGCCGTCCGGCAATTTCTTTGCCGGCAGCGACTCCCTGACGCAGACGGTGGACGCCGTCACGACCACAAGCGTCGCGTCGAACCACAACCCGGCCGCGCTCGGCCAATCCATCATGTTCACCGCGACGGTGACGAACGCCAGCAACAGCGGCGGCACGCCCGCCGGCGCGGTTGAGTTCTTCGACGGGTCCACCGATCTGGGGGCCGGCAGCGCCCTGAGCGGCAGCGGCAATAGCGCCGCATCCACCCTGACGATCTCGACGTTGGCGCTCGGCCCGCACGCCATCCACGCGGTCTATGCCCCGTCGGGCGACTTCACGAATGGGGAAGGCTCCTTGACGCAGACGGTGGACGCCGCGACCAGCGTCGGCGTCGCCTCCAGCAGCGACCCGTCCAGCGCCGGCCAATCGGTCGCGTTCACGGCCACGATCACGAACACCAGTAGCGGCGGCGGCACGCCCGCCGGCGCAGTTGAGTTCTTCGACGGCACGACCGACCTCGGGCACGGCAGCGCCCTGAGCGGCAGCGGCGCCAGCGCCGCGTCCACGTTCACGACCTCGGCTTTGTCCGTCGGCGTCCACGCCCTTGAGGCGGTCTACACGGCGAGCGGCAATTTCTTCAGCGGCAACGGTTCCGTCACGCAGACGGTGGACGCCGTCACGAGCGTCGGCGTGGCCTCCGGCGACGACCCGTCCGTCCTCAGTCAGGCGGTCACGTTCACCGCGACGGTGACGAACACCACCGGCAGCGGTGGGACGCCGACAGGGCAGGTCGAGTTCTTCGACGGCACGACGGACCTCGGCGCCGGCAGCTCTCTGACCGGCGGCAGCAACGCCGCAACCTCTACCTTGACGATCTCGACATTGGCCCTCGGCAATCATACCATTGAGGCGGTCTACACCACGACGGCCGACTTCACGAACAGCAGCGGCTCGACGAGGCAGACAGTGGACGCCGCGACCAGCGTCGGCGTGGCCTCCGACAACAACCCGTCGCTCCCCGGCCAGTCCGTCACCTTCACGGCCACGGTGACCAACACCAGCGGCGTCGGCGGGACGCCGACCGGCGCCGTCGAGTTCTACGACGGCACGACCGACCTCGGACCCGGCAGCGCTCTGAGCGGCAGCGGCGCCAGCGCCGCGTCCACGCTGACGATCTCCTCGCTGTCCAAGGGCGCCCACGCCGTCCGGGCCGTCTACACCCCGACCGGCGACTTCCTCGGCGGCGGCGGCTCCGTGAGCCAGACGGTCGGCTCCCTCACCACCACCGGCCTCGTCTCCAGCGACGATCCCTCCGCCGTCGGACAGTCCGTGATCTTCACGGCCACGGTGACAAACATCACCAACGGCAATACACCCACCGGCCAGGTGGAATTCTTCGACGGCACGACCGACCTTGGCGCCGGCAGCGCCCTCAGCGGCGGCAGCAACAGCGCGACCTCCACCCTGACGATCTCGACCTTGGCCCTCGGCAATGATGCCATTCAGGCCGTCTACAGCGGGACCGGCGTCTTCGCCGACAGCAACGGCGCCCTGACCCAGGCGGTGGACGCCGCCACCAGCACTTCGGTCGCCTCCGCCGACAATGCCTCCACGTTCGGCGAGGTAATAACGTTCACCGCCACGGTGACGAACACGAGCGGTGCCGGCGGCACGCCCACCGGAAAAGTCGAATTCTTCGACGGTTCGACCGACCTCGGCCCCGGCACGGCCCTGACCGGCGCCAGCGCCACGTCCACGCTCACGATCTTCATCTCGCTGTCCATCGGCGCCCACAGCATCCGGGCCGTCTACACCCCGTCCGGCCATTTCCTCGGCGGCGCCGGCTCTGTGACGCAGACCGTGGACGCCGACGTCGGCACGGCCGTCCTCAAGGCCGACGGCTCGCTGTGGCAGTTCGGCCCGACCGGCGCCTTGCAACCGCTGTCGCCGGCCGGCACCATCCTCTCCGTCAGCGCCGCCGACGACGCCGCCGGATACGCCGACGTGTTCGCCGTCACGGCCGATCGCCACCTCTGGGAACACTCCGCCGCGGGATGGGCGCTGATCTCAATCGGCTCCTTCCAGCAGATCAGCGCGGCGCGGAACGCGACCGGCGACGCCGTGGTGTTTGCGGTCCTCACGGACAACTCCCTGTGGGAGTACAGCAGCCTCAACGTCGGCGGCTGGGTGATGCTCTCGCCCGGAGGGACCATCCTGTCGGTCAGCGCCGTCACGGATTCGGCCGGCCACGACGACGCCTTCGCCGTCACGGCCAGCGGCGACAACCTCTGGGAACACAGCCCGAACGCCGGCTGGGTGCAGTTGTCGATCGGCTCGTTCCAGCAGGTCAGCGCCGGCCTGAACGGCGCCGGCCAGGCCGTCGTCTACGGCGTGCTCGGCGCCGGGGCCGGCGGCTACGCCAACTCGCTGTGGGAATACGACCCGACCTCCGCCGGCTGGCAAATGCTGTCCGGGCCGGGCACGATCCTGAGCGTCAGCGCCGGCGGCGCCGACGAGGTCTTCGCGATCACTTCCGACCATCACCTGTGGGACTACCAGATGGGGGGTTGGTCGCTGCGGTCCACGGGGGACTTCGCCTCGATCAGCGGCGCGGAGGCGCCGGCGTCCGGGCACAGCGAGGTCTTCGCCGTGCTGGGGGACTCGTCGGTCTGGGAGTACGATGCGTTCCTGCCGAACGGCCCGTGGGAAGACCTGATCGCCTCTGGAGCGGCGGCGGTCTCGGCCCCGCGCTGAGCGGCGCCGCGGCTACACGCTGCGGCCCTTGAACAGCTGCCGGTTGAGCACCGGATCGCGGTCGGTGAACGGCCCGTCGGCCCGGTCGCGGCTGAGGCAGCGGACGTACATCTCCAGCTTGGCGTCGAGATCGTCGGCATGGTGGATGATGAGCGCTTCCGGCACGAGCGACAGCCGCGGCGACCCCCACTCCGGCAGGCCCAGGTGCGTCAGCACGATGTGTTCCAGGATTTGCACCAATTCCGGGTTGACGTCTCCGATTTCACGAGCGGCGTCGCGCACCAGATCGCGGCCGAGCAGCAGATGGCCGGCCAGCCGACCGGGGATCGTCACCGACGGCGCCGTCGCCTCGTCGCCGAACTCCAGGACTCGGCCGATGTCGTGCAGGATGGCGCCGGCCGCTGTCAGATCGCGGTTCAGCGGTGGTTTCAGCTCCGTATAGTAGGCGCTGTAGCGCTCCGCCAGCTGCACCGCCGAGCGCGTCACGGCCAGCGTATGCTCCAGCAGGCCGCCGGCGAAGGGGTGGAAGCGATCGCGCGTGGCCGGCAGGCGCTTCAGCGCGACGGCGTGCTTGTCGAGCAGCGTGAGGACCAGCCGCCGCAACGGTTCGTCAGCGATCTGCGAAGTCGCCAGCGCTTTCAGCTCGGTGAACATCGTTTCGGGATCGTAGCGCGAGCTTTCGACGAGCTGGGCGGGGTCGAAGCCGTCGGCGAGGTCGGCGTCGGCGGCCGGACGGATGGCGACGAGGTCCGTGATCTGCGGGCCGTAGCGTTCGTGTTCACCGTAAACGGCGCGGAGCTTGAAGAACCGACCGGCGTGCCAGTCGTTCTCGCAGGCGGCGAAGTACGGGCCGTCGCCCCAGACCATAAAAGCGACGGTGCGGCGCGGCGTCGCGGAAACGGCAGGCGTAATAGGCCTTGCCCTCGCGTGTGACGCCGCGATTCTTCTCGGCCAGGAGCGCGAAGAAGTCGGCGAGCTGGCCGGGGACGAGGTCGCTGAGACGGGCCTGGACGGGCTTGGGTTTGGCCATGACGACGGCTCCGCGGTCAGGGGATGCGGCCGATGGAGTGAAGATGGCGCTTCGCTCCGGCGGCGATTTGCACGGCCGAGACGGTCATGAGACACGCCTGAAAATCGGCGACGATCGGCGGCAGCCTGCTGAACCGCGTCGAGCGCTCGCCGCTGATCGACGCGGCGCCGCAGGTCGTAATCGGCCGCGGCCCGGTCGCTCCGCAGGCCATCGATCCGACCGGCGATCCGGGCCACGACGGCGACTCCACAGTTATTCAAGCCGACGTACAGGTTCGAGTGGCACGTCCCGCCCTGGCCCACGTCCACGCCGTGCGCCAGCAAGAATTCACGGAAGAAGTGAAAAACGGCGTAGTACCCGCGGCTGACCGCCGAACGCCAGTCGCCCTCCGTCGGGCCGTGCGCCAGCCGGTTGGCCGTGTGCAGGAACTCATCCCACTGCATGTTCACTCCGCCCGGTACTCGTGGCTCATGACGAAGAGGGGCGTCTGCGCAAGGGGAATCCGTGCGTACAGTCGCTCGTAATACCGGCGGTTCTGATCCAGCCATACGTCCACCGGCAGCGACTCCGGCAGCGCGACCTCCACGACCACCCGCCACCAGCCCGGCTCGTCATAGTCCTCCTGGAGCCGCGCGTTCGATGGCGAGGGTTTGCGGAAAGCACTCGCGGACGCTCTCGCATACCGCCTGGAACGCGGCCTCCGCATCGTTCTGCCGCAGAAACTCCTGCACGCCGGGGCCTACCGTCACTTTCGCCGCGGTGGACATGCTCATGATTCGCCTTCTTCTCGGCTCCGAAAGACTTTACCCCTTGGTGGTCGTCTCGCCAGGGGCCTACCGCGGCGCCTACCCTTAGATCATACCCGGAGTGGCAGCGGCGTGCAGCAAGCGAATCACGCTGCGAAGACGAGAGGAGGCATGGGACGCTCGGCGGAGCGAGGGCGTGTGCCGGCGCTTGCTTGACATAAAGAGAAAGATGGGAGGGTGGTCAGCGCGGGTCATCGGATGGAACGCGGCGCATTCCGGCGCAAAGCGCCGCCGAGGGATTGCCACGAATCCCTTGGCGGCGCTTCGGCCGATGAATCGGGTGGAGCGAAGGTCATCCGCCCATCAGCACGCGCGCTTTTCGCTTCTTCCACAACCAGCTCAAGCCGAACGCCGGCAGGGCAAGGACGGCGAGCACTAGGCCGGCCGGCTCGGGGTTGTGCGTCACCTTGACTTCCACGGTGATGCCGCCCACGGAGTCCCCGACAGGGAACGTGCCCGTTCGGGTCCAACCGCTGATCGAAAGGGAGTACACGTGATGGTCGAGATCCAGGCTCTTGGTCGTGGGGCCGAGCCATTCGATGTCGAGGCTCGACGTTTCGTTCCCCGATCCGTTCTTTGTCAGCGTACCGAAAAGCAAGCCGGTGAAGGTGATCTCTCCGGGAACGGAGCCGTCGTGGATGTCGAAGGTCAGGCTGAAGGGTGTGCCCTTGGCGCCATTGCCGAAATGGGCCGGCTCACCTTTCATGAGGCCAAACGGTTCGAGATCGCCGACGAGGCTGTGTCGGATCACAGTCCCCGTCGCGGGCAGCGGCGTATTCGAGAAGGTCCAGCTCGTCCAATTTTTGAAGGCGATTCCGGCGCGCCGCTGGGCGGATCGACGGCCCCGTTGGCGTAGACCTTGCGCGTGGAGGCGCCGGGGTCCCGACTGCACCGACCCGGTGATCAAGTCCGCGCGAGCGGAGGAGGCCAGCCCCAGCAAGGTGGGCAGGCACACGGCAAGGCGAAGGAGGATGCGATTCACGTCACGAAGTCCTTTCCGTGAAAGATTCAGGGCGATTTCCGCGGCGAACAGGCGGCGGGGGCGATAATGGTTGCAGATGGGTGGATATGCTACATCAGACAAAGTTTGCACGCAACGGCGATTGCCGACGGGGAACTGCCGCGCTCAACCGTGGTTCGAGATTTCATTTGATTCCCGCGAGCCGTCCGGTTGTAATACCTCCGGTGCGTTCGCACCCGGAACGGGATGAACGCCTGGGGCGATCCTATTTTGCCCTCGATCCCTTGAGACGCCCTGGAGCCTTCGTGATGGTCCACGACGCCCCCGACGTGCGGCGGTTGCCGGTATACCTCCTGCTGGACTGCTCCGGGTCGATGGCCGGCGAACCCATCGCCGCCGCCGAGATGGGCCTCAAGGCGCTGCTCAACGACCTCCGCAACGACCCCCAGGCCCTCGAAACCGTATGGCTCAGCATCATCACCTTCGCCAGCGGAGCGGACCAGCTCGTCGAACTCACGCCGGTCGAGGAGTTCCATCCTCCGGAGCTTTCCGCTTCCGGCGTGACCGCTCTCGGTGAGGCCGTCGAGTTGCTGGCCGAGCGCATCCGCCACGAAGTTCGCGTGAGTGGGCCTGATCGCAAGGGCGACTGGAAACCGCTCGTCTTCATCCTCACCGACGGCGAGCCGACCGACGAATGGCAGGCGGCGGTCGAGAACTTCCGGTTGCGCGGCCTGGCCACCGTCGTCGCCTGCGGCGCCGGGTCGGCCGTCAACGAGGATACGCTCCGGCGGCTCGGCGACACCGTCGTTCGCCTCAAGGACGCCCGGCCCGGCACCCTCGGCGCCTTCATGCGCTGGGTGTCGAGTTCCGTCACGACGGCCAGCCAGGTGCTTGGCGCCAGCGGCGCGGCGGGGCCGCGCCTGCCCGAACCGCCGGAGGGCGGCGAGATCCGAATCATCCTCTAGTCCGTAGTCCATCGGGATGCGGGCGGCGGTCTACTACGGACTTACGGACGAACGATGCGTCCTCCTTGGTGGCAGCGCTGGTTCGGCTGGTTGTTCCGCCCGGAGGAAGATGCGCCGCCGAACGTCCTGGGCGCCCGACGTTCCACCCGACCGCCGCCGCCTCTGGCGGACGCCTACGCGCGGCCCGGCCGCTCTCTGCCGGTTGGGCCGCCGCCCGCCCAGGCGGAGTGGATGGTGCGCGAGCCGGCCGATCGCTCCGATCCGGTCCCGCATGAGGAATGTCTCTTCACTCACCGCGACGGGCCATGGCGTCTACTGGCCGCCAGCGTGCGCGGCAAGTACCATGCACACGCCGCCCTGTGGCGCGACGACGCCTACGCCTGGGGGTCGGCCGGCCCGTGGACGGTGCTGGCCGTCGCCGATGGGGCGGGGTCGGCCCCGCTGTCTCGCATCGCCGCCGCCGTCGCCTGCGCGGAAGGCGTGCGGGCGCTCAAGGAGAAGACGGCGGACCTGCCGCCCGAACCGGAAGCAGCGGAACGCCTGCGCGAGGCCCTGGCCGTCGCCGTTCTTCGCGCCCGGGAGGCAGTTCGATCCGAGGCCGAAAGACGCGGCCGGCCCGAGCGGGAATTCCATACGACTTGCCTGCTGGTCATTCATGCGCCCGGCCCGGCGGGCGATGTGATCGGGTCCGTGCAGGTGGGCGACGGCGCCATCGGCCTGTACCACGAGGATGGGACGTGTCAGATCCTGGGCGAGGCCGACCACGGCGCCTTCGCCAGCGAGACGCGCTTTCTGACCACGCCGCGCATCGAGCAAGGGCTGCGAAGGACGAGCCGTCGTCGTCGTTCGACCCGGTTTGCGGGCCGTCGCCCTGATGACCGACGGCGTCGCCGACGACTTCTTCCCGGAGAAGACGCGGCTGACGGAGCTTTTTGGCGCCGACGCCGTTGAGGGGCTGACGACGGCTCACGGAGGACCGCTGGCCGGCGTCCTCCGCGATCCGTGCCGCGACCCGCGCGAGGGCCAAGCTCTGATCGAGTGGCTACGGTACGAGAAGCGCGGGTCGTCGGACGACCGCACCCTGGTGCTGCTCTACCGGGCGGAAGGAGGCGCGGCGTGAACCTGCTGAACGCGACGCTCCTGGACGGCCGCCGCGTGCCTTATCGCCCGGAACAGATCGGCGAAGGCGGAATGAAGCGCGTCTTCTTCACCGCCGACCGTCAGTCGGTCGTTTGCTTCTTCAAGGACGCTGCGGCTCAAGACCGATCCCAACCGGATGGAGCGATTGAAAGCCATCCTCGGACGATTCAACCCGACGACGGACCCGCAAACGGGGAAATACTTCGCGGAGCTGTTCTGTTGGCCGACCGGCGTCGTCGTCGATCCGCAGTTCGGCGTCCTGGCCCCGACCTATCCGAAGAACTTCTTCTTCAAGACGGGGCCGTGGCAGGGCAAGGAAAAAGAAGGCAAATGGTTCTCCAGCCCCAAGCTCCGCAAGATGCTGCCGGCGGCGGAGCGCGGCGTCTGGTCGGACTACCTGCGCATGGGCGTGCCGATGGCCCGCGCCGTGCGTAAGCTGCACCTGACCGGCCTGGCCCATTCGGACCTGTCCAGCCGCAACGTGCTGGTCGATCCGCCCGGAGGCCGCTGCGCCGTCATCGACATCGACTCGCTGGTCGTCCCCGGCGTTTTCCCGCCGGACGTGCTCGGAACGCCCGGCTACATCGCCCCGGAAGTGCTGGCGACCCAGGGGCTACCGGCGGACGACCGCAACCGCCGGCTGCCGTCGAACCTGACCGACCTGCACGCCCTGGCCGTGCTACTCTACGAGTACCTGCTGCGTCGCCATCCGCTGCGTGGGCCGAAGGTCAACGGCCAGACCGCCGAGGAGGACGAGCTGTTGTCGATGGGCGCCAAGGCGTTGTGGATCGAGGACCCACGCGACGAGTCCAACCGCGTGGACGTGGCCGTGCCGTGCCGCCAGCTGGGGCCGTACTTGCCGGGCCTGTTCGAGCGCGCCTTCGTCGAGGGGCTGCATCAGCCGTCGGCCCGGCCGGGCGCGGACGATTGGGAGTCGGCCCTGTCGCGCTCGTCCGACCTGCTCATCCCGTGCGGCAATCCCGCCTGCGACGAAAAGGCGTTTCTGTATTGCCGGAACGAGGCCCCGATTTGTCCCTGGTGCCGCTGGGAGTTAAAAAGTCCGCTGCCGGTGCTCGAATACCATTATGCCCCTCCTGGTCGCAAGGGGCAGTTCCGGCCGGAAGGGCACTGCGTGGTCGGCCACAACGGCAAACCGCTCTACCGCTGGCACACGCATCGCAACGTCCGCGTGGCCGAGGGCGTCGAGTCGGACGTGCAGGCCATCATCGCGTCCCAGGAGGGCCAGTGGGTGCTGGTCAATTATAACCTCCGCGGCATGGTGTCGCCCGCAGGGAACCCGGTGCCGATGGGGCGCGGTTGTCCCCTGCGCGACGGCGACGAGGTGCTGCTGTCCGGCGACGATCACGGGCGGCTGGCGGTCGTGCGGATGATCCCGTGAAGCCCAGGCGAGCCGGGGGCGTCAGCCCCCGGAGGCGCGGTGCAAGCGCTGAACCATCCTCTGGGGGCTGACGCCCCCGGCTCGCCAAACGGTGTGCGCGATGAACGGTGCGATGGCATGAGCGAAGAGAGCTTGCAGGACCGTCTCGACCGTCTCAAAGACGGCGAGACGCTGACGCTCAAACCGACCGACGAGGCCAGGGGGCCGGTGGTCCTGCGCAAGCCCGTCGCCGTCGTCGGGGCCGGTGCCACCATCTGGGCCGCGCGGGCCGGTCGTTCGCATCGAATCGCCCGGCGTCGTGTTGCGCAGCTCAACGTAGAAGTCACCGGCCGCGAGGCCGACCTGGAGGGCGAAGCGGCCTGTGCGCTGGTCGTCCGGCCCGGCCTGTCGGCGTCCCTGGACGACGTGACGGTGCGCGGCGACGTGATCGGCCTGGACCGCGAGGAAGGCGTCTGGCGGCACCCGCGGACGCTGTCGCTGGGGACGCTGAAGGCGGGGACGGCACACGAATTCGCCGTGATGCTGTCGATCCCGACCCGCTGCGTGGTGGAGTGCGACATCGACGGGCTGCACGTCCAGCCGCACGAGATCCAGGGCGAGCCGGTCAAGATGGTGCTGCGCCTGGATCGCGCTGGCGCCGGGGACGCGCCTGCGCGGCCGGCTCACGCTGCGAAGCGCCTACCTGACGCGGCGCATCACCGTCAACGCCCTCGCCTCCGAATCGGCGACGAACGTCGGCACAGGCCAGGTGGTGTGGGCGCCGGAAGGCGTCGCCGATCTGGCGCCGCATACGTCGCCGGTCGCGGCACCGAAGACCGTCATCGCCGGCGGCGGGTCCGGCCTGTCCCTGCCGCTGGAGCCGATCGAGGAACGGCATCGGTCGCCGTCGGCGATGCCGAGCTCCACGCCGTTCTCGCCGCTGACGACGCCCCTGTCCGCGCCGGTCGGCGGCGGGGCGATCGTGGTCTCGCCGGACGAAGGCGGCCAGTTCCGCACCATCGGCGAAGCGATGCGCGAGGCCCGGCCGGGGACCAAGATCCTCGTGCGGCCCGGCGTCTACGCCGAGAGCCTGGTGCTGGACCGCCGCGTCGAGATCGTCGGCGACGGCTCGGCGGCGGACATCGTCGTCGAAAGCCCCGACGGCAACTGCCTGCGGATGCAGACCGACATGGCCCGCGTCCGCAACCTGACGCTGCTCGGCTCCGCCCGCCGCGGCGGCCGCGATCGCTACGCCGTTTACGTCGCGCAGGGCCGGCTTATCCTGGAAGACTGCCGCATCAGCTCCGATTCGCTGGCCTGCGTCGCCGTCTGCAACGCCGGGACGGCCCCCGTGATGCGGAGGTGTTCGATCCGCAATGGGCGATCCGCCGGCGTCCTCGTTTACGACAGGGCGGAACTGGTGATGGAGGAGTGCGAGATCGGCGAGAACACGTTGGCCGGCGTGGAGGTCCGCCAGGCCGGCCGCGCCGACCCTGCGCCGCTGCCGGCTGGACGGCGGACGGGCCGCCGGCGTCCTGGTCCACGAGAAGGGGGAAGCGGTCCTGGAGGACTGTGAGCTGTCCGGCCACGCGCTGGCCGGCGTCGAGAGCCGGCGCGGCGGTCATCCGGTGCTGCGGCGCTGCGTGATCCGCGACGGCAAGTCGATCGGCCTGCGCGTCGCCGAGGACGGATTGGCGACGCTGGAGGACTGCGAACTTCGCGATCAGGTCGGTTACGGCATCGAGGTGCGCCAGGGTGGCAACCCGTTCCTGCGCCGCTGCAAGCTGCACCGCAACAAGCAGGGCGGCGCCATCTTTCACCGCGACGCCAAGGGCACGCTGGAGGAGTGCGACGTCCATGGCTCCAGCCGGGCCGGCGTGGAGATCCGCCAGAACAGCGACCCAACCCTGCGCCGCTGTACCATCCACGAGTGCGACGAGTCGGGCGTGGCGTTCCGCGATCGCTCCAAGGGCACATTGGAGGACTGCGACGTTTACGAAACCGGCCTGGCGGCGATAGACGTGCGCCAGAACTCGATCCCGGTGCTGCGTCGCTGCAAGGCCCATGAGAGCCGTCAGGCCGGCGTCGTGGTCGTCGGCCGCAGCGCGGGGACGCTGGAAGACTGCGACATCTACAGTTGTCAGGGTCCGGGCGTAGCCGTGTCGCGCCAGGCCAACCCAACGCTGCGGCGCTGCAAGGTGCATGAAAACGCCCTGGCCGGCGTCGTGGTGTGGGGCGAGGGGCAGGGGACGCTGGAGCGCTGCGTGGTCAGCGACAACGGGCTATCCGGCCTGGCCGTGCTGTCGGGCGGGGCGCCGACCGTGCGCCTCTGCACGTTCACCGCCAACGCCGACGCCGCCGTCTGGGCCGCGCGCGGCGCCGGCGGCTCGGTCGAGGATTGCGACCTGGCCGGCAATCGCCGTGGGCCGCTCGACCTCCAGGGCGGCGCCGCCGTGCGCCTCCAGCGCAACCGCGACGGCTCGCCGTGATCGGGAACGCAGTCGCATATGCGCACATGTGCCATTTTTGATGACGGGAAAAGATTGTCCTTGAATCGGGGCGGAACGGGAGATTGAATACTACCTGCACACAAGGGACGGACCTCCCGCGCCCCACAACGAGGTGACCCATGATTCGACACGGCCAAGCCAACCGCGCTCCCCTTCTGCTCCTGGGCGGCCTTCTCCTGATCGTCGGCGGCGCGGTGGCGATCTACCGCTTCGCGCCGTCACTCAACGGCACGGCCAACCCAGTCCCCGCCAACCCTCCCCCGTCTCCGGTCGTCCAGCCGGCCGTCGTGGTCGATACGACGCCCGTGGCGGCCAGCGCCAAGGTCAAGCCGGGAGAGGTCGTGCGGGTCCCGTTCATCTTTTGGGGCGGCGACGTGGCGACCTTCGTCGCCAACGGCGGCCTTCAGACGAGCAAGGATTCCATCCTCGGCCGTCAGGATCTGAACGTCCAGCTGACCAAGGGCGACGACTTCGACCAGCAAGTGAAGGACTACCTGGACAATAAAAGTCCGTTTCTGCGCGGCACGCTGAGCATGTTGGGCCAGGTTTCCGACCAGCTCACCGCCAAGCCGGAAACCACGCCGGTCGTCTTTCTGCAGCTAACCTGGTCGGCCGGCGACCATCTGGTCGGCCGGAGCGCGTTCAAGACTCTCAACGACATCAAGGGCAAGAAGATCGCGCTGCAGAAGGGCGGCCCGCACGTCGGGATGCTCAACGACATCCTGCGCACCGCGCAGGCTGGGCTGGACGGACATATCGGTCGTCTGGACCGATGATGTCAGCGGCGACAAAGGGCCGGCCGCCCTGTTCCGCAAGGACGCGAGCATCGACGGCTGCTTCGCCATTTCGCCGGAGATGACCGACCTCACCGGCGGCCTGGAATCCACCGGCGACGGTCAAAAGAACTCCGTGGCCGGGGCGCACGTCGTCGTCTCGACGGCCTCTATGAGCCGCTCCATCGCGGACGTTTACGCCTGCCGCCGTGACTTCTGGGAAGGCAACCGCGACTGGGTGGAAAAATTCGCGGGCGGCTACATCAAGGGGTGCGAGGATCTGGTGGACGCCAAGAAGAAGGGCGCGGTGCCCTACAAGGCGGCGATCAAGATGGCGCAGGACATCTGGGGCAAGTACGACGACCTCAAGGATGCGGTCGCCAAGGCGGATGACGTGGACGGGCTGATCTCCGATTCCACTTTCGTCGGCCTTCCCGGCAACATTTCGTTTTTCACCGCCAAGGGCAACCTGAGCGGCTTCGCGTTCAAGCTCGGCCAGGCCTTGGCGCTGCCGGACGACCCGGCCAAGCAGCCCCTCAAGGTGAACCCCAAAGGCTTCCGCCAGGCGGATTTCGACTACAACGCCCTGGCCAAGCTGGGCGGCCTCAACGGTAAAGCGATCAAGCAGGATCGCTTTCAGCGCCGAAATCAAGATCGAACCGGAAAAGACAATTTTCTCCTTTAACGTTCTCTTCAAGCCCAATCAAGCCACCTTCAAGGACCAGGACTACGGCCCCGACTTCCAGCGCGCGCTGGAAGAAGCGTCGTTGTTCGGCAACGCCGTGGTGGCCATCCGCGGTCACGCCGACCCCGGCCTGTTCATGACGCGATTCCTCGACGCCGCGACGCGGCGAGGACTGTTGAAGCACAGCGGCGACGGGAACGATTACACGACTCCGGACGGGAAGCCCTTCGACCTCGACAACATCAAGAACGTTCTCGACCTCATCGCCAAGAACCCGACTCTGCGGTACGTCGATGGAGTGAACAACGGTCTGATGACGGAGGCCGAAGAGGGCTTGCAGACGCTCTCCGACCAGGCGCGCCAAGGAGGTCCGCAAGTCGATCATCGCTTACGCGCAGTCCAGGGGACTGGTCCTGGAGGAGAGCCAGATCCGCTTCGAGGGCGTCGGCGTGAAGGAGCCGGTCTTCGCTTTTCCGCAGACGGAAGCGCAGATGGGCCAGAACCGCCGCGTGGAATTCAGCATCATCAAGGTGCCGGCCGACAAGGTGCAGACGGGCGAGTTTGACCTGTAACTCAGAGCCGCGACCGTGAGGGAGCGGAGAGAAAGCCGCTCCCTCACGGTCGCGTCTCCGATGAACGACATAAGAGGAGTTCTCATGAAGTACATCCGATCGACGTGGGCCGCGGCGGCCGTCGCCGCCCTGGCCGTCCTGCTAGCGTCGTCTCCAATGCCGGCCGCGGAAAAGACGTTTGCAGACGACCGTCGGCGCCTCCCCGGTCGGCGACGTTCAGAAGACGGACGTGCTGCAAGTTCCGTTCATCTTCTGGGGCGGCGACGTAGCGACCTTCCTCGCCAATGGCGATCTCAAAACCAAGCACGACGACCTGACGACCAAGTCCGGCTCCCCGTTCGACGCGCTCGGCCTCAAGCTGAAGCTGACGCCGGGCGACGACTTCCGCGGCCAGGTCAAGGACTACCTCGCCGGTAAGACGCCGTTCCTTCGCGGCACCATGAGCCAGATCGGCCAGGCCGCCGAGGTGCTGAACAAGGACCCGCGCACCCAGCCGGTCGTCTTCGTGCAGCTGACCTGGTCAATGGGCGATCATCTGGTGGCCCGTCCGGAAATCAAGACGCTTAACGACCTCAAAGGCAAGAAGATCGCGCTGCAGCGCTATGGCCCGCACGTCGGTTTCCTCGACGACGAGCTGACCTCGCTCGGCCTGAAGTGGGACGACATTCACGTCGAATGGATCGACGACATCAGCGGCGACAAGGGGCCGGCCGAGAAGTTCCGCAAGGACCCGTCGGTGGACGCCTGCTTCGTCATCACGCCGGACATGGCCGACCTGACCGGCGGCCTGGACAAGACCGGCGACGGCACGGTGAAGACCGTCAAGGGCGCCCACGTCGTGGATTCGACGCAGTACAAGAACCACTCCATCGCCGACGTGTACGCTTGCCGCAAGGACTTCTTCGACAAGAACAAGGACCTCGTCGAAAAGTTCGCGGCCGGCTGCCTCAAGGGCTGCGAGGAGCTGGCGGCTCTCCGCGACAACCACGACGACATCAAGGACCGCAAGAAGGACCTGGAGGCCCGTTACGTCGATCTGCTGGCGACGGCCCAGGCTGTATGGGGCACGCCGGCCGCGCCCTCGGCCCCGACGACGTCCACGGACTCATCAAGGACGCCATATTGGTCGGCCTGACGGGCAACAACAAGTTCTTCGTCACCGGCAAGGACAACAACATCGGTTTTCAGGGGATGAAGAAGGCGGCGGTTGACATGGCGGTCAACGTCGGCTCGGCCAAGAAGCCGGCGGACATGTTGGACGCAGGTTTCAGCTATGACCACATCAAGGACCCTCGGAAAGCTGGATTGGCCGCTCGTCAACAAGGACGAGGCGTCGCCCATCCCCCCGAAGGTCGCGGTGTCCACGGGCGACGCCATCTACAGCTTCACCGTCGAGTTCCCGGCGGACGGCGCCAACGTGGACAAGAAGAAGTACGAGAAGGAGTTTCAGAAGGCCGTGGAGGAGGCGTCGAAGTACGGCCACGCCGTTCTGGACGTCCGCGGCCACGTCGATCCGACCAGCACGCTGCACAAGTTCGTCACGCTAGGTCTGGAAAAGGGGTTCCTCTGCGCAAGCCGAGGACCGGCGGCGGCTACGACTACACGCTGAACGGCAAGCCGTTCGACCTGGCGGACACGCAGGCGGTGATGGCCGAGATCGACCGGCAGGACAAGGCCGGGCAGTTCGCCGGCGTCGCCGCGTCGGACAACCCGGCCGTGATCGAGCAGGCGGCGCAGGCCCTGTCCGAGAAGCGGGCCCAGAATTTCCAGGCGGCGATCCTCGAGTACGCCACGGCCAAGGACGTCCACCTGTCCGACAGCCAGTTCAAGTCGGAAGGCGTGGGCATCGCCGAGCCGGTCGTCGCCATCCCCCGCGCGGAGACCGACGCGGCGAAGAACCGGCGCGTCGAGTTCCGCATCCTCAAGGTGTCCCCGGAGGTGGTCCAGTCGAAGGACTACAAGGATATTTAATGGGAGATTGTTACCAGGCTTTGATTGGCAATGGGACTTCGCCCCGGAGGGGCGGCGGTGAATAGCCAGGGGTGAAACCCCTGGAGGGAGAGACGTGCGCCCGCTTCCCCACCTTCCAGCCCCGGAGGGGCGGCGGAGGGCCGGATCACCGCCGCCCCTCCGGGGCTGATGCAACGACCGATGGGCCGGTCGTCGCTCCAGGGGTTTCACCCCTGGCTATTCACCGCCGCCCCTCCGGGGCGAAGTCCCATTGCCAATCAAAGCCTAGACCGAAGCGCGAGCGACGGGTTGGACCGAATCCCTCGCTTGCGCTTCGGGTTAGTAATACGGAGGATCAGGCCGTGAAAAAGCTACTCGTCATCGTCGTCATTTGGGGTCTGATTCTCGGTGGTGGGGCGGCGGCGTATTACTACCTGTTTCCTACCAAGGCGGACGACACGAAGGTCGTGACCGGGGGCGACAAGGACAAAGATAAGGACAAAGACCACGGCCCGCTCAAGAAGCTGAAGTTGGCGTTGGATTCGTTCTCCGGCTATTGCATTTTCCGCTCCGACGAGTTCAAGAAAAAGTTGGCCGCGCAGGGCTACGACTTCGAGTGGGTCGATGACAAGGCTGACTACCCGGCCCGGATGAAATCGGTGCAGGCCGGCGAGACGCCGCTGGCCGTGTTCACCATCGACGCGCTGCTCAACACCACGCCGGCGAACGGCGATCCGCCGGCGACCATCATCATGGTCATCGACGAGACGCGCGGCGCCGACGCCATGATCGGTCTGGATCCGGGCATGAAGGACGTGGACGGCCTCAACCGCGCGGATGCGAAGATCGTCCTGGTCGCGGATTCGCCGAGCGAAACGCTGTCCCGCGTCGTGCGTAGCCAGTTCAAGCTGCCCAAGCTGCCGATTCTGAAGAGCGACTATCTGATCCCAGCCAAGGATGCGGATATTAACGATGTGTATGAGAAGTTTTTGAGCGCCGCGCCGACGGAACACAAGGCGTTCGTGCTGTGGGAGCCTTACGTCTCGCTGGCGTTGAAGCGGAAGGGCGTCCAGGTGCTGGTGGACAGCTCGCAGTTCAAGGGCTACATCGTGGACGTGCTGGCGGTGCAGACGGCGTGGCTGCGCGACCACCCGGCCGACGCCCAGGCGGTCGTGCAGACCTATCTGGAACAGCTGCACGGGTTGCAGCAGACCAACGGCGCCATGGCGGCGCTGGTGCTGTCGGACGCACATCTGGTCGGCGAGAACAAGGTGGGGCCGGACGAGGCGGCGACGATGGTCGGCAAGATCTGGTGGAAGAACACGATGGAAAACTACGCCCAGATGGCGGTCCTTCCGGCGACCAATGCGGCGTCGGGGTTGCAGACCATGGACGAGATGATCCATAACATCACGACCGTTCTGGATCAGACGAAGCAGCCGGGAGAGCCGTCGCCGGGCGTCGCACGGCCGGACAAGCTGTATGACAACAGCGTTCTGCAAGCACTATATTCGCAGAGACCGGCGTTCATGATCGGCCAGGAGACGATCCGGGTGGAGGCCGCTGCTCCTCTGTTGAGCGACTCCGACTGGTCCAAGCTGCGGCGCGTCGGCCTGTTCCAGGCGGATCCGATCCTGTTCCAGAAGAACGGGGCGGAATTCTCGACGTTCGACGACGCGCCGACCAAGCTGGCGGCGGTGGCCGAGAAGATGCACCAGTGGCCGCAGTATTATCTCCAGGTCGAGGGCAACATCGCGGCGCACGACACCGAGATGAACCAGAAGCTGGCTGAGAAGCGGGCGAATCTGGTCAAGGAGGAGCTGATCAAGGCCCTCGGCAAGGACCAGGACTACCGCATCCGCGCGGTCGGGAACACGCCGAGCGACCGCAACGATGTGGACTTCGTGATGCTGCAGCGCTGAGGCTGGGGAGACGTGCGATGGGTCAGCCGACCCCGCGAGGGTTCGCGCATTTGCTGTTGGCGCCGCAGACGCTGGTCCCGGTGGTGCTGGGATTGTGCGCCGCATTGGCCGTGTGGGGCTTCCACATCGGCGGCGAGTCTGGTTCGCGCCTGGCGCTCTTCCTGGCCGTGGCCGGCGTCCTCGGCGGCGCCGGGACGCTGCTGACGCAGGCGGTCCTCGGCGCCAGGGCGGCCGACCCCGCGGTGGCAAAGAAGCGGCGCGAGCTGCTGGCGGCCCTGGACGCACTGGCCGATGGCGTACAACGCCCTCCCGCCGCCGAGCCGGACCTGGCCACGGCCCCGGCGCCCATCGAGCGGGCCTGAACGAACGGGGCGGCGCGGCCGTCCCGGATGACGGAGTATTTCGATCCGTAAACCCTGACAAGGAGAGCGCCCGTGAAGGTACGGACGTTTGTGGGAGCTTCGGCGGCCATGCTCGCCGTCGGATTGCTCGTCGTCGTCGGCTGTGGTCCCAGCGGGAACAGCGGTCCCAACGGCGGTCCCGCCCCGAAAGCCCTCACCATCGCCTACAGCGATTGGCCCGGCTGGCTCGTCTGGGAAATCGCCAAGCAAAAGAACTGGTGCAAGGAAGCCGGCGTGGACGTCAACTTCGAGTGGGCCGACTACGGCGCCACCATCGACGAATATTCCGCCGGTAAGGTGGACGGCGTGCTGATCGTCTGCGGCGATTCGCTGACCGCCGGCAAGCCATCCACCGCCATCGTCCTGACGGACTACTCCGACGGCAACGACATGCTCATCGGCAAAGAGGGAATCAATTCCGTCAAGGACATGAAGGGGAAAAAGGTCGGCGTCGAGCGCTACTACGTGGAACATATCCTCCTGGATAAGGCGCTGGCAGATAACCAGCTCACGGAGAACGACGTTTCCCTCGTAGACATCAAAACGAATGACGCGCCGCAAACGCTGTCCACGGGGGGGGCGGACGTGGTCGGCGCGTGGTATCCCATCGCCGCGGAAACGCTTTCCCACGTGGCCGGCTCCAAGGCCCTCTACACGAGCAAGAATGCTCCCGGCCTCATTTACGACGCCCTGCAGGTCGATCGGGAGAGCCTAGCCACTCGCCGCGACGATTGGAAGAAGGTCGTCGGTGTTTGGTTCAAGTGCCTCGCCTACTTGAACGACCCCAAAACGCACGACGACGCCGTGAGAATCATGGCCGGACGGGTTGAAAACCTCAAACCCGACGACCTCGAAAAGCACCTCAAGGGGACGCATCTGCTGGACCGGGGCGAGAATCTCAAGGCTCTGGAGAAGCGCGACACGCTCGATAGCGTGTACGGCTCCCTGAAAAACGCCGACGCCTTCTACCTGAAGCACAAGGTCCCCAACTACGGCAAGGCGAAGGACATCGACACCTATGTGGACCCGACTTTGGTGAAGGAAGTGTCCGCGCCGAAGTAAGCGCCTGGGCCGGCGAGCGGCCGGCGTGAGCCGGCTGATCGAATCGAATCAGCCGGCTCACGCCGGCCGCTCGCCGACGCCGAACCGATGGGGAGGCCCGCGTGAAGCGCCGATCGTCCTGGTTATCGATCCGCACCCCGCTGTCTCCGATTCGAGCGGCCCTGATGAAGTGCGGCGCCTTTCTTCTGCCGCTGGCGGTCTGGTGCGCGATCAGTTACGTGCCGTTCATCGCCCACCCCATGGTGCGCATTACCGATCAGGGCGGTTCGGTCATCTACAACACGGATACGCCTCCGGTGGCACGCGCGTCCTTCGACGGGGAGAACGGCCGGCTCCGCGCCCAGGGAAAGGCCCCGATGGCCGGCTCGCCGGCCAATCCCTACTGGCTGCCGGCGCCTCACGAGGTCGCCTGGGCCTTCTGGTCGTCGCTGACCACGAAGCCGGCCCTTCCGGACATGCCCTGGGTGCATCAGAGTCTGTGGCACAGCTGTCAGGTCATTTTCTGGGGCTTCGTGTTCTCCGCGATCCTCGGCGTGCCGCTCGGCATCCTCTGCGGCACGTTCGACCTGTTCTCGAAGCTCACCGAACCGTTCATCGACTTCATCCGCTACATGCCCGCGCCCGCCTTCGCCGCCGTGTGCGTGGCCATGCTGGACAGCCGCGACGACCACGACGGGCCGAAGATCGCCATTATCTGGATCGGCACGTTCTTCCAGATGGTCCTGGTCGTGGCGAACACCACGCGGCAGTTCGATCCCTCCCTGCTGGAGGCCGCCCAGACCCTCGGCGCCAACCGGCGATCGCTGCTGGCCAAGGTGATTCTGCCGGGCATCCTGCCCAACCTCTACAACGACATGCGCATCCTCATCGGCTGGGCGTGGACCTATCTGATCGTGGCGGAGCTGATCGGGATCAAAAGCGGCATCAGCGACTTCATCGACCTAAACAGCAAGCATTTCAACTTTGCCAACGTCTACGCCGGTATTATCATGATCGGGTTGATCGGCCTGGCCTTCGACCAGCTGCTGGCGTACCTGGCGAAGTTCCTGTTCCCGTGGCAGCCGATGTTTGAAGGCGGTGGGCTGATCGGCTGGGTCCTCGGCGCCGTCACCTACTGGCCCCGGCGGTTGCTCGCCGCGCGGCGTCCGGCCGCCGTCGCCCCGTGAGCCGGATGTTTGAACGCCCATGCCGGCAACGCCGCCGGGAGGAGACCGACATGACGATCGACGTGAATTCGGGCACGGCGGAAGGGCCGGTGATCGCCGTATCCAAGGCCGCCGCGCCGGAGTTCCCGCACTACAAGGAGCAGGAGCCGGAAGTCGCGGCCCGCTTCCACCGCATCTATCAGCGGCCGGTCGTCATGGAAGTGCGCGGCCTGTGCAAGACGTTCCAGACGCCCGGCGGCCCGGTCGAAGTGCTGCGCGACGTGAACTTCTCCGTCCACCGCCGCGAGTTCATTTGCGTCCTCGGCGCGTCCGGCTGCGGCAAGTCCACGCTCATCCGCATCCTGGCCGGTCTGGAAGAGCAGACGGACGGCGCCGTCGAGGTGGACGGCAAGGCCGTGGCGGGCCCCGGCCCCGACCGCGGCATGGTGTTCCAGAGCTACACGCTGTTTCCCTGGCTGACAGTCAAGCGCAACGTCATGTTCGGCCTGCGGGAGAAGGGCGTCCCCCGAAAGCAGGCCGAGGAGGAGGCGCGGGAGTGGGTGGAGGTGGTCGGCCTGAGCAAATTCCTCGACGCGTATCCTTTCCAGCTGTCCGGCGGCATGAAGCAGCGCGTGGCCATCGCCCGCGCCCTGGCCAATCAGCCGCGCGTCCTGCTGATGGACGAGCCGTTCGGCGCCCTCGACGCCCAGACGCGCGGCCAGATGCAGGCGTATCTCAAGCAAATCTGGATGAACGTGGATGTCACGATCCTATTCATCACACACGACCTGGACGAGGCCGTGTTCATGGCGGATCGCATCATCGTGTTGCAAGCCAACCCGGGCCGCATCGCCGAGATCATCGAAGTGCCGCTGCTGCAACCGCGGACGCCGGACGCGCTGTTCTACCCACGCTTCATCGCCACGCGGCTGCGTGTTGACGAATGGATTCATCCCAAGGAGGGCCAGGCGGAAAAGCATCCGGTCAAGCGCATGACGCCGCCGGGCGATGAGGTGCTGTGAGGCGCCGTTTAGCCGCGACCCGCAGGGGAGCGCGGGGGAACGCGCTCCTCTGCGGGTCGCGGCTAAACGAGGGAATCATCCCTCATTTCCCCGCCGCTCCAATCGCATACAGGGCGCCGAAGCCGTGCAGATAGATGCGGCCGCCGGACACCGCTGGCGACGCCTGGAACTCGTCGGGCAGCGTGTTCTCCGCGATCTTCTCGAACGTCGGCCCCGCCTTGACGACCGTCGTCGTGCCGTCCTTGGCCGTCAGGTAGACGGCCCCGTCGGCGTAGACCGGCGAGGCCCGATACCGCGAACTGTGGATCCGCTGGTTGTACTTCTCCGCGCCGGTCTTCGCATCCAGACAAACCAGATAGCCGTCCTCCTTGCACAAATACACGAGGCCGTCGTGGACGAGCGGCGACGGAACATCCGGTGTTCCCTTGGCCAATCGCCAGGCCTCGGAGGCGCCGCCGGTTTCGACCATGCCCGTGGCGTCCGGTTTGACCGCCACGACCGGGCCGCCCTTGCACGACGGCACGACGATCAGGTCGGGCGAGACCACCGGCGAAGCGACGAAACGCAGATCCTGCCGGTGCTTGTCGGTCAGGTCGCCGACGCGCCAGATCTCCGAACCATCCGTCAGACGGTGGGCCGTGGCGTAGTCGTCGCCGTGCGCGATCAGGTAGGCCACGTCGCCCTTGCGATAAATCACCAGCGAGGAGTACGACGTTTGGTTCTCGCCGCGGCCGCCGCCCTTGCGCTCCACCTTCCACACCTCCGCGCCGGTCGCCTTGTTCAGCGCGACGAGGAGATGAGCGTCGGAATGGAACAGCTGAAGATACAGGCGGTCGCCGTCCAGCAGCGGGCTGGAATGGAAGCCCCAGTTCGTCCGAAACTTACCGTACTTTTCCTCGACGTTGAATTTCCAGGTTTCGTTGCCGTCGAAGTCGTAGCAGGCCAGTTCGCCGCTGCCGATGAAGACATAAACGTGTTGACCGTCGGTGCTGGGGGAAGCCGAGGCTCCGTTGCCCTCGTCGCCGCGGATCTTGCCGCCGCCGGAGCCGACTGGCCTTCGCCACACCTCCTTGCCGTCCGTACCGATGCAGAACAGGGCGATGTGGTCGCCGTCCTGGCAGGTCAGAAAGATGCGGTCGCCCCAGACGGCTGGCGTCGATTCGCCCATGCCCGGCAGCGTGAACTTCCAGGCGAGATTGTCCTTGTCGCTCCAGTGCGTCGGCAGGTTCTTCTCGTTGCTGATCCCGTCGTCGGCGGGGCCGCGCCACTGGGGCCAGTTCTCGGCGGACGCCGCGCCGGCCGCGGCCAGCACGAGGGTGGAGGACAGGAGCAAACGGACGGCGGAACGAAGCTTCATGGCGGGTGGTCTCTGAGAGGCGATGTTCCGGGCGGGAGGGCAGGCGGCGGGGCGAACCTCATTCCTATACCACGGGCGGAGGGCCGCGTCCAGGGGCGCTTCAACCTTACGGACCCGGCGGAATCGTCCGTCCCTTCTCGCCGAGTTCCTTGGCTTTTTTCTCGGCTTCCTTCTTGAGGTTGTCGAAGCCGTCGCGGAGCTTTTCGGTGTACGTCGAAGGCACGGCCTGGATTGCCAGGTCCGCGCCGGCCGCCAAAACCGGGGCGATTTGCGACTGCTTCAGGGCGTCGCGGGTGGCGTCGTTGGGCGGGAAGACGGTCATAATCAGGAAGATCGCCCCCAGGATCAGGGCCACCTTGAGGCCGCCCACGAGGCAGCCGAGCAGGCGGTCGGCCCATTTGAGTTTGACGGCCTTCAGCAAGCGATCGATCGCCATCGCCGTCAGCTGAAACGCCAGCAGCACGATCAGGAACACCGCCGCGTAGGCCAGGCCGTCGGCGACCAGCGGGTTCGACCCCTTGAGCAAGGACTGCTGGAGAAGGCCGGCCGTCCAGCCGTGCAGGAACACGGCCGAGGCCAGCGCGGCGATCAGGCCGACGACGCGGACGACCTGCTTGAGGAGACCGGTCCACGCCCCCAACCCCGCGCCCACGACGAGGAGGATGAGAATCGAGGTGTCCAGCCAGTACATCTACGTTCCTCCGAAACGGAGAGGCGGCTTTCGGTGGTCTTTTTCCCCCATCCGTCTCAGAGTGATTCGTGGAATCGCCCGAACCATTTGAGCCTCGGAGCAGGGAGGGAAGCCGAAGCTGCCGCGCCGGAGCGTCGGGGAGACCTTCACCCTAACGCGCCGGAGGCGGCTCGACCAGCCCGAAGCGAATCCGTCTTCACGCCATTCGGCCGACGGGGTAGAATCCCCCGCGCGATCGGATCGTCCCAGGCGCTCAAGGAGGGGCTATCGGATGACACGGAAGGCACTGCTGGCGCTTATCGTCGTGGCCGCGGCGGCGACGGCCTCCCCGGCCCAGAACTGGGCGGAGAAAATGTTTCCCGACGGGATCACGCACGACTTCGGCGTCGTGCCGCACGGCGCCCAGCTCTTCCACCAGTTCAACATCTCCAACATCTACGCCGTGCGCATGGAGATCACCTCCATCACGCCCGGTTGCGGCTGCGTGACGGCCACGGCTTCCAAGCGCGTCCTGGAGCCGCGCGAGACGGCCACGCTCGATGTCAGCATGGACGGCCGCCGCTTCACCGGCCCCAAATCGGTCATCGTTCGTGTCAGCGTCGGCCCCGAATTCACTTCCAGCGCCGACGTGAAAGTGACCGCCACGAGCCGGGCCGACGTGGTGTTCAATCCGGGCGACGTGGAATTCGGCGCCGTGGATCACGGTCAAACGGCGTCGCAGACGGTGGACGTGGAGTACGCGGGGCCGCTCGATTGGCGCATCTCGGAGGTGGTGGTGGGCAAGGAGCAGCCCTTCGAGGCGTCCGAGTCGGAGACGTATCGTAAGCCGGGCAAGGTGGGCTATCAGATCAAGGTGACGCTCAAGGCCGACGCCGCGCCCGGCCCCATGCGCGAGGCCCTCTATCTGAAAACGAACGATCCGACCAGTCCGACGTTGCCGGTGCTGGTGACGGGCGAGGTTCAGGCGGTGCTGTCGGTGTCGCCGGCGAAGCTGAACGTCGGCAGCGTGGCCGTGGGCACGGCGGTGACGCGGAAGGTGATTCTGCGCGGCGGCAAGGCCTTCCGGGTGCTGGGCGTGGACGGTACGGGGAACGGGGTGACGCTGGACTCCGAGCTTGGCGCCGCGGCCTCGGTGCAAACGCTTTCGTTCAAGTGCCAGCCGGACCAGGCCGGCGACTTCAAGCGCGATCTGAAAATCAAAACGGACATCCAGGACGATCCGATCACGGTGACGGTCGAAGGGACGGCGGCGAAATAAAAGGATTCACCACAGAGTCACAGAGAACACAGAGAAAAATACATTTGTCTTTTCTCTGTGACTCTGTGGTGAATTGGTTTTCACCGCGCCGCCACGCCCATCTTGCGGGCTTCGCCGATCGCCTCGCGGATGCGCTGGAACGGTTCGGCGAAGTCGAACGTCGCGTCCAGCCGATCCAGCAGGCCATGCACCGCTTCGGCGTCGGCGCCGAACTGAGGGTGGCAACGGATCGATCCGCGCCCACGGGCCGACTGCCCTTGGGAGGCGGTTTCCGCCGGCGCCAGCCATACCACTGGCGCCTCCAGTTTCCATCGCAAATCCAGCACCTCCTGCCGATCGGTTATCACCAGCGGAACCGGAACGCCCGCCTTCTCCACGAGCGTCTTGCCGATCAGGTCGGCGCAGATGTACGACTCCAGCGTACCGCCGTATAGGATCTGTTGCACGCGGTTGGGCTGTACCGCGCTGGTGAGCCGGAACTCCAGGGGCCGGCCCCAGCTGTTGACGACGAGGTAGCCGCCCAGATAGCCATTGGCCTCCCGCAGCACCGTCAGAAATCCCAGCGCCAGTGTACCGGTCGCCTTGTCCGAAAGGGCGGGAGAAGCAGGGGTTGCGCTCATAGGTGGTTTCCTCCCGGAGAGGAACGGGGCGACGGCGGGATAGACGGACCCAACAATGGCCGGACGGCCCCGACAAAGAAAGGCATATCCATTCAACTCGGATGAATGACCGAGGCGACTTGAGCGGAACCCCTTCAGGAATGAGGAGTGAGGAGTGAGGAGAAGAGACAACCCCCGGCCTCTCTTTTCTCCTCACTCCTCACTCCTCACTCCTCACTCCTCACTTCGGTTTTCTCCGGCGCCCGACCGGACTGCGATCTATGGTTGTGGTATCGGCCACGGAGCAGCGGGGCGATGGTCCATCTGTATCGTCGCGCCGCCTGTCCGCGCCCGAAACCCTAACGTGCTGGAGAAGCCCGTGCGGAAACTGTTGGTCGCCAGTCAGAAGGGCGGCGTTGGCAAGACGACGACTGCGATCAACCTGGCGGCCTCCGCCGCGCGGGCCGGAACCCACGTCCTGCTGCTGGACGCCGACCCCCTCGGCCGCATCGGGGAGGCGCTGCACCTCGCCGAGCATCCGCAACGGCGGACGCTCCGTCAGGTCGGCGTCGATCTGCCCGGCGTGCTGGTCTGCGACCTGGCGCCGGGCCTGGACGTGTTCTGCCCTTATGAAGCTGGGCCTTGCACCGACGCGGACCTCGACGATCTGCTCCGTCTGACGGACGCGCCGCCTTTCCAGGACAGCTACGGTTGTTTGGTGATCGATTCGCCGCCCTTTCTGGGAACCAACCCCGCCCAGCTGGTGCAGGCGTGCAACAGTCTGGTGATCGTGGCGCGGGCGGAGCCGTCGGCCCATCGCACTCTGCCGGCGTTTCTGGAGCTGGTGCAGCGCTCGCGGGGGGAAAAGACGGTGCGAATGCACGGCGTCCTGGTGACGCTGCCCGACGAGGGCGTCCAGGGCGGCCGCTGGGAGCGCCGAGCTGCGCGGGCGGCTCGGCGGCAAGGCGTTGCCGCAGGTGATCCCCTTCGACGAGGCGGTCGTCCAGGCGTCGGAAAAAGGTCGAATCCTGACCCAGGCGTTGCCGGATTCGCCGGCCGCGGTTCAGTACCTCCTCCTCACCGAGGCGCTGAAACTGGCGGACGACCCTCTGCCGCTCAAGAAGGCTCCGGGCGCCGCGGCGCTGCTGGCCGCGGCGGAGACGCTGCTGGAACCCGTGGGCGCTTTGGCGCGCGGCGGTTACAGCGGCTCGCCCAGCCCGGCCGCGCCTCGGGTGGACGCGCCGGACGACGCCGTGGACATCGAACCGCCGCCCGACCTGGACCTGCCGGAGCCGGACCTGCCGACGTTCTCCGGCCTGGCGTCGGTTCCGGCCCCTTCGCTGACGCTGCCGGCCTTTCGGCCGCCGCCGGCCGCGCTGCGCAAACTGGAGACGAAACCCACCGCGCCGGAAGCGCGTCCCGCTGGACGCTCCGAGCCGCGGCGGCCCGCGAGTCCCACCGCGGCGCGGATGTGGCTGCTGGTCGTCGGTCTGGCCGTAGTGGGCGGGATCGGCCTGCGCTTCATCCAGCTGCCCGACGTGATGCTGCCGGTCGCCGTGGGTGTGGCCGTAACGGCGGCCGTCGTCTTGCTGCTCCTCCTCCTCCAGACCACGACAGGCGCCCCGGCCGTCAAACCGGGACCGACTCTGCAGGCGGCGCTGCCGACCGCGGCGCCCCAGAAAGCGGCCGACAACCAAAAGGACGCCGCCGCCCGTCTGGCCGCGCTGACGCGCCCCTCGTCGTCGGGGCCGTCCCAAAGGCCTCGACGCCGGTGAAAGCCGGACGCATCCTCCACCGCGGAAATCGCGGTGAGCGCAGAGATTCGACGACTTCGGAACCGATTCTCACAGCGGCGCCAGGTAACTCTCGTTCCCAAGCTCTGCTTGGGAACGCACGGGGGCGAAGCTCCGCTTCGCGTCCAGTTCCGGGACGGGACGGGAAGCGGAGCTTCCCGCCCTGGCGTTCCCAAGCAGAGCTTGGGAACGAGGTTTCGGGGATTTCGACAGAGCAAACCGATTCTCACAGCGGCGCCAGATTGCCGCGTTCACCGAAAGCAAGTTGCCGCGCCTCGCCCTGTCGGGTAACGTCCGTCGCCGTGGGTTCCGCGAAACACGCCTCCGACGCCTCGACCTCTTCCACCTGAAGCGTGTTGCGGATGCGCAGGACGCGCGCCTCTTCCGGCGACCGCGTGCCGTTGATGGCCAGGGCCGCGTCGATCACCTCGCGATCCGTCTCGAAATGGACCGGCAGAAAGGCGCCTTCCGGGTAGCCCGCCGTCAGGCAGTTGACCACGGTGGCGCGGTAATTCATGGCGCGAACGAGGCGGGTCGTGGTGAAGTCGGCCAGGCCGACGCCGGTGGCGTTGCCGTGCGTCCGCTCGCTGAGGCCGCGCACGAAGATCAGGCGCATGGACGGCTGGTCCGGCGGCGGGTTCTGGCGGAAGGCCCGCTTGCGCCCCACGACGTTTGTATCCATTCCCGACCCGCTAATATCCTTGCCGATCTCTTCGATGATGAGCAGGTCGGCCCGCCGCCATGGCAGACGGGGCAACAGCCGCCGCGCCTCGCGCAGCAGCTGCTCCTCGCGCGACTCAAAGTCCTCCGGGGCGACGGCCTCGACCATCGCCGTCTCGTCGTAGGCGTTCTCCACCAGGGCCAGGCCGAAGGCGATGGAGGCGCGAGCGGTCATCGCGCGACCGATGGAGCGCACGACGAGGTCGAAGTCGTTTTCGAGCAGAATGCGGTGGCAGGCGAGGGCGCCGGCGTGTTTGCCGAGGCCGATCATCATCATTTTGAGGAGACCGCTCTCAATCGGCCCATGAAAGCCGGTGTGCGGCTTGACTCGGGCGACGACGCCGATGTGATTGGCCTCGGCGGCGTGGCGGTCGAGGAAGACGGGAAACCCTTCCGGCGTGGTCCCCAGCGAGACGACTTCCATGGAGGCGAGAAGGGGGACGCCGACGAACGCTTCGGTGACGCCGTAGCTTTCGAGGATGCGCCGCTGACCATCGGCCGTGCCGCCTCCGTGGCTGCCCATGGCCGGGACCAGGAAGGGGCGGGCGCCGAGTTTCTTGAGAAAGGCGGCCGTTTCGCGCAGCACCACGGGGATGTTGGCGATGCCGCGGCTGCCGGCCGTGAGCGCCACGGTCTGGCCCGGACGGATGCGGCGGCCGAGATCGAGCCGTTCCAGGGCGGACGCGACGGCGGAGCCGATGTCCTCGACGCGAGGCCGCTCGAACCGCTGCCGGAGACGAACGATTTTCGGATAACCCACGGCTCAACTCGCTTCTCGCTGGGGCGACGAAATCAAGGATTCACCACAGAGTCACAGAGAACACAGAGAAAGACATATCTTATTGACTTTTTTGTCTTTCCTCTGTGTTCTCTGTGGCTCTGTGGTGAATCATCTTACTCTGCGGAGAAGTTGTTGAGGAAGTCCTCGAAGGCCTTGCGCTGCTGGAACTCCGTGCCCTGCATCTTCTTGATGTCGTCCTGGAGCTTCTCGATCTGCGTTTCCTGCGCGTCGAATTTGTCCAGGTAACGCTTGTAGGCGGCGGCCGTCGGAGGCATCTCCTTGAGATTAGCGCGGAGGCGGACCTGATCGTCGGTGATGTCCTTCAGCTCGCGCTGCTTGTCCGCGATGGCGCTTTGGGTCGTCGCCAGGGTGTAGCGCAGGTCCAACGCCTGCTTGAGGCCGTCCTTGACCTTGGGGCTGCTGATGGTGCTGTTGAGGAAGAAGCGCATCTGGTCGTCGTTCGAGTTCGTCAGCTGCACCTGCTCGTTGACCACCTTCTCCTCGGTGACGACCTGCGTGGCCGTCTTGCCGGCCGGAACCTTCACCTCGAAGCGGTACACGTCACTCGCCGTCTCCGCCGGCTTGGTGGTGTCGTCGGTGAGGTGGAAGTCGTTGCGCACCGGATGCTCGACCAGCACCAGCCGCTCGGCATCGTTGCGGTTGACGATGGTGTAGGTCTTGGTCTCGCGGATCTTGGTCTGGCTGTGCAGGATGCCCTTGACGATCTTCACCTGTACGAGCCGGCCGTTGTCCGATGAGGGAACCGGATTGACTTCGGTGCCGAGGTCCACGGCGTAGGAGATCAGACGCTCCTCGTTCGGCTCCATGTCGAGGATGCGCGTCTCCGGCGTAGTTGGAGCCTTCAAAGACCGTGATCGGGCCTTGCATGAGGTGCAGGCCGGAGGTGTTCTTGAACTTGAGACCGAGCAGGGGGAACTTGGCCTGCGTGCGCTCGTTGTAGATGGAGACGCGCGTGCCTTCCACGTCCTTGTTGACGATGGGCAGCAGCGCCGCCTTCTGGCGCGGCAGCGTGACCGGCTTGTCGATCGCGTACTGGAAGAAGTCGCCGAGTTTGGTGGCCGTCGCCATCGGCGTGACGCCCTGTTTCAAGTCGGCCAGGAACGTTCGGTCATCTTCAGCCCGCTTGGCCTCGCCGCTCTTGCCCTCTCCGCGACCGAAGGCATCCATGTCCTTGGCAGACGCCCCGGCGCGAAGGCGCAGACGCCGCTCTTGCTCTGGTTCACTACTTTTCAGCGGATCGGCCACCATCTTCTCCCTGTCTCGCAAATCGTCGTTGTAGGTGACAGGCCGGAGCGAGGCGAACAGCTCGGGAACGACGGTCGGACGCGGCACATACAGCGGAGTGTACAGGTCCATTTGGAAGGAGATGGGCCGGCCGCTCACCAGCGCCATCCTTACATCCTTCCAGTCCTCGTCGGTGGCGTTCTCGACGACGGCCCAGCCTTGCAGAAACGGCTTGTCTTCCTTCTCCTTGCCCAAGACGAGCCGATAGCTCGTCTTCCAGATCGGGTTCTCGATGACATAGCCCACCCGGACATTGCGCTTGCCTTCGCCCACGAAATTGATCGAAACCGCCTTCTTCTGCGTGTCGTGCGAAAGCGTCAAGGTCTCCAGCGCCTTCCTGACCTCGTTGTCCATGACCGGGTTGAGGAAGCGCACCCGCTGCAATTCCGACAGCTGGACGCTCCTCATGCCGTCGGCGCACCACAGGTTGAGCTGCTCGACGTTGACGACCGCCTTATCGACGGTTTCCTGCTTCGACTCGACGCCGATGATGGAGCCGGTCAGCGTGCCGGGCTGCGTGGCGTTGGCTTGTTGGAGGACGATCTCGACCTTCTCGCCGCGGGCCTGGTTGAGGATCTGGCCGAAGGTCGGGTTGGCCGACAGGTTCACCGCGAACGATTGCAGGGTCTTCTCGACCGGCGCGTTGCTGTCGTAGCTGACGGCGGAGACGTGTCCGCCGTCGAGGTCGCGCAGCACCATGCTCTTGATGAGGTCGTTGATGTCCTGTGTGGGGAAGGACAGGTCCACCCGCGCGTCGCCCTCGATCTGGCCTTCGCGCTGGAAGTAGCCGACGCCGCTGCTGAACAGCACCACCTGCCCGATCGGCAGCTGCACGGAAGTCTCCGACGGTGCGGCGGCCGGAGCGAGCGCGGCGTGGGCGATAGGATCGTTGGGCTTCGGCGGATCGGCGGGGGTCTTGGCGAGGTAGATGGTCAGGCCGGCGACGGCCGCCAGGCCCGTTCCCGCCGCCAGCAACATGGCGCGACGCATGAGCGGTCCTTTCACGGTTTGGGACGAGAGAATTTCGATGTCCTTGGGGGACACCCTACAGACGGATGAGATCGGCCGACGGATTGCCGCGTGGAAGGGCGCCGAGGACGCGACGCCCGGTTCACGACGCCAGGCGAACGGGGGCGGGATGCGATGTGAATCCGAGTCGTCCGCAGCCGGAGGCGACGCAGGGCAGTGCGTGAAAGACGGCCCGGATGCGGTCGCCGGCCAGGAAATTGTCCAGGGCCAGCACCAGGGCGCCGGCGTCGATGCCGACCATGTCGCGGCCCACCCAGTGCCGATCCAGATTGACGTTGCTGAACCCGTATCGGCCGCGGGCCGCCAGAGAGCGATCGTGTTCGGCCTGATACAGATTGTCGAGGACCGCTCCGGGGTCGTGCGCGACGGACGCGGCGGCGGAGGTCAGGTGGGCGGTGCCGTCAATGGGGCCGGTCGGTGCGTAGGCGCGGTACGCATCACGGGCCGGCGGGTCGCCCGGCCCGTCGCCGGCCGACAGGCCCAGAAGCGCCGGTAGGTGCGATAGCGCTCCGCGGCGGAGCGGCAGACGCGGCGGTTGGCCTCGGCGGCCCGTTCGGCGTCGGTCCATAGATCGGCGCCGTCCGGCGGTCGGCGGCCGCGGAGGTCCAGCAGATCCAGACCGTACTGGAAAACGAACAGGCCTAGATCGGCGCTTCCAAAGCGCAGGCCGCCGGTTTCGCTTTCATGCTTCCGAAGCGCCTGCCAGCACGAGGGCGAAAGGGCGCGACCGTTCTCCGCCCCGGCCGCCAAAATGTAGAGGAACACCGTTTCGCCGTTGAGTCGGTCCCAGGTGCAGGCGAACTTGCGCCGATCCGCCCCTTTGCCGTGGCGCAGCAGCCCGTTGGGGGCGGCCCAGCGGCACCAGTTAATACGGCCGTAAAGACGGTTCGCCAGCGCTTCCAGGAGAGGATCGTTCAGGAACGCGGCGGCCCACAACGCCCCCGCTGCTATCCAGCCGGTTTCGACCGTGCTGCATACGTCGGCGCCGTAGACCGCGAACGTGTCGGAATCGACGAAATGCGGCAGGACGCCCTGGTCGTGCGGCAGCCGGTCCAGAACGGTTTGCAGGCCGACGGCGACGCGCCGGGCGGCGGCGCCGGAGGGCAGGAGCCGGAACGGCGGAGCGCTCGCCAGCGCGAGGGCGATGAACCCCATCCCGGTTGCGGCCAGACTGCATAATCCGCGTCGCCGGCTGGGGCCGAAGTTGCTTTGTCGGTCGAACACCAGCCCGTCGGCGGTTTGGTTGTCGAGGAAATACCGGAGGGTCTGCCGTTGCAGGTCAAGAAGAAAGGCCCGATCGCGCACGGACAGGGCCGGCGAAGGAGCGAGAACCATGACGCTCCCGCGGGGTGCGGGCAAAGGATCCCCGGAAACGGCCACACCGCCGCGCACCGACGACCCTTCGATATGACCGCGAAACTATAGCACACCCGGCGGCGGCAGGTAAAGATTGGTCGGCGAGAACAGGTGATGATTGGTGGATGGAATGGGAAGGAGATTGCTCACGACCGGGCGGCGGGAAACGAAGAAGCCCCCGGCGATCGTCGGGGGCTTCTAGTTATTCAGATGTCCGTCACACGGGTGTTCGTGGAGAGATGGCCCGCACGATGGCGATCAGGATGCACGCCCCGATGAACGAGACGAGGACCGTGCCCCAAAATCCGACCATGCCCTGGACGAAGAAGGAGCAGATCAGGCCGCCCACGAAGGAGCCGATCAGCCCGATGATGATGTCCCAGACGATGCCGTAGCCACGGCCCCTCATGAACAGGCCGGCCAGCCAGCCGACGATCAAACCCACGATCAACCACGCGATGATCCCACCCGGATACTGGTACAACATGATCGTTCTTCCTCCCGTTTTACCCAAGCGGTGTCCGCACGCCCGGCCTCCGACCGCCGGAGCACGGGTTTGTTCGCCGCCGGAACCTCTCCCTTTTTCCACGCAATGACCGTGCCAATACGCCGCACTGCCGGGCGCCGGCACCGGAACCAGTCCCGCGAAGCCCCTGGCCACGGACCCCGGTTTCCCTATACCTGCCGCGTCGCCCGCTCATGCACAAGGAGAACGCGATGAAATGGATGCTGTTGCCGGCCGCGCTGTCGGTCGGGCTGCTCATGGCCGCCGACGCCAAGGACGACGCCGTCAAGAAAGACACGGAGGCGATGCAGGGCAAATGGCAGCTCGTCTCGCTGGAGCGCGACGGCAAGTCCGTGGACGTGCCCAAGGACGCCGTCCGCGTCGTCAAGGACGATACGTACACCATAACTCCGCGTCCCGGCGTGACCATCGAGGGTACGTACAAGATCGACCCGACGGCCAAGCCGAAGACCATCGACATCACGCCGACGACGAGCGACAACAAGGGCAAGACGGCGCTGGGCATCTACGAGATCGACGGCGATATGCTGAAGATTTGCTGGGCGCCGTCCGGCAAGGATCGGCCGACCGAATTCAAGAGCGCGGAAGGCTCCGGCGTGTTCCTCGCGGTGCATAAGAAGGTGAAAGAGTAGCGATCCGTGAATCCTTCGTTTAGCCGCGACCCGAAGGGGAGCGCGGGGATCACGCGCTTCCCTTCGGGTCGCGGCTAAACGGGAATGGGTTTTGGGACGAACCCAAAAAACGCGAGGGCCGCGGGACAATGTCGTCCCGCGGCCCTCGCCGTTTACGGATGTAGCTTAGTGGCAGCCACAGCCGCTCTCGCAGCCGCAGGACTCGCAGCCCTTCTCGCGGTGGAACAGGCCGCCCATCCGCTCGCCCATGTGCCAGCCGCGACGGCCGTGCTCGCAGCCGCACTCATGCGTGTTGCCGCACTCGTTCTCGCAGCCGCAGGTGGTCGTGGCGGCCGCCTCGCACGGGACCTGCTTCTCGACGGTCTTGGCGACCATCCGGCAGGCCGTGTAGGTCTCCTGCACCGGCACGCTATGGCAGACCGTCCGGGTGGCCTGGTAGGCGACCTGGTGCGGCACCATGACCGTGCAGGTCTGGCTGACCACTTCCGGCACGCAGCGGAAGCAGGTCACCGGGACCGACACCTGCTCGGAGATGTTCTTGTAGCAGGTGACGTGCTCAACGGTCGGCACGCACTCGACGTGACGGACCATGCGGGTGCAGGGCACGCACACGTCCTGCTTGCACGACACCCACACGCGCTCGGTGCGCGTCCGGGGCGCCTCGCACTCGTTCTGGCAGCCGCTGTCGCAGCCGCAGCCGCTGTCGCAGCTCCGGTGGCAGAGCTTGTGGAGCCGTTCCATCAGGGTCGGGCCGCAGGCGACCTCACGGCACTCCCAGTGGCCGTTGTCCACGCACTTGTGCGTGTAGGTCGTCTCGGGAACGCAGGTCACGACCTGCCGCGTGACCGTCCGCTCCTCGACGGTCGGGACGCACCGGCAGACCGTGCGCGTCTCGTTGTGGGTTTCGGCGACGGACTTGTAGACCGTCACCTGGTGCGTCTGCTGCTGAGCGACGCACTCCGTCCGATAGGCGGTGTAGGTTTCCTGAACCGCCTCCTGCTTACAGACGGTACGGGTGGCCTGGTACTGCTCCGGCGCCCACTCCGTCACCGTCACGGTGCGCATTGTCGGGGTGGCCTGGCGCACGGGGCGCCGCAGGGGGCCGCAGCCGGGGCGCCGCAGCCGCAGTCGGCGCGGGCGAACGCAGCGGACGAGGCCAGGACGACGCCGCTCAGCAAGGCCGCGTGAACGCGATTCCAACTCATGTCTGCTTCTCCTTGATTGCGCAAGACATCGATCCAATCGCCGCCCGTCACATCCGGGCCGACCGGAGCGACTTCTACGTCACTTGTGCTAATATGCCCAACTGGAGAAGATTGGTAAAGAGAAAGAGACTGGGTTGACTGGCAATTTTAGGGGAAATATCATCGTGCCCTAGCGAAAGTGCGGATCGGAAGGATTGTAAGGGGAAATGGGAACCAGCCCGCAGCGCTGTTAGGGGAAACCCCTCCAGGACGCTGCGGGCTGGTCCAGCTGCAGTCAGGCGGCCGCGCCAGGTAACGGTCAGTTCTGTTTATCTTTATCCTTGTCTTTGTCCTTGTCCTTCTGGGGCGGAGGCGGCGGCGGGCGTTTTGAGGGCGGCGGAGCCGTGGGGTTGGTCGGCGGATGCCCCGGCGGCGTCGGCTGGCCCGGCACGACCGGCTTTGTCGGGGCGACGGCCGGGTTAGACGGCGTGGGCGACCCCGGCGGCATCGGCTTGGTCGGCGTCGTGGGCGTCGTCACCGGGGGTGGGGCGGCCGGCGTGACATGCGGGTTGGTGACGGGGTTGGCCGGCGGCGTCGCCGCCGGCCCCGGCTTCGGGTTCTGGGCGGCGGGCGTCGTGGCGGCTGGCGCCACGGCCGGTTTCGACGCCGCGGGGTGCGACGGCGGCACACTCAGAGAAGAAACATGGGGCTGCTTCGGCGGGCCGCCGGGCGCGGCGACTTCCGTCCGGGTGCGCTGCAGCGACACCTGCTGCACTGCCGCCGACTGCTGCCGCACCTGCTGGCGCGTCGCGGCATCCAGTTTCACCACCTTGGCGCCGTTCGCCGCCATCACCTTGGACGGCGGGGCCAGCACCGACGTTTTCATCACCTGCCGGTTCACCGTGACATTGGTGTTGTTGACGTTCGTATTGGTGATGTTGGTGTTGGAGATGTTGTTTACGACGGTCGTGTTGTTGACGACGGTAATTTGCTGGTTGAGTGTGCGCGGCGGCACGGGGCGCGGCCGGCCGCGCGGTCGTTGTAAAGGTTGACCTGGATGTTGATCCACTCCGGGTCGTCGCGGTGTTCGTAGCGCTCGTAGACGACGATGGAATCGTAGTTGCTGCGGCTGTAGACGACGCAGCTCGTGAAGCCACGGTCGCGGTAAGAGACATCGTAATAGTCGCCGAAGTAGTAGTGGCAGGTGGAGGGCCGGACGAACAGGGCGTCCACGACGACGGTGTCATCGACGGCGTAGGCCGGCGTGTAGACGTAGGATGCATCGACGACGGCGGGATCGATGATGACCGGGGCGTAGAGGACGCCGCGGCGCTTGACGGAGTAGTCCCAGTAGCCGGCGACGTAGATGTAGCCGGCCGGCGTCCAGCGATAGTGGGAGGGAATCCAGACGTAGTTGGGCTGGGCGTGCGCCCAGAAGCCGGCGCGCCAGGCGTAGTCCGTGCCATTCCACTCCCAGTGGCCGGGGACGTAGAAGGTGTCGGCCGAGGGCGGCGTTCCCGGCGCGGCGACGGCCGGCGGGTCGGGCGGCTTGGGATAGTAGGTCACGTCCTGGGGCGTGTCATCCTTGGCCGGGACGGGCTGCCAGAAGCCGGGCACCCATTGGGCGCCGTCGTCCTGATCGCGCCAGTAACCGGCCACCCACTGCTTGCCGGGCGGCGGCGTGCGCCAGATGCCGGAAACCCAGAGGAAATCGCTGCGGTCGTCGTCCCAGGCCCAGTAACCGCTGATCCAGATCGAATTGCCTTCGGGCTTCTCGTCGGGCGGCATTTCCTGGAGCGGCTTGGGCGGCTTCTTGGCCACGGGCTTGGTCGGCTGCGGCTCGGCGGTGAGCGAGGCGAAGGCCTCGTGGACGGGGCCGCGGGCCAGCACCTCGACGCCCTTGGGCACAGGCGGCGGCGAGTCGTCCGGCGCGGCGTCCTGGCCGCGCAGCGTCGTCAGCGCGAGCAGACCACCGCCGAGGATCAGGAGCATCCAGCCCGGTCGGAGAAACCGTGCAAACATGGGGGCCTCCACGGGAAACGACGGGGGCGACCGTAAGCTCTGCCGGCTATATCGGCGGGTACGGCGGCGGTCCAGAGCAATGAGGCCGGCGGCGCGGATGCCTCTGTATTTCCGGGCCGTGGACCCTAGGATGTAGGGCAGCGCCGTCGCCGGCGCAGTTCGGGTCCAACGGAGAACTCACGATGGCATGGCAACCCTGGCGTCGCTTCCGATTCCCGACCGCGGCCGTCGCCCTGCTGGCGCTGCTGGCGCCGGCCGCGGCCCACGCCGACCTGCTGGAGTACGTCCGGAAGCCGGAAGCCCATTACGCCTGGAAGCTCAAGCAGAAGATCGAAACGCCGATCGGCGTGGTCTACGACCTGGAGTTGACCTCGCAGACGTGGGAGGGCATCGACTGGACGCACCAGCTCCAGGTCTACCAGCCCAAGGGCGTGCAGCCGACGCCGGTCATGCTGCTGTTCAACACGGGCGGCAAGGCCAGCGTGGCTTCCGCCGCGATGGGGCTGGCCATGGCCGCCCAGATCGGCGCCCCGGTCGCCATCCTCTACGACATCCCGAATCAGCCGCTGCTGGACGGCAAAAAGGAAGACGCGCTGATCGCGGAGACCTTCGTGCGCTACCTCGACACGAAGGACGCCGACTGGCCGCTCTTGTTCCCGATGACCAAGAGCGTGGTCAAGGCGATGGACGCCTTGCAGGAATTCTCCAAGCAGGAGTGGAAGACTCCGGTGAAGAGTTTCGTGGTGGCCGGGGCGTCGAAGCGCGGCTGGACGACGTGGCTGACCGCGGCGTCCGACCCGCGCGTGCAGGCCATCGCGCCGATGGTGATTGACACGCTGAACATGGTGGAACAGATGACCCACCAGAAGGAGACGCTCGGCGCCTACAGCGACATGATCCACGACTACACGGAGCGCGGCCTGGTGCCGATCCCGCCGAAGGAAGAGGCGAAACACCTGTGGAAGATGATCGACCCCTATTTCTACCGCGATAAGCTGAAGATGCCCAAGTTGCTCATCAACGGGGCCAACGACCAATACTGGAGCACGGACGCGCTGAACCTGTACTGGGACGGCCTATCCGGCGACAAGTGGGTGACGTACGTTCCGAACGCCGGCCACAAGTTGGAGCAGGGCGGCGACGCCCGGACGCCGGGCGACCGGAGCTGGGGCCTGAACGCGCTGGCGGCGTTCGCGCGGCGCAGGTGACGGGGCAGGCGCTGCCGCACCTGGAATGGAAGCACGACGACGCGGACGGCAAGATGCGTCTGACGGTGACGGCCAAGCCGGCGCCGACGGGGCGCGGCTGTTCGTGGCGACGAGTCCGACGCGCGACTTCCGCAAGGCGACGTGGGCAGCCGCGCCGGCGACGATCGACAAGGAGACGGTGACGGGCCTGGTCGATCCGCCGACCGACGGTTGCGAAGCCTTTTTCGGCGTGCTGGATTACGAGATCGACGGCATCAAGTACCACCTGTGTACGCAGATGCGCGTGGCCGGTGCGCCGAAGCCGTGAGGGGGCGGCGAACCTGGAAACGGTCGCCGTTGTCCCTCCAATTGGCGTTGACAATCAGGGGTTCATGACTACCATGAACCCATCGAACGGGGCGTAGCTCAGTTTGGCTAGAGCGCACGGTTCGGGACCGTGAGGCCGGAGGTTCAAATCCTCTCGCCCCGACATGCTTTCTAAGAAAGCTCACCGTCGTTTTCGACGGTGAGCTTTTTACTTGGAATCATGCTGTCCCGCAAGTATTCAAACTGCGTACCGTACTGCCAGAGGGTTTTGTCGCCTTTGCCGTAAACCACTTCCCTGGCAGGTCTTTTCGCCGTTCAAACGCGACTCGCTGGTGGTATTTCGAAACCGCTCTGCTAAAATCACTCCATTCTCAGAATCGTTGCGATGATTACCAAACGGCTATGGAGATTCGGCGCCGCGAAGGGGGCCGAATGACCCATGAAAACCTGCCCCGCCTGCTCCGCCGAAAACAACGCTGACAGCAAGTTCTGCTCGGCCTGCGGCGGCGTGCTCGTGCCGGGGCCGGAGGCAACGGTCGATCACAACCCTCCGAAGAACGCAAGCGCTTCCCCGTCGATTTCCGACCCGGATTCGTCCGCTCATGGCCGGTTCCTGCCGGGAACCAAAATCGCCGGCCGCTATCGCATCGTGTCCCTCGCCGGCCGGGGCGGCATGGGAGAGGTCTATCGCGCCGATGACTTGAAGCTCGGTCATCCGGTGGCGCTCAAATTCCTGCCGCGCGGCGTCGCCGAGAGTTCGAGGCGCTTTCAGTTATTTGTGAGCGAGGTGCGCTTGTCCCGGCAGCTCGCTCATCCCAACGTTTGCCGGGTATATGACATCGACGAGGTGGATGGCCAGCACTTTCTGTCGATGGAGTACATCGACGGCGAGGATCTGAAAGGTTTGCTGCGCCGCATCGGGCGTTTGCCCAGGGACAAGGGCATCGAGATTGCCCAGCAGCTTTGCGCGGGTCTGGCGGCGGCTCACGAGAAGGGGGTGTTGCACCGAGATCTGAAGCCGGCCAACGTCATGATCGATGGCCGGGGCCAGGCGCGCATCACCGACTTCGGCCTGGCACGCCTGGAGGACAGTGCAAGTGGCGTCGGCGAGATTGCCGGCACGCCGGCCTACATGGCGCCCGAACAATTGGCGCGCGGCGAGACGACGATCCAGAGCGACCTCTACTCGCTGGGGCTGATCCTCTACGAAGCGTTCACGGGCCAACCGGTGCACAAGAGCGGCTCGATCGAGGAGTTGAATCGAGCGCACGCAGCATCGTCGCCGCGTCCCCCGGCCGAACTGGTGGCCGACCTCGACCCGGCCGTCGAACGCGCGATCCTGCATTCCCTCCAAAAAGACCCCCGCCAGCGTCCCGCTTCCGCGCGGGCCGTGGCCGATGCGCTGGTTGCACGGGAAACCCCGTCGCCAGGATCGCCGCCGCGCGAATCACCACCGGAAGGCAAGCCGTCCTTGGCCGTCCTTCCGTTCGTGAACATGAACGCCGACCACGAGAACGAGTTTCTCAGCGACGGCATCACCGAGGACCTCATCATGGCCCTCTCGCGGCTGAAAGACCTGCGCGTGCCGGCACGCACGTCGTCGTTCGCCTTCAAGGGGAAGAACGAGGACATCCGGCGCATTGGGCAGTTGCTCAACGTGGAGACGGTGCTGGAAGGCAGCGTGCGCAAGTCGGGCAACAGGCTGCGCGTGACCGCCCAGCTCGTGAAGGTGCGCGACGGCTTCCATCTCTGGAGCGAGCGCTACGACCGCGAGATGAAGGACGTGTTCGACATCCAGGACGACATCAGCCGCGCCATCGTCGCCGCGCTGGAGGTGCAGTTGGGCGGCCAGGCGGACGCGAAACTCGTGCGGCCCCAGACCGCCAGCATGGAGGCTTACGAGCTATGTGTCAAAGGCCGCGGCCATTGGAACCAACGCGGCCTCGGGCTAAAGAAGGCGCTGCATTTTTTCGAGCTGGCGCTGCTGGAAGATCCCAACTACGCGCTGGCCTGGAGCGGCTTGGCCGATGCCTACTTCCTGCTCGGTGTTTATGATTTCCTGCCGTATTCGCGAGGCTCTTGCCAAAGCGAAGACCGCGGCGGAGAAGGCGGTCGCTTTGGACGACAATTCCGCCGAGGCCCACTGTTCACTCGGCGTCGTGCTTGGCTGGTGCGACTGGGACTGGTACGGGTCCGAACAGCACTTGCTGAAGGCCCTGGAATTGAATTCGAACTACACTCCGGCCCGCTACTGGTATGGGTGGCTTCTGATCCTTATGGGACGTGACCAGGAATCCATCGCCCAGAATCGACGTGCCGTGGAAGGCGACCCGCTCTCCAGAGCAGCCCACGCTATACCTCGGCTTGTCGTTTAACTCCCTGAGATGGTTCGCCGAGGCGCTCCCGCCGCTGCGCCGCTCTCTGGAACTCGACCCGAATTTTGCCATCAGTCACCAGCAGCTAGGCCGGGCATACTGGTTCCTGGGAGATCGCGAGGCGGCGCTCGTGGAATTGCACCGGGCCGTTGAGCTTTCCGGACGGTTGCCCATGTTCTTATCCACACTGGGCCAGGCGCTGGCGCTCTCCGGGGAGGTAGGCCAAGCGCGGCAGATTCAACGCGAACTGGCCGAGCGCACGATCCCAGCCCCCACACGTCCGTATTTCCTGTCTCATCTCCATGCCGCCCTGGGAGAAAATGACCTGGCCTTCGCCGCCCTGGAACAGGCGTTGGTCGAGCGTGAGTTCTTCCTGGCGTGGTTGCCCGTTGGGCGCAGCTTCTTAGACTCTGTTCCAGAAGTGGGTGAGGCCCGTAGAATAGGGTATGAAGCGCAAACCGAAAGCCAGACCCTATCCGAGCGACCTCACCGACGCGCGGTGGGCCGTCATCGAGCCTTTGATTCCCGCGGCCTGGCCGGGGGGCCGCCCGCGCCAGGTCGATATGCGCCGGATCCTCGACGCCCTGTTCTACCGCACCCGCGAGGGCTGCACCTGGCGCGCCTTGCCCCACGACTTCCCGCCCTGGAAGACCGTCTACAACTACTTCCAGTGGTTCGACGCCGACGGCACCTGGCAAAGGATCCTCGACGCCCTGCGCGAGCGGGTCCGGGTCCGAGCCGGCCGGGAGCCGACCCCCAGCGCCGCCGCCATCGACAGCCAGTCGGTCAAGACGGCCGAGGGCGGCCAGGAGTGCGGCACCGACGGCGGCAAGAAGGTCCACGGCCGCAAACGCCATATCCTGGTGGACACGTTGGGGTTGCTGATCGCCGTGGTGGTGACGGCCGCCAACGTGGACGACGGCCGGGCGGCCCCGGAGGTGTTCGCCCAGGCGCCGGGCCGGGACTTGCCGCGGCTGAAGGTGGTGTTCGCGGACAACAAGTATCACAACCACGGGTTGTACGCGTGGCTGCGGCTGCATCGGCGGCCGTACCGACTGGAGGTCGTGAGCCGGCCGCAGGGCGAGACGCGGTTTAAGCCTTTGAAGGTGCGTTGGGTGGTGGAGCGAACCTTCGCCTGGCTGGGGCGGTATCGGTGCCTGAGCAAGGACTACGAACACACGACCGAGTCCAGTGAAACGGTGGTGCGGTTGGCGGCGATTCATCACATGCTCCGCCGGCTACGCCCGGGGCGACGGGCGCGGAGCCAACGATTCCGGTTCAAGCCGCGACCCCGAAAACGGGCGGCGTAGGACTTCAGGAACAGAGTCTTATCTCATGAGCTTGGAATCGGACCCACGCTGGCCGGTGTTCATCGAGAAAGTGAAAGCGGCAGTGCAGGCCGGCGCCGGCGCGACGATCTGAAAGACTCACCAAATTGCCGATTGCAGCGTCTGTACTCCGGCCAGAAAAAGTTCAATCGCCGTCCTGCCGCCCCGATTTAACTCACGTCCATTTCAGGCCAGGGGAAAGGGCGACCGCCGGCGAATGGCTTGGCGTTTCCCCGCGCGCCGCGATACCATCACGGAATGAGCCAGAAACCTGTTCCAGGCGCGACAAAGGGCCGCGGCGATCCGAACCCCTTCCCGCATGAGCCGAGCGAAAGCCAAGAGCCTGCCCCGAAGGGCGCTCCGCCGTCGCCGCCCTTGCGCCCCATTTTTGTGGACTATTTCCTCGTCTTGCTGGGCTTCGCCCTGTCCATCTACCTGGCGCGCATCGCTCCCCTGCCGGTCGAGGCCCGCGATCCTGCCGCCGATCCGCGCCTGCGAACGGCCGTCTCGTATCTCTCCGATTTCATGCGTCTGCCGGAGGGCGTCCTCCTTCTGGGACCGTTGTTCCTGGTCATTCAGTGGGCGCGGGCGCAAGCAGGGGCTGACCTCCATCGAATGGCTGTGGGTGCTGTCGTGGTTCGGCGTGGCCATCCTGACCGGCCTGGCGGCGTGGAAGAACGCCTTGCCCGATCTGGCGCCGTCCCTGATCGGCCGTCTGCCGTGGCTGTGGTATCTGATCCTGGTCCCGTCGATGGCCGGCCTGGGCGTGGTCCTGCGGCTGATGGGCCTGTTCAGCCGGCGGCCGGCGCCGTGGACGCACTCGCTGGGGTTGGCGCTGCTCGTCTGGCCGCTGCTGCCGTTGGCCGGAGTGCTGACGATGGGGAGGTTTTAGGATAGAAAAATGGTGATGAACCGCGCCCTGCTCGGCCTCGACGTGGGCGGCGCCAACCTCAAGGCGGCTCATACCAACGGCGCCGCCCGCAGTCGGCCGTTCGCGCTATGGAAGGGCCCCGGCGGTCTGACGGACGCCCTGCGCGGCCTCATCGCCGAGATGCCGCCGGCGGACGCGCTGGCCGTCACGATGACCGGCGAGTTGTGCGACTGCTTCGATAGCAAACGGCAGGGCGTGCTGGCCATCCTCGACGCCGTGGAAGCGGCGGCGGCCGGGAAGCCGATCCGCGTCTGGAGCATCGACGGCCGTTTCACCGACCTGGCCGAAGCCCGGGCGGCGCCGCTGAAGGCGGCGGCGGCGAACTGGTTGGCGTTGGCAACGTTCGCCAGCCGGTTCGCCCCGGAAGGGCCGGCGCTGCTGATCGACATCGGCTCGACCACGACGGATTACGTGACGCTGCAAGACGGCCGCCCCGTCCCTTTCGCCCGCACCGACCGGGAACGGCTACAGTCCGGCGAACTGGTCTACATCGGCGTCCGCCGCACGCCGCTCTGCGCCATCCTGGCCGACGGGCCCTCGGCGGAGCTGTTCGCCACCACGCAGGATCTGTTCCTCGTGCTGGGCTGGGTTCCCGAAGACGCCGCGAATTGCGACACGGCCGACGGCCGACCGGCCACGCGGGCCGCCGCCGAGCTGCGGCTGCGCGCATGGAATGCGACGATCTGGAGACGAGCACGCCGGAAGAGAGAAAGAGGCTCGCCAAATGGACCTTATTCAACGTCGTGACTTCGCTCCACTTCGCGTTGCAGCGAATCGCTCGGCGTTGGCGGGAACCGCCTCGCAAGGTCGTCGTGGCCGGCGAGGGCGCGTTCCTGGCGTTGCACCTCCTGAAGGAGCAGAAGGCGATCCCGCCGTGCCCGACGGTTCGCCTCCACGACACGCTCGGCGCCGAGGTTTCGCGGGCGGCCTGCGCCTACGCCGTCGCTGTACTGGCGGTGGAGGAGTGAAGCGCGGGCCTACCAGTCCGGCCCCAGGACTTCGCCTCCCGAGGGCGTGACCGCGGCCCAATAGGTGGTCGCCGCCATGCCCGGCGATAGGGTGCGGACGCTGCCGTCGCCGAGGGCGACGATCATGCCGCTCTCGTGCGGCGACTGGGCGAGGCGAGGGTCGCAATCCGTAGGAAGGGGGCGGCTTTGGAAGGTTAAGGATCCCACGGACCCGACGGACATCGGAGGCATACCGCTCGTCACCGGGATCGCGTCGCCGTACATGGCGTCCGAGAACGTCGCGCGGTGCGTCGGACTATTGAGGCACGGAACCGAGTTCCCATTCGCGTCTTCACACTCCGAGTTCAACAGGGACCAGCTGAAGGAAGTCGGCCCGCAGCGGGCATAGTGTTCGGCATAGGCGATAGTCGTGGAAGTGCCGTCCGGGATTGAACTGGAAAGCTTCGCCCCAGCCCGGAAGAACAGCGGATTGGCGGCGTAGCTGATGTCGCCTTTCTTGTTAGGAAACGCCGAAATACTTGGATCGGCGGGGCTTATAAAGTATGGGACCACGACCAGTGAGTTGGTCGTGCGGGGGGAAGCATAGCCCTCCAGATACGGAATCAAAGCGGTAAAGACCGACTGGCCGGACGAGGGTTGGAGTCCGTCCACGTTGGGGAGGAAATCCTCCTCGGCGGAGGCGAAATGAAGGGTCGCCAACCCTATCTGTTTCAATCGGTTCATGCTGTCGATCCGGATCGCCGCCGCCCGGACCTTTTGCACCGCCGGGAGCAGCAAGGCGATGAGGATCGCCATGATGGCGATCACCACCATTAACTCCAGTAGGGTGAAGCCCTCACGGTTCCCTGTCCGCCGAGAAGTGGACATGACAAAGCCTCCTGGATACGGGAAAGGTGCAGCCGGCGAACGCGCCTGGCTGCACGAATGAATGAGGGGACTTCACAGATCACGGCACTGTTATAGGCGCTGCCGGGGGAACCGGAGTGAAGGTGACGGAGGTGATAAGCAAGCCGGTCTGGTCGTAAACGCTGATGTTCGCCACGACCGGGATGCCAGAGGCAGCGGTGAACACCCAACCCTTCGCACCCGATGCACCAACGCCATTCACATTTTTTGTTGATAGCGCCTTGTAAAACCCTGGACCCATCACTTGGAATAGCGCCGCTTCGACCGTATTCCCGGCGGCGGGGCAATTGCTCCAGGTCACGCTGACACTCACGTTCCCCTTTCCCGGCCCCGCCGATGGCGTGGCTTGGATGAATAAGCAGGTCGGCTGCGGCGGCGGCTGCATCTGGGCGTCCGCCGTTCTTGTAGAAAGTGCCAGAGCGATGGCGACGACGACCGCACTGATCCTCTTCATGGTGCATTCCTTCGTCAGCAGCCTACCGCCGGACGACGGTGCGAGTCCAGAGCGCCCAAGCTCTTTGGCAGAGACGAAACGACGGTTTCTTCCCGGAATGCGAGCCGGCGAAGTTGCCGGTCCCCTCGAACAGGCTCCTTCCCTTTCGCGCTCCTGCGCCGTCTCCTGGTAGGATGTGGTGGGGGAGGAGTCTACCAGAAGGGGGGGGGGCGCTGTCTATAGCAGTTTTACGGTTTTTATAAATAATTAGGTTCACTCCTGGAGGCGCGATATAAATTGAGGCCGATCATGCCTTTACAACTTGCCGTCGTCAAAGTCGGCGGCAGCCTTTACGACCTGCCCGACCTCGGGCCGCGCCTGCAAGCCTGGCTGCAACAGGCGCCGTGTCCCGACGTGTTGCTCGTGCCGGGCGGCGGCCCGACCGCCGACGTGGTCCGCAATTTCGACCGCATTCACCAGCTCGGCGAGGAGCGGGCGCACTGGCTGGCCCTGGACGCGCTACAGCTCAACGCCCACTTCCTGACGTGGCTGCTGCCGTCGGCGGCGGTCATCGACCACCCCGAACAAGCGACCGGCGGGATCGCCATTCTCAACGCCTTTCAGTTCCTCAGCCGCGAAAAGGCCGCCTGCGTCAAAGGCCGTCTGCCGCACTGCTGGGCCGTCACCAGCGATTCCATCGCCGCCCGCGCCGCCGTCGTCGCCAGGGCGGCGCATCTCATCCTGCTCAAGTCAGTTGCCATGCCCGAGGGCGTCCGCTGGGAAGAGGCGGCGGAGCGCGGCCTCGTCGATGAATGGTTCGCGCCGACGCTGCGGGAAGCCCCGCCGTCGTTGCGGGTGCAGATCGTCAACTTTCGAGAGTGGCGACGGGGGCCGACCCCTTGAGGATCTCGACCAGGCCGCGCACCTTCTCCGCATCGACGGCGGCGGTGCGCTGCAATCCCTCGGCAGGCGGCGCCGCGCACCGCGAACCAGTCGGGGGCGGTCGGCTTCAGCGTCCGGATCAGGCTGCGGCTGAGCGAACCGGCCAGGGCGATCCGCACGCCAGCGTCGCGGCAGACCCGGCAGAGGCGGTCGATCTCGACGGGCTTCATCCAGTCCAGCAGCGTCAGGCCGTCCTTGCCCCAGGTGTCGAGCAGCAGGCCCCAGCCCGGCCGACTGCTGACGAACGCCCACACGTCGTCCGGCCGCGGCGCCCGCGCCCGCCGCCAGTCGGCGTAGGCGACCACGGCCACCTGGCAGAGGGGATTGGTCTTCCATACGGTCTCGGCCAGCGCCTCCATTCGCTCCGGCCAGGACGGAGATTCCTCCCCCGCGTAGCCGGCCAGGCCGCATTTGACGAAGGAGAGCGACCCAAGGCCGCCGGGCAGCGCCGCCGCGGCCGGTCGCGCAGCTCGCCCAGCGCCACGCTAACCGGCGCCCGCCCGGCGACGGCGCGCACCACCTCGGCGATCACGGCGTCGTCGGCCCGGCCGAGCGCACCGCGGGCCGGCTCCTTCACGTCGATCAGGGCCGCGCCGCCGGCCAGGGCCGCCTCGGCTTCCGCCGCGGAACGCACGCTCACCAGCAATGCGCGTCATGCCGGCTTCTCCGGCGCGTCTTCGACGGTGAAGAAGCGGACGTTTCCCGGATAGCGGTCGGAACGGCAGCTGTCGCGGGTTGGCGAAGACGAAGCCGTACAGCAGCGGCGGTTGGAACCATGACGGGTCGTTGAGGTGTTTGGCTCGGTCGGCGACGAAGAGCTGCGGCGAGCGGTACGCGACCACGCCCTTCAGGTCGGCGGCGCCGATCACGCCGCCCACCAGCTGCGCCGCCTCGCGCAGCTCCGGCGGCAGCTGCGCCCAGGCCTCCGGCCGCGGGTCCGGCACGCGCGGCGGCGTGGATCAGCACGGGGCCGCGCCGCCTCGTGGCCCAGCGGCGCACCTCGATCGTCTTGCGGCCATGCACCAGCAGGGCCGCCCACGGTTGTTTCAGCGACAGGGCGTAATGCGTCACCGCCTCCTCCGGACGATGAATGATGAACGAAGCGGTAGGAAGGATCAATGCGGTTTCCTGGGAATTCGATCGACTTCATCGTTCATCATTCATCGATTCCGATTTGCGGCCCGCGCCGCCGCGAGCTATGGTTTCGTGCAGGTTGTCGGGAGGCCGGCGCACTCCCCCGGTTCACGATCCGTCCCGTCCGGGGACGGACGACCCCGCGCCCGCGACCGGCGAGACGTACTCATGGCGGTCCGGATCGAAAGCCATGCCGAACCCATCCCAGGCTACAAGCTCATCGAGCGCCTGGGCGGCGGCGGCTTTGGCGAAGTCTGGAAATGCGAGGCGCCTGGCGGCCTGCACAAGGCCATCAAGTTCGTCTTCGGCGACCTGTCCGCGGCCGTCTCCGATTCCGTCACCGACCACGGCGACGACGGACACCGCGCCAAGCAGGAACTCAAGGCCCTCAGCCGCGTCAAGACGGTTCGCCATCCCTTCATCCTGTCGCTGGAACGCTACGACATCATCGACGGCCAGCTCATCATCATCATGGAGCTGGCCGACCGCAACCTCTGGGACCGCTTCAAGGAGTGCCGCGCCCAGGGGCTGCCCGGCATCCCGCGCGACGAGCTGCTCGGCTACATGGAAGAGGCGGCCGAGGCGCTGGACCTGATGAACAACACCTACCAGCTGCAGCACCTCGACATCAAGCCGCAGAACCTCTTCCTCGTCTACCAGCACGTCAAGGTGGCCGACTTCGGACTGGTCAAGGACCTCGAAGGCGATGCAGGCGTCCGTCACCGGCGGCGTCACGCCGGTCTACGCCGCCCCCGAAACCTTCGACGGCTGGGTCAGCCGTTTCAGCGATCAGTATAGTCTGGCCATCTGCTATCAGGAGCTGCTCACCGGCCGCCGGCCGTTCGACGGCGCCAACGTCCGCCAGCTGATCGTGCAGCACCTTCAGGCCGCGCCCGACGTCGCGCCGCTGCCGCACGGCCGACCAGCCCGTCATCGCCCGCGCGCTGGCCAAGAACCCGGACGACCGCCATCCGACCTGCCTGGACATGGTCCGGCTGCTGCGCCGCGGCCACGACTCCGGCGTCACGCGACCTGGCTCGCCACGATGGACGTGAGCCGGCTCGCCCGCCCGCCGCGCCGCCGCCCGATCTGATCCGAACGCCCGAGCGCGACGCCGGGCCGCCCAGCACGACGCCGGAAGCCGCCACCGCCAGCATCCGCCGCGGCCTGGCCGACTCCCATCCCGGCTCTGACGCTCTCCATTCGCGCCATCGGAAGGGTCCGTGCTCCAGGAGGCCGTCGCCGCGGTTCGCAAGGCCCCGCCCGAGGTCCGCGGCGACGGCGCCCTGTTCCCCGCCCTCGTCGTCGGCGTCGGCGCCGTGGGCATGACCGTCCTGCAACGGCTGCGCGAAAACCTGCATCGCCGCTTCGGCTCCGTGTCCCAGGCGACGCACCTGCGCCTGCTGCTGCTCGACACCGACCCCGAGGTGGTGCGATCGGCGACGGCCGGCCGGCCGGGCGCCGCCCTGACCGGCGGCGACGTGCTGCTGACGCCGCTCAACCGGCCCAGCTACTACCTGCAGCCGCGCGACGGCCGGCCCGAGCTCGACGGCTGGCTCAACCCGCGGATGCTCTACCGCATCCCGCGCTCGCAGGTGACGACCGGCGTTCGGGCGCTGGGCCGCCTCGCCTTCTGCGACAACTACCGCACCATCGTCCGCCGCCTGCAAATGGAGCTGGACGCCTGCCTGGAACCCGACCGCCCTGCCGAACGCCGCCCGCCAGTCGGGCCTTGGCGTGCGCAGCAACCGGCCGCGCGTCTACGTCGTCGCCAACCTGGCCGGCGGCACCGGCGGCGGCGTCTTCCTCGACCTGGCCTACACGCTCCGCGCCATGCTCCGCCAGATGGGCTACGCCCAGCCCGACGTGGTCGGCCTGCTGCTGCTGCCGCCCGTGGACCGCCACCGCACCCGCGTCCTGCCGCTGGGCAACGCCTACGCCGCCCTCACCGAATTGAGTCCATTATTCCTCGCCAGGCTCCGTATTCACGGCCCGCTATCACGAGCGCGAGGCGCCGGTCCAGGACGCCGAGCCGCCCGTTCAGCCGCTGCTTCTTGCTGCCGATGCCGGACGAGGCCGACGAGACGGCGACGCGCGAGCTGGTCGATTCGGCCGGGCAGTTCCTCTACCGCGACCTCTGTTCGCCGCTGGGCAAGGCGGCCGACCTGGGCCGGGCCGGCCTGTCGGCGCCGCCGTGGGAGCAGCGCGGGATGTTCTACCAGACGTTCGGCCTCTACCACCTGGCCTGGCCGCGGCACGCCCTGCTGCGCGAGGCCGGCCGCCGCCTGTGCCAACGCCTGTTGCAGCGCTGGATGAGCAAGGACAGCAAGCCGCTGCGCGACGCGGTGCAGACGTGCGTCCAGGAGACAGTGGGCGCAGCACGGACATGGGCTCCGACGCGATGATCGGCCGGCTGCGCGACGCCTGCCAGGAACTGCTGCGCCAGGCACCCGAGGACGCCTTCGCCGCGGTCGTCGAGCCGCTGGTCCAGCATTACGCGGCGACCGCTCGCGCCGGGTCGCGTTCGGCCTGGCGAGTGGGGTTGCGCCAGCCGCCCGAGCGACCCTTCGGACCAACCCGCCCCGGATGCGGCGGCGGTGCTGGCGGAGCTGGAGGGGCTGCTCGGCAAGCCGCGCGAGGAGGGCATGGGCGAGGCCCCCGGCGCCCTGGTGCGCCGGCTGCGCGAGGCGTCCGAGGCGGTGGTCGACGATTGGGGACAAAAGCTGTCGGAAATATCCGTTCATCTGATCGAGGAGCCGGAGTACCGGCTGGCCGGCGCCGAGGAGGCGGTGCGCCAGGTGGTGGCGACGATCGAGCAGATCTTGCAGCGCCATGAGCCGCTGGAGCGCGAGCTGGCGGCGAAGGCCGCGGCGGGGCACGCCCGGCTGCGGGCGCTTCTCGCGCCGCCGAAGCCCGGCGCCGAGCGGCCGACCGCGACGGCCGGCGAGGTTACGGAGCTGCTGCACGCCTACCCGAAATGGCGGTTCCAGAGCCTGGTGTTGCAGCAGGCGTCGGCGGCGTTTTTGAGCCTGCGCGGCCATCTGTCCGACGAGCTGCGCGAGATCAACTTCTGCCGCGTGCGCCTGGCCGAGCTGCAACGGCTGCTGGAGGCGCCGGCCGACGGCGTCGAGGCGGAGGCGCGGGCCGGCCGGCTGGTGCTGCCGGCGGGGTGCAAGGACCTGGCGCAGGCCGTGGACGGCTTCCTGGCCGGCGTCGACCCCGGAGGCGCTGCTTGGAGCTGGACGTGCGGATCCAGGCCGTGATCCGCCAGGAATTCGTCGCGCTGGTCCACGTCTGCCTGGCCAGCGCCAACCTGCTGAAGAACGTCGAGCCGGCGATGGTGGAGACGGCCCAGACGTTCGCCGGCGAGCTGCTGGGCGAAACGAACGCGGCGGAGCTGTTCCTGGACCAGCACCCCGACGAGGAGGAGGCCAAGGACGAGGTGGGTTCCTTCTTCAACGAGGCCCATCCCGAGCTGGCGCCCGTCAAGGGCGCCTCCGCATCCGAGAATCTGCGTCCTGGCCGCGCCGCCGGGACCGGCCGGCGACCGCTTCCGCGCGCTGACGCAGGCCGCCCTGCCCGACGTCGAGTTTGCGCCGACCGCCAGCGACGACGACATCCTGTTCTACCGCGAGATTTCGCACCTTCCCTTGGCCGAGCTGGAGCAGCTCGGCCCCGCCGGCCCGCGACGCCTACCGCCAGATGAGCGCCGCCGAGGACTTCACGCCGCACACGCGCTCCGACGTGGACTTCGGCGCCCCTTCCCGCTGAGAATCGGTTCCAAAAGGGCGGGGAAACCCCGCCCTCCTCTACCCTTCCGGAACAGACTTGCTCCGTCGAAATCCTGGCGAGCGGGGGGCGTCAGCCCCCTGATTCCGCATCGCGTCAGTGACTGTATGAAGAATCAGGGGGCTGACGCCCCCCGCTCGCCAGGATTTCGACGGAGCAGAACAGACTCTAAAATCAGCACCCCCCAATTCACGGCCGGGGTCGCCGCGTCAGGGATGTTGCGGTCGGCGGGTGAAGTCGAGACCAAGCTCCTGTTCCTCCGCGAAGCGAACGAAGTCCCACTGGTCGGCGAAAGGGCGCTGGTATCGAAATTCCTGATAATCGAGGATGGCGGCGCCGACGTAGAGCGACCGGCCCGCTCTGCCTTGCCCTACTGGGGCCGGACGAGAACTCGGGCAAGACAGAAGCCGATGCTGCGGTATCGGAGCGTCGGCGCGTCCGCGCTGTCAAGCGCCGCCCAGCAGGCGGCACCCATGCTGTACCAGCAGCCGCCGCCCCGGATCGCCCGACGCAGCCCCGGGCGTCGGCGCACCATTGCCACACGTTGCCATGCATGTCGCACAGGCCCAGTTTGTTCGACGGGTACGCGCCGACCCGCGTTGTCCGCTCCAGGTACTCCCCCTCCGGCGCGTTGCCGAACGGAAGCGCGCCGTTGAAGTTGGCCTGGTAGGAGGACAGGTTGTTGGTCGGGATGTCCAAGTAAAAGTTATACGAACATTCTTCCTCAGAAGTGGCCCCGCCCCGACATGCATATTCCCATTCCGCCTCCGTCGGCAAGCGGTACAAGTATCCCCTCCCACGCTCTTTTTCGTTCAGCTTCTGGATGAACTGCTGCACATCGTCCCACGACACCTGCTCCACCGGGAACAACTTCAGCTCCTCGTCGGAGACGTCCTTGATGAAGGCCGACCCACCACCGTCGGGTCTAAACCAGCTGGGGTTGCCGCCCATGACCGCCTCCCACTGACCCTGCGTCACATCGTGGACGGCGATCTCGAAGTCCTCCTTGATCTCCGTCTTCACGCCCTTCCTCTCAAACTTCACGTCCTTCCTGCCCTCCCAGCCCATGTAGAACGTCCCCTTCGGCAGACGCACGAACGTCATCAGAATGCTGTCGTCTCGCTCCAGCACTGCGTCGGCCGGTTCGCAGCCTTTCCGGCCGACGGTCGTCTCCCTTCCCGGTTTGAGCCGTTCCTGATGGAGGTCCGACAGGAACACGAGTTTGACCTCGGCGTCAGCCGCCAGGGTCAGATGGTCGTCGGGGTAGAGCAACATCTGGGGGGCAGCCGGTTTGTCCATGCCCCGGGCCGGCTGCAACTGCACCAAGCCGCGCGCCTCGAGAATCATCGCCGCCGGGAAGGTCCGATGGATGTTTCGATGCAATTCCTCAATCGCCGCCAGCAGATCCGCACGCAGTTCCGGCTGGTCGGCGAATTGGACCGGAATTCTCGTTTCGGCGTTCGCCAGGATTTGCCGGGCGGTGATGTTGCCCCCGTGCTGCATGCTGATTTGGAAAGTGCTGACGAGGAAGTCGCGGGCTTTCCTCGCCTTGTCGGCTTCGTGCAGAGCCTCCTTTGCCTTGTCCTCGGCGTTGCTCCGGGCGACCGCCAGGTTGGCGGAGAGAACAACCAGGGCGACGAGGGCCAGGACCGTCACGCCCACCAGCGCCGCCGCCGCCGGCCGCCGCCGCGCCCACTTGACGGCCCGCTCCAGACGACCCACCGGCCGCGCCTGCACCGGCTCATCCGCGAGGAAGCGGCGCAGATCGTCCGCCAGCGCCTCGGCGCTGCCATAACGCCGGGCCGGCTCCTTGCTCAGGCACTTCAGGCAGATCGTCTCCAGGTCGCGCGGAATCTTCGGCGCCAGACGCGACGGCGGCGCCGGTTCCTCGCCCAGCACCCGCGCCAGAACGACGTGCTGCGGCCCCTCGAACGGGGGCCGGCTCGTCAGGCACTCGTACAGCAACGCGCCCAGGCCATAGACGTCGGCCGCCGGTCCCGTGTCGCGGACCTTGCCGGCCGCCTGCTCCGGCACCATGTACGACGCCGTGCCCATGATCGCGCCCGACTTGCTCACGTCGCGCGCCTCGTCGTCGATCCGCTTAGCCAGCCCGAAATCGGTGATCTTGACGGCGCCGTTCGTGGTCAGCAGGACATTGCCCGGTTTCAGATCGCGATGCACCACGCCCCGCAGATGGGCGTAGTGCATGGCCCGCGCCAGCGTCTCGATCAGCTCGGCCGCTTCCCGCGGCGACGGCGGCTTCTTCTTCAACTGCTCGGTGAGCGTGCCGCCGTCGCAGAATTCCAGCGAAAAGTACGGCTGGCCGCGCACTTCACCGACCTCGTACAGCTGCACGATGTGCGGATGCTGCAACCGCGCTACCGCTTCGGTTTCGATCTGGAACCGCAGCCGTTCCTGGGGCGTGGCGTGTTCGACGGCGCGGATCATCTTGAGGGCCACGAGGCGATTGGCCTTGAGCTGACGCGCGCGATAGACGACGCCCATGCCGCCGTGGCCGAGGACGCCGAGAATCTCGTAGCCGGGCACGTCGGGGTATTCCTGGCTCTCGCCCGGCGTCAGGCCCGTCGAAACGGCTCCCGTGTTGCGCGTCCACTTCGGCGGGGTGGCATCGGGCGCGGGGGAATCCGAAAGGTGATCGGCAGAGCGCGTCTCGTCCACGGCGGCGCCTCGAAAGGATCGGGACGTGAATCGTCCACCCCGTTATATCTCATCGTTCGCCTTCATTGCCAGCGAAAAAACCTTACCAGACACGCCTGAGGGCCCGTGGTGAAGCATGGGCCGGGCTTCGGGGCGCACGATGATCGCCGCCCGTATACAATTCTTATCTGGCCTCTGACTTCTGACCTCTGATGGAGAGGATGCTCCCCATGTCCCGATTGCTCCGTTCGCGTCTCATCCGGACGCTTCTCGTACTGACCCCGGCCGCCCTGCTGACGATGGCCCACGCCCGACGCCCCCAAGGCGGCGCCCGCCGAGGACGCCGCCCTCAAGGCGGCCTCCGCCCTCTACGACGGCATCCGCGTCGAGACCCTCGACAACGGCCTCAAGGTCTACCTCAAGCCGGTGCCCAAGTCGCCCGTCGTCACCACCATGGTCGCCTACAAGGTCGGCTCGGCCGACGAGGACCTCGACCACACCGGCCTGTCGCACTACCTCGAACATCTGATGTTCAAGGGCACCGACAAGATCATGCCCGGCGACATCGACCGCATCACCTTCCGCAACGGCGGCGCCAACAACGCCTATACCGATACGGATTACACCATCTTCCACTTCGACTTCCCCTACGACCGCTGGGAGGCGGCCCTGACGATCGAGGCCGACCGGATGCGCAACCTGCGCATCGACGACAAGCACGAGTTCAAGCAGGAGAAAGGGGCGGTCATCAACGAGCTGCAGCGCGACGAGGACGAGCCGTGGGACCTGGAATACAAGACGATCCTGCCGCCGCTGTTCGGCCAGGACGGGCCCTACGGCCATCCGGTCATCGGCCAGAAGCAGCAGGTCCGCGACGCCACGGCCGAGATCATCAAGGCCCACTACGACAAGTGGTATCACCCCAACAACGCCTCGCTCGTCGTCTGCGGCGGCTTCGACCCCGACCAGGCGCTGGCCAAGATCAAGGAGCTGTTCGGCCCCATCCCCAGGGCGGAATTGCCGGAGCGCAAGAAGGTCTCGACGGAGAAGCTGAAGCGGCCCGAACGGCTGACGATGGACTCCAAGTTCGCCGTGCCGCGCATGCTGATGGGCTGGAACACGGTGGACAGCAAGAGCGACGATTACCCGGCCCTGACCGTGCTGGAGGCGCTCTTGAACGGCCGCACCAGCCGCCTCTACAAGAAGCTGATCGAGGGCGAGGCGGTCGCCTCAGCCGTCTCCGCCAGCCATAACTCCGGCCGCTACCCCGGCTGGTTCGAGATCGACCTGGAGCTTTACGACAAGAAGGACGGCGACCGCGCGGAGAGGCTGGTGCTGGACGAGCTGAAGAAGCTGGCCGACCAGCCGGTTTCCGACGCGGAAATGGAGCGGGTACGGCGGCAACTGGTGTCCGGCGCCGTGTTCGGCCGCGAGAGCGTCCACGCCCTGGCCGACAGCATCGCCAAGGGCGTCACCACCAACGACCTCGACTGGCTCAAGACGCTGCTGCCGCGCATGCTGGCCGTCACCCCGGCCGACGTGCAGCGCGTCGTCAAGACCTATCTCGATCCGGAAAAGCGCGTGGTGCTGTGGTCGGTCCCCGAAGGGCGACGCCGCCGGGACGCTGGCCCCGTTTAGCCGCGACCCGAAGGGGAGCGCGGCGCGATCCAGCCGGGCGGCCGGGAATGTCGGCGGCGACTTCCCGCTCCAGGACGTGAAGCGCGTCGAGCTGCCCAACGGCCTGACGCTGCTGCTGTACGAGGACCACCGCCTGCCGATCATCACGGCCCAGGCGGAGCTGCACCGCGTCAACGTCTTCGAACCGGACGACAAGCTCGGCGTGGCGCGCGCTGACCGGCCTTTTGTTGCAGGAATCCACGAAGAAGCACAGCGGTCCTGAGATCGCCGACCTGATCGAGAGCGTCGGCGGTTCGTTGGAACTGGGCGCCGGCGGCGGCACGGTGCGCGTGTTGTCGCCGGATCGCGCGCTGGGTCTGGGCCTGCTGTTCGAGTGCCTGACGGAGCCGGCCTTCAACAAGGACGACTTCATGCGCCAGCAACAGATGCTGCTCTCGTCGCTCAAGGACCAGGAGACGCAGCCGGAGGCCGTAGCGGAGCGCACTTTCCAGGCGTTGGTCTACGGCAAGCATCCGCGCGGCCGGCCGGCGCTGGGCACGGTCAAGACAGTCGCGGCGCTGACGCCGGCCGACTGCGCCGCCTTCCATCAGAAGGTGTTCACGCCGTCCAACGTGACGCTGGCGATCGTCGGCGACTTCGACGCCGCGGCGGTGACGGAGGAGATCAAAAAACCTCACGGCCGACTGGAAGAAGACCGACCTGGAGGTTCCGCAATATCCGAAGATTGAGATGCCAAAGGAGTTCACGCAGAAGATCATCAGTATGCCGGAGTCGGCCCAGCTGCACTTCTACATGGGCCACGTCGGCGTCCGGCGCGACAACCCGGACTATTACAAGCTGCTGGTGATGGACTACGTGCTGGGCGTCGGCCCCGGCTTCACGGATCGGCTGTCGGCCCGGCTGCGCGACCGCGAGGGCCTGGCCTACACGGTGCGGGGCAGCATTACGCAGTCCGCCGACCTGGAGCCGGGCGCGTTCATCGGCTACATCGGCACGGACAGCGACAATTTCGACCGCGTCAAGAAGGAATTTCTGGAGGAGCTAAACCGCATCCGCGACACGGCGCCCAAACCGCAGGAGGTGGAGGACGCGAAGACGTATCTGGTCGGCAGTCAGAGCCTTCGGTTCTCGACCTCCGCAGAGGTGGCCGGCCAGATGCTGTACGTGGACCGCTACCACCTCGGCGCCGACTACCTCCAGGACTACCGCAAGGCGGTGATGGCGGTGACGCCGGAGGACGTGCAGGCGGTCGCGAAGAAGTACCTCGACCCGGACCACATGGTGATCGTGGCGGCCGGCGCCGTGGACGCCGCGGGCAAGCCGACGAACAAACTGCCGCCGCCGAAGCCGTAAGGCCGCCGATCCAACCCCGTTTAGCCGCGACCCGGAGGGGAGCGCGTCCTCAACGCGCTCCCCTTCGGGTCGCGGCTAAACGATTCGTCTGAGCAAAAACCGGCGTTGCCGCCGCCCTCGAAAGACGGTATCTCCCCCTCGGAATTCGGTCGGGGGAGGAATGATGCGTCAATCGTGGCTGCTTGCGCCGGCGGTGCTGATCGCCAGTCTGTCGTGGTGCGGCGCCGGCCGGGCCGGGCTGGAGGGCGATCCGCCGGAGTTCGACGCCGGGACCGTCCACGCCGGCGCGCCGCTGTCGCACCGTTTCACGCTGGTGAATCGCGGATCGGAAACGGTGGAAATCGTCGAGTTCCGACCGAGCTGCGGCTGCGTGACGACGACGACGGATCGGCGGCGTTTCGGGCCGGGCGATTCGGGATCGCTGCTGCTGGCGGTCAACACGCTGACGCGCCGGACGGCCCCGCCTCGTGGGGCGTGACGCTGCGCTGCCGTTGCGGCGATCGCGTCGAGGAAACGACGCTGACCCTGACGGCGCACGTGCGGGCCGACCTTTCGTTGGAGCCGTCGGCGCTGGTCGTCGAGACGGATGGGGCGGTGGACCGCACCATCACGCTGACCGACCGGCGTCCGTCGCAGATGAACATCAAGGCGGAGACGACCTGTCCGCAGGTGCGGGCGTCGGTGGACGAGGCCCATCCTGGCGCCGGTCCGTGGACCTACGCCATCCACCTGGCGGCACCGGCCGACCTGCCCGAAGGCCGCTACGACGAGGCGCTGCATCTCTACACATCCGACCCGGAATACCCGGATTTGAAGCTGCCGTTCACGATCGTGAAGCGCGGCCGTCGGCGCGTGAGCGCGACGCCGGCGGCGGTTGAGCTGACGGCCTCCGCGCCGTCACTGCGGGTGCTTCTGCGGAGCGACGGCGACGAGGTGGAGATCGGCGGCGTGGATGCGGACGCGGCGGCGGTGACGTGCGAATGGGCGGCTGGATCGAGACCCACCGCAGCCGTCCGGCTGCGCCTCGACGCGGCGAAGCTGCCGGCGGACGGCGTGAAAACCGTCGTGCATGTCCATCTCATCAAGCCGGCGGAACAGACGGTGGACCTGCCGGTGACTTGTACGCCGCGGTGAGCGAAGGAAACGGCGCCCCGCCTTGTTGGCAACCGCCTCCGGCCGGGGTATAGTCGGCGCAGCGCCCGGTCGCGGAGGCGCGCCCCCATGAACCGCCGAATGCTCGCCGTCCTCGCCGCGGCCGCCCTCACGGCGCTGGCGCTCGCCGCGCCGCCCGGCTCATCTCCCGGCGAGGACGAATGGAAATACGATGTCGTCCATCTCAAATCGGGCGATACGGTGAGCGGTCTCGTCGTCGAGCAGGACGCCCGCCACGTCTACGTCCGCAGCATTGTTCGCAAACCCGGCGCTCCGACCCTGATCTTCTCCGACGACTTCAAGCGCTCCGACGTCGATCGCATCGACCTGCTCGGAGACGAGGACCACGAACAGCTCGTCAAGCGCATCGACGCCCTCGTCCGCGAGCGCGACCTGCTGGCGTCGCAGCTCAAGCGGCTCGACCCCGACGCCTCCACGGGGCAACTGGCGTCCGGCGACGAGCTGAAGCTCCAGCCGGCGCCGTGGCCGGCCGACCCCAAGGTCAAGGGGCTGACCTACCAATCGACCTACTTCCGCCTCACCTCCGACGCCCGGCCGGAGCTTGTTCAACTCGTCGCCGTCAACCTTGAACAGGTCTACGCCGCCTACGTCCACACCCTGCCGCCGCGCGTCGCGGCCCCGGCGCCGACCACCATTCTCCTCGCCCAGTCACTCGCCGACTACAAGGCCCTCGTCGCCAAGGAGGGCCGCAACCTGTTCAATCCCGCCTATTTCGACCCCGCCAAGAATGAAATTGTCTGCGCCAGCGACCTGCAGCGCATGGCCGACGTTCTGGAGGCTCGTCGCCGCGACGCCGACAAGGCGCTGGCCGACCTCAAGGAAAAGGAAAAAGAGCTGAACGCGGCCTACAAGGGCCGTGTGCCGCCCGACGAGATGGCGCCGATCCTCGACGCCCGCAAGAAGATCCAGGCGATCATGGACCAGAACGAGGAGGCGTTCACCCGATCGCGGCGGCGGCTGTTGCAGCGCCTCTATCACGAGGCCTTCCACGCCTACCTCTACAACTGCGTCTACACGCCGGCCGACGGTGAGGCGCCGCGCTGGCTCAACGAGGGCCTGGCCCAGATCTTCGAGACGGCCGTCTACGAGGTCGGCGAGCTGCGCGTCGGCCAGCCGGACAAGGACCGCCTCGACGCCGTTCACGCGGCCATCGCCAAGGGGACGCTGCTGCCGACGGCCGACCTGCTCCGCGCCGACTACAAAAAGTTCGCCGTGGTCCACGCCACCGAACGGGAGGCGTCGGATCGCAATTATCTGGCGTCCTGGGCGCTGGCCTTCGACCTCGCCTTCAACCGCAAGCTGCTCGGCACGAAGGCCCTCGACGACTACGTCCACGCCCTGAAGCGCGGAACCAGCCCGCTCGACGCTTTCCGCGACCTCGTCGGCGAGCCGCTGTCGGATTTCGAGAAGGAGCATCTGGAGTATCTCAAGAACCTGCGGTCGGATTAAGCGCCGCCTGGCCATGATCCGCCCCGGAGGGGCGGCGGTCCATAGCCAGGGGCGTGAGCCCCTGGCAGGCTGCGGCGTGTCCATTGGTCGTTTCATTAGCCCCGGAGGGGCGGCGGTTCATAGCCAGGAGTTTCACCCATTGGTATCTACACAAAGGCAGCGCGTCTGCTCCGTCTTAAGCCCCGGAGGGGCGACAGTGAATAGCCAGGGGTGAAACCCCTGGAGGCTAGGACGTGCCGCGCCCCGATTCAGCCCCGGAGGGGCGGCGCTAGGCGAGGCACCGCCGCCCCTCCGGGGCTTCCTCGACCCAGGGACGCCGCCTCGCTCCAGGGGTTTCACCCCTGGCGATGCACCGTCGCCCCTCCGGGGCTGGATGGGGAGGACGCGGCACACCCCGGCCTCCAGGGGTTTCACCCCTGGCTATGAACCGCCGCCCCTCCGGGGCTGAGGCGCATCGCCGCCCCTCCGGGGCCAATACGGAGCGAAGAGCCATGCAACTCGGCCTTATCAACTCCGCTTGGGCGCAGGCCGGCCGCGACACCGCCTTCGGCATTCGCATGACGAAGGAGATCGGCTTTGACACGATTGACATCTTCGCCGACCCGCTCGACATCGACGCCCGCGAGCGCCGGCTGATTCGCCGTGAGTGCGAAAAGCACGGCCTGCCCATCGTCAGTGTGGCCTGCGTGGCCGTCGGGTTGATCGACTTCAACCCCAGCGTCCAGCGCTTCCACGTCGAGCGCTGCCGCCGTTATCTCGACTTGTGCCATGAGTTCGCGGCCCGCAATCTGCTGCTGGTCCTCGGTGAATACATCTGGGAACGGCAGGTCATTCCGCCGGCCGAGCAGTGGCAAACCGGCGTTCGCCAGGTGCGCGAGTTGGGTAAAGTCGCCGCGGACCTCGGCCTGGAGATCGCCCTGGAGTTGGAGCCATTCCGGCTCTCGCTTCTCAACAACGTGGACAATATGGTGCGGTTCCTCGACGACGTGAACCATCCTGCGGTTCGGGCCAACATCGATATTTCGCACCTCCAACTGGCGCATACACCGCCCGAAGCGCTGCAGAGTCTCAAGGGCCGGGCCGCCCACGTCCACATCAGCGATTGCGACGGCAAGGTCCACGGCGACCTGCCGCCCGGCCGCGGCGTCGTCGATTTCCCGCCGTACCTGCGCGAGATCCGGGCGTCGGCATCGACGGCGCCGTGAGCATCGAGCTGGAATATTCGCCGCAGCCGGAGCGTATTGTGGAATGGGTGCGCGAGGCGTACGAGGCGACCGATCGGCTGATGCGCGAGGCGGGGCTGCGGGGGTGAACCTTTCCCCTGTTCCGCTTCGCCTTGCCGTCGCGTAAAATGAATCCCTCGGAACCTCCCGTCATGTCCGGGGATGACACCCGTGCTGATCACCGCCGTCTGTCCGGCCTGTGAAACTCGTTACAAGGTTCAGCCGTCGTTGCGCGGTCAGCCCATGCGCTGCCCCAACCCGCAGTGCCGGAAGGTGTTTACCGTTCCGACAGAGGAGCCGCCTCCTCCACCCCAACCGCCGACTCCGGGCAACGGCCACAAGACCGGCTCGGTCGGCGAAATGGTCCCCATGCTGCCCGCCGAGGCGGAAACCCCGCCGGTGCCGAGGACGTCGCATGTCAGCGACCTCGTGCCGCTCGTCGAGGCGCAGACCGTCGAACCACCCGCCCGATCCTGGAAGGAGCCGCCGCCCGTCCGCCGTCCGGCCCCCAAGGAACCGCCCCGCGAGCTGCCGCCCGGAGCGTGGGCGCCGCCGCCCGTGCGTCGTGGTCCAGCCGAGCCGACCCTCCCGCCAGCGGACACGAAGCCGGATGCTCCCGCCTTGGCCGCGCCGGAACCCGTTTCCGAAGAAGCTGTCGAGCCTCGCCCTCCTGTCAAGCGCACCGGTCTGTTCATGGCCGTGCTGGCGGTGGGCTTCGTGGTCCTGCTCACCGGCGGCGGCGTGGCGGCCTGGCTCCTGATGAGCCGCAGTGAAGGCTCCATGGCCGCGGAGGCCGATCAGGCCTACAAGCAGGGAAAATTCGACGAAGCCCGCGGCATGTTCGATCAGCTGCAGAAGGACTTCCCCTCCAGCGCCAAGCGCGACGACTACCACTTCATGGAAGCCCTCAGCGACTTCCGCGGCCAGGCTCGCGCCCCGGACGCCGACGTCAACGCTGTGCTGGAACGCCTCTCCACGTTCCTCGACGAGAACCGCAAGGCGGCGCCGCTCAAGGACCGGGCGCCGGACCTGGCGGAAAGCCTCGGCTGGGTGACGGACGCCTTCGCCAAGAGAAACACCGCCCCGCAGGACGACGGGCCGCTGGCCGTCGCCGACCGGATTCAACAGGCCGCGGATCGCCTGAACACCATCAACTCCGCAGTCCCGTCCGCCGAGCAGAAAGCGCACATCGAGGCGGCCCTCGGCGGTGTCCGCCAGGCCGTCGTCCATGCGCAGAAAGTGCGGCGCGCCGTCGTTCGCATTGAGGACGCCGCCAAGGCGCCGACGCCGTCGCAGGCGGTGCGAAATGTCCTTAAACAGATCAAAAAAGAGAAGATGGACCTGCCCGACATCGATCAAAACGCGGACGTGCAGAAGATCCGCGCCCGCGTGTACGCCGAACACATCGACAGCGTTCAGTACACCTCCCAGGCGCAAGCGCTTCTGGCGAAGCCGGACGCCGGCCCCGTCGAGACGCGCTTCGTCGTCGATCCGCTGCTGCTCAGCTCTCCCGACCCCCGGCTGTCGGACGAGCACGTCGTCTTGGCGGTGTTCCGCGGCATCCTCTACGCCCTGGCGCGGTCCAACGGCCGGGTCCGTTGGACGGTGCGCGTCGGCGTCGATACCACGGCGCTGCCGGTTCGCGTGCCGGAGTCGGAGGGAGTCCCCGAGCGCATCCTGGTGCTGTCGGCCGACGACAAGGCCCTGGACGCCCTGGACGGCAACGGCAACCGACTTTGGCGCTACCACATAGGCGCTGAGTGCATCGGTCGGCCGCTGGTCGTCGGCAACATCGCCTATCTCGCGTCCTATGACGGCAACGTCCACGAGATCGAGCTGGCTCAGGGCAAGGTGCTGGGGCACCTATCCGCTCGGCCAACCGCTCACGGTCGGCGGCGTTCGCAACCCCAACAGCGGCCTGCTCTATTTCCCCGCCGACGAGTTCTGCGTCTACGAGATCGACCCGATCCAGCACAAATGCACGCACCTCCTCTACACCGGCCATCCCGCCGGGTCGCTGCGCGGCGAGCCGCTGATCGTGTCGGCCCCCGACGACAACGGCATCGACGCCGACTGGCTGCTCCTCGCCCAGGCGGACGGCCTCGGCGCCACGCGGCTGCGGGCCTACCGCCTGCCGTTCGGCGACGACCGCGAGGCGGCGCCGGCCGCGCTGAAGCCGCCGCCGGAAACGCCCGGCTGGACGTGGTTCCCGCCCTCCCAGAACGGCGAACAGCTGGCGATGGTCGGCGACACCGGCGTTCTGGGCCTATTCGACATCCGTCAAGAGCGCAATCTCAAGGATCCGCTCCTGTTCCCGTGCCTGTCGCATAGTCTGGACCTGGCCCCGCAGGCGGGGGCGCAGGCCCGCGGCCGGTCGGAGGTGGTCGAGGTGCAGGGGCAGGACTTCTGGGTGCTGGCGGGCGGGGCGCTGAAGCGGTTGTCGCTGGAGCTGGACCCCGCGACGGGACCGCGGATGAAGCCGGCGGCCGGGTGGAAGTCGCTGGACCTGGGATCGCCGCTGCACGCCAGCCAGGTCGAGCCGGACCCGGTGCGTGGCGGCGCCACGCTTGTTCTGGCGACGCAGCCGTTGACCCAGCAAATCTGTTTAGCGACGGCGCTGGACGACCAGCGCGGGCAGATCCTGTGGCAGCGGCAGCTGGGGCTGGTGTGCCAGGCCGATCCGCTGGAATTGCGGCGATCCGGGGCCGAAGCGCCGCCGTTGCTGCTGGTCCTGGACCAGGGCGGCGGCCTCTTCGCGTTCGACCCGGCGCGGAACGCCAACCTTGCCGACGGCGACTGGCGCGAGGGCGGCCAGTTCCTCTTCGGGGCGCTGGACGACGGCCCCGGCGCTCCGCCGGTTCTGCTGCCCGGTCCCGACGGTCATTCCGCTTACGAAATCGCCACGCCGGGCGACGGCAAACACCTCGTCATCCGCCGCGTCGAGGCGACGCCGAACGATCTGGTCAAGGAGGAACACACGATCCCGCTGTCCGCGCCGCTGGCGGGGACGCCGGCCGTGACGGACGCGATGATGATTCTGCCGCTGGCCGACGGCGTCCTGGCGCGCGTGGCCCTGCCGCTGACCGAGCAATCGGTCGTCGTCAACGGTCCCAACTGGCGGTCGCGGCGGGCGCCGCCCGACGCCCGCGCCCGGCTGACGGTGCTAGGCCCCGACACGTTTTTGACCTACGACGGCTTCCGCGGCTTGACGCATTGGAAATGGCCGCTGAACGACGTCTGGCACATGCTCCCGGCGACGTTGAAGGAACCGCCGACGCTGCAAGCCAAGGAAGGCGGCAGCCTGGCGGCCGATCCCGTCCCGCTGCCGGAGGCGAAGGGTTCGCCGCGCCGGGTGTGCATCGCCGATGTCAGCGGTATGGTTACTCTCCTGACCGTGGAGGCCGACGGCGCCCTGAAGCCGGGGCCGCACTGGAGCCTAGGCGGCCGGATCACGGCCGGCCCCTACGTGCAGGCGGTGGACGGGGCGACGCGCATCGGCTGCATCGTCGATGGGACGCGGCTGGCGTGGATCGACCCCGAAAAGGGTTCCGTTTTGTGGACGTATCCCGACAAGGCGGGCGCGGCGCTGGTGGGCCGGCCACGGCTGGTCGGCGGCATGGTGATGGTCGCGGACGAGTCCGGCCGGATCGTCGGGCTGAAGGAGACGGGCGCGCCGGCCGGGTTCGAGGTTCAGCTCCAGGGAAGCGCGGCGCCGACTGGAGCGCCGGCGGGATTCGGGAACGATCGGCTGTTCGTGCCGCTGACGGACGGCACGGTGCTGTTGCCGAAGCTGGAACGCAGTCGCTGAAAGGAGAACTATCCATGCCCGTGCATGACTGGACGCGCGTCGAGGCCGGTCTGTTCCACGATTTCCATGTAACATGGATCGCTTTAATCCGTATTGCTCTCAACGAGGGACTGCTTCCGGAGGGCTATTACGCCCTGGCCGAACAGCATACCGGCCGTTCCATTCCGGATATTCTAACGTTGCACGCCAGCCCCGAGCCGCCGGCGCCTCCTCTTCCCCTGCCTCCGGCCACGGGCGGCACATTGCTGGCGGAAGCGCCTCCGCGTGTCCGGCGCCGGCATACGATCGAACAGGCTTCGCTGGAACTCCGACGCAGCATAGCGATACGGCACATCAGCGGCCATCGTCTCGTAGCGCTGCTGGAGATCGTTTCGCCGGCCAACAAGGACCGCGCCCGTCACGTCGAGGATCTGGCTGCCAAGGCCGTGGACGCCCTCAATGCCGGCGTGCATTTGCTGCTCGTGGACCTGTTTCCTCCCGGCGCCCACGACCCCTACGGTATGCACGGGGCCATCTGTCAGCGCCTGGAACAGTCGGACGAACCTTACGACGTGCCGCCTGAGGCGCCGTTGACGGTCGCATCTTTCGCCGCCGGCCCGCGCGTCGATGTATTTGTGGAGTACCTTGCCGTCGGGGCCGTCCTGCCGGAGATGCCGCTGTTCCTGCGGCCCGATCGTTACGTCAACGCGCCGCTAGAGTCCACCTACCAGGCCGTCTTTCACGGGACGCCGGCCTTCTGGCGCGACGTGCTGGAAGGCCGGCCGCCGCGAGGCTTCTGAGCGTGTGGGATGGGAACCTCGCCCCTACCACGGCAACAGGCCGTTGTCCTGCAACTGAATCCATCCGTTGTGCTGGATGTTGCACGTCCGGCTGAAGGCCGTTCCTCTCTGGAAGGTCACCCGAACGTAGTCCGACCCATTTTGCCAGGTTTCGACCTGAATGCCGACGATGCTCGGGTTCGCCGTCGTCGGCGGTCCCAGGATGTTGTGGACCTGCGCCGGGTTCATTCCTCTTTTCAGCTGGTTATAGTTGGAAACAGAAACCGGCCCACTGCCGCCCGCCATGCTCCAGACGATGAGGCCGACGACGCCGCAACAGCCCATCAGCAACATCAGGCCCACACCGCCGCTCACCAGCCACACCCACAACGGCACGCCGCCCTTCTTCGGCCTGCGCCGAAATCGACGTTCCCTCTCGTCTTCATCCTCCTCATCGCGCCGCGCCGGTCTTCTCCGTGGGCGGTCGAAGTCGTCGTCTCGACGGGGCCGCGGGCGGAACGGCGCCTCAAACGCTCCCTCCGCCTCGATCACCTCCTCCGCGCCTGGCTCCGGCAATGGTTCCTGCGTCTCCGCCGGGATCGGCTCGTGAATCGGCTCCGGGGGCGCCGCCTTCGGCTCGGCCTCGGCGATGAAGGAACCCTTGCACTTCGGGCAGCGGATGCGCGTTCCTTCTGCAACCGCAGTCTTCAGCCTCAGCATGCCAAGGCAGATCGGACACGTCAGGCTGGTCAACGGCATGGCCGCTCCTCGTTCTCCGACCGGCGTCGCTGCGTCCCGTTCAGGTGCGTCAGCCTGCCTGAAGGTTAAAATCCATTTCCTATCTTATAGCCCTTCGCTGAGATCTTATCCTTGAAAAGAACGACCTTGACGAGGTTGTCCAGCGCGCCGCCCAGGCTGCTGAGAAGGCGCTCGTCGTCCGGGTTGAAGCAGAGTAACCCCTCGTACAGCCGCCGCGCCTCCTGGTAATCGGCCCGCTTCGATTCGACGTCGGATTCATGGACGCCGATGTTGTTGATGCCGTTGACGTAGCAGCGCTGCAAATCCACGTCCCCCGGATCGGCCTCGCGCAGCTCGCGGTAGAGGTCGCGGGAACGGCGGGCGTCTCTTTCGCCATGCTGGACTCAGTAGGGGATTGCGAAGTCCCGAAATCCTATTGTCGCGCAGGACGCGGGATCGGTCAATCGGGAGGGGGGGACCAAATTCCGCGGAGAGGACGGACGGAACTTTACCAGCCCCGAGCGCGAGCGAGGGGGTCGGCGCCGAACCCCTCGCTCGCGCTCGGGGCTGGTAGAAAAACATTCCTACTTCCTGGCCAGTTCCAGCGCCATCTCCTTGAGGCGCTTCAAATCGAGTTTGCCGCTCCCCAAATGGGGAAGTTCCGGCACGGCGTAGAAGTCGCGCGGCGACGGGATCCACAGGTTCGCCAGGCCGCGGCCGGCCAATCCCTGCTGCCACTTCGACACGTCAAAGCCTAGCTCGGCCAACGGCTTCTCACTGTACAGCACCACCAGCCGCTCGCCGCGCGACTCGTCGGGAACGCACGTCACCGCCCCGACCCGCTCGCTCGTGCCCAGCACCTCGTTCAACTCCTCTTCCACCCGTTCCAGCGGGACCATCTCGCCGCCGATCTTGGCGAAGCGCGACAGCCGGCCGGTCAGCGTGATGAAGCCGTCGTCGTCGATCTTCGCCATGTCGCCGGTCACGTACCAGCCGTCGCGCACCACCTGGGCCGTCAACTCCGGCTTGCCGAGGTAGCCCTTCATCACGTTGGCCCCGTAAATCAGCAGCAACCCCTCCGAGCCGACCGGCAGCGGCTGCAACGTGTCCGGATCGACCACCCGCGCCGCCACGCCCGGAATCGGCTGGCCGACCGTGCCCGGCTTGTTCATGATCTGCCGGAAGCCCTCGATCACCTTGTCCGGCAGGTTCGTCGCGGCCACCGGCGCCAACTCCGTGCAGCCGTAGCCCTCCAGCGGCAACACGCCGAACTTCTTCTCGAAGTCCTGCGCCACCGATTGCGGCAGTTTCTCCGCGCCGCAAATCAGGAGGCGCAATGTCTTTAAATCGTCCGACTCGCATTTCCGCAGCATGAACCGCAGGAACGTCGCCGTCGAGAGGTAGATGGTGCATTTCCGCGACTTGCACAACTCGCCGATCTCGCGGGCCTGGCGCGGGTCGGCGTGGTAGACCGACGAGGCGCCGACCTGCAGCGGCGCCCACAGCGTCACGGTGTAGCCGAAGCTGTGGAAGAGCGGCAGCACGCCCAGCACGCGGTCCTTCGGTCCGAAAGTGGCCGCCTGGATCATCGACTCCACGTTGGCCGCGATGTTGCCGTGCGTCAGCATCACGCCTTTCGGCTCGCCCGTACTGCCGCTGGAGAAGATGACGGTGGCCAGGTCGGCGGTCGTGTGCTTGCCCAGGCCCAGCACCCAGTACTCCAGCACCCACGTCGGCGTCAGCAGGATCGTGAGGAAGGCTCGCCTTAGCCGGCTCTTCGGAACGTCCTTCCTCACGTCTTCGAGGTAAATCGGCTCGACGCCCGGCTCCGGCTCCAGCTTGGCGCGGTGCATGAAGAGCTTCGAGGTCAGGACGTGCTTGCAGCCGCACTGCCGCAGGGCCGAGTTCACGGACTGCGCCCCCGCGGTGTAGTTGAGGTTCACCGACGTTTTGCCGAGCAGGGCCAGGGCGATGTTGGCCGCGGCCCCGCCGACGCTCGGCGGCATCCAGACGCCGACCATCGGCGCCTCGCCCAGCGTCGGCCGCAGCGCCCGCGCCAGGCACATGGCGCCGGCCAGTATCTCGCCGTAGCGATGCACCTTCCCCTTGGATAGGCTGTCGCTCAGGCACGGCCGGAACATGTGCCGGCTGGCCGTGCGCACGAAGCGGCGGTGGACCGGAATGCGCCGGGCGTCGCGCGCGACGGCGCAGTCGGCCGACAGCTTCTGGATCGCCTGGCGCACATCGGCCGCCTTCACGTCGTCGGGCAGGGCCTGGCCGTAAGCGACGGCGACGTGATAGGGAACCTCCAAAGGCATCTTCCAGAAGATCCGGCCGCCGTAGAAGCTGAAAATGCTGCCCCAGACCTGATCGAGGCAGACGGGGACGACGGGGGCCTTGCAGTGCTTGAGCACCTGCTCGAAGCCGCGGCGGAACGGCAGCATGATCCCGGTTTGCGTGAAGCGGCCCTCGGCGAAGATGCACACCAGCTCGCCGCGCGCCAGGGCGTCGCTGGCCGCGCGCAGCGACTTGATGACGGCGCGCGGCCCCGCGGCGCCGTCGATGGGGATGCAGCCGGCCCAGCGCAGCAGGTGGCGCAGGCCCCATTTCTTCGTCCAGCCGGCCCAGACGACGAAGCGAATGAATCGCCGCTGCGTGGCCAGCAGCAGCAGCCAGTCGATATAGCTGACGTGGTTGCAGACCAGCAGGGCGCCGCCCCGCGCCGGCACGTTGGACCGGCCGATCACCCGCACCCAGTAGATGGAGTGCGTCACCAGCCAGAGGAAGACGCGCAGCGGCCCATACGGCTGGAACCAGCAGACGAGGCCGATCAGGACGAGAACCAGTACGGCGACGCCCGTCGGGACGGCCCAGTCCCACACGGACAGGTCGGCGAGGAGGACGGGGGCCGACGCCAGGGCGGCCGATGGATCTGCCACGCAGGGACTCCACGCAGGGGCGACGGGGTGCGGAGCGCTAGTGCCCGCTAACCACGCAAACTAACCGCGGCGGCGGGCGGCGTCAAGCGGCGAGCGGCCGGCGTGAGCCGGCTGATGGATCGAATCAGCCGGCTCACGCCGGCCGCTCGCCGAGTTCGGTTGTAGAGTAATGCAGAGGAGGAACGCCGCATGATCCAGGTCGAAAATCTGACCAAGTCGTTCCGCGACCTGCGCCGCGGCCTCGTCCACGCCGTCGATCACGTCAGCTTCGAGACCCGGCCGGGCGAAATCTTCGGACTGCTCGGCCCCAACGGCGCCGGCAAAACCACCACGATGCGCATTCTCTGCACCGTCCTGCGGCCGACCGGCGGCCGAGCGCTCGTGGCCGGCTACGACGTGGCGACGCAGCCCGGCGAGGTGCGGCGGCACATCGGCTTCCTGTCCGCCAACACCGCCATTTACGACCGCATGTCGGCCTGGGAGCTGGTCGAGTATTTCGGACGGCTCTACGGCCTGAAGGGGGAAGCCCTGCGCGGACGCATGGAAACGGTCTTCACCACCCTGCAAATGAACGACTTCCGCGACACGCTTGGGGCCAAAATGAGCACCGGGATGCGCCAGAAGGTTTCGATCGCCCGCGCCATCGTTCACGACCCGCCGGTACTGATCTTCGACGAGCCGACGGCCGGCCTCGACGTGCTGGTGGCCCGCGCCGTCCTGCGCAACATCGAGCAGCTCCGCGCGATGGGCAAGTGCATCCTCTTCTCGACGCACATCATGCGCGAGGTCGAACGGCTTTGCGACCGCGTGGCGATCATGAGCCGCGGCCAGATCCTGGCGTGCGGAACGCTTGCGGAGCTGAGGAAGCTCCACGGTCAGGAGGACCTGGAGGAACTGTTCTTCACCCTGGTTTCGTAGCCCGTGGACCGGCGACCGGAAACGCAAATGGGGCGGACGATCCTGGATCGCCCGCCCCGTCGAAGATTCCCGCGAATTCAGGACGCTTAGGAAGTCATTTGAAGACCTTCCCAACCGGCCCGAGGGCGAGCGAGGGGTTCGGCGCCGACCCCCTCGCTCGCCCTCGGAGCTGGTTTTGCAAACCGCCTCTTAGATGCCGGGGCCGCCGTTATTGCCGAACGGCTTGCCGAACTGAAGACCGCCGCCGAGCTGGCCGAGGCCGCCGCCGAGCTGGCCGAGGCCGCCGCCGAGCTGGCCGAGGCCGCCGCCCAGCTGGCCGAGGCCGCCGCCGAGCTGGCCGAGGCCGCCGCCGAGCTGGCCGAGGCCGCCGCCGAGCTGGCCGAGGCCGCCGCCGAGTTGACCGAGGCCGCCGCCCAGCTGGCCCAACCCGCCGATTTGACCACCGCCGATTGCGCCAGGTTTTGATTCTGGGTTCCCCAGCACTCCCCGAAGATGGTGCTGCCGATCTGCCCTCCGAGGCCGCCGCCGAGCTGACCGAGGCCGCCGCCCAGCTGGCCGAGGCCGCCGCCCAGCTGGCCGAGGCCGCCGCCCAGCTGGCCGAGGCCGCCGCCCAGCTGACCGAGGCCGCCGCCCAGCTGACCGAGGCCGCCGCCCAGCTGACCGAGGCCGCCGCCCAGCTGACCGCCCAGCTGACCGCCGAGCTGGCCGCCGAGCTGACCGCCCAGCTGACCGCCGAGCTGGCCGCCGAGCTGACCGCCCAGCTGACCGCCCAGCTGACCGCCGGTCGCCCCGCTGGGCTGAGGAAACAGCGGCGGCCCTGCCGGCAAGGGGTTGATGCCCGTGCGCACTACCGACGGCGGCGGAGGCGGTGGGTTATGCAAGCGGAACTGGGCCTCGGATACCGTCGGCAGGGCGAAGACGACGGCCACCGCTCCCAGCGCCAGGACGTAGCCGAACTGGAGCAATCGCACGCGAGAAAACATGGTGACTCCCGAAGAGGACGACCCGCGATAAGAACACCCGCGCGACATCCTATCTGTCCACGCGGCCCGGCGCCAACTCTCCCTTCGCAGGAGTCGCTCCTGGTCCTGTCTTTCCGTTCCAGGGGGATGGGAATGGACTTCTGCTTATATGGATTGTCAACTGTGGGACTTCGCCCGTCAAGCAGTTCTTTGTAACTTCCCTGTAACCGGAGGCCGATCGCCCCGCAGTCGCGGCACGTCGCCCTCAGGCGGCGCCCGCTCGCCTGGTCCAAGGAAATTCACGGCCAAGACGTCTTGACACGATTCGGGCGGCCGCTATAGTCCGCCACCCTTCAAAGTCTCTGTCAGTTTGCGAACACCAACGCCGGCGGGCGACGACGATCCGCCCGGCGCGGGGACGGCCGGGGGATCGGGCGTTGCGCCTTCGTCACGGAGGAGTGGGGTCTATGGACAGCAAGTTGATCTGGCGGGTGTTGCCGCTGACCGTGTTGGCCGCACTCGTCCTGGGGGCCGGGCAAGTGCGCGCACAGGGCGAGCCGCAGGTGTACGGCGAGGACTATGCGCCCGCCGACCCGGTGTGGCCCTTCCCGATCGGCAGCACCCACCCGGAGGATGGGGGACTGTTCGTGTCGGCCGGGTTCGCCTCCTACCGCCAAACGAACCCGCTGCACGGCCAGGCGGTGGCCTCACGCGGCTTTGAGATTTCCGAGCCGTCCGCCGCCATCCAGAATAGCACCGGGGCGAACTTCCTCACCACCCTGGGGCTGCCCGGAACGTTTTTCGGAAGCAAATCCCTCGCCCTCGACGTTTCCCAGGTTTCCGGCCCAACGGACTTCGAGCCGGGCTTCACGGCCGAAGTCGGCTGGAAGTTCGGCGACGGCTCCTCCTTCAGCGTGAAATGGTTGTTCATCGACGAGGTCAACCTGGGCGCCTCCGCCACCCTCGCGCCTCCGGGTCAGAACACCGGTGCGCATTTCGCGGACAGCTTCCTGTTCGCCCCCGTCTTCAACTTCCCGTCGGAATTCGGCGGCCCGCAAAACAAGATCACGGTCCCGAACCCGAGTTTCGTGCAAGGCAGCCCGACGCAATTGCCCTTCGTCCCCGCCCCGGGCGCGGCTTTTGGCATCTGGGACGGCGCCAGCGTCATGACCGAGCAGTTCCTCCAGCGGACGCAGCAGTACGAGGCCACCTATCGGGTGCCGATCTATGAGACGGAGAACTACCGGCTCAGCGGCATCGTCGGCCCGCGCTTCACGTGGATCTGGGAACGCTATAAATGGGTGACGACCGACCTGGACGTCAACGGCAATGAGTCCCCGGACTGGTCCGCGCAATACACCAACATCACGTCGAACCGGATGTACGGCGTTCACGTCGGCTGCGAGCAGGAGTGCTACCTCGGCCACGGTTTCGCGGCCGACGTCCAGCTGCAGTTCAGCGGCTACGAGGATAGCGTCAAGGAAGAGGCCAAGTATCAGCTGGCGCGGGGCGCCAACGGAGAGTCCGACCCCGGCCCCGTCGGCAAGCGCTCCCGGGTCCAGTGGACCTTCGTCCCGGAGCCGCAGCTGACCGTCAGCCTGTCATGGTTCCCGATCGAGGCGGTCGAGATCCGCGCCGGCTACGACATTCAGGCCTTCTTCAACACCGTGTCGATGCACCAGCCGATCGACTTCGACTTCGGGGCCGTGAACCCACAGTATCAGACGAGCACAGTTCGCTTGATGGATGGATTCAACCTCGGTATGGGCATTCACTTCTAAAGTGTTCAGTGTTCCGTGTTCAGAGAATAAAGATGCGGCCGGGAGACATGTCTCCCGGCCGTTTTCATTCCGTCTTGCTGAACGCTGAATACGGAACACGGAACACGGAACACGGCCTGGTTGCAAAGCCCTCCCCAGCCCGTATAATCCCCACTCTGATAGGCATTGCGTCCGGCAAGGGCACAAGGAGCGACCGATGGCCGAGGAGAAAGTCGAGCCGCGCGAAACGAGTTGGCGGCAGCTGCTGCCGTGGACGGAGCTGTTCCGCGGCTTTCAGGTGGCGTTGGACGTCAACAAGTTGGCCCTGGCCGCCGTCGGCATCCTGGTGATGGCCTTCGGCTGGTGGCTGCTGGCCGTCCTGTTCACGGCCGGCGAGAGCGCCGTGGCGCCGAGTTGGCCCGGCGATTATTCGACCCGGAACCCCAACAACGAGCGCGAGGCCTGGAATCAGTTCAAACAGGCCCGCAATCACTGGAACCTGATGCACATGACGGCCGGCCTGGGCGGCCCGGAAGCCAACGGCGCCCTCGTGGACGCGAACGACCTGCTGGACACCTACGACGAACGTCAGCTCTACGAAGCGGCCATCGCCGCCTACGAAAGCTCCGCCGATCGGCGCGCCAAGGCGACGACGACGCGCGACGAGGCCCTGGCGGCCTTGACGGTCGCCAAGAAAATGCCCGCGACCACCGACGAGGAAACCAAGGCCCGCGACGCCGCGGTCAAGGACGCCACCAAGAAGTTGGGGGATGCGGACGCGGCCCTGCAAAGCCTGCGGGTGGGCAACCTCGTCAGCCTGCTCGCGGACGAGCAGCTGAGCAAGGACCACAACGACGCGAGGATTCCCGAAAAACGGGCGGCCGAATTGGCGGCCCTCTACCTGGGCTTTCCGAGAGAAGTCAAACCGTACGCCCGGCTGGCGACGTGGCCGTGGTTCGAGGACCGGGGGCCGAACCCCTACCTGATGGCGACGGGGCAGCTGGGCAAGCCGTGGGAAACCGGCCAGTTCTGGGATTGGTTATGGCTGAAGGAAGTCCCGGTCTTGCTCGAGCCGATCGTCAAGCTGCTCTTGCCGGTGCGCTACCTCTTCGATCCGGTGGCGGACGTCTGGTGCCGATTCTACTTCCTGTGCGTGCTGCTGTGGGCGGTGCTGACCTGGGCGGTGTTCGGCGGGGCGATCACCCGCATCGCCGCGGTGCAGGTGGCCCGCGGGGAGAAGATCAGCGCCGTGGAGGCGCTGAATTTCACCCGCAAGCGGCTCGGGTCGTACATCGCGGCGCCGATGATCCCGGTGGCCATCATCATCCTGCTGCTGATCGGCATGATCCTGTACGGCTTTCCGCTCATGATCCCGATCTTCGGCGATATTATCGTGGCCGGCCTGTTCTGGCCGCTCATGATCGTGGTCGGCCTGCTGTTGGCCATCACGCTGGTCGGCCTGGTCGGCTGGCCGTTCATGTCGGTCACGATCAGCGCCCAGGGCGGCACCGACGTCTGGGACGCCTTCACGCGGGCCTACAGCTACGTCTACCAGAAACCGTGGCACTTCATCTGGTACACCGTGGTGGCCGTGGTCTATGGGGCGATCATCGTCTTCTTCGTCGGCTTCATGGCGTCGCTCACGGTCTACCTCGGCAAGTGGGGCGTGTCGCAGACGCCGGGGATGGCGGCCGCCGGCCGACAACCGAGTTACCTGTTCGTGTACGCCCCGACCTCCTACCACTGGCGCGACCTGCTGCTGCGCGGGGCCGAGGTGGGCGGGGAACCCATCGTCGGCTCCGACGACCAGATCATTTCCTCGGCCTACCAGAAGTGGACCGGCCGCGACGATACGTACAAGGGCAAGGACCGGCTGGAGTGGTGGAACCTGATCGGCGCCTTTCTGGTGGCGATCTGGCTGTGGATCGCGTTTCTCTTGCTGATCGGCTTCAGCTACAGCTACTTCTGGAGCGCCAGCACGATTGTCTATCTGTTGATGCGGCGCAAGGTGGACGGCGAGGACATGGACGAGGTGACGCTGGAGGACGAGGGCGAAGGCGGCTTCGCCGGGGCGCCGCTGGAGCGCCGACCACCGCCGCGCCGCCCGCGGGGATCAAGGCGGGCGCCACCCCGCTGACGATGGTGGATGCGCCGTCGCTGCGTCCGCCGATTCCGCCGCCGCCGGCAGGTCCGCCGCCTTCCGTTTCGCCGCCGGTTGCGCCGATGGCGCTCCCGGAAGCGACGGCCGCGCCGATCCCGCCCAGCCCTGCGCTGACGCCTCCTGCCGAGGACGGCGGCGCGGCCCCGCGAACCGAAGTCGGCGCGGCGCCGCCGGAACCGTTGCCGTAAAACCAGCCCCGAGCACTACCAGCCCCGAGCGCCAGCGAGGGGGTGAGGCGAACCCCCTCGCTGGCGCTCGGGGCTGGTTGGTCTGTTCGTGCGAGGACCGCCGATGGCGCGACCGATCCTGCTGTTCACCGGCCAGTGGACCGACCTGCCGCTGGAGGAGCTGGCGCCGCACGTCGCCGAGTGGGGCTACCAGGGCGTCGATTTGTGCTGCTGGGGCGATCACTTCGAGGTCCAGCGGGCCGTCGGCGAGGACGATTACTGCTCCGGCAAGTTGGCGCTGCTGAATCGGCTGGAGCTGTCCGCGCCGGTCGTCAGCTGTCACCGCGTCAGCCAGGCCGTCTGCGACGTCATCGACGAGCGCCACCAGGACATCCTGCCCGACTACGTCTGGGGCGACGGCGACCCGGCGGGCGTGCGGCAGCGGGCCGCGGAAGAAGTGATGGCGACTGCTCGCGCCGCCCAGCGTCTCGGCGCCTCGGTGCTGGCCGGCTTCACCGGCTCGCCGATCTGGGGCGCCGTCACCGGCTATCCGTCGCCGAAGCCGCAGCGCGTGGCCGACGCTTACCGTGATTTCGCCCGGAAATGGCGGCCGATCCTCGACGTGTGCCAGGAGTGCGGGCTGAAGTACGCCTTCGAGGTCCACCCCGGCCAGATCGCTTTCGACCTGTACAGCGCCGAGGCGGCGCTGGACGCGCTGGACGGCCGGCCCGATTTCGGCTTCACGTTCGACCCCAGCCACTTCCACTGGCAGGGCGTGGACCCCGTCGAGTTCGTGCGGCGCTTTCCCGACCGCATCTTTCACGTCCACGTCAAGGACTGCGCCCTGACGCTGAACGGCCGGGCGGGACTGCTCTGCTCGTACCTGCCCTACGGCGACGCGCGGCGCGGCTGGCAGCCGCGTTCGCCCGGTCGCGGCGGCCTCGACTGGGAGGCGATCATCCGCGCCCTCAATGACATCGGATATGACGGGGCGCTTGACAGTTGAATTTCAGGACGCCGGCATGAACCGGGAGTACGGGGCGGAGGAGGCGTGCCGCTTCGTGAAGCGGCTGGACTTCGAGCCGCCGGCGCGGGAGGGTGGGCCGGCGTTCCGGTGAGCGGCGTAGGTCCGGCGGCCGCAAAGGAGGCCCCCAAGCACCATGTCCCGCTTGCATTCCTGCGTGCTGCTGACGCTTGGCCTCGCGGTCGGCCCGGCGTGGACGGCCGCGGAGCCGCCGCGCTCTACCGACGCCTTCGGCGATCCCTTGCCGGACGGCGCCGTCACCCGGCTCGGGACGGTGCGCTGGCGCTTCCGCCTTGTCTTCAGCCTGACGTTCTCCCGCGACGGCAAGATGGTCGCCACGGGTAGTTCGGAGTCCACCGTTCGCCTCTGGGACGCCGACGGCCGGGAAATCCGCCGGTTCACGGGCTTCCATGGCGAGGTCACTCACGTCGCCCTCTCCCCGGACGGCAAGGAACTGGCCGCGGACTGTTCCGACGACGTCCTCCGCATATGGGACACGGCGACGGGGAAAGTGCTGCGTGAGGTCGAGAAGCTCTACGGCGGGCGATGGCACTGGGACAAGCTGGACGCCTTGGTCTTCTCACCGGACGGAAAAAGCGTGATGCTCGGTCGTGGCGCTTCGATCCGCTGCTTCGACGCCGCCAGCGGCGCCGTGGTCGCGTTGCCCACCCCTCCCGAACAAGGGATGAGGATCGACGCTCTCGCCGAGGACGGAACGACGGCCGTGTCCGCCGGCCCTGACGGCGCGCTGCTCGTGTGGGACTTGGGTACGGGCAAATCCCTCGGCCGGGCGTCGGGATGCGGTGGTCCCGGCCCCATCGCCCTATCGCCCGACCACCGGCGGATGGCGGCGGCCTGGAAGGGCGACGGGTGGATTATCCAGGTATGGGCACCTCGCAACCGGCAAAAAACTCGGCCGGTGCAAGGATTGTCAGGCCGAGGCGTCTTCCCTGTGTTTCTCGCCCGACGGCAAGTTCGTCGCCTGCGGCGCTTCCGACCTCACGGCCCGCCTCTGGGACGCCGAGACGGGCAAGCAGCGCTGGGAGTTTCACGCCACGGAGGCTTGCATCTACGGCGTCGAGGTGCGTTTCGCGCCGGACGGCAAGTCCGTGGCGGCGGCCGGCTGGGATGGAGTGGTCCGCCTGATCGACGCCGACAGCGGCAAGGAGCGCGGCGACCCGAACGAGCAACGCACCTGGGTCACGGGCGTGGCTGTCACGGCGGACGGCAAGCGGGTCGTCATGGGCTGCGAGGACCACTCCGTCCGCCTTTGGGACGCGGCGACGGGCAAGGAGGTCCGCGCTTTCCGGGGCCACGATGGGTGGATCACCTCCCTCGCCTTCTCGCCGGACGGTACGCGACTGGTTTCCGGCAGCTACGACTGCACCGCCCTCGTCTGGGACATGGCGGCGGTGCATCCCGCGGACGCGCCGAAGGAGACCGATTTGTCGGCCAAGGAACAAGACGCCCTGTGGGACCGGTTGGGCGGCGACGACGCGGCCGACGCGGGCCGGGCGATCCGTTCCCTGCTGGCGGCGCCGCGCCAGGCGGCCGCGCTTCTGCGGGAACGGCTGAAGCCGGACGCCGCGCCGGCGGATCAGATCGCCCGACTCGTCCGCGACCTCGACGCCGACGACTTCGACGTGCGGGAGCAGGCCAGCGCCCGTCTTCGAGCGCTGGGCCAGGCCGCCGCGCCGGCCCTCCAAAAGGCGCTCGACGGAACCCCGTCGGCGGAAGTCCGCCAGCGCACCCGATCGTTGCTGGCGGCGCTGGACAAGAAGGGGTCGTCGCCGGAGCTACGGGCTTCGCGCGCCGTGGAAGTGCTGGAGCGAATCGGCACGTCCGATGCCCAAGCCGTATTGAAGAAACTGGCGCGAGGAAACGAGGAGGCGCCGTTGACGCAAGACGCCGTCGCAGCCCTAAAGCGTCTGGCCCGGCGGCTGGACGGTCCTCCCGGCGCCCCATAAGGACGAGCGGACCAACCTTACTAGCCCGAAGCGCGAGCGAGGGAGTTCAACGAAACCCCTCGCTCGCGCTTCGGGCTGGTAAGGAGATGTTTTTCCGCCCTGTCCCTCCTCCGCCGTTTCCGTTAGAACAAAGGCAGAAGCCACGGAGGTCCGACGATGGAGCCGGCCGAGAGCCTCAACGAAGCGCTGAAGCGCCAGTGGACGGATCAATACGTCGAGGTGAACCCGGAACAGGCGGAGTTGCGCCGCTTCCAGGGGATCGTCGGCCGCGTCGTCACGGTCAATTGCAACAACCGGGCCGTGATCGATTTCCAGGACGGCGGCTGGTACGACATCGCCGCCTCGGAGCAGTACCTGCGCGTCCTCGACCCGACCGAGGCCAAGGCGAAGTACGACGCCACGGCCAACAGCGCTCAGCCTTATCCGGCGAAACAAGGCTAAAAGTGTTCAGTGTTCAGTGTTCAGCAAGCAACCCGTCTCGGTGTCTCGCTGAACACTGAACACTGAACACTGAACACTATGATCCTTCTCATCGACAACTACGACTCCTTCACCTACAACCTCGTGCAGCGTCTGGGCGAGCTGGACCCGACGCTGGACGTGCGGGTCTTCCGCAACGATCAGATCACGCCGGATCAGGTCGGCGAGCTGAAGCCGTCGCACATCATCCTTTCCCCCGGCCCCTGCACGCCGCGCGAGGCCGGCGTCTCCAACGAGGTGCTGAAACGCTTCGCCGCGACGACGCCGATCCTCGGCGTCTGTCTCGGCCATCAGTGCATCGGCCACGTCTTCGGCGGCGAGGTGGTGCGCAACGTCCGCGTCATGCACGGCAAAACCTCGCCGATCCACCACGACGACCAGGGCGTCTTTCGCGGCCTGTCCAATCCGTTCGAGGCGACGCGCTATCACAGCCTCGTCATCAAGCGCGAGACGTTCCACAACCCCGATTTCGAGATCGGCGCCTGGACGGACGAGGGTGAGATCATGGGCGTGCGCCACCGCAGCTGGCCGCTGCACGGCGTCCAGTTTCACCCGGAGAGCTTCCTGACGGCGGAAGGGCCGAAGCTGCTCAAAAACTTCGTGGAAATGAAGTAAAGGGCGGCCGCATTTTATCGCGACTCGCCCCCGGCGCGAAGGATTTCGGGCGCCGCCGCCGGCGTGGCCGGGACCCACGTCTCGCCCTGCAGAATTACCTCACCCTCGGCGGGGGCCGGCGGCGCGGCGTCCACCGCCGGTTTCGCGCACGTCTCCGCCGCGGCGGCCTTTCTCGCAGGATTGCCAGCCGCCGCCGAGCGCCCGGTAGACGGAAATCAGGCTCAGGGCGATGTTGCCCTGCGCGACGGCCAGCTGGTCCTGCTGCGTCACCAGCTGCGATTGCGTCGTGAACACGCGGTTGAAATCGGCCGTCCCCGCCTGCCACTGGAGCAGCACCTTGTCCACCGACGTCTGCGCCGCCTCCACGCTCGTCTCCAGGCTCCGCGCCTGCGCTTGGTATTGCAGGAACCCGCTCAGGCCGTCCTCCACCTCCCGGCCGGCCGACAGCACCGTCCTCTGGTAGTCCAGCACGAGTTCCTGGAAACGCGCGTCCTGGTCGCGGACGTTGTTGAGAAGGCGGCCGTAGTTCAGGATCTTCCACTGGAAGTTCGGCACGATCAGGCCGGTGAAGCTGTCCTCCTCGAACAGCGTGCGGATGTCGTTCGAGGTGTAGCCGAGAAAGCCGGTCACGCCGATGCGCGGGTAGAAGTCGGCCTCGGCCGCGCCGATGCGGGCGCACTGGGCGGCCGCCTCGCGCTCGGCGCGCCGCACGTCCGGCCGCCGCCCGAGCAGCTCCGCCGGCACGCCCACGGCCACGTCCGGCGGGGCCGACGGGATGGGAGACTCCGCCAGGCCGGGCGCCAGCGCCCGCGGCGGCTGGCCGAGCAGGACGCACAGCTGGTCGCCGGCCTGCCGTAAACCGATCTGCAAAGGCGGGATTGACGCCTCGGTCTGCGCCAGCAGCGACTGGGCCTGCGCCACGTCGAGGGCGTCGGCCCGGCCCAGCTTTTGCCGCTCCAGCACCAAGTCGAGCGATTGCCGCTGGATTTCGGCGTTCTTGCGGGCGAAGGCGATGCGCTGCTGGAAGGTGCGGAGCTGGACGTAGTTGGTCGCCACGTCGGCCAGCAGCGTGACCAGGGCGCGTATGGTAGTCCTCGACGGAGGCGCCCAGCTCGGCGTTGGACGCCTCGACGTTGCGGCGGATGCGGCCCCAGAAGTCGAGTTCCCACGAGGCGTTGAAGCCGGTGGTCCACACGTCGAGCGTGGTCGGCGACGCGAAGCCGCCGGCCGCCCCGCCCGTCGCGCTGCCGGAGGGCGAAAAGCCGAACAGGCCGCCGTTCTGGCTGATTTGGGCGTGGGCGTAGGCGCCGAGGGCCTGCTGCGTCTGCGGCAGGAGGTTGCCGGCCGCGATGTTGCGCTGGGCGCGGGCCTGGAGGACGCGCGTCGCCGCCGCCTTCAGGTCGAGGTTCTGCTGGCGGGCGGTCTCGATCAGGGAATCCAGGGTGGGATCGCCGAAGACGCCCCACCAGGCGTCGGCGGGCGGCGCGGCCACGACGCGCGGGTCGGCGTCGATCCAGTCCGCGGCGACGGGGGCCGCCGGCTCGTGGTAGTTCGGCCCGACCTTGAAGCCGTTGCGCACGTACTCGGCGAAGGGCGTGCAGCCGCCGGCCGGCAGCAGCAGCAGCGCGAGGACGGTCAGTCCCGTCAACGCCCCGGCGAGGCGCGCACGATCTCCACGGGTTCCCGCGGAATGGCTCATACCGGACCCTGGTTCAAGGACGGAGGACCGGCGCCCTCATAGCGGCGGCAGGCGCGGCGGTCAAGGCGGAACAGTGTTCAGTGTTCAGTGTTCAGTCAGAAGGTTGCCGGCTGAACACTGAACACTGAACACTGAACACTGAACACTGTTCAGTGCATCCCCCCCGCCGCCCCCTTCTCCGACACCGAGCGGCGCATGAAGAACACCAGCGGCAGCACGAGGAAGCCCGCGATCGCGAACAGCCAGAACACGTCGAAGTACGACAGCGCCTGGGCCTGCCGCTGCACCTGATCGTACAGCTGGTGCAGCCCCATGTCACGCGCCGTCGTCGGGTCGAAGCCGGCGGCCTGGAAGACCTGCGCCGCCCGGTCCCAGGCGGCCTGAAACGTCGGATTCAGGACGTTGAAAGAGTCGCTGATCCGCGCCTGGTGGAACTGGCTGCGCCGGTCCACCAGCGTCGTCACCAGCGCGATGCCGAGGCTGGCCCCCTCGTTGCGCACCATGTTAAAGAGGGCCGTGGCGTTGTTGTGTTCCTTCTCCGGAATGTAAATGTAGGCGGCCGTGTTGATCGGGGCGAAGATGAACGCCATGCCCACCACCTGGCGCAGCGGCGGATCACAATCACGTCGGCCGAGACGAACAGGTTGAGCAGCGAGTTCCAGTAGGTGGCGGCGGCGACGGCGAGCAGGCCGATGAAGATCAGGATGCGTGCGTCCACGCGCTTGCCCAGCAGGTAGCCGGCGATCGGCATTCCGATCATGGTGGCGATGCCTCCCGGCGACAGCACCAGCCCGGCCGTGAAGGCGGTGTAGCCGTACAGCTGCTGGAGCATCTGCGGCAGCAGGATCGTGCTGCCGTACAGCACGGCGAAGGTGGAATACATGATGAGGCAGCCGACCGCGAAGTTGCGGTCCCTCAAAAGGCGGAGATTGACGATCGGGTTGGGGTGGACCAGCTCCCAGACGACCGCGGCCACGATGCAGACCGCCGCCACGGTCGCCAGCGTGACGATGAAGGAGGAACCGAACCAGTCATCGATTTGGCCCCGGTCGTACAGGATCTCCAAGGAACCCAGGCCCAGCGCGATCAGGCCCAACCCGATATAGTCGATGCTGAAGTCGCGGCGCTTCTTCCGCTCCGCTTCCAGGTACGGCGGGTCGCGGACGATGATGCTGGTGAGAAAGAGCGACAGCACGCCGATCGGCAGGTTAATGAAAAAGATCCAGCGCCAGTTGTAGTTGTCGGTGATGTATCCGCCGAGCGTCGGGCCGAGGATTGGCGCGACGAGGACGGCGACGCCGTAGATGGCCATGCCCATGCCGCGCTTTTGGCCAGGGAACGTGTCCAGCAGGATGCTCTGCTCGGACGGCTGCAGGCCGCCGCCGCCCGCCCCCTGGAGGACGCGGAAGAACAGCAGCCAGCCCAGGCTCGGCGCCAGGCCGCACAGGGCGGAACTGACCGTGAACAGGGCGACGCACGTCATGTAGAAGTGCTTGCGGCCGATCAGGTTGGACGCCCAGCCGGACACCGGCAGGACGATGGCGTTGGCGACCAGATAGGTCGTCAGCACCCACGATGCCTCGTCCTGGGACACGGCCAAGTCGCCGGCGATGTGCGGCAGCGAGACGTTGGCGATGCTGGTGTCCAGCACCTCCATGAAGGTGGCGAGCGTCACCGTCACGGCGACGACGTAGATGTTGACGCCGGGGATCGCGGTGGAGGCCGGCCCCGTCCGCGCACAAGGGCGGTGCTCATCGGCCGTCGCCCTCTGTCGGGGCTGGTTGGGGCGAATCCGGCTCGGAGGCGCCTTGCGTGGAGGGGTTCGCGGGCGGCGGGATGGGGGGAAGGAGTCGGCCGCCGGCGTTCGGCCCCGTCGGCGACTGCGTGTACAGCACCTTCGGCTCGCACGACAGGCCGGCGAACAGCGGCGTGTCGTCGCTCAGGTCGCGCGGGTCGATGGTGACGCGAACGGGCAGCCGCTGCACGATCTTCACGAAGTTGCCCGTGGCGTTCTCCGGCGGGATCAGCGCGATGGACGACCCGGTGCCGGCGCTGAAACCCTCGACCCGGCCGCGGAACGTCTTCTTGGGGTAGGCGTCCACGTGGACCTCGACGGCCATGCCGATACGGAGATTGTCGATCTCCGTTTCCTTGAAATTGGCCTCGATCCAGACGTCGGTGAGGGAGCGGACGGCCAGCATGGCCTGGCCGGAGGCGACGTTGTCGCCCGGGTTGACGTTGCGGCGGAACACCTCGCCGTCGATGGGCGCGTGGACCTGGGTGTAGTCGAGGTTCAGCTCGGCGGCGCGGAGATCCTCCTGGGCCTGGTCGTGCGCCGCCCGCGCCTGGGCCACGGCCGGGGCCTTCTCGACGTACTGCTCCAGCGTCTGGTTCACGTCCGACGGGCCGCCCTGAGAGTTCAGATAGCGGCCCAGCTCTTCCGACGACAGGCGGTGCAACGGCAGCGGCACGCCGATCTGGGCCAGCGACCGGGCAGTGGCGGCGACGGCGCCCTGCACGCCGGAGTAGTTCTGCTCAAAGTTGGGGGGCAGCTCGGTCGGGTCCTCGTCGTTGGGCGGCAGGCCGAGGGCGGCCCGCGTCTGGCGGAGCGCTTCCTGGGCCGTCACCACGCGCTGCTGGGCCACCTGCTCGTCGGCGACGCGCTGATCCAGCTCCTCGCGCGTGGCCGCGTCCTTCGCCGCCAGCTTGCGGACCCGATCCGTCTCTTTCTTGGCGAGGTTGAGGTTGGCCTCCTGGAGCCGGAGGTTGGCCAGCTCGGAGTGCAGCGTCGCCTCCTGGTAGCGGACCTGCTCCTGGGCGCCGATGAGGGCGTACCAGTTGGAGCGGGCCGCGGCCTCCTGGGCGCGCGCCTCGGCGACCGCCGCGTTCACGTTGGCCTCGGCCGCTTCCAGCGCGGCCCGCTTCTGGTTGACCGCCACCTGGTACGGCTGCGGGTCCAGCTCCATCAGCAGATCGCCCTTGCGGACGCGGTCGTTGTTCTCGACGCGGACGGCCGTGACATGGCCGGTGACGCGGGCGCTAATCATGCTGACGTGGCCGCCGACAAAGGCGTCGTCGGTGGAGACGGTGTGGAAGTAGTCGATGAGCCACGGGATGCCGAAGATCAGCGCGACCACGACGGCGCCGCCAGCGACCACGGCAATGATGGTCCAGCGCAGCCAGTGGCTCCGCGGAGGCGGATGAGGATGGTCGTCCGGCGGCGAACCCTGAGCGGCGTCCGACGCGGGGCGTCCGGTCGGCCCGTGTTGCGTATCGTCTTGCGGCATCGTGCGCCGGCCTCCACGGTGAGTTCGTGGAATGGTTCCGGTGTTTTGGGGGCATATTGCGTGCCGGGCTGAAAGGCCGCACGCGCACGTCGAACCGCAGCCCCTGACCCATTGGTATCTACACAAGCGCGAGCGTTGCCTTCGCCCCGGAGGGGCGGCGGTGCATAGCCAGGGGTGAAACCCCTGGAACGACGACCGGCCTCCCCTCCGTTTCAGCCCCGGAGGGGTGGCGGTATCTCGCACCGCCGCCCCTCCGGGGCTTCCTCGACCCAGGAACGCCGCCTCTCGACCAGGGGTTTCACCCCTGGCTATGCACCGCCGCCCCTCCGGGCTTAAGACGGAGCGGCCGCGCTGCCTTTGTGTAGATACCAATGGCTCTGACCTGGCGCTTCAAAACAAGCCTGAAGCGCCCGCGAAGGACGCAATTCAACCCTTCGCGGGCGCTTCAGGCTTGTGAAGACGGTCTGGACCTCGCGTTAACCCAGCGTTTTCTGGAACAGCAGCAGGTTGGCGCCGCGGTCGGGGTCCCAGCGGAGGCCGACGATGTCGTACTCCAGGGCGATGCCCAGGTGCAGCATCGGCCGGTGCTGGTTGTGGCACTCGAAGCGGATCGATTCGTAGTCGTTCAGGCGCGCCCAGCCGTGGACGGCCTCCATGAGCTGCGAGGCGATGCCCTGACGGCGGTACTCCGGCAGCACGCCGTAAAACCACGAGAAGAACACCGACGGCTTCAACTCGAAGCCGAGCGTGAAGCCGACCGGCCGGTCGTGGATGTGAGCGACCATTTGCAAGACGTTGTGCCGGCCGAGGTAACGGCGCTGGAACGATTCCAGGGGCCGGTGCGGCCGAAATATCTGGTTGTATAGCCTGACAATGACCGGCAGCTCCTCCTGCCCCACGATATCGACAATGGCGTCGGCCATGAGCAAGCCTCCCCGTCCCGCGACGCCGCGCGGGGATTGTTCTCAACGTTCCGGCCGATAGAGCGAGGCGATCAGCTCCGCCCACGACGGCACATTCAAGTTGGACAGGTCGTCCACCTCGTCCGCGGCGGCCGATTCCAACTCTTCCCCCTCGATTTCCTCCGGTATTTCCTCCGGTTCGTCCTCGGCGCCGCGCGGCTCTTCCGCCCGCCCCGGCTTGCGGCCGCGCGACGAACCGCGACGGCGCCTCCGGTCGCCGCTTTCCTCGACCGGCCCCTCTTCCGGTCGAACGGCCTGGTCTTTCTCGGCGCTGGCCTCTTCAGTCTCGACGGCCGGCGCCGGTTCCGACTGCGCTTCGCCTTCCCCTCCCGGCGGGGCGGCCTTGGAACCTCGTCCCCGGCGACGGCGGCGCGATCGACCCCGCGGGGCGGATTCTTCGGCCTCGGCTTCCGCAACCTCCGGTTCGGCGGCGCCCGGTGCGCTCTCGGCCGGCTCCGAAAATTCCGCGGCAGGCGGGACCGCCTCCACGGTCTCGGCGCGGGATGCGATGGGTCCTTCGGTCTGCGGTGCGGGCGGCGCCGGTTCCGATTCGCTCGCCGGAGGCGCGGGCCGGCGGCGACGGCCGCGCGAAGGCGACGCCTCCACCTCGACAGGAGCGGAAACCGCCGCGGGCGGCGGTGATTCGGCAGCCGGCGCGGTCGGCGGTTGGTCGGGCGGCAAGCCGAGGTGGCCCTCGAACAGGTCGTCCCACGAATTCCGATTTTCCGGTGCGGTCATGTCATCCATTCTCGTGATCCGTCGTTCAGGTCGGAGGCCCGACGCGCCGCCAGGCTCCGGATTCCTTCCTCATTCGTGGATGTATTCTAGCAAATCCCCGCCGCAACAGAACCCGGATTGCCGAATCGATCCGGCGCGTGCATCCTACTCCCGCCGGGCGGATGGGGCGCCGGCTCGGTCGAGCAGTTCGTGAACTTCCTCGTCCGTCGTCTGGGTGAAGTCGCCGTACCACAGACCCACCGCGTAAAATGGCTCCGGGGTGGAGGCGCAGATCGCGTCGTCCGCGACCTCGGCCATCTCGGCGCAAGTCTCGGCCGAGCCGACCGGCGCCGCCACGACGATGCGGGCCGGATGCAGCTTGCGCAAGGCGGCGACGGCCGCTCGCATGGTGGATCCAGTGGCCAGGCCGTCGTCCACCAGCAGAACGGTGCGACTGCGAACGTCCGGCGGCGGCCGGTCGTCCCGGTAGACCCGCTCGCGCCGGGCTAGCTCCGCCCGTTCTTTTTCCGACACCGACTCGATGACCTCGTCCGGGATGCCGAGCGCGCGGACCACGTCCGCGTTCAGGACGCGGACGCCGCCCGTGGCCATCGCGCCCATCGCCAGTTCCTCGCGGCCGGGCACGCCCAGTTTGCGGACGAGAAAGACATCCAATCGGGCGACCAGCGCCTGCGCCACCTCGTAGCCGACCGGCACGCCGCCGCGCGGCAGGGCCAGCACCAGCACGTCCGGCCGTCCGGCGTAAGCGGTCAGCTTCGCCGCCAGTTGACGGCCGGCGTCGGCGCGATCATGGAAGAGCATCGCCGCCTCCTCTCATCTTTTGCAGAGTGCAAACCATCCCGACCAGCCCCGAGCGCCAACGAGGGGTTGCGGTCGAACCCCTCGCTGGCGCTCGGGGCTGGTCGGGAGACCGCTTCTCAGCGGCGGTATTTGCGAAGAAAAGCGCGGTCAATTCGGTCCTTGAGCAAAAAGGCCCATCGGCCGCGCCAGTACAGCGGCCCCCAGGTCGCCAGCCCCGTCCCGTCGCCGAGGTTCAGGATCAGTAGGAAACGCCGCTGCGGCCGAAAGCGGCGCAGCGCCTTCCCCTCCAGCGTAGCAAGAAGATTGAAAAAGATCACGGGCGCCTCACGGACGGCGTACACCCCGACCTTCGGCAGCGACCGTCCACGGAACGCGATGCAATCCCCGCCGCCAAACACCCGCGGGTCGGCCGGCGACTTCAGGTATTCGTCCACAACCAGCGCTCCCTCCTCGTCCGTCGGAAGAGCCGATTCGCGCACCAGCGGCGGCGGGACAAGCCCCAGCGCATGGACCAGCACGTCGTAGGGGACGCTTTCCCCGGCGGCGGTCGTGACATGGTCGGCGTGGATGCGTGCGACCGGGGAGCCAAGGGCGACGCGGGCGCCGGCGTCGCGCAGCAACCAGGCGACCTGTTCCGCCGCGCCGCGCGGCAGCTGTTCCAGCAATCGCGCTCCCGCCGTCACGAGGGTGAGCGTCGCGGCCTGGCGATGCGGGCGGAGGATACGGAGCAGGTTGGCCGCGACCTCGCAGGCCGAGGGGCCGCCGCCCACGACGACGATGCGCAGCGGACTCGCCGCCGACGCCGCCAGACGAGACTCGATGTCTCTGACGCAGATTCCACAGATTGCGGATCGGCTTCACGGGGTAGCCATGCTCCGCCGCCCCCGGAACGCCGGCCCGCGCGACCTCGCTGCCCAAGTTCAGCGACAGCACGTCATAGGTCAACGGCCCACCCTCCGCGAGATGGACCGTCCGGGCCGATGGCTCGATCCGTATTGCCCTGTCGCGGATGAATCGACCGCCAGCGGAAATGAGAGCGCTCACGTCGATTTGATCCAGCTCGGGCGGATACTGTCCCCCCAGGACCCCGGTAGCGAGGCCTGAGTACCAGAACCCATCGGGGGCGACGACGATCAGCTCCAGTCCACACCGCGCGAATTCGGAGGCGCGCTTCAGGGCGTACAGGTGAGCATGACCCGCACCGAGCAGTACAGCCCGTTTCCGATCGCCGTCCGTCATTCGGTCTTCCGTAGGACCACTTTTTCGGACTGGAAGCGCCGTTTGCGGCGCGGCAATTGCTTATCTAATTTCGAGGCGGGGTTGGAAAGGTTGATCCGTTTCGGAACAGGAATGAGGTCAATCAGCCCCGCCCCAGAAGAAGCTGAGCAGAGAAGGACCGGGGGGCAGGCGGCGGACGCAAGCAGAAATACTTGCGTCCGCCGCTCTTTTTTCCGCTCCCAAATAACAACGAAAAAACGATCCGTGAGCAGGGCAAATTCGTCTTCACCCCACCCCGGACCCAAAATATCCCAAATGATAATAGCGGCCGCGCGTCTCTGGTGCGCGGCCGCGGATCAGCAATGGTTCCGATTCCCTAGCTGCGTCAACATACGAACATGGCTCACCGGCAGAAGGGCGCCGCCGAGAAGCGTACTCAGCTTGTTCTCCACCTGCTGGGCGGGGCCGAGGTTGGCGCGGTGATCGACGATGAGCATCTCCTCGCATTCCGAACGGACGCCGTCCGGCGGCCGGGTGGGATCGTCGAAGGAAGTGTAGAGCGATCGATTCGTGCTTCCTGACGCTTCCTGATACGTAACCATTGCATCTCCTCCGTTGCAGTTTCCGTTTTCGATCGGCTCTCTCTGAGCAAGTGACGTGCCAAGGGCCGCTTTTGGTTTCAGACCGACGGCGAAGACCGTCCACGTCACTGAATGCAGCAGTACAAAATCCTCCTAGGTAAACGATGCGGCGGAACCTCGACCTACTCATCCTATGAATTCTGGAAGTATCGGTTCTCACGTGCGGCCCGATTCTTGCTCACACTCCTCTCGCCGGCGGCCGTCCGGAAAGCGCCCGGCGACGCGGTGGACGGAGAACGGCTAGGAGTGAGCAATCGAGAACTCACTCATAAGCGGTTGCCTGCGCGATCGGTGAAACACAGCGGCAGTGAGGCCTGGTGCGGTACGCCAGGCTTGAAGGGAGAAAAGACATCATGGATCGTACATTGTCTCACAACGGCGTTGGCCTCCTTTCGCCGGCCGCGGTCGTGCCACAGGAGTCGTCACTGCCGCGACGCATTCTCCTGGTGGAAGATCATGACCTGACGCGGCGCGAGCTGCAGCGCCTCTTGCAAGACAATCCGCAGGTACAGGTGGACGCGACGGCGGAGAGCGAGGAGGCGCTCCGCTTTCTGTCCCTGAACGATTACAGCCTGGTCCTGACGGACCTGCGGCTGCCCGGCCTGGACGGGATCGACTTCCTCAAGGAGGTGCAGCGGCGCAACCTGCCCGTCACCGTCATCGTCATCACCGGCGACGGAAGCATCGACGAGGCCGTGCAGGCCATCCACCTCGGCGCCTACGACTTCCTTACCAAGCCGATCGACTTCGAGCATCTCAGCATGGTGGTGGCCCGCGCCCTGCGCGAGCGCGCCTGCGCGACGAACTGACCTACCTGCGCAACCGAGCTGCAGACGAGCTATTCGTTCCACAACATTCTCAGCAAAAACCCCCAAATGCACGCGATTTTCGAGTTGATTAGCAACGTCGCGTACACCACCACGACGGTCCTGATCGAGGGGGAGACGGGGACGGGCAAGGAGCAGACGGCTCGCGCCATTCACCAAGCGTCGCAGAACCGCACCGGCCCGCTGGTGGCGGTCAACTGCGCCGCGCTGCCGGAGACGCTGCTGGAGAGCGAGTTGTTCGGCCACGAGAAGGGCGCCTTCACCAGCGCCGTCACTCAGCGGCGTGGCCGCTTCGAGATGGCCCACGGCGGCACGATCTTCCTCGACGAGGTCGGCGACGTGCCGCTGACCATGCAGGCCAAGCTGCTGCGCGTGCTGCAGGAGCGCCGCTTCGAGCGCGTCGGCGGCGCGCAGAGCATCGAAGTGGACGTGCGCGTCATCGCCGCCACGAATCGCAACCTCAAGCGGCTGGTGGCGCAGGGCACGTTCCGCGAGGACCTGTATTACCGGCTGAACGTGGTGAAGATCGAGTTGCCGCCCTTGAGGGAGCGGCCCGAAGATATTCCCCTTTTGGCGACACACTTCATCGGAAAATCGACCCGGCCCGGCGAGACGCCGAAACAGATTTCCCCACGGGCGATGGAGGTGCTGCTCGGCTACCGCTGGCCGGGCAACGTCCGCGAGCTGGAGAACGCCATCGAGCGGGCCAGCATCACTTCGCGCGACAACATTATCCAGGTGGACAACCTGCCGCCGGAGATCACGGCCCCGTCGGCGCCGCGGGCGCCGTTCCACATCGACCTCGACCGGCCATTGCCGGAGCTGCTGCGCGACGCCGTCAACAGCATCGAGCGCCAGTACATCAGCAAGGCTCTCAAGAAGACGCGCGGCAACGTCAGCCGCTGCGCCCGCATTTGCGGCATGTCGCGCCGCAGCATCACCGGCAAAATCTCCGAATACAAGCTCGACAAATCCGCGTTTAAGTGAGGAATGCAGGAGGCTGTCATGAAGGGGCGCGATTGGTGGATGCTGGCGGGCCTGGGCGCGGCGGCGTGGGCGGCGCACCGCGTCCAACGTTCCCTGAACGGTTACGACTTCCGGGATCGGACGGTGCTCGTCACCGGCGCCCGCGGCTTGGGATTGGTCCTGGCGCAACAGCTGGCAGAGCGCCGGGCGCACGTGGCGGTCTGCGCCCGCGATCGGGAGGAATTGCGCCGCGCCGACGAGGATCTGGGCGCTCGGGGTCCGGTCGCCGCGGCGTTCCCTTGCGACTTGCGCGACCGCGATCAGGTGCGTAAACTGTTCCGCCAGGTGCGCGAGCGGCTCGGCCCCATCGACGTGCTGATCAACAACGCCGGCGTCATCGAGGTCGGCCCCGCGGAGACGATGACGCTGGAAGACTACCAGGACGCGATGGCGACCAACTTCTGGGCGCCGCTGTACGCGATCCTCGAAGCGCTGCCGGAGATGCGCCAAAGGCGGCAGGGCCGCATCGTCAACATCGCGTCCGTCGGAGGCAAGGTGAGCGTGCCGCACCTGCTGCCGTATTGCGCCAGCAAGTTCGCGCTGGTCGGTTTGTCGGAAGGCTTGCGGGCGGAGCTGGCGAAGGACGGCGTCGTGGTCACGACGGTCTGTCCCGGCCTGATGCGCACCGGCAGCCCCCGCAACGCCACCTTCAAGGGGCGCTACCGCGAAGAATACGCCCTATTTACGATCTCCGATTCCTTACCGGGGGCGACGATCAGCGCGGAGTCGGCCGCGCGGCAGATCCTGGAGGCCTGCCGGTGCGGCGACGCTGAGGTCGTCCTGTCGCTGCCGGCGAAGGCGGCGACGTTGCTGCACGATCTTTTCCCCGGCCTGACGGCGGACGCCCTGGGGTGGCTCAACCGGCTCCTGCCCGGATCGGGAGGCATCGGAACGGACCACGCCCTCGGTTCACAGAGCGAATCGGCGGCGGCGCCGTCTCTGCTGACGGCCCTGAATGAGCGGGCGGCGCGGGAGAACAACGAAATGGGATTGCGGCAACCGGCCGCCGGCACGGCGTTGCCGGAGACGCCGGGCCGTTGAAGTAAGGGCGTTGGAAAGTCCCCAAAACGAGGAGGAAGTTTCATGGCGACAGGAACGATGCGAGCGCCGGCGCGGCAGGTTCGGGACACGGGGTCCGCGGCGAGCCGGCCGCACGTCAACGTCGGCGAGCTGGAGCGGTGGGCGTCCCTGCTGGGCGGCGGTCTGCTGGCTGCCTGGGGTTTGTCGCGGCGGAACTTGACCGGCTTGGCCGTGGCGGCAGTCGGCGGATCGTTGGTCTACCGCGGCGCCACCGGTCACTGCGCCGGTTATTCAGCCCTCGGCGTCAGCACGGCGGGCCGAGGCCCGGCCACCGGCGTTCCGGCCGGCGCCGGCCAGCGCGTCGAGGCGTCGGTGACGATCAACCGGCCGGCCGAAGACCTGTACTTGTACTGGCGCAACTTCGAGAACCTGCCGCATTTCATGCGACATTTGCGCTCGGTAAAGGCGGATGGCGGACGATTTCGCTGGGAGGCGGAGGCGCCCATGGGGGCGTCCGTGGAGTGGGAGGCCGAGATCGTCAACGAGAAGCCGGGCGAGCTGATCGCCTGGCGCTCCATGCCCGGCTCGCAAGTGGACACGGCCGGGACGGTGCATTTCCGCCGCGCCCCGAACGGCGCGGGGACGGAAGTCCACGTCGAGATGAAGTACAACCCGCCGGCCGGCAAGGCGGGGGCCGCCGTCGCCTGGCTATTCGGCGACGACGCGCAGCGGCAAGTTCAGGAGAGCTTGCGTGCGTTCAAGCAGACGATGGAGGCCGGCGAACGGCCGACTACCGCGGGACAACCCAGCGGCCGTCGACGCTGGTGAGGGACCATTTCTACCGGGCGAGCCGGGGGCGTAAGCCCCCGGAGAAAAGTTGCAAGGACTGAGACAATATCCGGGAGCTTACGCTCCCGGCTCGCCCCAGCACCCAGGAGGCAAATCCGTGAAGGCCCTTTGCTGGTTCGGCAAACAGGACGTGCGCGTCGAGACCGTGCCCGATCCAAAAATCCTCAACCCCCACGACGCCCTCATTGAGGTGACGACGACCGCGATCTGCGGCTCGGACCTTCACCTGTACGACGGCTACATCCCGATGATGCACCAGGGCGACATCCTGGGCCACGAGTTCATGGGCCGCGTCGTCGAGGTCGGCCGCGACGTGCAGCGGCTGAAAAAGGGCGATCGAGTCGTCGTCCCGTTCACCATCGCCTGCGGCCAGTGCTTCTTCTGCAAGAAGCAGCTCTGGTCGTGCTGCGACAACACCAACCCCGACGCCGCCACGGCCGAGACGGTCTACGGTTTCTCCTCGTCCGGTCTCTTCGGCTACTCGCACATGTTCGGCGGTTACGCCGGCGGACAGGCCGAGTACGTGCGCGTCCCCTTCGCCGACGTCGGCCCGATGAAGGTCCCGGAAGGGATGGAGGACGAACAGGTTCTTTTCCTGTCCGACATCTTCCCGACCGGCTACATGGCGGCGGAGAACTGCAACATCCAGCGCGGCGACACGGTGGCCGTCTGGGGCTGCGGCCCGGTCGGCCAGTTCGCGATCCGGAGCGCCTACCTGCTCGGGGCGGAGCGCGTCATCGCCGTTGATCACGTCCCGCGGCGGCTGGAGATGGCCCGAACGAAGGGCAAGGCCGAGGTCATCGATTTCGACAAAGAAGATGTCGTGAAGCGCCTGACGGAGTTGACCGGCGGGCGCGGCCCGGACGCCTGCATCGAGGCGGTGGGCCTGGAGGCGGAGGGCCACGGCCTCGGCGCCGTCTACGATCAGGTCAAGGCCTCCGTCGGCCTGGCGACCGACCGGCTGGACGCTCTGCGCCAGGCGATCATGGCGTGCCGCAAGGGCGGCGTCGTGTCGGTGCCCGGCGTCTACGGCGGCCTGCTGGACAAGTTCCCGTTCGGCGCCGCCTTCTCCAAGGGGCTGACCTTCAAGATGGGGCAGACCCACGTCCACCGCTACATGCGGCCGCTGCTGGAGCGCATCCAGAAGGGGGACATCGATCCGACCTACATCATCAGCCATCGGCTCAGCCTCGACGAGGCGCCGACGGCGTACAAGAACTTCCGCTACGACCGCGACCACTGGACTAAGGTGGTGCTCAAGCCGTGAATCGGGAAGACTGGCGTAGCGTTTGCACCATGCCAGACAGGAGCGCCACACACGGGAGGTGGCGCGGTTCGTGTCCGTTCCCATTAATCAGGAGGAGAATCATGAAGCTGAACTCCCTGGAAGAGCTGTTCGTCGAGCAGCTGCGCGACCTGTACGACGCCGAAAACCAGCTGGTCAAGGCGTTGCCCAAGATGGCGAAGGCGTCGTCCTCGCCGCAACTGAAGCAGGCGTTCGAGAGCCACCTCGAAGAGACGAAGAACCACGTCAGCCGCCTGGAGCAGGTCTTCAACTCGCTGGGCCAGAAGGCCAAGGGCGAAACCTGCGCGGCGATGGAGGGTCTGGTCAAGGAAGGCGGCGAGATGATCAGCGAGAAGGGCGATCCGAAAGTGAAGGACGCCGGCCTCATCGCCTGCGCCCAGCGCGTCGAACACTACGAAATGGCCGGCTACGGCTGCGTGCGCACCTGGGCGCAGCAGCTCGACAAGTTCGAGGCGGCGCGACTCCTGGAAGAGACGCTGCACGAAGAGAAGCAGGCCGACGAGAAGTTGAACAACATCGCCGAGAGCATGGTCAACCGCCAGGCCGCCCACGCCTGAGCGTCCTGAGAACCGGCGAGCGGCCGGCGTGAGCCGGCTGATGCGTTGGATCAGCCGGCTCACGCCGGCCGCTCGCCCAAGCGAGACTACCCACTCCATGTCCTCCCGCATCGAAGACTACGCGCTGATCGGCGACCTCCACACCGCCGCTCTCGTATCCCGCGACGGTTCTATCGACTGGCTCTGTCTGCCTCGCTTCGACTCCGGAGCCTGCTTCGCGGCCCTGCTCGGCACGCCCGACAACGGACGCTGGCTGATCGGCCCGCGCGGCGAGGCCCGAACCGTCCGCCGCCGTTACACGGACGGCACGCTCGTCCTCGAAACCGAGTTCGAGACGGCCGAGGGCACGGCCGCCGTGATCGACTGCATGCCTGTGCGGCGCACTCGCCGCACCTGCTGCGGGTCGTGGAAGGGCGCCGCGGCAAGACGCGGATGCACACCGAACTGGTGATCCGCTTCGATTACGGATCCACGACGCCCTGGGTGCAGCGGCTGGAGGGCGGCCTGTCGGCCATCGCCGGGCCGGATCGGCTGGTCTTCCGCACCTCCGTCCCGCTCGAGCAACAAGGACTTCAAGACTTCGCTCGGACTTCACCGTCGAGGCGGGCCAGCGCGTGGAATTCGCGCTGAGCTGGCACCCCTCGCACGAACCGCCGCCCCATCCCGTCGATTGCGGCAAGGGCGTGGAGGAAACGGATCGCTGGTGGCGCGAATGGTCCGGCCGCTGCAAATACCAGGGTCCGTGGCGTGAGGCCGTTTTGCGGTCGCTCATCACGCTGAAAGCCTTGACCTATCGCCCGACCGGCGGCATCCTGGCGGCGGCGACGGCGTCGCTGCCGGAGAAACTGGGCGGCGTGCGCAATTGGGACTACCGCTACTGCTGGCTGCGCGACGCGACGTTCACGCTGACGGCCCTGCTGGGCGGCGGCTACGTGGAGGAGGCGCGGGCCTGGCGCGGCTGGCTGCACCGAGCGGTGGCCGGCGACCCGGCCGCGACCAACATCATGTACGGCCTGGCCGGCGAGCGGCGTCTGCCGGAACTCGTGCTGGACTGGCTGCCCGGTTATGAGAACTCCCACCCGGTGCGCATCGGCAACGCGGCGTCGAAGCAGTTCCAGCTCGACGTCTACGGCGAGGTGATGGATTCGCTCTACCAGGCGCGGCGCAACGGCCTGGAGCCGCAGAAGGAGGGCTGGGCGGTGGCGACGGCGCTGGCCAACTTCGTGGCCAAGGCGTGGAAGGAGCCGGACGAGGGGATCTGGGAGGTGCGCGGCGGCCGCAAACACTTCACGCACTCCAAGGTCATGGCGTGGGTGGCCCTCGACCGCGCGGTCAAGGCGATCGAAACCTTCGGCGTGGAGGGGCCGGTGGACCAGTGGCGGAAGACGCGCGACGAAATCCATCAAGAAGTGTGCGAAAAGGGGTTCAATCAGCAACTCGGCTCGTTCGTGCAGTATTTCGGCTCGAAAGAGCTGGACGCCAGCCTGCTGATGGTCCCGCTGGTCGGCTTCCTGCCGCCGTCCGATCCGCGCGTGCGCGGCACGGTCGAGGCGATCGAGAAGGGACTGATGCGCGACGGCTTCGTGCAGCGCTACGACACCCGCTCGGAGACGGACGGCCTGCCGCCGGGCGAGGGGGCGTTCCTGGCCTGCACGTTCTGGATGGCGGACAATCTCCATCTGCTGGGACGGCATGACGACGCCGTGAAAATCTTCGAGCGGCTGCTGAGCCTGCGCAACGACGTGGGCCTGCTGTCCGAGGAGTACGACCCGACGGCGAAGCGCCTCGTCGGCAACTTCCCGCAGGCGTTTTCGCACGTCGGCCTGGTCAACACCGCCATGAACCTGGCGCGGCAGAATGCGCCGGCGGAACGCCGCAAGGAATCGTAGAGGTTCCCGCTAGACTTGCAACACCCCTGTCTTGAACGCGCGGCCGTCGTCATACCGAACGGCGACGGCCAGCGCCGTCAACAACGCCGAGCGCGTCTCCGCCGGATCGAGGATTTTATCCACCCACAATCGCGCCGCCGCGTAACGCACGTCAGTCTGTTCCGCGTAACCCGCCTCCACTTTTCGGCGCAGCTCCTCCATCTCGTCCGCGTCCGGCTGGTGGCCCTGCCGCCGCAAGGCGGACACATGCACGTCGAGCAGGGTGCTGGCGGCCTGTTCGCCGCCCATCACGGCGTAGCGGGCCGTCGGCCAGGCGAAGATAAACCGCGGGTCGAACGCCTTGCCGCACAGGGCGTAGTTGCCGGCGCCGAACGAGCCGCCGAGGATGACCGTGATCTTGGGCACGACGCTGTTGGCGATGACGTTGACCAGCTTGGCCCCCGCCTTGATGATGCCCGCGTGTTCCGAATCGCGGCCGACCATGAAGCCGTTCACGTCCTGCAAAAACAACAGCGGCACGCGCGTCTGGTTGCAGTCCATGATGAACCGCGCCGCCTTGTCGGCGCTGTCCACGTAGAGGACGCCCCCGAACTGCAACGGCCCCTCCGCTGGCCGACAACGCTTGCGCTGGTTGGCCACGACGCCGACGGGTTGGCCGCCGAGCCGGCCGTAGCCGCACACCAGCGTCTGGCCGTACTCCGCCTTGTATTCGTCGAACGGCCCCGCGTCGAGGATGCACGGGAGCAGATCGCGGATGTCGTATTCCTGCCGGGCTTCGGACGGGTAGAGCTGCAGCAGGTCGGCCGGCGGCCGGCCCGGTAGTCCGCTCGCTCCTCGAGCGGCTGGCTCCGGCAGCAGGCCGACGAGGCGGCGCAGGCGTTCCAGGCAGGCCTCGTCGTTCGGCTCGCGGAAGTCGATGGTGCCGGAGATGGCCGCGTGCATGGCGGCGCCGCCGAGTTCCTCGTGGCTGACGGTCTGGCCGATGGCCGCCTTGACCAGGGCGGGGCCGGCGAGATAAAGACCGCTGCCCTCCGTCATGAGCAATTTGTCGCACAGGACGGGCAGGTAGCCGCCGCCGGCGACGCAGTTGCCGAGGATGGCGGCGAACTGCGGCACGCCGGCCGCCGAGATCACGGCGTTGTTGCGGAAGATGCGGCCGAAATCGTCCTCGTCGGGAAAAACCTCGTCCTGGAGGGGCAGGAAGACGCCGGCGCTGTCCACGAGGTAGACGAGCGGCAAGCGGTTTTCGAGGGCGATGCGCTGGGCGCGGAGCGTCTTCTTGCAGGTCATGGGGAAGAAGGCGCCGGCCTTGACCGTTGCGTCGTTGGCGATCACCATCACGGTTCGGCCGGCGACGGGACCGACGCCGGTGACGACGCCGGCCGACGGAGCGCCGCCCCAGTCGCGGTACATGTTCCAGGCCGCCCACAGACCGAGTTCAAAGAAGTCGGCGCCGGGATCGATCAGGCGGGCGATCCGCTCGCGGGCCGTCAGGCGGTTCTTGCCATGCTGCCGCTCGACGGCCTTGGCGCCGCCCCCTGGCGGATGACCTCTTCCTCGCGCCGGAGCGCTTCGACCTGTTGGGCGAGTTCATTGGACATTTTGTCGATCCGCTTTACAGTACCAGCCCCGAGCGCGAGCGAGGGGTTTGACCAACCGCCTCGCTCGCGCTCGGGGCTGGTAAATACGATGTTATTTCGCCGTCACTCGCAGCGCCACGTCTTCTTCATACACCGGCGACGCCAGCTTCCGCGCCCCGCCGTCGTGGTCGAAGTCCTCGGCCTTATCGACGGCCCCGGTCTTCGTGTTGACCCACTCGGCCCGGTACGACCCACGCGGCAAATCCAGCGCCAATTCCGCCTGCACGCCGCCCTTGACGTAGACGGCGTAGGCCTTGCCCGGCTCGGCCAGAACCCGCACTGTGGCTTTCGCCTCCTTCGCCGATCCCCGATCGCCGGCAGACAGCGGCGCCGTAATGCGGCCGTCCTTCACGATCGCATTGTCCGGCTTCATCTTCACCAGATCGAAGCCGTCCAGGAACTCCTTGAGGATGGCGAGCTGCTTGCGCAGCTCCGGGCTGCCGCCGCCCGGCGAGGTCGTCACCTTGAGCGTGCCGTCGGGGTGGGCGGCGCTGTAGGAGTAGTCGAGGTTGCTGTAGACGGCGCCGCCGGCGATCAAAAAGTCCCAGGCGTCGGTGCGGTAGGGACGGTCGGCCGTGCCGCGGAAGCCGGTCTCGTCGAAGCCGATAGCCCGGTCGAGGTGGTAGTTCTGGGCCACGGCGTCGGGCGGCGAGCAGTAATGGAAATTCAGGACGCCGACGTTTGGGTTGGGATCCTTCACCTCGGCGGAGCCATTGGAGATGTTCTGCGCAATCAGGTGACGGAAGGGACGGCCTTTCTCGGCGTCGGCGATGGCGCCGGCGATGCGGTCGTTCCACTCCTTCGTCACGCCGCCGAAATACGGCTCATTGCAGATTTCATAATAAACGTTATCGCTGTTCTTCAATTCATCGACGATCTTGCGGACGAGCGCCTCCTGGAGGTCGGTCAGCTCCCGGTCCTTGAGGTTATACACGTCGAGCCGGCCGGCCTTGCCGACGCTGTTGATGTTGTTGTCGGCCTTCATCGGGTTGAGGTCCCAGAGCTTGTCGTTGTAGATCGCGCAGAACAGCGACAGCTCGACCACGACGCCGCGCCGGCCTGCCTGTTTGACGAAATCCTTGAGGCGGGTGAAATACGCCTCGTCATAAGTCTTGAGGTCGAATTTCATGCCGCCGTCGGACGCGCCGGGCGTGGCGCCGCGCGCCCACGGCGAGAGGAACCGCTTTGGCAAGGGGGCGAGGGTGTTGTCCACGATGTTGAAAGCGGTCGGGTCTTCGCGGTAGATCCCGGAAAAGGTGCGCGTGAGGTTGAATTTCCGCGCCTTCAGCTCTTCGAGATACGGAATATAGTCGAAATCGAGGTTGAGGACGGCCCCGTAGTGCTCGCCGGACGTGACGAGGACCGTCGGTTTGCCGCGGAAGAGGAAATAGTGCGGGTTGTCGGGGTGCGGCGACAACGGCTTGTCAGCGGCCGCGGCTACGGCCGCCACGGCAAGGCAGGCCGCCGCGCAGGATAGCATCGTTCGCATCGCGCCTCCAGAGGGTGGGGACGCGGTGCATGGTAGCGGAGGGGGCGCGTCGCCTCAAGGCCGCGGACGGTGTAAAACAACGGTATGAGTCACGACGCGTTTTTGCAGGCGATCAACGCCAACCCGGACGACGACGCGCCGCGGCTGCTCTACGCCGACTGGCTGGAGGAGCGCGGCGACCCGCGCGGCGAGTTCATCCGGGTGCAGTGCGCACTGGAGGGGATGGACGAGTGCGACCCGCGGTGGGAGGACTTGATAGCGCGCGAGAGTAAGTTACTGGCGGCCCACCAAGAAGCTTGGATCGGTCCCATTCGGGGGATTCTGCACGAATGGGACTTCCGTCGGGGGTTTCTGGATCATGTGGAGATGGATAGTCCGTCGCTCCAGGCGCACAGCGCTGAACTCTTCCGCCAAGGAAGTCCCCGTTCCGCGATTATCTTCGTCCGGCCGGAAACCCTGCCGGCCCTGCTGGCTAATGAACACCTTTTGCGGTTCCGAGAAATCCATTTTACGGGCCGCCGGTGCCATCCGGGGTTCGGGTTGCAAGCTGGCCAGGTGCAACAGCTTGTAGTGGCGCCTACCCTGAAGAATCTGACGGCCTTCGGTTTGAAAGACAACGGAATTGGCCCGGAGGGCGCGCGTCAGCTAACGAGAGCCAGCTGGCTGGCAAACCTGCGCTCGTTGAAATTGACTGGCGAGAGCATTGGGGCGGCGGGCATGGAGCCTTGCCGAATGTCCGTCCCTCGCTTCGTTAACGGCACTCTGGCTGGGCGCAAATAAACTCACTGCCGCAGCAACGCAGGCGCTTGCATCTTCCCGGTGTTTGACGAGGCTAGAGACGCTGAGCCTGGGATACAATGACATCGACGAAGCTGGGGCTCGAGCTTTGGCCCAGAACGCCCACTTGGACGGCTTGACGAGCCTTCTGCTAGACTTCAACCAGCCATTGGGAGGGGCCGGTGTGGAACACCTGGCGAATTCGCCGCATTTGAGTCGCCTCTCTTATTTGTGTCTCGCGGAAAATTTGCTGGGCCGGGCGCCGCCAGAGTACTGGCGCAATCCCCGTTTCTGCACCAGCTGACCTATCTTGGTCTAAGCGGCAACCACATCGAATCGCAGGGCGCGGCCTTTTTGGCCGGCAGCCCAGTCTTCTCGCAGTTGGCCGACTTGAACCTCACCGGCAACGAGATCGGCGACGAGGGGGCGAAGGCGCTGTCGTCGTCGCCTTACCTGGCAGGTTTGCGGAGGTTGTGCCTGGGCTCCAATGGCCTTAGCGTATTTGGCGTCAAGGCGCTAACGACGTCTCCGCAAATGAAAAAACTCCGCACGCTCGACCTGTACGGCAACAAAGTCGGCGACATGGGCCTCCAAGTCCTGCGCGGTGGCCCGGTCTGATCGGCTTGGGTTTCTTGCACCTCAGCAACAACCGCATCGGCGATGCGGGCGCTAAGGACTTTGCCGCTTCTCCCTACTTGAAGGGGCCGAAAGAGTTGTTTCTGGAAAACAACGACATCACAGACGAAGGTCTCGCCGCGCTGAGGGGCACCCCCGCCGTCCAGCAAGGCGCGGTTACCTTGCATCTGGACGGCAATCCCGGATGCGAATCCGCGTGACCAAACACGAGATGGAAAGAACCATGCAACCTCCCCGCATCCTCATCCTCGGCGCCCACCCCGACGACGCCGACCTCAAGGCCGGCGGCTGTGCGTCCAAATGGCGCCGCCTCGGCTGCGAGGTGAAGCTGGTCAGCGTCACCGATGGCCGCAGCGGCCACCAGACGGACTACGGCCCCGCCCTGGCCCAGCGCCGCCGCGCCGAGGCCCGCGCCGCCGGCGCGGTCATCGGCGCGACCTACGAACTGCTCGACCACCCCGACGGCGGACTCCTGCCGACGCTGGAGGCGCGGCACACGCTCATCCGCCTCATCCGCGGCTTCCGCCCCGATCTGGTCCTCACGCACCGGCCCAACGACTACCACCCCGACCACCGTTACACCTCCGTATTGGTGCAGGATTCCGCCTACCTGCTCACCGTACCGGCCGTCTGCCCGGACGCGCCGCACCTGGAGCGCGACCCGGTCATCCTCTACTTCTCCGACGATTTCAAGAAGCCGGCGCCGTTTCATCCCGACGTGGTTGTGGACATCGGCGACGAGTTGAGCCGTGTGGTGGACATGCTGCACTGCCACGTCTCGCAGTTCTACGAATGGCTGCCGTACAACGGCGGCCACGCCGGCGAGGTCCCGGCCGATGCGGCTTCTCGGCGGGCCTGGCTGGAGGAGCGTTACCGCCGCCGCCTGCGTCCCCTGGCCGACCTCTTCCGCGACCTGCTGGAGCGCACCTACGGCGAACTGCCGGGGCGGCGGGCGGAGTACGTCGAGGCGTTCGAGGCGTCGGAGTATGGCGCCCCGTTTGACGGGGCGGCGCGGCGCGGCTGTTTCCGTTCCTGCCGGGCGCGGCGGAAGTCGTCGAGGACCACGTGAAGGCGGAGTGGGCGGACGTGAGGACGGACGACTAGGCTTTGTCCGGCCATTGGATTTCCGCCCCGGAGGGGCGGCGGTGAATAGCCAGGGGTGAAACCCCTGGAGAGAGGATCGGCCCGAACCCCCGTTTTAGCCCCGGAGGGGCGGTGGTGAGCCGAACCACCGCCGCCCCTCCGGGGCGGAAATGAGGGCGCTGGCACGTCTTTGCCCAGGGGTTTCACCCCTGGCTATTGACCGCCGCCCCGCCGGGGCGAAGACGGTTTGCCAGACAAAGCCTAGCAGACCAAGGAATTCGCCCTCCAAAAATGCCGCGATCACACGACCGCCTGTAAGGTCGTCCTCTGCTTCTTCGCCGGCGACGGAGCGAATCGGAAAGGAACCCATGATCCGGCCGCGGAGGCGAGTCTCCCCGCGGCCGGACTGTTTGCCGGAATCACTCCTTGCCCAATTGCTTCTTCAGCTCCCCACGATATTCCTTGACGGCGATGCTCTTCTTTTCACCGTGGACCGTGTCGGGGTACTCCTTGCCGCCGTCCTTCGTCACGATGCGGAAGCCGATCGGCAAGTAACCGCCGGCCGGGAGCTTCGACTTGTCGCCCTTCGCCAGCGCGGCCATCAGCTTCACCGACTGGTAGCCGAACTGGTAGGGGTTCTGCACGATGGTTCCGACCACGTTGCCGTCGGCGATTCCGTCCAGCGTGCCGGGGTCTTCGTCGAAGCCGACGACTTTGACCTTGTCAAGCTGGCCTCGCTCGCCGAGGGCGCTGAGGACGGCGGGCGTGTTGTAGACCCACAGGCCGACCATGCACACGTTCGACTCACCGCCCAGCATCTCAAGGGCGGCGGCGGCGTTCTCCCGGCACCTCGGCGGCCCTTCGGGCATGTCCAGATAGGTCCGCTGGAGCTTGTACTTGCCGTAGGTCGCCCCGTCCTCGACCTTGCTGTCCTTCTTGCCGGCCAGTTCATCGACGACGCCTTGTTGTCGTTGCCTGGAGTTGCGCGGCGCCAGATCGCCGACGAAGATGGCGACTACACCGCCGTCAGGCATCGCCTCCTTGACGAGCCGACCGGCGGTGCGCCCGGCTTCGTAGTTGTCCGTACCGATGAAGCAGAGCCGGTGGGTGTCCGGAGCGTCGTCGTCCACCGTCAGCAACCGTACCTTGCCTGCGACCTTACCGAGGTAGTCGCTCTGATTCTTGGGGTCGATGACGCTGACGGCGACTGCCGCTTCGCCCTGCGCAAGCACCTGGTCGATCACTTCCTGTTGTGTGGCGGCGTCGCCGACTGCGGGACGCCGAAAGAGCAAATCAACTCCCGCTTCCGACGCGGCCTTCGTGGCGCCGGCCTCCGCGAAGCCCCAAAAAGGCTCCGCATTGTTGCTCACGAATGCCACCTTAGGCTTGGGAGCGTCGTCCCCGGCGAGGGCGATCAGGCCCGTTCCCGCCGTCAGGAGACAGGCGACCGCAAGTAGGAATCGTTTCGACATGGTTTCCTCCTTCGCAGGGTCGATGACGCCGGGCGGTTCGACGCTTATTCTGATTCCGTCCGCCTCATGGTGCGACAGGGGAACGAACGGAACGCGCAAGGCCCTTTCTATGCTCCAGAAACCCAACGAAAAGAACCGCGACCTGATCGTCAACATCAGCGGCCGGCTCGTCCACCGCGACCAGGCCGGCGTCAGCCCGTTCGATTCCGCCGTGCAGGGCGGCGACGCCGTCTGGGATGGCCTCCGCCTCTACAACGGTCGCATCTTCAAGCTGACCGAACACCTCGACCGCCTGCGCAGCTCCGCCCAGGCGCTCGCCTTCGCCGTTATCCCCTCCCATGAGGAGATCATCCGCGAAATCCGCCGCACGCTGGAAGCCAACCGCATGACCGACGGCGTTCATATTCGCCTCACGCTGACGCGCGGCGTCAAATACACCTCCGGCATGGACCCGCGCCTCAACACGTCCGGCCCGACGCTGATCATCCTCGCCGAGTTCAAGGACCCCGTTTACGACAAAAGCGGCGTCGTCCTCGTCACCACCTCCGTCCGCCGCTTTCCGCCGGACTGCCTCGATCCCAAGATCCACCATTGTAACCTTATCCAGTCGATATTGGCGAAAATCCAGGCCAACGTCGCCGGGGCCGACGATGCCCTGATGCTCGACCTCCGCGGCTTCGTGGCGGAGACCAACGCCACGCACGTCTTCGTGGTGAAGGGCGGCGAGGTGCTGACCAGCACGGAAGCGGCCTGCCCGGAGGGGATCACGTGCGCCGTCGTGCTGGATCTGTGCCGGCGAAATGGAATCCCGTGCCGCGAGAAGGACCTGTCGCTCACCGAAGTGTACCGGGCCGATGAAATGTTCTGCACGGGGACGATGGGCGAGATCGCGCCGGTGCTGCGCGTGGACGGGCGGACCATCGGCGCCGGCTCGCCTGGACCCGTGACGGGGCGGCTTCAGGAGCTGTTCCGGCAGTGCGTCCGCGAGGAGGGCACTCCTGTCGTCGGCTGATCCGACGGGAAATCAATTCCCCCGCGGACGACGGCCGAGTACGCTGGAGGACATGGCACGCGCAGAATGGGGATCGAATCGAAGAGAGGGGCGCCGTGAAAACGTACCTGTCGGCGGCAGTGTGTTGTCTGGCGATTGGGACGGCGGCCCATGCGGCGGACGGCTATCAGTCCAAGGTTGCCGTCTCCGCTCCGACGCGGCTGGACTGGACCTTCGCCCTGGCGAGCCAGAGCCTGGCCGATCCGCCCGCCGACTGGCTGAAAGACTACGACTCGACCAAGCAGCAGTATGAGCTTTACATCCCGCCCAAACGCGACCCCAAAAAGCCGCTGCCGGTGATCCTGTTCGTCTCGCCGGGCAATGATCCGACGGGCTGGAAACATTTCGAGCCGGTCTGCAAGAAGCTCGGCTTCGTCTACGCCGAGCCGTATGCCGCCGGCAACGACTGTCCCGTCAAGCGGCGCGTGCGCATCGTGCTGGACGTGCTGGACGACGTGCGCCGCACTGTCCCGACCGACCCCGACCGCACCTACATCGTCGGCCTGTCGGGCGGCGGCCGCATCGCCTGCGCCGTGGCCTTCGCCCTGCCTGAGCATTTCGGCGGCGCCATGCCGATCTGCGCGGGCGGCGACCTGCGGGACGAGTCATGGCTGCGGCAGCGCGTCATGGACCGGCTGAGCGTCGCCCTGATGACCGGCGACGGCGACTTCAATCGCGGCGAGGTGGAGCGGCTGCGCGGGCCGTATCTCAAGGCGGTCGGCGTGCGGACGCGCTGGTGGGAGCAGGCCGGCCTCGGCCACGGGACGCCCAATGAAAAGCAGCTGACCGAAGCCGTGAAGTGGCTGGAAGAGGACGTGGAGCGGCGGCGCACCCTGGCGAAAGACTATCCCGCCTCCCGCGCGGCCGGCGACGCTGCGCCGAGCCGGGAGGACGCGGCCAAGGCGCTCTTAGCAGAGGGCGAAAAGCGCCTGGATGCGAAGGAGACGCTGTACAGCGGCCTGATGCTGCTCAAGGGCTGCCTGGACCGCTGGCCGGACCTGCCGCCCGCCGACGAGGCGAAGAAGATCCTGACGGACTATGACGGCCGGAAGGAACGTCCTTGGGAGGCCGACGACATTGCGGAGCAGCGTAAGTTCCTGATCGCGCAGGCCCGCGCCCTGGACGCCTACGCCTCCGGCGATCTGCCGTCGCAGTACGCCAAGATGCGGCCGGACATGGCGAAGCAGGCGCGCGACCTGTGGCAAAAGGTGCTGGACGACGGCGCCGACGCTGACGCCTGCCGCGAGGCGAAGACGCGCATCCCCATGCTCGACAAGCTGACCGGAGGAACGGACAAGTGACGGCCGGTTCAGTGCTCCTTCCGCTCCGCTGCGTGCGCGGCTCGGAAGGATCCTTCGGGAGAGTATCGGCCGGGCGGAAATCCCGTAGAACAGGGTAGACCGATTCGTCCACTGCCCGGATGAGGAAGGGACATGCCGAACGCGGAGCCGCAGAGCGGCCGGCGCGCCGAGGCCGACCAATTGCTCCAGGAAATCGCCGACTACACGCTCATCGCCCGGATCGACAGCGCGGAGGCGTGGACGACAGCCCGCTATTGCCTCCTCGATGCGCTCGGCTGCGGATTGCTGGCGCTCGGCTATCCCGCGTGCAGCCGATTGATCGGCCCCATGGTCCCCGAAGCTGTCATGCCTGGCGGCGCCCGCGTGCCCGGCACGCGCCTGGAGCTGGATCCGGTGCAGGCCGCGTTCTGCATCGGCGCGATGGTCCGCTGGCTGGATTACAACGACACCTGGCTGGCCGCCGAATGGGGCCATCCTTCCGACAACCTGGGCGGAATCCTGGCCGTCGCCGACTACCTGAGCCGGCGCGCCGTCCGAGAGGGACGGGCCGGATTGACTATGCGCTCGGTGCTGGAGGCGCTCATCAAGGCCTACGAGATCCAGGGCGTCCTGGCGCTCAACCACGGATTCAACCGGGTCGGTCTGGATCACGTCCTCCTGGTGCGCATCGCCTCGACGGCGGTAGCCGCCGCCTTGCTGGGAGGTTCGCGGGACGAGGTCGTCAACGCCCTTTCCAACGCGTTCATCGACGGCGGGGTGCTGCGCACCTACCGCCACTTCCCCAATACCGGATCGCGAAAATCGTGGGCGGCCGGCGACGCGACGAGCCGCGCGGTGCGGCTGGCGCCTCCTGGCCCAGCAGGGTGAGATGGGTTATCCCACGGCCCTGACCGCCAAGACCTGGGGGTTCCAGGACGTACTCTTCCGGGGGAAGACGCTCGCCCTGGCGCAACCTCTTGGCTCGTACGTGATGGAGAACATCCTTTTCAAGGTCTCTTTTCCCGCAGAATTTCACGCCCAGACCGCTGTGGAAGCAGCCATCGCGCTTCACTCGGCGGTCAAGGATCGTCTGGACGAGATCGAGACCATTCGGATCGAGACGCAGGAGTCCGCCGTCCGCATCATCGACAAGACCGGCCCGCTGCACAACCCGGCGGATCGTGACCACTGCCTCCAGTACATGGTCGCCGTGGGGCTGCTCAAGGGCCGCCTCTCGGCCGAGGACTACGAGGACGCCGCCGCGGCCGACCCGCGCATCGACCGGCTGCGCGGCCGCGTGGTCGTCACGGAGGACCCGCGCATGAGCGCGGATTATCTCGACCCCGCCAAGCGCTCGATCGCCAATTCGATCCAGGTCGTCTTTCGCGGAGGCCGGTCCACCGAGAAAGTGACGGTCGAGTATCCGATCGGCCATCGCCGCCGCCGCGCCGAAGGGATTCCGCTGCTGCTGGCCAAGTTCGAGACCAACGTTCGTTCGCGGCTCCCGCCGGCGGCGGTCGAGCGCGTCCTCGCCGCCTGCGCCGACCCGGCGCGGCTGGAGCAAACGCCGGTGCAGGACTTCGTCGCGCTCTTCGTGGTCTGATCCGTGTCGTCCCGCGAGAGAGTGCAGCCATGAGCAAGGATCAGGGACCGAGTCTCTCCTCCGGCCGGCGCCTGCGCGAGGCGTGGACCGCCGCGCCGATCGCCGTACCCGGCGTCTTCAACGCCCTGGTGGCGCGGATGGCGGAGCAACTCGGCTTCCGCGCCGTCTACCTCTCCGGCGGGGCGCTGTCGGCGGCGGCGGGCGTCCCGGACATCGGCCTGCTGACGCGGAACGACTTCGTGGACCAGGCGCGGACGATCACCCAGGCGACTTCGCTGCCGCTGATTTCGGACGCGGACACCGGCTTCGGCGAAGCGCTGAACGTCGAGCGCACGGTGCGGCTGTTCGAGGCGGCGGGCGCGGCGGCTATTCACCTGGAAGATCAGCAGTCGCCCAAGCGCTGCGGCCACCTGTCGGGCAAGAGCCTGGTCGAGCCGGAAGCGATGGCCGCCAAGGTGCGGGCGGCCGCCGCGGCGCGCCGGGACGCGGATTTCGTCGTCATCGCCCGCACCGACGCCCGCGGGGTCAACGGCTTCGACGACGCCGTGCGCCGCGCCCGGCTCTACCGGGAGGCGGGCGCCGACGTGATCTTTCCGGAGGCGTTGGAGAGCGCCGACGAGTTCGCCCGCTTCGCCGGGAGGTCCCGGCGCCGCTGCTGGCCAACATGACGGAGTTCGGCAAAAGCCCACTGCTCGACTTCGCCACGTTGGCCGGCCTGGGCTATCGCCTGGTGCTGTATCCGCTGACGGCGTTTCGCGCGGCCCTGCGCGCCGCCCACGACACGCTGGCGGACCTGCTGCACAAGGGCCATCAGCGCGACCGCCTGCCGGAGATGCTGACGCGGGCCGAGCTGTACGATCTGCTCGGCTACTCCGGCTACGAAGCACGCGACCGGGCCTATTTTGGATGACAACGAGTTGTCAGAGCCGCGACCCTGAGGGAGCGGTGGGAGCGAAGACCGCTCCCTCACGGTCGCGGCTCTGATGAACAGGGAGGTTGACATGAGCGAGCCGATTTATTCCCCCGGCCTGGAGGGGGTCGTCGCTGGCGAGACGGCCGTGTCCACAATCGAAGGTGGTCTGCGTTACCGCGGCTATCCCGTCGGCGAGCTGGTGGACAACGCGAGCTTCGATGAAATAGCCTTCCTGCTGCTTCACGGCGAACTGCCGAACCGCCTCCAGCTCGCCGCCTTCCAGCGGCGCGTGGCCGCAGCCCGCAGTCTGCCGCATCCCCTGCTCGACCTGCTGCGCGTCCTGCCGCCCGCCGTCCCCCCCATGGATGTCTTGCGAACCTCCGTCAGCGTCCTGGCCCACTACGACCCGGAAACCGAGGACGACTCCCACGACGCCTGCGTGCGCAAGGCCGAGAGGCTGACGGCTCAGGTCCCCGTGGCCGTGGCGGCCCAGTACCGACTGAGCCGGGGCATGGAAACGGTCCCCGCGCGGCCCGACCTGGGCCATGCGGCCAACTTCCTCTGGATGCTGCGCGGCCGGGAGGCGCGGCCGGACGACGTTCGCGCCCTGGACGTGTCGCTCATCCTGTACGCCGAACATGAGTTCAACGCCTCGACCTTCGCCGCGCGCGTCGTCTGTTCCACGCTGGCCGACCTGCACTCGGCAATCACAGCCGCCATCGGCGCTCTGAAAGGTCCGTCTGCACGGAGGCGCCAACGAGAAGGTGATGGAGGTCCTGGAAGCGGTGGGCGGTCCCGATCGGGCCGAGGCGTGGCTGCGCCAGTCCCTGGCCCGCAAGGAGCGGATCATGGGGTTCGGTCATCGCGTCTACAAGGCGGGAGACGTTCGCGCCGGCATCCTGAAACCGTTCGCCCGGAAGGCGTCGGAGGCGGCCGGCGTGCTCCACTGGGAGGAAACCGCCGAGATCATCGAGCGCATCCTCACCGACGAGAAGCACCTGTATCCTAATCTCGACTGGCCCTCGGCCCGGTTGTACTACGCCCTCGGTCTGGAGATCCCGCTGTACACCCCGATCTTCGTGATGGCCCGCGTGACGGGTTGGTCGGCCCACTTCATCGAGCAGCACGAGCACAACCGCCTCATCCGCCCGCGCTCGCGCTACATCGGTCCTGAGGTCCGCAAGGCGGCGCCGCTGGCGCAGCGGTAAGGCCTTTCAGAGCCGCGACCGTAAGGGAGCGGTTTAGGTCCAAACCGCTCCCTTACGGTCGCGGCTCCGATGAGAGCCGTTCGCGCAGCCGTGAACAGCGGCGAACCGTCTCCTGGCGCCGCACCGCCATCTCCAGCGCCTGGCGGCTGCCGACCAGCACGACCAGCCGTTTGCCGCGCGTCAGGCCAGTGTAGAGCAGGTTGCGCTGGAGCATCAGGAAATGCTGGGTGTGCAGCGGCAGCACCACGGCGGGGTACTCGGACCCCTGCGCTTTATGGACCGTCATCGCGTAGGCAAGAGACAGCTCGTCCAATTCTCCGAAATCATACGCTACCGTCTTCCCGTCGAAGTCCACGACGACCTCGCGCTCGGCCGCGTCGATCGAGGCGATGCGGCCCACGTCGCCGTTGAAGACTTCTTTTTGGTAGTTGTTGTGCGTTTGCAGCACCTTGTCGCCGGCCCGGAACTTCCAGCCGAAGCGCTCGATCTCCGCCGCGCCGCCCGGCGGATTGAGGACCGCTTGAAGCCGGGCGTTCAGCGCATGCGCCCCCAGCTCCGACCGATTCATCGGCGTCAGCACCTGCACGTCGCGGAAGGGGTCGAGGCCGAACCGCCGCGGAATGCGCTCGCGGACCATCGTGACGATGCGGTCGAGGATCGTCTGCGGGTTTTCCGCCTCCACGAAATAGAAATCTCCGCCGCCCGGCTCGGCCGACTCTGGCGCCTCGCCGCGCCGCACGGCATGGGCGGCGCGGACGATCCAGCTCTGGCCGGCCTGGCGGAACACTTCCGTCAGACGCACCACCGGCACGGCCCCGGAAGCGATGACGTCGGCCAGCACCGTGCCCGGCCCGACCGACGGCAGCTGATCCACGTCGCCGACCAGCACCAGGCACGCCCGCCCCGGCACGGATCGCGCCAGCTGGTACATCAGCGCCACGTCCACCATCGACGCCTCGTCCACCACCAGCAGGTCCAGGTCAAGCGGGTTGGCCGCGTCGCGCTTGAATCCGCCCAGGGCCGGATCGAACTCCAGCAGTCGGTGAATGGTCTTCGCCTCGCGGCCGGTCGTCTCCGTCAGCCGCTTCGCCGCCCGCCCTGTCGGGCGCACAAGCCGCAACGCAGGCCGCGCCCGGAGAAGATCTCTAAAATCCCCCTCACAATTGTCGTCTTACCGACGCCGGGGCCCCCCGTCACTACCAGCACCTTGCTGCGCGCCGCCTGGGCGATCGCGTCGCGCTGGGCCGCCGCCAGCTCCAGGCCCATCTTCGCCTCGACGGCCCGCACCACGGCACCCCCATCCAGCGCCGGCGGCAGCGGATGGTCGCCCTCACGGAGTCGCAGCAGCGCCCGTGCGACGCCCAGCTCGGCCAGGAACATCGGCTTAAGATACAGGAGCGGCGGCTCCGCCTCCGTTTCGCGCACGATCTCGCCGGCCTGTCGCTCCGCCTCGACGGCGGCCGCCAGCACCTCGACCGGGATGTCGCTGACGCCGGCTTTCTCCCTCAGCAGCGCCGGGTCCAGCAGCGCCGGCTCGGGATAGCCGACGTGCCCCTCTTGGCCGAGCCGTTGCAGCAGGAAGCGCAGCGCGGCGCGGCGCGCTGCGGCGATTGCGGGTCGAAACCCATGCGCCGGCCCAGGTCGTCGGCCGTCTTGAAGCCGACGCCCCAGATGTCGGTCGCCAGTCGGTACGGGTTGGCGCGCACCGTCTCGACGGCCTGGTCGCCGTAGGTTTTGTAGATGCGGACGGCGCGGGCCGTGCCGACGCCGTGCGATTGGAGGAAGACCATGATGGCGCGGACGGCCTGGTGCTGCCGCCAGCCCTCGCGGATGCGCTGGATGCGGCGCGGCCCGATGCCCTTGACCTCCCGCAGGAACGACGGGCTTTCGTCGATCACCGCCAGGGTGCGTTCGCCGAAGACCTTGACGATCTCCCGCGCCAGCCGCGGGCCGATGCCCTTGACCAGCCCGGAGCCGAGGTACTTTTCGACGCCCTCGACGGTCTGCGGCGGCGTGCAGCGCAGCTCGTCAGCCTTGAACTGCTCGCCGTGTTCGCGGTCCTGCACCCAGCTGCCTACCGCCTCGACGTACTCGCCGGCCGTCACCGACGCCGCGGTCCCCACCACGGTCACGAGGCCGCGCCGGCCGCGCGCCTGGACGCGCAGCACCGCGAAGCCCGTCTCGGGGCTGTGGAAGGTGACACGCTCGACGACGCCGGACAGTTGCTCCGCCATGACCGCCCATTGTACCGCGAATGCGCCGGAAAGCGGATGCCGGCAGGGCGCGGATAGCGTCTCCGTTTGTCCCATAGGATCTATAGAGTCCCTTAGGGCGGGGGCCGTGCGCCGCTGCCGCCGTCTCCTGGGGGGCGCATTTATTGACCCCCGTGAAAATGCGACGTATCGTTGTTTCGGGAGTCGAATTGATCCGCTCCCAGGCGCCGGGATTCTGAATGCCTCGACGCCGCCCGAGGCGCAAAGGTGCGTGCCATGCCCGACACTCGCCCGGAAATGGGACCCTACGAGATCCTGGAAATCGTCGGCAAGGGCGGCATGGCCACTGTGTACCGAGGGCGCCGCCGCGAAACGGGTCAAGTGGTCGCGATCAAGGTGATGGAACCCCGCTTCGCGTCCAACCCCATCCTCGTGAAACGATTCGAGCAAGAATACGCCGCCGCGGCCCGCCTGCGCCATCCCAATATCATCCAAGTCTGGGACTTCGGACAGGAGAACGGACGCCCCTATCTGGTCATGGAGCTGATCGACGGCGAGAACCTCGGCCGCCGGATCAAACGCCAGGGGCGCTGCCTGAGGCCGAAGCCGTCCGCATCATTCTCCAGGTCGCCGACGGGCTTTACGCGGCCCACCAGCTCCAGATGATTCACCGCGACGTCAAGACCGAGAACGTCCTGCTGTCCCGCGACGGCGAGGCCAAGCTCTCCGACCTCGGCTTAATCAAGGGCCTCAATAACGGGGAACCGCTGACCCGGACGCGAACCTGCCTGGGGACGATCGCGTTCGTGGCCCCCGAGCAGTTCGAGGACGCCAAACGGGCCGAGATCCCCGCCGACATTTACGGCCTGGGGGCGACGCTCTACCACGCCGTGACCGGCGTGGTACCGTTCCAGGGGAAGCGCAATCTCCAGATCCTGCGAAAGAAGATCCAAAACGACTTCTTCCCGCCGTGCCGCCTCGTTCCGACCCTTTCCGCGCAGGTGAACGACGCGATATGCAAGGCCCTCGACGCCTGCCCCGAGAAGCGGCAGGCCTCGTGCCGGGAATTCATGGACTCTCTGCGCCTGCCTGCCGCGCCCCTCCTCCCGACGGCGGCGCCGGACGCGGCGCCGACCCTATCCGGCTCGGAACGCCGCCGGGCCTTTCGCTTCCCGGCCGACCTGGCCGCCACGTGCCGGCCGCTCCAGTCCGGCCCCAACTCCTGGGCCGCCGTGATCCAGGACATCTCCGGGACGGGCGTGCGGCTTCGGCTGGCGCGCCGCTTCGAGCCAGGCTCCGTCCTCGCCCTCGAGGTGCCCGGACAAGACAGTCGGCGCGGGGACGCTTTACGCCAAGGTGGTGTGGGTGCGCGAGGCCGGCCCCAGCCGATGGGCCGTCGGTTGCGTGTTCAAGCGCGAACTGGACAACGGGGAGTTGGAAACGCTCCTGGGAAACAAGCCGATGACTGTCCTCATTCACCCGGATTGACCTTCGTCCGCCCCTCCTTCCGGTGACGCGCCGGCGCCGCCGCTCCCAACCGGGCGGCGGCGGGCGATGCAGCCGCCGTTCGTGAGCTAGACTTCGCCAGGGACCGAAAGCTTCGCCCTCACGGGAACGGCTGGGCCCCGATCTGGAACTGGACCATGACATCATCCTCGCCTGCGACCTCCAAGCGGCCCTCCCAGCATAGTCGGCCTCGACTGCCGACGGATCGTAACGGCGGCTCGACGGCGGGCGCCTGCCAAGGCTTGCAGCGAGTCCTCCTTTTCGTCGCCTGCGGCCTCGGCGTCGCCGTGATCTCCCTGCTGGACCGCGGGACCGATTCCCACCTTTCCTTGAGCCTTCTGTATCTGTTGCCGGTGACGGCCTGCGCCTGGTGCGGCGGCTTCTCCGACGGCATCCTGCTTTCCCTGGGAGGGTCGGTCGCCTGGCATCTGGTCGATTGGGCCGAGAACCCCGCGTTGCCCCCCTCGGTTCGGGTGTGGAACGGGGTCATTCGGTTCGGGACGCTGGCCCTGATGTCCAGCCTGGTTTCGCGCTTGCGCATCAGCATCGTCCGGGAGCGGCTGCTGGCCCGCACCGACGCGCTGACCGGGGCGGCGAACGGCCGGACGTTTTATGAGACGGCCGAGGCCGAGGCGGAGCGGTCGCGCCGATCCGAGAGGCCGTTGACGCTGGCCTATTTCGACCTCGACAATTTCAAGCAGCTGAACGACCGCCGGGGCCACGCGGCCGGCGACGAGGCGCTGCGGAGCGTGGTGCATACGATCCAGCTGCACCTCCGCAACGCGGACGTGCTGGCCCGACTCGGCGGGGACGAGTTCGCGCTGCTGCTGCCGGAAACGGGGACGGAGGGCGCCACGGCCCTGCTGGCGCGCTTGCAGGAGCATCTGGCCCGGGAATTGCGCGCAAGAAGGCCTGCCGGTGACGCTGAGCGTCGGCGCCGTGACGTTCCTTCGGCCCCTGGCGGACATCGACCTGATGATCCAGCGGGTGGATGCGCTGATGTACGGCGCCAAGCGCATGGGCAAGGGCCGCATCGAGTACGCCATTGTCACGGAGGCGGAGGCGCTGGCGGACCCGAGGCCGGGGATCGACCGGCGCGCGACCGCCCGCGCGATCAGCAATCGCACCGCCCGCGTCCGTCGGGAGGGCGAGGAACGCCAGGACTTCGCCGCCGTGCGCGACGTGTCCACGGGGGGGATCGCCCTGCACCTGGACGACCGGCTGCCCGAGGACACGGTTCTCGTGGTGGAATCGTTGGCGTCGGGTCCGCGGACGCTGCTGGCCCGGGTGAAACATGCGGCGCCGGAGGACGGCGGCTGGAGACATGGCTGCGAGCTATCGACCCGCATGAACGTGGAGGAACTCCAGTTCTGGATCGGCGAACAGGAAGCGGAGCCGAAGACCAATGCAGAAGTCGGAATGCGGAATGCGGAATGAAGACCCGGGTTGTCTTCATTCTGCATTCCGCATTCCGACTTCTGCATTGGATTCGGGCGCCCACGGGGCAGGGCGTTTGGCGAAAAAGGCTTCCAGACCCTGTCGGCACTCCTCGGTCAGGCGCGGGGCGGCGCTAGCCTGCGCCGCCTCTTCCAGCCCGACCGCCTGTCGTGAAAAGCGATGCAAGAGATCCTTGGTGCGCGCCAGGGCGTTCGGCCCACTCTCGGCCAGCGACCGCGCCCATCCCAGGGCCGTCTCCATCAGCCGGCCGGCGGGCGCCAGGGCGTTGAGGAACCCCGTCCGCAGCGCCTCCTCGGCGCCGATCACCTCGCCGGTCAGGAGCAGATAGCGGGCCGTCCGCTCGCCGACGTGACGCAGCAGGTGCGGCATCACCATCGCGGCCACCAGGCCGCGGCGCACCTCCGGGTAGCCGAACTTCGCTTCCGGCACGGCGACGGCCAAATCGCACACCGTAACCAGTCCCGCACCGCCGGCCACCGCGGCGCCATTGACCGCCGCGATCGTCGGTTTGGCGGAGGTGTAAATGCGCTCATAGAGGCTGGCGAGGCGGAGCGCGTCCTGCCAGACGGGACTATCTTCTTCTTGCGGAGTCAACGATTCCTGCAACTCCGCGAGATCCATGCCGGCGCAAAACGCCTTACCGGCGCCGGTAAGGACGATGCAGCGGACGGCGGAATCGTCGGCCGCCCGGCCGAAGGCGTCCGAGAGGGCGGCGATGAGCGACCGGCTGAGGGCGTTGCGGCGGTCGGGGCGGTTGAGAGTCAGGACGGCCGCGGGCGGCTTCGCTTCATACAGAACCAGATCGTCGCTCATCCAATTCCCTCCGGCTTCGGGCGCATCATGGCGTCCAGGTTTTCCGGTCGCGGCAGCTGCATTCGGAGCAGGGCGAGGGCCAGGGTCTTGCCCTGCGTGTCGATGCGAAGCGACCGGCTGGCGCCACCGGCCAGCACGTCATACAGAACGAAATTTAACCCGAGCAAATTCGGCGCCTCGTAGCGCGCCACGCGCGACGGACCCAGCAGCGCGAAGTAGCGGCCCACCACGTCGGCCGTCAGGTGATCCTGCAGCCACGCAAATCCCGTCGGCGTGTAGGCCAGGACGGCGACGTTGGCGTGATTGCCCTTGTCGCCGCTGCGGCCGTGCGCGACCTCAGCCAGCTGGATCTCGCCGTCCGCCATGAATCACGCCTCCTTACTGAGTCCAAGGACGCCCGTCGGAGCCGCGACCGTCAGGGAGCGGGGGACGGCGGAGGCCCTCGCCCCGCTCCCTCACGGTCGCGGCTCCGATGCGCGTCAATCTCCGAGAAGCCGCACTTCCGCACGGATCGCATCCTTCGGGACCAGCGACGGCCAGTAGGCGAAGACCTCGCGCACGGCCGGCCGGCCAGTGGTGTAGCCGGTGACGCCGGGGGGGCCGGACGTGACCAGCGGCGCCAGTTCCTTCGAGAAGCGCTCGACCACGGCACGGCGGGCGTCGCGCACGGCAACGCGCATCACCACCTCCGGCGCATCGACCGAGGCCGGCGCCGGCAGGCACGCGCCGGCGCCGATCACCTCGACATGGGAGTGCTGCGATTCGGCCCCGGCTCGGCGGAGGCGTTCCAGGACGATCTCGCCGCAGCGCCGCGCCTTCGCCGCCGCCCCCGGCCCCGCAACGACGAGCGTGCCGCTGGCGGCCCAGCCGTCGCGGTAGGCGATGGAAACCTTGTACGTATCCGTAGCCGGCTTGCCGCGGCCGCCGCCAACGTGGACCCTATCGCGGCCGCGCTCGGTGAGATGGACGCTCGTAAAATCGGCGATCACGTCCGGAGTCAGATACGCCGCCGGATCGCCGACCTCGTAGAGCAGCTGCTCCGCCACGGTTTCGCGGTTGACCGCGCCGCCCGTGCCCGGCGGCTTGGTGAGAAGAAAAGAAGCGTCCTCGCTCATCTCCGCAATCGGGTAGCCGACATCGGCGAGGTCGGCGGCTTCCTGCCAGTTGCACCACAATCCGCCGGTGGCCTGGGCGCCGCATTCGATCAGGTGGCCGGCCACGGTCGCGCCGGCGAGGCGATCCCAATCGTCCCAGGCCCAGCCGAACTCATGCACGGCCGGCCCCAGCGTCAGCGAGGCGTCGGCGACGCGCCCGGCGATCACGATCGAGGCGCCGAGGCGCAGCGCTTCGGCCAACGGCCGGGCGCCGAGATAGGCGTTGGCGCTGACCACGCGCGGCCGGACGGCGGCCAGCGGTTCGCCGGTGTCGAGGTTGGCGAAGGGCCAGCCGCCTTGCATCAGCGCGTCCAGACGCGGCATGAGGTCGTCGCCGGTCACGACGGCGATGCGCCGATCCGTCAAGCCGGCCTTGGTCAAAATGTCCCGAGCGCGGGCGGCGCACCCGGCCGGGTTCATGCCGCCGGCGTTGGTGACGATTTTGAGATCGGTCTGGTTCTTGAGGAAGGGTGCGAGGCGCGCCAGCACGTCGAGGAAGTCGGAGGCGTATCCGGCGGTCGGGTCGCGCTGCTTTTGCAGCGCGAGGATGGACATGGTGAGTTCGGCGAGGTATTCGAGCGTGAGATAATGCAGACCGCCTTTTTCGGCGAGGACGACGGGCGCGTCGAGGTTGTCGCCCCAGAAGCCGCAGCCGTTGCCGATCCGCACGGACTTCATCGCTATCCTCGCCTCATCCCAGCAGGGCGGGCCGGCCTCGGCGGCTCAGTAGGGCTTCTCGCCGATGAGGTTGCCGGGCGGGTCGTAGTTGCAGACGACGACCGTATAGCCTTTTAGGTCGCCCTTCTTCACGACCGCCTTGCCGGCGCCAATCTTCGTCGTGGTCTTCCAGACCATTTGCGTGTAGTGGCCGATGGCCTGGAGGTCTTCGGGGATCCTTTGCTTCCCGGCGTCGTACGCCTTCTTCTCCGCGTACCACAGGGCGGCCGCGTCCGCCACGCCGAAATCGCCTGTCCCCCACGCCATGTTCTCGCCATATTTCTGCTTGAAATCGCCGTCGCGCGGCCGGTGTTCCACTTTGCCGGTCTCCGCCACGTGGTCGGCCCACTCCTGCGCAAACGCAGCGAGATCCTTCGACCATGCGACCGGCGGCACGTTCACCTCTTTGCGCTTGTCGTTGTGGAAATCCACGAGGGCCTTGGCCTCGTCTTCGCTGAAGGCCGAGCCGGTATCCGCCGCGACGCTCGCGCTTAAGCGCGCCATAACCCCGCTGGTCGGTGGCACGACCGCAAGGAAGAGGCAGAAGGCCGCCGCGCCCTTTGTCCGCATTATGGGTCTCCTGTGAGCGCATTGGAAAAACGGCGCCCGGCCGAAATGCCATCCGTCACGCCAGCAGCTTCGTGACCACCTCGCCGCTCACGTCCGTCAGCCGAAAGTCGCGTCCCTGGAAGCGGTACGTCAGCTTCGTGTGGTCGAACCCCAGCAGGTACAGCAGCGTCGCGTGCAGGTCGTGAACGTGGACGCGGTCCTCCACCGCATTGAAGCCGAACTCGTCCGACGCGCCCAGCGTCAGGCCCGGCTTGACGCCGCCGCCGGCCAGCCAGTAGGTGAAGGCGTTGGGATGGTGGTCGCGGCCGTCGCTGCCGCCGCCCTCCACCATCGGCGTCCGGCCGAACTCGCCGCCCCAGATCACCAGCGTGTCGTCCAGCATTCCCCGCTGTTTCAGGTCCTTCACCAGCGCCGCCGACGGCCGATCGCAGTCGTGACAGTTCTTCGTCAGGTCGGCCTTGAGGTTGCCGTGCTGGTCCCATGCTTCGTGGAACAGCTGCACGAAACGGACGCCGCGCTCCAATAGCCGCCTTGCCAGAAGGCAATTGTTGGCGAACGACGCCTTGCCCGGCTCCGCCCCGTACATGTCCAGCACCGACTGCGGTTCCTTCGACAGGTCCATCAGATCCGGGGCGCTGGCCTGCATCCGGTAGGCCATCTCGAACGAGTTGATGCGCGTCGCAATCTCCGGGTCGCCGACCGCGTCGAGCCGATGGTGGTTGAGCGCTTCGACCGCGTCGAGCGTGTCGCGCTGCACGGCCGCATCGACGCCCTGCGGGTTGGACAGGTACAGCACCGGGTCGCCGCCCGTGCGGAAGATCGTGCCGTTGTAGACGGTGGGCAAAAAGCCGCTGCCCCAGTTCGAATTGCCGCCGCTCGGCCCCTTCTTGCCGGAGCTGAACACGACGAACGCCGGCAGGTCGCGCGACTCGCTGCCCAGGCCGTACAGCGTCCAGGCGCCAAAGCTGGGCCGGCCGAACAGGGTCGAGCCAGTGTTCATCATGATTTGCGCCGGGGCGTGGTTGAAGGCGTCGGTGGCCATCGACTTGACGACGGCCACGTCGTCCACGACCTCCGCCAGACGGGGCAGTAATTCGGACAATTCCGTTCCGCATTGACCGTATTTGGCGAACTTGAAGCGGGGGCCGAGCAGCTTGGAGTTGGGGCTGATGAAGGCGGCGCGGTAGCCCTGGATCAGCTCAGGCGGCGGGAGCGTGCCGTCGAACTTCGCCAGCTGCGGTTTGTAGTCGAACAGTTCCAGGTGACTCGGCGCCCCGGCCATGAACAGGTAGACGACGCGTTTGGCCTTCGCCGGCTGCGGCGGCGCCTTGGGGGCCAGCAGGTCGCCGCCGGCCTCGGCGCGGGCGGCCGGACCCAGTAGCTGGGCCAGGGCAAGGCTGCCGAGTCCCACGGCGCAATCGCGGAAGAACCAGCGGCGGGAGACGTTCGTCGGATTCTGACCGTGGTAATGACGGGCCTGGCAGTTCATGACTCGGCTCCTCAGGAAACGTGGGGCAGGTTTGGAGTCCGCCTCTGGAATACGGTAGGCAAGGATATTGTACACCAGCGGGCGACGGGCGGCCGGAACCATCCACGCTTACGGCGGGCCGGGAATCGCTTTGGTTAGCCGCGACCCGAAGGGGAGCGCGGGGAGATGCGCTCCCCTCCGGGTCGCGGCTAAACAGGGAACTCAGTCGCCCTTCACCGTCGCCTTGGCGAGCGGCGTCAGACGCAGCGCATCCTTGCCCGCCGTCAGCGCCCGGCCGTTCCAGACGCCGACGAGGCGGCCGTCGTCGTCCTTGTCCAGCGGCGTCTCGCCGACCTGCTTACCGTCGCCGTCGAACTGGTAGACCCTCGCTTTCCATTCCAGGCACGCCCCGCCGTCGGGGCCGGCGACCAGCGTCACGTGGTCGAACAAATTATCCGGGATGCGATCCGAGAACCTGGCGTCCGGGTGCTTCAGGTCGGTGTATTTCTTCGTGGTCAGATCGAAGAAGCCGAATTGTGGATTGTTGATCCCGTAACTCAGGTTGATGGTGCGCACGAACGCCTTGTCGCCGACGACGTGCAAGCCGCTCAGCCAGGAGTACCCGAAGCGCATCTCGTCAACGACCTTGCCGGCGTCCAGGTCCACGACCTTGAGGGTCATGCCGTGGGAGTCGGCCACATAAAGGAGTTTGCCGACCTTTTGATACACCGAAAGAGGGGCCGCCCCCTTCGCCCTGTTCGGTCCCTCTTTCAGGATCGGGATGGTCTGCACGGTCTCGCCGCCGGCGACATCGAGGATCACGACGTCCGCATGGTCGAGGATAAAGACGCGGTTGTCACCGGCGAAGCCGAGGCCGTGGACCTCGCCCTTGTAGTCCGCGGAATGCAGGATTTGGCCGCTCTTCAGATCGACAATATGCAGGCCGCCGTCAGAGGCGACGCACGCCTTGCCGTCCGCCACGTCCACAAAGGGGGCGAGTTTGGGGTACAGCCGGTAGCACTCCGACATTGTCGTCGCCGTCCTCTGTTTCAGGTCCGTGTACACCAGCTGGCCGTCGGCCACGGTGTAGAAGTGGTCGCCGCTGAGGACGCCGCGGCTCGCCTGGCCCGGCAGCTTGATCGCGGCCTTGTCGTCGGGCTTCGCATCTTCGCCGCCGCGGACGGAGACAATGGCGCCGGCGAGCGCACCCAGCAGGGTGAACGATGCCAGCAACTTGAGCGTTCTGAAACGTCGCATGATCGGATCCCTCGGTCGGAGGATGGGAGAACGTGACGGTCTCTAGGCTATGTTTGGCAAGGGGTCTTCGCCCCGGAGGGGCGGCGGTGAATAGCCAGGGGTGAAACCCCTGGAGCGACGACCGAACCGTCGGTCGTCGCATCAGCCCCGGAGGGGCGGTGGTCCGGCTCACCGCCGCCCCTCCGGGGCTAAAACGGGGGTTCGGGCCGTCCCTCTCTCCAGGGGTTTCACCCCTGGCTATTCACCCCCGCCCCTCCGGGGCTAAAACGGGGTTCGGGCCGATCCTCTCTCCAGGGGTTTCACCCCTGGCTATTCACCCCCGCCCCTCCGGGGCGAAGACCCCTTGCCAAACAATGCCTATCCGTCGCTTTCTAGAACGCGGGCGCGTCCCACGATTTTCGGACGGCATGGCAAAGGAAGTCACGGCTCGGCGTTGCGGGCCACGCGGAACCCAACGTGAGTGAGGGCCACGCCGTAGGCGGCGCCGAGTTCCTGGCGCGAGGCCGAGCGCGTCTGGCCGGAGAGGTCGTTCCAGCCGCCGCCGCGGTAGACGCGGGCCTCGGCCGTGTGGTCGCCGTCCGGATCGCTGGCCGGAGTCTTCTTGTAGTAATCCCGCGCGTAGCGGTCCCAGCACCATTCCGGCACGTCGCCGTACATGTCATACAGGCCCCAGACGTTCGGCTTCTTCCGGCCGACGGGATGCGTGGCGCCGCCGGAATTGTCCGCGAACCAGGCGTAATCACCCAGATCGGCCGCGTCGTCGCCGAACGACCAGCGCGTTCCTGGCCGGCGCGACTGGCGTATTCCCATTCCGCCTCGGTCGGCAGCCGCCAGCCGTCGCCGCCGGTCACGACCACCCTCTCGCTCTCGATTCGGTAGTACGGCGTCAACCCGTCGCGCTCGCTTAGCTGGATGCAGAAGCGGACGGCGTCGAGCCAGCGAACTGAATCGACGGGATGGTTGGATGTATCGACGCCCCGCACCTTATCGCGGAAGGCGCCATCGGCGCTGAAGGCACTGGGATTCTTGCCCATCACTTCCTGGAAGAGCGCCTGCGTCACCTTGGTTTTCGCAAGGAAAAAGGGATGCGAAATGGTTACCTTGTGCTGCGGCTTCTCCTCCTCGAAGGCGGCGGGGTCCGTGTCCGGCGAACCCATCCGGAAGGCGCCGGCCGCGATGCGAACCGTTGCGACGCTCGGCACCTTTGGCCGGGCGGGCGGCGCGGGCGGGGTCGGCGAATCGACCGGCGCCGGCGTCGGCACGTCAGGGACGACGGCCACGGGCGGCGGAGTCGGCGTGGGAGCGATGGGAGCGGGCCGCAGCCACGGCCACGCAACGAGCGCCGCCGCTGTCATCAGCAGACAGGCGGCGGCCAGCCACGGCCATATCCGGCGGCGGCGACGGGCCGGCTTCAGCGCCAGGGCGTCGAGTCGCGTCAGCACCGCGGTCATCGACGCCGGCCGGTCCTCCGGCCGCTTGGACGCCATCGCGCGGAACAAGGCGTTTACCGCGACCGGACAATCCGGGCGGGCGTCGCGGAGATTCGGGATCGGCTGTTCCCGATGGGCGAACAGCACCTCCATCGGCGTGCAGCCGTCGTAGGGCGGCCGGCCGGTCAGCAGGTAGTAGAGACAGCAGCCGAGGCTGTACACGTCGGAGCGCTCGTCGGCCCGGCGCGTGTCGGCCGCCTGCTCCGGCGCCATGAACGCGGCCGTGCCCATGACCACCCCGGTCGAGGTCAGGCCGGGGTCGGCGGCCGCGTCGCCGGTCAACGGCAGCCGGGCCAGGCCCATGTCCAGCACCTTGACCACGCCGGCCGCGTCCACGAGCAGGTTGGCCGGCTTCACGTCCCGATGGACGACGCCGGCGGCGTGGGCGTAGGCCAGGCCGCGCGCCGCCTGGCCGATGAACGCCAGCGCCCTATCGACCGGCAACGGCCCGTCGCGCTTGACCCGTTCCGAGAGATTCGGCCCCTCGACATACTCCATGACAAGGAAGTCGCGGCCGTCGGCCTCGCCTGCGTCGTAGGCGGCGACGACGTGGGGGTGCATCAGCCGGGCGGCGGCCTCCACCTCACGCCGGAACCGCGCCCGCGCCCCCGCCGAGCGGAACAGCTCCGGCGCCAGCACCTTGACGGCGACCAGCCGTTTCATGAGGCGGTGCCGCGCCGTGAAGACCCGACCCATGCCGCCTTCGCCCAGCGCCTCCAGCAGGAGGTAATTGCCGAGGACCGTCCCCACGGCCGGCCCCGCGGCGCCGTTGGCGGGTGACAGGCCGGCGCCGAACGCCTTGACGCGCTCCACGAGCGCAAGCAAGGAGGGGTCGAAGGACCGCGTTGGGCCGGGCGGCGGCGTCAATCCGGGGAAGGACGAATCGACGGCCGCCTCCAGCGCGTCCGTGGTGGATTGGCAAAGAGTGCAGGCGTCCAGATGCTCATCGACGGCCTCGTGCGTCGGGCGGTCGAGGCGGCCGGCGAGGTAGGCTTTCAACAGATGTTCATTGGGGCATTCGCAGACGATCATCGCTTCTTCCCGGTCGCGTCATGGAGTGGGCCTGTAACCTGGAACGGCGGCGCGTCCCACGACTTGGCCCGCCAAGGGGCCGTTGGCGGGCGTGCTTGGCGGGCGCATGTTTTTTCCCGGCAATCCTTTGCGACTCTCCCGCCACCCGCCAAGGCCCGGCGGCCGCCTGGCGGAAGGCTGAAGGCACGGCATGGCCGCGGGTGAGGTTCGGCGGGCGGGCGGTAGACCATGGGGCGCCTCGACGTTCTGGAGGTGGGGGCGGTTGAGTGTACCGCGCGGGAGAGGCGTCTGGGCAGGGGAAAGGGAGCGGAAATACGCCGGCGATGAACGCCGACGAGTGACAGGCGGAACGCCGATGGAATCAGGCCCGGACGGTCGTTGATTCGACGCCAGCGCATCAAGAAGGGATTCCGACGCCGCGTCTTAAGGGTTGGCGGGCAAAGCCGTGCCCTAGCCTTTTTATTCCAGCAGATCGCCCAGCTCCTCGCGCAGCCGTCGCAGCACGCGCAGCTTCGCCTTGCGGACGGCCGCAGCCGTCATGGCCAGTTCGGCCCCCACGTCGGTGGTGGATTGCCCCTCAATCTGGACCTTCCAGAACGCCTGCCAGGTGCGCGGCTCAAATTCGCCCTGGAGCATCTCGACGGCCCGCCGTACCTGCTGATGGAGCAGCCCCGCCTCCTGCGCATCCTCTTCCTCCGGCGCCTCCGGTACGGCCAGCATCCGCAGCTGGGCGTCGGTGCCGCCGGCCGCTTGCGCCCGGCCTTGCTGACGGCGAAAATGGTCGTGGATCTTGTTGCGGGTGATGGTGCGCAGCCAGCCGCGGAAGCTGGCGCCGGCCCGGTCGCGGCGGAAGCCGGCGATGTGTTCGGCCACCGACCGGAACACCTCCTGGAACACGTCGGCCGCGTCCTCCGGCGACAGCGCACTTCGCCGACACCAATGGTAGACGAGGGGAGCGTACAGGTCCACCAGGCGCTCCCACGATCCCGGCTGGTTGGCCTGCACCCGCGCCAGCAGGCTGGGCGAAGTCGCGTTCACGCTCCGCGGCGTCGGGTCCATGGTCGTCCCGTTCATGGCGAGCGGGGTCGCGTCAGCGCCCCGAGTCAGCAACCGGCGGCTCGATCACCACGCGGAACCCGGTGTACGGGCTTTTCGCGTGCTCGTACTGCACCTGCGGCATGGTTTGCTGATATTGCAGATCGTCATACGTCATCGCCCGCGGCGCCGCGAACGACCAGCCGCGCAGCACGACCAGACTGTCCGGCTTCGGAACAGCCGGCGGGACCGTCCCCTCCTTGAGCAGATCGCGCGTGAACTCCGTGCCGTTGCCGAACAGGTCGCGCACGCCCTCCGGCGTCACGTCGCCGTCGGCCGGGTCGTTCACCGGCAGGGGGCCTTCGTCGATCCGCTTGACGGCGGCGTCATGCGGCGCCGGCCATTCACGCCGCGCGAAGCCGGCCGCCCGATCCCATTGCTCCTTCGTCGGCAGGTGCCCCAGTCCCGGCGCCAGCTGGTTCGCCAGCTCCCGCGCCTGGGCGGCCGTCAGGCCCAGCGCCGGCAGCTGGGAGTCGCCCGGCTTGAGGTCCGCCGCGCCCAGCGCCGCCGCCAGGGCGATGGGCGCCTTCGTTTTCATGATGTAAAACGGCGGCGGTTCGTCTGGCCCCCGCTGCCGGAGCAGCACGAACTCCGTCGGCGCTCCCCCCGGTCGGCGACAATCGCGGGATAGAAACCGCCGTTCTCCTCACCCACCGACCGAAAGCCGGGCGGCAGGAAGGCGACGGTTCGGCCGAGAATGGAGACGTCCAGGTCGGCGTCGCCGCCGAGACGGCCGGCGGCGACGTGAAAGTGAATCTTGCCCTCTCCCTTGTCCGCATCCGGCGCCGCCTCGACCTCCACCTCGACGGCGTCGGCGCCGGCGGGGATCGTCGCGTCCCGAACGAGGATGCGCGGCGGGGCCGTCGCCGTCAGGGCGACGGGATCGGGGCAATTCTTCCGCTCGACCTGGAAGCGGATCGTCTTTTTTTCGCCGGGGTGCAGGGTCAGCGGCGCCGGATCGATCGCGATCAGCGCGATCGACGCCGGCGTGGCCGACGCCCCGCCGCTGAAGAAGATCAGCCAGGCGGCGAAGCCCCCCACGACGAGGACGACGACGGCGAGAAACGCCAGGAACCCGGCCCAGGGACGGCGAGGGGCCGGACGCTTGAGGATCGGCGGCGGGAGGGGGGCCGTTTGCGCCGCCGGCCCTTCGCCGGTCGCGGATCGCGGCGCCAGGCGATTGGGCACGAGGGAGGGAAGCGCCCGGGTTTCCGACTCGTCGTCCTCGCCCGGTGTGGAGACCGGCTCCGGCGGCGCCGCCTCCTTCGGCGGCGCCGTCGGCCGCGACCCTGGCGCCGGCGCCAGTGTTTCCCGCATGAGGGCGACCGGATCGGGTCGTTGTGTAGCCGAATCGACGGCGTCCCGCACCAGCCGCTCCAGCGCCGCGCGAAATCGACGCAGGTCGGGAAACGGCGATCCGGCGTCTTGGCCAGCGCCTGCAACACCACCCGCTGCTCGGCCTCCAGCATCGGCGCAAGGTCGGGATCGCGCTGCATGTGGTCGAACATCAGACTGGCGAAATCGGTGTGAGTGAACGGCCGGCGCCCCAGGCGCAGCTCCGCGTAGGAGTAGGCCAGGCTGTACTGATCGCTCATGGCGTTGGCGTGGCCGCCCCACACCTCCGGGGCCATGTAGGCGAAGGTGCCCGACCCGCTCACCGACATCATCTGCTGCTCCTGCAAGCGGGCCAGGCCGAAGTCCGCCAGCCGGACGTGGCCCTCCAACAGCAGGATGTTGTCCGGCTTGATGTCGCGGTGCAGCGCCCCCTTGCCGTGCAGGTAGTCCAGCGCCTCGGCGGCCTCGCGGAACAGCGGCGCCAGCTCCTCGATCGGCAAGCCGCCCTGGCCGGCCTTCTTCGCCTCGCGCAGCCGGTCGCGCAGGCTGCAATCGGCCAACTCCATCACGATAAAAAGACTTTCTTTATCGGAATGGTACTGGTGCGTCCGGGCGAGGAAGTGGTGGTGCAGCTGTTTGACGACTTCGAGGGCGCGTTCCTCGCGGATGCGCTCTTCGTGGTCGGCGGGTCGGCGGATGATTTTGACGGCGACGAGGACGCCGCCGGGGCGCGGGCGCGCCAGACTTCGCCGAAGCCGCCGCGGCCGAGGAGGCTTTCCAGGACGTAGCCGCCGCCGATGGGCAGCAGACGGTTGCTTTCCATGAAGTCCCCGCTCACGGACACGCCGACCGGCGCGGCGGGCGTCGGGGCCGGCCCGGCCTGGGTGGGCACGGGGTTTTCCTGGACCAGGCGGAGGAGGGCGTCGTACAGTCGGGGGAAGCGAGCCTGGTAGGACTCCAGCGGCGGCCGGTCGCCGAAGCGCTGGCGGACGCGGTACTCCTCGTAGAGCAGCTCGGCCAGGGCGTCGTCGGGGCCGGCGGCCAGCTCGGGGAACTGGGTCAAGTACTCGTCGAGGGTCGCGCTCAGGCCGCGGCGGTAGCGGATTTCCAGGTCGGTCTTGACCAGCTCGCGCAGGGAGGCGGCGCGCAGCGGGTCGTCCGGCGGCGGCAGCAGGATCTCCAGCGCGACCGGCCGGTCGGCGCGCCAGGCCTCTTCCAGGCGATCGGCCAGCGCGGCGATGCGCCGCCACTCCTCGCCGCTCAGGGGACTCCGGGCCGCCCGCTGCTCCATCCCGCCTCCCTTCGCCTCCGGGCCTCGCCCTTCGCCGGAAGGCGTCGGTATTGTAAGGCGGGGGCGCGAGCCGCCGCAAGAGGGGCGGGCCGACCGCCGTCCGTTCGTGCGGCCGATTCACGGGGCCGTCCTTGGGAAATTCCCGGATTTCTCAAGACCGAATCGTTCGCCGTGATACAATTGCCGGTGTGGATGCGGTGAGAATCGACCACCGCCGAGCATCGAAAGGAACCCGTTATGTCTCCGCACCGTGTGGAAGAGGCGCCGCCCGAGGCCCGGCGCAAGGAGATCTTCCTGGCCCTGGTGGAAACGCAGGACCAGGACGTTGGCGTGGCCCGCTCGCGCCGCCTCATCGCCGAACGCTTCGGCCTGACCGAGGGCCAGGTGCGGCAGATCGAGCAGGAAGGGCTGGACCACGAGTGGCCGCCGCTTTAGAAATGATGAACGATGAATGATGAATGATGAATTAAGCGAATTCATCGTTCATCGTTCATCGTTCATCGTTCATCCTTCTCCTCGTTCCCAAGCTCTGCTTGGGAACGCCGTTCGGCGAAGCTCCGCTTCGCGTCCCGCACGGGAGCCAGACGCGAAGCGGAGCTTCGCGGCAGTCCGTTCCCAAGCGGAGCTTGGGAACGAGGGCAATTCATCATTCATCAGTCCGAGGGTCACTTCCCCTTGCCCAGCTGCTGGCGCTTCGACGCGATCAGTTTGAGCAGCCCATGCTGCGGATCCGCGAACTTGGACAGGCCCTCGTCCATCAGCGTCTCTTCCAGCTTTTTCATGTCCACCTTGGCGTCGATTTCGTCCAGGACCGCCTTGGACGGCAGCTGATCGACCTGGCGCGTGAAGCGCCGACCGGACTTCTGCACGACGTCGTTGGTGGCCGGCGGGTTGGTTTCGATGTCGGAGCCGGCGAAGGCCTCGACGTACTTCCACGGCGGATCTTCCGGCTTCTTCGTGCCGGTGCTGGCGAAAATCATCTCCTGCTTGATCGGCAGCCGCTTGTCGGCCCAGAACTGCTGGTTGAGCCGCCAGATGTGCTTGGCGTTGACGATGCCGACCTGGCCCTGGGCGGCCGGCGACAGCGTCGGGACGTGCTTCTCGGTGTACACGTCCAGCCGGCTGACGAAGATGCTGTAGACCGACTTCAAGGCGTCCAGCGACCGCCGCCGCTGCGCCCTGCGCCAGATGGCGTCGCGGGCGATCTTGTACTGCCGCTCCGAAAAGATCAGGGTGACGTTGAGCGTGATGCCGGCCGCGCACATCTCTTCCAGGGCGCCGAGGCCGGCCGGCGTGGCCGGCACCTTGATCATGCGGTTCTTGTGGCCGCGGCTCCACTCCTTGCCCAAGGCGATGTAGCGCTTGGTCCGCTCCTCCACCGGCATCGTCTGCTTCACGTCCTCCAGCAGCGGGTCCAGCTCGAAGCTGACGTAACCGTCGTCGCCCTTCGTGGATTCCCAGACGGGCAGAAAGACCTCCTGGGCCTGGCGGACCAGCATGTCGGTCAGCCGCCAAGCGAGCGCCTCGTCGTCCAGCCCCTCCTTGAGGAAGGCGGTGAGCGGCTCGTCGAAACGGCCGGTCTTGATGAGGTCGCCGATGATGATCGGGTTGGACGTGGCGCCGGTCGCCCCGAAGGCGCGGTTGGCGGTGACTGCCTTGGGATCGACGGAATCGAGCCATAGTTTCGTGCCGCAGGCCACCAGGGACTGCAAGGGAGTCATCTCGGGCATTATCTCGGCTCCTGTAAGAGAGGCAGCGGGCGATGCGGTGCATTATAGAGGGAGAACGCTCGCCCGTCCGCGACGGCGGTGGCGCTGCGCCATTTCTCGTTGTAGATCACACCCGGCCGTGTTACAAATGGGGGCATGAATCCCCGCGCCTTTGAATGTCCGAATCCTCCCGATCGGGAAGCGAAGGCGTCGCCCGCCCCTGGCAACGGAGACAGAGCCGTGACCGCCGCGCCGAGTTCCACGACGCGGGACACGGTACGCGGCGGTTGGATCGCCGTCGCCGTCGCCGTCGGGACGATGGCCCTCTCGGGATGTTCCGGCAAGCCGAAGGAGCCGCCGTCCTCCGCAACGCCTTCCGCGTCTCCCGTCTCCGCCGTCCCGCCGACGGGCGCCTCGGCGCCGAAAGATCCACCCACTCTTGCCAAAGCCAGGGACTGGTACGTCCCCAAGAAGGAGGACTTTCGGCCCGAATATGATCGGGACGCCGTCAACCAGTCGCGGGAGTCGTGGGACGACTACTGGTCCTGGGTCACGCAGTTCTACAACGGCAATTTATTTTCCACGGGTTGGACCACGCAGTCCCAGGACCTTCTCGGCAGCGTTCGCGCGGAAAAGACCCGCGACGAACTCCGGGCCGCCTTGAACGCCCTCGGCCGTCGCGCCGCGGCCGAGTGGTCCAAGGACAACGGCGTCCGCAAGCTCGACACCAACGACCTGCGCCTTCGGCAGTCGGCTCCAGCAGGCGAAAAGGCGCGACGACGGCTCGGGAAGCTCGCTGCGCTCCGTCATCGGGACCATCGCGGCCGAGCTTGAAACCAAGCTCGCCCGACCTTGAACAAAGACGTTTCCGGGTGGCGTTTCCGTTTGGGGCGAGCGGTGGGCATTAGCCCCGCTCGCCCCAAACGGAGACGCCAGTGGCTGTTGAGTTGCGTCATGTCCACGCCGCCTTTGAAGCCTTCCCTGAACACCACCGAATCGCACGCGCCCTCCCATTCCAGCCCGTCGCCTTCCCCGTCCGCGGATGCGTGGGCCTCTGAGGTCGGCCAGCGCTTCGACGCGGCCTTGAAGGCCGGACAGGCGCCGATCATCGAGGAGCACCTGCGCGGGGCCGCGGCCGCCGAGCGGCTCGCGCTGCTGAAGGAACTCGTGCGGCTCGAAGTCTCCCACCGCCGACGGCGCGGCGAAGCGATCCAATCGGCGGAATATCGGCGCCGGTTCCCGGAGTTGGATGCGGTCTGGCTGGAGCGCGAAATGATGCCCGCCACGCTGATCCACGCGCTGGGGTCAGAGTTGGGCGAAACGCTGTCCGTGACCAAGCCGCCGCAGCCGGCGCCGGACGCGGCGAGCCGGGTCGCGCCGGCGCCCGGAGCAGCGATCCAGGTTCCTGGCTACGAGGTCTTGGAAGAGCTGGGCCGCGGCGGCATGGGCGTCGTCTACCTGGCGAAGAACGTGCTGATGGACCGGCGCGAGGTGCTCAAGGTCGTCAACAAGGCGCTGCTCGACAGGCCGGGGGTGGAGGAGCGCTTTCTCCGCGAAATCCGCGCGGCCGCGATGCTCAACCATAACCATGTGGTCAAGGCGTACAGCGCCGTGCAGGCCGGCGAATCCGTTATATTTGCGATGGAATACGTTGATGGAGAGGACCTGGCCAAGGTGGTGCGGCGGCAGGGGCCGCTGCCGATACCGGACGCCTGCGATTACATCTCCCAAGCGGCGCTGGGCTTGCAGCACGCCCACAAACACCAGATGGTCCATCGCGACATCAAGCCTCACAATCTGATCCTGTCCCGGCAGGGGAAGAGACACGTCGTCAAAATCCTCGACTTCGGGCTGGCCAAGGCGCAGCGGGAGGGCGAGGCGGTCGCGGACCTGACCGGAGCGGGGGCCATGATGGGCACGCCGGCCTACATGGCCCCGGAGCAGGCCCGGGACGCGGCGAGCGCCGACATTCGGGCCGACATCTACAGCCTCGGGTGTACGCTGTACTTCCTGCTGACCGGCGCCCCGCCGTTCACGGGGCGGAGCCATTTCGAGATCCTGAAAGCGCACGAATCGACGGAGGCGACGCCTCTGAGCCAGATGCGGGCGGAGGCGCCGGCGGAGCTGGCGGCCGTCGTGGCCAAGATGATGGCGAAGGGCCCGGAGCGGCGCTACCAGAAGCCGATTGGCGTGGCGAAGGCGCTGGCTCCGATCATCAAGCCGGGGGCGCCGCGCGGAGACGTCGGCGCCGCTGGCGGAACAACTCTCCGCCGATCCGCCGCATCGAGAATCGGAGATCAAAGCGGCCGTTCCTCCTTTGTCTCGCCTCCCCGCGCCGGGGCCGACACAGCCGTCACAGCCAGCCCGGCAAGACGAGACGGACTTGGCGGCGCATGACCGCGCGTTCCCGTTCCTCGCCGAACAGATTGCCGCGGGAAGCAAACTGATCGTCCTCACCGGCCCGCCCGGAATCGGCAAGACGGTCACGGCCCTCGAACTGGCCCGCCGGCACACTCCGGCCGACTCCGGGCGCCGCCATGTGATTCACATCGACGCCCGCCAGGAGTTTCACGAGGCGTCGCTCGCCGAAGCGGTCGGCGAAGCCTACCCCGACGAGTTTTACGGTGAACCCGACGAGAGGTCGTATTCGACCCTGTCGTTTGGCGCCCAGCGCCACGTCGCGGCCGACCTGCTCAGGAAGCAAGGGGCCGTCGTGATCCTCGACGGCCCCGGAGAAGCGCCTTACCCGCGGGATCCCGCGGCGGAGTTGGAGTTGGCCTTGCGGGTGGCAAAGGAACTCTCCGGCCAGGCCGTTCTCGTTCTCATCGCGACCCATAACGAGTCGTGGTGGGCTGGCTTCCATCCGATTCGCCTACGCGGCCTTTCCCCGAACGACGCCCGCGCCTTATTCCGCCGTGAATTCCTCCGGTGTTCCCCTTCGTCGTCCCCCGACGACCTTGAGAAGCGGTTCGACGCGGAAGGCGCCTTCCGGCAACAGATCGAGCGGGGCTGCCCCGGCGAGTTGATCGCCGCCGCCCGGCTGGCCGCCGTCGGCGCCCCCGCGGGGGAGCCGACCTCGCACGGCGTCCTGGGCCGGACGGTGGGCCTCATTCGCCGCGCCGCCGAGGCGCTGCTCGGGGATCCCGTTCTCCTTCCGCCGCGGGCGCCGGCGGTGCAGTCGGCCGTCGGGGGGCGTCTGACCGTGGTCTGCGTCGTGCTGCTGTTGGCTTCGTTATTGTCCCTGATCGCCGCCTATGAATCGCACAGCGTCCTGTGGGCGCGGATGTTCGATCAGACGCCCACCCAGGCGATCCAGGTTCCCTCGCTTGTCGTCGCCGCCGAGAACGCAGGGGGGCCGACGCCGGGCCTGCTGGTCGAGTTCGCCCGCGCGGTCATCATCATCTTCGGCTTCCTGTTCGTCGTCGTTGGAAGGTTCCTTGGCAGGGAGGCGGCCGCGCTCCTGCCGCACGCGCCTTGGGCGCGTGTGGGGCCGAGGCGACTGGGTCTGCGGTCCCTCTTTCGCGTCTCTTGCCTCCTCCTGGCGGCCTGGCTGGGCTACACCGCGTTCATTCATCATATGTCCCGAGGCCCGCGCATCCTCTGGATGTGCAACGGCAATCCTTTGCTGCAGGACTGCTTGAACGCCAACGATCAGGAGAAGATGAAGAAACACCAAGAGGAGCCTGCGGACGCTCCGGAGCGGATGAACGGCGAACCGCCGGGCGAGGGGGAGCCGGAATACGAGAAATATTGGTGGCAATGTGTGCTGCCGTATCGGCTCTATTTCGGCTACTCGTTCGTCATGTTTGTAATCGTGGCCCCGACGGTGCTTACCGTCTGCTTCTATGCGGTCGTTTCGTCGCTGGGAAACCATCTGCTCGCCCAGCCAAAACTGATCCGCGAACTCCGAGACGATGCCGTGCCCGAGGTGGTCGAGAACCGCTTGCGGTATTGCAAACAGACCTATGTCGAGGACATCGATCGGTATTTGGCATTTCTTCTGGTCCTGTTGGGGGCCTGGGCGTACCACCTGTGGTGGGACCAATACAACATGACAGGCATGGCGATGGCGGAGACGACGCGACTCATCCTGGTCGCTCTCGGCGCCTTGGGGGCGTTGCTCGCGATCCTGTTGTTGACTTATCAGGCCTTGGTGCAGGAGGCGGCCAAGCGCATTCCGGAAGGCCCCGGACACGACGCCTTTCACCACCGGCACGTATTCTACCGGTTTTTTCGGAAAACCATCCTGGGATCATCGTACTTCTGGCTGTGCCTGGTCGCCGGTGGGGCTGCGGCGTTGTGGCACGTCTTTGCGGCGCTCGGCGGGTGGCAGCGCTGAGGGCGGCCGGTCGTCGGAGAAGGCCCTTTCCCTCGCCGAGCTTCCCCTTCCGCAATCCGCCTTTCGCGGCGCTGGCGCTCCTCGGTCGGGCAGAAGGAACCGCACGGCGACGTAGCTCGCCGCGGCGACCGCCGCCCCGCCGGCCACGTCGAGAACATAGTGCTGGCCTGTCGTCACCGTGGTCGCACAGACGGCCGCCGCCAGTAGGCAAGTGGCGCCCCGCACCAGGCGGCTGGCGCCGCCATGCCACACGAGGATGGCCCCAAGCAGGGCGTAATAGACGTGGGAACTGGGAAAACAGTTCGCCTCCTGGTCGATCGATACGACTTGTCGCATGAGCCACTGCCCTGGCCCCGGCCCCTCGAACGACGGCCGGACGATCCCCAACGGCCAGACGCAGTAGCAAACAAATGCGACGGCCGAACTCAGCACGTAGCAGGCCAGTACGAACCACAATTTCGACCAGCGCCAGTTATAGAAGAACGGCAGCAGCGGCAGTACCATCCCTCCGAAGACGTAAATGAACGCCGTCCACGGCTGGATGATGTCCGGCGCCAGGTCGCACGGCCGAACGAAGTGGATCGTCCGGGCGGGATCGGAAGCGTAGGCATTGGTGAAAGAGTAAACGGCCGACCAGACCGCGAAATAGCAGCCGACGACGGCCGCCCGTGCGGCCGCCTCGCGCCAGCGGAAACGCATGGAAGAACGATCGGCCGAGGTGGTTGTCACGCTCATCAGCTCCCCGGCTTCCGTCCGCGGCGCGGTCTCGGAATCCTTCTCGTTCAGCGGACAATCTTCACGCTCGGAAGCGCCTTGTGCAGCGCCGCCACGCCCGCATCCGTCACGTTCGTTCGGCGGAGGTCCAGCTCGCGCAGCTCCTTGAGGCCCTTGAGATGCTCGACGATCCCGTCGCCGACCAACGTCCGGCTCAGATTCAGGACGTTCAGTCCGGTCAGCTCTTCCAGACCGGCGCCGGTGATCTGCGTGCCGGACAGGTCGAGCGTCCGCAGCTCGCTCAACCCGCGAAGGTTGACCATGTCGGCGTCGTCGATCATCGTGTCGCCGAGGTCCAGGTTCGTCAGGACCGGCAGTTCGCTCAGGCCGTAGCCATGAAACGTGGAGCCGCGCAGGCTCACGGTGCGCAGCTCCTTCAGCCCTTTGAGGAAGGTCAGGCCGGTGCCGGCGACGGGCGCATTTTCCAGGTCCAGCTCCCGCAGGCTGGCGTATTTTTGCAGCTGCTGGAGGTCGATGTCGATCACTCCGACGTCGCCAAGGCGTAGGCGGACGATTTCGCCGGCCGCGTTCCGGTCTATGCGGTCACGAATCTTTTCGACATCCGAAAAATCGTGTATCCCCGGCGGGGCCGGAAACGGCCTGACGACGACGCCCGCCGGAGGAGGCATTGGACCGGGCGGCGCCACGGCGAACGGCGGCGCCTGGAGGGGCGGCATCGGCCGGCCGGCGACGGCCGGCGGCTTCGGCAACGCCGGCGGCGGGACGGGGGCCATCGGCAGGGGCGGAAGTTTATCGAGATCGGCGGGTCTGGGCGGCGCCGGCGGTTTCGGCGCCTCATCCTTGGGTTTCTCGGGCGCGGGTTTTTCGTTCTCCGGGGGAGGCGGAGGCGGCGCGGGCGGCTTCGGTGCTGCCTCCTTCGGCTGATCGGGAGCGGCTTTGTCGGGCAGCGGCGCCGCCGGGACAGGCTCCGTTGCGGCAGGAGTCGGCGGCCGGGACGCCTCGACGAGAGCGACCGGCGCGGCGCCAGCGACCGGGGCGGTCGTGCCGCGCCCGATCAGCCAGACCCAGGTGGCGACATTGGAGACGGCGAGAAAGAGGACGGCGGCCCAAAGCAGCCGCGGCGCCTGGACGGGCCGGGGCACGTCGGCGCCTGGCGAGCGGGGTTGCGTAAGCGCCCCGAACGGCGCCGCGTTCGGAGGCGCCGGGACGCCGGGCAGCGCCTGGCCGCAGTCGGGGCAGGCCGATGCGTGTACTTCCTCCGGTCCCAGGAGGAAATCACAGTGCGGACACCGCGACAACGCCATGACACGGCCCTCCCAAGCGCGACGGTTCAGCCGAGGAACAGACGCATCAATTCGTGCCCCTTCTCGAAAGCCCGATCGCTCTTCTCCGCAACGGCCTCATCGTAAGACGGCTGGCCTTTGGACGCAATCCCCGACCCCGCCATCGTGAACGGCACCATGCCGTAGGCGTGGGCGCGGGTGCGCAACGGCGTCCGGTGGTCCGGCGAGACCAGGATGCGCCATTCGCCGTGTTTGGGCAGCGCCTCCAGCAGCGGGCCGACGATGTGTTCGTCGATGCGCTCGAGCGCTTTCACTTTTTCATCCGCCTTGCCCTCGTGCGACGCCTCGTCCGGCGCCTCGACGTGGACGCAGACGAGGTCGTGGCCCGGCAGGGCGGCGACGGCGTACCGGCCCTTGGCGGCGTAGTCGGTGTCGAGGTAGCCGGTGGCGCCGGGCACGTCGATGCGCTTCCAGCCGAGCAGCACGCCGACGCCGCGCACCAGATCGACCGCGCTGATAATGGCCCCGCGCTTGCCGTACTTCCGGGCGAACGGCTCCAGCGTCGGCGCCTTGCCCTGGCCCCACAGCCAGATTTGCGTCGCCGGTCGTTGGCCCTTCGCCGAGCGGGCCTTGTTGACGGGGTGTTCCACCAGGACGGCCCGACTGCGTTCCATGAGGTCGCGCAGCAGGTCACCCCCCGGCCCCTTCGGCAGATGGTCGGCGATGGGCTTGTCAGGGATGTCGTGCGGCGGCTGCGTCTTCGTGTCGGCGGAGAACGTCGCGGATTTTTCCGCTCGGAAAACGAGAATATTGCGGTAGCTGACGCCGGGATGGAATTCGAGTCGGCCGCCTGGGACGGGGCCGCCGAGCGCGGCGTGAACGGCCTCGATAAGCGGCCGGCCTTCTTCGCTGGGGATGTGGCCGGCCGTGAAGTCGCGCATCTCGCCGTTCTCGACATGGACGAGGTTGCAGCGGATGGCCCAGTCGTTGGGGCCGAGCGGAATGCCCATCGCGGCGGTTTCGAGCGGCGCCCGGCCGGTGTAGACGGCGAGGGGGTCGTAGCCGAAGAGGCTGAGGGTGGCCACGTCGCTGGCCGGCGTCAGCGGCGCGGGCACATTGTTGGAGCGGCCGACGACGCCGGTGCGGGCGATGCGGTCCATGTTCGGCTTGCGGGCCGCCTGCAACGGCGTCTTGCCGCCGAGCGATTCCTGCGCCTCGTCGGCGCAGCCGTCGGGGATGACGATGACGTACTTCATGCGGGGAGTGTAGGCGGTGCGGCCGCGGTCGGCCAGCGACGGCAGTGAAGACTCGCCGAAATAGCCGGCCCTGTCACCAATCGCCGGCCGGGAGCGCCGACCCAAAGGAGAACGAGCGCACGGACCCGCTCCCAAACAGAGAGATGTCCGCATCCGTCGGTTGGGCCGGCCCTTGCCGCGGCCCCATCAAGTCGGGGTCGCCGCGCATCTCGGCGGCGGTCTTCTTCGTGGTCACGAACAACGTATCGCCCACGCGCACCGGCTTGAGTCCGGCCATTTCCGACAGCAGCCGCACCGCCGTCGCCAGGGGGATGTCTTCGGCCTGTAAACTCACCTTGGCCGACGCCTCCTTCTCCGCGCGGGTCCAGCGCGAGGTTGACGCCGGTTTCGCGGGCGATCTGTTTCAGGGCGGCGGCGCAGTCGATTTTGTCCAGATGGACGCTGACGCGCTGGCTCATCTGCCGGCCCACGGCTCCGTCCTGCGTGGCGACGACCACTTCGCCTCCAACGGTCACGAAGGTCAGGTTGTAGGGGTCGAGCAGGGTGCGCAGCGCGGTTCGCGCCTTCACGCCGTTCAGATCCGCTTGCACAGGAACCTGCAGCTGACCGGGGGCGATGCCGAACTGCTGGGCGGCCGGGCCGTCCAGCACAATGTGGAGCTTCGCCTTGTCGCCGAGTTCGGCGAGGGCTTCGGGCATCATCTGCCGGTCGAACCGGATCGAGACGACACGGTCCAGCCCCTGACGGACCTTTTCAGCCGGGTTGACGGCCGCATCCGCGTCCGGGGCAGACGGGACGGGCGCCGCCGCGGCCGACAGGAGCGGAAACGCCCCGGCGAGGAGGACGGCGGCCAAGACGCGCCGGGAAGCGGGATGCGTGTGCATGGAGGCAACTCCTGAATGGACGCCATACATCATAGACAGAGACCCGGCAGGGAGCAAGCCGCGGGCGAATCCCATTGGTATCGACACAAGTTCGCAGGGCGTCGGGGGCGTCGTTTTCGCCCCGGAGGGGCGGCGGTGCATAGCCAGGGATGAAACCCCTGGGAAGAGGCGGCGCCTCTTGAGCGATTCAGCCCCGGAGGGGCGGCGGCGCCTCGCCTACCGCCGCCCCTCCGGGGCTGAATCCGTGGGGAGCCGGTCGTCGCTCCAGGGGTTTCACCCCTGGCTATGCACCGCCGCCCCTCCGGGGCTGAATGCGTGGAGAGGCCGGTCGTCGCTCCAGGGGTTTCACCCCTGGCTATGCACCGCCGCCCCTCCGGGGCGAAAGCCGAAGCAGACGCGCCCACTTGTGTAGATACCGATGGGCGAATCCTGGTGGACGATCCGGCCGGAAGCGGTCCATGAACGCCTGCGCCCGCGATGGGTTTTCGATGAAGCACGTCGTTCCCGGTTGCTTATCTGATAGACTAAAAACCATGTCCGCACCAATTTATCCATCCCCGAATAGTGCGTCGCGCTGGACGGCCCAGACCGTCGGCATGAGCGAGGAGATTCTGTACCGAATGGAGCGAGCCGTGGCGAAGGTGCGCGAGCGATTGTTGCGAGCGACGGCGGCCTTGAACCGGATCGGCGTTCCCTACGCCGTGGTCGGCGGCAACGCCGTCGCCTCATGGGTGGCGACCGTCGATGAGGGCGCGGTTCGCAACACGCGGGACGTCGATCTGCTGGTCCGACGGAGCGATCTGCCTGCCATCACGGCCGCTCTGGAGCAGGCGGGTTTCGTTCACGACGAGCTGCTTGATATCGTCATGTTCCGCGACGGCGTGGAGGGCAAGCCCAGCGAGGCCGTCCACCTCCTGTTCGCCGGGGAAAAGACACGCCCCGATCATTTGCTGCCGGCGCCGGAGATTCAGACCGTCCAGGATCCGGCCAACTTCCGCGTGATTGCTCTCGAATCGCTGATCACGATGAAGCTGATGTCGAACCGCCGGAAGGATCAGGTTCACGTTCAGGACATGATCGGGGTGCGACTGATCGATCCGTCGTGGCTGACGAAACTTCCACCGGTACTGGCGGAGCGATTGAAGCAGATCCTTGACACGCCGGACGCTTGATGACACGGCGGGAGCCGGGGCGTCCCGGCGAAGATCGCCGCCCGAACCGAAAACTTCAACGGAAAGAAATGGCGATGAGAAGTTGCGCTCTGATTCTCGCTCTGACCGTGCTTGCCGCCGACGCCCGCACCGATCGCGCCGACGCCGGCGCGATCGAGGTAAAGGTGGGCGCGACCGTCGGGCGCACCTGGGAACAGGTCAAGGCTGACAAGTACGCCTACGGCCCGAAGCAGGAGCATGACGCCGGCAGCGATGAAACCCACATCTACCTGCCCTACGGCAAGAACCCGAAGCTGTACGACGAAGTGAGCGGCGTGCTCTCCGACCCTGCGCCCGGTTCCCCGGCCCTGTTCAACAGCGCCTCGGGCGACGACAATGCGGTGCTGACCTTCAAGCTCCACTTCGACCAGCGGATCGGTACGTTGCGGTTTTCGGCCGGCTGGACCGAGCTGGGCCTTGCCAAGAACACCGTGGCCGGAGTGGAGTACAGCGAAGACGGTCGGCAGTGGAAGACGATCCGCGAGATCAAGGGGTTCGGAGAAGAGGGCGCGGCCATCGTCGAGCCGCTGGTCAAGGACTTCAAGGCCGACGGACCTGAACACCGACACGCTATACCTTCGCCTGTACAGCCGCGACCCCCTGACCCCGCAGGCTTCCGGCCCCGGCAAGTGGCTGAAAGTGCGGCTGTCGGGCGACCCGAGCTGGGGCGACGCGGCCACGACCTTTTTTTCCAATCAGCTCCAGGTCTGGGTGGCGCCGGTCAAGCCCGGCACGCCTGCCCGCGCCAAGCCGGCCGAGACGCCGAAGGATGACGCCAGCCCCTGGGGGATCGCCTCGGGCGCGGAGTGGTCGGGCGATTACCCGAAGTTCAACCCGATGCTGCACAAGGCCGGCGTCCGGTGGCTCCGGCTGTTCCCCGAATGGCAGGTCATCCAACCCAGGAAGGACCAGTGGAACTGGCAAGCGTCCGATGCGATGGTAGCCGACGCGCGGGCCAACAATATCCACCTGCTCGTCGTCTGGGCGTACCTCGCTCCCTGGGCCTCGGCCGACGGCGGCACGCGCAAGTTTCCGATCAAGGATATCCGCTATTGGCGCGATTACGTCAGCGGCACGGTGGAGCGCTACCACGAGCGACGTGAAGTACTGGGAAGTCTGGAACGAGTTCAACGGCAGCTTCGGCGACTCGAAGAACAAGGTGAAGGACTACGCCGAACTGGTGGTGACGGCGTACGACGCGGCCAAGAAGGTCGATCCCACGGCCAAGATCGGCCTGAGCGTCGCCAACTTCGACGTGGGCTTCCTGGACGCGGTGATCAAGGCCGGCGCCGCCGACCACTTCGATTTCATCTGCGTACACCCTTACGAGAACCTGGGCGCGGTGGCCGAGGGCGGTGAAGTCGGTTACCTGAGCCTTGCGGACAATCTCCGCAAGATGCTCGCGGCCAACAAGCAGCGGACGGACATGCCGCTCTGGATCACCGAGGTCGGCTTCCCGGCGCCGATCAAGGCCGAGTCCAAGGGCGACGCGGAGCAGGCCGACATGCTGGCCAAGGCCTACCTCCTCTCGCTGGCGCAGGGCTTCGATCGGATCTTCTGGTTCGAGGCGCGTGGCCCGTCCTACGGCACGGGACCGACCTCGGCATCATCCGCCCCGACTGGACGCCCCGACCGGCGTATGACGCCCTCAAGACGATGACGACGCTGCTGGGGCCGGCAGCCGCGCTACCTGGGCTGGCTGGACGTGGGCAAGGGAGGCTACGGCTTCCTCTTCAAGGGAGACAAGGGGAACGTCCTGGCGGCCTGGTCGCCCACCGGGCAACGCACTACAAGGCGCAAATTCGACGCCGAAGTGGGCGTGACCGATCTGGCGGGCAAGCAGTCGTCGCTCCCGGCCGGGCAGGAACTGGTTCTGACCCAGAGGCCGGTCTTCATCAGCGACGTGCCGGCCGACCTGGCCAAGCAGGCCCAGGACAACGTCGGCAAGCCCTACCCGTGGGGCGGCGACTATGCCAACGCCAAGGTCGTCACCTGCCGGTTGGCGGCCGTCAATACCGAGGACGGCCTCAAGCAGGTCAACCCGAAGACGACGGTTGTCGTGAACGACCTGGCCGAAAGCTATCGCCGCCCGGACTTCGCCGACCCCGCGCTGAAGAACGAGGGCCGCTACGTCTACTTCCGCGTCGATCCGCAGTTCGTTCCCTTCGGGACCAAGGATCTGGAGATCACCATCGTGGCCAAGCGGCTGGCGCCCGACAAGGAGGCGGGGATGGGCCTCACCTACGAATCGGCGAAGGGCTACACGGGGGTGCAAGGCTGGTGGACGATTCCCAAGGACGACCAGTGGCACGAGAACACCTGGAAGGTCAGCGACGCCAACTTCGTCGGCCAGTGGGGGTGGAACTTCCGGTTCGACGCGATCGGTTCGCCCAATGAGTTCCTGATCAAGGAAGTGCGCGTGAAAAAGCCGGACCCGAAGAGGCCGTGAAGCGGGGCGCGTCATCGACGCCTCCCTCGTGCCCAAACTCCTGTTTGGGCACGAGAGACGCCGTCACTTCCAGAATCCCTCCCGCTCCGCCGGCGGCGCCCGCCGCACAGCGTTAAGCACGCCTGCACCGCCGCCTCCGTCCGCGTCCACAGCTCGGCGACCGCCTTGTCCGCCGGATTCGTCTGAGCCAGCAACGCTTGCATCGCCATCACCAACTCGCCCAGCTCCCGCACCGCCTCGTCGTGTTCGCCGGCCTGAGTCCATTCCGTGAACACCGCCTCCAGCGTCGGCCCCAGCGCCCGCAGCACGTCCAGGCGCGACCCCGCGTCGGTCGTCGGGTGCTGGCGGATCGCCTGGAGCGCGTCGGCCAGCCGCTGTCGGTACGGCTCTCGATTAACGGTCGGGGGCGTCTTCACCTTGCGCCTGCTTGCCGTGGAAAGACTGAGCAGGTATTCCACCAGACTGGGCTTCTTCGAGAATTGCAGATTTTGCGGTGCGCGCAGGGTTTCCTGACGTAGCCGCCCTCGGAGCGCCCCCATCTGCATCGACGGCGCGGCGGCGGCGGCAGCGCAGCCAACGCCCGGATCAGAATGCATCCCCGGCGGGGCCGCCCACCCCGCCGGCTGCTCCACCGGCTGCACGATCGAATGCACCTGCCCGCCCACGTTCACCACCTCGCTCCGGTCCACCGCCACGAACGCCGTGAACCGGCACAGCACGCCGAATCGCAACGACAGCTCTGTGATCTCCTTTTCCAGTTCCAGCCGGCCGCCGCCGCCGATGACGTAGCGATCCTCCAGCTCGCGCAGTCGGCCGCGCGCCCACACCACCCCGGCCACCGGACTCGGCTCCCGCCGGGCTTTCGACCTCCGTGGACCACATGCCGCCAGCTTCGTCGCGCCCTTGCAAGGCGATGCCGCCGGTCGCCGGCCCACGGTAACGGCCGAGGATCGTCAGCGGCGTCCCCGCGAACAGGTCCGGCAGCCGCGACGGCGTTACGCTTCCTGGAAGGAAGGCAACCCCGCCGGCTCCAGCCGCAGCCCGGTCAGCACCGGCGTGCCGATGTGGCGATGAACGCGATCCATCACGTCGTCCAAGCGCTCCTCCGACTCCACCAGCTCGCTGCGTGCCGCCGCCGAGGTCGGACAGCCGCTTCAGGAACGCCGCGTTCACTGCCTGGTCCACGCCCAGCGTGAACACGCGGATCGACTTCAGCCGCGGCGCCAGCGTCCGCAACAGCTGGTCCTCGTTGCCGACCTGGCCGTCCGTCACCAGCACCAGGATGCGGTCGCGGCCGCGGTCGGCCCCGTCGCGCAGCAACTCCGTCGCGGCCAGATCCAGCGGCTGCGCCATCTCTGTGCCGCCGCGCGCCTCGACCCGACTCAGGAACTCCACCGCCTGGAAGCGCCGCCGATCCGTCGCCTCCACGAGCGACTTGCCCCTCGCCGGGCGGCGTCTCGATGCGCGTTGTCGAACGCCAGCACCACGAAACGGTCGTGCGGAGTCAGCGAATCGACCATCTTCGCCATCGCCCGGCGTGCAGCGACCATCTTCCAGCCGCCCATGCTGCCGGAACGGTCCAGCACGAAGGCTACGTCGCGCGGCCTCCGGGGGCTTACGCCGCCCGGCTCGCCCGGCGGAACCAGCGTCAGCAGGAACGTCCCCTCGTCGCCGGTCTCGTCCGGCTGCACGACGAGCGACGCTGCCGACCTGTTCCGCAGCCCAGACGGAAGCGCAGGATGAAATCGCGGTCGAGCCGTTCGCCCGGCTGCAGCACGATCCGCCGCACCGACCCCTCGGCCTCCTCGGCGACGGCGTGCAGGCTGGAGCGGAAGTCGGCCGGCCCCAGCGCCGACGGCATCACGTCCACCGCCAGGCTCAGCCGCACCGGGTTCGGGAAGCCGGGCAGCAGCACCGGCGGCGTGATCCGCGACGCATCCGGTACGGCGTCGGTGTCGGCGACCGTGCCGTCGCCGACCGGCGGGCCGGGCAGCGGGACGCCGGGAATGTAGCGCGGCGCCACGACCAGCGGGAAGCGGAACGTCGCCTCGCCGTCGGCGTACGGCAGCGGGCCGGTCAGCGATAGCCGCACCGTCGCGGCCTCGCCGGGCGGCAGGTTGCCGACGCGCATCGTGAAGACGCCCGGCCTTTCTTCTTCCGTGATGGCGGCGCGATGGCCGGCCTGGATGGCCTGGTCGTAGTCGCGGCGGGCGGCGCCGCGCTCCTTCAGCACGCCTTCGACGACGCGGCCGGCCACTTCCAGCCGGAAGCGCGTCACCGCCGCCCGGTCGGGCAGCGGAAAGATGTAGGTCGCCTCCAGCGGCTCGGCGTGCGTGTTGACGAACGTCTGGGCCACGTCGATGCGAGCGATGAGGCCGTCGATCGTGGCCTGCACGTCAAGAGCCTTGAGCGGCAGCGGGCCGTGAGCGGTGTCCAGGGCGCCGAAGCCGGCATCGGTATCGGCCGAGGGAAGACGACCCTCCGCGTCGGTCAGTGAGGGCAGCATTCTCGTCATATGGCGTCTCCATTGGGGGTGGACGGTCCCTCGTCCTCGGCCAGCAGGCGCCGGGAGCGGAGGAGCGTGAGCAAAGGCGCCGCCGCCGCGCAGAGCGCCGCAAGGTCGTGTTCATCCAGCGGGCGCGTCGTCTCCAGCAGGAGCGTCGCCCCGGCGGTCAATGGAACCCCAAGCAGGCTGCGCGGGGCCGAAGGCGGCGCCGGTGGATCGCTCCAGAAGCGGTCGGCCCGCCGGTTGGCATGGGCGGTCGGCTTGCCGTTCGCGGCGCCCTCGAAGTCAAAATCCGCCGGCAGACGGGCCAGCGAACGCAGCGCCGCGTCGGTTCGGCCGACCAGCCGCGCCTGCACCTCTGCCAGCGACAACCCTTCCGTCTGCAACCTCTTTACGGCCGCCAGCTGCAATACGTGACGGACGCCGTACAGAGCCGTCCGCCCGCGCATCTCCGCCGGCCGGTCGATCAGGCCCAGCGTCGTGTAGTAGCGGATGGTGCGCCGGTCGGGCACGTCGCGCACCCGCCCGCTGGCCTGGCCGGGATAGTCCACGGCCAGGGCCCGCTCCACCCGGTCGCACAACTCATCCAGGGTCCAGAGAGGTTTGCGTGGTTCCATATCGACATTGTAACACTGTCACATGATACTGTCAAATAGATTCGACAGTTTAAGTGCGCTTGACATCCCTTTCGCATTCTCGGCATATTTCCCCGACGGCCACGCGCCCCGAGTCTGAGGGAGACGACGCATGAAAATCGCGTGGTTCACGCCCTTCGGCCCCCACAGCGCCATCGGACACTACAGCGAGACGGTCGTCGCGGAGCTGTCGAAGACGGATGACGTCGTCGTCTACGCCTCGGACGAACCGCGGACGGCGCAGGTCGGGACGGCGCCGTCGCCCCCCTGGAAGATGGCCGATACGAACACGTCCTCCGCGAGCTGCGGGGTGTTGACGCCGTCGTCTACAACATGGGCAATCACCTGCTTAACCATAAGCGGATCTATGAAGTCCTTTCACGCCATCCCGGCGTGGTGGTCCTTCACGATCTGGTCCTGCGCGATTTCTTCTTCGGCTACTCCCTGCAAGAGAAGCGGGCGCCCTTCGTCCTGGCGCGGCAGAGGGACGAAGGCAAGCATTCCGACGGGGACGACGATCCCATCCATCTTCGATTTCCGATGTTCGAGTCGGCCCTGCACCGCTGCGAGGGGGTGATTGTCCACTCGGAGTACAGCCGGGCGCGCGTGGCCGGCGCCGGCGCCGCTCCGGTGAAGAAGCTCGACTTCCCGATGTTCGGGCCGGCCGCGCGGCGAGTGAGGAGTGAGGAGGGGGGAGTGAGGAGAAAAGACCAGCCGGCCGAACCGCTCCTCACTCCTCACTTCTCACTCCCGGGTCCGCCTGCTCACCTTCGGCGTCCTCGTGCCCAACAAGCAGGTTCACGCCGTTCTCGCCGGCGTCGCCTCCATCGTCTGGGACCACGGCTATTACGCCGAGTTTCCCGACGACGTGGTCTGCAAAATTTCCTCTGAACGCGATCTGAAAGAAGCCCTGGAGCGCCTTTGCCGCGACGAGGGGCGCGCGTGCGCATGGGCCGGGAGGCGCACGGGCACGCGCTGGACCGCTTCGACACCGGCGACTTCTGCCGTCGGCTGCGGGCCTTTCTCGAAGAGGTCCGCTCGGTTCGGCCGGTGCTGGCCCTGACCGATCTCCTCTTCGACCGCCTCCTCGAATTCGGGCTGCGCCTCCCGATGGACTGCCCGAGCGGCTCGCGGCCGAGGTCGCCGCCCTGACCGGAGGATCGGCCGCCAGGGAATTTTCGGAGCCGCGACCGTGACTCTGTTCGTGCCCTTCCCGTTGACCGCTGCGCACCAGTCTGGCATCCTATCGCGGCCTGGAATGGATTCCTCGCCCGAGGATGCCCGATATGGACTTCGTCGCAGCCGACGCCCCGCCGCGTTCCCTCTTCGCCTGGCCGACCTTCCTTTGGTCGCGCGTCCTCTTCCGCGGCGACCGCCCCGGCGGGGATGAACCCCGCCGCTCGCCTTGGCTCCGGTTGCTGGTCCTCTTGTTCGTCCCGGCCCTGCTGCTCTATCCGTGCCTATCATTCCCGCTGATCGAGCCGGATGAAAGCCGTTACGCCGAAATTCCACGGGAGATGCTCCAGCGCGGCGACTGGATCACGCCGCGGCTCCAGGGGGAACCGTATCTCGAAAAGCCGCCGCTGCTCTACTGGCTCACGGCCGTCAGCTACCGACTGTTCGGCGTTCACGACTGGGCGGCCCGGCTGCCGCCGGCCCTGGCCGTTCACGGCTCCGTTTTGGTGCTGTACTTCTTCGGCCAGCGCCTCTTCGGCGAGCGAGCGGCGTTTCGCGGGGCGTTGATGCTGAGCCTGGCGCCGGGCTTCGTCAGCATCGGCCGGCTGCTGCTCATCGACGGTATCCTGGCGTTCTGCGCCACACTGGCCCTGTTCGCCGCGTTCGAGGCGGTGCGCGGCTGTCGCTTGCGCTGGGGCTGGTGGCTGCTGTCGGCGGCCGCGTGCGGCCTCGGCGTACTGAGCAAGGGGCCGGTCGCCGTGATACTGCTGGCGCCGCCGCTAACCCTGCACCGCTGGCTGACCGGCCGGCCGCTGCCGCTCCCGCGGTGGGCCGTCGCCGTCTTCCTCGCGGTCGTCGCCGCGGTGACGCTGCCGTGGTACGCCGCCCTCTGCCTGCGCGAGCCGCAGTTCGCCTGGGTCTTCTTCTGGGAACACAACGTCCTGCGCTTCCTGACGCCGTTCGCGCACGAGCGCGGCGTCTGGTTCTACGGGCCGGTGCTGCTGCTCGGCCTGCTGCCGGCCACGCTGCTGCTCGTGCCGTTCCTGCGCTTCCTGGTTTCCTCCGACGAGGCGACCGCGCGCCGTCGGCCGGCCGAGTTCGGCTTCCTGCTGCTGGCCGGCGGCTGGTGCGTGCTGTTCTTCACGCTGTCGTCGTGCAAGCTGCCGACGTACATCCTGCCGGCCTTCCCGCCGCTGGCCCTGGCGCTGGGCTGGTTCCTGACGCAGAGCCGATGGGACCGATCGCGCTGGCCGGCCGCGACGGCCTGCGCCGCGTTCGTGCTGCTGGCCGGCTTTCATCACGTCGTCGTGCCGTGGTACGCCACCTGCCGATCACCGATGAACCGGCCGAACGAAGTACGCCGGCTGTGCGCCAACCCGGCCATGCCGCTGGCCTGCTACCCGCGCGAGTGCGACTCCGTCGCCTTCTACCTCGGCCGCGACGACGTGCGCGCCTACCGCAGCTCCAAAGGACCTCGAAGAGCTGCGTAGTCTGGTGCGACGGAACCCGCGCACGGTCATCCTGTGTACTCACCGCTCTTCGCTGCAATGCCTGCGCGAATTGCTGCCGCCGGAGGTGCATATTGTGGAGGCGATCCACGTCGGGCTGGACGATCTGCCGGGCGTGCCGGCGTCGCTGAAGAAGGGCGCCGCGGCGCTGATGGGCGAGACGGCGCTGGGACTGAGCGACCTGGCGGTGGTGGAGTGCCCGAAGCGAAATCTCACCGCAGAGAACGCGGAGCGCGGAGAAAAGACACGAGGAATGATTGGGCGGCGTCAGGAAAGCGCGCTGTTGATGGCGCCCAGGTAAGCCAGGGCCAGACGGAAAATGAAGGTGATGATGAAGCCGGCGACGATCAGCCAGACCAGCCACGCCAGGGCCGCCGTCAGCGCCTTCATCCGCCGGCCGGCCTCGTCGTGATAGTAGTCGGCCTGCTGGCGCAGCACCTCGGTCAGCCGGCCGGATTCCTCCCCCACGAACAGGACGTGCTGGAATTCCTCGGGGAACAATCCAGTCGCCGTCAGGGCCGCCGTCAGCTCGTCGCCCTGTTTGACCAGGACGACCGCCCTGTCGAGCCGCTCGGTGAAGGCCGCGTTGCTCGTGGCGCGGAAGCTCAGCCGCAGCGCCCGCGCGATCGGCATGCCCGTCTCCAGAGTCAGCCGCAGCGCCAGACAGAACCGCGTCAGGGCCAGCGCCCGCAAGCACCTGCCGACGATGGGCGTGCGCAGAAGGAAGCCGTCCACGAACGCCCGGCCGCGCAACAGCCGTGTCGCAACGACGTAGAGGGCCGCGAAAAACAGCAGCACGCCGAACACCGAGGCCAGGAAGATCAGCGCCCCAGCCGGCCCCGACAGGCCCAGGGGCTGAAAATCCGGAGAGAGAAACCCAAAAATGAAGATGACCGCGGTGAGGACGAAAACGGCAAGGAAGAACTGCACGATCGGCCAGGTCGTCTGAGCGATGAATTGCCGCCGCAATTGCTGCTGACGGACGTAGTATTTTTCCAGCTCGGTGAAGACTTCGGGCAACATGCCGGTCTGTTCGCCGACGCTGGCCAGGGCCGTCAGCAGCGGCGGGAAGGCGTCGCCTTGTCGTTTCATGGCGTCTTCGAGGGCGCCGCCTTCGTCCAGCTCCGCGGCGATGCGCCCGGCCACGGGACGGAGATGCGCGTCGCCGCGGCCGTCTGCTGGCGGAACACGTCGCGCAGCGTCAGGCCGGCCCCCAGGTAGTGGCGCAGGACGCGGCACAACTCGATCAGGCTCGACAGTGGAAGTCGGGAGGAGAACATGACGTCATTATAATGCGAACGACCGGCGAGCGGGGGGCGTCAGCCCCCTGATGCTTCCTCCAGTCGTTGAACGGATGCGGAATCAGGGGGCTGACGCCCCCCGCTCGCCGGACTGCACTGCCACTAATATCTCCTCGATCCGCCGCACGCATCCCGTCAGCGACGCGGCGGCCATCTGAAAGTTGGTGTGGTCGGACACGCGCCGATGCTCCGCCGCGAACAGTTCCGCCACGCGCCGCAGCTTCGGCAGTTTGCCCTTAAGGCGGTGCAGATACTCCTTGAAATCGCGCCGCTGCCAGGCCGGTTCGACGGCGCGGATGAAGTCGAAGAGGGTGCGCGGCACGTCGAGCAGCTCCTCGTCGTCCTGGATTTCGTCGGCGTGCTTGAGGAACGTCCGCACCATCCAGGCGTGGGCCAAAACGGTGTTGAGCCGCTCGACGGCCTCCTCGGGGGTCACGGGTGGATCGCCTCCGGCGCCTGGGCGGGCATCCGCTTCACATGGGCGGCGTGCTTGGCCTCGCCCAGCTCCTTGGCGAACAGCACCAGTCCCGCGCCCAGTCCGGCCAGGATAATGCCGACGATCAGCGTGGCGTAGCCGTCCGGCGCCGGCGGCGGCGGGCCGAACGTCCCCGGCGCGGCCGCCGTGGGATGCCAAAAGAGAGTGACGATAGTGTTGATGACCGGGGCCAGCGCGAAGATCACCGGGGCGACGTAGATGCGCGGCCCCTTGAACTCGAAGGTGGCGAAGATCACGCACAGCGCCCCGATGGCGCCGGCCACGCCGGAGAGCGTGGCGAGAGTGACGGCTATCGCCCCGAAGTTCGGCATGTGGAAGTTCGGCTCGCCGCTTTGGCGCCACAACATGAACAGCGGCAGAATGACGCCGATGACGAAGTAGGCGGCGCCGACGCACAGGAACGAAGCGTAGGAGTTTTTCAGGTCTTTGCCGCCCTGGGCGATCAGCGGCACGTAGGCGCCCCAGGCTCAAGCCGGCCAGCAGCACGAAGATCACGAAAGTGTAGCCTTTTGAGAAGTCCACCGGCTTGCCGGCGAGGATACTCGGTGAGCGCCTTGGCGGCCAGCACCAGGGCGGCGCCGAGGCCGGCCAGGACGACGCCGAGATAGAGCGACCAGTGGATCGGCTCGCGCGGGCGCCGAAGGTGAAAACCCCCTCATCGGGATGCCAGAAGAGGCTGATGACGGTGTTGATGACCGGCGCCAGCGCGAAGACGACCGGGGCGACGAACATGGGCGGCCCCGGAAAGACGACCGTGGCGAAGATGACGCACAAGGCGCCGACGGCGCCGGCGACGCCGGCCAGGGTGGACAGCGTGACGCCGCGGCCGTTCCAGGCCGGCGACTTGCCGCGCGCCCGCAAAATGAGGATCGGCAGCAGGACCGCGAGCAGGAAGTAGGCGCCGCCGACGCACAGGAAGGCCGCGAAGGCGTTGTGCAGCTCCTTGCCGCCCTCGGCGACCAGCGGCACGTAAACGCCCCAGCTCAGACCGGCCAGGGCCACGAAAAATATCCAGACGCGCGATTTCTGCATTATCGAGTCCTCTGGCGAGCGGCCGGCGTGAGCCGGCTGATGAAGCTTCATCAGCCGGCTCACGCCGGCCGCTCGCCGGTATACCAATCCAGACCGCCTCTTCAATTGACTTATTCACGCCGCAGCGCCGCGACCAGCGGCGCCCGCATGCGCCCCCGCCGCCGCGATCGCTCCCACCGCCAGGCCGACCGCGACCGTCGCCGCCAGCAGCTCGGCCAGGCTCAGCCACGGCGTCTGCCGCCGCCTGCCGCATCAGGTGCGGCGCTGCCGCGACCAGCGCCGAAACCGTTCCGGCGATCAGGCCCAGGAGCAGCAGAAAACCGTTCTCCGCCAGCACCAGCCAGCCCAGCGTCCACCGTCGGAACCCCAGCGCCCGCAACAGCGCCAGCTCGCCGCGCCGCTCCCACACGCTCCGCAGCAGCACCACCGCCAATCCCAGCGAGCCGAGGATCAGGCCCAGGCCGCCTAGCGCCTGGAACGTGGATAAGTACGTGTTCTCCACGGCCAGATACGATTGCAACCGCTCCGCCGTTGGCACGGCCTCGAAGCCGCGGTCGGCCAGGGCCATGTTCAGCATCTCCCGTACCTCCGCCTCTTTGCCCGATGGCGATGCGATCAAGAAGTATTGATATCCCTCTTGTGTTGGATACAGCTCCAGAAAATCGTGTTCCGACAGGATCAGCCCGCTCTGGAAGATGCTGTCCTGGAACAGCCCGTCGATGCGCACCGGCTTCGTCGTACCGTCGTCGGCCGTCGTCGGCAGCACGTCGCCGAGGTTCTTATTCAGCACCCAGACGACGCTGTTCTGATCACCGAACGACGGCAGCGGTTCGCCGGGACGGTCCAGGATCGTCCACGGGTGTTGCCGCTCGGCGTCGGTTTTGGCGTCCGTGTCGGCGAACGGGAATCGATCCTGAAGGGGCGCCGTCGAGGCGCCGAGCAGCCGCGGTTTGCGCGGCTCGTACAGATTGAGGCAGCTGACGTCGTCTCCGGCCCGGACTCGGAACGGGACGACCACAAGATCCTTGTCCCGCAGCGTCTTCTCGGCCGCATCAAGACGGTTTTGCAGGTCCGCGCCGCTGTACTTGCTCCGCCACTGGATTTCTAGCTTGTTACGGATTTCTCCGATCCCTTTATCACTTTTCAGGTCCTGGAGGATGGGCAGGTCGGACTCCGCGACGAGGTCGAACCCGCCGGCCGGGCCGCTCGTGGTCGCCGATGTTCGCAGCCTGCTGGCGGAACGCCTCGACGGAGACGATCAGGAACACGGCCGACGCCAGCAGCCCCGCGGTGAGCAAGCTGCGCACCCGATGGCGGGCGGCGTTGCGGACGCCGAGCCGGGCGACGCCCCACCAGCCGCCGCCTTCGACCAGGCCGTGCCGGGCGCCGCCCATCCACGCCGCCGTCCCGGCCAGGCACGCGACCAGCAGCAGGGCGCCGCCGCCGAAGAACGTCATCGCCTGGTTGTCGCCGGCCGGCACGAACCAGCCGGCGGCCGTCGTCGCCAATGCGGCGACGAGAGAGATAATGGCAATCCACAAGCTCCATTTCGGGCGTTTGCCGACGCCGGCCATGCCCTCGTTCGTGGTTCGGCCGGCCAGCAGTGCGGTCGGTGCGGCACGGCCGAGAGTGAACGAGGCCCAGAGAATGGTCAGCACGCTCACGATCAGCGACGCGGCGCCGCCGTAAAGGAAACTCAAGACGGTGTAGTGCGGCCGCAGGAACGATTGCAGCGCTCCGCCCGGCCAGACGGCGCCGAGGAACTGCACCAGCAGAATGGTGTAGCCCACCGCCGCGAGACAGCCGACGACCGTGCCGGCGACGGCCAGCAGGGCACCCTCGCCGAGCAGGAGAAGGCGGATCGTCCATCGGTGATAACCGACTGCGGTGAGCAGGCCGAACTCCGACGCCCGGCGGTCGAGGTTGAGGCGGAACAGCAGCCCGACCAGCAGGAGCGCCGCCACGATCAGGAAGAAGCTGAAGCCGAGGAACAGCCCGGCGAAGTCGGTGCTGCCCTGGCTGGCCTTGAGCGACCTCTCCTTGACCGGCTGGAACGCCAGCCCGGCCTGGTCCGGCTTGAGGTGCGCGAGCAGGGCCGTCTCGAACGCGGATTTGCTCTTTGCCAGATCGCCGTCCTTCGGAGCCAGGCGGATCGAGGTGAGCTTGCCGAAGCGGCTGCCCCAAAGCTTTTGGCCGGCCGCCAGGGTGACATAAGCCCGCGGCGTAGCGCGGTAGTCCCTCCAGAATTGTTCGCTTTCATCGTTGGGCTTAATGCGGGCCGCGATGCGGGCCGCGTCGAACGGCGGCGGCGGGCTCCACTCGCGGATGCTGAGCTTGTCGGTGACGCCAGGGAATTCCGGCGTCAGTCCCGGATCGGCCGCGGGGCCGCTCAGCGGAATGGTCCCGGCCAGCTTGAATTCGTGGGTGAGCAACTTCGATTCGCCGTGTTCCTCTGGCGGGTAGTAGCTGAGCGTGATCGCGTCGCCGGGCTTCGCCGTGATCGGCGAACCCTTCCAGTCTACGAGGACGATTTCGTCGTCCTTGAGCGCGGCGACGCCGGGCGGCAGGAACGGCCCCAGCGGCGGCGCGGCGGCCGGGTCGAGCGCCGCCACGACGACGTAGGGCGCCTCCTCCTTGCCGTGGGCCAGCGTATCGACCAGATACACCAGCGTCGGCGCCGGCGTCAGGTCCACGTCCTTCGCCGCCGCCAGCGCCGCCGACTCCACGGCCGGCTCTATGAGCAGTTGATTGCTCTCCAATGTCAGGAAAGGCTCGTGGGTGCGGTAATACGTCAGCACCTCGTCGCGCGTCAGCACGTCGGGGTCGGCGTGCTGGATGGCGTCGGCGACCGACGCGGCGAAGAGCGGGACGCGGCGGCCACCGATCTTGCGATACCACTCCTCGCCGGTCAGCTTGTCGTGGTGGTCCTTACCGAGCCGGGCGTCGGTGCGGCTTTCGGGGTTCCACACCGTCAGGCCCCAGTCGGGCAGTCCGAGACGGCTTTGAAAGCGATCCTGTAAGTCTGCGTGAGGCGCCGCCTACCAGCACCGCGTTGACTCGCCTTTCCCGACCACGCGCTTTATCTTCTTGCTGCCCAAGCGCGTTCTGGAGCGCCTTCAGCGGCAGGTAGACGGTGCGCGACGGTTCGGTGGTCGGCGCGAGGTTGAAACGGCTGCCGAAGGCGTCGGCGTCAAGTACGGCCCGAACCTTCGCTTCAATGACCACTGTAACGGCACTTTCGTCGCGCCGGCCGAGCAGTGATTCCGGCGGGATGTCCCCGGTCTTGCCCACGCGGAGATAGATCGTTTTGCCGGCGCCGGCGCCCAGGGCGTCGGCCAGCGCCTTACTTAATACGGCCTCGCTTTCGTCGGAGTTCCAGAAGGTGGCGTCCACGGTTTCACCGGCCGACTTCCAGAACGCTTCCTTCACACCGACCATGTTGACCTGCCGTACCGGCCGGCCGTTCTCGCCGACGGAGGCCGTACCGCGCACGAGGATAGCCGCGCTCACGTCCTTCGCCGGCAGACCGTTCACCGCTTCCTCGCGGAAGAACCGCCCGCCGATCAGCGCCTCATCGATCCACCCCAGCCGGTTCAGCGTCAGATCGCGCAGACTGCCGCGCAGCGAGTCGCCGACCAGCAGCGCCCCGGTCAGCACGGCCGCGCCGACCACGACGCCGAGGAACACGGCCAGATTGCGCGCGCCAGTGGTAGAAGAGATTGCGGAGCAGCAGGCGGAACGGCGTCATGTCGTCAGCCCCCCAGTTTCCTGGGGACGGATACCGGTTTCCGGCTCACGGTCTTCCGCGGCGTCGGCTCGCAAATGCCCGTCGTCCATGACGAGGATGCGCGGGAACAGGTCGGCCAGCCGGCGGCTGTGGGTGACGACGACGAGAAGGGTCCGCTCCTCGCGGTGCAGGTCGATCAGGAGTCGGCCGACCTCGTCGGCCTTGACGCGGTCGAGGTTGCCGGTCGGCTCGTCGGCCAGCAGCAGCGGCGGGTGATGGATCAGCGCCCGCGCCACGGCCACGCGCTGCCGTTCGCCGCCGCTTAACTCGGCCGGCCGATGGTCGAGCCGGCCGGACAGGCCGACGCGCTCCAGCAGCTGCAGCGCCCACGCCTTCACCTTCGCCCGGTCGTCGTGCCCGGCCAGCGTCGGGATCAACACATTTTCAAGCACCGAGCATTGCGGCAGCAGGTAATGGTCCTGGAAGACGAAGCCGATGGAGCGATTGCGGAAGTCGGCCAGCTTCGATTCGGACAGGGCGAAGGGGTCCACGTCGCCGAGGCGGACGCTGCCGCGCGTCGGCCGGTCGAGGGTGCCGAGGATGTGCAGGAGGGTGCTTTTGCCGGAGCCGGACGGCCCCATGACGGCCACGGCCTCGCCGGATTGCAGGTCGAGATTGACATCGCGCAGGACGGAGAGCGGCCCGCTGGGGGTCGGGTAGTCCTTGTCGAGGCGTTCGACGTGAAGCGACATGAGAGCGTGGGTCCGGGGTGAGGTGGGCGATGGCGGCGGGGCCAAGGGAAGTGTATTCGCCGCCGTGGTTGGCGTCCCGTCTCACCAATCACCGCGTATAGGGCTGAGCGATGACCAGACGGGGCACGACGCGGTAGTGCTTGGCGTTGAAGGTGTACAGCGTCGCGGAGAGGCCGACGGCGCAAGCGGCGATGAGGGCGTCCACGAGTCCCAAGCCGTGAGAGAGGTGAAACTTCGAGAAAACGGAAAGTGCGCGGGAGCAATCCGCGTCGGACGCCCAGATTATTTGCATCCCAGCGGCGATTTTCCACGCCGCTTGAGCTTCGCGTCGATTCCGGGCGTTTTGGATCAGCTCCATCAGGGCGAATCCCGGAACGGCGGGAAGATTCGTCAAGCCGGCGTACCACGCCACGGCGGGCGGGTGCCTTCGCTGAAAGTCAATGAGTACGTCCGCATCGACGAGTTCCATAGAATTCTAAAGTTCTCTCTTTTCTATTTTATCCCTCATGTTGCGGACGCACTCAACCGGGTCCTTGATGTCGGTTCGCGTGCCAAGCAGTCCTTCGCGTTCCCAGTAGGCAACCATCTCGGCCCCGTTTCGCGGCATGGGATTCGGGGGACGGCCGAAGTCGATGGCGAATACGACGTATTCGGCGAGCGGCATGTGCAGGCGGTCGGCCTCTGCCTTCAACTCGGTCTCCAGTTCGGGCGGTAAGTCAATCGTCAGCGTCATGGGATTCCCCTTTCATCCGCAATTGTAGCAGATCGGATGCGGAAGGATGCATCGCCGACCGGAACCCGTCGGCCAATGTTCGGACCACGGATCGCGGCGTCAGCACGCGCACTTTCCCCTTCAGAGGAAGGACGGCTGGGGGTTGGTAGCCGTCCGGAGTCCAGGCGAGCGGCGGCCCGTCGTCCACCACGAGATGCGGCTGTTCCGAACCGGGAAACAACACCATCGTCCCCGGCGGTAAGCGATCCAGCCGCTCCTCATAGGTTACTTTTTTCTTAGCCGGGTCGATGCGTTCCGCGTGCAGGACGGCGTCCATCCGATCCGCCCTGGGCGCCGGGCCGCCGGCGAGGTTGGGATTGGCCGAGGCCCACGCCGCCTGGAACTCACGGAATCGGGCGCACTGGCACTCCGCGCAGGGACGATGACCGGCCGCCAGCGCCGTCGCCTCGTCCAGGAAGAACAGCTGTGTGTAGTGGCGCGGGGCCATGACGACTTGACGCCGGTCCTTGAATTGCAGCACGCAGTAGAGCCAGTGACGGCTGGCGAACGGACGCCGAATCCGCTGCTCCTCGTCGTGCAGGATGCCGCGGTTGCCCATCAGGGCCCCGCGGCTCTCGACGGCGATCAGGGCGCCGAACGGCGTGACGCGATTCTGCTTGGGCAAGGGACGGGCCTCAATGTCAGCTGGTGATTTCCGCGATATGCCCCGGCTGGATCGAACCGAGCGCCTTGCGCCGACGGCATCAGCGGCGCCAGATCGGCCAAACGATTGGTCGCGGCGACCAGCACCAACACGGCCACGCCAGCCGCCTTTAGATTCTGCTGATGCCGCAGGTTCTGATCGGTCGTCAGCAAGACCTCAAACGCCTGGCCTGCCATCAACCGCAGAAGTTCTCCGTTCTTCTTGCCCGACCAATCCATCTCGGGCACGGTCCAAACGTCGTGGCCCGGCAGCTCCTGCCGTAAGCGCCGGGGCACGCATTCATCAAGCAGGATTCGCATGGGCGACCAGCATCTCTTTGGCCAGTTCCAACGCCGCGACGGCCTGCTCGCGGTGGACGCTGGGGAAGTCTTCCAGGAAGTCGCCGAGGGAATCGCCCGCTTCCAAGTAGTCGATGAGGGTACGAACCGGGACGCGGGTGCCGACAAAAACCGGCGTGCCGCCGAGGATGTCGGGGTCGCTGTGGAGTACGGATGAAATCGCGGGCATGACCAGTCCTCCTTACTCTGGCGATTGTACCAGACCCCGGCGGATCGGCGCCTGTCGCCTTCAGGACATCAGCCCCAACGTCCCCAGCCCATAAAATGTGTACTCCACATCCCACCCCTCATCCCAGACGCCGCCGTGGAAGCCGCCGTCGGGCCGCTCCGCCGACTCCGCGAACGCCCGCACCTCCTCCGCGTCAATGCGGTCCAGCGCCCCCAGCTGGTGCAGTGTCCATGACGCCGTGAACGTGGACAGCAGATCGGCCAGGGGGCGCGGCCGTTCGCTCTCAACCCGCCCTCCGGCGACGCCATCTCCGCCAGGAAGTCCACCACGCCGTCACGCACCTCCGCCATCAGCGCATCGCCGTGCGGCGCCGTCAGCTGCAACAGGCCGACCGCCGCCGCCGTCGGATTCGTGCCGCCGCGGCGCATCGGGGCGATCTCCACGAAGCCGCCGTCCTCCCGCCGCCGTGACGCCACAAACCGCACGATCCCCGCCGGGTCCGGCAGCGACTTGCCGAGCAGTTGATAACACAGGCCGACGAGGAACGTGTGATAGGTGCTGCCGGACGCGCCGCCGGGCGTCTTGGTGTAGCCGCCGTCGGCGGTGCGGAACGTCTCCAGAAGCGCCGCCGTTCGCTCCGGCCAGTCAGCGGGAGAGTTCGCCAGCACGTCGGCGCCGCCGGACGCCTGCACCAGTAAACAGGCATAAAGCAGCGAGAAAAAATCCACCACGCTGGCCGATTGCGTCAAGCTGTCGCGCAGGAAGCCGGCCGCCTTGTCGCAGATCTCTGCCGTCAGCGCGTCGAGGACGTTCAGGCCGCGCAGGGCGAAGCCGGTGTAGTAGAGGTCGGAGCCGCCCTCGCGGCCGGAGAAGCCGCCGTCGGCGTTCTGGGCGGAGGCGCAGATAGGCGGCGTGACGGCCGCGCGTCGCTTCCGGCAGGCGGGCGACGCCGTCGGCCAGATGGGAGGCGAGTTGTGCGAGATACGATTCGGGATTCATGCGGGGATTGTATGGGGTGGTCAGGCGGCCCGCCCGGCGCCGGTCTTCGGGCCGCCCATGATCTGGACCAGGATGCCGAGAATCTTGTCTGCCTCGCCCAGATAATATTCCGGCCGATCGATGGTCAGCACGTCCCCCTCCAGCCGCAGAAAGCGCCAGTTGCTCCCGCTGCTCACGGCGCCGTACAGCACCGGGAACGGCGTCCCATGTCGCTCGTTGAACACGCGCATCCCAACCATGGATGCAGCGCACTGGCCCAGGCCGCCGATGATGTCCTCGCGCTTGGCCTCCACCACGACCGCCGCCATAGGCCCGCAAAGATAGTAGATCTGTTCGGAACGGGCGATCAAGTAGTCGCAAATTCCGTTCAGACCGCGCTCCTTGTCCGCATCTACGCCGCGCCGGGAAGGACGTTCACCGGCCTGGCCGCCCGCCGCTTGGCCTTGATGAGCAGCGGGGTAGTGATGTACTCGCGGCGGGCTGGTTCCGTATTGAGACCGAGCGCCACCGGAGTGAACTCGTCCAACCAATCACGGAGATACGCACTCGGTTCCAGCGGCGTTACCCCGGCGAACAGGTCCGTGTGACGATTCCTCCCCAGACCGAGGGTTTGGTCGGCGGTGCGCAGGTCGAAATCGCTGAACGCCATGAGTCACCTCGGAACGGACGCCGATCTGCGTATCTCCGTCATCGTATCAGCCGCCTTCCTGTCCGGTACGGAATTTCAGGCCTCGCCGAAACGTTTTTCGCGCACGACTTGACAACCCCCGGATTCATCTCCCACAATTCGTTACGCTCTTACAGGAACCCGGCCTCGGCCGCTGCCCTTGGACCCCAGCATGGCGTACACCCCCTCGCAGCGCCCTCACCGTGAATGGCCCTGGCTCGTCCTGGCCGTGGCGCTGGTCCTCGCCATTTGCATCCCGCTGTGGCAGTTCTCGCCCGGCGGGTCCGGCGGCGAGGGCGCGGCCAAGTGGACGCCGCAGCGCTTCGGCCAGCTCCTGCTCGGGCCGGAACAGATCGCCTGCTACTGCGGCTTCGTCTGGGCCGCGTTCATCCTCGGCCAGCGCTACCTCGACGTGCGCCGCCAGCGCCGCGCCTTCGGCCTCGGACTCCTGCCCACCGACGTGGGCGTCTGCATCCTGCCGGAAGACGCCCGCCTCCTCCAGCGCAAGGTCGAACAGCAGGCCTCCATCGGCGGCCCGTATCTCCTGGCCAACATGATCCGCCTGGCGCTCGGCAAGTACGCCGTCAGCCGCTCCGGGCGCGACGTGGCCGAGACCGTGCGCACCCAGGCCGACGTGGACCTCGGCCGGCTGGTGTCGAGCATGGCCACGGTCCATTACCTGGCGTGGGCGATCCCCGCCATCGGCTTTTTGGGCACGGTGCGCGGCCTGGCCACCAGCCTGACGATGGGCGGCCAGACGCAGCTGGAGATCGCCGTTTTCATCAAGGAGGCCACCAGCCACCTCAACGTCGCCTTCGACTGCACCCTGGTGGCGCTGGCCCTGAGTCTGGTGCTGATGTTTTTGCTCCATTCCGTCCAGCGCGAGGAGGAGTCGCTGGTGATCGACTGTCAGCAGTATTGTCTGGAACATCTGGTCGCGCGGCTGTACGATCAGGAACCGGAACCCGCAGAGGCCGGGATGCGGCTGCCGTGAGGGATCGCGGCGAGCGGCGCGGCGTGAGCCAGCTGATACGATGGATCAGCCGGCTCACGCCGGCCGCTCGCCTCAACGAACTGGAGGCCCCCATGAGTGGTGTGGTCGGCCTGGAACTGAACGCCTCCCGCGCCGCGCCGTCCACGGCACGGGCCTCGGATCGCCCGGCGGCCTCGACCTGGAGGACGGCCGGCGCGAGCTGCCCCTGGCCGTCAGCCTGGCAGGACGCGCTCCCGTCGTCGGCGCCGCCGGCGCGGGGCTTCGCCGCAAGGCCCCGCACCTCGCCGCCCTCGATTTCCTGCCCGCCCTCGGCCAGCCGCGCGAGTGGATCGCCGGCCGCCATCGGCTCGACCCCGCCGCCGTCCTCTCGCTCGTCTTCCAGCGGCTGCACCAGTCGCTCGGCCGGTCGGAGGGCGTCTTCCTGACGCTGCCGACCTACCTCTCCGACGCCCAGGAAGTCCAGGCGCTGCAACTGGCCGCCAAGGCGAACTGGCGCCTACTCGGCACCACGGCCGCGCCGACCGCCGCCGCCCTGGCCGCCTACGAACGGCTGCCGTGGTCCGGCCTGGCCCTGGTCGTGGACGTGGACGGTCACGCCCTGACTTGGTCGGCGGTGTCGGTCGAGGCCGATCACGTTCAGCTGGTGCAAACGCACGTCTGTCCGCACTTGCACCTCGGAGCGTGGCTGCTGCGCCTGCTCAACGGCGCCGCCGGCCGCTGCGTCCGCATGAGCCGGCGCGACCCGCGTCACTCGGCCGACGCCGAGCAGACGCTCTACGACCAGCTGGAGGACCAGCTGGCGTCGGGCGGACTGTCGGCCGGCATGGTGGAGCTGGTCATTCAGGCGCCGCAGTGGTATCAGAACCTGATGCTATCCTCCGACGAGCTGACCGCCTATTGCGCCCCGCTGGTGCGGCAGGCGGCGGCGGAGATACAAGCGTTCACCGAGGCGACGGCGGGGCGTGGGCCGACGGCGGCGATCCTGGCGACGGCGACGGCGGGCGGCCTGCCCGGCCTGACGGCGGCGCTGGAAGAGCATTTGCAGCGGCCGGCCATCGTCCGCGCCTCCGACCCCGGCGATTTCGGCGCCGATCTGCCGCTCGACGACGACGCGACGGCGACGCGCGTGCAGGTGCTGGACGCCGACGCTGTGGCCCGCGCCGCCTGCGAGCTGGCCGGCCGCGTCCGGCGCGGCGAGCTGCCGCGCGGCCGGATCGATGCGGCCCCGCTGCCGTCGGCCCCGGCCCCGATCGGCGACGGCGGCCCGCCGCGCGTGCAGTTCCGCGGCCAGGACCATTCCCTAAACCAAGCCGTCTTCACGCTCGGCCGCGACCCCGCCTGCGACCTCGTCTTCGAGACGGAGCTGTACCCGTCCGTCTCGGCGCGGCACTGCGACATCGCCCTGGACCGCGGCGCCTACTTGCTGCGCGACCGCAGCCGCCACGGCACGCTGCTCAACGACCACCGCGTCCACCAGCAGGCGGCGTTGCGCTCCGGCGACTGGATCCGCCTCGGTCCCGGCGGCCCCGTGCTGCGCTTCCTCGGCCGGCCCGCCGAGCAGCAGAGGCGGTTGATGACAACGGCGTAGGGTCCATTGGTAGTGGGTTATAGCCCGGAGGGGCGAGGGTTCATAGCCAGGGGTGAAACCCCTGGAGGGGGACCGAAACCCCTGGAGGGGAACCGGATGCGGTCGGGCCCACCGCCGCCCCTTCGGGGCTAACGCAACGACCGATAGGCCGGTCGTCGCTCCAGGAGTTTCACCCCTGGCTATGCACCGCCGCCCCTCCGGGGCCACAGGAACGAAAAGCATGCGCGTCCGCCACCGCATCCCGTCCATCTTCAACCTGTCCATGGTGGACGTGCTTTGCTGCGCCCTCGGCTGCGTCATCCTCATCTGGCTCATCAACCTCCGCGATTCCAAACAGCACCAGGAGGAGACCGCCCTTCTCCTCGATCGGCAAAAGGGAGAGATCGCCGATCTGGAAAAGATGCGCGACGACCTCAAGCAGCAGACCACCGACCAGGCCGACGTGGTGCAACGGCTGGAAGCGCAGCTGCAAGCCGCCGCGGCCCGCGCGGATTCGTTGCAGACGCGGCTCACGACGAGCGGCAAGGAGCTGGACGCCGCCAAGACCGGCGCCGCCGACCTGTCCAGCCGGCTCGCCGAGGCCCGCGGCAAGATCGACGCCTTGCAAGGCGTCGCCGACACCGTGCCGGGCTTGCGCGACGACCTGAAGAAGAGCAGGGACCAGTACGCCGACGACGAGATCCGGCTCCGGGCGCTGGAAAACGACCTCGCCCAGCGGCGGTCGGACCTCGACGAAACCGGCCGTAAGCTCCAGGACGCCCAGAAGGACGCGACCCAGCACGCCCGCGACCTCGCCGACGCCAACCGGAAGCTCATGGACCTCCTGGCCGCAAAGACCAAGGTGGATTCGAGCCTGGACGACCGCGACAAGGAGTTGGCGCTGCTCCGGTCGTACAAGGACAAATTCGCGGCCGATGAGGACAAGGTGATCGCGCTGACGAAGAACCTGACCGACGCCCGCCGTACGGCCGACGCGTTCCAGGCTGACAACATCCGCTGGCGCACCGAGACGGCCCGCATCAAAACGGAAGCCGACAACCGCTTCGCCGGCATCAACCTGACCGGCAAGCGCGTCGTCTTCCTCGTGGACATGTCCGGCAGCATGGACTACGTCGATGACAACACCAAGGCGCCGGAGAAGTGGCTGGGAGTGCGCACGGCGGTCGCCAAGATCATGCGCAGCCTGCCGGACCTGGAGAAGTTCCAGCTCGTCACCTTCTCGGACAGGACGCACTTCCCGCTAGGCCGTGACGGCCAGTGGCTCGACTTCGATCCGAAAACCAGCCCCGATCTCGTGTTCAAGACGCTGGCCGCCATCACGCCGGACGGCGGCACCAACATGTACAACCCGATGCAGGCGGCGTTCGCCCTGCGGGCGCAGGGTCTGGACACGGTCTACCTGTGTTCGGACGGCCTGCCGAACCTCGGCGAGGGCGTCAAGCCGGAGGAGGTCGCCACGCTGACGGAGCAGGAGCGCGGCTTCCGCCTGGGCCAAGTCATCCGCACCAAGCTCAAGACCGACTGGAACCGCGACCTGCCGGGGCAACCGCGTGTTCATATTCACACGGTCGGATTCTTTTATGAAAGCCCCGACGTGGGCGCGTTTTTGTGGGCGCTGGCCCGCGAGAACGACGGCGGCTTCGTGGGCATGTCGAAGCCGTAGCGCCGTTCCCGGTTAGCCGCGACCCGAAGGGGAGCGCGTCCTCAACGCGCTCCCCTTCGGGTCGCGGCTAACCGGGCAGCCGATCCCGCGCCAGCCACCGCAGCCGCGCCCGAGGACCACCAGGCACGCCGTCCACAACGCCCCGAACTCCAGCACCGCCCAGCGGGTGTCGAACAGCATCAGCACCGAAAGGGCGAAGAACGCCAGGCCGAACGCGTAGCACCAGCCCCAGTAACTGCTGCCCAGGAAGAAAAACGCCATCCCCGCCGTGACCGCGAAGAAGGGGTATTCCACCATCAGGTAGACCTGCTCCACGGTGAACAGCCGCCAGCTCGCCACGGCGATCAGCACCGACGCGGCGATGTAGGCGATCCAGACGGACCACAGCTGCCGCTCCGCCGTCGTCGAGGGCGCGACGCCCTTGCCCCCACCCCGGTACAGGCAGAACACCAGAAAAATGAGGCGCGAACTGCACGCCCTGGCATATCGCCACCCAGCCGATCGCCTGTCCCGTCGCCATCAGCACGTGCTTGGCGATCTGCGTCGTCATCACGATGGCCGCGAACCAATAGAGCATCGTGCCGTAGGCGCCGAATTGCACGTCGTACTGGCTGTGCTCCAGCGTCCAGGCGATGCGGTCGATCATGCTGAAGGTGCGGGCGCGGATCGACTCGCCGTTGAGGTAGCGCTCCAGGTCGTCGGCCATCATCGCGGCCGAAGGGTAGCGGCGGGCCGGATCCTTTTGCAGACATTTCAGACAGATCGTTTCCAGATCGCGGTCCACCTTGTGGTTGAGCAGGCGCGGCGGGGCCGGGTCGCGCTCCAGCACCTGCATCAGCGTGTCCAGCGGCGTCTCGGCCTGGAAGGGCGGCCGGCCGGTCAGCAGCTCGTACAGCAGCGCCCCGAGGCCGTAGATGTCGCAGGCCGGGCCGATCTCCTTGGAGCCGGACGCCTGCTCCGGCGCCATGTAGCTCGGCGTGCCGAGGACGGCGCCGGTGCGCGTGCAGCCTTGGTGGTCGCGGCTCATCTGCTTGGCCAGGCCGAAGTCGGCGACGTGCGGCTGGTCGTCGGCGTCGAGGAGGATGTTGGCCGGCTTGAGGTCGCGGTGCAGCACGCCGTTTTTGTGGGCGTGGTCGATGCCGCGGGCGACGCCGACCAGGTAGCGCGCCGCCGCCCGGCCGGGGAGGGGGCCGGACGCCAGCCGCTTGGCCAAACTCGGCCCCTCGATGAGGTCCATGCAGTAGTACCACCGACCGTCCTGCTGGCCGACGGCGTGGACGGCGACGATGTTCGGGTGCTTGAGGCCGGCGGCGGCCGCCGCCTCGGTTTGGAACCGTTCGAGGTCGGTTTCATCCGGCATGGCGCCCGGCAGGATCATCTTGACGGCCACGAAGCGGTTGAGCTTCCCGTCGCGGGCCTTGAAGACGACGCCCATGCCGCCGCGGCCCAGCTCGTACAGCAGCTGGTAATCGCCGACGCGCTGCACGACGGGACAGGAGGCGCCGATGGACAGGTCGGACTGGGTAGGCTGGTCGCGCGGGTCGAGGAACTGGGGAAGGGTGAGATCGGACATGGCGAAGTCTCGACGACGGTTGCGAGTCCCGAACTGGGTTATTGTCGCACGGGCCGGCGCCAGAGGCAACCGCCGGCTGGCGCATTGTTTTCTCGCTCCTCGCTCAGGGAGCGGGCGAGCGCCGCTGACTGAATAGGAAGCTCGCTAGGCTGACAGATGAAACCGCCTCCTTTTCCCCTCGCCATCTTTCGCGCCAGAAGGCGAGGTCACGCACTTGCGGAAGGGACCACCTGGCTTTTCCCCGGAAGCGGGTAAATGTAGGCCTGCTCAATGAGGTGGCTGCCGAGACTGGCGCCGGGAAACCACGATCGATTTGGGTAACGAGCGCAGAAAGACAGCACCTCTTTCGCGACGGGGTCATTCACACCGATGAGGCGGAGTTCCGATATAGAGATCCACGGCCCCCAGGGGGGCGGGATTCTGTGAATGGCCTGGTGAACGGTCAGGCCTGCCGCCCGTAAGCCGTCCTTGTCAACCCGTTCGGAAACGATGTAGAAGAACCACTCATGCTCTGCACTCAACCGGAACCGCACCCAGCAGGCTGCCGTCAGGTCGAACCCCTCCTGGACCAGTTGAGCGATGAGTTTTTGGCCGTCCTCGATCTGCTCCGTTACCAGCGGACCTGTATCCATGGGAACACTCCGTGAGCAGGATTCGTGATCGCGTCGTAGAGGTTCTGTGCGTCTCTTGGGCCTTACGGTCGTACCGGCTCGCCTCGGTCCATTGCACCACAATACTCCAATTGTTGGCCAGATTCGGGTCGGCCGTGCAGTCTCCGTCCCGGGCGGCTTTCAATTCCGCTAACACGACCAACTTGTCGATGTCGTGGATGTAGCACTTGTCGGTGAAGGACTTCTCCGGGAACACGTCGGTCCGGAACAGTTTGGCGATGCACGCCTTACTGATCGCTGCGCAAAGGTGGTCAAGTTTTCTCAAGGGCCAAACCAGCCTGGGCAAAGAAGGATTGGACCAGACGCGGTCTCTGGCGAAGGCGAGCGACAGCTAGGTGGAATTGCTCGTGCAATTCCTCCAAGTCGCGGCACACGACGTTGGCCATCTGGACATCCTTGAGGTGATGCCCACCGCCTTCGTCCCACGGGTTGAGATCCGGGGCGTAGCCCGGCAGCGTCTCCCGCCAGACCCGGCCGGGTAGGCCGGCCACGAACTCCCGGACGGCCACCCGGCGGTGGATGGGCGAGCCATCCCAGATCACCAACAACCGCTGGCCTGCCACACGCAGCAAGTGCTTGAGGGACTCGATGCTATGCATCCCGTTGAGCGACTCCTGCCGCGCCAGGGTGTACACCTTCCCCTCGGGCGTCATGCCGCCCATGACCGACAGGTGGTCGCGCGTCTGCTTCTCGCGGATCACCGGCGTCTGCGCCTCGGGGGCGTAGGTGCGGACCAGCCCCGGCAGCAGGTAGAACCCCGATTCATCCTCGAAAACCAGCACCCGGCGCTCGCGCCGCGCCCGCCGGCGCAGCTCGGGCCAGACCTCGGCGCGCCAGCGCTCGATAGCCTGCTCGTCGCGCTGGACGGCCCGCCGGATCGGCGCCTGGGGCGTCCACTGCAACTCCCGGAGCAGGCGGCTGACGTGGTCCTTGTGGTACGAGACGCCGAACTCTTCCTTGATGACGCGGGCGATGCGGGCGCAAGTCCAGACGTGGCCGCGGAAGCCGTAGGCCTCCGGCCCGTGCCAGAGGTATTCGGGGATCAAGCGCCTCTGGGCGGGGGAGAGCTTGGGGGGGTGGCCAGGCGAGCAACGCGCCAGCAGGGCTTCGGGGCCGGCGTCGCGGCGCGGGCGAGCCAGCGGCTGACGGTTTCCTCGCGGGCGCCCAAGGCATCCGCGATGTCTCGCTGAGACCAGCCTTGTTGCTTCAGGGTCAACGCTCGCAACCTCCGCCACTCACGCCAGTCATCAGGGATGATGTCCGACGCATCCATACCCCTATTCTATCGGTTGAAAAACTTGACCGCCTTTGCGCAGCGGTCAGTAATTCCGCACTCCACGGCGTATCCGGCCAGGTAGTACGCTCCGGTCCCCTTGCCCGCGTCGAGAAGGATCTTTGCCTCTGCGATCTTCTCGTGGGCAAGGGTTTGAAGGTCGAGCCGGTTCATGCACGGGCCTTATTGCCGCTGAATCGTTCCTGCCCAAATCCTACCGCCGGCGTTTACGCGCCACAAGGATAGAACGAGGTCCGGGAGTCACATGCCGCGACGGCCGGCCGCTGGAACACCGGCCTCAAAAGATGTAACGAATCGACGCGTACCATAGATTCTGAACGTCGCGCACCTGGAAGTCGCCGGTGTTTTCCACCCCGAGACGAAACTCGCATTGCGGACAGCAAGAGAACGGCCGGGCGGCCACGCCGACGTCGAACAGCAACAGCTTGGGTTGGAGGGAGCGTTCTCCGATGTACGTGGCGTCGCCGAACGCATAAACGGGCCAATCCCAAAGGTCGTAAGTCAAGTAGCCGCGCAGCATCAGTCCGGGTTGGAACGATCGGCCGTCGTTGCCCACCATGGTCTTGCTCGGATAGTAGCCGACGCTCAGAAAGGTCGCCTTGGCCACGTCAAATCCGGTCTCGCCTAGCTGGGCGTACTCCGGCGACAGGTAGTAGCGGTTTTCCAGCCCAAAACCATCGTTGATCCCGGAGGGCGTCACCGGATTGAAACCGCGATTGAGGTTGTTCATGGAGTAGCCGAAGGCGCGCGCCTCCCAGGGTCCGGCGTAGTTCCAGGCGACCCCTCCTGACAGGTCGAACTGGCGTTTGCTGGTGCCCAGAAAACCATCGCGGGCGTTGGTCACGCCGAACTCTGGCTTCTCGCCCCAGAAGCGAGCGTCGCCGAACAGGTAGACGCGCTCGCCGCGCCAAATCCAGCCGTTGAGGTCCAGGTCCATGCTGAAGTTCGGGTGGTATTCCTCTCCGTTGGGCGCCGTCTTGGGGCCTGCGGGAATGACGCGAAGACCGACCAGTCCCCAGGCCGTTTGCCAGGGCGGCGCCTCGACTGGGCCAGCCTCCTCGGACGTCGGGGCCGGGGGCTCGGCGGCCGGATCGGTTCCTGCGACGGGGCCAAGTCGCCCGTCCGGGGAAGCGGGGAGGACTGCCTCTGGGACCGCCGTTTCCTGGGCGGACAGAGGCGTCGTTCCCAGCAATGCGAGCAGCAATGCCGCCATCACCGCTCGGCGCATGACATCCCTTTCACAACCTGGACGAGTTCTTTCGACCCGGAGGCGCCCGCGCCCCTCTCTGTTGTGATATCGTGCGGCGAAGAGTCGGGCTGTAACAAAAGCGCCAAAGGAGCCGATTTCGCAGGCGCCCGCTCAACCGGCGTAACGGTTGCAACCCGCCCGCTCGCCTTGTCTCGCCGTCCCGCCGCGGATTACACTGACAGCGTTGCCGCCCCAGACGCCAGGAGGCCCGGCCATGAGTCCGTTGGACCAGGAACGACTGCTTGCCGACGTCGAAGCGTTCTGCCAGGAAATCCGGCCGTTCGAGGAGCTGTGCTACGTCGAACATCGCTTCAACGATCAGGTGCTGCCGCTGGCCCGCAAGCATGACATCCTAGCCATGCCCGTGCCGCCGGCCTACGGCGGCCGCGGCGCCGACGCCGTCGCCTACGCCCGCGCCCTGGTCCGCATCGGCCGGGAGGGCACCGGCGTCCGCACCTTCTTCTCCGGCCACACCTCCATCGGCGAATATCCCATCCTGACCTGGGGCAATGAGGATCAGAAAAAGCGCTATCTGCCGGCCGCGGCGCGGGGCGAAAAGGTGCTGGCGTTCGGCCTGACGGAGCCGGAGGCCGGCAGCAATCCGCTGGAGATGCAGACGACCTATGAGCGGCGCGGCGACCGATTCGTGCTCAACGGCGTCAAGTATCTGATCTCCAACGGCGGCATCTGCGATGCGGTCGTCGCCTTCGCCTATCCGAAAAATCCGGCCGGCGAAGAGAAGCGCCGCGTCAGCGCCTTCATCGTGGATCGCGGACCCGGCTTCGTGAGCGAGGATCTGACGGCCAAGCTGGGGATGCCGACGGCCAACACGGCCATGTTCGCCCTGGAGAACTGCGAGGTCCCGACCGGCAACCTGCTCGGCGCGGAGGGCGACGGCTTCCGCATCGCGATGGGCACATTGGTCAGCGGCCGGCTGAGCGTCGCCGCCGGCTCGCTCGGCGTGATTGAGGATTGTTTGGCGGAAGTTATTTCCTATGCCAAGGAACGGAAGCAGCACGGTAAGGAGATCGCCCGGCACCAGCTGATTCAGGAGCATATTGCAGCCATCGAGATGCACCGGGCCGCGTCGGACGCGATGGTGATGTGGGCGACGGAGGCCAAGGACGCCAGCGCCGCGGCGCCGGACGACGCCGGCCTGAAGCGCCTGGCCGACCTGGCGGCGGCGCAGGCCAAGCTGTTCGTGGCCAACGCCGCCTGGGACGCGGCCGATCGGGCGGTGCAGGTCTTCGGCGGCCGCGGTTGGTCCACGCTGTACCGGCCGGGCCGGCACCTGATGGACGTGCGCGTCTGCCGCATCTACGAGGGCACCGACGAGATCCTCAAGCTCAAGGTGGCGGCGTCGGTGCTGGGCAAGGAGTACGAGGCGTTCAAATAGGGAAAAAGGGGCCAAATCGTGGACGAGATTCGACCGGTTTCCGACCTGGGACGTGAGGAATACCTGGCGCCGCGCGGCCGGCCGGACGTGTTGCCGGCGAGCGGCGGCGTGGAGTGGAGCACGGCGTCGCTGACGTTCGGCGGCGTGTTCGCGCTGATGCTGCCGCCCACGCTGCTGCTGGTCAACGCCTTTCACGGCGGCGACGGCCCCAGCCTGTTGGAGGCGGTCGGCTTCTTCTTCGGCGCGCTGATCCTGATGCTGTCGTCGGCCGGCCTCGCCTTCGGGGTCCTCGGCATGAACGCCGCTCAGCGGGCGCGGCGGCCGATCGCGCTGGGCCTTGCCGGCGTGATGCTGAACGCGCTGAACCTTCTGATGTGGGCCGGCGCGTCGGTGGCTTGGTACTCGAACTGGCACTAGGCCAATCCGAGCCGCGACCGTGAGGGAGCGGATGAATACAAAACCGCTCCCTCACGGTCGCGGCTCCGACGCCGCAAGCGCCGCCTCGTGCCGCACGCGCCCCTCCTCGAAGACCTTCGCGATCACCTGTTCCAGCGGCGGATCCTCGACGCTCATGTCCACCAGCGTATACCGATCCAGAATGGCGGCCAACACCTCGCTCACCTGAGCGCGGTCCACCTTCAGATCGGCGACCGGCCCCTCGACGCTGACCTCGCCGTAACGGTCGAGACCGGCCGGCGCCTCGTCGCCGACGAAGTGCAGGCGCAGCAGTTTCGTCTTGCCGAAGCGCTCCGTGATGCCGGTCAGCGGCCCGTCGTAGATGATGCGGCCGTGGGCGATGACCAGCACGCGGTGGCACAGCGCCTCCACATCGCGCATGTAGTGGCTGGTCAGCAGCATCGTGACGCCGCGACGGGCGTTGTACTCCTTAAGGCAGCGCTGAATCGCCACTTGCGCTACCACATCCAGGCCGATGGTCGGCTCGTCGAGAAGCAGCAGCTGCGGCTCGTGCAAGAGGGCCGCGATCAGCTCCATCTTCATGCGCTCGCCCAGCGACAATTCGCGGACGGGCTGGCGCGTCAGTTTCTCGACGCCGAACATCTCGGTGAGGCCGCCGAGGGTGCGCTCGAAGGCGGGGCGCGGCAGCGAGTAGATTTCGCGGTGGAGCTGAAAACTGTCGCCGGCCGGCAGATCCCACCAGAGCTGGTTCTTCTGGCCCATGACGAGCGAGAAGCGACGGCGGAAGGCGTCCACGCGCTCCCAGGGCGTGAAGCCGAGGACCGTGGCCGTGCCGCGGGTGGGGTAGATCAACCCCGACAGCATCTTGAGGGTGGTCGTCTTGCCGGCGCCGTTGGGGCCGAGAAAGGCGACCATTTCGCCCGGCTCGACGGTGAAATTCACGTCGGCGACGGCCGGTACGATTTTGAATTTGCGGTGAAAGAGGCTCTTCACGGCGCCGAACAAACCGGGCTGCTTCTGGAAGACGCGGTAGGTCTTGGTCAAGCCCCGGACGTCGATGATCGGCATGGCTCGGTTTGCTCACAGGGTCGGTGGTCAGCGGCTGCCAACCCCTATAATAGCAGAGCCGCCCTCCCAAGGAGTCGCCGACATGGCCCCATCCGGGCCGCAACCGCTGGCCCCGACCGCCCTCCGCAAGGAAGGCCCCGACCGTTTGGTCATCGAATGGAACGACGGCCACAACAGCGTCTACACCTGGCGCGCACCTGCGCGAACACTGTCCCTGCGCGAGTTGCCGTGAGGAGCGGGATCGGCCGCCGGAATCCGCTGCGCGTGCTGAAACCGGCCGAGCTGCAGCCGCTGGCGCCCGTGGCGATGCCGGCCGTCGGCCGTTACGCCTACAAGATCGTCTGGAACGACGGCCACGAAACCGGCATCTATACTCTGGAATATCTGCGTTCGTTGTGCCAGTGCCCGCAATGCAAAGGTGGATAGTGGATAGTGGATAGTGGTTGGATTCGCTGGAACACCGTGGTTCTGCACCTGATCTTCGCCAACCACTATCCACTATCCACTATCCACTATCCACCTGGAGTTTTCCATGCAACCCGGCGCCGCCTCTCAGAAGTTCGAGCTGCCCAACATCCGCTACCTCGTGGCCGTGGCCAGCGGCAAGGGCGGCGTCGGCAAATCGACCGTGGCCGCCAACCTCGCCCTGGCCCTGGCGAAGCGCGGCCGGCAGGTCGGCCTGATGGACGCCGACATCTACGGCCCCAGCATCCCGACCATGCTCGGCATCGGCGACATCGACCCGCAGACGACGCCGTTCCCGATCCAGCGGTACGGCCTGGAAGTCATGTCGATGGGCTTCCTGCTCGGGCCGGACAAGGCGGCCATCCTGCGCGGGCCGATGGTGCAGCGCTACTTGCAAAGCTTCCTCACGCAGATCGACTGGGGACGATTGGACTATCTCTTGGTAGACATGCCGCCGGGCACCGGCGACGCGCAGCTGGCGCTGGCGCAAACGGCGCCGGTCGCGGGGACGATCGTGGTGACAACGCCGCAGGACGTGAGCTTGAATGTGGCGCGGCGCGGCTGGCGATGTTCCGCCAGGTGCAGGTGCCGATCCTCGGTATTGTGGAGAACATGAGTTATTTTATCGGCGATGACGGCAAACGCTACGACATCTTCCGCCACGGCGGCGGCCGCAAGCTGGCGGAGGAAGCGGGCGTGCCGTTTTTGGGCGAGATCCCGATCGACCCGCGCGTGTCGGAGTGCGGCGATGCGGGCGAGCCGTTGGTGATGCGTCATCCGGATTCGGCCGTGGCGCAGGCGTATTTGGCCCTGGCGGACAACGTGGATGCGCAGCTGCGGCGGGGGGCGGGGCCGAAGGAATTGCCGGAGGTGCAGTTGTGAGGGGCAGCGGCTCAGCGATGCAGTTCGGTGGAGGAGTGCCAGGCGTGCGGCGTCCACGGCGAGGCGGGCGCGGCGTGGTGTTCCGGCGGCCGGGCGGACGAGGCAATTGGGCCGCCAAAGATGGGGCCGGACACACACGTCCATAGGGCGAGCAGGGCGATCCAGCGGAACTGCATGATACGCCTCCTTGGACCGATTCGGGCGAACCGGGCCGTGCGGGAGAAACAAGAGCAAATGGCTTGCCGAAGGGGGCAGGTGAGGCGACGCCGATGGCCGATTTCGCGGCGCAAGCGATGATCTGCAAATCGAATAGGGTGCGAACACGATCCTGAAGCAGCAGAGGCGAGGAGGGCGGGGTGTTGCCGGAAGTTAGCGCGATGAACAGGGCGAGAAGCGTCGGGGCAACGAAGCGGAGTGCGGCTTATGCCGGCGAAGAACATCTATCACGACGCGGTCATTGAAGCGCTGACCGCCGACGGGTGGGTGATTACGCACGACCCGCTGACGCTTTCGTTCGGCGGCAGGGATTTGTACGTCGATCTCGGGGCCGAGCGGACGGCGCTCGCGGCCGAACGGGGAGGCCGTAGGATCGCCGTCGAGGTCCAAAGTTTCCTTAATCGCTCGATCGTACGCGACCTGGAGGAGGCGGTCGGGCAATACGCTATTTATAGGGCCGTTCTGGCGGAGATGGAGCCTGAGCGCGTCCTGTGGGTGAGGGCTCCCCGCAACTGTAGAAGGTTTCAATGGCGTTCCAAATTGCGATCACCGCAGACGCCGAATCACAACTGCGAGCGCTGCCGGTTCGGGAGCAGCGCATACTGGAGGCTGCGATCACGGTGCGCTTGCAAGACCGCCCGACAACACCGACACGGGCGATCAAGCGATTGCGGCCCAACCCGCTGGCCGAATACGAACTCCGCGTGGGCGATCTTCGCGTCCTGTATAATGTGGAAGGAAACGAGGTCGTCCTTCTCATCATCGGGCGGAAAGCGGGCAACAAGCTGATCGTCGGAGGGCAGGAGTTTTATGGACATCAAGACAATCCCCCTGAGCCGCCTGGAGGTGCGCCTGCGAGAGACGCTGAATGAGTGCGCCGATTCGGGGCAAGCGTTCGTCGTCGAGTTGCCCGACCAGCGGCGGGTCGCCATTCAACCTCTAGAACCATCGGAGGACGATTCGCTAGTGGATGACCTCCTTGCATCAAACCCGACGTTTCAGGCGCTGGTGGCCAAGTCGAAGGCGAGTCCGCGCAAGCAATTTGGAGCCGACGCCGGGAGCTAACGACCTACTTGGGCCGCAACATCCTTCCCCATCCGTTTCCATGACCGCCGACATTCCGCCGCGTCGCCGACCACGCGCAACGTCCGCATCTCCACCCGGATCGGCGCATTCCGGAGCGCATATATCCTCACTCCGTCGCGCCGTCCCGGATACACTAGCACCGCCCGCCCCACCCCCAACCCCGTGCAGTACGCCAACATCTGGTACAGGTCCGCTGGCGACGGCGCCCCGACCGGCCGCTTCCACTTCGCGTCCACCACCAGCGTCGGCTGGCCGGCCCGCCGAACCATGACGTCCGGCCGCATCTCCAGCCCGGCCGCGACTTCATGCGTCTCTTGCGGCGCGGCCGTCCACCCGTCGGCGTCGGCGAACGCCGCCAGCACGCCGCGCGTGACGTAGCGCTCGAAGACGCGCTCCATGTCCAGCAGGAACGCGGGGCACGCCGTCGTTCCCGCGGCGTCGGTCGGGCCGAGGGCGTCGGCCAACAGCCGGCACAGGTCCAGCAGCGGGCCGTAGCCCTCCGCCTGCCGATCCGCCGCCGCCGCCGCGAACACCTCCGGCGTCAGCGGCCCCGATCGCACCTCGTCGAAGCCGCGCAGCGCCGCCCGCAGCGCCTCGCGCACCCGCTCGCCCAGGAGCGCCGACGCCAGCAGACGCTCGGCCGTCGCTCGCGGCGCCCGGTTGCAGGCCACGTCGGCCGTGAAGTCGTCGCGGAGGCCGTGCAGCCGGTCCTTGCGGCCCGGTCCCTCGCGCAGCTGGGCCGGCACGTCGATGCGGCCGTGCAGGAACGGCCCCGCCTCGGCCCGTTCGCGGTAGCCGCGGCGCAGTCCCGCCGCCGACCGCTCCGCCAGCAGGCGCGCCAGCCGGCCGGCCAGGAAATCAAGGACTTCCACCGCCGGCGCCGGCGCGGCCTCGTCCCGATCGACGGGCGCCGGATCGTCGGCGTCCAGCAGAAAAAGGAGATTTTGCAGCGGGATTTTTGGGTGAATCACCAGCCGCCGCGTCGGCGCGACCACGACGCCGGCGCAGCCGCGCGGCGTCAGCCGGAAGACGCCGCGGCGGCCGGTCGGCGCCAGGTCGATCCGGCCGGCGTGTTCCGCCAGCAGGAATTCCACGTCCGCCGGCGCCAGGCGAACCCGGCGCGGCCTGCGTTCCGTGAGGATCACCGTAGGCGCATGCAGCCTCCCGGCCCATAAATCGGCGCGATGACTCCAGGAGCCAATATAAGGAAAGCAAATAATTCCGAATGGCCGGAAGGATTTGCTCTTTTTTCCGTTCCCGGCGATTTTTTCTTTGTATCCGTTGTGTCTTTGTGGTGAATTGTAAGGGACTCCCCGCGCCGGGTGCAACGCCGACCGGCCGGTTTCCCTTCGGCGAAAGCGAGGCGTCCCATGTCCAACTCGTCCGCTCGTCCGTGGAAGATGCGATCCATCCGGTCGTGCGCCGGCCCAGGCGGCTCCTGCCGATTCGCGGTGACGCTGGAGCAAGGCAACGACTGCATCAGCGATCTCAAATTGGAAGCCGCGGACCTGCTCGACTATGCGACCTTCCAGGCGCAGGTCTTGAAGACGAGCGGCCGGCTGGTCCGCTTCGCGGCCGTCGAAGACGCGCCCGAACCGGCCGTCGCCTGGCTCGACCTCGTCGAGGCGGCGCTGCCTGCGGAATCCCCACCGAGGCCCGCGTCGGGCTTTCGTCCGTCGCCGCCGCCGCGGCGCTACCAGGACGGCGCCGTCCCGGAGATGACGGAGATCGGCGGAGGAGACTGAGTAGAGGGGAGCAATTGGATTGATCGGACGTACGGGACGGGGTGAAAAGCCTCGGCGTCTCCTTTTTCCCGTCCTCGAAGGAAATGACAGAGAATTCAAACCGGCCCGAAGCGCGAGCAAGGGAACAGCCTCTCTCGCCCGCGCTTCGGGCCAGTTCGTCCCCTACCCTCGCGATGAAGCAAGCGGCCCAAGGGCCCCTCACGCCAGCAGCTTTCTCACCACCTCCCCCGCCACGTCCGTCAGCCGGAAGTCGCGGCCTTGGAAGCAATTTGTCAGCTGCTTGTGGTCCAGGCCGAACAGCGCCAGCACCGTCGCGTGGAAGGCGCTGACGCGAGGCCGATGGGGGGAGCCACCCCCGGTCCTGTGTTCTCATTTGCGGATGTCGGTCGCCGGCAAGGCCTTCTTCAGCTCCGCAACGCCCGCGTCCGTTACGCTTGTGGAGCCAAGGTCGAGCTTTTGCAGTTGCTTCAGTCCGGCCAACTGCTTTAAACCTGCGTTCGTCACGCCGGTGCAGTGAAGGCTCAGCACGTGCAGCTGTCTCAGGCAGGTCAACTCCTTAATTCCGACGTCCGTCACCCCCTTACAGTAGCTGAGGTCTAGCGTCTACAGCTGCTTCAGGTTAGCCAACTCCTTTAATCCCACGTCCGTCACGCGCGTGAAAGCGAGTACCAGCGTCTGCAGTCGCGTTAGGCCGGTCAACTCCTTTATTCCCACATCCGTCACGCCCTCGCAGCAGAGATTCAGCGTCTGCAATTGCTTCAGTCCGGTCAGCTCCTTCACGCCCGCGTCCGTCACCTGAGTGCCGTAAAGGTCCAACGTCCGCAAATGCTTCAGGGCGGCCAACCCCTGCAACCCTGCGTCCGTCACCGAAGTGAGGCCGAGATCCAGGCTCTGTAGCTGCTCCAGGCCGGCCAGCTCCGTCACCCCCTGACAGCCGAAGAGATCCAGCGTCTGCAGTTGCGTCAGTCCAGCCAACTCCTTCAACCCCGCGTCTGTCACCAAGGTGCCGCCGAGGTTTAGCCTGCGCAGCTGCTTCAAGCTGGCTAGTTCCTTTAGCCCCGCGTCTGTCACCAAGGTGGAGTCGAGGTCCAGCGTCTGTAGTCGCTTCAGTCCGGTCAGCTCCTTCACCCCCGCGTCCGTCACCTCAATGTCGAAAAGGTCCAGCGTCTGTAGTTGCTTGAGCCCGGCCAACTCCTTCAGCCCCGTGTCCGTCAGCCACTGGCAGCCGCGAAGGTCCAGCCCGAACGCCTGCCCCGGCGGCGGCAGTTGACGCAACACGTCCTCGCGCCACACCTTGAACCGCATGGCTGTCAGCTCTCCCTCCTTGCCGTCTCCGCCGGCGCGAAACACGATATCGCCGAACTCACCCGGTCCCATCCATCCTGCTTTGGCGCCGGCCTTTGCCCATGCCGCCACAACCTCCGCCGACAGAGGCGTCGGCAGCGGATCGTCCGCCGCCGCCGACGAGACCACCAAAGCCGCCACAACCGCGCCGATCGCTCGATTCATGACATACTTCCTCCTTGAAGTAGAGGCTTTGCAACGCCGGCCATTATCCCCCGAAAGCCTCCCTCACGCCAATACCTTCTTCACCACCTCCCCAGCCACATCCGTCAGCCGGAAGTCGCGGCCCTGGAAGCGGTACGTCAGCCGCTTGTGGTCCAGACCGAACAGCGCCAGCACCGTGGCGTGGAAGTCGTTGACGTGGATCGGGTCCTCGACGATGTTCCAGCCGATGTCGTCGGTCTTGCCGACCACCTGGCCGCCCTTCACGCCGCCGCCGGCCATCCACAGGCTGAACGCGAACGGGTGGTGGTCGCGGCCGGTCACGGCGGCGTAGCCGGCGCGGTTCTCGCCCAGCGGCGTCCGGCCGAACTCCGACACCCATAGCACCAAGGTCGAGTCCAAAAGGCCGCGCTCCTTGAGATCCTTCAGGAGCGCCGCGATCGGTTGATCCGCCATGCCGCAGCAGAAGCCCAACTCCTTGTCGAGGTTACTGTGATGGTCCCACGAAGCGTGGTAGAGGTTGACGAAGCGGACGCCGCGCTCGACCAGCCGCCGTGCCAAGAGGCAGTTGGCCGCGAAGCTGTGGTAGACGCCGGCCCCGCCGCCTCGGCTCGCGTCGCCGTGGTCCGCGCGGCCGACGCCGTAACGCTCCAGCGTCGCCTTCGTCTCGCCGCTCAGGTCGATCAATTCCGGCGCCGACGCCTGCATCCGAAAAGCCAGCTCATACGATGCGACGCGGCTGTCGATCTCCGGGTCGCCGACGGTCTTGCGGCGCTCCCGGTTGAGGTCATCGATGGCCTGGATCGTTTTGCGCTCCATTTGATCGCTGAGGCCGGCGGGGTTGCCGAGGTCCAGCACCGGATCGCCCTGGTTGCGGAAGAGGACGCCCTGGTAGGTGGTGGGCAGAAAACCGCTCGACCAGTTGGAAACGCCGCCGCTGCCGCCTCGGCCGGCCGTCAGCACGACGTAGCCCGGCAGGTCCTTCGACTCGGAGCCGAGGCCGTAGGTCAGCCACGATCCCATGCTCGGCCGGCCGAACGTCGCCACGCCGGTGTTCATCATGAGCTGTCCGGGATGGTGGTTGAACGCCTCGGTGTGCATGGAGCGGATCAGGGCGATGTCATCGACGCACTCGCCCAGGTGCGGCAGGAAGTCGGACAGGTCCATGCCGCACTGGCCGTACTTCTTGAAGGTGCGCGGGCTGCCCAGGAGGCGGGCGCTTTCCTTCTGGATGAAGGCGAAACGGACCTTTTCGGTCATGGAGTCGGGCAGCTTCTGGCCGTTCAGCTTGTTAAGCTCCGGTTTGGGGTCGAAGAGGTCGAGTTGGCTGGGGGCGCCTTCGAGGTAGATGCAGATGCAGTTTTTCGCCTTGGCGGCGAAGTGCGGCGGCTTCGGCGCCAGCGGGTTGACCGCGACGGCCTCGTCGGCGAGCAGCCCCTGCTCGCGCAGCAGCGAGGCGAGGGCGACGAGGCCGACGCCGCTCGCCGTGGAGGTCAGGAAGTCGCGGCGGGAACGGAGCAGGCGTTCATGGAAGGGGTGCATGGGTTCGGCCTCTCATCAGACATTAACGGCATCAAAAAAACTCAGGGCCGGGCCAGCTGCTCCCGGACCCACACGCGGAACGCGCGGATCATGCTGAGGTAATCCACCGACTCGCTGGGTCGCAGGAACGGCACGATCCCGGCCAACGGGCCCTTCGGGAACGTCGGGCTGATTTCGGACGCCTGCCAGGAGCCGTCCGGTTGCAGCAGATGCGCCGAAGGGTCGTGCCGTCGCAGCGCCATACCTCGGGCACGCGCAGGGCGGCGTAGATGCCCATGCGGTCGAGGGCGCTGCGGGAAATCTCGATCTCGATGACGAGATCTGGCGGCGGATCGCGCGCCGGATCCCAGTCCAGCCGGGCGCGCATGTGCGGCTCGTTGGCGATCCAGAAGCACTCGTCCGGTTCCAGGCCGCGCTCCAGCTCTTCCCGGCGCATGGTCATGTTGCCAAGCGGCTCGACTCGCAGACCGCATTCCTCGACCAAGGCTTCGAGCAACCGACCCAAGCGCACCTTATACTTTTCGTGTTCGGGAGAGGTGGTCATGAATTCAAGATTCCCTCGATCATAGGTCATCCGCAGGGCGGGCCGATCCGGCAAGGCGTCGCCGATGACAACGTAGGATTGCCACGGGACGTTGTGCAGAACGAGCCGCTGAGTCCCTGGAGCGGTCCATCGGCCGGCCCTTGCGGGGGGCGCGGTCAGTTGTGCGAGGATGTTCATTTCCTTCCCCTCCTTCACTCCCGCGTCACGAATTCATCCAGATTCAGCAGCGCCCGCGCCAGCGCCGTCCACGCCGCCGCCTCGGCCACGTCCATTCCGGCCGGCCGGTTCGGCCCCGCTAGCTTCGCCGCCTGCTTCGGGTCCGCCTTACACAGCGCCAGCAGATCGCCGTACAGTTTCGCCAGCCGGTCGCGCTCCGCCGTCGTCGGCTCCCGCGCCACGCAGAGCCGGAAGCCGTAACGCAGCCGCGCCTCCGTGCCACCCTTCTCCTCCGTCGCCATGCGACGGCCCAGCGCCCGGCGCACTCCACGAAAACTGTATCGTTGAGCAGCGTCAGCGCCTGCAACGGCGTGTTGGTGCGATCGCGGCGGACGCAGCAGAGATTGGCGTCCGGGGCGTCGAACGTCGTCAGCATGGGGTAGGGACTGGTCCGCTGGAACCACGTGTACATGCCTCGGCGGTAACGGTCGGGGCCGACGCTTTCCACCCAGCGGGCGCTTCCGGCGTAGGTCAGCTCCGACACTCCGGCCGGCTGCGGCGGACGCACGCTCGGGCCGCCGATGGTCCGCGCCAGCAGGCCGCTCGCCGCCAGCGCCTCGTCGCGCAGGATCTCCGCCTCCAGCCGCACCCGCGATTGCCGCGCCAGCAACACGTTCAGCGGGTCGCGCTGCGCCAGCTCCGGCCGCGATCTCGACGATTGGCGATAGGTCGCCGAGCAGACGATGAGTTTGTGCATCGCCTTCAGATCCCATTTTTGCCGCACCAACTCCGTCGCCAGCCAGTCGAGCAATTCGGGATGGCTCGGCCGGTCGCCCTGCGTGCCGAAGTCCTCCGGCGTGGCGACCAGGCCGCGGCCGAAATACTTGCCCCACATCCAGTTCACCGCCACGCGGGCCGTCAGCGGGTTGGCCGGATCGACCAGCCATCGCGCCAGGTCCAACCGCGTCGGCCGGCCGTCTTTCGGCTTCGCCAGCGGCGGCAGCACGGCCGGCACGTCCGGCGTCACCTCCACGCCCGGACGTAGGAAGTCGCCGCGGATCATGAGGTGCGTCTTGCGCGGCGGCCCCAGCGCTAGGGTCATGGCCAGCGACAGTTGCGGCTCGGTCTTCTGGTGTTCGGCCAGTTCCTTGTTCAATTCTACGAGTAGGGGATTGATCTTGGCGTATTGCTCGGCGACGGCCTTCGCCTGGACGGCGTCGCGCTTGGCCGGATCGATCAGCAGCGCCGCCTGCACGGCCAGCGGCAGCGCCCGCAGATCCGACAGCTTCAGCCCCGCCTCCCAGTCCGCCTCGGCGGCCGGCAGCTGGTCCTTGCGGTAGTCCTCGATCCGCGCCTGAAAATCCGCGAGCTTCCGGTCATATTCCGCCTTGAGCTTGCGATACTCTTCCTCTTCACCCGGCAGCGGGGCTGGGATGTTCGCTTCCACGTCGCTGTTAAAGAAGGCGAAGAACTCGTAGTATTCGCGCTGAGAAAAGGGATCGTATTTGTGGTCGTGGCAGCGAGCGCAACCCAGCGTCAGGCCCATGAAGACCTCGGCCGTCGTATTGGTGCGGTCCACGCACGCCTCGACGCGGAATTGCTCCTGATCGACGCCGCCCTCGTGGTTGCTCAGCGTGTTGCGGTGGAAGCCGGTGGCGATCTTCCGATCGGTCGGCGAGCCGGGGGCGTCAGCCCCCGGAGGGATCAGGTCGCCGGCCAGCTGCTCGATCGTGAACTCGTCGTAGGGCATGTTTTGGTTGAGCGCCTCGATGACCCACTGGCGGTAGCGCCAGGCGTAGGGCCGGCCGGTGTCTTTCTCGTAGCCGTCGCTGTCGGCGTAGCGGGCCAGGTCGAGCCAGTGGCGGCCCCAGCGCTCGCCGTAGTGCGGCGACGCCAGCAAACGATCCACCAGCTTCTCATAAGCGTCCGGCGACGGGTCGGCGACGAAGTCGTCCACTTCCTTCGGCGACGGCGGCAGACCGAGCAGATCGAGGCTGAGCCGGCGGATCAGCGTGACGCGGTCGGCTTCCGGCGAAGGGATGATCCCCTCCTTCTCCAGCCGGGCCAGGACGAAGCGGTCGATAGGATTGCGACACCAATCTTTATCCGTCACGTCCGGCAACGCCGGCCGCTTGGGCGGCTGGAACGCCCAGTGATCGGAGTGGGCGGCGGAGCCGGCGACGGTTTCGTCCTTCGGCCACTTCGCCCCCTGGTCGATCCAGGCCCGCAGGACGCCGATTTGCAAGGCGGTGAGCGGCGGCTTGTCGGCCGGCGGCATCTTCAGGTCGGGGTCCATTCCGGCGACGGCGAGGAGCAATCGGCTGTGGGCGGCGTCGCCGGGCTTGAGGGCGGGGCCGCGGTCGCCGCCGCGCAGGGCCGCGGCGCCGTTGTCGAGACGGAGGCCGCCGCGTTGCTTGGCGGCGCCGTGACAGGAGGTGCAGGATTGGACTAGGATCGGCCGCACGTCGCGGCCGAAGTCGATGGGCGGATCGGCGGCGGGCGCGGCGGGGGAGAGGCAGAGGAGGATAATTCCGGTGAGAAAAGATCGTTTCATGGCGGGGCTTTGTGGCTGGTACAAGGCGAGCGGCCGGCGTGGGCCGGCTGATGGGTACGATACCCAGCTGCGGAGTGTTCCACAAGGGAGCTAGGCTACGGCTGACGCCAGTCCTTGATGACAAGATTCGGGATCCAGGAGAAGTGCGCCGTGTTCCCGGTGACGAGGCGGCGGCCATGTTCAAGGGCGGTGGCGGCGATGATGAGGTCGGCGTCGTTGCGCGGCAACCCTGCCGTGCGGGCCGCCGCCCAGAGGTCCGCCGCACGATCGAGGACGGCGTCGGTGACGGCGAAAAGGAGCGAGTGCTGGCAGAACGTCACGAAGCGTTGCAGCTGATGCTTCGCTCTCTGGGCCTTGAGGCCGCGTACCACTTCGTAGCGCGTCATCGCCGAAAACGCGAACTGCTGGTGTTGCACAAGGTACGCGCTCGCCTTCTGCACCACGATGGGGTGCTTCTGCTTGAGGATCTCGGAGAGCGCGTCGGTGTCGATGAGGCAGAGGGGCATGGGCGGTTTCGCTACGAAGGGCGCGTCAGATCGGCGCGTTGCAGGACGATCTCTTCGACCTCCGCGAGCTGCTTATCGGTCAGACCCTCGTACACGTTGCACCATTCCGAGAGCTTCCCCGGCTCGAGCGCACCCTGCTCCTTGGCCTCCTCGACCCCCTGACTCCCCAGCGTCACCACCTGGATGATGACCTGCTGGTTCGCCTGCAACTGCCGGCCGATGACGTGTTCGAGGACGCGACGCTCGTCGCTCTCGATGTCCCGGACATGGCGGATGATGGTTTCCATGCCGGCATTATACCACATCAACGAAAACGGCGGCCCGAAGGCCGCCGTTCGTGTTCCGCCGGATGAGCCGGCGCTTCACATGCCCACTTCCTTCTTGACCACGTCGTACCAGTGGTGGAACACGCCTTGCTTCACCTTGAAGGCGTTGTCCTGGATGATCTCGACGACCATCCGCTTGCACTGCACGTCGGTCTTCTTGCCCTGCGTCTGCTTGTGCATCGTGGTGACGGCGTCCTTGAACTCCTTCTCGTCGATGTGGCCGTCGTTGCCGGCGAACGTCTCGATCACTTCCTTGACGTTGGCGAGCGCCTTGCTCTCCAGGACGTAGCCCTGGCCCTCGCACACCTGAGCCAAGGCGGCCCGGGCCGAATCCACCGTGACGCCCTGCGTCAGGGCGATCTGGAGGATCTCGCGCTCCTCGTTCTTGTCGATGTACTTGTCGTCGTAGGCCCGCAGCTTGACCTGTTCCACGAACTGCCGTTTCACTTCGTCCAGAGACATGGTCGCTCTCCTTTGGGCGGCCGATGCGCCGCCCGAGGTGTCAAAGTCCTCGCCCGACTCATCGAACCGGGCGCCACTCGCGTAGTTCTTCGCCGCCGGCCGGCGCCTATTTGATTTCCGTGCGATTATACCTGAGTCCGTGCGGGGGTCAATAAGCGGAAGCGGGTTTCCGGGCGAGCGGGGTCGCGTCAGCGCCCCGAGACCGTACTCGGGGCGCTGACGCGACCCCGCTCGCCGGATCCTGAGCCATTTCTTACAATCCGCCGCCGCGTTTCGCGGTAACTCTTGCAACCAATCCCCCGCGCCGCCGACGATCCGCAGGCGGCTTCGCGCCCCAAGTCCTCTCCCCGGCGTCCCTTGCGCCTTGCCGTACCGAACTCGTCGGCCCCTTGGCACGGCGGTTGCAACGAATGCCGCTGTTCCCGCAACGGTTCGACCAACGGAGGTACACGCCGTGAGCCAGCGCGAAGCCAACGTTTTATGGCTCAAAGACATGCTGGAGCACCTCTCCCGCTGCCAGCGGCAGCTTGAGTGGGCCCAGGACCCGGAAGCCGTCCGACTGTTGACCGAAACCATGCTCCGCGACCTGGAACGATGCCAGCGCGTGTGCGAAGTGTTGCACCAGCGCTGCCTCGTCCGGCAAGCGGTTTAGTTAAGGAATCACCTTCCCGCACTCCGTCCTATTATTGGCCGCCGTCCTCCGGGACGACCGACCTCACACCCCCACGCATTTCCCCCCGACCCATCCGCATCGCCGGCGACGCCGCAACGTCGCCGGCGTCTTTTTTTACAGTGTTCAGTGTTCAGCAATCCGCCCGAGGCGCCTTGCTGAACACTGAACACTGAACACTGAACACTACTTTCGCTACAGCCCCCCCTACCCGAAGCAGCCCATCGGCGCAAGCGCGGCAAGCGGGAGTGAGCGTCATCAAGCCGGAAAGCTGCTGCCGATAGAGAAGCCTGGAGAGGCTGGTCGCATCGGGCGACGCACAGCAACGCGGAATCCACCTTGCCCGGCCGACGGCGATCATGGGGCGGAAGGATCGAAGGAAGCGCCCGCCCGCCGTACGGCGTCGAAGGATTCCACACCATCGAGTCGATTGAGGAGGCCCAGTCATGAGGATGCGCTTGGGGGCGCCGCTGACGGCGATTCTGGTCGGCCTGCTTGGGGCCGTCCAAGGCGCCCGGGCGTCGCATTTCGGCGCCGACTGTTACGACGGCTGTAGCGCGCAGCCCTGCTGCGACGCCCAGTCCTGCTTCCCGGCCTGCGAGCAACAGGTGAAAACCTGCTACAAGCTGGTCTGGGACAACGTCATGGAAAAACGCTGGCACACAACCTACCAGACGGTCCAGGAAACCGTCATGAAGAACGTCTGCAAGACCTGCTACCGCAACGAAGAGGTCACCTGCCAACGGCCGGTCACCTCGACCTGCTGGCAGGAGCGCCAGGAAACGGTCTGCAAGCCGTGCTACAAGACGGCCTACAAGGAGGTCTGCGAGACGGTCTGCCAGCCGGTGTGCGAAACCTGCTACAAGGAGTGCCGTTACACCATCTGCAAGAAGGTGCCGGTCTGCTGCGAGAAGGAAGTCTGCTGCGAAGTGTGCCGGCCGGTGCAGGAAGTGGTCTGCCACAAGGCCTGCGGCCAGGCGTGCAAGCAGATCTGCGAGCAGCGCTGCCGCGAGGTCTGCGAGACGCACTGCGTTCCGGTCTGCGAGACCTGCTTCAAGGAAGTCTGCTGCGAGACGTGCCGGCCGGTCTGCGAAACCTGCATGAAGCAGGAATGCTGCACGACCTACACCAACTGCGTCGAGACGTGCATGAAGGACGTCTGCAAGAAGGTGTGCAAGCCGGTCTGCTCGACCAAGACGGTCGAGAAGAAGTGCGGCGAGTGGGTCGAGGAGCAGTACACGGTCAAGGGCATGGGCCGCCTGCACTTCGTCCACGAGTGCGGCTGCTGCGAGAACAGCGGCTGCGGCGCGAGCAGCGGCTGCGGCGAGTGTGGCCAGTGCGGCGGCTGCAACTTCGACCCGTGCAGCTGCGAGACGCACCAGCGGCCCGGCCGCTGGAAGCTCAGCTGGGAAGAAGGCTGCTGCGAAACCCGCTGCCGCAAGGTCTGGCATGAGCACACCGTCTGCGAGACGGTCCCCTGCACGACCTACACGACCGAGTACGTCCACGAGCAGGTTCCGACCACGGTCTGCAAGCGGGTCCCGCACACGGAAGTGAAGCAGGTTCCCTACACGGTCACGCGCATGGTGCGTGAGCACACGGTCAAGAAGGTCCCGTACACCGTGACGCACTACCACACGGAAGTCTGCAAGAAGCAGATCCCGTACACGGTCAGCCGGTGCGTCAAGGGCGCCTACGTCGATACCAACGGCGCCGGCCACGAGTGCGAGAACGGGGCCAACGGCGAGCACTATTCCTTCCAGGAAGGCGCCCACTACGAGAAGACCTGGAACGAGACCGTCTGCCATAACGTCCGCGAGACGGTGGTCAAGAAGGTGCCGGTGACGACGTGGAAGACGGTGCAGGAGGAGTGCGTCAAGCAGGTGCCCTACACGGTGACGCGCATGGTTCCTCACACCGTCAAGAAGTGCGTGCCGGTGACGACCTGCGAGATGGTTCACGAGACGGTTTGCCGCAAGGTGCCGGTGACGACCTGCCACATGGAGTCGTACACTGTCTGCAAGCGGGTGCCGTACACCGTGAACGAGTGCGTGCCGACGACGGTGTGCAAGAAGGTGCCGGTCTGCACGTGCGAGGAAGTCTGCGTCAAGAAGCTGCATCGGGTGGCGGTGACGGAGAGTTGCGCTCCGGCCCCCTGCGCAACCTGCGCCCCGAGCTGCGGCTGCGAGAACTCCTGCGGCTGCGAGCGGGAGGGCTTCCTGAGCCGGCTGTTCCGGACCCGTATGGGTTGCGGCTGCGGCTGTGACAGCGGTTGCGACAGTGGCTGCAACAGCGGCTGCGGCTGCAAGTAATAACGTAACGCTGAGTCATGACTCGGCCGACCGGAGGCGGGGCGACCCGCTTCCGGTTGTATTGTTGCGCGGACGCGAACCGAAGGAACGTCCCATGCCTCTGCCAACTCTGCTGCGGCAAGGCAGTCCGCTGGCTCAATCCCAAAACCAACTCCGCGTGCTGGCCGAAGGCAGCCGCCGGCCCTTCGAGCAGAGTCTGGCGACGAGCGGCCTGGCGCCGCTGCGGGCGACGGGCATCGAGGTGCTGCAAGTCAACGTCGGCAAGCTCTGCAACCAGACCTGCCGCCACTGTCACGTCGATGCCGGGCCGGAGCGCCGCGAGGTCATGTCGCGCGAGACGATGGCCCTCTGCCTCGACGTGCTGGCCCGCGCCGGCGTCCCGACCCTGGACGTCACCGGCGGGGCGCCGGAGATGAATCCACACTTCCGCTGGCTGGTTTCCGAGGCCCACGCCCTCGGCCGGCATATCATCGACCGCTGCAACCTGACGATCCTGCTGGCGCCGGGATTCGACGACCTGCCGGAGTTCCTGGCGGAGCGGCGCGTGGAAATCGTCGCCTCGCTGCCCTGTTACCTGCCGCAAAACACGGACGCCCAGCGCGGCGAAGGCGTCTTCGAGAAGTCGATGACGGCCCTGCGCCGGCTCAACGCCGTCGGCTACGGTCGGCCCGACTCCGGCCTGATCCTCACGCTCGTCTACAACCCGATCGGCCCCAGTCTGCCGCCGCCGCAGCCCGGCCTGGAAGACGCCTACCGCCGCGAGCTAGCCGATCGTCACGGCGTCGTCTTCAACCGGCTGTTCACCATCACCAACATGCCGATCAGTCGCTTCCTGGACGATCTGGGGCGGCAGGGCCGCGTCGCCGAGTACATGGACAAGCTGATCGCCGCCTACAACCCGGCCGCGGCGCCCGGCGTCATGTGCCGGACCACGCTCTCGGTCGGCTGGGACGGGCGGCTGTTCGACTGCGATTTCAACCAGATGCTGGAGCTGGGCATGGCGGCCCGACCTGCCGCACCACATCCGCGATTTCGACATGGCCCGGCTGGCCGACCGGCGTATCGTCACCGGCTCGCATTGCTACGGCTGCACCGCGGGCAGCGGGTCGGGCTGTCAGGGCGCCATCGTCACCGGCCCTTGAGGGCGTACACCCGAACGCTGGCGGCGTACTCGTTGATGTCGTACTTGCGGAGCAGATCGGCCAGGGCGTTGTGGACTTCCGTGGGCACGCCCTGCGGCTGGCAGGCGTCCGTCATCGGCAGACCGGTCGCGGAGGTCATGGCCGGGGCGCAGCAGGCGATCTGGTCCGCCACTTGGGCGTAGGCGTTGAGGTCCGCCCCGGCGTCAATCACCTGCACATGGAGGAAGCCGGCCTCCTCCAGTCCGCGGCAATAGTCGTCGAGGAAGACAGCCCCGGCGATGCAGCCGACGTAGGCCATCACGTCACGGGCCAGCGTCTCCGGCAACGGCTTCTTGAGGGCGATGTCGCTGACGGCGACCCGACCGCCCGGCTTGAGGATGCGGTGCATCTCTCGGAACACGGCCCGCTTGTCCGGCGCCAGGTTGATGACGCAGTTGCTGATGACGCAGTCCGCGCGAGGCGTCGGGCAGCGGCAGCCGGTCGATGGCGGCGAGGTGAAACTCGACGTTGCCCACTCCCCGCCGATCCGCGTTCCGCCGCGCCCGGTCGATCATTTCCGGCGTCATGTCGATGCCGACGGCCTTGCCGGTCGGGCCGACCCGCGCCGCCGCCAGCAGTACGTCCAGCCCGCCGCCGCAGCCGAGGTCCACGATCGTCTCGCCCGATCGCAGTCCGGCGAAGGCCGTCGGGTTGCCGCACGACAGCCCCATGTTGGCCTCGGCGGGGACGGAGGCCAACTCTTCCGGCGAATAGCCGAACGCCTCGGCGACGGCCCGGACGCCGGCATGGTCGCCGGTAAGGCCAGCCGCGGCCACGGCGGCGTAGCGGTCCTGAACCTCCTGAAGGATCTCTTTGGACATCGGCTTGCCCTCCTTGCCGTCATTGTAGCCGCGGGAGCGCCGATCCGACGGAAAAGCCGGAGCGGCGATGCAAGTCATTCCTCCATAAGGTTTTTCGTCCAACGATTCCTTGTTGGACTCGCCGGTCCCTCTCCCGCCGTGCGCAGGGTCCCTCTCGATTTTGGAGGCGTCGTCGGCAAGCCGGCCCATGCTGAAGCACGGGCCTACAGGCCGAAGCCCCGTAAACGGGGCTGAAATCCCGGGCAGCCCGGTTGACCGGGCTTCGGCCTGTAGGCCCGCCGTTCACGGCGGGCCGGGCCAGGTCCAAAATCGAAGGCGCACCCCCGTGCGCCACCATTGGCGAAAATGAACGGCGCGGATTATAATCCATTCTGAACCACTTGCCGTCCACGATTCCTGTCTTGCCTCCCGCTTCGGAGGTCGTTCGTCCCCATGTTGCTGTCGTGCCGCCGCTGTCGTCAGTGGCAGCAGGAAATCGATCCTGCGCCGGCCGGGCCGTTCCTCTGCCCGGTCTGCGGCGCCTCCGTAGCGGATTCCGCCTGGCCCGCGGCCGGCGATTCGGAGGGCGCGACCCTCGCGCCGGCCTCCGCCCCGGCCGTCGCCGCGGAAAGCGTCACGGCGGCGGCGATCCCCGTCGCACAGCCGGATCGCCCCGCCGTGCCAGGCTACGAGGTCCTTGGCGAGCTGGGCCGCGGCGGCATGGGCGTCGTCTACAAGGCCCGCCAGGCCGGACTCAACCGCCTCGTCGCCCTCAAGATGATCCTGTCCGGCCTGCACGCCGCCGAGGCCGAGCGCGACCGCTTCCGGGCCGAGGCCGAGGCGGTCGCCCGGCTGCAGCACCCCAACATCGTGCAGATTTACGAGGTCGGCGAGTCCGGCGGCTGTCCGTTCTTCTCGCTGGAGTTCGTCGAGGGCGGCAGCCTGGCGGACAAGCTGGACGGCACGCCTTGGCAGCCGCGGCCGGCGGCGGAGCTGGTCGAGACGCTGGCGCGAGCGATGCACGCCGCCCACAAGCAGGGCGTCGTCCACCGCGACCTGAAGCCGGCCAACGTGCTGCTGACCGGCCGACGGCCGACCCAAGATCACCGACTTCGGCCTGGCCAAGCGGCTGGACGACGCGGCCGGCCCGACGCAGAGCGGCGCCATCCTCGGCACGCCCAGCTACATGGCTCCGGAGCAAGCCGGCGGCAAGATCGCAAGAGATCGGCCCGGCGGCCGACGTTTATGCGCTGGGGGCGATCCTGTACGAGTTGCTGACGGGCCGGCCGCCGTTCCGGGCGGCGACGCCGCTGGACACGGTGTTGCAGGTGATTGGCGACGAGCCGGTGCCGCCGCGGCGGTTGCAGCCCAAGACGCCGCGCGATCTGGAGACGATCTGTCTGAAATGTCTGCGCAAGGAGCCGGAGAAGCGGTACGCCTCCGCCGAGGCGCTGGCGGACGACCTGCGGCGCTTCCTCGACGGCAAGCCGATCGCGGCGCGGCGGGTGGGCCGGCTGGAGCGCGGCTGGCGCTGGTGTCGTCGCAATCCGTGGGTGGCGGGGCTGACGGCGGCGGTGTTCCTGTCGCTGCTGGCCGGGGCCGGCGTGGCGTCGTGGTTCGCGGTCCAGGCGCGCGACGAGGCGCTGAACGTCCGCCGCCAGCTGTACGCCGCCGACATGGTGCGCGTCCAGCGGGCTTGGGACGACCAATACATCGACCGCGTCCGGGAATTGCTCGACGGACAGACGCCAGAACACACCGGCGGCGTGGACCTGCGCGGTTTCGAGTGGTACGTTTGGCGGCGGCGCGCCCACGCCGAACAAGCCGTCGTGGACGGCGTTACGGGGCTCGTCACATGCCTGGCCGTCAGCCCGGACGGCCGGCTTGCGGCGGTGGGTATGCTTCCCGTCAAGCTGGCGCCCGCCTCGGAGTTGAAAGTCTACCACTTGGCGACGGGCGCCGGGCCTCCCGCTGCCGTGCAAGTTGCCACACGTCCATTCCGTCGCCTCCCGCCCCGACGGCCGCCGCCTGGCGGCGGTCGGCGACGACCGGACCATTCACCTCTATGACCCGACGACAGGGCAAGAACTGCCTCCTCTGCTCACTCAGGACGACGTGTGCGTTTGCGTGGCCTATAGCGGCGACGGCGCTCGCCTGGCCACGGCGAGTTTGGATCGTTCAGCGGACCTCTGGTCGGTGCGCGTCTGGGATCCCGAGGCGGCGAAGGAGGTTCACGCGTTCCGATGGAAGCCCGATGAGTTCATCCCAAGCCGCCTCACGTTCGACGCCGACGGCCGGCTGGTCGTGGCCGGCCCTGCGGCGGTCAAGGTGCTGGATTTCACGAAATACCAAGAGGTCTCTTCCTGCAAGAACGCCCTTCCCAGCCGCGGCCTTCTGGCCGTCAGCCCGGACGGCCAGCGCCTCGCCAGCAGTCGCGGCAACGGCATCAGCTTATGGGGGCCGCCCGTCGGCCGCGAACTGTTCTACTTGCGACCGGTGTGCTGCATCCCTTCGTCTCGGCTGCGTTCAGCCCCGACGGCAAGCACCTGGCGACCGGCGACATTTGGGGCGGGGTCCGCGTGTGGAACGCGGAGACGGGTCAGGAGTGGTTCAAGCTCCTCGGCCACAGCGACCCAGTCTTTGGCCTCGCGTTTACGCCGGACGGCCGCCGGATCGTCAGCGGCGCCGGCGGTCCAAGGGATGAGACGCTGCGAGTCTGGGACGCGAGTGCGGAGCCGGGTGCGCGGAACCGTAGACACCGGCCAGCAAGGCATCCTCGCGCTGGCCTTTAGCCCCGACGGCGCGCGCCTGGCCTCGGCCAGCCTCGACGGCGTGGTGAAGCTGTGGGACGCTGCGTCGTGGGGGGAAGTACGCACGTTCCACGGGCCGATAAGCAGCGACCTGAGCTTCAGCCCGGACGGCGGGCGACTGGCGTGCGGCAGCCCTGGCCATGTTCGGGTGTGGGCCACAGCCGACGACAAGGAAGTCCTCGCCCGGGACGATTTCAAAGAGGTTGCACAGAGTACGACGTTCGCGCCAGGCGGCGCAAGCCTGGTACGGGTGAGCATCGTCACGCCGGGAGCCTGGTCGGTGGAAACGCTCGGGGCCGACGGCAAGACGGAGCAAAAGGTGGACGGCCCGCCGAACGACGGGTCCGGACAGCATTGCATCGCGGCCCTCTCCCCTGGCGGACATCTTCTGGCCACAGGCGGCGACGACGGAAGGGTGCGGGTTTGGGATGCGACCACCGGGCGCCTTATCTTCGCTGACCCGCAGGTCCATTTACGCGATCAGGTGTCGGCCTTGGCCTTTAGCGCGGACGGCCAGCTGCTCGCCAGCGGCGCCGACCAGACGGTGATCGTGTGGGACACCCAAATCGGACGGCAAAAATGCGCGCTGAAGCAGTTCCATGCCACGATCAACCGTTGTTGTTTCAACCCCGACGGCACGCGCCTCGCCGTGGCCGCCGTCGCCCCCACGGGTGTGGATGCGTGGGTAAGCATTTGGGACATGGCTACGGGTCAGGAAGTGCTGTCGTTCAAGGGCGTCGGTTCCAGCATGGCGTTCAGCCCGGACGGACGCCGCTTCGCGGCCGGCGCCGACGACGGCACGATCACGATTTGGGACGGCACGGCGCCCGACCCTGCGAAATAAGCGCGAAATCACAAACGCTTCGGCCCATCCCACACCCGATTCGCAGCCTGGGCGCACTCCACAAGTCGTTGCAATATCGACGTTTACGCAATCATCGCTTGCGGCATAAGGTAAGGCAACATTCCCACCGCGAGAATTCCGCATCCGAATGTTGACGGAAAAGTTATGATTCACGATAATGTCTGCAGAGGAGGATTGAGGCCTCGGAGTTCCGACGCGCATGAAAATCACAGCCCAGGAAGAGTACGGCCTGCGGTGCCTGCTGCGGCTGGCGCGTGGAGGTCGGCCAACCGCTGACGATCCCGGAGATCGCGGCGGCGGAGCGGCTGTCCGCTCCGAACGTGGCCAAGCTGTTGTCGGTGCTGCGGCGGGCCGGTTTGATCGAGAGCGTCCGCGGCTGCGCCGGCGGCTACCGTCTCGCCCGCCCTTCCGACCGAGGTTCGCCTCGGGGCCGTGCTGCTGGCCCTCGGCGAGCCGCTGTTCGACGACGCCCACTACTGCGAACGGCACGCCGGACCCGAAACGGTCGGTCCCTGCGTCCACAATGACGGCTGTACGCTCCGCGCCCTGTGGGGGACTCTCGAAGGCTGGATTCGCCGCACGCTCAACCAGCTCACCCTCGCCGATTTGTTGCAGAGCGAGGGCCGCATCGCCGACCTGTTGCGCGAACGGCTGCAGGCGGTGGTGTTTGAGCCGGAGGAGCCGCTGATTACGCTGCAAGCTGGCCGAGCTGGGGGCGTCAGCCCCCTGATTCGGCACTTCATCGATGATTGCATGAGGAATCAGGGAGCTGACGCCCCCCGCTCGCCATTAGAATAGGATCCGATGTGATGACGACTGCGACAAGCACGATCGAGGAACTGGCCAACCGCGAGTACCAGCACGGCTTCGTCACGGACGATCGAAGCCGACAGCCGTGCCGCGCGGCCTGAACGAAGACATCGTCCGCGCCGATCTCGGCCAAGAAGGACGAGCCGGACTGGCTGCTGCGAATGGCGGCTCAAGGCCTACCGCCACTGGCTGACCATGGAGGAGCCGCGCTGGTGGCCGCACCTGCAGCATTCGCGCCGATCGACTACCAGGACATCATCTACTATTCCGCCCCGAAGCAGAAGAAGAAGCTCACCAGCCTCGACGAGGTCGATCCCGAGCTGCGCCGCACCTTCGAGAAGCTCGGCATCTCGCTGGACGAGCAGAAGCGCCTCACCGGCGTGGCCGTGGACGCCGTCTTCGACAGCGTCTCGGTGGCGACCACGTTCCGGGACAAGCTGGCCGAGCTGGGCATCATCTTCTGCTCCTTCTCCGAGGCGGTGCGGGAGCATCCCGAGCTGGTGCGCAAGTACCTCGGCTCGGTGGTGCCGTACAACGACAACTTCTTCGCCGCGCTGAACTCGGCGGTCTTCAGCGACGGCTCGTTCTGCTACATCCCCAAGGGCGTGCGCTGCCCGATGGAGCTGTCCACCTATTTCCGCATCAACGCCGCGGAGACCGGCCAGTTCGAGCGGACGCTGATCGTGGCCGAGGAAGGGGCGTACGTCAGCTACCTCGAAGGCTGCACGGCCCCGATGCGCGACGACGAACCAGCTGCACGCCGCCGTGGTGGAGTTGGTTGCGGTCGGCGACGGCTCGCAGATCAAGTATTCGACGGTGCAGAACTGGTATCCCGGCGACAAGGAAGGGCGCGGCGGCATCTACAACTTCGTGACCAAGCGCGGCGCCTGCCGCGGGCCGCGGTCGAAGATTTCCTGGACGCAGGTCGAGACCGGCTCGGCGATCACCTGGAAGTATCCGAGCTGCATCCTGCAAGGCGACGACTCGGTCGGCGAGTTCTACTCGGTGGCGCTGACGAACCACAAGCAGCAGGCCGACACCGGCACGAAGATGATCCACATCGGCAAGAACACGAAGAGCACGATCGTGTCCAAGGGCATCTCGGCCGGCAACGGCCAGAACACCTACCGCGGCCTGGTGAAGGTGCTGAAGGGGGCGGAGAACGCCCGCAACTACTCGCAGTGCGATTCGCTGCTGCTGGGCGACCGCTGCGGGGCGCACACGTTCCCGTACATCGAGGTGAAGAACCCGACGGCCCAGGTGGAGCATGAGGCGTCCACGTCGAAGATCGGCGAGGACCAGATTTTCTACTGCAAGCAGCGCGGCCTGTCGGCGGAGGACGCGGTGAACATGATCGTCAACGGCTTCTGCAAGCAGGTGTTTCTGAAGCTGCCGATGGAGTTCGCGGTGGAGGCGCAGAAGCTGCTGGGGGTGAGTCTGGAGGGGAGCGTGGGGTGAATCGCGATGCCACCGATCCTGAACCCGCGCCGCCGTGGCAGCCGGACCTGAGCGATTAGATCATCCTCTGGCATGGTTGCACCGTCCTCGACAAAAACAACATCGAAGCCCAGGGGATCGATCTGACCCTTTGCAGAGTGGACACTGATTTCGGGCGTGGCTTCTACACCACGACGTTGCTGCGTCAGGCCCGCCAATGGGCGTGGTCGCGCTATTACGAGTGGCAGTCGAAGAACCCTGGAGTGACAGGCAATCAGCCCGTCGTGCTGCGCTTCAGAGTCCGACGCTACGGGCTGCCTCGCAGCAGGAAGCAGGTGGATCGGGGCTTGGACGAAATGTTGTCTCTTCAGTTCGTCCTGGGAGACTACCACAACGAGGACTACTGGAGCTTGGTGCAGCATTGCCGCCAAAGCATCCCCGCGAACCCGGCGACCGGAGCCGCAGCCGCAGTGAGAGACCACATGCGCCCTCCCGGCGGCTGGTATAGACTTGGCAGCGAGGCCTGTCGCGGCGTTCTGGGAACAACGTGTGGCCATGGACGACGCGGACCAGTTCAGCTTTCACACGGAGGGTGCGGTCAAGATCCTGAATGCTCTAATCAAGAGCGGCAAGAAAGGAAAAAGGGAAGACTATCGGTGGGAGCCGGTGGCGCCCTGATGGATTATAAGGGGGTTTCTTATGCTTCCAGGCCATCTCGTCGCCCAGTTCTGGGATGAGGTCGAGAGGATGTTGCAGAAGCAGCACCAACTCACCCCGAAACAGGCTCGCCAAGGGATCGAGGAATACCGTGCGAGGTTGGATCTTCACCGGGCCAGCGACATGGTTTACCACGAGAATCCAAGCCGGGTCGCCGAAACGATCGCGGGGGCCGTCCGGCAGGGCGGATTCCGCGAACCTGACCCGCTGGAGGCGACGACACGGTCACACGGAAGCTGCTGAGTGCGGCTCCTGAGCCGAGTCGGGGGATGCGGAGTGCAATGCGAAAGAAAACAAACAGCCTCACCTGGATAACCCGAAAGGCCAACCAGGCTACCAAGGCCAAGGTGAGCCGTGTGACTCTGCTACACTCGCGTGGCCAACGCGAAGCAGACCGAATCACCGTCGTTTTCGATTCCGGGCCTTACCGGCGCCGCATGGCACTTAAGCGACAGGAGGATGGCAGATTCGAAGGCGTCTGCGAGCGCCTCGGACGCGAGTCGGAGCAGTGGATCGACACACGGGCCATTCGTTGCCTCCTGCTCGATTCGCTGGAAGACAGCGCGCTTCTCATGGGCCTGACTCCGTGGATTGACGACAACCAACAAGAAGCCGACTGGCTGGGGCACTTTAGGAATGTTCAGCGCGTAATCTGTTCCGCGACAGAGGGACTTCAGGAAAGCAACGAATGATGCTCGAAATCAAAAACCTGCACGCCCGCGTCGCCGACAAGGAAATCCTCCGCGGCGTCAACCTGACCATCAACGCCGGCGAGGTCCACGCCATCATGGGCGAGAACGGCTCCGGCAAGAGCACCCTGGCCGGCGTCCTCGCCGGGCGCGACGCCTACGAAGTCACCGACGGCGAGGTCCTCTTCCAGGGCAAGGACCTCCTGGAGATGGACCCCGAAGAGCGCGCCCGCGAGGGCGTCTTCCTCGCCTTCCAGTACCCCGTCGAGATCCCCGGCGTCAGCAACACCTACTTCCTCCGCGCCGCCGTCAACGCCGTCCGCAAGCACCGCGGCCTGCCGGAGTACGACGCCATCGAGTTCGTCAAGCTCGTCAAGCAGAAGACGAAGCTCCTGCACATCGACGACGAGCTGCTCAAACGGCCGGTCAACGAGGGCTTCTCCGGCGGCGAGAAGAAGCGCAATGAGATCTTCCAGATGGCCGTTCTCGACCCGAAGCTCGGCATCCTGGACGAGACCGACTCCGGCCTCGACATCGACGCCCTGAAGGCCGTGGCCGACGGCGTCAACGCCCTGCGCAGTCCAGGACCGCGCCTTCATCGTCATCACCCACTACCAGCGGCTGCTCAACTACATCGTGCCGGATCACGTCCACGTGCTGCTCGACGGCCGCATCGTCAAATCGGGCGGCAAGGAGCTGGCGCTGGAGCTGGAGGAGAAGGGGTACGAGTGGCTGAAGGGAGACGCGGCGTAAGGGCGAGCCGGGTCGCGTAAGCGCCGGAGTGAGGAATCATCGTGACGCAAGTGATGGAACCGACGAACCAATACCTCTCGGACTTCGAGCGGTTGGAGAAGCAGCCGGCCGTCCCGGCGCTGCAACGGCTGCGCAAGGCGGCGATCGCGCGCTTCGCCGAGCTGGGCTTCCCCGGCCCGCGCGACGAGGAGTGGCGTTTCACGCCGCTGGCCCCGCTGATTCAGACGCCGTTCCGCCTGCCATCCGTCGGTGCGATGGACGGCATGAAGGACCAATGCATCGGCCTCGACGACGAGTTCGGCGTGACACTGGCTTGCGTCAACGCCGAGTCTCCGTTTCTGCTCGAAGGCGGCCGACCCTGCCGGATGGCGTGATCGTCGTGCGGCTGGCGGAGGCGCTGCAAAAGCACCCGCAGCTGGTCGAGCCGCACCTGGCCCGCCACGCCGACTTCAAGCGCAACGCCTTCGCCGCCCTCAACACCGCCTTCCTCCGCGACGGCGCCTTCGTCTACGTGCCGCCGGGGACAGCGGTCGAGGAGCCGATCACCTGTGGTCCGTCGTGCTCGCCACCGACACCGAGGCGCCGTACGCCTGGCACCGCCGCCCTGATCGTTCTGGGCCGTAACAGCCCGGGCGACGGTGGTCGAGGGCTTCTGCGGTGCGACGGCGACCTACTTCACCAACGCCGTGACGGAAATCGTCGTCGGCGAGAACGCGGAGCTGGACCATTACAAGGTGCAGGAGGAAGGGCCGGAGCGTACCACATGGCGATCGACGCAGGTGCAGCTCGGCCGCGCCGCCCGCTTCTCCTCCCACGCCTTCACCCTGGGCGGCCTGTGGGTGCGCAACGAAATCAACGCCGTCTTCACCGGCGAAGGCGCGCGAATGCACGCTCAACGGCCTGTACCGCGGCGCCGGCCGGCAGCTGATCGACAACCACACCTTCATCGACCACGCCGTGCCGCACTGCGCCAGCCATGAACTCTACAAGGGCATCCTCGACGACAAGGCGCACGGCGTCTTCAACGGCAAGATCTACGTCCGCCAGGACGCCCAGAAGACCGACGCCAAGCAGACGAACAAGACCCTGCTGCTCTCCGAAGACGCGACGATCAACACCAAGCCGCAGCTGGAGATCTACGCCGACGACGTGAAATGCACGCACGGCGCCACGGTCGGCCAGCTCGACGACGAGTCGATCTTCTACCTGCGGTCGCGCGGCATCGGTCTCGAAGAGGCGCGCAGCCTGCTGACCTATGCCTTCGCCAACGACGTCGTCGGCCGGATCAAGGTCGAGTCGTTGCGGCGAGCGTCTGGAAGCAGGCGTTGTTGAGGCACCGGCGCGGGCCGGCGGAACCGAACGAGGAGAAGTGATGAGCATCCCGGCCCTCCCCAATGGCTTGTCGCCGCGGCGGCGACCGTCCGGCGACCCCGTCGGTGTTCAACGTGCAGCGCGTCCGCGAGGACTTCCCCATCCTGCGCCAGAAGGTCCACGGCAAGCCGCTGGTCTACCTCGACAACGCCGCCACCACGCAGAAGCCGCAAGCCGTGCTCGACGCGCTGCAGCACTACTACAGCGCGGACAACGCCAACGTCCATCGGGCCGTCCACCTGCTCAGCGAACGGGCCACGCAGGACTACGAGGAAGCGCGCGTCAAGGTGCAGGGCTTCCTCGGCGCGGCCGACGCGCGCGAGATCATCTTCGTCCGCGGCGCCACCGAGGGGATCAACCTCGTCGCCCAGAGCTTGGGCCGGAAGAAGTCCGCGCCGGCGACGAGATGCTCGTCACGGCGATGGAGCACCACTCCAACATCGTCCCCTGGCAAATGCTGTGCGAGGAGAAGGGGGCCGTCTTGCGCGTCGTCCCGATCAACGACGACGGCGAATTGCTGCCTCGACGAGTTCGAGAAACTGCTGACGCCGCGGACGCGGATCGTGTCGGTGGCCCACGTCTCCAACGCGCTGGGCACGGTCAACCCGGTCAAGCGCATCGTGGAACTGGCCCACGCGCGCGGCGTGCCGGTGCTGGTGGACGGCGCCCAGTCGGCCCCGCACCTGCCGATCGACGTGCGCGAGCTGGACTGCGACTTCTTCGTCTTCTCCGGCCACAAGCTGTACGGGCCGACCGGCATCGGCGTGCTGTACGGCAAGGCGAGACACTGCTGGAGGCGATGCCGCCCTACCAGGGCGGCGGCGACATGATCCGCTCGGTGTCGTTCGAGAAGACGACCTACAACGAGCCTGCCGTACAAGTTCGAGGCGGGCACGCCGAACATCGCCGGCGCCGTCGGCCTCGGGGCGGCGATCGATTACCTCCAGGACCTGGACGCGGAGGCCGTCGCCGCCTACGAATCCATGCTGCTGCAATACGCCACGGACCGGATGCGTGAAATCCCCGGCGTCCGCGTCATCGGCACCGCCGCCGACAAGGCGGCCGTGATTTCCTTCGTCGTGGACGAGCCGCCCGTCTCGACGCTGGACGTCGGCACGCAGCTCGACCTGGAAGGGATCGCGGTTCGCACCGGCCACCACTGCTGCCAGCCGCTGATGGACCGCTTCGGCGTGTCCGGCACCGTCCGCGCCTCGTTCGCGATGTACAACACGACGAAGGAGGTGGACGTGTTCGCGGCCGCCCTGGAGAAGATCGTCGCCGAGGCGGCCGGCCGGGCGAAACCGACCGTCGCCGCGCCGCCGCCGTCGCGGCCGGAGCCGGCTTACCCGACCGCCGCCGCCGCCAGTCCGCAGGCGGCCGCGGACGAGCTGGCCGACGTGTTCGAGTTCCTGGAAGACTGGCCCGCCCGCTACGAGCAGATCATCGACCTGGGCCGCAAACTGCCCCCGCTGCCGGCCCACCTCAAGACGGACGCCAACCGCGTCCGCGGCTGCCAGGCCACGGTTCACATGAGCCTGCGCCAGCGGCCGGGCGCGGCCTCCTTCATCGAGTTCCTGGCCAACTCCGACGCCGACATCGTCAATGGTTTGATCGCCTTGCTGGAGCGGCTGTTCAGCGGCCAGCGGGCGGACCAGATCGTGGCGTTCGACGTGGAGGGGTTCTTCAAGCAAGTCGGCCTGGATCAGCACCTGACGCTGGGCCGGCGCAATCGGGCTGGCCGCCATGGTGCAGCAGATCCGGCAATTCGCGGCTGCGGCCCTGCCGGCTCGGCCGACTCGACGGAGTGACGCAATGGACGACCGCACGAATCAGCGCGTGGCGTTGCCGTTGAGCGGCGCAAAGGCAGAGCATCAGGGGGCTGACGCCCCCCGCTCGCCTCTGGCCGTGGACCCGAACGCCAGCCTGGAGGAGCGCGTCATCGCGGTGCTGCGCACCGTCTACGACCCGGAAATCCCCGTAGACATCTACGAATTGGGGCTGATCTACGATCTGAAAGTCGATCCGTCCGGGGCGGTGACGATCCGCATGACGCTGACGTCGCCGATGTGTCCGGTGGCGGAGGCGCTGCCGACGGAGGTGCGGTCGAAGGTGGAGGCCGTGCCGGGCGTCACGTCGGCGCAGGTCGATCTGGTGTGGGAGCCGCCGTGGGACAAGGGCCGGATGTCGGAGGAAGCGCAGCTGGCGCTGGGGCTGTTCGAGTGAGGGGTGGATCAGAGCCGCGACCGTAAGGGAGTGGTTTTCGCCCCGCTCCCTCACGGTCGCGGCTCTGATTTCGCGGGTCACATTCCCTTCGCCTCCGCCGTCTTCACGCCCTTCGCCAGCATCTTCCGCACGTACACCTTTCCGCCGCAGGCCACGTACAGCCGGTCGAGGTCCGCCCCGCCGAAGGCCACGCCGCCGAGCGCCTCCCGCTCCGGCGCGACCAAGACACCGCTCAGCCGGCCGGTCGGGTCGAACACCTGCACACCCTCCCGGCTCGTGGCGTAGGCCCGGCCGGCCGCGTCCAGCGTCAGGCCGGCGTTTTCGCTCAGCTGCTTCGGCCGCACCCAAAACGGATAATAGCGGTCCCGTGCATCCAGATCGCCGTTCTTCTGGATGCGGAAGGCGTACAGGTACTTGTCGCCGGCGTCGCCGACGACTAGCGTGCCGCCGTCGTTCCACAGGACGAGGGCGCCCGTCAAGAGGAAGCCGGCGGCGACCTTGCGCTTCCGCCCGTCGGCGCCGAGTAGGTAGACCGCATTCTCGTCCGGCACGGCGCAGTAGCAATCGCCCGATTTCGTCACGGTCAAGTCGCTGGCCGCCAGCCCGGTGTGGCGCGCAATTTCCTTGCCGTCCGCGTCGTAGACGAGAACCCGCTCCGCCTCCGGCTCGCCGGCGAACAGTCGGCCGTCCGCCGCGACGGCGAGGCCGTGAACCGACCCCACCGTCTTGGTGAACAGCGACGCCTTGCCGTCCTTGTCGATGCGCCAGATCTGCCGGCCGTCGGGGTCGGCGACATAGACGTTGCCGCGGCCGTCGCCGGCCAGCCCCGCTGCCGATTTGCAGTCCACCGGCGCCTGCCGCCAACCCTCGCCGGGCAGCAGCACCTGCGAAAGCGGCATGTCCTGGGCGGTCACGGTCGTCGCCGCGAGCAGCACGATTCCGAAAGAGAATAGATTGCGCATGATTTCTCCTCATTCAAAGAGGAATTCACCACAGAGTCACAGAGGACACAGAGAAAAGACAAATGCATTTTTCTCTGTGTCCTCTGTGACTCTGTGGTGAATTCGATTATTGTTCGTCCCTCCACAGCCACCGCAGCGAATCGGGCAGGATGGCCCCGCCGTGGACGCCGCTGTGATGGCCGGTGCCGTACACGAACTTGTAGTCGTACTTGGAATACTCCAGCGCCTTGGCCATCGACTGGGCGGCCAGCGGCCAGTTGCCGAACATGTTGTCCAGGTCGTTGGAGCCGTCCTGGAGGAAGACGCGGATCGGCTTGTGTTCGGTCTTGCGGATCAGGCCGGGATAGACGTCGCCGCCGCGGATGTTGGTGAAGCTGCCGACGTGGCTCATCACCTTGCCAAACAAGTCGGGCCGTTCCCAGGCGGCCGTGAAGGCGCAGATGCCGCCGGAGCTGATGCCGCAAATCGCATGGTCCTTGGCCTCCTTGCTCAGGTTGTAGTCCTTGGCGACCTCCGGCAGGATCTCCTTCTCCAGGAAGCGGACGTACTGGTCGGAGAGGGTGTCGTACTCGAAGCTGCGGTTCGAGCGCGGCTTGGCGTCCTTGACGCCTTCCGGCGGCGGGACGACGCCGGGGTTGATGAAGACGCCGATGGTGACGGGCATCTCCTTGGCGGCGATGAGGTTGTCGAAGACGGTCGGCACGCAGAAGCTGCCGGTGGGACTGACGTAGCCGCCGCCGTCCTGGAAGACCATGAGGCAGGCCGGCTTGGCCGGGTCGTACTGGGCGGGGACGTAGATCCACCAGTCGCGCACGGTCCCGTCGAAGATTTTACTGGTCCACGGAGGCATTTTGGTGACTTTTCCGTGGGGCGCGTCGGGCTTTTCCATCGAGTCGGGTCCGAGCTTGTAGTCGGAATCTTCGGCGCGGAGGGCGCAGGGCGCCAGCAGCAGGAGGGCGAGGCACGCGAGGCGTCGAGGCATGTTCGGTCCTTTCAGAGGCGGGACGGCGGGCGGTCCAGGGGCGTAACGTAGCACGGCCGCGCGGCGACGGCAAGGGGCTTTGCTACGTTTCACCCCAAAAGCCATCCGTTTCGTAACAGATTCGGGGGAAGCGTAACAGGGCGGGTCAGAATTCCAGACGGAAGGCGCGTCCCGGTCCATCGTAGTAGAACCTGCACAGGTCAAGGATGTCGCGCCCAAGGATGCCCTGAACCGATTCGTTGAAGTCATTTGAGGCGATGGCGTAGACGCAGGGAAAGCACCGCGAGTCGGCTCCCGCCGTCAGCGTGACGCTTACGTCATGAAGGCCGGTAATATGGGGGCGGCCCGGTTCGGTCGAACTGGTGCCGACGGGGATCGGACTGAAGGAGGCGACTTCCAGCCTTCAGAAAACACTATTGGGAAAGCCGGTCAGGTCCGAGCCGGTGTCGATGAGCAGGCGCAAGGTAACGTCGGCCGGAACCTTCATGTTCAGACGTTGGAGCAAGGCGCGGTGGATGCCGCCGACCCCCACGATGACCGGGACGACTGGGCCTTCCCAATTAACCTCGCCCGTCAGGACGGCCATCGCGTGACGTTCCGGGGGAAATGTCGCGGCGTCTCGTGTTCAACGACTTCTTTGATGAGGAACGGTTCCAGCTGGAACTTGTCATATCCGGTGGCCAGGGCCGCGTCGATGGTGGGCCAGACGCCATGAAGGTCGTCGCCGTGAATCAGAACATACTTCCCGCGGTTTGCTGGGTCGCGCAGCAGATTGGGCAGTTCCCGCCGAAATGTTTCCAGTTCTCGCTCCAGCGACATGGCGACCCCTTCCGTGGGAGTGTGTGTGGCAGCGGTCATGCCGTCCATCCTTTGCTGCGAGGCCACGGTTGCCGTTCAGGGAAGCCTACGGTTTGCACCCTTGTACGGTCGCCCGGACGGGAAATCAAGCAGAATCCGTTCCGCCCCGCGTTATTTTACGAGATCAGAAGTTACCCGGCCGGGAATCTCACCACGTCCGGGCCGCCCTCCTCCGGCGCCGACTGTTCCGGCCAGAAAATCGGGTCGATGCCCAGCTCGCACTCCTCCTGAATCAGCACGCAGAGGTTGTGACAGAGGAACTTGCAAAGCGCTTCGTTGACCATCGCGGTTTCCGTCTTGCTCCGAACGTGGTCCCCGAACTTCCTTTTGACCATACTGAAGGTGGATTCGATGTTGCTGCGCAGGTGGTAGTGCTTCATGTATTCCTCCTTTTTGAAGAGGAAATAGTAGAACATCTTTTGGAAGATGCCGCCGGAGTTGCCGGTGATGCCAGCCCGGAAGTCCATGAAGCCGGTCCCGCCGCAGTCCGCGACGGCCTCGAAATTCTCCACGCTGGCATACGCCTTGTCGGCGGACACTTCCGCGATGGTGAAGTTTTGCCCCGTCGTCCGCACGAGGTCCGGCAGTTGCGGGGCGTCGCCCGCGTGCTGGTCCAGAATCCGCACGGCCGTTACGACGTTCGTTTTGACGCCACAGGCGATATGCACCTTGACCCAGGTGCAGGTGCGGCGCGTGACGCCGTACTTGTGGTCGAACCAGCGCTCGAATTTGTTGGTGGAGAAACCGCTGCTGTCGATGGCGAACTTGGTTTCGACGGAGCGGAGCGGGAGGCTCGACTGAACGATGAAGCTCTTGAGGATCGGCGTGAGGGCCGGGTTCTCAAAGAACTGCGGCACTTTCAGGCCGGTGATCGGCCGCGACAGGAAGCCGCGTTCGTGAGCCGCGCGGAGGTCGCAGGAGAAGCGGCGGCTGCTGACCGTGCTGTACACCTTGAACACGGACGCGAAGACCGAATCCCTGACCGTGTGCGGCTTGCGGCCCCCGCCCGCGCGCTCGGGTTCTGGGACGCCTTGGCAGAGGTCAAACAGCAGTTCTTGCAGGCGGTCCTTTTCGATGCTCTGCGCGTGGTTATACGCGGGCCAGTCCTGCTTGTAAACGATCTTCTCCGTGAAGGTCAGGGTCTTCGTGTCGGTCACGCTGCCGTCGGGATGCACTTCCCGCTTGATGGTGAACTCGACCGCGTACAGGTGCTTGCACTTGAAGCCGGCCTCTTGATGGTCAGGGCAGGTGCAGGTCTGCTTTTCGACGTTCACGCGGTAGATCAGTTCGCTCGACTGCGACGGGACCAGCCAGCAGTCGGCGGTCTTGTTCAGCTTGCACAGGGCCGCGATGACCAGTCCCCGTTCCTCGCGTGCGTTCATGACCGACTCCCGTTGCTCTCTCCCTACCAAAACTGTATAGTTAGAGTATAGACTTTTCGCCTTGTCTTCTGTAGGTTGGTAGTCTATATTTTTAGGAAAGTCTTTCGGGAGGAGCGGCTGTGGCCAAGGAAGAGAAGCCCATCGGGATTGTGCCGGGGATGATCGCTCGATGCCGTTGCGGCCACGAGTGGTTGCCGCGCGAGTTGCCGGAGCGGCCGCGCGTGTGCCCGAAGTGCAAGAGCGCGAACTGGGACCGGCCGAAGAAGTGGGAGCGCAAAGCGCACAATGCAGAGTGACATTGAGAGTTCCATTGCTTTCTTTCTAAGACTTCCCTACAATGCGCAGAGCGAACCTGTTCGGTCCCGTCGCTTTGTGCGAGGTGACCAAACCGACGTGTTTGCTGTGGTCTGGAGTGCATTACCCCTGACAGGACTCGAACCTGCATCTTCCGGCTTCGAGGCGGGTGTTCTGTCCGTTGAACTACAGGGGCTTTCGCACTCTTCGGCCTGGACGGGGTTGCCACCCCGTCCAGGCCGACCCCTACCCTTCCTCCTTTACTAGATTGCAACTTAGAAGGTCGATCAGGGCGCACCTCGGAATCAGTCGCCTCCGACCAATCTTAACGGATCGCAGTTCTCCGCGATTCATCCGGGCGTAGAGGTCAGTGCGTCCGAGTTTCGTGAAGTCCAGTGCCTCCTGGACGGTTAGCAGTCCGTCCGCGATCAGGTCTCGATCCGCGCTTGCCGTGGCCATTGTTCGCTCCTGTCTGTACACAACCGCCCGAACGTGCCGGCGGCGTACTGCATTTCAGGATATGCGACTGGATTCTGATTGCAACACCGGATACAATGCTGAGACACGGAAAACAGTGGAAATACGGTGTCGCATGTTCGGAGGCAGCTAACATGGCTGCGGACGTGTACAGGTTCACTTGGTCGGTCAACAAGGCGGGCTACCACTGGGCGGAGGGCGGTGCCATGCCTCATGGTGGTCGATCAAAAAAGAAGCTGAAATGGATGCTCACGAGCGGATCGAATTCCGCGTTCATGGTCCCGCCATACACGGCTACGAAGATTTATTCTCCATTAACAGAGTTTCCCGGTCTTTATAGGACTTTCTGTTCACTTCCCTTCGCGGACAGGGAGGCGATTCTCGCGTTCGCAAACAAATACGGGCTTCTGGGAATCACGTTGACTCTTCCGCCGGAGGGGTCCACGAGTAGGCCAGAGTCAATCCGCTTCATGGCAGCGGAAGGGCACGAAGAATGGGCGCGTGCCATCGAGCATCTGCGCCAGGCGGTCAAACTCTGGGATTTGTTCGCGGCCGGTGACGTGGACGCCATCTCGCACTACATCCGATGGGCTCGACTTGAGCCGGTAGACGATGAGAGCGGGAGGATTAAGAGCGCAGAGCTGTGGGGCTACAAAAGCGACTGGGACGCGCCAGACGCAAGGCTTCTGCCAGGGTACATAGTCGCGCTGATCGACCCCGTTCTGGACCTGTTCAGGCCGGGTGACGTGCTGATGCCGGCGTATTTTCTTGTCCAACGTTGGGTAAACCAACATCTTGAAGGGCAGGTCGCGCCGCACCTACTCTACGATCTGGAGCGGAGCAACCCCGCCTTGCAGATCGTTCCGAAAAACCTCCTGAGCGCGATGTGGCTCCAGCTGGCACGGACAATCGAAGGCAACAAGGAGTTCCGCGCCTGCAAGGAGTGCGGTCGATGGTTTGACATATCGCACCGTCAGGCTGACGGCAGAACGAAGCGACGTGAGTTCTGCTCGGATGCCTGTAAGAGCAAGGACTACCGCAAACGTAGAGACCGCAAGTAGAGCGAGAGCGTGGATGGACTCCTTGTCACTCGCTGACCCGGCCGGGCGGCAAACCGCTGCCCAGGTGCCCCATTCCGTAACAGACCAGCCGCGTTCCGTAACAGGGACTCGAAACGTAGCAAAGCCACGGCAAGGGGCCGGCCGCATGTTTGACACGCCCCGTTTTCTCGCCTAGGGTTCTTCAGGCCCCGCCTGAATCCCCGGATGCGAGAACGCCTCATGGCCGTTGACGTCCCCTTTCCGCCGGCCGCCGAGCCGGACGACCCCGCCGGCGGCCGGTTCCTCGTTTCCGCCCCGTGGGCGCTGCTGGCGGCGGCGTGGGGAGCGTGGCTCGGCTCGATGGTGGACTCGGCGGTCGAGGCCGGCCCGGCGTCCCGCGTCGGCGCGCTGGTCGTCGGTCCTTCGCTGGCCCTGCTCGGCGCGGCGCTGGCGTTCGCCGGGTCGGCGCGGCACGGAATGAAGGAGGCCGCGGGACGCGCCCTGATGAGCGCGGCGACGTTCGCATGGCAAGGGGCGTGGCTCGGCGCCTTGATCGCCGGCGGCTTCGCGGCGGCCGGCGGCGGGGCGTGGGTGATCGTCGTCGCGCTGGGAGCCGTGCTGCTCGGCGCGCTGCTCGGCCTCGGCGTCGGCCGGCGCCTGTTCGGAAAAAACCTTACGAAGATCCTCAATGCCGTCGTATGGGGCGGCGTGATCAGCGGGTTCGCCGCCTCGTTTTTGTGGTCGGCGCCGACCGCGGCGCCGGCGGCGGATCCGATCGCGGCGTCGCCGGCCTTTGGGCCGACCGCGGACTGGATGTGGCGGACGGCCGGGGCGGCGCCGCTGGTGCTGGCCGCGCTGGTTTGGTGGGTGCGCTGGATGCGCGAGGAGCGGGCCAAGGGAAAGGAGGGCGCCGGCTGGGGGCTGGGAGCTTCGGCGTTCCTGTTCGTGGCGGCGCTGGCCGCCGGGCTGGGCGCGATGGTCGGCGGACTGACTCAGCTCGGAATCGGCTACGCCGTCGATCACGTCCGCTGGACGCCGACGGCGGGGACGTGGCTGGGGGCGCTTGTGGGGCTGTTCTTCTGGGCGACGGGACGGCAGGGCTTGTCGGAGCCGCGACCGTGAGGGAGCGGGGAGAAAACCGCTCCCTCACGGTCGCGGCTCCGACAAGGTTCTTGACTCACGGAGTCCTCGGAACGTCGGGGCGGTCCATGAACAGCTTATCGTCCTTGCCGCCCTTCGAGTTCTTGACCGTCTCAATCCATTTACGCACGTCATCCAGGCGCTTGACGCGCTCGGGATCGACCGCGTCCTTCGCGGCGTTGTGGGACAGCAGCTTGCCGTCGGCGGTGTACAGCAACACCTCCTCCGGCGCCTGCGCGTCCTCGACCGGAAGCGGCTGGTCGGCCGGGGGCGCCGCGTCGTCCGTCTTGGGGTGCTTGCGCGTGTAGGCCGAGCCGGTCTTCAGGAAGTCCACCAGGATCGGCTCCTTGCCTTCCGGGACGAACGACACTTCCACCGTGTCCACGTGCTTCCTGTCGCCGTTCCTGGGCGGCGGCTGGTCCGTCGCCATCGTGTACCGATCCTGGGCCCTCCGCCAGTACGGCACCTCCACGCGCTGACGGCCGATCGGCTCGCCGCGCGTCGCCACCACGCGCTCCGCGATCACCCAGTCGCCGACCGGCAGTTCCGTGCGGTTCTTCAGCTGCAGGTAGTCCACCCACTTCTGGATCTGCAGGACCGTCTGCGTTCCCGCCGCGACCGGCTGGAGCTTCAGCTCGGTCTTCTTCTCCTTGTCGAGCTTGGCCTGGTCCACGGCGTAGAAGTACAGGTCGGACGGAACCACCAGCTTCTTCGGCTCCTTGCCGTCCGGCGCCTCCGGCAGCACGTACCAGTCCTTCGGCGTCAGCTCCGGATCGGCGGCGATGCCCTGAGAGGCCACGTCCTTGCGCTCGTAGTTGGGGTTGGCCATGCGCACCTTGATCCGGTACTCGTAGGTCTTGCCCGGCTCGATGGTGAAGTCGAACATGCGGATCAGGCAGTAGTCGGGGATGACGCCGGCCGTCTGGCCGGTGCTGCCCGGAATGGTATCGCCCATGCCGGGGATGAAGGTCGATCCGGGCGGCGGACCGCCGCTCCCGCCCGGTATCAGAGGCCTGAGGCCGCCGGTCCCACCCGGTCCCAGCGGCATGGGGTCGCCGCTGCCGCCCGATCCGGGAAACATGCCATTGGGGCCGTTCGTGCCGTAGCTGGGCGAGAGATCGAAGATGTTGTCGGGCGACTTGCTGAAGGCGGGCTTGGCCACGGTCGCGCCCGGCGTCTTGTCGAGGTCGTCCACCGTCTTCTTGAGGGTTTTCAGGTTGTCTTCGAGATCGGGATACTCGTCCACCGGCGGCTGCCGCAGCAGCTCGCCGGCCGTCGGCAGCTTCGGCAGAGTCAGGCCGGCGATCGCCACCTTGTAAAAGCGCGTCTCCTTCTCCAGGCTGGTCTCGCCGCCGCTGAGGACGATCAGGGGCGCGTAGGCGTCTTGCAGGTTGAGCGGATCGCCCCAACCGCCGTCCGGCGTCGTAATCACGGCGCCCTGGGCGTCGATCGGGCGACCCTGGGCGTCCACCTGGCGCCGCTCGACGTAAAAGCCGAGGAACCGGAACGTATGGGTCTGGGTCTTGTCGTCCTTGGCCGCCAGCTCCGCCAGGACCGCCTCGTCGGAAGGAAGACCGAGCTTCTCCTTGAACTCCTCGATCTGCGCCTTGTAGGGGAACGAGGCCACGATCTCGGCCGCGCGCTCCGGATAGAGCTGACGGGCCAGTTTCGCTCCGGTGAGTGTCCTTGATATCCCCAACCTTTTTCCATTCGATGTCGTAGTCGTGTTCTCCCTTTTCCTCCGGGTCGTTCCGGTTCTTTATGAGGCCCCTTTTCCTGATTTGACCGGCGTACTGACTGTTCAGCGCTCTGCCGGCATTGAAGCCGGATCCCACGTCGGGCATCATCGGCATCGCCGGCGTCGGGCTGCCGGAGCTGGACGAGCCAGGCCCACGCCCATGCCGCTCGTTGGGGCGCCCTTGAGGGCCATCAGGTAGTCGCCGTCCGAACTGTACACCAGGCCGGGAAGCTGGAAATGCACCACGGCGAGATCGGACTCCGCCGGCGGCTTGATGCTCGGCGTCTGGCGGCCTCCGGGGCCGGCACCGGCCGTCGAACAACAAGGGGACCCCGAAATCCTGTTCGATCTTCGCCTCGCTCATGATGTCGAACGTGAACGGCGCCAGCTTGTCCTTGAGATTGGTCGGCGGGCTGTCCTCCGGACCCGGCTTGTTGCTGTTCAGGCCCGTGGTCACCGCGTCCACCTTCGAGGTGAGTTCTTTCTCCCGGCTGCTCGCGGACTCCGCGAACAGGCCCGAGCCGGGCACGAACAACCAGATGACCAGGATCAGCGCGATCAGTCCGGCGGCGCCCAGGCCGATCTTTTCGCCGTGGTCGAAAAAGAACCGCTGGTAATTGACGTTTTTCAGGTCTTTGACGCCCATGAAGCCCTTCCTTCTCGGGGCGCCGGTCGGCGCCCGCAAGGTGATTCTACTGAGTCCAGCACTTCCAAGGCCGCCCGTCGGGGCCGGGACCGTGAAGGAGCGGGGAAGAATACCGCTCCCTCACGGTCGCGGCTCCGATACACTCACTTGGCGTCGGGCGGCCGCTCGTACAGCGAGGCGATACCGTAGACGGTCACCTCGATCAGGTTGGGGTTTTCCCGTTCGGCTGCGACCGCCCAGCGGGCCGCGGGAGCGTTGGGGTTCGTTATGTCGCCGGAAGGGCCGCCGATCGACGACGCGCCGTTCCCGACGCTCCCGGCGGGGCCGGGAAAGTTGGGCATCGGCGGGATCGTACCTCCCGGCCCGGGAAGCCCTGGAAGCCGTTGGGCTGCATCGATCGGGACGGGGCGGCGGCGGGAACGCGGCGGAACTCCACCTGCGTCGTCTGGAAACGCAGCCGCGAGTTGGCGAACGCCGCCAGCACCTCGTGCAGGTGCGATTGATCAACGGTCAGAGTGACGGCCAGCGGCAGGTGCCGGCTCTGCTCCGTGACGAAGAGATAGCGGTCGCGATCGAGCTTGTAATTGGGGGTCAGGTCGGTGGACGCTTGCGTCCCTCCTCCCAGGCCCCTCCCATGCCCATGCCGGTGTTGGCGGAGCCGGGGGGCCTGACAAACTGCTTTGGCCGCTGATGTTCACGGCCGATCCGGCGGGCATCATAGGGGATCCCGCCGGCGCTCCCGGCGTCCCGGCGCCGGGAGCGCCGGCGGGGGCCGCCGGCTTCTGGCCGAACCGCTCCGGCTTCGCCGCGATCAGCAGACGGTTGGCGTTCTTGTGAGACGCTTTGGGGATGGCGATCTCGCCAATCTCGGTGATGGGAGTGTTCGTCGCATCGAACACCTGCTCCAGCGCCATGGGCTTCGACGGGTCCGGGTTGCCTTTCGGGACCAGCCGTCCTTGTACTCCCCGTCGGCCATGGTGTGCGTCTGGTCCCACGGCACGGGCGTGCCCTCGAAGGCGATTTTCCAGACGGCGGCGCCCTGCCGCAGCCGGAACCACACGCCGCCGTTCTTGCGAATCGGCGAGCCGAGGTCCTGATCGCGGTGGCTGACGTGGACGTTCTTGATAGTGCTGTCGGGCCGGACGCGCCACGTGGAGACCCCGTTGGGATCCTTGCCGCCCTGGTCGAACAGCAGCGTCACTTCCCAGCTGTCGTTGCGGAAAGTATGGCGGCCGCGGATTTGCGGGTCCGCGGCGGACTTGTCGGAGGGAGGGGCGTCCACCACATCCATGTGGGCGGCCATGTTCATGGCGTCGGCGAAGACGTAGAGCAACTCGCGCTTGACGCAGAAATCTTCCTGCATCAGCCAGCATTCCTCGGTGCTCGGAGGATTGGTGACCAAGTCCGCGTTGATATCGACCAACTGCATGACGCCCAGATAGTTCAGGTAATCGGCGTCCTTGGAGCGATCGCCCCCCTTGAAGACCACGGGGTCCAGCGGCTTCAAGGGCACGGACGGCCTTGCTTCCTGTACCTCGTCGGCGGTCGATTTCAGCTCATAATACAGGGCGCCGAACTGGTCGCGGTAGGGCGAGGAGTTTTCGCTCCCCTTGTACCACTGACGAAGCGGCGCCTCGATCTCCTTGGCCGGGCTGAGCACGATCTGGTTCAGGGGATGGTCTTCGGTGGACGGCCAGGTGTACATGCCCTTCTGGCCCGGCCACAGGGCCTTGCCGGGTGGGTCGTCCGGCTTCGGTTCGTCGCCGTCCCAGGCGGTCCTCCAGACCTTGTCCTTGTGATTCCTGAATGTCGTGCCGTATTTCACCCACTCCGGCAGGAAGTTGTCGTTCTTGGGCACCTTCGGCCCCGACCTGGCCGTGTACGGTTGGATCGCATCGTCGGCGGCCTTCAAGGCCGTCTGGGCCGCCTCGATGGGTCCGCTGCCGACCACCCACAGGACGATCAGGCAGACGAACCACAACAGGCCGAAGGTCCCCAGCAGCAGCCAGAACCGTTGTTTCAGGGCCGATTCTTTATCCAGCTTCATCGGGTAATTCCCCCGCGGTTGCAGGCTCGATCCGGCGCCAGGGCCGGGTGATTGATCTCGGAAGGCGAGGCACCACAGCCCCGCCCGTACAGGTCATCCGATCCGAGGGTCATAGCCCCCCCGAGTCACGGGCGCTGAGCGGCTTCTCCTCGCCGGACGATGAGCCGGCCGGGGGCGCCGAACGGGGCGGTTGGCCCACCGGCTGGCCGACGGGGGCCGCCGGAGCGGCCGGCCTGGCGTCGGGGTCATCGTTGCGGAGCTTGTCGGACGGGGTCGGCTCCTTCCAGAAGAAGACGATGATGAACTCCGTCCGGGTATGGTTGGAAGCGGCCGCCGGCTTGGGTCTGGCGGCGTCCCCGAAACTGGGCGGCGCCTGCGGATTCTCCATGCCGTTAGACCCCAGGCCGCCGGACCTCTTCCTCCCAATGAACTGGGACAGCGGCAACCAGTTGTCGCGCGGGACGATCGTCCCCCCAGGCGTGCCGGAGGGGGCGCCGCCTGCCGGTACGCCGGGCGTCCTTGCCCCATGGAACCCCCCGACCGGGGACGTTGGCGCCTCCCATCGGAGCACTGGGCATGGCCGTCGGCGCCGTTCCGCTCGAGCCTGAGCCTCCCGATCCAGCGGGGACGCCGTTCGGGCCGTTGAACATGCCGTTGGCCGCGCCGCCGGTCTTGGAGAGAAGATCGTCCAGGACCGAGTTCCCCACGATACTGGTCCGATTGCCCGCGTTGATCTCAAAGAGGACGACGTTGCTGATGTGGTTGAGGTAGACGTCCTTGTCCGAGGGCGGTTCCGTCTTCGCGGGGGCCGCCGGCGCGCGGCCGGCGCCGGCGGGGCGCCGTGGGCCGGGACCGGCGGCGTCCCCATCGGCGGCGTAGGCGCGGGGGCCGGGCCTCCGGGGTTGCTGAGACGGTAGATGTTGTCCACCAGCGTCTCGGTGAGGAAGGCGTCGGGATCCTTGTGGTAGGTCGATCCGTGGATCTCGACGATCCAGCCCCCCTTGCTGTCCGGCGGCTTATCGTCCGCCGGCCGGGAGTACGTCTTCAAGTTGTTCGGGTCGCCCTTGATTTGCGGGGCCGTTTCCTTGATCCGCTTCCAGGCCGTTGCCAGGTCGTCGCAGTAGCGCTGGTCGAAGAAATCGACGTTGACCTCCACCAGATTCTCGATGCTGGGGTCGAGCGCGTCGGCGGAGTCGCTCGGCTTGCCCGAGACGTCCTTGTCGCCGTCAAGCTCGCCCCGCCAGCGCTTCTGGAGGTGCCTCATAGGCTTGCTTGCCGTGGCCGTCGTCCATGTACTTTTTCTGGGCGTCCACGGCCAAGTTGGAGCCGTCCGGCCGGGGCAGGGCCTCGGCGAAGAGAAAGTGGGTCATCTCCAGCCAGTTCTTGCGTTCCTCCTGGCCGGCGATGATGCTCTTGACCGCCTCTTCTTCCTTGAGGGCGGCGTTCCTGGTGGAGTCGAACTTGTCCTGGGCGCCCTTGGCCCGGGAGACCACGCCGGTCGCCTTCGCCTCGGCCCCGGTCGTCGGGTCGGTCAGGACGGGGGCGTTGTAGGAGTAGAGGTTGCAGTAGCCGGCCGCCGCGAAACCGGCGAAGCCGAGCAGCAGCAGCGCGGCGGCGGCGATGGCCCACGGCTTCTTGCCGCGCACCGCCCGCTCCGCCCGGATCTCGCCCGGCAGCAGGTTCGTCTGGAGCTTGGTCCGCTTCAGCCCTTGCAGGGCCAGTCCGTAGGCCACGGCGAAGCTGAGAATGTTGTCGGTGTACGTCGCCGACGCGGTCACGCCGTCGCCGTTCAGGCGTTCCATCTTGCCGAGCTTGCGGACGTCCATTTGCAGCTTCTCGGCGAGGAAGCGCTGCAGGCCGGGCAGGCGGAAGGCGTTGCCCAGGCCGACCATGTATTCGATCTGGGCGTCGCGGTGCGTGTTGGTGAAGTAGCTCAGCGACCGCTGCACCTCGCCGACGAAGTCGGCCAGCACCGGCTTGAGCGAGGCCAGGATCTTCTTCAGATCGGGCGACTTGACGGCGTTGCGCTTGAGGTGTTCGGCCTTGGCGAAGGTGAGCTTGAGGTCCTTGGTGAGGGCGCGGGTGAAGTGGTTGCCGCCCAGCGGAATGGGCCGCTGCCAGATGATGCGTCCGCCGTCGGTGATGACGAGGTTGCTGCTGTCGGCGCCGATGTCCAGGGCCGAGACGCAGTGCTTGCTGGCTCGGCCCTCGGCGGCGGCCGCGGCTGAGCCGTCGTGGCCGAGCAGGTCGTAGGCCACGAAATTGCACAGGGCCAGCGGCGCCATCTGCACCAGATGCACCTCGACGCCGACGTCCTTGAAGTGCTGCAGATAGCGGTTGACCATGTCGCGCTTCATGGCGAACAGGCCGATTTCCGTTTCGACGAAGCCGGCCGCCAGCTCGCCGACGCCGAGCTTCTGATAGTCCCAGACGACCTCGTCGAGGTTGAACGGGATCTGCTGCTTGGCCTCGAAGCGAACGATGTCGGGGATCTTCTTTTCCTCGACGGGCGGCAGCTTGACGAAGCGGGCCAGGCCGCTCTGGCCGGGCACGCTGATGGCGACCGTGTCGCCACGAAGAACGTTGCGCGACAGGAATTTTTGCAGCGCCTCGCGGGTCAGCTCGTCGGGGTCGGCGTCGGGCTGGCTGAGGATCTTGGGATGCTCGACGTAGTCGAAAGCGGTGGCGGTGACTTCGCCGTCGATCATCTCCAGGCGAATGGCTTTGAGGGCGCACTGGCCGAGATCGACGCCCCAGACGCCGGTGGGAGGCGCCTTGCTGAAGGTGAAGAATGAAGCCAGGCCGCCCGGCTTGGTCGCGATGCCGGTTTCGGTCTTGGCCTTGGCCTTCTTCTTCTTGCCCTTGACGGCGGCCTCGGTCTGAACGGCCGTCTCCTTCTTCGCGCCGTCGTCCGGCGCCTCGCCTTCCTGTTCGCTCGTCGGCGCGGTTTCCTCATCGGGTTCGTCCGCGGGCGCCTCGTCCTTGGGTGCGGGCGGTTTGGCGCGCTTCTCAGGGACGGCCCGAACCGGAGGGCCTTCTCGGCCGATGGCTTGGTCGCCTTTTCCGCAGCGGGTTTGGCGCCGGCCGGCTTGGCGCCCTTCGCGGCGGGGAGCGGCGGCTTCGTCGGCTTCGCGGCGCCGGGCTTGGGAGCGCCCGGCCGGGTCGGTTTGGCGGCGGCCGGTCGGGCGGCCTTCTCCGGCGACGGCCGGGCCGGCTTCTCGGCCGGCGAATCCGACGACCGATCGGGGGTCGTCCGGGCTTCGCTCTCGGCCGGCGGATGATCGCTGGGATCGGCCGAGGGCGCGTCGTCGTCGTGATTTGTGGCCATTCAAACCTCCACCTGCCGCGCCGCGACCGATCGGGATGGGAAGGGCGGTCGATCGTCGCCGCACCGCGCGGAATCTATCGAGGAACTGTGCGTGGACGTAAAAGTTTACCGTATCATGCTTCGCAGCGGGGTGTCAACCGGGTGTCCGACGGATTTGCTCCGTCCCGCGCCGCTTCAACAGATACAACCGACGAGGTCGGCGTTTCGTTGGCGCGGAGAGGCGAGCGGGGTTGCGTCAGCGCCCGAGGGCGCATCGCTTCTGCGAGCGCAACGAACTCGGGGCGCTGACGCAACCCCGCTCGCCTGTTGCACTCGCCCCGCACAACCCGCATAATCATCTCTCATGGCGCCCCGATCAATCCCCCTGCTCCGAGGAAGACTCATGCCTCTCCGCACCTGGCTCGCCGCCGTTCTCACGGCCGCGCCGCTGGTCACGGCCCTGGCCCTGCCCGCGGCCGATGCGCCCAAAAGCCCCGGCGCCGTTCCCGGCGACGAAATCACCTGGAAGAAAACCGTCCTGGACAAGGTCTTCCGTTCCGAAGGCGTCGCCGTCGCCGACGTGAACCAGGACGGCAAGATGGACGTCATCAACGGCGAAGCGTGGTACGAGGCGCCGGATTGGAAGATGCACCCGATCCGCAAGCTCGGCGATTACAAAAACGGCGACGGCCCTTACAGTCACAGTTTCGTCTGCGCCGCCGACGACTTCAATCACGACGGCTACCCCGACCTCCTCGTCATCGACTTCCCCGGCGCCCCGTGCTACTGGCTGGAAAACCCGCACGGGGCGGAGGGCGACTGGAAGCAGCATGAAATCTGGCACAGCGCCTGCGACGAAACGCCGCAGTACGCCGACCTGTTCGGCGACGGCAAGCGCGAACTCATCATGGGCTTCCAGCCCAAGGACGGCAAGCCGGACGGCAACGAAGGCCAGATGGCCTGGTTCGCGCCGGGCAAGGACCCGACGCAGCTATGGGAGATGCACCCGATCAGCGAGCCGAGCCAGCCCGGCAAGCCGATCCCCGGCACCTTCCGATTCTCGCACGGCCTCGGCGTCGGCGACGTCAACGGCGACGGCCGCCAGGACGTGATCTGCACCGGCGGCTGGTGGGAGCAGCCGGCCGACGCGCGGACGTCCGACAAGCCGTGGACCTTCCATCCCGCCGACCTCGGCCCCGACTGCGCCGACATGTTCGCCTACGACATCGACGGCGACGGCAAGGCCGACATTCTCAGCAGCTCCGCCCACAATTACGGCATCTGGGCGCACATCCAGAAGGGCGAGAAGGGCAACGACCCGGTCTTCCTCAAGACGGACCTCTTTCCCAAGCTGTTCTCCGAGTCGCACGCCATGAAGTGCGTGGACATCAATGGCGACGGTCTGAAGGACCTCGTCACCGGCAAGCGCTGGTGGCGCACGGCTCGCACGGCGACGTCGATCCCAACGCGCCGGCGGTGCTCTACTGGTTCGAGGCGAAGAAGGCCAAGGACGGCGTCGTCACGTTCACGCCGCACCAGATCGACGACGACTCCGGCATCGGCACGCAGTTCGCCGTGGCCGACGTCAACGGCGACGGTCTGCCGGACATCGTGATTTCCAACAAGAAGGGCACGTTCCTGTTCGAGCAGGTGCGGGCAAAGAAGTGAAAAATCGAACCGCTAAGACGCCAAGAGCGCCAAGAAGACAATTCTTGTATTTCTTGGCGCTCTTGGCGTCTTGGCGGTTCGATTTTCTCTATTCGTAGGCAATCGCCTCCGGGATGCGCAGGCGCGTGGCGCCAGGCCGGCCACAGGCCGACCAGCGTGGCCGCCAGCACCGAGCCGCCCAGCACGGCGACCCCGGCGATCCACGGGACCAGCATCGGGAAGACGAAGCCGGCCTCGTCGAACACCATGATGCGCACGGTGTACCATTCCAGGCCCAGGCCGATCAGGACGCCAAGGACGGCGCCAACGACGCCCATCAGCGCGGCCTCCGCCAGCACCGACCGCAGGATTTGCCCTTGCGCGGCGCCGACGCGCGCAACAGTCCCAACTCTCGCCTCCGCTGCAGCACCGAGATGAACAGCGCGCCCACCACGCCCAAAAGCGCCACCAGCCCCACCACGAATTCCTGGGCGTAGGCGAGGTGATAAATCCGCTCCAGCTGGCTGTTGACCGCGTCGCGCAGCTCGTCGCGCCGCTCCACGAACACCGCCTGCTTGCGCGCCCAGCCGCCCGGTTTGGTCAACTCCGCCTGCACCTGCCGGGCGTCCACCCCCGGCTTGAGATACACGTCGAACACGTCCACCTGATCGTCGGCGAACTCCTCGGAGTACCAGGCGTAATCCACCAGGATCGTGCCGCGGTTGTACGAATAATCGAGGAGCGTGCCGATGACTTCCAGGTCGATCGTCGGCGTCGTCCGCCCCGGCACGGTGAGCTTGTCGCCGACGGCGACGTGGTGAAGGGCGGCGAAGTTTTCCGATACGACGCAGGTGAACGGCTGGCGGAAGCGCGGGTACGCGCGCAGGGCGCCGCCCAGCGCCCGGTCGCCGGCCGCGCCCTCGGCGCCGACCGCGACCAGATAGACGAACTGGTCGTGGTAGGCGAAGTAGTGGAAGCGAACCGGCAAGACGGCGTCCACGCCTTCGACGGGAGGAACGCGGCCGGGGCCGGGCAGTAACTCGTCGCCGACGCGGACGTCCATCGGCAGGGCGAAGCCGGCCTTGCTGATGCCGCTGCCGGCCGTGACGAACAGGTCGGCGGCGATGTTGTGGTCGAGCCAGTCGTTGAGGGCGTGCTCGGTGCTGTGGGTGAAGCCGGCCGTTTGCAGGAGCAGACCGCCGGTGGCGGCGAGGGCGGCGACGACCAGGCCGGTTCGGCCGGGACTGCGGACGAGGTTGTCGGCCGCCAGCCGGCCTTCGAGGCCGAGAAAGAAGCGGAAGAACGGCTGCACCAGCCGGCCGACCACGCCGGCCAAAAGCGGCATGGCCACCAGGACGGCCCCCATGAAACAAATCGGAGGGAGGAACGATCCCATGCGCGCCGGCAGAGACGTGGCGCAGCAGCGCCGCCGCCACGCCGACGGCCGTCAGGACGAGGGCCGTGCCGACTTGCAGGGCGGTGTAGAGCGGCCGCGACGCCTGCGGCGCCCGCCGAACGGCGTCGGCCGGCTGCTCGTCGGCGGCCTGGAGGGCGGGGACCAGCGACGCCAGCACGGCCGTCGCCAGGCCGGCGGCCAGCGCCAGCAGCATCACCGGCACGGAGACGGAGACGGTCGTCTCCGGCAGCTTGACGAAGACCTCGCTCAGCACCTGTTCCATCGGTTTCAGCGCGAGCCAGGCCAGGCCGTAGCCAAGCGGCAGCCCCAGCACGGAGCCGGCCAGCCCCAGCAGCGACGCCTCGCCGACGAACAGCCCGGCGATCTGGCGCGCGTCGCCCCGACCGAGCGCAGGATGCCGATGTCGTGGCGACGCTCGGCCACGCTCACCGACAGGGCGTTATAGACGAGGAACATCCCGACCAACAGCGCCAGGTAGCCGCCGACCGAGAAGCCCAGCTCCAGCCCTCCGGCGACGTCGCTGGTCATGTCCTCGTTGGCCTCGATCGTTTGGACCTGTCCCGGCTCCTTTTCGTCCTTGAGGAACTGCTGCACCTCCCGGCGCACCCGATCGCGGTTCCCGCTCGGCGCGAGCTTGAGGTTGAGCTGGGTGCAGTAATTCGACCGCTGCGGATAGATAATGGAGGCCGCGGCGTAGACGTCGGTGAAGACGGCCTCGTCCTCGAGGAGCTTGGCCGGCCCCGTCAGGTGGACGGTCCCGAAGCTAACCATCTTCTGGATGTCGCCCGGTCCCCGTCGCATCTCGAAGTGGACCGCGCCGCCCGGAGTCGCCTCCAAGCGCTTGGCCAGCCCCGCGCCGACAAGCACCGGATGCTCGCCGGCGGCCCACGCCCAGTAGCGACCCGGCATGTCTTCGAGTGGGGGCCAGTCGATTTGCAGGCCCCAGGGGTTGTTGTCGGGGGCGCCTTCGCCTCCGGGCCGAACTCCTTGGGCGACCAGTTGATGCCGAGAAGGCGAACCGATTGATCGTCCAGGTTGACGAGGGCGGCGCGGCCCATGACGAGCGGCTGCACGTCGCCGAGGCCGGCCAGGTGGGCGGCCTTGAGGCGGTCGGCGAGGTCGGCGGGGACGCCGGTTTGGCCGTTGGAGACGAGCAGATCGGCCAGGGTGGCGAACGGGTTGACCGCCCCCTTGGCCGCCCGGTGCAGGCTGTCGTCGAGGCAGCGCGTGGCGACGAGCGTCGCCACGCCCAGCGCGATGCTGACGACGATCAGCACCATGCGGGTGGGTCGCTGGGCGATGTAGCCGAGGCTCAGGGTGCGTTGCAGGGATAGCATTCTAAGAAGTCGTCCATGAATAATATCGTTTAGCCGCGACCCGAAGGGGAGCGCTCGCTCAGAGCGCTCCCCTTCGGGTCGCGGCTAAACGGGGGAGACGACAACTCCTCAGTGGATTCAATGACGCCGTCTCGGATGCGGACGATGCGATCGGCGACGGCGGCGGCGTGCGGGTCGTGCGTGACCATGACGACGGAGCGCCGGCCGGATTCGGGCAGCTCGCGGAGCAGCCGGAGGATCTCCTGGCTGTTGGCCGAGTCGAGGTTGCCGGTCGGCTCGTCGCAGAGGACGGCCTCGGGGTCGCCGACGAGGGCGCGGGCGATGGCGACGCGCTGCATCTCGCCGCCGGACATCTCCTCCGGGTAGTGGCTGGCCCGGCGGCTCATGCCGATGCGGTCGAGACTGTCGGCGGCGGCCTTGAGCGCCTTGGCCCGGCTGGTCCCTCCCAACAGCAAGGGCATCGCGACGTTCTCGACGGCCGTCAGCGTCGGCAGCAGGTTGAAGAACTGAAAGACGAAGCCGATGCGGGTGCGGCGCAGCCGGGAGCGGTCGCGGTCGGAGAGGGCGTTGAGGTCCTTGCCGTCGAAGAGGGCGCGGCCGGTGGTCGGCGTGTCGAGGGCGCCCATCATGTGCATCAACGTGGATTTTCCCGATCCGCTGGGCCCCATGATGGAGACGTACTCGCCGGCGGCCACGCTCATGCTGACGCCGCGCACGGCCTGCACCGACCGGCGGCCTTGCTGGTAGTGCTTGGTGACCTCGACGAGTTCCATCATGGGATTAGTCCGTTTTCTTCGGCCTCCGAGGCGAAACGATGAACCAACGCCCTCTCAGGCCGCCGCCGCCCCCGGCGCCGGCCCGACGATGGACGTCAGGATGCCGAGGAGACGATCGACCTGGGCAATCGTGTACTCCACAAGATCGAAGGTGACGACAGGCCCGCCGAGGTGCAGAAAGCGCCACAGGCTGCCCGTGGTGACGGCCCCGTAAACCGATTCGATGCCGTTGCCCTCGCGCCGATTAAACCGCTGCGCCCCCGCCATGCCCGCGATGCATTGACCGTAACCACTCTCGAAGTTGTCACGCTTCGCCTCCACGACGACGGCGACCGGAGCCATGATGCGCGCCTGGTGCGGCGCCCGGGTGATTAGGAAATCGCAATAACCGTTCAGCCGCGCCTCCGGATCGGCGTTGAACTCGACGCCATAGTAGGCCCGATGCGCCCGCCGTAGTGGGCCCATAGTTCACTGATGATCGGAGTGACCATGAGCGCGGCGCGGGCCGCCTCCGTGCTGTTGGTTGTCGCCTGAGGGATGTTTTGGGCCAGCACGGTGCGCAGCGTCGCGCTGGCCGGAACGTCGGGAACGCCGGCGAACATGTCCAGGGTGTTGTCCTCGCGCAGCCCGAGCGCTGCAAAGACTTCAGGATACGAGAAGTCGCTGAACGCCATGACGCCGCCCTCACTGGTGCAGCTTCTTGTACCGGATCCGATGCGGCTGATCCGCCTCCACGCCGAGGCGCTGTTTCCGCTGCGCCTCGTAGGTCTGGTAATTGCCCTCGCACCAGACCGTCTTGCTGTCGCCCTCGAAGGCCAGGATATGCGTGGCGATGCGGTCCAGAAACCAGCGGTCGTGGCTGATGACCACAGCGCAGCCGCCGAAGTTCAAGAGCGCTTCCTCCAGTGATCGCAGCGTGTCCACGTCGAGGTCGTTCGTCGGTTCGTCCAGCAGCAGCAGGTTGCCGCCGCGCCGCAACAGCTTCGCCAGGTGGACGCGGTTCCGCTCGCCGCCGGACAGCTCGCCGACCTTGCGCTGCTGGTCCGGCCCCTTGAAATTGAAGCGCGACACATAGCCGCGCGACGCCACCTTTCGCCTGCCGAGCATCAGGTAGTCCACGCCGCCCGTGATCTCCTCGAAGACGGTCTTCGAGTCGTCCAGCGTGTCGCGGTCCTGATCGACGTAGGCCAGCGACACCGTCTCGCCGACGCGCAACACGCCGCCGTCGGGGTACTCCGGGGGTTCACACCCCCGGCTCGCCGCTGTGACGATCATGCGGAACAGCGTCGTCTTGCCGGCGCCGTTGGGGCCGATCACGCCGACGATGCCGCCGCGCGGCAGGTCGAAATTCAGGTCCTCCATGAGCAGATTGTCGCCGTAGCCCTTGCGGACGCGCTCGGCCCGCACCACGATATCGCCCAGGTGCGGCCCCGGCGGGATCTGCAGGACCAGCTCGTCTTCCTTCTCCTCGTACTCCTGACTGGCCAGCTTCTCGTAGGCGCTCAGACGGGCCTTGCTCTTGGCCACCCGCGCCGCGGCGCCATCTTCGCCCATTCCAGCTCGCGGGCCAACGCCTTCCGTCTTGCCGACTCCTGTTTCTCCTCCTTCGCCAACCGGGCCTGCTTCTGGTCCAGCCACGAGGAGTAGTTGCCCTTCCAGGGAATGCCCTGGCCGCGGTCCAGCTCGAGAATCCACTGCGCGACGTTGTCGAGGAAGTAGCGGTCGTGCGTGACGGCGACGACGGTGCCGCCGTACTCGCGCAGGGTGCGCTCCAGCCAGTCCACCGACTCGGCGTCGAGGTGGTTCGTCGGCTCGTCCAGCAGCAGCAGATCGGGCCGCTGCAGCAGCGCCTTGCACAGGCCCACGCGCCGCCGTTCGCCGCCGGAGAGGGTGGACGGCTTGGCGTCGCCGGGCGGCAGACGCATGGCGTCCATCGCGATTTCGAGCTGGCGGTCGAGGTCGTAGGCGTTGGCGGCGTCGATGGCGTCCTGGACCTTGCTCATCTCGTCCATGATGGCGTCGATCTCGTCCGGCGACGCTTCGGCCATCTGATTGCCCAGCTCTTCCTGCTTCGTCAGCAGGCCGCGCGTGGCGGCCACGGCCTGTTCGATGTTGCCGCGCACGTCGGTCGTTTCGTCGAGGCGCGGCTCCTGCGGCACCCAGCCGACAGTGAAGCCGGGCGTCAGCCGTGCCGTGCCGAGGAAGTCCGTCTCGGCGCCGGCCATGACGCGCAGCAGCGTGCTTTTGCCGGCCCCGTTGCTGCCGATGACGCCGATCTTGGCGCCGGGGTAGAAGGCTAGCCAGATGTTCTTGAGGACCTTGCGCTTGGCGTACGCCTTGGTGAGGTTCTCGATCGTGTAGATGTACTGTTCCGCCATGAGGTTTGTTTCAGTCCTCTTCGTCCCACGGGGCGTCCCGTCAGGTTAGCGGAGCGCGGCGATAAGGTCAAACGCAGGGTTAGCCGCGACGCGCAGCGGAGCGCTTGGGACGAAGCGCTCCGCCTGCGCCGCGGCTAACCGAATTCATCGATGCGCCGCCCGGCGCGGCTGCAGCAGCTTCGCCACCAGCCCCGTCCAGCCGGTCTGGTGCGACGCCCCGACGCCACGGCCGTCGTCGCCGTGGAAGTATTCGTAAAAGAGCAGATGGTCGCGGAAGTGCGGGTCGGCCTGCATCTTCTCCGACGGGCCGAAGACCGGCCGCCGGCCGTCGGCGCCGCGCAGGAAGAGGTGCGTCAGCCGGCGCGTCAGCTCCGCGGCGATTTCGTTGAGCGTCAACATTCGGCCGGAGCCGGTCGGGCACTCCACCTTGAAGTCGTCGCCGTAATAGTGGTGGAACTTCTGCAGCGACTCGATCAGCAGGAAGTTGACCGGGAACCAGATCGGCCCGCGCCAGTTGGAGTTGCCGCCGAACAGGCCGGAGTCCGACTCGCCGGGCAGATAGCGAACGGTCTGTTCCGCACCGCCGCAGCGGAGCGTGTACGGCTCATCGCGGTGCCGCCGCGACAGGGCGCGGACGCCAAACTCTGATAAGAACTCCGTTTCATCCAGCATTCGGTGCAGGAGGCCCTTCATGCGGCGGCCGCGCAGCAGAGACAGCAGCCGCCGCTCGCCGCGGCCCGGCTCCTGCCAGCGCGAGACCAGGGCCGCCAGGTCCGGCCGGCAGTTCAGGACCCACTCCAGGCGGCGGCTGAATTCGGGCAGGCGGGTCAGCAGCTCCGGCTCCAGCGTCTCCACGGCGAACAGCGGCGCCAGCCCCACCATCGAGCGGAGCTTCAGCTCGACGACCCGGCCGTCGGGCAAATTGAGCTGGTCGTAGTAGAAAGCGTCGGCGTCGTCCCACAGGCCCACGCCGCTGGCGTCCGCGTCCTTCTCGGCCCCGGCGCCCATGTTGGTCATCGCCTGGGCGATGCGGAGGAAATGCTGGAAAAACTTCGTGGCGATGTCTTCGTAGACGGGATTGTGCAGCGCCAGCTCCAGCGCGATGCGCATGAGGTTGAGGCAGTACATCGCCATCCAGCTGGTGCCGTCGGCCTGGTTGATGAAGCCGCCGCTCGGCAACGGGGCGCTGCGGTCGAAGACGCCGATGTTGTCCAGGCCGAGGAAGCCGCCCTGGAAGATGTTGCGGCCCTGGGCGTCCTTGCGGTTGACCCACCACGTGAAGTTCAGCATCAGCTTGTGGAAGACGCGCTCCAGGAAGGCCAGGTCGCCGTGGTCGCCGCGCCGCTTGCGGTCGATCTGGAAGACGCGCCAGGCCGCCCAGGCGTGGACGGGCGGGTTGACGTCGCCGAAGCACCACTCGTAGGCTGGCAGCTGGCCGTTGGGGTGCATGGCCCACTCGCGCGTCAGCACCACGAGCTGGTCCTTGGCGAACTCCGGGTCGATCAGCGCCAGCGGGATGCAGTGGAAGGCCAGGTCCCAGGCCGCGAACCACGGATACTCCCACTTGTCCGGCATCGACAGTATGTGAGCCGTGTGGAAGTGGGTCCAGTCGGCGTTGCGACCGCGGCGCCGTGCGGGCGGCGGGGCCGGCTGGGCGGGGTCGCCCTTCAGCCACTCCGGCACGTTGAAATAATAGAATTGCTTCGACCAGACCATCCCCGCCAGCGCCTGCCGCTGGACGGCGCGGGCGTCGGCGTCGGCGAGGCCGTGCTGGAGGTCGGCGTAGAAGGCGTCGGCCTCGCGCCGTTGCGCGTCCAGGATGTCGTCGAAGCGGTTGAACGGATCGGCGTCGGCGGACTTCGCCAGCCGCAGCCGCACACGAACCGAAGCGCCGGCGGGGACCGTGCGGACGTGATGCGCGCCGGCCTTCGTGCCCTCCCGCCGGGGGTTCACCGCGGCGCGGTCGCCGTGGACGATGAAGTCGTGGAATCCGTCCTTGTAATGGCCTTTTTCTCCATTGACTCCGTACAGCCGGGCGGCGTTGGTTTCGTTGTCGCAGAACAGCAGCTCGGCGTCGCCCTCGACGTGGAGCGTGTAAGTCCCCAGGTCGGCGTGGCGCGCCTCGACCGCGTTCGCCCCGGACGCCGACAGCAGGGGCCGGGCGGCCCCCTTGTGCCAGGCCCAGGTGTTACGGAACCAGAGCTGCGGCAGCAGATGAAGCACGGCGTCGTCCGGCCCGCGGTTGTGGGCCGTGATTTGCATCAGCAGGTCGTCCGGCGACGCCTTGGCGTACTCGACGAAGACATCGAAGTAACGGTCGTCGTCGAAGGCGCCGGCGTCGAGCAACTCGAACTCCGGCTCACCGCGGCCGCGGCGACGGTTCTCCTCGGTCAGCTCGGCGTAGGGAAAGGCGCCTGGGGATACTTGTAAAGCATCTTCAGGTAGGAGTGCGTCGGCGTCGCGTCGAGGTAGTAATAAAGCTCCTTGACGTCCTCGCCGTGGTTGCCCTCGCCGTTGGTGAGGCCGAAGAGGCGTTCCTTGAGGATGGGATCGCGGCCGTTCCAGAGGGCGAGCGCCAGGCAGAGCCGCTGCTTGCGATCGCTGACGCCAGCCAGGCCGTCCTCGCCCCAGCGGTAGGCGCGGCTGCGGGCCTGGTCGTGCGGGAAATAGGCCCAGGCGTCGCCGCCGGGGCTGTAGTCCTCGCGGACGGTGCCCCACTGGCGTTCGCTGAGGTACGGACCCCATCGGCGCCACGGCTGTCGGCCGAGGCGGTCCTCTTCCAGCCGTCGCTTCTCGTCGTTCATGCGCGTTGTTCCGTCCAGGGTCCGGCGCGTGGCACCGGTGCGATGCGTTATTGTACACCGGGAGTCGTATCGATTCGCGGGGAATGAGGGGCCAATAATATGACACAAGCGACCGGCAAAATCGCCCTGGTGACGGGAGCGGGGTCGGGCATCGGCCGGGCGACGGCCGTGGCCCTTCTGCGCGAAGGATACTCCGTGGTGCTGGCCGGCCGCCGGCCCGATCCTCTGAAACAGACGGCGGACGCGGCGGGACGTGACGGATCGCGCGCGCTCGCCGTCCCCACCGATGTGAGCGACCCCGCCTCGGTGCGGGCGCTGTTCGACCGGACGAAGGCTGCCTTCGGCCGACTCGATCTGCTCTTCAACAACGCCGGGACCGGCGCCCCTCCCGTGCCGCTTGAAGACCTGAGCTTCGAGCAATGGCGGCGCGTCATCGACGTGAACCTGACCGGGGCGTTCCTCTGCACGCAGGCGGCGTTCCGTCTGATGAAGGAGCAGGCGCCGTGCGGCGGCCGCATCATCAACAACGGCTCCCTGTCCGCCCACACGCCGCGGCCGAACTCCGCTCCGTACACTTCCGCCAAGCACGCGATCACCGGCCTGACGCGCTCGGCCGCCCTGGATGGCCGCAAATACGACATCGCCTGCGGCCAGATCGACATCGGCAACGCGGGCACGGAAATGACCGCCCGGATGAAGGACGGCGTCCTCCAGGCGAACGGCGAAACCGCCGTCGAGCCGACGATGGACGTGCAGCACGTCGCCCGCGCCGTGGTCTACATGGCGAGCCTGCCGCTGGACGCCAACGTGCTGTTCCTGACGGTCATGGCGACGGGGATGCCGTTCGTTGGGCGGGGATGATCCCCGGTGGAACGGCGATGGCTTGAGGCTCTGACAGTGGCGGGTGCCGCGACCACTCATCGATCACTCTCCGTGCGGCGACTTGCCGCAGGCATTGGCCGTCGGGCAGGCGAGCTTGTGTACGGCCAAATCGATCTTATTCCTGTCGCGGGCGGCTTGCACTTGCGTCTCCGCCACAGCGTGCTTTGCCCTCGATGCAGACGGCGACACGCGCTTCGCCGAAATTCCAAGGTGCTCCGTCAGAATAGCTCGCTCAGACCAGGAGAGGCCGAGCCGCTTCCACACTTCATTTGTCTTCCCAGGCCATTGAAACACCCGAGCCAGTGGCCCGAGCGAATCCTCCAGCACTTTCTGTATGGCGGTGGCGCTTGGGTCACGCCGCTCCTCCAGCCACCTGGCTAGGGCGAGGATCGCGGCATCTTCACCATGTTCCACAGCCTCCAGTATTGCGACGAGGGCCGGATCGGGGTCCTTCGGCCTTGCCACCACGGGCGTAACGGTGCGAACCGCCGTAGCGTCGCATTTGCCGTCCCAATACTCCTTGAACTGCGCCGCTCCGCTTTCGAGGATTGCGGCCATCCGCGGGGTCAATTGGCTGGGTTCCCTGTCGTAGATGAATCGATTGCAAGCCCCACAGAGCCGGACGGCGTTGCCGGGACGCTTTCCGTACCCGTGGCTGACCGGTCGGACGTGATGGATGTTCGGATTTCCAGATTCTTCGCAGAGCAGGCATCTCGGTTGGAGGGCGTAGAGCGCCTCTTTCATCTCGGCCGTCCAGCCACGGTCCTGTTTCTCTCTCTCGCTTCGTGTCAGTTGTGAACTCCCCCTCGGTCCATATACGCGATTATATGCTCTCCGCTGCTTCGACTCCCACTCCCTTCGGACCTCCTTTTCGGGGCGACAGCCACAAGACCACATCCGCCTCGACTCGAGTGTTTTCTCTGTGAAAACACGGCAGGCGCCGCACGCACACCGACACTTCCAAAGCCTAACACCGCCGACCACCGGGCGTGCCTGGCGTGGACCGACAGGGCCGATGACGGTCCACAGGCCGTAGACGTGATCGGTCAAATCCCCCAGCGGCTCTTGGCAGCGGCAAGGGAGGTCCAGTGAGTTGGTCTTGTGGTCGCGGATGTCCGGCTCGGCAACTACCCTCCTAAACCCGTCCCTACAGCAGATGCACTGCCAGTAGTTGACGCCGTTGCGCTGGCCGGCGTAGTCAACGACATACCACCACCCACGCCTTCTCCCTTTCAGATCAGCCGGTTTGGGTGTAGGGGTCGCCATCGTTCACCGCCTTTCAAGCGTGCCGTTCTCCCACCTACGAATCATACTCCGCCGAAATGAGCGCATGCCAGCATCGTAGGGCGCCGAGTCGCCCGTAATCGCCTCGCGCTGACATCGCGGAGGATATTGCCTATGCCATCACTCCGCGATCAGTAGACCGTGGCCCGATCAGGAGGACGCGTATAGGGGCACGCGAGTTCTAGCCTCCTCCGCGAAGTCGGAACCAGGCGCTTTATGCCGCTCTCTATTCGAGTTCACGCAGCCGCGCGTCTAGCTGGTCGGCCTGCCGGCGCCAGTGTCGAATCATGCCTTCCATCCAACGGCGGGCGATCGGATGAATCTTGTCACCGGCGCAGTGCAATTCTTCCTCCCCCTCCTTGATTCGGCTTAGGGCGGCATTGAGCTTCTGCCGCAACCGTCCGCGGGTCATTTCGCGGTCGATCAGTTCCAGAACATTTGGCTGCATCTTCCACTCCTCGAATACGGCTTCTTGAAACTCACTTACGTCCTTACCCATTGCCCATGCGAGTCGGCAGGCGATGGACAGGGTCACGTCCGCGTTGCCTACCGCCAGCAGCCGGCTTACCACTTGGGGACTGACTCCGGCGCGGCGGGCGATTTCGCCCTGGGTCATCCCGGAAGCCTTCACCAGTTGTCTCAGGCGGTCGGCGAAGTTCCGCGCCGGTTGCTTTTTCTGCTTCATGGTTCTATCGCCTCGCAGTCCACTCCCGACGTAGCGGCCGCATACAAGAAAGTATATCCCGTTTACATGATGGGTCAACTGTAATTGATGGCTTTTTCAGAGATCGCAGGCAATGGTTCAACGCCGCCGATAATCCCGACTTTCGTCATGGTTGCACTACCTCTTCAAGCCGCAGTCTCCTCCGTACCGGACCCTAGCAGACGTGCATCGGTGGGTGTCCGCCGTGTTCCTCGTGGCGTATCGTGAATCGGGAGGGGCCGCACTGTTTCCTCCGGAAACGGCGGTCCTCCATCGAGGGAATGCCCCGTGACCACCGAGACGCTGACCGACTTCGACATCTACCTCTGGCGCGAGGGTCGGCATTTCCGCGCCTACGAGAAGCTGGGCGCCCACGTCGCCGAGCGCGACGGCGTGCGCGGCGTGCGCTTCGCCGTCTGGGCGCCGACCGCCCGCTGGGTTTCCGTCATCGGCGATTTCAACGGCTGGGAGGCCGCCGCCAACCCGATGCGCCCAGTCGATTCCTCCGGCATCTGGGAGTGCTTCGTCCCCGACGTCCGTCCCGGCGCCTTGTACAAATACGCGATCTTTTCCCGGCTTCATAACTACTGGGTCGAGAAGGCCGACCCCTACGCCTTCGCCGGCGAGATCCGGCCGGCGACCGCGTCCAAGGTCTGGGATTTGTCCGGCTACGAATGGGCCGACGCGGAGTGGATGGCCGGCCGCCGTCGCGCTCAGGCCATCGATGCGCCAATGGCGATTTACGAGGTCCATTTGGGGTCGTGGCGGCGCGCACCGGAGGACGGCAACCGCTGGCTGACCTACCGCGAAATGGCGCCACTGCTGGCGGACTACTGCCACGACCTGGGCTACACCCACGTCGAGCTGATGCCGATCACGGAGCATCCGTTCGACGGCTCGTGGGGCTATCAGACGGTCGGATACTTCGCCCCGACCAGCCGCTTCGGCACGCCGCAGGACTTCATGTTCCTCGTCGATGCGCTGCACCGGCGCGGCCTCGGCGTGATCCTCGACTGGGTGCCGGCCCACTTCCCGCGCGACGAGCACGGCCTGGGATATTTTGACGGCACGCACCTCTACGAGCACGCCGACCCCAACCTGCGCGAACACAAGGACTGGGGCACGCTCATCTACAACTACGGCCGCAATGAGGTCAGCAGCTTCCTCATCGGCAACGCCCTGTTCTGGCTCGACAAGTACCACATCGACGGTCTGCGCGTGGACGCCGTCGCCTCCATGCTCTATCTCGATTATTCGCGTGAGCCTGGCCAATGGACGCCGAACTACTACGGCGGCCGCGAGAACCTGGAGGCGATCGCCTTCCTGCGCCGGCTCAACGAGCGCGTCTACGCCGACTTCCCCGACATCGTGACCATCGCCGAGGAGTCCACGGCCTGGCCGCAGGTGTCGCGGCCGGTCCACCTCGGCGGCCTCGGCTTCGGCTACAAATGGGATATGGGTTGGATGCACGATTCCCTGGAGTACCTGTCCCAGAACCCCGTTCACCGCAAGTACCACCACGACGCGCTGACCTTCCGCGCCGTCTACGCCTTCGCCGAGAACTACGTCCTGCCGCTGTCGCATGACGAAGTGGTTCACGGTAAGCGATCGCTTGTATCGAAAATGCCGGGCGACGACTGGCAGAAGTTCGCCAACCTGCGACTGCTGTTCGGCTGGCAGTACCTCCAGCCGGGCAAGAAGCTGCTGTTCATGGGCGGCGAGTTCGGCCAGTGGCGCGAGTGGAACCACGACGCCAGCCTCGACTGGCACTTGCTGGAGCAGCCGTTGCACCACGGGGCGCAGCGGTGGGTGCGCGACCTGAACACGTTCTACCGCGGCGAGCCGGCGATGCACGAACGGGACTGCGACGGGGCCGGCTTCGAGTGGGTGGACTGCCGCGATTCCGAGACCAGCGTCGTCAGCCTGCTTCGGAAAGGGAAGGATCCCGACGACTGCGTGCTGGCGGTTTTCAACTTCACGCCGGTAGTGCGCTACGGCTATCAGGTCGGCGTCCCGCACGGAGGCCGCTGGGACGAGGTCCTCAACAGCGACGCGCCGCTGTACGGCGGCAGCGGCCAGGGCAACCTTGGCGGCGTCGAGGCGGCTCCGGTTTCCCATCACGGCCGCGATTTCATGCTGACGATCACACTGCCGCCGCTGGCAGTGGCGGCGTTCAAATGGCGGCGCGAGGCGGCACCGGCGGCCGCCGAACCCCAAGAAGAAGGGCCGAGCGCGGCGAGCCTGGGATGACACAACCGGCCAGGTCCAAGGAGGAGAATCGGCCAGGATGTGTTTCACGGGACGCGCTGCGCCCATTGCGGACGCCGCCTCGCTTCGATGGCGAATCGCTCGCCGCACCCATTCCACCACCGACGGCGTGCCGGCGCAGGCGGTAAGGCCGTAAGACCGACAGTGCGCGCGACGGGGGTGTGTCGGCCTTACGTTGACGGTCCGGAACCGGCACGAAAGGGCAGGCGGCAAGGGACGGGATGATGAATGTTGGGTGCCATGCTTTCGCGGCCATTCGGGAGCCGGGTCCGGCCTTCCGGGGAGCATGGGGCCGCGAAAGCATGATTCGGTCATGGACGGCATCATGCTTTCGCGGCCCGGCCCGTCCGGGACAAGAAAAGAGGTCGGGGAGGGCCGCGAAAGCATGGCACCCAGCGTTCGCCGCGGCTGGGTCGTTCGGGTGTGGCGGAAGGGATGACGCGACACGATGCACCTCGCCGTTTCGGGGACGCGGGGCGACGCCGAGTGTACCATCCGGAGGTGGCGTCTGGGCAGCCGAAGTGGGAGAGGAAATATCTGCGGATGAGCGCCGATGGGTGCAATCAGCCTGGAGCGTGACGGGCAGATAAGGCGACAGCCTAGATTCTGGTTCCGTTGGAGCCGAAATCTACGCTGTTCCCTTCTCCCGGCGCTACTTCGCCAGTTTCGCTCGGCGTCTTTTCGTCCTCCAGACGATCAGGCATGGCGCCGCGACAATCGGCAGCCAAATGCCTGTTGTCCACAAGAACACGGGGAGCAGGCTCTTCTCAAACGGCAGCCGCCACAGATCGACGATGTGGTCGTCGTGAAGAACGGCCAAGACCTTGCTGTCAGGCGAGAACTGCAAAGAGGATTTATGAAACGCCATCAGGTGGGTGCGCGAGGCTACGTCCCATACCCTGACAACCTCGCCGCCCTGAGACGCGGGAAAAGGATTGTATCGCGGAGGCAGCAACCAGCTCAAATAGGGCTCGCGGCGCGGCTCCTCCAGGAAGCCGACCGCCGCCAACTTGCCGTCGGGCGAAATCGTCACCGTAGGGCAGGTGCGGCCATGGAAGTCGAATGGCGTCCGGTCGTCATCCACGGTAAGACGGCCGGCTTCCTCCAAGGTTGTGAGGTTGATGATTCGGGCGCCCGCGCGGGCAGGGCGCGGCCGCTGCTCCCAAGGAATATCGTCGTCATTGAACGGCACGGCCACGTACTTGCCATCCGGGGACGGCGCCCCGGGGCCAGAGTCGTCCCTGAAGCTTAAGGGCCAGTCGCCGATGAACTCGCCGACGTACCTGGGCGTAGAAGCGACTTCCCAGACCAGCGTCTTAGCGAAGTTGCTCTCCGCCGAGAGCATCCGCCCGCCGCGCAGAAGCGCAGGCAAACGCAATGCGCGTCCGGTTCCTCGAATTGCGCGGAAAAGCGCCTCTCGCCCGTGGCCGTATCCCAAAGGGCGATTTCACGACCGTCGGCGGTCGCGTAGGTGGCGCAGATCCGGTGAAAAGGCCAGGGATGAGGGGGCGACGCGGTGCGCCACGTCCAGAACAGGCCCCGCGACGGGGCCCACTTCCACCGTTTGAACCCGGTGAACGGCCAACGGTTGTCCTTCAATACCGAGGGATCCAGGCTGGTTGTGACGAATGATCTGCCGTCCCCTGCGAAGATCACTTCACGGGTATTGCCCTCGATGCGAAACCGCGGTTTCTTGGCAAGCACGTCCCAGAACACGAGATCATTGTCCCAGTCGTAGGCTTGGAAGATGAGAAACCTGCCGTCCGGCGAAAACTGAATATCGTCGCTGTCGGTGTCTTTCTCATGCACGGTGGCCGTGTCGCCGATCCGGAGTGGCCCACAGCTCAAGCTCGTGGGCAGTCCAGCCGGCAGTGAGTAGATGGCCGTCCGGGGAGAAACAAATCATGTTTGGGTCGAAGCTCCGGTTAGGCGCCAGGGCGAGGCGCTCAACTCCGGTCCTGACGTCCCAGACCCTCATAGGCCCCTTCACGATCCAGCCCCAGCCGCTCGGCGGGTCGTCCGCCACGGTTAGCAGCGTACCACCATCTGGGGAGAAGCGCAGGACGTGGGTCGTTGCCGGCAGGTTCAGCGTGGCGTAGGGCCGCAGCGGCATGCAGACATAGACGGCCACAAAGATGGCCGCGAAAAGCAGAGTGGCCAGCAGGGCGGCCCGATGGCCGAAGACGTAACGCAAGGGAGTCAAGCGGGTTCTCCGTGGGCCGGACAGGCCGACGCCACTATCCGCGGACGGCCTCGGCGGTCGGCGCCGGCCGCTTCATGACCAGCACGACCGAGCCGTATTCCACACCGCGTGCCTCAACATGCGCCAGCGTTCCAGCAAGAGTGATTTTCGCCTTTTCGGTGTTCCAGTCGAAGCCCAGCTGAACGCCCAACGAATAGGGCAGCACACCGATGGACGCGCCGCTGTCAACCAGTCCCACGCTAGGCTCTGTCTGGCAATTGGATTTCCGCCCCGGAGGGACGGGGGTGAATAGCCAGGTGTGAAACCCCTGGAGAGAGACGTGCCAGCGCTCCCGCATTTCAGCCCCGGAGGGGCGGCGGTGGTTCGGCTCACCGCCGCCCCTCCGGGGCTGTGAAAGCCATCGATGGGCCGGCCTTTTCCCCAGGGGCTTTCGCCCCTGGCTATGGACCGCCGCCCCTCCGGGGCGAAGATGGTTTGCCAGACAAAGCCTAGACAACGAGTGGGACTGATGTCGAAGGACGACGGGCAGGTCCGGCATCAGGTCCAGCCCCCCGGAAGCCGGGTTCCTGTCGCAGTAGGGATATTGTTCGACAACGCTCATGAGCGAGTCCCTTCCTCCTTGAGGAGTTGGGCCAGTTGGGCTGCGGCGCCGGGGGCATACTCGGGTGTGTAGATTGGATAAACCTGTCCTTCCTTGAACATCGCCGACAGTTCTTCTCTGGACAGGTCTTCAAGCAACATCTGCGCGAGCTGGAATTTCTCGCCCCGAGACAGCGCCCGAACCGCAGGGATGATCTCAGCGATCGACATGGATGCCTCCTTCCACGTAACACCAGGATTATCGCGGGGCGGCTGCCATCGGTAGCCGTTCTCCCGCCCCCACCGCAGCCAGGCCTCCGCCATCCGGGGGATGTCGCCCGCGTCCTCCGCGGAGACGGGATCGGCCCCAGTGATGGCGGCGAGGGCGGCGAACCAGTGCCGGCGGTTGATTTCCATGTCCCGCAGCAAGAGCGGGACGACCGCCGGGCCCATGCCGATGATCTCTTGATAAGCCGGGTGGTTGTGGCGGATGCGGTTGGACGAATGGTGGGCGACCGCCTTGTGCCAGGCCGCTGCCAGGCGCTCGAATTTCTGCTCAATGCTCTCCGCGGGGGGCACGGCCGCCGTCTGTCGAGCCGGAACCGAAGTCATGACGTTCACCCCCTCGGTGGGCTGGCGACTTTTGCGGACCAGCGCCGCACCATGGATTATATCGCCGGCCGTTCCTGCGAGGATCCAACGGCGGCTCGGGGCTAGAGTCGGATGCTTCCGGGACGCACATCTCTCCGGGCGGCGAATCCGGTTGAAGCCGCCCATCGGCCGGGGTACACTCAAGCCGGGCAAGCCGAATCCCGGCTGCGGAAACGCCCCACCCGTCCGAGGACCGTCCCCATGAAAACCCGTCTGCTCCTCCTCACCGCCTGCCTGTTCGTCGCCCCGCCGCCGGTTGGGGCCGCCGGGCCGGAAGATTCGGTCGTCAAGATCATCGCCTCCATTCGCTATCCCAATCCGATTAAACCCTGGGCCAGGGAAGACCCGGTGGAGGTCGTCGGTTCCGGCGTGGTCGTCGAGGGCAAGCGCATCCTGACCAACGCCCACCTGCTCCGCTACGCCACGGAAGTGTCCGTGCAGCCGCGGCCGGGGGCCGATCGCATCGAGGCCAAGGTCGCGGGGGTCGGCGCGGACGTCGATCTGGCCGTGCTGACCCTCGCCGACGACGACTTCTTCAAGAAGCGGTCGGCCCTCGCCCTGTCCCAGGCGCTGCCCAAGGTCCAGGACGCCGTGACTGTCTACGGCTTCCCCGTGGGCGGCGACGACCTGTCCGTCACCAAGGGCGTCGTCTCGCGCGTCAGTTTCGTCATGTACTTCGGCCGCCGGCCCGGCCCCGTGATTCAGGTCAGCGCGGCCGTCAACCCCGGCAACAGCGGCGGGCCGGCCGTGGTGGACGGCAAGATGGCCGGCGTCGTTTACAGCCGGCTCGCCGGCGGCGAGAACATCGGCTACATCATCCCCTGCGAGGAGGTGCAATACTTCCTCGACCACCTCAAGGACGGCCGGGCCGAACCCAAGCCGGTGGAGGCCGCGGTCACCGGCTACCAGCCGCTCGAAAATGACGCCCTGCGGCGCTCGCTGAAGCTGGACAAGGGCGTCAAAGGAATGCTGGTCCATCCGGCGCCCCGGCACGGTCCCGACTCCCCCTTCCACGAGGCCGACATTCTCACCAAGATCGGCGATTACGAGATCGACAACGACGGCATGGTCCGCCTGAAAAACGACCTGCTCGCCCCCTTTGAAGCGGCTATCCCCCCGGCGGTCCACGACGGCGCCGTCCCGGTCACCGTCCTGCGCGGCGGTCAGCCGGTCCAGCTGTCGCTGCCAGTCACCACACAAGACACCCGTCTGATCCGCAGCTACCAGGGCGAACCCCCGTCTTACTTCATCCACGGCCCCCTCGTCTTCTCCCCCGCGCGAGCCGACGCCCTCGAAATGTATGGCTCCCTCGACCCCGACCTGTATAGCGGCAACAGTCCGCTGCTGAACCGGCGCTTCGACCGGGTGCGCTTCCCCGGCGAGGAGCTGGTGGTGGTCACGGCCCCGATGTTTTCCCACAAGATCGCCAGGGGTTACGCGGACCCGGTCGGGAAGGTCGTGCTGGACGTGAACGGAATCAAGATCAAGAACCTGCGTCATCTGGTGGAGACGATCCGGGATTGCCAGGACGACTACCTGACCTTCCGATTCGCCGAGGACTGGAGCCAGGTTCTCGTCTTCGACCGCAAGGAAATGGAAAAGGCGACGGACGAGATCCTTGATGAGAACGGGATCGCGCGTCGGGCCTCGGCGGACCTGATGAAAGTCTGGAAGGGCGATCACTGACCGCGGGCGCCCGGCAGCTCGATTCGGAAGACGGTGCGCCCGTCCTCGCGCCGCCAGCCGATGCGGCCGCCGTGCGCCTCGGCGACCTGCCGGGCCACGGCCAATCCCAGGCCCACGCCCTCCGGTTTGCCGGTCACGAACGGCTCGAAGAGGCGTTCCACCACGTCCGGCGACGGGCCGGGGCCGGAGTCGGATACTTCCAGGACAAGTGAGGAGTGAGGAGTGAGGAGTGAGGAGTGAGGAGCGAGGAGCGGTTCGGCCGGCTGGTCTTTTCTCCTCACTCCCCCCTCCTCACTCCTCACTCGGATTTCAACATCTCCGCCCGGCCCCGCCGCCTCGACGGCGTTGCCCAGCACGTTCAGGATCAGCTGGCCCAGCTGCCCCGCGTCGCCGTTGACCACCGCCTCGCCGGCCGGCGGCGCCCAGCGCAGCTCGATGCCGGCGTGCTTGCACTGCGGCCGCAGTAATTCCACCGCCTCGCCCACCAGCGCCGGCAGCGAACACGGCGCCGTCCGCGACGGACCCTGCCGGCCGAGGTCGAGAAAGCGCTTCAGGTGCGTCTCCAGAAGCGTCAGCTGGCGCAGCGCCACGTCCAGCGCGGCCGTGTCCATCCGTCCAGCGCACTCGCGTTCAAACAGCTGAACTGACAACCGGGCGCCAGTAAGCCCATTTCGCAGCTGATGCGCCAGACCGCCGCTCACCTGACCCAGCAGCCGAAATCTTTCCGTCCTTCGCGCCGTTTCCTGGAACTGAGCGAGCTTCTGGGCCATCTCATTGACCGAGCGCGTCAGATCGCGGATTTCGTCGTTCCGCGCCGGCAGCGGCATGGGGCTGAAATCGCCGGCCGCGATCAGACGGGTGCGGCGCTCCAGGGCCTGCAGGAGGCGCCGACTCAGCCGCTGGCCCAAGCCGACCGCCAGGCCCAGCGACGCCAGGCCCACCGAACCGCCCAGCACCAGCGGCGGCCAGACCGCCTCCCACAGCGCGTCTCTGCAACAACGATTCGGGATAGAAAATATAGATTATTCGGCCTCCCGGCAGGCGGAGGCCGCTGCAGAAATAGGTCTTGCCGTCTGCGGCCGTGGGCGGGCCGAGGTGGAGTTCATGCCAGTCGTCGCAGACCGTCTCGCCCGGCGGCAGCCGGACGGGGCCGGCGCCCAGCGTGCCGGGGCCTTCGCCCTCCGGCGAAACGAGCAGGAAATCGGCGCCGGACATGTCCTTCATCATGGTCAGGACCGGATTGGACAGCGAGAACGTGCCCTGCTCAAAGCTGAGGGTCTGGCCCACGCCGCGAAGCCGGGACTCGATCTGCTGACGGGCCCGGCCGGCCGACGCCACGGCCGTCCAGACGCTGACGCCGACGACGCCCAGCAGCAGCGTCAGCAGCGGCAGCAGGAGTTGGTAGCGGATGCGCCAGCGCATGGGGAGCCTGTCGGGATCGGGTGAATGTCTGCCAGGGCGGTATGAAAATATGCTAGGTTTGGTAGACGTGACTCGCAACGGGAACCGGAACGGAGGCGTGAGGCGATGAGGCCGGACGGCGATCGGACGCCCAGGGAGTGGTTCGAGGCGGCGGAACGCTGCCGGCTCCAGGAGCACCAGGGCTGCCCCTGCTGCGGCGGCCGACATTGCGTGTTCCGCTCGGAGTGGGGTGGCCGCGTCGAATACTACTGCACCGCCTGCGACTTCTCGGCCAGCCACGACCCGCACACCGGCCGCTACTTCGCCGCGGCCGACGGCCGTGAACGACCCAGCGCCGTCCTCGATCAGCTGGCCCTGCCTTCCGGGGAGTTGGCGGAGGGGCAATAGGCAATTCAGGGAGAAGGACTCGAACCTTCACTGGCCGGTTCAAAGCCGGCTCGCCTGCCGTTAGCGGACCCCCGAGACGGTCTGCTTGATCGACGCCCGGAAGTTCGCACGGGTTCGCGCCGCTCCCTCACCTCACCGGCGGCCGGTACACCCGGACGGCCCGGATCGCCGCATCGCCGTCCGCGGTCAGTTCCAGCGTGTGCTTCTCGTTGGGAATCCCCTGGGCCAGTGTCGTCGGGTGTTCGCGCGTCTCATCTTCCGCCCTGGGCGCCTGGTACGAATCGACGCCCATCGGCAGCACGCTCCACTTGATTTCGTAGCCGGCCGGGACCTTCGCCCCTTCCGGGTGGAACCACGCCCCCGGCTCGATCTTCACCCGGCCGGACTTCGACGTGAACGACGCGTCGCTGGCGCCGCCGCCGTCCGGCCCTGTCACGGAGCCGGTCACTTCAAAGTCCCACGCCTTGCCGCCGTCCCGCTCCTTCGTGATCTTCAGCGTCCACTCCTCCGGGACGAGCGGCGCGTCGTGGTCGATGCGCGACACGGTCAGCGGCGACCACGGCCCCGGCGCCGGCCGCGTGATGCGGTAGGCGCCCGGAAACTCCGACGGCTTCTTGCCGTCGATCCGCACGGCCACGGCCGCCGGCTTGCCGTCCGTTTTCGCCGCCAGCGCGTCCACGCGGTTGCCCTCGAACGGCAGCGTCAGCCGGCCGTCCTTCCAATCTACGTCTTTGCCGACCTCGTAAGTCCGCACTAGGCCCTTCCACTCGTCGTCGGGCAGATCGGGCCGGTACTTCAGCTGCCGCTCGACGATCTCTGCCATGAGGAAATTGCCGTGGTCGTTGAGGTGAACGCCGTCTTTTAAGAGGTCTTTCGGCTCCAGCTTGTTCGCGCGGAGGTAATCGAGCCACTGGCCGCGCACGTCGGTTAGGCCGCAGCCGTACTTCTTGGCGATGTCGGGCAGCAGGCGGTTGTTCATCAGGTCGTCCCACCACATGCCCTTGTCCTTGTCCTTGTCGATCACATCGGGCGGCCATTTCGTGACGTGGTCCTTCTGCATCAGCACCTCGGCGGTGGTGCGGCTCCGCGTGCTTCGGATGATGTCCTCATACTCTTTATTGGAGCCGTAAACGTGAAAAATGAGCAGGTCGGGGTAGAAGGGGTACAGGTCGTGTTCGGCGGGGCGGACGAGGAGCTGGGCGGCGAAGCCGCCGATGGCGCGGTTCTCGATGTCCAGGTCGGCGTCGGGGAAGCGGCGGCGCAGGTCGTCGGCCACGCGCTTCCACCAGTCCTGTTCGGTGATGGACTGGCCGTAAAAGAGAATGCGCACCTTGTTATGGTGCTTTGGCGTGCTGGTCGCCAGGAGGGTCATGGTGCGCTGGATGTGGAGGCCGAGGTTCGACTCGTTCTTGAGCGGGGCGGGCGGTGGGTAGGCGGCCGGATCGTCCGCACCGGCCGGCGCGGCGGCGGCCAGGAGGCCGGCGGCGAGAAAGAGACAGGGGACCGTCCAGCGGCGCATCGCATCGTTCCTTTCATCCGGGCGGTGGGATCAGACGTTCCCAGGATTGTAATCCTGGGACGCGATCGGGCCAAGGGACGGGGCGCCGGTCGGTTCACCGATGCCAAAATGGCCCCATCGATTGCGGGCTATACGACCTTGCGGCTGTTTCGCTCGGCCCGACTCGCCCCAACCCCTCCCACGCGACCTGACGCAGCCGTTACAAACTGCCGCATCGGTCGGCGAATCGCCGAAGGCCGTGTCGCGTCTTGGGAGGTCGGCCCTGGATTTGCGTTCCACAACCCGTCGTCGGGGACGGCGGAGAACACGCCGTCCGGGTTTCCATCGGTTGTCGGAGGGAGGCGAACAGCGTCGTCGCGCCGTTCCTGCTCGTCAGGGAGGAGAAGAGCCATGACCGCCAAGAAAAGCGGATGTCTGGGCAAAATCCTGGGCGTGCTGTTCACGAGCATCGTGGTCCCGGTTCTGGTGAATGTGTTCACGCAGGACATGACGAACTGGCAGCGTCAGCTGGGCCTGGCGCCGGAGACGGGAACGCCGACCGCGCCGGCGACGCCGGCCAACTGGAATCGGCCCGTGATCGAGGACGCCGATGCGGTGCCCGCCGCCGCGCGAAGCCGATTCTTCGGGGTCAATGCGGAGCGGAAAGGGAGGGAGTCGAACCCTCAAGGCGTCGCCGCCGAGCCGTTTTCGAGACGGTCGCCCGCGCCGATGGGCTGGCCCTTCCGGTGATACGGTCAGGAGGGCGGGAGTCGAACCCGCACCGCCCGGCTTCCAGGGCCGGTGGACTGGCCGTTATCCGACCTCCTGTTCCGGTAGGTGGACGGGCGAGGAGGGGGTGAGGTTCGCGCCGGCGCCGTGGGGCGGTATCATTATCCAAGACGCCGGCCGCAGCCGACGGTGCATCCAACCTGCTGATGAGAAAGAAGTGCTTCCATGGCGGTCAGCGAACAAATGATTGTGGACGCCCTGCGTCAGGTCGCCCGGAGCGCTGGGACGAGGTGCTGTCGTTCGTTCAAAGCCTCAAGGGCGGCGAGCCGTCCGGCTGCACGGGCGCCGATATGGCGAAGTCTGAGCTGTTCGGTCTGTGGGCCGACCGGGACGATATTGGGGACAGCAGGGAGTTCGCACGGCGTCTGCGGCGTCAGGCCGAAACCCGCCAAGGGCCGACCGATGCTGCTGGACACTGATATCATGGTCGCCGGATTGATGACGGTTCAACCGTACTGACGCATCTACCTCCCCGTCCAGTTGTTTCCTTTCTCCGCCCGGAAGAACCAGTCCCACGGCGGCGGCTCGTCCTTCAGATCGGCGGCGCCGGCGAACTGGCCCCATGAAAGATGCACTTTCTTCATCCGCACACCCTGAAAGCCGGCCCGCCGCAGCCGATAGCGCACCTCGAACGGCTGCCAGAAGTGCTGGTCCAATCCCAGATAGCGAAAGTCGCCGAAAGCGAAGTCGTACAGCTTGTGGTCGGCGTGGTGGGCCGCGTTCTGCCGCGCCTTTTCGGCCGGCATCCCCGCGTTTCGCGCCCGGTCCACCATCAGCATCGTGTAATAATGCACCGCGTCCATCGCCGGCACGATGCCGAGAAAATGTCCGCCCGGCCGCAGCGCCGCGTGGATCGACCGCAACGCCGTCTCCAGCTCGCCCAGGTCCGGCAGCACCAGGCTGTTGACCGCCACGGCCACGTCCACCCGGCCGGCCAGCGGCGCCAGGTCCGTGAAGGGCTGCTGCAAAAACTCCACGTTGGCCAGGCCGCGGCAGCTGTTCGCGGCGCGCTTCAGCATCCCCTCGGCGAAATCCACGGCGATCACCTGGCGGAAATGCTTGGCCAGCAGCGGCAGCAACGGGCCGACGCCGCAGCCGAGGTCGGCGGCCGTGCCCTTTTGCGGATCCGCCAACTCCTCCAGGGCGCACGGCAGCGGGTTGCGGACGCCGGGCAGGTAGGGATCGATGAAGTCCTGCTCGTAGGTCGCGGCGGCCCGGCTCCAGAAGTGGGATTGATCGGGCATCAGTGGTAGGGCGGACTCGCCGAGTCAGCGGAGCGACCGGGACGTATTGCGACCAGTTTCCGCTCGGAACCTACGATCACCCTTGCTCGCGGCGTCTTGCCGGCCAGCAGCTCGCGCACCTTCGGGTCGGCCAGGGCCAGCGCCTCCAGCGTCTTCGCGTCCACGTCGGCCGGGACCGTCAGCCGGTGACGCACCTTGCCGTTGATCTGCACCGGCACCTCGATCTCGTCCTCCTTCGCCAGCGCCGGGTCGAAGGCCGGCCACGGCTCATACGCCAGCGTCTCCTTGTGGCCCAGAGCACGCCACAGTTCCTCCGCCAGGTGCGGCGCGAACGGACTCAGCAGCAGCACGAACGGCTCCAGCACCGACCGCGGCCGCGCCGTCAGCGGCGTCAGGTGGTTCGTCAGCTCCATCATCGCCGCGATGGCGTGTTGAAGCGCATCCCGTCGAGGTCGTCGGTCACTTTCTGGATCGTCTGGTGCAGCTTCCGCAGCGTGTCGCGCTCCGGCGGCACGTCCTGCACCGTCTCCGCCAGCCGCGTCTCCTCGGAGCGCTCGTCGATGAACAGCCGCCATACGCGACCCAGAAAGCGATAGACGCCCTCCACGCCGCGCATGCTCCACGGCTTCGTCGCCTCCAGCGGTCCCATGAACATCTCGTACAGCCGCAGACTGTCGGCGCCGTACTCCTTCACCACCTCGTCGGGGTTGATGACGTTGCCGCGGCTCTTCGACATCTTGTAGGCGCGGGCGTCGACGCGGATCGATGGGTTCTCCTTCAGCACGAAGCCGTCGCCCTTCTTCTCCACCTGCTCCTCCGCCAGCTTCACCGCTTCGTCCGCATTGACGTCGCCGGCGTCCCGGCCCAGCGAAACCCACTGGCCGGCCTTCTTGAAGCCGGTGTACTCCATCTCGCCCAGGATCATTCCCTGGTTGACCAGCTTCTGAAACGGCTCTGGATTGTGGACGTGGCCGCGGTCGAACAGCACCTTGTGCCAGAAGCGCGAGTAGAGCAGGTGCAGCACCGCGTGTTCGGCGCCGCCGACGTACAGGTCCACCGGCATCCAGTATTTCTCCTTTTGCGGGTCGCAAAACGCCTTGTCGTTGCGCGGGTCGAGGTAGCGCAGGTAGTACCAGCACGAGCCGGCCCACTGCGGCATCGTGTTCGTCTCGCGGCGGTAGCGCTTGCCGTCGCGCGTGACGTACAGCCAGTCGGTCGCCTTGCCCAGCGGCGGCTCCGGCTGGCCCGACGGCTTGAAGTCCTCCAGGTCCGGCAGGCGCAGCGGCAATTCTTCCGGCGACAGCGGTTCGACCACGCCGGTCGGCTTGCCGTCGGCGTCGATCTCGTGCAGGATCGGGAACGGCTCGCCCCAGTAGCGCTGGCGGCTGAACAGCCAGTCGCGCAGCTTGTAATTCACCTTGCGGACGCCGACGCCCTTGGCCTCCAGCCAGTCGATGATCTTGCGCTTGGCCTCGGCGATGTTCAGGCCGTTCAGGAACTCGCTGTTGACGGCCGGCCCTTCGCCGACGTACGCCTTGCCTTCCCAGCCGGCCGGCGGCTGGACGGTGCGGATGATCGGCAGGCCGAACACCTCGGCGAACTCCCAGTCGCGCTCGTCGTGGCCGGGCACCGCCATGATGGCGCCGGTGCCGTAGGTGGCCAGCACATAATCGGCAATCCAGATCGGGATTTTCTCGCTGATTGACCGGATTGATGGCGTACGCGCCGGTGAAGACGCCGGTTTTCTTCTTGGCCAGCTCGGTGCGCTCCAGGTCGCTCTTGCGCGCGGCGGCTTCCTGGTACGCTTTCACGGCGGCGCGCTGCTCCGGCGTGGTGATCGTCGTCCACCAGCGGATGTTCCGGGGACAGCACCATGTACGTCGCGCCGAACAGCGTGTCGGGCCGCGTGGTGAAGACGCGAATGGCGCCGCCTCGCTGGCGCTCGCGGCTGGAAGGGCGAAATCGACCTCCGCCCCTTCGCTCTTGCCGATCCAGTTGCGCTGCATCTCCTTGATCGCTTCCGACCAATCGACCTGTTCCAGGTCGTCCAGCAGCCGCTCCGCGTAGGCCGTGATGCGCAGCATCCATTGGCGCAGCGGCATCCGCACGACGGGATGACCGCCGCGCTCCGATTTGCCGTCCACCACTTCTTCGTTGGCCAGCACCGTGCCCAGCGCCGGGCACCAGTTCACCGGCGCCTCGATCTGATACGCCAGGCGCTTTTGCCGTCCCGATAGGAGCGAATCGCCGACCTCGCCCTGCTTCTGCACGTCGTCGGGGATCGGCAGCTCCGCGATCGGCCGGCCGCGCTTCTGCTCGGCGTCGTACCAGGTGTCGTACAGCACCAGGAAAATCCACTGCGTCCAGCGGAAATAATTCGGATCGGTGGTGTCGACTTCGCGGTCCCAGTCGTAGCTGAAGCCGAGCATCTGGATCTGGCGGCGGAACGTGGCGATGTTCTTCTCGGTGGTGGCGCGGGGGTGCGTGCCGGTCTCGATGGCGTACTGCTCGGCGGGCAGGCCGAAGGCGTCCCAGCCCATCGGGTGCAGCACGTTGAAGCCGCGCATCCGCTTGTAGCGGGCCAGGATGTCGGTGGCGGTGTAGCCCTCGGGATGGCCGACGTGCAGGCCGGCGCCGCTCGGATAGGGGAACATGTCGAGGATGTAGAACTTCGGCTTGTCCGACAGGTCCGGCGTGCGAAAGGTCTTGTTTTCCAGCCAGTATTGCTGCCAGCGCGGCTCGATCGCCTTGGGGTTGTAACTCGGCATGTCGCCCATCCGCCCTCGAGGGTTCCACGAACGTTTCGGCAAGCCGTTATCCTACGGAATGGACGCGGCTTGCTCTAGCGGGGACGGTGGAACCGCCGGAAGGGTTCACGGGGCAGGGGCGAGCGGGGGGCGTCAGCCCCCTGATTCCTCCTCCCGTCGCTGACAGGATGCGGAATCAGGGGGCTGACGCCCCCCGCTCGCCGGTCGTCGGTCATTTCTCCTGGATCTCAATTTCCACCGGGCCGCTCACGGCCCGGTTCGCCGACTTCGTCTTGCCGTTGAGCGGATAGGTGACGCGGACGGTGTGCTTGCCGGGAGCAAGTGGAAAGTGTAGCATCTTGCCCGCTGAGCTTCCCCAATTCTTGTCCGGGGATACGGTCGCCCAGTCGTCGATCTGCTTGCCGGGTTCCAGCAAGTCGCCGACGGCGGGGTAGGGGCCGGAGGGTTTGTCAAACGAGTACCACGTCCCGTCCACTTCGATCTGGCAGTCATAGGGGACGCGCCGCGCGTTCCACGTCATCGTCCCCTGGTTGCGCAGGTCGAGGTGAAACGTCGGCGTTTCGTCCGCTTTCCATACGGTCTTCGCCGTGCGGACGCGGGCTTGCACGCCGTTCACGGCCTCGCCCCACGCCGATTCCTTGCCCACCTCGATTTCCACCGGCTGGCTCACGGGCCGGACGCCGTCCTCGAACACAAACGCGATGCGCAGCGTGTGCTTGCCGGGGGCGACTTGCAAGCTATGGTCATTGTAGCTCCTTGGATCGCCCACTTTCCAGTCCGGCGTCTTGCGAACCCACGAGTCGTCGGCCAGAGAAACGTCTACCCAGTCATCGACCTGCTTGCCGGGTTCAAGCCAACTGCTTATGCGCTTCGTGTCATCATCAAGGCCGCCGTGGAGATACCATTTGCCGTCGAGTTCGATCTCGCAATACCGAGACTCGCGGTGCGCCTTGTGAGAGTGTTCCCCGCGGTTGCGCAGGTCGAGAGCGAACGTCGGCGCCGCGCCTTCGTCGTGGGCTTTGACCAGTCGCAGCCGTGCCTGGACGCCGTCGTCGGCCTTGCCCCAGGCGGACTCCGTGCCCACTTCAATCTCCACCGCGCCGCTCACCGGCCGCAGCAGCGGCTTCTCGCTGTTGAGCGGGTAGGCGATGCGGATGGTGTGCTTGCCGGGCGACAGCGGAAGGAGCGGCCGCGGCTTCTTGTCCTTCGGCGCCTTCTCCACCCAGCCGCTGTCCGGCGTCACCTTCACCCAGTCGTCGTATTCCTTGCCGGGTTCGAGTGTCGTGTCCTTGGACGTGACATCGACCAGGCCGTTGTAGTAGTACCACGTCCCGTCCATCTCGATCTCACAATCGGACGGGATGTGCAGCGAGTGCGGCTTCCCCTCGCCGACGTTTTGCAGATCGACGATGAACGTCGGCGCCTCCTCGCGCCCCACACGGCCTTCGGGGTGCGCACGCGGGCCTGGATGCCGCCGTCGGCCGCGCCCCATGTCGATTCCTTGCCCACTTCGACCTCCACCGGCTGGCTCACGACCCGGATGCCGGGGTCGTCGTGCTTGGCGCCTGTTTCCTTGCTGAAGGACGGCAAGTCGCCGAACTGGAACACGAAGGCGACCCGCACCGAGTGCTTGCCGGACGAAACTTGCAAGCGCTCTTCCTTGTCGCCCATTTTGCGGACCCAGGGGATGTCGAGCGACACCTTCACCCAGTCATCAACTTGCTTGCCGGGGTTCAGGAAAAACGCTTTGCAATCCAGGTCGCCGGGACCCCCGAACCGGTACCACTGGCCGTCCCACTCGATCTCACAAAAGTTGGGCGCACGACAGCCGCCGGGGGTTCGTTTCCCCTGGTTCCGCATGTCCAGGACGAACTCCGGCGCCTCGCCGACGTCCCAGGCGGTCTTGCCCGGATGCAGCCGCGCCTGGACGCCGTCCACGGCGTCGCCCCATGTGGGTTCCTTGCTCACTTTGACCTCCACCGGATCGGCCTCCGCCTTGCCGACCCAAAGACCGAGCTTCTCGGCGAATTCCTTGTCCTCGACGGCGTAAGACGCAGTGATGGTGAACGAGTCACGGTCCTTATAGTGAACTCGGAGGATCGTGAAAGGGAACGAAACGCTCTTGCCCGGCGCCAGCGCCACGACTTTCTTGGCGCTCATCTCCAGCGTCGGCGAGTCGGATTTCCACCAGTCCGGGCGGAAGTGCTTGTCGAAGGCGCCGCCCGTGGGGAAGTGGCCGACGAGCGTGCAGACGCGCACAGGGGCGTCGCCGTCGTTGGTCAGGACCAACTCGCCCTTCAGCTCCGGGTCGTCGGCCGCGATCTCCTTCGGCGCGACGATACGGGCCGTCAGGCCGCCGCCGGGCTTGTCGGCCGGCTTCTCGCCTTTTCCGGGTTCGGCGCGTCGGCCGGCAGGCGCCGCGAGGGCGGTGGCCGGCGACGGAGCGACGGCCGGTGCATGGGCGCGGCAAGCAAAAGCGACGGCCCCCGACGCGACGAGGACGGCCGCGGCCAGGAAGCCGACGGCCAGTTTGGCGAGCAACATGGTTTTGAGGACCCCATTAGCAAGGGCGGCGACGCGCGCCGAAACGACGGCGGTCGCGGCCCGACCCGTGGAAAACAGCGAGGCGGCCTTCGCGGTGGAGGCCAGCAGCGGCGGCGGCACGCCCGTCCCCGCGCCAGCGCCACGGCCAGGCCGCATCCGCCCGACCCGTCGCCGCTGGCCCCGAGACGGCGGGCCAGCATCCGTTTGCCCGTCGCCAGCCGGCTGGACAGTGTCCCCTCTGGCACGCCGAGCTTGCGGGCCGCCTCCTTGCGGGGCCGGCCCTCCAGCTCGCACAGGACAATGGCAGCGCGATACTTCTCGGGCAGCCGGTTCAGCTCCCGGTCCAGCCGGGGCAGCCATTCCTCCCATTCCTCCTCCGTGTCCGTCTGCGTTGGGTTCATGGCCGCCGCCCGCCTCTCTTGCACGCGCCGCCGCGCCGCCGCTCCCCTCGCCTTCAGCGCGGTGCGGTAGGCCACGCCGTACAACCAGGCGCCGACCAGCTCCCGCGCCGGACGGACGCCGCCTTGCGGACGAAGACGAGGAACGCAGCCTGAAAGGCGTCCTCGGCGTCCGCATCGTTGCCGAGGACGCGGCGACAGACGGCCAGCACCATCGGCCCGTGCCGACGGATCAGCGCTTCCAGCGCGGGGGCGTCGCGCCGGGCCGTGAAGCGCTCCATCAGCTCGCCGTCCGTCGGGCCGCCCTCTTGGGTGAGGGCGGCCTGGCGGAGGCGCTGCAACACGTTGGATCGTCCGGCCGTCATGTTGTCGATGATCCTGGGAAGGAAACGTCTCGATTCTCTCACCATAGTGCCCTGGCGGGGGTCGGCGCGTCGATGTTTTTTTTCGGCACGCAGGAAAGGCGAGTGGGTGACAGCGGAGGTGCGAAATCACCTATCGGCTGACCGGACACGCCGATACACTGGCGAGAAGGACCGCCCAAGCGAAACTCTCGGAGGTTGCCATGAGCCAGACGCAGTGGAAATATCTCGAAGCGCATCCGCAGTCTTCTTACAAGCAGCTCTTCCTCAAGGGTACGCGCATCCGCGCGGAGATAATCTACGGCATGTGGGTCAACGACGACCTGCCGCCGACGACGACGACGGAAGAGATCGCCGAAGACATGAACCTGCCCGTCGAGGCGGTGCGGGAGGCCATCGCTTACTGTGATGCGGATCCGCCGGAACTCCGCGAAGACCAGCGGAGGGAAAGGGAACATTTTCAAGCCCTAGGCGTGATCGACGCCGAAGGCAACTACATCCGGCCACCGGGCCGACTGTCCCCGGAGGAGGAAGCCAAGCTCGATTACCCATGAAGCTCTATCTGGACGACGACATTGTCGCTGCCCGGATGATTCAAACCTTGCGTCGGGCGGGGCATGACGTGCGAACGCCCGCCGAAGTAGGATTGGTTGCGCGCCGGATCCGGTGCATTTCCGGCGCACCCTCGCAGAAGGCCGGCGGGTCACTTTCCAGGAATTACGATGACTTTGCGGACCTTCATCACCTGATTCTTGAGGCGCATGGCCATCATCCAGGCGTACTGATCGTCCGGCGCGACGACAAGAAGCAACACAACATGTCGCCGCATGATGTGGCGCAGTGCACTCCGCAACCTGGAGGCCGCCTGCGTTCCGATCGCGGACGAATACATCAATCTGAACCCGTGGCAGTAACCGGCGAGCGCCACGGCCGGTTTCACTTTTTCCCATCCGCTTTATCCAGCAGCGTCTGCACGTCGGCCCAGAGCTTTCGGCACGCCTCCTGCTCGTCGGCCGGCAGCTTGGCCAACGCATCGGCGTCGCGCAGGCCCGATAGGTCGGCGTCCTGTTGCCAGCGCCGAAGCGTTGCGCGCGACCTGCTTTCGGTCCTCCGGCTTGTCGCTTTCCAGTCGCTTCGCCCAGAGGGCGAGGTCGGCCCGCAGCCACTCCAGGGCCTGCTTGCGCCAGCCGGCGCGTTCCTTGTCGTCGAGGTCCTTGGCGTCTTCCCCGTCGCCGCGACCGGCCCGCGCGGCGCAACAGGCGGCGCTGTAGCGGTTGCCGGATTTCAGATCGTCGGCCAGCTTCGGGTCGTCGGCAAAGGCGTCGGCGTACAGCTGCGACGCGGAGAGATAGCGCTTGCGGAAGCGACAGTACCCGACCAGTTCGAGCCGCTCCGTGTCGTCCGCGGGGTGGTATTCGCCCTTCAGAAACGCGGCCAGGTTCGGCACGATCAACTCCTCCGCCTCACGGCGGAGGACATGGGCGATCCACGGATCCTGGTTGTCCGCCTTCGCCTCGTCCCAGTCGTAACCCTTTACGGCGGCGTCCAGGGCTTCGCGCGCTTCCTGTGTCCGCCCGGAGCGGTAGAGCGCCATGGCCAGCACCGGGCGCATGACGGGCATCCCTACGCCCTGCACGTCGGCCTGTTGACAGGCTTCGACGGCGTCGCCGAATCGGCCCCGCCGATAGTCGGCCAGCCCCTTGGAGGCCAGGAAGAAGCGGTAGTACTCGTGCTTCGGCCCGGCGGCCGCGGCCCGATCGGCGAGGGCGGCGGCGCGCCGGAGGTCGTCGCCGGAGGCGGGCAGCAGCAGGCAGGTCCGCGCGGTGCGCTCGGCGACGGTCGGGTCGGTCGTGTCGCCGAAGCGGTCGAACAGGGCGCGGCAGTTACGGCGGTAATCCTCGTCACGGCCGAGGAACAGACACAGTTCGGCGTAGCCGTACCAAGCGTCGTGCTTCGGCGGAGCCTGTTCCAGGGCCGCCCCCCAGGCGACGCGGGCGTCCTCCAGCCGGCCCCTCGGGGCGAGGGCCTTGACCAGTTCGCCCCGCGCCCAGTCCCATCGGGCTGGAGCGCGAGGGATTGGCGGAATTCGGCGACGGCGCCGTCCAGGTCGCCGCGGTCTTTCAGGGCGATGCCCAGCGCGTAGTGGGCAAAGCCGCCCTTCGGTTCGAGTTCGATGGCGTGGCGGAACTCGGCGACGGCGCCGTCCAGGTCGCCGCGCTCTTTTAGGATGAAGCCAAGGTTGTCGTGGGGCGCGGCGGCCGTCGGATCGAGTTCGATGGCCCGGCGGAACTCGGCGACGGCGCCGTCCACGTCGCCGCCGCCCTTTAAGGCGTTGCCCAGGTTGTTGTGGGCACTCGCGCTGCCCGGCCGAATCGCGACGGCCGCTCGCAGGTAGCCGACCGCCTCTTGCGGCCTGGGCGGATGCAGGTCATTGCAGAGGTTCCCGAGAGCGCCGTTGATCCAGAAATCGCCCGGATGCCGCTGCTGCGCCTGCCGCAGCAGTGCCGCCGCTTCCTCCGACAAGCCGCCATTTTTAAGACACGTTCCCAGCCAATCGAGCACCTCGGGCGGCTGCGCCAGGGTCTCCGCCTCCGCCGCCAACGCCTTCATGCGTTTGGCGTCATGGCGCAACCACGCCTCGCGAAACGATCGCCGCCAGGGGTCGTCGTCCGCCTCTTCGATCACCGCCAGAAGGTTGGCTTTTTTCGCTTCGCTATCCTGCAACCACTGAATCAACGCCGTCAGCAGTTCCTCTCGGACGGCGGATCGCCGCACACGCGCCGTCACTTCCGGCGCCGCCAGCGCCTCCACGTCAATGCCGTACCTGCGGAAGGCCTCGGCATACTGTGCGTCGGACTCTCGTTTGACCGTCCGGGTGAAGTCACTGGTCCCCCCCCCATAGGGCATCTCCGCGGGCCGCAGGCGGATCGCTTCCAACTCGGCCACCATGTCGGCGTCGGCCTCCGCCTGGCGCAGCTTCTGGCGCAGCGACTCGGGGCCGGAACCGCCCAGCCGACCCTCCGCCCGCTCCAGGGCCGCCCGCGCCTCCGGCCAGCGGCCCGCCTCCTGGTGCGACGCCGCCTCAGCCAGCGCCGCCTCCACGTCGCGCGTCACCGCCGTCCGCTCCAGCTGCCACCGCGCCGCCACGCCGCCGCCCACCAGGACCAGCGCCAGCACGGCCGCCGCCAGCGCCAGCGTCGCCCGCCGCCGCTTCCGCTCCGACCCCGCTTTCGCCTCCGCCGCCGCCCGCTCCAGCTCCGCCCGCCGCAGCCGCTCGGCCACCGAGCGCTCATATTCCGTCACGGCCGCCGCCGTCTCCCCGGCATCCCGTGGCCGCTCCTCCGGCTTCGCCGCCAGGCAACGCTTCGCCAAGGCGATCAAGTCGGCGTCGGCCTCACAGCCGTCCAGCCGGGCGAACGCGTCCGTCAGGTCGGCCCGCCGCGCCTTCTTCAAGGCCGTCTCGCTAGGCCCGGGGAAGGGCGGCTCGCCCGTCAGCACCTCGCACAGGACGGCGCCCAGCCCGAACACGTCGGCCCGCCGATCGACGTCCTCGACCTCGCCGCAGGCCTGTTCCGGCGCCATGTAGGCCGGCGTGCCGAGGACGCTGCCCGCCTGCGTCTCCGAGCCGTCCCGGCCCGCCTCCGAGTCCTCGCCGCGCGGCGTCCGAATGACCGAGACCGCCGGCGCCGTCGGCGCCGGCCCCACGTTCGACGCACCGTCGCGCGGCAGCACCTTGGCCAGTCCCCAGTCCATGACCAGCACCTCGCCGAAGGCGCCGACCATCACGTTGGACGATTTCAGGTCGCGGTGGATCACGCCCTTGCTGTGGGCGTAGGCCAGCGTCTGGCACACCTGCTCGAAGATCGCCAGGAACCGCGGCCGGTCCTGCGTGGGCTGCTTACGCTCCGCCAGCAGTTCGGCCAGCGTCCGCCCCTTGACGAGCTTCATGGTGAAGTAGGGCCGCCCGTCCGGCAACCGGCCCAGCGTGTAGACCGGCACGACGCCGGGGTGCTGAAGCCGGCCGGCGATCCGCGCCTCCTCCAGGAAGCGCTGCGCCCGCCCCGCCTTGTCCTGCTGGTCCTCCAGCAGCACTTTCACCGCCACGTCGCGGCCGAGGTCGGCGTCGCGGCCCTTGAGGACAGCGCCCATGCCGCCGCGCGCGATTTCTTCCCGCAGCTCCAGCCGGTCGGAGACCGCCTTCTCCGGGGGCGCGGAAACTGGGCCGTCGGCGCGGGAGTCTTGCCGCGGGGCCTCATCGAAGGATCGGGTCGGATCGGGGGGCTGGTTCATCGAAAGCTCCGGCAAAATGGATCGGTGGACGAATCGCACCCGCGCCGAGGGGCCGTCTCAAGAGCTGTCCGAGGGCGTCACGCCGCCCGTAGCAATCGTCATCTTTTCCCATCCGCCTTGTCGAGAAGCGCCTGCACGTCAGCCCAGAGCTTCCGGCACGCCTCCTGCTCGTCGGCGGGCAACTTGGCCAGCTCGGCCGGGTCGCGCAAGCCGCTCAGGTCGGCGTCTTCCTGCCAGTGACGCAAGGTCGCCGCGACCTCTTTTTGGTCCTCCGGCTTGCCGCCGTCCAACCGCTTCGCCCACGCCTCTTGATCCGCCCGCAGCCAGTCGAGGCGTGCTTGCGCCAGCCGGCGCGTTCCCTGTCGTCGAGGTCTTTCGCGTCCGCGCCGTCGCCGCAGCCGGCCCGCGCCGCGCAACAGGCGGCGTCATAGCGGTCGCCCGTGTTCAGGTCGGCGGCCAGACTCGCGTCGGCAGCGAAGGCGTCCGCCCCCATGCGCGCCCCGGTGCGGTAAAGTCCCTTGGCCGTACACAGGCGGAACAGCCGGCGCAGCTCGTCCTCCGTCTTCGGCTTGAAGTCGCCCTTTTGCAGCGCGGGGAGCTGGCCCTGCAAAGACTTCGTCTTCTCGGCATCGGCGAGGTTCTTGGCCGGCGCCGAGAGGGCCGGGGCGACCCCGTATACGTCCCGATCGAGTCGGGCGGCCTCGCGGAATTCGGCGATCGCCTCGTCTAGCTCGCCCTGGCCCCGTAGTAGCAAGCCGAGCTGGTTGGCGCAAACGCATCGTTGAGATTCTCCTTGATGATGCGGCGCCACTCCTGAATCGCCTCGCCCTGTCGCCCCGCCTCTGCAAGGACAAGGGCTAGATTGTTGTGCGACTCGACGTAACGCGGGTTTAGTTCGACCGCCCGGCGAAGCTCCAGTACCGCCTCATCGAACCGTCCTATGTGATCAAGGGCGATGCCGAGGGATTCGTGGACGCCGGGGCTTTGCGGGTACAAGGCCATCGCGGCCGTTAAGTAGCGGGCCGCCTCTTCCCACGCCGGCGGCCGAGTTTTCGTCAGATGCTCCGCGAGGTCGAAGTTGATCCACAAAGCGTTGGGATACCGCGATTGCGCCCCCTTGAGCAGACGCAGCGCCTCGTCCTCCGCGCCACCGCGCCCAAAGCCCTTCCCAAGGCTTCCAGGTCCCGCGCCGACAGGTTACGCACCTCGTCGCCTTCGGCCATACGTGTCAACGCCTCACGGTCCCCGACCTGGACCGCCACACGCACGCGGTTTCGGATCGAAGCCGCGCCCGGGTCGGCGGCCCTAAGAATTGCGACAACCGCATTTTTGTCAGCCGCCTCGTGAAGCACGAAGAGCCAATCGTCCAGTCCGCCCAGAAGCTCGTCGCGGATGGCCCGGCCGTTGATACGCGCGGCCGCGTCTTCGGGGACGACGGTTCGCAAATCGAGGCCCAGGTCGTCCCGGAACGCCTTGGCGTAGAGAGCGGCCGAGCCCTCGTGGTCGTAGTTTCCGCCGTTGACGGCGGGCTCCGCGATCTGTAACTGGGCCTCATCCAGTCGCGCGACCATGCGGCGATCCTTGTCTGCCGACTCCAGCTTCACCCGCGCCAGAGCGACGCGGCGCCGCAAGTCGTCGGTCGCCTCGCCCGCGCCCAGCAGCCCTTCCGCCCGCTTGACCGCGGACAGGCCCTCCGACAGCGCGGCTTCCCATTTCGCCGGGTCGTCCTTCAGAGTCGCGGCCTGGTTGCCCAGCGCGGTCGCCTCGCCCAAGGCCGCGGTGACGACCCGCTCCGTCTCGGCGGCGCGCCGGGCGTGGTCCGCCGCCTGCGCGGCCTGGTCGCGCTGCCACCATAGCATCCCTACCGCCGCCGTGGCCCCCGCCAGAAGGAACAAGGCTGCCAGCGCCAGCGTCAGCCGCCGCGCCCGCCGTTCCGCGGCCGAGCGAGCCTGGGCCGCCTCCCGCGCCTTTCGTTCCTGTTCCGCCGTCGCCCTCGCCTCGCCCGCCCGCGCCTCCTCGGCGGCGCGCGCCAACTCCGCCAGATGCAGCCGCTCCGCCGCGGATTCCCGGTAGGCCGTCAGGGCCGCCGCCGCCTCGCTGGCGTCGCGCGGCCGCTTCTCCGGCTGCGCCGCCAGGCAGCGCTTCGCCAGCCCGATAAGTTCCGCCTCGGCGCCGCAAGCATCCAATCGCGCGAAGGCGTCGTCCAGGTCGCCGCGCCGCGCCTGCTTCAGCGCCGCCTCGCTCGGGCCGGCGAACGGCGGCCTACCCGTCAGCATCTCGCACAGCACCGCCCCCAGCCCGAACACGTCGGATCGGCGGTCCACATCCTCGACCTCGCCCCGCGCCTGCTCCGGCGCCATGTAGGCCGGCGTCCCCAGAACGCTGCCCGCTCGCGTCTCGGCGCCGTCCTCTCCGGCGTCCGCCTCCTCGCCCCGCGGCGTCCGAATGACCGACATGGCCTCGACGCAGGCCGTGGCCCCGTCGGCCGCCGTCGCTTCGCCGGGTTTCAGTACCTTGGCGAGGCGCCAGTCCATCACCTGCACCTCGCCGTAGGTTCCCACCATGACGTTGGCCGGCTTCAGGTCGCGGTGGATCACGCCCCGGTCGTGGGCGTAGGCCAGCGTCTGGCACACCTGCTCGAAGACCGCCAGCAAGCGCGGCAGGTCGTCCGACACATCCTTGCGCTCCGCCAGCAGGGCCGTCAGAGTGCGGCCCTTGATGAGCTTCATGGTGAAGTAGGGCCGGCCGTCCGGCATCCGGCCGAGGGCGTAGACCGGCACGACGCCGGGGTGCTGCAAGCGGCCGGCGATGCGCGCCTCCTCCAGAAAGCGCTGCGCCAGTTCGGGGCGGCCGCGGTGGTCGCTCAGGAGTATTTTCACCGCCACGTCCCGGCCGATGTCGCCGTCGCGCCCCCGGAGGATCGCGCCCATGCCGCCGCGCGCGATTTCTTCCAGCAGCTCCAGCCGGTCGGAGACCGCCTTCTCCGGGGGCGCGGAAACCGGGCCGTCGGCGCGGGAGTCTTGCCGCGGGCCTCATCGAAGCTTCGGGTCGGGTCGGGGGGCTGGTTCATCGAAGGCTCCGGCAAAGGGGGTGCGTGAAGGAATCATACCCCTGCCGGCGCACGGTCTCAAGGACGTTCCGGAGAGCGTCACGTCGTCATCGTTGCAGCGGTTGCCGGATTGTGGATCTTAGGCTAGCTTCGATCCGCAGCGCGGGCGAGCGTGGGAAGTGCGTTCCACGCTCGCCCTTCGGGCCGGCGAATTCCGGGCGCCTACCGCGTCGAGTCCCGCCCCGAATCGGTCTTCTTCTTCCAGCGGCCCATCAGGATTAGGGCTTCATCGTACTGGCCGGCCGGCTGCTGAGCAGCTTGCTTGGGCAGGCCGAACCGCACGTCTTTGATCGTCAGCACGTTGTCATCGAGCCGAAAGCGAAAACTGAAGGGCTGGTCGAGGAGCATGTTGGCTTCGACCTCCGCTTCAGCCGCTTCCTGGGGGAACCGCCCACGTCCAACCCCGTGAGGACGCCGTATAACACATTGTCCTTGGTCACGCTGTAGTCCGCGTCCGCCTCGAAGGCGATCTTCTTGTCGCCCTCCATGCCGCTGTACGTCCCGTAGATCCGGTCGTTCTCGATGCGGAGCGTCATCTGGACAGGCCCCAGGTCGCGGACCCAGACGCCCACGGGCCTGGGCGACGCCGGCGCCGCCGTCCGCGGTTCGTCCGGTCGAACGGTCTGCGCTGGCTCGGCGTCCCTCGCCCGGGTCGGGGATTGTGCCGCCGCCGGCTGCCGGAACCAGAGGCCGACGCCGCCGCCGACCAAGATCGACGCCGCGAGAACGATCGCCGCCCATTTCAGCTTCTTCATGAACATCGCTTTCAACACTCCTTCCATGAGAGACAGGACCGAACCGGAGACGGCCGCCGCCTCCACCGAACCCGTCGCCAATCCCGCTGCGGCCTTCACCACCGCCGTCGCCACGCCGGCCGGGATTGCGGCCGTCGCCTTTGGTTGCAGCGCGGCCGCGACGGCGACGACCGACGGCGCCAAACCGCGGCGCGTCAGCCGGCCGCGCAGCCGTTGCCGCGCCGACGCCAGGCGCGACAACACCGTGCCGCGCGGACAGCCCAGGCGGCGCGCGGCTTCCTCCGTCGTCTGGCCCGACAGGCAGCACAGCACCACCGGCAGGCGGTACTTCTCCGGCAGGCGGTCTACCTCCTCGGCCAGCGCCCGCTGAAGGTCGCGGCGCTCCGCGTCATTCGCCGTTTCCCTATCCGCAATATCTTCACCCAAGGAAGCGGCTGCGTGCTTCGCCTCCCGCGCCCGGGCCTCCAGGGCCGCCCGGTATGCCACCTTGTAGAGCCAGCCGCCCAGCGATGCCCGGTTGGAGATGCCACGCGCCTTCCGCACGAGAATGAGAAAAACCGCCTGGAAGGCGTCGTCGGCGTCCTCGGCCCGGCGCAGCAGCCGCCGGCAGAGGCCGTGAACCATGGGTCCGTGCCGCCCGACCAGCGCCTCGAACGCCGTCTCGTCGCGCTGCTGCGCGAAGCGCTTCAGCAATTCGGCGTCGCTCAGCGCGTCGGCCTGTCGGCCTTCGAGCAGGCGGTTGAAATGCCGCAGCAGGGGGGACGACATGCGCGGGGCCATCCGTAGCGTTCTCCGTGACGCGCCTCGTTCACCGGAATAGAGGGGGCGGCCTGGCGTGCGATTCAATTTATTTGCGGCCGGGAAACGCACGTCGCGGAAGTATGGCAAAAGGGGCGAATCCCGGCAAGGCCGCACGGCGAGCGCGGCGCCGACGAAAGGCATACAATGATCCACATCGTGGAGGCAAACTCATGAATCGGCGCAACGCGAAGAAGAGAAGCAAGCGACCGTCCGCGAGAGCGTTCAAGATCATCGTGGAAAAGCATGAGGACGGCTACCTGGCTTATCCGCTGGGCCTCAAGGGCGTGGTGGTCGGAGAGGGCGACACCTATGAGCAGGCGATGGCCGACGTGAAGTCCGCCATCCGCTTTCACATCGAGACTTTCGGCAAGACCATGCTGGAAGGGGAATCGCCCGTGCTGGAGGCTTTCGTGGCCGAGGCGGAGGTCGCGGACTGATGCCCCCGTTTCCCAAGGACGCCCCCAAAGGCCGTGTCATCAAGACGCTGGAGCGGCTCGGGTTCCGCCTCGTGCGCCAGCACGAACACATTGCGATGGCGCGCGACAACGCGGACGGCACGCAGACGCCGTTGACCATGCCCAATCACCGGAGGATCAAGGGATCGACGCTGAGGACGATTTGCACGCAAGCTGGAATTGCCCGAAACGACTTCCTGACTGCCTTCCAGGAAACCTGAAACGGGAAGAGCATTTTTCGCCCTGTCCGGCGGCGAATGACTGAACATGGGCGACGCCGCTCTCATGCCGTCAGCAGGCCCCCCGCCGCCCGGCACAGCTCCGTCGCCTCCTCCGACCGCGGCGCCTCGGCGATCACGCGCACGATCGGCTCCGTGTTGCTCGGCCGCACGTGCAGCCAGCGGTCGGCCCAGTCCAGGCGCAGGCCGTCCTGCCGATCCGCCTTCGCCTCCGGCCAGCGCTTCTCCAGCGCCGCGAACAGGTCCGGCAGCCGCTCCCGCGAGACGGTGTACTTGTCTTTGACGATGTGATAAGTCGGTAATTCCGCGACCAGCTCGCTGAGCTTCTTGCCCGTCTCGGCCATCAGGTTCAGGATCAGGCCCATGCCGATGAACGGGTCGCGCACCAGGCCGACGCGCGGGTCGATCACGCCGCCGTTGCCCTCGCCGCCGAACACGGCGCCGACCTCCAGCATCCGATCCGCGACGTTGGCTTCGCCGACCGCCGAGCGGTAAAACGGACAGCCGAATTGCGCCGCCACGTCCTCCACGATCCGCGACGTGGACATGTTCACCACCACCGGCCCACGCTCCCGGCTCAGCCGGAAGCGCACCGCCAGGGCCAGCGTCAATTCCTCTCCGATGTAGCGGCCGGTCTCGTCGATCAGCGCCAGCCGGTCGGCGTCGGGGTCGAGGGCGAAGCCGATGTGGGCGCCGCTCTCGCGCACCTGCGGGCCGATGTCGCGGAGGTTGGCCTCGGTTGGCTCCGGCTCGTGCAGGAAGGCGCCGTTGGCGACACAGCCGCGGCAGGTCGTCTCGACTCCGAGCGACTTCAGAAGGGCGGGGCCCAGCGAACCGCCGGCGCCGCCGTTGGCGTCGAGGAAGGCTCGCAGCCCGGCGGGGCGGATCGCGGCCGCATCCACCAGCCCCAGCACACGCTCGCGGTGGGCGTCCTCGGCCCGGCGGTAGTAGACGTCTCCGATCCGGTCCCACGGGACGGGAGCGACGGCGTCCAGTTCAAAGAGGGCCTGGACCTTGCGGCCTTCCGCGGCGCTGAGGACGCGGCCGTCGGAGCCGAACAACTTGAGGCCGTTCCACTCGGCGGGGTTGTGGCTGGCGGTGATCTGCACGCCGCCGGCCGCCCGCAGCGCCCGTACGGTCAGGCCGACCGTTGGCGTAGGGGCGACGTCCAGGTCGTGGACTTCGCACCCGGCCGCGGTCAGGCCGGCCAGGATGGCGTGCCGCAGCATGAGCCGCTGGGCCGGCCGTCGCGGCTGAGGACGACCGGGCCGCCCTTGACGTGGACGCCCAGCGCCGACGCGAACGCCAGCGCCGCCGCCGGCGTCAGCGACTGCCCCACCACGCCGCGTATCCCCGACACGCTCACGATCAGGCCGTCCGGTATGCTCATCGTCCCCTCCTTCCCGGCCATCGTATCGAACGGCCCTTCGGCCTCAGCGGTGCATCAGCTCCCGCAATGCCGGGTACGTCGCCCGGTAGCGCGCGTAGCCTTCGTCGTAGGCGGCGCGCGTCTCCCGGCGCGGTTCCACCACTTCCGCGATCCGCACCATCTCCCGTGCCGCCTCCGTCCGATCCGCAAACCGGCCGGCGTGGACCGCCGCGACAAGCGCCGAACCGAGCGCGCACGCCTCCGGCTCGCGCGGCAGCAGCACCGGCATCCCCAGCACGTCGGCATGAATCTGGATCCAGAGCCGGCTCCTCGCCCCGCCGCCGCCCGCGAACAGCCGCTTGATCTCCAGGCCGTGTGCGCGCACGTCCTCCAAAATGTGCCGCGTGCCGTAGGCCGTGCCTTCGTAGATGCTGCGGAAGACGTGGCCGGGGCCGTGCGCCAGCGTCAGGCCCCAGAAGGCGCCGCGGCCGCGCGGGTCCTTCAGCGGACAGCGGTTGCCCTGCCAGTAGTCCAGGCAAACCAAGCCGTCGCTGCCCGGCGGCACGGCCGACGCCTTCGCGTCCAGCACCTCGTAGACGTGCCGGCCGGTCTTCGCCGCCTCCGCCGCCTCGGCGCCCGCGAAGTGCCGCCGATACCAGTCGAGGATCGAGCCGGTCGCCGTCTGGCCGCCCTCCAGCGTGTACGTCCCCTCGGCGACCGCGTCGGGATAGCAGCCGGACATGCCGCTGCCCAACAGCGGCGCCGCCGAGTTGGCCAGGTGGCAGGTGCTGGAACCCATAATCATGGCCATGTCGCCGGGTTCGACCGCCCCCATGCCGATCATGCCGAGATAGGCGTCGATGCCGCCCTGCGCCACCGGCGTCCCCGCTTTCAGGCCCAACTCCGCCGCGGCCGTCGCCGACAGCCGGGCCTCGCCCTTGCCCAGCGGCGTGATGCGCTCCGGCCACTTGCCCGGCAGGTCGTCGAGACCGACTTGGCGCAGCAGTGCGGCGCTCCAGCCGCCGTCGGGCCGGGCGTAATTCCACTTCACGGAGATGTTATTGAGGGAAAGCGTCCATTCGCCGGTCAGCCGGTGCATGAACCAATCCGTGCATTCGACGACGCGGCCGGCCCGGCCGTAGACCTCCGGCTCATGGCGCTTCAGCCACAACGCCTTGGGAAGCATCCACTCCGGCGACACGACGCCGGACACCCAGCGCAAACTCGGATCGCCTGTGGCGCTGAGGTCGGCGGCCTCACGATAGGAGCGCTGGTCCATCCACAAAAGGGGGCGGCGCAGCGGCGTGCCGTCGAGGGCGCAGGCGATGACGGTGCAGGCGGTGCAGTCGAGTCCGACGCCGGCCACATCGTCGGGCTTGGCGGCGGCGCGGGTCAGGGCTTCGGGCACGGCGGCGCGGGCGGCGGCCCACCACTGGTTGGCGTCCTGCTCGGCCCAGGCTGGCTGCGGGTGGGTGGTGTCGAGCGGGGCGACGCCGAAGCCGCGACAGGCGCCGGCGGCGTCGAACAGGGCGGCGCGGACGCTCTGCGTGCCGACGTCGAGGCCGAGAAAGAGAGGAGAGGGGGCGTTCATGGCGGAGACTTGTTCGCTGGTCATTCCTTGGCTACACTTGCTTGGAGGAGGATTGAAACATGACGCAAAACGAACTTCGCGACGCGGCCCGTCGTCAACCATTTAAACCCTTTCGGGTAGTGCTGACCACCGGAGCGACCTATGACATTCACCACCCCGATCTAATCATGGTTGGCCAACGTTCGGTCGTACTTGGCATCACCAGCCATCCGGGCAGTACGGTTTACGACGGGATTTTCCAGGTGGATCTGCTCCACATCGTCGGCGTCCAGGACCTGCCCGTCAACCCGCCCTCGGCGAACGGCCCCGCCGCGTGAAAAGGAGACAGGGCGCCGGGAAGCGCCCTGTCAGGATGCAAGCGAGTTACGGGTAAACCGAAATCACTTGGCCGTCAGCTTGAACGAGTCGAACATCTTCTGGATGTCCTTGTCGGAGAAGGCGTCCGGCGATCCTCCGACGACGAGTTGGTATATCCGGTTCTTCACCAAAAGAACGCGGGCTTTCATCCGGCCGTTGGCGCCGGCGTCCGCGGTGACATCCCGGCCGGGGTTGCCGTCAATCGTCACCTTCTTCTGGTCGGTCAGCTTGCCGCCTGGCACGCTGCCCACCTCGCCGACGACGGACGCGTCCAACGTCGCATCGACCTTGTCCGGCGGGGGCGCCGCAGGGGCGTCAGCGTAGCTGACAATGACGACGCCGGCGTTATTCGGTAGTTGCGCATGTACATATGGGTTGATATCTCGCCGACAGGAGTCTTTATGGGCAAGTCCACATTCTGGAACTTGAGCGGCGGCAGTTGGATGGTATAGCCGCCCTCCTTGGATGTGTAGTCGGTCCATCCCTTCGATGCGTCGGGCTTGGCCGCTTCCGGCGCGTCCGGCCCCATCGCCGGCGGGGCGACGGCGGGCGGCGCCGCCGGGTTGTCGTCCGGCACCACCGGCGCAATCTTGTCGATGTCGTCGAGGTTCTCGCCGCCGGCGATCGTACACATCGCCAGGAACTTATTCAGGTCGATGTTCTCCGGCTTGTCCTTGTCGATCGTGATGAAACGCACCCGGCCGTCGCCCATGACGGCGAACGTGCCGTGCCGCCCCTGGTAGTCGGCGCAGACGAACGGCGTCAGCGCGTCGGGGCCGTCCGACACGCCGCGGACAGTGGCGCCGCCGCCGGCCAGCCACGGCGTCTTGCCCGCCGGGATCTGCAACAGCGCGATCGTCTTGTCGAGGCCGTCCTTCACGTCGGCCGGCTTCGTCTCCCGGTCGTATCCGAAAATGCCGTCGCGCGGATCGCCGGCTGGATAATCGGCGGCGTCGAGTCCGCGGCCGGCCACGCCGACGTAGTTCGTCACCGCCACGTCCAGCGGCACGCCGGGATAGCGCACCAGCGGCGCGGCCGACGAGTCCGAGTGGCTGATGAACTGCGGGATCATCATGCCGGCGGCCCGCAGGTTGGGGCCTTCCTGCCACGAGGCGTGCGCCCCATCGATCTGCCGCTTCAGATTGGCGTATTCCCCGTCGCCGAGGTACGGAAGCAGGTCGGCCATCCAGCTCACGCGCTGATCCGGCGCCCAATCGACGAACCGCTCGGGCGTCCGTTCCCGGATGACGGTCCCGCGCGGGAAGTGGCCGTTCTTCTGCACGTACTGTTGAAGGGCGGCGGCCAGCTCGTGGACGTGCGAATGGGACGAGGCCATCTCGGAACCGGCCCGGAGCCGCGTGATGAGCTGGCCGATTTCCTGGTCCACCGTCGCCTTCTCTTTTTCGCCGCCGAACACCAGATCGCCGCCGAGCAGGATCAGCGATCGGTCCTGGGTCAGCGTCAGTGGGCCTTGGCCCTGGTTGGGATCGGCGGGGTTGCCGTTTTGTCCATATGAGCCGTTCACGCCAGGCATCGGAGGAACGTCGGGAGCTCCGCTGCCGCCCGGACGCGGGAAGCCGCCGCTGCCGCCCGGACGCGGGAAGGTCGCGCCCGGAGGAGGACCACTACTCGCACCCGGAGGCGGGAAGCCGCCGCTGCCGCCGGGAGGCGGGAAGCCGCCGCTGCCGCCCGGACGCGGGAAGCTGCCGCTGCCGCCGGGAGGAGGAAACATCGGTCCCATGCCGGGAGGCCCATTGTCGTTGGGCGGCGTGGAACTGCCGTTGAGCAGTCTGTTGAGACTGGAGATGGCGGGCTGGGAGACAGTCACGACGGACTTGGCCAGCAGATCCGAGCCGGCGTCCAAGGCGACGAGGCCGGCGATCTTGTCCGACGAGAACGCGCTCACGCCGACGCCGTACCAGTTCACACCCACGTCCTGCGGCCGGAAGACCTTCACCTTGTCGAGAAACGAGCGCGTGGCGTCATCGGAGGGGGTGTCCTTGGAGGTTTCCCAGCTCGCGGCCCGGCCCTGGAGCAGGCGGCCGAAATCCTCCACCAGCGGATCCTTGGCGGGCACGACGGCGCTAATCAGGATGGCCGAATCGGACTTTTCGATCCGGTCGAAGAGAGCCTTCATGCCGGGGTCGATGGTGAGGTAGGAGCCGACCAGCTGCGCGGCGCGGAGGTCTTGGCCGGGGCCTGTCCCGACCCGCCGGGCGGCGTCATTGATCCGCCGGGCGGCATCATCGATCCGCCGGGGGGCGTCATGGAGCCGCCGGGGCCAGGACGCATCCCCCCGCTCGAGCCGGCGGACGGAGGCGCCCCGCTCGAACTGGCGGACGGGGGCCTCATGGAGCCGCTGGAGCCGGGGGGCGTCATGGAACCGCCGGGGCTGGGAGGCGTCGGCCCCTGGTTCGGATTGGCCGCCGGCTCCGCCTGGGTCGGCTGCGACTTGAGCGTCGGATGGCCCTTGTCGTCCAGGAACTTCTTCATCGGCGCCGGGTCGGCGAAGACCAGCGTCTGGCCGTCGAGCAGGACCACCTGCAGGTCGTCGTGTGGCCGATTGGCCTTGATGAGCAGCGTGCCCAGGGCGTCGAGGTCGCGCTTGACCGAGTAGGCGACCATGCCGTTGACCGGGTCGTGGGCTTCCAGCTGAAGACTGGCGATGAGCTTGTCCTTGTCGATCGTGAGGCCCTTCTGGGCGTGCAGGACGGTGAACATCCAGTGGTTGGTGTTGTTGACGGCCGTCACCACGCGCTCGACGCCCTTGCCGCCGTCAGCGTACAAGGGGAAAGAGAAGGTGTCGTTGAAAGCCTTCTCGCTGAAGGCGCCCGGCGCGAGGGCGGCCTGCCCCAGACCGCTGTCGTGGAGTTTATCGATCTGGTAATTGACGACGGTTTCCGCGTCGTTGGGCAGCAGGTTCGTGACGTCGGCGATGAACGACCCGGAAGAGGGCTTGTTTTCGCCCGCTCCCGGCGTCACGCCCGGCCCGGGGTTCTGCGCGACGGGCATTCCGCTGCCGCCCGGCGCGGCGCCGCCGGGCTTGGAGGGGCTGCTGCTCGAGCCGCCGCCGCCAAAGAGCATGAAGCCGCCGACGATCAGCAGCACCAGCGCCAGCCCGCCCAGGCCGGCGCCGAGGATGACCGTCGTGGAAACGCCGCCCTTCTTCTTTCGGGGACGTTCCTCCTCTTCTTCGTCCTCGTCGCGGCGGCGCGGGCCGGTCCTTGCTTTCGGCTTGCCCGCGGCGACCTTGTCCGACGCTCCGGGCTTCCCCTTCTTGCCCGGCACGCGGGCTTCGGAAGACGGTTGGACGCCGTTGGCTTTCTTGGGCTTCTTGCTTGGCGCCGGGGTGTCGCTGGAGGCCTCGTCCTCGTCGTCGTCCTTGGGCTTGCCCTTCGGCTTCTCCACGACGAAGCGGTACTTGCACTTGGGGCAGTCGATCTTGCGACCGATCAGGCCCGGATCGCGGATGGGCACCATCGCTTCGCAGCTGGGGCACTGCTGTTTGAAACTCGTCGTGGACGCCATGAAGGGATCTCCGCCGCGCCAGGGTCCGGCCCAGATAAGCCGGGAAGAGAAGCAGGGTCGTGGCAACTTCTGCTATCATAAACGAAACTGCGGTAAAGAAGCAAAGATGAAAAATCCGCGCCGGCATGTTTTTTTCGCCGGGACGGGGCGGACGAAAGGGGTGGGTCGCGCCGCCGCTATAATACGGTGGACCGAAACCCCTCGCTCGCGCTCGGGGCTGGTAGAGAAGGATTTGAAACGACTTCCAAGCGCGCCGAGTTTGAGGGCGGAATCGAATGTTCCTTTGGGGACGGCTGGGCTGGTTCTCGTCGCGGCCGGTGACGCCGATCCGGGTCGAAGTGCAGGTGTTCACTCCATGAACAGCGTCCACGCGACTCTGCTTTATCACTTTTGCCGGCTGCGCTTGCCGCGGGTCCGTCTGCCGGCCGACGTGTTCGCGCGCCACGCGCTGCGCGCCTTCGACCTGTACCGGGCCAAGTGCCTCCGCGAGAACCGTGAGCCGTCCTGGGACGACTTCATCGAGAACCTGCACGCCCTGGACTGGTTCACGGCCTGCGCCTGCCTGGAACGGCTGGAGGAAGGCTGGCGCGCCCTGTTCCACGCCCGCGCCAACCGCACCGACGCCCTGCTCATCGACGCCCTGCGCGCCGCGCCGTGCGGCTGTTCCCGCGCGACCCGGAGAAGCAGGAGGAGGCCGTCGCCGAGTTCTGGGGCTTCCTGATCGCCGGCGAACGCGACGGGGCCGTGCCCATCCTCGCCCGTTACGACGGCCAACGGCCGCTCGTGCCGTGGCTCATCCGCGTCTTTCAGAATAAACACCTCTCCGATCTCCGCCACGAGCGCGGCCGGCACGCCCTGCCGGAGGACGACCTCGACGACCGCGACCTGCCGTTTCCCTCCGCCGGCGACGACCGCTGGCACGAGGAGTTCCGCCAGGCGGCCCGCGAATGGCTGGCCGACCTGCCCGACAACGAGGCGCTGATCCTCGGCCTTCGCCTCCGCTACCGCCTCAGTCAGCGCGAGGCGGCGACGGTGCTGGGCATCAACGAGGGCAACGTGTCGCGCCAGACGACCAAGCTGCGCGACCGCTGTCTGGAGCGCATCGGCGCCGCGGCTCCAGGAAGTCGGCTGGACCGGCGACGACCTCAGCGGCTACATTCTTAAGGAGATGGATACGTTGCTGCTGGACGAACCGCGCCTCTCCGCCGATCGCCTGGCGGCGTTGTTGGCGGCGCGCGGCAAGAAACGAGTCCCTGGTCCTTAGAGCTACCGGACACGACCGTGGGGCCGGTTGCTAACCGGCCTCTGATTGGCCGGTTAGCAACCGGCCCCACGGCTTTGCCCGCCAGCCCTATGGACTACGGACTACGGATGAATCGAATGCGGCCATCCCCCCCAACGAGCGACGACCGCTACGCCCCGCTGCCCGGCGTCGTCGGCGCGTCGCCGGCCATGCGCCAGGTCTATCGGCTGACGCGCCTGGCGGCGCCGACCGGCGCCAGCGTCCTCCTCGTCGGCGAAACGGGGACCGGCAAGGAACTCGTCGCCCGCGCCGTCCACCAGCTCAGCCCCCGCGCCGACGGCAACTACGTCCGCGTCAACTGCGGCGCCCTCGCCGAGAGTCTGCTGGAAAGCGAACTTTTCGGACACGTCAAAGGGGCATTCACCGGCGCGATCGAGGACCGCAACGGCCGTTTCGAGGCGGCCCACGGCGGCACGATTTTCCTCGATGAAATCTCCAGCATGAGCGCCAAGCTCCAGGTCAAGGTGCTGCGCGTCCTTCAGGAGAAGCAGTACGAGCGCGTCGGCGACCACAAGACGCGCACCGTGGACATCCGCGTCGTGGCCGCCGCCAACCAGTACCTGGAGGACGAGGTCGCGGCCGGCCGGTTCCGCGACGACCTCTATTACCGCCTCAACGTGGTGCCGATTTACCTGCCGCCGCTGCGCGAGCGGCGCGAGGACGTGCCGGCGCTGGCGCAATACTTCCTGGAGCGCCACTGCGAGGAGAACCGCCGCGACCCGCCGGAGCTGACGCGCGACTTCCTCGACATGCTGCTGGACCACGATTGGCCGGGCAACGTCCGCGAGCTGGAAAACTACCTGGCGCGGGCGGTGGTGCTGGCCGACGGCGGGCCGTTGCGCTCCGACCTGCTAGGCGCCGCCGGGGCGTTTCGATCGCGCCGTGGCGGCCGCTCCGCGCCCGTGACGGCGGCGACCTGCAAAGCCTCATCCGCCAGCTGGTGCGGCTCGGCGTCGAGTCGCTGCCGGACGGCGAGCTGGATCGGCGCATCGTCGGCGCCGTCGAGCGCGAGCTGATCGAACAGGTGTTGCAGGCGTGCGACGACATCCAGGTCAAGGCGGCCGGCCGGCTCGGCATCAACCGCAACACGCTGCACAAGAAGGTGGACGAGTTCCGCAAGGCCGACCAGTCCGGCCGGGCGATCGAGCAGGGGTGAACGGCACCCGTTGGGCGCCGTTTGATTTACAGCAACTTGCCAAACCACAGCATCACGGCGATGAGTCCGGCCCAAAGCATGTACAGACCAACCCGAGCCAGCGGATGCCAGCGGCGGGAAACGCCGACGTGGGCCGTCACGGCCAGCCCCGCCAGGACGGCCAGGAACCCGAGGAACAACCCCCACGGTATTCCCGTAACATTCACTTGCCCGCTCCAGATCCATAGCATGAACAGGACAATTCCGTAGAGCAAAAGCACTCCCGTGAGAAGGTACAGCTCCGCGTAGCAGAACAGACGGGCAAACAGCCGGCGCCCTGAGCGCGCCGGCGCCTCGACCGCCCACGTGCTCGCCAGGCTCAAACCTACAAAGAAAAGCATCGTGATCAGTTGCCCCACCCAGATTCCAAAGGAAGCGCTGTACAACCGGTTCGCGTTACGAGCGTACAAGAACATGGTCTCCACGTCGCGGGGAGCCTCGGGGTAATTCAGGTCCCGCTTGTCGGGAGGCATGAACCGGACCAGATACGCTAGGTCCGGGTCCAAAGTGTTCAGTGTTCCGTCCGGTCGCGTCCGTATGGCGGGACCGAGGCCATCCTCCAGGAGCGGGTGGAGTTCGATGTACGATGTGCTGGCCGCCACTGGGCCGAGGAACAGGAACCCGACCAGTGTAGCCAACAGTCCGGCGGTGGCGGCGAAGCCCAAGGCGGCCCGGAGACTCCTCGATCTCGTCCCAGCCCGTAAGAGCCAGCCGAAGGTCAGCGTCAGCCCGAGGGCCGCCGCGATGACGCCGTAGCGAGCCGCCGGAAACTGGAGCAGCCGATCCGCCCACCCCAGCGGATTGAGTGGGCCAGTGCCTTCGGCCAGCATTAGCAGCGGCGGGAAACTTGCATCCATCGCGATCAACACCATCCCCACGCTGCCCCCCCATGTCAGGCCCAGGGCCGCGACGGTCACGGCCGCCGCCGTGTTCCGCCGCAGCCACCGCCATGCCTGTCCCGCCAGGCTCGGCGGCCGCGCCTTCGTCGGCTCGCCGTTGAGCCAGCGGTCCAGGTCGTCGGCCAGCGCCGCGGCCGACTCGTACCGGGCCTCCGGCGCTTTTTGCAAGCACCGCAGCGCGATCGCGGACAGGTCTCGGTCGGCCCGCGGGTTGAACGTCCGTGGGTGGTCCGGCTCCTTTTCCAATACTTGCATGATGGTGTCGAACACCGTCCCGGCCTGGAACGGCGGCCGTCCGGTGAGCAGCTCGTACAGGATCGCCCCGAGGGAGTAGACGTCGGCCGCGGTGGTGAGCTGCTTTTCCGCCCGCGCTTGCTCCGGCGGCATGTAGCTCGGCGTGCCGACCACCGCCCCGGTTCGTGTCACTCCGGAGTCTCCTTCCGTCCGCTTGGCCAGCCCGAAATCGGTGACGTACGGCGTGCCGTCCGGGTCGAGGAGGACGTTGGCCGGCTTCAGGTCGCGGTGCAGGATGCCCCGTTGATGGGCGAAGTGGACGGCCCGCGCGATCCGGGCGACCAGCGCGGCCGCCTCCCGCGGCCGGACGACCAGCTCCGCCGCCCGGCCGGACAGGTTCCCGCCCGTCACGAGTTTCATGCTGAAATACTGCTGCCCTTCATACTCCCCGACCTCGTAGATAGGGAGGATGTTCGGGTGGTCCAGGTTGCCGGCTGCTTCCGCCTCGGTACGGAACCGGGTCACGTCGGCGTCGGACGCCAGCTGGCCGGACAGGATCATCTTCACGGCGACGGTACGGTTCAGGCTCTTCTGCCTTGCTCGATACACCACCCCCATGCCGCCCCGCGCGATCTCGGCCTCCAGCTCGTAGTCGCCGAAAGAGCGGACGACGGAGAGAAGGCCGCCGCGGTTCTCGTCCAGACCAGCCGTCACGTTCTCATCGCCTGGGTGCAGGGGCGCCGACGGCCGGTTCATGCGGTCGAGGTCGGCGAAGTAGGCGGCCAGCTCGTCGGCGAACTTGGGATGAGCGGCGAGGAGGGCGGGCCGATCCGGGTTCTCGCCCCGTTCCACCGCCTGGAGGTATCCGGCGAGGACATCGCCGACGGAGTTGGCGCGTGTTGATTCAGGATGTTGGGGAGCGGACATGGATCAGTCGCTTTCGTGCAAAGTATCCAGAGCTATTTGCCCCTCGTGCTCCTCGCGCAAGGCGCCGGCCATGCCATTCTCGCACCAAACCACCCTTCTGTCCCGTGGATGCGGCCGACGCGCCTCGTGCAATAAAAAAAAGAACTTCTTGAAAAACCCTCAAATTTTCTCTGGCGCTTGAGACGGCGTCAGGAGTGAACTAAGCTAGTTTGACTCGTCTTCGTCAACCGCGGGGTCTTACGGGTGGCTCCTCTCCCATCCGAGAGACGCCGCGGCCGACGGGTTGACGCGCCCGCGGGGAACCCCTACAGCGGAGCAGAGAGACGCCGGAACGACCATGCGGATGGCGCCACTTCCCGAATCCGATTCGATCACCGTTCGGCCGACGCCCTCGCCGTTCGGCCCGCTCGCCGCCGTCCGCGGCGATGGCTTGGCCCCTCCTTCACGCCGCCTTTTCGCGCTTCTGGCGGCGTCCGCGCTGGTCCTGTTGCACGCGACCAACCCGACCGTCTGGGCCGACTTCCACGGACCCTGGGCGCCGGCCGCCGGCCTGGGTCTGGTCCTCATCGCCTGGTTCGGGCCGTGCGCCGGCTGGCTGGTCCTCGCGGCCGGGCTGACCGCCGCGCTCCAGGCGCTTCTCGTCGTCGCGCTCTTTCCGGGTAAATTCGATACGTATCCTCCGACCCTCGCCTTCGGCGACGCCCTGCTGGGGACGGCGGAGGTGCTGGCGGCCTGGTGGGCCTACCGGCGGCTGGGCGGCGCCCGCGCGCTCGGCGACCCGCGCTCGGCCGTCGTGTTCATCCTGATCGTGCCGGGGGCGGCGGCCGCGGCGTTCGCCGGCGCCCGCGCCGGCCTGGCCTGCGCGGCCGCGGCCCGATGGTCCGATTTCGGAGCGCTGATGGCGCAGACCTGGCTCGGCCAGTCGCTCGGCCTGCTGACCCTCGCGCCGCCGCTGCTGACCGCCGCGACGCCGTGGTTGGTGCGGCGGGGGCTGGTCCGCCCGGAAGTGGTGTCCGAAAAGCCGACCATGGTCGTCGGCCATGCCGGGGCCGACCGGCTGACGCGCGGCGACGCCATCGAGATCGCGGGCCTGGCGCTGGGGGCCGGCCTTCTCGCCCTGGTGCTGGTCTGCACCTACGGCCGTCAGGTGCTGGAGGGCTGGCAGCCGTGGGGGGCGCCGTTGCTGCTCGTCGTCTGGGCGAGCCTGCGCCAGGGCCAGCGCGGCGGCGTGCTGACGGCCAGCCTCGCCGCGGCCCTGCCGTTGTGCTTCCTCACCCCTCTGTCCCCCCTGCCGCCTCCCTACGCCCTCCTCATCCAGGGCAACCTGCTGGCGCTGGTCGGCGCCGGTCTGCTGGCGGCGGCCGCGGCCGGCTGGCTGCGCATCAATGAAATGCGCTACCGCCAGGTCGTCACCCACGTGCCGGCCGTCGTCTATAGCGGCCGCATTCTGGCTGGCGTCCGCCCCGCCACCGAGGTGACCCTGGTCAGCGACGCCAGCTGCGCCCTGCTCGGCTGTCCGCCCGAACAGCTGCTCGGCGACCACCGCCGCTGGCTCGATCGCGTCCATTCGGACGACCGCGAGGTGGTCCGGGCCGCCCTGGCGCAGCTGAACCGGCAGAAGGAGCCGGTGGTGTGCGAATACCGTCTCGCCTCGCCGGCCGACGCCGCCGACAAGGGCGGCGCGGCCCGCACGCCGACCGGCCCGCGCTGGGTCCGCGACGTGCTGGCGCCGCACTTCGACGCGGAGGGCCGCCTGTCCGGCTGGGACGGCGTCGTGACGGAGGTGACGGAACAGCGGGCGCTGGCGGTGGACCTGCGCCGCACCACGAGCATGTTTCAGGCGCTGGTGGCCAATCTGCCGGCCGGCGTCTTCTTCGTGCAGGGGCCGACGGGCCATCCGATCCTGGTCAACAACCGCGCCCGCCAGCTGCTCGGCCGGCGCGAGGAGCCTGCGGCCGGCCTGGAGCGCCTGTCCCAGGTCTACCACCTGCACCGATCCGATGGATCGCCCTATCCCGTGGAGGAACTGCCCGTCTTCCAGGCTCTGCGCCGCGGCGCCACGGCCATGCGCGACGACATCGTCGTCCACCAGGCCGACGGCCGGCGCGTGCCGCTGGTGACCTGGGCGGCGCCGGTTCGCCTCGACGGGCGGGGTCCGACCGACGCCGCCGTGTGGGTGCTGGAGGACCTGACGGCGCTGCACAAAGCCGAGGCCGCCCGACGCGACACCGAGGGCCGGCTGCGCACGGTCGTCGAGACGATGGGCGAGGGGCTGATCGTCCAGGACCGCAACCAGGTCGTCGTCGATTGCAACGCCGCCGCCTGCGCCCTGTTCCGGCGCACGCCGGAGCAGATGCGGGCGGCGCCGCTGGCGCGTCCTGGTCCTGGCCTGCGCGAGGACGGCTCCGCCCTGCCCGACGACGAACACCCGGTCCAGGTGGTGCTGCGCACGGGCCGGCCGGTGCGGAACTTCATGCTGGGGCTGCTGCCGGTCGCGGGCGGCCCGGAGCCGCGCTGGCTCCTCGTCAACGCCATGCCGCTGACCGGCGGCGCCGCGACGGCCGGCGTGGTGACGACCCTGTCCGACGTCACGGCCTACCGCCGCGCCCAGGAGGTTTTGCGCCTGTCGGAGGAGAAATATCGCGGGCTGATCGAGGCGATGCCGCTGATGCTGGTGCAGGCCGACCGGGAGATGCGCGTCGAGTACGTCAACCCGGCCGTGCGCGCCGTAACCGGATTCGAGATAGAGGAAATCGCCGCGCCGTCGGCGTGGGCGCACTTCATCCACCCGGACGACCTGCCGCGCGTCAACGCCGCCGCAATCGAGGCCCTCGCCGGCCGGCCGAGCCGCATGGAATACCGTTATAACGCCAAGGACGGATCGGTGAAAACGGCGTTCGCGATGATCCAGCCGCGGCGGCAAGGCGGCGCCGTGATCGGGACGACGGCGCTGATGGTGGACGTGACGCGCGAGCGCCAGCTGGAGCAGGACTTGCAGCGGTCGCAGCGGCTGGAGCTGATCGGCCGCCTGTCGAGCGGCGTCGCCCACGACTTCAACAACCTGCTGACCGTGGTGCTGTCCCTGACGGACGTGGCGCACGGCAGCTTACCGCCGGACCACCCGGCGCATGGGGATTTGCGGCGCATCGCCGCGACCGGCGAACAGGCGGCGAGCCTGGCCGGCCAGCTCCTGGCCTTCAGCCGGCTGCAGCGAACGACGGCGCGGCGGGCCGAGGTCAACAAGGCGGCTCGGCGCACGCTGGACCTGCTGTACGGGGCGTTGCCGCCGGCCGTGCGCGTGGAGGCGTCGCTGGGCGACGGCGAGCTGCTCGTGCCGATCGACGAGACGCAGCTGCAGCAGGTGCTGATGAACCTGTGTCTGAACGCCCGCGACGCCATGCCCGACGGCGGCCGGCTGCGGGTGTGGGCGGAGACGGTGGCCGACCCCGGCGATTCAACCGCTCCGTGGGTGCGGCTGGCGGTGGCCGACGACGGCTGCGGCATTCCGGACGAGGTCAAATCACGGATATTTGAACCCTTCTTTTCGACGAAAGAGCGCGGCACCGGCCTGGGCCTGGCGGTGGTGCGGCAGATCGTGGAGGGCGGCGGCGGCCGCGTCGAGGTGCAGTCGGAGCCGGGCCGCGGCTCGCGCTTCGAGGTCTGGCTGCCGACACAGCCGGCGGCCGTCGCGCCGGCCGTCGCTGAAGCGGCGGACGCCGTCGCGTCCGGAATTTGAACGGTTCTTCCCCATCACACGCGGCCGTCAGCGCCGACCAAACCTTCGGGCGCCCCTCTCGATTTTGGAGGGGTCGTCGGCAAGCCGGCCCGTGCTGAAGCACGGGCCTACAGGCCGAAGCCCCGTAAACGGGGCTGAAATCCCGGGCAGCCCGGTTGACCGGGCTTCGGCCTGTAGGCCCGCCGTTCACGGCGGGCCGGGCCAGGTCCAAAATCGAGAGGCACACCCAAACCTTCGGTAGTGTCTCCGTTTGTCCTATAGGACGAACTGAGGCTCTGCCAAACCCTCCGGCCCCCGCAATCGTCTGAATAGGAGTCCGGCCGCGCCGCACCTATGCGGTGACGGGCCGGGAACCGGGGCGGCCCAGTCGGCTTGCGGCCGCGCCCGGCGAGCGATTACAATCCACCCCCATCACTCCAGGAGGGACTGGTCATGGTCCATCGCACACGCCGCGGTTCATGCGGCCCCCGTAACGCCTGCACCGCACTCACGCCTCTTGCGCTCCTCATGGCCCTTTGCGTGACCGTCTGGTCCGTGTCGAACGGCCTGCGCGCCCAGCCGCCGCAGCCGACCAGTCCGGTGACGGGGCCGCAACCGCAGCCCGTACCGCCCACGGTCCCCCCGCCGTCGCCGCTGCCTCCGATGGGGTTCGAGGGGCCGGGGCTGGGGTCGTCCATGCGGCCGCCGCCCCAGCTAGTGCAGCAACCGCAGCGTCCCCCGATCACGATCGATCCCAAGACCCCCTTGAAGGACCTGCTGCCGACGCCGCCGAAGGTCAAGGCGACCGACCGACGTGGTCCCGCCGACAACCTGGCGTCCGTCCCGGAACTGGATTTCCAGACCGCCCCCGCAAAGGACCTCCCGCCGGGCGAGGTCGCGCAGAACACGGCCCACATGCTCGCCGCCATCAACTTCCTCAACGGCAAGAAGGCCGACGGGTTCCTGCAAGCCCTGCGCAACGACCGGCCCGATCTGGACGGCCTGCCCTTCGCCATGGGCGACGCCTGCCGGACCCGCGGCGAGCGCAACCGGCAATTCACCCTCGCGGTCGGCTTGGTCCGTCAGGCGCTGCAAGTCGCAGTCTCGGCGCCGAGTTCCCAGACCGGCCAGCCCGGGCAAGTCGCAGTCTCGGCGCCGGACCCCAGGACCGGCCAGCCCGGAGGCGAACACGACCGCGCCGCCGCCTTCTGGCAGCAGTTCGCGGCGCTTTGTGAACAGCAGGATCAAGGCGCGTCGGAGATCGACCGGGGCCGGCGGGAAGACGTCGCCCTGGCCCGTGTCGCGGCCCTGATGCAAATCCTCGCCCCCGAATCGCCGGACCTGCGGCTGGGACTGGTCAAGTACCTCAGCGGCGTTCCGCACGCCGAGGCGACCCGGTGCTCGCTCGGCTGGCCATCTTCTCCGCCGAGGACGAGGTCCGGCAGGCGGCGGTGGACGCGCTCCAGGTCCGCCGTGAGCGCGATTACACGGACATCCTGGAGAAGGGTCTTCGCTACCCCTGGCCGGACGTGGCGCGGCGTGCGGCCGAGGCCGTGGCCAAACTGGGACGCAACGACCTGGCCCCGCAGCTGGTCGCTCTGCTGGACGAGCCGGACCCGCGCGCCCGGCGTCCCAGACCATCGACGACAAGCCGGCCCTCGTGGTGCGCGAACTGGTCCGCGTCAACCACGCCCGCAACTGCCTGCTCTGCCACTCGCCCGGCAACACGGACGGCGTGTTGGCGGACACCCTGAAGGCCCCCATCCCGCTGCCGACGGAAGCCCTGAGCTCGCCCGTCAACGGCTACCAGTCGTCGTCGCCGGACCTCCTCGCCCGCATCGACGTGACGTACCTGCGGCAGGACTTCTCCCTGATGCAGCCGGTGGACGACCCCAGCCCGTGGCCGGAGATGCAGCGCTTCGATTTCCTGGTGCGGACGCGGCCCGTGTCGGAAACGGAGGCGGCGGAGTATCGGGAGAAGCTCGACAAGCGGGAGCCGGGACGGCCTTCCGCCTATCAGGCCGCCGCCCTCGGCGCGCTTCGGGAACTGACCGGAAAGGACGCGGCGCCGACCGCGGAGGCCTGGCGGAAGGTGCTGGACCTGCCGACGGGGCGACAGTGAATCCAGCCCGAAACGCACCTGGACGTCAACCTGCCCTCGGCGGCCGCCCCGCCGGGGGCAATTTCGGTTTCGCATCACGGCGGGACTGCACCGGGTGCGTGGCCAAGATATAATGGCGCCGACAACCCTGTGAGAGGTGGAACGATGCAGCAAGAGCGCGCGGCGAATCACGCCGCTTACCATCGTCTGAAAGACGCCATCGCTCGCGCCTACAAGCCGGGCCGCTTCGTGGCCATTGTGGGCGGCCAGATCGTCGCCGACGCGGACGGGTTCGACGAGCTCCGCTCCCGACTCATGGCCGTCGGGAAGGACTCGACTGAGGCCCTGGTCGTTCAGGCTGGCATGGAATATCCGGAAAACGCCGTTATTTTCTCCGCGGGCCAAGCATGACGACGGCCGCCCTATCCGAACAGAAAAACCCCTATAAGGGATCGCCGTCGCGCCCCTGGATTCGGCTGCGCCTTGCGGCGCCCGACGGTTCCACTCTGGAACGAGAGTTTCTCGCCGACACGGGCAATCCTTGCGCGGTCATTCTTGGTCAGCAGGACATGGCCCGACTCAAGATTCGTGACGGGCCCGACGTACATACCAACTTCGGGTTGTTGCAAGGCGGCTGGTTGCAACTCGCCACGCCCGAACTTGGGCTGACGCAGGCAGTGTTGGGATACGCCAGCGACGCCGTCGCCGTGGCCGCCGCAGCGAGTCACTCCGATTTCAAGGGGATGATAGGATTGCCTTTGCTGCGTCTGGCGGAGTACGGCGGGGACGCCGATTGGTTCTGGGTCCGCGCCGGCGGTGGACAGGCCTCCCTCCCGTAGTTTAGAGGGATGTCGTAATCGTTCGGAGTTCGCTTCAATGTACCCCTCCGGCGTCTGGCGCGGCTACTGGGAACAGGCCGCCTTCGGCCGTCAGCCGATGACCGACTTCATCCTGCGCTTCTCCGGCGGCGTCATCGACGGCGAGGGCCGCGACGTCATCGACCGTTTCACCTTCCGCGGGACCTACGACGACGAAGGCAACGTCGTCCTGGTCAAGCAATATCTCGGCAGACACCGCGTCCTCTACCGCGGCCGCTACGACGGTGAAGGGACGATCCACGGAACGTGGTCCATCGGCGAACACTGGAAGGGGCCGTTCGCGCTCAGCCCGGTGCGCGCCTCGTCCTCCGCTAATTCGCCTATTCAGGACATCTATTGACGGATTTCATGTCGGCCCTTCCGGCGGCAGCGGCGTCGCGCCGGGCGGGGGCGTGCCCTTGCCGGCGCGGACGTAGGCCGCGCGTCGGCGCTCGTACTCAGCCGGCGTCATCTGCTCCAGCTCCGTCGTCTCGCCGCCTTCGACGGCTTGCCGGTGCAGCTGCTTCAGGAAGGGAATGCACCAGCCGCAGCCGGTGCCGGCGCCGCCGCACTCCGCCAGCTGGCTCGGCACGCGCGGCCGCTCGCGCCGGATGAAGTTCACCAGCTTGCGGCGCGTCACGTGGAAGCAGTAGCATACCTGGGCGTCGAGGTCCATGGTGCGCCTCGGGACGGGACGGCGATCCCCTCCTCACCCTACCCATCGGCCCGCGGCGACGCAAGCCGCCGAGCTGAACGATGAATGATGAATGATGAATGATGAATGATGAATTTCAAGAGTTCTTGATTTATCATTCATCGTTCATCATTCATCATTTCCGCCTGATGGAGCTTCCATGAAACGTCCGATCGTGCTGTGCGGCCTGGGCCGGATGGGGCGCGCGTCCTGGAGACGCTGCGAGAGGCCGGCCTGCCGGTCGTGGTGGTGGACAATGTCTGCCGGCCCGACGATCCGCGCCTGCTCGGCGCCCGTCTGATTCCGGGCGACTGCCGGCGGCGCGACTTGCTGGAGGCGGCCGGCGTCGCCGACTGCGACGGCGTCCTCGTGCTGACCAACGACGATCTTCTCAACGTCACCACCGCGCTCACGGTTCGGGCCCTCGCCCCGGAAGTTCGCGTGGTGGTGCGCATGTTCAACGACAACCTCCTCCAACGGCTCGGCGGCGCCGTCCACAACGTCTTCGCCCTCAGCACGTCGAATTTGACCGCGCCAATCGTGGCCCTGACCGCGCTGACCGGCCAGGCGCTCGGCGCCTTCCGCCTCGAAGGCCACGCCGTGGACCGCCGCCAGGTCGCGGAGCTGACCGTCCACGCCGGCAGCGAGCTGCGCGGCCGGCCCCTCGCCTCGGCCTTCAGCCACCGCGACGCCCTGGCGCTGGCCCACCTGCCGGCCCAGGGGGCGCCGCGCTTTCTGCTGGAAGTGGACCCGGAAACTCCGCTGGAGGTGGGCGATCGGCTGGTGGTGTGCGGCGAGCCGGGCGTCGTGGCGGAGCTGATGGCGGTGGGCGGCGAGGGCGAGGCGCCGCACCTGCGCTGGGCCGGCTGGCTGCGCCGCCTGGGCCGCATGACCTGGGGAACGATGGGCCAGATCGACCGGGCCGTCCTGATTTGCACCCTGGTGCTGCTGCTGGTGCTGGCCGGCAGCACGCTGCTGCTGCACTCCAGCGCCGGCGGCCGGCTCAGCATCGGGGCCGCGCTGCTGCGCACGGTCGGCGTCATGGCCACGGTGGGGGAGTTTCATGAAGGCGACCTCGGCGATTCGGAATGGATGCGATTTTACATCAGCTTCCTGCGCATCGCCGGGGCCGCGCTGACCGGCGTATTCACGGCCATCGTCACCAACTACCTGCTGCGCGCCGGCTGCGCGGCGCCCTGGAGGTGCGGCGCATCCCGGACGGCGGCCATATCGTTGTCTGCGGACTTAGTCCGGTCGGCTTCCGCGTGGTGGAGGAGCTGGTGCAGCAGGGTCATCGGCCCGTGGTGATCGAGGTGGCCGCCGACAACCGCTTCGTGGCGACGGCCCGCCGATTGGGGGCGGCGGTGATCGTCGGCGACATGACGGTGGCGCAGGTGCTGCGGCACGCCCACGTCGCCACGGCCCGCGCCGTGGTCGCCGCCACGAACCACGACCTGGACAACATCGAGGCGGCGCTGCTGGTGCGCGAGCTGAACCCGAAGCAGCGGGTGGTCCCGCTGGTGACCGACCCGCAGCTGGCCCGGGTGATGCGCGAGGCGGCCAACATTCGACTGGCGGTGTCGCAGCCCGGCCTGGCGGCGCCGGCCTTCCTGGCCCGGCTGTACGGCGATCGGGTGCAGAGCATCTTCTCGGTGCGGGATCGGCTGTTTGCGGTGATCGATCTGGTGGTGCAGGAGAAAGACCCGGCGCTGACCGGCGAGTCGGTGCGGGCCGTGGCCGTGGACTACCGGCTATTGCCGATCGCCCTGCGACCGGCGAAGGGCGAACCGCCGAACCCGGCGCTGTCGGCGCGGCTGGCGGCCGGCGACCGTTTGGCGGCGATCATCGCGTTTTCCGACCTGGATAATCTCTTGCACCGACGACTTCCGCCGCGGGACTGCGCGGTGGAGGCGACGCAGATCCCTCCGCCGGCGCGGGCGTGGCTGGCCGGACTTGTGCGGACGCTGCACGGCGTGGGGCCGGAGGAGGCGGAGAAACGGGTGGGACGTTTGCCGCTGCGGCTGGCGGACGGGCTGACGCGCGGACAGGCGGAGGATTTGCTGGCGCAGCTGGCGCGGGAGCGGGTGACGGGGCGGCTGTCCCCGGACTCAGGGCCGCGGAAAGACATGGCCCCAGGATAGCAGTTGCGGCTCCTTCAGGGAATCGGCCGGCTTCAGGAAGCCGGCCATGACGAGGATGCCGACCTGAAAATAGGTCGCGTCGGCGTCCGACGGACTGCCGGGATAGTGGCCGAAGCCGCCGTCGGCGTTGCGGCACGACAGCGCCCACGCGGCCGCCCGGTCGATCGCCTTTTTCACCTCCGGTTTGTCGCCGCCGAGCTGCGCCAGGCAGAACAGGGCGTCGAACGTGGCGTGTCGATCGCGGGCCAGGGGATTGAGCATCCAGCTGCCGTCGGCCTTCTGGTCGTGCAGGACGCGCGTCACGATGGCGTCGGCCTTCGGCGTCGCCACGCCCATCAGCCGGTAATAGTGGACGAGGTGGAACGTGGAGGCGACGTGGTCGTCCAGGTAGCCGTCGTCGGCCTGGGGCATGAGGGCGCGGAGCTTCTTGTCCTGCTCCGGCGGGAACGTCTTGCCGCAGCACTGGTAAGCCAGCGGGAAGAAGCTGGTCGTATACAGCGGCAATTTCTTGTAGTCGCCGTTCAGGGCTTGCTCGAACACCGGAAGCGGATCGTATTTGGGCTTGACGCCGAGGGCGTGCAGGGCGACGACGCCTTGCGTGGTGTTGTAGACGCGCGTCAGCGGCGCGTTGGGGTCGCCGGTCCCACGGATGTGATAAAAGGCGCCGTCCTCCCTCTGGCGCTAGCAGATTCGCCGTGGTTTTCTGCTCGTCGGGCAGATCCCAGCCGAACGTCTTGTGCAGCACAACGGCGTAGGTCAGCGGCGCCATGTCGCTGAGGGCGCTGTCGGACATGCCCTTGTAGTCGGGATCGACGCCGGGACGGAACGAGCCGTCCGGCAGCGCGGTCTTGTGGAAGAAGGCCTGGAGGCCGGCGAGGACTTCGCGCGGCGTCACGGCGGAGGCGGGTTCATCCTCCGATCGGGCGGACGCCGCGCACACGACGAGCGCGAGGGCCGCGGTGATTCGGATTCGGGATAGTGGCTTTGGCATAGGAGCGTCCATTGTGGATCGGCGAGCGGGGCGTGTCAACGCCCCGGTGCGGGCGCGGTACGGCCCTCGTACAATGAGGACGGCGTCGCCCGCCGATGGAGCGAGCGGGCTGACCCACTTGCACCAAAGGAGCGTTAATCATGACATTGCCGGTGTTGACTCCCGGTCACGTGGACGAACCGCAAGCGAGCGAGGAATACACCGACGTCCTCAGCCGCGTCGCGGCCGACCGGCGGTTCGTCATCGTACGCCGCGGCGGAGCGGATCTGGCGGCGGTAGTCCCTCTGGAATATCTGGAATTGTTGCAGGACGTACTGGCGCGACAGGAAGCCGAGCGCCTGGCCGCCCAACAGAACTGGGACCGCCTCGTCCAAACATCGGCGCCTCCCCAGGCCTGGTTCGACGGCGATGAGCCAAGGCCGTTCTAGGCTCTGTCTGGCCAACCGTCTTCGCCCCGGAGGGGCGGCGGTCCATAGCCAGGGGTGAAACCCCTGGAGCGCCGCCCGCCGCAAGAAGCCGGGCGCCGTCCGGCGTGAAAGTAAGCCAATGGCAGTCGCGCCACCAACCCTCCGACGCGGGCAGGGTGCGCAGCAGTCGCCCCGTCGCCGCGTCCCAGAGGCACAGGCTGGCCTCGAAGCCCTGGCTCATCGTGGCGATGCGTCGCCCGTCGGGCGACCACGCAACGGCCACGACGGGGGCGTTGTGGCCGCGCCCGCTCACGTCGGGATAGAGATCCTTGCCGGTGGACGGGCCCCAGCGGTGCAAGGTGCGGCCGACCAGCGCTGTCAGCGTCTTGCCGTCCGGTGCGAGAGCGAACGGCCGGTTCCGATACTCATCATCCTGAACCGTCAGGGTTCGCTGCGCCTTGCCCGTCTCGAGGTCCCAGATCACGATTTCCGTGGGCGTGCGCCAGGCCAAGGCGCCGCCGTCCGAACGGTATTGCAATCCGATCCGGCCCGACGGACAGGGCAGCGGCTTGCGATCGGTCGGCTTGCCGTCGGCGACGTTTAGAATCCGGATCTCACAAGGTCCTTCTACAAACCTTCGGCCATCGGCCCGCGTTTCGGGAAAGGTCTGCACGGCGACAACACTGCCGTCGGGCGATAAAACGGCTTGCATCACTCGCTCTTGGGTCCGCCAGATTTCCTTCCCCGTCGTCGTATCCAGGCAGACCACGGCGCCGTGTTCCGACGCGACCAGCCGCGAGCCGTCGGGAGAAAAAGTGACGTCAAACGCCTGGTATTTCTTTTCACTGCAAACGCGCTCCGTACCGCGGCGCACGTTCCACACGCGGATCGGGCTATCGTTCCCGGACCAGGTGGCAAGCGTTTCGCCGTCCGGCGAGAAGGCGGCTTGATGGCAAATGCCCGTCGGGAGACGACCTAGCGTGTCCCCGAGGCGACGTCACGGACGATCACCCCACTTGCGCCGTCGCCGTTGACGTAGCGCTTTCCATCCGGCGAAAACGCTTCCGGCAACGAATACGAGGTCGGCAAGGGGAAGGTTTCCCGCAGGGCGCCGTCTTCCGCGTTCCACCGTTTGACGGTCCTGCTTTCGTCCTCGAGGGTGATGAGGGTTCGACCGTCGGATGGGATGAGCAGGAGCGACGCAGACGACCGCAGCCGAACCGTGCCCAGGCGGAGGACCGCACCTTCCGGCAGCGGGTCGCCGTAGAGGTCTGCGCTCCCCTTGTCGGCGGCTGGAGGGTCGCCGCGGGCTGCCGCGGCGACGGCGCCGGCGACAAGGGCCAGCCAGACGACGGACGAACGGGGAGACATGAGTTCCTCCTGCTGCGGGAGCGTTCCAGGCGGCGTCCGCTTGGAGGTACTGTAACAGACGGCCGGCGTTCCAATGGTGAACACAGTCGTCGCGCTCCCCAATCCGTCAGGGCCAAACGGTCAGGGCCACGCGCCACGCCCTTGCCCCGCGCCTACAACGGACACCAGACGTTCCCTCCCGGATCATCACGAAAGGACAGCATGGCATGGGCGTCAACGCACCCTTGAACCGCAAGCTCCGCATGGGCCTGGTCGGCGGCGGCCGTGGCTCCTTCATCGGCCGCGTCCACAGCATCGCCGCCGTCATGGACCACCGCGCCGCCCTCGTCGCCGGCGCCCTGTCGGCCGACCCCGCCAAGTCCAAGGCCTCCGCCGCCGACTACGACATTCGCCCCGAACGCGCCTACGGCTCCTACAAGGAGATGGTCGAGGGCGAAAAGAAACTGCCGGCCGACCAGCGCATCGACTTCGTTTCCGTCGCCACGCCGAACAATACCCATTTTGAGATTGCCAAAGCCTTCGCCGAGGCCGGCTTCAACGTCATGTGCGACAAGCCGATGACCTTCGACCTCGCCCAGGCCGAGGAGCTGGCCAAGGTCGTGGCCAAAAGCGGCGTCGTCTTCGGCGTCACCCACAACTACACCGGCTATCCGCTGGTGCGCCAGGCCCGCGACATGGTCAAGGCCGGCGAATTCGGCGAGATCAAGGCGGTTCGCGCCTCGTACATCCAGGGCTGGCTCAGCACCCGGCAGGAGCGCGGCGGCATGTTGGAGAAGCAGGCCGGCTGGCGAACCGACCCCAAGCGTTCCGGCGCCGCCGGCTGCTTCGGCGACATCGGCACCCACGCCTACAACCTCGGCCGTTTCATCACCGGCCTGATGCCCGACCAGATTTCGTGCCACTTCCGAACCTTCGTCCCCAACCGCGAGCTGGAGGATTACGGCACGGCTGTCATCACCTACACCAACGGGGCGCTCGGCACGGTCACCGCATCGCAGATCTCGCATGGGCGGGAAAACGACCTGTGGATCGAGGTTGACGGCACGAAGGCGTCGCTGGAATGGCATCAGGAGGAGCCGAACCAGATGCTCGTCCGCTCCGGCGGTAAGCCGCATCAGATCTACTCGCGCGACCCCAATGCGGCCTACATGACGCCGACGGCGAAAGGCTCGTGCCGGCTGCCGAGCGGCCATCCGGAGGCGTTTTTCGAGGCGTTCGCCAACGTCTACAACGCCGCCTTCGACGATATGGTGCGCCGGGCCGCCGGCCAGAAGGTGGACGCCGCCCACAGCCTCTACCCCAACATCAGCGACGGCGTGGAGGGCATGAACTTCATCACCCAATGCGTCGCCAGCGCGCACGAGAACGGCAAGTGGCTGTCGCTTCGGAATGATGAACGATGAACGATGAATGATGAATCAAGACGATTCATCATTCATCGTTCATCATTCATCGTTCATCATTTGATTACCAAGGGAGACGACATCATGCTGCATCAAATCCGAACGGCAGTGGTCGGCGCCGGCTTCATCGGCCCCGTCCACGTCGAGGCGCTGCGGCGCCTGGGCGTCACGGTCGCCGGCATCCTCGGCGTCGATGACCGGGAATCGAACTCGGCCCGCGAAAAGCTCGGCCTGCCGAAAGCGTACAAGAGCATTGATGAGGTGCTGGGCGACAAGGACGTTCACGCCGTTCATCTGGCTGTTCCCAACGTGCTGCATTACCCGCTAGCCAAGAAGGCGCTGCTGGCCGGCAAGCACGTCCTGTGCGAGAAACCGCTGGCGATGAACTCGAAGGAGTCGGCCGAGCTGGTGGAGCTGGCCAAGGGCAAAAAGCAGGCGGCGGCCGTCTGCTACAACGTCCGCTTCTACCCGCTCAACCTGGAAGCGCGCGACATGGTGCGCCGCGGCGACGTGGGCGAAATCTACCACGTCAACGGCAGCTACACCCAGGACTGGCTCTACTACGACACCGACTACAACTGGCGCGTTCTGGTGGAGCAGGGCGGCGAGCTGCGCGCCATCTCCGACGTCGGCACCCACTGGATGGACCTGATCACGTCGATCACCGGCCTGGAGGTGGAAGCGGTGTTTGCGGACCTGCAAACGGTCCATCCCGTCCGCAAGCGCCCCAAGGGCGAGGTGCAGACCTACACCGGCAAGACGCAAGCGCCGATGGAACACGAGCCGGTCCCGATAAGCACGGAGGACTACGGCGCCGTGCTGTTCCGCTTCAAGGGCGGCGCCCGGGGCACGCTGCACGTCTCGCAGGTGACGGCCGGGCGAAAGAACTGCCTCCGTTACGAGATCGCCGGCGGCAAGTGTTCCCTCGCCTGGAACAGCGAAGCGCCCAACGAAATCCGTGTCGGCCACCGCACCAAAGCCAACGAGTCGCTGATCCGCGATCCGTCGTTGCTGTCGGACCTGGCGCGGCGCTTCTGCACCTATCCGGGCGGCCACAATGAGGGCTTCCCCGACGCCTTCAAGAACTGTTTCCGATCGTTTTACGAACACATCGACAAGGGCGACTTCTCCGCCAAGCCGCTCTACCCGACCTTCGCCGACGGGCACCATTCCATCGTGCTGTGCGACGCCATCCTGAAAAGCCACCGCGAACAGCGGTGGACGGTCGTGTAAGGCGAGCGGGGTTGCGTCAGCGCCCCGAGGGCGCATCGTTTCGGAGAGCGCATCGAACTCGGGGCGCTGACGCAACCCCGCTCGCCGTTGAAGAACCGTCGCCCGCCCGCTACAATTGCGTCCATTCCGACCGAGGCCTCGCCGGAGCGCCCGCCGGCGCCCTCAAGGAGTTGCGTTCGTGCAAATCAAGATCGCCGTGCGGCATGGGCACCTGAATGAGGCCACGCAGCAGTTGATCCACGACAAGGCGGAAAAACTGCTGCACTTCTTCGAGCGCCTGACCATGATCGAGGTCACCGTGGACCTCAAGGCGACGTTCGAGAAGAAGGAAGTCAAGATGGCCGAACTCGTCGTCCAGGCCGAACACAAGCATGACCTCGTCGCCCGTGAGCACCACGCCGACCTGCTTGCCGCCGTGGACCTGGCGGTGGACAAAATCGAGGGCCAGCTGCGCCGCTACAAGGAAAAGATCCAGGACCATCGACGCACGCCCGCCGCCGGGCGCGTGGACGAGGGCTTGGAGGCCGAGGAAACCACCGACCAGTGACGGAGGATCAGAATCATGCGTATGTCTGACTTCGTGGTGCGCGAAGCCATCATCCCCGATCTGGCCGCCGTCAACAAGGAAGGGGTGATCCGCGAAATGGCGTCCAGCCTGCGCGGCGCCGGCTGCTTCCGCGAAACCGACCTCGACGACGTGGTGCGGGCCATTCTCAAGCGCGAGCTGCTCGGCTCGACCGGCATCGGCCGCGGCGTCGCCATCCCGCACACCAAGCACACCAGCGTCGAGCGGCTCATCGGCACCGTCGCCGTCTCGCACGACGGCGTCAGCTTCGAGAGCCTGGACGGCGAACCCGTCCAGGTCTTCGTGCTGCTGATCTCGCCCCAGGACCGGCCCGGCGACCACCTCCGCGCCCTGGAAAACGTCTCCCGCTGCCTCCGCGACGACAACTTCGTCAAGGCGCTTCGCGCGGCCAAGTCGCGCGACGAGATCTGGGCCTTGCTGGAAAAGTACGACCGCTGATGGGCGCCGCTGCTCGGCGGCCTTTTCTCCGAGATGCCATGGACAGCTGCACGTTGCGGCATCGTTTGGTTTTGACCAACCGGCAGGGGTTCCACATGCGCCCCTGCGGCGCCTTCGCGGAGGCGGCCGCCCGCTTCCAGTGCCAGGTCACGGTGTCGCGGCCCGGACGCCAGGTGAACGGCAAGAGCATTCTGGACCTCATGCTGCTGAACGCCCCGCAGGGGACCGAATTGACCGTGGAAGTCGAAGGAACGGACGCCAAGGAAGCCCTCGAAGCGCTCCGCGCGGTGCTGGACCGGGTGGTGCAAGGGGAGTTTGAAGAGAAAGACGAGGCCGTTTAGGGAGCGGTTTCAAAACCAGCCCCGAGCGCGAGCGAGGGGGGTCAGTGCAAACCCCTCGCTGGCGCTCGGGGCTGGTTGGGAACGTTTTGAATCGACTTCTTAGCCGCAGCCGAACATGGATATCAAACGCGGAATCGCCGTCTCTCCCGGCGTCGCCATCGGGCCGGCCCTGGTGCTGGACACCGAATGGTTCCGCATTCCCCAGCGCTTCGTCGAGCCGGAACAGGTCGAGGACGAGATCGCACGGGTCCGCCAGGCGCTCGAAGACGCCGCCCGCGAAACCCGCGAGATGCAAGACACCGTCAACGCCAAGCTCGGCGTCCAGTACGGCGCCATCTTCGGCGCCCACGCCCTGATGCTCTCCGACCCCGCCCTCCAGCGCGACGTGGACGGCCTCATCCGCGAACGGGCCTTCGCCGCCGAGTACGCCGTCCATCGCGTGATGCGCCGCTACGCCCAGGCGCTGGAAAGCATCGAGGCCGGGCACCTGGCCAGCCGCGTTTCCGACATTTCCGACCTGGAAAAGCGCATCGTCAGTCGTCTCCTCGGCCAGCGCCGCGAGCAGCTGCAGCCGTCTGCGCGAGCCGGTCGTGGCGCTGGCCCACGACCTGACGCCGAGCGAGACGGCGTCGCTCGATCCCCGAGCGCGTCCACGCCTTCGCCACCGAGGCCGGCGGCCGTACCAGCCACACGGCCATCGTGGCCGGCGTGCTGGAGATCCCCGCCGTGGTCGGCCTCGGCCCGTTCGCCGCCGACGTGTCCGACGGCGCCGTCGTCGTCGTGGACGGCAACCAGGGCCTGCTCATCATCGACCCCGACGAGGAGACGCTGGCCCAGTACCAGCGCGCCCGCCGCAACTTCCGCCGTCACGAGGCGAAGCTCCACGAGCTGCGCGACCTGCCGGCCGTCACCCGTGAGGGCGTGCGCGTCCACCTCTACGGCAACATCGAGTTCCCCAGCGAATGCACGCCACTGCCTCGACCGCGGCGCCGAGGGTGTCGGCCTGTACCGCACCGAGTTCCTCTATCTCGGCAAGCAGACCGACCCCACCGAGGAGGAGCATCTGGAGGCGTACCAGGCGGCGCTGCAGGCGCTGGGGCCGCAACGGCCGCTGGTGATCCGCACGGTCGATCTGGGGGCCGACAAGTTTCCGTCGCACGCCGGCGCCCATCCGGAGCGCAACCCCTTCCTGGGATTGCGGAGCATCCGGCTGTGTCTTCAGAATTTGGCCTTGTTCAAAACGCAACTGCGTGCCATCTTGAGGGCGAGCGCATTCGGGGACGTGCGCGTGATGTTCCCGATGATCAGCACCCTGCTGGAGCTGCGCCAGTGCAAGATGATCCTGGCCGAAGTCAAGGAAGACCTCGAAGAAGAGGGCGTGGCGTTCAACGCCCAGCTGCCGGTCGGGACGATGATCGAAGTGCCGTCGGCGGCGATCCTGGCGGAGCCGTTGGCCCGCGAGGTGGATTTCTTTTCCATCGGCACCAACGATCTGATTCAATACACGCTGGCGGCCGACCGCAACAACGAGGCGGTGGCCGGCCTGTACAACGCCGGCGACCCGGCGGTGCTGCGATTGATCGACTCCGTGGTGCGGGCCGCCCGGAAGAACGGCGCGGCCGTCACCGTGTGCGGCGAGATGAGCGGCGAGCCGTTGTATACGCTGCTGCTGCTGGGACTGGGCCTGCGTCATCTGAGCGTGGCGCCGCACAGCATCCCCGAGGTGAAGAAGCTCATCCGCTCCGCCACGCTGGACGCGGCGGTCGAAACCGCCCGCGAAGCCTTGCGCCTCGATACGGCGCGGGACGTGAACAATTACTTGCGGGAACAGACCCGACGCATCCTCCCCTCATCGAAGGATGATGGCTGAAGGATGAAGGATGAACGAGAAGACGGCGGCTTCCTTACCTCCTGGCGAGCGGCCGGCGTAAGCCGGCTGGTGTCGTATTGCACACTCGACAGGATGCTGCACCAGCCGGCTTACGCCGGCCGCTCGCCCTAGGCAGCAGGGAAAGCCTGATCGCGGATTCCTCCTTCCTCCTTTCCGGATGGACGTTGTCCTGACCGTTGCGGCCCGTGAGCCGCCGGCTTCGGGCGCCTGTTCCCCTTCGTAGGGGATGCCTTGCGCATGGCGCCCGAACCGACGCCGATCCTGGCCCCGCCCCTTCCCGCCGCCGTTCCACCCACCCGCGACAAGGTGCGCCTCCGCTTCCGCAAGGACGGCGCCCTGCGCCTGCTCAGCCACCACGACCTGATGCGCTGTTTCGAGCGGATGCTGCGCCGCGCCGCGTTGCCGGTGCGCCAGTCGCAGGGCTTCCATCCCAAGCCGCGGCTGGTCTTCGCGCTGTCGCTGCCGCTGGGCGTGATCGGCTGCGAAGAGGTGGTCGAGCTGGAGCTGGATGAAATCCTGCCGCCGGAGGAGGTGCGCGAGCGCCTCGTCCGCCAGGCGCCGCCCGGCTTGGACATCCTCAGCCTGCGCCGCATCGACTCAAGGCCGGCGCCCAGGTGCATTCGTTGACGTATCGGATCGCCCTGCCCGCCGAGACCGACAAGAGGCGGCCGCCCTCCGCGCGGCCGAGTTGCTGGCCGCGCCCGGAATGCTGGGCGGAGCGCACGCGGCCGGCTCCGCGCCGCGTCGATTTGCGGCCGTGGTTGCTCAACATTCGAGTGACGAGTGATGAAACGCCGTTTAGCCGCGACCCGATAGGGGAGCGCATCGGCGAGAGCGCTCCCCTATCGGGTCGCGGCTAAACGCGGCCCCGCCACGAGCTTGGAAATGGAACTGTGTCTGACCCCCGCCGGCACGGCGCGCCCCGAAGAGGTGCTCGCCGCGCTCGGCCTTTCGGATTTACTCGAAGCCGGCGCCGTGCTGGAACGGTCCCGGCTCGAACTGGTGGATGAAATTCCACCCTCAATTGCGGAAGGGAACGCATGAAGAAAGAGATGCTCATCAACGTCGCCCAGCCCGAGGAGTGCCGCATCGCCATCCTCGAAGACGGCGTCCTGGAAGAACTCTACGTCGAACGGACCAGCCACGAGAACTACGTCGGCAACATCTACAAGGGCCGCATCGTCAACATCGAGCCGAGCATTCAGGCGGCGTTCGTGGACTTCGGCGTCGGCCGCAACGGCTTCCTGCACGTCTCCGACGTGGAACCGACGTACTACCGCCATCTGGAAGGAGGCCGCGACCGCGGCGACCGCGGATCGGGACGCGGCGACCGCGGCAGGGACCGCGGGCAGAGACCGGGACCGGGACCGGGACCGCGACCGCGACACCAGCGCCGGCGGACGCGGAAGACCGCATCGGTCGCGGATGGAGGAACCGGCGCCAGCCGCCGCAGGACGGCGTCGCCGATCGAGGAGGCGGCGCGAGGAGGTCCATGCGCCGGAAGGATTCGAGGCCGGGCATCCTTAGGCTTCGAGGCGTCCGTCGCCGAGGCCGCACCGCGAAACACCGGCGGCGGAGGCGCCGGCCGAGGCCGTCGCCGCTGACGGCCGCGCCGGGGACCGAGATCGAGGAAGAGCCGGCCAAGGGCCGCCGCCGTTCGCGCGGCGGGCCGCGCCGCCGTCGCGGCGCCGGTGAAGCGGCCGCAGAGGCCGCCAAACCGGAGGAAACGCCGGCCGAAAGTGCGAAATCCGAGGAGGAAGCCGCCGCCGTCGCGGCCGATGGAGTCCGCCGAGCGGCGGACGACCGACCGCGAAGACGCGGGTTCCTCGCCAGGCGGCTCGAACGCTCCTCACGGCGGCGTGGACGACGACGATCTGTTCTTCTTCCCGTCGCGTTCCGAGCCGGCCGCTGCGCCGCCTCCGGCGGCCCGTAAGCCGGAACCGGAGCCGGAACCCGAACCGCCCGCGCCGCAACCGAGGGAGTGGACGCCGCCGGAGCCGCCGGCAGGCCCCTCATGGCCGGGGCGAGAGAGGCAGGGGAGAGCGAGGTCGCGGCGAAGGACGGGGATCGGGTCGCCAGCGGCCCGTGTCGCGCGGCAACGTCGAGGACGACCTCGCCGCCGACCTGGACGCGCTGGAGGTGGAGGAGGGCGAGCCGGAGGCGTCGGCCCCGAAGCGTCGAGGCGGCGCCGGAGCCGGCGCCAGTCGAGGCGGTGGACGACTTCGAGGAGCGTCTGGAGGAAGATCTGGACGCGGCCCTGGCGCCTCCGCCTCGGGAGCAGGGCCGGCGCGACGACCGCGGCCGCCGCGACGACCGCCGGTGACGACCGCCGCGGAGGGGGTCGGACGGGACGATCGACGCGGCGGCGGCCGGCGCGACGAACGCCGCGGCGGAGGACGCGGCAGCCGGCCGGGCATGGGCCGCGACAAGCCGCTCATCCAGGACATCTTCAAGCGCGGCCAGGAAGTGCTGGTGCGCGTCATCAAGGAGGGCCTCGGCACCAAGGGGCCGACGCTGAGTACGTACCTCAGCATCCCCGGCCGCTACCTCGTCATCATGCCGCACATCACCGGCATCCGCGTCTCGCGCAAGATCGAGGACGACGAGCACCGCCGCCGCATGCGCGAGCTGTTCAGCGAGCTGAAGCCGCCGCGCGGCGTCGGCTTCATCCTTCGCACCGCCGCGATGGACAAGAACAAAAAAGACCTGCAACGCGACCTGGCCTACCTGTCGCGGCTGTGGCAGGTCATGGTGCGGCGCGTCAAGAAGATGCCGGCGCCGGCCGAAATCTATCAAGAAAGCGATATGATTACGCGGACGATCCGCGACAATTTCACGGCCGACATCGACGCCGTCTGGATCGACGACCCGGCGGCCTACGAGCGCGCCAAGGAGTTCTGCGAGATCGTCATGCCGCGCTACGCGTCGCGGTTGAAGCTGTACGAAGGCAAGGAGCCGCTGTTCTACAAGTACGGGATCGAGGAGGAGATCCACAAGATCCAGCAGCGCAAGGTGCCGTTGCCGTTCGGCGGCTCGATCGTGATCGAGCAGACCGAGGCGATGGTGGCGATCGACGTCAACAGCGGCAATTTCCGGGCTGACCGTCAGGACGCCGAGGAGACGGCTTACCAGATGAACCTGCAGGCGGCGAAGGAGATCGCCCGCCAGCTGCGGCTGCGCGACCTGACCGGCATCATCGTCAACGACTTCATCGACATGCGCAACCTGTCGCATCGGGCCGGCGTGGAGCGCGCCTTCCGCGACGCCCTGATGCGCGACCGGGCGCGGTCCAAGATCCTCAAGACCTCCGCTTTCGGTCTGATTGAGATGACGCGGCAGCGGACGCGGCAGTCGCTGAAGCGGAGCGTCTACCAGGACTGCCCGCACTGTCACGGCATGGCCCAGGTCAAGACGTGCGAGAGCATGAGCCTGGACGTGGTGCGGCTGTTGCAGCTGGCGGCGTGCCGCGAGCAGGTGCAGAACATCGAGGTGCGCGTCGCGCCCGGCGTGGCCGACTATTTGCTCAACCGGAAGCGGCGCGAGATCGCCCGGCTGGAACAGGGCGGCGTCCTCCAGATCCACGTCCAGGGCGTGCCGGGGCGCCGGCCGAGCTGCTGGACTTCCAGTGCCTGGACAAGAACGGCAATGAGGTGAAGGTGCTGGCGCAGGAGGCGCCGCAGCCGCCGCGGCCGCGGCGGTGAGCGTTGGAGCCGCGACCGGGAGGGAGTGCCTTTCCCTCTCGTCCTCGAACTCCCGATCGGGAGTTCGAGGACGAGAGAACGAGATAAGGTCCAACCGATTTTGACGAACTTCATCACCCAGCCTGTCCTTGACATGGCGGGCGCCAACGGCCCTCATCCCCGTCATGAAACAATGGCATCCGGTTTTTGCGGAGCTGCTCCGCCCCGTCGTCGAAAGGTACTTTGACGTCCAGACGACTGTGCCCGTGGGCGACCGGCCGCGCGAGGCCGATTTCGTCTTGCTTCGGCGCAGCGCCGAGGGGACGCCGCCCTTCCGGGGTCTGTGGCGCCATTTGACTGCGTGGAATATCCTGGAGTTCAAAGGGCCGACAGTCTCTCCGCGCAGCGAGGACATTGACCTGCTGATCGAGCTGGGTTTAGGGATCGACCGCCGGCTGCGGGGAGAACAGACCCAGCAGGGCCGCGGCGCTGTGGCGACCGAGGAGGTCCCTTTCTGGTACGTGGCCAACCGCTTGGGTCGTCGCTTTGTGCGCGCCGCCGAGGCCAGGCTGGGACCGCTGGACTCGCTCGGCGCCGGTTTATGGCGCTGCCGGCTGCTGGGGCGTCTGTTATTCTGGGTGAGCAGCATCGACTTGCCCGTGGAGCAGGACAGTTTGCCCTTGCACCTTGTCGGCCGCGAGCCGCGGGCTACGGAGCGTCAGGTGGCTCGGCTGGTCCTGGAGCAACCGGCGTTGGAGGCGCGCTACGCCGGCTGGCTGGCGAGCTTGCACCCCGCAGTGTGGAAGGAGGTCGAAGCCATGGCCCGAACGGCGGGACGGAAACTGAACATCGACTTGCGGCCGGCGATTGAATACCTGGGCCTGAAGCAGGTCATCGAGCAGGTGGGCGTCGAGCGGGTCGTCGAGTAGGTCGGCGTCAAGCGGCTCCTTGACGAGATTGGGCTCGAGCGCTTCATCGAGCAGGCCGGGAAGAAGGAGGCGATGAAGTTGTTCAGCCTCGATGACATCCTCGCCAACCTGTCACCTGCGGATCGCCGGGAGCTGAAGCGGCGGCTGCAGTGATAAGCAGGGAGGCCTTCGGTCGGGCCGTTTGGCACGGTCAGGAGACCCTGCCAAACGGGGTTGAATCGACCTCACGGCGCCTGGTACATAAAATGAGGGCGAGCCACTCATGCGCGCCTCAAAATGCTTGTCCATCCTATTGACCGTCGTGGCTGGCTGCAGCGATTCGGGCAAGCCAGTCTTGTTCATCTTGCCGAATGGCTTCAAGGGCGAATTCCAGATCGTGAAGGATTCAAGCAACGGTGTAGACCTCGTCGAGCAGAACGGAGAGTGGGTATTTAATATTCCGCCAAGCGGCAGATTGAAAGTGAAGGACGACAGGCCGTTCTACCGCTGGCATTCCGAGCGCGCTCGTTACGCGAATGGTCAGTCGGTATCGTGCGAAGGAGGTGAGACGCGAGCTGGCAGTCGCTCCACGGGTCCAAACGGTCTCGAGGGCAGTACTGATTTCGATGGCACTACGCACACGTGGCGAATAAGGTAGGGGAGCGAAAGCAGTCGGGAGTCGATTAAACCGTCTCCCGACCCCTTTTATCCGACGACTGCGGAGCATTGATCCGGAAAAGTGAAGTGAGGGCTTCCGAGTCTCGACGAAGGGAAATCGTTAGCTCGCCTTCTGCAGCTCCACCGCGAAATCCAGGGGATCGGCGATTCCGTACACCCGCAGCGTGCCCTGCACAGCGGCCATGTGGTGCGGCAAAACGGCGTCGCTGTCCGGGCGATACGCCAGCGGGAGCCTGGCCCCCGACTGCTCGTGTTCGTACACGCGGAGTTTGTTCTCGAGCGTTACCACCCGAACCGTGAATCCCAGCGAGGACCACACCTTGTCCATCCGACGGTACGTCACCTTCGTCATGATCCGCCCTCGCTGACGTAGTTCAAGCTCTGGTCGGCGATCACGTGCTGCCGCGTGCGCTGTTTCCTTGGCGTCGGGATCGACCATACCACTTCGCCCCTCCTCACGTTGTCTCCCTCCGGCATCTTACCATCTGGGTCTTTCCGCATCCACACAGCGCCGCGACTCCATCCGGCCTCTTCGTAGAATGTCCCCCGAACTATCCCTCTCCTCCGGGAGCGACCCGCTGATGATCCCGATCTCTTTTCGCTTCCAAGCACGGTTCGCCGCGCTCGTGCTGGCCTTCTTCGCCGCCGGACTGATTTCGTCCCGCGCGCCGCCGACGACGAAGCGCCGGGACTGCGCTACTACTATCCCGTGCCGGCCGCCAAGGAACCGCAGACCGTCGAGGCGGACGTGTGCGTCTACGGCGGCACGCCGGGCGGCGTCATGGCCGCGGTGCAGGCCGGCCGCATGGGAAAAAAGACGGTGCTGGTCGTCTTTGGCCGGCACGTCGGCGGCATGACTTCGGGCGGCCTCACCGCCACCGACGTGGGCAACGCGGCCTCGATCGGCGGTCTGGCCGCGGAGTTCTATCGCCGCGTCGGCAAGCAGCGCGGCTTCCGGCCCTCCGAGGCGGAAAAGGCATTCCGTGATCTGCTCAAGGACGCCGGCGTGCCGGTCTACTTCGAGCGCCGGCTCAAGGACGTGAGCAAGGACGGCGGCCGCATCACCGTCCTCCGCGCCGAGAACGGCGACGCCTTCCGGGCGGCGGTCTTCGTGGACGCGACCTACGAGGGCGATCTGCTGGCGGCGGCCGGCGTCTCCTTCACCGTCGGCCGCGAGGGCGACGCGAAGTACGGCGAGAAACACAACGGCGTTTTCTTCGGCCCGGCCACAATTTCACCGTCAAAGTCGATCCGTATAAGGAGGAAGGCAAAAAGGACAGCGGGCTGCTGTGGGGGATCTCGGCAGCACCGCCGGGCGCGGTGGGGCAGGGCGACAAGAAGGTGCAGGCGTACAACTTCCGCACGTGGCTGACCGACGCCTCGGATCGACTGCCGTTCCCGAAGCCGGCCGGTTACGACCGCGACCGTTACGCCCTGCTGCTGCGCTACCTGAAAATGCAGCCCAAACCGGCAATGCCGTTTCAACTCCAACGCGGCGACTGCAACAACAACGGCGGCTTTTCCACCGACTACATCGGCGCCGCCGACGCGTGGCCGGAGGCCGATTACGCCACGCGCGAAAAGATTTTCCAGGACCACGTCAACTACCAGCAGGGGTTGATGTGGTTCATGGCCAACGACCCGGAAGTCCCGGAGGAGCTGCGGACGAAGGTTCGCGCCTTCGGCCTGTCGCGGGGCGAGTTCCCGGAGACCGGCGGCTGGCCGCATGAGTTGTACGTCCGCGAGGGGCGGCGAATGATCTCGGATTACGTGATGACCGAGAAGAATTGCACCGGCGATAGGATCGCGGAGGATCCCATCGGCCTCGCCAGCTACGGCATGGATTCGCACAACTGCGAGCGCGTCGTCGTGGACGGCGCCGTGCGCAACGAGGGCGACGTGCAGGGCCCCACGCCGCGGCCGTACCCGGTCGGTTATCGCAGTATCGTTCCGAAAGAGGAGGAATGCGGCAACCTGCTCGTGCCGGTCTGCGTGTCGGCGTCGCACATCGGCTACGGCTCGATCCGCATGGAGCCGGTGTACATGATCCTCGGCCAGTCGGCGGGGACGGCGGCGGCGCTGGCCATCGACGGCAAGACGAGCGTGCAAAAGGTAGACTACGCCAAGCTCCGCGAGCGGCTGTTGGTCGATAAACAGATCCTGAAATGGGAGCCGCGCGGTGGGTGAAGACGGCGCCCGACGGCTGAAACCAGCGACGCGGCAAGAATCGTCCCTCTCGATTGAAGACGGAAACCATTGCCGGTTGAAGCCTTGCGTCAATCCAGCCCCGAAATTCCGTCGCCCGGTCCAGGAATGTGTTGCATTCTTGAATGCGGTGGACGACAATGCTCTTTGCCTGCCAGTATCCTGCCTGATGCTTCTCGCCACTTTTGGGGGGTAACCACTTCATGACACGCCTTCGCTTGGCCGCGCTGCTTGCCGCCGCGGCCTTCGCCTGGCCTGCCGGACTCTTCGCCGCAGACCTCTACGGCGACAAGGATGGTCCGAAACAGGAGCCGATGGTCCTGCCCAAGCCCGCCGACGTCCAAACGTTCACCGTCTCGCCCGAAAAGATCGCCCTGCAAAACGGCGACGACGCCCAGCAGCTCGTCGTCACCGCCGGATTGGCCGGCGGCCGACTCCAGGATCTCACCGGCGACGTTCAGTACACCGTCGCCGACGAGAAGGTCGCCAAGATCTCCTCGGCCGGCCGCATCCTGCCGGTCGGCAACGGCGCCACCACCATCCAGGCGACCTACGGCGACAAAACCCTGACCATCCCCGTCACGGCCGCCAACGTCGGCGTCAACCTGCCGATCAACTTCGGCAACCAGATCGTGCCGATCTTCACCAAGCTCGGCTGCAACTCCGGCGGCTGCCACGGCAAGGCCAGCGGTCAAAACGGATTCAAAATATCTCTGCTCGGCTTTGACCCCGAACTGGATTACAACGCCATCGTCAAGGAGGCCCGCGGCCGCCGCGTCTTCCCGGCCGCCCCGGACGGCAGCCTCTTGCTGCTCAAGGCGTCCGGCGGCATCGCCCACGGCGGCGGCAAACGCATGGAGGTCGGCTCCGACGAGTACCGCCTCATCCGCCGCTGGATCGCGGCCGGCACGCCCTTCGGCCTGCCGACCGACCCGGTCGTGACGGGCCTGTCGGTCTTCCCCGACCACCGCATCCTGACGCGGAACAACAAGCAGCAGTTCGCCGTCTACGCCCACTACAGCGACGGCTCTATCGAGGACGTGACGCGCCGCGCCCAGTACGAAAGCAACGACCAGGAGATCGCCGTCGTGGACGGCGCCGGCCTGGTTCGCACGCTGCAAATGAGCGGCGAGGCCGCCGTCATGGTGCGCTACCAGTCGCACGTCACCGTCTTCCGCGCCACCGTGCCGCTCGGCGTGCCGATCCCGGCCTACGCTTTCGAGCCGAAAACGCTGGTGGACCAGTACGCCTTGGCCAAGTGGAAGGAACTCGGCCTCGTGCCCTCCGAGCTGTGTTCGGATGAGCAGTTCATCCGCCGCGTCTCGATCGACCTGACCGGCACGCTGCCGACGCCGGCCCAGGTGACGCAGTTCGTCGCCGATCAGGATCCGACCAAGCGCGACCGGCTGATCGACGCGCTCGTCGATTCGCCGGAATACAGCTACTACTTCGCCAACCAGTGGGCCGACATCCTGCGCGTCAAGCGGCGCGGCCAGGCCGACCGGGCGCGCGGCACGTTCGCGTTCCACGACTGGATTCGGGACGCGATGGCGACCGACAAGCCCTACGATCAGTTCGCGCACGAGATCCTCGGCGCCAGCGGCGACGAGGTGAACAGCCCGCCGACGGTCTGGTACAAGGAGCTGCAGGAGCCGCAGCAGTTCGTGGACGACACGGCCCAGGTCTTCCTCGGCCTGCGTCTGGCGTGCGCCCAGTGCCACCATCATCCCTATGAGAAGTGGAGCCAGGACGACTACTGGGGCATCGCCGCGTACTTCGGCCGCATCGGCCGGCGCAAGATCCCGGTGCCCGGCGAGTTCGTGCAGCAGCCGGTGGTGCTGGACGCCGTCTTCAACCTCCCGCGCGGCACGGTCATCAACAAGCGAACCGGCAAGCCGGCCGTGATGAAGCCGTTGGACGGCCAGCCGATGACGGTCGGCCCGGACGACGACCCGCGTCAAAAGCTGGCGGACTGGATGACGGCCCCGGACAACCCGTTCTTCGCGCGGGCCGTGGCCAACCGCTACTGGGCCCACTTCTTCAATCGCGGCATCGTCGATCCGCTCGACGACATGCGCGTGACCAACCCGCCGTCCAACCCCGAGCTGCTGGACGCGCTGGCCAAGGACCTGGTGGACAACCACTACAGTCTGAAGCACCTGATCAAGACGATCGTCAAGAGCCGAACGTATCAGCTCAGCTCGACGCCCAACGAGTTCAACGAACACGATAAGCAGAATTACGCTCGGTATTATCCGCGCCGCATGAGTGCGGAGGTGCTGTTCGACGCAGTGAACCAGGTGACGGACAGCCCCGCGACGTTCAACGGCCTGCCGACGGATCGCTTCGCACCAAAGCGGGCGATCATGCTGCCGGACGAGTCGTTCCCGTCGTACTTCCTGGACGTGTTCGGTCGGCCGCAGCGGATCAGCGCGTGCGAGTGTGAGCGGGTGAGCGAGGCCAACCTGGCCCAGGCGCTGCACCTGCTGAACTCGGACGAGATCCAGGGCAAGCTGGCGCGGTCGGGCGGTCGGGCCGAGGAAGTGGCAAAGGATCCGCGGCCGGACGCCGGTAAGGTGGACGAGCTGTTCATGTGGGCGCTGGGCCGCAAGCCGACGCCGGAACAGCGCGACTTGGCGCTGGCCAACATCGCCAAGAACACCGCCAACAAGAAGGCCGCCTATGAGAACATCCTCTGGGCGCTCCTGAACACCAAGGAGTTCGTGTTCAACAAGTAAGGTCCGCGGACTCCGATAACCGCCGGCCGGAGCGCTTGCCCAGGCGCTCCGGCCGGCGTATCTTTTTGGATAGCCGTTCGGTCCCGAACGTATCGTCCAGCGGCAATTCCCTTCTCAGCGGGGTTTCCCATGGCGTTCGGCGATTTTACGTTTCCCCAGGTGCTTCATGACCTGGGTCTGTCCATGATCGAAGCCGATTTGTTCCCGAACGTGGAACCCGTCGCCATTCGGCCGGAGTTTCACAGCCATCTCGATTTTGGAACGAAACTGGCGCTGGCGATCAACACGGAAAAGGCGCGTTCCGAGTTCATCATCGCCCCGGTGCTATTGGAACTCAAGCGGCTGGTCGGAGATCGGCTGGGCATATTCTCGGGTGTGCCGCTGGAGGGAGACGCCGCGCGCGGCCTGAACGGCATTTGCGACTTCCTTCTGACGATGTCCGGTCGGCAGCTGGTGCTGGAAAGGCCGCTGGTGGCGATTGTGGAAGCCAAGAACGACAACGTCTTCAGCGGGCTGGGCCAGTGCATCGCGGCCATGTTCGCGGCCCATTTGGTGAATGAACGCGAGGGGCGCCGGCGCGAGCCGTCTATGGCGTCGCCACCACGGGCACTGCGTGGAAATCCCTTCAGCTCGTCGGAACGGCGGTCACGGTGGATGTTGGAGAGAACTACATCGATAATGCAGGAAAAGTGCTCGGCGTACTACGCCGGATGGTACAGGGCGGCTAAGGCGCGCATTCCGCACGGCTTGCCAACCCGAGTCTGTGTCGGAGCCGCGACCGTAAGGGAGTAGGGAGAAGACCGCTCCCTTACGGTCGCGGCTCCGATGAAACTATTCCGGCGCGAATCGTAACGGCGCGATGCGCCGTGTTAAGAAGCGGAAACGCGGGCAGCGGAAGCGGCGGGAGGGTGCAACGCACCCATCCGCCGTAAGCTCTAAGCTGTCAGTCTCTTGCGCCGCCGTCAGCGGCGCCGGCGGAAGCCCCCTCGTCCTGGCACGGCGCTTGCTTCATCCCACCGTCTATACGGTCCTTGATTCTTCACGCCTTCCGGCGGAATGGGATTACTTCTCCCCAAAGGAGTGCCGGCCCCGTCCCCCATGGACGGGGCCGGCTTTTTTTCACGGCGCCGCCAGGCGGTCGGCCCAGCGGTGGACCTTCCGCACCGCCGCCGCGACTTGTTTCACCTCCTCATCCGATCCCAGAAGAACGGGATGGTGCAGCACCACGGCGCCGGCGTGGCGCGCTCGGCCTCCGCCAGCGAACCGACGCGGCGGAAGCGCTCCGGCGACCGGCCGACGTGCAGGGCGCGGAAACCCTCGTCCAGCGCGACGCCCTCCGCTCGCACCGCCGCCGTGAACCGCACCCGCGGCAGGCCGAAACGCTCGGCGTCGTACTGAAAGCCGACCTTGTAATAGCACGGCGCGCCCTCGGTGCGGCCGTGGAAGGCACGAAGGCCGGGCAGGTCGGCGAGACTCTCCGCCAGGATGGCGACGGCCCGGCGGCGGCGGGCGTTGCACTCGTCGAGCCGATCGAGCTGTGGCGCCAGGACGGCGGCCTGGAGTTCGGAGAGGGGATAAAGCACATTTCCGGCCCGGTGCAAGAGCAGCCGCAGCCGCTGATGCACGTCGGCCCGGCCGGTCAACAGGGCGCCGCCGCGGCCGGCCGTCAGCAGCTTCGAGCCGCCGAAGCTCAGCACGCCGACGTCGCCCCACGTCCCGGCGCCGGCCCCGCACCATCGCCCCCGGCGCCTGGGCCGCGTCCTCGATCACGGCGACGTTTCGCGCCGATGCCAACTCCGTCAACTCCCGCATGGGGGCTGTCCCGCCGTGCAGGTGCGACACGATCACGGCCTTCACCGCGGGGCCGAGCGCCTCCGTCAGTGAACCCAGGTCGAGGTTCCAGTCGTCCGGGTGTACGTCGGCCAGCACCGGCCGGGCGCCGACGGCGTGGACCGCGAGGAAGTTGCCGGGATAGTCGTAGGCGGCCAGGACGACCTCGTCGCCGGGTCCGACCTGGAGGGCGCGCAGGGCCAACTCGACAGCCAGCGTGCCGCTGGAACAGACGGCGGCGAAGGGAACGCCGTGCAACTCGGCCAGCCGCCGCTCCAGCCGCTCGACGCCGCTGCCCTGATACTTGCCCCAGGAGCCGTCGCGCCAGGCGGCGGCAAGCGCCTCCCGTACGGCGTCGTCATGAGGAGGCCAGTCCGGCGGTCCTTCGGGGCGGATCGGCGTTCCGCCGAGCAAGGCGGGCAGGTTGGCGTTCATCGGAGTAAATAAGACCCTTTAATATCTTAATAGCGCCGCGGAAGGGCGATCGGCAAAGGCGCGTAGAGCGCCTCCCGCTTCTTGCGAGCGCCGCCGCTCCGTCAAGGAGGAGCATGACCGGTTCATCAGTTGACGGAAGGACTTTTCATGATGCGGTCGTAGAACTCCGTACTGACCCCGTAGCACTCGCAGCAGGCGGCTTCCAGCCCCGCCTGGTTGATGATACGGATGACGCCTCGGCGATAGGTGAGCAGTCCCGCCGTTTGCAACGCCCCGGCGACGACCGACACCGTCTGGCGGCGCACGCCGAGCATCTCGGCCAGGTACTCGTGGGTGATCGAGAACTCGTCCTTCTCCACCCGTTCGTGGGTCATCAGCAGCCAGCGGCACATGCGCTCTTCCAGCGAATGCAGCAGATTGCAGGCGACTGTCTGGCTCGCATACCGCAGGGAAAAAGCGGTGTAGCGCCGCACGAGAGCGTCGAGCGTCCCGTTCGGCTTCAGCGCCTTCAAGAAGTCGGGTGTGGGGACGCGCAGGCCTTCGCCGGAAACCTGGACGACCGCCCGGATCGGGCTGGAATCGAGGCCGAGAGCGACGGGAAGGCCGATCATGCCCTCGTTGCCGATGGTCGCCGTTTCGACTTCGGCGCCGTCCTCCATGAGGACCGTCAGGGAGATCACCCCGCTGAAGGGGAAGTAGACGTGGGGCAGACTGCCGGGACCGTCTTGCCGGTAGACCTCCACTCCTTGCGCCAGGAAGACGGGCTTTTGCGAACGAATCAAGGACTTGTACTCGCTCCTCGACAAGCGGTTCAGTAATCGGTTCCCCAGCCGGCCGGGGGTGGCAGGTGCGGACATAACGCCCCTCTCTAACCGTAAATGGGCGTGCGCCATTGCTTCGCTCCCGCCCCGGCGGAAGGGACGACCGCCCGAGAGGAAGCGGGCAAATGCTATGCCGTCCCAGATCGGCAGGGAGGTGATGAGGCGCGTCGCGGCGAGTTCCGCCGCCGCAATTCTTGGCGAGTTCTTGCCTTCCGCCATCTAGCGGACAGACAAGACGGGGGATTCCTTTGTATGTTCTTCAATTTGGCGAACGCTTTGCATCCAGGAATGACGGCCTGCGGTGTTCCCGCGCGTCCGGGGACCGTAGGCGGCGGCGGTCGTCGCCGTCCGCGACTGAAAGCCCGGCCCGTGCTGAAGGCCCGTGCTGAAGCACGGGCCTACAAGCCGAAGCCCCGTAAACGGGGCTGCCCTACGATTCAGCCCCGTTCACGGGGCTTTGGCCTGTAGCCCCGCCGTTCAAGGCGGGGGCGTGAGTGAACCTAAAATCGGGGGCGGGGTATGACCGAGCCTCGGCGCCAGACGCCGGAAGGATCACCGCACTTCCCATCGGCGTGGTGGCGCGTCGCCCTCGCCAGCATTGGCGATGCGGTGATTACCGCCGACGTCAACGGCGGCGTCACCTTCCTGAATCCGGTGGCTGAGTCCGTGACCGGCTGGAAGCTTGCGGAAGCGACCGGCGTTCCTCTGGAGAGCGTGTTCCGCATCATCGCCGAGAAGGGCCGCCAGCCGGTTGAAAGTCCGACCGTTCGAGCCTTGCGAGAAGGCTTGGTCGTCGGTCTGGCGAACCACACGCTGCTCATCTCGAAAGACGGCACGGAACGACCCATTGACAACAGCGCCGCCCCGATCCGCAACGACAAGGGCGAAGTCGCCGGGGTCGTTCTGGTGTTTCGTGACGTGAGCGAACGCAGGCAGCAAGAACTCAAGGTGCAGGACGCCCTTGCCTATGCCGAGAACATCATTGCGACCGTGCGCGAGTCGCTGATCGTGCTGGACAAGAACTTGCGGATCCAGACGGCGAACCAGACCTTCTACCAGACCTTCCACGTCTCCAAAGAGAATACGGAAAACGCCCGTCTCTTCGACCTGGGCAACCGCCAGTGGGACATCCCTGAGTTGCGGACCTTGCTGGAAGAAATCCTCCCCCACAATCATTCCTTCCAGGGCTTCGAGGTCGAACACGACTTTCCGACGCTGGGCAGGAGGGTCATGCTGCTCAACGCCCGCCGCTTCGTGCCGATGAATAGTATGCCGGAACTGATCCTCCTGGCCATCGAAGATGTCACCGAGCGCAAACGGGCGGAAGCCCAGATGAAGGAGAACGAACTTCGGTATCGGCGTCTCTTCGAGACGGCCAAAGACGGCATCCTCATCCTCGACGCCCGCACCGGCAGGATCACGGACGCCAACCCCTTCATGTCGGAGTTGTTGGGCTACTCGCACGACGAGTTGAGGGACAAGGAACTCTGGCAGATTGGCTTGTTCAAAGACGCCGAGGCGAACCGGGCCGTTTATCGACTGCTGCACGACCGAGGCCACGTCCGCTACGACCATCTGCCGCTCGAAAACAGAAGCGGGCAATCGGTGGACGTCGAGTTCGTCAGCAACGTCTATCAGGAGAACAGCAAGTCCGTCATCCAGTGCAACATTCGGGACATCACCGCACACCGCCAGTTGGAGCGAGTGAAATTGCAGGCGGAAGCGTCGGCGGACATGCACCGCCGCAAGGACGAGTTCCTGGCGATGCTGTCGCACGAGCTTCGCAATCCGCTCGCCCCCATCATGAACGCCGTGCATCTCCTCCGTCTGGAACAGGGCAGCGAGAACCCCATCCAACAGCAGGCGCGGACCATCATCGAGCGCCAGGTAGGGCAACTGTCCCATCTGGTGAATGACTTGCTGGAAATCTCTCGCATTACGACCGGCCGGATCCACCTTCACCAGGAGCGGGTCGCCGTGAGCGGCGTCGTGGAGCGAGCGGTGGAGACGGCCCGCCCGCTGATCGACCAACGCCGACATGAACTCACGGTGTCGCTGCCGCCGGAACCGATCTGGCTGTACGCCGACGCCGCCCGGCTGGAACAGGTGGTGGTGAACCTGCTCACCAACGCCGCCAAGTACACCAACGAAGGGGGCCGCATCTGGTTGACCGTCGAGCAGGAGGGCGATATGGCAGTGCTGCGGGTGCGGGACACGGGCGTCGGCATCGCCTCCGAGCTGCTGCCCCGCATTTTCGACCTGTTCACGCAGGCGGAACGATCGCTGGACCGTTCGCAAGGCGGGTTGGGCATCGGGCTGGCCCTGGTGCAACGGCTGGTGGAGATGCACGGCGGGACGGTCGGCGTTTCGAGTGCATTGGGGCACGGCAGTGAGTTCGTCGTGCGTCTGCCGATGGCGTCGGCTTCTCCGCCGCCGTCGTCCTCGTCTTCCGCCGAAACGGCCCCGCCGACCGGAAAAGGCTGTCGGATCCTGGTCGTGGACGACAACCGGGATGTGACGGAGAGTGTGGCGCTGTTGCTGCGGGCGTTAGGGCATGACGTTCGGACGGCCCACGACGGCCCGACCGCACTGGAAGCGGCCCTCGACTACCGGCCGGAGGTGGTGCTGCTGGACATCGGCTTGCCGGGACTCGACGGGTTTGAGGTCGCCAAGCGAATGCGTCGGCAACCCGCGCTCAAGAACACTGTGCTGGTCGCCATGACGGGGTACGGCCAGGAGGCGGATCGGCAGCGGTCGCGGGAGGCGGGGTTCGATCACCACCTGGTCAAGCCCGCCGACTTCGGCAAGATCCAGCAAATCTTGGCGACGGTGAAGGCGACGTGACGCGGGTGTCCCCTCGCTGGCGCTCGGGGCTGGTTTGATTCAGCGCCGCCTGATGCGATACAGCGTCCCCTTGACGCGCCGCCCTCCCGGTTCGCCGGCCCGCATCACCTGCGTCGTGAACGGCAGCCCCTCCGCCGCCAGCGTCTCGCGCAAGACGTGCGACGGCACGCGGTCCTGGTCCGTCAGCAGGCAGAAGCCGTCTGGATGCAACACCTTCTGAATGAGTGCCACAAGAGGTGCGATATTGCGGACCTCGTAAATCAGGTCCGACGCCAGCAGCACGGGGAACTGCCGCGGCGGCGGGTAGCGCCAGTCGAGCTGGAGCGTCTCGAAATCGAAAAAGCCGTTGGCCCGCGCGTTGTCGGCGGCGAAGCGGAGGGCGGTGGCGTCGTAGTCGCTGAAGACGACGCGCAGTCCGGCCGCCAGGGCGGCGACGCCGGGCAGGCCGAGGCCGCAGCCGATTTCCAGCGCCGTCAGTGGGCCGATCGCACTCGTTCCCAAACTCCCGTTTGGGAACGAGCGCCACGGCTCGCGCAGGATCGCCTTGGCCAGCATCCGCGCGGCCGGCCACAGGTCGGCCCAGTAGGGGAGATATTCGTCGGCCGCGAAGGCGGCGTGGATCGCCGGGTGGTTCAGCAGCTTGTCCGAATCGCTCGGCCGGTCGATGACGAAGGTGCGGTCGTCGATGATGACATGCTCGCGGATCGGCGGGCCGAGGGCGTCCGGCGGCGTTTCGGGCAGCGGCGGTCGGTCGGTCGGCAAGTCGGCGTTCATGGCATGGGAGATCACAAAAGGCTCACACATTGAAGCAATTGGGCGTGCGTCAGCGGGCGGTCGGCGGGGAAGAGGCAGCAGGCGGCCGGATGGCCGAGGCTGTCGAGAATCAGCTGGCGGTCGTTGGGGGCGTCGAAGCCGGCGTCGCAAGGGACGTGCCCCGTCACGAGCAGGTCGGCGTCCACCTTGTGCAGGAAGGCCGCCGCCGTCTCCGCGCGGGTGTCGCGGCCCCAGACGAGGGCGTGGACGGAGCCGCCCGGCTTGCAGTCGGCATCGGTGGACTCGTCGCGCTCCAGCGCGGCGGGGTCGAACTCCGCGAGGCGCGAGCCGGGCGGCAAGCTGTGGCTGAGGAAGACCCGGTTGGGCGTCCGCAGCGCCAGCGGGGCGGCGGCGATCAGCCGCAGGTAGGCGGCGTAGACCTCGTCGCCCCGAGCGCCATAGGCCGTCCGCACGCCCTGGATAAAGAGGTCGTTCAACTCCACGTCATCTTTGGCAATGCGGCGGTCGGTGGCCTGAGCCAGCTCGTGGTTGCCGATCAGGAAATGCACCTGGCGCGGGTGCTGACATTTGAGGGCGGCGACCAGGTCGAGCAGCTGGTGCGAGCGGTCGCCGCCGGCCGGATAGCGGAGCGGGCCGTGGATGGCCTCTTGCAAGACGAGATGCCGGCCGGGGCAGCCTGCCAGGTCGGCCTTCTGGAGGAGGCGGCGAAAGTTCTCGACGTTGCCGTGCAGATCGCCGGAGGCGAGGACGTCGACGGCGCCGTCCAGCGCGACGAGCCGGCCGCGCCGTCCGGGCGTCGCGCGGAAGGCGTCGATGGCGCGCTGCAATGTCGTCAGAAGGCGGCCGGGGTCAGGCATGGCGAAATAATCATAGGAGGTGTGCGGCGCCCCTACAAGCGACGGCGGCCAGGCTTTGCCGTGCGGCCCCGCGCCGCCTGGCGCGCCCATTCATCACCGTAGGATCAGCCGCAGGTTGGCCATGCGATGGCCTCTCCTCTTGCCGCGGTAAATCTCGAACGCGCCCAGCACGCCGACGAACCCCGACTCGATCTGTTCCTCGCTGCGTTTGGGCAGGAGCATCTCGGGAAGTAGTTCGCGGCGCGGCAGACAACCCTTGAGCGCCCGGCAAACCATCTCGGCGTGCCGGCGCAGCGCCTGGACGCGGTCGCTCCGCCGGCGCACCACGGAGTCCAGGTGCCTGGTTCCAGAACAAGGCGAACTCGCCGAATCGTTGCACTCCGCGTAACGCCAGGCTGCGGATGAGCTGGAAGTCTCCCATGCTATTCGGGTCGCCGATCTCACCGTAGGCGTCGAGGTTGAGGACGCCGACGTTGGCCAGCTCGGGCGCCTCCAGGCGTTCGTACAGGTTGCCGGCGACCCACTTCAGGTCGGGCCGGCGCTGCCGGAACCCATCGATTCGGGCGGGGTCGAGATCGACGCCGACGAAGCCGCCGGGCGCCAGGACGCCTTCGCGTTCCAGGAGGTCGATGGTTCGCCAGCCGGTGGCGCCCATCAGCTCGCACCAGTCGCAGCGCAGTTGCGCTCGTGCTCCATCCTCCCAGAGAAGGTACGCGGCCTCGCGCAGGACGCGGAGATTGCCCTCGCGGCAGGCCGCCTTCGCGGGGTTGTCGAAGGCGTCGTTCTGGCGGTCGGAGAGAGGCGTCATCTTCGTGGGTCGTTCACGGTTGAGGAAAACGGATTGTTCATGCACAGAGGCAGGGGTAGAGTATACACGGCTTGGCAGGAGATCGACCGATGACCATGACCGCCAGTTGGATTTCCAAGAAGCCGGATCGGTGCGGCGGGGACGCCTGCGTCCGTGAGACGCGCATTCCCGTCTGGGTACTGGTAGGCTACCGCCGACTGGAGGCGTCCGACGCCGACATCCTGGCATCCTATCCGAGTTTGACTCCCGCCGACCTGGAGGCCGCCTGGAATTACGCCGCCGCCAACCGCGAGGAAATCGACCGCGCCATCCGCGAGAATGAGGAAGGCGAGGAAGGATTCGTGGAGTGACGCCGCAGGTCGCCGTCTCGCTGGGCCGGCGGCTGCGGACTTTGCGGAGGGGTAATGCTGGAAGGCGACGGCGCCTGCGGCCATTTCCGATCTCTTGCACGTTTCCTTTACTGCCAGCCCATGATATGCTGACGACGCCATCGGCCTCGTCTGCGGCGGAATCGACGGCTTGGGCGACGCGTGGCGGTGTCGGGTACTCGAAAGGCGGTTGTTGTCATGCCGAACAACGGGAACCATCAAGAATCGCCGCCGTGTTTTCAGTTCCCCGAGGCAGTTCGCTTGCTGTGGGAAGGCGCGTGGAAAGCGGCGGAGGAATCGGGGATAGACCGCAGCGACCTCGCGTCGCTGTGCGATATCGTCGTCCGGCTGGCGGACCACCGGCTCCTGGTCATCGAGGCGAACGGCTCACCGCCCGGCTCCGAGAAGGCCGCCGCGGAGGTGCGGCGCTACCGTGACCTGGCTGCCGATTTATACAAAACGGCGTCTGCGGCGCCGCCCGACCCCCCCTGGAATGAGGTGGCTGCAAAGCTTCGGTCGGTGGGCGCCGCCCCACTGGATCATTCTATGCTCCCTAAGGAGTAAACGTGCATCCGGTGAACGTGAAGCCTTGGGTCGTAGACGACGTATCCAGGGTGCTCCGGTCTCGCAACCCCTTATTTCGACCCGTCCTGGGGCTCATTCTGTTTGACCTGCACAACCACCTGCCACAGAACCTGTCGCTTTATCAGCCCAGTCGAACTCCCCGCCATCCGGATTGCTTCTGGTATGCACGCACATACGTAAACGGCGCCGGCCTTCAGTTCTTGTCCTTCGTGGTACGGGACACGGACCCGGCGATCCTTGAAGTGATTTGGGTCGTTCCCACGCCACCATGAACGGCGACGCGGATCGGCGGACGGATTCGGGCCATGCGGTTGGAGGCGGGGCTGACCGCTGCGGCGCTGGCCGCGAAAGTCGGCGTGCCGCAGGAAACCGTCGCTGATTTGGAGGCCGAGAAGATCGAACCTCGGAGTGACTTGATCGAGTAGGTGGCCATCGTCTTGGGCCGGCGGCTGCGAGACTTTGCGGTGGAGTGATCCTGGAAGACAGCGGTTCTTCGAGCCTTATCGGTTCCACCAAGACGTCAGGGCGAAGGCGGCCGGTTGACGCGAATACACCAGCGGCTCGGAGATGCGCCGGCCAGCCGGACATGGATGCGGGCCGCCAGACGCAGGAAGTTGCTGTCGCGGGTGGCGGACAGGATGCCGCTATGCGCCGCCCCTTGGCGGTGCAAGCGCTCGAAGTGTCGGCGGTTGTACGTCAGCACGGCGCGGCCCAGGGCGTGAGCGCGGGCAAGGATGTCGGGATCCGGGATGGAGGTCCGCCCGTCCTGCTGCGCCGTCAGCACGTCGTGGCCAAGCCGCCGCAGCTCCGCAACGACGGGTAAAGCGAAGTCCTCATCGGCGTAGAGCAGCATCCGCCGTTACTCCACGAATCCCTCCGCGCCTTCCTCATTGTCTCGGATGGCCTCGTCGATTTCCTCCGGATGTGCGGCGGCGTACTCCCAGGCGGCCTCCAGGTCGGCGGGGGTCACTCCTTGCACGGCCCGCATGATCTCGCCGTCCGACATGCCCAGACGGCGGTAGGCAGCCAGCCCCCAGACGGTGATCCGGGTGTCGCGTACGCAGGCGTCGCCGCCGCAGCGATCCGGCTTCTTGGAAATCCAGCTGGCGGTCGCAGGCATGGCCTGATCTCCCCAAGGGACCTGAGTTGAGCTTACCCCGCTCTTACCCCGCGGACAATGCCGAGTGCGCCCGGCGGAGCGGCGGACGGATTCGGACCGTGCGGCTGGAGGCGGGGCTGTCGCCCGCGGCGCTCGCCGAGAAAGTCGGCGTGCCGCGGGAAACCGTCGCTGACCTGGAGGCCGGGAAGATCGAGCTGCGGGGCGATCTAAGCGAGCAAGTCGGCGTCGCCTTGGGCCGGCGGCTGCGGAACTTTGCAGAGCAGTGAAACGAGAGTACAACACAAAAAGGGTCGGCAGTAGGTTAATCGCTTCTCGACCCCTTTGTTCCTCCCGACCTCGGCACCTTCGGGTAGCCGTCTACATCAGCCATTTGTCACTGGCTTATCAAGTAGCTTTTCGGCAACCCACTTGCCGTCCACCTCCCTCACCCGAACAGTAACGACGCGGTTAGAGGACTTCAGGAAGACCTGTGCCGATGAGAAGCCGTTCTCGTCGTGATACACTGCCGCGCCATCGAACACGAGACTGGTAAGCTCGCCAGTGCTGAGGAAGTATGCCGTTTGTTTCCGCATGCTATCGTTACATGACGGGGCGGGATGCCAATCATCACCCATCAGGTCCGCGGCGGTGTATGCGACCATGTGAAACTGGTCAAGGAATTCCTCTTCCTTCGTGTAATACCGCTTCATGTACTCCGTCATATGCTCATTTCCCTCCCTTCTTGTTGGGACTGTGTCGAAGAGTTGCGACGCGCTTTGATGAGGACATCCAGGGAAGAATACCCCTTCAGGCCGCGTGAGCCTCTCCTCAAGGCTGTATTGATCCCCGACCACGTTTCGCCTGGTTCTCCATCTACAGGGCCAGAGTATTGCCGAGGCCACTCGCCTGTGCGTTCACGGTGCCTGTTCGCCCAGGTCAGAATCTGTTCGACGGCAAGAGGTGGCAGATCCTTGGGGTTGCGCACATCACGATGCTCAGCGAGCAGTTTACCCAGCGACGAACCGCCGGGCATGCCGCCTACCGTCTCTCAAGGCTTGCTCGATCCCGTTCCAAGTCTCTCCCGGCCTTCCCGCTACAGGGCCAGACTTGACCTTCGGCCACTCTCCTGTGCGCTGGTAGTGTTTGTCGGCCCAAGTCAAGACCTGAGCGACCGTCAGGAATGGCAAGTTCATCCGGTTTCGCACGCTGCGGTATTCGGCGAGCAGCTTGGCAAGCGACGAGCCGCCTGGCAGACCGCGAATACCTTTGCACAAGGCCACGTGAACCGCCTTCCAGGTTATGTCGGTTGCTCCGCAAACCCGACCGGAGTCTTGGCCTGGCCATTCGCCGAAACGCGCAAAATGCGTGTCAGACCAAGCGAGAATTTCACTCTTTGTCAGATGGGGTAAATCTTTCTTGTTCCGAACTCCTCGATGTTCAGCAAGCAGTTTCGCCAGAGAGATTTTTCCAGGAAGGCCACGAAGTCCACGGCTCAGGGCCGCATTGATTCCTGACCATGAGAGATCGGGGAAGCCTTCGACTTCGCCGGTGCTCTTCGTCGGCCAGTTTCCCGTGGTCTGATGGTGCGCGTCAGCCCATGCAAGGATTTGGTCGATCTTCAAAGCCTGTAGCGCCATGCGATTCCGGACTCCCCGGTGCTCGGCAAGCAATTTGGCCAAAGACGACCCTCCAGGAAGGCCGCGCCCTCCTTGACCCAGGATGCTATTGATGTTGCCCCATTCTTCTCCGGGTGCTTCAAGGACCGAGCCTGTCTTCTGGTTCGGCCATTCTCCTGTCTGTTCATAGTGCGCATCCGCCCACGCCAGAATCTGCTCCTCCGTCAACGGCCTCGGCACCGCATCCCGCAGCCGCTGGGCGAACTCCCGCATCTGACCGCCCGTCACCCCATGCACCTGCCGCCCCACGCTCTCCAGCACCGCCGACTTCTGGAGCGTCGCGTCCCGGAACTCGCTGAGGACGGCGGCGAACGCCTCCTCCATCGCCTGCCTGATCTCCGGCCGGATGCGCAGTCGCCGGGCGACCTCCCGCCGCACCGCCTCGCACGCCCTTGCCCCGTCGGCACCCTCTTGCCCGGCGAGAACCTCCACGGCGACTTGCCGGAACGCGCTTTCCGGGAGGTCTTTCCTCGCCTGCATGGCCTGTTGCACCACATCGCCGAGCGTCAACTCACGGCCTTGGCGGATGATCTGTTCGCGGGCGTCGGCCAGGACCAGCTCCACCTCGGCGCGCACCTCTGGGTCAAGCGGCGCCGCCGCGTCGTTCTCCGCCTCTGCGGCGGCCGGGTTTTGCTCCGGCGATCCCAGCGCCGCCTCGATGCCGCGCCGGATTTCCCGCAGGACGATCCACTCCTGGCCGACCTCATGGTCCGCCAGGAAGCAGCAGGTCAACAGGGCGTGGCGGCTGTGGTCGATGGAGAGTTCGGGCAGTGCGGCGCCGCCGCCGCAGGGGACGAAGAAGACCAGTCGCGCCCGGTCGCGGTGCGGTTCCGGGTAGTCCTCGCCCTTGGGCCGCATCGCCCGGCCCAGGAGCTGGACGACCGTGTTGAGGGAGCCGGGCATCCCCACGCAGTAGACCGCGCTGCACACCGGCCAGTCCGTTCCTTCCATGACCCGCTGGATGCCGACCACGACGTCGAACCGGGATTCCGCGTGCGATCGGTTCTTCTCGACCTTCAGCGCGGCCAGGAATCGCTTCTTGTCCTCCATCCTGGTTCCCGTGGCGTCCAGCACCCGCGCCCCTTGCGATTGAAGCGCTCCGATTAGGCGGGAAACCAGGCTGCCGCTGCCGTCCCGCATGGGTGGAATGCGCACGATCGCTTTCGGCCGGCTTTCTTCGGTCCAGCGGCGGCAGACGGCGTTGACCACCTCATCCCAGTCCGGCGGTTCCTCTTCACCCGTGAGCTGACCGGCGCTGACCTTGTCGCCTCGGTGCCCTAGGGCCACGATCTCGCTTTCCAGATGTCGTGGGGCGAAGCCCTCCGCCATGTGTTCGGCCAGCGAGCGCCGGTACAGGCGCATGCCGTCCAGCGCCACGGTTCGCCCGTCGCCTCGGTAGGGCGTTGCGGTGAAGAAGTAGAGTCTTCCGCCGCGTTCCCGCCAGACCGTCACGATCTCCGACAATCCGTCTGCCGAGGCGTGATGCGCCTCGTCAATGAACAGGGCCTTTCCGGAAAGATCGGTGGGCAGCCTTGCCGGGTCCAGGCAGTTCAAGGCGGCGTGGGTGCAGGCGAGCGCATGGTCGCATGGACCGGGTTGGCGGAGGTAGGCGATCAGCCGGCCCGTCAAGTTGAGCTGTTTGCTGTTCCGCGCTCCCCATATGAAGCGTTCGGGGACCTCGATGTCCGGTGCGGCCGCTCCCTGGCAAACCGGGAAGCCTACATACCGATAGTCGAGATCGGTGAAGCCCTCTTCGATCTGTTGCTGAGGGGCCGCGATGACCGCATGGGTGAAGCGCTGGCCGAGCTGCATCGCCACGAGGGTGACGATCTGCATCGTCTTGCCGGAGCCGGTGGGCTGCTCGACGAGGACATCGTCGCTAGACCGGCACACGTCGGTAATCAACCGGGCCTGGTAGGGCCGCAGCGCTTTGCGATGCGTGGCGTTCACGATAATCCCTCCACAACCCCGGAATTGTAGCCGAAGTCGTGCGACGACCAAAGGCCGGTAGGAGATGCGGCTACAGCAAGGCGACTGCCGGTTGGCGTATCCTCCCGCCGCATCATAAAGTAACCCGGTCCCAGCCGCCCACCGCCGGGAGCCGCCGATGCGACCGCTGTGCGCCGCGCCTCTGCTTGTTTGCTTCTTCCTGCCAGGGATCGGCCGCGTCCCCGCCGCCGATCCCATCGTCCATCTCGGGGCGGGCAGCTACACGACCGAGCTTCCCACCGGAGCGAAGGCGCCGCCGGACACGATTTATCGGACGGAAAACATCGTCGGCAAAACGCCCACCAACGATTGGTGGAGTTCCCTTGCCTGGATGAAGTATTCGGAGCGGCAATATCCGCATCCTCTGGCCGTACAGGCGGAGCCGGCCGGACTGCGCGTCTACTATCCCGGCCCGGGGATCACCGCCAACCGCGACGCCATCTTCGGAGCCATGCCGGCCGGAACGGGCGACGACCTGCTCCTCGGCCATTCCGCCCAGGACCAGTTCCCCGACGCCCGCCTGGACGGTTTCAGCGACTGGTTCGTCTCCGCCCGCTTCGCCTCGGACAAGCGGGCCATGACCGTCTCCTACGGCCACGGTTCGCCGTTCGTCTACGCCGTCTACGAGGGCGGCGATCCGCGCGTGACCTTCCCGCAGCCGCCGCGCGTCTGGTCCGGCGACGAGAACGGCCCGGTGCTGGGCGTCTCGATCCACGGCAAGCACTACGGCCTGTTCGGCCCGACCGGATCGACCTGGAACGGCCTCAAGGGCAAGGTGCTGACGAACCATTCGGACGCGAAGCACTACTTCTCCCTGGCTCTCTTGCCCGACGACACCGCAGCGACGCTTGCCCTCTTCAAGCGCTACGCTTACTCCCATGTCACCGACACGCGCGTGGACTGGTCCTACGACCCGAAGACCAGCTCGGTCACGACGACGTTCACCTTTCACACGACGCCGCGGGAAGGCGACGTGGAAGGCACGCTGTTCGCGCTCTACCCGCACCAGTGGCGCAACGCCGGCGACGGGCTTCATTTTCACGGCGAGTACGCCTCCGTGCGCGGCAAGATGAAGCTGGTGGAGGGTAAGTCGTTCCGCACGACGATGCGCTTCCCCGGCGTCCTGCCCGCCCTGCCCAACGTCGGCGGGGCGGACAAGGAGAAGATGGCCGCCTACCTGAAGGAAGAAGTCGCCGCGAAAACGCCGGGGATCGCCGACACCTATGCGGACGGCAAATGGATGGGAAAGATCGCCTCGTTGATCCCGATCGCCGAGCAGTACGGGCAGGACGACGTCGCCCAGGCGCTCCAAGACCGTCTGCGGAAGCGGCTGGAGGAATGGTTCACCGCGACGACGGCGGACGGCAAGCCCAAGGAGCGCGGACTGTTCTATTACGACGACCACTGGGGGACGCTGATCGGCTACCCGGCCGCTTACGGCTCCGACGTGGAGCTGAACGATCACCACTTCCACTACGGCTATTTCCTCCGGGCGGCGGCGGAAATTGCCCGCCGCGATCCGGCGTGGGCCGCCGATGCGAAGTGGGGCGGCATGGTGAAATTGCTGATCCGTGATATCGCCGATCTCGACCGGAAGGACGCGATGTTCCCGTTCCTGCGCAACTTCGACCCCTACGCCGGCCATTCGTGGGCGTCCGGCCACGCCCGCTTCGGCGACGGCAACAATCAGGAATCGTCGTCGGAGGCGATGAACGCCTGGACGGGCCTGATCCTGTGGGGCGAGGCGACCGGCGACGCCGACCTCCGCGATCTCGGCGTCTACCTCTACACGACGGAGATGAACGCGATCGACGAATACTGGTTCGACGTGCACGGCGACAACTTTCCGAAGGGCTATACGCCGTCGGTGGTGACGATGGTGTGGGGCGGCAAGGGCGCCAACGGCACGTGGTTCTCCGCCAAGCCGGAGCTTGTCCACGGCATCAACTGGCTGCCGATCCAGGGCGGCTCGCTCTACCTCGGCCGTCATCCCGATTACGTCGAGAAAAACTACGCCGCGCTGGTGAAGGAGAACGGCGGCGTGAACTGGACGGCGTGGGCGGACCTCATTTGGATGTACCGGGCGCTGGACGATCCGGCGGACGCGATCAAGCAGCTCGAAGCGGCGGGGGATCGGTTCCCGGTCGAGGGCGGCAACAGCCGGGCGAACACGGTCCACTGGATCGACAGCCTGAACGCGCTGGGCCGGGTGGACGCCGACGTGACGGCCGATTATCCGCTTTATGCGGTCTTCCAAGAGGGTAAGAAGCGGACCTACTGTGTCTACAATATGACGGACGCGCCGCGGACGGTGGCGTTCTCCGACGGGTTCCGGCTGAAGGCGGAGGGGAAGGGGTTCGCCCACGCGACGGCGGGGGACTAAGGAACGGGGCGGCCAAGGCGTTCGTGGAGGTCGTCGCGTGGGGTAAGGGCCGGCGGAGCGAAACGAGGACGATCGGGCGATGCCAGGAATTGATTGGGCGCTGCGGTGCGGGCTCATTCCCAATCGCCGTCGAGGGCGGCGTTCATGTGGCATTCGACATGCGCCCCTTGGACTGTCAGGCTGCGTGCTGCTGGATGGGCCAGTTGAAGATCGGCTCCCGGTCACGAATCAAGCGCTTCTCCCATACGCCGATGCCGATACCCCCGACCTTGCCTCCGGTCGCAAACTGGAAGCTGATTTCGTCCAGGCGGGGAGTCCAGAAGCCGTTGGCTACTAGCTCGAAAGCCTTCCCGGTTCGCATCTGCTCAGCGGCCGGCCGGATGTCCTCGTTTCGAGAAATGTAGAGGTATCGACCCCCTTCCTTCAGTTCGATCAGGCCAGGCGACGACGGGACGTTGGCGGGATTCACGACCGCCAAACTCACTGGTTTGCTCCACGCCTTCTCGACGACTTTCACGTCGAGGCCTTCGATTTTGGCGAGTTCCTTTTTCTCGAAATAGCGGGTTTTCCGGATATATAGCGCTCCGAGCCGCAAGTCCACTTCGCGGAGTCCGGGGGCCAGTTCAGAGGCCAGATGCTCAAACTTATCCCCCAAATCCGGATCGAGGAGGATGTCGTCGATGGAGGCCCCGTACCGGTAGCGGAGCCGGACGAGGGCGAACTCGATGACATGCGCGTACTGCGGGACGATGCTGGGGTGGGTCTCGGTCTTTGTCGCAGGCGCGATGGAGATCCCATGCTTCTGGTATCGCCGAAGGCTCTTGCGGATGGCGATCAGGCGGCGGTTCAAGAAAGCATCGGACGCCTCCAACCCCAAGTCACGGCATCTCTGGGCGAAGGCGCGGGCCAGCGATCGGTCCCATAGGATTGCGTCCGTGCCGGCTCCTTGTCGGACATCCTCGAACGCCTGCACTACAAGACGATCTTGCTTATAGGAGAAATGCGTGGGTTCTCTTGACAGGCTGGACGCCTGTTGAGCCCGCAGGGCTTCGGCAGTTGTTTCGAGCAGGCCGAAGTTGCCGAACCGGGCCCGTTTCACGGGGATCATCTTGCTCCCCAGAATCTTGCTGATCGCGTACTGGTTCAGTTTGTCCACAGGCGCCACCTCCCCGTCTGGGGCGGCTCAGAATTTTGTGATCAGGTGGAATACGTCGTTGATGATAAGGGCCACTGCCTTCTGCCGAGTCTCTCGGCCCATCCGCTTTGCAAAGGCGAGGAGCTGCTGCAAGGTCGCCTCATCCACCAACTTTGAGCGCTCAACATAGGCCTCAATCAGGATCGGTTTGTCACGGTGGACCTCTCCCTCATCGTCTTTGTAGATACCCTGGAACGTCTGGAAAGCTGTTGCGCCCTGATAAAGGTCGGCAAACAGGTCCATTGCGGCACCGGCCCAGACTTCTTGGTCCTTCAACGGCTTGTCCTTCTTGTTCTCCTTGTAGTGGCTCGGAATAATCAGGATGACAATATCCTGTCGCTCATCCGTGTTGATGACGCTGATGATATGCTCGACTTCCGGGAACAGACCCTTCTTGGCCATCGGTGGATCCCCTGAAATCGGCCCAACAGCGTTGTCAGACTCTGAGTCGTCAGCGGCTCGCCGCCTGAGGGCGCCGGCCTGTCAGAAGTTGCACCAGAGAACTTCCGTCTCTCGCCGCTTCTCTTTCCCATTGGCGGCGTGGTTTGGCAGATCAAACGTGTATCTGGTCCAGTCTGCCAACTTGCGATCATACAGCTCGGATGGGTAGCCTGAGAGCATCACCTTCCCTTTGCACTGGCATATCACATCCAGCAACTCCTGATGGTCGGACTCGGTCATTTCAAAAGCGTAGGCCGTCGTCGCTTGCCTGGTTTCATGCAGGTACGGAGGATCACAGTAAAACAGCGTTTCGGGTGCATCCTCCCGTCGGATCATGTCAATGGCCGGCATGTTCTCTATGAGTACGCGGGACAGTCGGGCGTGGACGTCGGGCAGACCATCGACGGCGGACAGCCATTCGGAAACGTTGCCGTTCATCCGGCGCCGGGTACGGCTGCGAGTGACCGGAGTGAATCCCTTCATTAGCCCGGACCTGCTCTGCCGGCAGTCAACGAAAAACGCCAGTGCATCCCCGACCGGGTCTTCCTTGGTCGGGACGTGGTTGTGGGCTTCCTCCCATTCCTTGCGAGAGAGCGGTATGGCCTGGGCCATTCGGACGAACTTCTGGAAGCTCTCCTCGCCTCTCAGGACTTGCCAGAAATTCACCAGGCGGCCGTTGACGTCGTTCGCCGCCTCCGAGACGCCCTTGTGAGACGGATGCCACAAGGTCTGATCGTTCGGGTCACGCGCCAGGAGGACCGCACCGCCGCCAAAGTAGGGCTCGACGTAGTGAAGGTGGCGGGGCATCCGGCCCACAATCCTGGAAGCGAGGTAATGCTTCCCGCCGTGCCATTTCAGCGGCGGGGTCATGTGGGTCGGAACGCTCATTTCGGGATTCTCTCACACCGGAGCTGGGCCAAGGTTCTGGGCGCAGGCAAAAGCCTGACCGCAAGCAAGCCAATGGCTCTCTACCGTGGCAGCCGTGTTCGCGGGCTAGCCATCTTTTCGTGGGAAAGCGCTGGACCATTCCTACCCACGAGTTCATCCAAGGTGACCTCTAACGCCGTTGCGAGCGCGGTGAGGGTGCTCATTCGGGGATCGACTCGGCTTCCCCGCTCGATTTGAGAAACGAGCGAAAGGCTAAGGCCGGCGGATACGGCAAGGGCCTGCTGGGACATTCCCGCAATTTCACGTAATGCCTTCAGGCGCTTAGCAATGGGCGCCAACTCCTGCGTGATCATTCATCCATTCTCCTTACGGGCCGAGTGTTTTATAGCACAATTGAACTAGCACAGTCAAGTAAGGAGGTCATTTTCGTCCCACCCGGGCCGATGGATGGGAGGGAAAGGCGGCTGATCGCGCGCCCCTTCTGAAGGCGCGTGCCGCTCGCCCATCTTCCCCGACGGCAGGGACCAAGGTATGATGCTTTATCCAGCGCTCTTAAGCCCCGAGAACGTCCCGTGACCACGCATCATGACGTCCGTTGCCCCGCCTGCCGCAAAAGAGTCCGGCTGGCGGCCGGATTCCTTGGCAAGCGCGTCGCCTGCCCCTACTGCAAGCACGTCTTCCAGCCGTCGGTGAACGATGTGAAGGCCCGGCGCCGGCGCCCGTTTCGACCGCGCCCCCAGCGCCAGACCCGACGACGGAGGCGCTCCGAGGCCAGGTCGCCCGCCTGGAGGGGGAGCTGGCGGAGGCGCGCGGCGCCGCTGAGCAGGAGGCGCGGCGCGCCGCGAGAAGGCCGCCCGCCTGGAGGAACAGATACGGGCGCTGCGGCAGGAGGCCGACGAGGCGGCGGCCGCGTTGCGGGCAGCGGAGGCGCAGCTCGCCGGTTTGCGGGGCGAACTCGCCGCCAATCAGGCGCCCCGCCTGGATACGGAACAGCTGGAAGCGCTGCGAACCGAGCGCGATGCGCTCGCGGGACAATGCGAGGCGGCGAAGGCGCACATTGAACGGCTGCGCGAGATGATAAAGAGTTGCGGGATCGCACTGGACTGAAACAAGCCGGCGCGTGCGTTGGGAAGCCCGCCCGTACACGAGGAGCGGGATCCCGCTCTCGCTCACCGCTTCCCCTTCGCCGACAGGTCCACCTCCTGGTCGTGCAGGAACTGCGCCGCCTGTTCCGGCGGCACCGGGTTGATGTAGAAGGGCCTGCGGCACTCGGCACAGCACAGCCCTTGCAAAAACACCTGTTTTTCTGCGGCCTGACGCTCAAGCCGCTCTTCCTCAACCATAGCAACGGGCGGATTCCGTGCCCATGTCAGTAGGAATTCCGTGCCCTGGCGTGGGCCGGAGCGTCTACAGAAAAAACAACAACCCGCCGTCAGGTGGCGTGGGTACGGGGGAGGGAGGGAATTGACCCGGCCTGAGCGTGGCGTGGAGTAGGGAGGAAGGGAGCATTCGCCAGGCCGGACATATTTCCAGGGCGGGCGGCAACGGCTCGCAATTTCCTCCCTCCCAAATCACAGGCACCCGCTGTTTGACGACGGGTGCCTGGATGTGGTACACTGCGCCGGGTTGAGCGATCAGAGTAGTCCCACGCTCTTTCCGTGGACTCGCTACTCGGCGCAAGCACATAGGTGCAACCTGGGGCGATGGGCTGAAGCCGTCGCCCCCTCTCTATTATACCTCATTTCAATCCATAATTGCGGTCCTCTGCCTTGGCGAATTTTTTCAGATTTTTCTTGACACGGGCTTGAACCGTGTTCCGTGAGGGACTATGATACTTACATAACCATCTTCAACTATCTTCAACCATCTCCAACTACCTCCCACTGCCACGGCGGCTTGCCGGACCCTGCGAGGGGCGTAGTCCCCCGCCAGCGGGATCAGCGATCTAGGACAGGCTTTATCTCAAAGCCCCTCACGGCAGACGCCACCCGACCGCAGCCCGGATCAGGGCGAGCATCAGCATTTTTTCATATTGGAGGTAGCAAATGCACACGCATTTGCAAAAGCCGCTCCTCAGCCGTGCGGAGGTAGCGGAGGTCTTGGGCGTATCCGTCCAGACCGTGGCCCGCATGATCGGGCGTGGCGAATTGGAGACGGTGCAGGTGGGTGAACGCTTCGTCCGCATCCCCGCCGAGAGCCTGGAGCGTTACCTCCAGGCGCAGGAGAAAGGCGGTGGCAAATGAAGCTCACCGTCAAGGCCGGCGGCGTTCCGCCCGGCAGCTACATCGCCAAGTTCCTCGGCGTGGAGCCGAAGGAAAGCCAGTTCGGTCCCGGCTTGATGTGGACCTTCGAGGTCGTCAATGGGCCGCAGGCCAGTTGCAAGGCCACCGCCATGACGCAGACGACCCCAACGCCGGGAAACGGCTGCGGACGGCTGCTGGCGGGCGTGCTGGGCAAGATGCCGAGCGTGGGCGAGAGCGTGGAACTCTCGCCCTGCGTCGGCAAGCACTACCTGATTATCGTCAAAGATACGAAAACTGGCAAAGGCACGAAGGTCGAAAGCGTCACGGCCCCGCCCACTGCCTGAACCGTAAGCCCGAACGCCGGGGTGTGCGCCCGGCGTTCGCTTCGCCCATCTACCGAGGTTTATTAACATGAGCATCTAATGAATATTAACGAGTCTGAATATAAAAAACAATCCTTGGCCCTCGCTCTGGCGTATGCCGAGCGTGGCTGGCGGGTGTTCCCCGTCCACACCTTCATCGACGGCAAATGCACCTGCGACGATCCAAAATGCGATGACATCGCCAAGCATCCCCTCAATTACAACGGCTGCCACGGGGCCACGCTGAACGCCGACCTGATTCGGGAATGGCATTCGGAGACGGACGGCCTCTGCAATTGGGGCATCGCCACCGGCGAAGGCTCCGGCGTGTGGGTTCTGGACATTGACCCTCGCCACGGCGGCGACAAGACCCTGGCCCAGCTTGAGGCCCAGCACGGGCCATTGCCGCTGACACCGACCGTGGGCACGGGCGGGGGCGGCAAGCAGTTCTATTTCACCATCCCTGCCGGGGCGAAAATCCCCAGCAAGGCCAAAATCCTGCCGGGGCTGGATACCCGTGGCGAAGGCGGCTATGTCGTGGCCCCGCCCTCGCTCCATCGCTCCGGCAACCGCTACGCCTGGCTCGCGCCGATGGACACGCCCCTGGCGGAAGCCCCGGCCTGGCCCTGGCGTTGGTGCGGGGCGACACGCCCCAGGCCGAAAGCCAGTGCCGCGTGCATCAGCCAAGCACCAGCACCAACGCCGGCCCCGGCAACGGCCTGACGCTCACCCTCAGCCCCAACACCGCCGACCTGACCAACAGCCCCGGCGTGGGCGAAGGCTCCCGCAACGCCACGCTCTGCCGCTATGCCGGCGTGCATATCGCCCGTGGCGAGAGCGTGGAGCAGACCGAGCCGAAGGCCCTGGCGTGGGCGGCGAAGTGCAATCCGCCATTGCCGCAGAGCAAGGCCCTGGACACCGTGCGCCGGCTGTGGGCGAAGCATCAGGCCAAGCAGAAAGGATCAACAGAAACACGCCGCCCCACCTGCTGGACGGGAGACGGGGAGGGAGGGATTGAATTCGGCCCTGCCCTCTGGCGGCTCAACCCCTGGAATTGCTTCCCTCCCTCCCCGGCCTGACGTTCAAGCCCCTGTTGCTGGTGTCTTCGGTTCTGTTGATCCGTGGCCCTCGCTCCACGCCGACGCCCTGTACGGTCGGGCGGGGGAGATTGTGCGGGCCATAATGCCAGAGACGGAAGCCGACCCGGTGGGTGTGCTGCTGGGCGTGCTGACGGGGGTGGGCAACATCGTGGGCCGAGGCCCGCACTTCCACGCCGGGGGCGTTCACCACGCCAACCTCTTCGCCTGCCTCGTGGGCAAGACCAGTGCGGCGAAGGGCATGGCGGTGAGCGACGGCCTCTTGCCGGTGCAACAAGCCGATACGGCCTGGGCCGAGAACTGCATCGGCTACGGCCTGGGCAGCGGCGAAGGGCTGGTGGAGCGGGTGCAGGACGCTCAGGCCGAAACCGAGGGCGTGAGCGACGGCGACGGCAAAATCACGGGCTTCAAGACCAGCGAGGTTGTCGCCGGGGCCGCCGACAAACGCTTGCTCATCGTGGAAGAGGAGTTTGCCAAGGTCGTCACCCTGCTGCGGCGGGAGAACAGCACGCTCTCGCAGCACGTCAAGAACGCCTGGGACGGCAAGCCGCTGGAAGTGATGAACCGGGGCAAGAACAAGCTCAAGGCCACAGAGCATCAGGTCGGCATCCTGGCCACAATCACGCCCGAAGAACTCGCCCATTGCTTCGCCAAGGGCACAGCCACGAAAGACGGCTTCGCCAACCGTTTTCTTTGGCCCTTGGTGAAGCGGAGCAAGAGCTTGCCCCACGGCGGCAACCGCTCGGTGCTGGTGCCGTTCATCAAGCCCCTGGCGGAAGCTCTGGTGAACGCCAAGGCAATCGGTCAGATGAAGCGGAGCGATGCGGCCAACCGCCTTTGGGAGTCGCATTATGAGCGTCTGGTGGAAGCCGGCGACCAGACGACGGCCTGCGAGCGGGCACGGCCTCAAGTGTTGCGCCTCAGCATGGTGTACGCCTTGCTGGACGCTTCGGCGACAATCCAGGTGGAGCATTTGCGTGCGGCCCTGGCCGTGTGGGATTATTGCGAGGCGTCGGCCCGGTTGATCTTCGGCGGGGGTCTGCTGACTGCCACGGCCCCGGACCCCCTGGCCGTGCGCCTGCTGAACGCCATCACCGCCAGTCCCGGCATTAGCCGGACAGGGCTGCGGGAGATAGCCGGCCATAAGGTGAAGGTCGAGGAGATCGAGAACGCCCTGGCGTGGCTGGAGGCGCAGGGCCTCGCTCATCGGGGTCAATGCCCCGGCGACGGGCCGGGCCGGAAGGCGGAATGCTGGTGGCCGGGCGCGAAGCCGCCGCCGGGGCCGGGACTGAATGCCGACAGCGACCAGCATGGAGGCGCGCGCATGGCGAGCGGCGAAGGGGCCTCAAGCCCTGCCCCTGTCTCTCGCGCTGACGCTGACACCGGGGCGGGGAGCGAAGGGCGGGAGGGAGGAAATAGTAGCCCCGGCCCGACGCCGGGAGCGATTTCCTCCCTACCTCCTCCAACGCCGGTTGCGGGGCAAGGGCCGGGCGGAGGGTCGGAACAATTTCCTCCCTCGCTCCCTCCCTCCCCGCTGCCCCTGCCGGAGTTATTCGCCCAGGTGCGGGCCGTGGGCGGGCGATTGGTGCGGCGTGGCGGTGTTGTTTCTGTTGAGGCCGATACGCTCACGCCGGAGATGGAGGCGAGCGTCAAGGCGCACGAAAGCGATCTGCTGTTGCTGGTGCCGGAGCCAAACGCCGAGGCCAAGGGCGAGCGGTGGCAGTTCTACTTCGCCAACGCCTTCGACGGCAAGAATAAGGCGTGGGCGGAAGGGTATGCCACCGCCCAGGTGCGCCGGGAGCAGGAGGAAGCCGAGAGGAAGGGCGGAGAGGAGATAGACCCTGCGTTCATGGCCGAACTTGACGCTCTTCAACCCGAAACCAAGGATGGGCAAGGTTAAGCCCGTAGCACGCACAAGAGGCCCCGCCAAGGCGTTCGGATGCCCACGGAGGGTATTCGGGGTTGGCGGGTTCGCCTCGTAGAGCGTTTGCTGGCGACCACATGACAGCGGCGGTGGGAGACGGGTGTGAGAGGCCAGCAGACCTCGGCCCGGCCTGTTTAAGAATTAAGAACCCCGAAATCACTTTGCAATCCCTTTTTTTCGGGACTCCAAAAACCTGACACCCATAGCAGGATGCCCCGGTCTTTTTTCTTTCTTCTGCTCACACCGCCCCGATACGACCACGGAGCATCCACGGTGATAGGAGTTGATTGGGCGGCGAAGTATCTGCGGACTGCCAGGAGGGTGTACGAAGGGTAGGTAGAAAGAACCGGCTGTGCATGAAAGACCGAGGTTCACCTAATACCTAAGTGCGTCCTGGCTGCGTCTGCAATAGGGACATATCAGGGCACCCAAGGGCATCTTCATCGCACAATAAAAGCAGGTGTGTGCGCCCTCTGCCACTTCGCTCGCAACAGCCAATCCGATCATGACCTTCCAAGCCGCAGACGCCAAAGACCCCAACAACCCCGGCTTGTCCTTTCTCTTGAATTGTTCAAGCGTTTGTTCAAGTTTAGCAAGGGCTTCGTGGTAATCCGTGTCGGCAGGGTCTAACCGTATCGCCTCCTTGATGTCGCCGATGGCACCATCATAGTCCTCCTTGAACACACGGGCGCATCCTCGCTTGAAGTACGCCGGAGCGAAGTCTGGCCGGATGCCTATTGCCTCGTTAATAAGTGAAATGGCACCGTCCCAATTACCATTATTGCCGCAGACGACGGATGCATCCAGTAAGGCTTCCAGATGTTGCTGCTGTGCGTTGGCCTGTGGCTGGGGCTGCACCGAGGTGTCGCCCGTGTACCCGGCACATGCCTGGAGGGCATCTTGCCAACTCATGCGGTGTGAACAATGAGGGCACACCGCATCGTTAAACTTCATTTTGAACACTTTGCCGCACCGGCCACATGGTCCATCACCATCGAAGTCCGTTGGTGTTGCGGCAAGAGTAGGAGGAGGCGGGAACAGGTCTTTCAGGGAACTCGCAGCCGCCCAGGCAGGCATCCCGGCCTTCCAGACCAGATCGGACGGCGTAATCCAGGCCCGTAGCTGCTCCACCGTGACCGGACCTAGCTGCTGACCGTTGTTGACGAAATACCACTCGGCGACCGGCACGGGAGGTGGGAGCGGTGGAAGCGGTGGCGAAACGGAACCACGCACTATTTCCGAAGGACCGGCCTCGATCAACCCTTCCACCTGGCTGGCCTGCATCCACTTCGCCGTTCCCTGCTTCCACACCATGTCGGTCGGGCTGAGTTCCCCGGAGTGGACGAGTTCCTTCAACTGCGCCTCCGTCACCGGCCCGACTTTCTGCTTGTTCTTGGCGTAGTACCACTCTGCTGTCATGGGTCTGCTCCCTGATGAGGCCAGGCCCGGCTCGCCGGGGTCTTCGTCTGATCTCAGCCATGCGGCTGCAAGCCACCTTGCCAGGACTCGAACCCGATCATCGACCGATGATTTCCCCGACTGGAACAAGGCGGTCTGCCGTTCGGTTCGGGTCGGCAGCACCCGTTTCTGCTCGGTTGACTATACCTGCCGCTCCTTACTGTCGATAAGGATGGTAGACGTGTCGCCTATCTCCCCGGCGCAACGGGTCGGTAGACCGATCTCGCATGTCACCCCCCGGTCTACCAGGAGGCGCACCTATCTCCGTGAGGCATCGGCCTGCGTGAGCCGCATTCCCCGCCAAAGAGATTCCGCCATTTCAGGTCGGATGCTGGATTGTCGGATCAGCAACACGGGCATTCGCCAGCCCGTGAGCTTTCGACAGGTGGTGCCGGTTTCTCCTTTCTGCACAGGGTCGCCTGCTGACGGTCGGTTGCCGGTCTTTGTCGATGGCGGCTGTGACCGTCCTTTATCCGGCTTTGCGGGAGGCGGGCGGTCAGGGGCCAGGATTTCCGAAGAGTGCCGGGGAACAGCCGGGCGGCGATTTGGTGGCGCTGAGGAAAAAGATCGGAAAAGAAGCAGGAGCGCCAACCAAAGCCGCTCCAGAGAGCGCCCGCCAAGGCGCAGACGTGAACAGCACTTGGCGGCGCTCCCTTTCGGGAGCGGCCAAGCACTGCTTCACGTCTGAAAGACCCTTGCGGGTCAGTTTGGCGGTTTTCTCTGGAAGCAGATACTCGACGCACTTCAGAATGCGTCAACAAGTTGTCACCGAGGCCCTTCTGACGGCCACGGGTCGCTTTCTCAACTTGCCTCCTGAATCACCTTTCCGGCGACCAGCCCGGTGCGGGTCGCCATTTGGCAAATTACCCCGACCGGAGGCGGATTGCAAGAGGCTGCCGGCAAGAAATCCGCAACAAGTCGTCCAGGCGGGCAGGATGGGGTCGGCCTACCCGCCTTCTGCTCGCGCTCACCCGCCTGCCGGACGCACTCGGTCGAGGGCATCCCGCAACACCTGCGCCCTTGCCCCCAGGTGAGCGTAGTGGCGGTGGAGCATGGTCGTGCCCGAATGTCCGAGGAGGGCCGCAACCTGTGCGTCGGGAACGCCGTTGGCGAGTGCGTCGGTGGCAAAGCCGTGGCGGTAGCCGTAGGGCATAACTTTGCCCAGCCCCAGCCGCCGCCGGACCTTGAACAGCCAGTTGCGGAGGCGTTCCGGCGTGAGCGGCTTGCCCTTGCTGTTGCGAAAGAGCGGGCCGGCGGGGTAGGCTTCGGCCAGCCGCTTGCACAAATCGGCCACGGCGGGCGGCAGGAGGATGACCCGCACCTTGCCCGTGCCGTCCGTCTTGTGCGCGTCCAGAAGCCACGCCCCGGCGTCGGCGTTGAAGTGACGGGCTTCCACGAAGCACAACTCACCGGGCCGACAGCCTGTGCCGTGCAGCGCGAGCAAGGCGTTGCGGTAGCACGGCGGGGCCTTGGCCATCAGTGCAGCGTGGGCCTCCGGCGAAACTGAGGGCCTCCGCACCACTGGAGCGAGGGCCGGGCAACTTGAGGCCGGCGGTCGGGTCGGAGGGCAGAAACCCTTGCGTCGGGCTGGCGGCCCAGCGACAGCAAGCCCGGATAACAAGAGCGGCGAGCCAACGCAGGGAGCGGCCCCAGCCTTTTTGCTGGGCAAGCCAGGCGGACACCACGGCGGGCTTGAGCGAGGCGGCCGCCTCTTGGCCCCTGTCGGCCTTGAGCCGCAGCAGTACCTTCCGCTTGCTCAGGAGCGTGGACGTTTTGAGGCGGAGCGAAGCGTCAGCGAGGTAAGCGTCAACCATCTCACCCACGGTGAGGGAGGGAAGGAGGGAATTGCCAGGGCTTGAGCCAGAGGCGGAATGCAATCCCTCCCTCCCCGGCCCGCAGCCGGCAGACGAGCCAGCGTTCCGTCCTGTTGAAGCCTCCGGCCACACCCCGGCCAGAAGCAGATGCCAGAGGCGATGGGCTTCGGCTTCGTCCTTGTGCAGCCGCACGAGCCTTCCCTGATGCCAGACGTACCAGCAATCCTTGCCGGTGCGATACCACGGGCCTTCACTCTTGCGGGCCATTGCGGGAACCTCCCCGCAAGGGCCGTGACATGCCTGATTCCGTGCCCTATTCCGTGCCCTGTTCCTTGCACTCGACCCCACGCCCAACACGACCGGGCGAGTGAGGCGACGGCCGGGATTTTCCCTAACCCCTTCTCACCGCTTCCCCTTCGCCGACAGGTCCACCTCCGTGTCGTGCAGGAACTGCGCCGCCTGCTCCGGCGGCACCGGGTTGATGTAGAAGCCCGTGCCCCACTCGAAGCCGGCCACGCGCGTCAGCCGCGGGATGATCTCGATGTGCCAGTGATAATGCGGCAAGCGTCTGCGTGTCGAACGGCGACGTGTGGATGATGTAGTTGTAGGCCGGCTTGTCCAGGGCCGTCTCCAGCTTCAGCAGGATCGTCTTGAGCACCGTGCCCAGCTCCTCCACCTCGTTCTTCTGGATGTTCTCGTAATGGCTGTTGTGGTTCTTCGGCAGGATCCACGTCTCGAACGGGAAGCGGCTGGCGTAGGGGCAGAAGCTCACGAAGTTCGGCGTGTCCAGCACGATCGCGCTTCTCCGTGCGCCAGCTCCTGATGGATCATGTCGCAGTAGATGCACCGGCCGCGGTAGTTGAAGAACTCCAGCGATGCCGCTCATCTCCTCCCACACGTTGATCGGCACGATCGGCGTGACGATGAGCTGCGAGTGCGAATGCTCCAGCGAGGCGCCGGCCGCGGCGCCGACGTTCTTGAACACCATGCCGTAGACCAGCCGCGGGTCCTTCTTCAGATCGACGAGCCGGTCGCGGTAGACCCAGAGGATCTCGCGGATGTTGTCTTCGGTGAGATTGGCCATGCGAGATTTCGTGGAAGGGGCATTCGAGGATGACCTCGTGGGCGCCGATGCCGTTCATCTTGTCGTAGATGCCGTCGCCGCGCTTCTTCAGGTCGCCCTCGATCTGCAGGGCGGGGAACTTGTTGGGCACGACGCGGACGCGCCAGCCCTTCTCGTTGGGCTTGGTGTTGCGCTCGCGGTAGGCGAGGATCTCGTGCGGCGTCTTGTCCTCGTTGCCCTCGCAAAAGGGGCAAAACGCTGCCGGGCGGCAGCGGCTCGGTCTTGGGCGCGATCGGCCGCTTGGCCCGGTCGGTGGCGATGATGACCCAGCGGCCCACGATCGGGTCCTTGCGCAGTTCCGGCATCGGCAATCCTCTCAGTGACGAGGCAAATCCTTTAAGCGATCAGATCCATTGCGTTCGTCCATTGGATTCGTCCAACCCGTTGCCCGTTTAGCCGCGACCCGAAGGGGAGCGCGTCAGCCAAGCGTCCCCTCCGGGTCGCGGCTAAACGAGAGTTCATGGACGATGGACGACTCACACGTCCCACATGATCTGCTCGAAATCGCGCGACGGCCGGGTCAGCGCGATGACCCCCTTCGCGGCGCCCGGTCGCGGCCCTGGCCGCCTTGCAACAGCTCCACGAAGAACTGCACCGGCTCGTCCACCGCCACGCCCAGCGCGTCGAACGGCACGGCCAGCTCCGCGATCTGCTCCACCGCCGCCTCGACTGGCGACCCGGCGACCGGCTCCCCTCCGCACGAGCAGCTCCGCGGCTTGATCCGGCCGGCCGGGATGGTGCAGCCGAATCTCGCAGCCGGCCGGCTCCACGAAGCCGACGCGCAACAGCGTCGAAGTCGGCCAGGGCCTCGCGGGCCGGCCGGTCGCAATCGACGCGGAGCAGCAGCCGCTTCAGGTCGAAGCCGAAGATACAATTCCTCCAGCGGGCCGCGCGTCGCCATCGCCATCGTACCGCGTTCGTTCTGGCAGGCATAGCGGCCGGCGCTGACCCACTCGAAGAAGGTTCTCGGCCGTCGATCTTCACGTCGAGGAACGCGCGCGGCAGCGTGTAGTGGACGGCCGCTGGCCGCGGCGGCTGATCGGCCGCGCCAGGTCGGCCGGCGGCTCGTCGCCCAGCAGCAGGTAGACGTTCTGCAGGTGCTTGCGGAACAGGTAGTCGAACAGCGCGTCCTGGGCGCTGGAGTGATCGTCGCCGTACCACCAGAACCAGTCGCTGCCCTCGGCGATGTACATCTCCTCCCAGGCGCGTTCCAGAGCACGCCTTGCGGACTGCGGCGCTTCGGGCTGGCGGGCCGCTCTTCAGCAAATGCTCGCGCGGCGCGGTGCAGGGCGTCCCAGCCGTGTTGTCCTCCTCGTGGCCGATCCAGATGGCGAAGTTGTGGCTGATCCAGCTGCCGGCGAACAGGCGCGGCAACGTGTCGCTGCGGCGGATGCTCGCTCCAGATAATCGCCGATCGTCGACCGGCCGGACGCCCGGCGTCGTGGTGCAGCGGCTGGTAGAGGGCGCGCAGGAAGTCCACGCCGCCGCCGGGGTAGTGCTCCCAGCAGTTCTCGCCGTCGAGGATCACGCTCACCAGCGCCGGGCTCGTCGCCGCCGACCGCCTGGCCGATGCCGTGCAGGCAGCCCATGAAGTCGTCGGCCGCCGCCTCCGGCGGCGCTGCGCTGGTAGTGGAAGCCGATCATGTCGCTCAGGGCGTGATCGCGGAAGACGATGCCCAGCTCGGCGTCGCCTTCGCGGACCTTGTAAGGGCGGTAGAGCTGGTCGGGGTTGCGTTGACGTGGCCCTTGCCGTCGCGGCTGACGGAGCCGTGCGTCGAGGCGCTGAGGATCTCCTCGTCGGTGGCGATCCAGCGGATGCCGTGCTTGGCCAGCAGCGGGATCATCGGCTGGCACACCGACCCCTCGGCCGGCCACATGCCGCGCGGGCGGCTGCCGAACAGCCGCGCGTGCTGCTCGACGGCCCGTGCGGACGTGCAGCGCCGCGTCCTCGGGATAGCCGCCGGTGTAGCGCGGCAGCTTGCACGTCGGGCATCGCCTCGCGGGCCAGCTTCTTGTCGAGCAAGCAGCGGCAGGATGGGATGGTAGAACGGCGTCGTCGTCAGCTCGACCTGGCCGCGATTCGGCCAGCTTTCGGTGCAGCGGCAGCACTTCGCGGAGAATCTCCAGGTGCTTTGTCAGCAGATAGCTCTTGTCGTCTTCGGTGTAATGGCGGCCCTTGTCGCGGAGGCCGCGGAGGCCGTCGTCGCGCTCGACGGCCAGCGGGTGGACCCAGGCGAGGTTGAACCAGACTTGCAGGTCGCGCAGGTCGCGCCGGCTTGAAGCGGCGCAGCGCCTCGCGGGCCGTGTTGCGTCCCAGGCGCGCGGCGCTGGTACAGCTCGGCATAGCGCGGGAACGGCCGGATCATGTGGTCCGGGTTGGCCATGAAGAAATGGTCGAGCAGGAAGAGGCAGTCCGCCTCGCTCAGCCCGTCGGCGGGGATGCGCGACACGTCGAGGAAGCGGTCGCTGGCGCCGTGGTCGGTGTAGGCCAGCAGCTGCACCAGCAGGCTCGGCACGAGGTTGATCGTACAGTGCATCTCCGGAAACTCCAGGAGATGCAGGGCCATGCCGTAGTAGTCCTTGACGCCGTGCAGGCGGACCCAGGGCATGGGATTCTCGCCGGCCACGTCGTCGGGGTAGTACGGCTGATGCTGGTGCCAGAGGAAGGCCAGTGCGATGTCGGCCATGCCGGCGACCCTCCGTATGGTCATCGCCCATTGGTATCTACACAAGCTCCAAGGTCGTCAGCCCGTGTCGGAGCAGCCCGGAGGGGCGGCGGTAATGCCAGGGTGAAACCCCTGGATTCCTACCGCCGCCTCCGGGGCTTCTGAAACGACCAATGGACTGGCCCCGGCCTCCAGTTTCACCCAGGGGTTTCACCCCTGGCTATCACCGCCGTCCCTCCGGGGCGGAATCGACGGCAGGCCCGCCCGTACCTGTGGAGATACGGATGAGTCATCGTCCCGCGGCGTTCGCCGACGAGCCGTTCGTACAGCCGCACGTACTCCGCCGCGCTGCGGTCCCACGACCAGTCGGCCGTCATGCCGGCCCGCACCAGGCCGCGCCAGGCGTCGGACTGCTCGCGGTAGAGGTTGATCCCGCGCCGCACGGCGTCGAGCAGGCGCCTCGGCCTGATAGGGGATGAAGACGAAGCCCGTCGCCGTGCCGGCCGCCAGCGCTTGCGGCGTCGCATCGACGACGGTGTCGGCCAGGCCGCCCGTCGCCCGCACCACCGGCGGCGTGCCGTAGTGCATGCTGTAAAGCTGGTTGAGGCCGGACGGCTCGTAGAAGCTCGGCATCAGGAACAGATCGGCCCCCGCCTCGATCTGGTGCGCCAGCGCCTCGTCGAAGCCGATCAGGAGGCCGACGCGCTCGGGAAAGCCGCTTCGCCAGGTCCTGCAACTGGGCGATGATACGCCGGATCGCCCTGGCCCAGCACGGCCAGCTGCGCGCCCTGCCGCAGCAGGTCCGGCGCGGCCTTGAGGATCAGCTCGACGCCCTTCTGCTCCACCAGCCGGGCCACCACGCCCAGCAGCGGCGCGTCCGGCTCGACGGCCAATCCCAGCCGCCGCTGCAGCGCCTCCTTGCACGCCGGCTTGCCTGGAGTCAGGCGATCGGCGTCGTAGTGGGCTGGCAGGTGCGGGTCGCGCGACGGGTCCCAGACCGCGTAATCGCACGCCATTGACGATCCCGAAGAGCCGGTCGCGCCGCTCGCTCAGGACGCCTTGCAGGCCGCAGCCGAAGTACGGCGTCAGGATTTCACGGGCGTAGGTCGGGCTGACGGTGTTGATGAGGTCGCTGAAAACGACGCCGGCCTTGAGACAATTGAGATGGCCGTGGAACTCCAGCTGGCCGGGGTTGAACAGCCGCCAGCTCAGGCCGGCCGTCTGCATGTCCCAGTGCCAGAACACCCCCTGATAAGCGATATTATGGATGGTGAATAAGCGTCTTGATGCGCTCGTAGCGGTCGCTTGCCGAGGATGGTGTAATGGTGGTAGACCTCGCGCAGGTAGACGGCGGCGAGGCCGGTTTGCCAGTCGTTGAGGTGCAGCACGTCGCGGCCAGAAGTCGAGCAGGCGGACGGCCTCCAGGACGGCCCGGCAGAAGAAGGCGTAGCGGGCGAAGTTGTCGGGATAGTCGCGCAGCTCGCCGGCCCGCTTGAACTGGTAGAGGCCGCGGCCGGTCGCCGGATCGTCGCGGTCGTAATAGTCGTCGTTCTCGACGAGGTAGACCGGCACGTCGGAGCCGGGCAGCCGGGAGCGCCACAGTCGGCCCTGGACGTTGCGGCCGGCGATGGGGACGCGGAAGACGTGGTCGGTCGGCTCGACGGGGACCTTGCCGGTGCGGGCGCAGTGGTACAGCGGCAGCATGACAGCGCATTGACAGCCGCGCGCGGGCGAGGGCGGGCGGCAGGGCGCCGGCCACGTCGGCGAGGCCGCCCGTCTTGGCGAAACCGACCACTTCGGAAGCCGCCAGCAGAACTCGGATTGGCTCAGCCCGTGTCACGGCGCGTCTCGATTCCCTGGCGTCCGTTCCGCCCCAGGCCGGCGGCGAATGCTTCGCTCCTTGCATGAGATACTGTATTGCGCCCCGCCCGGCCCAACAAGGAAACGCCCGCGACCGGGTGTGCCTCTCGATAGCAGGGTTTTTCAAATTAGGCCACTTCCGCGGCGTGGATTCCCTCGCAGTCCCGGGCCGGTCCCCTTACAATGCACTTCATCGTTCTAGCCATGCGATGGGATTGTCTCCTCACATTCTAGCTAAATGACGCCATGACCGCATCCTCGTTGCCGTGCCCGTCCTGCCGCCAGGTTCTGACGTTCGGCGCCGCACCGGCGCCGGGCCAGTCGTTCAAGTGCCCCAAGTGCCATGCCATTGTTCAGTCGCCCTCTCCGGCCCCGACGCCGTCCGGCCGGCCGGCGAAGCAGCGCGCCAATCGTGGGACCGGGGCGAAGCCGGCGGCCGTTCGGAAAGCGTCCGAGAGCGCCTTCTCGTTCGTGGAGCAAGACCGAATCGAGTCCGCAACCGCCCCCCCGCGCAAACGGGGCGCCGGATTGCTGATCCTGGCCATCGTCGGCTTCCTGTTCCTGCTGCTGGGCATGGGCGGCGGCGGCTATGCGACCCTCTACTTCACCGGCGCCCTGTCCCACAAACCCGCCGCGCCGGTCGCCTCGACCCCTGGCGACTTGTCCAGGCCGCCGGACGCTCCCCCAACCGCTCCGGCCTCGCGCTCGCCCTTGATCGGCCGCTGGGAACTCCAGGGCGCGGACCCGGCCCTGTTCACCGAATTCCGCGACGACGGCAGCCTGGTCAGCGGCGGCGGCGATCAGCGGATGAAAGGCGCCTGGAAACCCGTCGATGATACGACCCTGGAAATCGTGCTGGACATTCCCGGCAAGGCGGCGCTGAAACGGCGGCTGAAATTCCAGGTGGATAAGGACCGGCTGACGCTGACGGACGAGCAGAATCAGGTCGATGTCTTCACGCGCACGGGCGCGAAACCCTCGCCGCCGTGATCCGGTCCTCGGACGGGTCGCGTCCTACTGTCGTGGCGCCAGCGGCTCGCCTGCAAGAAGAGCAGGCGAGCCGCTGGCGCCACGACAGTAGGGTCGAATGTCAGCTGCCCATTGTCCGTCCCGCTTCCGTGGTGTACCATCGTCTTGTCCGCCTGAGCGCCCGGCCGTCGTCCTGCCTCCGTCGATCCGCACGCCAGCTACAAGGAAAATTGCATGACCACACGCATGGGGGGCCTGTTTGTTGCGTCTTGTCTCGCCGCCGCGCCGGCGTGGAGCGCCCGCCCGCGCCGCAAGGCTCCGAAGGCGCCGTCGTGGAGCAGTGGCCCGGTTGGCGCGGCCCGCGCGGCGACGGCACGTCCGCCGAGACCGGCGTCCCCGACACGTGGGGGCCGAAGGAGAACGTCCGCTGGAAGACGCCGATCCCCGGCATCGGCCACTCGTCGCCGATCGTCTCGGGCGATCGCGTTTTCGTCACCACCTGCGTTCAGGACGACAAAGGGGCGGAAGGCGATCGCAAATTGCTTTGCCTCGACCGGCTTGACGGCCACGTCGTCTGGGACAAGGTCGTCATCCCGCAGGCGAAGCTCGAAAAGAAGCACCGCCTCAACAGTTATTCCAGCTCCACGCCGGCGACCGACGGCAAGCACGTCTACGTCGCCTTCTTTGACGATCCGAAAATGGTCGTCGTCTGCTACGACTTCGACGGCGCCGAGGTCTGGCGCAAGTCGCCGGGCGAGTTCCATTCCGTGCATGGATTCTGCACCTCGCCGGTCCTTTATAAAGACCTCGTGATCCTCAACGGCGACCAGGACGCCCTGGCTTACATCGTGGCGCTGGACAAGAACACCGGCGACGAGAGGTGGCGCGCCGACCGGCCCAACCGCACGCGCTCCTACTGCACGCCGATCCTGATCCACTCCGCCAAACACCCGGACGTGACGCAGCTGGTGCTGAGCGGCAGCAAGTGCGTGACCGGCTACAACGCCGACGACGGCACGCTGCGCTGGATCGTGAAGGGGCCGACCGAGCAGTTCGTGGCCAGTCTCGTCTACCTGGACGATACGCTATGTCTGACGGCCGGCTTTCCGGAGCGGCATCTGATGGGCATCGACCCGGACGGCGAGGGCGACATCACGAACACGCCGTTCGTGCGCTGGCACATCGGCAACGCGGAGAACGGCGAGAAGGGCGCTTCGTACGTGCCGTCGCCGATCGCCTGCGACGACTGCTTCTTCATCGTCTCCGACGTCGGCTGGCTGAGCTGCGTCGAGGCCCGGTCGGGCAAGCGCTTGTGGATGCAAAAACTCGGCAAGCACCACAGCGCCTCGCCGGTGCTGATCAACGGCAAGATGTACTTCACGGACGACGACGGCGTGACGTGGGTGCTGCGGGCCGGCCGCAATTTCGAGGTGTTGCACAAGAACGCGCTGGGCGAGGAGTGCTACGCCTCGCCGGCCGTGTCGCACGGCGAGCTATTCATCCGCACGCTGAACAACCTCTATTGCATCTCCGCTGCGAAGTAAATGACGAACCGCCAAGACGCCAAGAACGCCAAGAAGACCATTCATTTCTTCTTGGCGTTCTTGGCGTCTTGGCGGTTCGTCCTGACGCGGAACATTTCGATCGGCCGATCCGTGCGGCCTCTCTCTGCGAGGTCGGCCAGGATTTCACCCACCACCGAGGCGAATTTGAAGCCGTGGCCGGAGAAGCCGGCCGCGAAGACCACCTGCGGATGCTCCGGGTGGACGTCGATCAGGAAGTGACGATCCGGCGTCAGCGTATAGATGCAGGTCGAGGCGCGGCGCACCGGCCCGTCCGCCGCCGGCAAGTGGGCGCGCAGGAACCGCCGCACCGGCGCCTCATCCTCCTCGGAAACGGCTCGCGGACGACCTCGGACGGCTCGCGCAGCTCCGGCGCCCCGTAGTGCCGGGCGACCTTGAGGCCGTCCGCGTTGAGAGCCGGCAGGCCGTAAAACGCCCCGTCCGGCGTGTCGGCGATAAAAATCGGAAAAACATCTCTTTGGAAGGGAGCATCGCCGCCCAGCCAGAACACCGTCTGACGCATGACCGTGAGATCGGCCCCGATGGCGCCGAGCAACTTGCCGGCCCACGGTCCCGCCGTGACGACCAGGCGAGCCGCGGCGTAGCGGCCGGCCGTCGTCTCTACCGTGACGCCGCCCTCCGCCTTCCACGATATTACCGGCTCGTTGTAGCGGACGACGGCGCCGAGCTTCACCGCCTCCTCGGCGTAGGCGCGCACGCAGTCATCGACGCAAAGAAATCCCGCCGAGTGTTCGAGGAGGCCGACGTACTCGTCAGAGAATCGGAAGGCGGGGAAGCGGTGGCGCAGGGCGGCGGCGTCGAGCGACTCCACCGGCAGGCGATGCTGCTCCGCCGATTGCCGCACGCCAGCGATTAGCTCGCCGTCGGGCCGGCCGATGCTCAGGCAGGGGTGTTCGGTCAGCAGCGTCCGGCCTTGTCGGCGTTCCAGGTCGCGCCAGCGGTCCCAGGCGCGCAGCACGAGGGGAACGTAATCGGGATGCTCATAGTAGGCTTTGCGGATGATGCGCGTGTGGCCGTGGGAGCTGCCGCGGTCGTGGCCGAGCGCGAACTGCTCCAGGGCCAGCACGCGCCGGCCGCGACGGGCCAGCTCGAACGCCGCCGCCGAACCCATGCCGCCTACGCCGAGGATGATCGCGTCGAATGTGTTTACTGCCATGCCTTCGTGTATAATCGGCCGCGTCGTTCAACTCAAGGGGAGAGGCCGTCATGCGAAGCGGAACGCCGGTGGGATTCGCCCTGGGGCTGCTTCTGCTCGCGCCGCCGGTCGGCTGCGCCGCGCCGGAGCCGGCTTACAACGGCAAGCCCTTGAGCCTGTGGGTCGCGCAACTGAAGGACAAGGATCCCGGAGTCCGCCGCGATGCGGCAGGCGCTCTGGTCTGGTTCGGGCCGAAGGCGAAGGACGCCGTCGGTTCGCTGATCGTTGCGCTGGTGGACGACGATGACACGGTGCGCGACGCGGCCGTGCTGGCGCTGTCCGCCGTCGGCAAGGACGCGGTCCCGCCGTTGGTCGTCGCCCTCAAGGACAAGGACGCGGCCGTCCGTTCCGGGGCGGCGTCGGCCCTCGGCGGCGTCGGGCCGAATGCGCGGGAAGCAGTCGGCGCGCTGGTGGGCCTGTTCCACGACAAGGAGGCGCGGGTCCGCCGGTCGGCCGCCTTCGCCGTGGGCCAGGTCGGGGCCGCCCCGGAGTCCATCGACCCGCTCCTTGCCCTGTTGAACGACTCGGACAGGGGGACGCGCATCGCCGCCGTCGTCTCCCTCGGAGGGGTCGGGCCGGAGGCGAGGGCGGCCGTCGAACCGTTGCGGAAGTTCCTCAAGGCGAATCCTGAGGCGCGAGCGGCGGTCGCCGTCGCGCTGGGGCGGATCGGGCCGGAGGCGCGGGCAGCCACGCCTGACCTGCTCGGCCTGGTGCGGGCCTCAAACGGGACGACGAGGGGCGCGGCCGTGGGCGCGCTGGTCGGGATCGGCAAGGACGCCGTGCCCGCGCTCATCGACGCGCTGCACGAGAAGCGCGCGGAGGGGCGGCGCGACCTGATCGAAGTGCTGGCCGCCATCGGACCCGACGCCAAAGACGCCGCCCGGACGCTCGCCGATCAGCTGAAGGACGACGACTCGGACGTAAGGGCCGCTGCGGCCGCTGCCCTGCCGCGCATTCGGCCGAACTGGAAGGAGGTCGTCGGCCCGCTCACGGACCTGCTGGAAAGCCAACACCGCAATGTCCAGGTCGCCACGATTGACCTTTTGAGTCTCACGGGCGACGCCGGCGTGCCTGCTGAGGAGTCGCTCGCGCGGCTCCTGGTCAATCACGACAGCTACGATGTCCGCGCCGCGGCCGCTCACGCTCTGGGGGCCATCGGTGCGTCGGCGACGGACGGGGGCAAAAGCGTCGTCGCGCCGCTGGCCGCCGCCCTGAAGGACACGGAACCCCCGGTTCGCACGGCCGCCGCCGCCGCACTGGGCGCCATCGGCCCCGACGCGCAGGAGGCGATCCCCGCCCTGAAGGAGGCCGCCGTTGACCGCGATCAGAAGATCCGGATCGCCGCACGGGAAGCGCTGAAGCGCGTCCAAGGCGCCGACGCGCCGGAGCCGTCGCACGACGGCAAGCCGCTCACCGCCTGGGTGGAGGAACTCAACGACCCCAAGGCGGCCGTGCGCCGGGCGGCGGCGGAGGCGATCGGCACCATCGGGCCGGATGCGAAGGCGGCCGTACCGCCGCTGGTGCTGGCCCTGAAGGTCGATGAGTCGGACGAGGTCCGCACGGCGGCTGCCGAGGCGCTGGGCAAGATGGGTCCGGCCGCGGAGTCCGCCGCCCGCGCTCTGGCGGCGACGCTCAAAGAAGATAAATCGGACCTCGTACATGGTCAAGCCGTCCTGGCGCTGGGCAAGATCGGCAAGGCGTCCGTACCGTATCTGGTCGAGCTGCTGGACGACCCCACGGCGGACGTCCGCCGCGACGCCGCCCTGGCGCTCGGGGAAGTCGGCGCCGCCGCGAAGGACGCGGTCAAGCCGCTGATTCCGTTGCTCAAGGATTCGGACGCCGGCGTGCGCGTGGCCGTCTTCGTCGCACTGGGCAAGATCGGTCCCGACGCGGCGGACGCGCTGCCGCGGCTGGCGGAGTTCCTGCGCGACCCGGCCTACCGCAACGAGGCGGCCGCGGCGATGGTCGGCGTCGGCAAGGCGTCCGTGTCGATTTTCGTGGCGGCCCTCGGCGACAACGACCTCGCCCTCCGCCGGCTGGCCGCCTTCGCGCTGGGACGCATCGGCCGCGACGCGAAGCCGGCCGTACCGATGCTGGCCGAGGCGCTGAAGGATAAGGACGTCGCCCTGCGCCGGGCGGCGTCGGAGGCGCTGGGTAAGATCGGCCCGGACGCCGCCGGGGCGGCGGAGAGCTTGCTTGGCGCCCTCAAGGACGACGAGGATCCTGTCGTCCGCACCAACGCGGCGATGGCGCTGGGGCGACTTGGTCTTGAGGCCAAGCGCATCGTCGGGCCGCTGACCGACGCGCTGACGGACAAGGACAGCGAGGTACGGCGAAGGGCGGCCGAGTCGCTGGGTGGCATCGGGACGGAGGCGAAGTCGGCCGTGCCGGCGCTGAAGGATGCCTTGAAAGATCCGGATCCGGCGGTGCGCGACGCGGCTCACGACGCGCTGAAGAGGATCGAGGCGTGAGAATTGGCGAGCCGGGGGCGTCAGCCCCCGGAGGCGCGGTACAACGACGGAAAGAACCCTCCGGGGGCTGACGCCCCCGGCTCGCCAAGATTTGTTAGGCGTGCGCCGCCACGGGCTTCAACTCCACCTTGATCCAGCCCGGCATCCGTCGGTCAAATGCCTTGTACGCCTCCAGCACCGACTCCATCGGCTGGACCTCTTCCTTGACCACTTGGGTCGGGTCGATCGTGCCGTTGCGGACCATGTCCACCAGCAGGGGGACGTACTTGCGATGGGGGCAATTGCCCATCTGAATCGTCAGGTTCTTGTTCATGGCCGCGCCGATGGGGAAGAACTTGGCCGTCAGCGGGTAAACGCCGATGATGGAAATCGTGCCGGCCTTGGCCGTCGCCTCCACGGCCCAGTCGAGGGCCTGCGAAGGCCCGTCGCCGGGACGCCAGTTGTCGCCCTTGGGGTTGGTCTTCGGCGCCACCTCGGCCACTTCCTTCTTGAAGCGGGCCTTCTCAGCCGACGGCAGCCAGGAACTCAGGCCGCCCTGGTGCGGCTGGTTGGCGTCCACGCCGACGGCGTCAATGATGCGGTCGGCCCCGATGCCGTTGGTGAGCCGGCGGATCGCCTCGACCGGGTTCTCGGCGTTGTAGTCGATGACCTCCGCCCCCTGGGCGCGGGCCGCTTCCAGCCGGTCGGGGATCGCGTCCACGGCGAAAATGCGGCCGGCCCCAAGAAGGCGGGCGCTGGCGATCGCGAACTGGCCGACCGGGCCGCAGCCGAAGACGGCGACCGTGTCGCCGTTCTTGATTTCCGCGACATCCGCCCCGAAATAGGCGGTGGGGAAGATGTCGGAGATGAGGATGGCCTGGTCGTCGCTGACCTCATCGGGCAGCTTGACGAGGCCGGCGTGGGCGAACGGGACGCGGGCGAACTCGGCCTGGAGACCGTCGAAGGGGCCGGTGGAGGCGGGTCCGCCGAAGAAGGCGGTACCGGCGAACCGGCCGTTGGGGTTGGCCTCGTCGCACTGGGAGAAGTAGCCGGCCCGGCAATAGGAGCAGGCGCCGCAGGCGATGGTGGACGGGATGACGACGCGGTCGCCGGCCTTGAGGTTGTGAACGTCCTTGCCCACTTCCTCGACGACGCCGACGCCTTCGTGGCCGAGGATGGTCCCGGACTTCATACCGGGCAAGGTGCCGCGGATCATGTGCAGGTCGGTGCCGCAGATGGCGCTGGCGGTGAGCCGGACGATCGCGTCGGTGGGATTCTTGATGCGCGGCTCCGGGACGTTTTCGAGGCGGATGTCGCCGATGGCGTGAAATACGACGGCTTTCATGGGAAGATTTCTCCTGGGAGGGGGGTTCGCCCCGGTTCCGTGCGGGGCGGCGATTACAGAAACCGTTGCAGCATCCATGCCGGACGATGGGGCGCCCCACCGTCCGGCACGCCGACTGCACAATGATTCAGAAACGATCGCCCGGACGACGAGGCCGGACATGAATACGACACACATTCCGATGGTGGAAGAGGCGATCCGCATCCCAGTGGGTCGGGCGTCGCTGGAGGGAACGTTCCGCGGCCCCGAAGGGGCGACGGCGGCGGTGCTGTTCGCGCACGGCAGCGGCAGCAGCCGGCACAGTCCGCGCAACCGCTTCGTGGCGGAGGCGCTGCATCGGGTCGGGTTGGCGACGGTGCTGATCGACTTGCTGACGCCGGAGGAGGAGGCCGTGGACGTGCGGACGGCCGAGTTCCGCTTTGACATCGGCCTTTTGGCGGAGCGCGTCGTGGAGGCGGCCGACTGGCTGGTGAACGCCTCGTTCGCGGCGGGCATGACGATCGGCTGTTTCGGGGCCAGCACGGGGGCGGCGGCGGCGCTGATCGCGGCGGCGGATCGGCCGAACACGATCAAGGCGGTGGTGTCGCGCGGCGGCCGGCCGGACCTGGCGGGTCCGGCGCTGGGCCGCGTCCACGCCCCGACGCTTCTGCTGGTCGGCGGTATGGATCAGGTGGTGCTGGCGCTGAACCGAGAGGCGCTGGCACAGCTAGGCTGCGTTCATAAGCAGCTGGACGTGATCGCCGGGGCGACGCACCTGTTCGAGGAGCCGGGGACGCTGGAACAGGTGGCGGACAAGGCGGGGCGGTGGTTCGGCCGGTGGTTGACCAATCGGACGGAGGGGGGCGGCGGTTGAGCTATGCCCCTTCGTGCGCTCACTTCTTTGGCAGGAACGGCTCCAGCAATCGTTTGATTTGCGCCGCTCGCTTGGCCGGTTCGCCCTTTGTCGGAAGGCAGTCGAGCGGGGTTTTGCCCTTGACGTTCTTGATGGTCAGGTCCGCTTCGTAGTCGAGAAGCCTCACCACCACCTCGGGGTTGCCATTTTCGACCGCGAAGTGCAACGGCGTCGATCCATCCTTCGTTTGGGCGTTGACGGCCGCCCCATGAGCCAACAACTCCTGGACCTCGTCCACATCCCCTGCCGCCGCCGCCCAGTGCAACGCCGTAGTTCCATCGCCATCCTTCGCATCTACCTCAGCGCCCTGGTCGAGAAGCAACTTCACCGCCGTCCGGTCCCCACTCGCCGCGGCCAGGTGCAACGGCTCGCTCGGCAACTTTTTTCCGACGCCCCGCGACTTCACCTCGCGTTCGAGCAGGGCGGCGCACCACATCGGTCCCGGCGCCATCCTCAAGGGCGTCATACAGCGGCGTCTCACCGTCCTTTGCCCTGGCGTTCACATCCGCACCCTTGTCCAGCAGCAAGGCGACGATTTCCAGCTGATTCCCCGCGACGGCGCTGTGCAAGGGTGTGCGGCCGGTCGCGTCATTGGCGCCGATATCGGCCATGCGATCGAGGAGCAACTCGACGACCTTGCGATGGCCGGCCGCGGCGGCTTCGTGCAGCGGCCGGCGGTCGTCCGGCCCTTTTGCGTCCGCGTCGGCCTTGTGATCCAGAAGAATCCGCGCCACGTCCTCGCGCCCTGCCTGTGCGGCGAGGTGCAACGGGGTCCAGCCGTCCTGGTTCTTCAGGTCAACGGTCGCGCCCTTGTCGAGGAGCGCGGCAACCATATCGGGCAAGCCCTTGTTGACCGCCAGATGGAGCGGCGAGCCGTTCTCGCCGTCTTTAGCGATATCCGGATTCGCCTTGTGGTCAATCAGCAGCGAAACCAGTGTGGGTTTCCCGGAGAGGACCGCGAGGTGCAAGGAAGAACACTCGTGGCGTCTATCAAGCGTGTTGGGGTCCGCCTTGTTTTCCAGCAGAAGGCGAACAGCTTCCTCGTGGCCGCCGACCGCGGCGAGGTGCAGCGGTGTCCAGCCTTCCTCGTCCTTGGCGTTCACCGCCGCTCCCGCCATCAGCAGCGCCGCCGCCGTCTTCGCGTGCCCCTGCCTCGCCGCCAGGTGCAACGGCGTCCGGCCGTGGGCGTTCGTCGCCTTGGCCTGCTTGGGATCCCTCTTCAGCAGCGACTCGACCACCTCCGTCCTGCCGGCGTTGGCGGCCGATAGAATGTCGGGCAGTTCGCAGCCGCGTTCCGCCAGCAGCAGAACGACCTCTTCATGGTCTTCCCGCGCCGCCAGCTCCACCGGCGTCCGGCCGGCCGCATCTTTAAGATTCAGCTCCGCCTTGCCGTCCAGCAGCGCCTTGACCACTTCCAGGTCGCCCGCCTCTGCCGCCAGGTGCAGCGGTGTCCGGCCGTCCTTCGCCGCCGCGTTCACATCCATCCTTTCGGCGAACCGACGTCGCACCTCGTCCACGTCGCCGCGCTCGACGGCTGTGTGCAGCCGCGTCCACCCGGCTTTGTCGAGGATTTCCTGGAAATACTTCCGATCCCTTTCCTCCAGGCCGGCGGATAGACGACGATAGCACTTCGCAATGTCTTCATCGTAGCCACGGCCGACGAGCCGCTTCATGCAGGCCAGCGCGAGTTGTTCGTCGTCGGTCCCCGCCATCAGGTCGCGCACCGCGGCGTCGATCTTGACGCTGTCGTCGTAAATCAGCCCTTCCTCGATCAACCGGCCCTTGTCGCCGGGGCACAGGGCCGCCAGCATCCGCTCCAGCGGCATTTCGTTGTTCAGGTCGGCGCTCTTGACGTTCATGGGTTTGCCGTACAGCTCGACCAGAAGCCGGCGCGGCTTGTCGCCGAACTCCTTCGGCCGCGCCGGCGGCTGCGCCTGCTCCATCTTTTCCAGTTCCGTCAGGTCGCTGAACAGCTGGATGAGGATGCCGTCCCGCGCGGCTTGGCCGTGCTTGGCGACATAGTCGTCGAACAGTGGATGAAGCTTCTTCTGCGCGGCGGTGTAGAGTCGGCTGCGCACGAACCGTTGCACGTCGTCCGGGTCATAGGCGGGCTGGGCGAGGAACTTCAGGGCCAGCGGTTCCAGCGCGTCGGGGTAGTAATAGGCCAGCCGTTTGCAGGCCCCAATTTGGCGCTCGTCGGTGTCGGGCATCAGGAAGTCGTTGATGAGCGACGCGCGGTGCCCTTCCGGCGTCAGCCCGCCCCACTCCTTCTTCACCGCCGCGCAGGGCCGGCGAGGCCGTCGGCGAAGTGACAATGATGATGGCCGTCGGCTGATAACGCACCGCGTCGAAGCGGCGGTTCACGATCTGGCCGATGGTCACGAAACATAGGTCGCCGACAGTAAGTACGTGGCCGCCCGCCGGATCCTCGTGGTCGAGCAGGGAGCCGCCGCCCTCGTCATCGGAACGCTTGGGGTTCGGGTCCTCCTTGGCGGTGAAGATATTGTAATCGCATCGATCACTGTGGAAGAGGCCGCCCAACGGGCCGAAATCATGAGTAATCGTGATCTTCGTCGGCCGCTTGTCGTCCAGGTGAGCGATCAGATGCGGTACGGCCGCCGCTCCCTGCTTGACGATGGCGCGAAGCGTCTCCGACGGGACTTCGGGCTTCTGAAACAGCAGGCCGCCGCCCCAGGCGCCTTTGCGGTCGAGAGGAAGAAAGGAGTGGCCCCAGGCCGAGGGGCTGTAGCCGATGTCGCTGTCGGCCACGTCGGTCAGCTTGTCGATCAGCGCGGACACGTCCACGGCCGGCCCATCGGCCGCCGCGGCCGCGGCTGTGACCAGCAACAGGATGAAGGCAAGCGGTATGCGGAACGGGGATGGAGACATCGGATCACCTCGAAACGCCCGAGGGTGACCGGACGGCATGGACGCCGCTCGGCCGCTTCCTTTCCGCCAGGGATGGAGATGTCAGGGGGAACGCCGCTCGCCCCTCTCCTTGCGCGGAAAAGGAGAATCGCCGCCTTCTTTCCGGCGAATGCTAGGAGGCCCCATTCGCCTGGCCGAGCAGGCGTTGCAGCGCCGACAATTCGACGGGCTTAACGAGGGCATGATCGAATCCGGCCTGGCGGGCCTGCCGCCGGTCGTCGTCGCTGCCGTAACCGCTCACCGCGATCAGCCGGGCCGACGCGGTGGCCGGGTCCGCCCGCAACGCCCGTGCGACCTCGAAGCCGGACATTCCGGGAAGGCCCAAGTCGCATAGGATGACGTCCGGTCGGAACGTCCGGGCCAGGCCCACCCCTTCGGTCCCGGAGTGCGCCACCGCCACGGTATGGCCCCCGGCCAGCTCCAGCACCATCCGCAGGCTGTCGGCCGAGTCCTGGTTGTCCTCGACGATCAATATCCGCAAGCCGGCGGCGGGACGGGCGCCCACCTCGGCCGGTTTCTCCGCCGCCGGCCCCGATGTCATCGGCAGCGTGAAGGTGAACTCCGCCCCCCTCCCCAGGCCCGCGCTCGACGCGCACACCTCGCCGCCGTGCAGCCGGACCAGTCCCCGCACCAGGGCCAGGCCGAGGCCGAGACCGCCCCGGCTGCGGTCCAGACTGCGGTCGGCCTGCGAAAACGGCTCGAAGAGACGTTCGAGGATCGCCGGCTCGATCCCCATGCCGGTGTCGCACACACTCACGGCGACGACTCCCGCGGCCGCGTCGGGCGCCACCCGCACCGCGACCGATCCGCCGCGGTTGGTGAACTTCGCGGCGTTGTGCAGCAGGTTGCTTATCACCTGGGTGAGCCGCACGGCGTCGCCGTTCACCCACAGCGGGTCGGCCGGCGCGTCCACCGCCACCGTCAGGCCCGACGCTTCCATGTCGTGCCGGTGGTCGCCGACGGCGGCCCGGACGACCCGGCCCAGGTCCAGCGGTTCGCGTCGCAGCTGGATTTTGCGGTTGGCGATCCGGGAGGCGTCGAGAAGCTCGTCCACCAGGCGCGTCAGGTGCGTCACCTGCCGGTCGATCATTTCGCGGGCCTGGAGCCGGGCCTCGGGGTCGTCCCCGGCGTAGTCGAGGATGGACGCCGCGTTGCGGATCGGGGCGAGGGGGTTCCGCAATTCGTGACCGAGGAGGGCCAGGAAATGATCTTTCCGGCGACCTTCCTCGGCCAGTCGCGCCTCGCCCGCCTCGGCCCGCAAGAGGGCGAACTGAGACTCCTGATAGAGGCGCTGGCGCTCCAGCTCCGCCTGGCGCCCCTGGCTCACGTCGCGGAAGACCAGCACGACGCCCTGAACGTCCCCCGACGCGCCGCGGATCGGCGCGGCGCTGTCCGCAATGGGAACTTCGGTCCCGTCCCGCGAGATCAGGATCGTGTGGTTCGCCAGACCCGCGATGACGCCCTGCTCGATCACCTTTCGCACCGGCGCCTCCGCCGGTTGGCGCGTCTGCTCGTTGAGGATGCGAAACACTTCCTCCAGCTCGCGCCCGACGGCGTCCTCCTGGCGCCAGCCGGTCAAGGATTCCGCGACCTGGTTGAGGAACACCACCCGTCCCCGCGGGTCGGTGGCGATCACGGCGTCGCCCACCGACCGGAGCGTGACGTGCAGCCATTCCCGTTGGCGGCGTTCCGCCTCCTCGGCCCGCTTGCGGTCGATGGCCACGGCGATCTGGTCGGCCGCCGACGCCAGGGCTTGCAGCGTGGCCTCGGTGAGGGCGTGGCGGGCGAACAAAGCGATGACGCCGGCCAGGCGGCCATCGACCACCAGCGGATAGCCCGCGAACGCGACCATGCCTTCTCGTCTGGCCCATTCCTGATCGCCGACGCGAGGATCGCCGACCACGGCGTTGGTTAGATGAGGCTTCTGCTCCTGGGCGATCAACCCGATCTTGAGCTGGCCGACCGGGACGCGGCCGTAGGGGCCGTCGAGGTGCGTGTACATCCCGGCGCTGGCCCGCAGCTCCAGAACGTCGCCGGCGTCGTTCACGGTCCAGATGCGGGCGAAGGCGGCGCCCAGGCAGCGGACGGTCGCTTCCGTGCAATGCTGGAGCACTTCGGGCAGGGCGCCGGCGTGGGTGAGGGCGACGCCGACCGTCGCCCCGAATTCCGTGAGGCGGATCCGCTCCGCCAGTTTCCGGTCGGCTTCCTTGGCGGCGGTGAGGTCGCGGAGGTAGGCGGTGAACAGCGGCGGCTCCCCGACGATCCGGGTGATGGCCAGCTCCACCGGGATTTCCGTCCCGTCGGCCCGAACGGCCGGCATCTCGACCCGCCGGCCCAGGGACAGGCCTTCCCCGGCGGCGACGCAGTGGGCCAGCCCCCGGTAGTGATCGCTCCGAAGCGACGGCGGCACGATCAGCCCCGCCAGGTCCTTGCCCACGACATCGGCCCGGGCGTACCCGAACGTGCCGCTCGGCCGCCGGGTTGAAATCGACCACTCGGCCCACTTGATCGATGGTGATGACCGCATCCAGGGCGGACTCCAGAATGGCCGCCTTACGCGATTCCGAACGGCGCAGTGCCTCCTCGACGCGCCGCCGTTCCAGAAGTTCCCCGATCTGGCGGTCCTTGCGGAACAGTTCCACGAACATCGACACCTTCGCCCGCAGGACCGGCGCCCGCACCGGCTTGACGATGAAGTCCACCGCCCCCAGGGCGTAGCCTTCCTCGGCCGGGAAGTCTCGGCCTTCATCCGCCGTGACGAAAATGATGGGCGTCTGCCGCGACCGCTCGCGGCCCCGCATCGCCCGGGCCGTCTCGAAGCCGTCCATGCCGCTCATGCGCACGTCGAGGAGGACCAGGGCGAAGTCTTCGTGGAGCAGATGACGCAGGGCTTCCTCGCCGGAGCCGGCCTTCAGCAGCTCGTGCCCCAGGTCGGCCAGGACGACCTCCAGGGCAAGCAAGTTCGCGGGCTGGTCGTCCACCAGGAGAATGCGAACCGGAGGGGGCGTCGGCTGCGTCATCGGCAGTCCCGTGCAGTGGCGTGAGGTCGGCCGTTCCCAGGCGCCGTGCGAAACGAGTCGGTCGCGCGGGGCCTTGAAAATCTTAGGCGCGCCTATGCCCCTCTGCCAGTCAAGAAGAGGACGACGGCGCCGTGTGACGGCCGCCCTCCCGCCCCGACGACGGAATGGATAAAATGAACGGCGGGCAAGGAGTTTTCGGAGGTCTGTCATGCAAATTCCCGTCCTGATTGAGCGCGTCGCCGGCAACGGCTACCGCGCCAAAGTTCGGAGCCGTTCGCGGCCAGCGCCAAAGGCGGCACGCGCGAGGAGGCGCTGGCCAAGCTGCGCCGAAAATCGAGGGCCGTCTCAAGAAGGGGAAGGAACTCGTGGGGCTCGAGGTCGGGGCGTCCTCCGATCCTTGGGCGCCCTTCATTGGAATGTTTAAGGACGATCCCTGGATCGACGACTGGAAACGATCCGTCGAGGAGTATCGGAAGAAAATCGACGAAGACCCGGAAGCGCTATGAGCCTGTACGTGCTGGACACAGACATCTTGCAACTCTTGCAGGGTGCGCATCCGCTGGTGACGGCCCGCGTCCGCGCCGTGGCGCCGGACGACAGGGCCGTATCGGTCGTCACCGTGGAAGAGCAGTTGTCGGGATGGTACACGCAGCTGCGCCAGGCGAAGCGGCCCGAACGGTTGGCCTGGGCCTACCGGCGTCTTGCGGCCACGGTTCGCTTCCTGTCTCAGGTCCAGATCGTCGATTTTGACGAGCCGGCGATTCAGCGGTGCGAGCAACTGAAAAAACTCAAGCTCAAGGTGCGCAAGATGGACTTGCGCATCGCCGCGACGGTGCTCGAACGGGGTGCGATTCTCGTGACCCGCAACGTGCGTGATTTCCGGCAGGTTCCTGGCCTGCGCATCGAAGACTGGTCGAAATAGGCGGGACCGTTTATGACGCGCAACATGGGCTGGGACGTGGTGGTGGTCGGCTCGGCCAACACCGATTTCCTCATCCGAGGGCCGAAGCTGCCGTCGGCCGGCGAGACCGTCGGCGGCGACGAGTTCCACGAAGGGGCCGGCGGCAAAGGCGCCAACCAGGCCGTCGCCGCCGCCCGACTCGGCGCCCGCACCGCCCTCGTCGCCCGACTCGGGCGCGACCGACGCGGCGACGAGCTGGCCGATCGCCTCGCCGCCGAAGGCGTCGATCTCCGCCACGCCGCCCGCGACGCCGACACCCCGACCGGCGCCGCCGTCATCATGGTCGATTCCCGAGGGGAAAAGTCCATTCTCATCGCTCCCGGCGCCAACGGCCGGCTCAGCCCCGCCGACGTGGACGCGGCGGCCGGCATGATCCAGGCGGCCCGCGTCGTCCTCTGCCAGCTGGAAGTCCCGCTCGACGCCGTGCTGACCGCCGCCCGACTGGCGCGGGCGGCGGGGCGCGCGTCGTCCTCGATCCGGCGCCGGCCCGGCCGCTGCCCGATGAATTGCTCCGGCTGCTCGACGTGATCCGGCCCAACGCCACGGAGGCCGAGACGCTGACCGGCCTGCCGGTGCGCGACCGCGCCTCCGCCCGCCGGGCCGCGGAATCGCTCATCGGCCGCGGCGTCGGAGCGGCCGCCGTCCAGGCCGGCGACGACGGCAACCTGCTCGTCTGGCCCGGCGGCGAATGCTGGATGCCGAAGCTCCGCGTCCCCAGCATCGACGCCACCGGGGCTGGCGACGCCTTCGCCGCCGCCCTGGCCGTGATGCTCGCCGAGGGCCGGCCGTTCGCCGAGGCGGGTCCGTTCGCCAACGCGGCTGCCGCCCTCGCCACCACCGTCGTCGGCGCCCAGGAAGGATTGCCAAGACGTGACGCCGTCGAGCGACTGCTCGCCGCGGTCGGGGCGAATGCCTGAGCGCGCAGTTTGGGCGGGGGGTAAACCAAAGAAAATAAGAAGATTGGGAGGGAAGGTTGCGGCTCCTGTCACAGGCGGGTATGCTCTACCCCGGATTTCCCAGATGGCTCGGTCGTTTCGGCATGGCGTTTGCGCTTTTTCCGAGGGAAACCCAGCGTTTCCGACGAATTCCTGCCGTAACGGCCGAGGAACCAATGGGTGACACTCCAAATGATCCTCTGCGCGTAGACTTCGACCGCCAGATCAAGCTGGAGTTCCACGGCTCTACCGTCACCAGTGACGCTGGACTCCTCGCCGAAAACGCACTAGTGGGTCACTTGCCTTGCAGCTGGCCATAAGCGTCTACTGGCATATGCTGGGTGGAACCATCGCACCCAGGAGCCGTTATGACCCGCCGCCGGAAGGATTCGCTTCGACCCCTCACCGACGCCGAACGCCACGAACTTAACCGACTGCGCCGGTCCTCGGCGGCCCCGGCCGCCCCGGTCGCCCGCGCCGCCGCCTTGCTGCTGGTCAGCGACGGGGTCGCTTATCAGGACGCCGCCCGGGCGGTGGGCCGCAAGAGCGGCGACGCCGTCTCCCACCTGGTCACCCGCTTCAACCGGGAGGGCCTGGCTGCTCTCGAACCCCGGCACGGCGGCGGCCGGGCGACGGCCTACGACGCGGCGGATCGCGACCGCATCCTGCGGGAGGTCGCGCGGACGCCGACCCCGGAGCGGGACGGGACGGCGACCTGGTCCCTCTCCACGCTGCGGCGCACGTTGCGTTCGGCCCCGGACGGCCTGCCGCGGGTCTCGACCTTCACCCTGTGGCGGGTACTCCATGACGCCGGATACAGCCATCAGCGGACCCGCACTTGGTGCCCGACCGGATCGGCGCTGCGTCGCCGCAAGGCGGGTACGGTGACGGTCACCGACCCGGACGCCGAGCCGAAAAAAAGTTGATCGAGGGCGCCTACCGGCTAGGCAAGTCGCTGGGCCTGGCGGTCTGGTGCTGCGACCAGGCGGGGCCGTTCCAGACCGTGCCTCACCCCGGGCCGAACTGGCGACCGGAGGGCGACCCCGCCCGCCAGCCCCACGAGTATATTCGCAACGGGACGGCCAAGGTGCTGACGCTGTTCCACCCCGCCGACGGCCGGGTGCGCATCGAGGGGGTGGCGACCTGTCCCAATGCGGTGTTGCACCCCTGGCTGAAGCGAGAGTTGTCGGAGATCCTGGCTGGGTTGCCCGACCCGCCTCCCACAGCGACGGCGTCGCGGGCGGCGTGGGAGCGCTGGCAGGCCGAACTGGCGGTCAAGCCGACGCTGCCGACGGAGTTGCCGCCTTTGCGGATGCTGTTGGTACTGGACAACCTGGCCGGTCACAAGACGCCGGAGTTCGTCCTGTGGCTGTTCGCCCATGGGGTCATGCCGGTGTACACGCCGGTGGGCGGGTCGTGGCTGAACATGGCGGAGAGCATCCAGCGGGTGCTGAAACGGCGGGCGTTGGACGGCCAGCACCCGGCGACGCCGGAAGAGATCATCGCCTGGTTCGAGGCGGTGGCGCGGCACTGGAACGCCGAACCGACGCCGTTCGAGTGGGGCGGCCAGCGGGCGGCGCGGCGGAAGCGTCAGCGCGAGCGTCGGCACCGCCTCGGCGGATCGGGCGCACAGACGCGGCGGCCGCTGGGGCGAAAGGGCCAACGGGCTTATGGCCATGTCCAGAGCAAGTGACCCACTAGGCGGCGCGGTAGACAGTGACCGGCCACCCGACGAGCCAAGGTGGGTCACAGGTCCGCCGCGTGGCCGCGCGGCCGAGCGATTCCAGAAGAATTGGTAGTCAGCGCCTGGCGACGCGGCTGTATTGGGGGGGTAGGAGTACGTGATGATCCGAGCTTGGTTCCGTGCCCTCGTAAAGAAAGGCTCGTCCGGCAAGGTCTTACAACACGCACCCCGGCGGGGCAGCGTCCGACTGCGCCTGGAGGCGCTTGAGGACCGCTTGACCAACTCGATCTCGGGGCTTGGGCCGGCTTGGCCGTCGATTCCCGTCGCGTTCGCCGCAAGCGCTGTGGTCGTCGCCTCGCACAGCGATCCCACGCCGCTGCCACCAGGCCCGACCGCGCCGGTCGGGGGCTCCGGCGTAGGCCAAGGCACGTCCGGCTGGGAGGCGCTGCTCCAAGGCGTCGTTGAAGTCGCCCCGGCCGCGGCGCAGAATCCGCCAACGACCCCGACCTCGTCGGCCTCGGCATCCGCCATGCCCTTCGTGTCGGCCGACTCCCCCGATGAATTCGGTGCATACTCCCCGCTGCCTGGCTCGGCGCCAATCACCCCGACCCCTTCGGCCCCGGCATCCGTCATCCCCTCCACGCCGGCCGCCTCCACCGATGAATCCTCCTCCCCGGCGCCTGGCTCGCCGCCTGCCGCCGCGGAGACGGCACAACGGCCCGCCGATCTCTCCTTCGTCCCCCCACCCAGCGCGGATGGGGCCGAGAGCGAGGCGGCGCAACAGCCGCCGCCCGGGGCGGCGGCTGGCGCCGCCGGAGTCCAGCCGGTAAGCCAGCCGGATCGTTCCGACGGCGCGGGCGCCGTGCGGGTCGCACCGCAGGACCCCTTCCGACTCCGCGCGGCAGAGCAGTGAACCACAGAGTGCGCCGTCCGATTCCCCCGCCGCCGCTCCGCGCGTCGTTGATGACCGCGCGGCATCGATTCCCGCCCAGGCAGACGCGGCGCGGTCACCCGCCCGCGTCCCCGACGACGCGCTGCTACAGCGGTACCTAGCCAACGGGGACCAAGCGGCCTTCCGGACGCTCGTGCGGCGGCACGAGCGCGTCGTCCTCGGTACATGCCAGCGCGTTCTCGGCGACCCGCACCTGGCCCAGGAGGCGTTCCAGACCACCTTCATGGTCCTCGCACGCAAGGGCCCTGTGCTCGACGTGCGCCAGTCGCTGACGGCCTGGCTCTGTACGGTGGCTTTCCGCGCCGCGCTTCGGCTGCGGGCCGCCCTCGCCAAGCGGCGGCGCCGCGAGCGGGAAGCGGCCCGGTCGTCGTCGGTCGTCGCCCCGCTGCCGGCCGACCTCGAAAGGAACGAGATCTTCCAGGCGCTCGCCGAGGAATTGCAGCGCTTGCCGGAGAAGTATCGGGCGCCGCTCGCCCTCTGCTACCTCGACGGCCGGACCCACGCCGAGGTCGCGCAGCTGATCGGCCTGCCGCGCGGCTCGATGGCCAAGCGAATCCGCGAGGGGCTGCGCCGGCTGCGCGAGCGCTTGGTCGCCCGGGGCTTCATGGTCTGATCCTTGCAATAATTCGTAGCTGCGCGAGGCCGGCAGGACTGTACGAGGTAAACCCCTCGCGATGAACAGGACCGGATGTCCCACGGCTGAGTACGCTCTCCCGAAAAGGCGTCCGCGCGGGCGGGCGGACACCTGACAAACTTGACAGGACGCCCCAAAAAAGCGTCCCCACCCACCGCGGGGGTGGGGCGGCGTTCCCGGCGGGGGCCGGACTGGGATTCTTACTCGCCTTGCGTTAGACCAATGCGTCCACCAGCGCCGATGGAGTCACTGAGATGAAGAAGCTCTTCGAGAGGCTGTGGCCCCGCAGGTCCCCCCGCCCCGCCCCTGCGCCGGCCGGCCGCCCGGCCGTGGCTGGAGCGGCTGGAGGATCGCACCCTTCTGAACGCCGGCGCCCTCGATCCCACCTTCGGCAACGGCGGGGTCGTCGTCGAAAACTCCCCGCCCATCTACGGGGATCGCTGGGTGCTTGGCGTCCAGCCGGACGGTAAACTCCTGGAGGCCGGCTCAGGCTCCAATGGGCAGGGACTGGTGGTGGTGCGCGAAAATGCTGACGGTTCCCTGGATCAAACCTTCCTCGGCGCCGACGGCAATCCCTATCCAATAACGGGCTATTTCACGCCGGCCGCCGTGGTCGTGCAGCCCGACGGCAAAATCCTCGTGGCCGGCCAGGACGACGGCCCCACCTTTAACGGCGCCGCCGAGTTCTTCGTCGCCCGCTTCAACAGTGACGCCACGCTGGACACGAGCTTCGGCGACGGCGGCACGGTCGTCACACAAATCGGCCAGCAAGACAACGTCGCCGGCATGGTCCTCCAGTCGGACGGCAAGATCGTCCTCGCCGGTACGGCGGACAGTCACTTCGCCCTCGTGCGGTACAATGCGGACGGCAGTCCGGACGCGACCTTCGGCGTCGGGGGCATGGTCGTCACGCCCATCGTCGGCTTTCAGGACTTCGCCAACGGGATCGCCCTGCAAAGCGACGGCAAGATCGTCGTGGCCGGCAAGATCGTTGAATCCATCTCAACATCCGATGTCGGGGTGGTCCGCTACAACACCGACGGAACCCTGGACGCGACCTTCGGAAACGGAGGGATCGTCGATACACCCTTCGCGGGCGAAAACTCCGAGGCCATGGGCGTCGCCGTCCAGGCGAACGGAGATGTCGTGGTCGTGGGTGAAGTAACGAATGCTAACTCGCCTTTTGCGGTGGCCATGGCGCGCTATACTCCGGACGGGCAGCTGGACGCGACCTTCGGCGACAGCGGCAGGGTCGTCACGGACATCTACGTGAATCCAGTCAGCGGCGCGGCGCTCCGGATGGCTCTACAGGCCGACGGCAAGATCCTGCTGGGAACGGCGGGCGCTTCGCTGCAAAGCGGGACGGGCGGCAGCGAAGGATCTCCCGTTTTCGATCCCGTGATCCTTGACCCAGTCGTGACCCTGGGAACGGCGGGCTACGTCAGCGAAGGATATTCCGAGGATGTCGTGCTGGAGCGTTACAACGACGACGGCAGCCTCGACGTCTCCTTCGGCGACGACGGCCAGGTCGTCACGAACCTCGGACAGTCCAGCGTCTTCCTGACGGACATGGCTCTGGAGCCGGACGGCAACATCGTGACAGCCGGATTTTCTTATTCCGGCCCTATAAACAACCCCGAAGGGTACGGCCAGATCGGGCCGTTCCTCACCCTCGCTCGCTTCCAGAACGACTCCCTGCCGCTGGTCCTCCCGCCGGGGCCGCCTCCGGCCGTGCCGCCCCCAGCCGCGCCGCCGCAGGCGCCGGACAATCCTGCTCAGATCCAGCCCGCCCAAGACTCCGTCGTCCCCTCCAACCCGTCCCCGGTCGTTGCGAGCTTCTCCGCCTCGGTGCAAGCGCTGCTGGGCGGGTCGAGTCAACCGCTCCCAGCGCCGGCGACTCCCTCCGTTCCGCTGTCGGCGGTCCCCATCCCGCCCCCCGTCGCCGATCCCACGGTCGAAAGCGGTCCTACCCACACCGACCCGTTCGGCATCCACATCGTCGGCGGCTCCAACCCGGTCGTGCCCGATTCGACGGGGGATCCGAACGTTCTGTCCGGCCCTTCCCCGGTCACGCCGGTGGACGAAATGACGACGGATCAGGCCGTCCTGCCGCCTGCGCCGCGGGCGACGTCTTTCGCCGTGCCAACTGTCGTGCTGGACATGCTCTTCCAGCTCATGCCGCTCTGGACGCGGGCCGTCCCCGTTGCGGCGCCGCTTCCCGCGGCCGCAGCGCCCCTGACTACTTCGTCCGTGCCAGCCGTTCCCACCCCGCCGGTCGTCAACGACGGCCACGCCGCTGCTTCGCAGCGCTGGCCCGCCCTGGCCATCGGCGCCGTGCTGTCGCTGGGGCTTGTCGCCGCCGAGACCGACCGGTCCCGACGACGGGCGCGGCGATCCGACGCCGTCGAATGACGTTAGAAATCGAATCCCGTCGGGCGAGCCGCCGTTGCTCTGTCCCGGCGGGATAAAACCGCCGGCTCGCCGGATATTGAAATCGTTTCTAAGACAAGCGGCTCCTGTCACAGACGGGTATACTCTACAGTCATTGCGGCAACGAGAGCGCATTTCCAGGACCCCGCAGAGGATTCCTCTCCCATGGGAACGTTCATCCGGTCGGGTCGGGCGCAGGCGCGGCGAGCTCCCCGGCGCCCGAGTTTCCGGCCGTGGCTGGAGCGGCTGGAGGATCGCACCCTTCTGAACGCCGGCGCCCTCGATCCCACCTTCGGCAACGGTGGGGTCGTTTCCGATTACTCCACCCTGCTCAGCCCGTTCAACTGGAATTCGGTCCTAGCTGTCCAATCGGACGGCCGGATTCTGGATGCGATTACGACGCCGGGGAGTGCCTTTGAGATCCTGTGCAGGAATACGGACGGCTCCCCGGACGCCGCCTTCGGGACGGGCGGCGCAGTCTTCGTTTCCCTGGACCAGACGGGCGCCATCTCGGAACCAAGCGGGCCGGGAGACCCGCTAAACGCCCTGACGCCGCCCGCCACTCCCACCGCCATGACTGTCCAGGCGGACGGCAAAATCCTCGTGGCCGGCAACTTCGTCTATGGCTACACCGAGGTGGGGCCGACTCCGACGTATCCGGGCGAGATCGAGCCGGACATAATCGCCCTGGTCCCGTTGACGCACTCCTTCCTCGCCCGTTTCAACAGCGATGGGACGCTGGACACGAGCTTCGGCGACGGTGGCGTGGTGGTTTCCCACTTCGCAGGCGGCAACGGCTCGTCATCCCAGGCCTTCGACGCCGCCAACGCCCTCGTCGTCCAGCCCGACGGCAAAATCGTCGTGGCCGGCTCTTCGGCCGAACAACCGGGCAACGGCAAAAATTTGGCCCTGGCACGGTACAACCCGGACGGCAGCGTCGATTCGACCTTCGGCGATGGCGGCATGGTCCTCGGACCTGTCGGGTCCGAAGCCTCCAGTCTGGCGCTCCAGGGGGACGGCAAGATCGTAGCGGCGGGATGGGCCGGGACACTTGTTGGCGGCGGTGTGGACCTCCTGGCGGCGCGATTCAACAGCGACGGCAGCCTGGACGCGACCTTCGGCGACGGAGGCCTCGTCGAAACTTCCATCGGCAACATGGGCATAGCCTACGCGAAGGACGTGGTCGTCCAGGCAAACGGCGACGTCACGGCATCCGGCTTTGCTTACGAAAGAGGTCCGAATGGTCAGGATAATGGGCCGGAGTTCCTGGTGCGCTACACGCCCGACGGACACGCCGACGCGACCTTCGGCGGCGACGGCCTGGTGTTCGTGAACGGCCCCTATTCCTGGGGCGGCGACACTCAGCTGGCGTTGCAGGCCGACGGCAAGATTCTGCTGGCCGACTTGGGCAGTTTCGCGACTCCCGGCTCTCAAGCCGTCCTCAGGCGCTTCGACGACAACGGCGGACTCGACCCGACCTTCGGCGACGGCGGCGTAGTCGCCACGACGCTAGGGCTGGAAGGCGCTGGTGCAGACGCCCTGGCCCTGGAACCGGACGGCGCCATTGTGGTGGCGGGCGAAGCCATTTACGCCAACGACCCCAGCAGGCTCTATGTGCCGGGGCGGTTCCTCGTGATGGCGCGTTTCGAGAACGACTCGACGCCTTTGGTCCCCCCGGAGACGCCGCCTGTCTCAACGGGGCCGCCGATGTCTCCCGGCGCTCCCGTGGGGGGTACGCCAGCACCGACCACCGCTCCCTCCGACCCGGCGCCCTCGCTGGCCCCGGCCGCGACCGCTCCGGCCGTCCCGCCCCCGGTCGTCGCAACCACCTCGGCCGTCTCGGTGCAAGCGCTATTGCTGGACGGGCCGAGTCAGCCGCTCCCGGCGCCGGCGACTCCTTCCGTTCCGGTCTCCGTCCCGCTCCCCGCGAGCGATCCCACGGTCGGAAGCGTTCCCTCCCACGCCGACCCGTTCGGAATCCACATCGTCGGCGGCTCCAACCCGGTCGTCCCCGATTCGACGGGAGACCCGAACGTCCTCTCCGGCCCTTCCCCGGTCACGCCGGTGGACGAAACGACGACGGACCAGGCCGCCCTGCCGCCTGCGCCGCAGGGGACGGCTTTCGCCGTGCCGACCGTCGTGCTGGACATGCTCTTCCAGCTCATGCCGCTCTCGACGAGAACCGCGCCCATCGCGGCGCCGCTTCCCGCGACCGTGGCGCCCCTGACTTCTTCGTCCGTGCCAGCCGGTCCCGCCGCGCCGGTCGTCAACGACGGCCACGCCGCCGCTTCGCAGCGGTGGCCCGCCTTGGCCGTTGGCGCCGTGCTGTCGCTGGGGCTTGTCGCCGCCGAGGCCGATCGGTCCCGACGGCGGGCGCGGCGATCCAACGCCGCCGAATGACATCAGCGGCGCCGACGCAACCCCGCTCGCCGGACGCTCACGCGGTTCGCTTCGCTTCCCACCTTGCGCCTACAATACCTGCATGGAGTCCTACGACCCCCGCTACCTGGCCGGCGTGCTATTCTTCAACGACCGCGACTTCTTCGAGGCCCACGAGGTCTGGGAGGATTTGTGGGCGGAGAGCCACGGCGATGAGCGGCGCTTCTTCCAGGGACTGATCCAGGCGGCCGTCGGGCTGTTCCACTTCAGCGGCGGCAACCTCGCCGGGGCCGTCAAGCTGTACCACTCCAGCCGCGACTACATGCGGCCGTGCGGCGCACGGTTCCTCGGCCTGGACGTGGACGCCTTTTGGCAGGGCATGGAAGAGTGCTTCCGCCCCCTGCTGGCGGCGCCGGCGCCCGATCGGTCGCTGCGGCCGGACGCCGCCCGAATCCCGATCCTCGCGCTGGACCCCGCCCCGGACGCCTGGCCCAACCCCGAGGACTTCGTCGGCGAATCTAAGTGAGGAGTGAGGAGTGAGGAGTGAGGAGAAAAGACCAGCGGGTGGGTTCGTCTTTCTCCTCACTCCTCACTCCTCACTCCTCACTCCAAATGGGCGACACCGATGAGCGACGACCTGACTTCGCTGGGCGACTTCCACGGCCGGGCGCGGCTGTTTCCGCTGCCCAACCTCGTGCTGTTCCCCTTCGTGATCCAGCCGCTGCACATCTTCGAGGAGCGCTACCGCCAGCTGATGGACGACGCCCTCAAGGACGACCGCCTCATCGCCATGGCCCTGCTGCGGCCCGGCTGGGACAAAGAATATCACAAAACTCCGCCGATTTATCCGATGATCTGTCTCGGCCGGATTCACAAGGAGGAACGCCTGCCGGACGGCCGGTGGAACCTGCTCTTGCACGGCATGGCGCGGGCGCGGGTGGAGAACGAGCTGAAGGCCGATCGGCTGTACCGCGTGGCGAAGGCCCGGCTGGTGCAAGAGGAGGAAGTGGCGTCGGTCCACACGGCCCGCGACCTGCGGCGGCGATTGGGCCTGGGCATGGAGCGCTGGTTCTCCGCGCAGGGCGCCGCCCTGGTCCAGCTGGAGAAGCTCTTGCATAGCGAGCTGACGCTGGGGGCGCTGTGCGACGTGTTCAGCTTCGCCTTGCCGATCGGGGCGGAGGTGAAACAGCAATTGCTGGAGGACGCCGACGTGGAGCAGCGCACCGGCGGCTGGTCGCCCACCTCGACGCCCAGGCCCCGCCGGCCGTGGCCGCGCCGCCGGTGCGCAAGTTCCCGCCGGATTTCAGCGCGAATTGACGCGGAACGGTTTCAATACCTTTTTTACCAGCCCCGAGCGCCAGCGAGGGGTCGGCGGCCAACCCCCTCGCTGGCGCTCGGGGCTAGTTTTGAAATCGCCGTTAAACGAATCAAGGAATCGCTGGCGTCGCGGGCCGCGATCCGGTAGACTCTTCCTTAACCTGCCTTCGTCGCCCCCTGCCGTGAAGCTCGAACAGGAGCGCTCCATGCACCGGCACACTACCGGATTGACTCGGCGCGAGGTCTTGCAAGTCGGCTATTCCGGTCTGCTCGGCGTCGGCCTCGCCGGCCTCCTGGCGAAGCCGGCCCGCGCGGCGTCGGCGCCGGACGGCGGCGGCAAGGCCCAATCGGTCGTGCTGGTCTTCCTCACCGGCGGCCCCAGCCATCTCGACATGTTCGATCCGAAGCCCGACGCGCCCGCCGAGGTCCGCGGCGAATTCAAGCCGATCGACACGAACGTTTCTGGGGTCCGGTTCTCCGAGCATCTGCCGCACCTCGCCGCACGGGCCGACCGGCTTGCCGTCGTCCGTTCGCTCTCGCACCCCGAGACGAACCACCTCCTGGCCACGCACCGCGTGCTGACCGGCACGGCCATCCCCGGCGGCAAGTTCGATCAGGTGGCGTCGCGCGGCGACTGGCCCGACTACGCCGGCGGCCTCGACGCCCTCCGGCCGCGCCACGACGGCGTCCCCACCGGCGTCAACCTGCCGACCTTCCTCGTCGAAGGCCCGCTGACCTGGCCCGGCCAGCACGCCGGCTTCCTCGGGGCCAAGCACGACCCCTGGCAGGTGCGGCAGGATCCCAATCTCCCCGAATTTCACGTCGATGGCTTCGGCCTCGTCGCCGGCCTCGGCGTCGAGCGCCTGGAGCAGCGCCGCGAGCTGCTCGGCCAGCTCGAACGCGGAGCGGAGTCGGCGGCGACGGCTTCGGACGGCCGGCCGTTCGCCGAGATGCAGGACCGCGCCTTCACACTGCTGACCTCCGGGAAAGTGGCCGAGGCGTTCGACCTCCGCCGTGAACCGGATCGGGTGCGCGACCGCTACGGCCGCCACATGTTCGGCCAATCGCTGCTGCTGGCGCGGCGGCTCGTCCAGGCGGGCGTCCCGATGGTTCAGGCCAACATGGGCCACGTGCAGAACTGGGACTCGCACGGCAACATCTTTCCACGCCTCAAAAACGATCTGCTTCCTCCGCTGGACCAGGGCGTCGCGGCGCTGCTCGACGACCTGGCGGCGCTGGGGCTGCTCGACCAGACGCTGGTGATGGTGCTGGGCGAGTTCGGGCGGACGCCGAAGCTGTCGGGCCGGCCGGGCGACAAGGGGGTCGGCCGCGACCACTGGCCCAGCGCCTTCAGCGGCGTTTTCGCCGGCGCCGGCGTCCGCGGCGGCCAGGTCATCGGCAAGACGGACAAGATCGGCGCCTTCCCCACCACGCCGCCCTACACCCCCGACGACGTGGGCGCCACGGTGTATCATGCCCTGGGGGTGGACCACGAAGCGGACGTGCCCGATCCGTTCGGCCGGCCGGTGCGCCTGAACCGCGGCGCACCCATCGAGGCGCTCTACACTGCCTGACGGTTCGCCGGCAAGGAGGGGTTGGCGATGACGACGGACGAAATGCTCAAGCTGCTGGCGCGCCTGGATCGGCGGCTGGGGACCATCGCGGACCAGGCGCGGGAGACGCGCGAGCAGGCCCAGCACACGATGGAACGTCTCGACCGGCTCCGCCACGACCTCGACCGCATCCGCCGGGACGTCACGGCCTGCGCCGATACGAGCGACAGCCTTCCCATCGTCAAGGACGAGCCGCCCGAGGAATAAAAACCCATTTTGCTCTGTCGAAATCCTGGCGAGCGGGGGGCGTCAGCCCCCTGATTCCGCATGGCATCTCCGACCGGACGCGGAATCAGGGGGCTGACGCCCCCCGCTCGCCCCGAAATGGTAGGTTTTCGACAGAGTAAAATCGTTTCTTAGTCGTCGTCGCTTCACCCCTAGCGGGGATGGGTTGCACCCCGTCCGGCCGACGGATAGCATCAAAATCGACGCGATTTTTTCCCGGCTCCGCGGCCGGAAGCGGGGCGTTCCGTGAAACACATCCTGATCGTCGATGACGAGGAGGCGGTCTGCTGGGCGCTGCAGCGCGCCCTGGCCGCCGAGGGCCATTCCACGGCGACGGCCGCCTCCGCCGAGCAAGCGTTCCAGCTGGCCGCCAAGCGCAAGCCCGACGCCATCATCCTCGACGTGCGTCTGCCGGGCATGGACGGCCTGACCGCGCTCGGCCGGCTGCGCGAGCTGTCCGGCGACGCTCCCGGTCATCGTCGTCACCGCCTTCGGCAACCTGTCCACCGCCGTCCGCGCCGTCGAGAACGGCGCCTTCGACTACCTCACCAAGCCGTTTGACCTCGGCCAGGCGCTCGACGCCGTCGGCCGGGCGCTGCAACGGCGTCCGCCGTCGGAGCCGGCCGCGCCGCCGGACGGCGACGGCGCCCCGGAGGAGTTCGTCGGCAAAAGCCCCGCCATGCAGGCGGCGTTCAAGCGCATCGCCCTGGTGGCGCCGCGCGAGGCCTGGGTGCTGATTACCGGAGAAAGCGGAACGGGCAAGGAGCTGGTGGCCCGCGCCATCCACCGCTACAGCGCCCGCCGCGACAAGCCGTTCCTGCCGGTCCACATCGCCGCCCTCAACCCGAACCTCGTCGAGAGCGAGCTGTTCGGCCACACGCGCGGCGCCTTCACCGGGGCGTCGCAATCGCGGCCCGGCCTGCTGGTCCTGGCCGACGGCGGCACGGTCTTCCTCGACGAACTGGCCGACATCCCGCTGCCGGTGCAGGTGAAGCTGCTGCGCGTGCTGGAACATAATGAGGTGCTGCCGGTCGGCGCGACGCAGCCGCAGCCATTGAACATCCGCATCCTCGCCGCAACGCATCAGGACCTGGCCCGCTGCGTGGCCGAGGGCCGCTTCCGCCACGACCTGTTCTTCCGGCTGAACGTCTTCCAGGTCCACCTGCCGCCGCTGCGCGAACGGCCGGAAGACGTTGAGCCGTTGGCCGAGCATTTCCTGCGGCGGTTCGAGCCGCGCGCCCTGCCGCTGCTGCCGGCGACGCTGAAGTTCCTGCAATCGCTGCCGTGGTTCGGCAACGTCCGCGAGCTGCGCAACGCCCTGGAGCACGCGGCGATCGTGGCCCGCGGCGGCCCGCTGCTGCCGGAGCACTTCCCGTCGTTCGCGCTGGATCCGTCGCCGGCCACGCCGGCCGCGCAGGTGGACGCGGCGGTGCGTCGCTGGCTGGCCGATTGCGTGCGCGAGAAGGGGACGGAACCGCCGGCCGAGCTGTATACGGAACTGCTGCGCCTGGTGGAGCCGGCGCTGCTGGAGGAGGTGATGCGCCGGGTGCAGGGCAACCGCTGGGCGGCGGCGCAGTGGCTGGGCCTCAACCGGGCGACGGTGCGCAAGAAGCTGGGGATGTATGGGCTGTATCAGCAGCCGCCGGCGGGGACGGCAGGCTCGGCGGGGGAAGAGGATGAAGGGTAGGAGAAGCTCTTAGGCCGTTCGCCTTGACCCCCGCACTTCCGTCCGTATCATCGCCGCCGCTTCCTCGATTCCGCACCCCGTCTTCCCGCGGACCCCGGAGGAACGAGGCGATGGACCGCCGTGGAACAACCGCCCGAAGCGTAGTCGCCGTCCTGCTGTCCGCCTGTGCGGCCCAAGCGCAAACCGTCCAGGAGCTGGAAGGCCATCGGGCCGCCGTGTCGGCCGTGGCGTTCCGGCCGGACGGCCGGCGCCTGGCCACGGCCAGTTACGATCACACCGTCAAGGTCTGGGACGCAGCCGCGGGAAAGGTCGTCCACACGTTCGACGGCCATCGGGCCGCGCGTGCTGACGCTGGCGTGGTCGCCGGACGGCGTCCGGCTGGCGTCGGGCGGCCTCGACGGCTTGCGTCTCTGGGACGCGGCGACGGGAAAGGCCGGCCCGGTCCCGGAAGGGCGGGAAAAATGCGTCCAGTGCGTCGTCTTCACGCCGGACGGCCGGCGGCTGGTTTCGTGCGGCGATTCCGGCTCGGTCGAAGTGTGGGACGCGGCGACCGGGGCGCTGCTCGAGACGCTGAACCCGTCGCCCGACCCGCTGTACGCCGTGGCCGTTTCGCCGGACGGCAAGCGGCTGGCGGCCGGAGGGTTCGACCGGATGATTCATATTTACGATCTTCAAACTGGCAAGGAAAAGTGGGCCCTCGACGGACACGGCGACGCGGTCTACAGCGTGGCGTTCGCCCCGGACGGAGCGACGTTGCTTTCAGGTTCCGGCGACCAGACCCTGCGGCGCTGGGACCTGGCGACCGGCCGGCAGACGGCGTGCATCGACGGCGGCGGCGGGGCGGTCTATCAGGTGGGTTTCAGCCCGGACGGCCGGCGGCTCGTGTCGGCCGGCCTGGACGGCGAAGTGGTGGTGTGGGACGCCGAGACGGGCCGGCCCCTGCACAGCCGACGCTTCCCGTCGAAGACGCTGTGCGCCGCCTTCGCCCCGGACGGCAAGCACGTCGGGGCCGGCGCGGACCAGGCCGTCTGCTACTTGATGGAGCTTCCAAGGCGCATTCGATAGGCCCGTCACTCCCCGCCCGCCACGTCGAGGAACGCGCCGCCGTTCTCGAACAGGCCGTCGCCGACGGCGCAGGTCCAGAGGATGCGCACCAGGAAGTCGTAGGGTGGTTCGCCGTCGGGACGCGGGACGAGGACGTGGACCTTGTGGCCGAGCAGCCGCCGCGTGCCGACGAGCCGGATGCCCGTCGCGGACAAATCCCGGCTGAGAAGAGTGAATTCCTCGCCGTCTTCCGTGCGGACGGCGACGGTCTGCACGAAGTCCACGCGGTCCTGGCCGCGGCGCTCGACCGGCGTGGTCGCCGCCCGCCGGATTGTCGCGGAGGAGCTGATCGACGGCTCGCTGAATGTCCTGCTGCTGGGATTGCTCCCGGCGGACGCGGTCGCTGACGGGGGCGCTGTAGTAGTAGCGGCCGCGGCGGAAATTCAGCGACTGCCGGGCCAGGGCGACCACGTCCTTCCACAATTCGTCGGGCGCCCCGGCCTGCGTCAGCTCCTCGCGCACCTCGCGCGGCACGATATAGCCCTGCCGCTGCGCCCGGCGGACGACCTGGTCCGCGATGCCCTTCAGGTTGGTCCCGGTCATGTAGATGCCTCTCGGGCGGCGGAAGGATGCTATCGCAAGAAGTGTAGCACGGTTTCCGCCGCCGAAGAGGCCACCCGCTTCGGCGCCGTCACGGCAAGAAGGTTTCGCCCATCAGCCAGCGGTCGCACTCGCGGGCGGCGCCGCGGCCCTCGTTGATCGCCCACACCACCAGGCTCTGGCCGCGCCGCATGTCGCCGGCCGCGAACACGCCGGGGACGCTCGTGGCGAACTTGCCGTGTTCCGCCTTGGCGTTGGTCCGCGCGTCCTTCTCGACGCCGAGCTGGTCGAGCAGCTGGCTCTCCGGCCCGCGGAAGCCCATCGCGAACAGCACCAGCTGCGCCGGGAAGACGTGTTCCGTGCCGGGAACCTCGCGCGGGATCGGCCGGCCGTTGTCCTTGACCCACTCCACGCGGACGGTGTGCAACTCCTTGACGCGGCCCTCCGCGTCGCCGACGAACTTCTTGGTCTGGATCAGGTATTGCCGCGGGTCGTCGCCGAAGACGGCGGCCGCCTCCTCCTGGCCGTAGTCGAGCTTGTACACCTTCGGCCACTGCGGCCACGGGTTGTCCGCCGCCCGCGCCAGCGGCGGCTTGGCCAGCAACTCGAACTGCACCAGGCTGCGGCAGCCGTGGCGCATCGACGTGCCGACGCAGTCGGTGCCGGTGTCGCCGCCGCCGATCACGATCACGTCCTTGCCCTTCGCCGAGATGGGGCGGCCCGTCGCCGTGGCCGCCGTCCAGCAGGCTCTTCGTGTTGGCGTGCAGGAACTCCATGGCGAAGTGGACGCCCTTGAGGTTTCGGCCCTCCGTTTTGGTGAAGAAGTCGTTCGGGGCCGTGGCGCCGCCGCACAGGACGACGGCGTCGAACTCCCGGCGCAGCTTCGCGGCCGGGTAGTCCTTGCCGACCTCGCAGCTGACGACGAAGGCGATCCCTTCCGCCTTCATCAGATCGACGCGGCGCTGGACGATGCCCTTGTCGAGCTTCATGTTGGGGATGCCGTACATCAGGAGGCCGCCGATCGCGGTCGGCGCGCTCGAAGACGGTGACCCAGTGGCCGGCGCGGTTGAGCTGGGCGGCGGCGGCCAGGCCCGGCGGGGCCGGAGCCGACGACGGCGACCTTCTTGCCGGTGCGCACCGGCGGCGGCTCGGGGACGATCCAGCCTTCCTCGAAGCCCTTATCGACGATGGCGCACTCGATGCTCTTGATCGTCACCGGCGATCTTCGTTGATGCCGAGGACGCAGGAGCCTTCGCACGGCGCCGGACAAACGCGGCCCGTGAACTCCGGGAAGTTGTTGGTCTTGTGGAGGCGTTCCAGGGCCTCTTTCCAGGGCCGCGGTAGACGAGGTCGTTCCACTCGGGGATGAGGTTGTTGATGGGGCAGCCGGACGCCATGCCCTCGATCAGCGCGCCGGTGTGGCAGAACGGCACGCCGCAGTCCATGCAGCGGGCGCCCTGTTTCTGGAGCATGCGCCGGGTCGGCGTGTTCGTGGAACTCGTGCCAGTCGTGGACGCGCTCGGCCGGCGGCCGGGCCAGCGGCAGCTCGCGCGGGTACTCCATGAAACCTGTCGGCTTGCCCATGTCACCACCCTCGATCAGTTCATGTCGCCGTCGCGGCCGACATTCATTGGAACTCTTCGTCATCCTCTTCCGCCCGGATGTCCTGGGCGACCAGTTCCTTCCACGCGGCCATCACGTCTGGGCCGGCCTCGGCGGCGCGGAGGCGTTCGGCGACCGGCCCCTCTTCCTTCTTCAGTTCCGGAAATGTCAGCAGCAAGATGGCCAGGTCGCGCCAGTCCGTTCCTGCCTTGGGCTTGTGTCGGCGATGTGTGTAGGCGGCCACCTTGTTGGCGATCAGTTCCGGAGGCGTTACAACCAATACCTTTTTCACTCGCTGGGCCGGCGGTAAGACTGAGACCGGCCGCACGTCGACCAAATGCCGGTTTTCAGGCTTGCGCACCTGGTAGATGCGGTATCCAATCCCTCCCCTGATCTCCCTTGCACGCGCACGGCGATGTGGAAGCGCTGGTTAAGGAAGGTACGCAATTCCTCCACCAACTCGGCGGCGCGCGTTGAGGCGAGATCCACGTCCTGTGTCATCCGCGCCTCGCTTACGTATGCATTGACCGCCTGGGCGCCGTACAGTACAGCGTCGTTTCGGTCGCGCAGGAACTCCAGGACGGCGTCGTGAATCGCCGCCAGCGGATGCGGTTCACGCATCGCGAACTCCCGGAAGGTCAAGGGACCGTCGCCGAACATGTTCCTCCTCAATGCTCTCCGTCTCACCAATTGTGGCACTGCAAGATTAGATCGTACTGACTGCGGTATTGGGCTAAGTCCAGTTCCTTCCCCACGATGTTGCAGGCCACGTCAAATGGTTCGTCGTGCAAGTAGAGCAGTTCGAGAGGCCCGACGGAGGATTGTCCAGAGTCCTGCGGAGGTCGTCGCTCCGCGACCGGGCGTCCGGAGCGGCCAGATGGTGGAACGTGATTAAGCAATCTTCCACCACGCCCCAGAAGGAATCCTTCGACCGGACGGTTTTCGTGGTGCGAGGAGTCGGTTGTGCTTTCATGGCAACACCGTGGGATTGCTGGCGTCGAGGAGTTTTGCGGCCCGTTCCGTGTGAAAGCTCATCTGATCGACATCGTGCAGGCTGAGGCGCTGCCGCCAGGAAGCCGCAACCGGACCATGACCGTATCGTACCAACCGCTCGCCCCTCTGCCGTGGTCGCCGCCTCGGCTGCGGCAACGGAACACCAAGCTCCAATAGTCTTCTGCGTCGTAGCTGCCGCGCACGAACCACATGGCCTCCAGCGTAGCCAGGGCGTTACGATCGGCGTCGAATCGAACCACGGCGGGGTACGATCCGGGCGCTGCCGCGATAGTTCCCAGGCCCACGTCCGCGCCTGGCGTTCGAGCGTCGTGGTGTAGAACCCACGTCCGAAATGGGCGAAACGCCGTCCTTTCGTCGCATCGACGCCGGCCAAGATCGACGGTACATGCCTATCGATTGTTCCGTGATACAGGGCCACCGGCTGGTTCGTCCAAACGCGAGGGGTCGCGATCAAGGGTTTCCGGGCCATAGAGGCGTCTCGCGGTACAGGCCTTTGTCACTTCCCCCCCACCCGCGCCAAGTCGTGCGCGTTCTCCTCGAACGCCGCCATCACCGCGTCCTCGTCCGACAGCCCCTTCAGCTTGTACCGCTTCTGCGTCTCCACCACGCGGCGGTAGTCGTTCGGGTAGACCTTCACGAACTTCGGCAGCATCGCGTCCCACTGCGCCAGCACCTGCGCGGCCGCTCGCTGCCGGTGTACTCCGCGTGACTTGCGGATCATGTCCCGCACCAGCTCGATTTCCTCCGGATCGTCCAGCGGGTACAGCTTTACCATCTCCAGGTTGCAGTTGCCCGGAAACGTGCCGTCCTCGTCCAGCACGTAGGCGACGCCGCCCGACATGCCGGCCGCGAAGTTGCGGCCGGTCGGGCCGAGCACCACCACCCGGCCGCCGGTCATGTACTCGCAGGCGTGGTCGCCCACCGACAGCACCACGGCGTTCACGCCGCTGTTGCGGACGCAGAACCGCTCGCCGGCCATGCCGCGGATGTACGCCTCGCCGCCCGTCGCCCCGTAAAACGCCACGTTGCCGATGATGACGTTCTCCGACGCCTGGAACGTCGATCCGGCCGGCGGGTAGACGATGATCTTGCCGCCGGACAGCCCCTTGCCGACGTAGTCGTTGGCGTCGCCTTCCAGGATCAGCGTCATCCCCTTGGGGACGAACGCGCCGAAGCTCTGGCCGGCCGACCCCTTGAAGTGCAGCCGGATCGTGTCGTCCGGCAGACCCGCCGGGGCCGTAACGCCGCGTCACCTCGCTGCCGACGATCGTGCCGACCACGCGGTTGACGTTGCGGATCGGCAACGTCGCCGATACTTTTTCGCCGCGCTCCAGGGCCGGCTGGCACAGCGGCAGCAGCGTGGTGTTGTCGAGCGCGTCCGCCAGGCCGTGGTCCTGCGGGATGGAGCAGTAGCGGCCGACCGAATCAGGTCACCGTCGGGCCGGTGGAAGATCGGCGACAGGTCGAGGCCGCGGGCCTTGAAATGCTCGACGGCCTTCGCCTGGTCCAGCTTGTCGGTGCGGCCGACCATCTCGTTGACGGTGCGGAAGCCGAGCTTGCGCCATCAGCTCGCGCACCTCCTTGGCGATGAAGCGCATGAAGTTCACGGCGTTTTCCGGCGTGCCGGCGAACTTCTTGCGCAGCACCGGGTCCTGCGTCGCCACGCCGACCGGGCAGGTGTTGAGGTGGCAGACGCGCATCATGATGCAGCCCATCGCCACCAGCGGCCCCGTGGCGAAGCCGAACTCCTCGGCACCGAGCAGGGCGCCGACGATCACGTCGCGGCCGGTCTTCAGCTGGCCGTCCACCTCGACGGCGATGCGGCTGCGCAGGTCGTTGAGCAGCAGCGTCTGCTGCGTCTCGGCCAGCCCCAGCTCCCACGGGGCGCCGGCGTGCTTGAGGCTGGTCAGCGGCGAGGCGCCGGTGCCGCCGTCGTGGCCGCTGATCAGCACCACGTCGGCGTGGGCCTTCGCCACGCCGGCCGCGATCGTGCCGACGCCGACCTCGGCCACCAGCTTGACGCTGATCCGGGCGTGGTGGTTCGCGTTCTTCAGGTCGTGGATCAGCTCCTTGAGGTCTTCAATGGAGTAGATGTCGTGGTGCGGCGGCGGCGAGATCAGGCCGACGCCCGGCGTCGAATAGCGGACCTTGGCGATCCACGGATAGACCTTGTGGCCGGGCAGCTGGCCGCCCTCGCCCGGCTTGGCCCCCTGCGCCATCTTGATTTGCAGTTCCTTGGCGTTGACGAGGTAGTTGCTCGTCACGCCGAACCGGCCGGACGCCACCTGCTTGATGGCGCTGTTCTTGCGAGTCGCCGTTCGGCTCCGGCGTGTAGCGGGCCGGGTCCTCGCCGCCCTCGCCGGTGTTGCTCTTGCCGCCGATGCGGTTCATGGCGATGGCCAGCGTCTCGTGCGCCTCCTGGCTGATCGAGCCGTAGGACATGGCGCCGGACTTGAACCGCTTCATGATCGCCTCGACCGGCTCCACCTCCTCGATCGGGATCGGCGTCTCGGCGAACTTCAGCTCGAACAGGCCGCGCAGCGTGCAGAGCCGCCGCGACTGGTCGTCGACCAGCTCGCTGTACTGCTTGAAGACCTTGTAGTCGCCGCTGCGGCAGGCGTATTGCAGCTTGTGGACCGTTTCGGGGTTGAAAAGGTGGTATTCGCCGTCCTTGCGGTACTGGTACTGGCCGCCGGCCTCCAGCGTGTGGCCGTTGAGCGGCCGGTCGGGGAAGGCCTGATCGTGCCGCGCCTTGGCGTCGGCGGCGATCGCGTCGAGGCCGACGCCGGAGATTCGAGAGGCGGTCCAGGTGAAATACTTGTCGATGACCTGCTGGTTCAGGCCGACCGCCTCGAAGATCTGGGCGCCGCAGTAGCTCTGGGCGGTCGAGATGCCCATCTTGGACATCACCTTGGCGACGCCCTTGCCGACCGCCTTGACGTAGTTCTTGACGGCCTTGTCGTGGTCCACCTTCGGCAGGATCGCCCTGGCGGATCATGTCGTCGAGCGTCTCGAAGGCCAGGTAGGGGTTGATGGCGCCGGCCCCGTAGCCGATCAGGAGCGCGAAGTGATGCACCTCGCGCGGCTCGCCGCTCTCCAGCACCAGGCCGACCTTGGTGCGCTCGCCCTTGCGGATCAGGTGGTGGTGCACGCCGGCCGTCGCCAGCAGCGCCGGGATCGGCGCCAGGTCGCGGTCCACGCCGCGGTCGGACAGGATGATGAAGTCGCAGCCGTCGGCCACGGCGGCGCTGGCCTGGCGGCAGACCTCGTCCAGCGCCCGCTCCAGGCCGGCCGCGCCGTCCTCGACCGGATAGAGGATCGACAGCGTCGTGGACTTGAAGCCGCCCGGCCCCTTGCCGTCGAGGCGGCGGACCTTATCCAGCTCGTCGTTGTCGATGATCGGCGATTTGACCTTGATCTGCCGGGCCGAGCGCGGCGTCGGCTCGAGCAGGTTGTACTCGGCGCCGATGGTCGTCTCCATCGACATGATGATCTCTTCGCGGATGCCGTCCACCGGCGGGTTCGTCACCTGCGCGAACAGCTGCTTGAAATAGTTATAAAGCAGCTGCGGCTTGTCCGAGAGGACGGCCAGGGCGGCGTCGTTGCCCATCGAGCCGACGGCCTCGTTGCCCTCGGCGGCCATCGGCGCCATGAGGATTTGCAGGTCTTCGGTGGTGTAGCCGAAGGCCCGCTGGCGCAGCAGGACCGTGGCGTGGTCCGGCTCGTGCAGCCGCGGGCCGGGCGGCAGGTCTTCCAGCGAGACCAGGTTCTCGCGCAGCCACTCGCCGTAGGGCTGTTCCGACGCGATCTTGCGCTTCAGCTCCTCGTCGGCGATGATGCGGCCCTGCTCCAGATCGACCAGGAACATGCGGCCCGGCTGGAGGCGGCCCTTGACAGGACGCGCTCCGGCGTCGATCTCCAGCACGCCGACCTCGGACGCCATGATGACCAGGTCGTCCTTGGTGACGTAGTAGCGCGACGGCCGCAGGCCGTTGCGGTCGAGCACGGCGCCGATGCGGACGCCGTCGGTGAAGGCGATCGACGCGGGGCCGTCCCACGGCTCCATCAGGCAGGAATGGTACTCGTAAAACGCCTTCTTCTCCGCGCTCATGGACTCGTCGCCGCTCCACGGCTCCGGGATCATCATCATCACGGCGTGCGGCAGCGACCGGCCGGACAGGACGAGCAGCTCCAGGGCGTTGTCGAACATGGCGGAGTCGCTGCCGGCCTGGTCGATGATCGGCAGCAGCTTCTTCATGTCCGTCGCCGAACAGCTCGGAGCGGAACAGGTTCTCGCGGGCGCGTCATCCAGTTGACGTTGCCGCGCAGCGTGTTGATCTCGCCGTTGTGGGCCATGTAGCGGTAGGGGTGGGCGCGGCCCAGCTGGGGAAGGTGTTGGTGCTGAAGCGCGAGTGCACCAGGGCCAGGGCGGTGACGAGGTCCGGGTCGCGCAGGTCGGGGTAGAACGGCCCCAGCTGGCCGGCGTTGAGCATCCCCTTGTAGATCAGCGTCTTGCAGGAGAGCGAAGGGATGTAGAACATGCCCGCGCTTGCCGCAGCGTCGGAGCTGCGCACGGCGTTCTCGGCGCGGCGGCGGATGACGTAGAGCTTCCGCTCGAAGGCCAGGTCGTCGTCGTGATCCGGGGGCACGGGAGCCGCGGCCGATGAAGATCTGCCGGATCGCCGGCATCCCCTCGGCGCGGTCTGGCCGAGCGGCGGCGCGGCTCGACCGGCACGTCGCGCCAGCCGAGGACGGTCTGGCCCTCCTCGCGCACGATCTGCTCGAAGATCTCCTCGCACGCGCGAGCGCGATCCGCGTCGTCGGTCGGCAGGAAGACGCAGCCGACGGCGTAATCGCCCGGTTTCGGCAGACGGAATCCGGCCCGCTCGCACACCTTGCGCCAGGAAGTCGTGCGGCATCTGCACGAGGATGCCGGCGCCGTCGCCGGTGTCCTTCTCGCAGCCGCAGGCGCCGCGGTGCTCCAGGTTGACCAGGATCTGCAGCGCCTGCTCGACGATGCGTGTGCGATTTGCGGCTTTTGAGATCGACGACAAAGCCGACGCCGCACGAATCGTGCTCGTAGCGGGGGTCGTAGAGACCCTGCTTGGGGGGATGGGTTCCATGCGTCATGTCAGCGCGTCCTTCCGGCAGCCCTCGGCTTGCCGTTGGAGAAGGGGGCCTTGCCGTTGTCCGGCGACCCGGCCGCGTCGCCGTGGTCGCCAGCCTCGCGCAGCAACTCCAAGAAATGGACGGCGGCCCCGCCGAGCTTGTGCTGGCGGCGGCGGACCACGCCGAGCGGCCGCACGAACCGGCAGCCCGCCAGGGGCACGGACTTCAGCGTCCCGGCCCGCACCTCCAGCCGGATGGTGGGGGCCGGCAACAGCGCCACGCCGGCCCCCACCTTTACACCCTCTTTAATGTTCTCAATGGTGTCGAACTCGGCCGCCGTCGTCACGGCGACGCCCTGCTCCTTCAGAAAGCGGTCCACCTCGCGGCGGATGGTCAGTCCCTTGGCGAAGGCGACGTAAGGCAGGCCCGCCAGCTGGGCCGGCGTGACGGACAGCAGCCGCGCCAGCGGATGGTTCGGCGCACAGGCCAGCACCATTTCCTCGTCCCGCCACGGCTCGACGGCCAGCTCCCGCAGCTTGCGCGGAAACGACACCAGGCCGAAGTCCGCGATCCCTTCATGCACCCGTTCGTACACCTGATCGGGCGGCAAATACTCCACGTGAACCTTGGCGGAGGGGTAAAGACGCTTGAAGCGGTCCACGAACGACCCCATGTCGCTCAGGCCGACCGAATAGATGGCGGCAACCTCGACCGTGGCGCCGCCGCCGCCGCGGGCGCTGCGGATCGACGCCTCCAGCTCCAGGTACTGCTCGACCAGTCCCTTGCAGCCCTCGTAATAGAGCCGCCCCAGGGCAGTCAGCTGCACCGGCCGCTTGAGGCGGTTGACCAGTTGCACGCCCAGCCGCTTCTCCAGCTGGCGCACGATCAGGCTGACCGCCGGCTGGGAGAGGTCGTTGTCGGCCGCAGCCTGGGAGATGCTGCGGCAGCGGGCCACGTCGCAAAAGACCTTGAGCGCGTCGAATCCGGGAAGTCGTCGGTGACCTTCGCCGGACGGTGCAGCATCGGGCACGTCGGGAGAGTCGGTTGGCGCCTCGGGGTGCATGGGGAGTATCCTACCATCGGCTTTTCTAATATCAATACGTCTAGTCATAAAAAAAAGTAATACTCATTCGGAAGCGGGGGGACAAGGGCGATTGGCGACCTGCAAGATGGGGTAGAGAAGTGGTCTTCGCAGCGCCCGCCTCATGGGCGCCCCGCCGTCACCCCCAGCACGATGGCGGCCACGACCTCGATGATAAGCAGCAGGCCGAGGCCCGCCAGCAACGCGATCAGCCACAGGGCCGGTCGCTTGAGCCGGCGCGGCGACGGCGATGTAGGCGCCTCCTCCTCAGCCGTGGCCTGTTTCCAGTCCACGATGCCGAGGTTCGTGAAGGTCACGTCCGTCGCCGGTTCGGCGGCCTGCAACACGGCCACGGCCTCCTGGAAATCGACGTCCTCCGGCTGGTCCATCGGCTGCACGAATTCGCCCGCCGCCCAGGCCCGCAGGTCCTCCTCGACCGCCTTGGCCGTGGGGTAGCGCCGGGCCGGATCCTTGGCCGTCATTCGCCGCACGATCCGCACGAAGTCCGGCGGCAGCGACGGGTTGAGGTGCAACAGCGGCACCGGCTCCTGCGTGCGGTGGCAATGGATCTTGTCCACGTTCGTGCCGCCGGGGAACGGCGGCTTGCCGGACACGGCGAAGTACAAACAGCAGCCCAGGCCGTACACGTCCGCGCGGCGGTCCACCTTCGTCGCGTCGGTCGTCTGCTCCGGGGCGATGTAGTCCATCGAGCCGACGATGTAGCCCTGGCCGCCGACGACGGCCGGATCGCCGATTTCTTCCCCCTGAATAATCGCCAAGCCAAGGTCGAGCACCTTGGCGTGGTCGTGGGGCGTGACCATGAGGTTGGACGGCTTGAGGTCGCGGTGGACGAGGCCTTTTTCGTGGGCGTGGTGCAGGCCGGAGGCGGCCTCGGCGAAGAGGCGGGCGGCGCGGGCGGTGCGCAGCGGCCCCTCGGCCTGGACGAGGCGGTAGAGCGTCTTGCCGGGGATGTATTCCATGGCGATGAAGGGGGCGCCGTGGTACTCGCCGGAATCGTAGGTGAGGGCGACGTTGGAGTGATTGACCTTGCGGCTGATTTCCATCTCACGGCGGAAGCGGGCCAGCATTCGGCCCTCGGCCTTGCGCGGCGACAGCACCTTGAGGGCGGCGAGGCGGCCGTCGCGCTGGTCGCGGGCCAGGTAGACGACGCCCATGCCGCCCTTGCCGATGGGCGCCAGTACCTGATACGGCCCCATGAGCAGGCCGAGGAACGCCCCTTTGAGCAGCTTCTGGGCTTGGTAGCGCGACAGCCGGCCGGTGCGCACCAGGAAGTCGGCCAGGGCCGGGGCGGTTTCGCGCTGGCCGGCCGGGGCGGTCGCCAGCGCGGCGTCCAGCCGGGCCGGTTCGAGCAGGCCGCTCTTCCGGACGGTCTTCAGAAAGTCTTCCAGCTTCGGGGGGGTGTCCGTCATGCCAGGCGCCAAGTACCAAGTGCCATGTACACAGTACCAAACCCACCCCGCGAGCGGCTGCGGTTTTTCCGTCGGAGCCGCGACCGTAAGGGAGCGGGGTGAGTTCAAACCGCTCCCTTACGGTCGCGGCTCCGATTAGTCTTCTCCGCGGATCTGCGCCTTGAGGACGTGCCGCAAACGGTCCTGGATCTTCTTGTGCGCCCGGTCCACCTCCTTGTCGGTCAGGGTGCGGTCGTCGGCCTGATACGTGAGGGCGTAGGCCAGGCTCTTGGTCCCGGCGCCGATGCTCTCGCCGCGGTACAGGTCGAACAGCCGCGCGCCGCGCAGCAGCTCGCCGCCGCCGGCCCGAATCTCCGCCTCGACGCGATCGGCTGGCGTCGCTTCCGGCACGATCACCGCCACGTCGCGCAGCGCCGCCGGGAAGCGCGGGACCGGCGTGTAGCCGTGCCGAGCCGGCGTGACAGCCTGCAACGCTTCCAGGTCGAATTCACCGACCAGCACCGCCCGGTCGGCCAGGTCGAACGCCTCCGCCGTCTTCGGGTGCAATTCTCCGAAATAGCCAATGGCGCGGCCGCCCGCTTCCAGCTCCGCCGCCTTGCCGGGATGCAAACAGGCGACGGACGACCGGCGGAAGACCGGCGCCGGCAGGTGCAGGTCGGCAGCGAGCGCCTCGACGACGCCCTTGAGGTCGAAGAAGTCGAGCGGCCGCGCAGCCTTATCCACCTCACCCCAGAAATCGGGCTGCCGTCGGCCGCACAGGACGACGGCCAGCCGACGCGGTTCGTCGGGCAGCTTCGCATCCGGTTTCGGTAAATATACTTTGCCGATCTCAAAAAGTCGCACGTCGGCCTCATGGCGCAGATTGGCCGCCGCGGCGTCCAGCACGCTGGCCAGCACGCTCTGCCGCATCACCACGCGCTCGCTGCTGATCGGGTTGAGCAGGCGGACGTAGTCGGCCGGCTTCACGCCGAGCAGCGCCTCGCGCTCCGGTGTGGTCAGGGCGTAGTTGATCGTCTCCTGAAGGCCGAGGGTGACGAGCAGGTCCTTGATGCGCTCCTCGAACTCCAGGGCCGGATTGCCGGTCTGCGGAGGCAGGCGGTCGGCCAGCAGCGTGGCTGGCAGACGGTCGTAGCCGTGCAGACGGGCCAGGTCCTCGATCAGGTCGGCGGCGCCCTCCTGGATGTCGAGCCGGTGAGGCGGAGCTTTCACGCGCAGCACGCCCGGCCCCAAATCCTCGACCTTGAAGTCCAGCGTCCGCAGGAGGCGCGCCGCCTCCTCCGCCGGCAGGTCCGTGCCCAGGATACGACGCACCTCCGACATTCTCAGGGCCACCACCTGCGGCAGCATCGGGGCCGGGTACACGTCCACGACCCCCTTGCACACCGACGCCCCGGCGAATTGACGCATCAACTCCGCCGCGCGCCCCGCCGCCGGCCGCACCACTTCGGGATGGATGCCGCGGCTGAAGCGCATACTGGCCTCGCTCGGCAGGTTCAGCGCCTTGATGGCGCGGCGAATGTTGAGGAAATCGAAGTTAGCGGATTCCAGAAGGACGTTGGTCGTGGCGCCGGAAACCTCCGTCTCGGCGCCGCCCATGACGCCGGCCAGCGCGACCGGACCCGCCTCGTCGGCGATGACCAGCATCTCCGGCGTCAGCTTGCGGTCCACGCCGTCGAGCGTCCGGAGCGTCTCGCCGGGTCGGGCCGGCCGCACGGTGATCGTCGGCGCCTTGCCGCCGGCGCGCGCGACCAGCTTGTCGTAGTCGAAGGCATGCAGCGGCTGGCCCCACTCCAGCATGACGTAATTCGTGATATCGACGACATTGTTGATCGGCCGCATCCCCGCATACGACAAACGCCGCTGCATCCAGCCCGGCGCGGGGCCGATCTTCACGCTCCGCAGCAGCATCGCAGCGTAGCGCGCCGACAATTTCGGATCCTCGATGACGACGCGGACCTTGCCCTCGATCGGCTCGCCCGACGGTTCGGCGTCATGCGGCGGCAGCTTCAGCGACTGGCCGGTCAGCGCCGCGACCTCGCGGGCCACGCCGATCATCGACAGCGCCCGCGCCAGGTTCGGCGTCACCTCCAGCTCCAGAACCACGTCGCCCATGAAATCGACCAGCGGCGTGCCGACGGGAGCGTCGTCCTCCAGGAAGACGATGCCTTCATGCTCCTCGTCGATGCCCAGCTCGTAGGTGGAGCAAACCATCGCGTCGCTCGGCTCGCCGCGGATGTTACCCGGCCGGAGTTCCGCCAGCTTCTTCGGCGTCGCATGGCCGTCGTAGAGGACGGCGCCGGAGAGGGCCAGGACGACCTTCTGGCTGCGGTCGCCGATCTTGAGGTTCGGCGCTCCGGTAACCATTTTTTTCGTGCGGCCCTGGCCGTAGTCCACGGTCGGCAGCTTGAGCTTATCGGCGTTGGGATGCTTCTCGACGCCGAGCACCTGGGCGACGACGACCTTGTCGCGGTCCCAAACCGGCCCGGCTTCCTCGGCCTTGACGCGCAGCCCCTCCGGCGGCGGCACGCCGATCAGGCGCACCCCGGAAACCTCCAGACCGGCCAGCGTCAGGCGCTCGGCCAGCTCCGCAACGGGGATGGTAAGGGGGACGTAATCTTCCAGCCACTTCAGCGGTACTTTCATGCGTCGATCTCACGGCGAATCATCAGGATCAAGCGGGTTCCGATGTTATAGAAGGCGTCCGACGTTCAGGCGCGGGCCGCGGTGGTGTTCGCCTTTACAGATTGCGGAGGGCGAAGTATCGTGTCGGATGGAAGACAGACGCCCCGCCGCGGAGGTTCCCATGTCGTCGCTAGCGCCGGCCCCGATCCATTACCCCGACAGCGATGGAAAGCCCCTGTCGGAAAACACGCTACAGTTCCAGTGGATCGTCACCCTCCAGGGCGGCCTGGACGACCTGTTCCGGGACCGGCCTGATGTGTTCGTGGCCGGCGACCTGTTGTGGTATGCCGTGGAAGGCCGCCCCGACGTCCGCCAGGCGCCGGACGCGATGGTCGCTTTCGGCCGGCCCAAGGGCTACCGCGGCTCTTACATGCAATGGGTCGAAAACAACATCGCGCCGCAGGTGGTCTTCGAGGTGCTGTCGCCAGGCAACCGGGCCGGGGAAATGGATCGTAAATTCGAGTTTTACGAACGCCACGGCGTCGAGGAATATTACATTTACGACCCGGATCGCGTCCGGCTCCGGGGCTGGCGGCGCGTCGGCGCGGCCCTGGAAGAGGTCCCGGAGATGAACGGCTGGGTCAGCCCCCGCCTGGGGATGCGATTCGACATGTCGTCGGCCGAGTTGCAGGTTTTCCGGCCCGACGGACGAAGGCTCCTGACCTATTTGGAACTGGCTGCTCAGCAAGAGGAGGAACATCGGGCAAGGGCGCAGGCGCAGCAACGGGCCGAACTCGCCGAGCAGAAGGCCGAGCGCCTGGCCGCTCAACTCCGCGCCCTCGGCGTCGATCCCGAAGCCTGAGCATTCAGAACTGGCTCAGGAACCGCAGGTCGTTGGCCCAGAATTGCCGGATGTCGTCCAGGCCGTAGCGCAGCATGGCGATGCGTTCCGGCCCCATGCCGAAGGCGAAGCCGCTGAAGCGCTCCGGGTCGTAGCCGCCGTTGCGCAGCACCACCGGATGCACCATGCCGGCGCCGAGGATCTCCAGCCAGCCGCTCCGCTTGCACAGCGAACAGCCCTTCCCACCGCAGACGATGCAATCCATGTCCACCTCGATGCTCGGCTCGGTGAACGGAAAGTAGCTGGAGCGGATGCGGACGCGGCGTCCGGCGCCGAACATGCGGCGGGCGAAGGCGATCAGCGTCCCCTTGAGGTCGGCCATCGTCACCTGCTCGCCGACCACCAGGCCCTCGACCTGATGGAACATGATCTCGCTGCGCGTTGTGATGGCTTCGTAGCGGTAGCACATGCCCGGCAGGATCACGCGGATCGGCCCTGGGGCGAGCTGGCGCATCACGTGGATTTGTCCCGGCGACGTGTGCGTGCGCAGCAGCACGCCGGGCTTGGTCGTGTGGAAGGTGTCCCACATGTCGCGGCGGGATGGTGCTCCGGCATGTTGAGCAGGCCGAAGTTCGTCTCGTCGTCCTCGACTTCGGGGCTACGGTAAATCTGAAAACCCATGTCGGCGAAGACGGCGTAGATGTCGCGCAGCGTTTGCGTGGAGACGTGCAGCCGGCCGCGCGGCGCCGGCCGGCCCGGCAGCGTCACGTCGAGCGCCTCGGCCGTGAGACTATGCTGCAGCGCCCGCTCCTTCGCGGCGGTCAGCGCGGTTTCATACGCCTGGGTGAGCGCTTCCTTGACCTGATTGGCCTTCTGTCCGTAGGCCTTGCGCTCGGCCGGCGGGACCTTGCCGATCGCACTGAGCGCCTGCGGCACGGCCCCTTGCTTGCCGAAGTAGCGCGTGTGCCAGGCGCGCAGCGCGGCCTCATCGCCGCACGATTGCAGCTCGGCGAGGGCCTGTTGTTCCAGGGCGGATAGGTCGGACATGGTGGATAGTGGATAGTGGTTGGTGGATGGTGGTTGGTGGTAAGCGAGATCGGTCTTTCACCAACCACCATCCACTATCCACTATTTCGACCCCGGCGGGAGATTGGCCCGCGCCAACTCCACGATCTTGGTGAACGTGTCCGGATCTTCGATGGCGAGGGTGGCCAGCGTCTTGCGGTCCAGCTCGATCAGGGCGCGCTGCAACCCGGCGATGAGCTGGCCGTAGCGCAGGCCGCGCATCCGGCAGGCGGCGTTGATGCGGACGATCCACAGCCGACGGAACTCGCGCTTGCGGACGCGGCGGTCGCGGAAGGCGTAGACGCGCCCGCGCATCAACGTCACCACGGATTGCCGGTACAGGTGATGACGGCTCATGCAGAAGCCCTTGGTCAGCTTCCGCATCCGTTTGCGGCCCCGGAGGACGGTCTTGCCGCTGCGTGCTCGTGTCATGACTCTCGCTCTCAGGTGACGGCCTGGGCCGGTTACGCTTCGCCGCCCATCATCTTGATGTACTTCCGGGACAGCTTGCCGCCGTCCACGACGCTGCCGCGCAAGTGGCGCTTGCGCTTGCCGGTCTTGGGGCTGTTGAGGTGTTTCTTGCCCGCCTGGCTGCGTTTCAGCTTGCCCGTGGCCGTGACGCGGAAGCGCTTCTTCGAGGCCTTGTGGGTCTTCATCTTCGGCATGGCCGCACCCGTTCGTTCTCGCGTTTCGGTCCTCGCCCGGCGCACTGGCTGAGCGCAAAAAAGTATCATAGGGACCACTTGGTCCATAGTCCATAGTCCGTAGTCCGTAGTCCGTAGTCCGTAGTCCGTAGTCCGTAGTCCGTAGGGTGCGCCTCTCGATTTTGGACTTGGCCCGGCCCGCCGTGAACGGCGGGCCTACACGCCGAAGCCCGGTAAACCGGGCTGCCCGAGATTTCAGCCCCGTTCACGGGGCTTCGGCCTGTAGGCCCGGCCCGCCGTGAACGGCGGGCCTACACGCCGAAGCCCGGTCAACCGGGCTGCCTGGGATTTCAGCCCCGTTTACGGGGCTTCGGCCTGTAGGCCCGTGCTTCAGCACGGGCCGGCTTGCCGACGACGCCTCCACAATCGAGAGGCACACCCAGTCCGTAGTGAATACAGTTGGCTTGCCGCTACGGACTACGGACTACGGACTCGTTTACGCCTTCGGCGCCAGCATGGCCGTCATGCGCTTGCCTTCCATCGACGGCGGCTTTTCCACCTTGGCCACGTCCACCAGCTTTTCCAGGATGGCGACGATGATGCGCCGCCCCTCCTCGATGTGCTGCAGCTCGCGGCCGCGGAACTGCACGTTGACCAGGACCTTGTCCTTGTGTTCGAGGAACTTGCGGGCCTGATTGATTTTCGTGTCCACGTCGTGATCGCCGGTCTTGGGGCGGACGCGGATTTCCTTGAGTTTCTGTTGATGGACCTTCTTGTCGGTCTTGCGCGACTGCTGGTAGCGGAATTTGCCGTAGTCGAGGATCTTGCAGACCGGCGGCCGTTCCTGGGCCGCCACTTCGACCAAATCGAGGTTGGCCTCGCGCCATTTCCATGGCCTGCGAAGTGGGGACCACGCCCAGCTGTTCGCCGTTGGCGCCGATCAGCCGGACGGGGCTGATGCGGATTTGCTCATTGATCCGCTGGCCGCGTTCGTGTTCGCGCGGCGAATGACGGTCGGGAGGAGGAATGCCTGAGTCTCCTTCGTGATGCGGGACGCGCACAAGCGACGGCCGCCGGGGACGAAATACCCCGCAAGCACAGGGCGCCCGATGTGGTCGGCCGTGTCGCCCGGCGGTTGCGTTCCCTGGATCGAGGTGCCCGTCAGGCGCCCTGGGAAGGACACGGCGGCACCCGCCTGGGGTTCGCCTCCGTTCCGCCTCCACTGTAGCATGAGAGCGCGGCGCAGGGAAGAGGGTTCCCATTCGCGGCGCGGCAAGAAACGACGATCAGGAAGCACACGGACGAACGGTTCTATTCGGCATAGAAAGCGTTCACCGACGCGCCCCGCGCCACGCACCACGCTCCCGGCGTGGTCCACCGAGGTTTCCCCGCATGGCCGACAGCATTTTTTCGATCCTGTCCTCCTATGCCTGCAAGCTCCTCGGAGCGGACGGCCTCGACGACGTCGTCGGCTGGATCGGCCAGCACCTGTCCGATCAGGGGCAGCGCGTCACGCAGGCGCTCAAGGAATCCAACGAGAAGGCGTGGAAGGCCCTGGAGATCGCCCTGGCCGGCGAATCGCTGTGGAACCGGCTCGACCGGGCCGAGGATCGCGCCTTCCGAAAGGAGCTTACCGCCTACCTCCAGCAGTTGCCCATGCCGGAGCTGATCGGCAAGCAGGAATATCGGAAGAAAATCCTCAAGGACATCCACGAGGCCAAGAAAAAGGCGGTCCTGGTCGATCGTCTCCTTCCCGAAGAGTTGCGACGACGCGCCGGCCCCATGACCGACCGCGGCGATCCGCAGAAGGTGCTGGCCGCCGAGGTGCAGGCGCTGCGCGACATGGCCGACCTGATGCGGCAGATCCGGCTGGAGGCCCTGGCCTGGTTACTGGAACAGCAGCCGCAGCCCGATCGATCCGTGCTAGTCGTCGCCGTGCGCTACTACTTCCAGCGCCACGTGGAGGAGGACGCCGAGCTGGCGCGGCGCCTGCAATTCACGGCGATGGAGAGCCTCACCGAGGCGCAGGCGCAGGGCTTCCGGCAACTCGACGCCGGCCTTCAGGCGCACACCGGCCGCGTCGAAGAGGCCCTGGCCGACTTCCTCGAAATCGCGACGGAGCTGCGCGACGCTGGCCGGCGGCGTCCGCGACGCGGCGCTGGACCTGCGCTCCGAAATGGAGAAGATGCGCGACGACCACCGCGACCTGTACGGCAAGGTGCTGCAGATGCTGGAGCAGCAGCAGATGCACCAGCGGCCGATCAACGCCGGCGACAGCCTGTCCATCCGCTCCGACCACGAGCGGCGGAAGGTCAAAGAGTTCCTGGCCCGTTATCGGATGATGCCGGAGGACGAGCGGCGAGCGGCGCCGGCCCTGCTCAACGGCCTGGGCAAGCTGCAAGCAGCGACCGGCGACTACCAGAACGCCCAGGAGGCGTTCACGCGCGTCGCCGAGATTTCGCCGGACGCCAAATCCTGCGCCGAGGGCCATTACAACGCCTACCACGTCGCGCTGGAGCGGGCCGCCGTCGAGAACGGCTCCTATCAGGTCGCCCTGGCCGAGCTGAAGATGGCGCTGCGCTTCGATCCGGAGCGGTTCGCGCCGTTCCCGCTGGAGGACTACGAACCGCAGCGCATCCTCGGTGCCGGCGGTTTCGGCGTGACCTTCCTGTGCAAGAAGAAGCTGACCGGGTCCGACGTGGCGGTCAAGGCGTTGCAGGCGGACGGCCTGGAGCGCGACGTGACCTCGGTGCTTCAGGAGGCCAGCACGCTGGACCAGCTGGCGCACCCGGCCATCATCCGCCTGCGTCATTGCGGCTACGCCGATCCGCACGCCCGGACGCGGCCGTTCATCGAAATGGACTATTTCGAGAGCACGACGCTGGAGGAGTACGTCCGCCAGCACGGTATGTTGTCGGTGGGCAACGTGCTGGCGCTGTTCAAGACGGTGGCGGAGGCGCTGAACGCCGCCCACGGCAAGGGCATCCTTCATCGGGACGTGAAGCCGGCCAACCTGCTGGTGCGGCGGCCGGAGGGCCGGTGGGAGGTGCGGGTGATCGACTTCGGCCTGGCGCTGAAGCAGTCGCTGTTGGGGTCGGGGACCGGCAGTTCGAGCAGCAACCGCTCGATGACGGGCGCCGACGTGGCCGGCACGCGCCATTATGCGGCGCCGGAGCAGATGGGCGAGCTGTCCGGGGCGCGGGTCGGGACGTGGTCGGACGTGTACGGCTGGGCCAAGTCGTGCTGCTACGCCCTGTTCCAGAACACCGAGCCGACCTACCTGGATTACAAGAAGGTGCCGGAATCGCTGGGCCTGCTGCTGGGCCAGTGCCTGTCGCGGCTGCCGACCGACCGGCCGGCCGGCTTCGCGGAGGTGCTGGACAAGCTGGTCAAGATTCGTCCCGATACGGCGAAGCCGGCGCCCAGGCCGACGCCGAAGCCGCCGCCCAGGAAGCCGGAGGTCGAGGCGATCGAGATCATCCCTATTGCCGAGTTGAATGAGGGAAAAAAGGAGTATCCGCCGGCGATCCCCGTGTACCCGGAGGCGATCCCGACCGGACGGCCCTCGGCGCGCTACCCAAAAGCGCCGCTGCGGCCGCCTCCGCCTCTGCCCCTGGCTCCGCTGCGCAAGCCGCCCGTGGCGATCGATCCAGGCCAGGCGGTCAAGGCGCCGGGAATTGCGGTCGCCGCGATTGGCATGGCCTCGATCCTGCTCAATGCCATGTGCCTCATAGCGGTGATGGTCTCCGGCGACGGCCCCATCGGAAAGAGCGCCGAATATGTGACGGTCGATGTGGTCCTTTTTTTGGTGTTCCTAGCGGCCAGCATCCTATCCACGGTGGGCGGCTTCCTGATGCTCAACCGGAAGATGTTCCCGCTGTCGCTGATCGGCTGCTTCCTGTCCATGCTGCCGATCGGCGTTTGCTGCATAGGCGGCCTGCCCATTGGTATCTGGGGCGCGATGGTCCTGCTGCGGCCGGAGGTGCGAAACACATTCACCTGAACGCTTCCTGGGTTCTTGCCCTGAACTCGCCGAAGGTTTTCAGTGACGCGACCATGAGGGGGCGGTTAAGGCGCATAAACCTCACGCCGCTTCCTTACGGTCGCGGCTCCGAAATGTTCTCGCTATTCCGAATAGGCCCTTATTCGATCTCCCGCAGGCACCATTTCAGCAGCAGCTTTTCCTTTTCCCCTGGGGCTTTCTCGACCGCCTCGGCTACCTTCGCACTGGCCGGCGCTGCAGCCGGTCCCATGTAGCCCAGCGCCACGGCGGCGCGCTCGCGCAAGGCGGCCTGATCGCTCGCCAAACCGGGCGTCAGCACAGCGAGCGACTCCTCCGGGAACCGCGCCAGGATCTTGTATCCCCACGAAGGTACATTGCCGGCGCTGCCGTCCATGATCTTCTTCGCCAGCGCCGCCGCCGCGGGCTTGAGGCGGTCGCCCAGTTCCTGGACGTACGATTCGTAGACCCACTGAGTGAAATCGGCGTCGCCCATCGGCATGCCGAAGGGGCCGCCGCCCAGCCACGGGAAACGCTTGTCCGGCTCGATGGCCCAGAGCGTCGCCTGCTGCACGGCCCCGTTCATCCGAAAGCGCGTCCTCTCGACGACCGGGAGGGCGTCCTTGGCGACGGGGCCGAGCAGGGCCAAATAGATCAGCATGTGGTAGGCGTCCACCTCGGGGGCGGCGGCCAACCGGGGGATCATGAACTGCACGGCCGGGGCGGCGCCGGCGCCGCCGATCTGCGCCATCGCCCGCACGGCGGCCCAGCGCTCGGCGGCCGAGTCGGATTCCAGCATCCTCGCCAGGTGCTTCAGGGCGGGACGGGCGGCCGGCCCGATGCGGCCCAGGGCGTCCGCAGCGTCGATGGCGGTTTCCGGCCTGTCCAGCAGGGGGACGATCGAGTCGATCGTCCCGGCGGCGGCCGGGCCGAGGGCGGCGACGGCGCCCAGCGCGGCCCGGCGCGTCGGCGCGTCGGCGCCGGTCAGGAGCGCGCCGAGCTTGTCGGCGAGCGGGGCGGCCGCGGCACCCACCTGGCCGACGGCCCGCGCCGCCTGCCGGCGCACCGCGGAGTCCTCGCTCGCCAATCCCCGGGCCAGCACGTCGGCCGCCCGCGCTGCGCGGGGGTTGATACGCAACAAGGCCGCGGCCGCCGCAGTCCGAACGGCCGGCGCCCCGTCGTCGAGGAGCTTGGCCAGGTCGTCCGCCGCGTCCGCGGCCCTGGGACCGAGCGAGCCGAGGTCGGCGGCGCTTTCCGCGCGCACCGTCGCGTCGGCGTCGCGCAGCTTTTTCTTGAGGTCCGGAATCTCTTCCTCGCCGGCCTGGCCCAGTCCCACCTTGTACGCCGGGTTGGCCGACACCGCCATGACCACTCCCGGCATGTGCAGGGAGGCGCGGATGCGTTCCACCTTGACCAGACTCGGCACGGCGGCCCGGTTCAGGGCCAGGTCGAAGCTGGCGGCCTCCCGATCGGCAGCCCCATGCTGCAAGGTGGTGATGACGGCGGTCTTGCCGGCCAGCATCCGCGCGAGGGCGTCGCTCAGCCGCGACACCGAGCCGTAATAGGCGAGCGGCAGGTCGGGCCGCGGCGCGCCGAGCTGCTGCCAATCGTCTCCCGCTGCATGAACCTGATACCAACCCCGCCCGACGCACACCAGCGTCGTCTTCCCAGACGCGAACAGAACGCAGCGCGCCCCCGGCTCCGCCCAGTCGAGGACGATCCGATCGACGGACGATTCCTGGAGGCCGATCACCCGTTGCCGGATCGGGTCGGTCCCAACCTCACCCTTGAGGTCGCGCACTTTCTTCAGGACGACGACGCCCTTTTCCAGACTAAAGCGATCGACTTCCGCGACCGCAATGGCCTGCGAGCTGTTGACGACCGTGGCGAGCGTCGGCGCCAGATCGACGTAAGCATGGGCCGGCGCCGCGGCCGACAGGAACGCGACGGCCGCGAGGGCCGTCGCAGTGGAGATGCTGCACATGAACTCATCCCTTCTGGAGAATGGAGAGGGTCAATCGAGATAACCGAGGCTCAACAGCACCGCCTGCTGGTCGGCGGTCAGCAGCTGCCGCAGATCCTTCTGGGCCGCCTCCAGATTGGTCTGAGCCTTTTGACGCGCCTGTGCTCTGTTGAAATCCTTGGCGGGGCGGGCGTATAATGGTATTATGAACACCAGCAGACCGATGACCAAGTCGCCTCGGGCCGTGGCCCAAGAGGCACTGCGCCTGGCGCGGGAGGTTCTGCCCGCCTATTCGTCGAAGTTCTCCCGCAAGGACTTCACCCAGCACCAACTGTTCGCCGCCCTGGCCCTGAAGACCTTCTTCAAGACCGACTACCGGGGCGTCGTCCGGTTGCTGGCCGACTTCGCCGAGTTGCGCGAGGATCTCGGCCTGGCCGCGGCGCCCCACTACTCGACCCTCTGCTATGCCGCCAAGCGGCTGCTAAAAAAGGGGCGTTCGTCGTACTCCTCTTCCGCGCCACCGTGCCGCACAGGAAGGCGGGTTGATCGGCGCGAAGCCGACGGCCGCCATCGACGCCACCGGCATGGAGAGCCGCCACACGTCCCGCTACTTTTTCAAGCGGGCCGGCCGTAAACACAACTCCAGGCTGTGGACCAAGTTGGCCGTGGCCTGCGACACGGCCAGCCACTTCTTCACCGCAGCCACGGTCAGCCTCGGCCCCGCCAACGACGCGCCGCAGTTCCGCCCTCTCATGGCCCAGGCGTCGCTGGCGGTCGGCTACGACCGGGTGCTCGGCGACGCGGCGTTCGACGGCGAGGAGAGCCACCGCTACTGCCGGGAGGACTTGGGCGTCCGCTCGACGGTGATCCCGATCAACCGGCGGAACGGGGGGCGGAAGTGGCCCAAGACTCGCTACCGGCGGCAGATGGTCAAGCGGTTCCGCAAGAAGCCGCGGGGCAGCCGGCACAAGCGCGTCTACGGGCAGCGCTGGCAGGCGGAGAGCGCCTTCTCCCGACACAAGCGGCTGCTCGGCTCGGCGCTGCGGGGCAAGTCGGATGCGTCGCGCGAACACGAGTGCTACCTGCGGGTACTCACCCACAACCTCATGCTCCTCGCCGCTACAGGTTAGAGGATTTCAACAGAGCAACGCGCCTGGCGAACCGCTTCGATCTTTTCCTGAACCGCGGCCGACGAATGCTTCGGATCGTCGAGGACGGTTTTGAGGTCGGCGCGGGCCTGGCCGATGACGCTATTGGCCATCGGCGGGCCGATCACGCCGCCCGGCGCAGCCGGTTTCGCAGAGGCCGGTGCCGGCGCGCCGCTCTTCGGAGGCTCCTCCGGGCCGGCAGGAGGAGCGCTCGGAGGGGCGCCAGGAGGACCGCCGGGACCGAAGCCCTTCTGCATCTGGGCGAACTGCTTTTTTTGATCGTCCGTGAGAAGCTTCTGAACCCGGTCATCGACCTCTTTCTGCAGTTCCGCCAATTGCTTCTTCTGGTCGGCCGTCAGCTTGAGTACGTCCTGGAGGAACGGCGCCAGGATCTGACCGGGCTGGGGAAGGCCGGGGAAGCCGCCGGGCGGCGCCGCGAAGGGGCCGAATCCTCCGGGGCCGGGGAAGCCGCCGGGCCTGCCGAAGCCGCCGGGAAATGGGGCGCCCGGGCCGAAACCTGGCGCTAGGTCCGGCCCGCGAACGTCGGCGGCGAGCACCTGTCGGGCGGCCATGACCTTTTGAAGTTTCGGGCCGATGACTTTCCATTCCTCGTCGGTGGCACCGATCTGCCCCTTCACGCTGCTCAGGAGGTTCGTCGGCCCAAAGCCAGGGCCGAAAGGACCGACGCCCGGTGGAGGAGGATTGGGCGCCGGCCCATCGCCGGGCCTGGCCGGTGGTTGGGCCAGGGCGGACGCCGCCGCCAGGACGGCGCACGCGATCGTGGACGGAAGGTTCCTCACCATGGTTGCTCCCTTACATCGAGGGGCCGGTGCGGCGGATTGTCGCGCCGGATCGTCTGGCTTTCACGTATCATCCAAATGATATGGTCGCGGCCAATCCCGAAGCACCGCCGCGCGGATAAAGATATTTCGACGTCGGCAGCCGCACCGGCCGCGGGCCGCCGCGAGAGGCGGTTGCTCCGCTCCGATCGCTTCGCTATGATGCCTGGGTTGTCGGCAGTGGCCCCTTAGCCAAGCGGTAAGGCAGCGGATTGCAAATCCGCCAGCCCCGGTTCGAATCCGGGAGGGGCCTCTTCTCCGCGCTCCCCACCTTCCGGGGCCATACGATGCTCCGCGTTCTCGGATCGCCGAAGAAGCTGTGCAACGGCTGGACGCGCCGCGAGCTGCTCACCGCGGCCGGCTTCGGCGCGCTCGGCTCCCTGCTGCCGCGCGCCGCCGGCGCCGCGCCGCCACGGAGCTTCGGCAAAGCCAAGGCTTGCATCCTCCTCTACCTCTACGGCTCGCCCAGCCAGCTCGAAACCTTCGACCCCAAGCCGGACGCCCCCGTCGAAATCCGCGGCGAACTCCGTGCCATCCGCTCCCGCCTTCCCGGCGCCGATGTCGGCGAGCTGCTGCCTCGGACGGCCGAAGTCATGGACCGCGTCACCGTCGTTCGTTCGCTGACGCATCCTTACCCGATCCACGGAGTCGCCTACGCCCTGACCGGCGTCTCGCAGATCGACGTGCCGATGGAGCTGAATCCCCACGACGGCCGGCATCAGCCGTTCATCGGTTCCGTCGTCGATTACCTGGCGAGCGGCCGGCGTGAGCCGGCTGATGAGGGAGATCAGCCGGCTCACGCCGGCCGCTCGCCTGCCCCAACGAACGTCGCCCTCCCCTTCCCGTTCAGCTCCCGCCGCGTCGGCGAGGCGCCGCGCGCCGGCCCCTATTCCGCCTACCTCGGCGGCGCCTACAACCCCATCTGGACCGAGTTCCGCGGCGAGGCCACGGTCCATACCGTCAAGACGCTCCAGCAGCAGAAGCTAGTCGTGGGCGAGCCGTACATGGGCGTTTCCGCCGACGGCCGCTTCGAAATCGCCAGCGCCGCCGACACGTCAGCGGACCTCACCCTCGACCGACTCGACGCCCGTCGCACCTTGGTCGAGCAGTTCGACGAGGCCCGCCGCGACCTGACCGCGACCGACGCCGGCCGCGGCCGCGACCGCTTCCGCGACCTGGCCTACGACCTTATCCACTCCGACAAGGTGCGCAATGCCCTCGGCCTGCGGCGCGAGCCGGCCGCCGTGCGCGAGTCCTACGGCCTGACGTTGTTCGGCCAGGCGGCGCTGGCGGCGCGGCGGCTGGTCGAGGCCGGGTCGCGCTTCGTCAGCGTCTTCTGGGACGAATTCGGCCTGGCCGGCTCCGCGTGGGACACGCACTGGGAACACTACCCGCGCATGAAGAACGAGTTGTGTCCCGGCTTCGACCGCGCCTATTCCGGCCTCATCGCTGACCTCGACGGCCGCGGGATGCTCGACGACACACTCGTCCTGCTGCTGAGCGAGCACGGCCGGACGCCGAAGCTCCAGAACGTCAACGGCGGCGGCCGCGACCACTGGTGCGCTGCTACAGCGCCGTCCTGGCCGGCGGCGGGGTCGCCCGCGGCCGGGTCGTCGGCAAGTCGGACAGGATCGCCAGCGACGTGGCCGAGCGGCCGGTGTCGCCCAAGGACGTGCTGGCCACGACGTACCACCTCCTCGGCATCGACCCGGCGACGACGCTCACCGACCGCGGCGGCAGGCCTGTGCCGCTGGTTTCTGAAGGCTCGGTGCTGACCGACGTGTTGGCCTGACCACCGTACAATCCGCACGCCCCGCACGTCCGTCCCATTTCCGCGCAACCTGTGTCGCCGTCCCATCTTTCCACGTTGACAGCCTTCTGTCACCGCAGCTATCGTTGATTGGAAAGGTGCGGCGAGCGGCCGGCGTGAGCCGGCTGATGCTGTGGATCAGCCGGCTCACGCCGGCCGCTCGCCCACCTCCAGCGACCAAGAAGCACCCGTTGAGGGACGAGTCGCCATGATCGCGAACGGGACCGGCGTCCCCATTGACGAGACCTCGCCCAGCGGCTCATTGAAGTGACCGCCCAGCTCGGCCTGACGGCCCCGCGCGGCCGGCGCCGCATCGGCGACCTCAAAGAAGTCGAGTTCATTACGCTGTCGATCCTGCGCCAGCACGAGACGCTGATCGTCGGCGACATACAGCGGCAGCTCGGCGTCCTGCCCGCCCAGATGTCCCGCATCATCCGCTCGCTGGAGGACCGCGAACGGCCGCTGATCGCCTGTCGTATCAATCCGCAGGACAAGCGCAAGATCGACGTGGCCCTGACCCCGGCCGGCGCCCGAGCTTACGAGGAACACCAGGCGGGCCGCATCCAGGCCGTCGCCGCCCTGCTGAGCCGCCTGCCGGAAGAAGACCTCGACGATCTGCAACGGCTGCTGGAAAAGGTGCAGGAGCTGCTCACATCCTCAAATGCTGTTTAGCCGCGACCCGACAGGGGAGCGCGTCGGCAAAGCGCTCCCCTGTCGGGACGCGGCTAAACGGCGTCATCCTACCTCCGTCAACCGTCCCCCGTTCAAATCCCCGTCCAGCGCCAGCGAAGTAGCTTGCAGCGACAGGTCGTTCCGGTATCCTGTCGTGGGTTCCCGCCACCGCCAGCTCCAGGGGCGTCGTGATGAGCGTCGTCGATTCCCTGATCGCCTTCGGTCTGCGGCAAGTCGTCGGAGACGCCACCGATCTGCTGACAGACTCCAGCGGCCAGATCGTGGGCGTCATCCGAAAAATCTTCACGGACCACAGCAAGGCGCTGCCGAACGCCCTGGCCAGGGCGAACGACCGCGCCTGGCAGGCGGTCGGCCTGGCCCTCGCCGGCGCCGGCCTCTTCGACCGCATCAAGGACCTCTTCCGCGACGGTGACCTCAAGGGTGTCCGCGACCAGATCAAGCAATTCCTCGCCGAGACGCCGACCGGCCTGGAGTCGGCCGACGCCGTCGTGCGGGTGAAGGCGGTCGAGGAATGGAACCGGCTGCGCAAGAACAAACGGCTGTCGGCCGACGCGACGCCGTGGGACGACGTGGCCGGTCGGGCGGCGTCGATGGAGCGCTACAGCGATCCGGCCCAGTTGACCGCCGCCGCGCACCGGGCCGTTGCGGACACGGCCGCCGCGCTGACGGCCGAGGCGCCACACCTCGCACGGCTGCTCACCGCCGCCTCGCCGAACGGCGTCCCGCTCCTCGCCGCCGCGTTTGCGTTCTTCTTCCGCCGCGAAGTGGAAACCAACGACGAGCTGGCCCGCGGACTGTCCTTCGACTCCCTGCGCCGCATCAGCGACCGGCAAGAGCGCGGCTTCACGGAGTTGGAAGCATCGCTCGGCGTCCACACCGGCCGCGTGCTGGACCGGCTGGACGGACTGTTCGACGCCCTGGACGGCTGGTTCGCCACGGCCGACGCCAAGCTGGACGACATCATGGCCAAGCTGGATCGGCTCGCCGAACAGCGCGACGTGCCGACCTCGCCGTCCGGGCCGGTCAAAGTGTCCGTCACCAACAAGGCGGAGCTGGAATTGCTCCAATCGCTGCGGGACCGGCTGCGCGCCTTGCCGCCGGAACTGGTGGCGGCCGCCGATTGGTCGAAGCTCGGCGACGTGTTGCGCGCCGCCGGCCAGTTCGATCAGGCCGGCGAGGCCCACCAGGCCGCGGCCGTCGCCGCCAAGGCCGCCGCCGACCAAGCGGCCGAGGCCGAGGCCGAATACAAGCGCTTCCGCGACGCCTGCGAAACCGGCGACCACGGCGCCGCGCTGACCGCCTTCCGCCGCGCCGTCGAGCTGGCCCCGGATCGCTTCGCTCCGTTCGACCTGCACCGCTATCGGCCCACGGCCGTCCTCGGCGCGGGCGGCTTCGGCACGGTGTTCCTGGCCGACGACCTCTACGTCCGCATCGGCAAGGACCGCCGGCCGCAACAGGCAGCGATCAAGGCCGTCCACGATTCCGATTGGGACGCGATTCTGGAACGCGACCTGTCCGAGACGTTCGACGAGGCCGACACACTATCGACGTTGAACCATCCCGGCATCGTGAAGACGACGAACCGCCAAGACGCCAAGAACGCCAAGCGAAGAGAAAACGCCTTCACGAGTGTATGATTCTCTGGATGCCGTTCTTGAGGAGGGTCGAGTTGAAGTTGATGAGCAGGCCGAGGTGCAAGCCCGTGGCTTTGAGGTAGGAGATCACCTGGGCTTTGTGGATGGGGGCCAGGGCGTCCACGGCCTTCAACTCCACGACGAGGGCGCCATCAACGAGCAAATCGAGGAAGCCCTCCCCCACGTCGTGTCCCTTGTAACTCAGGTTTACCGGATGCTGCGGCACGTGAGGAATCCCGCGCAGCGTTAGCTCGACCTGCAGCGCCTTCTGATAGATTTTTTCCAAATAGCCCGGCCCAAGCAGGCGATGCACTTCGAGGGCCGCCCCGATGACCGCATGAGCCAGCTCATCCAAACGCTGCTCGGGTTCTCTCTTGGCGTTCTCTGCGTCTTGGCGGTTCATTTTTATCCCACCTCCGCCAGCTCCAGCGTCTTGCCGTAGCGCCGCCACACCTCCGCCCTGAGCCGGGCATGTTCCGGCCGCCGTAGCGCGGCATCCGCCTTCACTAGCGCGAGGGCGTCGCGCCGGGCCATGCTCAGCAGGTCGGCGTCGGCGATCAGGTCGCCGAAACGCAGTTCGCCCAACCCGTGCTGCCGGGCGCCGAAAAACTCGCCCACGCCGCGCAGCCGCATGTCCATCTCGGCCAGGGCGAAGCCGTCTCGCAGCCGAACGAACGCCCGCAGCCGCTCCCGCCCCTCGTCGTTGGCCGGCGCCGCGAACACGAAGCATTCGCCGGCCGTCGGTCCCCGACTCACCCGGCCGCGCAGCTGGTGCAGCTGCGACAGGCCGAACCGCTCCGCGTGCTCCACCACCAGCAGCATCGCGTTCGGCACGTCCACGCCGACCTCGATGACCGTCGTGCAGACGAGCAACTGGATTTCGCCGGCCCGGAACCGCCGCATCGTCTCGTCTTTCTCTGTCTCGTCCATCCGGCCGTGCAAGAGGCCCAGGCGGAAGTCGCGGAACGGCCCTGCTTGCAATTCCGAGTAGGTTTCCGTCGCCGCCTTCACGTCCAGCGCCGCCGACTCCTCCACCAAGGGGCATACGATATATCCCTGTTTCCCAGCCGACAGCCCCTCGCGCAGCCGGGCGTAGACGCGCTCGCGCTGGTCGGCCTCCACCCAGCGCGTGACGACCGGCTTGCGGCCCGGCGGCAGCTGGCGCATCACCGATACGTCCAGGTCGCCGAACACAGCCAGCGCCGCCGTGCGCGGGATCGGCGTCGCCGTCATGACGAGGTAATGCGGATCGGCGGCCAGCTTGCGGAAGCGCGCCCGCTGGTGGACGCCGAAGCGGTGCTGCTCGTCCACCACCACCAGCCCCAGCCGAGCGAACTGCACGTCCTCCTGAACCAGCGCCTGCGTGCCGACCACCAGATCGATCTCGCCGGTTCGCAGCACTTCCAGCGCCTCCCGCCGCTCCTTCGGCGTCCGGCCGCCGGTCAGCAGCAGCCGGCGCACCCGGCTGTGGGCGAGGTAGCGCTCCAGCGTGCGGAAATGCTGTCGGGCCAGCACCTCGGTCGGGGCCATCAGCGCGGCCTGGTGTTTGTTGGCCACGGCGACGAGCAGGGCGTAGACGGCGACGGCGGTTTTGCCCGCGCCGACGTCGGCCTGGAGGAGCCGCTGCATTGGCCGCTCGCTGGCCAGGTCGCGGGAAATATCGGCGACGACCTTGTCCTGGTCGCCGGTCAGTGCGAACGGGAACAGCCTGCGAATGCGGAGATCGAGGACGGGACTTGTCGGAAGCACCGGCGCCCGGCCGCGGTCGCGCACCTCACGGCGCCGCAACGCCAGCCCCAGCTGCAACAGCAGGAACTCCTCGTAAATGAAGCGCCGCCGCGCCCGCGTCACTTCTTCCGCCGACGGCGGGAAGTGGACGGCCCGCAACGCCTCCGACACGCCCGGCCAGTCGTGCAATCCTCTCAGCGACTCCGGTAAGTTCTCGACGACGCAGCGGCCATACAACTCCAGCGCCTTGCCGATGAGCGGTCGGAGGTGGTCGGGCCGCAGGCCGTCGGTCAGCGGATAGACCGGCACGACGCCCGGCGTGACAGCCGCGCCGCCGTCGAGCGCCTGCACGCGCGGGTTGCTCATCTGCCAGTGGCCGGATCGCCATTTTGGCTTGCCGCTGAACGACAGGCGCTGGCCGAAGCGGAAGCGGCTGGCGGCGTAGGGCTGGTTGAACCAGACGCCTTCCAGACAGTGGACGCCGTCGTCGCACAAGACCACGCTCACCAGACAGCCGCCGGACGTGAGATTGCGACCTTCAATCTCCACGACTTCGCCCTGGGCGGTCTGTGGCGCGTCGGCGGCGAGGGCGGAGATTGGCCGCAGGTCGGTCAGGTCCTCGTAGGATCGCGGGAAGTGGAAAAGCAGGTCGCCGACGGTGCGCAGGCCGAGACGGCCGAGCAGCTCCAGGCGCGCCGGCGTGGCGCCCGGAAGCGTCCGCAGGTCGGCCTCCAGAGGATCGGGGGGTTCGCCGGACACCGTCGCACCTGCGTGGGTAAGGGTTGGCGGATGGCAAATGGCGCAAGACGTTTCCCAACATTCGGCGCCCGCCGCCCACCAACCACCATCCACCATTTCTTCCGCCGACGCAAGCCTGGCAGGCGCGGGAATCTGTGCGGGCGCGCCGCACCTCCCAACGGGCCGCGGTTGTAGTTTTGGCCGGTACGATTTGCAACGGCGGCGGGGCGGGCCTGTGGAGCGGCGCGGTTCGCCGCGCTGGCGTGGAGATTCCAAATCATGCAACCGCAAGGAGTTGCGTCGCAATCCTCGAAAAATCCCCTTGACAGAAACCGCATTGGTATCCCGCTTGCAATGAAGGGACGGCGTTATCGCAAATCCCAACAGACCCAATCCTGGAGGCTTCGCCATGCAGGTCGAACTGTCTTGCCCCCACTGCTGCCGCCGCTTCGCCGCCGCCCCCGAAACGCCGGCCGCCGACGTGCTGGATCGCATGGCGGACGGCGGGCCGTGGTACGCCCTGGGCGACGGGGAAACGTTTGAAGATATGATCTTTTCGACGCTGTTCGCGTGCGGCGCCATTCGCTGCTGCGAGTGCGGCGAATCCGTGGGCGTCACCGAGGAGAGCCTCGGCCAGCTGACGATGGAAGTGCTGGGCAGCTGGTGAGCGCGTCCGCCGGACGAATGACCCGAACGGCGACCCGGGTTCCCGCACCCGGGCCGCCGGTTCCATTTCCTCACCGATCACTTCTTCGCCTCGTACCCCGGCGCCGGCTTGCCGTCGTCGGTCAGGTGGTTCGTGGCCCACAACAGGCCGCGCGTCACCAGATCGAGGTAGCGGTCGTCGGCGACCGTCTCGTCGTTGTGACCCAGCGTCGTGGCGAAGACGCGCGTGTTCTTGTTGTACATATTGGTCCACACGCACACGTAGTCGGATTTCCCTTGCTTGCCGCGGGCCAGCGGGTGGGCGGTGTCCAGCACCTTGCCGTCGCGGTTGTTGTAAAGCTCCTCCTTGATCGTGGTCCAGTCCTCCATCCCCTTCGTGATAGGATTGTCCTTGTCTACAAACGAGATGGCGATCGGCAGTTGTGCGCCGTGGCCGGTGCTCGGCAGGCCGGTGAACTCGAACCAGGGCGTGATCCCGGTCTTGTCCCAGCCCTCGGTGCGGTAGCAGTGCATTCCGCAGTGCAGCACCACGGCCGGCAGCCCTTCCTTGTGCGGCTTGAGGACGCGCTCGACGAGGGCCTTGTCCGTGACGTAGGCCGAGCATTCGTCGTGGATGACGACGTCGTAACCCTTGGCCCAATCGGGGTCGTTATAGACCGGATTGAAGTGCTTGTCGGTGGTGTCGGGGTCGTAGGCGATCGTCACCTCGACGTTGGCGCGGGCGGCGATGCCCTTGCTGAGGATGTCCTTCTGCTTGGCGTAGTCATGGCAGCAGCCGCCGAGGACGAGCAGCGCCTTGATGGGCTTGGCGTCGGCCGGCTTGTCCTTGTCGGCGGCGGGGACGAGGGGGGCCAGCAGGCCGAGGGCGGCCAGTCCGGCGAGGAGGGTGCGTCGCATGGGGTCTCTCCAAGAGAAAACGGCGGGGGCGAATCGTCGCGGCGTTCGCAACGTCCGCGCTGTTCTATAACACGGCGGCGGGAAACTCAACGGTGCGGCGGCGGACGCACTTCGCACCACGAGCGGCGGGGGTTACAATACCGGGCGGGGTGAAAAAGAGCGCACGACGAGCGGCGAATGTTTTCTCGACCAAGCGGGGCGCGGAGAAATCCCCTGGACCAGCATTTCCTGGACGTGTTGAAGCGGCACGCGGCCGCCCTACCGGGCGATCCGGATCGCATCTCGGCCGATCTGGAGGCGGCCTGTCTTCGACTGGCGGACGCTCTCGGCGCCGTCGAGCCGTCCGTCCGTCCGGAGTTGCTTGCGCTCGTCCAGCCGCGCATCCTCGCGCTGCTCGGACGGAAGGAGTCCCCGGAAGCCCCCGCCACAACGGAACCGACCCACTCCAACGACGCAACAGGCGGTCAGGAAGGGAGGAATCGGCGCCCCTCCCCCGGAGCAGATTGCGGGGCCGCAACCCATGAAGCTCCCTCCCGAGCTGCTGGAATGGTATCGCCAAAACACGAATATGGAAGAGGCAATCGCCGAACTTCGCGAGGTCGAGAGAACGGGCGGCCTTGAACTGAAGGACTTCCTCCCACAACTCGAAAAGGAATTCGGCCTCAATGACTGAGCTGTCCGCGAGCCCTGTTCCGTACCGTGTCGCCTACTCTGAACTCGCCCGCCGGGAAGTGCGGAGCTTGATTGCCAGGGCGCAGGGCCGTGGTTTGGGTCGCGAAGTCATCGCCGCCGTGAGGGAGATGGACGCCGGCTCCACATCTACCCCCAATTCGGCGACCCTCTCCGCGACCTGGAACTGAAACCGGCGCAACTCTGGATTGGGTGCGTTCCTCCCTTGGTTGTAAGGTACTGGTGCTCTGTTGAAATCCTTGGCGGGGCGGGCGTATAATGGTATTATGAACACCAGCAGACCGATGACCAAGTCGCCTCGGGCCGTGGCCCAAGAGGCACTGCGCCTGGCGCGGGAGGTTCTGCCCGCCTATTCGTCGAAGTTCTCCCGCAAGGACTTCACCCAGCACCAACTGTTCGCCGCCCTGGCCCTGAAGACCTTCTTCAAGACCGACTACCGGGGCGTCGTCCGGTTGCTGGCCGACTTCGCCGAGTTGCGCGAGGATCTCGGCCTGGCCGCGGCGCCCCACTACTCGACCCTCTGCTATGCCGCCAAGCGGCTGCTAAAAAAGGGGCGTTCGTCGTACTCCTCTTCCGCGCCACCGTGCGCACAGGAAGGCGGGTTGATCGGCGCGAAGCCGACGGCCGCCATCGACGCCACCGGCATGGAGAGCCGCCACACGTCCCGCTACTTTTTCAAGCGGGCCGGCCGTAAACACAACTCCAGGCTGTGGACCAAGTTGGCCGTGGCCTGCGACACGGCCAGCCACTTCTTCACCGCAGCCACGGTCAGCCTCGGCCCCGCCAACGACGCGCCGCAGTTCCGCCCTCTCATGGCCCAGGCGTCGCTGGCGGTCGGCTACGACCGGGTGCTCGGCGACGCGGCGTTCGACGGCGAGGAGAGCCACCGCTACTGCCGGGAGGACTTGGGCGTCCGCTCGACGGTGATCCCGATCAACCGGCGGAACGGGGGGCGGAAGTGGCCCAAGACTCGCTACCGGCGGCAGATGGTCAAGCGGTTCCGCAAGAAGCCGCGGGGCAGCCGGCACAAGCGCGTCTACGGGCAGCGCTGGCAGGCGGAGAGCCGCCTTCTCCCGACACAAGCGGCTGCTCGGCTCGGCGCTGCGGGGCAAGTCGGATGCGTCGCGCGAACACGAGTGCTACCTGCGGGTACTCACCCACAACCTCATGCTCCTCGCCGCTACAGGTTAGAGGATTTCAACAGAGCAAGGTACTGGCTTAACGATCAGACGCGAACCGTGATCGTGTTCAGCGCGATCGTGCCCTTGCCCCGATCCGGCCTGGAACCATAGGAGGCTGACGAATCCTCATCCCGCTTTCTTCCGCGTCTCTTCGCTCCTCGTCCGGCCAATCCTCGAAGCGCACCGCAATCCGCCGCGATATGCCCGACTCCTGCATCGTCACGCCGTACAGCACGTCGGCGCACGCCATCGTCCGCTTGGAGTGCGTGATGAGGATGAACTGCGACCGGTCCAGGAACTCGCGCAGCACGTCGGTGAAGCGGCCGATGTTCGCCTCGTCCAGCGCCGCGTCCACCTCGTCGAGGATGCAGAACGGACTCGGCTTGCTCGGAAGATCGCCAGCAGCAGCGCCACGGCCGTCATCGTCTTTTCGCCGCCGCTCATCAGCGAGATGCTCCGCAGCTCCTTGCCCGGCGGCCGGGCCATGATCTCGATGCCGCTCTCCAGGATGTCCGTCTCGTCCTCCAGCACCACGTCGGCCATGCCGCCGCCGAACAGCTTGCGGAACAGCTCCTGGAAGTGCGTCCGCACCACCGCGAACGTCTCCAGAAACAGCCGCCGGCTGTCCGTGTTGATGCGGCCGATGATTTCCTGCAGCGACCGCTGCGCCGACGTCAGGTCGTCGTACTGCACGCGCAGCGTCTCCGCCCGGATTTCCAGCTCGTTCAACTCCTGAATGGCGTCCAGGTTGACGTTGCCCAGCCGGCTCAGCTTGCGGCGCAGCTCGGCGATTTCTTCCTCCGCGGCCGGATCCAGTTCCGGCGAGCGGCCGGCGTGAGCCGGCTGATGCGCCTCATCAGCCGGCTCACGCCGGCCGCTCGCCTCCGCGGCTTGCTGGTACAGTTCGGCCAGGTCCAGCTGGTAGTCCTCGCGCAGCCGGTCGCAGAGCGCGTCGCGGCGGTGCCGCAGGTCGTTGACCTCCAGCTCGCGCGCGTGGGCCTGCTCCTGGCGTTCGCGCCAGCCGCCGCGGTTGGCCTGCGCCTCCTCGGCGATCCGGTTCTTCTCCCCGCGCAGGCGGTCGCGCTCGGCGGCCAGTTCCGCCAGACGCCTTTCCGCCTCCTCTTTACGCAAATACCACGTTCGCCAGCGACGCCGACGTGTGCAAGCAGCGTCCGCTGGTTCTCGTCTCGGCGGACACGGGCGGCCTCCAGCGCCTGCTCCGCCTGCCCGCGCTCGCCGCTCGCGCTGGCCGAGGTCGGTCTCCAGCTGGTCGCGGCGGGCGCGCAGGGCCGTCAGCCGCTCGTCCACCTGGGCCAGACCCACCTTCGACGCCGTCGCCTCCTGCTGCCGCCGCAGACGCAGATCGTCGCCCTCGCGGATCTCGCGCTCGGCCTTCTCCAGCCGCTTCTGCAACGCCTGCACCTGCGCCTCGGCCCGCGCCGCCTCGTCGCGCGCCTGCCGCCACGACGCGTCCAGCCGCTCGATCTCCTGCTCCAGCCCGCTGATCTCCGCGCGTTGACCGCCACCTCCTCGTGCAACCCCTCGCGCCGCTGCCGCCGCTGGCCGATCCGCTCGCGCAGGTCGGCCGCCTGGTCCGCCAGCACGTCGATCTCCAGCTGCTGCCGGCCGATGCGATCGTCCAGCGCCGCCACCCGCTCGCGCAGGTCCGCCAGGTCGCGGTCCAGCTCCGTCGATGCGCTGATCCAGTCGCCATTTGCCGCTCGCGCAGGTCGCGCAACTCGCTTTTCCGCGACAGGATGCCGGTCCCCGCGTGGTGCTCGCCGACCGTCAGCGTGCCGTCCGCCTCCAGCAGCTCGCCTTGCAGCGTCACGCAGCGGACGCCGGTCCGCTGAGCGGCGACGCCGCCCGCGCCGCCTGCAGGTCGCGCACGATCAGCGTGCGGCCCAGCAACCGGCGCGGCAGGTCGGCCAACTCCGGGTCGTCGCAGCGCACCACCTGTTCCGCCGGCGCCAGCCACGGCAGGCCGCTCGCTCGAGCGAGCGGCCGGCCATAGTGGGCCAATCGCTCCGCGATTGTCCGGCGACTCGCGGAGCGAGTCGCCCACCATGGACGCCGCCGACAGCGGCAGGAAGCTGACGCGGCTGGAAAACGGCTGCGGCCGCTGACGCAGCGCCTGCGCCAGCAGTTCGGGATCGCGCACCAGGAAGCGCTGCGCCCGGTCGCCCAGGGCCAGGTCGATGAGCGGGGCGTATTCGCGGCGCACGGTCAGGAAGTCGGCCACGATGCCGACGACGGTGCGCCACGGCCCCGGCGTCCGCGCTGCTCCAGCAGGGCGAAGACCTCGCGCGCCCGGCGCCGAACCCCTCGCGGCTGCGCTCCAGTCCTTCCAGCACCTCGATCCGGCTCGCCAGGCCGCTCCGCTGCGCGCGCAGGTCGGCCGGCCCGCTGGCCGGTCTCGTCGCGCGCCTGGCCGAGACGCTCGCGCTCCTCGCGCAGCTCCGTCAGCGTCCGCCGGGCGCCGCCCAGCCGGCCTTGCAACGCCTCGTCCGCCGCCGTCAGCTCCTGCAATTCCACGTCGAGCGACGCGAGATGTTCCTCCGCCTGTTCGCTGCGCTGCCGCAGCCGCTGCTGCTCGCGGCTCAGGTTGTCCACCTGGGCGCTGGTAGCTGACGGCGTCGTTTTGCAGCCGGGCCGCCTGGCGCATGCATTCGTAATGTTCGTCCTTGTCGCGCCGCACCTGCTCGCGCAGCCCCTCCAGGCGCGTATCCAGCTCCTTCAACTCCTCTTCCAGCCGTTGCACTTCCCAGCGCTGCACGGCCGCGTCGCTCTCCGCCTCCTGCACCTCGCGGTCGGCGGCGGCGACGGCCGCCGGTCAGGGCCGCGGCGTGCGTGCGTCAGCTCGGCCAGCCGCCGGCGCGTCCGCGACCAGCTCGCCCTCCAGGTCGTCGGCCAGCGTCCAGCCGTGGCCGAGCGTCGTCTCCTCGGCGGCGATCTGCTGCCGCGCCGCCGACAGGTCCGCCTCCTGCTCGCGCACCGCCGCGTCCAGCCGGACAGCGATTCCTCCAGCCGCCGCAGGTCGCGCTCCCAGGCGTCGGCCTGCTCCGTCTCCGCCGCAGCGCCGCCCGCAGCGCCTCGAATTCCCGCGTTTTCGCGTCCAGAGATTCCGTGAGTCGGTCGATACTCGCGCAGGCCCAGGCCGACGCGCAGCTCCTTCAGCCGGGCCGTGTATTCCTGGCAGCGCTGGGCCTTGGCCGCCTGCAGCTTGCACCGCGCAGCTGCTTGTCCACCTCCTCGACGATGTCGCTTGAGCCGCTGCAGGTTCTGATCGACGCGCTCCAGCCTGCGCAGCGTCTCGATCTTCTTGGCCTTGAAGCGGCTGATGCCGGCCGCCTCCTCGAAGATGGTGCGGCGGTCCTTCGTCGAGGCCTGCAGCAGCACGTCCACGCGGCCCTGTTCGATGATGCAGTAGGCGTCGGTGCCGGCGCCGCTGCCCAGAAAAAGGTCTTTGATGTCCTTGAGCCGGCAGGCCTGGCCGTTGATGAGGTATTCGCCTTCGCCGCTGCGGTAGACGCGGCGGGTGATCTGCACCTCGTCGGCTTCGGTGGCGAGGACGCGGCGGCTGTTGTCGAAGGTCATGGTGACTTCGGCCAGGCCGAGGCTGCGCCGCGTGGCCGAGCCGTTGAAGATGACGTCGGCCATCTCGCCGCCGCGCAGGCTCTTGGCGCTCTGCTCGCCCAGCACCCAGCGCACGGCGTCCACCATGTTGCTCTTGCCCGACCCGTTCGGCCCGACGATGCCGGTCACGCCTGGCGCGAATACGAACTCCGTTTTGTCCGCGAAGCTCTTGAAGCCCACCAGTTCCAGGCGCTTGAGCATTGGCCCCTCCGGGAGCTTGTCCGCCATGGAATCGTCGCCCGAAATCGCCTTCGTTTAGCCGCGACCCGAAGGGGAGCGCGTCGCCGACGCGCTCCCCTTCGGGTCGCGGCTAAACGGGGATCGGGGTATTACTTGTTGCTGAACAGCGTCGGCGTGCCGCCGAGGTCCTGCGGGGCGGCCACGACCTGGCCGTCGGCGTTGAGCAGGTCGCCGGTCTTGCCGGCCCGAGCCAGGTCGATAGACGGAGACGGCCTGCGGCAGGGCGTCGGCCCGCACTCGCGCAGCTGAGGCAGTCGCAGCGGTGGGCCTGCTGCAACAGCTCCAGCGCCTCGGGGTACGGCCCGCCCATGCCGGCCATCGTCCGCAACAGCGTCCTCCAGCTTGAGCGAACACTGCTTCCGCTGCACGCCGCCGCTGCGGCGGGAAGCGGCTCACCGTGCAATGGTCGTCGTCCGTCGCGGCCGTCACCGCGAACTGGCCGGCCAGGAAGGAGAACGGCGGCTTCAGCGTCGGCTCCTCGCCGAACAGCACGATCTCCGCCCGCCGCGTCGTCGAGACGTGGATCAGCGGCGGAGCGTCCGGCGCCACGCGGTGCAGCCAGAACGAATCGTTCAGAAACTCGCCCTGCACCAGCGGGTCGTGCTCGTTCAGGCGCGGAGGGCGCGGAAGGCGCCGTAGCGCGTCTCGTGCGTCGTCCGACGTGGTCAGCAGCTCGCTCCAGCTGGATGTGCGAGACGGACTCGTCCAGCGAGGCCAGCGCCGTCAGGGCGAAGGCCCGCAGCATCGGCTGCTTCGCCACGTCGGCGCCCAGCTCCTCGCCGCCGGCCGGGCAGTCGAGGTAGGCCAGCGACTCGGCCGCACAGAAGCGGACCAGCGGGTTCGTGGACTTCAGGCCGCCCTTCAGGACCGGCACGCTGTCCTGGCCCAGCGCCTCCAGGCGCAGGGCGGCCGTGACCGTCCGGGCCGGGTCGAGCAGGTCCGCGGCCAGGCGCTGCCGGTAGGAGTCGCCGTCGACGGGCTTGGCGCCGGACTGGTCGCTCCGGGCCTGCAACGGGACCAGCCGGACGACGCGCAGGAAGCGCGGCAGATTGAGCTTGTAGGCCGGCGGCACGTGCAGCTCGATGGCGAGGTTGTTGCTGGCGATGGCCGTGGACTCCTCCGGCGAGTCGGCGGGGCCGTTGCGGAACGCCTCGTTGATGCGCGTGGCCGCGAGATAGGCGATGCGCGCCTGCTGGAACTCGGGATTGAGGAGAAGCAGGAGCGGATTGGGGCGCAGACAGCGGCCGCCGCTCCAGATACGGCCGTGCTTGACGCGCTCGGCCTCGTCGCCGTCGCCCATGCCGACCAGCACGGGGCCTTCGCACTTGGCGCAGGGCAGACCTTGCAGCGGCACATTGGAGCCTTTGAAGTTCGGGTCGAGGTGCTTGGTGTAGTCGTAGTTGGACAGGAGGCACTCGCGGAGATAGCCGCCGCGGAGGCTGGTCGCCTTGCCCGAGTGCGGCGGCAGCGACACCTCCACGTCGATCGGGGCGCCCTTGGCCGCCCCGACCGGATAAAGGGCCGTCACCACGACCAGGGCGTGATTGGGATTGGCCAGCTCCCGTTTGATGTCCTTGACGCCTTCCTTGGTCAGCTCCTCCTCGAGCATGGTGCGGTAGTTGTCGTTGGCCGGCTCACCGCCGGTGCCTTCGAGGCCGACGACCAGGCCGACGCCGCCCAGCGGAAGCGAGTCGGCGTTGCCGACCGTCGTCACGTCGCCGACGGTTTGAAGGCCGTAGCGGTCCACCTCGCTCTCCTCGCCGGACTGGAGGCGGGCCTGCTGCGGCAGGTTGACGCAGCCGATCAGGCCGAGCAGCGCCGCCGCCAGCGCCCCCAGGGCGCCCGGCGGAGGGCCGGCCGAACGTGGTCCGAAACGCGACGAGTCATGAGATCGCCCCCGAGACGATGGCGTACCGCACGGGCCGGCGCCACACCGGACCGCATCGCAACGACGCGCACAAAGACGGTTGGAGGGGGGACGATAGGAAGACGGGCGTCTCGTGTCAAGACCGGAATGAAACGGCGAGCGGCGGCCTGACGCCGCGCCGCTCGCCGGGAAAACGATACGCTTACCAGTCGGAGCCGATGGACCTGACCGTCGTTGGGGAAGATGGCGAAGGTCCACGTCTGTTGGCTCACGCCCGAGTTGACGAGACGGACGCTGCCGTCGCCCAGCCCCACCAGGATCCCGCCCGCGTAAAACGACTGCACCTGCGGCGCATTACAGGCCGTCACGGCGGGTTGCCATTGGGGGAGTTGGACCAGCGTGCCGGCGGTGTAGGCGGTGATGCCGTTCGTCCACCAGGTCGGCGAGTAGTAGTCGCTGGCGGATCCCGCCCCGTTCGGCCCCGTCCCCTGGCCGTCCTCGCCCCAGATGTGCCCGACCCCCGCGCACTGGCTGTAGCGCTCCAGCCAAACGATGGTCGAGGACTGGCCGTCCGGGAACGATTTCGGGATGGAGGCGTTGCCGCCGGAGCCGTTATTGGGGGTGTTCGGCGTGTCGGTGCCGCCGAAGACGTACCAGTTGGCCGTGTAGCTCGTCCCGCCGCGCACCCCGCCCAGCGAGTCGATGATGCCGCTGGACGGCATGGTCTGATCGCCGGGGCTGATATAGCTCTTGACGATCGAGGCGCTTTGCCAGGAGTATTCTGGGGTGGTGTTGTAGATGTTGCCGCCTTCCATGTAGGGCAGGATGAAATAGTGGGCCGTGCCGTGGGAGGCGGGGGTCACGTTGCCCTGGAAGGCGTTGCCGGGGAAGAAGCCGACGCCGGGCGGCAGATGGCCGTTGGCGTCGTTGCAGCTGTGCAGCGCCAGCGACATCTGCTTGAGGTTGTTGGCGTCCGAGATGCGGGCCGCCGCCTCGCGGACCTTCTGCACGGCCGGCAACAACAGGCCGATCAGGATGGCGATGATGGCGATCACCACCAACAACTCGATCAGCGTGAAGCCGCGCGGCCTCAGCCATGAACGTAGTCTGGCCATAAGCCCTCCGGAAAGACGACGGAATGAAAAAGCGTCACGTCCAAACTCCCGACCCAGCGAGGGGAGTCGGGGACTAGGCGATTTCCATCGTTTCACGGCCCCGGCCGAATGTCAAGAAAGATCAGGAGGAATTGGAGAAGAAACACGTCGGAGCCGCGACCGTGAGGAAGCGGGGAGAAGACCGCTCCCTCACGGTCGCGGCTCCGACGTGTTTCTTTCGCCACGCCGACAGAGCAAGGCCGTCCGCCTCCGGCGAGGCGGACGGCGCAGGTTGTCGATCGAAGTGGGGCCGGACGAAAGCCGACGACCTCTTTCCATCGCTCGTCAATTCAGCTCGAAATTCTTGTTGTTCTTCCCCGCCTTGATGTCCCACGTCTGCCCGGAGGTCTTGGGATCCTTGTACTTCTGGGGGATGTCTACGTGGGCCGCGGCCGCAGGGGCTGCCGAGGAGCCGGCGGGCGGGGCGCGAGGGCGGGGCCGGGATCGATTGCCACTTCCATCTGCCCGATGGGAACGCCGGAGACGTTGAAGGTGCCGTCGGGCTTGATGCTGACGGGATAGGGCGACCCCGACGAGGAATAGAGCGTGAGGGTGCCGCTGGTGACGGGCGCATTATTATAGGTGATCTTGCCGCTGATCGTGGCCGTGTCGCTGCCGCCGCCGCTGCCGCCGCATCCCACCAGGGCCGTCAGGGCCAAACAGACGGCTGTGGACGCCAGCGAACGCATCATTCCGCTCATTCCCGAAAACCTGTTCATGAGTTCTCCAGTCGGTTGGACCGCCCGTGGACAATCTGGAAGAATCGACTGGCGCCGAAGGCGTCCAGCCTCCCCCTCTTCCGAGACTTCGTTTATAGTGGGTCCATGTTTTCACGCCGTTTGGCGCTTGTCAAGGAAAAAGCCGCAGCCGTCGCGTGAATGCGAGCCGGAACGGACGGGGGAGGCCCAAACGACGACGGGCGCCCCGTCTTGCGGCGGGGCGCCCGGAAGCGTCGATCGATCGTCGCCGGCTCACCAGTCGGAGCCGAGGACCTGTCCGTCGTTGGGCCAGACGGCGAACGTCCAGGTCGTCGCGCTCACGCCCGAGCCGACGAGGCGCACGCTGCCGTCGCCCAGGCCCACCATGATGCCGCCGGCGTAGGGCGCCTGGAGCAACGCGCCGTTGCACGCCGACACGGCCGGCTGGAACTGCGGCAGCGGAAAGGTCGATCCGGCCACATAACTGGTGGGGGGTGGATCCGCCGGTGAAATAAAAGCTCGGCTCGTCCCAGTCGCCGCCCCAAGACCCTTGTCCGTCCTCGGACCAGATGCGGCTGTTGCCGTTGCCGGTGCCGCAAGCGGTGTACCACTCGGCGAAGACGATGGTGTCGGACTGGCCGTCCGGGAAGGAGCGCGGGATCGCGGCCTGGGAGGAGCCACTGCCGCTGTCGTGTCCGTTGATATCGCCGAAAACGTAAAAGTTCCCGGCGTAGCTGGTGGCGCCGCGGTTGCCGTTCTGCAGGCCGCTGGACGGCGCCGTCGGGTCGCCGGGGCTGATGTAGCTCTTGACCACGTACGGGCCGACGTCCCATGAGTTCGTGGCGACGCTGTTGTAAATGTTGCCGCCCTCCATGTAGGGCAGGATCATGTAGAGGATGGTGCCGTGCTCGGCCGGGGGCGTGCCGTTGTGGTTGGCCTGGATGCCGGGGAAGAAGCCGGAGCAGGACGGCAGCTTGCCGTTGGCGTCGTTGCAGCTGTGCAGCGCCAGCGACATCTGCTTGAGGTTGTTGGCGTCCGAGATGCGGGCGGCGGCCTCGCGGACCTTCTGCACGGCCGGCAACAACAGGCCGATCAGGATGGCGATGATGGCGATCACGACCAGCAGTTCGATCAGCGTGAAGCCACGCTGCCGGACCCACCGAGTAAGTCTGGCCACGAGCAATCTCCTTCCAGAAACGAGAAATAAAAAGATATACCCACCCGGAACTTCCCGGAGGGCGTCAGCTCATCACTCAGCGAAGGTTCATCGCTGCCGGCATTCTCCAGTCATGCCATTTTGAATGGCTCTCGACGTTCGGTTACCGCGCCGCAGAAGAGGGCATGAAGGCCGGCCGTAAGTTCCCTGACGGAACCCTCGGGGAAGATGAGGCAAATCACGTTCTTTCGGCGTAACGCCCGTGGCGTTAATGATATTGTCATAGATGGAGTGGCATTGTCAAGGACGTGGACACGGAATTCTGGAAAGTCCAGGCGACTGAAGTGCGTAACATCGGCAAGCCGCGCGGTTTCGCGATGGTTCTATGGGGAAGGAAGAATAGGAGGCTTCGGGGCCGATTCTCGTGTCCGCTCGTTCTAACAATCCGGTTCATGAGTCTCCATTCGCATGACCGCATGTGGACCATCCGGAAGAATCGACAGGTGCCAAAGGCGACCGGCTTTCTCCTCTTTCGAGAGTTCGTTGCCGGCTGGTCCATGTTTTCACGCCGCCGGGCGCTTGCCAAGGAAAAAGCCGCGCCGCCATGCGAATGAAAAATGGGTCATAGCTGGAAATCCGCCGCGCTGCCTGGATCGTTCCCGAAACCGGCTCTCTGTGCCGCCTTGCGTCACTCGCCCTGGGGTTTCTCGGGTCTTTTTTCCCCGGACGAGGCGGTAATAATGGTCCGTCGGCAGGGCGGCGCCGTCCACGTCTGCTCCTGCCCGTCCGGCCAGGTCACGACCACTCGGCCCACCGAATCGGCCTTCGCCAAACCGAAGAGGAGACGGCGATCGCCCGACGAGGCGAAACTGCCGCCGCCCTTGGCGAAGCGCCATTGCGTTCGACCGCCCGCCTCCAACCGCACCTTCGTTCCCACCACGTCGGCGTGGTCCGTATTGACCAGCTCCACGCCAAGCCAGTGGGCGCCGTCGGTCGGCGACTCGTTGCGCAGCACCGCGACCGGCTCGTTCAGGTTGCTGACGATTGCGTCGATTCGTCCGTCGTTGTCCAGGTCGCCCAGAGCCAGACCGCGGGATAGGTGTTCGGTTTGGAAGAACGATCCGCCGCGGACGGATAAGTCCTTGAACTTGCCGCCGCCGAGGTTGCGCAGCAGTACGGGGCGCTGGCGGCGCGATCGGCCGAACTTCGTGGGGTCGCGGTAGACATCGCCGTTGACGTAGAGAATATCTTCCCAGCCGTGATGGTCCACGTCGAGAAAGCCAGTCCCCCACCCCACGTTCGGCTGGCTCGAGGAGGCGATGCCGGACGCGGCGGTTCGATGGAGAAAGCTAATGTTCTCCGGCGTACAATTGTTGTGGTAGAGCGCGTGTTGTTCGCCCTCGAAATTGGTCACCCACAGCGACGGCCGCCCACAGCCGTCGTAGTCGGCCGCGTCGCAGCCCATGCTGCCGTTCGGATTGCCGCGGTCGTCGCGGGCCGTGCCGCTCCGGACGCCGACCTCGTCAAACCGAAAATGCCCCGGCGTGCAGTGGTTGATGTACAGGAAATTTTCCGTGGTGTCGTTGCAGACGTAAATGTCCGGCTTGCCGTCGTCGTTGACGTCCACGGCGACCACGGCCAACCCCTTGCTGGAGTTGGCGGAGCCTCCGCGCAAGCCAGCTTCGCTGCTCACGTCGCGGAATTTGCCGTTGCGCCGGTTCGCGAACAGCTTGTCGGGCAGGCCGTCGAACATGAAGGGCTTGCACCCCACATGACGCTCAAAGCGACAGGGCGGGTTGTTGTCCCAGGACCAATTTACATACTGCGTGACGTAGAGATCCGGGTAACCGTCGCCATCGAAGTCGGCCCAGGCGGCGCTTGTCGCCCAGGTGATTCCGTCCAGGCCGGAGTTCTTCACTTCCACGAACTTGCGGCCGCCCGTGACAGGATTCTTCGGATCGACCGGTTCGTTATGGAACAGGGCGACGCGGCCCCAGCCGGTGACGAGCAGGTCGGGCCAGCCGTCGCGGTCGTAGTCGGCCACGGCGACCCCATGCGTGTAGAACCAGGGGAAGTCGTCCAGGCCGACCTCCCTGGTCACGTCCCGGAAGTGGAAGCCGCCGAGGTTCTTGTAGAGCTTGCACGGGCGGCCGACGATGGCCTTGCCGTCGGGGCCGGCGAACCCACCGCCGCCGGGGACGAACACATCCAGCAAGCCGTCGCCGTCGTAGTCAATCAGGCCGACTCCGCCGCCGACGATCTGGAGAATGACGTATTCGCCCTCTTTCTCGCCGTTGGTGTAGGAGAAGTCGATGCCGGAATCCTTGATCTCACGGAAGAAAGGCGGTCCGTGAGCATCGGCGTCGGGCGGGTTCTCCTCGGCATGGGTCGGCGCCGCCGGTCGGCAGCCGAGGAACGTCACCGACGCGCCTGCCACAAGACCGGAGATCAGAAGCAGGCCGATGCCGAGTCTCCACCTTTTCATGAACCCGCCGCCTTCGCAATTCGACGCCCGCCAATCCGGGAACCGAACAATAACAATATACCGGATGGAATAGCAATCCTTCTGGAATTGCCCGAGGGCGTCCGTGAAGGCCTCCCCCTGCCTGGGCGAGACGCTGCTCGGCCCGTCATCGACGAGGCACCGGCCGGACGCGACGCCGTACAGGTTCCTGTACGTTGTCTGAACCGTCCATGTCCACCTATCGAGAAGGACGAATGGGCTGAAACGGCGACGGGCGCCCCGTCCCATCAGGACGGGGCGCCCGGAAGCGCCGATCGTCGGGCTTCGGCTCACCAGTCGGAGCCGATGAGCTGCCCGTCGTTGGGGTAGATGGCGTAGCTCCAGGTTGGGTTGCCCACACCGGAGCCGACGAGGCGGATGCTGCCGTCGCCCAGACCCACCATGATGCCGCCGGCGTACGGAGCCTGAAGCAAAGCGCCATTGCAAGCCGAGATTGCCGGCTGGAACTGCGGCAGGGGGAGGTAGACGGGGTTGTTGATGTTGAACGAGACGGGAGTGCTGCCGCCGGTCAGCCAGAAACTCGGTTCGTCCCAGTCGCCGCCGTAGAGCCCTGGCCGTCCTCGGACCAGATGCGGCCGTTGCCGTTGCCGGTGCCGCAGGCGGTGTACCACTCGGCGAAGACGATGGTGTTGGACTGGCCGTCCATGAAGGTCGCCGGGATGGAGGCCTGCGAACTGCTGTTGCCACTGCCGTTTGGGTCGTTGCCGCTATCGAAGACGTAATAGTTGGCGGCGTAGCTGGTGGCGCCGCGAGGGCCGTTGAGCATGTCGTTGCCCGGCATGGACGGGTCGCCCGGGCTGATGTAGCTCTTCACCACAGTTTGGCCAGCGCTATAGGAGTTGCCCGCGGCGAACTGCGAGGCGTTGTACAGGTTGCCCTGCTCGATGTAGGGCAGGAGGAAGTAAAGAAGGGTACCATGCCCGGAGGGAGGCGGGGTGGACGCGGGGCCGGTGCCGGGGAAGTAGCCGACGGTGCATGGCAGCTTGCCGTTGGCGTCGTTGCAGCTGTGCAGGGCCAGCGACATCTGCTTGAGGTTGTTGGCGTCCGAGATGCGGGCGGCGGCCTCACGGACCTTCTGGACGGCCGGCAGCAACAGGCCGATCAGGATGGCGATGATGGCGATGACGACCAGCAGCTCGATCAGCGTGAAGCCACGCTGCCGGATCCATCGGGAAAGTCTGGCCACGACTATTCTCCTTCCAGAAACGAGGAATAAAAAGATTAACCCACCCGGAACGTCCGGGTGGGGCTTCAGTTCATCGATCAGTTGATGTTCGTCGCTCTGGGCTTTCTACAGCCGTGCTATTCCGGGCGGATCGCCAACGTCGGCTGCGGCGCCGCAGGGGGGACGGGGCGGCGACAACGTTCTGACTGGGCCTCAGAGAGAGTACCGCATATCGCGTTCCATCCGGTTTCACCCGGACAATATTCTCATTTTCACAAATGTTGTTACGTTGTCAAGGACGCGGACACGGAAACCCCGAGAGTCAGGCCACGGGGTCGCGCGTCGGAGCCGCGATCATAAGGGAGCGGACAAGGCTCCTGATACTGCCGCCGCCCCCTGACGGCCGTGCTGAACACAGGTAGGAAACACCAGCAACCTGCCGAAGTATCGCACAGGTATGATGAATTCTTGATGATAAAACCCGGCGATTTCGGGGCCGCCGCGGCGCGGCCCGCGCGGCTCGAATCGGGCGTCTTCCTTGCTTCGGCGCGGCCGGGCGGTAGAATCCGTCCAGCACCCCACCGCCGGAGAACCTCTCCCATGATCTGGGCCGACGTCTACCAACAACACCTGGACCCGTTGCTGCGCTGGAGCATTCCCGGGTCGTGGCTATGGTCCACTCTGCTGGCCGCCGTGCCGGTCGTAGTGCTGTTCTGGCTGCTGGTGCGCAGCCGCTGGCTGGCGCCGAAGGCCGCCGCCGCCGCCGCCGTCGCCGCCTATGTCATCGCCGTCCTCATCTACGGCATGAACTGGGACAAGGCGGCCATGGCCTTCGTCAACGGCGCCGGCTTCGGCCTGCTGCCCGTCGGCTGGACCATCTTCAGCGCCATGCTGGTCTACAACATCACGGTCGAGACCGGACACTTCGACGTGGTGCGCCGTTCCGTGGCCGGTCTGTCCGGCGACGCCCGCATCCAGGCCGTGCTGATCGGCTTCGCCTTCGGAGCTTTCCTCGAAGGGGCGGCCGGCGGCGGCACGCCGGTCGCCATCTGCGGCGCCATCATGGTCGGCCTCGGCTTCGACCCCTTCCTCGCCGCCGTCCTCTGCCTCATCGCCAACACCTCGCCCGTCGCCTACGGCGGCCTCGGCACGCCGATCATCACCCTCAACGGCGTCACCGACCTGCACACCCAAACGCTCAGCATCATGGCCGGGCATCAGCTCCCTTTAATATCCTTTTTCATCCCGCTCTACATGGTCAAGTGCATGTGTTCGTGGCGGAAGACTTTTGAGATCTGGCCCGTGCTTCTTGTGGCCGGCGGCTCGTTCGCCGTCTTTCAGTTCGTCTTCGCCACGACGCCGCTCTTCGGCGTCGAGCTGTACCCGATGACCGACATCGGCGGCGGCATCTTCTCGCTGGTGTTGACCGCGATCTTTTTGCGTTTCTGGAGGCCGCGCGTCGAATGGCACTTCGGCCGCACGCCGGCCGAGGTGAAGGCCGCGGAGGCCAGGGCGGAGAAACAGGCCGCCGAGGCGCGGGCGGCGGAGGGGAGACAAAGAAGCCGGGATCCGCACGCCGCCGAGGCCGGGGCGCTGCTCGGCCCGCCGGCGCCGAACGGCGCGGACGCGCTGGGGCGGCCGCTCACCGCCGGCCGCGTCATGATGGCCTGGGCGCCGTTCGCCATCATGTCGCTCCTGCTGCTGCTCTCCGGCCTGGTGCGCCAGGAAGAGGGCAAAGGCCCCGTCTTCGTCGGCCCGGTGCGCACCAACTACCTGATCCCCATTCCCTGGCTCGACCGGCAGACGGATCGCGACCCGTCGTTGCATCTCGTCCACCGGCAGCAGGCGGCGGCGCTGCTGGTCGCCGGCCAGGACCCGCTGACCGCCTACCCCAACGCCCTGGCCGCGGCCCTGAAGACGCCGCAATTGGAGAAAGCGGAGTTCAATTTCGATTGGGTGACGGCGCCCGGCTCGCCCGTGTTCCTTGCCGCGCTCTTGTCGATCCTGCTCTACCGCATGAAGCCGCGCGACGTCGGCGCCGCGTTCAAGCGAACCTTTGTTCAAATGAGCATCCCCATCCCGACCATCGCGCTGATGCTCGGCCTGAGCTACATCACGCGCTACGCCGGCATGGATGCGACGCTGGGCGTGGCCTTCTCGATGGCGGGGGCGGCCTATCCGTATTTCGGCGCGCTGCTCGGCTGGGTGGGCGTTTTCCTGACCGGCACCGACGCCGGCAGCAACGCCCTGTTCGGCAGTCTCCAGAAGATCACGGCGACGAAAGTGTGGCAGGGCGGCTGGCTCAGCCGGCTCACTCTCGGTCAGGCGCAGGTGTTGATTTGCACGGCCAACAGCACGGGCGGCGTGATGGGCAAGATGATCGACGCTCAGAGCATCGTGGTGGCGACGGCGGCGACGAATCAGGTCGGCCGCGAGGCCGACATTTTCAAGGCCGTCATCTGGCACAGCATCCTGCTGGCGTCGATCGTCGGCGTCCTCGCCCTGGTGCAGGCCTACGTCTGGCCGTTCACGCTGATGGTGCCGCACCTGCCGTGAGGGGTGCGAATACCTAGGCGAGCGGCCGGCGTAAGCCGGCTGATGCATGGTCCTGTCGGCGATGGGATGAAGCATCAGCCGGCTTACGCCGGCCGCTCGCCTCCTGTTAGGACCGTGTCGCCGAGCGCTGCGCTTGCAAGAAATCCAGCCACGCCTCCATTCCCGCCCCCGTCTTCGCGGAAACCTCGAAGACCCGCATTCCCGGCCGCACCGCCTGGATGCTGCGGTGCGCCGCCGCGGCGTCGAACTCGGCGGCCGCGGCCAGGTCCATCTTCGTCAGCACCGTCGCGTCCGACGTGTTGAAGATCGTCGGATATTTCAGAGGCTTGTCTTCCCCTTCCGTCACCGAAAACAGCACCAGACGCAGGTTCTCGCCCAGGTCGAAAGAAGACGGACAAACCAGATTGCCCACGTTCTCGATGAACAGGAAGTCCAGTCCCTGGAGCAGCCAGTCTGCGACGGCGGCGCGGACCATCTCCGCCTCCAGATGGCAGAGGGTCCCAGTGAGGATCTGCTGGACGCAGGCGCCGCTGCGGGCCAGGCGGCGGGCGTCGTTGTCGGTGGCCAGGTCGCCGACCAGGGCAGCGACGCGGCAGCGGTCCTTGAGCAGCGTGAGCGTCTTCTCCAGAAAGGCGGTCTTGCCCGCCCCCGGACTGGACACCAGGCTGACGACGTAAACGCCGGCGTCCGCGAAGTTCCTGCGCAGGTCGCGGGCGACGACGTCGTTCTGCTTGAGGACGCGCTGACGGACCTGGATGATGCGAGGCTCGGCGCTCATGACACGATCTCGAGGGCGACGACTTCCAGCTCGCGGCCGTGGACGACGTGCGGCGTCGGGACGCCGCACGTCGGACAACGCAGCTCCGGGAACGATTCGATGGGGCGCTCCGCCGCGCAGGCGGGGCAATAGACCGTCACCGCGACCTCCTCGACGACCAGTTCGGACTCCGCCAACGCGGAGCCTTCGCGGGCCAATTCGTAGGCCGACAGCAACGCCTCCTTGACCACCCCGGAAAGGAGGCCAAGTTTCATGTGGACGGCGGCGACGCGGCCGCCGTGACGCGCGGCCTCCTCCCCGGCGGCGTCCACGACGCCCAGAGCGATCGACAGCTCATGCATCCCTTTCCCCGTGGACTGGCGCCCGATATTACATATTGCGGATCTTCATATAGCGTATCAGGTCAGGGCCGAGCCAGTTCCAGGCCAGCCAACCCAGCCCGACGACGGCCAGGCCCGTGAGCAGCAGGCCCGACGACGGCCACGGGGAGACGTCCCCGCGCCCCGACTCCGAGGGCTGGACGGTCTGCCCGTACCGTTCCGACGATGTCATTTCCGACATGACCAGGCCTCCTTTGCAGCGACCGTGTTGACTTACCGCACCCCGGCGGCGCCGGCCACGGCTTCGCCCGCGCCGCCGAGGAACTTTACGATCAACGACTCGATCAGAACGACCGCCTCGTCCACGGCCGCCCGAACCGGGTCGCTCATGCCCGTCTGCATCTCGTCCGCCTCGTCGAGCGGCGCCGGCTCGCAGCCGACCACCAGGAGACGGCCGATACGGCCGCCCATCGCCGCGGCCAGGCGCAGCACCTTCACCGGGTCCATGCTATGCGGTTCGACGACGGCCGCCCCGCCCGGCGCCGTCGCGGCGACCTCCGGTTCCAGGACGTACAGTGTACCCAGCGATTCGCCGCGCGGCGCCGCGTCCACCAGGAGGACCAGCTCATAGCCGTCCAGGAGAGCGTAGGTCAGGTCGAGGCCGCGGATGCCGAAATCGACCACGCGCACCTCCGGCGGCAACGGCCGCCGCGCCAGCCGCTGGACGACCTCCACGCCGAAGGCGTCGTCGCCCAGGAAGATGTTGCCGACGCCGGCGACGAGGATGCGGGGATGGTCCATAAGCGTCTCTTACTGTCGTCAAACGAATTAATCATCCACTTTCCACCCGACGACGTTGAACGCCGCCTGGACCGGGTCTTTCAGCCGCAGCGTCCCGCCGAGCGCGACCACTGGCTTCATGCCGAACTCGGACTGGCTCAGCGTGAATCCGCCGGCCAGGCGGACGCCGTCGCTGTAGAGAGTCAGCCGCGCGTCCATGCCGATCGACCGGGTCAGGCCGTGCAGCGTCATGCGGCCCGTGATCCGCACCGGCCAGTCGTCCCCGGAACGGACGCCGGCCCGGACCTCGGTGCTTTCAAAGACGACCTCCGGAAACCTGGCCGTCTCCAGGGTCTCGCCCCGCATCGTGTCCTCGATTTGCCGGCGATCCGCGTCGCTGACCTTGTCCTCCATCTGGAGCGAGTCGGCCCGAACCGCCACGCGCACCGAAGTGGACTCCGGGGCGGCCGGATCGAAGCGCGCCTCGCCGCTGAAATCGCGGACGGCGAAGGTCGGGCTGTGGCCGAGGAACGACAGCATTCCGACGGCGAAAGCCTGCACCGTGAAACGGCCCTGCGTCGGATCCAGCCGGTAACAGGTCGTCATGGTCGTTTATTCCCCGTCGCCGAGCGGCTCGACCTCATCGACCTGGAAGAAAAAACGGTGTCCGGGCTGGCGCAGAAGGCCCAGGTCCTTGCCGGGGTCGTCGTCCACGACGACCGCCAGGTAGACGCGGCCGTCGAAGTCCTGTTCGATCGCCTCGACCGAGGCGATCTTTCCCGCCAACGCCAGATCCATGACGTCGGCCCGGCCGCGCGGCCGCAGCCGGACGCGGTCGCCCTGTCGAACCTCGGACGAGCCGACGTGGACGCACTCTAGCCGCTTTCGGTCGGCTTCGGGGTCCCAGGCATTCATGCGCCGCCCTCTTCCGCCGGCCGCAGTCCGCGCAACGCCCCGTGCAGGCCGAGCATCTGCTCCGGGTCCATGCTCTCCGTCCGCGCCAGCAACTCACGGGCGCGGTGGTCCACGGCCGCCATCGCGCCGTTTCTCGTCGTCGGTCAGCGTCAGGATGCGCAGCGTCAGCATCTCGTCGATTTCGGCGCCGTCGAAGAAGTCGCCCGGACTTTCCGGCGCCACTTCCGGGTGGTCGTAGAGGATGATCGGCGACGACAGCATCGCATCGCGCCGCCCCGCCTCGCCGACCAGCACCGGCCAGACGCCGACGTTGCGACAGGCGGCGGCCGCCTCGCGCCGGTCCTCCGGCGGGTCCAACAGCGAGACGAATTCGCCGTTTCGGACTCCAAGGATCGTGTGCGTCGGAAATCAGCGACCGCAGCAGCGCGTCGTCGCGGCTCGCCGCCCTGAAACGGCGTGCGGTTCAGGACGCGAACCGTCAGCCGGAACAGCCCGTCTCCGAAACCGAGACGGCGCCGACCTCGACCGCCCCCGCGAGCGGCTGCTGCTCGCGCGCCAGGACGCCGACCACCGTCGCCGCCCTCGCCGTGAAGCGGCTCCAGCAGCCGGCCGCCTGGGAACGTGAACTCCCGCAGACGCGGGCGGTCGAGCAGCTCCGCGATCGGCAGGTTGTTCAATGCGATCTCGCGTTCCTCCGCCTCCTGCCAGGAATGGTAATACCTGTCGCCGATCTGCAACGTCTCCAGGGGCCGGAACGGCCGCTCTCCGTCGCCCGGCCATTCCATCAGGGGCGGGTCGTACGCCCCGACGCGGCGATCCGTTAGGTGCAGGAAGCGGACGACCACTTCGATGGCCGCGTCCGCACCGCCTTCGATCAGGCATTCGGTCTGGTTGGCGCAGGCGTCGCCGCCGCCGGTTCGGCTGTACGCTTCCGGGATACAGTCCGCCGAACGTCCAGCGCTGGCGGTTCTTCACCGACGGCCGATAGGGATACAGAATGTACCCTTCATAGAGAACGGCGTCGGCGATTTGGTCCACGAGATTGCGGTTCATGGTTCAATCCGGCTCCTCCGGCCGCGGCGAGCAGCCGTTCCAGCGCCTGTTCCCAGGTCGGCAGCCCCTGGCGGCTCTTGTATCGCGCCAGCCGGTCGAAAACGTCCTTACGCAGACTGAGCCACGCGCAATTGGGATAATAACGGCCCATTAAATCTTTCCAGACGGCGACCGGCAAACGGTACGTCGCCTCCTTCTCCCAGGCGATCTGGCCGACCTGCAAGGCGCCGTCGTCCGCCTCGTAGAAGATCGGTGCCGCTGAAGAGGAAGCAAAGCGGGATTTCGCCCCTCTTCCAGGGCGTCGAAATACTTGATCGGCGGCCACGTTGAAATCGTAGCTGCACGGCACGGGCACGTCCACGGCGGCCGACCCCGTGAACGGCGGCACGACGGCGACGGCGTGCGTCCACAGCATCGGCCGCATGCGTCTGGCCCCAGCGCTCCGGCGTGCCGAACAGGTCCACCAGGCCCGCCTCTTCGCCCGGCCGGCGTAGCGCCGCCGGGCCGGCTCGATGCGGACCTGGCAGCGGAGCACGGCGGTGTGGATCGGCGCGCGGCACCCCGTTTCGGCGACGCGCACCTTGAACAGCAGCAGGGGCGCCGGCGGCGAGGTGCTGCGGCTCCGCCCCCTCGACGCGGAATTCAGGTCAGGCATGGCCGGCCCCCCGGACCGATCGCTCGCTTCAGCCCGGCGAAGAAGCGGCCGATCTCGTCCCACACCGCCTGGCCGCCGGAGAAGCCGCGCCAGTGCGTGCGGAGAAGGCCAACCAGCCGATAGCACTCGTCCACGCCGACGCGGTAGTGGTCGCGCGCTGCGCCGACCCGGTTGACCAGCAGCGCCTCCACGTCCGGCTCCAGGTCGCGCAGGCCGGGGTTTTCGTCCAGCAGATCGCTGCCACGCCTCCTCCGGGACCAGCGCCTCCGTCGCCCCGGCCGGACTGGGGTAGACGGCGACGACGCGACCCGCCGGCGTGCTGTGCAGGAAGAACGCCAGACGAACCGGCAGGCCCAGGCCTTCCCACTGCACGTCCGTCAGGCGGAAGTCAGCCAGGCGGCGAACGTCCCGCGGCACGCGCCGGTAGCTCGACGCCGCCCGGTGGCCGAAGAGGATGGCGCACGGCTCGCAGGCGCAGACCAGCCGACGGCCGGACGGCTCGAACAGGTGGGCGTGGATGGCCACCAGGTCGGCGCCGCACAGGTCGCACTGCTCGCGCTCGGCCCGCGGCCGCGCGAGTCGGCGCAGGGAGGCGAGCGGATTCCGGGCCGGCCTTGAATTCATGGCGATCGATGCTCCGTAAAAGGACCGACTTCTCCCGGCGAGCGGCCGGCGTGAGCCGGCTGATGGACGACCGCATCAGCCGGCTCACGCCGACCGCTCGCCCTCACGCCGGCGGCATGTGCGGCATCCGCGGGTCGATCGGCCCGTGGGCGCCGGGATTGACGCTCGTCGCATCCCGCGCCGTTCGGCCCAGCTTCTCGTTCTGACGGCCCGGCTCCCGGCCGTGCCGTTTCACGCGCTCCTCGCCCTTGGGCGTTCCCGGCGTGTGCGAGGAAATGTCCGGTCTCGACGCTATCGTCGGCCATGTTGCACGCTCCTTCCTCGCCCCGCTCACAGCAGGGGCAGCGACACCAGAACTCGTCCGTCTTCCTCCACCGGCCCCGTCCCGCCCTCGACCTCCACGGCCGTGATCTCGGGGGCCAGGCCGTAAATCGCATTCCTCGACGACCTGGCGCATCGCCGCGGCCGACGACGCCGCGGCCGTCGTCGGCCCGGCTCAGCCGCAGCCGCACGACGCCGTCGCTCACGCCGATCAGTTCGACCTCGCCGCCGTGCGAGCGCAGGGCGACCGCCCGTGCGCTCCACCGCCTGCCGCACCCTGCCTCCAGGTCATGCGGGTGCAGGCCGTGCAGCAGCAGCAACCCGGCCACAACCTCGTCGTCGGCGCAGGCGTTCGAGGACGGCCCGGCCGGCGTCGCCCGCCTCCTCCATATGAGCGACGATTCGCTCCAGCCCGGCCCCGTGCAGAGCGAGGACCGCCTGCACCAGGGCGCGGGTGTGCGCCTGCACGGCGGGGTCGGCGAACCGCGCCCCCTCCCGCAGCAGAGCCGTCGAGCCGCCGCACCTCCGCCTGGAACGCCTTGCCGTCGAGCGTCGTCGTCATTCGCATCTCCGTCGTCCGACCAGCCCTGAGCGCCAGCGAGGAGTTTGACCGAACCCGCTCGCTGGCGCTCAGGGCTGGTAATCACTTCTGCACCCCGAACATCGGCACGTGGTTCACGTCGAGCAGCTTGCCGTCGCCCGAGGTACATGTGGACGCCGCACGGCAGGCACGGATCGAAGCTGCGCACCGCCCGCATGATGTCGATGCCCTTGAACTTGTCCGGGCCGTTCTCCTCGAAGATCGGCGTGTTCTGCACCGCGTCCTCGTAGGGCCCGGGCGTGCCGTAGATGTCGCGCGGGCTGGCGTTCCACGGCGTCGGCGGATAGGGATGGTAGTTGGCGATCTTGCCGTCGCGGATGACCACGTGGTGCGACAGCACGCCGCGCACCGCCTCGTGGAAGCCGCAGCCGATCGCGTCGTCGGGCACCTTGAACTCGGTCCAGGTCTTGGTCCGGCCGGCGTGCAGCTCCTTCATCGCCTTCTCGACGAAGTACAGGGCCGCCGCCGCCGCGTAGGCCTGGAAGTAGGTCCGGGCCCGGTCGCGCTCGATGGCGTTGCTCCACTTCGGGATCTTCCACTCGAACTCGACCTCCGGCAGCATCGCCGTCTTGGGCAGGTAGATCTTGACGCTGTGGCCGGTCGCCTTGACGTAGCCGATGTCCACCAGGCCCGCCAGCGCCGTGGACCAGAGCCGGGCGATCGGGCCGCCGCCGGTGTCCAGCGCCAGGTGGTCGCCGGTGCGCTTGTCGAACCAGCGCGGCGACATGACCCAGGTGTACTTGCCGTTGAAGTCGCGCTTCTGCGGCTGCGGCGTCGTCGTCTGGTTCCAGGGATGCCGCCGGTCGACCGGGTTGCCCAGCGGGTCGGTCTTGACGAACATCTCGCTGTCCTCCCAGTCCTCGTAGTAAGACGATGCCGAGCAGGATGCGGATGCCCAGGTTGATGTCCACCAGGTCGTTGGTGACCAGCTGGCCGTCGACGATGACGCCGGGCGTGACGTACATCGCCTTGCCCCACTCGTTCATGTTCTTGTAGGTGTAGTCGCAGACCTCGGGGTCGTTGAACGAGCCCCAGCAGCCCAGCAGGATGCGGCGCTGGCCGACCTTCTCGTAGCCGGGCAGCGCTTCGTAGAAGAAGTCGAACAGGTCGTCGTGCAGCGGCACGACCTTCTTCATGAACTCGACGTACTTCATCAGCCGGACGAGGTAGTCGGTGAAGAGCTGCTGCGGTGGGCACGGTGCCGACGCCGCCGGGGTAGAGCGTCGAGGGGTGGACGTGCCGGCCTTCCATCAGGCAGAACATCTCGCGCGTCAGCCGGCTCATCTGCAGCGCTTCGCGGTAGAACTCGCCGGTGAACGGGTTGAGCGAGCGCATGATGTCGGCGATGGTGCGTGTAGTGGTGCAGGTTGGCGTGCGGGGCCGGCGTGCGCTGGGCCTTGTCCCAGCACGCTCGGGGTTGGTCTCCTTGACCATCTGCTCGCAGAAGTCCACGCCGACCAGGTTGTCCTGGAAGATGTTGTGGTCGAACATGTACTCGGCGGCCTCGCCGAGGTTGATGATCCACTCGGCCATGGCCGGCGGCCGGACGCCGAAGGCCATGTTCTGGGCGTAGCAGGCGCAGGTGGCGTGGTTGTCGCCGCAGATGCCGCAGATGCGGCTGGTGATGAAGTGGGCGTCGCGCGGGTCCTTGCCCTTCATGAAGATGCTGTAGCCGCGGAAGATCGACGAGGTGCTGTGGCACTCGGCGACCTGGCGGTTGGCGAAGTCGATCTTGGTGTAGATGCCCAGGCTGCCGACGATGCGGGTGATCGGGTCCCACGACATCTCGACCAGCTTGCGGGTCTCGGCGGCGGCCTCGCGTCGCGGGGTGGTCACGGTGGCCATGAATGTTCCTCCTGGTCGGAATGATGAATGATGAATTTGATTGATTCATCAGTTCATCGTTCATGCATTCATCATTCATCGTTCATCGTTTCGCTAGTACGTCGTGGGATGATAGCCGGTCGTCAGCTCGCGGCCGCGATGCCGCCATTTCGGCTCCTTGTTGACGGTGTCGTTGGTGATGCCGCGCAGGCTGCGGATCACGCGGCCGTAGCATGCCGATCAGCGGTGGACGACAGCATGCCGCCGGGCGGCTCGTCCATGAAGGGCATGAACTTGTCGGGGAAGCCGGGCATGGTGCAGCCGATGCAGATGCCGCCGACGTTGGGACAGCCGCCGATGCCGGCCATCCAGCCGCGCTTGGTGACGTTGCAGTTGACCACCGGCCCCCAGCAGCCGATCTTCACCAGGCACTTGGGCGAGCCGTACTCGTGGGCGAAGTCGGCCTGCTCGTAGTAGCCGGCCCGGTCGCAGCCCTCGTGGACGGTCTTGCCGAACAGCCAGGTCGGCCGCAGCTTGCTCGTCCAGCGGGATCATCGGGCGCCAGGCCGGCCGCCTGGTAGAGCAGATAGAGCAGCGTTTCCATCATGTTGTCCGGCTGCACCGGGCAGCCGGGCACGTTGACGATGGGCAGGCCGGCCTTGGAGCGCCAGTTCCAGCCGAGGTAGTCGGCCAGGCCCATGGCAGCCGGTCGGGTTGCCGGCCATGGCGTGGATGCCGCCGTAGGTGGCGCAGGTGCCGGCAGGCCACGACGGCCAGCGCCTTGGGCGCCAGCCGGTCGATCCACTCGCAGGTGGTGATCGGCTGGCCGGTCTTCGTGATCGTTGCCCATGCCGGCCCAGTAGCCCTCGCTCTTGATCTCCTCGTTGGGGATCGAGCCCTCGACGACCAGGACGAACGGGTCGCCGAGCCGGTCCTCGGCGGCGGCGTACCAGAACTTCATGAACTCGTCGCCGCCTTCGTAGGCCAGCACGCGGGTTGTGCAGGTGGACCTTGGGCAGGCCGGGAATGGCCCCCATCACGACGTCCTCGATGCTGGGCTGGGTGGCGGCGGTGATGGAGACCGGTTCGCCGTCGCAGCTCAGCCCGTCCGGGATCCACAGGACGTGGACCTCCTTGACGGCCGGCTCCTTCTGCGTCTTGCGCCCGTAGGGGCGCTCGGTTGCTTCGGCCATAACGGTTCTCCCTTCCCGGAGGACTGGACGCTCACTCGCGCGCCTCCCCCGGACGGCGTAGCTGTACTTGATAAGGGCGACAAAAAACGATCCGCCAAGGATGTTGCCAAGCGTGGCCCAGAGCAGGAACTGGCCGCCGTTGGCGATGGTGACACCCTCGGCCCCGACGAACAGCCCCGCCAGCACCTCGACCGAGCCGACGACCACGTGGTGCAGCCGGGCCAGGCCGATCGCGAAGGCGACGAGCCAGACGATGACGAGCTGCCCGACGGTGTCGCGGCCGGCGGCCACCAGCCACGACATCAGTCCCATCAGCCAGCCGGCCAGCAACGCACTGCCGAAGATCACCAGCCCGCCGTGATTGACCACCTGCCGGGCGATCGCCCCGAAGGCCTCGACGTCGGCGACACCGAGGGCCGGGCCGATCAGCACGGCTAGCCCGGCGAACACCGCCGCCCCGATCAGGTTGGCGACGTAGACCACGACCCACAGACGGAGCAGCGCCGCCGGGCTGGCTCGCCGATTCAGCACCGGCAGCACGGCCAGCGTGGTCTGCTCCGTGAACAATTCGGAGCGGCCGAGGACCACGAAGATAAAACCGACCGCGTACATGTTGGCGATCAGCAGCGTCCGGGCCGGGACGCCCCACGTATCTCGAACGAGCTTCTGCACGACCGCCATCAGGAAGAGGCTGAAGCCGACGTCCAGGCCGGCGGACAGCCCGGAGATGAACAGCGGGCCGAGCGGCAACTTCAGGGCGCTCAGTCCTTCGTCGATCTCCTGCCGGAGGATCTGCTCCGACGGCTTTTTCGGCTCGGTTTCTTTGCCGCCTTTGTGGAGGTCGGAACTCATGTACGGCAAGCTCCGACCGTCCCGAGTGCCAGCGACGGGTTGAATCTCGTCCCTCGCTGGCGCTTCGGGCTGGTTTCGCAGTTCCTTCTAACAAATCCGCGGCAGCTGCTCCCCGCCAGCAGCGTCACGACCCGCTCGCCGCCCACGACCGAACGCAGGATCACCATGCCCGGGATGATCCGCGACGACCTTGCCGATGACCGCGGCGTTCCTGCCCAGCGGATGGCCGCGCATCGCCGCGAGAACGCGGTCGGCGTCCTCCGGCGGCACGACGGCGATCAGCTTCCCTTCGTTGGCGACGTAGAGCGGATCGAGCCCCAGCATCTCGCAGGCGCCGCGCACTTCCGGCCGGATCGGGATCGCCGACTCGTCCAGCACGCACGCCGACCCGCGACGCGGACGCCAGCTCGTTCAGCGCGCTCGACAGTCCGCCGCGCGTCGGGTCGCGCATGCAGCGCGTCCGCGGACAGGCCTCCAGGATCGCCTCGGTCAAGCCCGTTCAGCGGGGCGCGTGTCGCTCTCCAGCACGGTCTCGAACTCCATCCCCTCGCGCACCGACATGATGGCGATGCCGTGATCGCCGAGCGTTCCCGAGACGAGGATGCAATCGCCGGGCCGCGCCGAGTGAATCGAGAGCGACCGGCCCTTCGGCACGATGCCGATGCCGGACGTGGTGATGAAGACGCCGTCGCCCTTGCCGCGGTCCACGACCTTGGTATCGCCGGTGACGAGGGCCACGCCGGCCTCGGTACATGCCTGCCGCATCGAGGCGACGATGCGCTTGAGGTCGGCCAGCGGCAGCCCCTCTTCGAGGATGAACGCCGCCGACAGGAACAGCGGCCGGGCGCCGCCGACGGCCAGATCGTTGACCGTGCCGTGAACCGCCAGCCGGCCGATGTCGCCGCCGGGAAAGAACAGCGGCCGCACCACGAACGAATCGGTGGTGAAGGCGATCGCGCGACTTCCCCGCCGCCGGGCAGCGCCAGCGTCGCCTGGTCCTCCAGGGCCGCCAGCACGTCGTTGCCGAAGCCCGGCAGGAACAGCCGCTGGATCAGCTCCGCCGTCAGCTGGCCGCCGCTGCCGTGGCCGAGCAGGATCTGGTCGTACCGCGACTGCGGCAGCGGGCAGGCGCCGAAGGGGACGTCGGTCAGCGGGTCGTCGGCGGTCGCCATGTCAGATCACGTCCTCCTCCCCGCGAATCACGTGGATCAGGTCCCACAGTATATGCAGCAGCGTCTCGTGCGTCTCCTGGATGCGGTGGATGCTGAAGCTCGGCACGATGAAACAGTAATCGCAGAACTTCCGGCATTCGGCCGCCGTCGCGGCCGGAGAAGCCGACGGTCAGCATTCCATCTCGCGGGCGGCCTGGAGCGCCCGGTTGACGTTGGCCGACTTGCCGCTGGTCGAGATGCCCAGGGCCATGTCGCCGGGGCGGGCCAGCATCCGCAGCTGCTGGACGAAGGCCAGCGCGAAATCCTGGTCGTTGCCGACGGCGGTGAGCAGGGCCGTGTCGGTGGTCAGCGCCATCGCGGGCAGGGCCGGCCGCTTCTCGATGATCGGGTGCATGAACTCGACGGAGACGTGGGCCGCGTCGCACGACGAGCCGCCGTTGCCCATGACGAACAGCCGGCCGCCGGCGTCGAAGGCCCGGCCATCGCGGTGCAGCATTCCTCGATGCGGCGGCGTTCTCGGTGAAGAACTTCTCCTTCGTGGCCATGCTTTCGCGGCACTTGCGCAGGATGGCGTCGCGCAGGCGAGGAAGCGGGCATTAGCGGCCTCCTTCGCACGGCGAGCGGGCGGCGTCAGCCCCCTGATTCGTCCTACCGTCGCCGACATGACACGGAATCAGAGGGCTGACGCCCCCCGCTCGCCGGCCCTGCGCTTCCAGATGCCGGCCGTAGGCGTAATACGCCGCGCATGCCCCCTCCGCCGAAACCATCGTGGCCCCCAGCGGCGTCTGCGGCGTGCATTCCTTGCCGAACGCGGGGCAGTCGTGCGGCTTCTTCAGCCCCTTGAGCACCTGCCCGCTGATGCACAGCGACGATTCCTGCGTCTCGATGTCGTCCACTTCGAAGAGCCGCTCGGCGTCGTGGTCGCGGTACTCGTAGCGCAGCTTGAAGCCGCTCTTGGGGATCAGGCCGACGCCGCGCCATTTGCGGTCGCAGACCTCGAAAACGTCGTCGATCAGCCGCCGCGACGCCGGGTTGCCCTCCGGCCGGACGGCGCGGGCGTAGGGGTTCTCGACCTCCGCCCGCCCGGCTTCGAGCTGCCGCACCGTGCCGCAGCACGCCTTCGAGCAGGTCGAGCGGCTCGAAGCCGGTGATCGACGATCGGGCACCGTGTAACGCCGCGCGATCGGCTCGTATTCGCGCGTGCCCATCACGGTGCAGACGTGGCCCGGGCCGAGGAACGCCTGCACGCGGTTGCCCGGCGCCTGGAGGATGGCGGTGATCATCGGCGGCACCAGCACGTGCGACACCAGCACGCTGAAATTGGTCAGCCGCCGCTTGCGGGCCATCCAGACGGCCATCGCGTTGGGCGGGGCCGTCGTCTCGAAGCCGATGGCGAAGAACACGACCTTGCGATCGGGCGTTGGCGGCGGCGAGATTCACGGCGTCGAGCGGCGAATAGACGACGCGCACGTCGCTCCCCTGCGATTTCAGCTGCAGCAGATCGCCGCGCGAGCCGGGCACGCGCAGCATGTCGCCGAAGGAGCAGAAGGTGACGTCCGGCCGCGAGGCGATGGCGTGGGCGCGGTCGATCATCTCCAGCGACGTGACGCAGACCGGACAGCCGGGGCCGTGGACCAGCTCGACCTCCGGCGGCAGGACGCGGTCGATGCCGTACTTGACGATGGTGTGCGTCTGGCCGCCGCAGACTTCCATGATGGTCCACGGCCGCGTCACGGTGCGGGCGATGGCGTCGGCCAGCTTCCGCGCCGCCGTCGCCGTCGCGGTATTCATCGACGTATTTCATGGTCGATCGACGGCGACCTTCAGTTCGTCGAGCTGGTTCATCTCCGTCGAGGAACGCGAACACGCGGCCCGCCTCTTCCTCGTCGATGCGCGACAGGGCGAAGCCGACGTGGACCAGGACGTATTCGCCCGGCCGCACCTCGGCGACGTGCTCCAGGCAGACGCGCTTGAAGACGCCGCCGAAATCGACCTTGCCCATGAGCACGTCGTGTTCGCGGTAGGTTTCGACCACTTTGCCGGGGATGCCGAGACACATTGGCGATCCTTCTATTCCTCGATCCGCCCATCGGAGCCGCGACCGTGAGGGAGCGGGGCGAAGTCATTGCACCGTCCCCCGCTCCTCACGGTCGCGGCTCCGACGAGGCTGCGGCGACGGCCAGCTGCCCCAGGCTCAGGCCGCCGTCGTTGGGCGGGACCTGGCGGTGACGGTAGACGCGAAAGCCGTCTTTACGGAGCCGCGAAGTACCTTCGCGGGTGAGCAGGGCGTTCAGGAACACGCCGCCGCTCAGGACCACGATGTCAAGTTTCGTCTCGGTTCGGATCCGGCCGCACACCGCGGCGATCGATTTCGACCATCGTGGAGTGGAAGCGCCGGGCGATGGTCGCGGACCCGGTACTCCGCATTGCATCTCCGCACGACGGCAAGGATGAGGGGCCGCGTGTCCACTACGCATCGGTCGCCCCGGACGGCGCCTCCAACTCGAACGGATAGGCCCCGTCGGCCGCAGTTCCTTCGGCCAGCCATTCCAACTCCACCGCCGCCTGACCCTCATAGCTGACGCGGTCGCGGACGCCGGCCAGGGAGGCAACCGCGTCGAAAAGTCGGCCGGCGCTGGATGTCAGCGGTGTGTTCAAGCGACGCTCCAGCATCTGTTCGATCAGATCGAACGTCGCTATGCAAAATTCGCGCCCGCAGCGGAGCGAAGTCCGCCCCGGCGTCGACCAGATGAGCGACAGCCATGCGCCACGGCTCGCGGATCGGCCCGGTCGCCGCCGGGCAGGCCGACGTAACGCAGATGAGCGGCTCGGTGAAAGCCGCGGTAATCGCCGATCAGAAATTCGCCGCCCCAGATCGCCCCGTCGGTCCCGTAGCCGGTGCCGTCGAAGGTGACGCCGATGACCGGCTCGGTCAGGCCGTGTTCCGCCATGCAGGCCGCCAAATGCGCATGATGGTGCTGCACGGCGAGAAGCCTGGCGCCGATTTCGGCCGCCCGCTGCTGGGCGTAGCGGGTCGTGACGTAATCCGGGTGCAAGTCGTGGACCAGGATTTCCGGCTGCACGCCGAACAGCTGCTCGATAAAGGCCGACATCCTTCACGAAGGCCTGATAGGCGTCGAAATGGTCGAGGTCGCCCAGGTGATGGCTGAGGAACGCCTGCCGGCCGCGGCCCAGCGCGAACGTCCCCTTGAGCTGGCCGCCGACCGCCAGGATCGGCCGCGGACAGGACAACGGCAGTTCAATCGGCCGTGGGGCGTAGCCGCGCGACCGCCGCAACGGCAGCTCCTGCCCATCGACCACGCGCATCACCGAGTCGTCGCAGCGGACGTGGATGGGCCGGTTGTGGATCAAAAAAAGATCGGCAATGCCGGCTAACTTCTCCAGCGCTTCGTCGTCGCGGTAGGCGATCGGCTCGTCGGAGCGGTTGCCGCTGGTCATGACCAGCGGCGCCCCACCGACGGCCCGCATCAGAAGATGATGCAGCGGCGTGTACGGCAGCATCACGCCAAGGAACGGGTTGTGCGGCGCGACCGGTTCGGCGAGCGGCCGGCGTGAGCCGGCTGATGAGGCCTCATCAGCCGGCTCACGCCGGCCGCTCGCCGTTCCATTGCGCAGCAGCACAATCGGACGGGAAGGCGACCGCAAAAGGACGCCTTCCTCCGGCCCGATCGCGCCGAGGCGTTCCGCGCTCGCCACGTCCGGGACCATGACGGCGAACGGCTTCTCGTCGCGGTGCTTGCGTCGCCGCAGTTCGGCGACGGCGGCGGCGTTGCGGGCGTCGCAGGCCAGGTGATAGCCGCCGAGGCCCTTCGAGCGCCCCGATCTTGCCGTCGAGCAGGGCCGCGGCGAACACGGCGAGCGGGTCCGCGGTCGCAACGGGATTGTCCGGCCGCGTCGCGCAGCTCCAGGTGCGGACCACAGGCGGCGCAGGCCGTCGGCTGGGCGTGGAAGCGGCGGTTGGTCGGATCCTCATACTCCGCCCGGCAGGCGTCGCACATGGGAAACGCCGGCCATCGTCGTGCGCGATCGGTCGTAGGGGGCGCCGGTGATGATGGTCAGGCGCGGCCCGCAGTTGGTGCAGTTGAGAAAGGGATAGCCGTAGCGCCGGTCGGCCGGGTCGAACATTTCCGCGAGGCAATCGCGGCAAACGGCCACGTCCGGGGAGATGAAGACGGCGCCGGCGGGGTCGGCCTCGCTGGCGTCGATGCGGAATAGCTGTTCGCCGCGCGGCGGCTGGCGTTCCCAGGAGAGGCGTTCGATCTGCGCCAGCGGCGGCGGACGATCGACCAACTCGGCCAGGAAGCGCTCCAGGACGGCGGCCTCTCCTTCCGCCTCAATGCGGACAGTCCCGGTCTGATTTTTGACGGAACCGCCCAGGCCGAGACGCACGGCGAGGTTATAGACGAACGGGCGGAAGCCGACGCCCTGAACGATGCCGCGGATCAAGATCGCTCGGCGTTCCACCATGACGGCGGCCCGGTGGGCGAGGAGAGGGAGCCAATTCAGAGGATGGTATATGCGCACCCGATGCGAATCCTTCAATTTCCTGAAAAAAATCCTTGCATCCCTCCGCCCCGTCTGCGAAGATACGGGTTGAACGACGACCACCCGCCCGCCTGCCCGCTGCTGACCGGCCCCGCCGGACTCCTTACTTGGCCGTGCGTCCCCGATGGATTTCGTTTGGACGGCGCGGCCGACCCTGTTACGCTGAACCTGCCGGAACGCGACGAGCGTTCGCCCGATCGACATCCGCATGAGGGGACTCTCCATGACGTGGCTTCGTCCGCTGGTCCTCACCGGCGCCGCTCTGATGTTTCTCGCGCCGACGACGCTGACGCCGCCGACAAGCCCAAGGAGCCGACCGACGTCAGCTACTACCGCGACGTGCGCCGCATCTTCCAGCAGCACTGCCAGGGCTGCCACCAGCCCGCCAAGCCGCTCGGCAGCTTCGTCATGACCGACTACGCCGACCTCCTCAAGACCGGCGACCACAACCTTCCCGGCGTCGTGCCCGGCCAGCCCGACAAGAGCTTCATCCTCGAACAAATCACCTCCAAGGACGGCGGCAAGACGGCGACCATGCCCAAGAACACCGACCCGCTCCCCGCCGCCGAGGTCGCAACCATCAAGAAGTGGATCGCCGAAGGGGCCAAGGACGACACGCCGCTGAGCGTCCGCGACCCCATCAACGCCGAACACCCGCCGGTCTACGAATTGCCGCCGGTCGTCTCCGCCGTCGCCTTCTCGCCGGACGGCTCCCTGCTGGCCGTGGCCGGCTATCACGAGGTGCTGCTGCACAAGGCCGACGGCTCCGGCCTCGTCGGCCGGCTGGTCGGCCTGTCCGAGCGCGTCCAGTCGATCGCCTTCTCGCCGGACGGCGCCTACCTGGCCGTGGCAGGCGGCTCGCCGGGCCGCTTCGGCGAGCTGCAAATCTGGGACGTGGGCCGCAAGAAGCTCAAGCTGTCGCAGTCCATCACCTTCGACACGCTCTACGGCGTCAGCTGGTCGCCCGACGGCACGAAGGTCGCCTTCGGCTGCGCCGACAACACGCTGCGGGCCATCGACGCCGCCACCGGCAAGCAGGTCCTCTTCCAGGGCGCCCACAACGACTGGGTGCTGGGCACCGCCTTCTCGAAGGATTCGCGCTTCGTCGCCTCCGTCGGCCGCGACGGCTCCATGAAGCTGACCGAAGTCGCCACGCAGCGCTTCATCGACAACATCACCAGCATCACGCCCGGCGCAGCTCAAGGGCGGCCTGTCGGCGGTGGAACTCAACCCGGTGAAGCGCGATCAGAAAGTGAACGTCGAGCGCCGGCGGCATCGACAAGTCCGACCGATGGTACGACGAGCTTGCTCATCGCCGGCTCCGACGGCGTGCCGCGCCTCTACAAGATGCACCGCGAAACCAAGCGCGTCATCGGCGACGACGCCAACAAGGTGCGCGAATATGCGGAGATGCCCGGCCGGGTCTTCTCGGTGTCGTTCAGTAAGGACGGCAGCCAGTTCGTCGCCGGCAGCAGCCTCGACGGCACGGGCGAGGTGCGCGTCTACAAGACCGGCAACGGAGAGATTGTGTCGAAATTCCAGAGCCAGCCGGGGCCGGTCTACTCGGTGGCCTACGCCCCGGACGGCAAGAGCATCGCCGCGGCCGGCTTCGACGGCACGGTGCGGCTCATCGACCCCGCGACGGGCAAGCTGATCCGGGAATTCGTACCCGTGCCGATCAAGACGGTCGCCGAGGCGCAGGCGCCGTAACGATGCGACGGCGAGCGGGGGGCGTCAGCCCCCTGACGGCTGCTTGCCGTCGGTGATCGTGTGCCAACATCAGGGGGCTGACGCCCCCCGCTCGCCCCATAGACGAGTCACCCCTGTTCGCCGGAGATTGCAGCATCATGAGAATGGAACACCCTCTTCTGAGACGAACGCTCACGGCCGCCACGATCCTGGCCGCCGTCCTCTGCGGAGCCGCCGCCCGCGCCGACGAGACGAAGGAAACGCTGCCTCCCGGCGCCAGGCTCGTCAAGATCGAGGCCCAGCCGGCCAGCATCGCCCTCGCCAATCCGTTCCAGTACGCCCAGGTCGTGCTGACCGGTGTGCTGGACACCGGCGAGCGGATCGACGTGACGCGGATGGCCGAGTTGGACAAGCCGGCCAACGTGAAGGTGAGTCCCACCGTGCTGGTGCGGCCGACGGCCGACGGCGACGGCGTCCTCAAGTTCACCTTGGCCGGCCAAACGGCGGTCATCCCGGTCAAGGTGACGGGGCAGAAAGACAAATATGAGGTCAGTTTCATCCGCGACGTGATGCCGACCATGTCGCGCGTCGGCTGCAACGCCGGCACCTGCCACGGCAGCGCCAACGGCAAGAACGGTTTCAAACTGTCGCTCCGCGGCTACGACCCCATCCTCGACCACCGTTCGCTGACCGACGACCTGGAAGGGCGCCGCTTCAACCGCGCCGCCCCGGACACGAGCCTGATGCTGCTCAAGCCGTCCGGCGAGGTGCCGCACGTCGGCGGCGCCCTCATGCACCCCGGCGAGCCGGATTACGAATTGCTCCGTTTGTGGATCGCCCAAGGCGTCAAGCTCGACGTGAATAGCCCGCGCGTGGCCAAGATCGAGGTCTTCCCGAAAGGCTGCGTCATCCCGCTGCCGGGGATGAAACAGCAGATGGCCGTCTACGCCACGTTCACCGACGGCAAGGTGCGCGACGTGACGGCCGAGGCGTTCCTGGACAGCAGCAATAACGAGGTGGCCTCGGTCAGCCGCCAGGGCACGGCCACGGCCATCCGCCGCGGCGAATCGACGGTCCTGGCCCGCTACGAAGGCTCCTACGCCGCTTCGAGCATCGTCGTCATGGGCGACCGCAGCGGCTACGGCTGGAAGGACGTGGAGGCGTACAACTACATCGACACGCTGGTCTACGACAAGCTGCGGCTGGTCAAGGAGCTGCCCAGCGGCGTCTGCACCGACGCCGAGTTCATCCGCCGCGTCACTCTCGATCTGACCGGCCTGCCGCCGCAACCGGACCAGGTCCGCGCCTTCCTCGCCGACGCCCGGCCGCAGCGCGTCAAGCGCGACGAGCTGGTGGACAAGCTCATCGGCAGCCCCGAATACGTCGATTACTGGACCAACAAATGGTCCGACCTGCTCGACGTGAATCCGCAAGTTCCTCGGCGTGCAGGGAGCGAAGGCCTACCACGACTGGATCCACAAGGCCGTCGCCGACAACATGCCCTACGACCAGTTCGCCCACGCCATCCTGACGGGGTCGGGGTCGAACCTCGACAACCCGCCGGCCAGCTACTTCAAGATCCTCCGCGAGCCGGACGCGGCGATGGAGAACACGACGCAGCTGTTCCTGGCCGTGCGCTTCAACTGCAATAAGTGCCACGACCACCCGTTCGAGCGCTGGACGCAGACCCAGTACTACGACCTGGCCGCGTTCTTCGCCCAGGTCGATCGCAAGGAGGACCCGCGCTTCAAGGGCCAGAAGGTCGGCGGCACCGACGTCGAAGGCGCCAAGCCGCTGGTCGAGATCATCGAAGACGGCAAGGCCGGCGTGGTGAAGAACGTGCGAACCGGCGCAGTGGCCCCGCCGACGTTCCCGTTCGTCGTCAACGACCCGGCCCCGCCCGGCGCCACGCGGCGCGAGCAGCTGGCCCACTGGATCACGTCGAAGGAGAACCCGTATTTCGCCAAGAGCTACGTCAATCGTCTGTGGAGCTACCTGCTGGGCGTCGGCGTCATCGAGCCGGTGGACGACATCCGGGCCGGCAACCCGCCGAGCAACCCGCAGCTGCTCGACCACCTGACGCAGCAGTTCATCGCCAACGGCTTCAACTCGCGGGAGACGATCCGCGCCATTTGCAAATCGAGGACGTATCAGCTCTCGATTCAGACCAACCCGTGGAACAAGGGCGACGACGTCAACTTCGCCCATGCCGTGCCGCGGCGGCTGCCGGCCGAGGTGATGTACGACACGATCGTGCGCGCGACTGGTTCCGAGCAGCCGTCTGCCGAACGGGGAGCGGGCGTCGCAGCTGCTCGACGAGGCCCAGGGCGCACCGGGCGGCTTCCTCGACCTGTTCGGCAAGCCGCCGCGCGAGAGCGTCTGCGAGTGCGAGCGCTCCAGCAGCATGATGCTGGGGCCGGTGCTGAACATGGTCAACGGCCCCGTCGTCGGCGAGGCCATCAAGGATCCGAACAACCGGATCGCCAAGCTCTGCGCTACGCAGAAGGACGACGCAAAGGTCGTCGAGGAGTTGTACCTGGCCGTGCTGTGCCGTCCGCCGACGCCGGCCGAACTGAAGGAGGGACTCCAGGCGCTCAAGGACGGCGAACCCGACTACGCGGCGGCCGTCGCGGAACACGACAAGCGCGTCGCCGAGCTGGCGGCCTACGAGAAGTCGCTGGACGCCAAACAGGCGCAGTGGGAGAGCCGACCTCAAGACGGCGCCGGTGTGGACCGTTTTGGATGTCGAGAGCGCCAAATCGACCGGCGGGGCGATGCTGACCAAGCAGGCCGACGGCTCGCTCCTGGCCTCGGGGCCAAACCCCACGCCGGAGACGTACACGCTGACGGCCAAGGTGAAGCTGACCGGCGTGACGGCGCATCCGCCTGGAGGCGCTGCCTGACCCCAGTCTGCCGGCGCAGGGGCCGGGCCGGGCGCCCAACGGCAACTTCGTCCTGAACGAGTTCAAGGTGACGGCGAAGCCGGAAGGAATGCCGGGTGACTTCAAGCCGGTGACGCTGCAGAACGCCCAGGCCGACTTCTCGCAGGACAGCTGGTTGGTGGCCGGGGCCATCGACGGCAACGAGGCGACCGGCTGGGCGGTGTCGCCGCAGTTCGGCAAGCCGCACACGGCCGTCTTCGAGGTCAAGGATCCCATCGCCTTCTCCGGCGGCGCCGAGCTGACCATCACGATGGTCCAGAAGTTCCCCGGCAAGGAACACAACCTCGGCAAGTTCCGGCTGTCGGCGACGACGGCGAAGACGCCCATTCTGCTGAACGGCCCGCCGGCGCCGATCGCCCTGATCCTGAACACGGCGCCGGACAAGCGGACGCCGGAGCAGAAGGCCGAGATCACGCGCCACTTCCGGGCGCAGGACGCGGAGTACAACCGCCTGGCGCAGCAACTGGCCGAATCCGCGGCGCCGGTCGATAAGCGGCATCCGGGGGCGCAGGATCTCGTCTGGGCATTGTTGAACTCGAAGGCGTTCCAGTTCAACCACTGATCGGATGGGCCTTCCGATCAGATCAGCCCGCAGCGCCAGCAGGGGATGCGGTTGCATTCCTTGCTGGCGCTGCGTGGGGCATCGTATTAGCCCCGGAGGGGCGGCGGTGCATAGCCAGGGGTGAAACCCCTGGTGGGAGGCGGCCGGCCTCGTCGATGGAGCCCCGGAGGGGCGGCGGTGAGTCCGACCGCCGCCCCTCCGGGGCTTCTGAAATGATCGATGGGCTCTGTTCTCTCTCCAGGGGTTTCACCCCTGGCTATTCACCGCCGCCCCTCCGGGGCGAAAACGTAAAGCCAACACCTGGACTATCTCGGCTCATTCAAGATTTCGAGGATCTCCTTGCTAATGTCCATGCCATCGGCCCAGTACAGCGGGATCAGGGCGCCGGCACCCATCTTGCGCTCGACGTTGGCCGGGCTATAGAAGTCGTTGGGATCGAGCGGTTCGTTGTAATGCATCACCAGGTCGAGGTCGTGGGCCTTGGCGTAGCGATTGCAGGCTGACTGCACGTCCTTGTAAAGCGCTACCATCTCCTCGGACGCCTTGGGGGCCAGCAGCGTTTTGGCATCCAGATTCGCGGTCCCGACGTCGGCCTGGAGTTGGATCAGGGTCTTGTCGATTTCCGCGCGGCGGGGCGCCGGTACGTCGGTTCCCGCAGCCTCCTTCTTCAGCGTCTCCACTTCCCCCTGAAGCTTCCGGATGCGGTCCTCGTAGGGCTGGGACCCCGCTTTTATCTCCTCCTTGTAGGCCTTGTACTTGTTGCAGTTGGAGATGACGTATGTCAGATTGATCAGCCGGATACGAGTGTCCGGCGCGGCGGGCGGCATCTTGTCCTGCGACCACAACCTCCCGGCCGCGACCGACGCGGCGACGATCAGCACCACGGCCCCGGCCCCCAGCAGCTTCCTCATGGTTCTTCTCCCTCAGAACCGGCCTCCCCCGACGGTCGAACCGTCTGCGACGGCCCCGACATCAAGGAAAGGGGAAGTCTACCCTGATCGGGAGGCGGTCGTCAACGGAGCGGCCGACGATTACGGCGCCTTTCGTGGCAGCGGCAGTTCCGCGTCCGGCGGTGGAGGCAGCGTCACCGGCCCCGGCGGCGAAGTGTGCGGATCCGGGTTTCTCAGATCGAAAACGTTCTCGGCCGGCTCCGTGCCGCCGGGATAACGATTCGGCTCACCGCTGATGGGGAGCGCCGCCGGGTAGCTGCGGTCGTGGCACGGCACGGGACCGGCGGCCCGGAAGCGCTCCTCGTCGAAGACCAGGCCGTGCGTCTCCAGGATCGTGCCCGTCTCTCGTTCCAGCGCGGCCAGATTGACGTTATAGGCCAGCAGTTGCTGCGCCTCCGACGAGACGGCGTTGCCCCAGTCCTGGATCGCCTGCAGCACGTTCAAAAATTCGACTCGGCCGGTTCGGAATTGCGCGGTCTGAACTTGCAGGTTGTCGTACGCGGCCTCGCGCGTTTCTTTCAGGGCCAGGTACTGCTCGTAGGCGTTGTCCAGGTCGCGCACGGCGACCGCCAGATCGTGGGCGGCCCCATGCACCCCCTGAGCGACGTTGTCCAGGTCGCGCGCGATCAGCAGCCGTTGCTGCCGCGCCTCGGCCCGACCCTGACGCAGACCCAGCGGCACCGAGAAGTTCAACCCGACCGTCCAGCTCGGATACTGTCCCGCCCTCGTCGAGAGCGACTCGCCGTTGGGCGCCTCGCCGCTCAGACCGTTCCAGATGTACGCTCCCGTGGCGTTGAGCTGCGGCAAGGCCTGGTTCTCGGCCTGCAACAGCTGCTGCTTGTCCGCTTCGGCGATCAGCTTCAGCTCGACGATGTCCGGCCGTCGTTCCGCCGCCAGGTGAATCACCTTCTCCCAGTCGGGGACGTAGCGTTTGCTCGTCGGCGGCGAGGTCGGCACGATCCGCCGGCCGTCTTCCGGCGGCAGGCCGAGGATGTTTCGCAGCGCCCCCTCGTTGGCCAGGACGTTCGCCTGCGACGCCACCAACGTCGCCTTGAACTGGGCGTAGCTCACCCGCGCCTGGGCCACGTCCGACTCGTTGGCGAAGCCCGCCTTCTTCCGTGCCCGCGCCGCGGTGTAAGCATACTCCGATTCGTCCACCTGAATCTGTCCCGCCCACACGTCGATGCGCGCCTGCACCAGGTTCCAGTACGCCTCGATCACGCCGCGGACCATCTCCTGAACGGAGTCCTTATATTGGAAATACGACCGCTCTGTGTTCAGCCGGGCGATCACGATCGGCGCCATGTTGACCGCGAAGCCAGCCCCCTGAAGCAACGGCTGCGTGTAACCGAGCGAAACCGTCGTCGGGTTCTCCGGGTTGAGCGGCAGACCGTCCTCCTTGATGCGCGTAGGATTCTCGGTCCAGTTGAGCGCCCATTGGCCGCCCAGCACGTTGGTCTTGGTCAGGCTGAGTTGGCTGAGGTAGGCGTCCGTCGGGGCGCTGGTGATGAGCGATTGAAAGGGGTCCAAGGGATCCAATACGCCGAAGGGGACGTTGCTGCGCGTCCAGGTGTTGTTCTGGCTCAGCACCGGGTCGAAGCGCGCCTGCTGCTGGTCGATGGTGGTGTTGACGATGGCGGCGTCGTAGATGGTCTGGCCGCTGGGAACGGCCGTGACGCCGGCCAGGGTGCGGACGACGTGGGCGTTCTCCAGGGCGATGCGGATGGCCTCGTCCAGCGACAGCGGCCAATCGGGCGTGTCGGCTCGCGGACTGGAGACGGTGCGCGGCGGCGGCGTTTCGGGGAGGGGCGCGGGCGGCAGCGCGGCGGGGTCGTGGTAGTCGATGGTCCGCTGTTCCGGCATGACGACGTTATCGGCGACTTCTCGGATCGCCGGTGCGCAACCGCACGCGGCCAACAGAAGCAGCCCGCAGCGCCAGCAAGGAAAGAAACGTCCTTGCCGGCGCCGTGGGCTGCTGGCCGTCGTCCGGCGATCCTTGCCCACAGGAATGCCTCAATGCGCCTCGGTCTTGTCCGTTTCAGCGTCCAGCGCCCGGCGGTGCAGCGCCTCCGCGGCCAGGGCGAAGTCGGTCGAATCGAGGACCACCTCGCCGTCGATCAGCACCAGCGCCCGCCGCGCCCGCTTGGCCACTTCGAGATCATGCGTCACCAGGATGACCGTCAGCCCCTCGGTCTCGTTCAACTCGCGGAAGAAGTCCATGATCTCGCGGCTGGTGCGCGTGTCCAGGTTGCCGGTCGGCTCGTCGCAGAGCAGGATGGCCGGGCGGTTGATGAGCGCCCTGGCAATGGCGACGCGCTGCTGCTGGCCGCCGGAGAGCTGGTTGGGTCGATGATCCATCCGGTTGGCCAGGCCGACGCGCGCGAGCATGGCGGCGGCCCGCTTCTTCCGCTCTCGGCGCGGGCAGCTGCGGTTGTACAACAGCGCCGCCTCGACGTTCTCCAGGGCGGTCGTCCGGGCCAGCAGGTTGAAGTTCTGGAAGATGAAGCCGATGCGTCCGTTGCGAACCTGCGCCAGCTGGTCCGGGTTCAGGCCGGCGACTTCCTGATCCGCCAAGAGGTAGCTCCCGGCGGTGGGACGGTCGAGGCAGCCCAGCGTGTTCATGAGCGTCGATTTGCCGGAGCCGGACGGCCCGATGAGCGCGACGAACTCCCCCTCGCCAATGTCCAGAGACACCCCGCGCAGCGCCGCCACCTTCACCTCGCCCAGGTCGTAGGTCTTGCTCAGATTGCGCAGCGCGATGAGCGGCATCGATGCACCAGAAGATATGTCGGTTGTTCGGGACGTAGGGGTTGAGCGGATTTTGCCGCCGCTCAGTCGTAGCGCAGCGCCTCAATGGGGTCGAGCCGGCTCGCCCGCCGCGCCGGATAGTAGCCGAAGAAGATCCCTACGGCGGCGGCGAACAGCAAGGCCACGACCATCGCTGGGACCGACAGCGTGAACGGCCACTTCGTCGAGCCGGGCAGCACCATGTTGATGAGCGCCGTCACGCCGGCCGACGCGCCCACTCCCAAGAGGATGCCGATCGCGCCGCCGAGGCTCGACAGCACCACGGCTTCCACCAGGAACTGACGCAGGATGTCGCGCGGCCGGGCGCCCAGGGCCATGCGCAGGCCGATCTCGCGCGTCCGCTCCGTCACCGACACCAGCATGATGTTCATGATGCCCACGCCGCCGACCACCAGCGAAATCGCGGCGATCGACGCCAGCATGGCGGTCATGATCCCCGTGATGGTGTTCAGCACCGCCGCCACCTCAGCGGTGCTGCGCACGTCCACGTCCGGCGGCTCGCCCGGCGGGAGCTTGTGCCGATCCGCCAGCAGGCCCTTGAATCTGCTGTTCCGCCTGGGCCGTCTGCTCCTCCGACCGCGCGGAGATGAGAAGCACGTCCACGCCCTCGAAAACCTCGCCTTGCAGCCGTTTCCGAACGGTGGTGTAGGGCATCAGCACGACGTCGTCCTGGTCCTGGCCGACCAGGTTGGCGCCTTTCCGCGCCAGCACGCCGATCACCGTGAACGGGATGTTGCGGATGCGGACCTCCTTGCCAATCGGGTCGGAGTCGGCGAACAGGTGCGCGACCGGCGTGGCGCCGAGGACGCAAACCTTGGCCGCGGAGGCGATCTCGCGCTCGCCGAAGAAGCCGCCGCTGGCCAGCGGCCAGTTGCGCACGATCGGATAATCCGGCCCGACGCCGGACAGCCGATCCGGCTGCCAGTTCTCGCCGCCGCGGATGACCTGGGCGCCGCCCGCGCCGACCAGCGGCGAGACCGCCCGGACGGCGTCGCACTCCTCGGCGACCGCCTCGCCGTCCTCCGCCGTCAGCGTCGCCACCTTGCCCTGACTGACCCCGGCGGTGCGACTGCTGGCCGGAAAGACGACGATGACGTTGGCGCCGAGGTTCTGGAACTCGTTGTGGACGAGCAGCCCGGCGCCCTGGCCGATCGACACCATCGTCGTGACGGCGGCGATGCCGATGACGACGCCGAGCACCGTCAGCACCGAGCGCATCGTGTTCTTGGCCAGCGTCCGCACGGAGAGGACGATCAGGTCGTACAGGCCCACGCGCTCACCTCGGTCCCAGGAGGTTATCGATCCCCGTCACGACGGCCTGCCCCTCGACGAGGTCGCCGCTCAAGATTTCGGCGTACTGGTAGTCGATCAGGCCGAGCGTGACGGGGACGGCCCGCAGCAGCGGCCCATCCTGGACCCAGACGTGCCGCTTGTGGATGCTCCGCGCCTTCTCGGCCTTCTCGGCGGCGGCGCCGGTCGCCGCGCCCTCGGTGTTGGAGGCGGTTGGGACGCTCTCGACGTAGTGCTTGTCCTCCGGGCGCACCTGAGAGGCCGGCGGCACGTACCGCAGCGCCGCGGCCGGCAGGCGCAGCACGTCGTCCTTGGCCTCGACCGGAAACGACAGGTTCGCGGTCATGCCCGGCATCAGTTTGAGGCCGGGGTTCGGCGCCTCGATGACGACCGGGTAGGTGACGACGTTCTGCGTCGTGGTGGAGTTCAAACGGATCTGGTCGATCTTGCCCTCGAAGAGGTCGCCGGGGTAGGCGTCCACGGTGAAAGACACGGGCCGGCCTTTCTGTTTCGCCTCGTGGATAAGGCCCACGTCGGCCTCGTCCACGGAGGCGTAGACGTACATATGTTTGTCCATCTCGACGCCGATGGTGAACAGCTCCGGCGTCTGGAAGGCGGCGGCCACGGTCTGGCCGGGATCGACCTTGCGCTCGATGACGATGCCGTCTTCCGGCGAACGGATGCGGGTGTAGGCGAGGTTGTCCTTGGAGTTTTTCAGCTGGGCCTCGGCCTGTTTGACGGACGCCTCCGACAGCTTGACCTGGGCTTCCGCCGTGATGCGGGCGAAATAGTACGTGTCCATTTCCGTATCGGAGAGGTAGTCTTTGTTGACGGCCATGAGCTTGCGGGCGCGTTCCTCGTTGTTCTTGGCCTGCTGGAGAAGGGCCTGGACGCGGCCGAGGTCGGCGCGCTGGGCGTCGAGGGCGGCTTGGTCGTGATCGACGGCGGCGGACGGCAGTTTGTCGTCGATCTCGGCCAGCACGCAGTCCGTCTTGACGGGGCTGTTGTAATCGACGTAGACCTCGGCGATCGGCCCGGAGGTGAAGGCGCCGACGGAGATGGTGCGAACCGGCTTGATCGTGCCGGTCGAGTTGACGACGGTTTCGACGCGGCCGCGCGACACCTTCGTGGTCAGATACTTGGGGACGGACTGCTGTTTCCACCAGTTATTGACGGCGAAGCCGGCGCCGCCGACCAGCCCCGCCAGGACGCCCACGATCAGCAGGCGTCGCAGCCATTTCCGCATCTTTGCGCTCCCGCTCGGTGAGAATTTCCGTCGCTTTTTAAGGGTGAATGGATTCTACCTGAGCGGAAGGGTTCTTCCAACGGCTTCCGTCGGCTCGCGGGCAAGCGTGTTTGAAGACCAATCCCGAGCGCAAGCGAGAGGTTTGATTGACACCCCTCGCTTGCGCTCGGGGCTGGTAGCGCTCGGGGATGATAGAGATGATTCTGAAAGCGCCGTCACGCCTCTGCCTCGGCCTCCGGCGCCGGCGGGCAATACTGCTCCACGACGCGCAGCAAATCTTCCGGCTCGAACGGCTTGACCAGCTCGGCGACGGCCCCGGCCATGCGGCCGCGCACCTTGCCGAGAATGCTGTCAATTTCGGACATCAAAATGATGGGAACCGCGGCCGCGCCCAGGTGCTCGCACAGCAGCTTGCACAGCTGATAACCGTCCATGCCGCCGGGCAGGCGGGCGGCCAGCAGATAGAGATCGGGCGCTCCGTGCTTCCGCAGCTGGTCCACCACCTCGTAGCCGTCGCCGGCGCCGCGCGTCTGGTAGCCGCGCACCTTGAGCGCCAGGGCGATCGACTCCCGGACGGCCGGGTCGTCGTCCACCACCAGGACTGTCCGTCCGGTTTCGGGCCGCAGGGCGGCGTCGGCGAGCGCGGCGCTCGGCGCCACCGGGTCGGCGGGGCCGGCGGAGCGGCCGGATTGTATGGCGGAGCGGCAGCGTTCGAGCGTGGAGCGGGCCAGCTCGTTGGCGGGGTTGAGGGCCAGGACCTTTTCCAGGCAGTCGGCGGCGCCGGCGGGAGTCTCCGCCACGTTGGCCAGCCACATCCAGGCCATTTCGTTGCCCGGCTCGGCGGCGACGACGGCCCGCAGCAAGGCGCGGGCGCGGGCTTTCTTGTGCGCCCGCGGCGGCGACGCCGACCTGCAACCGGGCGGCGTGGGCGGCCGGGCGCGCCCGTTCGTGATGGGGGTTGAGCGCCAGCACCTTCTCCAGGGCCGACAGCGCCTCCGGCGGCGATTCCGCCACGCTGGCCAGCCACATCCAGGCCGCCTCGTTGCTCGGGTCGTGTTCCACGACCTGACGCAGCAACAGCCGCGCCCGAGACTTGTCCCCGGATCGCACGAGGGCGATGGCCTGGTTCAACAGCTCCGCCGCCTCCACGTGCGACACGCTCGCCCTCCCGCCATCGATTGTTCCGAACGGCCGCGCGACGCCGACCGCGCGGCGGCGCCTCTTCGTAACTCTGGAACACAAAACGGCAAATGTCTACCGAGTGCGGCGCGGCCCCCGCGCCATTCGGAGCCGCGACCGTCAGGGAGCGGGTGCGGTTCCGGCGCCGTACACCGCTCCCTTATGGTCGCGGCTCCGATTCCTCCACGGCGGACGCCGGCGCGCACACTCCGCCGCGCCGCCGCAGATCGGCGGCTTGCGCCGCCCCGCCCGCGGGTCGGGACTCTGCTCGTAGACCGTCTCCAGCAGCGGCGAGCCGAAGGTGCCGTAATACTCGTTGCCCAGCGCGAACACCGGCACGTTCACGCGGATCGGCGTCAACAAGGTCACCAGGGGCAGGATCGGCAGCCAGCGGCGGTAATGCGGTAGGCAGGAGATCGGCAAAGGCTCCGAAAGCACCAGACCGGCCGAGCGGTACGCCTTTTCGATCATCTCGGAGCAGTACAGTTTCTCGTCGTCGAGCCGCAACGCATCGTCGAACGGCACCTGGCGCAGCCAGACGTCTTCGCAGTAGGCGATCGCCTGGGGGATCGCGAAGCGGCACTCAGGCCGCAGTCGCTTGACGACCAGCGAGCAGTCGGCTGTGTCGAGGATCCAGAACTCGAAGGGCACCTTGCGGATTCCGAGGGGCTCCGGCTCGGCGTCGTAGATGTAGAGTGTGTCGCCTTCCCAGTGGGCGATGCCGTCGTGGGAGAAGCGGTTGTCCTCGATGCCGGCGATGAGACGGCTGGTGAAGATCTCGTAGGGCTTGTAGGACTGGCCGTAGCGGAACAGGATGTCGCCGTCCTGGATGGTGCGCCGGCCGAACTCGGCCCAGTCGGCCATTCCCTGCGTGAAGAAGAGCGGCTGGAGCTTGCCCTCGGCGCGGGCGGCATAGGCTTCTGGACCCCAGGCGTTGGTGCGCCGCCACGCACGGGGCACCGTGGCTTCCGTCGGCGACGACGGCAGTGCGCAGCCGCCGCCGAGCAGGGCCACGCAACAGGCTGCCAGCAGGGCAAACCGTCGCCGTCGGGTTACGGACCCCATTCCTGGCTCCCGACTCATGGCGCCTATCCCTTGCGCACGGCGAACGGCTGCGGACGACCCCGTTCCGCGCGATTGCCCCGCTTCGCCTCCCTACTCTATTCGGTCGTCCGCCCCGTCTGCCATGAGTCGCGCCCTTGCCGGGACAGCGCTTTCCGCTGGGACGAGCGGCCCGGCGTCCTCACGCTGCGATCTGCGGGAATTGCTCCGTGCTGATTTGCTGCTGGAACAGGGCGACGGCCCGACCGACGCCGTCCTCGGCGCGGAGGCGCCGGCCGATCTCCTCGGCCCGCCGGCGCATTCCGGCGTCGCCGACGGCCTCGCGCACCGCTTTTTCCAGACGCTCGGCGTTGAACAGCTTGCGCGGGATCGGCCTCGGCCCGGCGCCGAGCTTGTACACCCGACGACCCCAGAAGGGCTGGTCGGACGTAAAGGGGACGACGATGGACGGGACGCCGGCGCGGAGACCGGCCGCGGTGGATCCGGCGCCGCCGTGATGGACGACGGCGGCCATGCGCGGGAACAGCCAGGAGTGGGGAATGGAATCGATGGAGAGGAACTGATCGGAGCGAGCGACCGGCTCCAGGCCGCCCCAGCCGGTCAGCAGCACGCCGCGCACCCCCACCCGCTTCAGCGCCTGGACCACGTGTTCCGTGACCTCCGCGGCGTTCCGGTTGTGATTGCAGCCGAAACCGACGTAGACGGGCGGTGGACCGGACTCAAGGAAATCCACCAGCTCGGCCGGCGGACTCCAGCCGAACGGGGCGTCGAGAAACCAGTAGCCGGTCAGGTGGTGCGTGGCGGGCCAGTCGCGCGGCTTCGGGACGACCTGGGAGCTGTAGCCGTCCAGCGTGAGCGAGGGATGGAGGAAGTCGCCGCCGGGGCTGACGAGCGGCAACGGCGGCAGATCGAGCACCTCGGCGCGGGCGGCGTTGAGGGTCGGCCGCCAGATCTGCCAGAGCGTCACGCCCACGAAAACATGCGAGAAGAGATGGTACAGTCCGCGACCGGGCAGCCAGTCGGGCGCCTCCGGCATCAGAAAATTGGGTTGGAAACGGCTCAGGGCCGCGGGTTGCAATCCTGTGCGGAAGGTGGGTACGCCGATCTTCTCGGCGACGCACCAGCCGAGCAGTGGGGCCGTCGTGGTGAGCAGCACGGCGTCGGCGTCGCGGCAGGCGTCGTAACAGTTCTTGAGCATCCCACGGATCAGCGGCACACGCAGGCGGACGAATTCACGGATAAAGACGAGTGGGTTTCCACCGGCGCTGAGCATTTTGTCGCCGGCGCTGCTGGCCTGGAGGGAGCGGCCGTCGGCCTCCAGGGCATGGAAATCCAGCCCATAGTCGCGGATGAATGACTCGAAATCGGCGTGCGTGGCCAGGCGAACACGATGGCCGGCCGCCTGAAGGCCGAGTCCGAGGGCGATATAGGGTTGCACGTCGCCGCGTGAGCCGGTGGTCGGAATGGTGATGCGCATCGGCGCAAAGTCCCCGCGGCCGGAGGGCGTGGGCGTCCGGCGAAGATGGAGAAGCAAGGAGCAATTGGCGCACTCGATTCGGCAGACGCCGCCGTATAGGTGCGCCAGACTTCCTTGCAAAGTAAAGGCCAAACGGAAAGGCGGGCGAGCGGCCGGCGTGAGCCGGCTGATTCTCCGATCGATCAGCCGGCTCACGCCGGCCGCTCGCCGGGATGGTCGAAAGCTACTCCCGGTTGAACGCCACCACGACACAGGTGACGTTGTCCCTTGAGCCGCGTCCCAAGGCCGCATCGACGAGAACGTCGGCCCATTCCTGCGGGTCGCGGTGGAGGGCCGCGCCCTCGCGCAAATCGGCGTCGGTGACGAAATTCGTCAGGCCGTCGGTGCCCAGCACGAGACGGTCGCCGGCCTGCGGCGTAAACGGATGCACCTCGGCGCCCTCGCTCATCTCGGCGCAGCCAAGGAACTTGTAGAGATAGTTGCGCCAGTGACTGGTTTTCGCTTGGTCCGCCGTCATGGCCCCGTTGCGGACCAGGGCGTCCGCGACGGTGTGATCGGCGGTGAGCTGCTCGACGCGGTCGCCGCGGACGAGATAGGCCCGGCTGTCGCCCAGGCCGGCGACGTAAACCTGATCGTCCTGCTGGAGGGCGAGGACGGCGGTGGTGCCCATCTTGCGGTTGCCGGTCTGCTTCTGGCCGGCCTGGATGATGGCCTGGTTGGCTTCGTCGAGCGCCTTCAAAATCGCGTGACTGGCGTCGTCATGGGCGTCGAGGCGATCCTGGAGGACGCGCGGGATGATGTCCGCGGTCAGGCCGCTGGCCTGCTCTCCGCCCTCCTGACCGCCCATGCCGTCGGCGACGAGGAACAGGTGGCGGCCCGGGTCGGCGACGAACCGATCCTCGTTATTGGGCCGCCGCCCCTGGGCGCTGCGGCCGCCGACCTGGATGACGAATTCCGCCATGAGAACCTTCCACGGGGAGAGGCCGTTGAACGGCGACAATCGTCCCCCGGCAATCCATCCTCCCCAATTCTACACCGCATTCGGCGCTCCTGCCAAGGAACAGACCGCGGTGTGTCGTGGTGTTTTCCGAATTCAGCGGGAAGATTCCATCCGGGGAAGAAGTGGCTTCGTACAGACTCCATCGGCGGCGAAGGCGGCGGTTGCGCCTAACATAGCGTTGAGAAGACGGAAGGAGACCGGAATGCTCACGTTGCCTCACCGGCAGCGCCTGCCGGAGATCATGGACCAGCCGGACTTGCGGCCGCGCGGCACGTCGGGGCGCTGCGCGGGCTGGCCCGCGTCAACTTCTGGAGCGGTAGCGCCGGCATTTTGTGGCGGCCGCTCTCCGCCCTCGCCCGTCGGCTGGGCCGGCCGATCCGCGTCTTGGACGCGGCCAGTGGGGCCGGCGACGTGCCGCTGCGGCTCTGGCGCCACGCCCGTCGGGCCGGCCTCGATTTCCGCATCGACGGCTGCGACCTGCAGCGCCGTGGCCGTGGAACACGCCCGCGGCCGGGCCGCCGCGGCCGGCGCCGACGTGCGGTTCTTCGTCGAGGACGTGCTGCGCAGACCGGCGCTGTCGGGATATGACGTCGTCATGTGTTCGCTGTTCCTGCACCATCTCGGCGAGGAGGAAGCGGCCGGCTTCCTGCGCTGGGCGGCGGCGACGGCGGCGCATCAGGTGCTGGTCAACGATCTGCAGCGGAGCGGCCTGGGCCTGGCGCTGGCCCATGTCGCCGTGCGCCTCCTTACCACTTCCGATGTGGTCCACGTGGATGGCCCGCGCTCCGTCGAGAGCGCCTTCACGATGGACGAGGCCCGCGCTCTCGCGGAACGCGCCGGGCTGCACGGGGCCATCGTCCGATGGCGGTGGCCGTTCCGATACCTGCTGACCTGGAGCCGGGCATGACGCTGGCGGCGACGCTGAGTCTGGCGGAGGCCGCGGAACAGAGTCTGGGGCGCCGTCATCGTCGGAGCGGGTCCGGCCGGGGCCGCAGCGGCGCGCGAACTGGCGCGCCGATCCGTCGCCGTGCTGCTGGTGGACCGCGCCGCGTTTCCGCGCTGGAAGGTGTGCGGCTGCTGCCTCAACGGCCGGGCGGCGGCGGTGCTGCGCGCGATCGGCCTTGGGACGTTGCCCGGCGCAATGCCGCGCCGTTCCCCTGGAGAGCGTTCGCCTGGCGGCGGGCGGCCGCGCGGCGACGGTGCCCCTGTCCGGCGGGTCGGCCCTTTCCCGCGAGGCGTTCGACGCCGCGCTGGTCGAGGCGGCGGTCGCGGCCGGGGCCGCGTTCCTGCCGGAGACGCGGGCAATTCTTCCTCGAAATCCATCCGAAAAGAGCGTCTTCCGAAGTCCGGCCGCTGCTGCTGCAGCCGGGGCGAGCTTCGGGCGGAGATTTCCGCGCGGGTCGTCGCTGGCCGCCGACGGACTGGGTGGTCCGCTGCTGGCCCGCGGCGGCGCGGCGGCGCCGGTCGAGGCGGGGCGCGGATCGGGGCGGGCGCCGTGACGACGGAGGCGCCCGATTTCTACCGGCCGGGCGTGGTTTACATGGCGTGCGGCGGCGGCGGCTACACCGGGCTGGTGCGGCTGGAGGACGGCCGGCTGGACGCGGCCGCCGCCTTCGACGCCGCCTGGCTGCGGGCCGCCGGCGGGCCGGGCCGCGCCGCCGCCGGGATGGTGCGCGAGGCCGGCTGGCCGGCGCCTGGCCGGCTGGAGGAACTGGCCTGGCGCGGCACGCCGGCGCTGACGCGCCGACCGCGGCGGGTCGCGGCGGAGCGGCTGTTCGTGGTCGGCGACGCGGCCGGCTATGTCGAGCCGTTCACCGGCGAGGGCATGGCCTGGGCGCTGGCGTCGGGGACGGCCGTGGCGCCGCTGGCCGCCGAACGGTGGCGGCCGGAGCTGGCCGCGCCGATGGGCCGATTTGCACGGCCGCATCGTCGGCCGGCGGCAGTACGTCTGTCGGACGGCGGCCGCGGTGCTGCGGCGGCCGTGGCTGACGCGGCTGGCGGTGCGGCTGCTGGCCCACGCGCCGGGACTGGCCGCGCCGGTGGTTCGCTTCCTGAATCGGTAGCATTCAGCAATACGAGACCGTTTATGGGCAATATCTCATGACGCTCGCCATCCTGAACATCGGAACCGCTCTGCCGTCCGCGGAGATCACGCGGGCGGACTCCTACCGCATCGCCCGGCGATGGGGCATCCCACCGAGGAACAGGCCACTTGGCTGCCGGCGATGTACGACGGCACCGGCGTGACCGTGCGGCGGCTGGCGCTGGGCGAGGCGGTGGTGCGCGACGTGCTGGACGGCACGCGCCACACCGGCTCGCCGTTCCTGCCGACCGGCGCGCCCGGCGAGCGCGGCCCGACCACGGCCGAGCGCATGCGGCACTACGCCGAGCTGGCGCCGCCGCTGGCCGTACAGGCGGCAGCCGAAGCGCTGCGGCCGTCCGGCGTCCGCACCGCCGACCTGACGCACCTCGTCACCGTCTCCTGCACCGGCTTCGTCGCGCCCGGCGTGGACCTCGCCCTGATCCGAGCGCTCGGCCTCCCGCCGACCGTGCAGCGTACCCACATCGGATACATGGGATGCCACGGGGCGCTGAACGGCCTGCGCGTCGCCCGCGCCTTCACGGCGGCCGAGCCGGACGCCTGCGTGCTGCTCTGTGCGGTGGAGTTATGCACTCTGCATTATTACTACGGCTGGGACGCGCAGAAGGTGATCGCCAACGCCCTTTTCGCCGACGGCGCGGCGGCCGTGGTCGGCGTCCCGGACGACGCCGCGCCGTCCGGGGCGTGGCGCGTGGCGGCGACAGGGTCGTGCCTGGTCCCCGACTCCGCCGAGGCCATGACCTGGACCGTCGGCGACCACGGCTTCGAGATGACGCTGGCCCGGCAGGTGCCGCGGCTGATCACCGTCCATCTGCGTCCGTGGCTGGAGGCGTGGCTGGCGCGGCACGGCGTCGCCCTGGAGGCCGTCGGCTCGTGGGCCGTCCACCCCGGCGGGCCGCGCATCCTCGACGCCGTGGAGGAGGGTCTTGGCCTGCCGCGCGGCGCGCCCTGGAGGCGTCACGGACGGTGTTGCGCGAGCACGGCAACATGTCGTCGCCGACGGTGCTGTTCATCCTCGATCGGCTGCGAATTGCGGCCGCGCCGCGGCCGTGCGTCGCGCTCGGTTTCGGTCCCGGCCTCATGGCGGAGGCGGTCCTGCTCCGATAAAATATGCCATACGAACGGCACGGCGAGCGGGGGGCGTCAGCCCCCTGATTCCGCATCCGGTCGGCGAACGCAGGAAGAATCAGGGGGCTGACGCCCCCCGCTCGCCAAAACAAGGCAGCGCCGCTGATGGACGACACCGCCGCCTCGACTCTGTTCGCCTGCCTGGATCGGGAACTGTGGCTCGTGACGGCCCGCGCCGGCGACCGCCGCGGCGGACTGATCGCCACGTTCGTCAGCGAGGCCTCGATCGCGCCGGACCTGCCGCGCATCGTCCTTGGCCTGGCCCGGCAGCATCACACCTGGGAATTGGTCGAGGCTGCCGGCGCGTTCGCGCTGCACCTGCTCGGCGAGGACCAGATCGATTGGGTCTGGCGCTTCGGCCTGAAGTCCGGCCGCTCCGGCGACAAGTTCGACGGCCTGGACGTGCGCTCCGCCGCGACGGGCAGTCCGGTGCTGGACGGCGCGGTTGGCTGGCTGGACTGCCGGGTGGAGGCGCGGCTCGACTCCGGCGACCGGACGATTTACCTCGCGGAAGTGGTGCAAAGTGAAATGACGCACTTCGCCCCTCCTCTGAATCTCAAACGGCTCATGCAGCTGGCGCCGCCGGATCGACTGCGTGAACTCAAGCGCCAGCGCCACCACGACGCCGACGTGGACGCCAATCTCATCCAGGCGTGGCGGCAGGCGCCGAGAAAGGAGGCGCCATGACGCTCGCCGACCTGCGCCGCGACTACACGCGGGCCGGGCTGAGCGAGGCCGACGCCGACCCCGACCCGATCCGCCAGTTCGCCGCCTGGATGCGTCAGGCGCTGGCCGCCCTAGTCCCGGAGCCGAACGCGATGACGCTGGCCACGGCCGGCCCGGACGGCCGGCCCTCCGCGCGAACCGTGCTGCTCAAGGGATTCGACGCGGCCGGCTTCACCTTCCACACCAACTACGACAGCCGCAAGGGCCGCGAACTGGCGGCCAACCCGCACGCCGCCTTGCTCTTCTTCTGGCCGGAGCTGGAGCGCCAGGTACGCATTGAGGGAACGGTTGCGCGGATTTCGGAGGCGGAATCGGATGATTATTTCCGCACCCGTCCGGTGGGCAGCCGGCTGAGCGCCTGGGCGTCGCGGCAGAGCGAGCCGGTCGCGGATCGGGCGGCGCTGGAGCGGCGCATGGAGGAGCTGGCCCGCCAATATCCGGACGGCGACGTGCCGCGACCGCCGTTCTGGGGCGGCCTGCGGCTGCGGCCGGAGACGATCGAATTTTGGCAGGGCCGGCCGAACCGGCTGCATGATCGGCTGTGCTATCGGCGCGTCCCGCCGGAGGAGTGGCAGGTCGAGCGGCTGTCGCCGTGAGGGGCAAGCGGCGCGGCGTCAGCCCGCCGTGGGATCTTTCACGGCGGGCTGACGCCGCGCCGCTCGCCCGGCGCGTCGTTGTTCTCCGGCCGCCCCTCGATATAGAACCAATTGTGGATCGGCTTCAGGATTTCCAGCACTTCCTTCAGCAATCCCTCGTCGATCGGCTTCTCCACCCATTCCGCCCACTGACGCACCCGACCCGGATCGGCCGAGCCGGTGACGCACGTCGCCATGTCGGGATGACGGATCGAGAATTGCAGCGCCAGCTGAGCAATGTCGCTTCCCTTCGCCCGGCAATGCTCCGCGGCCTGATGGCATATCGCCCGCACTTCCGGCGTCGCCTTGTGCCACGGCGGCAGCGGCGCGTTGGTCAGCAGCCGCGCCGAGAACGGCGCCGCGTTCATGATCCCGACGCCCCGCGTCTTCAGGTACGGGACCAGGTCGGCCAGCATCGTGTTTTGAAGCGTGTAGTGGTTGTACGACAGGATCACGTCGAGAGGCGCCCGATCCAGAATGTATCGGAACATCTTCATCGGATAGCCGGACACGCCAACGAAGCGGACCTTGCCCTGCTGCTGCACCTGGCGCAGCGCCGGCAACGTCTCCTCCACGATCTGTCTCATATCAACGAATTCGATGTCGTGACAGAGCATGATGTCCAGATGTTCGACGCCCATGCGGTGGAGGCTGACGTCCACGCTCTCGACGACGCGACGGGCCGAGAAATCGAAGTGGTGCGCGTCGTAGCGGCCGAGCTTGGTGCCGAGCAGGTAGCGGTCGCGCGGCACGCCGCGCAGGGCGACGCCGAGCAGCACTTCCGACATTCCCCGTCCGTAATAGGGAGACGTGTCGATGAAGTTCATGCCGCAGTCGAGCGCGACATGGACGGATCGCAACGCCTCGTTGACGTCAACGGGGCGGAACTCCTGGCCCAGCGACGACGCCCCGAAGCTCAGCACCGGCAAGGTCAGGCCCGTCTTTCCCAGCGGCCGGCGTTCCATGACATCCCCCTCAATCCATACGCACGCCGACGGTCAGCAGCAGGTTGGCGAAGCGCTGCTGGTCGGCGGTCTGGATCGTCAGAACGTGGTCCGGCGTGGCGACCGCCGTGTAAAAATCCCATTTCTCGATCGGTTCCAGCTTCGTTTTCAGGCCGGCGCCGGCCAGGACGCGGCGGAAGTCGTCCCACACCGGCGGGTCTTCCGTCAGGGCGTACGGCCCCGTCTTCTCGTAGCCCATCGTGTTGGCGGCCTCGATCGGAATGGCCGAAACGACGGCCGCCAGCACCTGCGCCGCGGTGACGACGCCCGGTGACAGGTTGAGGCAAACCAGCTCCGCATTGGGGCCTTTCTTGGACGAAACCGGATAATTGCCGTCGGCTATAAGGATTTTAGCGTGGTGGCCGGCCCGGCCGAGGACCTCGTTGATTTGGGGATGAATCAGCTGGTGTTTCAGCATGGCCGCTTCCTCACTTCGCCGCGAAGAATTTGCGGTAGGCCTGGATGGTGAGCGATGCGGCCTCGACAGGGTTTGGGTACGGCAGCGTCTCGGCGGAGACGTAGCCGTCATAGCCGATGTCGCGCAGGGCGGCGGCGATGGGGCCGAAGTCGGTATGGCCGCAGCCGGCCGGCCGGCGGTTGGAATCGACGAAGTGGACGTGGCCGATGGCGCCTGCCCCCGCCCGGACGGCCGCCGGAACGTCCGCCTCCTCAATGTTCATGTGGAACAGGTCGATGAGCAGCTTCACGTTTTCCGTCCCCAGCGACCGCACCAGCCGCACGCCGTCGTCTACGGTGTTGACGAGGTTCGTCTCGTAGCGATTGAGCGGTTCGACCAGCAGCGGCAATTTATAGCCCCAGGCGTGGTCACTAAGCGTGTAGAGAGCCTCCGCGAGATAGGCGAACGCCGCTGTCTTTTCGACGCCGTCGCCGTGCCGGCCCTGCATTGAACCGATGATGGCCGGTGCGCCGAAGGACGCAGCCAGGTGGATGACGCTTTCGACAAAAGCGATCGCTTTTCCTCGCACTTCCGCATCCGGGCTGGTCAATGTGAGGCGGTGCAGCACCCAGCCGGCGCCGGTCCCCATCGCGGCCAGCTTCAGGCCGTTGTCGTCGAGCGCGCGCTTCAGGACCGCCGGGTCGATGGTCGGCGGCGCGAACACCTCGATGGCGTCGAAGCCGAGGCGCTTCGCCTCGCGGCAGGCGGCGGCGAGGTCGTCCCAGAAGACGAACGGGCCGCCGCGGGCTTCGGGGACCAGGCTGATCGTGACGCTCGATCGGATCATTATGCGTCCACCTCGACCATCGCCTTGATGACGCCCGTCTCCGGCAGCGTGTACGCCGGGAAATTGCCGATCATCTCGGCGAACGCCGTGCGGTGCGTGATCCACGGCCGCGTGTCGATCTTGCCGTCCTCGATCAGCCGGATGATGCGGTTGAAATCGCCCGGCAGCGCGTTGCGGGAGGCGAAAAGGGTCATTTCCCGTCGGTGGAACAGCGGGTCCGGGAAGTGGATGTCGTTGACGACGATGCCGACGAAGACCAGCCGGCCGGTGTGGGCGACGTAGTTGAAGGCGTTGCACATCGACTTGGGACTGCCGGTCGCGTCGAAGACGACGGGATAGAGGGCGCCGACGGTCAGTCCCTTGAGCGCCTCCAGGACGCCGCCCTCCTCGCCGAAGCGGACGGTGTGGGCGACGCCCATCCGCTCCTTGCAGAAGTCGAGTCGCCGCGGGTTCAGGTCGAGGACGGTGATGGCCGCGCCGGTGAGCTTGACGAACTCGATCACCGACAGGCCGATGGGGCCGGCGCCGATGACGAGGACGTTTTCGCCGTTCTTCGGGGCGCCGCGGTTGACGGCGTGACAGCCGATGCCCAGCGTCTCGACCAAGGCGAGCTGGTCGAGCGTGAGCCGCGCCGACGGGTGCAGCTTGCGGGCCGGTACGACGAAGCGCGGCCGCAGGCCGCCGTCGGTGTGGACGCCGAGGACCTGGAGGTTTTCGCAGCAATTGCCGCCGCCGTGACGGCAGGCGAAGCAGCGGCCGCAGTTCATGTACGGTTCGATGGAACAGCGGTCGCCCGGCCGGACGTTGGCCACGTCGGGGCCGAGTTCCAGCACCTCGACGCCGAGTTCGTGACCCGGAATGCGGGGATAGCTGTAGAAAGGCATCTTGCCGAGGAAGCCGCTGATGTCGGTGCCACAGATGCCGACGCGGTGGACGCGCACCAGCGCCTCGCCGGGGCCGGGTTTTTGCGGCTCGTCGATAGCGATGTGCTCGAACCGCCCCGGTTCCTTCAACAGAATGGCTTTCATGGCGTACTCCCGTGGTTCCTCTCATCCTATGCGTCGGGATACGATAGGGCGAGCGGCCGGCGTGAGCCGGCTGATGCGTCACCCTGTCGGCGACGATGTGCTATATCAGCCGGCTCACGCCGGCCGCTCGCCAGGAACCTACAGCCCGGAAGGCCCGTTGATGCGGCTTCCCTTGCCGATCGACCCCGTTCTGCCCGACGTGATCGCGGCCCTGCGGCGCGGGCCGGCCGTGGTGGTGCGCGCCCCGCCCGGCGCCGGCAAGACGACGCGCGTGCCGCCGGCCCTGCTGGACGCCGGCCTCGTCGGGAGCGGCCGCATCGTGGTGCTGGAGCCGCGCCGAGTGGCCGCCCGCGCCGCCGCCCGCCGCATGGCCGCCGAGCGCGGCGGCCGTCTCGGCGACGAGGTCGGCTATCAGGTGCGCTTCGACCGCCAGTACGGCCCGCAGACTCGCATCCTCGTGGTGACGCCCGGCATCCTGCTTCGCTTGCTGCAAGACGACCCGTTCCTGGAATCGGCCGGCGCGGTCGTCTTCGACGAGTTCCACGAGCGCGGCCTGGAAAGCGATCTGGCCCTCGGCATGGTCCGCCTGGTGCAGCAGACGGTGCGGCCGGACTTCCGCATCGTCGTCATGTCGGCGACGCTGGCGGTCGAAATTATCTCCGCATACCTTGGCGGTTGCCCCGTCGTGGAGGGCGAGGGCCGGCAGTATCCGGTGGAGGTCTTGTACGAACCGCGGCCGGAGAGGCTGTCCTGGCCGATCGCAGCGGCGCAAGCGGCGGAACGGCTGCTCGACCGCACCGACGGCGATTTGCTAGTGTTCCTGCCCGGATTGCAGGAAATCCGCCTGACGGCCCACCATCTGGACGCTGGCCGCCCAGGAGCGCGGCTTGGCGGTGCTGCCGCTCTACGGCGACCTGCCGGCGGAGCAGCAGGACGCGGCGCTGGCGCCGCTGGACCGGCGCAAGGTGGTACTGGCGACGAACGTGGCGGAAACGCTCGGTGACGGTGGAGGGCGTGGCCGGCGTCGTCGATACGGGGCTGGCGCGGACGCTGACGTTCGACCCCGGCGTGGGCCTGGACCGGCTGCGGCTGACGCCGATCTCGCGGGCCTCGGCCGACCAGCGCACCGGCCGGGCGGGACGGACGCGGCCGGGGGTGTGCGTCCGCTTGTGGAGCGCGGCGTCGCACCTGGGCCGGCCCGAACATACCGAGCCGGAAATCCGCCGCGTCGATCTGGCGGGGGCGGTGCTGCAGCTTATGGGCCTCGGCGAGACGGACGTATCGCGCTTCCCCTGGCTGGAGCCGCCGCCGGCCGCGACGGTCGGACAGGCGTTGACGCTGCTGCGGCGACTCGGAGCGGTGGACGAACAGGGCGTGACGTACCTCGGCCGGACATTGGCCCGTCTGCCGGTCCACCCGCGGCTGGCCCGGCTTGCTCGTCGAAGGGCCGCGCTGGGGCCGTCCCGATCGCGCGGCTCTGGCCGCCGCGCTGCTGGGCGAGCGCGATCCGTTCGCGCGGGAACGGGACGAAGCGCCGGCGCCGCGGCACGGTTCGCTCTCCGACGTGCTGGATCGCATTGAGGCGCTGGAGGAGTTTGAGCGAACGGGCCGGTGCAGTTCCGTCGTGGGAACGCTGAACCATGGCGCCGCTCGCTTCATCCTCCGCGCCCGCGACCAGCTGGCGCGCTCGCTGCATCAGGAGATGAGAAGACACGGAATATCCGCGAACGACGTTTTACCGGACGAGGCGTTGCTGCGTTCGCTGCTGGCGGCGTTCCCGGATCGGCTGGCGCGGCGCCGGCGGGCCGGGAGTCGGCGCGGCGTGATGGTCGGCGGCCGCGGCGTGCGGCTGGCCCCGTCCAGCGGCGTGACGGACCCGGAGTTCTTTTTGTGCATCGACGTGGACGCCAGCCGGACGGAATCGCTGGTGCGGCAGGCGTCGGCGGTCGAGCGCGAGTGGCTGCCGCCGGATCGGATCCGCACGGCCGTCGAGGTCGCCTTCGACGCCGAGGCGGAGCGAGTGACGGCACGACGGCGCGTACGGTTCGAGGACCTGATTCTGGAGGAAACGCAGGCGTCGGCGCCGGACGACGCGGAGGCGGCGCACGTGCTGGCGGCGGCCGCTGCGGAACGACTTGACCGTGTGCTGCCGCCGGATGATTCGCCGACCGGCCTGTACCGGACGCGCGTCCGCTGCCTGCGCGAGTGGATGCCGGAGCTGGGGCTGCCGGCGCTGGACGATACGGATTTACGCGCTCTTCTGGAATGGTTATGCGTGGGCCGGCGGTCGTTCGCGGAGCTGCGGGCCGCCGACTGGCTGGCGGCGCTGCAAGGCCGGCTGACGCATGCGCAGCGGCAAGCGGTGGAGCGCGAGGCGCCGGAGCGGTTGGCCGTGCCGAGCGGCAGTCGGATCGCGCTGAAATATGAAGTCGGAAGGCCGCCGGTGCTGGCGGTGCGCATTCAGGAGGTGTTCGGCCTGGCCGACACGCCGCGCATCGCCGGCGGTCGGGTGCGCGGTACTGCTGCACCTGCTGGCGCCGAACTATCGGCCGCAGCAGGTCACGGACGACCTGGCGAGCTTCTGGGTTAATACGTATCCGCTGGTTCGCAAGGAGCTGCGCGCCCGCTACCCCAAGCACGCCTGGCCGGAAGACCCCTGGACGGCGTCGCCGGAGAGCCGGCCGCGGCGCAAAAGGTAGGGGACGGCCAAAACTCGGACAGTCGTTCGGCAACGTAATGTACGCTTAGACTCTGTTCCTGAAGTCCTACGCCGCCCGTTTTCGGGGTCGCGGCTTGAACCGGAATCGTTGGCTCCGCGCCCGTCGCCCCGGGCGTAGCCGGCGGAGCATGTGATGAATCGCCGCCAACCGCACCACCGTTTCACTGGACTCGGTCGTGTGTTCGTAGTCCTTGCTCAGGCACCGATACCGCCCCAGCCAGGCGAAGGTTCGCTCCACCACCCAACGCACCTTCAAAGGCTTAAACCGCGTCTCGCCCTGCGGCCGGCTCACGACCTCCAGTCGGTACGGCCGCCGATGCAGCCGCAGCCACGCGTACAACCCGTGGTTGTGATACTTGTTGTCCGCGAACACCACCTTCAGCCGCGGCAAGTCCCGGCCCGGCGCCTGGGCGAACACCTCCGGGGCCGCCCGGCCGTCGTCCACGTTGGCGGCCGTCACCACCACGGCGATCAGCAACCCCAACGTGTCCACCAGGATATGGCGTTTGCGGCCGTGGACCTTCTTGCCGCCGTCGGTGCCGCACTCCTGGCCGCCCTCGGCCGTCTTGACCAACTGGCTGTCGATGGCGGCGGCGCTGGGGGTCGGCTCCCGGCCGGCTCGGACCCGGACCCGCTCGCGCAGGGCGTCGAGGATCCTTTGCCAGGTGCCGTCGGCGTCGAACCACTGGAAGTAGTTGTAGACGGTCTTCCAGGGCGGGAAGTCGTGGGGCAAGGCGCGCCAGGTGCAGCCCTCGCGGGTGCGGTAGAACAGGGCGTCGAGGATCCGGCGCATATCGACCTGGCGCGGGCGGCCCCCCGGCCAGGCCGCGGGAATCAAAGGCTCGATGACGGCCCACCGCGCGTCGGTGAGGTCGCTCGGATAGGGTCTGGCTTTCGGTTTGCGCTTCATACCCTATTCTACGGGCCTCACCCACTTCTGGAACAGAGTCTTACTTACAAATGATAAAGGGCGCGTCGCCCTGGTGAAGGGGATTCGTTTCATGAAAGCACACAAAGGCGAGGCTCATCAAAGGACGCTGCGGGTTGGCGATCGGGTGCGCTTCCAGTTCGGAATCGAGACGGTGGAGGGAGTGATCGTCGAGGATCGCGGCCCGCTCGGCGTGGGAGGTCGCCGTATCTGGGCTATCGAGTTCCCATTCAATCTCGGCGAACCCGGCGTGATCGAGTTGCCCGAGAAGGATATTCTGCCGCCGACGTAGCCGGATCGTCTTGCCGATACCCTACTCGCCTCACTCCGCCTTGAGCAGTTTCATCACGCTGACGCGCACCTCCTTGGTGTCCGCCGCCTTCACGACGGCGGCGTCGGCTCGGTCCAGCAGCTTCCGCTCCAGCGACGGCCGCCATTTCTCCAGCGCCGCCTCCGCCGCCTCGCCGATCAGCTTCGCCAAGTCGCCGCCGACCCCCGCGATGTGTTCCAGCTCGAAGTGGTCGAAACCGAGCTTCGCCTCCGTCGCCCGCAGCCGGAACACCGCGTCCGGCAGCAGGGCGCCGTTCGGTTCCAGTTTCATCGTCGCCTCACAGCGCAGCGTCAGGTGGACCCGCAGCCGCGCCTCCGCGCTGCCGGAGAACAGCCGTAGGCCGCGCTCCCAGTTCTCCTGGTCGTACTGCACCCGCGCGTCGAAGGCCAGGACCGCCGTGAACGTCGTCTTGCCGTCGTCGCCGCGCTGCACGTCGCGCAGGTCCAGCGTCAGCGTCTCCGGCAACCGAATTCCCGTCGCCTTGACCTTCCACCAGCGGCCGTCGTTCTTGAGCGCTTGCATTGCCTCGATGTGAACGTGCAGTCCGTGGACGTGGAATTTCAGCCGATCCGTCATCATCCGCTGGCCGCCCCAATGGCTGTCGCTCTGATAAAGTGGGTCGGGCATCATGTCCAGCAGCACGGCCCGCAGGTTGTCGGCCAGGGCCGGCGCTTCCGCCCGCGCGGCCGGAACGAGGCACGCCCACGCTGCCGCCGCCAGGATGAGTTTCCCGTTCATCGGATATGTTCCTGCGCCGTCTCCGGCAACCTTATGTCCGCGGACCACCTTCGCCATATTCTACTCTCGACCGATCGTATAGGCGCGCCTCAATTTCCTGTCCAGTCGGCCGGCCGCGCGGGCCGAAAGGAAGGAAAGCCAGGAACCATCGTCGCCTTCGGATCGGCCGGCGAGATCGGCGTTCCGGGCAAATTCGGCAGGCGGGGCGGGAGACGCAGACATGAGGCGACAGGGGACCGGGCCGCGCTGGCTGGCCGCAGCCATCGCGGGGACGCTGGCGGCGGCCTCGGGGTGCGCCAGCTGTCTTCATCCCGTCGCCGCGCCGCCGCCCGATGCGGCGGCCCAGTGCGCCGCCCTGCCGCAGGCATGCCGCAACCACGTCTACATTTTCCTCATCGACGGCCCCGACCCGATCGACCTGGCCAACCTCGGCGGCGTGCGCGACGCCCTGATCTCGCTCGGCTACATCAAGACCTACTGCGGCGAATGCTGGCACACCGGCTATTTCCAGGAGGAAATCCGGCGCATTCATCACGAAGACGAATCGGCCCGCTTTGTGGTGATGGGCTTCAGCCTCGGCGCCAACGCGGCCCGCGACGTGGCCGACGGCGTGCGGGCCGACGGCGTCCCGATCGACCTGCTGGTCTACTGCGGCGGCGTCGGGCTGTCCAACGACCCGAAGAACCGCCCGGACAACGCGGGCCGCGTCGTCCACATCCTGGCCAAGGGCGCCGACATGGCCGGGACGGCGCTGGACGGGGCGGACAACATCGAGTTCTCGGACGTGTACCATTTCGGATCGCCGACTCATCCGTACACGATCCGCCTGCTGGCGCAGGAGCTGACCGCCGTCGCCTCGCGCGTGCCGCTGGTCGATCCGCGCCCGACGGCGCCCGCCGGACCCGAGGAGGCGCCGCCGCCCCGGTCGGCGACCGTGCGCCAATCGCTGCCGCCGGACGAGTGGGACTTCCTCAAGCCCACGGCGCCGGCCTCCCACGCGGCGCCGCCGGAGATGCCGAAGGCGCCGTGAGCCGTTTGTGCGATCTAATATTTCCCGGCCGGCGGTCTCAGGCACGCCTGTAGCAGCTCCCGCGCCTCCGGGCCAGTCCAGTCGCTGGGTCCGGGGCCGTCGCCCAGCAGGCAGCCGGCCCGGTCGATGAGGCAGGCCGCCGGCACGGCGTCCACCCCGTAACGCAGCCGCGCCGCGCCGCGAACGTCCCGGTAAAGCGGCAACGACTTCAGGCGGCCGGCCACGGATCGCACAGGTTCGGCGTCGGCCTCATTCACGCAGACCGGCAGCACCTCCAGCCCGCGGTCGCGGAACTCGTCGGCCAAACCTTCCAGCTGCGGCAGTTTCCGCAGACACGGGCGCATCCCGTCTCCCAGAAGACGAGCAGCACCACCTTGCCGCGCCGCCCGGTCAGCGCCGACGTTCGGCCGGCGTCGTCGAGCAGTTCCATGTCCGGGGCGTCCCGCGGCGCCTCGGCGGGAGTCAACCCGGCCCGCTCCAGCAGCGGCCGTAGCGACGCCGTCGCCGGATCGTCCGGCGGCGCCAGGGTGAGGACGTAGGTGGTCAGCGCGTCCAGGTCGCCTGGCGACAGCGTCAGGCCCGACGCCGGCATGGCCGTGCGGGGCACGCCCTGCGCGATCACCCGGCGGACTGTCTCGGGGGCGGTCCCGAATTTCCAGTCGTGGGAAGCGAAGTCGCGCGGCGGCGGCTTCAGCCCGGCGGCCGACGACCCGTTGCCGTGCCCCTCGGGGCCGTGGCAGGCGACGCAGTACATCTGATAGATCAGCCGCCCCCGGGAGACAGGCTTGGCGCCCGGCGGCGCGGGGGCCGCCGCTGCCGGCGTGGCCGCCCGGCCGGCGAAGTGGGCGCGGGCGATCCAGGCCGCGCCCGCGGAGACGGCCAGAACCAACAGGCCCAGGCTCGCGGCCAGGGCCAGCTGGCGCACTTTTGGGATCGATGGCATCGCTTGAACTCCGGCGAGCTTACTTCTCCACAGTTGGGACGCGGACGAAGGCCACGCTCTTGCCCGTCTCAGTGATCTCGTTCCACACGACGTAGACGGCGCCGGCCGGCCCGGCCGCGACGGACGGGTTGACCTGGAACGCGCCGGGCCGCGGATTTAGGGCCGCGGCGGGGCCGAAGTCGGCGCCGCCGACCGACCGGGCGTACTGCACGGTTCGGCCGCCTAACGCCGGGGCCGAGTGGTGATGTTCGCCGTGGCCCCCCGGCGGCGGGGCAGGCTCGACCTGATCGCTGGCGTCCCAGACGGCGTGCAGCACGTCGCCCGCGGCCGTCAATTTGGGGTGGCCCTGTTCGCCGGGGCCGGGACTCAGCTCGCGCGGCGTGAACCGGAGTTCGGAGAGCGCTGAAGCGGCGTAGTAGACGCGGCGCCGGCCGGAGTGGCCATCCATCCAGAGGACGTGCAGCCGGCCGCCGGCGACGACTAGCGCCGGCCCGTCATGCGGGCAGCCCTCGAAGTGCCAGTGGTCGGGGCCGACCGCGACGGACGGCCCGAAGTCGGAGGACGAACCGGCGGAGCGGGCCACGTAGACGTCGCGGTCGTCGCTCACGTCGTTGCGGAAGGCGACGAACGCGGCGCCGTCCTCCGCCCGCGCGACGGCGGCGTCGCAGCACGGGCAGACGCTGCCGCCGGACGGGCCGGGGTAGACGAGCGCGGCGGGGCGGAATTTGCTTCCATCCGGAGCCGATAAGCTGAAGAACGGCAGCTGCGCCCCTGACGGTGGTCGAGCCAGGCGCACGCCGCGGCGCCGTCCGGCCCGGCCGACAGGCCGATGAAGCCCGGCCGCTGGCCCTCGGCGTCCTGCGCGGCGGCCGGCTCGGAGAAGGAGCGGCCGCCGTCCGTGCTTCGGGCGACGTAGAAGACGACGCGCGGGCCGCCGCCGACCGCCTCCGTCCAGCCGAGGTAGACGGCGTCGCCGGCGGCGGCGAGGCGCGGCGCCACGGACGTGGAGTAGGTCACGTCCTGGCCTTTCCGCGTCGCCTCGTAGCGGTAGATGGCGACCTTGCGGAACGCCGTCGGCGCCGCGAACGTCGCCCCGCCGTCGTCGGAACGGGCCAGGAAGAGCGTGTGTTCGAGGTCGCCGGTGCGGGCCGCCCACGCCACGACGATGCGGCCCTTGGCGTCGGCGGCCACCGCCGGCGTCTCGCGATCCAGAGGCACGTCGGCGGCCGACAGCGCGAACCGCCGGGCGACTTCGGCGGTCGGCGAGCGGTCGGCGCGAGCCGGCGGGTGGGCCGGATCGGCCGGCCCCGCGCCGGTGCCGACGGAGGACAGCACGAACCAGCCGAGGGCGCCGCCAACCAGGGCGGCGGCCGCCGCCGTTAGGACCAGAATGCGGGTCATGAGGGGTCTCCGAAGTTGGCGACGGACGCCAGGATCAGTAATCGTTGCCGGGGATGTCCTCGCCGGCCCGCGTGGCCAGCGCCCGCCAGGTCGCCAGGCTCACGCTGTTATTGACGAAATGCACGCTGCCGTCGCAGAACAGGACGTTGACGCCGTTGACGTGCATACTGCGGGCGGCCTTCAGGCCGTAGTTGTTGGCGGTGTTGAGGCAGTCGCAGTTGGGGGAATTCGGCGTGTTGTAGGCGTTGTAGTCCGTGGCCCAGTAGCCGCCGTTGATCCAGGCGTTGCCGTTGTAGGCCCCGCTCCAAAAGGCGCCTCCGGTGGCGCCGCCCCCACAGCTCTGCGGCGTGGTCAGCGTGCTGCCGGAGAGGAGCAGCGCCTCCCGGTTGACGTTGTTCGGCGCCGAGCCGGTGAGCGGCCCCTGGCCGTCGCCGAGCAGCGCCTCGCTCATGGCCATCGTGTCGGAAAGGCCGTCGGTGATGTTCGCGAAGCGGAGTGGGTTGTTGAGCAGGAAGACGCCGTCGCCGGTGACGTAGTCGCCGGTGTAGGCCCCACTGGAACTCATCCCCGTACCGACGTTGCAGACGTAATTGCCGCCGCCGTAGGCCACGTTGGGGACCTTGCCGGTGGTGGAGTCGCTGGGGCAGAGGAACAGTTTCACCACGTAGGCGGACGCAGCCTGATTGACTCCCGTATAGGTCAGATCCCCCGACCCGGTGGGCGGCGTGAAGTCCACCAGGGACTGCAAGTTGCCCTGTTCGACGAACGGCAGCAGATGCGCCTGGGCGGAAAACGGGGCGGGCCACGGGTCGTGCGCCGGCGGCAACGTGCCCATGCTGTCGTGGTAGTTGTGCAGGGCGAGGCCGAGCTGCTTGAGGTTGTTGGTGCAGCTGATGCGGGCGGCGGCCTCGCGGACCTTCTGGACCGCGGGCAATAATAAGCCGACGAGGATGGCAATGATCGCAATCACCACCAGCAACTCGATCAGCGTGAAGGCGCTGCGGCGTCTCATCGGAGTCTCCTTGGGGCCGGATGGCGCTCGGCGCCGCCCAGCGGGTTCGGGAAGCAGGCGCGCGGCTACGACGCCCAGCGCAGGGCGGCAGGCGGGGCGCGACCCGGACGGAGAACGTTCGGGGAGCCGGCGCGGAGGATTGTTTCAGGCTTCGGAGATTAGGCGGTGAAAGGGAGCCGCGGAGGAGGTAGAAGAGGAGCTTGCGGAACGCGGAATGCGACAAGGTCGCCGTGGTGGAGGCGGCCGGTGGCGGCTGGCGCCGGCTGGCCGAGGTCGGACGGCGAGACGGCCGGGACGGCGCCCGTCAGCACCCACTGGGCGACCTGGCCGCGACAGCTCATCGCCGACAGGACGGACCTCCACGGAGTCGTCGAATGGGTCATCCCGTGGCGGCAGGGCGCGGACGGGCCCCTGCCGCTACAGTGCGGGCATTCCTCGTCGGAGTGGCAGCAGGACATCGCGCCGGAGTGGCAGCAAGACATCGCGCCGGAGGGCGCGGAGGTATGGCAGCAACAAGGGCGCGAGTGATCCTCGGTGTTCTGACAGCTGCACGAGCGCCCCTGACAGGGAGAGGACGCGCCGCCCTGTCCCGAGACGATCGGCGTCGGGAAGGGCAGACCGAGGGCCGCGGCCAGATAGGCGAGGAGCGCCCCGACGGCGAGGAAACGACGCCGAAGGGATCGCCAGGGGGTGCGACGCCGGGAGGGCATGAGGCGGGTGCTCGGTCTGCGACGGTCTAAACCAACCATCATCCTAGAGGGAGCGGCCCCGGAGGACAAGAAGGCGGTCAGGCCGTCGGCGTTGGGTCGCCGTGGGCGGAGGGCGCCGCCGCATACTCGGCCAACGCCTTCCGCAGTCGCGCCGCCTCCCGCTCCAGTCCCACCAGCGCCTCCGCGGCCCCGCCGAGGTCGGCGCCGGCCCATCTGCTCCAGCGCCCAGGCGGCCTCGACCAGCGACTTGGCGGAGAAGGTGCTGGCCGACCCCTTCAGGGCGTGGGCCGACAGTTGCAGCGCCCGCGCGTCGCCGGCGGCGACGGCCGCCCGCATCGACTGGACGATCCGCGGTGCCTCCGTCACGAACAGGCCCGCCACGTCCCGCAACAGATCGCGGTCGCCGTCCAGCCGCGCCAGGGCGGCCTGCTCGTCGAACGGAGGGGTCAGGGACAGGGGTCAGGGGTCAGGGGTCCGCGAAAACCCGGCGGGGGCATCTTCCCTGACCCCTGTCCCCTATCCCCTACCGACGCCAGCGCCCGCGCCAGCTCGGCGCCCTGGATCGGCTTGGTGAGATAGTCGTCCATGCCGGCTTCGAGGCAGCGCTCGCGGTCGCCCTTCATGGCGTGCGCCGTCAGCGCGATGATCGGCGTGCGCCGACCGGCGCCTTCCTCCCGCCGGCGGATCAGGGCGGTCGCCTCCATGCCGTCCAGAATGGGCATCTGCACGTCCATCAGCACCACGTCGAACGCCTGCTCCTCCAGGGCTTCCACGGCGTCGCGGCCGTTGAGGACGGGCGTGACGACGTGTCCCTGCTTTTCCAGAAGGCGGATCGCCAAACGCTGGTTGACGAGATTGTCCTCGGCCAGCAGGACGCGGAGCGTCGTCGCGGCCGGCGCGGCGTCCGGCGGCCGCGACGGCTTGGCGCCGCAACCGCCGGCCTCGGCGCGGACAGCGCCTGCGTCAGGGCGTCCAGCAGGTCCGACGGGCTGACCGGCTTGACCAGATAGCGGGCCAGCCCCAGGCGGCGGCAATGCTCCACGTCGCCGCGCCGGTCTCCCGACGAGAGCATCATGACGGCGGCGCCGGCCAGCTCCGGCCGCTTGCGTATCTCCTCGGCCAGCTCGAAGCCGTCCATGCCCGGCATCATGGCGTCGAGCAGCACCAGCGGGAACGGCTCCCCGGCCGCCGCGGCGCGGCCGAGCGCCTCCAGCGCCTCGGGACCGCTCCGCGCTACCGTCGGCTTCATCCTCCACGGGCGCAGCAATTCCTCCAGAATGCGACAATTCGTAGCGTTGTCATCCACAACGAGGACGGTCAGCCCCTCCAACGCCGGCGGCGCCGGCGGCGGCTCCTCTCCGGCCGGCCCGACGCCGAAGCGGGCGGTGAAATGGAAGGTGCTGCCACCGCCGACCGTGCTTTCCACCCAGAGGCGTCCGCCCATCATCTCGACGAGCTTGCGGCAGATCGACAGACCCAGGCCGGTGCCGCCGTACTTCCGCGTCGTCGAGCCGTCCGCCTGCACGAAGGGAGCGAAGATCGAAGCGGCCTTCTCCGGCGGGATGCCGATGCCGGTGTCCCTCACTTCAAAATGCAGAACGATGAATGATGAATGATGAACGGAAGAGGGATCCTCTTTGCCGCCTCTTTCATTCATCATTCCGCATTCATCATTCATCCTTTCCACGGTGACGACGACCTCGCCCTTCTCCGTGAACTTGACGGCGTTGCCGGCCAGGTTGATCAGCACCTGGCGGAGGCGGGTCGGGTCGGCGACGAGGGAATCGGGTACGTCGCTGTGGATGTGGTAGGCCAGCTCCAGGCCTTTTTCGTGGGCGCAGGGCCAGCGGCTTCAGCGCCTCGCCGACGCAGTCGCGGAGGTGGATCGGCACGGGGTCGAGGTCGAGCCGGCCGGCCTCGATCTTCGAGAAGTCGAGGATGTCGTTGAGCAGGCCGAGCAGGGCGTCGGCCGACGACTTCACCGTGTCCAGGTACTCGCGCTGCTCCGGGTTGAGGTGGGTGTCGAGGGCCAGCTCGGTCATGCCGAGGATGCCGTTCATGGGCGTGCGGATCTCGTGGCTCATGTTGGCCAAGAACTCGCTCTTGAGCCGGCTGGCCGCCTCCGCCGCCTCCTTGGCCTGGTTCAGCTCGATGGTCCGTTTCTTCTCGGTAATGTCGCGCAGGGTGACGACGACGCCGCCGACGGCCGGCTCGCCGGTCAGGTCGCTGAACGAGGCGTCCACGACGCGCTGGCCGCCGTCCGGCCGGCTCAGGCGCACCTCGGCGGAAGCGACGCCTCCCCCGCCGGGCCGGCGGGCCGCCTCGAAGGCGGAGGTGAAGGCCGTCCGGTCGTCGGGGTGGATCAGCTCCGCGGCCGGCCGGCCCATTCGTTCGTCGGCCGGCCCGCCCAGCAGCCGCTGCAGCGACGGGCTGGCGTAGCGCGTCTCGCCCCGCGCGCCGATCAGCACGACCACGTCGCTCACGTTCTCGATCAGGGATCGGAAATAGCGCTCGCTGCGGCGCAGCCTTCCTCGGCCTCCTTGAGGCGCAGCTCGCGGACGCCGACCTCCACGAGCATGTGGCCGAGCGCGCGGGCCAGGTGGCCGACCTCGTCGCGGCGGCCCGCGGCCGGACCCAGCGCCTTGGCGGCGTCGTCCGCGGCGGGCGCCAGCGCGTCCAGCGCCGCCACTTTCTCGGCCAGGCGCGTCAGCTGCCGCAGCGGCCGGGAGATGCGCAGCACCAGCAGATACGCCGCCGCCGCCCCGCCCACGAAGATGACGGCCATCACACTCACCTCGTCCAGCATCGCCTTCCAGACCGCCCAGCGAACGTCGCTCAGTTCCATGCCGACGTGGACGTAGCCGATCTGCCCCGCCGCGATCGGCGCGGCCACGTCGATGCAGTCGCCGCGCCCTTCGAGCCGGAGCGGATGCACTGTCGTTTGCAGCGGATCCTCCGGCAGGCCGCGCACCTCGTCGGGCGCCCGCGGGACGAACGTATGGCTAACCATGTCGCCGCGCCAGTCGATGACGAAGATATAAGCGACTCCTTTTGTCTCTTTATACTGTTCGAGCATGGCCTGCACCGTATCGTGGCGCTTGTTGACGAGGTCGTCCACGCTGGACTCGGCGATGGTGGAGGCGAGGGCGCGGCCCTTGCTCTCGTACTCGGCGGTCAGTGCGGAGTAGAGCGTCACGGCCGACAGCGCGGCCGCAGCCGTCCCGGCGACGACGAACAGGCCGGCCAGGATGAGCAGCACGCGCGTGAACATCCGCGACGGTTTCATCGAGCCCATCTCTTCCAATCTTCGTCCGACAGACGCACGAAGCGGTCGTCCTCCGCGACGGTGAAATAGACACGGGTCATCGCCTGGCGCTTGCCGGGTCCGAACGACGCCGCCGCATCAATGCCCAGGTCGAAGTCCTGGATCGACTCGGCGGCCTCGCGGACGCCCCGATCCGGCCCGACCCGGTCGAGCACCTCCGTCAAGAGGCGGGCGTTGAGGAAGCCCTCCAGACTGACGAAGCTGTATTGCAGCGGTGTGTAGTTCTTGTCCGCGGCGTCGGGGAGGAGGGGATGGTGCTTGTCCATCATCTCGCGGTATTGCTGGACGCCGGGGAGTTCCGTGCGGTAGGGGCTGGGGACCACCTGCGAGTTGATGAGGTTGCGGGTGTAGTCCTTGCCGTTGGCGTCGCCGGCCTGTTTGAGCAGGCCCAGCAGGATCTCACTGCCGACGAAGGAGACGTTGGCGATCGGCACGCCCCAGCCGGCGTTGCGTGCGTCGCGGATGAAGGCGGCGCAGGCGGCGTAGGCGCCGACGCAGATGACGGCGTCGGGGTCGCTTTGGCGCAGGATCTCGACCTGTTCTTTCATGGGATCCGTGAAGACGGCCCCGCGGCGGTAGGTGGCCTCGGCGGCGATGGCGAGATCCCGGCCGGGATGGTCGGGATCGGGGCAGGCCGCCAGCGCCTCGCGGACGCCGTCCCAGCCGGCGCGGCCGTAGGCGTCGATCTGGTAGAAAATGGCGATCTTCCGACGGCCGATGCGGACGAAGTTGTTGACCAAGCCCCGTGTTTCATCCTTGTAGGAGGCGCGAAGGTTGAAAACGAATCGGTCGTAGGGCGGCCGCCGCATCGACTCGGCCCCGGTGAAGGGACAGAACAGATACACCTTCTGGTCCTCGTGGCGCTTGAGCAGGGGAAGCACACGGGTGACGGTGGGGGTGCCGACGTAATCGAACAGGACGAAGGCGTGGTCCTTCTCGATGAGACGGACGGTGTTCTCGATGGCGGGCGTGGGGTTGTAGCCGTCGTCGTAGGCTTTCAGGACGATCTTACGGCCGTGGACGCCGCCTTTGTCGTTGACTTCATCGAACCAGGCCATGGAGCCGCGGTACAATTCGATGCCCAGGCCGCGCGACGGCCCGGTGAAGGCGCCGGACATGCCGACGACGATGGGCGGAGGGGGATCGTCGGCCGCCCGGATGGGACCGGCGAGCGCGGCGAGCGCCAGAGCGGCGCCGGCGATCCAACAGCGCCGGGGCCGGAACGGATGCGGCATGGCGTCAGTCTCCTACGGATGTCATGGCAACGTCGCGGCCGGACGCGGGACAGGGAGAGGAGGCGGTCGCGGCGGCGCTGGTTGAGCAACTTCAGTTTACGCTATGGGGGAACGACCGTCATGCTCCCGAGCGCGTCCGCAGAGGGGATGTGCTATTAGGAAGGGGGAAGGGCGTCCGGGGGCGGAAAAGTCGGAGGCCGATACGGCGGGAACAGCGGAATGTTCGGACGGCGAGGACGCCGTGTTTTTGTCCCCCGACCCCTCGATCACAATCATTACGCTATCCCGCGACTCCGTTTCACTGGAGAAGCGACCGGACGGTTGAAGAGGAGAAGCCATCGCCCCGCCTCCTCAATGTCACTTGTTTTCCGGGGGCCGTGGCGGCGGCTGATCCGGCCGGATCTGGCGGAGGGCAGGAGACCGGGCGGGGCGGATCGTGGTGTCCACTGGACCATCCGCTTCCACAATAACGCTGGCCCGATTCTCCGTTTCCGACCAGGGTTGCGGATTCGGTTGCCGGGCGCCCGCGGGTTCGGGGTTTTTGCTGTTCATGTCTGGTCCTCTCTCTCGTACACCCGGAATCGACGTTGGGCAACCCATTCCCCGTCAATCAACAAGGTGAACTGGTATTGCCCAGGGGCCGGAATGATGAACTGTCGAAGTCGGAGGTGAAACGACACCTCCGTGAGTTGGTCAGGAAACCGAAGCGACCCACGATACGAGGCCACCTCCTCGGCCGTATCCAAGCGGTTGGCGACGCCGTCGATCATCCCGGTCCCAAGGCCGTCGGTGAGAACGGCGAAAAGAGAGAACGGTGGGACTACGGTCGGGAACTGATCGACGGCGATGCCGGTGAACGCGCCGACAAGAGAGATTTTCTTGGTTCTCTCTTCAACGATCACGTAATCGCACAACGTCAGGCCGAGAACGACGGGACGTGGAACCATGATCGCCTCCTACCACTTCTCTCATTCCACCACGCCCTCGCCTACCAATCAAGTCCGAAATGCCGGCCACGACAGCCGCGGCGGGTTCGTCCCCGGAACGCAGGCGTAGCCGCCGAAGTCGGTCACGCCTTCGGAGCGCAGAAAGTCCTCGTCCAGCAGCGCCCGGCCGGTGATCTCGCCGGGATCCTTTCGCACCAGCCGCAACACGCAGTCCACGAGGATGTCGGGCGTGCGCCACGTCTCGCGCTTGCCGAGACCCCAGTTAATACTGGCCTGGCTTTCGATGATCGTGACTGGCCACAGTGAGTTGACGGCGACGTGATGCGGCCGTACTTCTTCCGCCAAGCCGTGCGTCAGCAGTGTCATGCCGAGTTTGGAGATCGCATACGCGATTCGACCAGGGACCATCGTCAGGTCGATCGGCGGCGACAGGTTGATGATGTGTCCCCCGCGTTGGCGGATCATCGCCGGCAGCACCGCCCGGCAGCACAGGAACGCCGCGCGGGCATTCACGGCCATGACCAGATCGAATTTCTTGGCCGGCGTCTCCAATAGCCCCTGCCAGTGCAAGGCGCCCGCGTTGTTCACCAGCACGTCGATCCGGCCGAAGCGTTCGACGGTGCGGGCGGCCATCTCCTCGATCCGCCGTTCGTCGCGGACATCGACTTGCAGGGGCAACGCCTCGCCGCCGAGCGCTGCTGCTTCCTGAGCGACGGTGTGGATGGAGCCGGGCAGCTTGTCTGTGGACTCGACGCTCTTGGCGGCGATCACGACGCGATAGCCTTCGCGGGCCAGGCCAAGGACGATCGCCCGGCCGATGCCGCGGCTGGCCCCGGTGACGACGGCGACTTTCCCATCCGAGGGCATTTCGGCTCCTTATCCGTTCCGTATTCTTGTCATTCCTCATCCGCCGCCGGTTCGAGATGCCGCACCCTCTCCGGCGGCAAATCGAGCATTCCCGACCCCGGCGCCTCCAATCGCATCCCGTCGAAGCCGAGTTCCAGCAGCCGGCCTCGGTGCGTCGGCCCGTCGTAGCGCTCGGCGATCACGTCCCGGCCGAGCAGGCCGATGTGCCGTTTCCAGCGCGTCTCCAGCGTCGCCAGATCGCCGTCGAGCAGCCGGCCGTATTCCTCGTCCATCCGGTGCAGCAGCGCCTCGGCCGCGAAGCGGGCGTCGAGTTCGGCGTCGGTGAACTGAGCCAGCGATGCGCCGTTCGGCAGGCCGGTCTCGGCGAAATACTCCGCAGGCTGGCGAACGTTGAGGCCGACGCCGACCACCGCCGCGCGGCCCTGCTCGATGAGGATGCCGCACACCTTCCGGCCGCGCAGCAGCACGTCGTTGGGCCACTTGATCCGCGCCTGCAACCCCGTCAGCCGTCGCACCGTCTCGCATACCGCCACCGCAGCCCAGGCGGTCAGCACGGCCGGCCGTCGCAGCGCCGGCGGCGGGAACAGCAGCACCGACAGCAACACGCCGTCGCCCGGACGACACTGCCAGCGCCGGCCGTGTTGGCCGCGCCCGGCCGTCTGTTCCGCCGCCAGCACGGCCACGCCGTCGTTGGCCGGGTCGTCCGCCAGCCGCGCCGCCACGCTGTTCGTGCTGTCCACGGAATCGAAGCACCGGATGCGACGGCCGACAAGACGGGTATTCAGACTCCGTTCCTCATGTATCATGGCGTTGATAATCCAGGGCAATGTCGAGCGCCACGGCCGAATGCGTCAGGGCGCCGACGCTCACGCGGTCCACGCCGCTCTCGGCGATCACCCGGATCGTCGCCAGCGTCACGCCGCCGGACGCCTCCAACCGGACGCTCGGCGCCGTCGCGTCCCGTCGCCGCACCGCCTCGCGGAGCAGGTCCGGCTTCATGTTGTCCAGCAGAACGATGTCCGGCCGCGCCGCCAGCGCCGCGTCGAACTCCTCCAGGTCGTCCACCTCGATTTCCAGCGGGAAGCGTGAGCCGTATTTCGCGCGGGCCAGCCGCACCGCCTCCGCCACGGCCGTTGTCCCGCCGCCGACCGCGGCGAGGTGATTGTCCTTGATGAGGACGCCGTCGCCGAGGCCCATGCGGTGGTTGTGTCCGCCGCCGCAGCGAACCGCGTATTTCTCCAGAAGCCGCCAGCCTGGCGTCGTCTTGCGCGTGTCCAGCACCTGACACGGCAGCCCGGCCACGACCTGGACGTATTTCGCCGTTTGCGTCGCCACGCCACTCAGGCGCTGCACGAAGTTCAGCGCCGTCCGCTCGCCGGTCAGGATCGAGCGCATCCGACCGCTCACCACGGCCAGAACCGTGCCCGGCGCCACGACCGAGCCGTCGGGGACGAGTGTCTGAAAGGACAATTGCGAATCGATGACGGCGAACGTTTGCTGCGCGGCCGGCAGCCCGGCGACGACGCCGGCGGAGCGCGCGACGAGAGCCGCCCGGCCGGGTAGGTCCAGTGGGATGACGGCCTGGCTCGTCAGATCGCCTTCGGCGCCGAGGTCTTCCTCCAGCGCGAGATCGATCAGGCGGCGACAGGCGTTCGATTCGGTCGTATTAAACATCTTATTCAGAGAAAAATTGGACCGCGTTGCGAAACAGGGCCAGGCCTTCGCCCTCGGCGGCCAGTCCAAGGCGCGTCCAGCGCGGGTGCTGCGTCGGCAGGACGTGGCGCTCCGGGTGCGGCATCAGGCCGAGCACGCGGCCGGTGGCGTCGCACAGGCCGGCCACGTCGTTCTGCGAGCCGTTGGGGTTGTACGGCCGGCCATCGTCGTCCGGCGCACTGAACTGGCCTCAGCAGCCGGCCAGCCTCGTCGCGCACTTCGGCCACGACTGGCGGGGCGTATTTCAGCACGACCTGCCCCGCCTGCTCCAGGCCGTGCAGCATCCACTCCTCGCGGCACAGGAAGCGACCCTCGCCGTGAGCGATCGGCACGAGCATCCGGTCGATCCCCGTCAGGAAGGGACAGCGGCCGGGAAAGGCCTGGAGCGTCACCCAGCGGTCCTGGAACCGGCCGGACTCGTTGTGGGCCAGCGTGGCGAGGGGGCCGTCGTCGTCGGGCGGGGCCAGCAGACCGGCCTTGAGCAGCGCCTGAAAACCGTTGCAGACGCCCAGAATGAGCTTCTCCGCGTCGCGGAAGCGGCGGAGGGCGTCTCCGAGAAAGCAGCTCAGCTGGTTGGCGAGGATTTTGCCGGCCGCCACGTCGTCGCCGTAGGTGAAGCCGCCGGGCACGACGAGGATCTGGTAACGCTGCAACAGGGCCGGCCGCTCGCGCAGGCGGTTGATGTGGATGCGCTCGGCGACGGCGCCGGCCGTCTCGAAGGCGAATTGCGCTTCGCCGTCGCAGTTGGCGCCGGGGGCGCGGAGGATCAGGACGCGCGGCGTGGCCATAGGGGGAAAGGCTCCGTGGCGTCCGGGAGGGCGCCTCCCGGACGAGATTGTTCTAGCGGGTCGATCGGTCCACGCCAGCGCCCAAGGCCGGTCTTGCTTTTTCTCGGCGACCGGCGCATTATCCGCCCTCGCCGCATTGGGGGAGGATGGATGTAAAAGAGATGCTTGCAATCGCCGATTCCCAGACGGTCCTATACCTGATCCGCCACGGGGCCACCGAAGCGAACCTGGCCCGGCCGCCGCGCATCCAGGGCCGACGCCATGACCTGCCGCTGGCCCGCCTCGGCGTCCGCCAGGCGGAGGCCACCCGCGACTTCCTGGCCATCCGGCCCATCGACCACTGCTACACCAGCCCGATGCTCCGCGCCGTGCAGACGGCGGCCGTCCTGGCGGAACCGCACGGCCTGGCGCCGATCCCGCTCGACGGACTGACCGAGTGCGACGTCGGCCGCTGGGAAGGCCTCGACTGGCCGACCATCCGCGGCCTCGACGCCGACGGCTATCAGCGCTTCCACACCGACCCCGCCGCGTTCGGCTACCCCGGCGGCGAATCGTTCGCCGCGGTCCACGACCGCGTCCTTCCCGTCCTCGAAGACCTCCTCGATCGCCATCGCGGCGAGTCCGTCCTGGTCGTCGCGCACCACGTCGTCAACCGCACCTATCTCGCGGGCCTGCTCGGGCTGGCGCCCGGCCAGGCGCGGCAGGTTTCGCTGGACAACTGCGGCATCTCCGTGGTGGTGCGCGACGACGCTTCCACCACGGTCGCCACCCTCAACGCCGCCTTCCATCTGCAAGGCGTGGCGGCCTGACGACGCCTGCGCGATCGGTCCCTCCTTCGATCTCATTTCTCGGCCGAACATTTTTCGCTGGACTCCCGTCCGCCGACCGGATTCAATCGTCTGTGGGCCGTCGTGCGCCAGGAACCAATGAATTTCCGAACTCGCCGATATTCTGAGGGAGGGGAAGGAATGCGTACTCGTGCTTTGCTTCCGCTGCTGGCGCTGGGCCTCGGCCTGGTCGCCCTGGCGGCGACTGCGGCGCCCGCGGTCGAGAAGGGCGAAAAGCCGGACGCCAAACGCATCGCCAAGCTGATCGCTCAGCTCGGCAGCGACGACTTCGACGAGCGGGAAAAGGCGTCCGCGGACCTGGAGGCCGTCGGCGATCCGGCCTACGCCGCCCTGCGCGAGGCGGCCAAAAGCACCGACGAGGAAGTCCACAAACGGGCCGAAATCCTGATCGGCAAGATCGAGAAGCGGCGGGAATCGGCTGAAGCCCTGAAACCCAAGCACGTCCATCTGGTCTACAAGGACACGCCGCTGGCGGACGCGGTCGCAGACTTCAAGAAGCAGACCGGATACGACATCACTCTGAACGACCCCGAAAACAAGCTGAAGGACCGCAAGATCACGCTCGATACCGGCGACGTGACGTTCTGGCAAGCGATGGACCAGTTCTGCGACAAGGCGGGGTTGCAGGAAGCGGACGTTACGGCGAATGGGCTGGCCGCGCCGATCGGGCCGGTTCCCGTCCGCGCGCCCCGGCTGAAATTCCGGCAGGGCGTCATCAACCCGGTCCCGGTTCCGCCCGCGGCCAACGGTCCCGCCCTCCAGGTCGCGGCCCAGCCCGTACCGCCGCTGCCGCCTCCGCCGCCGGTAGGCGTCGGCGTCATCGTCGCCGCGCCGGGCCTCCCTCCCGGCGTCGCCCCGTCGGCCGGCGCCGACGCTATCACCCTGACCGACGGTAAGGCGGACCCCCTGCCGACCGACGCCTCCTCAGCCGTGCGCGTGCAGGCGCTCCTCAAAGCCGATTCGTTCGGCCCGGCCCCGGACGGCGAAATCCTGATCGGTCTGCGCCTGTCGATCGAACCGCGCATGTTGCTCCAGAACGTGGACAAGGTGAAGGTCGGTAAGGCGATCGACGACCAGAAGCAGGAACTGGTCCAGATCGACGCCGACGCCGCCCCGGCAGGCGGCGCCCTGCAGGCGCTGCGGTGGTGGGCGGAATCGGTGCGCCCGGATTTGTTGGCGGTGCGGTCATTATGCCCTTCCCGGGGCCGGGCATGGGCATCGGCGCCGGCAGCCTCCAGCAGGATGCGGTCGTCCATCTGAAGAAAGGCGACAAGGCGTTCGAAGTCGCTGAGCGAATGGAGCGGCACGATCAGCGCCCACATTCTCACCGAGGCGACCCCGGTCATCACGGCGAATAATATCCTGAAGGTCAAAAGCGGCGCGACGTTCAAGGGCGGCGAGAACGGTCAGCTGACGATCGCCGACGTCCTCGAGAACGCGAACGGCCTGGGCCAGGTGATCATCCGGCTGCAATTGCAACCGCCGACCGATTCCGTGCCGGCCGGCGGCGGCAATCCGATCGCCGTCCCGCGGCGCATGCGCGGCGGCGGCCTTTGGAACATGCAAGGCGCCGCCGGCCTCGCCCTCCTCGACGACAAGGGCCATGTCATCAAGGAGATCGGCAACCAGATGCAGAATCAGGTGACCGTCGTCAACGGCGTCGCCATGGTGACGCAGTCGCTCTATCTGACCTTCCAGCCCGAGAAGGACCAAGCGCCGGCGAAGCTCGTCTACAACGCCCGCAAGCTGCTGAGTGTGGACGTACCGTTCACGCTGAAGGACGTGCCGCTGCCGTAAGGGCCAGGAACCCAAAGGCGAGCGGCGCGGCGTCAGCCCGCCGCTCGCCTTTTCCCCTTCCACAACTGCGCAACTCCCTTCTCAACGGCCGAACCGACGAGCAGGATCGCCGAATGGGCCGGCACGATACTTGCCCGTTTCTCGACGGAAAGGGCCGTCGTGGGACGGCCTTCGTGCGCCTCGGGAGCCGTAGGCTCCGCATCTCTTGAGAACGAGGAGGAAGGTCATGGGAAAGGGAAGCTGGTTGGCCGGCGCCGGACTGGCGTGCTGGATCCTGACAACAGGGATGAGCTTCGGTTTCGTCCCGCCTGCTCCGCCGGCGGCGGCCGCCCGGCCCGCCCAGACAATGCGGGCCAAGGACGTGCTAGGTTCCAAGGTGAGCATCAAGGGCGGATTGGCCATCGGGACGGTCGAGGACATCATCTTCGACGACGACGGCGGCATTGACTACCTGGTGGTGCAGAACGAGGGCAAGGACGTGCTGGTGCCGTGGGAAGCCGCCAAGTTCGACTTCGGCAGTCGGGCGGCCACGGTGGACATCACCCAGGACCAATACAGGACGATCCCCACCTATGCGCCGACCGAGCTGCCGGCCAACGTCTATGAGCCGGCCTTCCAGACGAAGATCTACGGCTACTACAACCTAAAGCCGCGCGAACGCCGAGAAATTCGCCGCGATCGGCCCTGATGTGCGGAGACGAAGGGGCGGACGGGCTTCCCTGAAGCGAAGCCCGTCCGCCCCTTCCGTTTGCGCGGAGGGAACCTTCCGAGGGAGGCGTCGTTGACATTGCCGGTCGGCGAAGGGAAAATGCAGTGGGCGCCGGTGGACCAAGCTCGGGAGAGGACGCCATGAGTCAGCGGCCGGTGGTCGTGGGGCTGTTTCTGTGCGAGAACGTGATCGTCGAGGAAGGAACGCACAACATCAGTCTGATCAATTGCTTTTCAATCCGAAGAGCGGAACAGTTCCCCTCGGAGCCGCATTCGTTCCTCGTTTTCGCCACGCTGACGGACGGCTTCGGCGAAATGGCGTTCGACGTGGCGATCGAACGTCTGGAGGATCTACAAGAAATCTTCCGCCAGTCCCAGGCGCTTGCCTTCGTGGATCGATTGCAGAAGCTGCGTTTCAACTACCGCGTCACTAACTACTCATTTCCGTCGGCCGGCGCGTATCTGGTCAGCCTGCTGGCTGATGGAGAAATGATCGGACAGCATCGGTTCCTGGTCGTGTGAAAGGAGATCGAGACATGAGCGATCCGCAAGACGCCCCAAAACCCGCACGCCGCCGTCCCCCCTTTGACAGCTCGGACACCGTGCTAGTGGGTCACTTGCTCTGGACATGGCCATAAGCCCGTTGGCCCTTTCGCCCCAGCGGCCGCCGCGTCTGCGCGCCCGATCCGCCGAGGCGGTGCCGACGCTCGCGCTGACGCTTCCGCCGCGCCGCCCGCTGGCCGCCCCACTCGAACGGCGTCGGTTCGGCGTTCCAGTGCCGCGCCACCGCCTCGAACCAGGCGATGATCTCTTCCGGCGTCGCCGGGTGCTGGCCGTCCAACGCCCGCCGTTTCAGCACCCGCTGGATGCTCTCCGCCATGTTCAGCCACGACCCGCCCACCGGCGTGTACACCGGCATGACCCCATGGGCGAACAGCCACAGGACGAACTCCGGCGTCTTGTGACCGGCCAGGTTGTCCAGTACCAACAGCATCCGCAAAGGCGGCAACTCCGTCGGCAGCGTCGGCTTGACCGCCAGTTCGGCCTGCCAGCGCTCCCACGCCGCCCGCGACGCCGTCGCTGTGGGAGGCGGGTCGGGCAACCCAGCCAGGATCTCCGACAACTCTCGCTTCAGCCAGGGGTGCAACACCGCATTGGGACAGGTCGCCACCCCCTCGATGCGCACCCGGCCGTCGGCGGGGTGGAACAGCGTCAGCACCTTGGCCGTCCCGTTGCGAATATACTCGTGGGGCTGGCGGGCGGGGTCGCCCTCCGGTCGCCAGTTCGGCCCGGGGTGAGGCACGGTCTGGAACGGCCCCGCCTGGTCGCAGCACCAGACCGCCAGGCCCAGCGACTTGCCTAGCCGGTAGGCGCCCTCGATCAACTTTTTTTCGGCTCGGCGTCCGGGTCGGTGACCGTCACCGTACCCGCCTTGCGGCGACGCAGCGCCGATCCGGTCGGGCACCAAGTGCGGGTCCGCTGATGGCTGTATCCGGCGTCATGGAGTACCCGCCACAGGGTGAAGGTCGAGACCCGCGGCAGGCCGTCCGGGGCCGAACGCAACGCGCGCCGCAGCGTGGAGAGGGACCAGGTCGCCGTCCCGTCCCGCTCCGGGGTCGGCGTCCGCGCGACCTCCCGCAGGATGCGGTCGCGATCCGCCGCGTCGTAGGCCGTCGCCCGGCCGCCGCCGTGCCGGGGTTCGAGAGCGGCCAGGCCCTCCCGGTTGAAGCGGGTGACCAGGTGGGAGACGGCGTCGCCGCTCTTGCGGCCCACCGCCCGGGCGGCGTCCTGATAAGCGACCCCGTCGCTGACCAGCAGCAAGGCGGCGGCGCGGGCGACCGGGGCGGCCGGGGCCGCCGAGGACCGGCGCAGTCGGTTAAGTTCGTGGCGTTCGGCGTCGGTGAGGGGTCGAAGCGAATCCTTCCGGCGGCGGGTCATAACGGCTCCTGGGTGCGATGGTTCCACCCAGCATATGCCAGTAGACGCTTATGGCCAGCTGCAAGGCAAGTGACCCACTAGTGGAAGCCGAAGGCGCGGGGCATACCACCCCTCGCCCTGTCAGCTCCGAACACATCGCCGCCGTCAAGCGCTACTCGGTGCGCCTGGGGAGGACGCCGCCGCCGCCCTATGACAAGCTATAGGAGCGCAACCAACTACGGCCTGGGGAAGCCACATCCCCCAGGCCGCCGCGTCTCCGCTCACTCGTCCTCGTCGGCCGCCGACCTTGGCCTTGCTGACGATCTGCTGCTGCACGTTGCCCGGCACCATGTCGTAGTGGCTGAACTCCATCGTGTAGGAGCCCTGCCCCTGCGTGATGCTGCCGAGCTGGGCGGCGTAGCGCGTCACCTCGGCCAGCGGCGCCTTGGCCGTGATGACGGCCAGGTCGCCCGGCAGGCTGTCCTGGTTCTCGATGCGGGCCCGCTTGGTGTTCAGGTCGCCCAGGATCGCCCCGGTGTACTTCGACGGCACCGTCACCTCCAGGTTGACGATCGGCTCCAGCAGCACCGGGTGGGCCGCCAGGAAGGCGTTCTTGAACGCGATGCGGCCGGCCGTCTTGAACGCCGCTTCCGAGCTGTCCACCGGATGGTCCTTGCCGAAGTAGACCTCGACCGCCACGTCCTGCATGCGGTAGCCGGCCAGGGCGCCGCGCTCCAGCAGCTCCTTGCAGCCCTTCTCCACGGCCGGCACGAACTGGTTCGGGATGGTGCCGCCGACGATGGTGTCGATGAAGGCGAAGTTGTGCTGCGGCGTCGTAGTGGGCCGAGCGCACCTTCTCGAACTGGTCGACTTGTTGGCGAACTCGCTCCAGCAGCTTCTCCTCGCTGTCGATCTCGCGCGGCAGCGGGTAGACGCGCAGGTGGACCTCGCCGAACTGGCCGCGGCCGCCGATCTGCTTCTTGTGCCGGTGGCTGGCCTCCGACGTGCGTCGTCACCGTCTCGCGGTAGGGGATCTTCGGCTCGTGCGTGATGACCTCCAGGTCGAAGCGCCGCTTGAGCCGGTGCTGCACCACGTCCAGGTGCAGCTGGCTCATGCCGGTGATGACCATCTCGTTGGTCTGGGCGTCGCGCGTGACGTGGAACGTCGGATCTTCGTTGGCGATCTTGTGCAAGGCTGCCGGAGATCTTCTGCTCGTCGCCGCGGGCCTTCGGCTCGACGGCCAGGCCGAACATCGGCGTCGGGAAGGTCGGCGCCGGCAGCTTCGGCGGATGCGGCTGGTTGCTCGACCGTGTCGCCGATGTGCAGGTCCTCGACCTTGGCCACCGCCACGATGTCGCCGGGCATGGCCTCGGTCAGCGGCGTCTGTCTTGTTGCCCTGCACGTCGAACAGGCCGCCGGTGCGGGCCGACTTGCTCGGTGCGGCCGTTGACCAGCGGCTGGTCGGCCTTGTACGTGCCCGAGAAGACGCGGAGGAAGCTCAGGTTGCCGACGAACTTGTCGGTGACGGCCTTGAAGACCTGGCCGACGAACTCGCCGGCCGGGTCGGGTTTCAGCTCGATCTCCTGCGGCCTTGTCGCCCGATGCCCTTGACGGCCTTGCTTCGGCGGCGCCTGGAGCGGCGACAGGGCGTAGGTGGCCAGGCGCGTCGAGCAGCTCGGCGACGCCGATGTCCTTGTCCTTCTGGCGGCGGTGCAGAAGATGGGGATGACGGTGCCGGCGGCCAGCGCCTTGGGCAGGGCGGCGGTCAACTCGTCGCGCGTGACGCGTCGCCTTCCATCAGGTACTTTTCCATCAGCGCCTCGTCGGCCTCGACGATGGCGTCCACCAGCTGCGAGCGGGCGGCGGCCAGGTCGACCGGGCAGCCGGCCGGCGGCGTCGCGGGCGGATTCAGCACGCTGACGACGCCGCTGAACTTGGGGCCGGGGTTGATCGGGGCGTTGAACAGCACGCAGGCCTTGCCGAAGGTGTCGCGGATCGATCTTGAGCAGCTCGTCGAAGTTGACGTTGTCGCCGTCGAGCTTGTTGATGACGAGCATGCGGGCCAGGCCGCGCTTGCCGGCCTCGGTGAACATGCGCCGCGTGTTGACCTCGACGCCGTTGACCGCGGAGACGACGACGACGACGTTCTCGACGGCGCCGAGGGCGCCGAGGGCGGCGCCGACGAAGTCGGGATAGCCGGGGGTGTCGAGAGGTTGACGTGCTTGCCCTTGTAGTCGAGGTGCAGGACGCTGGTGTCGATGGAGAAACTGGTGTTCGTGTTCCTCCTCGTCGAAGTCGGAGACGCTGGTGCCGTCGTCCACGCTGCCGCGCCGATCGACCGCCTTGGCCTTGAAGAGCAGGGCGTCGGCAAGCGAGGTCTTGCCCGACGCCCGATGTCCGGCGAGGGCGATGTTCCGGATGTCCGCCGTCTGATGTTTGCTCATGGTCGCCGTCCTCAAAATGATGAATGATGAATGATGAATAATCGCAATAATCGAATGATGAGCCCGTCGTTTGTCGTTGATTCATCATTCATCGTTCATCGTTCGTCATTGCCTCCTATTGCGATCGCCGCCGCCAGGTCGATCCGTCCCTCGTACAGAGCCCGGCCGATGATGCAGCCGGCCAGGCCGCGCCGCGCCAGCCGGCCACGTCGTCGAGCGTCGTGACGCCGCCGGAGGCGATGACCGGCACATCGACGGCCGCCGCCACCTCGGCCGTCGCCTCGACGTTCGGCCCTTCCATCATGCCGTCGCGGCTGATGTCGGTGTAGATGATCGCGGCCGCCGCCCAGCCGGCGCACTGCCGGGCCAGGTCCAGGGCAGCGCGGTCGGAGTCGTGCAGCCAGCCCTCGACGGCGACGCGGCCGTTCCGGGCGTCGATGCCGAGGCGACGCGGCCGGGGAAGCGCCGGCACAGGTTCTGGCACCAATCGGGATCGCGTAAAGCGCGCGTGCCGACGACGACGCGCGTCACGCCCCAGCCGAGCGCCTCTTCGACGTTGGCGTCGGAGCGGAGGCCGCCGCCGAGCTGGCACGGCACACCGGCCGCCCGGACGATGGCGCGAACGCTGGCGCCGTTGATCGGCCGGCCCTCGCGGGCGCCGTCGAGATCGACGAGGTGCAGCCACGTCGCGCCCTGCTCCGACCCAGCGGCGAGCCATCGCGGCGGGGTCGGCGCCGAAGACGGTTTCCTGGGCGTAATCGCCCTGTCGCAGCCGGACGCACTGGCCGCCCCGCAGGTCGATGGCCGGCAGAATTAGCACACGAGGCTCCTTCCCACCCGGAAACCGAGCCGACGCGGAATCGCATCTGGCGCCACTGTAGGCGTCGGCGCGGCGAATGGCAAGCGCCGGTGAAGATTCGTGGAAGGTCGGGAGAAGGTCCGCCCGGATGCGCGGCGGGATTCTGTAAGATAGCCGGGGAGGAAGGCTCTCCTCCATCGTGATGCGTATACTTCTCTCTGCCGGATGTCATCGTCTCTGCGACTCTGTTCAAATTCCGGCTGCAACCAATGAAGGGTGATCCAACCAACCCTCTACGGCGCCCGGCGATCGAGCCGATCGAGACTGAGCTTGGCTTCACGGCTGATGTGTCCCGGCGTCCCGTCGGCCAGGGCTTTCAGCACGCCGCGCGCGTCCGCCGTACCGAGGAGTTCCAATACTCCGACGGCCCGCAGGCGGCGCAGACCATCGGCGTCGAGCGTCCCCTTCCCAATCGCCTCCAGCAGCCGCTCGCAGCGGCCGCGCGCTTCCGGCGACGGCTTGGCGGCCAGCGCCTCGCGCAGGGCCGGTTCGACCGCCTCGCCCATCCCGGCCAGATCGCGGCTGGCGGCCTCGCGCACGGCGAAGTCGTTGTCGTCGAGCTTGGCGATCAGGTCTTTGACGCTGCTGGGCGTCGGGTTTGGGGGCGGGCGGCACGCGCTCCTTGATGAGGGCCGCAGCCTGGTCGGGGGCGCCGAGCAGATCGAGGACGGCTTTGTAGGCGGTGGGGGCGTCGTCGGAGCGGAGGTCGTCCCAGAGGCGGTCGAGGTCCTTGGGGGTGAGGTGGGTGGCCGGCGTCTTGGGCAGGAGGTCGGCGGCGTTCCAGAGCAGGATGGTGGTGTCGGCGCTGCCGGAGGCGATGGTCTTGCCGTCGGGGGAGATGGCCGCGCAGAGGATGGCGCCCTTGTGGCCGCCGGAAAGGAGGGGTTTGCCGTCGTGGGCGGATAGCTCCTCGCCGGTCAGCACGTCCCAGACATCGACGGACGCTTTCGTGGCGACGACGAGCCGCCGGCCGTCGGGGGCGAAGGCGACGGAGCGGGCCCCTTCGCGGCCTTCGCCGAGCTTGCGGAAGAGCTTGCCGGTGGCCGTTTCCCAGACGCAGGCGGGGCCGGGGTTGCAGCCGGCGAGGAGTTGGCCGTCGGGGGAGAAAGCCAGGCAATTGCATTCCTTAGCATCTACCAGGATTTCACGAAGACGCGTACTCGATTTCCAGTCCCAGAGGCGGACGACGCGATCCACAGCGTCGCAGGTGGCGAGCGTCCGGCCGTCAGGAGAAAAGATGGCGCAGTGCTCGCAGTCGGTCGGCTGCCGGGGCGGCGGAGATTCCTGGGGCCGCAGGATCAATTCGTTCACCAATTTCCGCGACGCCAGAGACCACATATGAATGCCATTTAGGTCGGCTGTCGCCACGGTGTCCCCGTCCGGTGCGATAGAAACGGACGCCGTCCAAGAATAACGGTGCGCCTCCGGGACTTCGGCCGCCGTTTCACCCGATGCCATGTTCCAGGCCATAAAGGCGAAGACGTGGGTCGGCCCGAACCACCCGCCGGCACCGATCACCTTGCTGCCGTCGGGAACGAAGGTCAATGTACAGACGTGTTCTCTCCTGCCGTCAAATTGTCCAAACGAGAGTGTCCGGCGCATCTTGCCCGACGGCACATCCCAAAGGCGGACGGTCGCGTCGCTGCTGCGAGAAGCGAGCGTCTTGCCGTCGGGGGAGAACGCGACCGAGAGGACGGGATCGCAGTGGCCCGCGAATCGTGGCACTTCTTCGCGCGTCTCTATGTTCCAGAGGTGGATGGCGCGGGCGCCGCCCGCCGCGGCCAACGTCTTGCCGTCGGGGGAAAAAGTCAAGGACTGCATCGCGGCGCCGCCGTTCTTGATCGTCCCGATTTCCTCACCGGAAATCGGATTCCAGAGATGGATCAGGCCCGTCTGGTAATCCGCAGTGGCCAGCTCCTTGCCGTCGGGTGAGAACGCAAGTTTGCAGCAATCAAGAAGCGGCAGCTCACGCACGACCTTGTCTTCACCCAAATCCCATACGCAGACCGCCTCATCCTGTATCGCCGCAGCCAGCAATTTGCTGTCGGGGGAGAAAGCCAGGGCCGTGATTTTCCGCCGATGCTTCCGCAGCTTGCGGATGACGGCACCGGTATCGACGTCCCACAATTGAATGTCCACTTCTCCGGCCGCGTCAGGATCATGAATCCCCCCGGCGAAGGCCAGGAATTTGCCGTTCGGAGAAAAGGTCAGGACATCGAAGACGGAAGCCGTCGCTTCTTGGGAGTTGCCCACCTGGAAGCGAATCTTGCGTCTTCCCACGTCCCATATCGTCAAATGGGCTTCTCTGCCTTCCGCGAGCCATTTTCCATCGGGGGAAAGTGCGAACGCCAACAGCGTGGTATTTCCCAACACTTCGTCTACCAGTTTGGGCGTCTTTTCCGCCGACAAGGACCAAAGTTGATCGGGGGCCGCTGCCCAACCGGCCACGGCTAGTATTTTCCCATCCTTGGACATTGCAAGCTGTCTACGTCCGGCAGCCTTTCCCGAGACGGATCGCGCCAATCCGCTGGCTGTGTCCCAGAACACCAATCCCGAACCGGGCCCGTTCGATGCCAGGGTCGCGCCGTCGGGTAAGAACGCGACGGAATAGATCTCTCCGCTGTCCCGCAAGCGTAGCGAGCCCAGGCGAGCGGTCGCATGATCGGGAACGATGAAGCCGACTCGATCCGGAAGCTGAGTCAGAGGCGGCGCGGGCCGTTCGTTCTCGTCTTTGAGCGGTCTGGATTGAGCAGGCGCGCTGCATACGGCCCAGGCGACGAAAGCCAGGATGGCCCCGCTGGCCATGACGGCCGTCGGAAGTCTCGCCGCCACGGCCCTCCCTTGACTGAAGGCACCTCGGAGATGGTCGCCGGGTTGACCTTCGCGGCTTGATGACATTGTCATCACCTCCAATCCGACGCCGAGCCAGCGGCTCGGGGTCGAGTGAAACGTCTACAGTTTCGAGTCTTTCAGAAGGAGGGCGATCAGGCTGGCACAGCCGTGGCACACGGGGAAACGCGGTGTGCCACGGCTGTGCCAGCCGTGATTCGACGACTTCAGGAACAGATTCCAGGTCCGCCGATTCACTTCTGGCCGTTGTTGTGCGTTCCGATCGTGTTATTTCCCGAGCTGGCGTCCTCGACCCCTCCGTTCCTGTTGTCGAGAGCCGGCTTCTCCGTCCCACCCGAATCGGTGCCGAAGTCGTTGTAGTCCACCAGGTTGCCTTGCGATGTCGCGGACATGTACACGCCATATTCGGGTTGCATGGCGCCCAGGCCGTTCGCGGAGATCACGTTCGCCGTGTTGGCAGCCGACCCTCCGATGGTGTTGTTGTTGCTGTCCAGGTAAACACCGTCGAGGCCGTTCCCCATCGGCGTCGTGCCGTCCGCGCTGAGACCGATGAAGTTGCCCTCCACGGTGTTGTTGGTTGAGCCATCCCAGATCCAGACACCATAGCTCGTGTTACCGGAGATCACGTTGTGCGCCGCGGCCGTCGTGCCACCGATGGTGTTGCCGGAGGTGCTGCCGCTCAGCACCACCCCGTACTCATTCGCGACCGCGATCGTCCCGTTAGGGCCTGTTCCGATTCCGATCCAATTGTTGATGACGAGGTTGTTTGACCCGCCGATGATTGCCACGCCGGCGGCCGTGTTCCCGGAGATGATGTTCTTGTCCTGCGTCGCTGAGCCCACGAAGTTTTGGCTGGCGTGGTCGAGTACCACTCCCGCGTCGCCATTCGCCACCTGGGTGGCTCCGTCCTTGCCCACGCCGATCATGTCGCCATAGATGACGTTGCTTGATCCCGTCACCAAGATCCCGTCACCCGTGTTCCCCGAAACGACATCGTTGTCGCTGCTGCCGTCTCCATCCAGAGCGATCCCGTTTCCTCCATTCGGGAGGGCGGCCAGCCCGGTCAGATTGACGCCGACCCAGGTGTTGGTGATCAGCGCACCCGTCCCGCTGACGTCGATCCCGTCGTTGGTGTTCCCCGACACGAGGGTCAGGACGGCGCCCGTGGCGTCCCCGACCGTGTCGGTGGCGCCCTCGACCAGCACGCCGGTCCCGTTGGCCAAGGCGGCCAGCCCGGTTGGGCTGACGCCGATCCAGTCGTTCATGACCAGGGAGTCGGAGGCCTCCAGGAGAACGCCGTCCTGCTTGTTCCCCGAGATGACGTTGGTGTCCGTGGTCTGCGGCTCGCCGATGGTGTCGCCGCTGCCCAGGACGCTCACGCCGGTGCCGTTGCCGAGCCCCGAGTCGCCCGCGGCGTCCGTGCCGACGTAGCAGCCCCGCACCACGTCCCCCGTGGACGCTCCCTCGTTGTTGATGTAGACGCCGCTGCCCATGAAGCCGTAGACGGCCAGGTCCTGGATGGTCACGCCGCCCACCGAGACGTCCAGCCCAGGGATCATCATCGTATGCGTGCCGTCCAGCTGAATCAGCGGGCCGGACGACGAACTCCCCTGCGAGGAGCCGTCGATGGTGACGGGTTTCTCGATGATGGGCAACTGGCCCAAGGACTGGTTGACCGTGATCGTTTGCCTCGATCCGCTGGCGCCGATGGCGAAGTCGATGGTGTTCGTGGGGTCGCTGGAGGCGTTGAGCTGCTGGAGGGCGTAGCGGAACGTGCCGGAGGTTCCGTCGTCAGCTGCCGAGGTGACGGTGAACGCCGCGGGGACAGCGCGTTCCTCTAAGTACTCAAGCCTCAGCTGAACCGACCGTCGCCGCGGCGGCGCCTTCGGCCGGGGAGCGGGGCGGAGCAGTTTGCGCAGCAGTTCCTGGATGGTGATGGGCTTCATCGCTGGACTCCTTCTCGGGATGGGAGAGAGCGGAACTGCGAACGCGCGATGGTCGCAATTCTTCGCCCACCGCCCCCACGATAGGGGGACGGGAGCGGCGACCGGCGTCGGTCGGAAGGACGGGTTTCTAGAAACCATTCATAGGCCCGCCGCGTCAAATGTCAAATGATTATTTGCATATTTTGAAATGTTTTCCGTTTCGCCAAGATCGAGCGTTCCTCGGAATCGGCGCCGTATTTGCTCACACGCTCCGGGAACGTTGGCCCCATCTCTGACACGGAGGGTTGTGCCATGAGCGCGTCCGCTGTTGAATCGAACCGGACCCCGGCGGCCCCCTCGCCGTCCTCCTGCCCACCGGCGCGGCCGTCCCTGACCGTCCACAGCCACGGCCGCACCGATCCCGGCCTCAAGCGCCCCAACAACGAAGATCAGTTCGTCATCGCCGCGCTCAGCAAGGCCCTGCACGTCCAGGACAGCAGCCTGGAGCAGCCCGAAGTGCAGTTCGGCGATCCGCTGGGGCATCTTTTCGTGGTGGCCGACGGCTGCGGCGGCCACGCCGGCGGCGAAAAGGCCAGTCAACTGGCCGTCCGTTCCATTGAGCATTTCATCGTCGAGACGCTGAACTGGTGCGCCCAGCTTCGGCCCGGCCAGGAGGGCGACGCGCTGCTGGGCGAATTCCAGAAGGCGCTGGCCCACGCCAACGACCGTCTGCTCCGTGAGGCGGATCGTCGGCCGGAACTGCACGGCATGGCCACGACGCTGACGCTGGCCTACTTCCTCCACCGCGACCTGTTCGTGGCCCACGTCGGCGACAGCCGCTGCTATTTGCTGCGCAACGGCTTGCTCTATCGGCTGACGCGCGACCATACGATGGTGGCGGAGATGGTTCGGCGCGGCCTGGTGAAGCCAGAAGACGCGGCCCACCACGCCTACCGGCACGTCGTCACCAACGTCGTCGGCGGCAATGATCCCGGCGTTCAGGTCGAAATGCACAAGCTCGTAGTGGAGAACGGCGACTGCCTGCTGCTCTGTTCCGACGGCCTCACCGAAATGGTTCCCGATACCGAGATCCTCAACGTCCTCGTCACCGCCCAGCCCGACCCGGCCGCGGCGTGCGATCGGCTGGTGGCGCTGGCCAACGAGAAGGGCGGCAAGGACAACATCACGGTGGTGGCGGCGCGCTTTGACGAGTAAGATTCACGACAGCGACGCCGTGACCAGCAGGACCAGGGCGACGGCGGACAGTCCCAGGGCCAGCAGCAGCGGCACGTAGAGGGCGCCCTGGATGTTGGACCGCCGCGCTCTTGCTCCCACCAGCGGGGCGAGGACCAGACTGCCCAGCGAGCCGAGCGCGAAGACAAGCCCATAGGCCGTGCCCGTCGGCGGCTTCGGTTCGATACGGAAGAGCAGTCCCACCAGCGCGGGAAAAACCGGCCCCAGGACGAAGCCGAGCGCTGCCAGCGAGAGGCGGGCCGCCGTCTTGTTGCCGGTCCCAATCAGATTGCCTAACATCACCGCCGCGAGGCCGCCGGCGCCGATCAGCATCCACACGTCCAGGTACGACTTCGCCGCCGCGTGCAGCGCCGCCGCCGCCAGCAGGCGCGACGCCACGAACGCCGCCCAGAACATCGACAATCCCCACACCGCTCCGCCCGATTCCTGACCCAGATCGGTCAGATACGTCGTGGCCCACACGCTGAGCGACGCCTCCAGCGGGGCGTAGAACAGGAACAGCAATCCGATCAGCCACAGATCGGCGTTGGACAGCAGCTCGCCGAAATCGACGGCTTGTCGCGGCGCCTCCGGCAGCGGTCCTCCCAGGATCGCCAGGAACGCCGGCGCCAGGCACAGCACCGCCAGCACGACGGCGGCGCGGCGAAACTCCATCAGCCGGATCAGCACGTCCGACAGGACCGGCGTAATCAGGGCGCCGAGCGCCATGAAGACGCAGCCGAGGTCGATCGACGCTGAGGCCAGGCGGTCGGCGCCGAAGAAGGCGTGCGGCATGAGGAGGATCGCGGCCGTGCTGAGTCCCGCGCTGCCCAGGCCGGCCAAAAGCAGGGAGCCGAAGGCCCGGCCGAACGTCCGCCGCAGTCCGAGCGAGCCGACGGCCGCGGCGGTGATGAGCGAGCCGCCCACCAAAATGACGCGCACGCCGATCACGTCGATGAGAAAGCCGGCCGCCAGCATCAGCGGAATGACGGCGGCGTTGAGGGCGGACAGCAGAAAGCCGACGCGCCCTTCGCCGAGGTTGAGGCGCTTGGCCAGCGCCAGCTTCAGGCTTCCCAGCAGGGCCAGGACCATGCCGAAGACGAAGGCGGCGCCGATCGTCGTGGCTTGCAGCATCGTCATGGGGCAACTCCTTCACGCTGGGTCCGGCCTGGCGATTGAGGCTCCCTGATTCTATTCGTCGGCGAAGGGCGGCAATTGAGATCGAGAGAAGCCTACCAGCCCCGAGCGCGAGCGAGGGGTTCGACGGGTAAGGATCAGCGCATGTCCAGATAGCCGGCGGTCTTCACGGTCGTATGTTGCCGTGAGGCGTATGGACGCCCGAACTTCCCGGCCGGCGGCGGTGTCCCCATAGAGGGCGACCGCCCCGCGACGGCGTGCTGGGAAAGGTCGGGCGGCGCGGAAGGTGCGGGGATTTCGCCTTGCAACGGTTTTGCGGCCCTCCTATATTACTCTTTCCACGCGGGCGGACGCGCTAGCGTAGCTCAATTGGCAGAGCACCGCTTTTGTAAAGCGGCGGTTGTGGGTTCGATTCCCACCGCTAGCTCTGCCGGAAGCGAGTCGGAATTCTCCGGGTTCTGGCGTCGTTGGTGGATGGGGTTGGGACAAGAAAGAGCGGCAAGGGGCAGATGGCCGAGCGGCCAATGGCATCAGACTGTAAATCTGACGGGGCAACCCTACGCAGGTTCAAATCCTGCTCTGCCCAATTAAGGTCGCGGGTGTAGCTCAATGGCTAGAGCATCTGCCTTCCACGCAGAATGTTGTGGGTTCGAGTCCCATCACCCGCTCTATGAGTGACGGAGAAACGAGACACTGTGGGCGATGTCAGGAGGAGCTTCCTCTCGCGGAATTTGCGCACGCGGGGGAAATACTTCCGGTCCTACTGTCGGCGGTGCGACTCCGAGTACAAGAAGGAGTACTACTCGAAGCATAAGCGCGATTACGTTCGCACGTTCAAGAATTTCCAGCAGCGTGTCCGCGAACAGCTTCGTGAAGCCAAGAACCGACCCTGTGCCGACTGCGGCGCCTGCTACCCCTATTATGTGATGGACTTAGACCATCGCGAGGGACGAGAAGGCGGCCGTTGGAGCTTCGCAAGCCTGAAGTGGTCGGAACAGCGACTGAACGCGGAGATCGCCAAGTGCGATGTGGTTTGTGCCAACTGCCACCGCATCCGAACTTACCAACGGAGGATAGCGATCCTTGAACGACAAAAAAGTCGCTGCTGTAGCTCAGTCGGTAGAGCACCTCATTGGTAAGGAGGAGGTCTTGGGTTCGAATCCCAACAGCAGCTTTAATGTCTCTGAATGACTCTCACCCCATTGTCCGGGCGGAAGCGTCCGGCTGCTTGCCATGAAAGTGCGGAGGAACGATGGCTAAGGAAGTTTTCGCGCGGACCAAACCGCACGTCAACGTCGGCACCATCGGCCACATCGACCACGGCAAGACCACCCTGACCGCCGCGATCGTGGCCCGCCAGGCGTACAAGAACAAGATCACCAAGTTCAAGGACTACAAGGAAATCGCCAAGGGCGGCACCGTGCGCGACGACCTCAAGACCGTCACCATCGCCGTGGCCCACGTCGAGTACGAGACGCCGACGCGCCACTACGCCCACATCGACTGCCCCGGCCACGCCGACTACATCAAGAACATGATCACCGGCGCCGCCCAGATGGACGGCGCCATCCTCGTCGTCGCCGCCAACGACGGCCCCATGCCGCAGACCCGCGAGCACATCCTGCTCGCCCGCCAGGTCGGCGTGCCGCGCATCGTCGTCTTCCTCAACAAGATCGACACCGTGGACGACCCCGAACTGCTCGAGCTGGTCGAGATGGAACTCCGCGAGCTGCTGACCAAGTACGACTTCCCCGGCGACGAGATGCCGATCATCCGCGGCAGCGCCCTGCCGGCCATGCACTCGCGTCGGCAAGGACGACGCGGCCGGCAAGTGCATCGACGACCTGATGAACGCCCTGGACACCTACATCCCGACGCCGGAACGCGACGAGGACAAGCCGTTCCTGATGTCGCATCGAGGACGTGTTCTCGATCAAGGGCCGCGGCACCGTGGGCACCGGCCGCATCGAGCGCGGCAAGTCAAGGTCGGCGACGAAGTCGAGATCGTCGGCCTGATGAAGGCGCCGACGCAAGACGGTCGTCACCGGCGTCGAAATGTTCAACAAGACGCTGGAATTCGGCATGGCCGGCGACAACGTCGGCGTGCTGCTGCGCGGCATCGAGCGCGACCGACCTGGAGCGCGGCCAGGTGCTGGCCAAGCCCGGCTCGATCACGCCGCACACCAAGTTCGAGGCCGAGGTCTACGTCCTGAGCAAGGAAGAAGGCGGCCGGCACACGCCGTTCTTCGCCGGCTACCGGCCGCAGTTCTACTTCCGCACCACGGACGTGACCGGCACCGTGCACGCTTGCCGCAGGGCGTCGAGATGTGCATGCCCGGCGACAACGTCAAGATGACGGTGCGAGCTGCTGGCGGAGTCGCCGATCGCCATGGACGAAGGCCTGCGCTTCGCCATCCGCGAAGGCGGCCGCACCGTCGGCTCCGGCGTCGTGACCAAGATCCTCAAGTAAGGGTTACTACCAGCCCCGAGCGCCAGCGAGCGGGTTGCAGTCAATCCCCTCGCTGGCGCTCGGGGCTGGTAGGGTGGTAACGAGCCATGCGAGAATACGTCTGGATGGAATGCACCGTGTGCGGCGCGCGCAACTACCGCACGCAGAAGGAGACGCGCGGCGCCGACCGGCTGGAGCTGAAGAAGTTCTGCCGCAAGGAACGCAAGCACACGCCGCACAAGGAATCGCGGAAGAAGTAGTCCGTAGAAAGACGGGCCGGTCGTCCGGATGAGGTTCGCCTCCGGCTGCCTGTCCACTTGACTACGGACTCCTTCCACGAAGGGGTGTAGCTTAATTGGTAGAGCAGCCGTCTCCAAAACGGCCGGTTGAGGGTTCGATTCCCTCCGCCCCTGCTCATCCGAATCCGTGACGCCGAGGGATGGCGCCCGGGAGAGGTCTTCCCGGTTTTCTTCTCACAGGAATTGCCAAATGGCCGTGGCTGTCAAGAATCCGCCGGTCGCCGGGGCGTCCAGCCCGCTCGACCGGCTGCCGATCGTGAGCCTGGTCGGAGCGGCCTACGTCGCCGTCGGCCTGGGCGTCGTCCTCGACGGGCTTGCCCTACCTGTGGCGGACGTACACCGGACTGACCGACGTCGGCGGCAGCGTCCTTCTCGGCCTCATCATGCTGGCCGCCGCTCACCGGCCTGGCCGTACTGGGCGCCCGCCTGTACGGGAGCCAGCGGCCCGCCGGCGCCCGCGCCGGCGTCTTCATGGGCCTGGTCGGCGTCGTCGTCGTCCTGCTGCTCACCCGCTGGGCGAGCCTGTGGCTGGAATACTGGATCTACGTCAATCGGCTGGTTCGGCAACTCGCCGACCGTCGGCCTGGCCGTCGCGGGTGCCGTCGCCGTCGTCTTGCTCGCCGGGTTGGCGTACCTGTTCTTCCGGCCGCGAACCGAGGCGTTCCTGGTCAGTCTGGAGGCGCAGGGATGGTTCAGCGCGGCGCCTACAAGGGCCAGCAGGGGCAGCGCGTCCGCCGCGGCACCATCCTCGCCATCCTGCTGCTCGGCGGCGTCGGGCGTCTACACGATGATGAACAACGGCTTCCTCCACCGCTTGCCGGAAAGCCTGCTATCTGAACGTCCCCTTCACCGGCACGGCCCCGGTGCTGGATGCGGGCGACGCCGGCCGCGCCGGACTGATCGAGCAACTCCCCGAAAAGGACAAGGACCAGGTCCAGATCGTCGCCCATGGCGCCTCGCCCTTCAAGGACGGGGCGGTCGTCAGCGCCCAGGAGTTTCGCAACGCCCTCAAGGCGCGACATTGAAGCCGCCGCCGACCTGGACCCGAAAACCAAGGCCCAGCTCGCCGACGAAGTGGACGGCCCGAAGAAGAAAGACATCACGGACCTGCTGACTTTGCCGAGTCCTTCCGACGCCGCGGCCGCGGCGCTCGGCCCCCTGGCCCTCCAGGTCGTGCCCCCGACCGGCCTGCCGACGGCGCTGTTGCGGCTGGACCCCACCGTCCTACGCAACGTGAACACCGACCTCGCCAGCCGCTTCGTCGTCGTCACGGACGCGAAGGACTCGAACCTGAAGAACGGGGCCGTCGTTTCGACCAAGACGTTCGATTCGGAGGCGGATCGACTCAAGAGCCTGGGCCTGACGCCGCCGGAGAAGCAGGCGCCGTACCGCCATCGCCAGTCCCGGCCCGATCAACGCACGGCTGACGCTGCTGCCGGCCCTGCAGTACACGCTGCCGCTGCTGCTCATCGCGCTGACGCTGTGGGTGGCCTGGCGCATCGTCAACTACCCGGCCTTCGCCGACTTCCTCATCGCCACCGAGGCGGAGCTGAACAAGGTTTCGTGGACCACCCGGCCGCGCCTGATCCAGGACACCATCGTGGTGCTGGTGACGACGCTCCTGTTGGCCCTCTTCCTGTTCCTGATGGATCAGACGTGGCGGGTCATCCTGAGCTGGAAGCCGATCGGCGTGCTCCAGATCGACAACGAAAAGATCGACAAGAGCGCCGAGCAGAAGATGTGGTGATTCATGCCGGATAACCCGCTGACGTCTGAAGCTGAGCCGGAGGCCGCGCCGACGCCGTCGGCGGCGGCGACCGACGAGGCCGTCCCGCACGACGTCGCCCCGCCCGAACCGGAACCGGTCGCGGCCCTCGAATCGGTTGAGCCGCCTCCCGCCGCTGTCGAGGAACCCCCGCCGCCGCCCCCCGAGCCGGTCGCGGCGGCGCCGCCGGAGCCGGAACCCGCTCCGCCGGAACCGCCGACCCCCGTCGCCCACGTCGAGGAAGAACCCGAGGAAGAAGCCCTGCCGGAACCGGCCGCCTCGGAGGAGCCCACGGCCGCCGAATCGCCGACGGTCGTGGAAGAAGAACCGCTCTCCGAACCGAGCAACAAGCACTGGTACGTCGTCAAGGTGCAGAGCGGCCGCGAGGAGACGATCAAGGAAGCCATCGAGCGCCGCGTGAAGATCGAACGGCTGGAAGAGTTCTTCGGCCAGATCGTCATCCCGGTCGAGCGCGTCACGGAGATGCGCCGCGGCAAGCGGCGTGGTGAAGGAGCGCAAGCTCTATCCCGGATACCTGATGGCGGAAGTAGAGTACAACGACCGCATCCTGTACCTGTTCCGCGAGACGTCGGGGGTGGGCGATTTCGTGGGCGGCACGCTGAACCGGCCGCCGCCGCCGATGTCGCAGCGCGAGGTGGACCGTATGCTCGGCGGGCCGAAGGGCCAGGAGAAGGAAGGCGAGCAAGATCGCGGAGCAGAAGCCGCCGGTGGAGCGCGGCGACCGCGTCAAGGTGCGCGACGGCACCTTCGCCGGCATGGAGGGCGAGGTCAAGGAGATCCTGGAGACGCTCAACCACGTGCAGCGTGGAGCTGACGATCTTCGGCCGGCCGGTGCCGGTCGAGCTGGAATACTGGCAGGTGGAACCGGTCTAATCGACTCTGTACCAGCCTGAAGCGCCAGCGAGGGTTTGCATCGCATCCCTCGCTGGCGCTTCAGGCTGGTTGTGAGAATTCCGGCGCGGCTGAGTGGCCGCGCCGGGTCGTTTTCCGTATGCTTTTTCTCTCGGCATCCTCGGCCCGTTGACGGCATCGAAGAAGGGACAGCCATGGCGCGACAGGTGACCGCGCAGATTCGTTTGCAGGTGCCGGGCGGCTCAGGCCACGCCGGCGCCGCCGGTCGGCCCCGCCCTGGGCCAGCACGGCGTGAACATCGGCCAGTTCGTGTCGCAGTTCAACGACCGGACCAAGGAGATGAAGGGCATCACCATGCCGGTGGTGATTACCGTCTACTCCGACCGCAGTTTCGAGTTCATCGTCAAGAGCCCGCCGGCCGCGGTGCTGCTGAAGCAGGCGGCCGGCATTCCGCTGGAGAAGAAGAAGGGCGGCGAGGTCATCAACGCCGAGGAGAAGACCAAGCAGAGCGGCAAGTACAAGGGCTTCAAGGTGACGGCCGCCCAGGTGCAGGAGATCGCCAAGCGGAAGATCGCCGACCTCAACGCCCGCGACCTGGACCACGCCGCCCGCATCATCGCGGGCACGGCCCGCAGTCTGGGCCTGGCCGTCGAGGGGTAAAGGAATTCAGATCAACCAGCCCGAGCGCAAGCGAGGGATTTCGACGAAACCCGTCGCTTGCGCTTCGGGCTGGTAGGAAGCATCAACGAGACAGACAGCATCATGGCCAAGAAACAGACAGCCGACCCCGCCGAGGCGACGGAAGCTCCCGCGCAGGCAGCCGGCCGAGCGAAGCCGCCGCCGGAGAAGAAACCGAAAGCCCGCCCGCGAGCCGAAGGCGAAGGAAGCCAAGGGCAAGCCGGACGCCGCTCCCGCGGCGCCGCGCCGGCTCCGCGCCGCCGCTCCCGCGGCCGCCGCGCCGTCCGCGGCCGCCCGGCGCAGCCGACCAAGAAAGCAAGGGCAAACAGCCCGGCCGGCCGCCGCGCCGCGGCAAGAAGCTCCGCGAACAGCTCAAGAACCTGCACAAGAAGGCGACCAAGGAAGGCGCCGTCCCGCTCAAGAAGGCCATCGGCCTGCTCAAGCAGATCAAGCGGGCCAAGTTCGACGAGACGGTCGAGATCCACATGTCGCTGGGCATCGACGCGACGCAGAGCGACCAGATGATCCGCGGCAGCGTGCCGCTGCCGCACGGCGTCGGCAAGTCGGTGCGCGTGCTGGTCTTCTGCCAGGGCGACAACGTGGCCAAGGCCAAGGAGGCCGGCGCCGACTTCGCCGGCAGCGACGACCTCATCAAGAAGATCCAGGGCGAAGGCTGGCTGGATTTCGACGTGGCCCTGGCCACGCAGGACATGATGGGCCAGGTCAGCCGGCTCGGTAAGGTGCTCGGCCCGCGCGGCCTGATGCCGACGCCCAAGGCCGGCACCGTCGTCACGGCCGGCCAGGACGTGGCCGCCGCCGTGCGCGAGTTCAAGGCCGGCAAGGTCGAATACCGCTCCGACAAGGGCGGCAACGTCCACGCCGGCGTCGGCAAGATGAGCTTCGACGACGACAAGCTGGCCGCCAACATCACGACCTTCGTCGAGCAGATCCGCGCCGTCAAGCCGGCCGGCGTCAAGGGGCACTACGTCCGGTCGATCACCGCTCGCCGGCGACCATGACGCCGGGGATTCCGGTCACCATGTGAGTGGATAGTGCGATAGTGCGATAGTCGGTTAGCAAAGACGCTGCGGGAGGTCGTTCTTTTCTAACCACTATCCACTATCCACCATCCACTGGGATTTCGACATGAGCAAAGTCATCAAGCAGATGGAAATGGACGCCCTGAAGACGCGACTTCGAGGGCGTCCGCGACGTGGTGGTGCTGAGCATCAAGGGGCTGACTGCCAGGCGATTACGACGTTTCGCGCCAACCTGCGGAAGAAGAACATCCGCGTCAAGGTGGTCAAGAACAGCCTGACCCGCAAGGTGTTCGGCGAGCTGGGCCTCAACGTCGGCGCCGAGTCGCCGTACTGGGTCGGGCCGACCACGCTCGTCTTCGGCGCCGGCAGCGTCGCGGAGCTGAGCCAGGCGGTGGACGGCGAACTCAAAACGCCGAAGACCGCTCCGTTGTATAAGGACAAGGTCAAGATCAAGGGGGCGGTGGCCGACGGGCAGGAAGTGCCGCTTCGAGACGGCCCTCAAGATGCCGACGCGCTCGCAGGCGATCGGCGCCGTACTGGCGGCGCTGCTCAGCCCGGCCGCGTCGATCGCTCGGCGGCCTCGTCGGCGCCGGCGGTCAGGTCGCCGGACAGATTCAGAAGATCAGCGAGAAAACGGAGGCCGTGGAGGCCGCCGCCGACCAAGGCGAGCGGGGGGCGTCAGCCCCCTGATTCTGCGTCGAGTCAGAGACGGTATGAAGTCATCAGGGGGCTGACGCCCCCCGCTCGCCGCCTCGACAAACTATTACGCACGCCGCTGCTCCGCTTCAAGCAGCTCTGCATCACGAAAGGTTGACCGTCATGGCTGAATTTGCCTGCACCGCATCATGGAGCTGGGCGACAAGATCGCCGCCCTCACGGTCATCAAGGCGGTCCAGCTCAAGGACTACCTCAAGGAAAAGTACAACATCGAGCCGGCCGGCGGCGGCGATGATGATGGCCGCTCCGACGGCGGCCGCCGCGCCGGCGGAAAAGCCGGCCGAGGAGACCGACTTCAGGTCGTCCTCGAAGGCCTGGCCGACCCCGCCAAGAAGATCAACGTCATCAAGGTGGTGCGCGAGATCACCACCTCGGCCTCAAGGAAGCCAAGGACCTGGTGGAAGGCGCGCCCAAGCCGGTCAAGGAGAACGTCGCCAAGGACGAGGCCGAGGCCATCAAGAAGAAGCTGGAAGACGGCGGCGGCAAGGTCTCGCTCAAGCCCGCGTGATCGACGGTTACCGGCGAAATGACGGCGAAAAATGCCGGAAGATGGAGCGAAAGGAAGGCGTCGGCCGGGCCGCGACGCCTCCTTTCTCGCTGGCGTGAAATTTTCCCTTGCATTCTTTGTGCCTTTGTGGTGAAATCAATATACTTGCTCTCCACTCACGGAATCGAGGCGAGGCGCCGACGATCGGATCGATCCAGGGCAGGACCACGGACGGCACCGCCGCGGCCGCATGGCAGGCAAGCCGTTGTCAAGCACGGTGGAATGCAGCGTGCCACAAGTCAGTCTTCCGCACCGCCCGCGACTGGACCCTCGCCAGGCCTCGGCCTGGCTTTCTCGCGCCGGGCCGCGCGCGGGGCCGCACCGCCCGCGGTCCAGACCCCGGCCGGGCCGACCCCGGAACCAGCGGCCCGCCCACAGACGAATCCTGATCTCTTGACCGATCCCGAATCCGACTCGCCGGCGGCCCGGCGCCGCATAGGCCTCCGCTCGAACCCGGCCCGCTCGCCGTCGTTCGCGCCCGCTTGTGCGTCGCCGTGCGTTCCCGCGTCGCTTTCTTCTCTTGGGAGGAGCAACCGTCATGCCCGTCCCGGCCGTCCGCACCATCATGCCCGACAACGTCCGCAACTTCGGCCGCTTCGGCGACACCGTCGAGGTGCCGCCCTTGACCGACATCCAGACGCAATCCTACGACCGCTTCCTCCAGCTGGACGTGCCGCCCGAAAAGCGCACGCCCACCGGCCTGGAAGGCGTCCTGCGCGAAATCTTCCCCATCGAGAGCTACGACAAGACGCTCTCGCTGCAGTACCTCAAGCTACGAGCTGGGCAAGCCGCGCTACGGCCCCGACGAGTGCCGGCAGCTCCGCCTCACCTACGGCCGGCCCTTCCGCGTCTGGCTGCGCCTCGTCAAGGACCAGCCCGTCGAGGAGGAAGTCTACCTCGGCGACATGCCGATCATGATCGGCGGCGGCGAGTTCATCATCAACGGCGCCGAGCGCGTCGTCGTCAGCCAGCTGCACCGCTCGCCCGGCGTCGATTTCGTCGTCGACACCGAGGCCAGCGACCGCAAGCTGCACTCCTGCCGCATCATCCCCGAGCGCGGCAGCTGGATCGAGATCAACGTCACCAAGAAGGACACCCTCGGCGTCCGCATCGACCAGTCGGGCAAGTTCTCGGCCATGACGCTGCTCCGCGCCATGGACCCCGCCTACTCGACCGACGCCGACATCCTCCGGGCCTTCTACCCGACCGAGAGCGTCGCGGTCGACGCCGGCCGACCGCGAACGACCTCGACCGGCCGCCATGGCCGTCGGCGACGTCATCGACCCGGAAACGGGCGAGGTCTACCTCGACAGCGGCGAGACCTTCACCGCCGGAGAAGCTCGACACGCTTCTGACCACGCCGGTCAAGGAAGTGACGGTCCTGCAGCAAGGTCAAGGACCCGCTCATCCTCACCTCGCTCAACGAAGACCCGACCAGCACGCACGAGGAGGCGCTGCTGAAGATCTATCAGCGGCTGCGGCCGGGCAACCCGCCGCAGCTGGAAAAGGCCAAGGAGCTGTTCAAGGAGAAGTTCCAGGACCCCAACCGCTACCGCCTGGGCAAGGTCGGCCGCTTCCGCATCAACCGCAAGTTCGACCAGGACATCCCCGAGATCGGAAATGACGCTGCGGGCGCTCGATTACCTCAACGCCATCCGCTACATCATGAAGCTGCGCGACCGGCGAGGGCAAGGCGACGATCGACGACATCGACCACCTCGGCAACCGCCGCGTGCGCACCATCGACGAGCTGGCCGCCGACGAGCTGCGCAAGGGCTTCCTCAAGCTGCGCCGCACCGTGCAGGAGCGCATGTCGATCCGCGACCAGCAGGACATGACGCCGCGCACGCTCATCAATCCCAAGTGATCTCGGCGGCCATCGAGTACTTCTTCGGCCGCGGCGAGCTGTCGCAGGTCGTCGACCAGACCAACCCGCTGTCGCAGCTGACGCACGAGCGGCGGCTGTCGGCCCTGGGGCCGGGCGGCCTCAACCGCAAGCGGGCCGGCTTCGACGTGCGCGACGTTCACATCTCGCACTATGGCCGCATCTGCCCGATCGAGACGCCGGAAGGCACCAACATCGGCCTGATTTCGCACCTGTCGATCTACGCCGGCGTGGACGAGTACGGCTTCCTGATCACGCCGTACCGCAAGGTCGCCAAGAAGAAGCTGACCGACGAGGTGCGCTGGCTGCGGGCCGACGAGGAATCGGCAGGCGCACCTGGCGCCGGCCGACACGCCCGACCGACGGCCAGAAGATCACCGAGGACCGCGTCATCGCCCGCTTCGGCGGCGACTTCGCCATCGGTGCCGTCCGACAGCGTGCAGTACATCGACATCAGCCCCAAGCAGATGGTCGGCGTCTCGGCGGGCCTGATCCCGTTCCTGGAGCACGACGACGCCAACCGGGCGCTCATGGGTTCCAACATGCAGCGCCAGGCCGTGCCGCTGCTGGTCACCGAGCCGCCGCATCGTGGCCACGGGCCTGGAAAAGGACGTGGCCCAGCAACAGCGGCATGGTGGTCCGGGCCGAGAAGGCCGGCACCGTGACCTACGTGGACGGCGATGCGCATCCGCGTCGACGAGCGCGAGTACCCGCTGCGCAAGTTCACCGGCCTGAACGAGCACACCTGCCTGAACCAGAAGCCGATCGTGCAGCGTCGGCCAGAAGGTGAAGAAGGGGCAGGTCTCGCCGACGGGGCGGCGACCGTCAAGGGCGAGCTGTCGCTGGGCCGCAACGTGCTGGTCGCGTTCATGTCGTGGGACGGCTACAACTTCGAGGACGCGATCATCATCAGCGAGAAGCTGGTGGAGAACGACACCTACACCTCGATCCACATCGAGGAGTTCGAGATCGAGATCCGCGAGACGAAGCTCGGCAAGGAAGAGTTCACCCGCGACATCCCCAACGTCTCGCCCAAGGCGCTGGGCAACCTCGACGAGTACGGCATCGTCCGCATCGGCACGTTCGTCCAGCCGGGCGACATCCTGGTCGGCAAGGTGTCGCCCAAGTCCAAGAGCGAGCTGACGCCGGAGGAGAAGCTGCTGCACGCGATCTTCGGCCGGGCCGGCGAGGACGTGAAGAACGACAGCCTCGACGTGCCGTCCGGCGTCGAGGGCATCGTCATCGACACGCAGCGCTTCAGCCGGCGGGCGTCAGCATGACCGAGGAGGAGAAGCAAGGCGTTCGACAAGGAGTCGAAGGAGATCGAGAAGAACGGCTCGACAAGACAGATCGCCGACCAGTTCCGGGCGCTGATCGCCGAGCTGTCCGGCGTCCTGGACAAGCCGGACGCTCAAGGACACGCGTCAGCAACAAGCCGCTGGCCCAGGACAAGGACGACAAGGCCATCGTCGAGCAGGCCGCGGCCGTTCCGGCTGGACCACCTCGACATCCGCTCGCCCGGAGCCGCAAGAAGGCGACCGAGGAGGTCTACAGCCGGCACAAGGAGCGGCTCGACTTCCTGTTCGACGAGAAGGAGCGCAAGGTCAACTCGCTGAAGCGCGGCGACGAATTGCCGAGCGGCGTGCAGCAGATGGTGAAGGTGTACGTCGCCACCAAGCGGCAGATTTCGGTCGGCGACAAGATGGCCGGCCGGCACGGCAACAAGGGCGTGATCTCCAAGATCCTGCCGGTCGAGGACATGCCGTTCCTGGCCGACGGCACGCCGGTGGACATCCTGCTCAACCCGCTGGGCGTGCCGAGCCGCATGAACGTGGGTCAGATCCTCGAAACGCACCTGGGCTAGGCGGCGGCGAAGCTGGGCTTCAAGGCCGTCACGCCGGTGTTCGACGGCGCCACGGAGGAGGAGATCCGCAAGTGCCTCAAGGAGGCCGGCATCTCCGAGACGGGCAAGAGCTTCCTGTACGACGGCCGCACCGGCGACCGCTTCGAGCAGCCGGTGACGGTCGGCTACATCTACATGCTCAAGCTGCACCACCTGGTGGACGACAAGGTGCATGCCCGGGCGACCGGGCCGTACTCGCTGATCACGCAGCAGCCGCTGGGCGGCAAGGCCCGCTTCGGCGGCCAGCGCTTCGGCGAAATGGAAGTGTGGGCGCTGGAGGCCTACGGCGCCGCGTACATCTTGCAGGAGCTGCTCACGGTCAAGTCCGACGACGTGGAGGGCCGGACCAAGATCTACGAATCGATGGTCAAGGGCGAGAACACGCTGGAAGCCGGCACGCCCGCCAGCTTCGACGTGCTCACCAACGAAATCCGCGGGCTGGCGCTGAACATGCAGCTGGAGAAGAAGCGCACCATCTAAAGAAAATGTAACCGCCAAGACGCCAAGGACGCCAAGAAGACAAAAGCCGTTGCAAAATTCAGTTTTCTGTCTTCTTGCGCATCTTGGCGTCTTGGCGGTTCGATGAAGGAGGGCGAACCATGAGCAACGGCGACATCAACTACGATCGCATCAACGACTACGGGGCGGTGCGCATCAGCCTGGCCAGCCCGCACGACATCCGCAGCTGGTCCTTCGGCGAAGTCAAGAAGCCGGAGACCATCAACTACCGCACCTACCGCCCCGAAAAGGACGGCCTGTTCTGCGAGCGCATCTTCGGCCCCGAAAAGGACTGGGAATGCGCCTGCGGCAAATACCGCGGCATGAAGTACAAGGGCATGATCTGCGACCGCTGCGGCGTCAAGGTCACGCACAGCCGCGTCCGCCGCAAGCGCATGGGCCACATCGAGCTGGCCGCGCCGGTCGTCCACATCTGGTTCTTCAAGGCGATGCCCAGCCGCGCTCGGCACCCTGCTGGACATGAAGACCACCAGCCTGGAAAAGATCATCTACTTCCAGGACTACGTCGTCATCGACGCCGGCGACACGCCGCTCAAGAAGCAGCAGCTCCTCACCGAAGACGACTACCGCAAGGCCCGCGAGAGCTACGGCGACACGCTTCGAGGCCGACATGGGCGCCGAGGCCGTCAAGAAGCTGCTCGAAGGCCTCAACCTCGTCGACCTGTCGCAGCGACCTGCGCCAGAAGCTCGACGCTCGAGAGCCAGAAGGACAAGCCGTCCAAGCAGAAGCTGCGCGACCTCGTCAAGCGGCTCAAGGTGGTCGAGGCGCTGCGCGACTCGCGGCCTGGGCGGCCCGCAGAACAAGCCCGAATGGATGGTCCTGGAGTGCATCCCGGTCATCCCGCCGGACCTGCGGCCGCTCGTGCTGCTCGACAGCGGCAACTTCGCCACCAGCGACCTGAACGATCTCTATCGCCGCATCATCAACCGCAACAACCGGCTCAAGAAGCTGGTCGATCTCAACGCGCCCGAAGTCATCATCCGCAACGAGAAGCGGATGCTGCAGCAGTCGGTGGACGCCCTGTTCGACAACAACCGCTGCAAGCGGCCGGTGCTCGGCTCGCAGCAACCGCCCGCTCAAGTCGCTGACCGACATGATCAAGGGCAAGCAGGGCCGCTTCCGCGAGAACCTGCTCGGCAAGCGCGTCGATTACTCGGCCCGCTCGGTCATCGTCGTCGGCCCCGAACTGCGGCTGCACCAGTGCGGTCTGCCCAAGAAGATCGCCCTGGAGCTGTTCCAGCCGTTCATCATCCGCCGGCTCAAGGAGCTGGGCCACGCCGACACGATCAAGTCGGCCAAGAAGATGCTCGAACGCAAGGACGACCAGGTCTGGGACATCCTCGAAGAAGTCATCAAGAACCATCCGGTGCTGCTCAACCGGGCGCCGACGCTGCACCGCATGGGCATCCAGGCGTTCGAGCCGGTGCTGATCGAAGGCAACGCCATCCGCATCCACCCGCTGGTCTGCAAGGGCTTCAACGCCGACTTCGACGGCGACCAGATGGCCGTGCATCTGCCGCTGTCGATCGAGGCGCAGGTCGAGGCGACGGTGCTGATGATGTCCACCAACAACATCTTCAGCCCGGCCAACGGCCAGCCGATCATCAGCCCGTCGCAGGACATCGTCATGGGCTGCTACTACCTGACGGCGACGCGCGGCGAGCTGGGCGAGTCGCACCGAGGCCGGCGAGGGCAAGAAGTTCGCCAGCCCCGCCGAGGTCTTCACGGCCTTCGCCCAGAAGAAGCTCGGCGTCCACGCCCGCATCCAGGTCCGCCTGCCGATCGAGAAGAAGGTCATCAGCGAGGTGCGCGTCGACAAGGACAAGACGAAGCGTCGAGGAAGTGCCCGCGCAAGCCCAACGGCCTGGTCGCTCACCACGGTCGGCCGGGTGCTCTTCAACGACATCCTCAAGCCGAAGATGGCCTTTTACGACCTGGCCCTGTCCAGCAAGCACCTGGCCGCATCATCGCCGACTGCTACCAGCTGCTCGGCCGGCGCGAGACCATCGAGCTGCTCGACCGCATGAAGGACCTCGGCTTCCGCGAATCGACGCGCTCGGGCCTGAGCTTCGCCACCGACGACCTGCGGACGCCGGCCAACAAGGAGAAGGTGCTCAACGACACCGAGAAGGAAGTCGAGAAGCTTCCGCAAGCAGTACGACGCGGCATCATCACCGAGATCGAGCGCTACAACAAGGTCATCGACCTGTGGACGCACGCCCGCGACGAGATCACCAAGCAGATGATGGAGGACCTGCAAGAACGACCGCCGCGACGGCACGCCGTACCTGAACCCGATCTTCCTGATGGCCCACTCCGGCGCCCGCGGCGGCATCGAGCAGATCCGCCAGCTGGCCGGCATGCGCGGCCTGATGGCCAAGCCGAACGGCACCGATCATCGAGACGCCGATCAAGGCCAACTTCCGCGAAGGCCTGAGCGTGCTGGAGTACTTCAGCTCGACGCACGGCGCCCGCAAGGGCTTGGCCGACACGGCCCTGAAGACGGCCGACTCCGGCTACCTGACGCGCAAGCTGGCCGACGTGGCCCAGAACGTCGTCATCACCATGCACGACTGCGGCACGCACGCAGGGCATCAGCAAGGGCGTCGTCTACAAGGGCGAGGAGATCGAACGGCCGCTGTCCGACTCGATCCGCGGCCGGGTCAGCCGCAACACGCATCATCGACCCGGTGATCGGACGAGGTGATCGTCGAGGAAAACGAGATGATCACCTGGGAGGCAGGCCCGCAAGATCGAGCAGCTGGGCCTCGACAAGATCCTGGTCCGCAGCCCGATGACCTGCCAGGCGCCGCTGGGCGTCTGCCGGCTCTGCTACGGCATGGACCTGGCCACCGGCGACGCTGGTCGAGGAAGGCATGGCGGTCGGCATCATCGCCGCCCAGTCGATCGGCGAGCCGGGCACGCAGCTGACCATGCGCACCTTCCACATCGGCGGCGTGGTCAAGCGCGAGATCGGCGAGAGCGAGGTCAAGGCCAAGCAGGCCGGCATCGTCAAGCTCGAGCGCATCAACGACGTCATCAACGACAAGGGCGAGCGCGATCGCCCTGGCCCGCAACGGCGAGATCGCTGATCCTCGGCCCCAAGGAGCAGACGGTCTGGAGAGCTATCTCGGTGCCCAACGGCGTCCAGTGCTGCATGGTCGAGGAACGGCCAAGCGGTGCGAGCCGGGCAAGCTGCTGTGCCAAGTGGGACCCGCACATCACGCCGATCGTCGCCGAGCGCAGCGGCAAGGTTCGCTTCGAGGAGATCGTGGAGGGCGAGACGCTGCGCAAGGAACGCGACGACGGCGACCGGCGCCGAGCGCCGGGTCATCATGGAGCACAAGGGCGACCTGCACCCGCAGATCGTCATCGAGGACGACCGCGGCCAGATCGCTGACGACGTTACTACATGCCGGAAAAGGCGTTCCTGGAAGTGCGCGAAGGCCAGAAGGTGTCGGCCGGCACGCTGCTGGCCAAGACGCCGCGCGAGGTGGCCGGCACGCAGGACATCACCGGCGGTCTGCCGCGCGTCACGGAAATCTTCGAGGCGCGCACGCCGCGCGACCCGGCCATGATGGCCGAGGTGGCCGGCGTCGTCCGCCTGGGCGAGAAGAAGCGCGGCAAGCGCACCATCTTCATCCAGCCGGTGGACGACGCACGGCAAGCACGATCGGCGAGGAGCGCGAGCATCAGGTGCCGCCCGGCAAGCACCTGCGCGTCCACACCGGCGACCGCGTCAAGGAAGGCGACCGCGCTGGTGTTCGGCCCGCTGGTGCCGCACGACATCCTGAAGCATCTCCGGCATCGAGGCGGTGCAGAACTACCTGGTGCAGGAGGTGCAGGCGGTCTACCGCAGCCAGCGCGTGGACATCGACGACAAGCACATCGAGATCATCGTGTCGCAGATGCTGCGCAAGGTGAAGGTCGAGACGATGGGCGACACCGGCCTGTTGCCCGGCTCGGTGATCGACAAGTTCGCCTTCCGCGAGGTCAACGACCGCCTGCAAGGAGTGCGTCAAGATCAAGGACGCCGGCGACTCGAAGTTCGAGGCAGGCAAGATCGTCACGCAAGGAAGCGTTCGAGGAGGAGCGGGCCGCTCTGGAGGCGGAGGACAAGAAGCCGCCGACCTTCATCGACGCCGACGCCGGCGACGTGCAGCGACGCAGCTTCTGGGCATCACCAAGGCGGCGGTGCAGTCGGACAGCTTCATCTCGGCGGCGTCGTTCCAGGAGACGACCAAGGTGCTGACCGAGGCGGCGCTGGCCGGCAAGGTCGATTACCTGGTCGGCCTGAAGGAGAACGTGATCCTCGGCCACCTGGTCCCGGCCGGCACCGGCTTCCACACGCACCAGGAGGCGGAGGTGCGTCTCAACGCCCCGGCGCTGGAAGCGGCGATGGACGATTCCGACGGGGAAGAAGCGCCAACGACAGCGGCGACGGCGGCGACGGCGGAATAGCGGTTATTGACCCCGTTTAGCGGCGACCCGAAGGGGAGCGCATCTCACCGACGCGCTCCCCTTCTTATGGCAGCGGCACATCGGTAAAGGCGAACGGGACCGGCACCTTGACGACGAGGGCCGGCGTGCGATAAACGATTTTCCACTCGCCAGGTCCGCGTTTCATTTTTTCCTTGTCGGTGAAATGATACGTGAGGACCGCGTGCCGCGGCGTGGACTCTTCGAGGAGGTAGGCGTCGCTCGGGAAGCGGGCGCCGTCCTTGCTCTCCAAAACCATTTCGTTGTTGACCACCCAGGACTGATAGCTGTCGAGCTTGACGTTCCCTTCGGGATAATCGAGGGTGATTTCGACCGACCAGTGATCGTCCTCGACGGCGACCTTGCTGACGCGGCACTGAACGCCTTCCTGAATGGATTGCCGCAATGGGTCGGCCGCATCCACGCCGCGCAGCTGGTCGAGCGAGGCGAACGAAAACGTCAGCATCTTGGTGGGCGCGACCGCGTAAAACTCTCCTTCAAGGCGGGACAAATGCTTCACCGTTCGGTCGATGGCGGGCAGGGTCACGTCGAAGGACAGAGAGATTCGGCCGTCCACCGGAGCGAGGGAGCTGGTGATCGCGCCGGCGGGGAGGGTCCGGCCGGCGTCGTCGAGGACGACAAGGGAACGCGGCCGCGTTTCCAGCAGGATCGGCAGGAGGCGCGGCTCCCAGGCGACCTCGACCGAGGCGGTGCAGGTGTGGGCGTCCGTTTCGAGGTCCAATTTGGAGGTAATGGCATTGAGGATGGTGCGGAACAAGCCGCTGCGGCTGATCCGAGGAGGATGCCATCCGGCCGGCCGGGGCGCCAGCGCGACGCCGTCGCGGGAATGGAGATCGACGCGGCCGTGGACCTTGTCGGCCAGGGCGTCGAGTGCGTCCCAGTACGAAACCTGTTGCAGATCGAGATCGACCGTGGGGTCTGGATCGCCCATGAGGTCGGCGACGGGATCGGAGGTCTGCTCGGCAAGCGTCTTGAGGGCGTCGGCGAGGGGAAGATGCACGCCCCGAAGGGTCGCTAATTTCGGCGCCGGCTGCTTAGCGTCGGGTGCGGTCTCCGGCTCAGCGGACAACAGGAACAGCGATACAGGGAAGAAGCCGACGGCGACGAGGAAAGCGGCCCGGAGCGTCACGATGGGAATCTCCACGCAGGGGGAGGGGAAGGGGCTGCATGGATGATACGCGGCGGAGAGGTCCGTCGCAAGGAGGTGTAAAAAGCGGAACGCCCCCTGGTTTCCCAGGGGGCGTTCACAAATTCCCGGCGACGACCTACTCTCGCCCGCGAAGGACTACCATCGGCCCCGGATGCTTAACGGCCGTGTTCGGGATGGGAACGGGTGGGGCCATCCGGGTATGCTCACCGAGAAAGCTCAAGGTATACAAAAAGGGTGCGCGGTGTAGGTTGCGTCTCTGCCAGACCCGGTTGGGGGTATGGAGGAGGGGGTCAATGCGGCGAAGCGTTCGGCTGTTAGTACCGGTCAGCTGAGTGCATTGCTGCACTTACACACCCGGCCTATCGACCCGGTGGTCTACCGGGAGCCTTCATCCTTGCGGAAAGGAGACCTGGTCTTGCGGGGGGTTTCACGCTTAGATGCCTTCAGCGTTTATCCGGGCCGCACATGGCTACCCAGCGCTGCCGTTAGCACGACAACTGGCACACCAGAGGTGCGTCCTTCCCAATCCTCTCGTACTAGGGAAAGAGCCGCGCAAGTCTCCTGCGCCGCAACAGATAGGGACCGACCTGTCTCACGACGGTCTAAACCCAGCTCACGTACCGCTTTCATTGGCGAACAGCCAAACCCTTGGGAGCTTCTCCACCCCCAGGATGCGATGAGCCGACATCGAGGTGCCAAACCTCCCCGCCGCTGTGAACGCTCAGGGGAGATAAGCCTGTTATCCCCGGAGTACCTTTTATCTGTTGAGCGACGGCCCTTCCATCCGGGACCGCCGGATCACTAAGTCCTGCTTTCACACCTGCTCGACTGATGGGTCTCGCAGTCAAGCGTCCTTCTACCTTTACGCTCGTTGCCCGATTGCCGACCGGGCTGAGGACGCCTTTGAACTCCTCCGTTACTCTTTAGGAGGAGACCGCCCCAGTCAAACTGCCCACTTCGCACTGTCCGCCGCCCGGATTCACGGGACGGGGTTAGAACTCAAGCACAACAAGGGTGGTGTTTCATTGGTCGGCTCCATCCGGGCCGGAGCCCGGACTTCCACGCCTCCCACCTACGCTACGCATGCTGGGCCTAAGCCCAATACGAAGCTGCAGTAAAGGTTCACGGGGTCTTTCCGTCTAGTTGCGGGTATGTTGCATCTTCACAACAACTACAGTTTCACCGAGTCGCTCGTGGAGACAGTGATCCGGTCGTTACGCCATTCATGCAGGTCGGAACTTACCCGACAAGGAACTTCGCTACCTTAGGACCGTCATAGTTACGGCCGCCGTTTACCGGAGCTTCGGTCGCGGGCTTCGCCCTTACGGGTTAACCCCCTTCCTTAACTTGCCGGCACCGGGCAGGCGTCAGTCTGTATACGTCCTCTTACGAGTTGGCACAGACCTGTGTTTTTAGTAAACAGTCGCCAGATCCCTTTCACTGCGGCCCCCGGAGGCTTGCACCCCCAAGGGCGCCCCTTATCCCGAAGTTACGGGGCTAATTTGCCGAGTTCCTTCACGAGCGTTCTCTCGAGCGCCTGGGAATCTTCTTCGCGCCTACCTGTGTCGGTTTTAGTACGGACTGAAATGTCGTCCCCGGCTGGCTTTTCTCGTCTGTCGATCCGATGACTTCGGGATCGTATGCGCCCTCGCCCTTGCGGGACGGCCGCGTCTAGCGGGCCGATCACCTTCACGCCAGCGTCGCAACCGGCATCAACCTTCATTCCAGGTGCAGGAATATTAACCTGCCGTCCATCGACTACGCCTTTCGGCCTCGTCTTAGGGTCCGACTCACCCTGGGCGGATTTACCTTCCCCAGGAAACCTTAGGCTTTCGGCGAACGGGATTCTCACCCGTTTTATCGTTACTCGTTCCGGCATGATCACTCGCGCCTCGTCCAGGGCTCGTTGTCCGTGCCCCTTCGACCTGTCGCGCGACGCTCTCCTACCACTTGCCTAAGCAAGTCCGCCGCTTCGGTATCACGCTTAGTCCCGTTCATTATCGGCGCAGGACCCCTCGACCAGTAAGCTATTACGCACTTTTTAAATGATGGCTGCTTCTAAGCCAACATCCTGGCTGTCCCGGGAGTCCAACTTCCTTTCGCACTGAGCGTGATTGGGGGACCTTAGCGGGCGGTCTGGGTTGTTCCCCTCTCGACGACGAAGCTTATCCCCCGCCGTCTAGCTGCCCGAACTTGGTACAACGGTATTCGGAGTTTGGTTCGGAAGGGTAGCCGGGTAGGCCCCCTAGCCGATTCAGTCGCTCTACCCCCGTTGCCAACTATTCGGACGTTAACCCTAAAGTTATTTCGGAGAGAACGAGCTATCTCCACGTTTGATGATACTTTCAATCCTCCACACAGGTCATCCCCTAGTTTTTCAACACTAGTGAGTTCGGACCTCCATGAGATGTTACCCCCACTTCATCCTGCCCATGCGTAGGTCACGTGGTTTCGCGTCTACCGCCGCTGACTGAAACGCCCGTTTCAGACTCGCTTTCGCTTCGGCTCCAGTGCAGAGCACCTTAACCTCGCCAACGACGGTAAGTCGCCGGATCATTATGCAAAAGGCACACCGTCACCCTGCCTTGCGGCATAGGGCTCCGATCGCTTGTAGGCGTGTGGTTTCAGGTTCACTGTCCTCCCCTTGGTGGGGGTTCTTCCCATCGTTCGCTCGCGCTACTGGGTTCGCTATCGGTCGCCAAGGAGTACTTAGCCTTGCGGGATGGGCCCCGCCGCTTCGAGCCGGCTTTCACGTGGCCGGCCCTACTCAGGAACTCGACGGGAGACTTCTTTCCGACGCGTACGGGGCTATCACCCTCTACGGCCGAACTTTCCAGAACGCTTCCGCTGGAAAGAAGTTTGGTAACTCCCATGTGCCGGTCCTTCAACCCCCCCCGGACGAGTCCGGGGGGTTTAGGCTGTTCCGCGTTCGCTCGCCGCTACTGACGGAGTCGCTTTTGCTTTCCTTTCCTCGGGGTACTGAGATGTTTCAGTTCCCCCGGTGGGCCTCGCCGACCTATGGATTCAGTCGGCGATAATTCAGGGACCCCGGCCTCAACGCCCGGTTGACGGCTCCGCCGGGATTATCGCAGTCTTCCACGCCCTTCATCGCCTCTTGGCGCCAAGACATCCCCCACACGCCCTTAGTAGCTTGGCCGCATTGGCCCCACCCTCCGGATCACCCGAAGAACAAGACCGCCAAACCAACCCCCGGCTTGCATCGACCGGGGAAGTGTAACGACCCTTCTCTCTACCTCAGGCTCTTGCAGAGTTCGCAAAAACATGTGCGCCCCCACGCCCCCGGTCGCCCGAGGACGCAAGAACGCGGTAGTTCTCGTGATTGCAACTTCTACCGCGCACCCTAATTGTCAAAGAACCGCAGCCGCCCCAAAGAGGCGGCTTCGTTTCGCAGAAAGTTAGACGTTGCCTTTCCACGAAGGATTCATGTTTTTTACCCGTCGCGGCGCAGCTGTCAAGGGCCGCGAGTGGATTTCTTTCCGCTCACTTCTCCGGCTTCGCGTCGGCGTCCTTGTCCGCCGCCTCGGTTAGCTTCACGTTGTCGATCGTGTATACGCCCGGCGGCCAGGTCGGAAGGATCATCACGCGAACATATTTCACGTTCGGCGTGTGAAGCGTCGGCCGAAACGGCATCTTGTCGCGGGAATACGTCTTCCACTGGTCGGAGCCGCCGAGCGTCGAGAGCTGGCCCTTCCAGACGTAGTTGTGGATGAACGATTCGTGACCGCGTTTCACGTCCTTGGGCTTGCCGCTCAGCTTCGCCTGGAAGAAATCCTGGAACGCTCCTTCGTCGGCGCCGAAATCCGTCTTCGGCTTGTCCGGGTAGCCGAACAGCCATGCCATCATGGCCGGCCCCTTCGCGTCGATCGTCAGCCAGTAGGCTTTGCCCTTCTCGACTGGAATCGGATCGCTCCAGAACCAGACGCCGTCGTTGCCGGCCAGCGTGTCGTACTTGTCGCCGACCGTCGGCGTCTTCTTCGGAGCGTCCTTGGCCGAGGCGCCCTGGGCGATCTTCGTCCACCATTCGTAGCCCTCGGACTGGTAAACGTCCGTGTCGAACCGGATGACCTTGCCGTGCTTGGGGTCGTCGTCCTTGACCCAAAACGCGGTCAGTCCATCGACGGTCTGCCAGCCGGTCGGCGTCGTGTCGCCGGCCTCGAAATCGCCGTTGGGCACGAGGTTCGGCGCGTCCGCCTTCACCGTCGGCTTGTCGTCCGGCGCCGCCAAGCCCAGGCCGAAAACCAGCGCCGCCGGCGCGAGAATCCAGGCTGCCCGCATGACTCTCTCCCTATTACTTCAGCTTCTCGATCGCTTTTTTCGTGAATTCATCGTTGACCCCGACCGCAATCAGCCGGGCCAATTCGCGCTTCGCCTCGTCCTTGCGGCCGAGTTGTTCCAGCGCGTCGGCCAGCAGCCAGCGCTCTTCGGTCTCGAACGGCGCCCCGTAGTCAGCCGCACCGCCTCTCCCAGGCAACGCGCCGCGTCGCGCGGCTGACCCCGCGCCGCCAGCACCTTGCCGCGCCAGAACAAGCTGTGGCCGTTCGGCTTGTCCGTCGGAAACTTCTCGTCCCACTTATCGACCAAGTCCAGCGCCGCTCCCGTATTGCCGGAGTCCAAATATCCCTGAAGCGAGTCGGGATAGGCGCCGAGCCGGGCCGCTCGCACCTGCGGCGGGATGGGGTCGGCGAGCTGCTCCGCCCTGGCGTAGGACGCGCGGGCCTCGTCCAACTTCCCCTGCCACAGCCGCACGTCACCCAGCGCGATCAGCGCCCGCCGGTACGCCTTCCGCACCGCCTCCCGCTCCCCGGCGGCGGGCTTCGCCGACTGGTACGTCTCCTCCGCCCGCGCGAAGATCGGCGCTGCCTTGTCCGGCTGCTCGCGCTCCACGCCGACCAGCCGGATCAGCCGGGCCAGCACGTCCAGCGCCTCGGCCGGCGGCGTCTCCTTCACCAGCGACGCCTCGTAGTCGGCGATCGCCTCGTCCAGGCCGCCCTGGTCCGTGCGCACTGCGCAGTCGGCCATGAGCCGGCGGACGCGGGCCTGCGTCAGCGCGTCGGCGCTCGGGGAAGCGCTGCAAGAACGTCTTGCCGACCTTGATCGACTCCGCCGGCTCGTCGCCCTCCGTCAGGAGATATTGCAGCTCCCGTAAAGCGTCGGCGCTCAACTTCGTCCGGTCGTATCCCTTGGCCAGCTTCGCGTACTCCTTCGGGCCGGCCCTCCTTGAACTGATCTGTGATGTGTTCGATCTCGAACACCGTCAGCGGCCAGTGGGCCGTCTGCGTCCCGGCCGGCCCCTGCGCCGTCAGCGTCACGGGGAACGTCGCCTTCGTCAGGTAGACGTGATCGGCCTCGGCCCCGTCAGCCGCCTGGCCGTCGCCGAAGTCCCAGTGGTATTTCGTTCCGTCCGGCAGCGGCGGCGTCTTGCCGGCGGCGAAGTGGATGCGGGTGTACTGCCCCTCGTCGCGCTCCACCGGCCAGACGGAATCGACGATCACCGGCTCGAAGTGGAGCAGCGGTCCTTTCGGATCTTCATAGGCCGTCACGACGGCGGCGTGCGGGGCGGTGAAAAACGACTCCGGAATGGCGGTGAAATTGCCGGCGCCGCCGGACGGCCGCCAGCCGAGGTAGGCCATGTGTTCCAGCGGCGTGGCCTCGTGGTAATACTCCAGATAGTGCAAGCCGGCCGTCAGCTCGACCTTGGCGTTGACCTCGCCGTGCATCCCGCGCTCGACGGTGTGGTAGCCGGGCCAGTGGACCAGCGGCTTGCCGTCCAGGAACGAGAACGACGCCTTGTTGGAGACGGTGCAGAACTGGTACGGCCCCGCCTTCGACACGCGCACCCAGCCGCGATAGATGCTGATGTAATAATCCGACGATCCGAAAGGATTGTAACCGTCGGCGACGCGGCGCTGCCAGCGGGCGCCGTCCTTGGCCTTGCTGCCGGCGATCAGCTTCGTCATTTCGTCGATGTTATCCGGGTCGTGTTCCTTGTCCGGGTCGTCGGCGTGCGGCCGGTCGATGGTCTGGTAGACGAAGCCGCAGTGCGGGACCCATCCGCCGGTGGGCGAGCCGCCGCCGGGCGCCGGGAAGTCGGCCGTCTGTTCCACGGCGCGCGCCGCCTTGGGGTTGCCGAAGTAGACGTAAAACCTCTGCTTCGGGTTATCTACCTTGAAGGTCAGCAACGAGTAGTGGTCGGGGTCGTGGAAGTCGAACTGGAAGGGGACCGGCTTGCCGTCGGCGTCGAGGACGCGGTAGTCGGCGCCGTCGGGCCTGGCGCGGCCCTGGCAGAGGATTTTGACGCCGGCCGCGTCCACGCCTTGCTCGGCGGCAGGCGTGGGGATTTCGACGACGGCCCGCGCCGACCAATCGGGCAGGCGCCAGGAGTCGGCGGCGAAGGTGGGGGCGGCGACGAGCGACAGACCGAGCAGGGGAATCCAGCCGCGTGCAAGCACCGCAAATCTCCGAGGGAGAAGTCGTTTCAAGCCATTTCCCACCAGCCCCGAGCGCGAGCGAGGGGTTCGGCGGCCGGATCCCTCGCTCGCGCTCGGGGCTGGTTGTGCAAACCGCTTCTGAGCCGGCGGGGTCGTCATCCGTTCAGCGATGCCATTCTACGCCCGCCGATTCATGCCGGCCGGCGCCAGGGATTGAATAGCGACAGCGCGGTCGCAACGCCGATGATTAGCAGGGGTCGCCAGCCGTCCTGGACTCGAAGGATTGGCACCTCCGGGCCGGTCGTGCGGCGGACGTAGGATCGGAGGAATCGGACTCCGCGTCCATTCGCCCTTGACCCGCCGCGCCGGACGGGAGAATATAGGATAAATATAGAGCGTACCGTCTTCGCCTCGGAACGTCTCTATGTGTCCTTGCCCATGCCGCGCGTCGAACATGCCAAAGCGAACTCATTCGGTTGAGAAGAAACGGCTGGCGTCTCGAACCGCGATCCTTTCAACCCGTGAGCGCTGCCCATGAATGAGGCTGGACAGGGCGGTTGGCTGGACGAACTGCTTCGGACCCTCGCTGAACGGCGCCGGCGTCCGGCGAAGCGGCGAACGGTTCGGCTGGAGCTGGAGCGGTTAGAGGACCGGCTTGCCCCGGCCACCACGATCAACATCCTCCACGCCGCCTTCGGCGCCGGCAGCCTCGACAACACCCTCGTCTCGAATGGGGGCGTCATCTCCACCAGCGACGGCGGCAAGGGCGGCAACCAGCCCGAGACGCTTTCCGACTCCGCCCTGGCCATGGTCGGCGCCATGGACGGCCTCAATATCACCGCCCAGACCTCCATCATCTTCAACGATCTGAACGGCCCGCTCAACCTGGGCAGCAACTCCGTGGCGTTCCACGCCAACCAGGGCGACATAACCTTCGCAAACCCATCGAATACCCTAATCCTTGATTCCGAGGGGCCTGGATCTTTCTTCTTCCAGGCGAGCGGCAGCCTGGACCTCGGCAATCTGGACGCCGCCCCCACCGAGACGATCAACCTGCAGGCCGGCGGCGCGCTGACCGCCCAATCGCTGACCGAGTTCAGCGGCTTCATCTCGATTCAGGCCGGCGGCGCCGTGGCTCTGAACGGAGGCGTCGATGCGAGCAATGGCGCCGACGGAGGGTTCGTCTCGCTGACCGCCGGCGGGCCGGTGACACAGGCGGCGCCGATTCAGGCTTCTCAGCTGATGCTCGACGGCGCCGGCTCTTTCATTCTGACGGACCCTGGCAACGCGGTGGACGTTCTGGCGGACAGCGCCGTCAGCGACGGATATACCGGCGGCGCCGTCGCTTTTGTCGATTCGACCGCCTTGACGCTCGGCGTCCAAAACGACATCAATATAGGCGTCACTACCACCAACGCCCCCATCTCCATTGTCGCCGGCGGTTCTCTGACCGTGGATTTCGACGTGTCGGCCGGCTCCGCACCCGTGGACCTGACGGTGAACGCCCCCGGCCAAGAACTGATCCTGGATCCGAGTCCGGATTCGGCTCCCTCCATCAGCGGCGGCGCCGTGACGCTGACCGCCGACGCGATGAGCCTGTCTGCCGGGCCGATCAGCGCTGGGGCCGTCGCGCTACAGCCGTTTACCCCGTCGCTGGGCATTGATGTGGGCGTCGCCAGCTCCGGGGAAGGCACAGGGAGTTCCGGGGGAGGCACAGAGACTCCTTCCCTGTCCCAGGCCGACCTGGCCTTCTCCCAGGCCGACCTGGATACGATCACGGCCGGCGTCCTGTCGATCGGCGGCGCGGGCTTCACGGGCGACGTCACGATCTCCGGATCGCTCTCGGATTCCTCGGCAGGCTGGAACACCCTGGTGCTGCTCACCAGCGCCGACATCAACGAAGCGACAGGCGCCGGCCTGGAGGTGGAGAACCTGGCCCTCGTGGCTGGAGAGGGCATCGGCGACGACGGCGGATTGCTCACCAGCACCACCAACCTGGCGTTTGAGAACGCCTCCGGCTTGGTAGACGTCGAGAACGCCGGCGCGCTGACCATCGCCGACGTGGACGGCTTGACCTCCTCGTTGAACGGCGGCCCGACGGTCCTAAGCGCGGCCGGCCCGATCACCTTCGCGGCGGACGTCGCCACCGACGGTATGCTGACCGTCGCGGGGGCCGGCCCGATCACCTTCGAGGCGGAGGTCGTCACCGATGGACCATTGACCGTCGTGACGGCCGGCCCGATCACCTTCGAGGCGGACGTCACCAGCGCCGGGACGTTGGCCGTCGCGACGGCCGAAAGCGGCGCCAGCGATTCGCCCGAGGAAGACATCACGGTCCTCTCCGGCGTCACCCTTGAGTCCACCGGCGGCGACGTGGTCCTCCAGGCCGCTGACAGCATCGTCCTGGAGACGGACAGCCTGGTGAAATCCGACACGGGCGCGGTGGACCTCGCCGTGTCCGTCAATGACCCGGACCACGACGGCGTTTTCGACCTTCAGGGGTCGATCATCGCCGCGCAGGGCGTCCAGGAAAGCCCCACCCCTGACGACCTGGAGCTAAGCCTTGGCGGACTGGCGACCCCGGGAGGCCTGCCGACCACGCTCAACGGCGCCTTCGCCGACACGGGGACGGACGAAGCGCACACCGTCCTCATCGACTGGGGCGACAATTCCCCCGACACGATACTGACCCTGGCGGCGGGCGTGGACACGTTCAGCAGCAGTCACTCCTACGCCAGCGAGGGCAATTTCACCGCGTCCGTCCTCGTCGCCGACTCTTCCGGCAGCACGACGTCCGGCGACATCATCGTACCCGTGCTGCCGGCCAGCTTCGGCTCGGTCGTCGCCGTGGACGTCCAGCCGGGCCAGACGGCCACGGTCACCGTCACCGATCCGGTCACTGGGGACTCCACGACCGTCACGCTGGTGCGGGCGGCCGGCGCCGGGACGGGGGGAGAGCTGCTGGCCGCCAAGCTCCTGAACCCGATTTTACCTCCGGCGCCACAGGGCACCGTCCAGATCCTGGCCGCTTTCGACTTCCGCGAATTCAACCTGAGTCCCGGAGACCGCGCGTTCATTACGGTTTCGTTCCCGGCCGTCGTGCCTCCGGGCACGGTCCCCGTCATCCTGTACCTGGACCCGGACACGGGGCAGCTGGAGCGATTCAACCCCAACAACCCGCCCGGTTATTTGACCATCACCATCAGCCCGGACAGAGTGACGGTGACGATCGTTCTGGACGACACGACCATTCCGAAGCTGACCGAGCTGACCGGGACGGAGTTCACGGTTTCAGCGGCGGTCCCGGCGACCTCATCGACGGCAGTCGTCAGCCAGTCCGTGGCGTCGGCCGACGTCGGGGAGACGGCGACGGGCCGGACGGCGTCGTTCCAGAGTACCAGCCAGCTGACGTTCGGTTTGGCGACGTCGCAGACCGCCGAGGCCGGCGCCAACCTGCTGGCGCTGGACACGGACTCCTCCGGCGGCAACGACGTGACGCCGGCCGACGCGGCAGGGACGGCGGCAGCCCGCGCGGCCTGGGCGCAGTTCGTGGCCGACGAGTTCCCCAACGATCCGCAGGCCGTCTGGGAATACGGCGGCGACGACGCCCTCCGGCTGTGGCTCGCCAATCACCCTCATGCCCCTTCCAAATCCGCGCCCCTGCGCCGGCCCCTACCCCGACCCCTGCTCCCATGGGAGAACCGGCCCCCGGGAAAGAGGAAGCGCGCCTGGAGGCGCTCGAGGCTCCTTTTCCTCGAAGCGCTGGAAACCGGGAACGGGCCGCCTCCGGCCGGGCGACCGGCCGCGGCCGGCGCGGCGAACAACGGCCAGCGTCCTCTGGTCGAGCGCGGCACGATCGGCGCCGACGCCGACGGCGGCGCCGTATCTTTGGGCGGCGGCCCTCGGCGGCCTGATGCTCGGAAAACCGGAGAGGAAAAGAAGGTTGAAGGTCGAAGGCCCGCCCGAGGGATGGCGACGCTAGAGGCCGTGTCGCCTCCTCGGGCACGAGGGCGCGAGGGGAAAACCTTCCCTACCAGCCCCGAGCGCGAGCGAGGGGGTCGGCGCCGACCCCCTCGCTCGCGCTCGGGGCTGGTTTTGCAAACCGCTTTGAAACGGTGGAGATAAACCTCGCCGCTCGCCTATCCCGGTCCTTCCTTTTCCTTCTCGTACCCATACCGTTCGATGACGGCCCCCCAGCGCTGCCCGATCTCCGCTCGCAGTTCCGGCGCCAGTGAGGGGTAGCGGTTCGTCTGGTATCCCGCGTGGTCTTGCAGGTATTGCTGGATGCGCGGCAGCGCCGCGTCGAAGCCGTCCAGGCCGAGACAGTCATACAGCAGCCGCATTTGCCCTTCCGGGTCGCGGATCAGGTCCTCGTAACGCAGCTCGTGGAACCGGCCCGGCGCGACCAGACGCTTGCCCTCCTCCAGCTTCGCATAAAGGCGACTGAAGGTCTCGAAGACGTATTCTTCGAGGCCGGCGAAGGTGGGCGTTTGCAGGCCGTGGTTGCGGTAGAGCGACTTCCACAGATTGACCGTGGACGAGAAGACGACGTGCGGGTCGCGGACGATGTGGACGAAGCGGGCGTCGGGGAACAGTTCCAGGAGCGTCTTGATGCGGAAGCTGTGCGTCGGCGATTTGAGGACGAGACGGCGCGGGTCCTTGAACGTCAGGCCGCGGAGGAAGTGGAGAAAGCCGCGCTTCCAGGCGGCCCGCGCACGGGGCGACAGCCGTTCGAGGTCGAAAGCCTCCTGGTCTTGCGGCGGGTGGTTGGGGAAGGCGATCGTCAGGTACGGCGACGGCTGGCCGAGGACGGCCAGGGCGAACTCGTCTTCCTGCGGCCGATTCCAGCCCGTCTCCATGTTGTCCATCGGCCGATGCGACGGCATCAGGAACCAGAAGAGGCGGGGAAAGACGCGCTCGGTGAGCAGCCAGTGGTGCGGGACGAGGCACTGGAACGTCGTGGGGAAGGTGTGGCGCGGGTCGAGGATGAGCAGCTCATGCAGGAGCGTGGTGCCGGTGCGCCAGTGGCCGACGATGAACAGCGGCGCCTCGCGGATCGGCGTGCGCTCGATCCGGCCGCCATAGGCCGCGTCGGTCAGCAGGCGGAGCGTGCTGTTCATGAGACTGGCGACGGTGGCGACGGCGGCGATGTGCCAGTAGGGGGGGTGAACGGCGGCCTGGTTGCGAACGAGGAGGCGCAGCCAGGCGTACAGGTCGGCCCCGTGCCAGAGGCGCGGCGACCATTCCTGTTTGGGCTTGGCGGCGGTCGCCATCGTGCGGTCCCCGTTCCGAAGGGCAAAGGGTCATTCTGGCAGAGCGGGGGGGAGCGACAAGGCGGTTTTTTTCGCGGTCGGCCTTGACCTGCCGCGTGAAGGAACGAAGAATGAACCTGTGGAGCCGCTTGCTCAGGCCGAGCTAGCGCGACAGGACCAGGCGGCTCTCACCAGGCGCGGCGTGGAGCAGTGGCAGCTCGCCAGGCTCATAACCTGGAGGTCGCAGGTTCAAATCCTGCCGCCGCAAATCCTTCTTCACCGCGGAGAACGCCGAGAGCGCGGAGAAAAGACAGCAGTTCATCCTGCTGTCTTTTCTCCGCGCTCTCGGCGTTCTCCGCGCTGCATTGCTCTCTGCAAACGGGGATATGACGGGCAAAGTTACGATTGCATGTTGTGCGGCAATGGGTAGAATTCCCTTACCTAACGACGGAACCCGCTTTCCTTCAGTCACACCCCCCGAACCCGGTGGACTCGGTTCCTCCGATGCCATGCCAGGGAGCGTTCATGCCTATTTCCATCACCTGCCAGGGCTGCGGCAAGCGGCTCAAGGCGAAGGACGCCCTGGTCGGTCGGACGCTTCCGTGCCCGGCGTGCGGCACGGAGTTGATGATCGGTTCGCCCGACGACATCGCCGCGGCGCTCTTGCGGGGAGGACGTGGGACCGCTTCCCGTCGAGCAAGAAACGCCGGCCCCGCCCGAAGACGCCGAACCGCCGGAGCGCACCGTCGAACGACCGCCGCGCCGCAACCCGACTCCATCGCTCCGAACCAGCACCGGCCGCGGCGCGCCTCTGCAATCCCTGCCGCCGCTGACCACCAACGACCCACCGTTCTGGCTGCGACATCTGCATTGGCTCCTGGTGTTGTCCCTGATTCCCCTGGCCGTGTCGCTGCTGCAAAAAACGGAGGAGTTGGACCTCCGGGAGCGGGTGATCGAAACAATCGAACAGGCGCCGGCGGACGCTCAGGCGCACATCGAACAGATAGAGGATGACGAGCAAGGCAGCAAAGGCGTTCTGGAAAAAATCTTCGCCGCGCTGCCCGACCACAAGCTGGTCGGCGCCTGGCTTCCGCGCAACACATTTGGCCACTGGCTGCTCACCGCCGGCGCCGCCGTGCTGTTTTTTCTCTTCCTGCTGGCCTTGAGCACCGATGGCTCGGCGCGGCCGCAACATCTGCTCCTCGTGGGGGTGTTCACCGCCACGGCCGGACTACTGCTGTTGTTTTGCGTGCAGGCCGCGGCGGAGTGGTCGCAGCACTTCATCGTCATCCCGACCAGTATCACCGGCCTACTGTTTTACATCGTTTGGTTGATCGGTTTCTCGTACCGCGCGGCGAGCGATCCGAGTTCCAACATTATTCTCAGTCTGCTGGGGTTCACGTTCGGCGTCGGCCTGTGCGAGGAGATTTGCAAGGCGCTGCCCGTGATCTTCATCTATCGCCGGCCCAACGGCCAATCGTGGCGCGGTGCCTATCTCTGGGGCCTGGCGTCGGGCGCCGGCTTCGGCCTGGCGGAAGCGGTCATCTACGCGAGCGGTTTCTACAACGGCGTCAGCGGCGCCGGCATCTATTTCGTGCGCAACATCTCCTGCGTCGCTCTGCACGCCCTGTGGACCGGCTCGGCCGCCATCACGATCCATCGGAGGCAACGCCTGTTTCAGCAGCCCATGCACTGGTACGATTGGATCGTGTGCGCCATCGCTGTCGTGTCCGTGCCGATGGTGCTGCACGGCCTGTATGACACGCTGCTGAAAAAGGAAATGAACGCCCTGGCGCTGGCCGTCGCGGTCGCCAGCTTTGTCTGGCTGGCGTTTCAGATCAGCCGTCTGCGCGGCGCCGACGATCAGACAGCCAACGAGAAGATGCTGCGCGAATACCAGCGGCGAAGGAACGCGCTGCAGGCGCGGTAGGCTCCGTAAACGATTCTCAGCGCGGAGAGCGCGGAGAAAAGACAGGGAAATAAATCCCTTTGTCTTTTCTCCGCGCTCTCCGCGTTCTCCGCGGTGAAATGCTTCAGACCGCCTCGAAAATCGTCGCGATTCCCTGCCCCGCGCCGATGCACATCGTCGCCAGGCCGAGCTGCGCCTTGCGGTCCATCATCGCATGGATCAGCGTCGTGGCGATGCGCGCCCCGCTGGCGCCGAGCGGATGGCCGATGGCGATCGGCGCCGCCGCGGACGTTCACCTTCTCCGGGTCCGCCTTCAGCAGCTTCATCACCGCCAGCGTCTGCGCCGCGAACGCCTCGTTGATCTCGATCAGGTCGATGTCCTCCAGCTTCAGCCCGGCCCGCTCCAGCGCCTTGTGCGTCGCCGGCACGGGGCCGATGCCCATCACCGATGGATCGACGCCGGCCACCGCCATCGCCCGGATGCGCACCTTCGGCTTCAGGCCCAGCTCCTTCGCCCGCTCCTCCGACATGATGAGCAGGGCGGCCGCGCCGACGTTGAGCGGACTGGAGTTGCCGGCCGTCACCGTGCCGCCTTCCGGCATGAACGCCGGCTTCAGCGCCGCCAGCGCCTCCAGGCTCGTGTCGCGGCGGATGCACTGGTCCTCCGTCATCACCTTGCGCCGCCCCTCCTCGTCGCGGCCCCAGGTCGGGATGATCTTCCTTCGAGAACAGCGCCGGAGTCGGTCGCCTCGGCGGCACGGCGGTGGCTGCGCAGGGCGAACTCGTCCTGTTCGCGGCGGCCGATGCGGTAGCGCAGGGCCAGGTTCTCGGCCGTCAGGCCCATGTTCATCACGGCGGGGCTGTGATCGGTAGTAGAGGCGCGGGCTGGCGTCGAAGCCGGCCTCCATCGGGATGTGGTGCATGTGTTCGACGCCGCCGGCGATCTGCACGTCCTCGCACTCGGCGGCGATGCTCTGGGCGGCCTGGTTGATGGCCTGGAGGCTGGAGCCGCAGTTGCGGTTGACCGTCACGCCGCCGACCTCGAGCGGCAGGCCGGCGATCAGGGCGGCCATGCGGGCGACGTCGTAGCCCTGCTCGCCCTGCTGCTTGACGCAGCCCCACTGGATGTCTTCGATCTCCGAAGCGGAGATGCCGACGCGGTCCACCAGCGCCTGCATCAGGTCGGCCGACAGGTCGTCGGCCCGCACGTCGCGGTAGATGCCCTTCTCGGCGTGGGCGCGGCCGATCGGGGTGCGGACGGCGTCGATGACAACGGCGCGGCGCATGGGGAAACTCCTCGGAGGGACGGGAGCGAATGGGCTAGGGTCATTATAGGCGAGCGGCCGGCGTGAGCCGGCTGATGCAACCACATCAGCCGGCTCACGCCGGCCGCTCGCCGTGGCCGCTTGGAGCAGGCGCCGCTTACAATAGGACTTGACCCCTCTAGCCGGCGCGGTTCTGATGCGTTTTAATGAGCGGAGGACGGGACCAAACCGGCGCGTCCCGGAGCGGGCTTCCCCGCGCGATCCGTGGGGCGGATTGAAACGATTGAAACGGTTGAAACAACGAGGCCAAACCGACCATGGCGACCTCCGGCCGTCCGAAGCGCGGCGTGCCTGAAGGGCTGTGGATTCGCTGTCCCCAGTGCAAGGCCACGGTCTTTCGTAAAGAGGCCGAGAGCCGGCTCAACGTCTGTCCGGAGTGCGAGTATCACTTCTACCTGCCGGCCCGCGAGCGGATCGCCCAGCTGCTCGACGAGGAGAGCTTCGAGGAGTGGTTCACCGACCTGGCGCCGTGCGACCCGCTGGGCTTCAAGGACCGCATCGGCTACGCGGAACGGCTCAAGGCGCAGCAGGCCACGACCGGGATGCCGGACGCGGCGGTGGTCGGCCGCGGCTTCATCCGCGGCCGGCCGGTGGTCTTCGGCGTCACCGACTTCGCGTTCATGGCCGGCAGCATGGGTTCGGTGGTCGGTGAGAAGCTGACGCGCGCGGCCGAGGAGGCGACGCGGCTGCAGTTGCCGTTGATCTTCGTGAGCGGCTCGGGCGGCGGCGCCCGGATGCAGGAGGGCATCCTGTCGTTGATGCAGATGGCCAAGGTGTCGGCGGCGCTGGGCCGTTACGACACGGCCGGCGGTCTGTACGTGTCGATCCTGACCAATCCGACGATGGGCGGCGTGGCCGCCAGCTTCGCCTTGCAGGGCGACGTGACCTTGGCCGAGCCGGGCGCCAAGATCGGCTTCGCCGGCGAGCGGACCATCTGGAACACCGTGCGCCTGGCCCTGCCGGAAGGCTTCCAGACCAGCGAGTTCCTGCTGCAACACGGCTTCATCGACCGCATCGTGCCGCGCCGCGACCTGCGCACCGAAGTGGCCAAGATCATCGACTATTGCGAGCATTAAGGAATCGTTCCGGAATCTCTTTAGCCGCGACCCGAAGGGGAGCGCTCTGCGGACGCGCTCCCCTTCGGGTCGCGGCTAAACGGGGATCTGGTTTTGGGACGAATCCTGAGACGAGGGCGGCATGAGCTTCCTGGCCAAGCTGAAGCAGTTGTTCGCAAAAAAGCCCAAGAGCGCCATGAAGCGCGTGGACATGGTCAAGCGCTTCGATCTGGTCAACCGCACCGGCCAGGGCAGCATGTCCAAGGTGTGGAAGGCGCGCGACAAGACGTTGGGCCGCACCGTCTGCCTGAAGATCCTCGACAAGGTGAAGACGGCCAAGTTCGAGGCCCGCTTCCCCGGCGCCAAGAAGCCGCCCGAAGGCGAAATCTGCGTCGGCCTCCGCCACAAGAACATCGTCCGCACGCTGGAATATGGCATCAGCCACCAGGGCGACCCGTTCCTCGTCATGGAGCTGATCGAAGGCGACGGCCTCAACCTGCTGGTGGAGACGCGCAGCCCGCGCCTCGACGGCAACCGCATCAACTACCTCGCGCAGCTCGCCGACGCCTTGGAGTACGTCCACGGCCTGGGCTACCTGCACCGCGACATCTGCCCGCGCAACGTCATGGTGGACCGCGAGAACGTAGTCAAGCTGATCGACTTCGGCCTGACCATCCCGAACAAGCCGGAGTTCTGCAAACCGGGCAATCGCACCGGCACGACCGACTACCTGGCGCCGGAGCTGATCCGGCGCGTGACGACGGACCATCGCGTCGATCTGTTCGCGTTAGGCGTGACGGCCTACGAGATGTTCACGCACGGTCTGCCGTGGGAGAAGGCCACGTCGCAACAAACGCTGTTTAATCACATGAACACGCCGCCCCGCAACCCGCGCGAGCTGAACCCCAAACTGGACGACCAGGCGGTCGCGTTCCTCCTCAAAGCCGTGGCGCGCGACCCGAACGAGCGCTTCCAGACGGCCGCCGAGTTCCGCGAGGCGCTGCAAAGGCTGCCGAAAAAGTATTAAGGATTCGTCGAGTAACAAGTTCCCGTTTAGCCGCGACCCGAAGGGGAGCGCTTGTTCGGAGCGCTCCCCTTCGGGTCGCGGCTAAACGGGGGCGCGCCCGCCCAGCAGTGCCGCCAGCAGATTCTCCTGCGGATAACTATGCCCCAGGTGCTGCCGAAACCCCTCGGCGAACGCCGCGCCGATCCGCCGGCCGCGGCGGGCGCACCAGGCGCGCATCGACTCGACGTACTGATCCATGCCGTGGTGCCGCAGCAGCCAGTCGCGCTGGCTGGCGTGAGCGGCCAGCATGGCGCCCTTGGCGTCGATCACGCCGCTCACGTCCACGCAGAACTCGGCTTCGACCTCGCGGCCCAGCGCGTCCTTGCCCTCAATCGGATCGCAATAATACAGATGGGGAATGTGATCTAACGGTGGTTCGTGGCCGTGTTCGCGGAAGAAGTTGGGCGCCGGCGCGCCGAACGTCGCGGCGCGCACCAGCGTGCTGGTCGTTTCGTGGTCCATCATGTAGTCGGCGGGGCTGTGCGTAAGGACGAGGCGCGGCCGCACCTGGCGCAGCAGCCGCGTCACGCGCTCCAGCGGCCGTTCCTCGTAGAAGAGGCGCAGGTCGCGCTCCTCGAGGCAGTGATAGACGGCGCCGATGAGGCCGGCGGCGCGGGCGGCCTCGGCCCGGCGGATCGCCGCGATCTCCTCCGGCGGCCGCTCGGCGGAACCGCAGTCGCCCGGCGTCATGCTGGTGACGTGGACGCGCCAACCCTGCTCCCGCGCCAGCCGGATCAGGACGCCGGCGCACAGGAACTCTGCATCGTCCGGGTGGGCCAGCACGCTCAGGACCACGTCGGCCATGCGGCGCCCCTCCGATCAGGACTTGCCGGGGACCGAGCCGGCCGGCGGCGGACCCGGCGGCTGCACGGGCTTCGCCGCGGGGGCGGACCCGCTTTCCACCGTGTCCTTCTTGCGCGGCTGGTAGGTGCGGCGCCGATCCATCACGCGCCTCTTGACGAGCTCCGAAATCCACGGCGTCTTCTGGTCGTCCTCCATCCGGTCGAACGGGCCTTGGGTCAGCGCCAGCGCCGGCAGGTCGGTCGGGTAGAGCGCCGCCAGCAGCCCCGCCGCGTTCTGCAAGCCGCCGGCGCCGACCAGCGACGCCGCCCCGAGCTGCGCCTTCATCTCGTTGCCGGGCAAGGCGCGGTTGAGTACGTCCAGGTAATCCAGCTCGATCTCGTACGACTCCTCCGCAATCAGGTCGTCCTGCCGGAAATCGTTGTGTTCCTTAAGGATCTTGGCCCAGGCGTCCAGCGCGCTCAGCCCCTCCAGGATCGGCCGCTTGTTCGCGTCCTCCGGGTGCGAACCGGGATCGGGCTGCTGATACGTTTGCAGCGACTTCTCCGTCGAGCCGATCAGGGCGTACCCCTGCGCCTTGTAGAACAGCGCCCGCGCCGAACCGTCTGGGGATCCTGCTCCACCTGCGCCCGGTTGTAGTTGCGCGAGAACGCGCTGACGTGGCGGCTGGCGTCGTAGAGGAAGACGAACCGCGCGGCCCTCCACCCCTCTTTCAAGCCCTCGTTGCTCTCGGACGGCGGCAGGGGCATGTCGATGGACAGATGCCGGGCCGTGCGGTACTTCGCCGCCTGGTCGCGGAGGTTGACCTCGTCCTCCGGCTTCGACAGCAGGAGGTGGTTGCGCTCGCCCGTGCGCCTGCCACATCTTGGCCGCCTCGCCCCAGGCGTTGGCGGCCCAGTTGCGGCCGGAGCCGATCACCGCCGTGAACCACTCCGGCCCCTTGGTGGACCAGCCCTCGTCGTCGAACCAACCTTCCTCCTCCAGACGCTCGGCGATGTAACTTTGCGCCGCGCCGGGTATTGGCGGAAGATGATGGTTTCCATGTGCCGCGGCAAGCGCTGGCGCACCCGGTCCACGATCGGCTCGCTTTCGCCCGGCATGGGGCCGGGAGCGGGAACTGGCTCCTGGGCGTAGCTGTACCAGGCGCGGGCGACCAGGAACGCATCCCAGTCGTCCAGGTTCCCCTTGGCCGACTCTTCGGTGAGATCGCCCTTGTCCATCTCGTCGTAGGGCAGGAAAAGGTGCAGGGGTGAGCCGCTCGGATAGGCCCGCGGCGGCGGCAGTACGGGGAAGCGCTCCAGCGCGACGGAGTCCAACGTGCGGTTGGGGTCGGCGACCCAGTCGGCGCCCGCCGGCGTCGGCTTCGCCTCCGGGTACAGCGACGGCACGCGGAAGTTGTCCGCCAGGAACCGCACCACCTCCTCCGGCGTGGCGCAGGTGAACAGACGGTGCTGTTCGTACAGGGAGTCCTTGTGGATGCCTTCGCGCAGCCGGCGGATCAGCTGCGGATGCTCCTCGCAGAACTTCACGAACTCATCGTAGTTGATCTTGCGCTTGTCGCCTTTGACCTGGAAGCGGGCCGGGTCGCGCTCGTTGGGCGGAATGAGGCTCAGCTGGAACAGCGAGCGGTGGTAGTTGGTCTCGTCGCTCTGGCAGATCTTGTGCTGGTAGGTCGTGCCCAGCTCGAAGCGCAGGTCCGGGTCGTCCTCGTTCTGGCGCTCGCCGCTGGCCAGCAGCTGGGCGCCGCGGCTGATCCAGAAATACTTGTCGCTGGGCTGGTCCGTCTTGTTGGAGACGTTATAGGCGAGGTTCCAGCTCTGGAAGAGCCAGGGCGTGTTGAAGTGCGGCTGCAGCTCGGTCAGCCAGCCGACGATGACCTCCAGCTCGTTGAGCTGGTTCTTCATCTGCTTGTCCATGGCGAGGTTCCACAGATAGCAGGTGGTGACCCCGCGGAAGCCGCCCAGGCCGAGGCGGACCAGCGCGCCGGTCAGGTGGACGTCGCCGTGGCTCTGCTCGCGCACGGCGAACTTCTGGCCCTGGGCGTCCACGACGTGGGTGCGCCAGACGTAGGCGTAGGTGAATAAAAAGACGATGGCGACGCCGTAAATCGCCTTCTTGGCGACCGCTTCCGCCACGGCCGTCGAGGCGCCTCGGCCCAGGAAGGTCGAGGAGACGAAGCGGGCGATGGACCGGAAGAACACATGGGTGAGGACGAACCACGCCACGAGGACGACGGCGCCCGCCGCGAAAGCGACCTGCCACAGGATGTCCGACATGGACTGCACTCCCTCTTCGCGGTCAGGTGTTGGAAGCGATCTCGCGCCATTTCAGCAGGTAATACGCCAGCACGGCCCAGGGCAGCAGGTAGCCGATCAGCACGATCAGCGTCGTGAGCAGCTGGCCCAACGATATGTCAAAGCCTTCCGCCACGAACAGCGTCAGATCGAAACGGTCCACGTCGGGGATCAGGTCGAACACGCGACCCATGACCCAGCGGAAGATCGGGTCGAAGGCGCCGAAGATGTAACGGGAGGTGGTCTGTTCCAGGTTCGAGGTGTCGTGCTGGAACAGGCTCCAGCCGACGCCTTCGTAGACGAGGGTGGGCGACCGTTCCTGCGGCCCGACGCCGACCTGGCGGCCGACCACGGCGAAGAACGACTGAAGCGGCCCGCCGCCGACGTTCTTGCCGGCGACGACCGAATAGATGAACTCGCGGAAGATGCCGCCGACGTAGAGCATCAGGGCCACGAGCAGGGTGATGACATTGCTCAGGTAGGTGCTCAGGGCGACGGCGACGGCGATGATCAGGACCAAGCGCATCCACAGGCCGGTCGCCCCTTTGAGGAAGTTGACGGCGAAGGCCACCGCTTCGGTCTTCGCGCCGGGGTCGTCCTGCGCAGGTACATGTCGTAGCGGGCCATGCCCACGTATTCCTGCTTGTCCAAGCAGCGGACGCGCACTTCCAGCGGCGCGGGCTTGAAGCCGCGCAGGTCGAGGTATTCCCTCCGTTGCGGATCGGACTGCTCGGCGTTCTTGAACAGACCGCCCGGCAGGTCGCGGGTCATCGTGTGGAAGTTCGTCACCGGCAGGCTGTCGATCTCGTAGTAGCCGTAAGTCTCGGCCAGCTTGTCGTCGATGGCCAGGTCGGACGGGTGGTTGGGCTGGTTGCGCTCGTCCTTGCGCTTCTTGCGGTACTCGTCGAGCTTGTCGGGGTCGAAGCGCCAGGTCTGGAAGGTGAAGGCGCAGCCGATGCCGCGGGCCTCCTTTTCACCTTTATAGGCCCGGTAAATGGCGAAATTGAACTCGCAGCGGATCGTGTCGAGGTCGGCCAGTCTGTTGGCCAGGCCGCGTAGGGCGTCCGCCGCCTCGCGCTGCGCCTTCGCCTGGTCCTGCGGCGCGGCCTTCGCGGCCTTCTGTAGCGCGTCGGTCGCGCGCTGCTTCTCCGCCTGCGCCTCGGCACCGGCATCCAACTGCCTCGACTCCTCCGCGATCTGCTGCTCCTTCTGCTGCGTCGCCTCGGACGGCGGGGTGTTCGGCTGCCGTTGGGCATCGTATGCCACCTCGGCCTGGCGCTCGGCCAACCGCTGCGCGCGGGCCGCCTCCAAGCCGGCTGCCTCCAAGCGGGCCACCAGCGCGACGGCAGGTCGGCGAAGTGGAAGACGGCCGTCTGCGGCGGTTCGCCGCCGGTCGGAGCGGTGACGTAGCTGCGGTAGCCCCACTCCTCGCCGACGTTGACGCCCTTGGACGCATCGCCGGTGTTCTCGAAGCTGAGCATGCCGAACAGGGGCGAACGGGCCTTGAGGCTCTCGGCGGCCGAGTCGGGATCGACGCCGCGCAGGACGTAGAGGAGGCTGACGCCGCTGAGAACCAGCAGCACCAGCGACATCAGGGCGCCGAAGCCGAGGACGCGGCCGAGATAGACCTCGAAGCGCTGGACCGGCTTGGTGAGGACGGTATGGATGGTCTGCTGGCGGATGTCGGCGGGGATGCTGAAGGCGGCCAGCAGGACGCTGGTGAACAGCAACAGCGGCGTCATGGCCCAGAAGACGAGTTGGACGTAGGTGCGGAGCTGGTCCTCGTGCTTGGCCCGGCCGGAGATGAACCAGCTGCCGAACAGGAAGACGAGCAAGAGGGCGGAGAAGGCCCACAGGACGCGGCGCCGCAGCGCTTCCTTGAAGCTGAGGCCGGCCAGGGCGAAGATGCGGCGCCAGCGCAGGGCCAGCAGGTTCAGCACGAACGGCGTCAGCACCACGGCGATGCACAGGAAGCCGCCGATGAAGAGACAGACGCTCTCAAAAGTCTGCACGGCCGGCCTCCAGACGACCTCGACGGCGCCGCCGTTGGGCGAGGGGAAGAAGCTGCTGCCGAAGCAGAACTCGAAGGTCTCGTAGAGCCGGAGCGGCAGGACGGCGAGGTAGGCGGCGGCGGCGAGTCCGAGGCAGGCGCTGACGAAGCCGCGCAGGCGCGGGGACGGCGTTGCGGGCGGCGGGGCGGCGACGCACCCAATCGGCGAGCAGCCAGACGACGACGCCGATCATGGCGAAGCCGCCGACCGTCTGGACCCAGTGGTAAAGTCCCAGCGGAACGTCGGCGAGGCGGAGCGGGTCGCGTTCCAGGAACAGAACGGCAAACATGAACGAGGTCCCTGAAGTAAAACGATGAATGATGAACGATGAATGATGAATCAATCAAATTCATCATTCATCATTCATCGTTCATCATTCATCGTTTCTTTGATGTCGGTCGATCCCGGCGCGGCCGGCGCGGGCGGCGCGACGGGCACGGCCTTGCCGCCGTCCTTGCCGGGTAGGAAGCGCCGGCCGGGATGCGCCTTGCTCTCCTCGACGATGTGCAGGAAATAATCCTCCAGCGTGGTGGTCGGATGGCCGATGGCGTCGAGCTTGCCGCCGTGCTTGCGCAGCACCTCTTCGAGGTCGGCGCGCAGCTGGTCGGTCAGCTGAAGGCCGCTCGCCCGCATCTCGACGCGGTTGACGTCTTGCAGCAGCGTCTTGACTTCGCCGTAGGACTGGAGGTCGCCCTCGCTGAGGATGGCGATGCGGTCGCAAACGTCCTGCACGTCCTCCAGGCGGTGGCTGCACATGATGACCGTCTTGCCCTGGTCGCGCAGCTCGAGGATGAGGTTCTTCATCCAGCGCGTGCCGAGCGGATCGAGGCCGGAGGTCGGCTCGTCGAGGATGACCAGGTCGGGGTCGTTGATGAGGGCCTGGGCCAGGCCGATGCGCTGGCGCATGCCCTTGGAGTATTCGCGGAGAATGCGCTTGCGGTCGGCCTTGAGGCCGACTTTCTCGATGAGATCCTGCGTCTTGGTCTGGCGGACGCCGGCCGGCATGTTGAAGAGCCGGCCGTAGAAGTCGAGCGTCTCCTCGGCGTTGAGGAAGCGGTAGAGGTACGACTCCTCCGGCAGGTAGCCGATGCGCTCGTTCTTGCGCACGTCGGCGGCGGGCTGGCCGAAGACGAAGGCCTCGCCGTCGGTGGGGAAGAGAAGGCCGAGGAGGAGCTTGATGGTGGTGGTCTTGCCGGAGCCGTTGGGGCCGAGCAGCCCGAAAATCTCGCCGCGATGGATTTCGATGGAGAGGGCGCGGAGGGCGTCCTTCTTCGCCGGCCCCAGAAGTCGCGGTAGACCTTGGTCAGCTTGCGGGTTTCGACAATGACGTCTTGAGCCATGGAGGCGCCTCATCCAGGGGCCGGCGGACCACACGCATCCGTCCTACGCCGCCGGCCCGGCGAAGGTTCGCCGGCCGAACGGGGCCGCCTACCAGCCCGAAGCGCCAGCGAGGGAGTTCTATCGGCGGGTCATTCCCGCGTCTCCAAAGAAGGGGCGTTTCCGCCCGCCGCGTGCTTCCCTTGGCTCCGCAGGTGGTCCGCCGGCCACTTCCAGGTGCGCCGCGGCGGCGTACGCCTTGCCGAAGTCGAACGGCTCCTCGACGAACAAACGGCCACGCCGCCCGCGACCAGGTAACGGACGCCGGCGTCGTTCAGCGCCCGGACGATCGCCTCGATGCTGCGGACTTCCATGCCGATCCTCCGCTGCGGATAATCGGCTATGGTGGCGGGTTCGCCGCTTCGACGCAAGAGAAGCGTCCATGAAAAACGCATTGAGCCGCGACCCGGAGGGGAGCGCGGGAGTCACGCGCTTCCCTCCGGGTCGCGGCTAAGAAGCGGTTTCAAAACCGACCGAACCAGCCGCGAGCGCAAGCGAGCGGCCGGCGCCGAACCACTCGCTCGCGCTCGCGGCTGGTTTTGAAACCACTTTGCTCCGTCGAAATCCTGGCGAGCGGGGGGAGTCAGCCCCCTGATTCGGCATCCGGTCGGCGACGCCATGCGGAATCAGGGGGCTGACTCCCCCCGCTCGCCAGGGAACGGTAGGATTTCGACAGAGCAAAACCACTTCTAAACGAGAACTGGCGTTTGAACGAACCTTTAGCTCGCCCGTTTGGCGGCCCCGACGAGGAGCAGCACGATGCCCACGGCCAGGACGACGCCGCCGATGATGGGACCGAGCCAGACGGCGTGCTGAACGGGAGCGAACACGGTGAACGGCCCGGCCTGGGCGACCGCCTCGCGGGTCGTGAAGAAGGCGACGCCCTGCCAGAAGAGCAGGCCGACGCCCAGAATCGTAAGAATCAGGCCGACAATCATGGTGGGTTTCATGGCTCGTTCCTTTTCTCGATCATGGGTCGGTAAGTCGGCCGCCTTGGCCAACGTCGAAGTCAATCCATAGCAAGCAAAACCCATGCCCGATCCGGCGGGTAACGTGTCGGAGCCGCGACCGTAAGGGAGCGGTCTTCCCCCCGCTCCCTCACGGTCGCGGCTCCGACGAAGTGCGTTTCCGCGCCAGTCGCGCTTGATTCCAATCCGGTGCTAGACTAGGATCGCGCCCCCTTAGAGGAGGGATGGACCCTCATTCCGCCGAACGGAAGGAGAGGATGATGGTATTGTGGAACCTGCGCCGGTTCGGCGCCTTGGGCGTCGCGGCGGTGTTGCTGGGGTCGGTCGGCTGTTCCGGCGGATCGGCCAAGCCGGAACCGCCCAAGTCCGACGCCGCCCAGACCGCCCCGTCGGTCGCCCCGAACAGCGATCCGAAACCCACACCCCGCACCGACGGAACGGAGCCGGCGGCCGTCCGGGTCGCGCCGGCCGCCTCCGACCCGCTCTTCCACCCCTTCGCCGAGGCCGTCCGCGACGCCAACGACCCGCCGGCCTTCGTCAATCCGCCGGCTGACATGACGCTCACCAACAAGCACGGCTTCGAGCTGCTCGACTCCGTCAAGCAGAAATGGGACGACATCCGCTTCACCACGCCCGACGGCAAACGCATTCAGTATACCGCCGTCCTCGACACGGATTACGGCATGATCGAGATCGAGCTGCGGCCCGACGTGGCGCCCAACCATGTCCGCAATTTCGTGGCCCTGATCCAGGCCGGCTACTACGACGGCATGCGCTTCGACCGCATCCACCACGAGGTTTCGCCGGACGCGCCCAACGATCCGCTAGACTACGTCGAGGCCGGCTGTCCGGTGGACAAGGGCGCCGCCGAGGACGGCAGCATCGGCTACTGGCTGCGGCCGGAGGGCGCCGCCAGTCTGCACCACGAGGTCGGCGCGGTCGGCGCCAGCCACGGCCGGGAGCCGGACAGCGCGGCCTGCAAGTTCTATATTATGTTGACGGAGGCTCCGTACCTGGACGGCAGCTATACGGTTTTCGGAAAAGTGACGGTGGGGCTGGACAAGGTGCGTAAAATGCTAATGGCGCCGGTGGTCGTGGAAGACTCCGACCCGCCCTTCCACAACCGGCCGAAAGACCCGATCATCATCCGCAAGGCGACCGTGCGAACGCAGGTGGTCGCGGCGGCGGAGGGCCAATAGGCGAACACGCAGGCCCGCGGCGAGACGCCGGGAGGGGTCCCACGCAAAGGGGAGTTGTGAACCTGGTCAGGCCTTGACGGGTGCAGCCATAAGCAACGGACCCTTGTGCAGTGGAGTGCCTCTCTCGGCGCCGCGCCGCGGGTTTCTGCATTTCTCAAGAACAACGGCGAGCGGGGGGCGTCAGCCCCCTGATTCCGCGTCCTGTCAGCGACCGCAGGAAGCATCAGGGGGCTAACGCCCCCCGCTCGCCGCCATTCACCGAGCCACGGACCATGGCCAAGCAGAAACCACCCACCGACGCGCCGCCCGCCGACGAATCCTACACCGTCCTGGCCCGCCGTTACCGCCCGCAAACCTTCGACGAGCTGGTCGGTCAGGACGCCGCCGCCCGCGCCCTGGTCAACGCCCTCAAGGGCAATCGCGTCGCCCACGCCTACCTGTTCACCGGCGCCCGCGGCGTCGGCAAGACCTCCACCGCCCGCATCCTGGCCAAGGCCCTCAACTGCGAGAAAGGGCCGACGCCCACCCCCTGCAACGTCTGCGACATCTGCAAGAGCATCACGGCCGGCGACGACGTGGATGTCATCGAGATCGACGGCGCCAGCAACAACAGCGTGGACGACGCCCGCCTCCTGCGCAGCAACATCGGCACCCACACCACCCGAGCGCGATACAAGATCTATATCATCGACGAAGTCCACATGCTGTCGAAAGCGGCGTTCAACGCCCTCCTCAAGACGCTGGAGGAGCCGCCGCCGCACGTCAAATTCATCTTCGCCACCACCGAGGTGCAGAAGATCCCCATCACCATCCTGTCGCGCTGCCAGCGCTTCGATTTCTCCGGCATTTCGACCGGTCGCATCTTGGCGCAGCTCAAGACGATCGCCGAGCGCGAGGGCATGGCGGCCGACGACGAGGCGCTGGAACTGGTGGCCCGGCGGGCCGGCGGCTCGATGCGCGACGCCGAGTCGCTGCTCGACCAGCTGCTGGCCTTCGGCGGCGACCGGCTGACGGCCGATCAGGTGCGGCAGCATGCTCGGCATGGCCGGCGACGACCGCGTCCTGGCCCTGGCCGAGGCCGTCATAGCGAAGCGAGGCGGGCCAGGCGCTCGCCGCTGCTGGATGCGACGGCGCAGGGCGGTTTGCAGATGGGAGAACTCGTCGATCAGCTGCTGGCCTACTGGCGCGACCTGATGGTGGTCCAGTGCGCCGGCGACCAGGCCCGCGACCTGAGCGTGCCGTCGCGCTGCCGGCCGGACCTGGAACGCCAGGCGAAAGCACTGACGCTCGACGCCGTGCTGGCCGGGCTGGACGTGCTCTCCGCGACGCGGATGCGGCTGCGCGACAGCAGCCACGGCCGGACGCTGGTGGAAATGGCCCTGGTCCGGCTGTGCCGCCTCAGCGACCTGTTGCCGGTGGCGCAGCTGGCGCAGATGATCGGCCAGTCGTCGCCGGCCCCCGCCGCCCGCGGCAACGGCGTCCGCATGTCGGCCGCGCCGCCGGAGGGCGTAAAAAAAAAGCCTTTGAGCGTCGCCGTTGACGCCGCTTCCGGCCGAGCTGTCGCCGCACCGGAATCGCTGCCGGAACTCTGGTCACAAGTTCTGCGGTCGGTAGGGCCTCTGCTGGCCAACGAACTGGAAAAGGCCGGCATTCCAGCAATTCTTGGGCCAAACAGTCTGGTATTGCGCTTCCCCGCGGACTACAATCAATCTCGTGAGCACTGTCAGGAGCCGACGCGACTCGCCAAGATCGAGGAGGTCCTGAAAAAGCTCAGCGGACGACCCTGGACGGTGAAGATCGAGGGCGCGTCCGGCTCGACGGCGCCGAAATCGATCGCGGCCGTCGAAGCCGCTCCGGTCCCGGCGCCTCGGCCCCGTCGCAACGCCCGCGCCGAGGCGGAGAAGGAGCCGCTGGTCCAGCGGGCCGTCGAGTCGCTGGGGGCGCAGATCGTTCGCGTGGACGATGGATTCGGCGAGACGCCGGCCAGTCCGCCGATCGCACGGGGAACCGGACGAGGAGCCTGACATGTTCAAGGGAATCGGCCAGCTCGCCGGTCTGATGGGAAATCTCCCGCGCATCCGGGAGGAGATGGACAAGCTGCAGCAGCGGTTGCCGCAGTTGACCGCCGAGGGCGACGCCGGGGCCGGCATGGTCAAGGTCCGCGTCAACGGCCGGCTGGAAGTGATCGCAATGCCTCCTGAGCGAGGAGGTGATGAAGACGCGGCGACCGCGAGATGCTGGAAGACCTCATCCAGGCGGCCACGAACCAGGCCATCGCCAAGGTGCGCCAGCTGATCGCGGAGGAGACGGCCAAGATGGCGACGAGCCTCGGCCTGCCGCCGGGGATCGGTCTGCCCGGCCTGCCTGGGCTGAGCTAGTAATCGGGCGCGCCGCCTCGCTATACGGGGCCGCCGTCGCGAGGGAGTCGTCGTCGTGGAAACGGAGCCGGTCGGAGCCATCGCCGCCCTGATGCGCGAGCTGGGCAAGCTGCCGGGCATCGGCCCCAAGACGGCCGAGCGCCTGACGCATCATCTGCTGGCCGCCCGGCGCTCCGACGTGCTGGCCCTGGCCGACGCCCTGCGGGCCGTGAAGGACGAGGTTCGGCCCTGTCGGCAGTGCTGCAACCTGACGGAGGGCGACCTGTGCGTCCTCTGCGCCGATCCGCGCGCGACGCCTCGGTGCTGTGCGTGGTCGAGCAGCCGCGCGACCTGTTCGCCCTGGAACGATCCGCCACCTACCGCGGACTCTACCACGTCTTGCACGGCCGGCTGGCGCCGCTGGACGGCGTCGGGCCCGGAGCAGCTGACCATCGACCAACTCCTCCAGCGCGTCCGGGCCGGCGGCGTGCGGGAGGTCATCATGGCGACCAACCCCACCCTGGAAGGCGATGGTACGGCGCTGTACCTGGCCAGCGAGCTGGCCGCGACCGGGGTGCGCATCACCCGGCTGGCACGGGGTTTGCCTAGTGGGTCGGGCCTGGAGTTCGCCAACAGCCAGATGCTCGCCGACGCGCTGGAAGGCCGGCGGACGTTTTGATGAATCCGTCGGAGCCGCGACCGTAAGGGAGCGGTTGGAACCAAGACCGCTCCCTTACGGTCGCGGCTCCGAGGGCACGGGGAATGGAAGAGAGCCGCCGGGCGCCGGCAATCGCTCGATACGGGGTGACGACGCATGAGCATGTCCATGTCGCCGATCATGGCGCAGAAGATGACCCAGAACATGATTCTGGCGCCGCGCATGATCCAGTCGATGGAAATCCTGCAGCTGCCGATCATGGCCCTCCAGGAACGCATCCAGCAGGAATTGCAGGAAAATCCCGTCCTGGAACTGCGCGACTCCTCCGACGAGCAGCAGCCCGCCGCCGAAGGCGAGGAATTCGACGGCGTTCAGACCGCCGTGCTGGAAGACACGCGCGACCCCGGCGCCGGCGAGCTGGTCATCGACGAGAGCGGCTCCAACGAGCTGGACTTCGACCGCCTGGAAGCGCTGAGCAAGGACTGGGAAGACCACTTCAACGAGGAGCATCGCCCCTCGCGCAACGGCATGGACGAGGAGGGCGACAAGAAGCACGACGCCATGCAGAACATGGCGTCGCGGCCGCAGTCGCTGCAAGACTACCTGAGCGAACAGCTCTCGTTCCTCGACACTGCCGGCCGATCAGGCCAAGCTGACCCGCTACGTCATCGCCCACATCGACGACAACGGCTTTCTGACGCGTGCCCGACGAGACCGACGCCGAGCGCCGCCAGCGCCGTCCGGCCGACGACTGGAGGAGCTGGCGGCCAGCTACGACCACGGCGTCACGCCGGCCCAGGTCGAGGAGGCGCTGCACATCATCCAGAAGCTCGACCCGCCCGGCGTCGGCGCCCGCGACCCTGGAGGAATGTCTGCTGCTCCAGCTGACGCCGGACATGCCGCACCGCGACGTGCTGCGGGTGCTGATCCTCAACCACCTGGAGGACATCGCGCACAACCGCCTCCGGCCATCCAGCAGCGCACCGGCTTCGACCTGAACGTCATCAAGGAGGCGATCGAGGAGCTGCGGCACCTCAACCTGCGTCCCGGATCGCAGTTCTCCGCCGAACACGCTCCCTACGTCGTGCCGGACATCCTCGTGGAGCGCAACGAGGACGGCGAATACACGGTGCGGCTGCTCGACGACTGGCTGCCGAACATCTACATCAGCCGGCGTTACATCGACCTGCTGCGCGAGAAGGGCGCCGACCCCAAGACGAAGGAGTACCTCAAGCGCAAGATCCAGGCGGCGACAGTGGCTCCAGGAGTCGATCGAGCAGCGGCGCAGCACTCTGGAGAAAGTGACGAAGGCGATCATCAAGCACCAGCGAGCCTTCCTGGACAAGGGGCCGGAGCACATCGAGCCGCTGAAGATGCAGCAGATCGCCGACCAGGTGGGCGTCCACGTGACGACGGTGAGCCGGGCGGTGGACGACAAGTGGGTGCAGACGCCGCGCGGCGTCTTCCCGCTGAAGCGCTTCTTCGGCGGCGGCACGCAGACGGCCAGCGGCGAGGAGGTGGCCTGGGAGATCGATCAAGCAGAAGCTGCTGGAGATCATCGACAAGGAAGACAAGGCCAATCCGCTGTCCGACGAGGACCTCGTCGACCAAGCTGCAGGAGTCCGGCTATCCCGTCGCCCGCCGCACGGTGACGAAGTATCGCAAGATGCTCAGCATCCCGTCGTCGCGGCAGCGGAAGGATTGGACGGCGTAATACCAGAGTGAGGAGTGAGGAGCGGGAAGCGAGGAGAAAAGGCAATTGTGTCTGTCTTTTCTCCTCACTCCCCGCTCCTCACTCCTCACTTTACGGTCAGGGAGGACCGGCGATGGCCATTCTGGAGACGCGCGGGCTGATCAAGTTCTACCGCGGCCGGAAGGTCGTGGACGGCGTCAGCTTCGAGGTGGACCTCGGCGAGGTCGTCGGCCTGCTCGGGCCGAACGGCGCCGGCAAGACCACCAGCTTCCGCATGATCACCGGCCAGGTCACGCCCAACGACGGCACCGTCCTGTTCAACGGCAAGGACGTCGCCCAGCTGCCGATGTACCGCCGCGCCCGTCTGGGCCTGGGCTATCTGCCGCAGCAAACCAGCGTCTTCCGCAAGCTCACCGTCGAACAAAACATCCTGGCCATCCTCGAAGTGCTGCCGGTCTACCGCAGCCTGGGCCGCAAGCTCACCCGGGCCGAGCGCTACCAGAAGACCGACGAGGTGCTGGAGCAGTTCGGCCTCGACCACCTCCGCAAGAACAACGCCTCCCGGCTGTCCGGCGGCGAGACGCGCCGCCTGGAAATCGCCCGCTGTCTCGTCTGCGACCCGCTCATCATCCTCCTCGACGAGCCGTTCGCCGGCATCGACCCGCAGACCGTCGACGACATCCAGCAGATCATCCGCGACCTCAAGCGCCAGGGCATCGGCATCCTCGTCACCGACCATCAGGTCCAGGCGATTCTCGCCGTGACGGATCGGATTTATGTGATTCACGAGCGGCAAGGTGCTGACGCACGGCACGCCGCAGGAGATCGTCCGCAACCCGATGGTCATCAAGGAATACCTCGGCTCGAGCTTCGCCAGCGACAACGCCGCCGCTGGGCCGCGGCTTCCGTCGGCCCGCCGCACGGCCCCCGTCGTCGCGGCGAGCCGCCTCCGCCACCCACGCCGCCCGCACCGGTCGCACCGCCGACGCGGTGGACCGTCGCCGGTCGCGGCGAGCCGGGAGGCCATCCACCAGATCGTCGAGCGGGAGAAGATCCACCGCCTCATCGAACGGCTGAAGACCAGCGACCGGGCGGCCGCCGCGGCCGAGCTGCTGCAGCGCGGCGAAGCGCGGTCCCCCACCTGCTGGAGGCGTTGGAGCGGCGCGACGTGGACCTGCGGTTGGCGGCGTTCGAGGTGCTGCAGCGGCTGGTCGGCGACGGCGCCGACTTCGACCCGCACGCCCCGGAAGCGCATCGCCGCCGTCAGCTGGCCGTGCTGCGCGAGCACTGCGCCCGCAAAGCGGGTTGACAACGGCTGCGGCGTCCGTAAGCCGTTGTAGGGGCGGGGTTACCCCGCCCCTACCCTCGTCGCACCCGGAGGCCGCATCATGGCGAACCTGTCCCAGCTCATCGACGAATACCTGGCCGGCCCCGCCGGCGCTGCGCAAGGCCGTATCCGGCATGAGCCGCGAGCAGCTGACGGCCCGGCCGGTCGCCGGCAAGTGGAGCACGCTGGAAGTCGTGGCCCACCTCGCCGACTTCGACCCCATCCTGGCCGACCGCGTCAAGCGCATCCTCGCCCTGGACAACCCGCCGCTGATCGGCGCCGACGAGAACCGCTTCGCCGCCGCGCTGGCCTACCACGACCGCGACCTGGAAGAGGAACTGGCGCATCATCGAACGAACGCGGTCGCAGCTGGCCCGCATCCTGCGCAAGCAGACCGACGCGGTGCTGCAGCGCACCGGCGTCCACAGCGAACGCGGGCCGATGACGCTGGAGCGGTTGCTGACGGCGGCCGTACGGCACATTCCACATCACGTCCAGTTCATCGAGGAGAAGCGAAAAGCGCTGGGGCTGCCGACGGCGTGAGAGCGTCTTTTACCCGCCCCGAGCGCGAGCGAGGGGTTTGACGGAAACCCCTCGCTCGCGCTCGGGGCGGGTTCATTTTCATCCCGCTTTGTCGAGCGGCGCCAGCCGCTTGACAACGCCGGGCCGCTTCACTACGAAGAGATTACCTTGGAGGCAACCCGTACCGCTCCCGCCGGCGGGAAACGCCGAAGGGGCAAGGATTTCCGAAGAGAATGGTCATCCGGGGCGCGGCCGGCTCGGAAGGCCGCGGCCGGGAAAAGTCGGGACCGAGCAACGCCGATAACACGAGAGGGCGCAGGAAGCGACCTCTCATCCCTGTTGCTTTCTCTTGATCGAGGACACACTGATGTTTGCCGGCACACTGTTGGCTCCCTCCGGCCGGAGAGGGAGCTGGACTCCCCGTGGCGGACGCCTGGCGTTCCCGTCGAGGAATTCGCGCCTCGCGCCCGCGATGAGGACGAGGAAGAGGACGACGAGGACGAGGACGACGACTTCGACGACGAGGACGAGCTCGACGAGGACGACGACTTCGACGACGACTTCGACGACGACGACTTCGACGACGACGACCTCGACGACGACCTCGACGACGACCTCGACGATGACGACCTCGACGAGGACGACGACGAGGACGAGGACGAAGAGGACGAAGAGCCGTGAACCGAGGCGATGAGCGCCATGATTGGTCGCTGATATCGCTCATGTCGCCGACGCCGGCGGCTTCGAGCGAGGGGCGGGGGCCTTCCCGATGGGAAGGCCCCCGCCCCTCGCCGTTGCGCACTGGGCAAACGGCCGAATCCTTGGGGGTGATGCTCGGCGGAAGGGGGCGGATTTGGGCGGCGGACGTGCACGGACAGGACATCCTTTGCACTTGCCGCGCCAGCCGTTATAATCGAGAACGAGTTCCGGCAGGGCGGCGTCTGGGTGCGTCGGCCCTTCCGGCTCATCCGCTCACGCAGGGGGAAGCGATGGCGCACCAAGGCAAACCCTCCAGCGAAGGCCCCGAGCCGCCCGCCGCCGGCGCCTTGCCGGCCCGCACCACCGACCAAACCCAGCTCGATTTCGAGCTGGACTTCTTCAGCGGCGTCCTCGCCCGCAACCCGGACTACGTGGACGTCCTCCGCATCATGGGCAATCTGCTGACGCTCAAGGGCCGGTTCGCCGACGGCCTTCAGGTCGATAAGCGTCTGGTGCAGCTGCGGCCCAACGACGCGCTGGCCCATTACAACCTCGCCTGCAGCTACGCCCTGCTCAAGCGCGCCGAGCTGTCCATCAAGACGCTGCGCCGCGCCGTCGAGCTGGGCTACCGCGACTTCCGCTACATGCGCGAGGACCACGACCTCGACGCCATCCGCACTGACCCCCGCTTCCGGCAGCTGTTGCGCGAGTACGAAAACCGCTAACAAATAGTGTTCAGTGTTCAGTGTTCAGTGTTCAGCCGAAAGCCCTGCTGCGCCGATCGCTGAACACTGAACACTGAACACTGAACACTGTTATGGACACCCTCCCCCGCGGCGAAGGCGACCTGTACGCCGACCCTTCCGCGGACCACGCCCGCGCCTTCTTCGCATCGAAGCCCCGCGCCGTCGTCGATAAGATCGCCACCGTCGCCGACGCCGTCGCCCGACTCGTCCACGACGGCGATTACCTGGCCGTCGGCGGCTTCGGCTGTGCTCGGATTCCTACCGCCGTCGTCCATGAAATCGTACGCCAGGGCAAGCAGCGGCTCCGCTTCGCCGGCCATACCGCCACGCACGACTTTCAGATCCTGTGCGCCGGCTGTCTGCTCGGCCGCGGCATGACGCTGGCCGCGGTCGATGTGGCCTACGTCGTCGGCCTGGAGGCGCGCGGCCTGTCGCCGCACGCCGCGCCGCGTGCTGGAGTCCGGCCAGGTTCCCTGCGTCGAGTGGACCAACTACGCCCTGGCCGTGCGGCTCAAGGCGGCGGCGATGGGTGTGCCGTTCCTGCCGGCCCGCGACATGCTCGGCACCGACACGTTCCGCCGCAGCGCCGCCCGCGTCATCGCCTTGCCCCTTCACCGGCGAACGCCTCGTCGCACTGCCGGCCCTGTACCCCGACGTGGCGGCCATCCACGTCCACGAGGCCGACCGTTACGGCAACTGCCGCATCCGCGGCACAACCGTCGCCGACCTGGATCTGGCCCGCGCCGCCCGCAAACTCATCATCACCTGCGAACGCCTCATCCCCAACGACGAAATCCGCCGCGACCCCAGCCGCACGGTGATTCCGTTCTTCTGCGTGGACGCCGTCTGTGAAGTTCCTTTCGGCAGCTATCCCGGCAACATGCCGTATGAGTATTTTTCCGACGAGATGCACCTGCGGCGCTGGCTGGAGGTGGAGCGCGATCCGGTGGAATTTGGGTCGTTTTTGGAGGAATATATGTATGGCGTCCGCGACTTTTCGGAATACCTGAACAAGTGCGGCGGCCTGCCGCGAATGCAGGAGCTGCGGCGGCAGGAACTGTTGTTACATCAAGGGAGGTAGAAGCCGACAAAAGAGTCGCGACGACGAGATCACTGCGCCCCGCGGGAACAAATCTCCCCATTTCCCTCCGCGAGCCTGGAAATGATTTGCATTTTGTCCATGCCGGACAGATAATCCGCATGTTCTAGCAGCGAACCTCGGCCTTGCCCAATGACGCGGTGAAGGGCGCCGGAGAAGCGCTGCACGGATCCAAGGCGTCGGGCTCCGCCACACCAGCGTCGCCCTGGGAGGGACGAATCATGAGCGTTATATACGAGATCCAGATACAGGACAGGCGCAGAACACGGCGGTTGTGGGGGTGGGCAGTAACGCTTCTTGGGATATCCGCGACTGGACGAGCCTGACGCCAGGGGCTTTCAACCCGAGGATCCCGATAAACAGCGTGGTGGGACCGGCGCTTTCGATCGCACACCCCCGTACACTTCACAACGCTGTCGTGTGAGAAGGTGAATGTAACCGGAGAAGCGGTCGGAGTTATGGCGCTGTGGAACTTCTTCATAGGAGAGACGGAATACCCGTTTGCCGCAGGCGACGGAATGCTCTTCGCGAGAGGCGTACAGGGGGGCAAGCTGCAACCCGGACGCATGACGTGGACGCTGATTGGATAAGTCGCCCACGCACCGCGCGGCGAACCGTAACACAATCACGCCGGGGCGGCGGGCAGGGCCGTAAAATCGGCCGAGTTGAACCGTGACATCAACGTTCACGCCCATGGAGCTGATGATCTGCTGCGCCGCCCGCGCCCTGGAGGACGGCCGCACCGCCGCCGTCGGCGCCGGCGTCCCCTGCGCCGCCGCCATGCTGGCCCAGCGCACCCACGCCCCGAATCTCGTCATCCTCCCACGAGGCCTTGCGGTCGAATCGAGGCAACGGCCGGGGAGCCTGGAAATGATTTGTATTCTGTCCGTGCTGGACGGATAATCCGCATGGAGCAGCAGCAAGCCGCGACGTTGCCAAATCCGCGGCGGAGGGCGGTTGCACTGATCCAGGGCGTCTGGCGCCGCCGCGCCTGCGCCGTAATGGGAGCGACGAATCATGTTTGGCGAGGAGTACCAGATACAGGACAGCGCGAGCAACACGGCAGTCGTGAAGCTGTGGCGGGACGCCTCTTACAACGTCGTGGCGTGGCAGAGCATGACGCCAAGGGCTTTCGCCCCTTCGATCCTGATAGGAGAGTTTAATGATGGGCAAGAAGCACACCGCTCGGCAGTCGACGCCCACGGCAATATGCTGGCGTGTGACCTCACGTATGAAACGGGTGAGACAATCGGAGTCCTTGCGCTGTGGAAGTTCTACATACTAGACACGCCATTCTCGTATCAACAAGGCGACGGAATGCTCTTCGACAGAGGTGTACACGGGGGCAAGCTGCGACCCGGACGCATGACGTGGACGAAACTTTGATAAATCGCCCCCCCGCACCGCACGGCGAGCCGTAACACAATCACGCCGGGGCGGCGGGCAGGGCCGTGAAATCGGCCGAGTTGAACCGTGAAATCAACGTTCGCGCCCATGGAGCTGATGATCTGCTGCGCCTCGCGGGCGCTGGAAGACGGCCGCACCGTCGCCGTCGGCACCGGCGTCCCCTGCGCCGCCGCCATGCTGGCCCAGCGCACCCACGCCCCGAATCTCGTCATCCTCTTCGAGGCCGGCGGCGTCGCGCCGCAGCTGCCGACGATGCCCATCAGCGTCGGCGATTCGCGCACCTTCTATCGCGGTCTGATGGCGACCAGCATGTGCGACATCATGGAAACCTGTCAGCGCGGCATGGTCGATTACACTTTCCTTGGAGGCGCCCAGATCGACGCCTACGGCAATCTCAATTCGACCATGATCGGCGCCGACCACGCCCGGCCCAAGGTGCGCCTACCCGGCAGCGGCGGCGCCAACGACCTCGCCTCGCTCTGCTGGCGCATCCTCGTCGTCACCCATCACGACCGCCGGCGCTTCGTGGAAAAGCTCGACTTCCTGACCACGCCGGGCTACCTGACCGGCCCCGGCGCTCGTGAGGCCGCCGGCCTGCCCCCGCGAACCGGGCCGTACCGTGTCATCACCGACCTGGCCGTCCTCGGCTACCACGAAACCACCCGTCGAATGCAGCTGCTGAGTCTGCACCCCGGCATATCGCTGGAACAGGTCCGCGCCGCCACCGGCTTCGACCTCGGCGCCGCCGAGGAACTATCCACGACCGTCCTCCCGACCGCCGAGGAGCTGCGCCTCCTCCGCGAAGAGGTCGATCCGCACCGCTACGTCCTCGGTCGATCTCCGGGATGACCCTGCGACGACGGATTCGCCACTCCGGGCTGTACGCAACCCGGCTCGCCTCTCCGGTGCTCCCGCGACTCGGCTCCCCTCCTTCCGACTGGCCCCGCGCCGAAACGCGGCCTATAGTTGTGCAATCGAAAACCCCGCCCTCAGGCTCCGAGCCGAGACAATGGCCCAACGCGCATCCGTCACCCCTGAGCAGCTGGCCGCCCACCTCCGCATGGATCGTTACGGCGACTTCGTGCTGACCGACGCCATCCGGCCGGCGCCCGACGTGCCGGTGACGCCGCGCCAGGGCTTTCGCGCCGAAGTCTACCGCGACGAACGCGCCGGCCTCAAGGTGCCGGTCCTGGCCGCGGCCGTGTCGAAGGAATGGCTCTTCGAGGTGTTTCTGGATCTGTTGACTCCGCTGGGCGAGGTGGTCGATCTGGTGCTGGAAACCAGCCACGCCAGCGACGGCGCCTCGCACCGCGACTTGTTCCGCGAACACATCGACTTGCCGGTGGCGCAGAGCTGCTTTCTGGAATTCGAGAACCTGCTGCTCAACGACGGCTGCACCGGAACGGCTGTCATCTCCACGGCGGAGCCGATGGAGGTGCAGTTCGACGAACACAAGCTGCTGATCGTCTACGCCCACGACCTGCGGCCGTTCGAGCGCGTGCTGCGCCGGCACGGCGTCGTCCGCGACGACTGGCTGCGGCTCATCACGGAGGGCGAACACCTGCACAGCACAGCCCCCGGTTATGCCGAGGAGTTCGAGCGGCTGTGCTTCCGCATCGGCGTCGGCGAGCCGGGCGAGCGGGTCAGCAGAGAGTAATGATGAATGATGAATGATGAATGATGAATCAAGAGATCAACGGTGCTGTTTGGCGGTTTTCACGGACGCAACCAGGATCGCCGTCAGTTCATTCGCCTCCGCCAGAAGGTCGGCAAGGCGATTTGCTGGAACGATTTCACCTTCCACGAGCAGTTCCAGCCAGTAGACGGTTTCTTCGAGTTCTTGCAACCCAGCTTCGATCTTGCTGATGAACTCGGCCGGGGATCGGGCGCGCATCGCTTCTCGATAGTGTGCGCCCACCGAAGTGCCGCTCCGAAGCATCTGCTTTCCGAGTACCTGAGCGACCGGCGTTTGAGGCAGCGCAACGTATACGCGGACCACTCTCAGGGCAAAGGCCTTCGTCCGCGCTCGCAGATCGCACGGCTTTCGTCTTGATTCATCATTCATCGTTCATCATTCAGGGAAGCGGCAAATCCTTGAACTCGAACGGAATGTTCTCCTGCCGCGTGATCCAGGTGCGGTAGATCAGCTTGGCCGGCGGCTCCGGCTTGCCGTTGGTACTGCCGTAGGTCATCTGCATTTCGACGTGGCTGGTCGTCTGGTTCATCCAGTTGCTCTGGAACACCTGCATCGGATTTCCCTTCGCGTCCTGCACCTCGATGCGCTGAAAGAGCGAGTTCACCCAGGAAAAATCGTTGGGGTCGTCCTTGAGGTCCTCGGTCAGCGCCATCTTGATCTGATACTGTTTGCCGGGCATCTCCGTCACGGACTCGATGACGAACTGCGTCGTGCCGACCTCGATCTTGGTCCCCTTGGCCTCCGCCAGCTTGTCGGTGACGACGGTTTCCTTCTGATCCACCAGCAGCGTTGCGGGAATCGTGCCGCGAATGACCTTCACCGAGGTCGTCCGCTCGGACGGCCGTTGCAGGTTGACCTGGGTCTGCATGGTGTACATGCGGTTGCCGTTGCCGTACTTGCCCGCCGTCCAGCGGCGGCCGCCGAACGGGTTGTTGAGGAACTCGTTGGGGTTGACGGGGACGAGCAGCGAGTGCTTCTCGTTGTCATAGGCGGCGTCAATGTGGGCCTCGCCGACGCCGAGAATCGCCATTTTCGGCTCCACAAACACCGCAAACATCAACGTCAGGCTGTCGGTTCGCGGCTCGGTCTTGGCGGGGTTGTTCGCCTGGCCGAAGTCGATGTTACGGTACTGGCTGAAGCCGGTGGCCATGAAGCGGAACGCCCCCGCGTAGTGGACGTAGGGCGAGGCGCCGTCCTGCGGATAGAGACGGACGTGGTCGTCGCCGTAGCCCTGCTGAATCACGAGGCCGGACGACTTGCTGATCCGGTCGAGGGCTTCCCAGAAGGAGACGTCCTTGAAGTCGAAGCTGTAGAGCTTGTTGGGGTCGTTGACGTTGTATTCGACGTGGTAGCCGGTCTGGCGGATCAGCTCGTCGAAGGCGTCCTTGATCGGCTTGTCGGTGGTCTTGAAGGTGACGCGCTTGGGGGCGAGCAGGGCCGCGCTTTCGAGGACGGGCAGAAGCTCGTAGACGCGTCGATGGACCTCGGCGTCGGGGTTGTTGAGCGCCTGGTGCAGCGCGGGCAGGACTTTGGGGCCGGCCGCCTTGAGGGCGCGGCTGGCCTCGTCGCGGACGCGGTAGTCGTCGTCGCCGAGCTGCTCGATCAGCTTGGCGACGGCCGGGTCCACCGGCGGCTCGGCCGGCGGGGCGTCCGCACGGAGCGCCGCGGCCAGCACGAAACAACAGACGGCGGCGAGCGGGAATGTCTTGGTCACGCGCAAACCTCCGCGGCGTCATCGGGTGTCAGAGCGCAGTTGCAAGGACTCTCCGAGTATAGCCGGCCCGCGCGGCGACCGCAAGGAGTCACCGGAAGTGTCAAGGCGATACAGGTCGCTGGGCGCGGGCGGTACTGAACGGCATCATGCCGAGGGGGCATCTGGGCAGATCAAAGCGGAGAGGAAACGGGTGTTAATGAAGGCCGATAGGCACCGGCGAGCGTGTCCGCATTACAACGGCTTGCAGGTGATGCGTAGCAGCCAGCGAGTGTTTTGCGCTGAAGATGACTTCGACCTCGCGCGTGAAGTCTGCGCCGCCCATCCGGAAATCCGCGACCCGAACCGGCCTCGTGTGCGCGTCGAGACGACGCCGATCTTGCCGGCTGGTCTCGGCGAGGACGGCAAGGAACAATTGAAGAACTATATGTCCGTGACAGCGCTGGAGTAGCCGCGATCGGGGCGTCGGGCAAACGTTTTCTGAGCTTAAGGATGAGGACCGGCGGCTGGGATACGCGAATTGGTGTAGATCGCCGCGCCGCAAGGAAACGTGGCCGTCTGCAAGGAAAGCACCCGTTTTCAGGGTCGTTTCCTTACGATGCCCCGAAAACCGCCCGGATGAAACGAAACGCGACCCGGAAGAGGGCTTTAGGAGCAAAGCCCCCGGAGGGAGCGCGCCTCTCCGACGCGCTCCCTCCGGGTCGCGGCTAAGCGACAGCTGATCAGGAAAGCAACTCCTCAATCGCCGTCGGGTCGTCCAGCACCGATGTCGGCCGGCCGGTTGGGTCGGTCACCTGGATCGTCGGGTCGATGCCGAGGACGCGGTAGATCGTGGCGTGGATGTTGGACGGCGTCACCGGCCGCGAGGCCGGCCGCTGCCCCAGGCGGTCGGTCGAGCCGACCACCGTGCCGCCCTTGACGCCGCCGCCGCCCATCAGGCAGAACATCGCGTCGCCCCAGTGGTCTCGGCCGGGCGTGCCCATGCTGCCGGCCGGGCCGCCGTTGCCGCCGTCGTTCATCTTCGGCGTCCGGCTGAACTCGCCGCACAGCACCACCAGCGTCTTCTCCAAAAGGCCGCGGTCGTCCAAGTCCTCGAACAGACTCGACACCGCCGCGTCCACCACCGGCAGGTTGTTCTCATACCCCTTTTTCAGGTCCCAATGGTGGTCCCAGCCACCGAAGTGGACGGCCACGAACGTGGCGCCGGCCTCGACTAGCCGGCGCGACAGCAGGCAGCTCTGGCCCCAGTTGTGCCGGCCGTAGCGATCGCGCAAGTGCGGGTCTTCCAGGCCGATGTCGAAGGCCCGCCGCGCCTGGGGGCCGCTGACGAACTCGAACGCCTCCTGGCCGAAGCGGTCCATCGATCCCTGCACGTCGGCCGTCTCGACGGTTCGCCGCATGTCGTCGAAGCGGTTCGACAGGCCGCGGCGATCCTCCAGCTGGTCGAGCGTCAGGCCGGGCGTGAGGTCGAGGTTGTGGACGCTGAAGTTCGGGGCGTTGGGGTCGCCGCCGGTCTGGAACGGGTCGTGGGTGGCGCCGAGGAAGTTGCCGCCGAAGTAGCCGGGCGTCAGGCCGATGCTGCTGGCGTGCGGCACGGCGACGTAGCCGGGCATCCCGCGGCGGCGGGCGCCGGCCTCGCGGTGGACGACGGCGCCGATGCCAGGGAACTTGCCGGTGTTGTTCGCGCCGCTGACGCCCATGTCCTTGGTCGTCAGCATCCGGTGGCCGGCCGCGAAGTGGTCGCCGGTGTTGTGGTGCAGTGAACGCACGATCGAGAACTTGTCGGCGACGGCCGCCTGGCGCGGGAACATCTCGGTGATGTCCATGCCGGGGACGCGGGTGTGGATGGGCTTCCAGAGGCCGCGGTACTCGGCCGGGGCGTCCGGCTTCATGTCGTAAAGGTCCATGTGGCTGGGGCCGCCGTCCAGCCACATGAGTATGACGGAGGTGTCTTTCGCGGCGCTGCCGGCGTTCTGGCGCGGAGGAGCTGCGGCAGACCGAGAGCGGCGAGGCCGGCGGCGCCGACTTGGAGGAAGCTCCGGCGGCTGATTCCATCGCAGTGGCGGGGGGCGCGTCCGAGGTCGAGGCGGAGCATCGGGAGGGCCTCCGAAGGAGGGTGCGGCGGGCCGGCCGCGGGGTGGGAAGGCTGCTTGGCAGCTAATGGGGATCGTACTCCAGCCGGGGCGGGGAGTCAACCGGCGAGCGGCCGGCGTGAGCCGGCTGATGGACGCTGGATCAGCCGGCTCACGCCGGCCGCTCGCCCCCATCTCCGCCTTGACCGCCGCGCCGCTCCCCCGATATACCCTGTCCCAGGGGCCAAGCCTGGACGCCATGAGGACGCGATGACGAAGCAAACGACCGGGTCGGCGGCGCCATCGCCCCTCCACTTCTGCACCATCGTGTCCAAGAATTACATCGCCCAGGCCCGCACCCTCGCCGAGTCCGTCCGCGTCCACCACCCCGACAGCTCCTTCACCGTCCTGCTCGTCGATCGACCCGACGGCTATTTCGATCCCAACGCGGAGCCGTTCACGGTCCTGCCGATCGAACGGCTGCCCATCCCCGACCTGCCGCGCTTCTGCTTCCAGTACAACGTCCTGGAATTGAACACGGCCGCCAAGCCGTTTTTCCTCGCTCAGCTCCTAAAAATGACGAGGGCCGCGAAACTCGTCTATCTTGATCCGGACATCGTCGTCCTCCACCAACTCGACGCGCTGGCCCGGTTGCTCGACGAACACAACGTCGTCCTGACGCCGCACCTGCTGGAGCCGTATCCCTTGGACGGCAAGCGTCTGCACGAACGCCACATTCTCCTGTCCGGCACGTACAACCTGGGTTTCGTGGCCGTGTCCGCTGGGCGTGAAACCGACCGACTGCTGCGCTGGTGGCAGGAGCGGATGTACACCGGCTGCCGCGACCGCAAAAAAAAGGGGATGTTCGTCGATCAGAAATGGATGGAGCTGGCGCCGAGCTATTTCGACGGCGTCCACATCCTGCGGGAGCCGGGCTATAACATCGCCTACTGGAACCTTCATAGTCGGGAGATCACGCTATCGGAGGGCCGGGTGTGGGCGGCCGGCCGGCCGGCGTATTTCTTCCACTTCAGTGGCTTCGACCCGTCCCGGCCGCTGACGCTGTCCAAGCACCAGAACCGGCTGCGCATGGAAGACCTGGGAGCGGCGACCTTGTTGTTCGCCGACTATGCCGAGCGCCTTGCGCGGCACGGCCACGCCCAGGCCGTTCGCTGGCCCTACGCCTTTGGCGCGTTCGACAACGGCGCCTCCCATTCCCCCTTTCTGCCGTCGCCTTTATCTGGAAATGGGCGAAGCGGCGTCGGCCTTCGGCGACCCTTTCCGTACCGAGGGCGCGTTGAGTTTCTTCCGCTGGCTCACGACGCCGTGCCCCGATGGCGTCGCGCCCTTCCTCCGGGAGGCGCATCGCGGCTGCCCCGACCTGGCGCGGGCGTTCCCCGACGTGGACGGTAAGGACGGCAAGGCGTTCCTGGCGTGGTGGCGCCGCTGGCGCGACTTCGCGGTGGATCATCTGCGCCTGCCGCGACCGCTCCTTGAAACAGCCCTCGCCGGCGGGCCGGCCGCGCCAGCGACCCCCTTCACGATTCCCAAAGGGGGCAAGAAGACCATCGGGCCATTCGGCGTCAACCTTGCCGGCTATTTGCGGTCGGAGAAGGGAGTCGGCGAAGCGGCCCGTGCGACCCTCCGGGCGCTGGAGGCGGCCAGCATCCCTTACGCCCTCAATGAAGTTTATGACGCGGGATCGAAAAACCTCGACCGCAGTCATGCCCGCGTCACGGGGTCCAATCCCTACGCGGTGAACCTCGTCCAGGTGAACGCCGACCAGGCGCCCGGCTTCTTCCATGCCCGGCCGCGCTATGGCGCCGGCAAGCGCAACATAGGGTACTGGAACTGGGAATTGTCCACGTTTCCCGGCGAATGGGAAATCGCTTTCTCCCTCTTCGACGAGGTCTGGGCGCCGTCCCGCTTCACGCGCGATGCGATCGCCGCCGCGTCGCCGGTCCCGGTGCGCTGCATCCCATTCCCTGTGACCGTACCGGCCGCGCCGCCCCCGTGGATCGACCGCAGCCGCTTCGGCCTACCGGACGATGTCTTCCTGTTCCTCTTCGCCTTCGACCTGCACAGCTTCCTGGAGCGGAAAAACCCGCTCGGCCTGATCCGAGCGTTCGAGCGCGCGTTCGGCGACCGGGACGACGTGGGCCTGGTGCTGAAGGCGATGCACGCCGAGGACGCCGACGAGGGCCGCCAGCTCCGCGAGGCCTGCGCCGGACGAAAGAACATTCACCTCCTCCATCAGGTTTATTCCCGCCGGGAGACGCTGGCGCTGATGGCGTTGTGCGACGCCTACGCTTCGCTTCATCGCAGCGAAGGGTTCGGCCTGACGATCGCCGAGGCGATGGCGCTGGGCAAGCCGGTTGTCGCCACCGCCTACTCCGCGAACGTGGATTTCATGACCGAAACCAACAGCCGGCCGGTGCGCTGGCGACTGATCGAGATCGACCGCGACCACGGCCCCTATCGGAAGGGGATGACGTGGGCCGACCCGGACCTCGACCACGCCGCCGAGGAGATGCGTCGGCTGGTCGAAGACCCGGACCTGGCCCGCCGACTGGGAGCGGCCGCCCGCGCCGACGTGGCGCGGCAGCTCAGCCCGGCGGCGGTCGGCGCAAATCCTATCCGCCCTGACGGGCGGCGCGAGTGTGGCCGCATGAACTCCCATGCGGTCGGAATGACGTTTCAACTTTATGGAAGAGGCAGGATCATGGAACCGCCTGTCGTCAGCTACCGGCGCTTTTCCGGGCCGATCGTGACCTTGTTCAAGAAGGTCGCCGTGAAGTGCATCCGCTGGTACGTCCGTCCGCAAACGGCGGTGCTGGAAGCGGAGCTGCGCAGGTCCGTGAGGAGCTGACCCAGCTGACCAAGCTGCACGTCCGCACTCAGGCGTTGTTCCTGAAGCAGTATCAGGAAGTGTTCCGCCGACTGGAACAGATGGAGGCCTGTTTGCCGGCGGCGGCGCCTACGGGAAAGGCGGCGTAGGGTCGCGCTCTGATATTCTCATTCTGAAATCGGGGCGGGCGGATTCGAACCGCCGACCTCCTGGTCCCAAGCCAGGTGCGCTAACCAAACTGCGCTACGCCCCGTCCGATCGCGAACACCCTCGGAAGCTCACTTCTCCAGCTTAAAGGACGTGAAGAATTTTTGCACGTCATCCGGCGAAGCGTCCCCGTTCGTGCCGGCCGCGAGGAGTTGGTAGTAGCGGCCGTCCTTTACGAAAACGCTGTCCGACGCCGGTAGCTTTGCCAGGACCCTTGAAAGTGAACTCCCGGCCCGGTTTGCCTTCCATGGTGATCTCCTTGCTTTGAACGAGTTCCGCCTTCATACCATTCACCGCACCCTTGACGGGACCATCAAGATCGAAGGGCGCTCCCCTAGGCAGGTCGGCGTAGGAAACCACGTAAGCACTATTGCTGAGTTCGACGGCGTCCGAGTGGACCGTAAACCCAGCCGTTTGCTGCGATTGGGACTTGGGGGTTCCTGGCATCAGGACGCTGTAATGCCCATCCGGCGACGTGTAGTTCTGCCAATCAATAGGATTCGGACAACCGACCGCCGCGAGCGCGGCCGCCAGCAGACAGACCGTCAACGCCTTCTTCATCCCCAGCTCCTGTTGCATTTCAACGTTGCCGTCCGGCGCGTCAGCCGTCTCACCGCCGCAGCACTTCCACCACCCGCTCGAAATCGTCGTTCGACTCGAACGTCAGGATGATCTGGCCCCGGTCCTTGGCCTTCACCTTGATTTCCAGCCGCACGCCGAGCTTTTTCCGCAGCTCGTCCTCGACGCCGATGACGTGATTCGTCTTTTCCGCCGTCGGTTTGCCGTCGCCGACGGCGTGGCCGTTGCCCTCGGCGGCCTGCTTCTCCGCGGCCTGCTGCTTGACGAACGCCTCCGTCGCGTGGACCGATAGGCCGCGAGCGATGATCTCCTTGCTCACCTGCACCTGCCGCGCCGGGTCGGAGATGCCTTTGAGTACCTTGGCATGGCCGGTCGTCAGCTGGCCGACGCGCACCGCGTCTTGCAACTCGGCCGGCAGTTCCAGCAGCGCCACCAGGTTCGTGATCGTCGGCCGGGCCAATCCCAGCCGCGTCGCCAGCTGCTCGTGCGTCATGTGATAGCGATCGAGATAGTCCTTGAAACCGTGCGCCTTCTCGATCGGGTTCAGGTCGGAGCGCTGAATGTTCTCGATCAGGGCCGCCTCATGCGCCTTCTGGTCGTTGAAGTCCACGACCGTCACCGGCACCGAGGCGAGGCCGGCCGCCCGCGCCGCCCGCAGTCGTCGTTCGCCGGCCACCAGCTGAAAGCGGTCGCCGACCTGCCGCACCACCAGCGGTTGCAGGACGCCGTGGCTCTTGATGCTGGCGCTCAGCGCCGACAGCTCATCGTCGTCAAAGCCCTTGCGCGGCTGGAACGGACTTTGCTCGATCACGTCCACCGACACTTGCGACGCGCTGTTGACCGGCGCATCGCCTTCCGCCGCGCTGAGCAGGGCGTCCAAGCCGCGACCCAGGCGAGATTTCTTCTCCATGCGGTTCCTTCCTCTCCCAATCGTCCATGATCGCCGGATCCTTCCGGCGTGGGCATCATAGCAGCAAGCCGCCGCGAGCGACAACGGGGCTTTGGCGAGCGCCCGGCGCATCTGCTATGGTGGAAGACGAGGAATCGCAACCGTGGAGGAGACGCCGACGTGGACGAAGCACCGCCGTGGGTCTGGCCGCGCGCCGCCTACCTCCACGTTCCGTTCTGCGCCCACCACTGCGGTTATTGCGACTTCGCCATCGCGGTCGGTCAGGACCATCAGATTGAGCTGTACCTCGACGCCCTCGACGCCGAGATGGCGATGCTCGGCGAACCGCGGCCCGTGCGAACGCTGTTCATCGGCGGCGGCACGCCGACCCACCTGTCGGCGGCGCAGCTAGCGCGGCTGCTGCAATCCATCCGGCGCTGGCTGCCGTTGGGCCTCGGCGGCGAATGGAGCATCGAGGCCAACCCGGATACGCTCGACGACGACAAGGTGGCGGTCCTCGCCGATCACGGCGTCACCCGCGTCAGTCTCGGAGCGCAGTCCTTCCATCCGCATTTGCTAGAGGTGTTGGATCGGCGCCACGTCCCCGCACAAGTGCCGCAGGCCGTGGAGCGTGTCCGGCGACGGATCGCCTTCGTGTCGCTGGACCTGATTTTCGGCGCCCCCGGCCAGACCGAGGCGGAGTGGCGCGCCGACCTGGCGGCGGCGCTGGCGCTGGCGCCGGATCACGTCTCGACCTACGGCCTGACCTACGAAAAGGGAACGCCCTTGTGGAAGCGGCGCGAGCGCGGCCAGGTGCGGCCTCTGGACGAGGACGCGGAGTTGGCGCTCTACAGCACGGCCATCGACGTGCTGGAGGCGGAGGGATTTGCCCACTACGAAATATCGAGCTTCGCCCGTCCCGGTCGGCGCTGCCGACACAACGAGGTTTACTGGGCCAACGACGCCTATTTCGGCTTCGGCATGGGCGCGGCCCGCTACGTCGGCGGTCGCCGCGAACTCAACATGCGCGACCTGAACACTTACATGCGCCGTGTGCTGTCCGGCGAACCGGCGACGTTTCAATCGGAGGAGTTGGGGTCGGAGGAGCGGCGCGGGAGACGATGGCGGTGCAACTGCGGCGGGCGGAGGGGATTGATAGGGCGGCGTTCCGCATCCAGGCGGGATTCGATCTGGAGACGGCGGCGAGTGCGGCGCTGGCGTCGCTGATCGAGCAGGGATTGCTGGAGGACGACGGGGCGAGCGTGCGGCTGACGCGGCGCGGGAAGTATGTCGCGGATGCGGTGATCGAGCGACTGCTTTGAGGCGGCTGGGATGATACAATAAAGTCGTCTCATTTTCCTGCAACGGAGGCTTGGACATGCCCTCGCCGTTTCCCGGAATGGACCCCTATCTCGAAGCGCCCCACCTCTGGCCGGACCTTCACGACGCTCTCGCCGGGCAGATCCGCGCGGAACTTAACGCTGCCCTGCCCGCCCCCTACTATGCTCGGCTGGAAATGCGACCCGAAATCGGCGTCATGGAACCGGGAACGCGGCCGCGCCGCATCGTGCCTGACGTGGCCGTCGTCCGTCCTCCTTCTCCGTCTGCCGGAGGAGCCGTCGCCGTTCTCGACTCTCCTCGCAGAGCCATCTCTCCATCGCTGGAGGTGACGGTCCCGTCCGAGCCGGTCCGCCACGCCTTCGTCGAAGTGAGGGACCCGACGGATGGACACCATCTCATCACCCTGATTGAAATCGTCAGCCCCTCCAACAAGCGCCGCGGCGATGACCGAGATGCGTACTTCCAGAAACAGCGTGAAATCCTCAACAGCGACGCCAGCCTGATCGAGCTGGACCTGCTCCGCGACGGGGACCGGCTGATTTCCAATCCGCTTCTGGAAGAGGTGATCGTGGGCCACGATGATGCCCCGGATTACCTGGTCCTGGTCAACCGGGCGTGGAAGCGCCGGAGCGCGGTCGCGCCGTATCAGGTCTTTCGCATCCGGTTGGCCGAGTCGCTGCCCTGCATCCCGGTCCCCCTGCGCGAAGGCCAAGAGGAGACCCCGCTTGACCTGCAATACGTCTTCCAGCACGCCTATGACAGCGGCCCCTATCGCCGGGGCATGGTGGATTATGATCAGCCGCCGCGGTCCCCATTGGCGGGCGAATGGACAACGTGGGCCGAGGAGCGGGTGCGCGCTGGCGCGCGGCTAGCTCTGGGGCGCGGCGCTAGGAATGTTCGCCTCTCTGAGCGCCCGCAGCCTCTGCCGATGGTACTTCAGCCCCGGCACGAAGAAGCACACCGCCGACACGGCCCCGAACATCAGCGGCCCGTACACCGGCGGACACAGCGCCATCGGCATCGCCGTCAGGAACAGCGCCGCCGCCGAAACGTAGAACGAGCCGGACAGCATCCCCGCCTTGACCAGGAACGTGACCCCCGCGATCACCGCCAGGATCGGCGACAGCGTCAGCACCGGCAGCCGCAGCAGGATTTCCACCACGAACACGGCGACCGTAGCGGCGATGCTGGCGGCCCAGACGTGGGCGACCTGCCGCTCCACGAACAGCACCGGGCCGCCGCGCTTCCGCAGCTTCCAGAACGCCGTGCCCCACACCATCAGCCCGCCGCCCCACAGCAGCACGTACCAGAAGGGGTCCATCACGCCGGCCGCCCGCATCCCCGTCGTCAGGACGCAGACCAGCAGGATCATCGCACTGTGGCACATCCACAGCACGCCCCAGTTCTCCAGGACGACGGCGTGATGCGTCTCGCGCAGCGCTCGCTTCAGCAGGTCGAACAGCCCGCCGAGACTCATCGAGCCGACCGACAGCTCTTCGCCGTTGAGGAACGCCTCCAGGTCGGCGGCGAGGTCGGCGGCGCTGCCGTAGCGCAGGGTCGGCTCCTTTTGCAGACACTTCAGACAGATGATTTCCAGGTCGGGATCGACCTTCGGATTGAGCAGGCGCGGCCGAACCGGGTCCTGATCCAGCACCAGCAGCAGCGTGTCCATCGGTGTCGGTCCTCGGAACGGCGGCCGGCCGGTCAGCATCTCGTAGAGGATGACGCCGAGACTGTACACGTCGCTGGCGGGGCTGGGCGTGCCGCGGCTGGTTGCTGACCTGCTCCGGGGCCATGTAGGCCGGCGTGCCGACGATGCCGCCGGACTGCGTTGGACCGACCCCCGAAGCGTCGGCGGTCCACTTGGCCAGGCCGAAGTCGGTGACGTGCGGGCGGCCTTCCCGGTCGATCAGTACGTTGGACGGCTTGAGGTCGCGGTGGAGGATGCCGTGCTGATGGGCGTAGTGGACGGCCCGGCCGATGAGGGCGAGACAGCCGGCCGCGTCGCGCGGTTTCATCGGGCCGTCGGCCAGCACGCCGGCCAGGGTCCGACCCTCCACCAGCGGCATGGTGAAGTAGGGCCGGCCGTCGCGCTCGCCGGCGTCGTGGACGGCGACGATGTTGGGATGGTCGAGGAGGGCGGCGGCGCGGACTTCCGACTGGAAGCGGGCAAGGTCTTCCGGCGTGGCGAACTCGCCGCGCAGGACCATCTTCAGGGCGACGGTGCGCTGGAGGCGGCGGTGCCTGGCCCGGTAGACGACGCCCATGCCGCCGCGGCCCAGCTCTTCCAGGAGGTCATAGTCGCCGAAGGATCGCGGGAGCGGCGGCGCGGAGGATGCGGGCGCGGCACGTTCCGCGCGGAACGCACCACCGGAACCACGCTCCGTGAAGGCGTCGGCGATCTGCACGGCCGCCCACAGCTCGCGCAGTTCCTGGGCCAGGTCCGGGCAGCGGGCGGCGGCGCGCTTCCACGTCCGGCGGACGGCCCTGGCGCGCCTGATCGCCGAGGTCGGCGAGGAGGTCGGCGAGGAGCTGGTCCCGTTCCGCCTCAGGTCGGGCCGACGGCGCGGCGCTCATGGCGGCGGCCCTCCGCCGGGCAGCAGCGCGGCCCGCAGCCGGCGCACCGCCCGCAGGTAACGCATCGACGCCGCGGCCTCGTTGACGCCGAGCGCGGCGGCCGTTTCCTGATTGGACAGCTGCTCGCCGTGCCGCAGCAGAATCACCTCGCGGTCGGCCTCCGGCAGGGCGGCGACGGCCGTTTCTAGGCGCCGCTGCAGCTCGCGCCGGACGGCCTCCGAGGCAGGCGTCGGCTCCTGGTCGAGCAGCTGGCCGGCCAGGTCGAACGACGACTCGTCGCTGAAGCGGGCCGGCGCCAGCGGCTGCTCGCGGTCGAGGCTGCGCCGCTGGGCGACGCGATGCCGGCGGTGGGCGTCGATGAGATGGTCCTTGGCGATGTGGCGCAGCCAGAGCGGGAACGGCATCGTCGGGTTGCGGAGGTAGTCGCTGAGCCGGCGGTGGGCCTCCAGCAGCACGTCCTGCACCACGTCGCTGGCGTCGAGCCGAGCGGCCAGCGCCGGGTCGAGGCGCAGGCCGATCATGCGCCGCAACGGTTCGCGGTGGGCGGCCAGCAAGCCATCGACGGCGTGCTCTTCGCCCTTCCGCACCCGGTCAAGCAATTCTTCGGTGCGCGGCGCCTCGGGCCACATAATCGTCCTCCCCGTCGTCGGACGCACGGTTTCGCCGCCGCTCCTCCCGGTCATTGTAGCCGGAGAGCAATCCGTTATGGTATCCTATCAGGGGGACCGGGTGTGCCTCTCGATATTGGACCTGGCCCGGCCCGCCGTGAACGGCGGGCCTACAGGCCGAAGCCCGGTAAACCGGGCTGCCCGGGATTTCAGCTTCGGGCCCGCCGTAAACGGCGGGCCTACAGGCCGAAGCCCGGTAAACCGGGCTGCCCGGGATTTCAGCCCCGTTTACGGGGCTTCGGCCTGTAGGCCCGTGCTTCAGGCCGGCTTGCCGACGACGCCTCCACAATCGAGAGGAGCGCCCGGGGGCCCTCGTCCGCCGACTCGCCGGCGGTGTTCGCTTCCACCCCTCCGCACGGTCGCAACCATGCTGTTCCGCCTCGTGGTCGAAAAGCACGGCAAACGCAGCAAGGTGGTCGAGTTGTCGCGCCGACTCCGCCCACATCGGCCGAGCGCACGGCAACGAGGTCCGCATCCCTTCCGCCGACGTCAGCCGCCGCCACTGCCTGTTGCGGGTGGACGACGGCCTGCTCAAGGCCGAGGACCTGGAGAGCGTCAACGGCACCTACCTCAACGGCGACCTGATAACCGGCGAGGTCGTCGTTCGGCCGGGAGACCGGCTGGAGGTCGGACCCATCACGTTCGTGGTCGAGTACGAGCCGACGCCGGAGGCGGTGGAGCGGTTGCGCGCGATGGACTACGAGGTCGTGGCGGAGGACAGCGCGGAAGTCGTCGTCGCCGCCGAGGAGGACGAGGACGAGCCGGTCGAGGACGGCGAGGAAGTGATGGACGTCAAGGAAGTGATGGACGTCGAGGAGGTCGTCGAGGCGGAGGACGACGCGCCGCGGATCGATCTGGAAGGCGTGAGTTGGGCGCCGTCCGGCGACGGCGATCTGCGCGATCTGCTGTCCCATCTCGACGAGGGTCAGGAGTCGCTGATGCCGCGGAAGCGGCCAGGACCGAGGCCGCGTTCGCCGGAATCCGACGATTGGCAGGACCACCATCGCAGCGGCCTGGACCCGCTGACGAAGCCGGAAGACAAGGGCGGCAAGCGCCGGCCGAAGCCGAAGGATGAATAAGGTTTCGCGCTAGTCGGAGCCGCGACCGTGAGGGAGCGGGGAGAAAACCGCTCCCTCACGGTCGCGGCTCCGACGAACGGTCCTCACGTCGCATACAGCCAGCTCCGCCGGTTCAGGTACACCGACGGCGCCAGCAAGAGCAGCAGCACCAGCCCCATCGATCCCGCCAGCGCCGTGGCCAGGACTGTATCGAGCAGAATCAGCCCCATCAGGGAGCGTTTAACCGCCGCCTGCACGCGATCCGGCGTCGGCGATCGAATCGCGGCCGCGACCGGGAAGCCGACGAAGAAGCCCAGCCCCACCAGCAGGTACGGAAACAGCGGCGAGCTGGCGTCGGCGGGCGGCGACCTCTGGCAGCGGCAATACCGGCAGCGGCAGCGCCAGCAGCAGGCTCACCAGCATCACGCCGGCCGCCGCGATCAGCGCCGCCCGGTTGCTGACGCGCGCCTCGGTTCGCGCCAGCCACGTCACGCCGACGATGTATAGACCGACGACCAGCGCAAGGTAGAGGCCGCGCGTCGGCAGCAAGGCCGCGGCCGGCGCCACGCCCAGCATCACGTTGAGGAAGCGGCACGCCCCCATCCCCACCGGCCCGACGAGCGTCCGCTTGAGCCAGCCGTCGTAGAGGAATATCGCTCCCGTCAGGAGCAGCGCCAGGACGGTCGGGGCGACCCAGCCGCCCGCGACCAGGCCGGCCAGGAAAGCGAGGCCGATCCCACCGATCACCAGCCCCGCGCCGCAAAGGGCCGCCTGGCGCCGGAGTGATTTTGCCGGACGGGATGGGGCGATCCGGCCGCTCCCGGTGATCCAGCTCGCGATCGAAGTAATCGTTCCAGACCATGCCGCCGCAGTAGAGGCAGGCCGACGCCGCCATCAGCAGCAGGCATCCCGGCCAACGGCGCCAGTCGGTCGGCGCTCCGGTCGCCAGGAAGCCGAGAAGGATGTCGGCCAGAGGCGTCGGCAGGTTCGGCAGCCGCACCAGCTGGGCGTAGGGTCGCAGTCGGTTCATGCGACGGCCAGCGCCTCCGTGATGCGCTTGCAGGCCGCGACGGGCGGCCTCGTCAGGATCCTCGACGTAGGGATACAGCTCGATCGTCAGCCAGCCGTCGTAGCCGATGCCCTTGATCGCGCGCATCACGGCGTCGAAGTCGATGGCCCCGTCGCCGGGGATGAGGTGCTGGTGGACGCGGGTGGGGGCGATGTCTTCCAGGTGGAAGTGGCGGATGTATTTCGCCACGCGCGGAATGGTCGTCGCCGGATCGTTCTTGACGCAGTAGGCATGGCCCACGTCGAAATTCAGGCCGACGGCCGGCGAATCGATGTGCCGCATGAACTCCAGGAACTGGTCGGCCGTCTCGATCAGCAGACCCGGCTCCGGCTCGACCAGCAACAGGACGCCTTCCTTCTCCGCATGATCGGCGACCGGCTTGATCATCTCGACGAAGAGTTTCAGCGCCGCCGACCACGATGCGCCCGACTCGACGGGGCCGCCCGGCTCGGTGGTGATGCAGCGTGCGCCGAGTTCATGGGCCAGAGTCAGGGCGCGGCGCGTGTGGTCGATGCGGATCTGGCGGTAATGGCGATCGGGTTCGATCCAGGAAGGATGCCAGTAGCGCTGGCGTGGGTCGTTGACGGCGTGCATCATGAAGGCGTTGACGTTGGAGATTTGCAGGCGATTGCGGGCGAGGGCGTCGCGGAGGGCCTGTTTCTGCTCGGGCAGGAGAAAGGCCGGCCAGGCGTGCGGTACGTCGGCCATCACCTCCACGCCCTGGTAGCCGATGGCGGCGAGCCGTTTCACGGCCTCCGCGAAGGAGAAATTCAGATAGGCGTTGGTGCTGAAAGCCAGTTGCATGAGGGAGAAGTCTCCAGGTGAGCGGGGGGCGTCAGCCCCCTGATTCGGCGTCTTGTCAGCGATAGTAGAAAGAATCAGGGGGCTGACGCCCCCCGCTCGCCAGCGGCGGGTTCACTCGCCGCAAACCTCATCCAGCACATCCTCGGCGACGTAGATGGGCACGTTGGCGGTGACGGCCAGGGCGATAGCGTCGCTGGGCCGGCAATCGACCTCGACCATTTCGCCGTTCTGGCGGATGCGGAGCTTGGCGTAGTAGGTGTGGTCGCGCAGCTCGCTGATGAAGATGTCGCGCAGCTCGCCGCCCAGGGCGTCGATGGAGCCGGCGACCAGGTCGTGGGTGAGGGGCCGCGGAGAGGGCAGCCGCTTGACGCGGCGGTCGATGCTGGTGGCCTCGAAGATGCCGATCATGATCGAGAAATTGCGATCGCCTTCCACCTCTTTCAGCAAAATCACCTGCTGCTCGTGGATCTCGCTGATGATAATGCGCTTCAACTCCATATGCACCGGCACGACAGCCTCTCTTTCACGAACGCGGCGCAACCGCGCGGGACGGCCTTCCGGAAGGCGTTTTGGTTCACGAGTCATCCCGCGGCGGCCTGATGGTGGATTATAGAAGCGATGAAGGAAAGGGGTCAAGAAAGGAAGAGAGCGCAAGGGAACGCCGCCCTACGCAGGAGAACCGCGATCCATAGGCTGACCCTGTGGACGCGGACCAGGCCGGTGCGATTGTTCTCGCGCCCCGCGCCACGAAAGGGGCCGCCATGACCACCGCCGCGCCATTCACCAACCACCTCGCCCAAGAAACCAGCCCCTACCTCAAGCAGCACGCCCACAATCCCGTCGATTGGTATCCGTGGGGCGCCGAGGCGCTGGACCGGGCCAAACAGCTCGACCGGCCGATCTTCCTCAGTATCGGCTACTCGGCCTGCCACTGGTGCCATGTCATGGAACACGAGAGTTTCGAGAACGAAGCGATCGCCAAAATCCTCAACGACAACTTCGTCAGCATCAAGGTGGATCGCGAGGAACGGCCCGACCTCGATCAGGTCTACATGACGGCCGTGCAGCGCATGACCGGCCAGGGCGGCTGGCCGATGACCGTCTTCCTCACGCCGGACCTGCGCCCGTTCACCGGCGGCACCTACTTCCCGCCCGAGGACAAGTACGGCCGTCGCGGCTTCCGGAGCGTGCTGCTCATGCTGGCCGACGCCTGGCGCACGCGCGGGCCGAGATCGACCAGACGGCAGGTGAATTGACCGAGTTCCTCCAGGCCGTGGCGGGGATGCGGCCGGAGCCGGGCGGCCTCGACGACAAGCTGCTGCGCGGGGCGGCCGACGCGCTGGGTCGGGCCTTCGATCCCATCCACGGCGGCTTCGGCCAGGCGCCGAAATTCCCGCACCCGATGGATCTCCGCCTGCTGCTGCGCATCGCCAAGCGTTTCGGCGACGACCACGCCCTGCACATGGTTCGGCACACCCTCGACCGCATGGCGATGGGCGGCGTCTACGACCACGTCGGCGGCGGTTTCGCCCGCTACAGCACCGACGCCCGCTGGTTCGCCCCCCACTTCGAGAAGATGCTCTACGACAACGCCCTGCTCGTCCCCTGCTACGTCGAGGCCTTTCAGGCTACAGGCGAGCTGTATTATCGGGAAGTCATCGAGGAGACTCTGGCCTGGGTGAAGCGCGAAATGACCAGCCCGGAAGGGCCGTTCACCAGCACGCTCGACGCCGACAGCGAGGGCGAAGAGGGCAAGTTCTACGTCTGGACCGCTGCGGAGATCGAACAGGCGCTCGGCGACGACGCGCCGACCTTCAATGCGGTTTACGGCGTCGAGCCGGAAGGCAACTGGGAGCACGGCCGCAACATCCTCTTTCGCGCCAAGACGTTCGACCAGTACGCCCGGCTGACGCACGTCCCCGAAACGGAACTGAAAAATCTTCTCGCCGCGTGCCGCAAGAAGCTGTTCACGATCCGCGAAGGGCGGATTCGGCCGGGGCGCGACGAGAAGGTGCTGACGGCATGGAACGGCCTGATGATCGGGGCGCTGGCCCAGGCCGCCGCGGTGCTGGACAGGCCGGATTACGCCGCGTCCAGCGCCCGCGCCGCCGACTTCATCCTCGGCCGGATGCGCACGCCGGAAGGCCGGCTCTTCCGCACCTGGAGCGCCGGCGCGCTGCCGAAGCTGAACGCCTATCTCGAAGACTATGCGTATCTGCTGGAGGGATTGGTTTCGCTGTACGAGGCGACGTTCGATCCGCGCTGGATTCAGGAGGCGCTCGACCTGTCCGGCGTGCTGATCGAGCAGTTCTGGGACGAGTCCGGCGGCGGCTTCTTCTACACCGGCCGCCATCACGAGGCGCTGATCGCCCGCAGCAAGGATCCGCACGACAACGCGACGCCGTCGGGCAACGCCACGGCGGCGACGGCTTTGTTGCGGCTGGCGAAGCTGACCGGCCGGTCGGAGCTGAGAGACAAGGCGGAGGCGACGCTGCGGCTGTACGCCGGGTTGATGAAGGAGCATCCGACGGCGATGGGCCAGATGCTGATCGCCCTCGACTTCGACCTCGGCCCCGTGGAGGAATACGCGGTGGTCGGCGACCCGTCGGCCGAGGACACGCGCCGGATTCTGCGCACGATCCGGGGACGATTCGAGCCGGATCGTGTGGTCGCGTTGCGTCCGGCGTCCGGGGAAGTGCGCGACGATCTGCTGCCGCTGCTGACGGACAAGACGGCGCAGGGAGCGGCGACGCTGTACGTCTGCCGGGATTTCGCGTGCCAGGCGCCGCTGGTGGGGGCGGAGGCGGTGGAGGCGGCGCTGGCGCGAAGGGATAAGGGATGTCGCAAGAGTCGTCGAATCCGATGCTGTACATTATCGCTGGGCCGAACGGGGCGGGGAAGACCACCTTCGCGCGGAAGTTCCTGCCGAAGTACGCGGAATGCACGCAGTTCGTGAACGCCGACCTCATCGCCCAGGGGCTGTCGCCGTTCGCGCCGGAAACGGCCGCGCTGCGCGGGGCGTTTGGTGCTGGAGCAAATCAGGGATCTATCACGCAAGCGTATAGATTTCGGTTTGGAGACGACGCTGTCCGGCAAATCTTATGCGTCCCTATTTCGCCGGCTGAAGCAGGAAGGGTATCGGATCAACCTCTTCTTCCTTTGGATTCCTGACGCGAGTATGGCGGTAGCCCGTGTGGCCGACCGGGTGCGACGCGGAGGTCATCACATCCCCGAAGACGACATTCGCCGCCGCCACGCGCGCGGAATGCACAACTTTGTCGAGGTCTACCGTCCTTTACTCGATGCCTGGATTCTATTCGAGAACACCGGCGAAACGCCGATTATAATTGCACTGGAGGAAGGGAGCGGGCCGGAAATCAAAGACAACATCCGCTACGCCCGCTTCCTGGATGGGAGCAAGGCCGATGAGTGAACCGAAAGGCAACCTGCGCGACTTGCCATTGTTCGTCCGCGCGGAAATGGCACTGCGAGAGGCCGTCGCCGAAACCATCGAGGACCACCGCCGCACCGGCGATCCCCTGGTGATGTGGCGCGACGGCAAGGTCGTCCTTGTACCGGCGGAGGAGTTGATCCCGCCATCGAAGACGAACGGCGCTTGAACGCCTATGTTAGACGCTGCCCGCTTCACCGGCTCGCCGTTTTTTCCTTCCTTCGCCCCGAAAGGCCGTCATGTCGCGCTTCTTGATTGGGTTGGCCGTCCTCGGCGGCGTGGCCGCTTCCGCCTCCGCCGCGGAGCCGTTCGCCATCGACCTCGAAATCCGATCCGGCAAGGCGAGCAAGACGGCCCACGCCGAGTCGGCCGCACCGGACTTCACGCCGAAAGACCGGGGCATTCTGGAGATCAAGGCCGGCGATCGCGTCACCGTGAAATGGAAGATGAGCGGGACCGACCCCACGGCCAAGATCGAAAACATCACGGTCCATTTCTTCGCGGTCAAGGAGGAAATGCTCGGCCAGAAGGCCAAGCCGAAGCTCGACAAGGGCGTCGTGGCCGAGAGCGCCTGTACCCTGGATTTCGGACACGGCGACAAGAACGAGGGCGAGCTGAGCTTCACGATCGACGATCCGGGCAGCTACTTGTTCCGCGTGGAAACGATCGGGGCCGTGGCGGGGTTGGCCGACCACGACGACTTCGCCGCGATCGACGTGAAAGCTCGTTAAGCGAGCGCAAAACCAGCCCGACGCGCCAGCGAGGGTTTGGGCTAAGGAGGATCGGTGATGAGAGCATTATGCCTGGCCGCCTGTTTCGCCCTGGCCGCGTGGCCGCTATCGGCCCGCGCGGAACACGCCCGGATCGACCTGGAGCTGATCCACATCGATCCGGTCACGGGCGCGGACGGCGACGCGGTTTCCGCCACGGCGGACACGGAGCCGCCGGCCGGCGGGTTCAACGCCCGGCCGGTAGCCAAGGTCCAGGCCGGCGAACCGCTCGTGCTGCAGTTCGTGCTGACCAACAAATACCCGCACGGAATCCTCAAGGACGTGACCGTTCGCTACTACGTCGTCCGCGAGGATAAGCTGGGCCAGAAGAACCTGCCCGACCTGACCAAGGGGACCGTCGCCGACGGGAAGTTCACGATGAACTTCAAGCCGGAGTGCCGGGTCGGCTCGCGCGTGGCTTTCAAGATCAAGGAACCCGGCCTCTACCTGCTGCGCGTGGAGACGCTCAACACCGCCAGCGACCACGAGCACTTCGCGGGGATTGACGTGCAGGTCGAGAAGGCGCCGTAGAGAACTGTGCGGGAGGCATGGAATGAACACTGCGGCGACGAGTGATCCCCGCATCGTCAATCTCGAAGTGACGGAGGACGCCATTGTCGCCCGGTTGGCGGACGGCAGGACGATTAGCGTACCGCTGGCGTGGTCGCGGCGCCTGGCCGACGCGACGCCGGCGCAGCGCCAGCATTTTGAGATTCTGGGGACCGGCGAAGGCGTCCATTGGCCGGACCTTGACGAAGACATCAGCGCTCGGGGCATGTTGCAGGGGATATCGGCGTGCCCGCCTAAGCCGAAGCGCCGCCGGGCCTGACCCATTGGTATCTCCACAAGTCGGTCTGCGTCTGCTCCGTCTTAAGCCCCGGAGGGGCGACGGTGCATAGCCAGGGGTGAAACCCCTGGGAAGAGGCGGCGTCCCTAGGTCGAGGAAGCCCCGGAGGGGCGGCGCTGCCTCGCCTAGCGCCGCCCCTCCGGGGCTGAATCGGGGCGCGGCACGTCCTAGCCTCCAGGGGTTTCACCCCTGGCTATGCACCGTCGCCCCTCCGGGGCGAAAGACGGAGCAGACGCAGGCCGACTTGTGTCGATACCAATGGGCCTGACCTAGCGCGCGGCCGACCGTGCTTCACCTGTGCTAGGCGGCGACATTTCCTCGTGTTTGAGTCATGAGTAGATTGTCGAGCAGCCGCACCGTCGCCTCCGTCGCCCCCTGCTGCTGTTGTACGAACGCCCGCGCCGCCGCCCCCATCCGCGCCCGTTCCGCCGCGTCACCGAGCAGCGCGCGCCGTCACGGCGTCTAGCTCCGCCCCATCTTTTACCTGCCGCGCTGCTCCGATCTCGATCAGCCGACGAGCCGGCTCCTTAAAGTTCCAGACATGCGGCCCGAACACCACGGCCGACCCATACGCCGCTGGCTCGATCATGTTCTGACCGCCGCGCCGCCCGTCCAGGCTGCCGCCCACGAACGCCACGTCCGCCAGGCCCCACAAGGCGCCCAGTTCGCCGATCGTGTCCAGCAGAACGACTGCGCCCCGATCCGGCGGCACGGCCAAGGAAGTACGCCGCACGAACGGCACGCCGGATCGACGCAGCACCTCGGCCGCCTCGTCGAAGCGATCCGGCTGCCGTGGCGCCAGGAAGAGACGCAGGTTCGGGTGCGTGCGCTAGCCCGCTGGTAGACGGCGACGACGATCTCCTCTTCCGGCGCCATTGAGCTGCCGGCAACCCATACCAGATCGTCGGCCGACACGTTCAGCAGCCGGCGCAGCACCTCGGTGCGCGGGTTGCGCCGGTCGTCGGTCGCCCCATCATACTTTACCGATCCGGTGACGTGAACGCGCTCCGGCGGCGCCCCAGCGAACGCACGGCCTCGGCGTATTCCTCCGTCTGCGCGGCGTAGAGGTTGATGCAGGCGAACAGCGGGGCCGTCGCCCAGCGCAGCCGGCGGTAGCGGGCGGCGCTTCGCGGACTGAGTCGGCCGTTGACCACGGCGACCGGGACGCCACGCCGGCGGGCCGCCAGCAGGAAGTTCGGCCACAGTTCGCCCTCCGCCAGAACGATCAGCGCGGGATCGACCCGGCGCAGCGTCCGGCCCACGGCCCAGGAGAAGTCGAATGGGAACGAGAAGACGCGTCAGGTCGGGGAAGCAGCGGCGGGCCTCGTCGTAACCCGCTCGGTCGTCGTGGAGACGACGCACGGCAGATCGGGTCGGCGGCGGCGGAACGCCGCGATGACCTGTCGCAAAAGGTGGATTTCGCCGACGCTGACGCCGTGGAACCAGACGGGCTGGCCGGCGGGGAGGGATGATTGCGAGAGGCCGAACAGCTTGGCGGATAGGCCGCGGCGGTAGCGGCCGGTGCGGATGGCGCGGTAGGCCAGCCACGGCGATAGGAGGGTCAGGGCGGTGAGATAGAGCGCGTCCAGCAGCCAGCGCATGGGAATCCTTTCCACGATCCGGCGAGCTGGGGGCGTCAGCCCCCTGATGGCGCAGTATCGTCGGCGATTGGATGTGCGAATCAGGGGGCTGACGCCCCCCGCTCGCCATCGAATCGCTACACCGCCGCCTCGCGCATGTGGCAGTTCTTGTACTTCTTGCCGCTGCCGCACGGGCACGGATCGTTGCGGCCGACCTTCTCCTTGCGGTTGCGGATCGGCTCCGGCTTCTTGTCGCTCGCCGCCGTTCGTCGATCGCCTGCCGCTGCGGCCGCGGTCGCCCGCGGCGCCGCGTCGTGGACGCGTCGCGCCGATCACCCACACCGATTCCTGGAACGCCTCCGTCTCCTCCATGCGGAAGACCGTGTCCGTCACCTTGTCCTCCATCGCCTCCCACATCGCCTTGAATTCCTTCATGCCCTCCCGCTTGTACTCGGTCTTCGGGTCGATCCTGGCGCGTAGCCGTACAGGCCGATGCCCGAACGCAGGTGGTCCATCGTGTACAGGTGGTTCTTCCAGGCCGGGTCGAGCTGGTTCAGCAGCAGGCTCCGCTCCATCCGCCGCATCTCCGGCCGGTAGCGCGCGTCGAAGGCGTTCCACAGCACGTCGCGCGCCTGCTCCTCGCGTCACGTCCGTCAGCGTCGCTTCTCGGCGACCTCCAGGCCCAGCTCGGCCTGCGCCCAGTCGGCCAGCTCCTTGGCGTCCTCCGCCTCCGACGTCTTCGTGCCGCTGAACGCCTCGTCCAGCTTCTCGTCGATCGTCTCCTGACTCGTCGTCGGGATACGACGCCCGGCTGACCTCCAGCAGCTTCTCGTAGCAGCTTCGCCCGCGATTCGGTGCGGAACTCCTCCTCGCGCGAACTGCTCGCGCGCCTGCGGGAAACGCATCGCGGCCCAGTGGTACAGACCCTCGCGGTTGTAGCGCTGGCCGCCGGCCGCTGGCGCCGGCCGGTCCGACATGAACCGCGCCATCGCCGCCAGCACCGGGAACTCGATCTCGCTGCTGGCGGTACAGCTCCATGCACGCGTGCCGTGGAGCAGCTCTTGATCGTCCGGCTTCGTTCTTGCCCGCCAGCTCCTCCGGCGCCAGCTTGATCTGGAACTTCAGCCGCGCCCAGTCGCACAGCGAGCGCAGGCCCCAGTCGCTTCCAGGAAGTCCTTGCCCTCCGCTCAGGTCGATCGCCGCCGACGCACTGCTCGCGCCTTCTCGCGCAGGTACTCGGCCAGGTCGTCCTTGCCGATCTTCTTCAGCTCGCGGTCGTTCGTCTTCAGGCCCCAGCTGCGTGTTGACCTGGTGGGCCAGCGCCTGCCAGTTCCACTCCTTGGGATCGTCGCCGCCGAGGTTCTCGTCGATCATCTCCTGCACCTGCGTCTCGACCGCCCGCACCGCCTTGTCGCGGGCCGTCTTCTCGGCCTCGGCGTAGTCGCTGCGGTAGAAGTCGGCCGCGTCGAACTCCACGCCCAGCCGCTTGCGACGCGAACTCGGCGAAGCACTGCCGCCCCGTAGTCCCGGTCCAGGAAGCGCTCGACGGTCAACGTCGATCTGCTTGTCGAGCATGTCCAGGATGCGGACCTTGCAGTTGGCGCCGTCGAGGATCGCCTGGCGGTAGCCGTAGACGCTCCTTGCGCTGCTTGTCCATCACCTCGTCGTATTCGAGCAGGTTCTTGCGGATGTCGAAGTTGCGTTCCTCGACCTTCTTCTGGGCCGCCTCGATGCGCCGCGACACCATCCGGCTCTCGATGGCCTGGCCCTCCTCCATGCCGAGCCGGTCGAGCATGCCGGCCACCCATTCGCCGGCGAAGATGCGCATCAGGTCGTCTTCCAGCGACAGGTAGAAGCGGCTGGAGCCGGGATCGCCCTGCCGGCCGGCACGGCCGCGCAGCTGGTTGTCGATGCGGCGGGCGTCGTGCCGCTCGGTGCCGACGATGTGCAGGCCGCCCATCTCGGCCACCTTGCGGCCCTCTTCCTTCATCTTCTCCTTCGGCTCGATCTCGTCGACCGTCTGCTTCCATTCGTCCTCCGGCACGTCGAGCCGCGAGGCGTACTTGTCCTTGAGCACGGCCCAGGCCATGCGTCTCGGGTTGCCGCCCAGGATGATGTCGGTGCCGCGGCCGGCCATGTTCGTGGCGATGGTCACGGCGCCGATGCGGCCGGCCTGGGCGACGATCTCGGCCTCGCGGGCCGCGTGCTCGGGCATGGCGTTGAGCAGCTCGTGCTTGATGCCGCGCCGCTTGAGCATGCTCGCTCGAGCTTCGATGCGACTTGTCCACGTCGGTCGTGCCGATCAGGATCGGCCGGCCCTTGCCGTTGTGTGACCTCGCAGCGACTCTCCTCCGACGGCACGCGCTTCCCACTTTCTCCTTGCTCGCGTGCGGAAGATCACGTCGGGATGGTTGATGCGGATGCAGCGGCTTGTTGGTCGGGATGGCGATGACGTCGAGCTTGTAGATCTTCCAGAACTCGTCGGCCTCGGTCATGGCCGTGCCGGTCATGCCGGCCAGCTTCTTGTAGAGCTTGAAGAAGTTTTGCAGCGTGATCGTGGCCAGCGTCTGCGTCTCTTCCTTGATCTTGACGCCGTCGCTGGGCGTGCTTGGCCTCGACCGCCTGGTGCAGGCCGTCGGACCACTGCCGGCCGATCATCAGACGGCCGGTGAACTCGTCGATGATGATGATGCTCATCTCGTTCGGTCTCGGGATGGCGCATCACCGACGTATTGCTTGTCCTTGTGGTAGAGGTGATGGGCCTTGAGGGCGTTGTCGATCAGGTGCGGCCATTCCATGTTGCCGGCCGTGTAGAAGCTCTCGACGCCGGCCAGCTCCTCGGCCTTGCGGATGCCCTCGTCGGTCAGGTGGCAGGTGTGTTCCTTTTCCTTGACCTCGAAATAGCTTGTCGGGCTCGCTCTTTTGCAGGTCGGTGAGCTGCACGGCGATGTCGTTGGCCTTGGCGTAGCGGCGGACGTCGCTGAAGGCCTGGCCGGAGATGATGAGCGGCGTGCGGGCCTCGTCGATGAGGATGTTGTCCACCTCGTCGATGATGGCGTAGTTGAGGGCCTTCTGGCACTGCTGGTAGTACGGGTCGTAATTCGGGATCGCCCCAGCGGGCCGGCTTCATGTTGTCGCGCAGGTAGTCGAAGCCGAACTCGCTGTTGGTGCCGTAGGTGATGTCGCAGTCGTAGGCCTTGCGGCGGGCGACGGGGTCCATGTCGCTCTGGATGTAGCCGGCGGTGACGCCCAGGCGCCTTGTAGATCGGCGTCATCCATTCGCAGTCGCGGCGGGCCAGGTAGTCGTTGACGGTGACGACGTGGACGCCCTTGCCGTCCAGGGCGTTGAGGTAGGCCGGCAGCGTGGCGACGAGGGTCTTGCCTTCGCCGGTGACCATTTCGGCGATGTTGCCGCGGTGCAGCACGACGCCGCCGAGCATCTGCACGTCGAAATGCCGCATGTTCTTGGTGCGGCAGGCGGCCTCGCGGCAGGCGGCGAACGCCTCGGGCAGCAGGTCGTCGAGCGTCGCGCCCTTGGCCAGGCGCTCGCGGAACTTCGGCGTCAGCGCCGCGCAGCTCCTCGTCGGTGAGGGCGCGCATCTTCTCTTCGAGGCGGTTGATCTGGGCCAGGAGCGAGCCGGGAACGACGGTATGCTGGGCGCCGGCCTTGTTGGCGCGGATGTAGCCGAGCTTGCGGACGTAGCGCTCGTTGCTGGAGCCCATCATCCGGGTGATGAACTTGCCGGCGCCGTCGAGGAAGGCGGTGACGCCGTCGTTCACCTTCTCCCAAAGGTTGGCGAGCCACGCCGGCGTCGTATCGATATCGTCGTCCTGTTTCGTATCCGGTGCTCATCGGCTCCACGCCTCCACCGGACGCTCCTTCACAGCCCTGCGACATCGTTGCCATTCTGTCAATCTAAGGAACCGTGCGGCGCAAGGTCAATACGGACCGCGGCGGTTAGCGCGCAACGCATTCCGGCGAGCGGCCGGCGTGAGCCGGCTGATGGCGCGTTCATCAGCCGGCTCACGCCGGCCGCTCGCCCCATTGAACGGACGCTATCGGCGTCGATTCTCGCCTGGGGCAGTCATAAGATGGGTGAAGCAAGCTTCGCCCTTAATCCTTGCAGCCGCGGAGCCGTGATGAAACGCGCATTCCTCTGGGTCGGCGTCGTCCTGTTGGTCGCCTGGCCGCTGCGGGCCGAGCCGCCGGCGCCCAAGCCCGTTCAGGAAACCTGGGACGCCGTCTACGTCGAGGGCGGCAAGGCCGGCTACTTCCATACCACCGTCCGGGACATCGAGCGCGACGGCAAGAAGCTGCTCGACTGCACGCAGGCCATGCAGTTCGGCGTCAAGCGCGAGGGCAACGTCGTCACCGTTCGCGTCGAAACCGGCGACGAGGAGACGGCGGACGGCAAGGTGGTCGGCGAGTCGCTGACGCAGTTCGCCGGCAAGGACAAGCTGACGCAGACGGGCCGCGTCGAGGACGGCCAGCTGATCTTGCGGACTTCGCCGGGCGACGAAGTGCGCAAGCTGCCGTGGGACGATTCCGTCATCGGCCTGGCGGCCCAGGAGCGCATCTTCGCGGACAAGGAGGTGAAGCCGGGCGACCAGTTCACGTATCTCAGTTACGAGCCGACGCTCCAGGTGGTGACGACGATGCGCGTGACGGTGAAGGAGCCGGAAGAGGTGGACGTTTTGGAGGTCAAGACGCATGGCGAGCCGGGGGCGTCAGCTCCCGGAGTCGTCCCTCAGTGCGGAGCGCGTGAAGAAGAAGCTGCTGCGGGCGGAGGTCGCTCCGGACAAGGTGAAGGTGGGCGGCCGGCCGTTGCAGCTGCCGCCGATGACGGTGTGGCTGAACGCGGATCGGCAGGTGGTGCGGTCGGAGACGGAGCAGCCGGGCCTGGGCAAGTTCACCGTCTTCCGCACGACGCAGGCCGTCGCCGAGGAGGAGGGCGCCGCGCCGGCCCTCCTGCCCGATCTGCTCATCAACAACCTCATCACGCTCGACCGCCCCATCGACCATCCGGAGCGGGCGAAGGAAGTCGTCTACCGCATCACGCTGAAAGGCGAGGACGACCCGGCCGGCGCCTTCGCCGAGGACGCCCGGCAGCACGCGGACAAGGCCGAGGGCGACACGTTTCGTGCTGCACGTCCACGCCCTGCGCACGCCGACGCCGGACGCCGACGGCGAGAAGCCGGGTGCGGAGTACCTGAAAAGCACCTATTTCCTCGACAGCGGCGACGCCAAGATCAAGGAGCTGGCGGCGGAGGCCGTCGGCGACGAGACGGACCCGTGGCGCCAGGCGCAGCGCATCGAGAAGTGGGTGCATGAACACATGAAGGTAAGCACGGCCGTGGATTATCTTCCGGCCAGCCGGACGGCGGAGGACCTGCGCGGCGACTGCCGGCAGTACGCGATGCTGACGGCGGCGCTGTGCCGGGCGGCGAAGATCCCGGCGCGGACGGCGCTGGGCCTGGTCTACGACAAGGACCCGGAGCGGGGGCCGGTGCTGGCGTTTCACATGTGGACGGAGGTGTGGGCGAAGGGGCAGTGGATGGGCATCGACGCGGTCTGGGGCGAGGGCGGCGTCGGGGCGGACCACCTGAAGATCACCGACCACGCCTGGTCGGACACGCAGACGTTGGCGCCGCTGGCCGCGGTGACGCGCGTCATGGGCAAGATCAAGGTGGAGGTGGCGGCGGTGAAATAGGGCGAGCCGGGTCGCCTCAGCGCTCGGAGACGGGCCCAACGAGATTTTCAACCTCCCGGATATCCACTTCGCCTTCGGCGTTCACGGCCGGGAAGAGGAGATTCAGCCGCCGGCAACTCAGGGCGAAAAAGGTCAACTGGAACTCGTAGCCGCCGGTGAGAAGGATGGAGTGCGTGAAAGCGGGCACAGGCCCCTCGCTCACGTCGAACTCGTCGTACAGCCACCACGCCAGCGGCTTTCCGTCCCCCGCGAGGGCCGAGTGTTTAACCAGCCGCAACCCCTTCCGCATCCCACCGGCGAGCCGATAGCGGAGTTCGAGCCGCCGGTCGCGCGGATCGGCGGGGTTCTCCAACTCAAGGAAGATCGAGAAATGCGGGTTCGCATCCGCGGCAATGGCCAGCACCCGGGCGTCGTGGAGGGCGTGGCGCCCGAGCAACCGTCGCACCGACTTCGGCAATTCCCCACGAATCGCTTGCAAGCGCGTCCGGTACTTCTCGCCGCGGCGTTCCCACTCGGCGGCGGCCGCTTCGGCGATGTCGTCGTCTTCCGAGCGGAAGCGGGCGATCAGTTCGGGAGTCATGTATTTCACGTCGGACCCCGCACCACGACATCGCGGCCCCCGCGCCGCCAGTCCATGGCTTCCACCTCGGTCAATTCCCTGCCCCATTCTACGGCGCCGGAAGCGCCTGGAACGAGCGTCGCCGCATGGATTGAGGGAGGAGCCTGCGGCGGGAGAGAGGAAGTCGCGGCGCTGGCCATGAGATTCCTCGGCATCATCGACGCCAGCGCATTGTATCAAACTACGCCGCCTCGCGCGCCTCGTCCGTGAACAACGTCCCCAGCGGCGCCGGCAGCATCCACGGCCCGACAGGTCCGCCGGCCGTGCCGTCCCAGTGATGGGCGGACATCGCCTCCAGGACGCGACCGGCCAGCGCCACCGCGTCACGCCCCGCGGGACCGTCCACGCGCGGCCGGAGTCCCATTCGCACGCAATTCACGAACTCCTGCAATTCCCGCGTCAGCTGGTCGCTGACGGCGCCGCACTCCAGCTCGCGCACCTGGAGATGCCGGCCGAACAACTCGGCCTTGAGCGACGCCGTCGCGGCGGCGTCGAGCCGGCGCGAGTCGAGTCGGCCCTGGCGCAGGTGCGCCGCCGGCTGCGTCAGCGACAGCGTGCCGCCGGGCCAGGTCGGCGCCGACGAACCCCTCCGGCGCCCACACCTGCATCCGCCGCGCCGCCGTCGGGTGGACGCGGCTGGCCCGCACGTCGGCCACGCAGCCGTCGGCGAACACGATCCGCGCCTGGGCCAGGTCCTCGCAGCCGCCCAGCACGACCGCCCCCAGCGCCTCCACCGAGCGCACCGGCGATCGCACCAGCGCCTGGATCAGGTCCAGATCGTGAATCATCAGGTCGTGGACGACGCCCACGTCGGTCGAACGGCCGGTGAAGCCGCCGCAGCGCTCACTGTGGATGTATTTCGGCTGCAACGGCAGCCGTTGCATCGCCTCGAAGGCCGGGTTGAAGCGCTCGATGTGGCCGACCTGTAGCACCAGTCCGCGACGCTCGGCCAGCGCGACCAGCTCATCGGCCTGGGCGGGATCGACGGTCAACGGCTTCTCCACCAGGACGGGGACGCCGCGCGACAGGAAATCGGAGGCGATGGCGTGATGGGCGAAGGTCGGGGCGGCGATCACCGCCGCGTCCACGAGCGGCACGAGAGGCAGGTGGCCGGGGTAGGCCCGCGTGTTGCAGCGGAGGGCGACGGACTCGGCCTGGGCGGCGTGCGGGTCGGCGACGCCGACCAGCTCCACGTCGGGCAGCGTGGACAGGATGCGGGCGTGTTCCTTGCCCAGGTGGCCGACGCCGACCACCCCCATCCGCAGACGCTTCATGCTTGATCCTCACGGACTTGGCGAGCGGCCGGCGTGAGCCGGCTGATAAGCGACCCCATCAGCCGGCTCACGCCGGCCGCTCGCCGAGAGAGCGACCCTCACGCCGCCAACGGCGTTCCGCAACCGCACGCCACGCTCAGCCGCTCGTACAGGGTCCGCGCCAGGGCGACGTTGAGCGGATGGCCGGAACGGTAGGCGGTGATGTGGCCGCACAGGTCCACGCCGAGCAGCGACAGGTCGCCGATGACGTCGAGGACCTTGTGCCGGGCCGGCTCGTTGGCGTAGCGCAGGCGGTTGGCGATCGGGCCGCGCGGGCCGAACACCAGCAGGTCGGCCGGCGTTGTTCGCGAGCCGAGGCCCTGTCGCCGCAGCTCCTCCGCCTCGGATTCGAGAATGAACGTGCGGCACGGGGCGATGCTCTCGGCGAACTCGCCCGGCGTGACGACGGCGGTGTGGACCTGCCGGCCGATCGGCGACTCCAGGCCGTAATCGAGGAAATAGCTGATGGTCAGGTCGTCGTCCATCGGCGGGTGCAGCACCAGGCTGGCGCCGGCGGTCGCAACGACCAACGGCTCGTCCACGGCGTAGACGGATCGCCGAGCCGGCTGAAGGCTGGTCCCGACCGTGCGCAGGGCGTCCACGTAGGCGCGGGAGGAGCCGTCGAACCCCGGCGGCTCCGGGGCGTTCAGCTCCACCTGGCAGTTGTCGATGCGGAGGCCGGCGAGGGCGGCCAGGACGTGTTCGACGAGGCCGACCTGGGCGGGCGGCCGGCCGAGGGTGGTCCGGCGGGCCGTGCCGGTCACCTGGCCGACGTGGGCCGGGATGTAGGCCCGCGGCCGGAGGTCGGTGCGGACGAAGACGACGCCGGCGCCGGGAGGCGCCGGCAGGAAGCGCAGCCGCACGGCCGCCCCCGTCAGGAAGCCGACGCCGCGGACCTCGGCCGGCTCGGCCAGCGTCCGCTGATAGCGGTAACGGAGCCTTCTCACGATCTCTCCCTCGTTCCGAAGGGATGGGGCGAGCGCCTGGCGAGCGGGGTTGCGTAGAGCGCCCGAGGGCGCATCGCTTCTGAGTGCGCAACGAACTCCCGAGAGCGCCGCGCACTTCGGGCGCTTACGCAACCCCGCTCGCCAACGGTGTCAAGGGGCGCCGGGCGCCGGCGCCGACACCGGCGTGACGGCCGCGCCCGTGGGACGGTACGAGGCGTTGAGCATGGCCAGAACGTCCTGGCTGATCTCCATGTTGGGAGTGTAATAGAGCGGGATCAGGGCGCCGGCGCCCATCTTGCGCTCGACGTTGGCCGCGCTGTAGTAATCCTTGCCTTCGAGCGGCTCGTTGTACTGCAGCACCATGTCGAAGTCGTGGGCGGCGGCGTATTTCGCGGAGGCCTGCTGCACTTCGCGGTACAGGAGGACCATCTGGTCGGACGCCTCCTTGGCGAGCTTGACCTTGGCCTCGTCGTTGGCGTCCTGAACGTCGCGCTTGTCCGCCTTCATCCGCGTTTCGATCTCCTGGCGCCGGGCTTCCGTGGGCGGCGTGGGGGCGCTCATCTCCTTGCCCAGCAGATCGTAATCGGCCTGGTCTTTTTTGATCCGGTCCTCGTAGGGCTGGGCCTCCCTTTTCATGCTCTCTTTGTAGGACTTGTACTTTTCGTAGTAGGAGATGACGTAGGTGAGGTTGAGCAGGGCGATTTTGGTGCGTGGCGCCGCGGCCGGGCGCGAAGGGACGGCCGGCGAGCCGGCCGGCTGCTGCGCCCACAGGCTCCCGACGTAGACTAGCGTCGCCGCCGCCGCGACGCCCGCCGTGGCAATGATCCATTTCCTCTTCACGTTCCGGTTCTCCTCGTTCGAGACGCCCGACAGCCGCGGTCCCGCCGCCGCGCAGGCTAAAATGCCGTCGGATATGGAACCTCTCCGCCCGGTGCTCAGCCTCATGCGAGCGCTGGGTTCTACCGTGGACGTGGGGTGAGGTCAAGGCGGAGTGAGGAGTGAGGAGTGAGGAGTGAGGAGTGAGGAGTGAGGAGAAAGACAATACCGCCCGGCCTGCCTTTTCTCCTCACTCCTCACTCCTCACTCCTCACTCCTTCGGATATGCTGGTTGCTGTCAATCCGTTCCAGACCGGAGGGGCCTCATGTCCAGGATCGAAGGGGGCGGCGCTCCCGTGGCCAAAGGCGTGGACGTGGCGGCCACGGCGGCCAAGGTCCTCGCCAACATGGAAAAGGTGGTCATCGGCAAGCGCAATCAGCTGACGCTCTGCCTGGTCGCCTACTTTTGCGAGGGCCATATTCTCCTGGAAGACGTGCCCGGCGTCGCCAAGACCATGCTCGGCCGGGCGCTGGCCCGCAGCGTCGGCTGCTCCTTCAAGCGCCTCCAATGTACGCCCGATCTGCTGCCGACCGATGTGACCGGCGTGTCGATCTTCAACCAGAAGACGGCCGAGTTCGAGTTCCGGGCCGGCCCTGTCTTCGCCCAGACGCTGCTCGTCGATGAGATCAACCGGGCCACGCCGCGGACGCAAATCGCCCTCCTGGAAGCGATGGCCGAGCGCCGCGTCAGCGTGGACGGCCAGACCTACACGCTCAAGCCGCCGTTCCTCGTCATCGCCACGCAAAACCCCATCGATCACGAGGGCACCTTCCCACTGCCGGAGGCCCAGCTCGACCGCTTCCTCATCCGCCTCAGCCTCGGCTATCCCACGATCGAGGAAGAAGGCAAGATGCTGATGCGCCTGCAGCACGGGCATCCGATCGACGACCTCGGCGCCGTCGTGCCGGCGGCGGAGGTGCTGGCCTGCCAGGAGGCGGTGCGCGCAGGTCCACGTTGATGACAAGCTGCGCCGCTATATCCTGGAGATCGTGCAGGGGACGCGGACCCACGACGACGTGGCGCTGGGCGGCAGCCCGCGGGCGTCGATCGCGCTGTTTCGGATGGCCCAGACCTACGCCGCGATCCAGGGCCGCGATTTCGTGCTGCCCGACGACGTGAAGCGCATGGTGCAGCCGGTGCTGGCGCATCGCATGATCCTGCGGCCGGAGAGCCGGCTGCGTAAGGTGACGCCGGCCGCCCTGCTCCATGAAATCGTCAGCGATGTGCGCGTCCCGGTGCCGTCCGAACGGCCGCCGGAAACGGATGAGTATGAATAGAAAAATGAACCAGCCCGAAGCGCGAGCGAGGGATTGCGATTCATCCTCGCTCGCGCTTCGGGCTGGTTAAGTAGAACTTATTCCATCCCGTGGAGACAACCACCGCCAGGCAGGAAGCGAGACGAATCAACGAGGTCGCACGCATCCGACGGAACACCGTCGGAGCTGCCTTTGGGACGACCCATCCGCCCTAGTGGGCGGCGGTCGAGGTTCCCGGAGCGGCCGCGGCGGCCTCGGCGTTCTTCAGCGGCAGCAGCTCCTGCCGGTAGATCGGAACGTCGCGCGGCGCCTCGATGCCCAAGCGGATCTTGCCCCGGTCGATGTCTACCACGGTGATGCAGATATTTTCGCCGATGTAGATCTTCTCACCCAGTTTGCGGCTCAGGACCAGCATATCGCTACCCTCCTACGAGCGAAGCAGTGGTTGACTTGCTCTCCAATTCTACGCCACGAACCCCCCCCCCGGTGTCAAGGCGGTGACATTTTTCCGTCTCTTGGCGCCCCCCGCGCATGGCGCAGTCGCTATCCCGCATGTCATCCCTCAAGCTGGACGACGCGAATAACCCCTTAATTCAGGAAGATAGGCAGGTTGTGCGCACCGCCGACGCCGGGGCGGTTCACGGGACCGCCGCAACAGATCAGGATCGGCGCAGCTGGCGCCTGGACACTTTGGTTCGTGTGGACAGGCGTTCAAGCGCCAGACGAACCGCCCATCCGACGAGGAATCGCCAGACGGCCAGGGCGCCCAGCGAGCGCTACGGTCGTCGAGGTCGAAGGCCGGATTGATCTCGACGAGGTCGAAACCGACCACGGCGGGGGACGCCCCGGCCGCCTGGATGCAGTCCAGCACCTCGCCGCCGGCCAACCCGCCGACGTTGGGGGCGCTGACGCCGGGGCCCTCGGCCGCGTCCACGACGTCGGCGTCGAGCGTGACATGAAGGGGACAGGACTCGGCCGTCAAACGTTCGCGCTCGGCGGCGAAGGCGGCGGCGAGTCGGCCGCGCACCTCCGGCAGCCAGCGGACGACACAGCCGCGCTGCTGCGCGTAGTGGAAATGCTCGCGGCTGACGGCGTGCGGCTGGGCGCCGAGACAGACGTACCGGCCGGCCGTCAGGGGATGCTCCGGATGTTCGAGCGCCTGGCGGAAGGGCGATCCGCTGTGTCCGCGACCATCGAGAGTCGGCCGTACGTCGAGATGGGCGTCGATGTTAATGATTCCGAGGAGGGGGCGACGGCGACGTGGCCGAGGAAGCAGCCGTAGGCGGTTTCATGACCGCCGCCGAGGACGATGGGAAAGCCGCCAGCCGCCCGCACGGCGGCGACGACGGCGGCGAGGGCGGCCTGGCTGGCCTCCACGTCGGAGCCGGCGCGGACGTTGCCGAGGTCGAGGAGGTTGATGCGCGTGAGGTCGGCGCCGCTGATCGCGTCCCAGGGCGTGAGCCGGTAGAGCCAGCGACGGATGGCGAGCGGGGCGCCGGCCGCGCCGGGCCGGCCGGCGTTGCGACGCACTCCGGCGTCCTGGGGGAAGCCGATGACGACGGGCCGCCCCGCCCGCAGCGGCGACGGCCCGCCGGACCAGAACTCGACGTAATCGCCGAGGCGGAGGTCGTCGGCCCGCGGCGGCGACGGCCGGAGGGGCACGACCGGATCAAGCTTCGTGGACCAGGCGTCCGCGTTTGTAGACTCGCCAGACATGATTGATCCCGAAATGGTAGAAGAGGCGGCGGTAGTCGGGGACGGAAAAGACGGCGAGGTCGGCCTGTTTGCCGGCGGCGAGGGCGCCGGCTCGGTCGGATCGGCCGACGGCGGCGGCGGCGTTGAGCGTGAGGGCGTTAACGACCTCGGCGGGCAGCATCCCCATGCGGGCGCAGGCCATCGCCCCGACGAGCGGCAGGTTCTCGGTGGGGCAGGTTCCGGGATTGCAGTCGGTGGCAAGGGCGACGGTCGCGCCGCGGTCGATCAGTCGGCGGGCGGGGGCGAAGTCCACGCCGAGGAAGAACGCCGTACCGGGCAGCAGCGTCGCCACGACATCGGACGCGGCCAGCGCCTCGATGCCGGCGTCGGTGACGCAGAGCAGATGGTCCGCTGACGCCGCTCCGAGCCGCGCCGCCAGTTCCGCCCCACCCAAGGGCGACAACTCGTCCGCGTGCAGCTTCAGCCGCAATCCGAGCGACCGGGCGCGCGTCAGGATGCGTTCCGACTCCGCGACGCTGAAGACGCCGGTTTCGCAAAAGACATCGCAGAAATCCGCCAAGCCGCGCTGCGCCACTTCCGGCAGCATCTCGTCGCACAGCAGCCGGACGTAGCCGTCGCGGTCGTCGCGGAACTCCGGCGGCACGGCATGGGCGCCGAGAAAGGTCGGCACGAGTTCCAACGGCCCTTCCGCGTTCAATTCGGCGATCGCCTCCAGGCATTTCAGCTCGTCGGCCGGCGCCAGGCCGTAGCCGCTCTTGACCTCGACCGTGCCGACGCCGAATTGCAGCAGCCGTCGCAGCCGCGGACGGGCGAGGTCTTTCAACTCCTCCTTCGACGCCTGGCGGACGCGGCGAACGGTGGAGAGGATGCCGCCGCCGGCCGAAGCGATTTGCTGATAGGTACTGCCCTGGAGCCGCTGTTCCCATTCGTCTTCGCGCGAGCCGGCAAAGAGAAGATGCGTATGGCTGTCCACGAAGGCCGGCAGGATCACCTTGCCGCGGCAATCGACAATATCGGCGCCGGCGGGAAGCGGCGGACGGTCGCGCGTCGGGCCGAGCCAGGCAATGCGGTCGCCGTCCAGAATGACGGCGCCGTCCTCGATGATGTCGAGGGAGCGCATGGCGGGGCCGCGCTTGCGGAGTTCAGCCGGCGCCGTGACGCCGACGAGTTGGGCAGCGTGGTGGAGGAGAGTGGTCATCAAGGACTATTCTACGCGGCGAGCGGCCGGCGTCGCCTTTCCCGAACCTGTCCCGCGAAACGGGCGTCTGTTATCATGTCCGAGGAGCAATACCTGAGTTTGGGGGGGAAGGAAATGGCCACCGACCTGATCCATGATCGGGGACGCGGCCCCGAGATCGTCGGGACGCGGATCACCGTGTACAATCTGCTTTCCCACTTCCTGGATCCGACCATTACCGAAGCCTCCATCGGCCGGCTTTACGAGTTGACGCCGGAGCAGGTCGCGGCCGCCCGCGCCTACGTTTTGAACCACCCGGATACCGTTCTGGCCGAACACCTCAAGATCGAGGCCCGGATGGCCGCCGGCAATCCCCCGGAGGTGATCGAACAGGCGAAAAAGACGCACGCCGCGTTCCTTCGCTTCAAGGAGTGGCTCGCTGAACAAAAAACGGCCGCGTCTCCGAACCATATGGCGGAGTCTCCGCCGCAAACGGATCGGGCCGGTTCCAATCACTTCCCGACCTTCCGCGAATGGCTTGCGGAGCGAGAGTCACGATCAGAGAGGGGATCGTGACATGCGAGGGCTGTTGACGGACATAAACGTTCAAGGCCACATGCTGTACCTTCGCCGACTGCTCGAGATCCTGGACTTGTGGGACGTCCTTGCTGCTTCCAAGATCGACTTCGTGACTTTTTCGGATCTCAGAATCACGCCTGATCTCGACGACCGATCCCTTTGGAATCTCTGTCAGCGGGAAGGCTGGGTGTTGCTCACCGAGAACCGAAACGATGACGGCCCCGACTCGCTTCAAGCGACTCTCACTGATTCCTGGCGGAGCGACTGCCTTCCCGTCCTGACCCTCGCCAACAAGAGAGCGTTCGAGCGCAGTCGCGTGTACGCTGAACGGGTAGCGAGGGATGTGGCGGAACTACTCTTCGGCGTCGCCAATCACGAATACCGCGATCAGTCTCGGATCTACGTTCCCCTTTAGAAGCGGTTTTGCTCTGTCGAAATCCTACCGTTCCCTGGCGAGCGGGGGGCGTCAGCCCCCTGATTCCGCATGGCGTCGCCGACCGGATGCCGAATCAGGGGGCTGACGCCCCCCGCTCGCCAGGATTTCGACGGAGCAAAGCGGTTTGCAAAACCAGCCCCGAGCGCGAGCGAGGGGGAGGCGCGTCTCCCCCTCGCTCGCGCTCGGGGCTGGTAGAGTTCGACCTTGGACCCTCTCCGCATATTTCCATCGCTACCCGCTTGACCCGCCCCCCGGCCCCGGTTACGATGTTTGGTTAGTAAGCGAAGCCTGCCCCCCGCCCACCTGCCGCTGCTTGCCGACCAACCTGCCGACCGCCCAGGCCTTCGATCTCAGGGGAGTACCCTCCGATGCCGTACCGCCTCTCCCGCGCGGGGATGCCCCGTCCCGCCGCCCTGCTCGCCTTCGCCGTCCTGCTCCTCGCCGTTCCGCCCACTCAGGCGCAGCAGCCGCTCCTCGACTCCACGTATCCCTCGCCGCGCTTCATTAGCATCGAGCCGGCCGGCGGCAAGGCCGGGACCGTCGTCGAGGCCGACGTCGCCGGCGTCGATTTCGACGAGCCGGAAAAGCTCCTGTTCAGCTCCCCCGGCTTCAAGGCCGAACTGGTCCAGGCGCTGCCGCCCGACCCCAAGGCGCCGCCGCGCGGGCGCCGGCGCCAGCAGCCCAGCGTCTCCACCACCGCCGTCTTCAAGATCACCATCCCGCCCGACGCCCCGCTGGGGATCACCGACATCCGGCTCGTCGGTAAATGGGGCGTCAGCAACCCCCGCGCCTTCATGGTCGGCGATCTGCCCGAGGTCCAGGAAGAAGAGCCGAACAACGACGTGCCCCAGGCCCAGCGCGTCAATCTAAACACCACCGTCAACGGCACGATCGCCAACGCCACCGACGTGGATTACTACGTCTTCGCCGGCAAGAAGGGCCAGCGGCGCCTCGTCAGCTGCCTGGCGTCCACCATCGACAGCCGCCTCCTCGCGGACATCCAGGTGTACGACGGCAAGAATCGCATGGTCGGATCCGGCCGCAACTACAGCGGCAACGACGCCCTCGCCGACTGCTCCCTGCCCGACGACGGCGATTACTATGTCCGCCTCTGCGATTTCACGAACACCGCCAACATCCCTGCCGGCCCTTCCGAATACTTCTACCGTCTGACGATCTCCACCGGCCCGTGGATCGACGCGATCTATCCGCCCATCATCGAGCCGGGCAAGCCGACGCCGGTGACGATCTACGGCCGCAACCTGCCGGGAGGCCAGCCCGACCCCACCGCCGTGCAGGACGGCCGCGCGCTGGACAAGCTCACGGCCACGATCACCGCCCCGACCGACCCCGCCGCCCTGAGCCGCCTGGCGTTCAGCGGCCGCGTCCTGCCCAACGCCTCCGGCCTCGAAGGCTTCGAGTACCGCGTCCGCAGCCCCGCCGGCTCGTCCAACCCCTTCCTGATGACGATCGCCCGCAGCCCCGTCGTGCTGGAGAACGCCAACCACGAAACGATCGAAACGGCCCAGGAAGTCGCGCCGCCGTGCGAGGTCGCCGGACGCTTCGAGAAGCTCCACGAGCGCGACTGGTACGCCTTCAACGCCAAGAAGGGAGATACCTATAATATCGATATCGAGAGCGATCGCATCGGGGCGCCGACGCTGGTCTATCTCGTGGTGCGCGACGACAAGAAGAACGACCTGTACGAGTCGCCGCCGGACAACCCCGATACGTTCGGCGCCAAGTTCTTCACGCGCTGCGAGGATCCGCCGCTTTACCGCTTCACGGCCCCGGCCGACGGCAAGTACTACGTCCTGGTCGGCGGCCATCTGACCGACGTGCTGGCCGGGCCGCGCCACTACTATCGGCTCCGCATCGCGCCGGACCAGCCCGATTTCCAGATCGTCGTCACGACCAGCGCCAACGAGCGGCCGGAAGGCTGCACCCTCTACCAGGGCGGCAGCCAGTCGTATTCGGTCTACACCTGGCGGCGCGACGGCTTCGCCGGCGACATCGCTCTCTCCGTCGAGGGATTGCCTCCCGGCGTCACTTGCACGCCGCAGACGATCGGCGGCGGCGCCCGCGCGTCCCAGCTGGTGCTGACGGCCTCCGCCGACGCCGCGGACTGGAGCGGCGAGATCCACGTCAAGGGTGCCGCGACCATCAAGGGCCAGCCGGTGACGCGCGAGGCCCGCTCCGGCGGCCCGACCTGGCCGTCGCCGCAGCCGCAGCAGCAGATGCCGCTGGCCGGGCGCGTCGAGCATTCGCTGACGTTGGCCGTCCGCGCCGACAAGGCGCCGTGGACCATCACGCCGACCATCGACAACGCCGTTCTGCTCCAGGGCGATCCCCAGAAGGGGGCGACCACCGCCTCGATCACGATCAAACAGGCTCGGCTGTGGCCGACCTTCAAGCAGCCGATCGCCGTGCAGGCGATGGCCGACGAGATGCCCGGTCAGCGGAACCAGCCGGCGACGGAAATCGTCATCAACAACAATCAGCCGGTGAACCTCAATCCCGACCAGGCGGAGGCGAAATTGCCCGTCGCCGTCGGCGCCAACGTGGCGCCCGGCGTCTACACCGTGGTGCTGCGCTCCTCCGCCGCCAACGTGCCCTTCGTGCGTGATCCGAAGGCGATGAAGCCGCCGCCGCCGGTCAACATCAACCTGGTCGAGCCGTCGCTGCCGTTGACGATCACCGTCCTGCCGCGCACGGTCGGCACGCTGTCATTGGCGACGCCGAACCCGACGCTGAAGGCCGGCAATGAGGTTTCGGTCGTCGTCAAGGTGGCGCGCCGGTACGACTTTGCTGGTGAGTTCAAGGTGTCGCTCGTGCCGCCGGCCAACGTCAAGGACGTGTCGGCCGCCGAGGTCGTGATCCCGGCCGGCAAGGACGAGGCGACGCTGGTGCTGAAGGCCCCGCCGGCGCCGCCCCCGGCGGCCGCAACGACCTCGTCGTCCGCGCCGTGGCGGTGGTCGGCGCCAACACGCCCACGACCCAGGAAGTGAAGTTCAATCTTAATGTGACAAAGTAATCAGCGGCCAGGTGAGGAGTGAGGAGTGAGGAGAAAAGAAAGATTTTGCAGGCTTGTCTTTTCTCCTCACTCCTCACTCCTCACTCCTCACGGAGATGGATATGCGTTCCCGCCTCTTCCTCTGCCTGCCCGCCCTTCTGCTGCCCGCCGTGGCGTTCGCCGCCGACGAGGAGCCGAAGCCCATCGCGGTCGTCGAGCTGAACCGCAAGGACTCGGTGACTTACGCCAAGGACGTCGAACCGATCCTCAACGCCAAGTGCTCCGGCTGCCACAACAGCATCAAGACGGAGGGCAAATTGGACATGAGCAGCTATGAACTGCTCATGAAGGGCGGCGGCCGCGGCAACCCGATCGTCCCCGGCGCCTCGGCCGGCAGTCTGCTCGTCAAGCTGTGCGGTCGCACCGCCAAGCCGACCATGCCGCCGAAGCGCGAGACGCCGCTGTCGCCGGAAGAGCTGGCCCTCGTCAAGCTCTGGATCGACCAGGGCGCCAAGGCGCCGACCCTCGCGCACCAGCGGCCCAAGATCGTCGTGTCGCTGCCGCCGGCCAACGTCGAGCCGGTGCGCGGCATCGCCGTCAGTCCCGACAAGTCGGTCGTCGCCGCCTCGCGCGGCGACCGAATCCACCTCTACAACGCCGCCACCGGCGCCTACGTCCGCAGCCTCATCGACCCCGACCTCAAGACGCCGGACGGCAAGCCGGCCCAGGCCGCCCACCTGGCCCTCGTCGAATCGCTGGCCTACAGCCCCGACGGCAAAACGATCGCCAGCGGCGCCTACCAGGAAGTCATCCTTTGGGATGCGAAACGGGTAAAATCCGCAAGCGCATCACCGGCTTCGCCGATCGCGTCGTCGCCCTGGCGTTCTCCAACAACGGCAAGCTGCTGGCGACCGGCGGCGGCGCCCCGACCGAGGACGGCGAGGTCAAGGTCTTCGACGCGACGACCGGCGAGCTGGCCTTCGAGATCAAGAACGGCCACAGCGACACAGTCTTCGGCGTCAGCTTCAGCCCCGACGACAAGGTGCTGGCCACCTGCGGCGCCGACAAGTTCGTCAAGACGTGGGAAGTCCCATCCGGCAAGCTGCTCAAGGTGTTCGAGGGCCACACGCACCACGTCCTCGACGTGGGCTGGAAGAGCGACGGCAAGTTCCTCGCCAGCTGCAGCGCCGACCTGACCATCAAGGTGTGGGACTGGGAAAAGGGCGAACAGGTCCGCACCATCACCATGCCGATGGGCACCAAGCAGCTGACGCGCCTGCTGTTCATTGGCAAGAAGCCGGAGTGCATCACGGTCAGCGGCGACGACCAGATCAAGGTCTGGAACGTGGACCAGGGCAACAACACGCGCAGCTTCGGCGCCGGCGGCGCTGACTTCCTTTATGCGGTCGGCGTCAGCCCTGACGGCGCCGTGGTGGCGGCCGGCGGCGATGAAGGCGTCGTCCACCTGTTCAAGGGTGACAACGGCCAACTCATCAAGGGCCTGCTGCCGCCCGGCGCCGCGCCGCCCACGCCTCCGGAAGCGAAAAAATAACGCCGAGCCATCCGGGCGGGCGAGTCGTCGAGGGATCCTGACCCGGGGGGCGCTCAGGGACTCGCGCTCCCCGCCCGGACCTTTTCCCTCATGGGATCGTAGGGGTTCTATCGGACGTATGCGTCCCCGGCGTGGCCTAATCTTTCCGCCGCCAGAAATCATTTGACTCACCCTTCCGCCAAGTCTACCATCTAACCTAGATTACCCATCTTTCCGCGCCGCCTCGACGCCGGTGGCGCGAACGGCTCCGTGGGGGCCAGGCGGGTGTCGTGGCCGAGGAATGGAGGTGTGAGAGCATGTATAGCGTCGTTCTGTTGGCCGCCATGACCGCGGGTGGTCAAACGGCGGACCACCACGGCTGTTTCTCCAGCGGCAACTGCTACGGGAGCTGCTACGGCAACTACGGCATCGATTCCTGGAACTGCTACGGCGGCCGGTACGGCGGCGGCTCCGGCAGCTGCTGCGGCGCGTACAACGGTTGCGGCTGCGGCTACGGCTACGACTACAGCGGCAGCGGGTGCCACGGCTGCTGGGGTTCCTACAGTGAGGTCTCGCCGTACTTCGTCGAATCACCGCCGGCCGTCGCGCCGACGGTCCCACCGACCGCGCCAACCACCAAGCCGGGCGAGGTGCTGCCGCCACCCTCGAAGCCCGGCGACGTCAAGCCGCCGGAAGCCCTGGCGCCGACCCGCGCCCGGCTGATCGTTGACGTGCCGGCCGACGCCACCCTCTACATCGACGACACGGCGATGAAGACGACGTCGGAGCATCGCGCCTTCCGGACGCCGGACCTGGACCCGGGCCAGACCTACTACTATGAGGTGCGCGTGGAGGCGCAGCGCGACGGCAAGCCGGTCAGCCAGACCAAGCGCGTGCTGCTGCACGCGGGGCAGGAGGCCCACGCCGACTTCACCGACCTGACGGCCACTTCGACCGCCCAGGCGAAGTAACGCGATCGAAGCGAAGCGGAATCGAACGGCGGGCGAGGGATGATCGCATCCCTCGCCCGTCTTTTTTTATGGCGAGCGGGGTCGCGTCAGCGCCCGAGTCTTCGTTCACTCGGGGCACTGACGCGATCCCGCTCGCCAAATCCCTCGCGTCTCTTATGCTATCTGCACGCGCAAAGTTTATCAGAACGCCAGGGGGAGGTTCGCAGTCATGTCCGGGAAGAAGCTGCTGCATTACGTCGCGGCGGTCGTCGCCGCGACGGCCCTCGCCGGGACCACGGCCGCGGCCGACTGGAAGCCGGCCGACGGCCCGCTGACGACCCGCTGGACCAAGGACGTAAAGGCCGACAAAGCCCTGCCGGAATATCCGCGACCGCAGATGCGCCGCGACGCCTGGCTCAACCTCAACGGCGTCTGGCAGCTGGCCGTCGCCAAGGAGAACGAGGCGCCGCCCGCCGGCAAAGACCTCGACGAGCGCATCCTCGTCCCCTTCCCCGTCGAGTCCGCCCTGTCCGGCGTCATGAAGCACGCCGACCGCCTCTGGTATCGACGTACTTTTGCCATCCCGAAAGATTGGAGCGGCCGGCGCGTTCTGCTTCACTTCGGCGCCGTCGATTGGCAGGCGAACGTCTGGGTCAACGGCAAGGAGCTCGGCGAGCACCAGGGCGGCTACGACGCCTTCACCCTCGACATCACCGACGCCGTCGATCCGCAAAAGGCGGAACAGGAAGTGATCGTCGGCGTCTGGGATCCCACCGACGCCGGCACGCAGCCGCGCGGCAAGCAGGTCGTCAAGCCCGGCGGCATCTTCTACACGCCGACGACCGGCATCTGGCAGACCGTCTGGCTGGAGCCGGTCGCCGAGGAGAGCATCGACAACCTGAAGATCATCCCCGACGCGGAGAACCACCGGGTCCGCGTCGAAGTGCGGACGCGCGGCCCGAAGGAAGGCCTCACCGTGGCCGTCACCGCCAAGGACGGCGATCGCGTCGTCGCCTCCGCCGACGGCAAGGCCGATTTGCCGTTCGTGCTGACGATCGACAAGCCGAACCTGTGGTCGCCGGAGAAACCGTTCCTGTATGACCTGCATGTCGAGCTGCGCAAGGACGGCAAGAAGACCGACGCCGTGGACGGCTATTTCGGCCTGCGTACGGTCGCGCTCGGCCGGCCGAACGAGAAGGGCGTCACCGCCGATCCTCCTGAACGGCAAGCCGATCTTCCTGCGCGGCCCGCTCGACCAGGGCTTCTGGCCCGACGGCATCTACACCGCCCCCACCGACGAAGCGCTCAAATACGATATTGAGATTACCAAAAAGCTCGGTTTCAACATGACGCGCAAGCACGTCAAGGTCGAGCCGGATCGGTGGTATTACTGGTGCGACAAGCTCGGCCTCCTGGTATTGCAGGACATGCCGGCCAGCGACCGGGGCATCGGCGGCGGCCAGCCCGACCTCAAGCGAACGCCGGAGTCGGCGAAGCAATTCGACCTGGAGCTGAAGCGGATGATCGACGGGCGGTACAACCATCCGTGCATCATGGCCTGGGTGGTGTTCAACGAGGGCTGGGGCCAGTTCGACACGGATCGCGTGACGGCGTTCACGAAGCTGTACGACCCGACGCGGCTGGTGGACGACGCCAGCGGCTGGAACGACCGCGGCGTCGGCGACCTGATCGACATGCACGACTACCCCGGCCCCGGCTGCCCGGCGCCGGACAGTCGGCGGGCGCTGGTGCTGGGCGAGTTCGGCGGCCTCGGCTTGCAGATCGAGGGCCACACCTGGGAGAAGAAAATCTGGGGCTATCGCGGCGTCAAGGACCGAGAGGATTTGACGCGCAAATACGAGAAATTGTGGCAGGGCGTCTACCGCCTCCATGCCGAGCAGGGCCTCAGCGCCGCCGTCTACACGCAGCTGACCGACGTGGAGACGGAAGGCAACGGCCTGTTGACCTACGACCGGGCCGTCGTCAAGCCGGACCTGGCGCGGGCGTCGGCGGCCGCTTCCGGCGACTTCTCGCACGCGCCCGCATGATGTGGCGATCGTGCCCAGCTCGCTGGAGGCGCCGCAGACCTGGCGCTACACCACCGAGAAGCCGGCCGACGACTGGATGAAGCCGGAGTTCAAGGATGCGGATTGGAAGCAGGGGCCAGGCGCGTTCGGCGCCAACATTCCCGGCGCCCCGATCCGGACGGAGTGGAAGACGAACGACATCTGGATCCGGCGCGAGGCGACGCTGCCCAATATCCCCTTCCCCGATCCGTATCTGTCGATGTTCCACGACGACGACGCCGAGGTGTATTTCGACGGCGTCCTGGCGGCGAAGGTCGAAAGCTACAACGTCGGCTACGAGGAGACGCCCATTACGCCGGAAGCGCTGGCCGTCTTGCAACCCGGCAAGAAGATCGTCCTCGCCGTCCACTGTCATCAGAGGACCGGCGGCCAGTACATCGACCTCGGCCTGAACGCGACCCAGCCGGCAGCGCCGGCGTTCCACGCCGACTATTTCGGCAAGATGCCACGCGCCTGGGTGGAGATCATCAAGGCCGACCCCGAACGGCGCGTGCTGACGGTGCGGACAAAACAGGGCGAGGTGCGCGACGTGCCGCTGCACGGCGACACGGAGATGCGCATCCGCGACTCGTGGGGCGACATGACGGATTTGTACCCCGGCGAGTCGGTGATGCTATTCATGTACATCGACGAGGCCGGTCAATGGACGTACCCGCGGGCGGTGCAGGACGAGATCCAACTGAATGCGTCGCACAAGCGCTGGTGGACCGTCGATGCGCTGGACGCCAAGCAGGGAATCGTCGCCCTGAGCCGGAAGGACGACCAAGGAAAAACAGTGAATGAGACCTTCCGCGTCGGCGACGAAACGAAGGTCTGGAAGGGCGAGAGGCCGACTGGCCCCGACGCGCTGAAGGTCGGCGACGTGGTGCTGTTCCAGACGCGCTTCGACCCGGGCCAGAAGGAGCGCTTCGCCGTGACTCTGGTGGACGAGAAAGGGCTGGCGTCGGTTCGCTCGCAGCAGATCCTGAAACACATTTTGCGGCTCGAAGAGAACGGGTTGCCGGCCGTCGTCAACGACGTTGACGTGCTGACCGGGGCGGTTCGCGTGACGGTGCAGTGGGAGGCCGCAGACGAGGCGAAGGCGATCCGGCCGGGATCGTCGGTGGAGGTCGTGCGGCCTGACGGCAAGCAGCCGGACAAGAAATTCACGGCCCCGGTCGTGGAGAACAAGCCGACCGGCGAGCGGGAGGCGCTGCTGCTGGCCGTCGATCCCGGCGCGGCCAGCACGCTGCGCGTGGGCGATGAGGTGCGCGTTTTCCCGAGGCCGGCGAAGTGAAAAAGCGACTGGCGAGCCGCCGGGTTTATCCCGGCGGTTTTCGCCCCAAACAGCGGGGATAAACCCCGCCGCTCGCCCTGGCGCTTCTCAAGGCGGACTCCGTAGCCAATCGTGAGCTACTCTTTCATGCGGCCTCGTCCGCAGCGCCGTCGTCCCTACCCGCTGGGCCACCCCCATGTCCGTAACCATCGACCCGAACAATCCTAGCCGCGGCCACGGCGACCCGCCCCTGCCCACGGATCATCCATCCTTCGCAACGGTTTACAACGACACGCGGCGGCCGAGCCATCCCTTTCTGCTCCCTCCCCTGGCGCCGGACGAGATCGGCCGGCTCGGATCGTATCGGATCCTGCGCTTGCTCGGCCAGGGCGGGATGGGCTATGTCTTTCAGGCCGAAGACATCTCCCTGCGCCGGCCGGTCGCCCTCAAGGTCATGAGGCCGGAGCTTGACCAGGACGACGACGGCGGCGAGCGGTTCCTCCGCGAAGCCCGGCTCATGGCCTCCATCAAGCACGATCATCTCGTCACCGTCTATCAGGTCGGCCGCGAAGGCCGGGTGCCCTACCTCGCCATGGAACTGCTGCAAGGCGAATCGCTCGACCACTGGATGAAGCAATCCCGAACGGTCAGCGTCGCCGACGTGCTGCGCCTGAGCCGGGAGATCGTCAGCGGCCTGGCCGTCATCCACGGCCACGGCCTGATTCATCGGGACGTGAAGCCGGCCAACATCTGGCTGGAAACGCCGGGCGGACGGGTCAAGATCCTCGACTTCGGGCTGGCCCGGATCGCCACGGACGAGGCCCGGCTGACACAGTTCGGCATGGTCCTCGGCACGCCCGCCTTCATGGCGCCGGAACAGGCCCGCGGCGAAACGGTGGACGCCCGCGCCGACCTGTTCAGCCTCGGCTGCATCCTGTACGAGCTGGCGAGCGGCGTGCGCCCCTTCGAGGCGCCGACCACGATGGCCGCACTGACCGCGCTGGCCGTGAAAGACCCTCAACCGCTCCAGGAACTCCGTTCTTCCTTGCCGCGGGAGCTGTCCAGCCTGATTATGCAGCTGCTGGAGAAGGACCCGCACGTCGGCCCGAGTCGGCCCAGGCGGTCCAGGCTCGTCTGAAGAAGATTGAGGCGCGCCTGGCCGCTCGCCCGGCGCCGGCCGCGGCCTCGGCGACGCGCCGGGAGCCGCCGCCCCGATCCAGGGTCCGCACCCGCCTGAAAAAGGCCCGGCCGCCGCGGCGCCGCTGGCTGACGACGACGCTGGCGATCGGCCTGCCGGTCCTCGCCGTGTTGACCCTCGGTTCGGTCCTGCTCGCCCCGGCCGTCTTCGGCCGGCCGAACCCGGCTGCGTCCCAGCGCCCGTCTTCGTTCCCGGCGCCGCCGTCGGCCGTTTTCGTGATCGGCTGGACGCCGATCGACGACCAAAACCCGATCTCGGCGCCGCCTCCGCCGCCCGACGCGCCGCCCCCGCCGCCCGGTGCGCCGCCCCCGCCGTTTGCCGGCGTCCGGGTCCAAAATGAACCATCGCCGCACGGCATCTTCATGCACCCGCCGATGCGGCCCGACGGCGGCGCGGCCAGCGTCAGCTACAAGCTCGGCAAGCAATTCGGCGTTTTCAACGCCGGGACATCGCTGAACGACGGCCCTCCCGAATCCGAAACGCCATTGACGTTTTCCGTCTTCGGCGACGGCCGATTGCTGTGGCGCTCCCACCCCGTTAAACGGCAAGGCGACGCCGACCGGTGCGCGGTTTCCGTGAAGGGCGTGGACGTTCTGACCCTTCAGGTCGATTGTCCCGGGTCGCCGCGGGGGCGCACGCCGTCTGGATCGAACCCAGCGTCGCGCCCTGAGTCCGCATCCGGCGGCCGTCACGAGTCGGCGGCGTGCAGTTCGGGAAACACGTCGGGAGAAAGCCCCGCATCGCGGATCTGTTCCGTCAGCTTCTTGACGGCGGCGAAGCGGTAGTTGGCCACCTGCTGCTCGCTGACGCCCAGCGAGGCGGCCACGTCGCGGTTGGCCCAGCCCTTGACCCAGAGCAGCTCCAGCACCTTGAGTCGGACGTAGTCCTCGCGCTCCAGCAGGCCGCGCAGCAGTTGGCCCATGCCGCGCGCCAGGGCCTCTCCCTCCAGCTCCAGCCGCTCCTCCTTGCGGGCGCAGCTGGAGGCGGTGGGGTTCTGGTCCAGCTGCTGGTTGACGAGGTCGGCGCCGCCCTCGGACAGCGAGCGGAGCGGATGACGGCCGGCGCGGCGAAGGTGGTCGGTGAGCTTATGAGAGGCGATGGTGAAGAGGTAGGTTTGCAGCTCGCGGCGGTCGTCGAAGTTGGGAAGGCTGTTGAGGAAGCCGACGAAGGTTTCCTGCACCACGTCCTCGCTAGCGGGGCGGTCGTGGAGGCGCCGCTGGACGAAGGCCAACAGACGGCCCTCGTAGCGGGCGATGAGGGCGTCCCAGGCGCGCGGATCCCCCTGGCGGATCTGCTGAACCAGCAGGCGATCGCTTTCGGAGGGCATGGTGCGAGTCGTGGTCCGCAAGAGGGCGTTAGAGATAAGGTAACAGTTCGGCGGCGCAACGCAAGTCCGGCCCGTGCTAAAGCACGGGCCTACACGCCGAAGCCCCGTGAACGGGGCTGCTCGGGATTTCAGCCCGGTTTACCGGGCTTCGGCGTGTAGGCCCGCCGTTCACGGCGGGCCTAAAGCACGGGCCTACACGCCGAAGCCCCGTGAACGGGGCTGCTCGGGATTTCAGCCCGGTTTACCGGGCTTCGGCGTGTAGGCCCGCCGTTCACGGCGGGCCGGACCTACCGAAAGGGTCGGTTGCTCCGTTTGTCCGTCCGGCTTCCCGCGGTTACACGTCCGAATGCTTCTTGGCGCGGCGGCGCCGGCCGGCGTAATCTGAAGGGATGAGCGAAGTCTCCGACGCCTGGTTCGTCCGTTTCCCCGACGGGCGCGTCGTCCGGGCCGCCAACACCACCGTCGTTCGCCAGCAGCTGACCTCGGGCAAGATCCCGCGCACCAGTTCCGTGCGCCGCTCCCCCGACGAAGCATGGACCGCCCTGGAATGGACGCGCGAGTTCGCGGACCTGCTGGACCACCTCCCGGCCCCCCGCACGCAGCACCGGACGGAGGACGCCGACGAAGGTATGGACTTGGGGGCGGAAACGCGCCCTGCGCCGGAGACGACCGAGACGGGCGGCCTGTCGGCGCGGCTCGACCGGACGCGTCTGCCGACCGTCGGCGTTCGCGGCATGATGCACGAGCTGTTGGCGGCGTTGGACGCCACGCTCGTCCGCAACAAGCTGGCGGCGGCGGCACTGGCCGGCCTGTTCGCGGGCCTCGTCCTGGCCTGGATGCAGATGCCGATGATGGAGTTCGAGGGGCCGGCCCCGTGGCGCGCTACGTCGTGGCCGGCGTGCTGCTGCTGGTCATCGTCACCGCGGCGGCGGCCCTGCTGACGCGCATGACGTTCCTCGAATTGTCGAAGATGCGGCCGGCCCGCTGGCGCGAGAGCCTGACGGGACTGACCGGCGCGGCGTTCCGCATCGCCGTCGCCCTGCTTCTGACGGCCGGCGTCGCCGGCGGCCTCATCGTCCTGTTGCGGCTGCTTCCCGGCTGGCTGATCGATCAGCCCGTCGGCGGGGCCGGCCCGGCGCTGGCCGCCAGCGCGACCGCCGTGGGTATGATCTTTGAAGTGATCCTGTGGCCCATCATCGGCTTCGCCCTGCTCCTGCCGCCCATCCTCGTGGTCGAGGACTGCTCCATCGGCCAGGCGCTGCGCCAGTGGCTGCGCCTGCTGAACAAGGACATGGGCCGGGTGTTTTTGTACGAGGCGCTGGCGCTCGGCCTGGGCCTGTCGGCGACGCTGCTGCTGGCCCTGCCGTGGCTGGCCCTGGTGGCCTATACGCCCGACGTCCGCCTGGCGACGGCGGCGATGTTCACGCGCTGGGTGCTGGCCGGCCTCGCCGCGGCGCCGCTGCTGGGCTACCTGATGGTGGCGAACGTGTTCATCTACATCAACCTGCGCTACGAAGCGGCGCCGGCCGGTCGGCGGTAGGGGGGTCTTGGCGAGCGGCCGGCGTGAGCCGGCTGATCTAAGCAGGATCAGCCGGCTCACGCCGGCCGCTCGCCGCTGGCTCGCCGATTCTTGCGCGCCCCCCTTGCAATCGCCGGCCGCCTTGCTAATATGTCGAGAAGTACAGAAGGTGAAACAATTGTCTGTTCAGGCAGGAGCAGCCCCCGGCGGAGGCGACGAAGAGCGAGATGGGCATCACGAAGGACCGCAAAACGCAAATCATCGACCAATACCGGCGTGAAGCCGCCGACACCGGCTCGCCGGAGGTGCAAATCGCGTTGCTCACGGCCCGCATCAACGAGCTGCACGAGCACATGCGCACGCACAAGAAGGACCACGCCAGCCGGCGCGGTCTGCTCAAGATGGTCAGCAATCGGTCCGGCTTGTTGAACTACCTTCGCAACAAGGACCGCGCCCGCTATCTGGCCGTGATCGGCCGGCTTGGCCTGCGCAAGTGACGCTCATCCGGCGAGCGGCCGGCGTGAGCCGGCTGATGAGATGAATCAGCCGGCTCACGCCGGCCGCTCGCCACGCCGTTTTCCGCACGGCCGCCTGACCCCTGCTTGAGGCCCGCGCATCCCGCGGCCACAGGAGGATCATCCGTGCAGTCCGTTCGCGTCGAACGCCCCATCGGTTCGCAAAACCTCATCCTCGAAACCGGCAAGCTCGCCAAGCAGGCCCACGGCGCCGCCGTGGTCACGCTCGGCGACACCGTCACACTCACCGCGGCCGTCGAGGGCGGCGTCCGCCCTGGGCAAGATTTCTTCCCCCTCCAGGTGGATTATCGCGAGAAGACCTACGCCGCCGGCAAGTTCCCCGGCGGCTTCATCAAGCGCGAGGGCCGACCCACCACCAAGGAAATCCTCACCTCCCGTCTGATCGACCGTCCCATCCGCCCGCTCTTCCCAGCCGGCTACATCAACGAAGTCCAGATCATGACGAGCGCCCTCTCGGCCGACCGAGAGAACGACCCCGACGTCCTTTGCATGATCGGCGCCAGCGCCGCGCTGCACCTGTCGCCGATCCCGTTCCTGCACCCGACCGGCAGCGTCCGCATTGGCCGGGTCGGCGGCGAGCTGATCGTGATGCCGACGCACTCGCAGCTCGAAGAGAGCGACCTCGACCTGATCGTGTCCGGCACGCGCAAGGCCATCACCATGATCGAGGGCTTCGCGCGGGAGATGGCCGAGGACCAGATGCTCCAGGCCATCCTCGCCGGCCACAAGTACATCGTGGAGATTGTCGATCTGATTGAGGAGCTGCGCGACAAGGCGGGACTCGGCAAGAAGGAGCTGCCGCCCCCGGCGGCGCCGTCAACCCGCTCGTCGAGGAGTTCCGTCAAGAGGTTCGGCGCCGAGTTCCGCCAGCGGAAGCAGACCAAGGGCAAGGCCGACCGCGCCGCCGCCATCGACGAGCTGAAGCAGCGCATCGTCGCCGAGTATCTGCCGGAGGGCGAGGAGGCGAAATATACGCCGGAGCAGGTGTCGGCCGCGTTCTCCGCCCTGGAGGAGCGCGTGTTCCGCGACCTGATCCTGGACGGCGAGCGCATCGACGGCCGCGGCCCCAAGGAGATCCGGCCGATCGAGTGCGAGGTCGGCGTCCTGCCGCGGACGCATGGCTCGGCCATCTTCCAGCGCGGCGAGACGCAGGCGCTGTGTACGACGGTGCTGGGCACGTCCAGCGACGAGCAGCGCGTGGACGGCCTGATGGACGAGTACAGCAAGAAGTTCATGCTGGACTACAACTTCCCGCCGTTCAGCGTCGGCGAGTGCCGGCCGATCCGCGGCCCCGGCCGGCGCGAGATCGGCCACGGCGCCCTGGCCGAGCGCAGCCTCAAGGCCGTCATCCCCGGCACGGAAGTGTTCCCTTACACGATCCGCGTCGTCTCCGACATTCTGGAGTCGAATGGGTCGTCGAGCATGGCGTCGGTGTGCGGCGGCACGCTGTCGCTGATGGACGCCGGCGTGCCGCTGACGGCGCCGGTGGCCGGCATCTCGATCGGCCTGGTCAAGGAGGAAAGCAAGTTCACGCTGCTGACCGACATCATGGGCGACGAGGACCACTACGGCGACATGGACTTCAAGGTGGCCGGCACCGGCCGCGGCATCACCGGCATCCAGCTCGACCTGAAGATCGACGGCATCGGCGAGGAGATCATCAAGGCGACGCTGGACCAGGCCCGCGACGCCCGGCGCGAAATCCTCAAGACGATGCTGACGACGGCCCTGCGGGCGCCGCGCGCCGCCATCAGCCCGCACGCCCCGCGCCTGCTGACGGTGAAGATCAACCCGGAGAAGATCGGCCTCTTGATCGGCCCCGGCGGCAAGACGATCAAGGGCATCCAGGAGGCGACCGGCGCCAAGCTCGACATCGAGGACGACGGCACGGTCTACATTTCCCATTCGGAAGCGGCCGGCGCCGAGGCGGCCAAGCGCAAGGTGGAGGCGCTGACGGAGGAGGTGCGCGTCGGCAAGGTCTACGACGGCAAGGTGACGTCGATCAAGGATTTCGGGGCGTTCATCGAGATCCTGCCCGGCCGCGACGGCCTGTGCCACATCAGCGAGCTGGACGACAAGTACGTCGGCAAGGTCGAGGACGTGGTGAAGCTCGGCGACCATATCCAGGTGAAGGTGATCGCCATCGACGAGCACGACCGAGTGAAGCTGTCGCGGAAGGTGCTGCTGCGCGAGGCGAAGGGCGAGAGCGGCGAAGCGCGACCGTCCGCGCCGCCGCCTCCTCGCCGCGAGGGTGGGGATCGGGGAGACAGGGGCGGGGATCGCGGCGGCGAGCGGCGCGAGCGCCGGCCGGACGGCCCGCCGCGCGAACGGCGGCCGGAACGGCGCGAAAACTCCCCCGAATAACATTGCCCCGTTTAGCGGCGACCCGAAGGGGAGCGCGTGGCCCGAGCGCTCCCCTTCGGGTCGCCGCTAAACGGGGTTTCTGGCGGAGGCCGCGCCGTCCCATGCTCGACCCCCAATACGCCGAGCTGGCCGAGCTGGCCGGCGGCTTCATCCACGAGATCAAAAACCACATCAGCACGCTCGGCCTCAACCTCCAGCTGCTCACCGAGGATTTTGCCGATCCGCAAACGCAGCGAGAACGCCGCGCCCTCGATCGCGTCAAGCGGTTGCAGTCCGAATGTCAGCGGCTGGTGGACGTGTCCAACGACTTCCTCCGCTTCGCGCGCATCAAGGATCTGGAAGCGAAACCGACCGACCTGGCGGCGGTCATGGAAGAGGTGGTGGACTTCTTCAACCCGACGGCGCGGGCGGCCAACATCGAGATCAAGACGTTACCTGCCCAGCGACCTGCCGGCCGCCACCCTGGACGCCGACCTGTTCAAGCAGGCGCTCCTGAATCTGCTGCTCAACGCCCAGCAGGCCATGCCGGACGGCGGCGAGATCACCGTTCAGGCCGGCGCCGAGGGCGATGGCGTTACCCTGAGCGTCATCGACGCCGGCAAGGGGATGACGCCGGAGGTCGCGGCCAAGGTGTTCCGGCCGTTCTTCTCGACGCGGCCGGGCGGCACCGGCCTCGGCCTGGCGACCACGCGCAAGATCGTCGAGGCCCACGGCGGCACGATTGAAGTGCAGAGCGAAGTCGGCCGTGGCAGCAAGTTCACCCTCCGGCTGCCCGCCGCGAAACCGGCCTGATTACGCCTCGCCGTCGCCTGTCCCCTTTTCCGCATCGAAAATATCGACGGAAGGCAAATCGCGATGGTCGCGGTGCGTCCGCAGCACTTGCCTCAGCATCTCCCGGCCCAACCCGGCGTAAGCCGCGTCGAGCAGCTCGTAGGCGTATTCCGTCTTGCGCTCGCCGTGCAGCGGCCACAACTCCTTGCCGAGTTTCAGCGCAGTCGCGGGGAAGCCGTCGCGCAGGGCCTGGCGCGCTTCCTCGACCACGGCCGCCGGATCGTCTTTCGTGTAGAGCAGCGACCGCAGTTTCTTGTCAGGCAACGACAGCGGCCGATAGGTATCCGGTGGGGCGACGATGCCCATGTCTTCAGAAGTCTCGGCGACGATGCGTTCCGAACGGCTGCATCGACCGCCGTATTTATCGGTGTACGCCTCACCGACCTCGGGCCGGTCGGCCGTGGCATATCGCACGATGGCTTTTCGCAAAGCGTCGGTGTGGCGCAGTTCCTCTTCGTATTCGGCGGGGCACGCGCCGTCCTCGGGTCGATAGTCTGCGTAGTGGCAACTATATTCCAGTTCCAGTCGCACCGCTTCAAATAGCGTGTCGCCGTCATGGGCAAGGAAGAAACTCTCGTAGGCGTAGTAATCCGCCAGACACCCGGTTCCTGTCACGGGATCGTCCAGGAAATAGCCCCAGTGTCGGCAGTCTTCTCCGCCGGCCAGGACGGTGAAGAATTCGGGCGGGTCGAGGTAGTAGCGCCAGTGGAGGAGCGGGCTGAGGCGCGGCGTGTGGAGGTCGAAGCGCCGGACAGCACTTCAAAGGGGCCGACGAGGACGACGCCAAGCGGGCCGGAGAGGGCGTGCAGCGGGTCGAGCGGTTGCAGGCGATTGACGAACTCCCAGAAACGGAAGAGATCGTCCGGGAAGTCGAAGCCGTAGAGGGCGCGGAGCTGGTCGCGGCGCTGGGAGGAGGATAAAGACATGGAATCAAGACCCCGTTTAGCGGCGACCCGAAGGGGAGCGCGTGGGCCACGCGCTCCCCTTCGGGTCGCCGCTAAACGGCGTTACGACAGAAGGCTCGTCACCGCCTCGCCCTGCACCAGCTCGCGCGGCTGGTTGAGGTGGTTGTAGACGATCGTGCCCGGGTCGATGCCGACGCTGTGGTAGATGGTGGCCAGCAGGTCGCGCGGATGGACCGGGTTCTCGAGCGGGGCCGAGCCGGTCTTGTCCGACTTGCCGTAGACGAAGCCGCGCTTGACGCCGGCGCCGGCGATGACGGCGGTGTAGCAGTACGGCCAGTGGTCGCGGCCGTCGTCGTTGTTCTCGTTGCCCGACGTGCTGACGCCGCGCTGCGGGCTGCGGCCGAACTCGCCGACGGCCACCACCAGCGTCTCGGACAGCAGGCCGCGCTGGTCCAGGTCGTCGATCAGGCCGGCCAGGCCGGCGTCGAGCATCGGGGCCGCCTGGTCCTTCATGCGATGCGTCAGGCCGGTGTGAACGTCCCACGAGTGGTTGTCGGAGTTGGCGACCTTGGGCCAGTTGACCTCGACGAAGCGCGTGCCGGCCTCGATCAGCCGGCGGGCCAGCAGACAGCTCTGGCCGAAGGTGTTCATGCCGTACTGCTCGCGCAGCGCCTTCGGCTCCTTGCGACAGGTCGAAGGCCTCGCGGGCCCGGCCGGAGATGATGAGGCCGAGCGCCTTGCCGTAGTATTCGTCCAGGCTGTACTTCTTCGTCGCCTCCTCGATGTCCGGCATCCCCTCGTTGATGAGGTCGCGCAGCTTGGCCGCGGCGCTCCAGCCGCACCGGCGACACCTCGTCGCGGATGCGTGAGGTCGTCGGTCTTGATGCGGTCCATCTTGGTCATGTCCATGTCGTCGCCGGGCGGGTAGAGCGTGTAGGGGTCGTAGGCCCGGCCGAGGAAGCCGGCCGTGCCGCCCTTGCCGACGACGTTGCTCTCCTGCAGCGGCCGCGGCATCATGACGAACGGCAGCATCGGCACGGTCGGCGGCTTGAGCCGGATGATTTGCGAGCCGACGTTGGGGAAGTCCTTGGGGCTGGGCGGCTCGAGCTGGCCGGACGGGCTGACCTTGTCGGCCGTCCAGCCGGTCAGCATCTGGTAGATGGCGGCGGTGTGGTTGAACAGGCCGACCGGCGTGTAGCTCATCGACCGGATCATGCGTGACCTTGTCGTTGACCTGGGCCAGCTTCGGCAGCAGCTCGGTGAACTGGACGCCGGGGATCTTGGTGCCGATCGGCTTGAAGACGCTCCGGACGTTGTCGGGGACGTTGTCCTTGGGGTCCCACAGGTCGAGGTGGCTGGGTCCGCCCTGGAGGTAGAGGAGGATGACGCTCTTGGCCTTGCCGAAGCCGGGGCCGCCGTAGGTGGCTTCCTTGGCGGTGGCCTTTTGCAGGCCGAACAGGTCGGCCAGGCTGAAGCCGAAGACGGCCGAGCCGCCGACGCGCAGCAGTTCGCGGCGGGTGACGCCGTCACAGGTGTCTTTGCCCGCACGTCCGGGAATCACGAGCATGGTGGGACCTCGCGGATGGAAGGAGCGAAAAGTCAGCAGGTAGGCAGGGCGGGCGGCGTCCCCCTCATCTCGCACTATAATGCACGGGAGAGCCGGTCGTCAATCATTTACTTCCCGAATGCCGGAAATTTCGGCCGACGGTCAGTGAACCGGGCGGCGCACGCCGGGGGAGGGCCGTATGGAAGGGAAGCGATTTCTGCACAAATTGCGACTGAGCGGTCTGCTGTCGTTCGACCCGGAGGGGGTGGAGGTCGAACTAGGGCCGCTGAACGTCCTGATCGGGCCGAACGCCAGCGGGAAGTCGAACCTGATCGAGGCGATCGGGCTGCTCAAGGCGGCGCCGACGGACCTGGCGGCGGCGATCCGTAAGGGGGGTGGGATCGGGGAATGGCTGTGGAAGGGAGGGAAGGAAGATCCCGTTGCAAGGATTGAAGCCGTGGCCGCCCTGCCCGGGGAACATCCACTGATCCACCATGTGCTCCGCTTCACGAGCGTAGGGCCGCGGCTTGACCTGCTGGAGGAGTCGATCGCGGAGCAGCAAAGCAAAAGGGAGCTTTATCACCGCGAACAGGGACGCGAAATGGCGAGAATCATCACGGTGGATCCTGCCGATCCTCATGGGGAGCGGGCCTTCGGCGGCATCGACGTTGCAGCCCTGACGGCAGGGCAATCGGTTCTCGCGCAGGTGAAGGATCCACGCCTTTATCCGGAAATGACAGCTCTGGGGAAAAGGCTGGAACAGATCCACATCTACTCGGATTGGAACCTGGGCCGGCACGCCCCGATCCGCAAGCCTCAGCCGACCGACCTCCCCAGCGACTTCCTGGAAGAAGACGCCAGCAACCTGGGCCTCGTCCTGAACGACCTGCAAAATCAGCCCAAGGTAAAGCGCTTCCTCCTGGAGAAACTCCAGCAGGTCTACGAAGACCTCGAAGACGTCACCACGCGCATCCAGGGAGGCACGGTCCAGATCCTCTTCCACCAGGAAGGAATGCGGTCTCCCATCCCGGCGTCGCGGGCCTCGGACGGCACGCTGCGGTTCCTCTGCCTGTTGACGATCCTCTGCCATCCATCGCCGCCGCCCCTGGTCTGCATCGAGGAGCCGGAGCTGGGCCTCCATATGGACATGCTGCCCATCATCGCCGGCCTCATGGTGGAAGCTGCACAGCGGACGCAGCTCGTGGTTACAACCCATTCGGACATCTTCATCGACGCCCTGACCGACACGCCCGAAGCCATCATCGTGTGCGAGCGCGACAAATTCGGCACCCGGCTGTATCCGCAAGACCCGGACAAGCTCAAGCCTTTCCTCGAGCGGGAATCGCTCGGCGAGTTATGGAGCACGGGCCAACTCGGAGGCCGGCGATGGTAGCCGAAATCCACTTGTACGTGGAAGGAGGAGGACGGGATAAGGAGGCGTCACGCCGCCAATTCGAGCGCGGCGTGGGACAGTTCCTGGACCCCCTGCGGAACCTGGCGCGAACCAAAAAGATTCACTGGAGCATCACCGCCTGCGGCGGACGGCAGGCCACGTTTGACAGGTTCCGTGACGCCGTCGCCCGGTTTCCTTCCGTGTGCAACGTCCTCCTGGTGGACGCCGAAGGACCGGTGAAGGCGGCCAGTCGGTGGGATCATCTCAAGGCCCAAGATAACTGGGACAACCCTGGTGTGGAGGACAAACACTGCCACCTCATGGTCCAGGCGATGGAAGCGTGGCTGGTCGCCGACCGTGACAACCTCCGAGAGTTTTACGGCCAGGGCTTCCACGAGAAAGCCTTGCCGAACAACCCGAACATCGAGAACGTGACAAAAATCGCGCTGGCGACCGCCCTGGAAAAGGCCACCCGGCCCACGACGAAAGGCCCGTACCGAAAGCACCACGCTTTCAAGATCCTGGAAACCACCCACCTGGCCGTCGTCCGCACCGCGGCCTCCTTCTGCGAGCGCCTCGTGACCACCTTGGCTGCGGAAATGGGCGGCGTCATCTAGGCAGCGGCCCGATGCTCTGGACGACTTCCGCGGAGTCCGCAAGGCCGGCAGAGTTTCCCCCGTTCGCCATTGGGGGGCAGGGAAGACCTAGCGGCGCAAGCGGGTCGTGGCGCCGGCCGCGCGGCGTTTTCCCGCTTGCGGCCGGCCTTTCACTCAGCCAACATGGACGGGGGAAGGCATATTGCCTGCGGGGAGCGACTCCCCCCCGGCTCCCAAGCGGAGCGCCCATGTCTCCTTCTTCTCTGGAGCACGATCCCATCATGTTCTCCACCAGGGTTCCCGTTCCCGGCGCGGCCCCGCGCCGCCGGCGTCTGTCGCCGCTCGCCGGAGGGCTGTTCGCCGCCGCCGTCTTCGCCGTCGCCGTTCGCGGCCAGCCGCCCGCCGTCCCGCCGCCCCCGCCGGGCGGCCCCGTCGCCGCCCTCCAGGATATGCTTCGCGAGGAGGCCGGCCCCGACCTGGCCGCCCGCAAAGCCAAGATCAATCAGCTCATCGCCCAAATGGACCTGGAACAACTCAGCCGCGTGTTGCTGCTGGCGGACTGGCGCACCCTGGAAAGCGCCGTGCCGAAGTCCGACGCCGAGCGCGTCCGCATCCAGGGCGACCTGCAGGCCCGCGGCGACGTCGCCGTCCGCTTCCGCGACAAGGCCAAGGAGGCCATGAAGGCCGCCAAGGCAGCGCCGACCGGGACCACGCCCGAGGAGCACGCGGCTGCCGACCTTGACAAGGCGGCGGTCGCCGCCTTGATCGGCGAAACGGCCGACGCCGGACGTAAGCTTGATTACCTCTCGCAGATGTCCAGTTCCCGCGGCCCGCGCGGCGGCACGGTGAGCCAGATCGGCTATCTGGCGGGCCAGCTCTCGGAACTCACGCCCGACCTGATCGACCTGACGAAGTTCAGCGACACCTCCGTCCCGGCCGCCGCCGCCCAAGTGCGCCGATCCGCCGCCCGGGCGCTGGGCGAGATCCAGCCGGCCAACCCGACGCAGGTCATCGACGCCCTGGGACAAATTCTCGCCGACAAAAACAACTCGCTCGACCTGCGCCTCACCGCCGCCCAGGCGATGGACCAGCTGGCCCAGGCCGCCGCCGAGGAGATGCAGCGCTCGCTCGGCCTGGACGAGGCTGTCCGCGACCGCTTCCTCGACTTCGCCCAGGCGGTCTGGCGTTCCGTCCTTCAGAACGGCCTGCCGACCGACCAGCCGCTCGAAGTCCGGCGGACCTGCCTGCGCGCCTTCGGACGCATCGCCACGGAGATGCTCGACATTTCCGTCGTTCCCCAGGCCAACGAGAGCCCGCCGAGTGAGTTGGACCCGATGCTGATCCAGAAAATCCAGGAAGGTCAGAGCCGCTATTTCCACCGTCTGGCGGACGTTTTCACCATCTTTCCGAAGAACTCCGCTTCCCTGGCGGCCGCCGTGCGCGACGACGACCCCGAGGTGCGGCAGACGGCGCTGTCGATCCTGGTGGACCTGGCCAACGTGCGCGACCGTTTGCAACACTTGGCGGCCGGCGGTACGCCGCTGCCCAGTGCGGAGCCAGGCCCCGGCGGGCCGACGCCGACGGAAGGCAAGAAGATCCCTCCCGATGCGGGCAAGAAAATCCCCCCCGAGGCGGCGCGCGACCTGGGCGCCGCTCTAATCCTGATCGCGGCGGATGAGCCGACGCGCGAGAAATCGCAGCAGCAGGCGTTCGAGGGCCTGGCCCGCGGGCTGGACAAGACAATCGGTCCTCTGGTGCAGGCGTTGGCGCGCCGGACCCCGAGACGCGGCGGACGGCGGCGGACGTTCTGGAGATTCTCGGTGCCGCCGCGCTGCCGGCCGTGGACGGGATAACGGCGGCCCTGCACGACCCCGATCGGTTCGTCCGCTGGTCGGCGGCGCGAACGCTGGGGGCGCTGCGCAGGAGACGAACAAGTCGAAGCTCACGCCCGCCCAGACCGACGCCGCCGTGCAGGGGATCGCGAACCTGCTGCGGGACGAGGACGTGGGCGTGCGCCTGGCCGCCCTCACCGCCCTGCAGCGCTTCGGGCCGCGCGCCCGATCCGCGACGCCGACCCTGACGCGCATGCTCAACCGTTCGCAGACGGACGCCGCCCTCGCCATTGTGCCGACGGCGGACACGGACCCCGACCTCGTCAAGGGCGACCCGACCGTCCGCGTCAACGCTTTCCTCGCCCTGGAGGCGATCGACGGCGACGAGACGAATCAGGCTTTGCCGGAGGCCATGATCGCCCTGGGGGACCAGAACGAGCTGGTGCGACAGGCCGCCGCCGACTTCATCGGCCACGCGGGACCGAAGGCGCCGGAAACCCAACGGCGGCAGTTGATCGAGGCGCTGGGCAAGGGGCTGTCCGACGAAAACAGCGACGTGCGCCGGGCGGTCGCCGGCGCCCTGCTGCGCCTCATTCCGGCCAAGCCGAAATGAAAAACGGCTTCGTCCTCGTTCTCGAACTCTCAACCTTTTGAAGGTGACATAAGTCCTTAGAAGCGGTTCAAAACCAGCCCCGAGCGCGAGCGAGAGGGTTGACCGAAACCCCTCGCTCGCGCTCGGGGCTGGTTGGGAAGGTTTTGAAACGACCTACGTTACAAAGGTTTACGTCCCCATTGCAAAAGGTTGAGGGCGTGGGAACGAGGGCGGACGGCGCTGGTTTCTATTCTTCTAATTGTTCGCGCACCTGATCGATCATCTCGGCCAGCCAGTACTGGACGGTGCGCAGCGACTTGCCGGCGCGGCGGGCCATCTCGTCGCGCCGGACGCCCTGCACCCACCACTCCCACACACGGCGCCATTCGGGAGGGAAACGAGCCACCGTCCCTTCAATGCGCTCCATCGTCTCGCGGTCGGGCGGCGGCGGCCTCGGGTCGGCCAGCTCGCCGTCCGGCAGCGGCGTCGTCCGGTCGGTCAGCCGCATCAGGTCGATCGCCCGCCGGGCCGCCACCACCGCCAGCCATTTGCAAAACGGACAACGTTCCTCCCATTTACCCAGGTTCGTGAACGGCGCAGGAACACGGCCTGGCAGGCGTCGTCCCACTCCTCCCGGCGGCCCGGACCCAGCACGCGCTGCACGATGCCGCGCACCAGGCCGGCGAACTTGCGCCAGGGCGTCGCCGGCGGCGCGGTCGCCCGCCAGGTGCAAACGCACCCGGCCGGCGCAGTCGTCGGGAGGACAATCACACTGAAACATCATCCGCACCTTTGCGGAGGGGAGAAAACGTCTGCTCGGATCGCGCCGCCGCCCGCCGCAGCAGCACGAGCGTGATGTCGTCCTTCTGCGGCCCCCGCCGCAGCGCCTCGTTCAGCAGCCGTTGCACGTCCCCCAGCAGACTGGCCGACGCGCGGCCGAGATGGTCGCGGCCGTTTGTCTCCTCCAAGTGGTCGAACGCGCCGTCGCTGCCCAGCAGCAGCTCGTCGCCCTCGGCCAGCGTCCAGGTCTTCTCGTCGGCCGCCGACGGTGCGAGCAGGCCGAGCCAGCCGCCGCGCAGCTTCAGCAAGTCCGGCGCCTCGCCCCGCCGCCGCAGGAACAGCCGCGTGCCTCCGGCCGGGACCACCACCGCCTCGCCCCGCGGATCGAGCCGGACCAGCGTGCATTCGGCGTAGACGCCCTCCGGCAAACACGTCTCCAGCAGGTCGTGCATCGCCCGCAGCAGCTCGACCGGCCGAACGTCCGGCGCCGCCGACCTCCAGCACGCTTCCCAGACGTTCGGCAATGCGGACGCCAGCAGATAGGCAAAGTAGCCGTGGCCGGTCACGTCGGCGACAATGACCCACAGGGCGCCGTCGTCGGCCTTGCGGCCGCCGTACCAGTCGCCGCCGTACCAGTAGCCGCCGATGCGCTCATAAGGGAGGAAAAAAGTCTCGTTTTGATAGCCGGTGCAGGAGGGCAGCGGAGCGGGACCGCCCCCAGCGTCGGGACCGGATCGTCCGCCGAACGGCGACAGCGACAGCCGGGCGACGTGGACCACGACGGCGTTGCGAAAGGCGTCCCACGACAGCCGATCGAACTCGCGCGCCGGCCGGGTGCGCAGCCAGGTTTCGGCCAGGTGCAGGGCGTGCAGCGCCAATCGTTTCGGATCCTGATCGATCCCGCGCCGGGCGATGACCTCGCCCATCAGGCGGCCGAGCGGATCCTGCACCGCCTCCCACAGCCGGGCGCGGGCGCCGGCGGTGCGCTGCTGCAACCCATCGACCAGGTCCCGCGGCGTGCGCCAGCGCGTCTTCATGAGCGTAGGCATTCTTCTCCGTCTCCGGGCGGGTTTTCGTGGCGCAGGGCGCAAGCCCCGGCCGGGCGGGCGTTCTCCGAGAAAGCGTCCTCCCCGAAAACGCCGCCCCCGCCCTGTACTTCGCTCCGGCGACGAGGCGCCTTTGACCGCATGCTCCGGAAAGTTGGGTTCCGTACAATGACACCTGGCATGATACCAACCACGACAGGAGGCGGCATGTTCCGATCCACCATCGGCAGGGCGGCGACGGCGGCGGTCCTCGCCCTCACCGCGGCGGTCGGCGCGGCCCGCGCCGGCGGGCCTTCCAGAACGGTCTGCCCGAGGAGGCGGTCCACAAGCTCAAGGAGCTGATCCGCCACGACGCCCACGTCAAGTGCATCGCCTTCACCGCGACGGGCGGCTGGGTGGTCCTCTACGACGACAACGGCTTCTTCGCCAAGGGCATCCCCGACGACACCTTCGCCAAGCTCAAGGACCTGGCCGAGAACGGCGCCGTCCTGCGGTGGGTCGCTTTCACGCCGAGCGACGGCTTCGTGATCCTCGCCGACAAGAGTGGCTTCTTCGCCCGGTGCCTTCCGGCCGCGGCCGCGCTCCGCCTCAAGACGGCCAGCGACAACGGCGAGGACCTCAAGAGTATGACGTTCGTCGGCAAAAATGGTTGGGTGCTGATCTGGGACGGCGGCTTCGCGGCGGAAGGCCTGCCCCGCGACCTGTTCCAGCAATTGCAGAAGCTGAGCACGGCCGGGCGCATCTCAAGAGCGTCGCCTTCACGCCGAGCGGCGGCTGGGCCTTGCTGCTCAATCGCGACGGTGCCTTTGACAGCAACGTCCCCGACGCCGCGTTCGCCAAGATCGACGAGCTGCAAAGGATCGGCGGCTTTCGCTTCTCCTGCATCGCCTTCCCGCCCAACGCCGATAACGGCTGGGTGCTGCTCGTGGATTAGGGTTCGTCCAGGAGTTTCTTCGTTTAGCCGCGACCCGAAGGGGAGCGCGGGGGACGACGCGCTCCCCTTCGGGTCGCGGCTAAACGGGGAACTGGAATTCAAGATGACTGCGGCAGTACACGTGCTGTGCGGCCCCGCACGAACCGGCAAGACGCGACGGATGATCGAGCGCTACCGGGTCTGTCTCGCCGACACGCCCGGCGGCGCCCTTTGGATCGGCCCGACCGTCCGCGCCGTCGAGGCGCTGCGCGAACGGCTGCTGGCGGAGACGGCGGCGCTGTGCTGTCCACGGCTTTGCACCTTCCAGGACGTTGTTCAAGAGATCGTCCGCATCAACGACCCGGAAGCCAGGCCGTTGACGGCCGCGCAGCGACGGCTGCTGGCGGAGGACGTGATCGCCGAGCTGTCCGGCGGCGGACGGCTGGCGCACTTCGCCGACGTGGCCGACGCCCGCGGCTTCACCGACGGCGTTCTCGGCCTGCTGACGGACCTGCAACGCAACGCCGTTCCGCCGGAGGATTTCGCCCGGCGGGCCGGCGCCGGGGACAAGCAACGACAGTGCGCCCAACTCTACGCCCACTATCAGGGCGAATTACAGCGCCAGAACCTGCACGACTCCGACGGCACGGCCGGCCGGGCCTGCGATCTGCTGCGGCGCGGCCTGCGCCGTCCGTTCGATGAAGTCCGCGCCGTTTTCGTGGACGGCTTCAGCGACTTCACGCGGCCGCAGCATGAGTTTTTGGAACTGTTATGCAGGTGGGTGGAGGAATTATGGGTGGCGCTGCCCGGCGAGGCGGACGGTCAGCGAGCGGACCTGTTCGCTCGGCCGCGCGAGACGCTGGAACGGCTGCGGCGGTTGGTGAGCGGGGGGCGTCAGCCCCCTGATTCCACATCCAGTCAGCGACCGAGCGCAGGCATCAGCGGGCTGACGCCCCCCGCTCGCCCCGCCGGCCTGCTCCATCTGGAACGCCAGCTTTTCCGCCCCATCCGCGCGGTGGAACAGTCCGCCGACCCCGCCGGCGTCTCCCTCATCGAAGCGCCCGGCGTCCTCGGCGAGGCCCGCCTCGTCGTGCGGCGCATCAAGCGGCTGCTCCTCGACGGCGCCGCGGCCGACGACATCCTGGTGGTGGTCCGCGACGTATCGCCGTATGCCGACGTGCTGACGGAAGTGTTCGACGAATACGGCGTGCCGGTGGAAGTCGATGGCGTGGAGCCGTTGACGCGCAACCCGGCGGCGGCGCTCCTGCTGCGGGCGGCGCGTTTGCTCGACGACGACTGGCCGTTCGCCGGCGTCACCGCGCTGCTGCGCAACACCTATTTCCGCCCGCGCTGGCCGGAAGCCGACGGGCCGGACCTGCCGCAGCGGCCGAGGCGCTGCTGCGACTGCTGGCCGAGCCGCGCGGCCGCGACGCCGTTTTGCAGGCGGTGCGGCGCTGGGCGGAACAGCAGCAACCGGGGCTGGAGGACGAACAGGCCGAGGAATCGCGGCGGCGGCGCACCCACGAGCTGGCGAAAGAGTGCGGCGAGTTCATTCGTCGCTTTTTCCAGGCGTGGGACGACGCTCCGGCGACAGCGCCGTTGGTGGAACACGCGGCCTGGCTGCACCGCTTCGCCGCGGACCTGGGCGTGATCCGAGCGGCCGGGGAAGACGCCCGCGATGAATCGGCGCTGGAACAGCTGTGGCGGGAAATGGATCAATGGCTGCAGCGCGAGGAGCGGCGGAGCGGTCGCGGGGGCCGGACGCTCGACCGCAAGACGTTCCTGCGCCGCCTCACCGCTCTCGCCTCCGAGGCTAGTCTGCCGCGATCGCCGGCGGAGCCGGGCGGCGTCCGCGTACTGTCCGCCAACCAGGCCCGGCATCTCGACGCCGACCATGTCTTCGTGCTGGGCCTCGGCGAACGCGGCTTCCCGCGCCTGGCCCCGCCGCAAACCCTGCTCGACGAGCAGGAGCGGCAGGAACTGCACGACGCCGGCCTGGACCTCGGTCCCAGCGACCTTTTGCCCGACGAAATGTTGCTTTTTTACGAGGTCGTCGCCCGCGCCCGCCGTCAGCTCGTCCTCAGCTATCCCGCCGTGGACGAGCGCGGCCAGGCGTTGCTGCCCAGCTCCTTTCTGCGGGCGGTGCATGAATGTTTTGGGGAAGGCGTCTTGAAGCCGGATCGCCGACAGATGCTCATCGAGGGCTACTACCGGGACGAGCCGCTCTCGCCGGCGGAATACCGCGTCCGCGCGGCGGCCGCCTGGCGATCCGGCGGCCTCGACGACCCGGCCCTCCCCGCCGACCTCAAGGCGAACCTCCTGGATGCGGCCGACCTCAACCGCCTTCGCTTCCACGAGCGGCAGCACAACCCCTACGACGGCCGTTTCCGCAGCGCGCCGCTGATCGAGGAAGTGGCGCAGGCGTTCGGTCCCGAGCGCGTGTTCAGTCCGACGGCCCTGGAGGAGTACGTCGATTGCCCGTTCAAGTTCTTCCTGCGGCACGTCCTGCGTCTGGAGCCTCTGGAGGATCCCAGCGAAGAGATCGAGGTGACGCGGCGCGGCCAGGCCTATCACCGGGCGCTGGCGCGGCTGCACCGCAAGCTCAAGGAGGCCGGCGTCCACGGCCCCGCCGACGAGGTGACCGGCCAGGTGACGCGCGAGATGAACGAGGCGGTCGCGGAGGACGTGAGCCGGGCGCCGAGTCCGGCGGCCAAGGAGCTATGGCGGCTGGAGGGCCAGAGACTCGTCAAGCTGGCGGCGAAGTACGTCGAACAATGGCGGAAGTTCGTCAAACCGTGGGACGCCGAGCAGGCGCCGCGACCGCACCTGTTCGAGGCGGACTTCGGCCTGCCGACGGCCGACGACGGTAGGGGCGGGGTCGCCCCGCCCCTGCTGATCCTCCTGGACGACGTGGAGGTCCGCGTCAGCGGCCGCATTGATCGGGTGGACCTGGCCGAGCTGTCCGACGGCGTCGGCTTCTGGATCATCGATTACAAAACCGGCCGATCCACCCATTACACCGGCGCCGCGCTGCAACAGTATCGGCGCCTGCAGCTGACGCTGTACGCCCTGGCCGTGGAGGAGATCCTGCTGGCCGGGCGGTCGGCGCGGCCGCTGGGGCTGGCGTACTGGTTGGTGGGCGAAAGCGGGCCGAAAATCGCGCTGCCGGGCCGATCCGCGCTGCAATGGCTGGCGGACGGCCGGCACTGGCGAACCGTGCGGGAGCAGCTGCGGCGCTGGGTGGCGACGCTGGTCCGACACATCCGACAGGGGGATTTCGTGTTGCAGCCGCGCGACGATCATTGCACGCAGACGTGCGCGTTCGGACAGATCTGCCGCATCACCCAGGCGCGCGGCGTCGGCAAGGAAGGAATGCTTCCGCTGCCGCTGGCACCGGACGAGGACGGCGAACGGCCGGCGTGATTCGGATCGAGCGTCAGCCCCCGCCGTCCATGCCGGGCGCGGGATGGAGTCTCTCCAGCGGCGGAGCGCTCCCCGCCGATCGGGCGGCCGCCCGTTCGGCCAGCGCCTTCCGCCGAATGCCGCGGTACACGAAAAAGCCCACGACGGCGAAGAGGCTGTAGGGCACCGCGATCATCAGGTAGATGCTGTCGTTGTAACCTTCGGCTTCGCGCTGCATGTCGGATTCCTCCGCACCGGAGGAAGCGGTCACCGCGTCCGCTCAGGCCGGGCAGGCATAGGAGGCGCGCGGCAGGGCCAGCAGCACGAAGGAGAGGATAAAACCAATCCGCAAAATACATGAACGCATGACTGCCTCCTTCAGCGCGTCATTGTAATCGGCGCGGGCGGCGGCGGCCACCCGTTTGGTCGTAGCGGTCGCATACGGACCTCTACGACCTCTATGGCAGCGAAGCCTTTCGCCCTCGTTCCCAAGCAGAGCTTGGGAACGAGGGGGAAGGGGGAATGAGGAAGGTCGGACGATCAATCCTTCTTCAACAACCCCCGGTCCTTCATCCACGCCTCTAGGCAGTCCGGCCAACTCGACAGCGCCGGGTCGTTCGGCGCCAGGCCGACGCCGTGACGGCCGTGGCGGTAGACGTGCAGCTCGGCCGGGATCTTCGCTTTCCGCAGCGCCTCGAAGAACAGGATGCTGTTTTCCACCGGCACGGCGTTGTCGTCGGCGGTGTGGAAGAGGAAGGTCGGCGGCGTTTTGTCCGTCACCTGCTCGTCGTTGCACAGGCTGTCCACCAATTTGTCGTCGGGATGATCGCCCAGGAGGTTCTTGCGCGAACCCATGTGGGCGAACGGCGGCTTGAGGGTGATGACGGGGTAAGCGAGGATGGCGAAGTCCGGCCGACAGCCGACGCGCTCGATGGGATCGTCGGCGTCCGGTTTGCCGTCGTCGAAGTGAGTGGCGGCGGTCGAGGCGAGATGGCCGCCGGCGGAGAAACCCATAATGCCGATCCGGTTCGGATCGACGCCCCACTCCTTGGCATGGGCGCGCACGGTGCGGAGGGCGCGTTGGGCGTCCTGAAGAGGAATAGGATGTTTATACGGGGCGACTCGATACTTGAGCACGAAGCCGGCGACGCCGCGCTTGGCCATCCAGGCGCCGACGTCCATGCCTTCGTAGCTGATGGCGAGGCCGCCGTAGCCGCCGCCGGGACAGATGACGACGGCCGTACCGTTGGCCTTGTCGGCCGGCGGCAGGAACGCCGTCAGCGTGGGAACGTCGGCGTCCTTGTCGCCCATCGCGCCTGGCGCCGCCTTGGGCCAGAGCGGTTCGGGTTTGGGAGCGTCGCCGGCGGTCAACGCCAGCGCCAGGGTGAGCAGCAGCGGGTGCATGATCGGTCCTTTCGAGGAGGGGTTGTCTCTATTCCTTGTCTTTCTTCTCCGGCGGCACTTGATCCAGGTCCCACAGGCGGACGGTTTTGTCCCAGCTCCCGGCGGCGAGACGTTTGCCGTCGGGCGAAACCGCGACACAGAGGACTTCGCCGGTGTGCTTCAGGTCGGCCTGTTCCTTGCCCGATTCCAGGTCCCAAAGCTTTACGTCGCCGGGCCGGTTCCAGTCGCCGCCGCCGCTGACCAACGTCTTGCCGTCGGGCGTGAACGCCACGCCCCACACGTCTCCGGCGTGGCCGGTCAGCGTCGTCTCCTTGCGCGTGGCGACATCCCATACCTTCACCGTCCCGTAACGCAGGCCGGCGGCAATCGTCCTGCCGTCCGGCGCGACGGCAACGCATCGCACTTCGCCGAGCTTGGCGACATCAAAGGAGGCTTTCTCCTCATGAGCGGCCGGGGCCCGAGTCGGACCGTGCCGTCGGAGCTGGCGGAAGCGAGAACCTTGCCGTCCGCCGAGAACGCCAGTCCATTGACCCAGCTCTTGTGTCCGGTCAGCCGGCCGACCTCGACCCCCTTGGCCGCGTCCCACAGCCGGATGACGGCATCTACGCCGCCCGAGGCGACCGTCGCCCCGTCGGGCGAAAACGCCACGGCCTGCACCACGCCGCGATGGCCGGTCAGCGTCTGGCGGACCTGCAGCGTCGCCAGGTCCCACAGCTTGACCGTACCGTCGAAGCTCCCGGTCGCCAACGTCTTGCTGTCGGGGGAGAACGCGGCGGCGCCGACGATGTCCGTGTGCCCCGTCAGTGTAGCCGTCACCTTGCCGGAGTTCAGGTTCCAGAGCCGCACGGTCTTGTCGGCGCTCGCCGTCGCCAGGAGCTTGCCGTCCGGGGAGAAGGCGACGGCGCCGACCCAGCCGTCGTGGCCGGAGAGCGTTCGCGCCTCCGTTTTGGCGGCGAAAGTCGCGGCGCCCAATGCAAGGACCAGCGCGACAAGGCCGATCAAACGGCGGCAGCAGGTGCAGATGGCGGGCATGGGCAGGCGTCTCGGAAAGATTAAGAGAACAAAGAACATAGGGTAAATCAGTCCAGGCACAGGGCGACGCGACAGCCGAGGTTGTTGAGACGAGCGCCGGGCGCGACCCTGAGGCGGCAGGCCGCGCGACAGAGCCACGGGAAGTGGCCCCAGGATCCGCCACGCAGGACGCGCTCGGTGCCGTTTTGAGTTTTCACAGGATCTTTCTTATCGCTATTTTTGTAGTATTTCCCATCGTAATAATCCGCGCACCATTCGCCGACGTTCCCCGTCAGGTCGTACAGGCCGAAGGGGTTCGGACGGAACTTCATCACCGGCGACGTGAAAACATACCCGTCGTCGATGTCCACGATCGGATAATCGGGGAATTGCTTCTTGAAGCTCCGATCCGCGACGTTCGCCGACCCGTCGAGGCTCTCCGCCTTGTCCCCCGTGAAGTAGCGCGTCGTCGTGCCCGCCCGGTAGGCGTACTCCCATTGCGCCTCCGTCGGCAACTCGATACGCCGCTTCGTCACGTCACTCACCCACTTGCAGAACTCCGTCGCGTCGGTCCACGACACCTCCACCACCGGATGGTCGTCCGCCTGGGGGAACCCCGCGTTGCGCCAGGTGTACTTTGGATCCTGCTTGAAGTCCTTGCCGTCGTAGCCCCAGCCGCCCTTCCCGTCCGCCTCCGCCTCCGTCTTGTACTTCGCCGCCGCCACGAAACGGGCGAACTGTTTCCTCGTCACGAGAAACTTACCCAGGTAGAAATCCTTCGTGATCTCCACCTCATGCCGCGGTTTCTCATCGTCATCCGCGTCCTTGTCGGAGTCCGGCGAGCCCATCAGAAACGCGCCGTGCGGGATGCGCACGAACTCCATCGACACGCCGCCGCCGAGGTCCAGCGTCACCACCTTCCGCGTCCCGTGCTTCGTCTCGCCCTCGATTGTGTAATCGAACGTCTCCTCCTTTTCCTTCGCCCCGTCCGCGGCCGGCTTCGGTTCCGCTGCGGACAGGGCATACGCCAGCAGGCCGGCCGAAAGCACGGCGGACAGACCGACGATGAGACGACGAATCGACATGGGGAATCTCCGCTGCAAGGGAGGCGTCCGCCGATGCGTTCGGCGAGGGGCAACGCAGGCGCACCGCCGCGAGTGGAAGTATACCGCGGCCGGGAGGTGAATCGGAAATGAAATCGGGCGTGGCTAGTGGGTCATTTGTCTTGTAGATGGCCATAAGCATCGGTCGGAATACACTGGGTGGAACCATCGCACCCAGGAGCCGCCATGACACGCCGCCGGAAGGATCCGCTCCGACCCCTCAGCGACGCCGAACGCCACGAACTCCACCGACTGCGCCGGTCCTCGGCTGCCCCCGCCGCCCAGGTCGCCCGCGCCGCCGCCCTGCTCCTCGTCAGCGAGGGCGCCGATTACCAGGACGCCGCCCGGGCGGTCGGTCGTCGGAGCGGCGACGCCGTCTCCCACCTGGTCGCCCGCTTCAACCGGGAGGGACTGGCGGCGCTCGAACCCCGGCACGGCGGCGGCCGAACGGCGACCTACGACGCGGCGGCGCGTGACCGCATCCTGCGGGAGGTCGCGCGGGCGCCGACCCCGGAGGGAGACGGGACCGCGACCTGGTCCCTCTCGATCTTGCGGCGGGTGTTGCATTCCGCCCCGGACGGCCTGCCGCACGTCTCGACCTTCACTCTGTGGCGGGTACTCCACGAGGCCGGGTACAGCCATCAGCGGACGCGCACCTAGTGTCCGACCGGAACGGCGCTCCGCCGCCGCAAGGCGGGTACGGTGACCGTCACCGACCCGGACGCCGAGTCGAAAAAAAGTTGATTGAGGACGCCTACCGGCTGGGCGAGTCGCTGGGGTTGGCGGTCTGGTGCTGCGACGAGGCGGGGCCGTTCCAGACCGTGCCTCAGCCGGGGCCGAGTTGGCGTCGGGAGGGCGACCCGGCCCGGCAGCCGCACGAGCACATCCGCAACGGGACGGCCAAGGTGCTGACGCTGTTCCACCCCGCCGACGGCCGGGTGCGCATCGAAGGCGTGACCACCTGCCCCAATGGGGTGTTGCATCCCTGGCTGAAGCGGGAGTTGTCGGAGGTCCTGGCCGGATGGCCCGACCCGCCGCCCACGGCGAAGGCGTCGCGGGCGGCGTGGGAGCGCTGGCAGGCCGGATTGGCCGTCAAGCCGAGCCTGCCGGCGGAGTTGCCGCCTTTGCGGATGCTGTTGGTATTGGACAACCTGGCCGGGCACAAGACGCCGGAGTTCGTGCTGTGGCTGTTCGCCCACGGCATCCTGCCGGTGTACACTCCCGTGGGCGGTTCGTGGCTGAACATGGCCGAGAGCATCCAGCGGGTGCTGAAGCGGCGGGCGTTGGACGGGCAGCACCCGGCGACTCCCGAGGAGATCATCGCCTGGTTCGAGGCGGTGGCGCGGCACTGGAACGCCGATCCGACGCCGTTCGAGTGGGGCGGCCAGCGGGCGGCGCGGCGGAAACGCCAGCGCGAGCGTCGGCACCGGCTCGGCGGTTCGGGTGCGCAGACGCGACGGCCGATCCCGCGAAAAGGCCGATGCTCTTATGGCCACGTTCATAGCAAATGACCCACTAGCGCCAGGCGCCTTGTAGTTTCCTCGCGTCCGTCGGTCGGTTTCGAGTTCCCCCAGCCGTTTCCATTCCGCGAGCATCGTCGCCTCGCCGCCCCCGCGCATCAACGGCGCCCACGGCAAAAGACCTCGTCCGATCCGACCGCCGTCGATCTCCGCCAGGAACGCGGTTGCATCCTCTTCCTCCATCGCCCGGACCCGCGCCCTCCAGCGCAGCTCCACCCCCGCGTTCCCCGGCAACACCATGTCCAGGCTGACGGCCGGCGCCGTCCCCGTCAACTGTATCAGCGCCGCGCCCAGCTGGAAGCGGTCGCGGCCGTGCGGCCCATGCCGCAGCTCGCCCCGCAGGCGCACCAGGTATTCCAGCAGCCGATCCGGCAGGGCAGGATCGTTCCGGGTTTGCAGTTCGACCAGGACCGCCCACGGCGGCGCCAGGCCGTCGGCGTGGTCCAGCCGCGCCACGGTATCGCAGCGGCGATCGGATCGCCGGGGAACGGGATGGTCTGGGTGTCCAGCCAGCCGGCGAACCTCCAGCCGGGGGCCAAGCCGGACAGCAGCCAGTGGAGGAAACCGTCAGGATCGATCTTGGCGGCGAACCGCGCCGCCTGGTCGTAGAAGCTCATGCCGCCTCGCGGAGAGGGACGATGCGGCGGACGCGCCGGCGTTTGGCAGCGTAACCTAGCGCGGGCCGGAAGGAAAGAGAGGAAGCGGTGGGGTCAGAGCATGTCGAGCGGCGAGCCATGCAGGCATGGGTGAAGCCGCAAGGATTCGCGCGCCGGCGCTGCGAATCGCGCCGATTTCCACTATCCTCTTCGGAGACCGCTCGCCCGCGGAAGGTCGGGGTGCATCGTGGAATCCGAGACGAGGCAATCGCCGCGCGCCGAGTATGAGCGGCGGCAGGAGGACCGCCGCCGCCGTGCGGCCCGGCTGGCGTGGCGCGAACGGCTGCTCGGCAACGGCCGCTTCGTCGTCTTCCTCATCGGCCTCGGCATGGCGGGTCTGATCTTCGGCATGAACCTCTTCTCCGGCTGGTGGCTGCTGGCGCCGGTCGTCGTCTTTTCAGTGCTGCTGTTCCTCCATGAGAACGTGACGCGCGACCTGCGGCGGGCCGGGCAGGCGATGGCGTTCTACCGCGACGGCCTCGCCCGCCTCGGAGGCGCCTGGAAAGGCAAAGGCCGCCAGGGACAGCGCTTCCTCGACGAAAAACATCCCTACGCCGCCGATCTCGACCTTTTCGGATCGGGATCGCTGTTCGAGTTGCTCTGCACGGCCCGCACCCGCACCGGCGAGGAGACGCTGGCCGGCTGGCTCCTGCGCCCCGCGTCGGCCGATGAAGTCCGGGCGCGTCGAAGAAGCCGTCGCCGAGCTGCGGCCGCAGCTCGATCTGCGCGAGGACCTCGCCCTGCTCGGCGCCGACGTGCCAGTCGGCGTCGATCTCGACGCCGTGGCCGCGTGGGGCGCCGCCGCACCGCTCCTGGCGCCGCGCTGGCCGCGCTGGATCGCGCTCATCCTCGGCGTCCTGACCGTCCTGTGCGGCGTCGGTTGGGCGGTCGCCGTGTTCAACCTGCTCGGCCCGGACACGCTTCCCGGAGCATCTTTTTCGCGGGCGCGATCGCTTCCGTTTTTGGTCCTGCTGGCGGTGGAAGGGGCGTTCGCCGGGGTGCTGCTGGTGCGCGTGCGCCAGGTGCTGGGAGCGGTGGAGCAGCGCGGCCGCGATCTGGCGATGTTGGCCCGCGTCCTGGCCCGGCTGGAACGCGCCTCTTTCACGTCGCCGCGCCTGCGCGAGCTGCGGGCGCGGCTCGACGCGGCGGACGGCGTCCCGCCCTCGCAGCGCATCGCCCGGCTCGGCAACCTCACCGACCTGCTGAATTCGCGCCGCAATCTGCTGTTCGCGCCTCTTGCCTACCTGCTCCTGTGGGGCACGCAATGCGCCTACGCCTTCGAGGCCTGGCGCGCCGGCTCCGGCAAGGCCGTCGCCGACTGGCTGCGCGTCGTCGGCGCGTTCGAGGCGCTCTGCTCCCTGGCGTCCTACGCCTTCGAGAACCCCGACGACCCTTTCCCGGAGATCGCCACGGACGGCCCCTGCTGCGACGGCGACGGCCTGGCCCATCCGCTCCTGCCGAAGTGCGTGCCCAACGACCTGCGCCTCATGGGAGATTTACGGGTATTAATTGTCAGCGGCTCGAACATGTCCGGCAAAAGCACGTTCCTGCGGACGGTCGGCGTCAACGTCGTGCTGGCGCTGGCGGGGGCGCCGGTGCGCGCGCGGCGGATGCGGCTGTCGCCGCTGGCGGTCGGCGCCACGCTGCGCATCCAGGACTCGCTCCAGGAGGGCCGGTCGCGCTTCTATGCGGAGATCCTCCGCGTGCGCCAGATCGTGGACCTGTCGCGCGGGCCGCTGCCGCTCCTGTTCCTGCTGGACGAGATCTTCGCCGGCACCAACTCGCACGATCGCCGCCTCGGCGCGGAGTCGGTGGTGCGCGGCCTGGCGGCGGCCGGCGCCGTCGGCCTGGTGACGACGCACGACCTGTCGCTGACGCACATCGCCGAGCAGCTCGGCCCGCGCGCGGCCAACGTTCACTTCGCCGACCACTTCGAGAACGGCGTCATGACCTTCGACTATCAGCTGCAACCGGGCGTGGTGCAGCACAGCAACGCCCTGGCCCTGATGCGGGCGGTGGGGCTGGACGTGTGACGGCGGTGAAGGGCCGCCTATTTCTCACTCCTTTCTCTTGCCCGGCCGCGTGTTACGAATATCTTCATGAGAGCGGCGGCCGTCGCCCCGTCCGAGCGATGGGTTTCTTCTCCTGTGCGAAATGAGTGGTCCTATGAAATCTCTCCGCGTTGTCGGGTCCGTGGCGGCTGCGCTCGTCCTGGGTCTGTTGCCGGCCTGTCAGCCGGAATCGGGCAAGCCCAAGGTGGCGTTCGTATCGAACAACCCGGAATCGTTCTGGACCATCGCCGAGGCCGGCGCGAACAAGGCCGCCGCGGAGAACAACGTTGAGCTGCTCTTCCAGCGGCCGCAGCAGGGCGACTCGGCCGTCCAGCGCGAGGTGATCGACGGCGTCCTCAACCAGGACGCCAAGGCCATCGCCGTGAGCGTCATCGACCCCAAGCAGCAGAAGGACTACCTCGACAAGATCGCCGGCAAGGTGCAGCTGCTGACCGTGGACAATGACGCTCCCGACACCCGCCGCGTTTGCTACATCGGCACCGACAACTACGAAGGCGGTAAGGCCGTCGGCCGACTGGTCAAGCAGGCGCTGCCCAAAGGCGGGACCATCGCCGTCTTCGTCGGCGACCTCGCCCCGCTCAACGCGCAGCAGCGGCGCAACGGCGTCCTCGACGAGCTGGCCGGCGAGCAGGGCGCCAAGGCGGAGAAGGGCACCGTCTACGGCAAGGACATAAAGTACACGCTCTATGACACCTATCTCGATCAGCCGGAGGGTGCCCAGAAAGCCAAGACCAACGCCCGCGCGGCGGTGGAGGACCTCAAGGACGTGCCCAACGTGTGCCTGATCGGCTTGTGGGCCTACAACCCGCCGGCCATTCTCAGCGCGGTCAACGACGCGGTCGATCAGCACAAGATCAAGCGCGGCCAGATCAAGATCGTCGGCTTCGACGAGAACGCCGAGACGCTGCAAGGCATCGCCGACGGCGACATCCTCGGCACCGTCGTGCAGAACCCCTACCAGTTCGGCTTCCAGTCGGTGACGCTGATGGCGGAGCTGGTCCGCGGCGATCGGTCGAAGGTCCCGGCCGACGGCGTCATTCCCATCGAATTCCGGATCATCACCAAGGACGGCAAGGAGGAGTTTCCGGATACCGTTCACGGCCAGAAAAAGAGCATCCCCGTCAAGGAGTTCCGCAACCAGCTGAATGAGCTACTCGGCAAGAAGTGAACCGGCGAGCGGGGTTGCGTCAGCCCGCCGTGGAACCCTCCACGGCGGGCTGACGCAACCCCGCTCGCGCACCTTTCGCGTGCTACCGTGACCACTCCCCCGCTGCTCGAAGTCCGCGACATCCGCAAGCACTTCGCCGGCGTTCACGCCCTCGCCGGCGTGTCGATGGCCGTCCACGCCGCCGAGGTGCTGGCCCTCGTCGGCGAGAACGGGGCCGGTAAATCGACGCTCATGAAAATCCTGGCCGGCGTCCACCGGCCCGACGGCGGCGAAATCTTCCTCGATGGACAGCCGATTCAGCTGCACGGCGTCCGCGACGCCCTGCGCCGCGGCGTCATCCTCATTCATCAGGAGCTGAATCTCGCCGAGAACCTGAGCGTCGCCGCCAACCTCTTCCTCGGCCGCGAAGAGGTGATCGGCGGTCCGCTCGGCTGGCTGAACGGCCGCCGCATGGACGCCGACGCCCGCACCCTGCTGGCGCGCGTCGGCCTCGACGTCCGCCCCGACCGCCGCGTCGGCGAGCTGCCGCCCGGCCAGCGGCAGCTGGTCGAGATCGCCCGCGCCCTCGGCCAGGACGCCCGGCTCATCATCATGGACGAACCGACCTCCAGCCTCACGCAGAGCGAAACGGATCGCCTTTATGAAGTCATTGACGATCTGAAACGCCAGGGTATCGCCGTCGTCTACATCTCTCACCGGCTGGCCGAGGTGCTGCGCGTGGCCGACCGCGTCGAGGTGCTGCGCGATGGCCGCAACGCCGGCGCCCTGAGCCGGGACGAGATCAGCCGCGAGGCGATGGTCCGCCTCATGGTCGGCCGCGACCTCAAGGGCTTCTACCACCGCCGCCACAAGCCGTCGCCTGACGCTCCCGTGCGCCTGGAGGTCCGCGATGTGACCTATGCCGGCGGGCCGCCGTGGCCGACGTCGTTCGCGGTGCGCGGCGGCGAAATCGTTGGCATGGCAGGGCTGGTCGGCGCCGGCCGTACTGAGCTGGCCGAGGCGCTGTTCGGCCTTCGCCGCGTCACTGCCGGCGAGGTGCGCATCGACGGCGTTCCGCTCCGGGTCAGCCATCCCCGCGACGCCATCCGGGCCGGCCTGCTGCTTGCGCCGGAAGACCGCCGACGCTACGGGCTGATCCTGAGCGACACCGTCGAGGGCAACTTTTGTCTGCCCAACCTCGCCCGGCTTTGTACGCTCCGCCCGATCGACTGGGTGGTCCCGTCCCGCGAGCGCAACTGACGCGCGACCTGACCGCGCGGCTGTCGGTCAAGGCGTCCGGCCCGAAGCAGGTCGTCGGCCAGCTGTCCGGCGGCAATCAGCAGAAGGTGGTCCTGGGTAAGTGGTTGGCGGGCCAGCCGCGCGTGGTGATCTTCGACGAGCCGACGCGCGGCGTGGACGTCGGCGCCCGCAGCGAGATCTACGGCCTGATGGACGACCTCGCCGCGTCCGGCGTCGCCGTCGTCATGATTTCGAGCGACCTCGAAGAGGTGCTCGGCATGAGCGACCGGGTGCTGGTCCTGCACGAGGGCCGCGTGGCCGGCGACCTGCCGCGCGCCGCCCTCAGTCAAGAGGCCGTCATGAACCTGGCCACCGGCGGCGCGATAGTGGGCGACTCGCTCCGCGAGTCGCCAGGGGCCAGCAGGCCCGACGGGATCCTCGGATCGGAATCACGCAAGGGGGCGCCCTGATGCGACTGATGCAATTGCCTGTCCGTTTCGTCGGCTATATCGAGGGCCGCATTCCCTCGCAGGTCGTGCGGCTGCTGGGCGTACTGATCATGCTCCTGGTGCTATACGTGGCCCTTCTGGTGAGGATCCCGTTCTCCAAGGCGCTCGACATTCACCAGTCCATCGCCCAGGATATCGGCCTGTACGGCCTGCCCACGGTCGGGGTCGGCGTCCTGATCATCAGCGGCGGCATCGACCTTTCGATCGGCTCGGTCGTCGGTCTGGGGGCGGTCTGCTTCGGCCTGATGGTCGAGCAGCAGGTGTCGCCGTGGGTCGCCGCCCTGGTCGTTCTGGCCGGCTCGGCGGTCATCGGCTTGGCGCACGGTCTGCTCGTCACGCGGCTGCGGCTGCAACCGTTCCTCGTGACGCTGTGCGGCCTGTTCATCTACCGCGGCGTGGCGAAATGGCTTTCGCCGGACCATAGTCCCGGCCTGAACGTCGCCGACACGCCTGAGGCGTTCCAGCAGCAGGTCGCGGCGTTCAAGTGGCTGCTGGTCGGCGACGTGTACGGGGTCCCCAATCAGCTCTTGTGGCTGCTGCTCGTCTCCGTCCTGCTCGGCCTGTTCCTGCACGGCACCCGGCACGGCCGCTACCTGTTCGCCATCGGCGCCAACGAGGAGGCGGCCCTCTACGCCGGCATCCCGACCGAGCGGTACAAGGTGCTGGCCTACCTCATCTGCTCGATTCTGGCCGGCTTGGATAGCCTGGTGTTCGTCACGTACAACAACACGGTCAACCCGACGAGCGGGGGGTCGTGGTGGGAACTATACGCCATCACCGGGGCAGTTCTGGGCGGATGCAGTCTCCGCGGCGGCGAAGGCTCGTTGGCCGGCATGTTCCTGGGCGCGGCCGTGCTGCCGGTGCTGCGGCAGCTGTGCTACACCTACGGCATCAAAAGCGAGCTGGAATACGCGGTGATCGGCGGCGCCCTTCTGCTGGGCACGATCGTCGATGAGCTTCTCAAGCGCCGGCCGCCGCGGCGGGCGTAGGTCCATGTCCCTTGACCTCGTGCGCGGCCGGGTCATGTTTGCCGTGACTATACCCGGTTGACGCAGGTCGAGGAGGGCGATCGTCGTCTCAGCGGCGACGAAGAAAGACCTGCCTGACAACCGGCGAACCACCGGGCCGGGATGACGAACACCATTTCGCCCTCTCCGGAGGATTCATGTCGGACACGCCGGACTTTTTCCGCGATTTCGGCATCCTTCCCTACGGTAAGGCGGCGCCGTCTGATCGGGTGCGGGCGTTTCTGCCGTGGGGCCACGTCATCGGCCAGTACCTTGCGACCGGCCTGATGTCGGCGTTCGGCCTGGGGATCGCCGTCCTCTTCGCGCTGACGCTGCCCTTTCCATTCAACCTGCCGGCCGCCGTCGCGGCGATCGCCCTTTTCGGGTCGCTGGTCTACTTCGTGACGCGCAACGATTATGGCTGGGTGGAGTTGGAAGGCGACGTCATCCGGGCGAAGCACCTCTACACGCGCCGGATCGTCGAACGACCTCTTGAGGAGATTCACGATCTTCTTACGCTGGTCATCCAGGTCCGAACGTTGACGGTCGTACTGACGGAGGCGTGGCTGGGCCGGATACGCGGCGTCGAAATTCGCTTCCGGGATCGTCGCACTCCATTGCGGATTTCGCGGAGCGACCCGGCGATGCGGAACGCGAAGGAGCTTGTGGAAGCGATCATCTATCGGATGTGGGAAATAGGCCCCGTCGGAGCGGAAATCGTCCCCTTGGAAGGCAAGCCGCTGGTCCGGCGGATTTACTGGGAGAACCCGCCGGTCCAGGCCGAATGAACGTAGCCAATGGGGTCGCCGCTGAAAGGAACCCAATCGAACGGGGCGCATCCAGTCGCATATCGTTCTACTTTGACCAGGACGCCTTCACCCCCTCGCTGCACTCAGGTTTGTCCTGACCTGCCGCTTTGGCGCCCTTTGCAACCCGGGCCTTCCTTCGCCTCCTGCTTTTCCGTGATCTGTCCGTCCTCTCGCAACGCCGACACGCGATCGCGGTTGAGTGAGACGAACTGCGTCCACGGGTCGGGGACGTTGTTCTCGTGAAAGATCGCCTCGACCGGACACTCGGGGACGCAGGCCTCGCAGTCGATGCAGGCGTCCGGGTCGATGTAGAGCATCTGTTCGTCCTGGTAGAAGCATTCGCAGGGGCACACCGCGACACAGTCGGTGTATTTGCAGTCACAGCACGGCTCACAAACGACAAAAGCCATGAGTAATCGCTCCTTTCAAGGAAAACACGATCGGGCGGATTCCCCGAAAGCGATCCGCGTGCCAGGCGGGGGCGCCGGAAATGATCGCTGGAAGCGTCAGGAGCATAGAAGGTTGCGCCGATGACGTCGGTTGCGGCATTGGAGCAGAGTGGATTTGACTGACCAAGGGACGTTGCGCTGACGACAGAAAGTCACCGGGCTTGGCCGTCGCCGCGCTCCGCGTCCCGACGCGTGATTCCATGCTTCCGCATCTTTCCGTAGAGCGTCGTCGGCTTGACGCCCAGGACCGCCGCGGCGCCGCCTGAACCGTAGATCCTGCCGCGGCAGCGAGCGAGGGCGTCCAGAATGGTGCGCCGCTCCATCTCAGCAAGTCCCAACGGGCTGGCCTTACCGGCGCCGCCCGCCGGCCGCGGCTTCAGCCATTGAGGATCGACTACCACCTTATTACTCGCCGCGACGATCACGGCCCGCTCGACGAGGTTTTCCAACTCGCGCACGTTCCCCGGCCAGTGATACTCCGTGAGCCGTTCCAGGGAGGCGGGTGAAACATGAGTGACCGGCTTGGCGAGGCGACGGCCGAAGTGAATCAGGAAATGCCGAACCAGATCCGGTATATCTTCTCGGCGCTCGCGGAGCGGTGGAACGTGGATCGGAAAGACGTTGAGGCGGAAGAACAGATCGGCGCGGAACTTCCCGGCGTTCGTATCCGCTTCCAGGTCTCGGTGGGTCGCCGCGACGACGCGCACGTCCACCGGGATCGACTCCGCGCCGCCGACGCGCTCGATCGTCCGCTCCTGCAAGACACGCAGGAGCATTACCTGGGTCTCGGGCGTCAGCTCGCCGACTTCATCGAGGAAAATTGTTCCCTGATGGGCCAACTCGAAGCGGCCGGTTCGCCGCCGCGTCGCCCCGGTGAAGGCCCCCGGTTCGTGGCCGAACAATTCGCTGGCGACGACGCCTGGGGCCAACGCCGCGCAGTTGACCGCGACCATGAGCCGCTCTCGCCGTGGGCTGAGCTGGTGGATGGCGCGGGCGACCAGTTCCTTGCCGGTCCCCGTTTCGCCGAGAATGAGGACCGTGCTGTCGGTCGGCGCCACCTGGCCGATCGCCGCGCGAACCGCCTTCATGGCCGTGCTTTCGCCGGTCAGGGAACGCAGGTCGCGCTCGGTGCGGGCCTCTTCGCGCAAGTAGGCCCGTTCCCGCTGGACGCGCTCCAGCTCCGCGAGGCGCGCCTCCAACTCGGCGATGCGGGCGTCGCGCTCACGGCAGCCCGGACATAACGGCTCGGCCATGCGCACATCCTATCCCAACCGGGACACAATCGCCTCCACGTCATACACACAGCCGCCCCACGCCCCGCCGCCGACGTGCTGCAGCGCCGCCCAGAGCCGCGTGTCGTCCGGCAAGGCCGGATCCGGCGCCAGGTCCGGCCGCGGCGGCCGCTCCGCCAGCACCCGCGCCCCCTCCTTCGGGCCATACCGCGTCGCTCCCTCACCAACGAAGTCCACCGTCCCCTCCAGCCGATTGCGGTCAATGACGATCTCAATCAGATCGCCGTCGCGCACCTTGCCGATCGGGCCCCCGGCCAGCGCCTCCGGGCCGACGTGGCCGATGCACGCCCCCGTCGAGACGCCGGAAAAGCGGGCGTCGGTCAGCACCGCGACGTGCTTGCCGAAGTCCAGGTGTTTCAACGCCGACGTGATCTGGTAAATTTCTTCCATGCCGGCGCCCGTCGGCCCGCGGCAGATCAGCACCAGAACGTCACCGGGGCGGACACGCTCCGGCCCGCGCCCTTTGATCGCCGCCACGGCCGCCTTCTCGCTGGTGAAGACACGGGCCGGTCCCGTCTTGCGGTAAACGCCGTCGGCGTCCACCACGGTTGGATCGATGGCCGTGCTCTTGATGACGGAGCCTTCCGGCGCCAGGTTGCCGCGTGGGAACGTCACCGTCGAGGTCAGGCCGCGCGCCGCGCCGCTCCGGCGTCATAATGACATCATCGGGATCGATGTTATCCTTCTCTTGCAGCACTTCGCGCAGCCGCCGACGGCGTTCCGACTGCTCCCACCAGTCCAACATCCGGCCGAGCGGCTCGCCGCTCACCGTCAGGCACGTCTCGTCCAGCAGCCCGAGCCGGCGCAGGTGCAGCATCACCTCCGGCGCGCCGCCGGCCAGAAAGACGCGCACCGTCGGATGGCCGACCGGGCCGTTCGGCAGGGCGTCCACCAGGCGCGGCGTTCGCCGGTTGACCGCGATCCAGTCCTCGACCGTCGGCCGGCGCAACCCCGCGTGGTAGGCCACGGCGGGAACGTGCAACAGCAGGTTCGTGCTGCCGCCGAACGCCGCGTGGACCGTCATCGCGTTCCGAAGGGCGGCCTCGGTGAGAATGTGCCGGATGTGGATCTTTCGTTTCTCCAAATCGGCGACCGCTCGCGCCGAGCGCCTGGCCATGTCCAGCCAGATCGGCTGGCCGGACGGCGCCAGGGCGGAGTGCGGCAGGCACAGGCCCAGCGCCTCGGCCACGACCTGCGACGTGGCCGCGGTGCCGAGGAACTGGCAGCCGCCGCCGGGCGAAGCGCAGGCCCGGCAGCCCAGGTCGGCCGCCTCTTGCAGCGTGATTTGGCCGTGCGCGAAGCGGGCGCCGATCGACTGGATCTTGCCGGCGTCCTCGCCGACGGTCGGCGGCAGCGTCACGCCGCCGGGGATCAGGACGCAAGGAAGATCGTGCATGGCGGCGAGGGCCATCATCATGGCCGGCAGGCCCTTGTCGCACGTCGCCACGCCGATCACGCCGCGCCGCGTCGGCAGCGAGCGGATCAGCCGCCGCAGCACCATCGCCGCGTCGTTGCGGTACGGCAGGCTGTCCATCATGCCGGTCGTGCCCTGCGATCGGCCGTCGCAGGGGTCGGTGCAGAAGCCGGCGAACGGGATGCAGCCGAGCGCCTTCAGCTCGTCGGCCGCGGCTTTGAGGAGAAGACCGACCTCCCAATGGCCCGTATGGTAGCCGAGCGCCGCCGGCGTGCCGTCCGGGTTGCGGACGCCGCCGGACGTGCTGAGCAGCAGGAACTCGCGTCGGCCCAGCCCGGCGGGATCCCAGCCCATGCCGACGTCCTGCGTCCAGCCGAACAGGTCGCCGCTCGGCGCCTCGCGGAGCAGCTCCTCCGTCAGCGGCAGGCGGCCGGGCGGGCCGGAGGCGCTGGTCTGCACGTCGTAGACGGCGGGGTCGGATTCGAGGAGGGCGGCGGAAGGAGAAGACATGAGCGGACTCGGGGTGAGGGCGAGCGGCCGGCGTGAGCCGGCTGATGCAGTACGCTGTCGTCAATAGGATGCTGCATCAGCCGGCTCACGCCGGCCGCTCGCCTTGGAGGCGGCCTTCTATTTCAGCTGATCCTGAACCTTCTTCAGGCGATCCGTGACATCCGGCTTGCCCGGCCATCCGGCCGGCTTCACCTTGTTCAGCTCCGCAACGGCGTCGGCCGCGCCGGCGCGGTCGTTCAGGGCCAGCAGCGTTTCCGCCAGGACCAGGGATTCGTCGCACAGCATCGACCGATAGCCTTTCTGTTGCGGCGCCAGGTCCACGGCGGCCTGCTGGTAGGCGACGGCCTGCTTCAGGGCGTCGCGGGCCTCCGGCAGCCGCCGCCGTTCGCGCAGCCACGCAGCCATGTCCTCCAGCGTGAAGCCGGCCGTGCTTTGCACGGCCGCCGCCTTGGGATAGGCGGCGGCCAGCTTCCGTACGTTGTCCGCCCGCCGCTCCCACAGCTTCGGCAGGTCGTCGGAGAGGGCGTTTTGCGCCGTCACCAGATTCACGAGGTTCGTGTACGGCTGGACGAGGGTGTTCCAGTAAACCGGGTTATCCGGGTCCGCCTTCTCCAGCGCTTCGGCGAGGTCCAATGCTCGGCGGTAGCTCTGTTCGGCTTGGTTGAAGCGACTGCCGCGCGCGTACAGGAAGCCGAGGTTGTCGAGGTAGATCGTCAGCTCCTGTCGGTAAACCGGATCGTTCGGGAAGTCGCCGGCCAATTTCTCCTGAATCTCCACGGTTCGCACGAGCGTCTTTTCCCCCTCCGATTCATGTCCGCTTGACGCCTGGTAGATGCCCCACTCGGAGAGGGTCCGGGCCAGTTCCTGCCGGTAGAGGGGCACGGTCGGCTCCTGTTGCGTCAACGCCGTCAGCAGGTCCACCGCCTTCCCCCACGTCTTTTCCGCGTCGCCGGCGCGGTTGGTCGCGCGCAGCAGGATGCCGTAGTCCTTCAAGGTGTAGGCGAGCAGGAGACGGAAATCGAGTGACCTGCGGATACTGCTCCACCAGCTTGTCGAGCCGATCCACGGTTTGAGTGTAATAAGTCTCCGCTTTGTGAGCATTCCCGGCCATCCGCCAGAAGTTGCCGAGGTTTTGTTCGATGCGGGCCGCGTCCTTCTGGAACTCCGGTGCGTCGGCGTGCGCGTCGGCCAGTCGGCTGCTGAGGTCGGCCGCCTGCGTCAGCAGCTTGCCGCCGTCGTCCTGTCGTTTCGTCGTCAGATACAGCACGCCCAGGTTTTGCAGCGTGTTGGCCAACTCTTTCTGGTAGTCGGCCCCGTCGGCGTGTTCCGCAATCAGCTTCTCGAAAATGCTCCGGGCCTTGTCGTAGCTCTCCTCGGCCTTCGCCATCTGATTGCCGGTCTGCCAGCGGACGCCGGTGTTGTACAGGGTCCGGCCCAGGTCGAGCTGGAAGTCCGGCTCGCTCGGGTAGAGGTCGGCGATGCGCTGCTCGATGCCCTGGGCCTGGTCGTAATCGTGCTGCGCATCGTCGGGCCGGCCGGTCGCCTGGTGGAGCACGGCCAGGTTGCGGTAAACCTCGGCCAGCAGGCGCTCGTAGCTGGGAACGGCGGGGTATTGCGCGACCAGTTTTTGCGACGCGGCCAGGGCCTTCTGATATTGCTCCTCCGCCTGCTTGGGATGAACGTCGCGCCGGAGGGTGCCGAGGACCTCATAGCCCTCGGCAAGCTCATACGAGTAGTCGGGCGCGTCCGGCTGGTCGGCCGCCAGCTTCCCCAGAGCGGCGACGGCGTCGCGGCCCTCCTGATCGGCCGCATCCAGACGGCCGGCCGCGCCCAGGAGACGGGCCAGAACGTCGCGGCTCCGCGCCAGGGCCAGACCGTATTCGGGGTCCGAGGAGGCGGCGGCAAGCCGCCCGTGCAGGTCCACCGACTTCCTCAGCAGCGACTCCGCCTCGGTCAGTCGGCCCTCCTCCTTCAGCAGATTGCCCAGGTTAGCGTCCATCGTCGCCAGCTCGTTTCGATCCTCCTCCCGGCCGGAATCGTCCACGACGGGCTGCATCTGGTCCAGGGCGTCATGAAACGCCGTTTCCGCCTCGGGCGTCCGGTGGGCGTCCTGAAGCAACGAACCCTGGTCGTTCAAACACTCCGCCAGGTCGCGCCGGTACTGGGGATCGTCCGGGTGGGTGTCGCGCAGCGACGCGAAAATGGTCCGTGCGCTTTGGTAGTGCTGCTCGGCGTTTTTCGGATCGCCGCTCAGGGAGAGGACCTCGCCCTCCATCATGTGGGCGCGGCCGATTTCTCGCTGCGCCTCCGGGTCGGAGGGGTAGGTTTTCAGGAGCAGCTCGTTGAAGTTCAGGGCGTCGGCCAGCACCTGCCGGCGCATCTGCTCCATCTTGGGTTCGTAACGCAGGCGCTCCGCGAAGACTCGACCGAGCATCGTCCGGTACGTATCTTCCGCGAGGTGGAAGTTCCCGCGCGCCTGACCGAGCTGCTGCGTGACCTCGGCATTCTTCTTGGTGATTTCTTGATTCTTCACCACAACTTCGTCGCTTTTCTCGGTGATCAGCTGGTTCTTCTGCATGATCTCCTTGTTGAAATGCTTCTCCTGCTCCATCTGTTCATGCTGGACCATGCCGAAGGTGAACCCGCCGCCGATCAGGGCCAGCACGAACAGGGCGGCCGTCGCCGTCAGGGCGGCCCAGGCCGGCCGCCGCCGCGCCCACTTCCACGATCGTTCCCACCAGGGGGTCGGCCGGGCCAGGATCGGCTCGCCGGCCAGGTAGCGGCGCAAATCCTCCGCCAGGGCGTGCGCCCCGCCGTAGCGCCGGGCCGGCTCCTTGTGCAGACATTTCAGACAGATCGTCTCCAGATCGCGCGGCAGCTTGGGCCGCAGCCGCGACGGCGCCGCCGGCTCCAGCGAGCGAACCTGGTCCAGCGTGTCGATCACCGTCTCGCCCTTGAACGGCGGCCGGCCCGTCAGCAACTCGTACAGGATGGCGCCCAGCGAGTAGATGTCGGCGGCCGGGCCGATCTCCTTGGTGCGGCCGTGCGCCTGCTCGGGCGCCATGTAGCTGGGCGTCCCCATGACCGCCCCGCTTTGGGTGTGCATGTCCTGGGAGTCGAGGCACTTGGCCAGGCCGAAGTCGGTGATCTTCGGCTCGCCGTCCGTGGTCAACAGGATGTTGGCCGGCTTGAGGTCGCGGTGGATGATGTGGCGGTCGTGAGCGTAGGCCATCGCCTGAGCCAGCTTCTCGACCAGCGCGGCGGCCTGGCGCGCCGGCTGCGGGTTGCCGGCCAGCTTCTTGTCCAGCGGGCCGCCGTCCACGAATTCCAGGCAGAAGTACGGCTTGCCCTCCAGCTCGTCGATCTCGTAGACCTGCACGATGCCGGGATGCTGGAGCTTGGCGACGGCCTCGGCCTCCAGCCGAAAGCGGGCCAGCTCGTCCTGACCGGCGTAGTCGCCGGACAGAATCATTTTCACGGCGACGAGGCGGTTCAGGCCGATCTGCCGCGCCTTGTAAACGACACCCATGCCGCCGCGGCCCAATTCGCCCAACACCTTGTAGCCGGGGATGGCGGGGCCGACCGCAACGGCGGGGGCCGCCGGCTTCCAATCCCCCGGCCGGGTCGGCTGGTCGCCGGACGGTGCAGGCTTTCGCGGCTGCCGGTGCGTACCGTCCTCCGAGGGATCAATCACCGCCGTCCCGGCGGACACCGCCGCCTGGACGGCCGGAGTGGAGGCAAGCACTTTCGTCCCGTCACTGGACGACCCGGCGGAATCGGCGCCCGACCCTCCAGCTCTGGAGCCTGACGGGGGGGCGGGCAGCGTCACGTCGATCAGAGAGGCGGGCGCGGCCGGGGCCGCGGGAAGTTCCGAGAGCGGCAGCGTACCGTCGGCTGATCTGCCGGCGCCATCGCCGCGGGCCGCGGGGAGTTCCGAGAGCGGCAGCGTACCGTCCGCCGCCGCGGCGCCGCGGCCGCCTCCTCGATCCGAGGGCGGCTCCGTCGCCAGGGTGTCGCCGGGACTTGATGCGGGCAAAAGTCGCTCCGGAGCGCCGGAGAGGTCCGACGCGCCAGCTGGCACGGCCGGCTTCGCGGGCATCGCCAGCGTCAAGTCGGGGCCGTCCGCCGGTTGCGGAGCGGGAACCTCGCGCCGGGGGGCCGGCAGCGTCGCCTCGGAGCTGGGGGCCGATCCCACCGTTTCGGCGGACGCCTTCACTTCGTGGGCGCCGCAGAACGGACAGGCCGACGGGTCGCTCTCCGATCCGGTTCGCGCCTCGTCCGAGGCTTCCCACTGATGACCGTGAGGGCAGGTAAGCAGCTGCGGCATGAGAAAGATCCCTCGACCAACGTTTTTCGCTCTCTTCGGGTCGGCCGTAGACTGCGGCCGCCCTATCCTAGATAATACCACGAGATGGAGAACTGGGTGACGAAGCCACGCTTGGTCCAGACGACTGTTATGCTCTTTATATCCGTCAGCAACAAAAAGCAGAACCGACAGCTCGAGCACCGGGACGGGCCGTTTGAATTCGGCCGAGGCCCACGGGGCGACGTCCCACGCTTCGTGATCGAGGACGGTTTTGTATCGCGCGACCACCTCCACGTCGAAGAGCTTCCCGGCGACCGCCTGGCCGTGCGGAACCTCAGCAGCCGCAACCCCGTTCTTCTTCCCGATGGGACCGAAATCCCCGCGAGCGGAAGCCGGGAGCTTCCCCTTCCCGTCTCGGTGGTCGTGGGCGAGACGTCCATCGTCATCCGGGCGAAGGCCGACGCCGGCGCGACCCCGGCGCCGACGCCGATGTCCACGCTCGAAACGACGAAGGCGCGGCCGGAACTGCCGGCCGCGCCGCCGATCCCAGAGGCGTTCGCGGCGGACGGCTACCTGTCCCTGCAGCCGATTCGCCGGCAGGAGTCGTCGTCGATCCTGTTCCCCGGCCTGGGTGAGGCCCCGCCGCCGGAAACCCTCGCGCGGTGGATGGAGACGGTGCTGGCCCTGCAGCGCTCCGACGCCGGCCCCGCCGAATTCTACGGCCAGGCGGCGCGCTCCCTGGTCGATATGATCGGTCTGGACGTCGGGCTGGTCCTGACGTCCGGCGACAAGGGCTGGCAGGTCGCCGCCCGCGCCGCCCGGGACGAAGACGACGACGGCCCTCCCAGCACCGGACGCGAGTTCAGCCAGACGGTCCTCGCCCAGGTCCGGGCCAGCAAGCAGACTTTCTATCAGGATCTGGCCCTGATGAAGTCCCAGGAAAGCCTGATGAGCGTGGACGCCGTCGTGGCCTCGCCGATTTTCGGGCTGGAAGACGAGGTGGTGGGAGTGCTGTACGGCCTGCGCCGAGGCCACGGCCGGATCCGGGGCGTCAAGATTCGGCCGCTGGAGGCGCAGCTGGTGCAGCTGCTGGCCGCCGCGGCCGGCGCCAACCTGGCTCGCACGGTCGCCACGCGCATGCGCACCCAGTTCGAGCAGTTCTTCTCGCCGGAACTGGTGCGCGAGCTGCGCGCGACCCGACCCTGCTGGAAGGCCGCGGTCAGGAAGTGACCATCCTGATGAGCGACCTGCGCGGCTTCTCCACGCTGTCGGAGCGGCTCGGCCCGCAGGACACCTGCAAGCTGGTCCGCGACCTCATGGAACGGCTCTCGGAGCGGATCGTCGAACAGTCCGGCGTCATCGTCTCCTATCTCGGCGACGGCGTGCTGGCCATGTGGAACGCGCCGGCCCGGCAAAAGGACCACGCCGTGCGCGCCTGCCGCGCCGCCCTGGCGATGCAGGCGGAATTGCCTGGTCTGAACGCCGTCTGGGGCACGGTCGTCGGCCGGGTTCTGAAAATCGGCGTCGGCGTCAACAGCGGCATGGTCCACGTCGGCAACACCGGCAGCAGCCGTAAGTTCATGTACGGCCCGCTCGGCAACACGGTCAACCTGGCCAGTCGCGTCGAGGGGGCGACCAAGCACCTCAACACGCCGATCCTCATCACCGGCCCGACCCGCGCCCAGCTGGGCGACGCTTTCGCCGTGCGCCGGCTGTGCCAGGTGCGGGTGGTGGGCATTCAGGGCGCCGTGGATCTGTACGAGCTGCACGGCGAAACCGCCTCGGTGGAATGGATGGCCGACCGCGACGCCTACGAGAAGGCGCTCGGCCTGTACGAGTCGCGCCAGTGGCTCAAGACGTGCCAGACCCTGCTGCCGCTGCTGGAAAAGGCGGAGCATAGCGGCGTCTACGACGTGCCCACTCTGAAACTCATGAACCGTTCGTGGGCCTGCCTGGAGGCGCCGCCCGATCCGTTCGACCCGGTGCTGGAGCTGTCCAGCAAGTAACCGCGGCGCGAGGCGAGCATGAAAGCGCACACCGAGTATCTGACGTTCAATATCCCATCGAAAATGGCCTTTCGGAACATCACGCCGGAGGTCGAGGAGGCCGTCCGCAAGAGTGGCGTGAGCGAAGGCCTGGTGCTGTGCAATACGATGCACATCACCGCATCGGTCTTCATCAACGACGACGAGCCGGGGCTGCACCACGACTTCGGCGTCTGGCTGGAGCGGCTGGCCCCGTTCAACCCCTCGCCGCAGGTCTACCACCACAACCGCACCGGCGAGGACAACGCCGACGCCCACCTGAAGCGGCAGGTCATGGGCCGCGAGGTGGTCGTGGCGATCACCAAGGGGAAGTTGGACTTCGGGCCGTGGGAGCAGATTTTCTACGGCGAGTTCGACGGCAATCGGCCGAAGCGGGTGCTGGTCAAGGTTCTCGGAGAGTAGGATTCAAGTAGGAACAGTCCGGGCGCCGCCGCAAGGCGCGGGGCCAAAAGCCGTCGTCGAGCGCAACGCTACACCGATCCGAAAAGCGCTCTGAAATGGCAGCGGCGCATGGAGAGCAAGCCATGCGCCGCCCCTATAACTTTGAAACTACTGGTAAGGGAGCGGGGCGAGGCTGGCGCTTGACACCGCTCCCTTACGGTCGCGGCTCCGACGCGCCGTTAGCTCCAATACTTCGTCGGCAGCTCCGCTCCCGCGACGAAGCTCAGCTTGCCGATCTTGCACATCTGGTAGACGTTAATGCGGAAATCCGGACAGGTGCTGACCAGGCAGTACGCGTCCGTCGGCGTGAAGCCGTGGTCGCGTGATGAGCCAGTCCATGAGGTGAATCGTCGCCGTTTCGACGGCGACCTCCAGCGGCCGGGAGGCGTACACCGCGACGATCGAGTCCGGCTTCTCGATGCGCATCCACGGCGGCCGCTTGCCCTTGATGAGGTCGAGACGCAGACGCACGATCGCCGTGGTCTCGGCCGCGGTGCCGGTGAACTCGGTGTCGCCCTGGCTGGCGTGGACGTCGCCGAGGTAGAAGAGGGCGCCGGGATGGAAGATCGGCAGCAGAATGCGATTGCCCGGTCGGACGTCGCGAATGTCGAGGTTGCCGCCCCATTCGCCCTGGCCGTCGAGGCTGGTGCAGACCTCGCGGTCGGGGGCGACGCCGAGCGTGCCGACGAACGGCGTGATCGGCCACGAAATGCGGTCGCTGAAGTGCAGCGTGCCGTCGCGCATGCCGCTGGCGGCCGGGTTCGTGGCGGAAGATGCGCGTCGTGTAGTCGGCCGACAGCTCCGGCCAGCGCGTCGATTCGCCGAGAGGGCCGCGCTTCGGGCCGATCGCGATCCAGGAGTAATCGCCGACGACGATCTCTTCGATCGTAACGACCAGCGTGTCGCCGCGCTCCGCCCCTTCGACGTAGACGGGGCCGCCGATGGGGTTGGCCTGCGGCGGGCTGCGGTCGAAGCCGGGCCGCAGGGCGGGGATCGCCTTGTCGGCCGGCGACTTGAAATAGCCGGTGCTGGCGTCCCACGTCTCGATCTCGAACGTCTCGCCGGGACGGACGCGCAGGAGCGGTTCGTCCTCCCAGTCGAAGGCGTACTTGCGGGCCTGGTCGCGCGGGATGCGTTGCACGGCGGGACTCCGGGACGTTGCGGGGCCGGGACGTACCCCTAGGATAGCCCTGCCCGCGTCCCGGAACCACCCCGCCATGAACGCCATTCTCCGCGTCCGCTGCGCCGACCGCACCGGCATCATCGCCGCCCTGTCCGACTTCGTTTTCCGCCACGGCGGCAACATCCTCGACCTCGATCAGCACTCCGACCCCGAAGGCCCCAGCTTCTTCATGCGCCTGGAATGGTCGCTGGAACGCTTCATGCTCGACGCCGAAGGCGCGCGGCTCGGCCTGGAGATGTACGCCCGCAGCTTCGGCCTCGAATGGGAGCTGACGTTCGACGACCGCCGCGATCGCGTCGCCGTCTTTTGCAGCAAGGAGCCACACTGCCTCTACGATCTGCTCTTGCGCCAGCGGCTGGGCGAATTGCCGGGCGACGTGGTGCTGGTCGTGTCCAACCACGAAGACGCCCGCGCCGCGGCCGACTACTTCGGCGTGCCGTTCGTCCTGACGCCGGCGACGAAGGAAGGCAAGGAGAAAACGGAGGCGCATCAGCTGGAATTGCTGACGGCGCACGGCGTCGATCTGGTGGTGCTGGCGCGGTACATGCAAATCCTGTCGCCGGCGTTCGTGGAGCGCTGGCGCGGGCGGATCATCAACATTCACCATTCCTTTCTGCCGGCGTTCGCGGGGGCGCGGCCGTATCACCAGGCGAAGGCGCGCGGCGTGAAGCTGATTGGGGCGACGGCCCACTACGCGACGGAGGACCTGGACGAGGGGCCGATCATCGAGCAGGACGTGGCGCGCGTGACGCACCGCGACGAGGCGTCGGATTTGGTGCGTAAGGGCCGCGACCTGGAGCGGCAGGTGCTGGCGCGGGCGGTGCGACTTCACCTGCAACGGCGCGTCTTGCTGGACGGGCGGCGGACGATCATTTTCGGGTGACGCCGGATCGCGCTCTTAGGAGGAACGACTCCGGCGAGCGGCGGGGTTTATCCCCGCCGTTTGGACGAAATCCGCCGGGATAAACTCATTGGTATCGACACAACATCGCAGGGCGTCGGGGGCGTCGTTTTCGCCCCGGAGGGGCGGCGGTGAATAGCCAGGGGTGAAACCCCTGGAGCGATGACCGACCTCTCCCATACCTCCAGCCCCGGAGGGGCGGCGGTGAGTACGACCGCACTCAGGTGCCGTCGCCCCTCCGGGGCTGGAGGGAGAGGACACGGTTCGCCCCGGAATCCAGGAATCCAGGGGTTTCACCCCTGGCTATTCACCGCCGCCCCTCCGGGGCGGAAACGACGCCCCCGACGCCCTGCGATGTTGTGTCGATACCAATGGGATAAACCCGGCGGCTCGCCCAACCTGGAAGGCATCCCCGGACGCCCACTTGGTTACGGCGCCCGCACGCAATCCTCGGTGATGAACGACCCGGCATCCGTCGCGCACGGCGGCAACCCCGGCGCGACCACGCTCTCGCCCGCCGCCTCTCGCGCCGCCGCCTCCTGGTTGAGCGTCAGCAGAAATCCGAGCGGATCGGCCTTGGGCTTCATGCCGTAGGCCGCGCGCACGGCGGCGTCCAGCGCGTCGTGGGCGTCGCGCAGCGGATTCTTGCCCGGCAGCTCCAGCGTGCGGTAGAGGTCGCGCAGGCTGCACGGCCCCTTCGCCATGACCTGGCGCCGCAGCGCCCGCAACGACACGGCGGCGTCGGCGACCGCCCGCGCCTGAGTCAGGGTCGCCGATTGCGGCCAGGGGAAGGTGTCGAATACCGTGTCGGAGGTGTAGCGGAAATCTCCCTTGAGTGTGGAGCATCTCGCCGTGAACCAGGCCCAGTGGACGCCGGATTGGAGGAGGCCGAAGGAGTAGTCGTCAGGGAGCGGGAAAACCATGAGCGCCGCATTCGGCCGTATCTGGGCGCTGATGAATTCAAAGATGGGTCGCTTCGTAACCTGTCCGCAGGAGATGTAGCGCGCGAACGTGGCGATCTTCTCGATCATTTCACCTCGCGGATAAGACAGCAGCCACCACCTGTTCAGAAAGTTGCGGTGGTGGTTGTTCACTTTCGCCTTGGGGTTGCCGGCCAGCACCTTGGCGTTCCGTCGTTCCTCTTCCTCCGCCGCCTGTCGGCGCGCCGGCAATACCGACCGCTCGACGTGAGCAAACGGCTCAGAATAGGCGCGGGCCTCAAGGATGTCGCGCGGATGGAAGTCGATCACAAACCGTCCTGGGCGGGAGCGTGGATTGCCCAGCATTTCGTCCGCCGTCAAGTACGGGAAGACCACATCCTTGCAATACGGAGCGCGCTGGAGCAACGATTGTGCTTCTTCCGGACTCAGCAAGAATCCTTCGTGGCCGTGGGTTTGGCCTTGATAACACGCCCCCGACTCGAATGGCGCTGACATAGGGCGTAAGGGATGAGGTCGCTAGCGTTTAAGGCGGATGGCCTGTCTTGCTATGGTGAGGGGTTGCTCTGTTGAAATCCTTGGCGGGGCGGGCGTATAATGGTATTATGAACACCAGCAGACCGATGACCAAGTCGCCTCGGGCCGTGGCCCAAGAGGCACTGCGCCTGGCACGGGAGGTTCTGCCCGCCTATTCGTCGAAGTTCTCCCGCAAGGACTTCACCCAGCACCAACTGTTCGCCGCCCTGGCCCTGAAGACCTTCTTCAAGACCGACTACCGGGGCGTCGTCCGGTTGCTGGCCGACTTCGCCGAGTTGCGCGAGGATCTCGGCCTGGCCGCGGCGCCCCACTACTCGACCCTCTGCTATGCCGCCAAGCGGCTGCTAAAAAAGGGGCGTTCGTCGTACTCCTCTTCCGCGCCACCGTGCGCGCACAGGAAGGCGGGTTGATCGGCGCGAAGCCGACGGCCGCCATCGACGCCACCGGCATGGAGAGCCGCCACACGTCCCGCTACTTTTTCAAGCGGGCCGGCCGTAAACACAACTCCAGGCTGTGGACCAAGTTGGCCGTGGCCTGCGACACGGCCAGCCACTTCTTCACCGCAGCCACGGTCAGCCTCGGCCCCGCCAACAACGCGCCGCAGTTCCGCCCTCTCATGGCCCAGGCGTCGCTGGCGGTCGGCTACGACCGGGTGCTCGGCGACGCGGCGTTCGACGGCGAGGAGAGCCACCGCTACTGCCGGGAGGACTTGGGCGTCCGCTCGACGGTGATCCCGATCAACCGGCGGAACGGGGGGCGGAAGTGGCCCAAGACTCGCTACCGGCGGCAGATGGTCAAGCGGTTCCGCAAGAAGCCGCGGGGCAGCCGGCACAAGCGCGTCTACGGGCGGCGCTGGCAGGCGGAGAGCGCCTTCTCCCGACACAAGCGGCTGCTCGGCTCGGCATGCGGGGCAAGTCGGATGCGTCGCGCGAACACGAGTGCTACCTGCGGGTACTCACCCACAACCTCATGCTCCTCGCCGCTACAGGTTAGAGGATTTCAACAGAGCAGTGAGGGGTATGAACGATCCCTCTTGCAAGGAGGCCATCCATGGCTCCTGCTACTCCCCGCCGCGGCCGCGACCACCTTGCCGCCGCCCGCCGTCGCTTCACCGAGGCCGCCGGGCTCCCCTTCGCTGAACACCTGCCCGCCGACGCCGTCGAGGAGGCGGTGCGGGCCGAGGGCGTCCGCTTCCGCGACCGCCTCTATCCGCCCGCCGTCACCCTCTGGGTCTTCCTGTCCCAGGTGCTCGACGCCGTCCACTGCTGCCGCCAGGCGGTCGCCCGCTTCCTGGCCTGGCGCGTCGGCCGGGGGCTGGCCCCCTGCTCGGCCGACGCCGGCGCCTACTGCAAAGCCCGCGCCGCCTGCCGGAGGGGTTGTTGGCCCGGCTGGCCCGTGACGCGGGCCGGCGGCCGCAGGACGGCGCCCCGGACGGCTGGCGTTGGCGCGGCCGCACGGTCAAGGTGGTGGACGGCACGACCGTCGCCCTGGCGGACACGCCGGCCAACCAGCGGGACTACCCCCAGCCGCGGTCGCAGAAACCCGGCGTCGGCTTCCCGCTCGTCCGCCTGGTGGTGCTGTTCGCGCTGGCCACGGGCACGGCGTTGGACGCGGCCCTCGGCCCCTACCGCGGCAAGCGACGGCGAATCGGCCCTCTTCCGCGGGCTGCACGACCGCCTGGAGAGCGGGGACGTTCTCCTGGCCGACCGCTACTACTGCTCGTACTTCGAGCTGGCCCTCGTGGGCGAGCGGGGTTGCGACGCCGTCTTTCGGATGCACCAGCGCCGCCGGGTGGACTTCCGCCGTGGCCGGCGGCTGGGGCCGTCGGACCATATCGTGACCTGGGCCAAGCCGGCTCGGCCGGAGTGGCTGGCGCCGGAGGAGTATACCCGGATGCCGGCGGGGATGGCGGTGCGGGAGGTGCGGGTCTGGATCGACCGGCCGGGCTACCGGACGCGCAGTGCTGGTGGTGGCCACGACGTTGCTGGACCCCGAGGCGCTCTCGTGGCGCGAGGCGGCGGCGTTATACGGCGCCCGCTGGTACGCGGAACTGGACCTGCGGGCGATCAAGGACACGCTCCGGATGGGCGTACTGCGGGGCAAGACCCCGGAGATGGCGCGGAAGGAGGTGTTGGCGCACCTGCTGGCGTACAACCTGATCCGCGGGCTGATGGCGCAGGCGGCGAGGGAGGCCGGCCTGTTGCCGTGGCAGGTGAGCTTCGCCGGGGCGGTGCAAACGGTGGTCGCCTTCGCGCCGCTGGCCTGGGCGGCCGCGGACACGACGTGGGAGGAGATCGCCCGGCGGTTGCTCGCGGCACTGGCGGAACACCGGGTCAACGACCGGCCAGGGCGGTGCGAGCCGCGGCGCAGAAACGCAGGCCCCAGACCTACCCGCTGCTCAACGAGCCGCGCGACCACGCCCGAGCCCGACTGACCGCAAGGCGTTGCGGCTAAAGTCAGCGCCATTCGCCCCCGACTCCATATTGACCCGAAGCCGGCTCGCTTCCGAGAGATCAATGGCCGCCGAGAGCGCCGAATTGATTTCGCCTAATTCGACGAGCCTGCCACGGACTGTCCTGATGATCGCCCTTTTGGAAGGAGAGCTTCTTCGTCCCTTCCTCCTTGCCCTTTATCCAGTTAACAATGGAGACGTGGACGGCCGCCTCGCCACTCCAGACCTGCGTCGAAACGGCCTCGGTGATGGTCCCCTCGTTGTTCACGATGTAATCGAGTCCGCCTTCCCGTGAGTAGTTCTGTCGGATCGTGTTCGTACCGACCAGACCGGCGCGACCGCCGTTCGGCAACTCGTCATGTGCGCGACGGAACCAGTAGACGCAGTAGTCGGCGCGGCCCGGTACGTCGGGGTAGCGCGCCCGCACCTTTTGAACGTAGTCCGGGCCGAGTTCCTGCTGCATCTTGTTCTTCGACTGATATGGCGGATTGCCGATGACGGCGTCCGCCGGGGGCCAGGCGCAAAACAGGGCGTCGTCGCAGCGCAGGTTGGCGTCGAGGTTGTCCAGCGGCAGGTCGCGCTCGGCGACGTCCAAGGTCCGGTGCTGTTCGTCAGTTTCCAGGCGCGCCTTGGTTTCTTCCAGGGCCAGCTTCTTGGCGATCATCAGCGTGACCTTGGCCAGCTCGACGGCGAAATGATTGACGTCCAGCCCGAAGAACTGGCCGGCGCTGACCAGCGACGTTCCGCCCGCCAGCTCGCGCGTCCGGGCGCCGAAGTTGTCGTGGATCTTCTCCAGCAGTTCCAGCTCCAGCCGCTTCATTTCGCGGTAGGCGACGTAGAGGAAATTGCCGCTGCCGCAGGCCGGGTCGAGGACGTGGAAGCGCAGCATCGCCTGGCGCAGGTCGAGCAGTTCGCGGCCCGTCCTGGCGCCGGCGATGCGCTCGCGCCAGGGCCGGACGATGGTGGGCAGGACGACCTTCTGGATGTCGGCCTCGCTCGTGAAGTGGGCGCCGAAGGCGTGGCGCTCCTTCTGCTTCATGCTGCCTTCAAACAGCGTCCCGAAAATGGCGGGCTTCACCTTCGACCAATCTTCCTGCGCCGCCTCATCCAGCAGCCACAGGTCCGTCACGCTCAGCTCGACCGGCTCGACCACGGAGAAGAGTCCGCCGTTGAAGTATTTCACGTCCTGGAAGCGGCCGCCCTCGGCCGGCGTGGGGTTGGCCATCTGGTGGAAGAGGCCGCCGATCAGGTCGAAGGAGCTGGCCCCGTTCTTGCATTCGTGCAACAGCTCGCTGAACTTGGCGTGCGGCAGGAGGTCGATGCTCTGGGCGAACAGGGCGAGGACGCACTGGAGGACGTAGCGCTGGGCCTTGTCGGCCGGCAGCGGGTTCTTCGGCCGCTGCGTCAGGTGTTGGAACAGCTGGGAAACCTTGTCGGCGGCCTTGCGGGTGACGGCGACGAGGTTGTTGTGGAAGATCGGCGGCTTGGCCGCGGGAAAGAGGAAGTTGAGCGCTTCAAAGCGGCGGGGCAGGTCGTCGAGGCGAACACGGTCCATCGGCTCGTCGAGCTGGATGTTGAGATCGTAGATCCAGAATTCGTCGAAATTGCACAGCACGACGTACTGGGGGCGTTTGGGCGTCAGGTAGAGCCAGTAGTCGAGCGCTTGCGGATAATGGCGCTCCAGTTTCTCGCCGCGCTTTTTCATTTCGAGCAGCAGGCGCGGCTCCCAGACGAGATCGGCGAAGCGGGTGGTCTTGCCCTTGTGGACGCGATATTCCAGGTTGCCGCCGGCCTCGAACACGCCGGCCTGGCCGAAGGCCTGGAAGAGCCGTTCGCAGAAGATTTGCGCCTCGCCCTTCTCGTCGCCGCTGAGATGCTGGCGGACGAAGGCGACGAATTCGCGGATTTTGACGACAGGGTTTTCCATGGAGCGGTTGCTCGGCGGCGTTGGGAAGCTGCGAGAGACTGTATCCGAGTGGCGGCCACTGTGCAAGCTACGCCAAAATCCACCCACGGGCGCGGCGAGCAAATTCTCTCACTTCTTGCTTGACACTGCGCAACCGCGGGAGTAGCGTATGCTTCCAAATGAGTGAAGGATTGCGCAGCCCCCGCGCAATCCCGGACCTTCCCTCGCCCGCCCGGCCGGTCCCGCCTTGACGCCGGCCTCCTACCTGAAAGGACTGGTCCTGCCATGCTGACTCTCTTCGGCCACAAGATGCGCCTGTGCGACGGCGTCACCCGCCGTGGTTTTCTCCGCGTCGGCGCGCTGGGCGTGGGGGCGAGCTGCCTGACCCTCGCGGACGTTCTGCGCACCGAGGCGCGGGCCGGCGTAACCGGCACGCGCCAAAAAGCCGTCATCAACATCTTCCTCGGCGGCGGCCCGCCGCATCAGGACATGTGGGACCTCAAAATGGAGGCCCCCGCCGAAATCCGCGGCGAGTTCAAACCGATCGCCACGAATGTGCCCGGCATTCAGATCTGCGAGGTCTTCCCCAAGTTCGCCGCACGCATGGACAAGTGCGCCGTCATCCGCACCATCGTCGGCGCCACGCGGCGGCCATGACGCCGTGCAGTGCATGTCCGGCTGGGACCACAAATCATTGTCCGCGATGGGCGGCCGGCCCAGCATCGGCGCCGCCGTCGCCCGCCTCCAGGGGCCGGTCGATCCGTCCGTGCCGCCGTTCGTCGGCCTGGCCGCTCCCACCGGGCACATGCCCTGGTCCGACTCCGGCACGCCCGGCTTTCTCGGCGGCGCCTACGGCCCCTTCAAGCCCGACGGCCCCGGCATGGCCAACCTCACCCTCAAGAACACGACGCTCGATCAGCTCGCACGACCGCACGCGCCTCGTGAACGGCTTCGACGGCCTCCGCCGCGAGCTCGACGCCGACGGCCAGTACGCCGCCGCCGACGCCCTCACCGACCGCGCCCTCGGCGTGCTCACTTCCAGCCGGCTGCTCGACGCCCTCGATCTGTCGAAGGAAAGCGAGAAGGTGCGGGAGCGCTACGGCGACGGCAAGCCGTACAACTTCCAGTACGACGGCGCCCCGACGGTCAACGACCACTTGCTGCTGGCGCGGCGGCTGGTGGAGGCCGGCGCCCGCGTGGTGACGCTGTCCTACGGCCGCTGGGACAGCCACGGCAAGAACTTCGATCTGGTGCGCGACCACGGCGCCAAGCTCGACCAGGGTCTCAGCGCCTTGATCGACGACCTGGAGGCGCGCGGGATGCTGGACGACGTGACGGTCGTCGCCTGGGGCGAGTTCGGCCGCACGCCGCGCATCAACAAGGACGCCGGCCGCGACCACTGGCCGCAGGTCAGCTGCGCCTTGCTGGCCGGCGGCGGCATGAAGACCGGCCAGGCGATCGGCGCGACGAACCGCCTCGGCGAGTACGCCAAGGAACGGCCGGTCGCGTTCGGCGAGGTCTTCGCCACGCTCTACCACAACCTCGGCATCGACCCGGAAACGACGACCATCAACGACCCGACCGGCCGGCCGCAACACCTCACGGAACAGCCGGCGATGCGGGAGTTGGTGTAAATCGCTCATTGAGCGGCGAATCGGCAGGGGAGCGCGTCGCCGACGCGCTCCCCTGCCGATTGACCCCTACCGATCCTCGGCTAAAATAGACGCAGTGAGGGGAAGAATCCTTCTCCTGATCCGGGAGAAGCGGCCATGTCCACGGTTCCCACGCCGACGGCGGATTCACGGCTGGAACTGGCAAAGCGCCTGTTCCAGGAGTATTACTCCCAGTGCTTCTGGCACTTCCGGCCGGATCTCCCCATCACCGAGGAGCGGATTCCGCTGGTGGTGAAGGGACTGCGCGACCACGGCGGGCGGAAAGGACTGCTGGCGGCCGCACGGCTTATCTCGGCGGAGGCGCCGTCCGACCCATGCCTCTAACCGCATTTCAGAAAGATGTCGCTCGCATTACTTCGGCAGCGCGCGGGGGTGTGGCCGATAGTGACCTAAACCGGCCGCCGTACTGCAAGCCCTGCGCCGCGGCGGTCAGGAAGCCCCCGGCAGGCGGCGGCGCAGCTCTTCGTTTTCCCGTCGCAGTCGCTCGATCTCGGCCTGGTCCTGTCGTTGAGCCGCCCGCACTTCGGGCGGAGTAGGCAACCACCGGCCGGCCGCCGGATCGTACAGCCGCAACAGCTCTCCGTCCGCCTCCAAGTGCAGGCCAAGCACCTGGCTCGGCAGCCGTCCCTTCACCGGCCGGATCGGCCGATAGACTTCTTTCGTCAACCGGAAGCCCTGCAAGCGCGGGTGCAGATATTCCTCGAAGGGGTCGAACAGGAAATACTCGCGGACGCCAAGAACGTCCTGGTAGATCGCGTGCTTCGTGGTTCGATCCACCTCGCGCGTCGATTCCGACGTGATCTCGACGACGACGTCCGGCGCCCGGCCTTCTTCCCAGACGAGATAGGCGCGACGCATCGGCTCCTTGGGGACGCCCTTGACCACGAACACGTCCGGCGAGACGTGGCGGTTGCGGTTGCCGCGCTCGTAGTGAACGAACATGTTGCCGCCGACGTACACCATCGGGTCGGACCTGAACCACTCGTCGAGCGGTTCCAGCAGGTAGCGCAGGTTTAGGATGTGCTGCGGCGTTTCGCCCATCGGTTTGCCGTCTGATTCGATGTAGAAAGGCGGCTGCCGTTCGGTGGTGGAGCGCTGAATCATCGGCGTGCCCTCTCTCGTATTACCGATCTCTATACGTCCTGGCGCACGGCTCAGCCGCCCGGCTTGGGCTTCTCGCCGGCGTCGATGGCCTTCCAGAAGTCGGCGGCCGGCTTGCCGTTGATCGTCCGCGAGGCAAATACATCAAGCAGGATGGCCTGCGAGTTCATGGTAGTTTCTCCTTGGCATCAACCGGATGCGCGTGCCGAAAGGGGCTACGGGGGCCTGGCGGGAAGCCGCAACACGACCCGAAAACCGAGGGCGACGCCGGCAAGCGCGGCATCGCCGCCGTCGCGGAAGGCCGACCGGCGCCCGCGCGGTTCGTGCTTCCACGAACCGCCGCGCAAGACACGTCTATTTACACTCTCTTTAGTTTTTGGATCTTTAATAAATCTACCGTCGTATGGCCCGTACCCGTCGGCGCACCACTGATTGACGTCGCCACCCATGTCGTACAATCCCCAGAGGTTCGGCTTAAAAGCCCCCACCGGCGAAGTGAACGCATATTCATCAGCCCAGGCGACGGCCCAGCTTGCGCCGGGACATTTCGCCTTGAGCGCGGCGTCCGCGACGTTGGCGTTCCGCTGGAGGCTGGCGTCCGTATCGCCGCACCAGAAGCGCGTCGTCGTTCCCGCCCGACAGGCGTACTCCCATTCGGCCTCCTTCAGTTCGTAGGTCATGCCCTCTTTTCTGCTCAGCCAGGCGCAGAAGGCCATCGCATCGTTCCAGGAGACGACGACCACCGGATGATCGTCCCCCTGGGGGAAGCCCGGATGCCGCCAGGTGTACTCCGGCTTCTGTTCCCACTGGGCCGTCGCCAGGTTCAAGCCTTGCCCGCCCTGGCCGTCCTTCTCCGCGTCGGTCTGGTAGTCGTCGTCCTTGACGAAGGCGGCGAACTGGCCTTTCACCGGATAAGCGCCCATGTAGAACGCCTTGTTGATCTCCACCTTGCATGGCGGGCCCTCGTTGTCATAGCGGCCTTCCTCCTCCTTGGGCGAACCCATCGTGAACTTGCCCGGCTTGATGAGCTTCAGCTTCATGCCGATGCCGTTGGTGACCTCGGCCGGAACCGCCGACGGCACATCGCCCGGAAGCGCGACGGTGACGTTGCCTTTCGCATCGACATCGACGTTGCTCCCCGCCGGCGCCGTCACCTGCGTTTCCTTGCCATCCGGCGTCCGCACCTTCACCACGATCACCGCGGCGACCGCCGCCAGCCCCTCCGCCGTCTCTCGACCGATTTTCAGGACCGCGGAAATGGGAAGCCGCCCCTCGCGGGACAGCCGGGCGTCGAGGGGTTCGCCCCGCAGCAGCGGCATGGCGATGAACAGCACGCCGTTGTCTTCGCCGACTTGATAGACCGGGATGATGTGATCGTTGTCCAGGCAGCCGGCCGTCTGGGCCTCGCGCAGGAAGCGCTCACGCGCCTCCGGCCGGGCCGTCAGCTCCGGCCGCATCACCTTGAGCGCCACCTTGCGGCGGACCATGAGGTCGTCGGCCTCGTACACCGCCCCCATGCCGCCCTGGCCGAGCAGGCGCGTCACGGCGAAGCCGGCCAGCCGGCCCAGCTCGCCGTCGGCCTGCGGCGGACGAAGCAGTGAGACCAGGGGGTCGGGTCGCGCGGCGGTTTCATGGGCGCCGCTCTCGGTGTTGTGGCCGGCGACGAAATCGCCGGTCTGTTCGGCCGCATGATCGGTGCGGCGGTCCTTGTCGGTCCCGGACGAAGACATGGCGACTCCCCTCGCGGCGGAACGACGAAGCGGGCTGCGCCCTTTGGCGATTCGATCATCGCATCGGGCTGGAGCCGCCGCAAGGCCTTTCCGCACCGGCGTCGAGGGCGGGTGTGCCTCTCGATTTTGGACCTGGCCCGGCCCGCCGTGAACGGCGGGCCTACACGCCGAAGCCCGGTAAACCGGGCTGCCCGGGATTTCAGCCCCGTTTACGGGGCTTCGGCCTGTAGGCCCGTGCTTCAGGCCGGCTTGCCGACGACGCCTCCACAATCGAGAGGAGCGCCCTCGGGGGCGCGGCCTGACGGCTTCCGCCTGGTTCACGGTTCTCTCGGCGGCCGGACCCCTCGCACGCTGAAGCCTTTTCCTTCCTCGTAGGAGGCCTCCAGTTTCTCAAAGCCGGCGTTCTCCCAGTAGTCCAGCAGCTCGCGCGCCTCGTCGAGGGTCAGGCCCGACGCTTCCACCACGTCCGGCTGCCTTACCTCCCGGCGGATAAGCCCTAGCAGCTGCAACGGGTCCACCGGCTTGGTCAGGTACGTCTCAAAGCCGGCCTGCTCCGCCTGTTCGCGGGCGGACGCGTGCGTGATTCCGGTCAGGCAGTGGATGTGGATGCCGCAGGTACGAGGGTCGGCGCGCAGCTCACGGGCCGCCGTGAAGCCGTCCATTCCCGGCATCGCCAGGTCCAGGATGGCGCACCGGGGCAGCGAGCGCCGGGCCATCTCCACGGCGGTTCGGCCGTCGTCCGCTTCCTCGCAGTGATAGCCTTCCATCTCCAGCAGAGCGCGCAGGTTCTCCCGCATCAGGGCGTCGTCCTCGGCGATCAAAACGTCCACGGGCGGCGACGCTCCAGGTGGCGCCGGCATTGCTCTTCCTCCGCCGGACGGGACGGCACGGAACCGAGAAAGGGGTCCCAAAACAAACAAGGGCGCCGCACCGGCGTTCAAGCCAGCGCCCCCCTCTGCGACGATCCGTTTGTACGAATTGCCATTTAAGCATACGTCATGAATCGCATCCCGTCAAATGGGGCGCCGATGCTTTCCCGGTCGTCGCCCTCCATCCGCCGCAACACCAACGGCCGTCAGTCTTTCGGTTTCGCTTCCTCCTTCTCCTTCCCCTCCGCCGGCACGATCACGATCGGATAGCCCTCCTTCTTCGCCTCGTCGTTGAGCTTTTCCAGGTCGCGCTCCGTCAGACTTTTCCACTCCTCTTCATACTGTTCCAGCAGCTTCTTCTGCTCCGCGTACTGGTCGCGCAATCCCTGCGGCGGCGCCCGTCGGCGTCCTTGGCCGTCTCGAACAGGAACGCCAGCTGCGAATAGAGCTGGGCGCCGCCCTTCTGCATCGAGGATGTCGTAGGCCACCTTCGCCTTGGGGTTCTCCAGCTTCCCGTCCAGCGCGTCCAGCTTCGTCAGCAAGTTCCTTCGACGCCTTCACCAGCGCCTCCGCCTTCTCGTCATCCTTGAGCAGGTCGTCGCGCTCCGTCAACTGCTTCTTCACCGCCCGCAGCTGTTCGACCGTCCGCGTCAGCTTCGTGATGTCGTCGCGGATCTCCAGAGCCAGCTTCAGCTGCTCGACCAGCTGCGGCAGGACTGGGGCGCCGGGAACGCCGTCCGTCACGCCCCGCGCCTGCTCGGCCGCCTCGCGCGGCGAGAGCCGTACCTCCAGCGTCGTCGTCTCCGTCTTGCCGTCCGCCGTCAGCTTGACCGTGTACGTCCCCGGATTGACCAGCGGCCCATCTTTCGGATCGCCGCCGTCCTCCTTCGCCTTCTTGATCTTTTCCGGCCCCTCATAGCGCAAATCCCAGACGACGCGATGCAGCCCCGCTCCCACCGGCAGCGGCTCCTTCTCCTTTTTCTTCTTGCCGAATAGTCGCCTTCCTCGCCGATGTCCTTTTCCTCCTCTTCTTCCTTCTTGCTCGTCAGCTTGCGGACGCGGTTCGCCCTTTTCGTCGAGGATTTCCAGCGTCACCTCACCGGCCGGCTTCTTCAGGAAGTAGTGCAGGATCGCCCCCTCCGGCGGGTTGTCGAACGTCCCTGCCGGCGCCGCGTCCTCGAACGAGCCGGAATAGCGGTAACGGTAGGCCGGCCGCGCCGGGAACAGATGCACGTCCTTCGCCTCCACGGCCGGACCCATCTCGCGCAGCGGCGTCAGGTCGTCGAAGATCCACAGCGACCGGCCGCTCGTGGCGACCACCAGATCGTCGTCCTTCACCACCAGATCGGAGACGGCCACGGTCGGCAGATTCAGCTTCAGCTCCTTCCACGTCGCCCCGTCGTCGGTCGAAAACTGGATGCCGTGTTCCGTGGCGAGGTAGAGCATCCCCTTCTTCTTCGGGTCCTCGCGCACCGCCCGGAGGTACGTATCCTGCGGCAGCTTCGCCGACAGGCCGGCCCACGTCTTGCCGCCGTCGTCGTCTTCCACAGGTACGGCTTCATGTCGTCCAGCCGGTGAGCGTCCACCACGAGATAGGCCGTCTCCGCGTCGAAGGGCGACGGCTCGATGCAGCCGACCGTGCCCCATTCCGGCAGGCCCTTGATGTTGGCCGTCACGTCGGTCCAGGTCTTGCCGCCGTCGTGCGTGACGTGGACCAGGCCGTCGTCGCTGCCGGCCCAGAGCAGGCCCTTCTGCTTCGGCGATTCGGCGACGGCGAATATCGTGCAATAGATCTCCGCCCCGGTGTTGTCGCCGGTGATCGGGCCGCCGGACCATTTTTGCTTGCTCTTGTCGTTGCGCGTCAGGTCGCCGCTGATCGCCTTCCACGTCTGGCCGCCGTCGGTCGGACTGGAACAGAACGTTGGCCGCGTGGTAGATCACCTTGGGATCGTGCGGCGAAATCAGCGATCGGGGCCGTCCACTGGAAGCGGTAGCGCAGATCCTCGCCGCCGTGGCCGGAGGTGTCGAAGGGGTAGATGCTGACGTTCCTGGCCTGGCGCGTGCGGTGGTCGTAGCGCGAGATGTAGCCGCCGTACTCGCCGGCGTAGACGATGTCCGGGTCGGCGGGATCGGGGGCGGTGAAGCCGGCCTCGCCGCCGCCGACGTCGAACCAGTCGGCCAGGCGGATGCCGACGCCTTTCAGGCTGTTGCTCGGCCCCTCGGCCGAGCCGATGTCCTGCATGCAGCCGGAGACGTAATACGGGACGCGGTTGTCGGCCGCCACGTGGTAGAACTGAGCGATCGGCAACGGCGGCGCGTACCACGTCTCGCCGCCGTTGGTGCTGACGTCCACGCCGCCGTCGTTGCTGTCGATGATGCGGTTGGGGTCTTTGGGGTCGAACCAGATGTCGTGGTGGTCGCCGTGGTGCGGCCCCTCGACGCGCTGGAACGTCTTGCCGCCGTCGATGGTTTTGAGCAGCGGCACCTGCGGGAACCAGACCACGTCGGCATTCTTCGGATGGACGGTCAGCGTCGAGAAGTACCAGGCCCGCTGCCGCAGCGCATGGCTGTCGTTGACGAGGTCCCAGGTGTCGCCGCCGTCGTCGCTGCGGAACAGGCCGCCCTTGTCCGCCTCGATCAGGGCGTAGACGCGCCGGCCGTCCGACGGGGCGACGGCGACGCAGACCTTGCCCCAAATGCCCTCCGGCAAGCCTTCGCAGTACTTCTTGCCGGCCGGCGGCTTCCTTGTCGGCGTCGGGCGAATCGGGCTTCGGCGGCGGGACGAGCTGCGTCCAGGTGTCGCCGCCGTCGCGCGAGACGTACAGGCCGCTGCCGGGGCCGCCGCTGGTCAACTCCCACGGCCGCCGCCGCGTCTGCCACATCCCGGCGAACAGCACCTTCGGGCTGCCCGGGTCGAAGCACACGTCGGAGGCGCCGGTGTCCTTGTCCTTGATAGAGCACGCTGCTGCCACGTCTTGCCGCCGTCGGTGGTGCGGTAGACGCCGCGCTCCTCGTTGGGGCCGAAGGCGTGGCCGAGCACCGCCGCATAGGCGATGTCCGGATTTTGCGGATGGACGATGATCGTGCCGATCTGGCCTTCCTGCTTCCAGACGTGCTTCCAGGTCTTGCCGGCGTCCATCGATTTGTAGATGCCGTCGCCGACCTCGACGTTGCCGCGGATGTTGGCCTCGCCGCTGCCGACGTAGATCACGTTGGGATCGGACGGCGCGACGGCGATGGAGCCGATGGTCGAGACGGGCTGGTCGTCGAAGATCGGGCTTCCAGTGGACGCCGCCGTCGCTGGATTTCCAGACGCCGCCCGCGGAGACGGCGGCGTAGAAGGTGAGCGGATCGCCGGGCACGCCGCAGGCCCGATCGACGCGGCCGCCGGCGGCGGGGCCGATCGACCGGAACTTGAGACCCTTGAACTCCGGCGGGCCGCCTTTCGGTTCATCGGCGCGAACCGAGCCGACGAGGACCGCGACGATAAAGAGGATGAGAAGGCCGGAACGGAGGCGACGGGGTGTACTCATGATGTTCCCCAAGGGTGGGACCGATGGACCGTTGGAGGATCATCATACGATCCCGGCGAGCAGTCGGCGTAAGGTCAGGGCCGCGACCGTGAGCGACTGTGTTGGTTGTCAAGCGATTTTACGCGGTCGCCGCGGTCGGTTCTTGCCAAGGTCGGCCGTCAGCGCCGGGTTGCAGCAGGCGGCCGCCAAGCGGGCCGTATACAACGCGCTGTGGACGCCGGCGCGACCCCCGCCGATGGAGCGTTTGCCGCACAGTCGGCCGCTGTCGCGTCTGTCCCGTAGAGGCCTCGCTATGCCCGACGCTATCCTGAACTCCGCCGCGCTGGAAGTGCTGCGGCGCTATCCACGGCCTCTGAGAATGGGCGCCCCGCTGCCGCTCGGCAATCGCGGCGGCTTCAGCGGCGCCCGCCTGTGGCGCTTCGACGACCCCGCCGGCCCACTCTGTCTCCGCGCCTGGCCGGCCGGGTTCTCTCCACAACGACTCGACTTCATCCATCATTGCATGACCCACGCCCGCACGGCGGGGTTGACGTTCGTTCCGCGCCTGTTCCCGACGGCCGCGGGGACCACGGCCGTCGAACACGCCGGCCGGTTATGGGAGTTGCAGGAGTGGCTTCCGGGTGAAGCGGGTTGTCGCCGCGACCCGTCGCCGGCGAAGCTGCGGGCCGCGCTCGTCGCTCTGGCCCGGCTGCACGCCCGCTGGCAGGCCCTCCTTCCTCCCGTGCCAGGCCCTGTCCGGCCGTGGCCCGCCGGCTGGACATTGTCCGCGCCTGGCGCGAGCTGCTGCAATCCGGCTGGCGGCCGACGCCGCGAGCCGACGACCCGGCGCGATCGGCGGCGGAACACGCCTGGCGGCTGTTGCCCGGACGGATCGAGGTTATTCCCGACCTGCTAAGACGCTGGGTGGATCGCACGTGGCCGTTGCAGCCGTGCCTGTGCGACGTCTGGCACGATCACGTCCTCTTCGACGGCGACCGCGTGACGGGGTTGATCGACTATGGGGCGATGAAGATCGACCATCCGGCCGTGGATCTGGCGCGGTTGCTGGGCAGCCTGGCGGAAGACGACCTTGCGGGATGGACGATCGGTTTGGCGGCGTACCGCGAGGTGCGGCCGCTCTCCGGGGGCGAGGAGGAGCTGGCGCGGGCGCTGGACGTGACGGGAACGATCGCGGCGGCGGCGGTGTGGCTGCGCTGGCTGTACCACGACCGGAAGGAGTTCGAGGACCGGGCGGCGGCGGGGCGGCGGTTGGAGGGACTGGCGACGCGGTTGGAGCGCCTTTCCGGCGTCCCCTCATGAGAACCAAGGCGTTACGGAATTCCCAACGCCGCTTTCAGACAGCTGTTCACTTTTTGCATGGCAGCGGCCGGAAGGCGGCCGAGCGTTCGGATGATGTCCGTCTGGTCGATTGTGAATACGTTATTGCAGCTGACCAGCGATCGGCCGTTGAGACCGGAGCCTGCGCCGTCCGGCGTCGAGGGATCGACCAGCAGGTGCGATGGATCGCCGATGCGGCGCAGGTTGCCGGTAATCATGACGATGATGGTCTTCGCCAGGCGCGCATTGTCCCGGTCATTTTGGACTACTAACGCCGGCCGAATCTTGCTGCCGCCGTCCGAATACGGGTAGTCCACCAGGACGACTTCGCCGCGACGACTCATGACGGCTTTCCATACTTCTGGTAGCTTGCCAAAAGAGGATCGCCCTCGTCTTCCTCACGCATCGCCGCCTCGATTAGGGCCCCGAGCTGGCGCTTGTCGAGGCCGTCGTCGAGCAGGTCGCACAACCGATCGTAGATTTCTGCGCTGACAAGTACATATTCGCGCTTCGAAACCGCGTCAATCAGCCGCACCGGAGCGTCCGGGTACGCTTCGAGTTGGCGCCGCTGCTCCTCGGTTAGTTCGACGTTCATGGCTTCTCCTTACACACCTCGAAACGGATTGTTGCATCTCCTGGGCGCTGCTCGGCGATAAAGTCTGGGATTTTGCAGACGGCGTATGGTCGGATGAAGTTGGCGGCAATGCGCCGCCCAGTACTGCGCGGACATTATACCCGTTTCACGACGCCGTCTCTACTCCTTTCGACATAAGCCTTCCGCACTACCTCGCACACCTCGCGCAGCGGCACACCCTGCGTTCGGGCCACCCGCGCAATCCTCATATTCCGGCGTGAACACGTTCGGCCCGCCCTCGCGCCAGCCACGCTTACCGCGCACCGGTCCCCACGGCGTTTCCACCGTCACCGCCTCGCGCCGCAGCTTGCTCCGCCGCGCCGGATAGCGCCGCACGCCAAACGTCTCCGTCTCGCGGAACAGCACCGATTCCAGCGCCGGCAGCGCCGCCTCCGCCGCCAGCACGCTCAGCAGTACGCCGGGACGGTTCTTCTTCATCTGGATCGGCGTGCTGAACACGTCCAGCGCCCCGCCGCGAACAGCTGATCGAAACAGTAGCCGATCACCTCGGCCGGCACGTCGTCCAGGTTCGTTTCCAGAACCCAAATCCGATCGGTTTCCTCCGCGTTCGCTTCCGCCGTCGCGCCGACGAACAGCCGCAGCAGGTTCGGCTGCTCGACGAACTCGCGTCGGCCGGCGCCGCAGCCGATCCGCTCCACCGTCATCGCCGGCTGGTCCACCCACTCGCTCACCATCGTCGTCAGGATGGCGGCGCCGGTCGGCGTCGTCAGCTCGGCCTTGATCTCGGACGCGGCCAGCGGCACGCCCTTGAGCAGCTCGGCCGTGGCGGGGGCGGGGATCGGCATCAGGCCGTGGGCGCACTTCACCATGCCGTGGCCGGTCGGCACGGGCCGGCTGGTGAAGCGCTCGACGCCCAGCAGGTCGAGGCCGACCGCCGCGCCGGCGATGTCGGCGATGCTGTCCAGGGCGCCGACCTCATGAAAGTGGACCTTCTCCAGGGCGATCCCGTGGACCGCCGCCTCCGCCTCCGCCAGCCGACGGAAGACGCGCAGGGCAAGGTCGCGCTGCCGCTCCGTCAGCCGGCCGCGGCCCAGGATCTCCTCCACGTCGGGCAAATGGCGGTGGACGTGCTCCTCCGGCGCCTCGACGCGAACTTCCGTGGCCGCGAAGCCGCCTTTGCGGATTTTTTCGATCTCCAGCGTGATCGGCAGGCCGAGCGAGTCGATCGCCGCGCAGATGGCGCCGGCGTCCACGCCGGCGTCGATGAGGGCGCCGAGCGTCATGTCGCCGCTGATGCCGCTGAAACAGTCGAAATGGGCTGTGCGCATGGTGGGTTCCCCTCTCTTTCTGGTAGATTCTACGGCGCGGCCCTGCGCCTCCCAATCGAGGAATCAAGCCCTTGCGATAGGCCCAGGGGCCGGGTAAAATAACTTCATGATTATCATTCGATTCCCCGATGACGCGTCCGAACGCCGTGCCCTTGGCTGGCTGGTCGGCCGTTACTCCTTCAAAACGTGGTCGAACGGGGAAACGCTCGTTCCGAACGCGGCCCTGCCTGCGTTGGCCGTGGAAGGCATCCGGTTCATCGTGGAGGGACCGGCCACTTATGAACGGCTTATCCCGGCGACGCTACGAGATCCTGCTGCCACTCCGGTTCAATGACGGTCGTCCCGTCCCCGAAGATTTGGGTGCCGAAACGGTGCTGGAGCTGAGACGACAGTTCGGCGCCGTCTCCTGCGAAACGCAGACCATCCGCGGCATGTGGGAACACGAGGGGGAGTCTTACCGCGACGATCTCGTCCGCGTGTTCATGGATGTTCCCGACTTGCCCGAGAGCCGTCAGTTCTTTCTAGAATTCAAGGAACGACTCAAGGCGCGGTTTCAGCAGATTGACATCTGGATGACATCGTATCTGGTCGATGTCCTCTAACCTTCTCGCCCCAAAACCTTCACTGCCGCCGGATAGCGATATAGCCGCCCCGCCAACCACTCCGGCCCGGTCGGCTCCTCCGCCGGCCGCGAAAAGTGCCATTCTTGATCCGTCGGTATTAACTCGTCGCCCAGCGGCCAGGGCTGGAACGGTTCGGCGCCCATCGCCTCCGTCAACTTGCCGCTGTTCATGCTCACGTTCCCGGCCCGCGGCGGCAGCGGCCCCGCTTCGATCCGCGGACATCCCTTCAGCAACCGTGGGTCGTAGCCGCCGACACGGTTGACGATTTGAGCGATCTGATAAAGCGTCACAGCGCGAGGGCCGCCGCAGTGGAACAGACCGGCCTCGTCGCCGTTCAGGAAGCGCTCGAAGACGCAGTTGAGGTCGTCGGTGTAGGTGCAGGATCGCACCTCGTCGAAGTAGAGCGTGGCCGGCCGGCCGTGACGGAAGCGCAACTGGATCCAGTCGATGGCGCCGGCGTGACGGTTGAAGCTCGGACCCATCGGCAAGGAGATCCGCAGGATCGCGGCGCCGGGGTCGGTTTCGCGCACGGCCCCTTCTCCCTCAGCCATCGTCCGGCCGTAGACCGTCACCGGATCGACCGGGGCGGTCTCGACGTAGCCGCCCGCGCCTTTGCCGGAGTAGACGAGGTCGGACGACAGGTGGACCAGCCGCGCCCCGAAGCGGCGCGAAACCTCGGCGATGTTGGCGGCGCTGTCCACGTTGGTCCGCCGCGCCATCGCGGGATCCAATTCGCATGATTTCAGAGCGCAATTGCCGGTGCAGTTCAGCACGGAGCGGAAGCGGTGAGTTTCAAACAGCGCGAGAAGACCGGCCCGGTCCTCGGTGTCCAGGCCGATCACGTCGGCGGCCGTGAGCTGCCACGTCGCCGTCGGCCGGATGCCGATCACCCGGCCGGGATGGCGACGGCGGAAGTAGGGCAAGGCGTTCCAGCCGGCGACGCCGGAGACGCCGGTGATGAGCAGGGGAAGGCGCGAGGTCAGGTCGGAATGTGGATGCACGAACAATGCGACGCCTTCAGAGGAATGGCCCGGGCGGGACTCGAACCCGCAAGCCTTGCGGCATCGGCTCCTAAAACCGACGTGTATGCCGTTCCACCACCGGGCCGGAGGGGCGAACCTAGCTCAGTCTACGGCCCCATCCGCCGCGACGTCAAGGACGGGAAAACGCAAAGGACCGCCGTTCTCCCCGGCGGTCCCCTGCGGCCCATGAAGAATGATTCGTCCGGCTCACGCCCAGCGCTTGCGCACCTTTTCCGACAACTCGAACACCGCCCGGTTGGCGATCTCCAATTCGTCCTGCACGCGCTCGATGTCCTTGACCGTGTCCCAGCTAAATCCCTTCTCCAGCGCCTTGTTGAGGCGCGACAGCTCGGCGTGCAGCATCTGGCAGTAGTCAAAACCCTGCGACAACTTCCACGCCTCGGGGCTGTAGACGGCCTTGAGGTCCCAGGTGCCGTTCTCCGACAGCTTCTCGACCGTCACGTAATCGATGACGTAATTGATCGGCGTGCCGCTCGTCTTGCACGCCACGCCTTCCGTCGTCACCCAGTAACGGGTGTCGGTCGTCTCCAGCTTCAGCTCCAGCTTGCCCCAGGATTCGGCCACCTGGTGGATCGTCGGTAGGCGCCGCAGCGAATGGAGCGCCGGTCGGATAGTGGCGGTGGTCATGTCTCCCTCAACCCCCTTGGATGGCCGGCCGCGTCGTCGCGCCGGTCCCTCGCACGCCCGGTGAATCTAGGAAAAGGACCCCAATGCGGCTGGCGACTCGGCGCCCGCGACATTGCGGAGGCGACAGTCATGACGCATCCCGCGTGCCGTCGCCCCTCCCATTTTCAGGAAAAGCGTTCGACTCCTGCTTTTCACGACGCTCGTCACAAACGGTGATCGGAACAGCACTTGCAACCGCACTGCGGCGAATCGCGGAAAGGGCGGGCGATCGACCGCGGGGCGCGATTCGTCCGTGTTAACCGGCCTTAACACCGACAACGAGGCTCGCTAACCCGTCTTCGCAAGTTGGGCACGGATTCGCTCAGGATTGGTCCGGTCGGCCGCCGAAGATGGGGAAGCGACGGGATGGGCACAGTCTACGCGCGAGGGGACGTTTCATGGAGGCGCTGCGCCGGATCCACAAGGGGAGCGAGCCGCCGATCGAGCCGTGCAGCCGGTGCGGCGCCGGGGGGTGTCCGTGGGACCGCCTCGCCGGCCGGCCGATGTGCCCCGACTGTCAGGAGGCGCTGGCCATCGGCGAAGGCCCTTTGCTGCGGGAGCGCGGCGAACCACTGACCTGCGCGATTTGCGGATGCGATGGGACGCTGCGCTACCTCACCTATCCCCTGCACAGCGCCCAGCCCGTCGAGATCGACCTGTGCGGCGGCCACTGTGAGGCGCTGCTCGGGCGCCGCCTGGAGCGGGGCGCCTTTCACCGCCTGGAGCGGCTGCTCCGGGCGGCGGGCGTGGGGGTCAAAGAGATCTTCTGCTCCACGAAGCGTTTTACGATCGGCAGGGTCGGCCTTTGCAGCCGATTCAGGAGACGTGGTAAGAAGCGGATTTCCAACCAGCCCCGAGCGCGAGCGAGGGGTTCGGCGCCGAACCCCTCGCTCGCGCTCGGGGCTGGTTGGGCCTCCTATCCCATCCATTTCCGGCTCACCGGCGGCCCGAAGATTTCCACCAGGACGAAGGCCGTCGCCGTCGATTGGGGCCGTCCCACCATCTCCTGCAATTGCTTCAGGAACGGAGAAATCGTCCGGGTCTGGCGGGCGCCCAGTACGCCGGCCACCTGGGTCAGCGGAGCCTGCGAAGGCGTCGGCTGCGCGGCGGCCGGCGCCGTCAGCAGCTCCTCTTCGACGATCTCCAGCACGACGGGGGCCAGCGCCGGCTTCGGCGGCGGCGCCGCGATCATCGGCGCTCGCGGCCGCTGCTCCGACGCCGATCGGCGAACCGAGGGCTGGAAGGCCGGAGGTCGGGCCGGACGTTGCACTTGCGGCGGCGTCGCGACTGGCCTCCGCGGCGGCGGCGCCGCCGGCGCCTGCGACTGCACCGGCTTGGCCCACGGCATGTCCCGCGGGCGGTCCAGCGGTACAGCCGGTCCCGTATCGCCGCGACGCCGACGCGCCTCCTCCAGGAAGCGATCCAGGTCGGACGTCGGCCGACGGCCGCCGCCGGGACGCGGCTGCTGTTTCTGCAAGTTCCGCTGCCGCTCCTCCTCGGCCTTCCGGAACACCGTCACGACCAGCCAGACGCCGAAGCTGATGACGACGAATATGATCCAGACCCAGTCTTCCATATCTTCCCCCTCCGGGCGCTGACGCGACCCGGCTCGCCAGGACCGCTCAGCTCGACTGCTGGTCCGCCCCGCCGCCGACCCCGGCGATGGACGTACGCATCTTGGTGTCGGCCTGGATGTTTCGCAGATTGTAATAGTCCATCACGCCGAGCCGGCCGTTGCGGAAGGCGTCGGCGATCGCCTTGGGCACCTCCGCCTCCGCCAGCACCACCAGCGCGCGATTCTCCTGCACGCGGGCCGACATCTCCTGTTCCAGGGCCACGGCCAGGGCGCGGCGCTTCTCGGCGTTGGCCTGGGCCACGCGCAGGTCCGCCGCCGCCTGGTCGGCCTGGAGGTTGGCGCCGATGTTGGCGCCGACGTCGATCTCGGCCACGTCGATCGACACGATCTCGAAGGCCGTCTGCGAATCCAGGGCGTTGTGCAGCACGGCCTGGGAGATCAGATTGGGGTTGGCCAAAACGTCGGTGTGATGCTCGGCCGAGCCGATGGCCTTGACGATGCCCTCGCCGACGCGGGCGATGATCGTCTCCTGCGTGGCGCCGCCGACGAGGCGGTCGAGCTTGGTCCGCACCGTGACGCGGGCGCGGGCCTTGAGCTGGATGCCGTTCTTGCAAACGCCGTCCAGCGTGTTGTTCGGCTTGTTGGGGTTGGGCGAGGGGCAGTCGATGACCTCCGGGTTGACGCTGACCTGGACGGCCTTGTAGATGTCGCGGCCGGCCAGCTGGATGGCGGCGGCGGTGCCCCACGGCAGGTCCATGCCAGCTTTGTGGGCGGCGATCACCGCCTGCACCACGGCTTCCAGCTTCTTGCCGTTGGCCAGCAGGTACGATTCCAGCTCCTGCGTGGACGCCTTGACGCCGGCCTGCACCAGGGCGATCTTCTGCTTGACCACCATCGTGTAGTCGAGCTTGAGGAGCCTCATGCGGATCATGTCGAACATGCCGACGCCGGCGCCGGCCAACATGCTCTGAATCCACAGCTGCACGAAGCTGAAGAAGACGAACAGGAAGATCAGCAGGATGACGACGGCGGCAATGGCCCCGGCGATGATCCCGATGGTGCCCCACTCGGGAGTGTCGCCAACGACGGCAAAGAGGATCGGTGACATAGATATTCTCCCTGGAACGGCCCGCGGCCGGAGTCGCCGCGGCGCCATCGTCTTAGGTGAAGAGTTCGTCGTCGAGGTCGCCGATGGCGTCGGGCTTCTCGACCAGGCGGACGACGACCCGGCCGGCCCGCACGTCGATGCAGCGGACCCACTGGCCGCCGTCGATCATCATGCCCTCCGTGATGACCTCCACGCGGCGGCCGTCGAAGTCGGCGACGCCGGCCGGCCGCAACGGGGCCAGCGTCTTGCCGATGCGGCCGCGCAGCTTCTCCATCTCCTGGTGGAGCGGCATGGAGGCCAATGTTGCATCCGCACGCGGTTTGGTCAACAAGAAATGTCGGCCCATCGGCGTCTTCGGCCAAACTTTAAAGAACAGCATGGCCATCAGCGGCACGGCCGCCAGCACGCTCAAGAGGGCCAACATCCCCGTCGTGCTGCCCGCGGCGAACGTCAGGCCGACGCCGAGGGCGATGCACCCCATCGACGCGACGAGGAAGAAGCCGCTGGGCAAGAACAGCTCGCCCACCGAGCAAACGAGGCCCACCCCGATGAGGATGAACCCAAAGGTCGCGTAGCCCGGATTCATGCAAACCGCCGTTCGGAATGATGAACGATGAACGATGAATGATGAATTTGCTTGATTCATCGTTCATCATTCATCATTCTCATTTCGTTACACTTCCTTCACCACGACGCGATGGCCCTCGATCTCGATCACCTGCACCCGCGCCCCCGGTCGAACGTATCCGCCCTCGGCCACCACGTCCACGAACTGTTCGCCGAATTGCGTCTTGCCGGCCGGCCGCAGCGGCGTCGCCGCCACGCCGATGGCCCCCAACAGCGACGCCAGCTCCGGCTGCAGCGACTCCGTGACGGACGTCTCGCCGTCGGTCGCCTCGCCCGGCGGCTTGAGGATGAGCCGGTTGAAGAACGGGATGTGTTTCAGGTAGCGCACGGCGACGAACGCCAGCACCACCGAGGCGAGGATGCCGCCGCTGTACGGCCCCAGCTTCTGGCCGAAGCCGAGCCAGTCGGTGGTGGTCTCCGGCCACTTGCCGAAAGCCACGAGCGCCAGGCCGGCCACCGTCAGAAGGGCGCCGCTGATGCCGCAGACGCCCGTGCCCGGCATGAGGAACACCTCGACGCCGATCAGCAGCAAGCCCAGGATGAACAGCAGCACCGCCAGCCAGGTGATTTCGGGATGCGTCTGCGACTGCGACCAGAAGAACAGCACGAAACAAACCGCCGCGATCACGCCCGGCAGGCTGGCCCCCGGCATCTTCAGCTCGATGATCAGGCAGGTCACGCCGATCATCACCAGCACCATGCTCGTCGCCGGCAGACACAAAAACCAGGCCAGGCCGTTGAGCCAGTCGCCGCCGACCTCGTCCGTTTTAACGTTTTCCTGCGTACAGAAATCGTTATAGTCGTTGACAACCCGTGAGGCGACGCCGTCCTTCTGGGCGTCGGCGGCGCCGAGCTTGAGGTAAACGCCGGCCGGCTTGACATCGACGGCGTTGGGGCCGTGCGTCTTGAGGTTGCTCTTCCACTCCGCCTCCGTCAGAACGGCGCCGTCGTCGGTTCGGACCACGCGGACGTCGGGATCGACCATGCCCTCGGCCAGGGCCGCGGGGTAGTAGCCGTTCTCGGCCGTGTCCTTGAGTTCGGTGCGGATTGCCGCGACGCGGTCGGGATGCTCCTGGAGGTAAGCCTCGAAGTCGCCGAGATGGGCGTCCTTCTGCATCACGATCTCGTCGCAAGCGAGGGCCAAAAAGGCGGCCGTGTCCGTGGCCGACGAGGAGACGTAAGCGACGGTCTTGATCGGCCGGTCGGCGCGGGTCTTGAGGCCGGCGATGGACTGGCCCAGCTCGTAGGCGGTCTGGTCGTCGCCGCCGCCGCACTCCAGGTCCAGGATGAGGACGTTGGCCTTCTCGTTCAGCGCCCGGCCGAGACGGCGGTCCATGTCTTCCTTCATCGCGCGGTCGATGACGCCTTCCACCTTGATCCGGTAGGCGATGACCTGGTCCATCAAGGGATAGACGCTGTTGGCCGGCAGCCCGAAGTCGCCGAGGGCGTCGGCCAGCTTGTTCTGCGGGTCTTGCGAGGCGAGGAGGCCGTATTCCTTGGCCTGGGCGAAGTCGTAAAAGGCGATCTCGCCCGAACCGAGGCCGGGGACCGGCTCGGCGTTCAGGGGCGGGTTGTTGGCGGCCGCCTCCTTCGCATCGACGTATTTGTAAATCACCTTGCCCGCCGGCGCCACCTTGACGACGACCAGGTCCTTGTCGAACATCTTGCGGACGACGGCCGGCGGGAAGTGGGCGCCGGCCATCAGCCAGTCGCCGTAGGGGTCGGTCTCGGGCTTGGGGAGCGGCTCGGCGTCGGCGACGCGGCCGAGGCGCGCGGGCGGGTTGGCGGACATGACGATCTTGGCGCAGGCCAGCACCGGCAGCACGGCATGACGGCTGACGTCGCCGTGGACGAAGGCCCGCGTCTCGACGCCCTGGCCTTGCAGCTCCCGAATCTCCTTGGCGAGCGCCCAGCAGGCGCCGAAGTCGCTGGTGGCGTCGGCCCGCCCGTCCGGGTTGAAGTCACAGAGCAGGCGGAAAGGGTGAGGAGGCGCTTGCCCTGGCGCTGGTAGTAGGTCTGGAAGTGCTTCAGCGGCACGTAGACGACCTCGCGCAGCCGCACGGCCACGTCGGCGGTGAGGGTGGGAGGGAATTGCACGGTCATGCCGGCCGGCGGCTGGACTTCCTCGGCATGTGCCGTCTGGGCGAGCGCCAGGGCCAACACCACGGCGAGCCGGGCGACAGCGCCCGTTGGGCGCGAGCGGATAGGGACGGTCGTCATATGCACCTCGCCGCGGGGAGTGCGGTTCGCTGTCGCGTTTCCGAGAGACAGGAACGGCGACAAGGGCCTCTTCAGCTGCTTATCACGGGTGCGTTCCGGCCCCGCGAATCTATAGTGGATTATAGGGTCCGCCGAGGAGGGGTGTCAAAGGATTGCCCCCGCCGGCAGCGTCTCCGTTTGTCCTATACGTCCTATTAGTCCTATGGGTCTCATAGGGCCAGGGTCAATCAAAGATTCACGATACCCAATTCGGCGAGGACGGCGGGGACGCGGTAAGGGTTGGCCCGCAGCGCCTCCGCAATGTTGGTCGCGCCCAAGAGGCGCAGGAGACTGACCGCCGCGTTCCGCAGCGCCGCCATCACCTGCGGGGCCGCCTCCGTCCGGAGGCGGCTGGCATCCTCCCCCAGCGTCACGTCGCGCACCCCGTGCAGCCGATTCTCAATCCCCCAGTGGCCGCGCCAGCAGGCCAGGAGTTCGGCGGCCCCCGCCCATTCGGGACCCGCGCTGGTGATGCCGTAGGCCGTCTCCCGACGCTCCTCACCGCCGCACTTAACCACGCGCTCGATCCGGCGCACCTGGCCCACGCCCGGCCAATCCAAGTAGTCGTTCCGCCGCGGCGTCGTCCGAATCGTCCGCACCTCGACCCGCCCCCCGTGCTGGTCGGTGCTGCTCGCCGTATCGTCCTCGCTGCGTCGCCGCGCCTCCTCGTAGGGGGAAAAGGCCGGCTCGAAGGCGGCCTGGATGTCCTTCAGCAGCGTCTCCTGATTGTCCTTGACCGCGAAGAAGTAATGCCCGCCCCGCTCCAAAATCCGCTCGGCCGCATCCCGGTGACAGAACAGGGCGTCGGCCGTGACCAGCCGACCCTCCAGGACCAACCCTTCCAACAGGGCCAGCGCCGCCTTGTGTTCATTGGTCTTGCCGTCCACCGCGGTCTGTCGCAGCACGCCCCCCGTCGGCCCGTCCAGGAGCGACAGCAGGTGGACGGCGGATCGCAACGGGCCAGGACTGCCGCGGGCCGTCTTGCCATCCATCGGCGTGGGACGCAGTTGGTCGGCCTCGGGGCGGACGAGCGGGGCGATCCAGCCGCCCAGCACCGCCTCCAAGGTCTCGGCGTCGAGTCGGAGGAAAAGGTAGCGGTAGGCGCCTTGGGTGGGCGGCCTGCGGTAAAAGCCGAGACGGTGCATCAGGCCAAGGTCCTGGCTGCGGCCCCATTGGGCGATGGCGGCGAAGGAGCGCGCCCGCAGAGAATGGCGGCGCAGGCGGCGGCGAGCAACGCCGTCAGCGGGAAGCGTTGGCCGTGGGGGCTGCGCGGGTCGGGGATGCGGGCGAGGTGGGCAAGCAAGCTGCCGGGGGTGAAGGCGTTCATGCCAGGCGCTCCACGAGAAACGGGCTTGCCTACCCATCTCCAATCCCCCCCACGAGGCAAGGTCAATCTTTCAATGGCCCTGCCCGACGGGCAAAGTCGCCTTCCCTCTCCGGCCAGGGCGCCTATAATAACTATTTCTCAACGACTCGCCGACAGCCCGTGGGGTGCGGGGCGGGAAGGGTTCGTCGAAAGGAAATCGCCGTGAACATCGCGAGCCTGGGCCTTTTCGCCGTGTGGGGCTGGGTGCCTCCGCTTCTGGCCGTGGCCCTGCTGCTGCTGGGCCTGTTCCTGATTCTGCTCGTGCTGATTCAACGCGGCAAGGGCGGCGGTCTGGCCGGCGCCTTCGGCGGCGCCGGCGGCTCCAGCGCCTTCGGCTCCCGCGCCGGAGACGCCTTCACCAAGATCACCATCTACGTCGCGGCCGCCTGGGTGCTGCTCATCATGATTCTCATCAAGACGACGCAACCGCCCGCTCCGGGGAACGTGCCCGCCGAAGTGACCAATCCCGCCAGCGCCCGGTCGTCCCGGCCACGACGCCCGCCGCGCCGAACGCGCCGCAAAACCAGGAAGCTCCCGTCAATAATCCGAGCTGAACGGCGCGGAAGCGAGGTACGCAGTGCTTTGCAGCATGACGGGCTACGGCGACGCCAGCCACCAAAGCGACGATCTCCAGGTCGCCATCGAACTGCGGTCGGTCAACAACCGCTATCTCAAGGTGGTTTTGCGCGCCGCCGAGCCGTACAACCTGCTGGAAGCCGAGTTCGAGAAGGTGGTCCGCAAGACCGTGCGCCGCGGCGCCCTCCAGATTCACCTGCGCTGCCAGCGCAAATACGCCCCCCACGACTTTCAGATCAACACCGTCGCGCTCCGCTCTTACATCGAACAGGTGCGGGGCGTGTGCGAACAGATGAGCCTCCCGGATCGCGGTCAGGCGCTGCTGGCTCAGGTCCTGACCCTGCCCGGCGTCGTGCCGGACCCGGCCGTCGGTGGCTTCCGCGTGGAGGAAGAATGGCCGGTGATCGAGCGCGTCCTTCAGGAGGCGCTCGATCGATTGCAGGCGATGCGCCTCGAAGAAGGCCGGGCCATGGCCCAGGAGCTTCTGCAATACCGCGACCAGATCGGCCGCGAGCTGGACCAGATCCGACGGAAGACGCCCAGGGTGGCCGAACAGTACCGCGACCGCCTGCTGGAACGGGTGCGCGGCCTGCTGTCCGAACTGGACGTGAAGATCGACCGTAGTGATCTTATCAAGGAAGTGTCCGTGTTCGCGGAGCGCAGCGACGTGGCCGAGGAGGTGGTGCGGCTGGCCAGCCACCTCGACCAGTTCCAGGAGGTGTTCAAGGAGCCGGAGAGCGCCGGCCGCAAGCTGGAGTTCCTCACGCAGGAAATGTGCCGTGAGGCCAACACCATCGGCTCCAAGGCCAGCGACGTGGAAATCTCGCGGCACGTCGTCGAGATCAAGAGCACGCTGGAAAAGATTCGGGAACAGGTGCAGAACATCGAATGAGGGAGACTCTACCAGCCCGAAGCGCCAGCGAGGGGTGGGATGAAACCCCTCGCTGGCACTCGGGCTGGTACGAAAGATCGACCATGCCCCAGGGACCGCTCATCATCCTGTCCGGCCCGAGCGGCGTCGGCAAATCCACCGTGATTCGCCGGCTGTTGGCCGAGTCCGGCCTGCCGCTGCGCCTGTCGGTTTCGGCCACGACCCGGTCGTCGCGGCCCGGCGAAAGGGACGGCCTCGATTACTTCTTCTGGACGCCGGAGCAGTTCCAAAAGGAGATCGACCAGGGCGGTTTTCTGGAATGGGCGGAGGTCCACGGCCGCCGCTACGGCACGCTGCGGAGCGAGGTGGACGGCTGGCTGGCCCGCGGCCTGGGCGTCCTGCTCGACATCGACGTGCAGGGGGCGGAGCAGGTGCGGAGAAAATGTCCCGGCGCCCTGTCCATCTTCCTCACCGGCCCGTCGTGGGAAGTCTACGAGGAACGACTCCGCAAGCGCCACACGGAAAACGAGGAGATGATCGTCCGCCGCCTGGCGACCGCCCGCCGTGAGCTGGAGCGGGCCGGCGAATACGACCATCAAGTGTTGAACGAGGACCTGGACACGGCCGTGGCCGAGGTGCGCGGACTGATCGCCCGACGCTTTGAAAAGGGGACGACATGCTCGACGACCTGAAAGAAGAAGCCATCGTGAACAAGGTGGGCGGCCGATTCAAGCTGTCCACCCTGATTCAGAAGCGCATGGTGGCGCTGAACAAGGGCGCCCGGCCGCTGGTCGATGTGCGCGGCAGCGACAAGATGGCGGTCGTCGTGCAGGAGATATTGCAGGACAAGATCTACCTGGACCAGTCCGGCGTGGTGCAGACGCGCGGCATGAACCCCAACGACATCGCCCGCCGCGCCATGCTCGGCGACGTCTCCGCCGATCTCAGCAGCGCGGGCGACGACTAACTGAATGATGAACGATGAATGATGAACGATGAATTCTCTTGATTCATCATTCATCATTCATCGTTCATCATTCCCTGTGAGGACAGCGCCATGGCCGAAACGACCGACCGTCCCGCCGACCCGACCGTCGCGGCCTCGATTTCGGAAGCCCCGCCGCCCGCCGGTGCGGCCGACGAGGTGCCTCGGGCGTACAGCTCGGTGTCGATCGTCGCCATCCTCGGCCTCCTTCTGTCCGTCCTCTACGCCCTGCTCGTCGGTCCCGGGCCTTCCTCGCCCTGTTCAACCACACCCCGTGGATCTTGCCGATCTGGACGTTCGTCCTTCCGATCGTCGCGGTCGCCGTCTGCTTCGCCGCCCGCGCCCGGATTCGCAAGTCCGAGGGCGCCCTGACCGGCTCGCGCCTGGCGACGTGGGGCGTCGGCCTCACCGTCGTCGTCGGCCTCCTCTACGCCGCCTACTACGCCGGCTGCTACTTCGCCGTCTCGTCCCAGGCGGAGAAGTTCGGCAACGAATGGATGGACCTGCTCCGGACGGGCAAACCGGACAAGATCGACCAGGCGTTCCTGTATACGCAGCAACCGCCGCGCCCGGCCGACGACGATCACCTGCGCGACCGCCTGGAGATGGATTTCGACCGCGGCCAGAGCGGCCACGGAGGAATGTTGACCGGCTTCCGCCAGTGCGAGCTGGTGCGCCAGTTCGAGCAGGGGGGGGCGACGCCAAGGTCGAGTTCCTCGGCGTCGAGCGCTGGGGCTACGATCCGAAGCAGGGCTACACGGTCGCTCTCGACTACCGGGTCACCACGACCGCGATGGTTTCCGAGGTCGTCGCCACCGCCGCCGGAAGGGATGACGAGAACGGCGATCGGCAATGGTTCATGATGGCCCCGCAGCCTATCAAGAACCCTGTCCTCACCGAGGAAGGCGTGCGGATGGAACTGTGGAGCAACCAGGCCCGCGAGTTCGCCGAGGACTGGCTGGCCAAGGTGGAGGCCCGCGAAGGAGATCAGCAGGCCAAGGTGGAGGCCCGCGAAGGGGCCTACCTCGACACGCTGCCTCCGGCGGAGCGCGAGCGTCAAAAGAAAGAACGGGGTGCGCCCTTCGACGCCGGCCTGAAGGCGTTCTTCAATGGCGGCCTGGTCCACTTCGATCCGGACACGTTCTGGGTCGGCTCCAAAGACGCGGGGAAGGCGGAGGACCGGAAGAAGCTCCAGGAAATGAGGGCCGACCGGGTGCGCGGTCTGTTCGCCGCGGAGCCGAAGGAGGCGCCGCAATGGCTCCTGGCGCGCTCCTTGCCGGAGATCCACCGGGAGGGGGACGCTGCCCGCATCGGCTTCAACATCGAAATCATGCCGGTTCAGCCGATGGCAAAAGTCCTTGCGGGCAAACCGCCCCCGCAAGCGGACCTGGTGATTCAGGGCCAATTGTGGCTGACGGCGGACCTCAGCCACGGCGACCCGTCAAAAGACGATTGGCGCGTGGAAACGCTGGATCTGCTCAGCGCCAAGAGCGCGGCCGGCGCCTCTTCGGGCCTTGCCCTACCGCCGGCCCGCGCGAAACCTTGAGAGGCTTCAGGAAGCGCGGAAGAACAGAGCCGCGACCGTCAGGGAGCGGGTTGAAGACCGCTCCCTGACGGTCGCGGCTCCGACGCCTCAGCCCGGTTCCGTCCCGTCGAGCAGGTGGCCAAGCTTCTCCTTCTTGGTGCGCAGGTAACGGCGGTTGTTCTGGTTGGGCGCGATCTGGATCGGCACGCGCTCCACGATGTGCAGGCCGTAGCCGTCCACGCCGACCACCTTCTTGGGGTTGTTCGTCAGCAGGCGCATCTTCCGCACGCCCAGGTCGATCAGGATCTGGGCGCCGATACCGTAGTGACGCAGGTCGGGCGCGAAACCGAGCCGCTGGTTGGCCTCGACGGTGTCCAGCCCCTCTTCCCTCTGCAACTTGTACGCCTTCAGCTTGGACAGGAGGCCGATGCCGCGGCCCTCCTGGCGCATGTAGAGGAGGACGCCCTTACCGGCCTGTGCGATTTGCTGCATGGCCTGGTGCAGCTGCGAGCCGCAATCACACAATTGGCTCTCGAAAATGTCGCCGGTGAGACACTGGCTGTGGATGCGCACCAGCACCGGCTCGTCCTGCACCGGCACGGCGCCGCCCACCTCGACGCCGACGCCGCCCATGCACAGCGCCAGGTGCGGCTCCGGGTCCACCACCGAGGTGTAGGCGATCAGGTCGAAGTCGCCGAACCGCGTCGGCAGCTGCACGGTCGTCTCGCGGCGGATCAGCCGTTCGCGCTGGCGGCGAAACTTAATAAGGTCCTCAATAGTACACATCTTCAAGCCGTGCTGCTTGCAAAACGCGAGCAGATCGGGCACGCGGGCCATGTGGCCGTCGGGCTTGAGGACCTCGCAGATGACCGCCGCCTCCTTGAAGCCGGCGAGGCGCGCCAGGTCGATGCTCCCCTCGGTGTGGCCGGCGCGCACCAGGACGCCGCCCTCGCGGGCGCGCAGGGCGTCGGTGTGGCCGTGGCCGCGCTTCAGGTCGGCGTGGGTCGAGTTCTCTTCGATGGCGACTTCGATGGTGCGGGCGCGGTCGAAGGCGGAAACGCCGGTGGTGACGCCGGTGCGGGCGTCGATTTTCAGCGTGAGGGGCGTCAGCGCCATATCGGCGTTGGCGCCGGGCACGATGTCGAGGTTGAGACGGTCGCAAATGGCCGGCGACATGGCCAGGCAGAAATTGCCGCAGGCGTTGCGCAGCATGAAGTTGATCGCTTCGGGCGTGGCCTTCTCCGCGGCCAGAACGAGGTCGCCCTCGTTCTCGCGCTGCGGGTCGTCCACCAGCACGATCATGCGGCCGCGGCGCAGCTCGTCCAGGGCGTCCTCGATGGTGCAAAAGCCTTCGGTCCTGGGTTCCATGCGACTGCTCCGGTGATCGGGCGCCCGGATTCATTCTATCCAAAAAGCATTTCACCGCAGAGAACGCAGAGAGCGCAGAGAAAAGACAAGCAAAGTATTCTGCTGTCTTTTCTCTGCGCTCTCTGCGTTCTCTGCGGTGAAATCACTCTTCCTCAGCTCGCGGCCCGCAGGTCGGCCAATTCCTCCTTGACCGGAGCGTAATGGCTCGGCTCCATGCTGAACGACGCCGTGCCGCTCGTGAAGTTGCGCAGGTCGCTGGTGTAGCCGAACAGCTCCGCCAGCGGGACATAGGCGTGGACGCTGCAGCGGCCCTTGTCGGAGCTGAGGTTCAGGATTTCGCCGCGGCGCCGCGTCACGTCACGGATCAGATCGCCCTGGTAGTTGGACGGCGCCAGCACCACGACGTTCATGATCGGCTCCAGTAGCGTGATGCCCGCCTTCTGCTGGGCGTCGCGCGTGCATTCGATCGCGGCCAGCTTGAACGCGTCCTGCGAGCTGTCCACCTCGTGGTACTTGCCGTCCAGCAGCGTGCATTGGATGTCCACGCACTGGAAGCGGTACTTGATCGCCTCCGATTTGCGACTCACCGGGTCCGTGGCCGCGCGGAAGCCGGCCTCGACGGATGGGATGTACTCGGTCGGCACCACGCCGCCGACGATCCTGTTGATGAAATATAGGTTGTTCGGGTCCTTCTTCTCGCCCTGCTCCTCCTGGTAGACGGTCCACTCCTCGACCTGCTCCTTGGTCAGCGGCTCGAACTTCATGTAGACGACGGCGAACTTGCCGCGGCCGCCCGACTGCTTGATGAAGCGCGTCTCGATCTCGACGGCCTTGGACAGCGTTTGCCGGTAGGCCACCTGCGGCCGCCCGGCCGTCACCTTGACGCCCGGCGTGCGCTGCAGCTTGTCCAGCGACACTTCCAGGTGCAATTCACCCATGCCGCTGATGATGATCTGGTTCGTCTCCGGATCGGTTCGGCACTTGAAGGTCGGGTCGTCGCGGACTAGTTTTCCGAGCGCCTCGGCCAGCTTCGTTTCGTCCGTGGTGCGATCCGCCACGATGGCCTGCGAAATCACCGGCTCGGGGAAACGGATGTCTTCCAGAGAAATCGGAGCGCTCTTGGCGCAGAGCGTGTTGCCGGTGTGCGTCTCCTTGAGTCCGACCACGGCCACGATCTCGCCCGGCCCGGCCACGTCCAGGCTGTCGCGGCGGTCGCCCATCATGCGGAAGATGCGGGCCACGCGCTCCGATCGGTTGCCGGCCGTGTTCAGCACGTCGTCCTTGGGGTGCAGCTCGCCGGAGTAGATGCGCAGGAAGACCAGGTCGCCGGTCGGCTCGCTGACCGTCTTGAACGCCAGGCAGGAGAACGGCTCCTTGGGGTCCGGCTTCCGCTGGGCCTCTTCCTTGGTCTTGGGCACGATGCCCGTCACCGGCGGCCGGTCGAGCGGCGACGGCAGGAAGTCCACGACGGCGTCGAGCAGCAGGCGGACGCCGTGGAAGTTCTTGGACGAGCCGCAGTAGATCGGCGTCAGCTTGCCGCTGAGCGTGCCGGCCCGCAGCGTCTTGCGCAGCAGCTCTTCCGAGACCGGCTTGCCTTCCAGCACCAGCTCCAGCAGATGGTCGTCGGCGTGCGAGGCCGCTTCCAGCAGGTGGTTGCGGTACTCCTCGGCCAACTCCTTGTACTTGGCGGGGATATCGACCGAGCTGGAGGTCTTTTTCCTTCACGTCCTGGAGGGCGAACTTCATACGAATCAGGTCGATGACGCCCTCGAACTCGCCGCTCTGGCCGGCCGGCAAGGTGCAGATGGCCGGGATGACGCCGAGCTTCTGCTTCATCTGGTCGATGCAGGCGAAGAAGTCGGCGCCCATGCGGTCGAGCTTGTTGACGTAGGCGATGCGCGGCACGCGGTGCTTGTTGGCCTGATACCAGACCGTCTCGCTCTGCACCTCGACGCCGCCGACGGCGCAGAAGACGCCGACGGCGCCGTCCAGGACGCGGAGGCTGCGCTCGACCTCGGCCGTGAAATCGACGTGGCCGGGCGTGTCGATGATGGAGATCTGCGTTGTCGCCCCAGTCGATGGCGACGGCGGCGCTGTTGATGGTGATGCCCTTGGCCTTTTCCAGAGGGTCGAAGTCCGTGGTGGTGTTGCCCTCGTCCACGTCGCCGACCTTGTGCTTGGAGCCGCTGAAGAAGAGGATGCGCTCCGTCGTCGTCGTCTTGCCGGCGTCCACGTGCGCGATGATGCCGATGTTGCGAAGGTTTTCAAGCATGGGGTTGACGGCCGCGGCCTCCGCGGCGGCTCCTGAAACGGGACCATGAAGCACTGCGTCCTTACCTTTGCGTTTCGCCGCCCAGTTGGCGAAACGAGTTCCCTTCCCCGGCGACTCGGCCGCTGGGGCATGTCGCGCTGACGGAACGGGATTCTCCCGGTGGGGATTCCGCCGGGGGCGTTCGGCCGGCGGTGGAGAGTGGCGGGGGGTGCTTCGGAACGGGCGAATCACCAACTCAGCCATTCATTGTAACGTTTGGCGTGAGAAAATGTCCAGGGGGATGATGAATTTGTCGTGAAATCCGTATCTAACCAGCCGCGAGCGCGAGCGAGCGGGGATGAAATCCGCTCGCTCGCGCTCGCGGCTGGTTGGTCGTTGTGATTTCACACCGGCAATCCATACGCCCGCAGCGACTGCGCAATCCGCGCCTCGCCGGCCGCGTCGAGCGGACACAGCGGCAGCCGCAGCTCGCCGGTGTCGCGGCCGAGCAGTTTCATCGCCGTCTTGACCGGGATCGGGTTGACGCTGACTGCCGAGCAGATCGCGGCACAGATGGAACAGTTTGCGGTGCCACTTCAGCGCCTCGTCGGTGCGGCCGGCGTCGTAGGCGCTGACGAGCGCCTTGAGGTCGCGCGGCACGATGTTGCCGACCACCGACACGACGCCGCGGCCGCCGATGCTCATCAGCGGCAAGGTCAGGCTGTCGTCGCCGCTCAGGAGGGTCAAGTCGCACAGCGACGCGATGTGCGACGCCTGATCGAGTGAGCCGGTCGCCTCCTTCACAGCCACGATGCTTCGGCAACCTCCGCCAGCCGGGCGATGGTTTCCGGAAGGATGTTGGAGCCGGTGCGGCCGGGAATGTTGTAGAGGACGATGGGAATGTCGCAGCTGTCGGCCACGGCGGCGAAATGGCGATAATACCCTTCCTGGGTCGGCTTGTTGTAATAGGGACCGACCAGGAGGGCGCCGTCCGCCCCGGCGCGGCGGGCGGCGCGGGTCAGGCGGATCGCCTCGCGGGTGCTGTTGGAGCCGGCGCCGGGCATCACCTTGATGCGGCCCCGCGCGTGCTCCACCACCGCGCTGATGACGCGCTCGTGCTCCTCGTGGTCGAGCGTCGGCGACTCGCCAGTGGTGCCGACCGGGGCGAGGCAATCGGTCCCCTGCTCGACGTGCCAATCGACCAGCTTGCGCAGGGCCGAGAAATCGATGTCGCCGTTCCGAAAAGGCGTAATCAGCGCCACCGTCACGCCGGCGAACTGTTCGCCCTTGGTCTTCTGCATGGATGTTCTCCCGATTCGTCGCACGTCTTTCTACGTCGGCGAGCGGGGGGCGTCAGCCCCCTGATTCCTCATCCTGTCAGCGACTGTAGGAAGAATCAGGGGGCTGACGCCCCCCGCTCGCCGGTCACCGCGGCGGCTTCTCCGTCGCCGCCCGCGCCGCCGACTCGATGGCGATCGCCGCCACCGCCGACCCGTAATCCAGGTCGATGTTGGCCATCGTGTCGTGCGTGTCGTGGTATCCCTCCCGATTGATGTCGTAATTCTCCATGAACAGCACCACCGGCACGCCGGCGTCGGAGAAGATCTGGCCGTCGGTGTTGTAGAGCGTACTGTGCGGGTCGGCCGGCGTCCGCACCTCGCCGAGGAGCGTCGGGTGGGCCGCCACCTCCGGTATGTCGCCGCCGGTCATGCTGCGCTTGCCGCGTCCCTGGCCGCGCCGCAATGGCCGCTGGTTCCACACCGGGACGGAGGCGTTCCAGATCGCCGCGGCGGTCTGGGCCTGCCGCGCCAGCCACAGCGACGGCGCCCCGGTCCCCGGCGACATCTGAAATACGTCCCGATCGCGGTCGTTGTTGTGGGCGATCATGTCCATGACGTAGAGGCCGCGGACCTCCACGCGCGACAGGTCGCGCTCGCGCCCGCCGGGCAGACGCAGCTTCAGCGTCCCCTCGACGAGCCGCTGGGTCAGGGCGCGGGCGCCGAGGCAGTCCGACGGAAATTCCTCGCCGGTCAGATGGACCAGCCACACGTCGCAGCCGAGCTTGCCCTGACGGCTCAAGTCGAGCAGAATCGGCGCCGCCAGCATCAGGCACGCCGTCGCCGAGTGGTTGTCGTCGGCCCCGGCCGCCGCCACCCGCGCCCCGCTGCCGGACTGCTCCTCGAAGCAGTCGGCCATGTAGGCCGTGTCGTAGTGGTCGGCCAGGATCACCGCCCGCTTCCGGTCGCGGCCGGGGATGACGGTCACGATGTCGCGCTCGTAGGTTCGGCCGTCCTGGTTGGCCTGCCAGCCGTCGGCCCACGGAAAATCGAAGTCGGTGCGCCAGTGGAACGGCATCTCGCCGGTCAGGGCCTTACCGGCAAAACCTGTACGAGCGATCGTCTTCGTGTAGTAATCCAGCAGGTAGTCGCCCAGCGCCTCCAGGTCGCGGTGCTCGTGGGACAGCAGCCGTTCCGTGGCCCGATCGCTTCACGCAGTCGGCGTTGTTCTTGTTGCGATATTTCCCCTCCGCCAGGAAGGCGATGGTCTTCCAGTAGCTCGTCTCGAACGGCCGCGTGGCGGTGCGGTCGAACGTCAGGGAGTCCGGCGTGCGGCCGCCGCTCGCCGGCGCGGCGAGCGGGGTTTCGGCCGGTTCGAGGAGCTCCTGCACGCCGGCCGCGACGCGTTCGCCGGCCTCGCCGCCGCCGGCCGCCGCGGGCAACTCGTCGAGCCACTCCGGGAGCGTCTGGTGCTTCGGCGCCGTCAGCAGGGATCGGGCGAACGACCACGACAATTTTTTCTCGCCGCCCAGTTCCCAGGCGTCGTACAGCTTGCGAATGCTGCGAGCGACCGACCGCGTGTGTCCGGATTCCAGGAGAGCGACGGCGGCGGCCGGCAGGTCGCGCCGCAACAGCCGCGGCCACAATTCGATCGGCCTCGTCGGGCCGCACGTCGCCGGCCCGGTAGGCGGTGAGATAGCCGAGCGGGGCGTCGGGCAGCACTTCCGGATGGCCGGACTCCGCCATCCATGCGACGAGCGGCCGGTGCCAGTAGACCTCATGTCGGCCGACGCGCATGGCCGGGTAGACGAAGCGGTAGCCGAAGATCCCGCCCTCTTCGACGGTATGCAAGGTCGCTTTCATGTCCAATCCGGTGGCGCGGGGGCCGTTGAGAAGGAGGCGGAAGTCGTGCGTCCACAGCTGGGCGTTGCGCGCCATCGGCTTGTCGTACAGGCCGAGGTCGTCGGGGATGGTGCTGAACAGGACGTGGAGCAGCTTGTCCTCGCGGCCCATGAGGGCCAGCTCGTCCTGGTCGCGGAGGACCTTGGCCCAGCGGTGGGTGCGGCGAAAGGTGTTGCGGACAGGTCCGTATTCGCGGCCTGGCTTCGCCTTGCCCGGCTTCGGCTCGTGCATCCAGCCCGCCTGCGGCACGCGGAGGCCGTGCGGATCCTCGTGACGAGAGATGACCGTCAGCAACGAGGCGCCTGCACGGCCAGCGGCGCGTCGTCGCGCATCTTCAGGGCGCCGGACGTGCCCCAGAAAATCAGACTGCCGGGGTACGGAATCAGGTGCAGCCGTCCTTCGAGGTACGCCGTCTGAATCGCTTCCGGCAGCCGGCCGAACGGACGGAACGTCAGCAGATATTTCACGCCGTGGGCCGGCCGCCGCGGATTGCACCGATAGCGGAGCGTCCACGTCGGCAAATCGTCGTCCGCCGGCCAGGCCAGGGCGTCGCGTTGGTCGGTCGGCAAGATGCGGAAGCCGGCGTCGTGCAGGTGATCGGCGTCGCGGACCTTGACGCCGTACACGGAGGCCAGCAGACGGCGGACGAAATCGACGCCCGCCTCTTCCGGCATCTCCTTGCCCGGAGCGCTCTGAAAGCTCTTCCAGAAGGCGCGTTCCGGCCCCTGTTCGCTGGCCCCGAACAGCGTCCAGCGGACGCGGCCCTTGTCGTCCTGGGTGCGCGACAGGGCGAGTGGTCCCAGGAAGACGAAGCGCTCGTGGGGGACGGCGCCCGCCTTCTCCGCCAGGCGGAGCGGCCAGTAGGGGTTGTCCATCAGCTTCTTGGGCGCGATGCCGTGGCCGGGCTTGCCGTTCGCCAGGCGAACGAGGGCCAGGACCAGCTGCCGGCCGATCTGTTCCAGACCCGGCCGCAGCTCCATGCGCCTCCTCGTGTTCCGTGATGAGCCAGCCGTGGGGATCACCCTGTGCGAACGGCAGCGGCTCCTGCCGCGCGTGGCGGTACGGCTTGAGGCCGAGGAGCGGCGGCGGCATGAACTCGGAGTAAGCGGTGATGGGATAGGCGTCCGGTCCTGTGTGCCAGGGGGCGCCGTGGAGCAGGGCGTTCCATCCGGGAGCGGACATGTGCTGGCCCACCGTCGCGGGGAAAAGAGATCGGCCACACCGCTGAGATAGCGTTGCGGCCGACGACGGCAAGCGGAGGAAACGAAACCAGCCCGAAGCGCCAGCGAGGGCAAGAAATCCCTCGCTGGCGCTTCGGGCCGGTCGAGGAGCGCGATTCCGACATTGCGTATCTTCATCGGCGCACCAGCCGCCGGCCGCACGCCGCCGCGCCGATGAAGCCGGCGTCGCCGCCGAGCTGGGCGTAGACGATCCGCGTCCGCTCCGCCGGCACCGGGAACGCCAGCCGCCGCACGTGGACCCGGATGCGGTCGAGAAAGCCGTCGCCGGCCGCGATCATGCCGCCGCCGAACACCACCAGCTCGGGGTCGATGACGTGCATTAGGTTCATGGCCCCGATCGCCAGATACAGAGCGGTTTCCTCCACGATCCGCCCCGCCAGCTCGTCGCCGGCGTCCGCCGCCGCGAACACCTCGCGGGAGGTCAGCTCGTTTCCGGAGCGCAATACGGCGTGCAGCGACGACCGGCCGCCGTCCTCGGCCAGCGCGTCTCGCGCCCGCAGGGCCACGGCCGTGGCGCTGGCATAGGCTTCCAGACAACCGAGCCGTCCGCAGCCGCACTGCCGTGGGTTGGTCATTTCGATCTTGATGTGGCCGATTTCAGCGCCGTGGCTGTGTTCGCCCTCAACCACGAAGCCGCCGTCGGCGCCGCTCACGATGACGCCGCCGCCGACGCCGGTGCCCAGCGTGAACAGCACCAGGCTGCGGCGCCGCGGCCCGCCCCCGCCCAGAACTCGCCGTAGGCCGCCGCGTTGGCGTCGTTCTGGAACGCCGTCGGCAGGGCGAACGTCTCCTGAACGTGCCGCCGCACCGGCACGTTCCGCCATCCCTTCATGTTCACCGCGTCGAGGATCACCCCCGCCGGGATGTCCATCGTGCCCGGCGTCGCCACGCCGATGGCCGAGATCCGCTCCATCCCCACGCCGGCCGCCGTCGCCGCCGCGCGGATCGTCTCACACATGCGCTGGAGGCCGTGGTCCTGGCCGCGCTCCGACTCCGTCGGCAAGGACACCGCGCTCAACGGCCGGCCCGTCTCTTCCACCACGCCGGCCTTCATGCTCGTGCCGCCGACGTCCAGACCGATATACAGGGGAGAAATGCTCATGGAGGCGTTCAAGAAAAGTCCCGCGGAAATCTCTTCGACACGGGCCGATTGTATTCGGGCGGAGGGGCCGTTGCAATCGCCACGGTCCCTTAATGCTTCACCGGCACGCCCAGCTCCGCGAACAGGAACGAATACACGTCCACATACTCCTCGATGCGCTCCGACAGTGACGTGTCCAGGCCGTGGCCGCTGCTGGCGCTGGTCGATGGGATGCACGGCGGCTGGTGTCAGACGCTGGGCTTCGGCCGCGTCGTGGCGCGCGGAGCGTGGTCGCCGTACCTATCGCTGCTGGCGTCGGCGCTGGCCGGTGCGATGCTCCTGGCCGTGGCGCGGTACGACTTCAGCACGGCAGAGTATTAGGATAGGAAAAGATCCACTTCTGTAAGGACGCAGGCGCCTGGCGAATGACCTAACCATTGGTGAAGAACTCGGGGGACGCCTCGAAGCCGATGCGAATGTCCAACCCGTCCTCTCCTGTACCGACCCAGTAGGCGAGGCCTTGCGGGTCCGGCGATCGGTGCAGCAGAAGGGCGTAGTACGACTGAACGAGGTCCGTGCGGTACTCCATCAAGGTCAGAAAGCCCGACGCCACACCCTGCCGGCCCTGCTGCGGCAGCGCAACGACCCAGCTCGTAGCCTCCGCGTTGTTTGCGATCCGGCCGAGCAGGAGTTCGTACAGCCCCTGGACGTAGTTCTGGTCCGCCGACCCGAAGTCGCCCAGCGTCTGCGCCCGGTTGTAGAACTCGGGGGAAGCCAGGATTCTGGCTGAGCACCTGCTCCTCGCTCTGTCCGCTCATCAGCAGGTTCACCCAGCCCAGTTCCTCGCCGCCGGCCGCCGCCCGGCCCAGGTAGGTTTCGTACCAGTCCTTGACCAGATGGTCGCGCCCCTCCAGGCTTGTCTCAATGCCCGTGGCGATGGCGGTCTGCCCGTCCCTCTGGCTCGATCCTCGTTGAACAGGACCACCCAGCTGTCCAGCTCGGCGGTGCTGCCGGCCCGGCCCAGCACGTCGAGGTAGAGCGCCTGCACGAACCGCTCCTGCGTGGTCAGCCCGGCGAAGGGGTCCGCCACGAGGTTGTAGACGTCGCGGCCGCCCACGGCGCCGGTCGGACTGCCGCCGCCGGCAGTGACGGTGTTGTCGAACAGCGTGCTGTCGCTGATGGTGAGCGTGCCGTTCGCGATGAAGACGGCCCCGCCGAATCCGGAACCGCCGCCGCCGCCGGGGCCGCCCGAGCCGCCGGTGACGGAGTTGCCGGCCAGCGTGCTGTTGATGATGGTCACCGACCCCTGCTCGCTGAAAATGGCCCCTCCCAGTCCGGCGCCGCCGCCGGGGCCGTTGCCGCCGCCGAAGCCGCCCGGGCCGGCGGAGCCGTCGTGACCGGTTCCAGCGACCCCGGAAATGTGGGCCCCGGCCCGCGCCGCCGCCGCCGCCGAAGCCACCGGCGCCGCCATCGCCGCCGAAGCCGCCGAGGCCGTCACCGCCGGCGCCGCCGCCGCCGCCGGCGCCGCCGCCGCCGCCGAAGCCGCCGTTGCCGCCGGGGCCTCCAGGTTGGGGGGCGGTGGTCTCGCCGCTTATGTAGCTCTGGCCGCCTGCACCTCCGCCGCCGAAGCCGCCGTTCAGGCCGCCGCCGTTCGGATTCCCGCCGTTGTTGCCTCCGACTTGCCCACCGCTCCCGAGGCCCGCGCCACCGCTGCTGGCGGAGCCGCCGCTGTTGCCGCCCACGGCGGCGTTCCCGCTGAAGGTCACCCCTTGCACCGTGAGCGTGCCCATGTTGTAGATCGCACCGCCCAGGCCGGCGGCGCCTCCGCCGGAGCCGCCGCTGTCGAAGCCCTTCGCCACGCCGTTGGACAGGGTGAGGTTGGACAGCGTCAAGCTCCCCGTCGCCTCGACGAAGAAGAAGCGGAAGTCGGCCGCCGTCGCGGCGCGGGTGATGGTCTGGCCGCTGCCGAGGATCGTCAGCGTCTTGTTCACGTCGAAGGCGGTCGGGCCGGGAAATATGCCGGTCGCCGGGTTCAGCGGGGCGGCGGTCAGGGTGATGACGCCCCTCGTCAGCGACGGGTCGAAGTCGATGGTGTTGGCGGCGTCGCCGTCGGTCTGGGCCACGGCGATGAGGGATCGAAGCGTGCCCGCGCCGCCGTCGTCGGCCAGGCTGGTGACGTGGAGCAGGGCCGGAGCAGTGCGGTCCTCTAAGGTTTCCAGGCGGGGCCGGAAGGAAGGGCGCGGACGAGCAGGCCGTGAGTTGGCTCGCGACGGCCGGCGAGGGAACGAATGCATCGCTGCCTCCAAGGTGAGGAGACGGGCTGTGGGCCAGAACGGCACGACGAGGCGGCCCGGCGGCGAACGCCGTCGCGGCGGATTCATCGACCGTACCCGCCACGGAAATCAACGGATAGTCCGGATGAGCAAGGGACCGCCGCCGGACGGCCCCGTTCGATCCGTCAAGCCGGCGCCGACGAATTGAAGAGGATGATACCCCCCGGTGCGGCGGATTGCAACAACCTCTTTCCCATCATTAATGCTTCACCGGCACGCCCAGCTCCGCGAAAAGGAACGAATATACGTCCACATACTCCTCGATGCGCTCCGACAGCGACGTGTCCAGGCCGTGGCCGCTGCCGGCGCTGGTCCGCAGCAGGATCGGCCGGCCCGACGCCGTCGCCGCCTGGAGCCGCGCCGTCATCTTGCGCGACTGCATCGGATCGACGCGCGGGTCGTTCGCCCCCGTCAGGAACAGCACGGCCGGGTATTTTACGCCGTCCTCGACGTGCTGATACGGCGAATAGGCGAGCATCGCCTGGAACTGCTTCTCGTCCTTGACCGTGCCGAACTCCGGGACGTTGAACGCCCCATTCGGCGACAATTCCACCCGCAACATGTCGTAGATGCCGACGAACGACACCACCGCCTTCATTAGCTTCGGATGCTGCGTCAGTGTCGCGCCCATGAGCAGACCGCCGTTGCTGCCGCCGATGATCGCCAGGTGCTCCGGCGAGGTGTATTTCTCCTGGATCATGAGTTCCAGCGCCGCCGCGAAGTCGTCGAAGACGTTCTGCTTATTGACGAGAGCGCCGGCCCGATGCCATGTCTCGCCGTATTCGCCGCCGCCGCGCAGGTTCGCCTCCGCCACGATGAAGCCGTGGTCGAACAGGATGCGCCGATCCGGCACGAAGGTCGGCACGCGGTTGACGCCGTAGCCGCCGTAGCCGGTCACCAGGCACGGGTTCGTCCCGTCCAGTTTCACCCCCTTGGGGATCATGATGTTGACCGGAATCATCGTCCCGTCCTTGCTCCGCACGAACTCGCGCACCACCTGCACGTCGCTCAGGTCCACTGGCGGCGTGGTCGTCAGCGGCAGCTTCACCGTCTCGTTCGCCGCAGCCCGATACTCGTAGACCTCTCGCGGCTGGACGTAGGAACCGTTGGAGAAAAGGATGTCGTCGCCGGTCAGACGGACCAGGCCGCCGACGGTGGAAATCGGCAACTGCTTCGGGGCGTCGAGCGGCTTGCCGTCGAAGTCGAAACAGCGCACCTCCGTCGGGCCGCCGAGCTGGTACGTCACGTACAGTCGGTTCTCCGTCGGCAGCACCGTCTGCCGGCTGGAGTAGCCGGGGAAGTCGGAGATGATCGTATCTTTCCCCTCCGGAATGATGACTTTCGCCTTCGCCGGGTCGAGGTCTGTAACCGGGAGCCGAAGCAGCTTGCCGCGCGGCGCGTCCTGGAGAGAGATGACGAACAGGTCGTCATGGCGGCCGAAAGCGGCTTGTACCAGCTTGTCGTCGAAGGTGCTGAATTGCCGCCATTTGCCATCGGGGTCGCGCAGGAAGAAGGCGAAATGGCCGCCGTCGCCGTTCTGCACCGTGACCAGCAGCCGGCCGGTTGCGTCGTCGGCTTCCACCTTGATCTCGGCGATGCGCGGCAAATCCTTGCCGAGTTCGTAACGGTCCTTCTCGGTCGGCACCCCCAGCTCATGGAAATAGACCTGCTGGTAGAAGTCGAGGTCCTCGGCGGGCCGCTCCTTGCCGCGCGGATAGCGGGTGTAGAAGAAGCCCTTGCCATCCGGCGCCCAGGCCAGGTCGCCGCCGGCCGTGCCGCCGTTGACGCGCGGCACGACCTCGTATACTTCCTTGCTATTTTCGACATCGTAAATATGGACATCGCCGGACTCGGTGCCACCCTTGGAAATCGACACGGCCACGAGCTTGCTGTCGGGCGAGGGGACGTACCAGTCGATGGCGGTGGTTCCCTTGGCGTCGATCTCATTGGGATCGACGAGAACGCGGGCCTTGTCCGGCTGGTCGGGCGCCGGCATCACGACGAGGAACGGTTGCTGCTTGGGCGGCTGACGGCGCATGGCGAAGAGCCGGCCGCCGCGGTAGTAGAAGGCGGCGTGGCTCGTCGTCTTGGCGGCCATGATCTTCGTGAGCTGTTCGCGCAGCACGTCGGCGCCGGGCAGCTTGTCCAAGACGCTCCGGGCGTAGGCGTTCTGGGCCGCGCTCCAGGCCTGCACGTCCTTGTTGTTCCAGTCCTCCAGCCAGCGGTAGTCGTCCGTGACCGTGACGCCGTGATAAACGTCCTTCACAGGTTCCTTTTTCGTGGGGGGCGGCGCGGGTGCGTCTGCCGACACCGTGCCGGACAGCAGAAGGAGGGTGAGACAAGGGAGTGTCATCGGCGGCGGACCTCCAAGGTAGCCCCGGGTTCACGGGCACGTTCACCCAAAGCGCACCCCGGGTTCACGAGTACGTTCACCCGGGGCTTTATTTCGATCGCCCAAAGGGCTCAAAGGGCGAGAGGCGTCTCGGTCTTGGAGCCCGCTTCGGGCGACGGCGATAAAGCCCCGGGTGAACGTACTCGTGAACCCGGGGACTCTGGTTCGCTCAGGGCCGGTTCCGAATCAATATATTCGTAAAACACGTTCCGCTGCCGCGGAATGTACCCCGCCTCGCGGATCGCGTTCTTGATCTGCTCCAGCGTCAGGTAGTGGACGGTCCCCGCCGAGGCGACGACGTTCTCCTCGATCATCAGGCTGCCCATGTCGTTGGCGCCGAAGAACAGGGCGAGCTGGCCGATCTTCAACCCCTGCGTCACCCACGACGACTGGATGTTGGGCATGTTGTCGAGGTAGAGCCGGGCGATCGCCTGCGTCCGCAGATACTCGAACGCCCCCGCTGGCGGCACGTCGGCCATCGCCGTGTGCTCCGGCTGGAACGTCCAGCAGATGAACGCCGTGAATCCGCCCGTTTCGTCCTGCAATTGCCGCAATCGCTCCAGCGTCTCGATCCGCTCCGCCAGCGTCTCGATGTGGCCGAACATCATGGTGCAGGTGGACCGGCCGCCCAGCTCGTGCCAGACGCGATGCACCTCCAGCCATTCGTCGGTCAGGCACTTGTTGACGGTCATCGCCTTGCGAACGCGATCCACGAGGATCTCGCCGCCGCCGCCGGGCAGGCTGCCGAGGCCGGCGTCCTTCAGCCGCCGCAGCACCTCGCGCAGCGGCAGCTTGTTGATCTTGTGGAAGTGCCAGATTTCCGGCGGGCTGAAGGCGTGCAGATTGAACTTCGGATAGCGCGTCTTGAGATCGCGTAAGCAGATCCTCGTACCACTCCAGCTTGAGGCTGGGGTGCATGCCGCCCTGCATGAGCGTCTGGTCGCCGCCCAGCGCGATGGTTTCCTCGATCTTCTGGTAAATCACTTCGCGCGGCAGGACATAGGCGTCGGCGTCGTTGCTCTTGCGGTAGAAGGCGCAGAAGTCGCACACGGCCGCACAGATGTTGGTGTAGTTGATGTTGCGGTCGATGTTGTAGGTGCGGTACGGCTCCGGGTGCAGTCGGCGGCAGACGGCGTCGGCGGCGCGGCCCAGCGCCGGCAGGTCGCGGCAGTCGCATGAGGGCCACGCCCTCGTCGTAGCGGAGGCGTTCGCCGTCAACGGCTTTCCGCAAGATGCGCTGAATGGTAGGCGTCAAGGCTCACTCCCCGCGGGGCCAATCCCAGCTCGCAGGCCAGCATGTAGTAATGATGCAGCCCGGCCTGCTCGCGCGGCCCCAGGTCAAAATGGAGGATATTGGCGAGGTATCGCCGGCAGAAACCGGCGTCGAGTCCGAGGCGCGGCGCCTCGCGGTGGGCGATGGCGCCGGCCTGGGCCACGCCGCGCCGCTTCGCCTCGATCAGGGCGGCGTCTACGCCGCCGAGATCGACGCCCGGCCGAACGGCCCAGACGGCGTAGACGAACGGCAGGCCGGTCCAGTCGTACCACTCCTGGCCGAGGTCGTAGGCGTGGGCGAAGCCCGGCAGACAGGCCCGCATCGCCCGGTCGCCGATCAGCAGCACGGCGTCGGCGTCCACGTCCTCGGCGTTGAGGTCCAGCGGCAGCGGCAGGATGTCGGGATGAACGCCGTAACGCTTACGCAGCAGGATTTGCGTCAGGGCCGCGCTGGTGCGCGATCCGGCGTCGAGCGCCACGCGGCGGACGTCCTGCCACGGCGTGCGGCTGAACAGCGTCACGCTCAGCACCGGGCCGCGCGTGGCGATGGCCATGCCGGGGACGATCGAATAGTTGCCGGCTCGGAAATATTCGATGGCCGGGATGAGGGCCACGTCCAACTCGCCGGCCGCGAGCCGTTCGGCGAGACGACTGGGCACGTCGAGGATCAATTCGGCGTCGGGGGCGAGAACGTCGAGGTCGCAGATGAGCGGCTTGGTGTTGAGGTAGTTGACGGCGCCGACGCGAATCGGGTTGTCCATGATGGTCCCTCCGCGGCCATTCTATGGGGCCGCTCCGCCTCAACAACCGCAGGCGCGGCGGCCGGACAACCGGAAGGCCGTTTAACCGCGACCCGGAGGGGAGCGCGGGGGCGGCGCGCTCCCCTCCGGGTCGCGGCTAAACGAACTGAATTTCGTCATCGCGGCGGCGTCGGCCGGGCCGCCTTCGCCCCGTCGAGGAAATAGCGGCGGACGCCCGGCACGAAACACAGCAGTGCAAACGACGCATAGCACAGCAGCACGCCGTCCAGCGGCAGACGCGGCCCGGACAGCAATTCGGCGTGGCTCAGGATGTACGGCAGCGGAATCCAGATCATCGCCAGGGCGGCCGGCATCGACTCCACCTGCCAGCCGTAGGACCAGCGCCAGCCCAGGAAGGCCAGGGCCAGCAGTCCCAACAGGGTCCAGAAAAACAGCGTCTCGGAAGACAAAAGGGCGTTGCGATCGTCGTCCGTCGGCTGCGCCGCGCCCACGACCCGCATCCGAACCGACCCGGTCGAAGAGGCGGACAGCCGCTCCGGCGCGCCGATGAAGAACGCCAGGGCGGCCTGGAAGCGATGCTGCGCCACGGCCGGAGGGTCGTTGCGCAGGTTGTCCCAGACGACGTGCCCCAGCTGGGCGTAGCGTTCCGGCTGCTTCTTGTCATCGACCAGCTTCTTCACCTCGTCCGCCGGCAGCACGTCGCGCGGGTCCACCGAGCCGCCGTCCGCCTGGGGATTGTTGCCCATCCACATGTGCAGATAGGCGGAATCGGCGATCGGAATCGGTTCGCCGAACTCCTGCCAGTTGCGGACGGTCCACGGCGCCACGCCGATGACGAAGCCGAGGAAGGCGAGCAGGGCGGCCAGCCAGCCGCTCGGCAGCCGGCGGCTGCGCAGCAGGAACCAGGCCAGGCCGACGAAGGCGAACGGCAGAAGGGCCGCGCGCACCAGGGCCGTCCCCGCCAGGGCCAGGCCGTAGATCAGGCTGGAGAAGGGGCCGCTGGTCTGACCGGCTCGCGCCCCCGTGAACATCACCAGGCTGACGAGAAAGCTGACCAGAACGCCGTCGTCGAGGGCGGCCGTGTTGACGACCCAGAACGGGTAGAGGGCGCAGAGCAGGCCGGTCAGGAGGCCGGCCGTTAGGCTGCGGAAGGTGCGCCGCGCGAAGAGGAAGTAGAAGCCGGCCGTCAGCGCGCCGAGGCCGCACTGGATCCAACGGACGATCAGATCGAACTGGTCCGCCGGCGCCGCCCGCCCCAGCAGCCCCAGCAGCCACGGATAGCCGGGTGAGGCGTGGGCCGTGTTTTCGGGCGCGTCGGAAAGCGGAGCGTGGACGACGAAGGAGCCGGTGTCGCGGTAGCTCTGGGCGAGGGCCAACTCCTCGTCATGGCGGGCGGGATCCTGGACGACGAGGGGGCCGGTGCCGCGACCGTGGTCGGCGGCCAGCCATAGATATCCGGCCCGGACTCCGCCCGCCATGACGAGGACGTACAGGAATAGCACGAAATCGACGATACCGAAACGGCGGATGGGAGTCATAAAAACGGCCTCGTGGAGCGGAACGGGGCGCGCAGCGCGCCGACGCAGCAATCATATGCCGTCTATGCCGGGGACGCCAATGCCACCCGTCGGAGCCGCGACCGTAAGGGAGCGGGGGACGGCGCAACGACCGCATCCCGCTCCCTGACGGTCGCGGCTCCGTCCTTGCAGCGTGTTCCGGCCGTAGCGATCGCAGCAGTCGCGGGGGATGCGCCTGCTGTCCGGGAGCTTCCGCAGTCCGACTCGCCTGCAATCGCGCGCTTTTTTCGGAAAGGGATTGCTCCGCCTGCGTAAGCCAAGGACAATAGGGAAATAGCGCCGCCTATGCGCCCGGCTGGATGATCCTCCCGAGGAGATTCCTCGCGCGGCCCTGGTTCCATTACTAGGAATCGCTTTGCACCCCTCGGCGCGGCATCGAATACGGGAGTGGCACCGCCATGTCCAAGCACTGTGAGGTCTGTGATCGCACTTATCCGGACGACCTGGACGCCTGCCCGCACTGCGCGGCGGCCCTTGAAGTTTCCGAGGCGGACGTGATCGAACTGGGCGCGGACGCCCTCGACGTCGTGGAGGAGGACGCCGTGGAGGTCGTCGGGGAGGCGGAACCCGTCGCGGCCTTCGGGGACGGGCCGGACTCGGCCGTCGATCTCGGCCTGCCCGCCGTGCCGACCGACCCCAACGGGAACAGCTCGCACCAGAGCGGCTCGGGCAGCGGCCTTTCCGTGATCGAGTGGGCGTCGCTGGTCGAGGAGGGGCCGGAGCCGGCGGCGCCGGCCGCCGCGGCGTTCGACGACCCCGCCGACGCCGACCTGATCGGCCACGCGCCCGCCGCCAGCGCCGAGGCCCGCCCTCGCCTCCGATCACAGAACCCACCCTGGTCCTGCCGCCGGTCCCCGAGAGCGAAGACGCCCTGGCCTCCGACCTCGAAGCGGTGCGCAGCATCTTCGCCGGCGACGCCTCGGCCTCCTTCGCCCGCCGCAATCCGGCGCAACCCGCCGTCCCCGAGCCGGCCGGCGACGCCGACGACTCCGCTCTCAACCTCAGCTCTCCGGCCGGCGAGGGGCTTCACCCCATGGCCGGCGGCAGCGATTCCAACATCAACCTGGGCGCCCCCCTTGTGGAAGCCGGATCCGGCTCTCAACAGATGGTCGAGCCGGCGGCCCCCGTGATCGGCGGCAGCGACGCCGACGTCGATCTGGGCGCCGTCCCCGAGGCGGAATCGACCTCTCACGTCGAGATAGGGCCGGAGGCGCTGGAGACGGTGGATTCCGGCATTGACCTGGCCTCCGCGGACCTGGAGGAACAGGTCGTGGCCGAGGCCATCGGGACGCCGCCTGAGCAAACGCCGTCGGATTCCGGCATCGACTTGTCCTGGGCGGAGACGGCGGTCCCGCCGGCCGAGGTCCTCTTCGTCGATTCCGGCGTCGGTCTGCCCGGCCCGGAGGTCGTGGACGTGGCGCCTCCCAGCCGTCCGGCCGAAGAGGCCGTCGTTCGTCCCATTTCCGACGCCGGCATCGACCTGAGCGGCGTGGAACCGACGGGACCGGACTCCGGCCCGCAGGCCGGCATCGAGAAAGACACGCCCAGCACCTCCGATTCCGGCGTCGATCGGATCGCCGAGGAGGTCGAGTCCGGCCTGAACCTCCCGCCCGAGACCTTCGACTTCGTCGGCGACTCCAAGGTCGGTTCGGGCGCCGGCAAAGTGGACGAGATCATCGTGGACGAATCGGCGACGGCCCTGACGGCCGGCCAGCTGCCGTCCGGCGAGGAGGAGGTCGATCTGACCGAAAGGACCGCGGACGTGGTGGATTCGTCGGCGGTGGACCTGGGCGCGTCGTCGGCGACGTTCCCCGTTGCCCCGCCGGCGCCGCCGGCCGGGCCGGACGACGCGGAAGCCACGCGGCCGTATGAGGCCGAGTCGAAAAGCATCCACGGCGAGGAGGAGGCGTCGCCGTCGGAGGTGGATCTCGGCGCCCGCCGCGCCGGCGATTCGAGTCGAGACTTCTTCGAGCCGTCCGAGGCGCTGTCGGAGGCGCCGGAGAGGTCTGCGGTCGTGGACGAATCGGCGACGGACCTGCCGGTCGTGGATGAGGAATCGGCGATCGCGATGGGGGACGAGTTGGAGCCAGTCGCGGTCGAGGAGGAACGCGCCGTCTCGGAAGAAGAGCCGGTCGAGGAGGAGGCGCCGACCCCCCCCGCGAAAAAGGAGAAACGCCGCTCCACGGCCGGCGCCTGGGTTGGCGGTGTGGTCCTGGGCGGCGTCGTGACCGTCGGCGTCCTGCTCGTCCTGTGGCTTTTCAACATCGAGCCGCCCAGGGAATGGCGAGGCTTCGTCCCCGGCGGAAATGCAAGCGTCGGCCCCAACGGACCAGCCCCACAGGCGCAGGCTCCGTCGCCCATGACGTTCGCCGAGAGAGCGGCCCTGATCCATTCGGGCGATCTGGACCGCGCCGCCAAGGCCGGCGTCGAGAGCGCGGACGAGTCGAAGGCGGACGAGTTGGCGGTGCGCGGCGAGTACCGGGTACGGAAGTATCTCGCGGACCAGAGCCAGGGCAAGGCGCCGATCAAGGCCGACGACGAGGCCCTGAAGAAGGGTGAGGCCGACCTGGATAAGGTGAAAGACAGCGACAAGAGCGGCGACGCCCTGTTCTGGCTGGGCGTGGCCAATGAGGCGACCGGCGATTCCAAGTCCCTAAAAGAGGCCGAAAAGCTTTACCAGGAGGGCTGGGACCACACCAAGCAGCAGCGCTTCAAGGACGCGCTGAACCGTCTGTCGGCCAAGACCGAGGCGAAGGCGGCGGGCATGGGCCGCGCCGCGCCGACACTTGACCCGGCCCTGCTCGTCTTGATCGTCACCGGACTGGCGGCGGAACAGCCGCCGCAGGCGCCACAGCCGCCGCCGGTGGAGCAGCCGCCCTCCGAGGCCGGTTCGGCGTTCTGGGAGGCGGCGAAACTGGCTCAGGACGGGAAGTACGACGACGCCGGCAAGACCCTCCAGGCGGCCATCGACCGTCACAAGGCGCGGCGTTTTGGTCTGCTGGGCAAGGCCCAGAACCCCAACAGCGACCCGACGGAGGAGATATTCGTGCGCAGCTGCCAGGAGCTGCAAAGGTACTATGCGATGCGGGAAGCGCTCCAAAACTCCAAGCTGCCCGTCGTGAAGGGGGCCGATCCGGCCACGGACGTGGCCGAACTTGTCAAGGAGGACAAGAAACGCACCGCCGACCTGGACCAGGCCGCGACGGAAGCCAAGGCGCTGAACGACAAGCTCACGAAGGCGGACGCCGACCTCACGGAGACCAACGACAAGCTCCAGAAAGCGGCAACGGCCCTGGACGACACGAAGAAGAAGCTCACCGACGCCGATAAGAGCCTCACGACGACGAAAGAGGCGCTGGCCGCTTCCGCGAAGAAGGCGGACGGACTGGCGGCGGACCTGAATACGGCGAAGGAAACGATCACCAAGAAAAACGAGACGCTGAAGGGCGTGGCGGACGCGCTGACGGCGGCGAACGCCCTCAAGCCCGGCGACGGCGAGGCGGCCGTCGTCCCGGCGGTGAAGGAGATCCTCCAGTCCAAGGAGGCGCAGGGAACGGCCAAGATTGTCCGCGCCCTGAAGGATGAGAGGGACGTTTTGAAGAACGAGAGGGACGGCCTGCGAACCGCGCTCAAGGATAGCCGGCGTCCGGAACAGATGCTGTCGTTGTGGCTGCCGCTGCTGCGCGACCGCGGCCGCACCGACCTGGCGGACGAGGCGATCCTCGACGCCGAGCGCGTGCTGAAGGCGGACGCCGCGTCGCCGGCCGACCGAGGCCGCGCTCACGCCGTCAAGGGACTCGCCCTCCGCAATCAGGGGAAATACGACGAGGCGAAGACGGAGCTGGAGAAGGCCAAGACGGACCTGCCCAAGGGCGAGGGGGAATGGCAGCTGGAAACGGACTCGGCGCTTCTGGAGGCGGCCCACCCGGCGGCCTACTTCACGCTCATGGCTGGTCAGTACCGGGCGGAAGGCCGCAACGCTCAGGCCCTGGCCATGCTCAACCGGGCGCTGGAGTCGGCGGCGCCGGCGGCGCGGGCCGGCCTGCTGGTGGAGCGCGGCACGGTGCGCCTGGACGCGGCGCTGACCCGCGGCAAGGGTCAGGTCGCCGCCGCCGACCCCGACCTGGCCGCGGCTCAAAAGGACGCGGAGGCAGCGAAGAAGGACGGCGCGGCCGGGGCGTTCTACCTCGCCGGCCGGATCGACGAGGCGCAGGGCAACCTGGACGCGGCGGTCAACGACTATCGCCGGGCTTACGCCGCTCACGGTGCGGCGGACGCCGACGGCTTCCGTTACGAGACGGCGCTGGCCCGCGTGCTGATGCTCAAGCCTCACGAGGGCGCCGGCCAGGCCGATCCGGACGTGACGGAAGCGCTGAAGCTGGCGGGCGAAGTCCTGTCGGCCCGGAGCGACGAAGTGCCGTTTGAGGCCCGCGCCGAGGCGCTCGCCGTCGAGGGACTGTGGACGGATGCGCTAAACGCCTACGTGGAGGGGATTCGTCCGCATATCAGCCCGGAGCGGGCCGCGGTGCTGCTGGCCGTCGTGCAGGGTCATCCGGCGCTGCACCGTCCGACGATCATGACCGTGGCCGACCCGCTGGAGGCGGTGAAGCACTACGCGGCCGGCTTGCAGTGGTACAACGACCACGAGTACGACAAGGCGGAAAAGGAATTCTTCACGGCGGTGGAGCACGACGGCCAGGACGCCCGCTATTATTACTACCTCGGCCTGTCGCGGCTGTTGCAAGGCGACCGCGACGCCTACGAGGACTTCGAGCAGGGGGCGCGGCTGGAGCGGAAGGACCGGCCGGCTCGCGCCGCGGTGAGCGCCGCTCTGGAGCGTGTGCAGGGCGAGCCGCGCGAGCGCCTCAACGCCATCCGCGACCGGCCGCAGTGAGGTATTCGAGCCGCTACCGTTAGTGATCAGTTTCCGAGCCGCGCACGCAGCGGAGCGGAGTAAGCGGCCTTTCCCGCTTACTCCGCTCCGCTGCGTGCGCGGCTCGGACGAACCCTGCGAGCTTCCACCTCCGACTTCCTCCCGCCTTCCCGCGAACCCATACAATGAAACCCCGTCGCGCCGCCGTCCGGGCGGCGCGCCTTCCCGCCGTGTCGTCCTCTCCCGTGAGACCCCGACCCATGATGCGTCTGTGCCTCGTCCTGGCAGCCGGCCTGTCGTCCGCGCCGAAGTCCGCTGATTGGCCGGAATATCGCGGCCCCACCGCTCAGGGTCTCGTCGCCGACGGCGCCCTGCCGACCGAGTGGAGCGACACGAAAAACGTCGTCTGGAAGCAGCCGATCCCCGGCAAGGGCTGGTCGTCGCCGGTGACGGCGAGCGGACGCATCTATCTCACCAGCGCCGTCCCCGTCGAGGGCGGCAAGGACGGCGGGCTGTCGCTCCAGGCGCTCTGCCTTGACGGCAAAACCGGAGCGATCCGATGGGCGAAGGAAGTGTTCCGCGAGCCGCCGTCCGCCCCGCACCCCCACCCGAAGAACAGCCACGCCAGCCCCACGCCGATCGTCCGCGGCGATCGCCTCTACGTTCACTTCGGCCACATGGGCACGGCCTGCCTCGACCTTGACGGCAACGTCCTGTGGAAGAACAACGACCTGCACTATGCTCCCGTCCACGGCAACGGCGGCACGCCCGTCCTGGTGGACGGCGCCCTGATCTTCAGCTGCGACGGTTCCGACCAGCGCTTCGTCGTCGCGCTGGACGCCGCCGACGGCCACGTCCTGTGGAAGAAGGACCGCACGGAGCATCCGCAAAAGGGCTTCTCCTTCGGCACGCCGCTCGTCATCACCGTCGGCGGCCGCACCGAGGTCGTCAGCCAGGGGAGCAACGTCGTCGCCACCTACGACCCCAAAACCGGAGAGGAGATTTGGCGGGTCCGCTTTGAAGGCTATTCGGTCGTGCCCCGGCCGGTCTTCGGCAACGGCTTGCTCTACATCAGCACCGGCTTCGACGCGCCGAAGCTGCTGGCCATCCGCCCGGACGGCACGGGCGACGTCACCGACACGCACGTCGCCTGGACCGTCACGAAGAACGCGCCCAACTCGCCGTCGCCGCTGCTGCTGGGCGACGAGCTGTACATGGTTTCCGACTCCGGCGTCATCACCTGCCTCGACGCGAAGACCGGCGACGAGATCTGGCACGAAAACGTCCACGGCGCCTACTCGGCGTCGCCGATCGCGGCCGACGGCAAGGTCTATTTTCTGAGCGAGCAAGGCGTCGGTCTCGTCATTAAGGCGGGACGGAAATTCGATCTGGTCGGCAAGAATCCCATCAACGAAAAGACGCTGGCCTCCTACGGGGTCCTCGACGGGTCGCTGCTGATCCGCACGGAGAGCAATTTGTATCGCATCCAGGCGCGCTGATTCGGTTCGTTTAGCCGCGACTCGAAGGGGAGCGCGTTGAGGAAGCGCTCCCCTCCGGGTCGCGGCTAAACGGGCGCGATTCATGCACGGCGCATCGCTGAACAAAATCCTCAGACACGTTGACTGAATTCTGTGGCGGCGCGGCGGAATATCGGTTAGGATCAGCACGGTGAGACGTTTAGTATCCAGAGAAGCCCGTCCCCATTTCGGCCGGCTCGAAGCGCGCATGGGACGGCAAGGCACGAGGAATCCGACGCCATGAGCAACCAGTGGTCGCGGATCGGCCTGGGCGTCTTCTGCCTGGGCGTACTGTGCAACCCCCTGCGGGCCGCGGACGCGGCCCAACCGACCGCCCCGATCCACGACCCCGCCGCTTTGGCGGTCGTGATCGACCATTACATCGACGCGGGCCAGGTCGCCAACAAGGCGACGCCGGCCCCCCTCGCGGACGACTCGGAGTTTCTCCGCCGGGTCTACCTCGACCTGGCCGGACGCATCCCTCGCAATAAGGAGGTGCGCGACTTCCTCGCCGACAAGGCGCCCGACAAGCGCGTCCGCCTCGTCGAAGCCCTCCTGGAAAGCCCGCAGTACGTCAACCACATGACGCACGTCTACCGGGCGCTTCTTCTGCCGCAGAGCAACGACCCACAGGTCCAGGCTCTTTCCCCCGCGATGGAAGCGTGGTTGCGGAAGCACTTCCTCGCCAACACGCCCTACGACGAGATGGTGCGCGAGCTTCTAACGACCAACGTGGTCCAGAACCCCGCCATGCAGCAGCAGGCCGTCCCCGTCGGAGGGATCACCGGCGTGGCCTTCTTCCAGGGCAACCAACTCAAGCCGGAGAACCTCGCCGCCGCCACGTCGCGGCTGTTTCTCGGCGTCAAGCTGGAATGCGCCCAGTGCCACGACAGCAAATTCGACAAGTGGACGCGCAAGCAGTTCTGGGAGTACGCCGCGTTCTTCTCCGGCATCGGCCCGCAGACGCCGGACCAGGCCGCCGACGACAACGCCGACTTCACGCAGGCGACTGACGCCGCCCACCGCCACTCCATCAAGATGCCCGGCGGCGACAAGGTTCTCCAGGCCCGCTTCCTCGACGGTAAGCAGCCGACCTGGAAAGAGGACGTCACCACGCGCCAGGCCTTGGCCGAGTGGATGACCTCGCCGAACAATCCCTATTTCGCCCAGGCCGCCGTCAACCGCATCTGGGCGCACCTGTTCGGCATCGGCATCGTCGATCCGCCCGACGACTTTCGCAAGGACAACCCGCCCAGCCACCCCGAGTTGCTCAACGCCCTGGCCCAGGCGTTCGTCGATAACCATTACGACCTCAAGTCTCATGATCAAGGCCATCACCGCCAGCAAGGCCTACCAGCGCACCAGCGGCATCGACGGTTCGGCCGACGACCCACGGCTGTTCACGCGCATGTCGGTCAAGGGGCTGACGGCCGAGCAGCTGTACGACAGCGTGGCCCTGGCGACCGGCTTCGACGACGGCGGCGGCGACGACCCCAACGCCGGCGTCAACCCGCTCGGCGGCGGCGGGCGCGGGCCGAGTTTTTGGCCCGCTTCTCCAACAGCGCCGACAAGCGCACCGAGACGACAGACCTCGATCCTCCAGGCGCTGTCGCTGATGAACGGCCGCATCACCTCCGACGCGACGAGCCTGCTCGAAAGCAAGCAGAATCGGACGCTCGGCTCCGTCTGCGACGCGCCGTTCATGGACGACGCGGCAGAAGCTCGACGCGCTCTACATCAGCGCCCTCGGCCGGACGATGCGGCCCGACGAGGCGGAGCGCATGGTCAAGTACGTCGAGAAGGGCGGACCCGAGCGGCGATTCGCGCAAGGCGCTCGCCGACGTCTTCTGGGCCCTGCTCAACAGCAGTGAATTCATCTTCAACCATTGAAGAAAATGATGAATGATGAAGCGATCGGAATTCTCTTCGATTGCATCATTCATCGTTCATCATTCATCGACTTCAAAACGGGAGTCCCGCACATGCGCTTCCGACCGTGGTCCTCGTCTGTCGCGCCGCGACTGGCTCAAGCTGTCGGCCGCCGGCGTCGTGAGCGTCCCCGCTGTCCGGCTGGCTCGGCACGCTGGCCGCCCGCGCCGCCAACGATCCGCAGCGCAAGCGCGCCTGCATCCTCCTGTGGATGAACGGCGGCCCCAGCCAGATGGACACCTTCGACCTCAAGCCCGGAACCAAGAACGGCGGCCCGTTCCGTGAGATCGCAGACCAGCGCCCCGGCCTGCGCATCTCCGAACACCTGCCGAAACTCGCCAAACACGGACACCGCATGGCGGTCGTCCGCAGCATGAGCACCAAGGAGGCCGAGCACGGTCGGGCCACCTTCGTCATGCGCACCGGCTACAACCCGACCGGCCCGATCCAGTACCCCGGCATCGGATCGCTTTTGTCGAAGGAACTCGGCTCGCCGGACGCCCCGCTGCCCAACTGCGTGGCCATCGCCCCCAACCGCTTCCTCAACCCGGCCGCCTACGGCCCCGGCTTCCTCGGCCCGCTGTACGCCCCGCTCAACGTCGGCGACAACATCCAGCTCGGCCCGCTGGCGGCCCGGCCAGACCACCGGCGTCGGATTACGGCAAGCTGCTCCAGGTCCAGGACGTGGATCTGCCCGACGACGTGGACGCCGCCCACGCCGACGCCCGGCTCGACCTCCTGCAAGACATGGAGAGCGACTTCGTCCGGCGGCATCCCGGCGTGGCCCCGCAGAGCCACCAGACGGCTTACAACCGGGCCGTCAAGCTGATGCGCACGACCGCCGCCAGCGCGTTCAACCTGGAAGAGGAGCCGTCGTCGGTGCGTGACTTCTACGGCCGGAGCCTGTTCGGCCAGGGCTGCCTGCTGGCCCGGCGGCTGGTGGAGCGCGGCGTGCCGTTCGTCGAGGTGTCGCTGGCCGGCGACAACGGCATCGGCTGGGACACCCACACTCAGAATTTCGACGGCGTCCGCACCCTATCGCAGGTTCTCGATCCGGCCTGGGCCGCGCTGATGTCCGACCTGGAGGTGCGCGGACTGCTCGATTCCACGCTGATCGTGTGGATGGGCGAGTTCGGCCGCACGCCGGCGATCAACCCGCAACAGGGCCGCGACCACTGCGCCGTCGCCTGGAGCACCGTGCTGGCCGGCGGCGGCATCAAGGGCGGCCAGGCGGTCGGCAAGACCAGCGAGGACGGCATGGAAGTGGCCGATCGGCCGGTGTCGGTGTCCGACTTCCTGGCGACGGTCTGCATGGCGCTGGGCGTCGATCCGCTCAAGGCCAATCCGTCGAACGTCGGCCGGCCGATCCCCATCGCGGATCAAGGCGCGAAGCCGATCCAGGAGGTGCTGGCATGAGCAGGCGCCACGCAGGTGGGGGCGGGGTCGCCCCGCCCCTGCTGGCGGCCGCTGTCGGGCTGGCGCTGCTGGCGGTCGTCCCCCGGCCGACGGTCGCCGACGCCCCGGCCGCGCCGCAGCGGCCCGCCGACCCCGGCGAGGTTGACGACGTGCTGGACCTGCTCTACCTGGCGCCGGCCCGGCCGTACCTGTTCCGCCTCCACGTCTCCATCGACGGCAAGCCGTACACCGCCCGCTGGGCCGAGCGGGTGCTGAAGGTCTTCCAGTATCTCGACAAGGCCAATGACGGCGTCCTTACGAAGGAGGAGGTCGCGCCTGGCTCCGTCGCCGCAGCAGATGGCCCAGCTGTTCCACGGCACGCCCTACGGATCGGCGTCCTTCAACGATCCGTCGCATGTTCCAGGCGATGGACGTCAACGAGGACGGCAAGGTGACGCCGGCCGAGTTCCTGAACTACTACCGTCGTTCGGCCGGCGGGCCGGCGCAACTGGCCGGCAACCCGGGACTCGGCCTCGGCGCCAACCCGCTGACGGAAACCGTGTTCAAGATTCTCGACACGGACAGAGACGGAAAGCTGTCGAAAAAGGAGCTGATGGCGGCCGAGAAGGTGCTGCACAAGTACGACCTGAACGACGACGAGGTCATCAGCGTTGCGGAACTACTGCAGATCCCCACCGCCTTCACGCCGGTCGGCGCCGGCGTGATGCAGGCGCCGTTCACGCGACCGACGCCGCTCGTGAATTCGCCGTTCGTGCTGGTCCCGCGCGAGGAGGCGCCGAAGCGCATCACGGAACGCCTGGCCGTTGCGAAGCAGCTGATCGCCCAGTACGACAAGGACATGAACGGCAAGCTGAGTCCGGCCGAGGTCGGCGTGCCCAAGGAGATGTTCGACCGTTACGACGCCGACAAGGACGGCGAGTGGAGCGACCTGGAGGTGGTGCGGTGGATGGTCTACGCCCCCGACCTGGAGGCGACGGTGCGACTGGGCCGAGTGGGCGAGCAGCGACGGTGTGCTCGATCTGGCTTCGGCCGGCGCCCCGGCCGCCTCGTCGAGCCTGGCGGTTCACAAGGCGGCCGTCAACGCCCTGTCGCTGGGCATGAGCGACGCCCTCCTCAGCCTGATCCGCGCCCCCAAGCCTACGACGCCGCCGGCCTTACCGAAAACGTCTTCCAGGGCTACGACCAGCAGTTTCAGATGATCGATAAGGACGACAAACGGTACATCACAAGGGAACAGTTAGCCGACGGCGCAGAACGTGGCGCTGTACCAGGCCTTCCCGGTCATCGACCACGACGGCGACGGCCGGCTGACGGAGGAGGAGTTGCGGGCGTGGGTGGCGCTGGGCACGGAGTCGGCCGGCTGCGCGCCGACGATTTCGGTGGCGGACAACGGCCGGGCCTTGTTCGAGCTGCTGGACGCGAACAACGACGGCCGGTTGACGCTGCGCGAGCTGCGCGGCGCCTGGGCGCGTCTGGCACCCTATGACCACGACGGCGACGGCGCGATCAGCCGGGAGGAGATCCCGCAGCAGTTTCAGCTGACGCTCCAGGAGGCCGGCGTGGACCCCAACGCCTTCCCGCAGCAGATGGTCCAGCAGGCGGTGATGACCCAGCCGGCGGCGCCCGCACGCATCGAGCGCGGGCCGCTGTGGTTCCGCAAGATGGACGTCAACGGTGACGGCGACGTCTCGCCGCGCGAGTTCCTCGGCAGCCTGGAGGACTTCAAGCGCATCGACACGGACGGCGACGGCCTCATCAGCGTGGAGGAGGCGGAGGCGTTCGACGCGCTGATGCGGGCGAAGAAGGGGGGGAAATGAGCAACTGGCCAGGGTTCATACTGGGCCGGACAGGTGAAGCCCCGTGATCGGGTTGTCGCAAGCAGCCTGTTCACGAGGCTTCGGTTACACGACTTGCGACGTATTCATGGGCGCCGTTGTCGCCCATCAGGCCAGTTGCATTTCGGCCGTCCGATCCCTCACGTCGTCGATCATCGCCAACCGGACCTTTTGCGGCGCGACATTCCCGACCGGCCGATCGGGCATGTCGTCATAGTTGCGTCCTTCCAGCTGCCGTCCGGCCGCCGATTTCCTGACGCCGCCCCACTGTTTGAAGAAGAAGGGCACGTTGGCCGCTTGGCATTGCTCGCGGATGTTCAGCACCCATGACTTGTCCATCGGCCTGGCACCCAAGCCACTCTCGCCGCCGACGATCACCCAGTTTATCCTCTGCAGATTGAATTCGCCCAGGTCCTCAATGAGCGGTTCGATGGAAAGGAACCGCACCGCGGCCTGTGCCTCACGCAAGGCATCGATCCTCGGAAGCCCATGTTTCCGGTTCTCCACGCTGACTCCCCACCAGATGTGCGATGCCTGGGCCGCAAACGCCAAGCGCGGTGCGGAGCAGGTCGCGCAGGCGTTCGTGCCGCTTCGTCAGCACCTGGAAGGTGTGCCAGCTGGCCGAAAGCATGACGCGCACGACCTGTTCGATGTATGCATCCGGCACGTCCTGGTGGAACAGGTCGCTCATGGAGTTCACGAAGATCGTCTTTGGGGACGACCACTTCAGCGGCTCGGACAATTTCTCCGGCACCAGGCGGAGGTCGAAGCCTTGTTCGTAGGGGTGGCCGGGCACTCCCCGGAACCGCTCGGCGAACGTCTCGGCGTAGCAGTGGGCGCACCCTGGCGTGATCTTCGTGCAGCCGCGAACCGGGTTCCACGTCGCGTCGGTCCACTCGATGCTCGATGATGCGCTCATGTTCTTGCCCCTATTTCTTTGTCTTTGTTGGGAAGGTCACCATCACGTTGTCGCCGAAGGTTACCTCGCCCTTCCGCTTCGGTCGAGTGGTATGTGGGGGGTCCGCAGTGACTTTGCCTTGAAGCTCCATTCTCTTCAGTACGTCCTTGTAGTTCGTGTCCGTGTACGGACGATCAACATTGTGTTCATCGCATATCTGAATCATGCTCATTGTGCGGCCAGCGAATTCCTCCAGCAGCATCCCCTCCAGTTCGTCGAGCGGCCGGAACAGTTCAAACAAGAACGGCTGTTTCTTGTCGGCTGGGTTGTACTGGAAGCTTGCCACCCCCTGCTCGATCAGAGAGCTTTCCGTGGCCATGACCTTCTTCATGATTTTGTACCCAAGCGGATGCTTGCTCACGAAAATCAGGTGGTGGCTGGTGCGATTGCCTTTCTCATTCTTGAAGCAGAACGGCAGTACGTACTTGCCACCCATGGCCTTCAAGGCCTGGCATATTTCCTCCACGATCGTCAATTCCCGATCCCGCGACGACATAGGCTGTAACTTCACGCGCAGCTGCTCCGCCCGCTCGGTGCCGAACAGCGCCTCCATGTGTTCCTTGACCGCGGGGTTCGGTAGTCCCATGTTAATGCGGTTATAGTTGAAGAAGAAGATGCACTCGCAGCCCCAGTCCTTCAGGACCGAGTTGACAAGGCGAAGGGACAGGCCTTTGTAGCCCCACGGGTCCACGAAGAACAGTGTCGGAACGAGGGTCAGTTTCTCGAACATCTTCACGATCTCCTCGCCGACTTCCTCCGTGTAGACGTCCGGCTCATGTTCGAGCGTTTCGATGCCGGGGATCTCCTTGATGGCCTGGAGCAGAGTGCTGGAGTTTTTGGGGTCTTTATCGTTGAACAGAGTCCTCAGGCTGTTGCGGAACATTTCGTCCGTAACCGCCTGCTCAAGGATGAGTAGCGGCGTGGACTTGGCACCGTCTTTGTAACGTCCAGGTCCGGCGAAGAGGTCGATGTACGCGATTCGCGTTTTCTGTCTCTGGCTCTTCTGGTAGCCAGTGATGACTTTGGCCCAAGACCAAAAGTACTTTGAGGTGATGGCGGCCTTGACTTGAGACTGCTCAAACTGCTCGTCGAAGAAATTCTCGGCCACGGAGCGCTCCCACGGTAGACCGCAACCCGCAATGGCCAGGCTCGTCCTCACGCGAGGTCGTCTTTCAAGCGCCTGGGCGAGAAAGGGTCGTGGATGAAGATGCTCTTCATTTTTCTGGGCGGTCTGTTCCGAGAATGCCCATCCGCATACTATACACACGATCAGTTGCAGCTTCAAGCTCAATCATCATCCGCATTCTTCCCCGGCGAATACTCCGCCGGATACGGCGCCGACCCCCGCACCGAGTACCACAGGATGCGGTTGAGCGTGTCCTCATCGGCCGCGTCGCCGTCGTCGAAGTCCAGCTCCGCCGACTTCTCCGCCCAGCGGCGGGCCTCGCCGTTGAGCAGACGCCGGCAGGATGTTCATCTCGTCGAGCTGGATCTTGTTCGGCACGCACTCATACGGCGTCAGGTCCGGCTCGGCCATGAAGCAGTTCCGCATCGGCGTGGCCGACAGGTCGAGCTGGTTCATCGGCGGCAGGCCCAGCACCAGCTCGATCGTCTTCACCATGCCCGTCTGGTTGTAGGCGGTGTGATCCACGAATTTCCGCTTCGTGTAGGGGCTGATGGCCAAGGCGACGGTGCGGTGGCCGTCCACGTGGTCGAAGCCGGCCTGCGGATCGTCCTCCACCACGAAAATGCACGTGTCCGCCCAGAACTTGCTCTTGCTGACCCCCTCGACGATTTGCCCCAGCGCCAGGTCGTTGTCGGCGACCATCGCCCGCGGCGTCGGGTAGCCGCCGGACAGGCCGGTCGTGTGGTCGCACGGCAAGGTCAGATAAATCAGGTTCGGCATCTCGCCCTTCTTCTCGAAGTCCTTCAGCTCGTCGAGGAACAGCCTGGCCCGGTAGACGTCCGGCATCAGCAGCGGGAACCACGGATAGCCGGGGTGCGTGTACGGCTGCCAGCGTCTTGAGGTTCGCCTTCGCCGTCACCTTCACGTTGGTCGTCCCGTTCTTGTAGTCGGCGTACAGGTCGGGCCATCGCGCCTTTTTCGGATCGAATGTGTTCGACACGTATTCGCCGTAGTTGCGGAACGTCTTCTTGTGCGACAGGGCGTTGTCCCAGAGAAAGCCGGGCGAGGCGTAGGCCAGCGGGTCGCTGCCGTCGTCGGGATAGCTGCGCGTGAAGCCGCCGAACGACTTTTCGAGGTAGTCGCCGCAGTAGGCCTGGTCGGTCCAGCAGTGGCCGTCGGCGCTGAGGACGCCGCTGCAATAGAAGTTGTCGAACAGCGTGAACTGCCGGGCCAGGGCGTGGTGGTTCGGCGTCACGTCCTCGCCGAATAGGCACAATTTCGGGTCGCCGTCGCCCTCCTTCATGTCGCCGAGCACCTGATCGTAGGTGCGGTTCTCCTTGATGATGTAGATCACGTGCTTGAACACCGACGGCTCGCCGTGCCGCTGCGGCATCGGGACCGGCTTCGCGTCGGGCCGCGGTTTGTCGAGGCCGGCCAGGCTGTAGGCGAGGCGGTTGTTGTCGTTGACCTGCTTCGTGTACTCCGCCAGCTGGGCGGCGTCCGGCACGTCGATGATCGAAACGGAGCCGAGATGGTCGTGGGAGTTCTTGCCCTTCTCGACGGCCCGCGGCTGGCTCAGCGAACCGTGGCCCTTGACGTTGGCGACGTACAGCGTCTTGCCGTCGGCGGAGAGCAGCACGGCGCCGGGATACCAGCCGGTCGGGATCAGGCCGGCGACTGTGCTGGCATCGGGCCGGCCGGCGGATTCGCCGTCGGACGACGCCGGCAGCCAGGCGCACCACGGCGATGCAGTTGTTCGTGCCGTTGGCGACGTAGAGCGTCCCGCCGTCGGGGCTGACGGCGACGGCGTTGCAGCCGCTGCCGAACGGCAGACGCACCTCGGGCCGGCACAGGATCGTTTCGACGACTTTATCCGTCTTGCGTGTCGATGACGGAGACGGTGTCGCTGTTGGCGTTGGCGACGTAGACGAAGCGGCCCTTCGTGACTGACGGCCATGCCGCACGGCCTGCAGGCCGACGGCGATGGTCTTGATCTGCTTCCATTTGCCGTCCTCGGCGGCGAGGACGGAGACGCTGCCGTGGTCGGCCACGCCGGTCGTCGGGTCGATGTGGACCGGCGTGCCGGACGATTTCGCCTGCGGATCGCCCTCCGCCGGCGGATCGCCGCCCCAGTTGCTGACGTACAGCCGATCGCCGGCCGCCCGCGACCATGTACGGCGCCACGCCGACCGCGACCGTCTGCTCGACCTTGTCGGTTGGCCAGGTCGAGGAGCTGCACGTTGTTGCCGCGCGTGGAGGCCGTCCACAGGCTTCTCCCGCGTCGCCGTCGCGAGCGAATTCCAGCCCGGCCGGGTTCGCCTTGCCGCCGACGGCCGGCGTCGCCAGGTCGGTCTCATCGACCCAGGCGTAGCTCCCGTCGTCCTGCCGCTCGCGCGGTGCGGATCGTGTCGCCGACCTCGCCGACGTAGACCCGATCGCCGCGCACCAGCAGGCCGACGACGCTGAAGCCGGACGCGGCTTTGGGCAATCGCCAACGTCTGCTTGACCTTGTTCGGCTGGCCAGGTCGATGAAGACCAGGTCGCGCATGTTCTTGACGACGAGGACCGTGCCGTCCTCCGCCAGGGCCAGATCGACCGGCCGGCCGGGGAACGTCACCTGACGCCCGGCCGGTCGGAGGACCTGATTGGTCGGGGCGACGATGCGGCCGTCGGGTTGCAGGCCGACCTTGAGCTGGTCGAGGTCGTCCGCGGCGGCGGCCAGGGTGCAGAGAAGAAAGGCGGCGACGGACAACGGCAGGTGCGAACGCATGGATGCGATCCTCGGGGAAGCACGGCGGGAGAGTGTGGTTGTACCACGCCGCGGCGAGGACCGCCAGAACGAAATGCCAGGAAGCCGGCTGAATGCGGGACGATGACATCAAGCAACACCAGCCGATTCATCGTTCGTCCGTTCCGCGTTTATCGTCGTGGTCTGCACGAAGATTGACGACGACGTGGTCGCCGGCGTGGACCGTGACCTTGCGCGTCTCATCGACGGGCTTGCCGTCGGCCCGCCAGCGGGCGTGGACGTTGTAGACGTAATCCTGGCCCGCCTCCAGGTCGGGCGACCGGAAGGTGCGATCGCTCCCGGTTTGCGCGGTCTTCTGACCCTCGAACCACAGCTCGGCGGCGGCCGGCAAACGGACCTCCACCTGGGCGGTGTTGTCCGTGATCGCGGACAACGGCGGCGACACCGGGTAACGCACGCTGTAGTTCGGCGACTGGATGGGGTAGTTCGGCGTGGCGTAGGCCGCCTCGCTGACGTTGGAGGCCGCGGTCAGGCCGGCCGGCGGCGACACGAGACGGGCCGTGGGGTAGCCGGAAGAATACCCCGTGCCTCCGTAGTACATCGAGCGGCGGCGCCGTAATAGATGGGCACCGGCGTGGTCACGCTGTACTGCTGGAAGCCGCTGTAGGAGGTGGGCGGAGGGTTGTAGTAATAGGGACGGGGGTAGTTGGCATAGGTCGGGCCGACGGGGTAGCTCAGGCCAGGCCAGAAAAAGCCGCGTCCGCCGCCGGGAAAAACACCTGGGCCTGGGACGATTCCGCGGCCGACAGGAGCAGGGCCAGCGCCCCGCACGCCGCCAGGGAGAATCCGCGCTTGAACATGGATGACGCCTCCGCATGGGTGAATCCGCGGCCCGCGCCGGCCGCAGTCGGTACTCCCGAAGCAAATCCGACGCCGAAGGCCGATTGTAATTATAGGGATTCCACTCCTCGTCACGCGTGCAGCTCCACGACGTCCTTATCATGAAGGACGTGATCGCGCGTGACCGTTTGGCCGTCGAAGACGCCCGTACCCCACACGCGGGCCGATTTCAGGCTCTCGGCGAGGTCGCGATGGACCAGCCCGGCCATCTCGGCCACCGTGCTGCCGGCGGGGCAGGTGAACGGCTTGTCCATGTCGGCGGGCTTGCCGGGCCGCTTGGTGTAAACCCGGATAACATTCAGAAACATGTAAACCGCCGTGCGCAACTGCTTCCAACCCATTGCCGGACTCGGCGTCCAGGGCGTGGATCGGGAAGCGCGGGCCGAACATCTCACGCACCACGTCCAGCCGGTCGGCCGCGCCGGGGGCGTCGAGCTTGTTGGCCGCCGTCAGGGTGCGGACGTACTGAATCGTCGGGTCGGAGTTCTCGGCCGGCGGTTGGCCGACGAGCACGGTCTTGACCTGGGCCAGCTTTTCGACGACGGCCTCCGCCGCGAAAGGGCCGTCGTCGTCCGCCAGATCGACCAGCAGCACGGCGGCGTCGGCCGAGCGCACCATGCTCGTCTGCCAGCCTTCGAGGACGTCGGGCGTGATCGGCGGCGTGTCGATCAGCTGCACGCGCACGTCTTCCCATTCCATCATCCCGGCGTGCGGCTCTCGGGTGGTGAACGGATACGGCGCCACCTCCGGCGTGGCCCGCGTCAGCCGCGTCAGGAGGCGGCTCTTGCCGGCGTTGGGACCGCCGAGCAGCACCACCTGGCCAGCCCCCTGCCTTGGGACCTTGTAGCTGACGCCGGCCTTCTTGGGATGTTTGCGCTCCTGATCGACCTCTTCTTTCGTCTCACTGATCTTCGTCTTGATCTCGGCCTGGAGCTTCTCGCTGGCCTTGTGCTTGGGAACCAGCGCCCACATCTTTTTGAGACATTCCAGACGCTCTTCGGCGGTCTGGGCCTTTTTGTACTCGGCCTCGGCTTCGTGGTATTGCGGCGTCAGGTTGACGGCCATTGGTGCGGCTCCTTTCACGTCCGCAGCCCTGATTCGGCGGTTCCTCTTTCATGGACCGAATTGTCTCAGCGGCCGGAGGAATGCTTGGGAGCGCTCGCGGTCGTCCGGCAGGAGACGCTATCCCATCCGCCATCTTACCTACCCCTTCTAAACGAACCTATGGAAATACCAACGATTGCCGCTCCTTTCCAGGAACTCTTGTCATCGGCGAATGGTTACTTCTTGAAGCCGCCGCCCGCTTCCTCGTCGCCAGGCGATCCGATCCAGCACGGCGACGATGCGCGGCGTCCATTGGTACGCCGGCAGGAAGACCAGCACCAGCATCGCCATGTTCGTGTGGAAGCCCCATCCGAACACGCAAATCTGAGCGACGTGGAAGCCGATCAGCAGCAGACCGACCAGCGGCCGCAGCCGCGCCGAGACGATGGCGACCAGCCCGCCGCATTCGCCGATCAGCGCCGCCCACTGCATCGCCGCCGCCGCCGTCCGGTTCGACAGGATCAGCTGCGTGAACACGGATCCCTTGACGCCGAACAACTCCGCCCACAGTTGCAGCGACACGCCGTTGGGCCAGGACCAGCCGCTCACCGCGAGCTTGTTGAAGCCCGACAGCGCGTAGAACAGGCCGAGATAAAACACGCTCAGCGAATAGACCCAGCGCGGGTAGAGGGCGGTGCGCCCAGAACCGCCGCTCCCGGTCGGCCTCGCGGATTTCCCGGCGATAGAAGTGATACCAGAGGGCGTAAATCAGCAGGAAGCCGCCGGCGACGTGGGCGACGTGCGTCTCCTGGCTGGAGTTTTCGAGGTAGAGGGCGACCACCGCGTTGAACGACAGGGCCGTCAGCCAGCCGGACCAGGGCAAGCACGCGCGGAACGCCCACAGCACGGCGCCGGCCGCGAACAGCGGCGCCGCAGCCGACGATCAGACACCGCGGTCGAGCAGCCATCGGCCGGGCAGGAACGACAGCAGCGACGTGGGCGAGGCCGTCCGCACGTCGGAGGTCCGGCTTTCGCCCCAATACAGCTCGAAATAGACGCACAGAAAGCAGGAGCAGAGCAGCACGGTCCACAGGACCAGCTGGCCGTAGTGCGGCCGGCTTCGTTCGCCGAGCCGATCCAGGAAGCGCGACAGCGGCCTCATGGCCTCCGCGCCCGCCGGTAATTCGGGTTGTCCACGCGCCAGCGCTCCCCCGACGCACGACGCCCATGCGGTCGGCGTCGATCGGGCCGACGACGCTCTGCTCCACATCGACGTATTCCCAGTCCGGGAACTGCTTCAAACGCCCCGCTCACCAGTCTCCGCACGCGCTGCCGTTCGTCGGCAACCTTGCCGAACACGTCCACGCTCTCGGCCGGCTCGAAGCCGACGCCGACGCCGAGCGGGTTGCCCCAGTAGTTGCGCTGGAGGCCGAAGCGGGCGAGGTCTTGCGGCTCGGTCAGCCGGCGGCCGTCCGGCGTGACGACCGCATAATCGCAGTATCGCCGCGGCGCGTCGGCGAACATCGGCGCCCGGCTGAACGGGTACAGCTCGGTGGTCAGCAGCGGCACGACGGCGAACGCCAGGCAGAACAGGCCGACGGCCGCCAATTCGCGGCGGCCGCGCGGCGTGGCCGACCAGCCGCTCACGCCTTGCGGCCCAGGAAGATGTAGTACGGCGCCTTCAGCGGCAGGTAGGGCACCTTGCCCAGGCGCTCCTCCAGCTTCACCGTCTGGAAGCGGCTTTGCAGCCATGGCAGATGATCCGGAGAGGGAAAGACGTTATCGTGGCCGAACCACGTCGGCCAGAAGAACCGCTGGAAATTCGAGTGGCGGCGCATTCCCGCCGCCGGCCACTTGCGCGAGATGTAAAAGTCCACGACGCCGATCATGCCGCCCGGCTTCAGGGCCGCGTAGGCGCGCTCCAGCGCCTGGAACCAGTTCGGGATCATCGTCAGCGAATACGAGAACGTCACCACGTCCACCGGGCCGTCTTCCGGCTCGTAGGCGGTGGCGTCGGCCAGCGACGGTTCTGCACGTTCGTCCAGCCGTGGCGGCGGATGCGCTCCTCGGCGGCGGCCAGCAGCGACGGGCAGAGGTCCACGATGGCGAGGCTTTGCAGCCGGGCCAGGCGGTCGCCGAGCAGTTCGGCGTTGTAGCCGGTGCCGCCGCCGACATCGAGCATCCGGCCGCCTTCGGGGATCTCCGAAGGCGGCCATCATCTCCTCGCGGCCGTGCAGCAGCCGGCGGCGGAAGGCGTCGTAGTCGCCGGCCTGGGCGCGGTAGAACGCCTCCAGCCGTTCGCCGTGCGTGGCGCCGCGGACGCGGGTGAAGGCCAGGTTGTAGAGCACGCGCAGGTCCGAAGTCAGTCCCATGAACGCTCTCACGCGTCCGTCGAGCGGCCGGCGTGAGCCGGCTCGATTTCACAGAGACTCAGCCGGCTCACGCCGGCAGCTCGCCTGTGTCAATCCGGCAAATCCGCGATGTAGAAGCTGCCGTAGGTGTGGACGCGGTCCTTGCGCGTGCAGCTCCGCCGCGAAGGTGGGATTGTAGCGGAGCAGCCCGCCGAGTTCCACCTCCCGGCCGCGGTGGCGCGACGCGCAGATGGTCGAGGTAGCTCACCTTCAGGCCGGCGCTGCGGAAGATCACGCGGGCGCCCGGCCGCGCCTTGTCCAGGATGGCGTTCCACTCGTCCACCAGGCCGCCTTGGGGTTGTGGAAGCTCATCCAGTCCATGTGGTCCAGCAGCACGAACCGCGACACGCCCGGCTCCGTGTGCCGCAGGAAATCGGTCACGGTGCAGGTGTGGATCTTGAGCCGATGCACCCGCGCCCGCAGCCGCTCGAAGTTCTCCTTGCGGACGTACTCCGGGCAGCAGTCCGGGGCGTAGTGGCCCTGGAAGTAGACGCGCCAGAAATAGTTGTCGTGGAACGGCAGCTCGCGTGACGACGGCCTCCAGCGCGTCGCGGATGAACTGGCCGACGCCGCCGGGGTACTGGGTGGTGATCTCGTCGCGCTGCGGCCAGGGCACGCCGAGCAGGCTCAGCGTCAAGCTCTGCGACAAAAACCACTTCAGCCACGGCGTCCAGATGCGTTGGCGGATCTTGGAATGGTAGATTTCGCTCTGCTCCTCGACGCTGCGCGCCTCCAGCAACTCCTCGATGGGATCGCGCAGGCGGTGGGCGACGTGGGCGTTGACGAGGAACAGCTTGGCCAGCAGGCCGGACGTGCCGCGGAAGTAGAACGACTTTCGCCAGCCCTTGCCGAGGAAGAAGCCGATGTGCTTGTCCCAGTAGCGGCGGGCCGGGGCCGACAGTGCCGGCCGGATCGAGTCGAAATACATCTGGCGGGCGTAGGGCGACCGGCCCTTGCCGAACAGGGAGTAAAAGGAGTCGTAATCGAGGGTTCGGCAGGCAGCCGTCTTCAGCTCCAGGAGGGCGTTCTGGATGGGGTTGACGTCGACGGCGTTGACCTCGCCGCAGTCGGCCAGGAGGTAGTCGAGGGCGTTGCAGCCGGCGCTGGTGATGACCACGAGGCGGTCGTCCGCGCTCGAGCTCGGAGGGCCTGGCGGTCGAGGGCCGGGTCTTCCCAGCAGGTGTTGTAGATGAGGTTGCGGCGGTGGACCGCCCGGAAGATGCCGCGTGTTCAGTTTTTCGCGGGCGGAGTCGGTGCGAAGCATGCCTGGATCAATCCTTTATGAGAGCGATGCGGCGGCCGGCTGTGGCGAGCCGGCTGAGGATGTAACTCCGGTCGTCGCCGCGCCAGGCCTTTTCTCCACGGGCGGCGGGCAGTTCCACTCGGCGGGCGGCCCTGCTCCAGCAGTCCTGCGCAAGCAGATCCTTCATGCCGCCGGCCACCGCCTCCAGCAACGGGTCGCCGCCGGCGCGCGCGGCCCGTTCGTCGCCGTGAAGGACCGCACGTCCATGCGCCGGCCCGACGGCCACGGCCGCGCCCAGCGGCGCGATCGGCTCCTCCATCCGGTCGGTCATCGTCTCCTCGATGCGCTGGACCGTCTCGGCCATGCGCTCCAGGCTCGGCCGTTCCATCAGGTATTCGTGCGACTGGGCGCTCAGGTTCTCGCAAAACAGCAGCACGTCGAGCGCCTCGCGCATGGCGCGGCTGGCCTCCCGGTCGTTCCGCACCTCGATCAGTTTACGGACTAGCCACAGCCGCAGCCGCCGGACGCGCTCCAGATTCCAGCCCTCGTGCGCTTTGCCCAGGTAGAGCTTGTTCCAGGTCCGCGATCAGCACGGCGGCCAACCGCTGGATGCGTTCGTCGAGCGTTCCCTGCTGCGGCCTGGCCGAAACGCTCGATTTCCTTGACGCGTCAGCAGGGCGTGGCCGACCTGGGCGATGCGCTGCGGCAGGTCCGAGCCGCGCCGCGGCCGCCAGCCCGAGTCCGCGCTCCAGCCGTTCCACGCGCCGCTCCAATTCCGGCAGCGGGTCGCCGAGCAGCCAGTACTTGATGCCGACGGGGTGGACCAGGATCGGCCGCTCCGTCTGCCGGGCCGCCTGGCGGACGATCAGCCCTAACCCTTCCTGCAGCGGGCCGACGCGGTCGTTCTGGCGGAACCAGGTGCCTTCGGGGAACATGACGACCGGCCGCTCCGCCTCGGCCAGGATGCCGGCGGTGGTGCGGATGGCGTCGCGGTCGGCCCCCTCGCGCAGGATGCTGTAGCCGCCGATGCGGTTGATCCACCAGCCGATCAGGCGTTTCTGCTTGAAGAGGTGATACGACACCACGTAATAGAAATACTGCCGGATGCTGACGCCCAGCATCCCCATGACGACCGGGTCGGCCCAGCGGCAGTGGTTGGCGGAAAGCAGAATCCCGGCGTTTTTGGAGAGGGAATCACGGACATATTCGGCGCCCTGGAAGTTCCAGCGCGGCACGCCCATGGGGCCGCGCAGGTGACGCGGCATGACGTGCTTCGCCAGTCCGCACCAGAACTTGCCGCGGTACGGCGGAACGAAGCGGTACGGCTCAAGGAAGTAGCGCTGGAACAAAGCTGCCACTCCGGCCCAGGAGGCGGAACCATTCTCCCAATCAAAACCGTCCCCGTCCAGGACGGACGCCGATCCGCTCAATTCTCGAACGTCCATTGGCCGTCCGGCCCGCGTCGCATCGGACAGATCTCGATGATCGCACTCGGCGGGATCGGCCCATGGACGTGCGGGAACAGCTCGCCGGAGGCGGACGACTCGTCTCGGAGGGCCGGCCCGAGGCGGTCGGCGTCGAGGCGGAGGACGAAGAGTTCGGGGGCGTCGGCGTAGAAGCGGTTGGCGGAACGGGCCACCTGATCCGCGTTGGAGCAGTGGATGAACCCTTCGGAGGCGAGGGAGTCGGCGCGGTAGGGGCCGCCTCGCGCTTGTTCCCAGACGGCTCGCGTGGTCAGGTGGTAGATTCGCCGCATGGACGGCGCCTCCGCATCGTCAGGGGGCAAGTTGCGAACCGGCCTCGCCTTGGAACCCGTTCGGAGAGGACGAGCGGTTCCGGCGAGCCGGGCGGCGCTTGCCGTATTACGTCCGTTCCTCTTATCCAGAATGATATACACAAGGGCGGCAAAGGCGCGTCGAAACGGGAGGGGCTTCGTAGGGAGGACGAGGGCGTCGCCAAAGCGTCCTCATGGGAGGGGAAATGGTCGAGTGTGTGTCAGGGCCGCCGGGTCACGATCCCGTTGTTCGCCGCTTCGACGGCATATGGCTCGGTTCGAGCGGTACGGAGGGGCCGGCTCACAAACGCCGGGAAGCCGGCTTCTCGCAGCCTTCCGGGCCTTCTATAATCACTTCCGTCGCTGCTCGGAGAGGTGCCGGAGCGGCCGATCGGGCCGGTCTCGAAAACAATGTGAAGTCGCACAAGTTCCCTTTGTTCAACGCCCCAGCGCTCACTGGCCGCCCTTCTCCCCCAATCGTCCCGCCCTTGCATACAAGCCCGCTGCAAGCCGCCGCCGCAGCTCAATCCGCAGAGCCGCCGGCGTCCTTCTGCCCACCAGCCTGTCCGTCTCGCTTCGGCAGCGCGGGCAGAGCGCCCAACGCCCGCACCGTCTCGCTCGGCAGGACGTGGGCGTAGCGATTCATCGTCAGTTCAATCGTGCTGTGCCGCGCCAGGGCCATCGCCACGCGCGGATTCGCACCCCCGCGCACCAGGTTCGAGATGAACGAGTGGCGCAGGCTGTGGAAGTCCGCGTAGCCGGCCTCGGTCTTGTACGGCACGCCGGCCCGCTCCAGGTCCGCCCGGAGCATGACGCCCGCCTCCTTCCCCTTCGCCCACCGCCCCGGCCACAGCAGGGCGCCCGCCGGCTTGCCCGCGACCCAGGGCCGGAGCGCGGTCACGAGGTCTGGGTGCAGGGGCAAGCGGTCCTCCCGCCGGTGCTTGGAGTAGGCGGCAGCGACCACCACGGTCGGGGTTTCGGCATTCAGGTCCAGGGAGTCCGTCGTCAGGCTGGCCAATTCGCCGGCCCGAAGGCCCGTGTATAAGGCCGTGCTGAAGAGCAACTCCCGGTCGAGACCGGACAGTCCGCGCATTCGGCGCGCGGAACGGGCGGCCGCCAGCAGGGAGGCAACTTCCTCCGGCGTGAGGTTGCGCCGGTCGTGGCGGCGGTCGAGTCGGACGTTTCCCCGTTGCATGTGGGCGATCGGGTTCCTCTCCAATCGCTGCTCGCGCACCAGCCAACGGGTAAACTGCTTGGCCGCTTGGAGGTAGAAATTCGCCGTCTGGATGGAGCGGTTGTCCTGCTGGCGAAGATGGGCGATGGCCGCCTGGACCTTCGCCGGCGAGACGTCGGCGACGGTCTCCAGGCCGGCGAGATCGATGACGCGCAGGATGCGGCTGCAAACCAGCTGCACCTGAGCCGGGGAAACGGCGCGGTTGCGCAAGTCCGTCCGGTAATCTTCGACGTGTTCGCGGATGGGCCGCCGGCGGTGTTCGGTGAAGGGGTCGGCAAGGCCAGCCTTGCCACGCTCGACGTTGGCGATGAGTTGGGCTAGCATTTGCTGGGCGACGGCCTTGTCCTCGGACAGCGGCACGCGTATCGTTTTGCCACTTTGAGGGTCTTTGTACCAGCCGTACCACTTCGCCGTCCGGCGCTTTATCCGCTTGCCGCTTCGTGGGCACTTATCCGAGTACGAGGGCCGAAACAGTCCCGCCATGAATTGGGTTCCCTGCGGAGAGCATTGGGCGACGCTCCCTTGTGTCCCGAAACCGGCCCATTGTTCGTTGACCACGCGGCCAGCGTGGGAGACAGCGGTTCGGTTCGCCTACCAAGCGCCGGGGCGACTGTGCTTGCTCGTCTTGCGCCCTCGTACACGACGACCACCGCACAGGAGGCACACCCAGGCACGCCTGCACGCCTACCACTCTCCGGTCGCATTCCCCCCACCACGCCCGCAAAAACACAGAGGAGGAGGAGCCTGTGCCTGGGTGTGCCTGCTGCTGTGGTAGGGCCACGGGCGGCAGGTGCTCCAGGGCCTCGCTGCCCGGCTTCCACTCTTCCGCTCCGGTTCTGGGCTTTTCGCGAACGCGGCGGCTTGTTCGCTGCGGTCCAAGGCCAGGACGGGCGGGCGGAGCCGCAAGGCTGCCGCGTCAGTTCTGGGATGGCGGCTGTACGTGAAGCAGCGCACCGAACAGGCGGGCCAGGTGCCCGCCCGCGTCCTCCCCCAGGGGGAACGGGCCGAGGCAGGCGACTGCGGCCAAGTCCACGCCGCCGGGGTTGCCGGCGTCGAAATCGTGCGCGTCCAGCACGCCCAGACAGGAGACGACGCCTATCCGGTCCTTGACCTGCTCGAAAACCCGGCGACCCGTGCCGACAAAGAACAGCGGCCGGAAAAACAGCGTGAACCTGGCGTCCCCCGGCGGCGACTCGTCGCCTCGTTCCAAGCAGGACGACTTCCAGCGTTCGACGGCCCGCGCCGCGTCGGGGACGAGGGCGATGGCATAGCCGGGGCCGACTTCCACAAGGTGGAGCTGGAACCAGTCTGACGGCCGGCCTTCCGACCAGCGGGTGAGATGGTCGGCGATCTCGCGCCCGCGCTCCAACACGAAGACGGGGGCGGGCTGGCCGTCGCGGTCGGTCCACAGGCAGGCTTCCGCCTGGCCAGGCGGGTAGCTGCCATTCAGCTCCCGCACCAACTCATCGACGCGGCCCGGTTCGACGGCTTCGACTGCATCGGCGCGGCCGGGGCACAGGGGCCAGTACGAACTCAAGATGATCGTCTCCGGCTCTTGTCGCTTGCTCACGTCGTTCCTCGTTGGGTTGAATTGGCCGTTTGTCTTTCGCCTTTGGTCGTTTTCCGCGCTTCTCGTTTGGCTTTCTTGCCGCAGGGCAGACACCGATCCGTATGAAACGCGTCGCTGGTCGCGATGCGTCGCTCGGCCCCGCACTCGCGGCACAGGATGATGACGCTCCGCTTGTTGCCGAACTCCGCCGTGCTGCCGCTGGGCAACAGCGAGCCGGGCTTGAATCGCTGGCCGGGGTACTTGGCGACCAGGGCGGCCTCGGCTTCCGCCAATGCCCGGTCGTGTACCGCCGGCGCACGATCCGGGGTTGGTCCCGCCGGGGCCGGCGCTCGCGTCCCGGCGGCGTTCTGTTCGGCCTGCTGCTCCGGGGCCGAGCGCCGGTGGCCGTGTCCCGGTCGTCCTGGGACACCGGCGCTGCGGCCGGCACAAGAACGGCGTCCTGCGGTTTCTTCCCCTGCCGGCGCTTGGCCGGCTCAGCCGTGTTGTTCCTGGGCTTGCCCGACCCCTTGATCCCTCGCGGCATTGGTCGCTCCCGTCGTCAGTGTGGAGAGGCGTTGCGGCGCCCCGTGGCAGGTGAACCATCACGCGCCGTGTCACTGTCGCCGGGGGGCGTTGGCCTAGGCGGCGGTGCGGTGTCCCAGGGGAACCAGGACACCGGCCCCGCGCCCGGCGGCACGGTTCGGTCGGGGAAGCGACGGCCGGCCAGAATGTGGCGGGGTGCGGCCCGTATTGGGGCAAACGTACCAGCGAGAGCCGGCTCTGTTTGTGGCAAAGCGGGCCGGCCCGCCACGGGAATGAGATCGCGACCACAAACAGAGGCGGCGTTGGTCGGCTTCTCATTCGGCCCCAACGCCGCTCTGCTTTATCTGGTGGCCGCAATGAACGCTTCCGAGCTTCCGCACATCCCCGACGAACTGCGGCAAGCCTGCTGGCGTCTCCTGTTGAACGGCAACCCCCATTGGGTCGCCTACCCGCCCCGCGACGGGTCGCAGCGCCAATGCGCCGTCGGCGCCGTCACGTTCTCCGGAACCGACTTCCGCAACTACGCGGCGCTGCCCTACCTGTTCACGCCCGCCCTGGTGGACGAGCACCGGCTCGGCTTCGGCTTCTGGTCGCGGAGCCGGCAGGGGCAGTACCGCTGGGCGGCCCACGACATCGAGGCGCGGGCGCACGGCCGGAAGACGAGCGCGGCCCAGGCGCGGGCCGACGCGGGGACGGCCTACGCGGCGCACCTGGAGGTCGCCGGCCGGCTGCCGCACGCCCTGTGGACCCTGCTGGAGGAGTCCGGCCCCGGCCGGTACCACGTCTGGACGATCTTCGGCCGCCCGGTGTCGCAGGAGGAACACGACGCCTTCCTGCTGGCCGTGACTCGCGAGACCGGCAACCTGGCCTGCCTCGACAAGACCACCGCCCGCGCCAGGCTCGGCCTGGGGGACCAGTTCCGCGGCCCGTGGTCGTGGAAGCGCGACCACAAGTCCGCCGTCCTGGCGCACCGCCTCCGCGACGCCGCCCTCGCCCTGCGGCTGGCCGCGGAGCCGGCCCCCGTGTGCGCCGACCCGGACGCCCGGCTGCAGGAACTCGTCGCCGGGCGTCTCCGCGCCGGGGCCTACGGCCACCGGAGCTGGGGCGACTCGGCGAACTCGGCGGCCACGGTCTCCGCCCTGGCGGCGGAAATGATCGAGCGCTTCCCGATCACCGGGCCGGGCCAGCGCGACGCGGCCACGGCCCGCGTGACCCTCGCCCTCCTCAACAAGGGCGTGACCGCCGCGACGGTCACGAAGGCGACGGACCTGTGGCTGGAGCGCTACGCCCCGCTGATGACCACCCCGCTCGACGCCGCCAAACGCGAGGGCGTGCGCTGCCGGGACCGCACCATCCGCCGGCTCGACGACGGGGAATTGTCCCCCCGCGCCCCGGCCGGCGACCACTGGACGCTCATCCGGCGGCACCGGGACTCCCTGCCCGCCTTCGACCGCTTCGTGTGCGGCCGAAGGGTCGGGCGACAATTCCTCCCTGGCGGGGGCACGACCACGCCGCCGGAGGGCCGGAGGCACTGTCCTTCTCTCCATGAAGAAGAGGGCCGTTCTGCTTCTGGGCAGCAGGCGGGCCAGGCGGCCGGCGGGGGAACGTTCTCGGACCACGACAAGCCGTTCGTGTCGGCCCTGCTGCTGTGGGTTCTCCACAAGGCGTTGGAGACCGACGAAGGGGTAATCAGACTGACGGACGGCCAGTGGCTGGAGACGGTACGCCTGGTGACGGGCCGGCCCCCGCCGGACTGGCGGCAGCTGCGGCGCTTTAAAGTCCGCTTCATCACGCGCAAGCAGGGGTCGAAGCGCCGGAAGGCGGAGAAATGGGAGTTGTTGCAGCAGACGGTGCAGAGGCGGCGGCAGGAGGGGGGTTCCAGGGGCGTCCCGTCGCAGTACCGCATCACCGGCCTGGGGCGGGCCTTCGACCTGCTGCTGGACGACCCGGCCTCCCTGGCGCTGCTGTGCGACGGGCCGGCCGCCGACGCACCGCCGTCCCCCGACGAATGGGACGACCCCGAAGACGCCATCCCCCGGCCCGCGGAGGCCGTCTAGATGGGCGGGACGGCGCGGGGCCTCCCGTCCATTGTGGGGCCGGAGGAGGGCCGCGGAGCGCCGCGACGGCCGGCGGCCGGTCGGGGGTGCGGGTCGCACGCTACGCCGCGGAGTAATCCCCCACTATAAACTCCGTCCGAGGATACGCGACCTGTGCAACGCCCCGCCGCCCCGCCGGCATGATTGATTATGGCGGCGGCCATGCCACCAGGGGTGCGTATACCAGACCGTCTGTTCGACCTGGTGCGAGCTATTCAGAGCGGGCATTAGGTCTTCTCCCGCTTCTCGCCTCCGCCAAAGGGCGTGTCCTAGCGGTCCTCAGGACGCCGCGCCGACGCCGCCCCAGCCAACGCCCGCATGACCAGGGCCTTGCGTGACCCGGACCGCCGCACCATAGTCTGGCAGCGAGGGACCGCGGTGTCCCAGGGGCACCAGGACACCGCCCCCGCAGCCCGCCTGGTCTGGCAGCCCTGTCGCCGACGGAGCGTGTTCGGGCCGTCCGGCTCTGTCTGCGTCGGTGGTCATGGCGGGGCTACCGCTCCTCGTCCTGCTCGGCGTCCCAGCATGACTTGTAGATGTCCATCAGCAAGCCCTCGGCTACCGCCTTTCCCCTGGGAGTGAGTTGGCGGCCCTTCGCGTACAGCCGGCTGGCGAAACCCGCCCACGGGACGATCATCAGGTTCAGCCCGCGCGAGACGCCACGGTACGGGAATGTGATCTCGACCTCCATATCACGCGCCCTCAAGCGCAGGAACTTGCCCTCTACAGTCAGGCTGCCGCTCTGCACGCGGATCGTTTCGTCCACCGGCGTCCCTCGCGATCCCTGTGACTCATTCCTTTTCGTCGCGTTCGATCCGGGTGACCTTGATCCCCAGCACGTTCTCGGCCAACTCCAGCCACGCCCGCCGGTACGCTTCGGGCCGGACCCTGGGCAGCTTACAGCCGACGCGCGACAGGGCGTACCACTGGTAGTCCTCGAACCCAACTCTCGCAACCGCCGCTACCAGGTGGCGAGCCTCGAAGGCGTTCAGCCTCTCCACCGCCGCCAAGGTACGCAGCGTCTTGTCAAACACCCAAATGGTCGAGCGACCAACGACGACGTGCCGCAGCTGGCTGTACCTCAGGAAGCTGTATAGGCCCTTGGCGGAGGGCAGGTCGGCGTGCGGGTGCTCGGTCGGGTGGCTGTGGAAGCAGCAGGGCTTGCTGCCGATGACGTGTGCGCCCGCGTCCCAGCCGGGCGCGTAGCGAACGCGCGTCCGGGTCAAATAACCCGCGTACTCGAAGTCAGGCGCGGTCGCCAGCCGCCGGTAGACCGCCTCGGCGGGCTGGCCGGGCGGGATGCGGGCCTCGCGCCAGTCGTCCGGGTCGCCGTGGTAAACGTCGTCCACGAGACGGATGAACTCGTAGGACCGCGCGTACGCCTCCGTGTCGGGGAACGGTTCGGGCAGGTGTGGCGGCAGCGACAAGACGGACATACAAGACTCCTTACCCCGGCGTCCCGGTCAGTAGTGTGGTCAGAGAGTCGTGCTTCTCCTCCTCTCCGGCTACTCCGGCCCGGTGAAGTCATCTGAGGCGGACTTGGGCCGGAACTGGACGACGATGCTCCCCTTTTTCACTGTAAGGACGATGTCCACGTCCCCGACTTCTCGTACCGCTCTCACCGCCTCACCGTTTGACGACCCAAATTTAGTGAATTGCTCTCCCATCCATTGCAAGAGTTCCAGGCCCATCCCCTCGTCGAATCGGTCAGGTGAGAACAGCCCTTGCTGAAGCCCCACGACCATGGCCAGTCCCGTCAGCCTATCCTCTTCTGCGCTCACATCGATGAGGACGATGACCCGCGTGACATCCTCAACCGGCCCTTTAATCAAGAGCGCGTTCCTGCCGGATGACCAGGTACGTATGTCTGGTCGGTCCCTGGCCGTCTTCGGCACAGGTTCCCACGGCCTCTCGCCTTCCAGGAGGTTGTGCCGGCCATCCTTGAGCATCGGGTTCAACGCCTGGTGTTCGGAAGCGTGGAGCGACGTTTCGTGTACCGCAGCGCTCTGCGGGTTTGCGGGTTTGTTCCAGTCAATCTGAGAGACGGAATGGATTCCTAGACCGATGACGGCCAGACTCAAGCACAGTCCCAAGAACAGGACCACTGCGATGGTTCCGGCCAGCCACGGCCAGAGTCGTCGCTTTGAGCGCCTGGGCAATGCATCCGCCGGCTGGGTCGCGGTCGCCCGACGTGCAAGAGATTTTGCCTTCGCTTCTGCCGCCTTCCGGGCCGACGTTGCGGCGTCTTGCGCCTGGCGGCGATCGCCTTGCCCACCGATTTTAACAGTCCTTTCGCCTCGCCGAGGACGCCACCCTGCGGCGGGGGCGGTGGAGCGGCGGGCCTGGGGCCGGGCGTGCGGGGAAACGGTCCCTTGATGGAGCCGGCCTGCGCGGCGGGAGGCTGTGGCGGAATGCTGGCCTGCGGCGCGGCGGGGAAAAGCCCGCGGACGGAACTGGCCGGCGCCCAACGTTCGGTCCCTTCCTTCAAGACCATGGTGGCCAGCTGCACGCGACCGGCCGCGGCAAGTTGCCGGAGCTGCACTGCGGTGAACGGGCCGAGTCGCTGCTTCCCATCGGCGTAGTACCAGTTCTGCACCATGGCTTGAGCCTCCACGGATTGATGTCGCACCCGCCTACCTCAAGCGATCCGATTCGTTAGTCGTCGTCGATGCCGTTAAGCAACACCAACTCGTCCCCGATGGGCACCTGCACGAACTCGACCCTCACCGTTCCGTCCTGGCACTTCCAATACCAGTAGATGCTTTCGCCCACGGTTTCAGTCCGCACCGGCTTTCCGAACGTCTCGTAGAACTCGTCCTTGGTTAACATCGCACGAACGCCGTTCAGCCCGGCCCATTGGGCAGGCCCTTCTTGAAGCCCTTCACTTTCGCCCTGAACTCGTCTCTGGTCATGGCCGAAGTTTTGGCAGGCGGCTTTCCCTTTTCGGGCTGGCCCGCGTTCTGCGGCGAGGCCGGGCCTGGGGCGTCGGCCTTCCCCGTCGTTCCGCCGCTGTAGCCGACGACGCCCAGCGTGACGACGGCGCCCATGCCCAACCCCACCACAAGGCCGCAGACGCCGCCGAGAATGAAGGCCCTGAAACGCCGAAAAGGTTGCGGGCGGTTTCCTTCCGCCGCTTCGCCCGGCCGGAGTTGTGACAGGGCGTAGGCGGTTGGCGAAGGCTTGGGTTCACGGGACCGACCCGGCTTCTGCGGCGGCGGGGAGCCGCGCCGGTTCGCACCGGGCTGTACCCCGTCCTCCGTCGCTTGGACGCTGAACAGGCCCTTGATCGAAACGGCCGGCTGCCACTCCTGCATGCCTTCCCTCCATACCGTGTCGGTACGCAGAAGGCGCTTGGCGGCGGCCAGTTGCTGCAGCTGGGAGGACGAGAATGGCCCGAACCGTTGCCCGTCCCGCGCGTAGTGCCAGTTGCTTGCCATCGTCATGCCCTCGGATGGGCGCCGAACCAATCCGCAAAGCCTGTGCCTTCTGGTCGAGAATGGCTACTTGCGAACGTCCCGTACCTGGCCGCTGCTTACGCAAATGGTGAAGTTCTTCGAGCAGTGCCTGCAAGCATCGACCTGGTTGACGTTGTCGCCGCGCAGCTTGTAGCTGCTCGGCTTGCCGCAGTGAGGGCAGTTCACGACCACGCTATCGCCCTTTGCCATGGTAGACCTCCCCTGTCGCATTCCGGGGTTGCAATCGCCAGCCTACCTGCCCGTCCTGTCGTGGGTGGGATCGACCGGTGCCTATCGTCCGGGTAGGGACCACCCTACATGTGTCGCCGTCAAGGGGGGGGCTTGCCCGTCGCAAGGATGGTTTTGGCTTGTTGCTGCGGGCGCGCCCGTATCCAACTACAGACCAGGGCCGATAATGTGGCCGTCCCTGGGATCGTCCCCAAGCCAGACGTGGGCGCGGCCCCGCGCGAACGCAACCGCCGTCAGAAAGCAGTTCATGGACTCCACCAAGTCGTCCAGCGGCTTGCCGCGGCGTGCCCGCCGCCCCTCCGCATCCATGATAAGCGGGTCCGACAGCACGTACCGTGTCAACTCCGTCATCCAGCGGTGGAAGCCGCGCTGCGGCGCGCCACGACCTCCGCGACGCCGAAGCCGTACAGCCCCCGATGGACCCAGTTCAGGACCTCCGGCCACGGCCGCCAGCCCCCGGCGGCCGGCCGGCCCCACAGCCGGGGGTCGGCGAACCGCTCGGCCTTGTATTCCTTGGCCTCGCCCGGCAGGGCGTCGCCGAAACGGCCGCGCGCCCCCAGCGCCACAGCGCCTCGCCGGGGAAGCACTCGAACAGGATGCGTTGGCCGGGCGGCCGATCCGGGGCCTCGTACAGACCGAAGCCCAGCCCTTGCAGGCCGGCCACGGCGCCGCCACTCGCGAGGCCACCGGCGCCGGCCTGGACGTTCCAGACGCCCTTCCAGCCGTCCCGGCCGTTGTCGCCGCGCTGCCCCTCCGTCGCCGCCCGCTCGCACTGGCGGCGCTCCGTGCCGCCGGGAACCCTGCGGTTGCGGCGCGCGAGGTAGGGCCGATCCAGCGCCCGCAGCGGCGCGTCCACGGCCAGAACCACGAGGCCGTCGCCCCGGTGCGACGCCACGACCTCTCCGACGGCCCGTAGCACCAGGGCGGCGTCGGGGTCGCAGTTGGGTGCCGTGTCCGGTGCGTCCGGGTCGTAGGTGGAGTCGAGCAGGACGCGGCGCATGCCGAGGGGTCCGCCGTGGTCGGGGTGGATCGTGGCGAAGAAGAGGGTGTCGGTCTGCGAGCGCGTCGCCGCCGCCTCCCCACCAGGCGAAGTCCAGGCCGACGCAGAGGGTCGGGCCGCCCGTCAGAGCGCCGGGCAGCGCTTGCCGCAAGACCAGTCCCTTGGGCGATTTCTCTCCCTTCGGTGGGGGACGAGGCGCGACGGCGGCCTTGGTGGCGTCGAGTCCTACTTCCCCCGCGTTGACCTCCATCGCTGCCTGGTCCGCTGCTTGCCTGCTCATCGCCTCCCCCTCCGCAGCCCCTGGCGGTACTGCGACGGCCTGGGCGTCTTCTCCGTGTTGCAAGCAGTTGACGAGGCGCGTGAAGAGATCGCCCACGCCGGCCAGGTCGTCGAAGGACCAGTAGGCGAAGGTCGATTGCCCCCCGAAGGTCTCCGAAGCCCGCCTGCCCTCGTTGGATCGTCCTGGGATTACTTCAAGGGAAGGAAGGTGGATGAGATGCGGATCGGCGACTTGCCACCAGAGTGGGAACGACCCTTGCCCCCGGTGGAGTTCCTGCACGGCCTGGTCGTTCGGCATCTGGTCCTGCCGCCGGCGGAGCCGGGCCACGAGGGCTTCGATCCCGCCGTTCGCCTCATCGACGTAGAAGAGGATGCAGACGGAATCCGGCATGGACGACCACCCCTGGCCGAGGCGCGTGGCGAACCAGGCCGTCCCGTCCGCGGCGCCGCCGGCCTGCTCAGCGATGTGTCGCAGTTCCGCCGCAGGGTCAGGGCCGCCGCCCGGAACGAGCTTAGCGATGAAATGGTCTTTGGCCATGGGCCGCGTTTGTCCCTGGGCCGGCCCTCGCGCCGCTGGATCTGGGGAACCTGTTCGCGGCGGCGTTCGCAGGCCGTAGGATGAAATGGTGGGGCCGCCCGCTGGTCTCGCTCCGGGTAGCACCGTCCGCAAGGCCACGCGGAGCGGCCCCATCTGTAAACGCGAAAAGGCCACGCGCACGTCCCGATTGCGCAGGACGCCCGTGTGGCCTTGTACGTCTGTACCGAAGAGGACGGTGCTACCCGTCCTGTCATTGTCAGTTCCTGACAGCCCCGCGTCAAGTGGCCGGTGCAGGCCGGCCGACGCGTACCTGGCCCCTTCATTTGCGCCGACCGCCGGTGGGGCGGGGTGGCATTGATCGTGGCCGACCTTGATCACACTCCCCTCCGGTACGGGATGCCTTGTAAGCTCTCCTGCGAGCCATTCGCTTCGGACCTATGGTCTCTCCATTGACGCACGATCATTGGTCAGTGGAGCAGCGTGGCCGCGCTCCGCATGAACGCCTCGACGCCGCCCAGATCGGCCAGGTCGCCTACGGTGAAGGGGCCGAGCATCCGGACGCGTTGAACGTCCAGGTCTCCCGGCTTGTCGGCGTGGAAGTCTCGCGCGTCGAGGATGCCCAGGCGGGACGTGGGGCCGATCCTGTCCTTAAGGGTCCGGTAGCTGGCCCCCGCGCCGACGAAGTACAACGGCGAGAAGATGACCTCGATGGTCGCTTCGTCCAGAAGGCCAGGCGGGAACGGCGCTTGAATCGCTCAACGGAACGGTCGATGCGTGGTTGTAGCACGACGAGATAGCCGGGCGGATCGTCCGGCAGGTCGGCGAGATAGAGAGTGAACCAGCCGGTCGAATCGTTCTCGGCCCATTCCAGCAAATGGGCGTGAATCTCGCTTCCGCGCTCGTGGACGAAGACCGGCACGGGGCTGTCGTCCTGCATGAGCCAGAGGCATGCGGTTGCGAGGCCAGAGACGGTGCGTGAGAGGATCTGCCGCAAGCGGCTCCGGGCGGCGGCGGACCTCTTCCGCCAGGTCCACGCCCGGCTCGCCGCGCAGCAGCGGGGTGTACGACAAGCAGTATGCGATGCATGGCGGTTGCTGGGGCACAGGAAGTTCCTCCGGTGGTTCAGGAGTCTGGAGCGTCGTGTCGCCGGAGGAATAGGTCGCTGATCGGCCTACGCGTGCGCCCATCGCCAACGGGGACGACGCCTGGCGCCGTGCGGCACCGAGCAGGAGAGCAAGCGCCCAGAAGCCCACCCCGCCAGCCGCCGACGCGCAGCCCGGCGCAGGCACAACCAGGCACAGGCTCCTCTCTCCCTGTGTTCTTCGCGTTTGGTTGGGGGTCGGGAAAACGGGGAGCGGTTCGGAAGAGGCTGTGCCTGGGTGTGCCAGCCTGGTAGGTAGCACAGTGGAAACCCAACAGGGGCCGTGGCTCTTCATTGCCACGGCCCCGCAGAACAGCCTGCTAAACGTCGGTCGCCGGCACTACTTTCAGGCCCTCGTAGCCCCGCCAGCGGCGGTCGTATTCGCGCGGCTGGACCTTTCGCAGCGCGGGCACGACAGCCAGGAGGTTTTTGAAGAACACGACGGCGAACCGGGATCCCGGCGCTCCTCGCCGCACCAGCGCTGCCACGCCTCCCAGAGTTCGTCCGTGGCCGCCCGCGCTCCCGCTTCCGCTGTGCAACGCTCGCGAACGAACTGCGAAACCGGGCTGGAGACGTTCTCCATCTGCTCCAGAAGTTCCCGTCCTGTGCCGGGCTGGACGAAGAAGCCGCGCCGCTGTAGCCGCTTCCAGCCCTCGATCGCCCACAAGAGAATGCCGGGCAACTCCGGCAACAGCCGGTCCAACAGCTTGGTGTCTTCCCTGCCGTACCAGCTCTCGGTGAGCCGCAGGACGATGAACCGGCTGGGAAGCACGCCGGAACTGTCCGGCAGCCACGGCAGTTCGTTGGTGCAGAGCATGATCCGCGTGAGCAGCTTCGTCGTCACCGGAGGCAGGAATTTGCGGTCGATCTGGATGTACCCCTCGCCGGAGATGGTGAGCAGGCGTTCCGCCACGACCGCGCTGTCGAGGCGCCCGGACAGGCGGGCGTCGTCGATGACGGCCAACGTTTTGCCGATCAGGGGCCACAAGCCGAAGTTGCTGTTGAAGCCGGCCAAAGTCGGCCCGGCGACGTTCGGCAGCCCGACCAGCCGGCTGAGGATGGCGGCGATGCGGCCCTTGCCGGCGCGCCTCGGCCCCACCAGCATGAGCATCTTGTGCTGGCTCGTGTCCTGCGTGATGCAGTAGCCGAACCACTCTTGCAGCGCTCTCTGGAGGCCGCGTCGTCCGGCCACAGGGCCGCAAGGAACCGCAGCCACTCGACCGGCTCGGGCGCGTTCGGGTCGAAGTCGAAGTCCAAGGCAGCGGTCGAGAAGAAGCGGGGCGTGGCCGGGGTAAAGCCCTCCTTGTCAGCTGCCATGGACGGCAAATGCACCAGGCCGTTCGGGCAGGACAGCAGCTCCCTGGCAGGGTACGGGCCATCGCCCCCCAGCCAGGCAGGCGGCTCGATGGTCCCCGGCAGCGTCACCAGGCTGGCGAGCGCCTCCTGCGCCGTAGTCACCGCTGCCAGATTGACTTTCTTCACCACAACCCCCTGTCGTCGCGGGTCGTTCGGCGCGAAGCGGTCGAGCTTCTCCTGGTACTCGAACTCATACTCTTCGCGGACGGTCCGAAAGCACTCTGCTTTCAGTTCATTGTCGGGCACGACCCGGTACGCGCCCTTGGCCCAGACGTACCACTCGTTTCGCCAGTTCACCAGGGCATTGCCAGCGGGGTGTCGGAACTTCCGCAACACGGCGGCCGCCAGTCGGAAGGGGTCGTCCACTTCCTCCTGGGGCGGTTCCGGCCGGCTGACGACGAGTTCGGTGCTGGGCGTGTAGAAGCCGGGGCAGTTCGCGACCGCGCGGCTTATGGTCCTCTCCCGGTAGGCGTCCAGCTCCCACTTCGGCCGGTAAAGGCCGGACTGGCGGAACAGCCGGTCGATGAGGGCCGGCTCACCCCGGCACCAGAAGGCCAGGAGCGCCGCCAGGGCCAGGTCGGCTTCGGACTGCGACGGGAACCGGTCCTGCCACTCGCCACGCCACAAGCGATCGAAGAGTTCGCCGTTCTTGGCGGCCCGCGCCTTCGCGAGGATCTGCTCATCGGTCATGGCCTCGCCGGCGGCCTTGACCAGCGCCCCCGTGGGCACGGCCTTCTGCCGCCCGAACAGGGCGTCGTAGAGCTTGTCGAGGAGACGCTGGCGCTCTCTGATGCCGGCCGCCTCTCCCACCGGGCTGCCCGTGAGCGTCACGTAGTTGGAGTCGAAGAATTCGACCGCGACCGGCTCCCGGATCTTCCGCCTTCCGGGCGGGAGTTGCCCGCGCAGCATGATACGGAGGCCCCGGCCGCTGGGGGACGACTCGGCGTAGGACTTGAAGACGCGGACCATTTCGGCGGCGTGGTCCGCCAGCGTGCCGGCCTCGTCCACGCAGTGGTCCAGGTCGATCGCCACGAACCCCGTGCCGCGAAGCGCGAGGCCCACGCCGTCCAGCCGGCTGGCTTCCGGCGCCAGTCGCATCGCCTCGTAGGCCGCCATGGCGGCGTCGAATGGGGCCAGCCCCTCCCCCTTGTCGCAGTCCATCGCTTGGCGGGAGACCGGGCTGATCGGCAGTTTGCTCCAGCGCCCTGGGGGGGCACCGCGTGGTAGCGCCAGCACAGCCAGGACGGTACGAGCCGGAGTTCCTCGGGTATACCGGCGGGGTTGACGGGCAGAGCGATGGGTCGTTTGGACATGATAGTCCCTCCTGTTGCGGCGCACCGGGGCGGGGAAGTCCAGCCCGAAACGGCGCGCACCGCGCTGCTCCTACCAGCACGTCGGAGGGTCGCGCGAGGGGGGGTGCCAGCGCAGGCGTAAGATCCAACAGGAACAAGACTTGCGATCTTCACCAAAGATTCACAATTGAGCGGCTTTCCGGCCCGGTGCGGCCGTCATCTTCCGTCTAGGCCCAAGCCCTTGATGCGAAAGACCTTACGCAGAAAGGAGGCTTTTCGTCTCCTTCGGCGATTTTCCCGGCCCGCGGCCGGCGGCGGACAGAGGGAGCCACTCTCGGCGGACAGAGGGAGCCACTCTTCAAGCGGGATGCAAGCGGCGGGGTGGAGGGTAAATTGTCGGCGGGGGGCTGGGCTGCTAGAATGCGGGGGAGGACGGCTTCTGCGTCCTTCGGAGAGGTGCCGGAGCGGCCGATCGGGCCGGTCTCGAAAACCGGTGAGGACGAAAGTCTTCCGAGGGTTCGAATCCCTCCCTCTCCGCTCTTACTTCTTGGCGTCCCCGTGACTGGACGCAACCGCTTGAATTTCAGCAGGTTGTGTCTCGACCCGAGAGCCGCGAAAGGGCAGCTAGTGCAAATGTGGTGCAAAACTTTTGCACCAGGAATTGCACTTGGCCTGCCGAAAGCGCGGCGCCGACCGCATTCGCGTCGGCAAGGTTGCCCTCTATCTGTACCACGGGATCTGCAGGCGCAGCGACGACCGCGGCGGAAGTACAGCGGCGGCGCCCTACCACGCTTGTGCGGACGGCCCCGCAGATGGCAAGCTGGCCTCATGGACCCGCTCTACATCTCCCTGGCCGCTGTCGCCTTGACGCTGGTCGTCGTCCTGCTGTGGCGCGTCGTCGGCCGGCGCCGTCCTCCTCGCCCGCGCCTGCCGTACGTCAAGCGACCGTCGCTGCTGACGCCGGCCGAGCAGCGATTCTACCGCGTTCTGCTCCAGGCCGTGCCGCAGGGCATGACGGCGTTCGTGAAGGTCCGCCTCCTGGACGTGGTGAACGTGCCGGACAAGGCGTGGCGCGAGTACGGGGCGCCGGCCAGCGGCATGCACCTCGACTTCGTCCTGGCCGACGCCACGACGGCCGAAGTGCGGCTGGTCGTCGAGCTGGACGACAAGAGCCACCGGCGGCAGGAGGTGCGGGACCGGGACCGCTTCAAGGACGACGCCCTCGCTTCGGCGGGCGTGCCGATCTTGCGCGTCAAAGTCGGCTGGTACGACGTGGGCGAACTGAGAATGAGGATCGCCGACGCCGCGGTCTGAACTCGTCGGGGCGGCTCGCCGGTTGCTCCCTATCCTTTCTGCGGCGCCTGTCGAGGCGCCGCCCGGACAGAGGAGGTCGCCATGCCGCCCACGGCTTGCCCGACGTGCGTCGCGGACGCCCCGGTCGAGGTGGCCTGGTCCCTGCTGGACCCCGCGCCTCGACGAGTGGTGGGACGCCCGGACCCGGCGCGTGACGCCCCCGGGGCCGCTTTCGCCGGGGCAACGGCTTGAGCTGTCAGCCGGCCCTTTCGGGATGTTCAAATCCACCTTCGACGTGCTTGAGGTGGACTCGGTCGCGCACCGGATGCGCGCGCTGATTCGGCTGCCGTTCGGCATGAGCAACGACGAGACGGTGACGATGGCGCCGCTGGGCCCGGCCGGTGCCGCATCAGTTTCGGGTGAAACTTCTCAGTCCCTCCCGGGTGGAGGGGAAGACTGCTCGAACGGCTCCTCGCCGGGGAGTTCCAGCGCGGCCCGGAGAGGGCGCTCCAACGGCTCCGGCTCCTGGCGGAGGAGGAGCATCGGCGCGCCTCCCGTAAAGTTTGAGCGACGGCGGAGGCGGCCGCCACGACTACCCTTCCAGGGCGTCTCGACGGGTTACAGGCCGCTGGGAACGATCAGGTCGTTGCGGCCCTTTCAGCCGCTCTCATGGGCAAGCGGCGGACGCGGCGTAGAATCACTGCCAGGGCATCCCGCTCATCGGCATTGGAGGCGCGCCATGAAGGTAGTCATCTTCGCTTCGTTCGCCCTGGCCATCGCGCTCGGCGCGACCTCGACCGGCTACGGCTCCGCCGACGACCGCGTGCGAACTGCCAACGGCGTCATTGAGGGCGTCACGGACGAGAACGGGGTGCGCGCGTTCAAGGGCGTCCCGTTCGCCCAGCCGCCCGTCGGCGACCTGCGCTGGAAGCCGCCCCAGCCGGTCAAGGACTGGGACGGCGTCCGCAAGGCCGACAAGTTCGGGCCGCGCGCCATGCAGCTGCCGCTCTTCGGCGATATGGTCTTCCGCTCCGACGGCATGGGCGAGGACTGCCTTTACCTCAACGTGTGGACGCCCGCCAAATCCGGCGACGAGCGGCTGCCGGTGCTGGTCTACTTCTACGGCGGCGGCTTCGTGGCCGGCGACGGCTCGGAGCCGCGCTACGACGGCGCGAGCATGGCCGGCAAGGGAATCGTGGCCGTGACGGTCAACTACCGGCTCGGCGTCTTCGGCTTTCTCGCCCACCCGGAGTTGACGAAGGAGTCCCCGCAGCACGCCTCCGGCGACTACGGGCTGATGGACCAGGCCGAGGCCCTGCGCTGGGTCCGCCGCAACATCGCGGCGTTCGGCGGCGACCCGGAGAAGCTCACCATCGCCGGAGAATCGGCCGGGTCGCTGTCGGTCTGCGCCCAGATGGCCTCTCCGCTGTCAAAAGACCTGTTCGCCGGGGCCATCGGCGAGAGCGGCTCCCTGATGGGCACGCTGACGCCCGTGCCGCTGGCCGAGGCGGAGCAGGCGGGGGTCAAGTTCGCGGCCAACGTGGGTGCGAAGTCCCTGGCGGACCTCCGCAAGATGCCGGCCGACGACCTGCTGAAGGCCAAAGTCGGCGCGGGCGTGGGGCGTTTCCCCGTGGCCATCGACGGCTACTTCCTGACCGAGCCGCCGGCGGACGTTTTCGCCGCCGGCAAGCAGGCGCGCGTGCCCTTGCTGGTGGGCTGGAACTCCGAGGAGGCGGGCTGGCAGGGCGTCCTGGGCCGGGAGAAGCCGACGCGCGACAACTACGCCGAGGCGGTGAAGCGGCTGTACGGCGACCGCGCCGGGGACATCCTGAAGCTCTACCCGGCCGACGACGACAGGGACGTCGAGCAGGCGGCAGGCGACCTGGCAAGCGACCGGTTCATCGCCTACGGCACATGGAAGTGGGCCGACCTGCACGGCAAGACCGGCGGCAAGGCGGTCTACCGATACCTCTTCGCACGCCCGCGGCCGCAGACGCCGCCGGCCCGGGGCGCAGTGCATTCGGCCGAGATCGAGTACGCGCTGGGCGACCTCGCCACGAACAAGGTCTACGCCTGGACGGCGGACGACTACAAGGTCTCGAAGGTCATGCAGGCGTATTTCGCCAACTTCGTGAAGACGGGCGACCCCAACGGCCCGGACCTGCCGAAGTGGCCTGCCGCCAACGCCGGCGACGCGGTGCAGTTCATGCGGCTGGACGTGAACTCGCGGGCCGAGCCGGAGCGTCACCGCGACCGCTACCTCTTCCTGGACCAAGTCTACTCGAAGAAGCCGGCGAAATGAGCGGGGCCGCACAGCCGACGGCGGTCGCGGATACGGGTGAGTCGCTCTGGACTTCATCACCACGGCCATCGACAAGCGCGGCTTTTGGTTGGTCTGCTGTGACTACCCGTTCAGGGCGCGTCAACGGAGCGCCGCCAAGTGCGGATGGCCACGACCGAGCAGGCCCTCCAGGAAGTCGGCGTTCGGCGCCGTGCGTTTCAGCCGGCTGGTGAACCGTTCCATCGCCTCAACGTCCCCGCGGCCGCTCATCGTCCTCCGCGGCAAGGAGACCAGTCGCAGCTCCTCGCGCCGCGTGCCCGAGTGGGCGGCGTCGATGGCCGGCCCCGTCACGGCACGACGACGGGCTTATCCTTCGGGATCGCGGCCAGCGTCTCCGCGCTGATCGGCAGGTGCTGCCGGACCAGTTCCGGCGGCGTGTGCGTCAGCCATTCCGAGAGCGACAAGTCCTGGTAGCGATCCGTCTTGAACATCTTCAGGAAGACCAGAATCCTCGTCGCCCGTGTTCTCGATGTAGTGGCCCAAGGTCCGCGGCACGTAACCGACGTCGCCGGCGTTGAAGTCCGCCGTGCGGGCCTTGCCGCCGTTGAAGAACACCGTCATCCGGCCCCTGCCCTGGGCGAAATACTGCCACTCGTCGGAGTTGGGGCGCCAGTGCAGCTCGCGGAGGCCGCCGGCTGTCAGGCGCATGTTGACGCCGGCCATCTCCTTGGCGCGGCGCGACAGACCATTGACGAGATTCGCGTCGGAACCACCTGGGCGTCGGCGGCCGGCCCCTGGGCCGGCGCGCCGGAGCCTTTAGGGAGGTGAAGCCCTGAAGGAAGGATGACCCGAAGGTGGCCCCGGCCGTTGCATTGACTATCTCCAGGGGCGAACCATCGGCTGGCGTCGGACTTGGGATGTCCGTCAATAGATCGCCGCGCCGTCAGCGCGACGGCGCCGGCAAACGGTTCGGTTGCGTTTCCGCCAGGCCGTCCTTCAACGTTACTGGTTTGGCCTCAATCTCCACCGTTCCCTTCTCCAGCCCGTCCCGCGTCGCCGTGACGGTGATCGTCCCGGGCTTGAGAGTGGACCGAACCGCGACGCGGTTGACGCCACATTCCGTGTTCAGATAGAGGTTATTGGTCGATGCAGTTTTGCCGCTATTGTAACCCCCGCGCAGATCGCCGGCCCGGTGACGGCAAAATCGACGCGCGCGTCGTCCGTTGGGCAGCGGCGGCCCTGATCGTCCACGACCTCCACGTCGATGAGCGCCACGTCCGCGCCGTCCGCCAGCAACCCCGCCGGCCCGACAATAGGGGTGAGCTTGATCCGCCTTGCCGGCCCGGCAGTCGCCAGCTCGTGCCGGGCGACCGCCTTGCCGTCGTTGATCCCGATGGCCGTCAGCGTCCCCGGCTCCCACTTGACATCGGGAAAGGCGAAAACATAACCGTCCCTGGGAGTCGAGTTCTTTTTCAACAACTGGCCGTTCAAACACAGTTCGACCGCCTGCGTGTTGGCGATCACGTACACCGTCTTGCGCGTCGCCTCTGGGTACGTCCAGTGGCCGAGGATGTGGATGTCCGGTTCCGGGTTCTGCATCACGCGGTAGGTGAAATAGATCGGCTTCGGCAAGCGCACCGCGTCCACTTTCCCGCTGACCCGCGCCACCTCGCTGGACTGCTGTCGGCCGTCCGCGTCCGAGTCCGAGAAGTAGATCGACGCATAGCCGGACCACTTGGAATGGTCCGGGTCGGTGTTCGAGATTCTGTTCGTCCAGTAGGCCCAGTAACGGCCCGCGGCCGCCAGGGCGAACGTCTCCGAGTTCCAACCGTAGGCGTCTTTGGCCCCCTTCTTGAACCCGAAGTAAGGCGGCGAGCTGTCGTCCCAGAAACGACGGGCGCCCTCGTCCCGGAAGTCCTCCGCCTCGATCAGCGGGGCGCGATCCCGCCGTTCCGCGCTGTAGGCCCGGAACATCGCCGTCGGCGTCTTCAGCGCGTCCGTCCGGGCGTCCTGTCCGATCATCACGCCAAAGTATTCGGCGATCGGCGTCGTCGCGGGGTCGTTCAGCGTTCGGCATCCCATCGCCCTTCCGCCGTGGGGGGCCCACTGCTTCTCCAACTCGACCATCTGCTTCATCTGCGCGGCCGGAATCCCGTTGTTGCCCGCCTCCCAGAACAGGATGCTGGGGCTGTTCCGCAGGTACACCATCGACGCTGTCATCACCTCCAGGCGCTGCTCCCACTGCCGCCCCTCCGCCGCCCGCTCCTTGTCCCCGGCGGGGACGATCTGCACGATGCCGAAGCGGTCGCACGACTCGACATCCACCTTCTGCGGGGTCACGTGCATCCAGCGAACGTAGTTGCCGTGGCAGGAGCGGATTAGCTCCGCGGTCAGGTCGTGCATCCAATCGGGGTACGCCTGCCCGAGGCCGGCCCACTCGTTGCTGGCCCGCTGGGCGAAGCCCTTGAGGTACACGAACTCGTCGTTGATAGTGACACCGCCCTTGCCCACGCCGCCCCTGAACTCGGTCTTCCGGAAGCCCGTCGTCACCTTGTTGACGTCGATCGCCTTGCCGCCGGCCGTCAGCACCGTGTACACGTCGTAGAGGTACGGATCGTCCACGCTCCAAAAACGGACCTCATTCAGCGTCCCGGTCGCCTTCATTACCGTCTGCGCCCCGGCCGCCACGTCCACCGCGTCGCCTTGGAACCTGGCGCGGACCATGCCTCCCCTATCCACCACCACGGCCGAAAGCGTAACGGCGGCCGGTTCCGAAGAGGCGTTGTGGACCTGGGATTCCACGGTGACGTCCGCGGTGCGGCCGTGTACGGAGACGTTCGTCGGATAGACGTAGACGCCGGTGGTCTTTAGGCCGTCATAGAGCGGCAACGTCTGGTAGATGGGGCCGGTGACGTGAAGCCGGACGTGGCGATTGATGCCGCCGTAAACGGGATTGAAGTCGCTCACGTTCCACTCGAAGCGGGCGCCGGTCGCGCGCTCGGCGTAGTCCGTCCGGCTATCGACGTGGACGGCGAGGATGTTCTCCGCACCTCCAAACTTGACCTTGTCCGAGATGTCCACGCCGTAAGCGGTGACGCCGTTTTCCGACAGCCCCACCGCCTTGCCGTTGAGGAATATCTCCCCGGCCTGGCGCATGCCCTCGAACTCCAGGAACACCTTCGCGGATGCGTCCGGGAGCTTGAAATGCTTCCGATACCACGCCGTGCCCTTCCACACGCCGCGATCGCAGCCGCCGTGCGAGATGATCGTGCGGAAGCTGTCCACGTCGTTGTACGTGTGCGGCGTGCTTACCGTCTCCCACTGGGAGTCGTCGAAATCCATCGCCTCGGCGCCGTCGGCCCTGTCCTTGCTCTCCTTGAAGAATCTCCAATCGGCGTCGAAGTTGTATTCCCGGCGCGGCGAGGACGGCGGAGCGAATCGCTCCTGGCCCCGGGCTTCGACCGTCGCAAGCCAGCAGGCGCTTGCACTCGTGAGGATGAGCGCCGCCGAACGCATGGACATGGGTAGCCTCTCCGGTTGGAAAACCCTCGGCGAACCGGCTGCGACAACTTCTCTCGTTCCCAAGCTCCGCTTGGGAACGAGGGACAACCGCCCCGTCGGCGAGTTGGCGGCGGGATCGGACTCCAGGCGGATCGCGTCGTACATCAGCCGCGACCCGGTGGGGGATGCGGGGCCGCTATTTGTCCTTCGGCCCGGGTGTTTCTTTGTCCTTCGCGGCCGGCCCCTGGAGGGAGCGCTCGACCTCGTCCTTGGCGTCGGTCGATACCGGATGGTCGCGCCAAAGCCAGCGCATCATGTCGGGAAGGATGGCGCCCCCTTGCTTCGTCCCGTGCTGCCCGATGCCCCACACGTAATTCACGTCATAGCCCTTCTTGGTCAGGGCATCGACCAGTCGAACGTTTTGAAGGAACCAGTCGCGCCTGGGGTCGTGTTCCCCGTTCCGGCCGACGCCGCGGTTGTCGTTCCGCCCGTCCTGGAAGAAGGCGCGGATCGGCTTCTTGTCGCTGGCCAGCACGCGCTCCGGGTAGACGTCGCCGCCGCGGAGGTTGACGAAGCTGCCGACAATGCTGATCACCTTGCGGAACTGGTCGGGGCGCTCCCAGGCGACCGAGAACGCCGCGATGGCGCCTGAGCTGGCCCCCCCGATGCCGTGCTGCTCGGAGTCCTTGGAAATGTTGTAGTCCTTGTACAGGGCCGGCATTAGCTCGTCGCAGATCACCCGGGCGTACTTGTCGTCCGGTGTGTTGTACTCGGTGGGCCGATTGGTCGAACGGTCGCCCCAGTCTTTGGGGGTCGGCTCCGGCTGGTCGGGCGTTCGGCCCGGGTTGATGAACACCACGAGCATGACCGGGATCTCCCGGCGGTGGATCAGGTTGTCCACGACATTCTGAACGCGAAGGTCGCCCTTCTCGTTCATGAACGCCTGGCCGTCGTTGAAAATCATCAGGCCGGCCGGCTTGGATTCGTCGTACTGCGCCGGGACGTACACCCAATAGGTGTGCGAGGTCCCCTCATAGACCTTGCAGGGGAGCGTCAGCGGGCCCACCATTTTTCCGTGCGGAACTCCCTCCTGCTCCAGGGAGTCAGGCCCCAGCTTGTAGAAGCTATCGACTCCCTGGGCGAGGACGTTCGTCCCCGCCCACAGGATCACGACTGCCAGCGCGACAGCGGTCTTCATGGCTCGCCACTCCTCGTGACAATGGGTAGGCCCCGGGCCGAACGGGGACGTGATCGCCTCTATTCCCTGCAACAGCACCTTCTTTCCGTGAGCCGGCCGTTCTCACCCCTCCGGCGTCCGCGACTCCCTCCCGACCAGGCAACTCTCGGTCGTGGCCAGGTGATGGCGGACGGCCCGGACGCTTTTCGCCCGGTCCTTCCGCCGCAGGGCCTCCAGGATGGCGCCGTGTTCGCGGAGGACTTCGTCGTACCGCCCCTGGAGGGGTCGGCCCGTCAGCCCGAACAGGGACATGCAGCCGCGGATATTGTCCATGATGGACAGCAAATGTTGGTTGCCCAGGCGCCGGATCGGGACGACGTGGAATTCCTGGTCCGCCTCCAGAAAGCCGATCCCGTTCGCCGCCCGGGCGCAGGCGGCCATCGATTCCAGGGACTGACTCATCGCGCGGAGATCCTCCGGCGTCAATCCGTTCGCCAGCCGTTCGATCACCGCACATTCGATGACCATGCGCGTCTCCATGACGTCATGTATTTCCTTCGCGGTGAACTCGCGGACCTTGAAGCCCCGAACGTCGAGACAGACCAGGAAGCCCTCGTTGGTCAGCTGGAGGAGCGCCTCCCGTACGGGCGTGCGGGAAACCCCCAGCAGGGCGGCGAAATGCTGAGCGGAATAGAGCTTGTCGGGCGACATTTCCCCTGAGACGAGCAGGTCCTTGATCTGGCGGTAGGCGACCTCCTTCAAGGATGGGCGCCGTTCGATCAACAGGGGGGTCGTGGGCGTCATTTCCATTCCGCCTTTCGATGTTGCACCGACGTTCAAGGCCCGAGGGCCGGGGAGCCAATACCTTCCGCGAAGCAGGGCGCGAAAAATGTTGACAGCGCCAAAGCTGGCATGTAGCATACTACACACGGGCCAGCCTTGTCGAGGCCCGGCCCGCCGTGAACGGCGGGCCTACAGGCCGAAGCCCGGTCAACCGGGCTGCCCGGGATTTCAGCCCCGTTTACGGGGCTTCGGCCTGTAGGCCCGTGCTTCAGCGCGGGCCGGCTTGCCAACGACGCCTCCACAATCGAAAGGGGCGCCCCGCGTCTCCGCAAGGTAACGAAGCTGCTTCCGGCCCAGGCAGGGAACCGCGCCCAAAACTTGCTCGAACCAGAGCACCGACGGCCTGGACGGGCTATCATGATCCGCCGCGGGTGCAACGGAGTTCCGTGCGCACCATGCAAATTCCCAACAGGTGGAACAGCATGAAAACCTCTCGAATTGCCGTCTTGCGCATCCCTGCCATCCTCGCAGCGGCCTTGGCCGCGCCGGCGCTGCGCCGGCGACGCCCTGCCGCGAGTCGCCAAACCAAATGTCAACGCCCCAGTGACCGTCACCGACAACGACGGCGCTTGGGTCATGGACAACGGCATCATCAAAGCCACCATCGACAAGCGCAGCAGCCATATGACATCATGCGTCTTTCACGGCGTCGAGATGATGGGCCCGGGCGGGATCTGGGAGCAAACGCCTTCCGGCCAGGTGATGCAGACTCTGACCATCGACCCGGCGAAGAACGGCGGCGCACGTGCCGAGGTCGCCCTCAAGGGCGTCAACGGCCGGATGGACATTGAAGTGCGCTACGCCCTGGAACGCGGCGTCAGCGGCATTTACACCTACGCCGAGTTCTCCCACCAGGCTCATTATCCCGCCGCGGGCGAGGGCGAAAGCCGCTTCATCTGCAAGCTCAACCCCACCTTCGACTGGCTCTCCGTTGACGCCGACCGCAACATGCTCATGTGTTCCAGCCGGGACGTGGCGCACGGGCGTCGTCATCCACGCCAAGGAGCAGCGCATCCTCAGGACCGGCATCTACAAAAACTCCGTCGAGCACAAATACAGCTACTGCGGCGTGATGTACAAGCTTCCGGCCTATGGCTGGTCCAGCACCAAGGACCACGTCGGCGTCTATTTCATCAACCCTTCCACCGAATATATTGGCGGCGGCGCCTCCAAGCTGGACCTGGTCTGCCATATGGACGCAACGCTCCTCGACTACTGGACATCAGGTCACTACGCCGGCGGCGCGTGCTGCAACATCCCCGCCGGCGAAAACTGGAACAAAGTCATCGGCCCGATTTTTATCTATTGCAACGCGCTGGACGACCCCAAGGAGCCGTCGCAGGCCGAACTCGACACGTTGGCAGCCACCGCCGGCAATCCCACCATTCCGGCCGCCTGGCATGACAACGCCATCGCTCTCTGGCAGGACGCGCTCGCCTAGGCCAAAACGGAAAGATCCAAGTGGCCCTATGATTGGGTCAACGGCGTGGACTACCCGCACAAGGATCAACGGGGGACCGTCACCGGCCAGCTCGTGCTCAACGACTCCCAGGCCGCCTCGACCAAACTGCCTCATCTGACCGTCGGCCTGGCCCACCCGGATTACACCGGCAGCGGCGGGGCGTACGCCCAGCGGTCGGGCAACGGCGATCTGGTCACGTGGGAACACGACGGGAATTATTACCAGTTCTGGAACGACGGCGCCGAAGACGGCAAATTCACCATCCCCAACGTCCGCCCCGGCACTTATACGCTGCACGCCTTTGCCGACGGCGTGCTGGGCGAATTCGCGCAGACCGACATCACCGTCGAGGCGGGCAAACCTTTGGACCTGGGCAAGATCGAATGGAAGCCCGTTCGCTACGGCAAGCAAATCTGGGAAATCGGCTACCCCGACCGCACCGGCGGCAAATTCTACAAGGGCGACGGCGCCAACTACTGGCTCTGGGGCTGGTGCGTGCGCTACGGCGACTTATTTCCCAACGACATCACCTACACCATCGGCAAGAGCGATTACCACAAGGACTGGTTCTTCGAGCAGGTGCCCCACGCGCTGTCCGACGCCTGGAAGAACCCCGACGCCAAGGACCCGCTGAACCAGCCCTTCGGCTGGGTGAAAGCCCCGATGGGCGACGAGGATTTATGGCGCACGATCGGCCGCGGCCGGGCGACCACCTGGACCATCAAATTCAACATGGACCATGCCCCGCGAGGGCAGGCGACGCTGCGCGTGGCGCTGGCCGGCGCCGACGGCGGCGGGCTGACCGTCGCCGTCAACGGCCAGCGCGTCGGCACCATCCACACGATCTCCACCAACGCCCTCCGCTACAACACCGACACGGGCGTTTGGCGCCAGTACATGCAGGCGTTCGACGCCGCACTGCTGAAAGCCGGCGAAAACCAGATGGAACTCACCGTCCCTGCCGGCGAACTCACTTCCGGCGTCGTTTACGACTACCTGCGTCTCGAACTCAAAGAGGATCACTGAGTCCAGTGCGACCAATGACGCTCGTCGGAACCGCGACCATAAGGGAGCGGTTTTGACGAAGACCGCTCCCTGACGGTCGCGGCTCCGACGAGCGACTCTTTCGCCACCCGGGACTCGGTAAGATCGGCCCCCGGCCGGTCGTGGACGGAAGTTCATACGTCCTCTCACATTTTTTTGGCGGTCTATTGCGATTGACAGAGAACAAGTTATACTCATACCACAAATCCAAGGCGGTGAGGGAGTGGCGAGTCCCAGAATCCGCCGTTACGACCAAGCTCGCCCTGGGAGGTTGCGATGAACGCCTCGAAACTGGCCGTGGCGCCGATGCAGTGGGCGAACCTCAAGAAACTCAAGGACGTCGAGCCGATCAACGACAGCGACCTGGAATGCATGGCCGAGGTCCGCGAGGTGCTGAAGAAGCACGGCAAACGGGAGCGGTTCGGCGTCGCCCTGCTGCACAAGCACTTTGAAATGGACGACGGCGAGTTGCTCGTGGAGGACACCGACGAGGAGGTCCGTGAACTGAACATCCGGCCGGTTCAGAAGGGAACCGTGAGCAACACGGTGCCGACGGTCTGGATGCTGCTGGACGACGAAAACCGCTCGGTGCTGGATTGCACCTCCAAGCAAGGGTGTCATTGCGAAATCAACTGATTCGTCTGCTTCGCCGACAACGTACCCCACTCGCAGGCGATTTGGTCCGAGCGGCGCTCCGCTGCGCGGCGTGCGCGGCTCGGGCCAACCTTGGTCTGGTCATCCTCCCTTCGGCTTCAGGATCTCCTCGCCGTCTTTCTTGCTGCCCTTGGGCCGGTAGATCCCGATCAGCGTGCCGTCCAGTTGTAGCTTATAGGCTACGATGCCTCGGCCGGTCGTGCCCTTGAACGTCACCACCAGTTCATTCCCGACGAGAATTCCTTCCCCCTCGTCATTCGCACCGTTGCCGGTCCACGTCAGCCAGTAGTCGTCGCCGATCACCCGAATCTCGACCGTGATCCCGCCATACTTCCCTCCACTGGGGTTGGTGCCGGAACAGGAATACTTCCCCTCAAGCTTGAGGGCGGAGGCCGGCCGGCTCAGGGAATGCTCGGAGCGCCTCGCATCCTCCTGATGCTCCGCCAGATCGGAAGGCCCATCGAGCCGGCGGACGATCAGGGTGCTGCCCCGGGCGGCGACAAGGAGGCGGCCGTCGGGGCTGCGGGCGACGAGGACGCCGCTGCCCGGCGGTGGGGCGTCGGCGCCGGCTGGAAGCGGGGCGCCGGTGCGCGCCTCCCAAGACTGGACTTCGTCAGCGCCGTCCGGTCCTCTGGCCGCGCTGACGATACGTTTGCCGTCGGGGCTGAAGGACACGCTCCGGATTGGGCCGCCGTCTCCCCTGAGGATTAGCGTATCCTGGCCTGATCCAGCGTCCCAGACCTTGGCCGTGTGGTCCCAGGAGGCGCTGGCCAGGCGCGTGCCGTCCGGACTGAAGCACACGGAATCGACCGAGTTGGCGTGTCCCTTGAGGGTGAGCGTCTCCTGACCCGAGCCGGCGTCCCAGATCTTGATCGTCTGGTCCGAGGAGGAGGTGGCCAGGCGCGTGCCGTCGGGGCTGAAGACCACGCTCCTGACAGGGCCGGTGTGCCCCTTGAGGGTGAGCGTCTCCTGACCCGAGCCGGCGTCCCAGACCTTGGCCGTGTGGTCCCAGGAGCCGCTGGCCAGGCGCGTGCCGTCGGGACTGAAGCACACGGCCCAGACAATGGCGGTGTGTCCCTTGAGAGTGAGTCTCTCCTGACCCGAGCGCGCGTCCCAGACCTTGACGGTCTGGTCCCAGGAGGCGCTGGCCAGGCGCGTGCCGTCGGGACTAAAGCAAACGCCGGTGACGGCGTCGGTGTGTCCCTTGAGGGTGAGCAGCTCCTCGCCGGTGCGCGTATCCCAGACCTTGATCGTCCGGTCCTCGGAGGCGCTGGCCAGATGCGCGCCGTCGGGGCTGAAGCAAACGCCGGTGACGGCGTCGGTGTGTCCCTTGAGGGTGAGCAGCTCCTCGCCGGTGCGCGCGTCCCAGACCCTGACCGTCTGGTCCAGGGAGGCGCTGGCCAGGCGCATGCCGTCCGGGCTGTAAACCACGCATGTCACCGAATTCGTGTGTCCCTTGAGGGTGAGCAGTTCCTGGCCCGAGCGCGTTTCCCAGACCCGGACGGTCTTGTCCAGGGAGGCGCTGGCGATGCGCGTGCCATCGGGGCTGAAGACCACGCTCCTGACAGGGCCGGTGTGTTTCTTGAAAGTGGGCGTTTCCTGGCCCGATTGCCGCATCCCAGACCTTGACCGTCTTATCCCAGGAGGCGCTGGCCAAGCCTTTGCCGTCGGGGCTGAAACACACGCCGGTGACGGCGTCGGTGTGTCCCCGGAGAGTGAAGACCTCCAGGCCCGAATGGGCGTCCCAGACCTTGATCGTCTGGTCCTCGGAGGCGCTGGCCAGCCGCGTGCCGTCCCGGCTGAAGCACACGCTATAGACCGGGCCGGCGTGCCCAGCGAGTGTGAGCAGATCCTTTCCCGAGTGGACGTCCCAAATCTTGACCGTCCTGTCGTCGGCGGCGCTGGCCAGGCGCGTGCCGTCCGGGCTGAAGCAGACGCTGTAAACAGGGCCGGTGTGTCCATCCAGCGTGAGCGGTCCTGGTCCGAGCGGGCGTCCCAGACCTTGACCGTCCCATCCTCGGAGGCGCTGGCCAGACGCGTGCCGTCCGAGCTGAAGCAGACGCAACAAACCGGGCCGGCGTGTCCCATGAGCGTGCGTATCACTAGGCCCGAGCGGGCGTCCCAGATTTTGACCGTCCCGTCCTCGGAGGCGCTGGCCAGGCGCGTGCCGTCCGGGCTGAAACAGACGCTATAGACCGGGCCGGTGTGTTCCTTGAGGATGAGCGTTTCCTGACCTGAATTGGCGTCCCAGACCTTGACCGTCTGGTCCCAGCAAGCGCTGGCCAGGCGCGTGCCGTCCGGGCTGAAGCACACGCCCCAGACAATGCCAGCGCGACCCGGGAGGTTGAGCGTTTCCTGGCCCGATTGCACGTCCCAGACCTTGACCGTCTGGTCCCAGGAGCGCTGGCCAGGCGCGTGCCGTCCGGACTGAAGCACACGCTGTTGACCGTGTTGGCGTGGCCGAGGAAGGTGCGCTGGCTGGCGTAGAAGAGGGTATAGAGGTAGTCGTGTTCCCAGCCGCGCAGGTCCCACTGGCAGCCGTCCAGCAATTCGCGGGCGTGAGCCACGTTGCCGTCGCGCCACTCGCGCTGCGCCAGCGCGATCTGCCCGGTATAGGCCAACCACTCCGCCTTCTCCTTGCGATGCAGCGCGTCCCGCTTCGCACGGGCCTCCGCCTCCGCCCGCGCCGTCGCCTGCACGGCGAAATAGGTGGCGACCCCCGTGCCGGACGCCAGGCTGAGCGCCACCGCCGCCAGCAAGCTCGCCACCACCGGGTTGCGCCGGCACCAGCGCCAGCCCCGTTCCATCCGCCCCACCGGCCGCGCCCGCACCGGCTCGCCCGCCGCGACCCGATCCAGTTCCTCCGCCAGCTCGGCGGCGCTGGCGTAACGCCGGCTCGCGTCTTTCTCCAGGCATTTCTGCACCACCGCTTGAAGATCCGCCGACGCCGCCGTGTTGTAACGCCGCACCGGTTCCGCATCCGTGCGCTGGATGCGGTGGATGACCTCCGGCGTCGGCGTCTCTTCCGTGGCGCCAAACAGCGGCCTCAGCGTCAGCAGCTCCCACAGGGTCGCGCCCAGGCTGTAGACGTCGCTCCGCCGATCCAGTCGGCCGACGGCGTCCACCTGCTCCGGGCTGGCGTAGCGAAGCGTCCCCACGAACTGCCGCGTATTCGTCAGCCGACCCTGGACGTCGTCGGCCAGCTGCGCCAGTCCCAGGTCCATCAGCACCGCCTGGCCGCCCTCTTCCGTCACCATCACGTTGCCCGGCTTGATGTCGCGGTGAATCACCCCATGCTCGTGCAGCGCATGCACCGCCAGGGCCGCCTGCCGAACCAGGTCCACCATGTGCCGCACGTAGCCCCGACCCCCCAGCACAACGGGAGGCGGCGTCGGAGCGCCGGCGGTGCGTCGCGGCGCCAGACCCTCGCGGCTGATGCTGCTCAGCGGCTTTTCGGCCTGACGGGCCTCCTCGCAGACAGTGCTCAGCGTCCCTCGCCAGGCCGGCAAGTCGAGCGAGCCGGCCTCCGCCCCCCGGCTGGCCAGACGCTCGCAGACGGCGCCGAGGGTCGCTCCCTCGACCAGTTCCATCGCGTAGAACCACTGGTCTCCATCCGACCCGGACGTGAAGATTTTGACCAGATGCGGGTGCTCGACCTGGCCCAGGGCATGAATCTCGCGGGCGAAACGCGCTTCGGCTTTGGGGTCGCCGGTACGGAACAGGGCTTTCAAGGCCACCTGGCGGCCCAGCGACGGCTGCCAGGCGCGATAGACCACGCCCATGCCGCCGCGCCCCAGCTCACTCAGCAGCTCGAACTCCCCCAACCGCCGCGGCGCCGCCGCCGGCTCGACCGGCGCCTCCGCCTGCTCCTCGGCCTGCGATCGCGCCGCCCACTGTTGCGCTTGTTCCTCCGCGACCGGCAAGTTCAGCACCCGGGTCATCAGCGCCCGCTGATCCCCCAGCCACTCCGCTCGATCCACCGTCCGGCCGCTGTTGTAGCCCAGGTACTCGATGCGCTGCTTGCCGCGCCGCGCGTTGAGGAACAGCGTTTCCTCCATTTCGGCGTCGTGGATCAGCAGCGGATGCAGCGATCGCAGCGCCAGGCCTGTCGCGCCGCCCGGCACCTCCAGGTACAGCTGCTGCGGGCACAGCCGCCGCGCCGCTTCCGCCTGGGCGCCAGCTCCAGCGACTCGATGCGCCGCGGGTTCTCTCCGATCAGCTCGGCGCGCTCCACCAGCCAGTGGCCGGTCGCTTGCTTGCGCACCTCTCCACATACAGCAGACGCCGCCCGGCCAGCACGTCGAGCCGGCCCAGCAATTCGTCCATGCCGGCCAGCAGCGCCCGGCCCATGTGATCGTAGAAATCGGCGGAGCGCTGGCCGGCGGCCCCGTGACCGACCTCGCGGTTGCGGTAGCGCACCAGGCGGTCGAACAGCTCGCTGACGCGCACCGAGGCGCGGACGCCGCCGTGGCCGTCGAGCGCCTCGTCCAGGCTGGCGTCCAGCCCCGCGGCGCGCGGCAGATCGTCGCGCACCTTGCCCAGGACCAGGTCGCGGATCGCCGTAAACGGTCCATCCCCCGCCGCGCTGAGAATCGGCGCGAGTCGGCGAATGAATTCCCACCAGTGGCCCAGGGACGGCCGAGCCAGGTTTTGCAGTCGCTCCTCCAGTTGGGGATCGTGGTCGCTCAGCTCCGCGTACTCGACGACGGCGACGGAGCCGAGGAGTTTCAGGGACGCTTCCCAGAGGTAATAGGCGGCCTGGTGGCGCTCCAGAGGCGTCTTGGCGTTGTGGGCGCGGCGGCAGAGTTGGGCCAGGGGCAAAGGCAGGCGACGCAGGAGATCTTCATTGCACAGCAGAACGCCGTTCATCCCTGGATCTCGGAACGGTGTGGCACGAGGGAGAGTTCCTATCGGCTTCTCGTTTCCCCATCGTAACCGCTCGCGCGGCCGCTGTCTAATGTTCCCCGCCCGCCGTCGCGCGGCGCCAGATCCTATCCGCCTCCGCCGTACTACTTCACGGAGAATGGACTGCCCAACCCAGGCGGCGAGGTGCGTCGTGAGTCGGCAAATCGAAGAACGTTCCCCCGCTTCGCCCGCCGCGACCGATAACCGCACCGAACTGCTGCGGACGCTCTGGAACCTCCAGGTGGACGCCTGGTTCCACGGCGAACGGATCACGGCCGAATCGATCCTGGAGCAGCACCCCGCTTTGAAGCTCCAGGACGGCTTCGCGGACCTGATCGTCAATGAGATCGACCTGCGCGAGGCCCTCGGCGAGGCGCCACAGTGGGAGGAATATCGGCAGCGCTTCCCGCAGTTCGAGGCCCGGTTGGGGCGGCGGTTCGGCGTGCATAACGGGGCGGCCGCGCAGGAGAGGTCGGCGTCCCGGCCGATCGTGCCGCCGACCCTGCCGCCCGGAGTCCGCTTCCCGATCCGATCGGCGATGCAGGAGGCCTTGAATGTCTCCATCGCCGGGCCGTCCTCTTCCACGCCGCATCCCCCCACGGCCAGGGCGGTGGACTTCCAGCCGCTGCCCCCCGACCGGATCCGACCCCACGACGAGCGCGAGCCGAAGATCGTCCCCGGCTACGAGATCCTGGGCGAGCTGGGCCGCGGCGGCATGGGCGTCGTCTACAAGGCCAGACAGGTGGCGCTCAACCGCGTCGTCGCGCTGAAGATGATCCTGGGCGGCGCCCATGCCGGCCCGGACGAGTTGGTCCGCTTCCGCACCGAGGCCGAGGCCGTGGCCCAGCTCCAGCACCCCAACATCGTGCAGGTCTACGACATCGGTGAGTGCGAGGGCCGGCCGTTCTTCTCGCTGGAGTTCGTCGAGGGCGGCTCGCTGGATCAGAAGCTCAATCGCAAGGCGCAGAAGGCGAAGGAAGCGGCCGTCCTGGTCGAGATCCTGGCCCGCGCCATGCACTCCGCCCACGACAAGGGCATCGTCCACCGCGACCTGAAGCCGGCCAACGTTCTGCTGACGACGGACGGCACGCCCAAAATCACGGACTTCGGCCTGGCCAAGCGGCTCGCCGACGACAGCGGTCAGACCCAAAGCGGATCGGTCATGGGCACGCCCAGCTACATGGCGCCCGAACAGGCGGCGGGTCGGGTGGAGGACATGGGCCCGACCACCGACGTCTACGCCCTCGGCGCGATCCTCTACGACGCCTTGACGGGCCGGCCGCCGTTCAAGGGGGCGACGGTCGTGGACACGCTGAATCAGGTGCGCAACGACGAGCCGATGCCGCCGTCTCGGCTCCAACCGCGCGTGCCGCGCGATCTGGAGACGATCTGTCTGAAATGTCTGCAAAAGTCGCCGCGGAAGCGCTACGCCAGCGCCGAGGCCCTGGCCGACGACCTGCGCCGCTTCCTGGCCGGCGAGCCGATCTTGGCCCGGCCGATGGGACGAGCGGAACGGCTGTGGCGCTGGTGTCGGCGCAACCCGCTGCCGACCAGCCTGCTGTTCACGGTCACGCTCGGCTCGGCCTTCGGCATGTGGCACCTGTCGCGGCTGTCGCAGAGCCTGGTCCACGCCACGGCGCTGGAAGGGGCGGCCCAGCAGTCGGAGACGCTCGACGAGCTGAACCACTACTACAATGCCGAGGTGATCGCCCACGCCAAGCCGGAGGTCAAGACCAGCCCCGCCTACAAAACTCAGCACGGGACGATCCCGCCGCCGGCGACGATGACCATCGACTTCGGCGACTACCTGACCGCCCACAGCGACCGCGGCACGCGGGTTCGACTGTACAGCGATCTGCCGTTCAAAAGCCGCACCAACGGCGGCGTCCGCGACGGTTTCGAGGCGGACGCGCTCGATTATCTCCGCCAGCATCCGACCGAGCCGTTTTATCGCTTTCATAACGAGGACGGCAAATCGGTCCTGCGCTACGCCACGGCTCAGGTAATGAAAGAATCCTGCGTCAATTGCCACAACAGCCACCCGGATAGCCCGAAAACGGACTGGAAGGTCGGCGACGTGCGCGGCGTGCTGGAGATCACACGGCCGCTGGACAAGGACGAGGAGCGGACGCAGACGGGTCTTCAGGGGACGTTCGGCGTGGCGGCGGGCGTGGCCGGCGGACTGCTGGCGCTGTCGCTGCTGATCCTGGTTCTCGGCAACTGGCGCCGCCGATCGACCGCGCCGGTCGGGAGGCACAGTCACAGCCTCAGCTAAGAAAGCGGTTTCCAAACCAGCCCCGAGCGCGAGCGAGGGGTTCGGCGCCGAACCCCTCGCTCGCGCTCGGGGCTGGTAAGAAAGGTTTGCCTCGCATGTCCGCCGCACCACGACACCGCTTGCTGTCCGTGACCACGCCGCTGGGGCCGGACGCCTTCCTGCTCACCGGCTTTTCCGGGCGGGAGGGGCTGTCGCGCCTGTTCCGGTTCGAGCTGGAGCTGCTGTCGGAGCAGGACGCGGCCGTCGGCGCTCTGGTGGGCGGGCCGATCTCGTGGGCCGTCCACTCGCCCGGTCGGCCGCCGCGCTTCTTTCATGGGGTAGTGCGCCGCTTCACCTCCGCCGGCCGGGAAGTCGGCGCCTTCCGCACCTACCGGGCCGTGGTGGTCCCCTGGATCTGGGCGCTGACGCGCGGCGCGGAGTGCCGCGCCTTCGCCGACCGAACGCTGCCGGAAATCATCGAAGAGGTGTTCCGCGATCACGGATTCTCGGACTACGAATTCGCGCTGAGCCGCACCTACTCTCGGCGCGAGCATTGCATCCAGTACCGGGAATCACCGTTTCACTTCATCTCCCGCCTGCTGCAAGAGAAGGGCGCCTTCTATTTCTTCCGCCACGAGGAGGGGGGCCACCGGCTTGTTCTCGCCGACGATCCCGCGGCGTACCGGGATTGCGAGGAGAATCGGCCGCGCTACTCGCCGGGCGTCGTCGTCCGCGACCGGATCGATGCGTGGGAGCATCGCTGCGAGGTCAGTTCGGGCGCGTGGACTCCGATCGACGAGGACTTCGAGCCGGCTTCTGCCGACGCCGCACCGCCCGCCCAGGAGTCGATTCACGACCTGGTCGTCGGTTCGGGCGGCTGCTGCACGTTCACGCCCGGCGGCAAATTCGTCTTGCAGGGACGCGGCGGCGAGGCCGAGAATCGCGGCTACGTCGTCGTCGCGGTGGAGCACGCGGCCTCGGACCCCAGCTTCACGCCGGCAGGCGGTGGGAAATCCTATGTCAATACGTTCACGTGCATTCCGGACGCCGCGACGTTCCGAGCGCGGCCGGCGCCCCATCCGGTGGTCGCGGGGCCGCAAACGGCGGTGGTCGCGGGGCCGAAGGACGGCGAACCGTGCGTGAATGACCGCGGACGGGTGGCGGTGCGCTTCCTCTGGGGCCGCGAGCGGAGAGCGGAGAAAGAACCATGCTGGATCCGCGTCTCCAAGGGCGGGCGCGACGACGGCGACATGGCGTTCCAACCGCGGGCCGGTCGGGAGATCCTGGTGGATTTCCTCGACGGCGATCCGGATCGTCCGCTGCTGGCCGCCCGGCAGTTCCAGGCCGGGCCGCCGACCGTGGAACGGAACGAGCCGGCCGAGGACGCAATCGTTCCCGCGGACATGGACCGCCGCGCCGAGGTGCTGAACGACGACGAGTTGAAGGTCGGCAACGATCAGACGATTGAGGTCCGCAAGCACCGAAATATCGTGGTCAAGGAGGGCGGCGAGACGACAGCGATCGAGAAGGGCGACCGCACGGCCGTGGTGTCCGGCGACGATCGCTGCCACGTCAAGAAGGGCGACCGCGAGGTGGTGGTCGAGAGCGGCCACGACATCCACGTGGTGCAGGTCGGCCGGCGCGAGGTGGTGGTCGGGACGGGCGACGACACGCACCGGATCGGCAAGGGCGATCGCACCGTCGTGATCGAGGGCGGCGACGACGCCTTGACGATCAAGCAGGGCGACCGGCGCATCCGGCTCGACCTGGGCCGGAGCGTGACGGAGGCCGCGGAGGCGATCGAGCTGCGCGTGGGGCCGAGCGTCATCCGGATGGAACCGTCGGGCATCAGCATCCAGGGCATGGCGGTGACGATCGAGGGCCACGCCCAGGCCGCGGTGAAGGGTCTGATGACGACCGTGGGCGCGGAGGGCGTGCTGACGGTCCAGGGGTGCGCCACGGTGATCGGTTGAACGGACCCCCGCGCGGGGAAGAGGAGCGGCGAACATGGCACAGTCCGACGACGACTACCGCACGCTGAAGCCGACGGAAGGCGCCGACGACCGCTACGGCACCCTGGCGCCGCCGCGCAAGACGCCGCCGCCCCCGCCGAAACGACCGGCGCCCCGGCCGTCGCCGCCGGTCGAGCCGACCTTGCAGCCGCAAGCCGAGGCGGCCCCGGCCGCGCCGGTCGAAAAGCCGGCCGTCCGACCGCCGGCGGAGATGATCCGCCTGGCCGCAAAACTGGCCCGCCCTTTCTGCCATCTGTTCCCCCTCAGCGAGGAGGCTGGTCGGCTGCTCGACGAAAAACAGACGTTGCTCGTATACCTCTATCGTTTGATGAATGAACGCCTGTTCGTGGACGCGGTGCGGCTGCTGGCGCACGCCCTGCCGCAACGGGACGGAATTCGCTGGGCCTGCGACTGTGCGAAGGAGTCCGCAGGCGCGTCCCCGGCTGCGGCTGCCCTGGCGGCGGTGGAGGCATGGCTAACCGATCCCGGCGAGCCGAACCGACGGACGTGCGGCGCTGCGGCGTCCTTCGCCGGCTGCGTCACGGCGGCCGGATCCGCGGCGCTGGCGGTGTTCCTGAGCGGCGGCAGCATCGCCCCGGCCGGGCGGCCGGCCGTGCAGCCCGGCGAGCATCTGGCGGCGCGGGCCGTCGCCAATGCCGTCATCTTGGCGGCGGTTGCCGGCGAACGGGGGAAGGCGGCCGAGCGATATTTTCAGTATCTCAAGGAGGGGATCGCCAGGACGGCGGGCGCCGCCTCTCACAGCTAGGCTTTGTCTGGCGAGGGGGACTTAGCCCCGGAGGGGCGGCGGTTCATAGCCAGGGGTGAAACCCCTGGGGAAGAGATATGCCTTCCCGCATTCCAGCCCCGGAGGGGCGGCGGTGAGCACGACCGCATTCATGCACCGCCGCCCCTCCGGGGCTGAATGGGGGACGCGGCACATCCCGGCCTCCAGGGGTTTCACCCCTGGCTATGAACCGCCGCCCCTCCGGGGCTAAGTCCCCTCATCCGATCAACACCGTCGGACATCCCGCCACAATCGTCCCTCCGTGCGCCGTCGGATCGCCGAGCCGGGCGGCGGGCTGTCCCTTGATAAGCACCGTGAAGCTGCCCAGCAGGATCGCGTCCGGCGGCCCTGTGCAGACCGCCATGTCGCCGACGCGCGCCGCCGGCATCCCGCCGATCAGCACCGTGATCCCACCCGGCGGCAGAATCGGTCCCCCCACGTGCGGTACCACCACCGTCACCATCGGACAGACGTGCATGTCCGTCACTCGCGCCGCCGGCATTCCCATGATTTTCTCCTTTGCTTCCGCTGCGGGCTGGTTGGTCAGCCGATCATGATGATCCCGCCCGACTGCTGCAACATCGCGTCGGCCTTGATCTCCGTCATCATCCCTTTGACCGAAGTTTGCACCTGGCCCTCGACGGAAACCATCATCCCCTTGATCGTCACGCCCGTCTGGTCGATCTTGACGCTGCTCTGGCCGACCTTCAGCTCGATCGACTGCATCGCCTCCGTCGAACTCGACCCCAGGTTCAGCTTCGTCGTCTGGTTGCCCATCTTCAGCGTCAGCGAATCGTTGCCCATCGAGATTTCAACGGAGCGATTGCCCTGCTTGATGTTGTGGGCGTCGTTGCCCGTATCCACCGTCACCGTGCGGTTGCCTTGCTTGACCTCGTGCAGGTCGTCGCCGGTCTTCACCGTCACCGTGCGCTTGCCTTTTTCGATGGTGACATTCTCGTCGCCTTTCTTCACCGTCTCGGTGCGGTTATTTTTGATCTCAATCGTCTGGTCATGCTGGACCTGCAGGTCGTCGTCGTTCTCGACAAGACGATGGAAATCCTTCTGGGCGTGGAAAACGATGTCTTCCGATCCTTTTTTGTCCTCGAAACACAACTCGTTGAAGTCGTCGGCGCCGCCGCCCTTGGAGCTGCGCGTCTTGACGCCGCTCTGCGTCTGGTTGGCCGGCAGGTCGTAGGGGGGAGTCTGCACGGCGTTGTAGACGCGGCCGGTGATGAGCGGCCGATCCGGGTCGCCCTCCAGAAAATCGACGACGACCTCCTGACCGATCCGCGGATGGAAGACGAGGCCCCAGTTCTTGCCGGCCCAGTTCTGCGCGACGCGGATCCAGCAGGAAGCGTTTTCGTCCATCTTGCCGGCCCGGTCCCAGAAGAAATGTACCTTTACGCGGCCGTGTTTGTCCACGTAAATCTCTTCGCCGCTTGGCCCGACCACGACGGCGGTTTGCGGCCCCTGCACCGCCGGCCACGGCGTCTCGCGGGCCGGACGGAAGACCGCCGACGCGGGCAGGGCGGTGAACGTGTTGCCGTAATGCGATTCGCCGTTTCCCTGAATGCTGGAATCCACGGCCTCATGACGCACCGCGATCAGCACATAGTCCTGGTTCTCGGATTCCGCGGGATGCCCGTCGAGGGTGAACTTGCCGCCGGGTGTGAAGCCGACGAGGTCGCCGGCGCCGGAGGCCGTGTCGTAAGCGGCTTCCTCCTCCTCCATGCGGACGGATACGACCTTGTCGCCGGCGTCCTTCTTGAGATAGAGGCCGGGATAATCGAAGATTTCGTATTTCGGCGCGTCCGGCAGATCGACCACGGTTTTCGTGGCGGCGAGCAGATTGGCGGCCGGCGTCTCGAAGTTGTAATCGGTGTACGCCCACTTGCCGGATCGGAAAGCGTACTGGCGCTCCCAGCCGTGGACGTGGTTCTTGGCCGGCGTCCCCTCGGCGTACAGGACCGGGCCGCGGCCCGTCTGGAAATAGGCGCCCTTGTGGTCGGCCAGGACCAGCGTGTGTTTGCCCTGTTCGTGACGGAAAAAGTAGAAGATGCCTTCCTGCTCCAGCAGCCGTGAGACGAAAGCGAACGCCGTCTCGCGGTACTGGACGCAGTATTCCCGCGGCGTGTACGACCGCTGCAGCTGGAGTTGGTAGTCCGAGAAGCCCAGGCCGTCGAAGACCGCCTTGACGATATCGGGAGTGCTTTTGTTCTGAAAGATGCGGCAGTCGGCCGTGCGCGTCAGGAACCACAGCCAGGGCACGACCTCGGCCCGATAGGAGCGCAGGCCGCGGAACTTGAGCGGGCCGGCGCTGAAACGGGCGACGACGCCGTGAAAGGGGCGCCGCACGTCCGCGCCGGAGACGGCGTGGTGGACGCTCCAGCCGATCGGCTTGCCGACAATGTCTTTCGCAGAGATGGATTCCTTCTCGGAGAGGAAGTCGAGCTGATAGTGGAAGAGCCGCGACAGCCTCTCCTCGCCGGCGAAGGCCGTGAGCAGCAGCACGTCCGGGCCGAGCGGCGTCGTCGCGGACAGGAGTCGGTTGGTTTGCGTGTAGCTGCTCATGGCCGATAGTCCTGTGCGAGGGCGTTGATTTCCGTTCCGGCAATGCGGGGGGACGGCACGAGCCAGGGGACGAGACCCTTGACATCAAGGGTCTCGTCCCCTGGCTCGCGCCGCCTTTCAGCCATTCTTGACCTTGTCCATCTTCCGCTTCACGTAAGCTAGCACCGCGTCCTCCGCCTCCTGGTGCGACTGGCCCGCCCGGCGCAGCTGGTAGTATTTGCGACGGACCTTGAGGTTCATCCAGTCCATGTTGGGGTCGTCCCCGTATTTCTTTTTGTTCCTGTACCAGTTGAACTTGAGTTTCAACCAATCCCACGACTTGGTCGCGAACAGCCGATCCACTCGCGCCAAGCCCTCTTCGACGCCCTCCATGAACTTGGTCTTGCCCTTATTCCAAAACGCATCGGGCGGAAACATGGACTTGTCAGGCAAGCCCAAGAAAAGGTGGTTCTTGAACACATTCTGCCACCAGTCGTCGATTTGCCACAAGGTTTGCATGCTGAAGCTGGCGGCGTTCCCGCCGATCTCCGTGTCGGGGAACTGCTTGCTGGAGATCTGGTTCTTGGCCCAGTTTTCCGGGGTCTTGGTTTCCGGCCCGCCGGCCCCGAATTCCCCCCAGCGGGGAGCCAGGCTCTTCTCATGATCCGGCGCGTTCAGGAGGGCGTTGAAATTCGTCAGAATCGTGGTGCTGTCGATCGCGACGATTTGGCCGCCGGCCTTGAACATGATGTTGCCGGTGTTGGGGTTCCACAGGCGGTCCCCGTTCCCGATCACGGCGTCGGCCACGAGCAACATGCCCAGGTTGCGCATGAATTCCTCGTTCACATTCAGCATGAACGCCAGGTTCGAACCTGTGCGGTAGTAGTCACCCAGGTCGGTGGCGCCGACCTGAAAGTCCTGCAGCATGAACGCCTTGGCCTTCAGGTAGTGCGGAAATACTTCCGCCCACCGCTGCGAGTTCGTCGCGGTTCGGACATTGTTCAGCGCGGTCAAGAGGGAGTGCGCCCGAGGCGACGACGCCTCAATCCGCTGACTTCCCACCTTTTCCGCACCCGCCAGCTCGGCGAGAAGGCTTTCGGCCATGAACGCCCCTCCCCCGGAGACGCCCAGCGGTTTGACGACGAAGGCGCACGTCGCCGGGTTGTCCCAGGACCTCTTGTCGCCGAAACCCTCCGTGTTCGGCGTCGTCCAGACGAATATTACGCCGATGGCGCCGCCGCCCGAGGGTTTCGCAAACGTCACCTTGTTCTGCCAGTCGCTGGCGCTCCACTTCATTGCCTCTTTCGCGCTCATGGGTTTCTCCCGAATAAGTGCTCCGCCCGCTCGTCGCCGCCGCGTTCGTTCTCATCTGGGGGATCGACTCGTTGGCGCCGACCCCGGCCGACGCACGGCCGCGGGGCGGCTCGGCGTCGCGCGGACGCCGAGCCGCCCCGCGGCCGTCCCGCGACCCCCTCAGCTCCCCTTGCCCGTCGCCAGGTCGTACGCCAACCGGTTGGCGGCGGCGTCGCCGTGGGTGTCGTCGCTCGGCACGTTGCTGAAGTTGAGCTTGGTGAAGTTCAAGTTCAGGGTCTCGGCCGGCCGGTCGCCGGAGGACGAGGTCGTGTAGCCGCTGAACAGCACGTCGTCCAGCTCGTATTTGTGGAACGCGGTCTGTTGATTGTTGTCCCCGGTGTGAGTGATGTCGATCAGCACCTTCTTGCTCTTGCCCCACATCGACAGGCGCATCAGGTCGGGGCTGGCGCCGCAGCTGATTTTCTGGATCGCAATTTCGCTGACGCTGGCCTCGGCCCCCTCGCGGTCCTTGGCGCTGCTCTTGGCCGACTTGATGCCGCGGCCGACCCCCCAGCTGATGTGGTTCAGCGCGATCCAGCCCTCGTGCCCCGCCTCCTCCACGTCCCCTTTGACCCCATCGACTTGCATGTAAATCGCCATGTGTTTTCTCCTTTGTCGGAACGCCCTTTTTTGCCCGGTTCGCGGCCACTGGCCCCAAAACCCTTCGCTCCTACCTACGGCGGGCCGCGGCCGAATCTGGCAGGGAATTCGGTGCTTTTTCGGCCTTCACAGGTCGTCGAGGGCGAAGACCGCGTCGTCGGCCTCGGCCGGCGCCTCGGCGGCGAACACCCAGCTGTTCCATCCCAGTTGCGCGCCGTCGCCGCCGAGCCGGCAGCCGGGCGCCTGGCCCGCGGCCAGCACGGCCTGCACGTCGAAGCTCAGCTCCGCCCCGACGTAGGACCGCGTCAGCTCGCACAACGGCCGCAGACCGTCGCCGTCGGGCGTGAGCCGGCGGAACTCCGCGTAGCTCAGCGGCCCCACGCGGATGCGGAACTTGCTCTGCGCGTCCCAGACGCGCTCGCCGACGATGAAGTCCTCGCCCAGCCGGCAGTTCATCCCTCCGGCCTCGCCCGATGGGGCGAGATAGGAGCGATCCTCCGCCTCCAGCGGCAGCCAGCGGCCCTCGAATTGCTGCAACCGCGCCGGCATGTGGAAGTAGTCTTCGAGGATCTCTTCCAGCGCCGAAGCGGGCCGCGTGTCGCGGGAGAAGTGGCCGCCGTAGTAGAGAAACGCTTCGTCGCCCACCTGCTGTCGGCCGCGCAGACCGGGAAAGCCCAGGCCGACCAGACAGTACAATCCTTGCGTTACCGGGTCCGGATTGTCTTCTGCGGCGTCCAGGGCGGCGCGCTCATAGGCCGCCGGCAGACGGTACTTCTCCCAGGCGCGGTGGAACAGGGAAACGGCGCGATGGTTGAACAGGTCGAGGAACTCGCAGAGCGCGTGGTCCTTGTCGCGCGCCCGGCGGAGCAGGAGGGTGGTGTAATGATGCGGCAGGGCGCCGCTCGGCCCCGTCAGGCCGAGGAAGGAGACGGCCATCTCCGGCGCCGCGTCGGCCCCGCCCGGCGCGGATCGGACCTGACCCACCGCGGCCGGGGCGAAGCCCAGCGACGGCGCGGCCCGGAAGCGAACCGCCTCGCGCTCCGGCGGCTCGTCGCCGCCGACCGGGGCCGACGCTCGGCCGCGCGCCAGCCGCTCCAGCAGGCGCACCGCCTGGAAAAACTCGAAGCGGTACGGCTCCCGCTGCAGTTTCCCGATCAGACCAGAACTCGTTCGCCCGTCCGCGGCGGCCATCGGCGCAGATCTCCCTCCCGCCCCTTGATGCGGGCGGTGAGCCTTGTAAACGAGTTTACGGAGCAGTAAAGCGATAAAAAGCGTTCCAGCACGGACGCAAAGAGGAAGAGGCCGCCGCCGGAGAAGCGCTCTTCGTCGAAGGTCAGCGTCGCCTCGACGCCCTGGACGACGGCCCCGCCGAGGCGGCAGGCGACGCGGCGGCTGGCGACCTCGACGATGCCGTCGATCGTCTGGCGCGTCTGCGGCGAGTCGGCGAAATCGTAGAGTTTGAGGATCTCGCGCAGGCGCGTCGGCTTTGCCGTCGTTGACCAGCGACAGGTGGTTGAGCGACAGGTGCGAGACCAGCCGCCACAGGGCGCCGCGCCGCTGGGCCGGCCGCAGCGTCGGCGTCGGCGCGGTCACGCAGGACACGGCCGACACCAGGGCGTCCCCATCGGTGAGCTGCAGCCGCGGCTGGCCGCCGCCGAACGGCAGCCGCGCCGGCAGGTCGCGGTTGAGACACGTCGTCTCCACGTCCACCGTCCAGTCGGCCGTCGCCGCCGGGTCGCGGTTCAGATCGACCAGCGACAGGAAGACCTCCGTGCCGGCGTCGGCCCGGCCGTCGGCGGCCTCACCGGCCCGCCGCGCCGCGTGCCAGAACACGCCGGCGTCCTCCGCGGCCTGAGCGTGCCGAACCGAGAAGAACGACCGGTACTCCGCCGACTCGCCGGCCGACGACGAGGCCGTGACGCGGTCGATCGAGTAGACCTCGTGCGACCGGGGCCGCCGTGCATCGGGCGCCACGCGGTACTCGAAATCGGCGTGGGTGAGCAGGATCGGCTCGGCGCGCTTGGGGTAGAGGTTGACGACAGGCGTGCAGCCGAGGCGGAAATGGTCGTCGGACAGATGCTCCAGGTCGGGCGCCTCGCGGTCGAGGTAAAGGAACACCTCCATGCGATTGCCGAGCCGGGCCGTCACGCGCCGGTCCAGTCCGGCGAGGTCGAAGAATAGAAACTTTTGCGGGTAGGCGAAGGTTTCGGTAAGCAGCCGGTAGCCGCTCAGCGAGCGGGCAGTGTAGGGCAGCACGCCCTCGTCGCGCTCGAATCCCACCGGCCGCAGGCAGACGGGTCCCAGCAGGACCGGCGCCGGGTCGTCCGACGAGGCCGCCACGGCCACGCCGAGGGTGTGATTGAGGATCAATTCGTAGAGCTTGTATGCGTGTTGCGGCTGGCCCTTGAGAAAGAAACGCAGCGAGCCGAGTTCCAGCCCCGCGAACGACGCCGCTTGATTGCGGTGCTCCAGGACCAGCCGCAGCACCGACGCCGCCGCGGCGGTGTGCCGCGTCGCCGGGACCGGGAACGGCGGCCGGGTCAGCGCCGCCTCCGCCAGGCGGATCGGCCAGAGCGTCGTCGGATAGCAGGTGCGAAAGCGGCACGGCTCGCCGTCGATCGGCTCCGTCTCCAGCATGGCGTGGCGCGGGACGGTGTGGCCCGTCGTCAATTCGTTTTGCTCGGGGTCCAGCGTCGAACTGCACGACCGCCATCGACGGCAACGGCGCCTGGTAATGCGGGTAGAGAACGCCGAGAAGCGACTCCGTGATCTCCGGGAATTCGTCTTCGAGCTTGAGGCGCGTGCGGGCGTTGAGATAGGCGAAGGCCTCGATGAGGCGCTCGACGTGCGGATCCTCGGCGGAGTCGGGACCGAGGCGGAGTCGGCCGGCGATCTTGGGGTGGGCCTCGGCGAACTGGGCGCCGAGGCGGCGGATGTAGGACAGCTCGCGGTTGTAATAGGGCAACAGGTCTTCACTCATGGATTCGGCCCCACCGGCTTGCCGGGCAGGCGGTTCCGAAGCGCGAGCGCCTGCTTCAGGGAATACTGCCCGGACGAGCGGAATCTGGCGCCGTCGAAGCGCCGGCACGGCGCAGCCCTAGTTCGCGGCGCGGGCTTGCGGCAAGCTCTGAAATCTGCCACAGTCCGCCCTTGTGAGGACTGGCCCGGCGATCCGAGGGAGGCAGCGATGACGACCGACGACCTTTCCTGGATGGCCGATTGGGCCGTCGGAGTGCGCGTTTGGCTGGAACGGGCCGGCCGCGCCGTCCTCTGCCCCGACCGCCTGGAGCTGCTGGAGGGCATCGACCGCTGGTGCAGCATCAGCGCGGCGGCGCGGCAGACGGGCATCTCCTACCGGCACGCCTGGGTCATGGTGCAAGAGGTCAACCAGGCGGCCGGCGAGCCGTTGGTCGAGGCGGCGACCGGAGGCCGCCGCGGCGGCGGCGCACGGCTGACCCCGCACGGCCGCCTGGCCGTCGCCGCTTTCCGCGACTTGCAAGATCGGCTGCGGCGCACCGCGTCCGGGCTGCGGCCGCGATTGCCTCCCGACCCGGCGGCGGGGTGCGTCCGTGTGGCGGCCGCCATTAGCCTAGAGGACGTGTTGGATCGGCTGCTGACCGACTACGCCGAGGGGCGTCCCGATGTGCGCGTCAGGGCGGTCTTCGGTGCGTCGGACGAGTTGGCGGAGCAGATCGTGGAAGGCGCGCCGGCCGACCTGTTCCTGGCCGCCGATCCCGCGCAGTTGGCCCGGCTGGAGGCGCCGGGAATCGTACAGGGTGGATCGGCCCTGCCTCTGGCGGAGAACACCTTGGTTCTCGTCGGACGGGACGACCGGGAGCCGGCTGTGAGCAGGCCCGCCGACCTGATCGGGCCGGCCGTCCGCCGGGTTGCGCTGGCCGTCTCCACTTGCCCGTTGGGTGCGTACACGCGGACCTATCTGGCGGGCCTGGGCCTGTATGACGATCTGCGCCCACGAGTGGTCTGGGCCGACAACGCGCAATCCGTGGTACATGCCGTCCGTGCGGGCCGGGCGGACGTGGGCGTGGTCTACGGCAGCGCGGCGACGATGGCCGGCGGGTTGCGGATCCTTTTCCACGCCCCACGCGCGGCCGTACTCGTCCGTTACGCGGGGGCGGTCGTCGGACGGGGACGGCGTCCCGACGAGGCCAGGAACCTCCTGGCTTTCCTGGCGTCCGAAGCGGCCGCACGATGTTTCCGCCGTTGCGGCTTCTTGCCCGTCCGGGAGGGGACCGGGCGGAGCGGCGCCACCGGTTGAGGGTCGAACAAGGTTGCAGTCGAGCTTCGTTATGTCCGATACAGTACAACGGCTCGATTGTATCAATGGCGACGGTCGCATCGGTTGTGGGCGAAAGAGCGAATTTGCGGCGACGGAGGCGACGATGAAAGACAGGAGCGTCCTGGCGGCCGTGGCGGTTTTTCTGGCCGCGGCGACCGGGGCGCCGGCGGCCGACGCCCCGGCGCCGCCGGCCGGAAGTTTGCTCTTCGACCCGGCCCACACGACGGTGGCGCCGGCGGCGGACCAGAACGATTTCGATAAGGCGGGACAGGACCGCGAGGCCAAGAAGAAGAAGGAAGATCCGCCGCCGCTGTACTTGCTGGACCTCTTCTCCACCGGCTGGGACGAGGATTTCACCCGCCGCGACTCCGAGGATCGCGCCCCGGACCTGGCTCTGCTCCGCGTGCAGACCAACTTCATGGAGCGCGAGGTCCGCATCAATTACTTCTACGAAAACAACATCCACACCAAGACGCAGAAGAATCTCGACGACGTGGATTACTTTATCGCCTACGCTTTCAACCGCCGCTTCATGGTCGAGGTGTTCGGCAACAACCAATGGGTGGACGGCCGCAAGGTCCCGGACAGCAGCGGCCCGATGCCCGGTTCGTGGGCCGGCTCCAACTCATCAGCACGCCCGAATCGTCCTACACCTTCAACTTCCAGGCTGCGGCCCCGGACGAGGGCATCGGCCAGCACCAGACGACTTTGAGCTACGGCCTGGCGGGCTTCGAGGATTTGACGAGCCGGCTTGGGCTGTATCGGGTGGGCCTTTACTACAGCGCGCTCTTTGACACTTACGCCGGCCCCGGTGCGACGGCGGCCCGGCATAACGACGTGCAGTACGACGTGACGGTTGCGAAGACCCTTACGCGGCCGGACACGCCACTGATTGGCAACTTCTCGGTGTTCCTGGAAAACTTCTACCAGACCGATCTCGATGGGAGCACGTCCGGCCACACCGTGGCAACCCTCACGCCGGGCGTCCGCTTTAATCTAGGCAAGGTTCAGGGGGTCAAGCTGGGGCTGGACAACTGGCTGATGTTCGGCGTCGATGTCCCTGTGGTCGGCCCGGACCCCTACGGGGCCGTCTACCGCTTCACCTACATCAAGAACTTCTGAAGCCGCCTGGGCGACGAACTGCGGCGCGCAGCCGCACCACCCCGCGGCCGTTCCTGCTCGCCGTGGACTACGGCGCCGGGGCCGGGGCCGGGGCGGGGCGGGTGAAATCAACCTCGGCCTTGCCGCCGGCCTTGACCTTGACGTGCCGCGTCTGCTCCACGACAACGCCGTTGTTCACCCACCTGGCCCGAAGACCGTAGTTGTACTGTTTGCCGGAGTCCAGCGGCGGCGTCATAAAAACCCGTGACGGCCCACTGGACGTGGTCCTTACGCCTCCCACCCAGAGGTCGGCATCGGACGGGAGTCGCACGCGGATGGTCGCGGGAGCCTGACCCGCCTTCGCCAGGGGTTCTGGCTGCTCCGCCGGCGATGCGGCTGCCAACGGAACGGCAGGGGCGGTCGGCGCGGGTCGCGGCCTAACGAGCAGCGTGGTCCAGAAAAGCATGGCGAGGCCGGCCAGGGTCAAGACGAACAAGGTAAGGACGATGTATCGGAAGACCCGGTACTTAATGATCGCATGGATGCTCCACCAAAGCACCAGGCCCACGATGATCAATTCCCAGACCCCCACCATGAGGGGGATTACAAAGCGGACGTCAGCCACGGCGAAAAGGACAGGCAAGCGCGTTTCCTCCAGGCGGCGGGCCAGGGTCGCGCCTTCGTCGGCGCCACGGAGGAACCATAGTTCATATTTTCACGGCCCGGCGCAGCCACACCCGGTTGCTCTGGAAGGTGCTCTGGCCGGCTAGGTCGCCGAGGGCGTCGGACGTGGTCCAGTTGACATTGCGGCCGCCGGAGAGCTTGGCCCAACGGCCCTTGGGCGACGCCAGCACGCCGCGACGCACCGCCTCCGTCACGACCGCCCGCAGCTGCACCGCCCCGCGGCCGTTCTCGACCACGACCTCGTCGCCGTCGGCCACGCCACGGGCGGCGGCGTCGGCCGGGTGAATCTCCACGAACGGCTCGCCCTCGCCGCGGAGCAGACCGGGCTGACTGGCCAGGCTGCTGCTCACGAAATGGTGCGACGCCGGCGTCAGCAGCACCAGCGCCTCCTCCGGGCGACCCGGCGCGGCGCCGTCGTCCGTATTCCATGCGCCGCCGGGCAGTGGCTCGTATCCCATTTGTGCCATCCGCTGCGAGTACAATTCCACCTTGCCGCTGGGCGTCGGGAATCGACCGTCGGCGAACGGCGTCCCTTCCACCGCCAGCGGCACGGCGCCCTCCGCCCGCAGACGTTCCGGCGTGACTCCGCGCAGGAACGGGTTTTGTCTGGCCGTCGCCGTCAACACCTCGTCGATCACTTCGTCGGCAGTCTGATGCAGATGAGGTTCGTGGAACCCCATCGCCGTCGCCAGCAGGCCCATTACTTCCCAGTTGCTCTTGCACTCGCCCAGAGGGGCAATCGCCGGCCGGTTGTACGTGACGAACGTGTGCCCGTAGGCCTTGTGCAAATCGACGTGTTCCAGCTGCGACGTGGCCGGCAATATCAGGTCCGCATAATCCGCGGTGTCGGTCAGGAACAGTTCGTGGACGATGGTGAACAGATCGTCGCGGCGCAGCCCCTCGACGATGCGGCCGGAGTTCGGACTGGAGGCGGCGGGGTTGGCGCCGAAGACGTAGAGGGCTTGCATCGGCGGGTCGGCCGCCTCGCCGAGCAGGGCGGCGCCGAGGCGATTCATGCTGACGCTGCGGCCGGGCCGCGGACAGCCCTCCCAGTGATGGACGGCGTTTTTGTCCCATTGCAGATAGCCGCTGGTGCTGTAGGCCAGCCCGCCGCCGCGGACGCCGTACTGCCCGGTCAAGGCCGGCAGGCGCAGATTGCCCGAACGTTCTGGCCGCCGTTGCGGTTGCGGTTGATGCCGTCGGCGATCTTGATGAGGCCGGGCCGCCGCTCCGCATACAGCCGGGCGAGGCCGATGATTTCTTCCGGCGCCAGGCCGGTCAGCGCCGCGACGTGGTCCGGCGGGAAGTCGGCCAACCGATGACGCAGTTCCGGCCAGCCGAGCGCGTGGGCCGTCAGCCAGGCCTCGTCCTGCCACCCCTCGGCGGCCAGGACGTGGGCCAACCCCAGCGCCAACGCCCCATCCGTGCCCGGCCGTGGAGCGAGGTGGAGGTCGGCGCCGCGGGCGCTCGCCGTCCGCCGCGGGTCGATGACAACGACTTGACACCCGGCCCGCTGCGCCTGCTTGAGGAACGGCAGGAAGTGCGGCGCCGACGCGACGGGATTGTGGCCCCACAGGATGACGAGCTTGCTGCGAATCGCGTCGGCGTAGGGCGGACTCCAGCGCTTGCCGAGCGTCATCTCGACGGCGAGTTCGGCGGCCGCCCCGCAGATGCTGCGCTCGAGCTGGCTGGCGCCGAGCCGGTTCCAGAGGCGGGCGCTGGAGACGGACATCTGCACCAGGCCGAGCGTGCCGCTGTAGCTATAGGGGAGGATCGCCTCGGCGCCAAAGCGGGCGATGATTTCCTTCCAGCGCCGGGCGATCTCACCGATCGCCTCGTCCCAGGAAACGCGCCGCCACTGGCCGCCGCCCTTGGGGCCGACGCGGCGCAGCGGAACCAGCACCCGGCCGGGGTGGTAAACGTGGTCGAGGTAGGGGCGGACCTTGGCGCAGAGCCAGCCGCGGGTGACGGCGTGGTCGGGGTCGCCGGTGAAACGAACGGCCCGGCCGTCTTCGACCTCGGTGACGATCCCACAGGTGTCGGGGCAGTCGTGTGGACAGGCGCCCCGTACGCGAAGCGGCGTCGTCATGGCGGGGCCCTCTATCAACGGGCCTGCTCCTCGCGCAGCTCTTCCAGCTCGCGCTGCAGATGTTCCTGGAGCATCCCGGCGGCGTCGATCAGCGCCTCCAGCGTCACCTCGGGATCGGCCCCCGGCTGGAGCGGCCGAACGGCGTCCATCAGCGTCTTGAAGAACTGGTCGCGGAGCCGTTGCTCTTCTGGCGAAAGCGGCATGGCCGGACTCCTTTGCGAGCGCGGGCGTCCCTTTCTTATACACCGGAGAGGAAACGAGGGAAAGGAGGCGCTCGTCGGAGCCGCGACCGTAAGGGAGCGGGGAGAAGACCGCTCCCTTACGGTCGCGGCTCCGACGAAAGGAAAGGATCGGGGCGGAAGGGAAGGGTGGATCGAGACGAAAAAAAATCCGGCGCTCTCTTGCGAGAGCGCCGGACGACCAGACGTACTTACGGGTCCCGTCCATCCCTTCGGTAGCCTGGCAGCCTTAAATCGTCCCCCCCTCGGGACGATGTAAGAGCCCATAGCTTTGCGTCCCCGCCTCACGACGGGTTTGCCTTTGTCGAGGACGACGGCCAAAAGTTCACCGTCGCTCGTCCTTGTTCGGGGGCGGGCGTCCCCTTCACACTCCAACCTTAGAACAGAATTGTTCGTCGTGCAAACGGCCGACGCCTTTTTTTCGGAAAATCCGCGCGGGCCGCTTCGCTCAGGTCTTGATCGGCACCGACCCCTGAATCTCCAGCAGCCGCGCCAGCAGCGCGGTCGCCTCGCGGTTGACGAGCAGCAGCTTGGCGATCTCGTGATACTCCTCGTCCAGTTGTTTCATTTGCGCTTGCAACTCTCCGTATTTCTGCCGGTTCGCCTCCAGGCGCCGGCCCGCGTCGGCCAACTCCTGCGCCTTGTCGCGGAAGCGGATGAGCAGCGCGCCGTGGTCGATTTCCGGCTCCGGCTTGTGCGGCGCCGGCTTCGGCGTGGAGCGCGGCGCGGCGGCCCCCTCCGGCTCGGCCCTCGACTCCGAGGCCGCGAACACCTGGCCGCGCGGAGTCAGAACGTAGTTGGTCACCACGTCGTTTTCGTCGAAGACCTTGGCGACGTAGCCGGTCTTGACCAGCCAGGCCAGGATCAGGGAGGTGGCGCGGAGCGGGTGGTTCGTCCAGCCGCACTCGCGCCGGAGGGTCTTCTTGAACGACAGCGCGTCGCGCATGCCCAGCTGCGAGACGCGGTCGATGTGCGTCAGGACGTAGCGCAGCTTTTCCGGGTGGCGCGTGACGCCGTTGAGGCTGTCGAACGTCGGCGTCGGGGCGACTTCGGAGGTTTCCGCTGCCGACGGCGGGACGGTCCCATTGACGGCGGCTGCGTCGTCCGGCAGAGGTTCGGGCGTCGGCGCGCCGTTGACGCACACTCCGTCCTCAGTCGGCCCGGCGGGCGCGGGGGAAGGAACGGTTGGAATCGCCTCGCGCTCCATGGCTGGCTCCAGGGTTTTCTTCCGATGCCCGTTGGTGCGTACGAAACGGTTGAAGCCTTTGACGAGGCCCTTAAGCTGCCGGTACACCGTCTCGGCGGCGTAACCGGAACCGTCCGGGATGAGGAGACTGACGAAATGATCGACGGTGGCGTTGATCGAGGGCTTGACGCGCAGGTAAATGACCCAGTGCTTGTAACCGACCACCCGAACGGGCGGCGAATCCCAGCTGCAATGGGCCGTCTTTTCCAGACGCGCCTCCCAAGGAAAATTCTTCACGAAACCGGCTTTTTCCAGGAAAAGGTCCAGAAACTCGGCGGCCTCGCCGGGACTGCCGAACTGGTGCGTTCCCCCGGTTTTGACAGTGACCGATGGCATAGGTGCTTTGGCCCCGCGCCGGGCAAGCGCCTTACGGAGAACGAAAGGACAAATAAAGGGGCGCGGCCCCAATAGGAGAGCGAGGAGCGAATCGTATGTTACCATATGCCGGCGCTCAGTCAACAAAAACCAACGGAATCCAATAACCGTTTAGCCGCGACGCGCAGCGGAGCGCTCCTCCCCGCGCTCCCCTCCGGGTCGCGGCTAACCGATGCGTAAACCGATTTACCGGTCGTTTTTGTTTTCCATCCCTTGCAGCAGCATGTCCGCGATCTTCAGCAGCCGGCGCAGCTTCGGGATCGCGTCGGACTTCGGCTTCTCCGCCGAAGCCGCCGTCCCGCCCGGCCCGACCACGATGGACGCCGCGGCCGGCCGACCGTCTTTCTTTTCGACCTGCACCGTCGCCGAATCGCCCTCCTTGAGGTCGTCGAGCGTCGCCTCCTTGCCGTCCTTCATGATCCGCGCCGACTCCGGCACGGCCACCGTCGTTTCCATCGCCGCCCCCTTCGGGCCAGGGCCGATCACCGTCACCTCGCGGTCGCTGTAGCCGACGTGCCGCAACACGCCCGTCAACGCGTCGCCGTTCGCGGGGACCGCCGGAACCGGCGCCGCCGTCCCGGCCGGCTTGGAGCCGCCGAGGACGTGGATCGTCTGAGCGACCTGCTTGCCGTTGTCGATCTCATACTGGACGCGAACGCGCCGGCCCGCCTCCAGGTCCGACAGCGCCCGGCTGGTCGCCGAACAGCACCGTCGTCTGATCGGACCACGTGAAAGCCAGTATCGTCCCACGGACCCCGATGCCGCGACCTTCCAATACCAGCTCTTTTTTATCCATATCGATGCCGGTGACGACGCCGCGGACTTCGGCGGCCGAAGCGGCGGCGGCGAACGTCAGACCAGTCATCAGGGCAAGAGCATATCGATGCGTCGTCATGAGCAGGTTCCTCCCAGGGGCGACCCTTGCATTTCACCGCGCGGGGATGGAAATGCAAGCGGAATGCCGCCGCGACGCGATCCGCCGACGTGAGTAAGATGCCCCCGGAGGCGTTTCATGAAATCCGAGAAGCCAAGGCGTCACATCGAGCGCGAGTTCGGCGTACCGATCGCCGGCGAGATTCTCGACCCCGCCCTGTGGACGCAGACCGCCCTCAAGAAGTTGCCCGCCGAGGGGCCGCTCGACTTCGCCGCCCTGTTCGGACGCACGGCCCCGCTGGTGGTGGATATTGGTTGCGGCAACGGCCGATTCCTTCTCGGCAGCGCCGTCTGGCGGCCCGATCTCGACCACCTGGGTGCCGACGTGCTGCCGGTCGTCATCCGCTACGCCACGCGCCGGGCCAACCAGCGCGGCCTGTCGAACATCCGCTTCGCCGTCGTGGACGGCCGCACGCTCGTCGAACGCCTCCTCCCCGCCGGCGCGGCAACCGAAATCCACTGCTATCACCCTCAGCCGTACTACGACGCCGCCCAGGTGCATCGGCGGCTCATCACGCCGGCGTTCCTCGCGCTGGTCCACCGCGCTCTCGCCCCCGGCGGCCTCTTCTTCGTGCAGACCGACAACCCCGGCTACTGGCGCTACATCCGCGCCGCGGTCCCGGCGTTCTTCGAGTTCCACGAGCGCATCGGCCGCTGGCCGGACGCGCCCAAGGGACGGACGCGGCGCGAGATCATCGCGCTGCGGCGCGGGCTGCCGGTGTTCCGCGGCTCGGGGACGGCGCGGCGCGACCTGGACGCGACGGACGCGCTGCGGCTGGCGGAGGCGCTGCCGCCGCCGGTGTTCGACGCGGATCGGCGGCTGCGCGCGCTGGACGCAATGGAGGGGGAGTAAATAGGCGATCGGCGCGGCTACGGCGCCTGGACGACGTCCACCAACTTGCTGACGGTGTTGCTGTAGATGGTAGTCTCGTAGTCGTCCCCCTTCTTGACGATCTTGCACAGGTCCAAATACAGCGGCATCGGGCCGGTGAACTTCACCTTGTCGTCCTTGGCGTTGATCGCGGAAAACGAGAAGGAAATGCTCTCGCCGGCCTTCGGCAGCGCGTCGAGGTCAAAGTACGCCTGGCACAGGGCCGTGCCGCGGCGGTAGGACAGGCGCAGGGTGTACTTGCCCGGAGGGGCCTTGCTGGACTGGAGGGTCGCCTGGCCGGTGATCTTGGCCTCGTTGTCGATGGCCTGATCCTGAGCGAACTGAACGTCTTCCAGGTGGACCAGGGGCGTCGCCAGCCGTCGGGCGTCCTGCTTCGCCAGGGCCGAGAACTGCAAGAGGCTGAGCGGCTTCAACTCGTAGGTCTGCGCTTGGTCGGCGCTCAGAGGGAAGAAGTAGAGGCGGTTGTCCCAGCAGTCCACGATGTAGGCTTTGCCGGTGTCGTTGAGGTCGGCGCCAATGGCAAAGCGGAAGGTGTTGGTCTTGTCCAGCGTCTCGTCGATGCCCTTGGCGAGGTCGTCGGGGACCGCCGCGTTTGTGGTGTGGTCCTTGATCCACTGGACGGCCTTGTCGCGGACGGCCTGCTGCCGGGGTTCTTCCAGGGGCAGCTTCGGCTCCTTGCCAGGCAACACGTCCTCGTCGTCCGGGCTGGCCGCCGCCTGGAAGCCGGCTCCGACGCTCACCAGGGACAGGACGCCGGCCGCCAGGGCCGTCAGCCAGAATGCACGTTTCATCGCCATGGTCGATCCTCTCCAGCGCTTGGCGTTCCTCGGAGATCGCACACCTTCGGGCGCGCTGCCCCGAAGAACAGGCTTCGATCAGTGCAGCATATCGTTTTTGGATCGTCAAGGAAAAACTCCGCTTGCGGGTGCGCCTGGGAGCGAGTCAGGATCTTTGGTGCAAAATGGCGCTCGTTGCGGTAGGTTGGTCTGAGGGGTGAGAATTACTCCGCCCCGGGTCGCCGTGTTTTCACCCAACTACAGGACCGCAGCCATGTTGCCGCAACCGCTTTCTCCCCCTTCCGCCAGCGCCGATGACCGTGAAAGTCGGGTCCGCGTCCTCCTGGATCAGCTCCGCCCTCACGTCGAGCGGGCCGCACGCCGCATGGCGGAGTCCCTGGTCGATTGCCCCGACGCCCAACTCTTCGGCGCGCTGGAATTCGCCCTGCGCGACCAGGCCCACGACCTGGCCGCCGCCGCCCACCAGACCGGCCTTGCGGGCCGGAAAAAAGGGGGTGTCAGGGCTGCAGCATCGCCTGTCCCGATTGTGGCCGACCCGCCCAGTTCATCGACTACCTGAGCCGCACTCTGCTGACCGTCAACGGCGAGGTGGATCTGAGCCGCGCCTACTACTACGGCGGCCCTTGCCGGGGCGGGCATTGCCCCTGGGACCGGATGCTGGGCCTGGACGGCGGCCGCCAAAGCCCGGCGGTGCAATCGTTGACGGCCCTGGCCGGCGCCCTGGAGCCGTTCGGGCGGGCCGACGACCGGCTGCGTCGCCTGGCCGGCCTGCGTCTGTCCGCCTCCACCTGCCGCCGCGTCACCGAGGGCGCCGGCGACGCCTTGCGTCAGCGGCATCGCGATGGCGAGCCCGTCCGGGCCGAACGGCCGGCGGCGTGGGACTTCACCCTGCCCGACCAAGACGGCCAGTCCTTCTCGGGCACGGTCGCCTATCTGGGGCTGGACGCCTTCGCCGTGCCGACCCGGCGCGGCGGCGGCGTGGACTGGCGGATGCTGTACGTGGGCCTTTGGTACGACCCGCGCAAGGGCCACACGGTCTACCTGTCCGACTTCGAGGTCGTGGCGAACTGGATGCGGCGGTGCGCGGTGGCGTGCGGCCTGGGCGTGGCGGAGACGCTGGTGGCCCTGACGGACGGGGGCAACGGCCTGGAGCGGGTGCTGCGGCAGGCGTTCTCGGAGGCGGTGGTGTTCGTGCTGGACTATTACCACGCGGCGGAGCGGCTGCATGCCTTCGGGGGTCTGCTGCACGGGCACGATCCGGGGGCGGCGCGGGCGTGGGCGGAGGAGGCTAAGGGGGTGTTGTGGGAGCGGGGCGGCCGCGACCTGCGGGACTGGCTGCGTGGGCTTCGCCTGCCGCGGAAGGCCACAGAGGAGTTGCGGGAGGGCTTGCGGGGTCTGTTGGGGTACGTGCAATCGAACGTGCATCGGATGGACTACCCGGCCTACCGGGCGCGGGGTTGGGACGTGGGCAGCGGGCCGACGGAGGCGGGCTGCAAAGTGCTGGGTGGCCGCCTCAAGGGAGCGGGGATGCGCTGGTGCGCATCGGCATCGGAACAAGTGGCGGCGCTGCGGGCGCTGTACGCCAGCGGCGACGGGTTATGGGACGCCTTCTGGGACCAACGCCGTCGGAAAAACTACCAAAGGAAGTGAACGGCTCCCGGTGCGCCTCTCGATTTTGGACCTGGCCCGGCCCGCCGTGAACGGCGGGCCTACACGCCGAAGCCCGGTAAACCGGGCTGCCCGGGATTTCAGCCCCGTTTACGGGGCTTCGGCCTGTAGGCCCGTGCTTCAGGCCCGCCGTGAACGGCGGGCCTACACGCCGAAGCCCGGTAAACCGGGCTGCCCGGGATTTCAGCCCCGTTTACGGGGCTTCGGCCTGTAGGCCCGTGCTTCAGCACGGGCCGGCTTGCTTGCCGACGACGCCTCCAAAATCGAGAGGGGCGCCCCGCTTGCTATGATGACGGTATGTCCAATCGGATTCTTCGCGTCCAGGTGCGCGACCGTTCCCTGGACCCCGCGCAGGTCGAGTTGTGGGTGAGCGCTGACGTGGCACAGGCCGCGGCGACGGCCGAGCTGCGCGGCCGACTGATGGGGCCGCGCTGTCGCTACGCCGCCACCGTGGAAGTGGCGTACCCGCTGCGGTCGTTCGCCCGGCGGCCGGAAGGGCTGAGCGGCCCGGCGGCGCGCGTCGTCATCCCGGAACCCAGTCTGTGGGATCCGGAGGGGCCGTTTGTCTACGAGGGCGCGATCGAATTGTGGGAAGACGGCCGGCGCTGCGATGAGGTTCCGCTCCGTCGCGGCCTGCGGCGCATTCTGCTCGGGCCGCACGGCCTTCGCGTCAACGGCCAGACCCTGGTGCTGCGCGGCCGATCCGTGACGGAGTGCGATGAAACCGAGGCGGCGGTCCTTCGCCGCGCCGGTTATAACCTGCTGTTGGCCCCGGTGGACACGGACCTGCCGGACCTGGCCGACCGTATCGGCTTCTTCGTCCTGGGGCGCCTGCGTGAACCGGACGAAGCGACTCTGGTTTGGGCGGAGCGCCGGGCCGATCATCCGTCCTGCTTCGGCTGGCTTCTGGAGCCGCCGTATGAGCGCTGGCAGGGGGAGCCGATCCGCCGACTCCGCACCGCCGGCGCCCAGGTCGGGGTGGAGTCCTTCGGTACGCCGCCCGAAGGGATCAGTTTTATCGCCTGTCCACCCGGCGACGCGGCTTACGGCCGCGCCCTCGGCCTGCCGCTCCTGCTTCTCGGGAAGGGACCGGCTGCGCCGGACGGTTTCGGCCGGGTGGATTGACGGCCGAGGAATCGAAACAGCCTCTACATCCCGAACGTCGCCCGCACAATCGGCCCATCCCGCGGGGTTTTCCCTGGCGGCAAGGTTTCACGCGCCTGCTATGATGGTCGGTTGACAGGAGGGAAGACTCATGTCGTCCTGGCGGTGCGGAATCCTATTCGGCGCCTTTCTGCTGGCGGCCTCGGTGCTCCGCGCGCGGGAATCGGCCCCGCCCGCCCCGGACGCGCCGCCGCTGATGCCGCCGGCCGACCGGAAGCTCGACCCGTCGAAGCTGCCGGGAGACTCCAGCATCGTCCTGACGCCCAAGGAGTATCAGGATCTGCTCGACGCGGCCCACCGCGAAGGGCGGACCAGGCTGCCGCCGACCGAGTGCCGGCTCGGCCAGGGCAAGGTCGAGGACGGCTTCGTCCGTTTCGAGGCGGGCTTCGACTTCCACGCCGAGCGGCCCGACGCCGTGTTCGCCTTGGCGTGTCGCCAGGCCAAGGTGACGGCCGTGACGAAGGAGAAGGGCGACCGGACGCCCATGCTGTCGGCGGACGCCGACGGCGGCTATTCCGTCCAGGTAGAACAGCCCGGCGACTATAGCGTGACGCTCAGCCTGTCCGTGCCGCTGTCCCAGCGGCCCGGCGGCGGCCGCGGCTTCGAGCTGGACCTGCCGCGTGCCGTCCTCACCAGCATCGACCTCGCGCTGCCGCCCGACGCGCGCGCCGTCCGAGTCAACGGCAAGGACGTCGCCGACGCCGCCTTGACGCTCAAGGAGCACCGCCCCGACAACCCGCCCGGCCCCGTGGACCATCTGCTCCTGTCGGGACCGCTCGGCATTCTGGACAAACTCGATCTCAGCTGGCAGGGACCGGCCCCGTCCGGGGCCCAGTCGCTGCGCACGAGCCGCTGCCGCGTGACAGTTCGCGTCGAGGGCGGATCGATGACCACACAGGCGGACCTGATTTTGCACGCCGAGGGCGAGGCGTCGGCGGAGTGGACGGTGATCGTGCCGCGCGGCTTCGAGGTCAAGGCGTCGGCCGCCGATCAGCCGCGCGTCAAGTCCCTCACGCACGCCGACGACCCGGCCGGCGTCGCCTGGACCGTCACGCTGAAGGCGCCGGGCGCCGACGACCTGACGCTGACCGCGATCGGCCCGGCGACGACGTTGGCGGCCGGCCGGCGGGCGCCGGTGGGGCCATTCCTGGTGCGCGGCGCGAGCCGCCAATCGGGCGTGGTCCTGGTCGGCCCCGTAGGGCCGGACGTCCGCCCGATCCTCCACCCGAACGCCGACCTGACCCCGCACGACCTCACCGACGAGGAGCGCAAAACCTTCACCGACGCCTACGAATTCGTCACCGTCCCCGCCCAGCCCTGGCTGGACGTGGAAGCCGGCGCGGCCGGCGGCTCGATCAAAACGCAGACGACCTGCGCCTTTCACCTCGGCCCCACCGGACCAAACGGCGACCTGGAATGGCAGGTCGCGGCCACGTTCACCGTCTCGACCTCCGGCCGCACCCCCGTCGATTCGCTCGACGTGGAGCTGTCGCCCGGATGTCAGTACGTCCCCACACCGCCCGACCCGAACATCAAGCCGGACGAAGCGAACGCCCGGCTGCTGCACGTCAGTCTCGGCGGCGCGCCGGCCTCCCCGTTCAAGTTCACGGTGAACGCCAGGTATCCGTCGGAACCCGTTCCGCGCGAGGCCCAGCGGCAGCTCTACGGACTGCCGCGCCTTTTGCCATCGCCCATGCGGGAAATGCAGGACGGCGGCGTTCAAATCGAGGCGGCCGTGCCCGACGACCTGGAGCTGCTGCCGCCGGCCGAGGCGACGGCCCAGGACCCGCATCACTTCACCTGGCACCTCGGGCAGACGCCGGAGGAAGTCCCGCTGTCGTGGCAGCCGTACACTCCTGAGGTGCGCGTCTCGTCGGTGATCGACCTGACCTTCAGCGGGCGGCGGCGCAGGCCCAGCATGAGCTGCACCTGCACTTCTACGCGCACCGCGGGAACGCAAATCACGCTGAAGTCGCCTGCGGCGCTCGGCGCCTCACTGCAAGTCGTCGGATCGGGAGGCGCCTTGATCGACGACCCGGCCCCCGCCGCGGGGACGCGCGTCCTCAAGCTGCTCGGCGCCGGGCCGGAACAGGTGGTTGTGCTCCAGTATTCCTTCTCTGTGACGGGACCGTCCGTGGCCGTGCCCTTCTTGGCCGTGGAGCAGGCGAAGGGCGGCGACGAGAAGGTGCGAGTCTGGTGCGATCCGGGCCGGCTGCCGCTGCCGCCGGGCGGCGACTGGTCGGAGCTGAATATCGAAGAGACCGGCAAGCAGCGGCTGCCCGTACTGGTGCTGGAGAGCGCGCGCCCGGACGCGCCGCTGACGTTGGCCTTCGGCGAGCCGACGGCCGCGCCGTCGGTGCTGGTGGACCGGGCGCTGTACCGCGCCCGGCTCGACAACGGCGCGTGGGAAATCGACGTTTCCTATCTCCTGCGCCAACCCGCCGAGGACCACCTGGAAGTCGAGCTGCCGGACGCCCCTTCCGTGATCCATCTGCACGCGACGCTCGATGATCGGGAGGTGGACCCGGAGACGAGGGAGAAGACTGACTCCGCCCAGCCGGACGGACGGACCCGACACTTCGCCCGGTTCCGGCTGGGCGGCGACCTGTTCCTGCGGCCGGTCGTGCTGGAGATGAAGTACCGGCTGCCGCAGCGCGGGGCGCTGGAAAGCACGTTGACGCCGCCCCGGCTGGTCGGCGATGCGGGCCAGGCGCCGACGCGCTGGCGGATCACGTTGCCGGCCGATCAAGTGGCGCTGGCCCCGGAGGGCGGCGCCGGGCGGTGGACGCTGGGGCCGCGCGGCAACCTGCGGCTGCCCGCCCCGGTCGTGGCCGTCACCAACGACGAGCTGGAGGTGTGGTTCGCCGGCGGCGACGTGGCCGCCGCTCGGAGCGATCCCGGCTCACCGAGCCTGGTCTGCTGGCAGGACGCGAGTCGGCCGTTGACGGTCGTTTTTATCCCCGAAGGGGTCTGGATGACCGTTTGCTCGGTGGCGCTCGTGCTGCTTGGCCTGCTGCTGTTCACCCTGGCGCGTCGGTCCTACGGCGGCAGCCGGATCGCGGCCGTCTTCTTCTGGCTCCTGGTGCTGCCGCTGGCGCCGGCGCTCGCGGCCGCCTGGGCGTTGCGTCCAACCGCCCTTTATGCGGTCGCCTTTGGGTGTGAGCTGGGCGTTCCGGTGCTGCTGCTGTTTCTGCTGTTCCAGGGCTTAATGCTGGAGCGCTACCGCCGGCGGATCGTCTTTCTGCCGAATTTCCGCCGCGCCCGCTCCGGCTCCTCTCTGGTGCGCGGCGCGGCGCCGCCGGCTCGGCCTGCCGGCGAGCCGTCCACCGTGGACGCGCCGCGGCCCGCCGGCAGCAGTAAGTCGAATGATGAACGATGAACGATGAACGATGAATCCGGATGCGAGAGGAAAGTGTCATGTCGCGTTGTCTTGCATTCATCATTCATCATTCATCATTCATCATTCTCTTTGGATTGGCCGGACTCTGCGTCCTTACCCCGGCACGCAGCGACGGCCCGGCGGCGCCGCCCGATCCGGTCCCGCTGCGGCGTGTCTGGCTGACGCCGGACGGCGTGGCGCGGGCGATGGAGCAGGCGCGCCAGGGTCTGCTGGTCCGGCTGCCACGCGACGAGTTCGAGAAGCTGGTGAGCCGGGCGGCCCGCGCGGAGGCGGCGCAAGAACCCGCCGCGGCTGGTCGCGGCCTTTTACCACGCCCACCTGGCGGACGGCGGCCTGGCCGGAACGTTCCAGTGGAAGGTGATCCACACGGCCGCGGGGCCGGGCCTGCTGCCGCTGGCGCCGCTCAACCTGGCGCTGCGTCAGCCGCGCCTGGCGCCGCTCAACCCGGCGCCGGGCCAGCCCCCCGGAAGCCCCGACGCCTACGTCGGCGACTTCGACGGGCATGACCCCTCTCTTTTGATCGAATCTCCGGGCGAGTACGAGGCGTCGGACGATTGGTCGGCCCGATCCGAGCCGGGACCGAGAGGGCTGCAATTCGACCTGCGCTTCCCGGCCTGCCCGGCCGCCGTCCTCGAGCTGGACCTGCCGCCCGACATGATTCCCGATGTGGACGGCGGCGCCCTGGGGCCGGACGCCGCCGACGCCCCCAATCTTCGCAAATGGACGATCCCCTGTGGCGGTCGTTCCCAGGTTGCGCTGCTCCTCCGCTCGGCCGATCAGGCCCCGGTGCTGCGCGCCGGCCTGGAGACGACGCAGGTGCTTTCGCCCGAGGGTCTGGACGCGACCTACGCCTTCTCCATCCAGTCCCTGCATCAGGGAGTTCGCGAGCTGGTTTTTGAGTGCGACCCCGCCTTGCGGCCCTACGACGTGGATGCGCCGGGCCTGGACCGATGGGACGTGGCGCCGCCGGGGCCGAAGAATGCGACCGCCCGGCTGACCGTCCGCCTCTCGGCGCCGCTGGATGAGGGGACCGTCCGTGTCCGCTGCGTGGGACCGCTCGGAGGTCCGACGGGCCGGCCCCGTCGCGTGGAGGAGCCCCCGCGTCCGCCTGCTTCAGTCCGTCAACGGCGGCGAGACACTGGTGCTGAAAGTCCATCCCGACCTGCGCCTGGCGGACGTGAAGCTGGGGGCGTTCCTCCTGCGGGATACGGCGACGGAGAAGGCCGACGACGGCCGAACCGACTGGCAGCGCCTGACCTTCGTGGGCGGCGGCCTGGCGGCGCCGGGCGGCCGTCCGCGGCCGACGCTGCAACTGCACGCCGTCGAATTTCGCGCCCGCCAGCTCGCCTGGTGGCGCGTCGATCACGCGGCGCTCGACGCTCCAGACCACCTACGACGTGAGCTACGGCCGGCTGTTCCAGCTGGCGGTGCGCCTGCCCGCCGACTGGGAGGTCGATAGCGTGAGCCTGGCGCCGGACGGCCCGCCGCGGAGCTGGAGCGTCCACACCGAGAACGGCGCCCGCGTGCTGGTCGTCGATCTGCCCAGGGCGGCGACCCCGCCCGAGAAACCGGGGGCGCGGGGGCCGAGGCTGATTGTGGGGCTGCGGCCGGCCCGCCCCGGCGACGTCCTCGGCAAGGAGCTGCCGTTTCCCGACGCCGAGCCGCTCGGGGCGCGGTTCCGCGAAGGGGCGCTGGCCATCGGCTTCGACGAGCAGACGCACGTCCTCGAGGTCCGCACCGCCGCCCCCGCAGGCGCCGCCGGAGGACGACGGCCCCTGGCAAAAGGATCTTCCTGCCTATTTCTATCCGTATCGAGAGACTCCGGGCGCGGGTCGGCCGGCGCCGGCCGGGAGACTCAGGCTGCTGCCGCGTCCGCCGCAGGTCCGCGCCCAATGCACCAGCGACGTGGTCCTGTCGGCCGGCCAGGTTTCCGTGGACACGCGCCTTCTTCTGGAGGCGGAGCAGGGCAGCCCCGACGCCCTGCGGTCGGTGGACCTGTACCTGTCGGCGCCCGCCGCGCCCTCCGCTTCGGGCGACCCCTGGAACTGGCGTGCCGAGAAGGGCGGCGTCGAGGTGCGGAGCGCGCACCGCCTGACCGGCGTGGAGGCGATCGCTGGGCTGACCGCGCTGGGCGCGGCCGACCCGCTGGGCGCAGCCGCCCTGCAAATCTCCCGGCCGCGCGGCGAGTGCTGGCGGGTGACGTTCAACCGCCCCCTGCCGGTGCATCAACCCGTCGTGCTGCACGCCCTGCTCACGCCGAAGGCCGGAGACGATTCGCTGGCCATCCCGCTGACGGCCGTTCTCGGCGCCAGCCGGATGGAGGGCGAGGCGACGCTGCACCTGGCCGCCGCCAGCCCCCCGCAGGTCGAGTCGCCCGGACTGCGCGAGGCCTTCTCCGCGGCCGCCGTTCGTCCCCACGGCGCCTCGGCCTGGCGCACTTTCCGCTATAACGGGTCCGCCATCGGCCTGGCGCTGGTCGGCCAGCTGGCGGGCGGCGACCGGCCGCCGGAAGCGACCGTCGATTGGGCCGCCCTGACGACCTACGTCCGCGGCGACGCCGGGCCGGAGCATCATTACGCCTTTCAGGCTTCCCACTGGTCGCAAAATACGTTGCCGCTGCAAATGCCGGCCGGGGCCAAAGTTCTCGCGTTCCAGGTGGACGGCGTCTGGTCGCCGCTGGCCCCCAGGGCGGAAGACGGGCCGGGCGGGTTGGTGATCGATCTGCCGGCGCCGGCGCGGGAGGGCGATCAGGACGTCGCCGCGCCGCACCGTTACGAGGTCGTCTATACGACGGCGGCCGCGGCCGCCGGGCCGTGGGCGCGCGTCGAGGCGCCGGCCCCTTCGCCACCCGTCCCGCCGGCCGTGTTCCGCCGGTTGTGGCGGCTGGCGCCGGACCTCCTCCCGCTCGGCGACAATCTGCGGCGGCGGCCGGGACCGGGCGAGGGAACGTCCTCCGCAGCCCCGCCCCTGCGGCCGGAAGACCTGTTCCGGGCGGTCCCCGAACCGTCGCTCCCCTGGCCGTGGCCGGCGGGCTGGAACGAGACGCGCCGCCCCGAGGCGCTGGTGGACGTGCTGCTGGGTCTCCGCGGCAAGGAGCCGAAGAAACGGCCGATCGGGGCCGTCCTCGGGGACGCGGCCGCCGCACTCCGCCTCAAGCATGGCCAGTTCCTGGTGGTGGACGCGGCGGCCCTGCGCGACGTGGGCGTCGGTCCCTCCCGGTCGGTGACGCTGAAGGCGGAGCTGTCGGACGACGAGGCGCCGCCGTGGGACGACCTGGGCGTGGCGGCCGCGCCGCTCCGCGGCGGCTGCCTGCTGACGACGCGGCGCCAGCTGGCCGCCTGGGGCGAGGCGGTGGGGGACGTCGCCCCCACGGCGGTCGAGACGGCCGCCGGAGAGGCCGCGCGCTGGGGCCGCGACGCCTCCGGTCGGTTCCAGGCCGCGGCGGTCTGGGCCGGTCGCCCGGATGAGGCCAAAAGCCCTCTTCCTTCTCCGGAAATGGACCTGGCCCAGTGGACGGAATGGGCGCCGGCGCCGGGCGGCGGCGACGTGGCCGCGGTCGTGATCGTCCGCCGCCCGTGGTTCGAGGCCGCGGGGTGGGCCTTGGCGGTCCCGCTCGGCCTGGCGTTCCTGGGAGTGGGCCGATACTGGAAGCGGCGCGGCTGGGGCTGCTGCTGGCCTGGCTGGCCGCGGCGGGGCTGGGACTGCTCTGGCTGCCGGCCGCGCTGCAGGGGCTGGCCTGGCCGGCCCTGTTGCTGGGGTGCGTCGCCGCCGTCGCCTGGCGCGTCGGGTCGGCGGTGCGCGGGCCGGCGCGGGCCTTGGCCAAGGCGCGATCCGGCCTGGCCGCCGCCGGGTCCGCCGTCGCCCTGCTGCTCCTCGCGGTGAGCGGCCGAGGCCGGCCGGCCGACGCCCCCGCGCCGGCCGCGACGACGGTTTACCTCGTCTCCGGCGGCGACGCCGCTCCCGACCGAACCTTCGTGCTGGCGCCGCCGGAGCTGCTCGACCAGCTGCGCACCCTGGCCCGGCCGGGCGCCGGTCCCGCCGCGGTCCCGGTCAGTGCGGAGTACACAGGCGAGATCGTGGGCGGCGCGGCCGAGATCGACGCCAAGTTCCAGGTGCTCTGTTTCACGGACGAGGCGACGACGGTCGCGCTGCCGTTCGACGGCGTGCAGCTGTGCCGATCGCCGAAGAACCCGGACGCTGGCGAAGTCGAGGTCGGCGGCACGGCGGTCAGGGCCACGGCGTTGCCCGCCCCGCAGACCGGCGTCGCCGTCCCCATCCACGCCGGCCCCGCGGCCGGCGACGCGCCGCGGGTCGAGTGGGTCGGCCTGCACTTCCGGGCGCCCGTCACCGGGACGGACGAGGAGCGGGACGTGCAGTTCGCGGCCCCTCGGCTGCCGCAGAGCCGCCTGATCCTGCACCTGCCGAAGGGGTCGGCCTATATTCAGGCGCCGACCCGGCACGGCGCCCGCAATCCGGTGGAAGGCGATCCGGATACTCTGGACTTGGAGTTGGGCGGCCTCACCCCCCGCTGCCGCTGCACGTCCGCTGGGCGGCCGAGGGCGGCGCGGCCTCGTGGCCCGAGGTCCAGGTGAAGGAGGCGTATCTCTGGGACCTCGGCACGGACTCCAGCCGCCTGACGGCCCTGCTGGCGTACACGATTTCTCCGGGCGGGACGGACTCCCTGGCCGTGCGCCTGCCCGAGGGGCTGGAGGCGCTGTCGGTCGAGGCGCGGCGGCCGCGGGACGGAACGCTGGTTCGCCTGAGCGACTGGACGGTTGCAGGGTCCGGCGCCGGGCGGACGCTCTCCCTGGATTTCCCCGCTCCGGTAAGTGGGGAAATCGACGTGACGCTGGATCTGGCGCCGCGGGCGCCGTGGGCGGCCTCGTTCGTGCTGCCGCTGCCGTCGCCCGTCCTGCCCGCGGGGCCGGCGGGCCTTCCGGTCGTGGGGGCCGGCGCCGCGGGGTTGCTGGGAGCGCCGCTGGGACAGGGGCCGTTGCTCGCGGCTTCCGCCCTGATGCTCGAAAAAACGGGACCGGAAGGCGGCCGGTTCGGCCGGCCGAAGGCGTCGTTCCTCGCCTACCGGACGCGCGGGCTGACGGTCGAGCGCGTCAACCCGGTGGGCGTGACCGGCATCCCGTACCCGTTCGAGGATTTCGCCCCATTCTGGCCGGCCGCGACGAGGCCCGACCCGCACTCGCTGGCTTACGCCTCGACGCTGTCGCGTGAGGACGGGGGGCGGCCGCCGGTCTTGGGGCTGACGGTGCGCCCGGCCGCGCCGGCGGACGCCGCCCGTGTGGATGTGGAGCTGCGCGTCGGGCCGACCCAGGCCGACCTGCGAGCGACGGCGGTGCTGACGGCGCGGGAGGGCGGCCTGTCGCTGGTCGAGTGGCAGGAGCGATCGGCGCAGCCGTTCACGGTGACGGGCGTCGCCGGGCCGAACGTGAAGCGCTGGAGTCAGGAGGGCAATCGCGTCCTGGCATGGCTGGAGCCGCCCGCCAAGGGCGAGGTGAAGCTGGGATTGACCGGCTGGCTGCCGCTGTCGCCGGGCGGCCGCCTGGAGCTGCCGAACTTGCGTGTGTTGTCGGCCGCGTCGCAGGAAACCACGATCCGGCTCATACCGGGAGGCGGGGTCGCTCTGTCGGAAGCGGGTCGCTCCAACCTGGCGCCGCTCCCTCCAAGCGAGAAGGGAAAGGAGCCAGTCGGCGCCCTGGCGTACACGGCAGGCGGCCGGGAGGATTACGGCGCCGCCTGGCAGGTCCACGCGGGGCCGCCGAGGGTGCGCGTCTACACCGTCGCGGGCCTGTCCAATCACCGGCTGTCGTTCACGTCCGTCGTGGAGGTCGATCCGTCGTTCGGCGGCGTGGAGGCGCTGGAGGTGCGCGTCCGCAATTGGAACGGAAATGTCGAGATCAAGGAGCCGAAAGGGATTCGACAGCGGCCGCTGCCGCGTGGGCCGGACGAGTGGGCGTGGGCGCTGGAACTGGACCCAGCGAGGGCCGGCCGGCTGCGACTGGTGCTGAGCGGCGAACAGCCGGGCGCCCTCCCCGCCTTCGCCGGACGCCGGGGGAGGGCCGGAAGGGGGAGCGGTGATGCCGGAGGTGAGTGTGCCGGGCGCGGCCGCTCCGGTCCAGCAGTGGGCGGCGGTCGCCGGGACCGACTTGACGGCGGAGGCGGCGCTGGGCCTGACGCGGGTGGAGGGAGCGTCGGCGGATCTGGCCGACGGGCCGGCGGCGAAGATGGGCCGGCCGACCCTGGTTTGGAAGGCGACCACTCCGCGATGGAGACTGAACCTGGCGCCGCGCGACGCATCGTCGTCCGCGGCCCCGATCGCGGTCTACCTGGCGGAGTACCGGGCCGCGCCGGCCGACGTCGGCCGCTGGATGCACGAGACCGTTTACTGGCTGCGGCACGACGCCAACACCGACCTGAACCTGACGCTGCCGGCCGACGCCGAGGTGCTGTCGGCGGCCATCGACGACGAAGAGACGGCGCCGCTGCAGTCGTCGCCGCGCCGGCTGTGGCTGCCGCTGACCAGCCGCCCGGCCGTCTGCCGGGTGCGCGTCCGCTGGCGCTACACGACGGAAGATTGGCGCGGCCGAACCTCGACCGACCGATCCTGGAAGGGGCGCCGGACGGGCCGGGCCTGTGGACGCTGCTCGCCCCGTCCGGCTGGAGGGCCGAGTCGCCGGAGCGACCGGGCATAGAAGATAAAGGGGACCTTCGTTCCGGTTTAACGGCGGCGGCGTCCCTGTCGTGGCAGCGCGCCGAGGCCCTGCTCCGCATCAGCGCCGCGCTGGCCCAGCAGGCGGCGGAGGGAGGCGGCGCCGCTGCGCTGGACGACGCGCAGCGGCGCTTCTACGCCGAGTGCCGTCGGGCGCGGGAAGAGCTGGAGGCGTCGTCGGATCGAACCGCGCCCGGATGGCCGGACGGCCGGAAGCCGATCGACGTCTTGCAGGACCTGCTGGAGAGGAACCGCAAGCTGGCGAACACACGGCACTTCGAGGCCGTGCGCGCCGGGGCCGAGGCGGCGGTCGATGCGGACGGCGCCGGTCGGACGGACGGTTCACCGGCAGGGACGGCGGAGGGCCGGCCGCTGTACGCCTGGACGACCGCCGGCGCTCCCGCGCCGAAGGTGGATTCTGGCGCCGGAAGCCGGGCGCGGGCCGCCAGTGTGGGCGGCGTCAGCGGCATGGATGAGCCTGCTGCTGCTGATCGGCTTTCTGTCGCTGTCGTCGTCGGCCGGGGCCTGGTCGCGCGCCTTGTGGCCGGAACAGATCGCCCTGATCGGATTGGCCGGCTGGTGGGCGGCGGGGGCGCTGACGCTGATCGTGGCGTCCCTGCTGCTGCTGGCGATCGTCGGGCGCGTGGGGACGACCTTACTGGCCGTCGGCCGGCTCTTCCGCCGCACGCCGTCCCGGTCGAAATCGACCGCTCCCAAGCCGGCGCTGCCGCCGGAATCGTCCGGATCGTAGAGGTCCGCACCGATCGGTTTGCGAAATCGCGGTGCGTCACGGCTGTGTCATCGGCCGATCTAACAACCCAGGCTGGAGATGGCCTATGAGCCTCGACCGCGACCTCCTTAACGGGATCAAAGAGACCTTCGCCGATTACTCGTCGGCCCTGCTTCATGAGATCGTACAATCCAACGATCAGGAGCGCTGGTCCTTGGAAGCGTTCGCCGCCGCTCGCGAAATCCTCCGGGATCGCCAGGCCGGACAAAGCCAAGAACCTCTGGTTCCCAGGCGACCGGAGCCGCCTCCTCCGCCCTATACGGACCCCGCGAATCTGGCATTCATGTTTGGCGTCCTGGCCCTTGGCGCCGCGGCCGGCTTCGTAGTCCTACCCGTACCAAGGAGGAGGATTGGTGAGGACGATCCTTCAATCGCAGACCAGCCGGTGCCCTTCGGGCCTGGGATGGCATGGCTGGCGCTGGATACCCGGGACACCGAAGCGGTGGGAGCCTCCCTCGGACTGCGCGGAATGCGGAGCGCGACATGGGCGGAAGGAGTGAATGAAGCGCACCACGCGTCCGTCTTCGTCACCCCGCCGCTGGCGGACTGGACATTGGCGGTGAGCACCGCCCTATTTCCCCCAAGCCGAGCGGAGACGTTTGTCAAACCGCTCCTTGAGCGGCTGAGTCGGCAGTTCGTGCACGCCCAATACTTCTGCACGCACGGAGAAGTCGAGTTACATATCTGGGCCCTGCGCCGGAAGGGGCGGCTGATCCGAGGCTACGGTTGGCTTGGCCAGAAGAGTCTTACTCTCTGGGACGAAGGCGCCCAGACGAAGGAGGAGCGCAACCTCGGCTTTCGCTTCTTTGACGGAGGAGCGATTACGACCGAGCCAGGCCGGAACATAGGTGTTTCCCGTCCGAACGAGGATTGCGTGACGCAGCTCGCCTGCCTCTGGAGTATTGATCCCACGAATTTGGACCAACACTTCAAGGAACCTGTCATGGGGTTGCTCGGCGGTATGGCGCGGGACGAAATCCAAACCAGCCCGTCCAGTTGACCGGGCGGGCATTACGGCTTGCGGTCGGGCAGTCGCCAGGTGTGGCCGCCGAAAAAGACAGGAAAGCGGACATCGTAGATCACCCTTGCGATAATCTACGATGGAATTCGTAACTTTATAGCAGCTTTCAGGTCAAGCAGACCTCGACTCCGAGACGCTGCAGGACCCCATCCAGGTAAGACTGTGAACTGTCCAATGCGCCATCAGCGTGTTCTTGCACGGCTTCGTCGAAAGACGGCAAGATGCGGCCTTCCAGATCATGAAGACGGGAGGGTCGCAGAGAAGGGATGTGTAGGCGGCGCGCGGCCAGGCGGCGGGCGTCCACCAGATACCATTCCGACAAGGGCGCAAGGCGGAGAACCGCCAGTACAGGCTGGCAGCCATCTGCGCCACGAGCGTACAGGCCTTCCACGTCTTTTGGCAAGAAGTGGACGTAATTTGTTACAGTCGTCTTCACCTCCGTGGCATATTTCACGCGGCCGTCGAGGGCCGCATCCACATCGACGCCTTGCACTCCGCGCTTGACGACGTGGCCGAATCCGGCCACGCGGTAGGCGATAGCGAGAAGCTTTTGACAGAGCTTGCCGAATTCGCGTGCGCCATGGCGCCGGTGCAACGCGGTCAGGTGCAGGTAAACGCGGTCCTTCAAAGCCGTTTCACCCTCGTTTCGCTTGTGCGCCCTGCTGAGTCGTCCATTCCTCAAATATATACTCCGCTTTATCTCGCGTTAACCGTGTACGGAGCAGCTCGCGAAACTCGCTGTCCATCGTGGCGAGAACGACCCGCTTGGACTGGGCCACACGGTCCAGCACATCGACCAGCTGCTCCTTGTGGGGTCGGTCGAGGCTCTGCGAGGGATCGTCAAGGATTACGAACCCAAACCCGTCCGCCTGTGCGCTTGAGGAGACCAGACCCAGGAAGATTGCCAGGGCCAGGGCGTTCAAATCGCCTTGGCTCAGGAATGGGAAGAGATCGCTGTCGTTCTGGTCCGTGATGTCGTAGCTGTTGCGCCCTGATGCGTCCGTCTTGTGGTGCAGCTTGATCCGCTGAACTGCCGGATGCTTGGTCAATTGGCGGAAAAACGCCTCAATCGCGCTCTCCGCCGCAGCGAGCTTGTCGCGCGCCTCCTCGTTGGCGACCTTGCTTACGGCCTCCTTGACTGCCTCCACGTCGCCGAGAAAAGCAGCAGCAGCGTCTCGGGCTTCCTCCAGTTCCTGGTATTCGGGAGTTTGCTGGATCTGCTGGGCGATCTCCTTTTTCCGCTCCGGCTGGAGGATTTCCACGATCACATGCACGTCATCGAGGCGTTTGGCGATATCGTCCAGGCGCTCCTGCTTTTGCCGGATGGCCTTGGCCAGCTCGTTCAGCCGGTCCTCGATCCGCTTCACCTCGACATTGAGTAGGGCTGCCGGGTCGTCCTGGTCCGTCAACTTCTTTTCAAAAAGCATTCCAGCCTTGCGACGGCCGTCCACCTGGTCCTCGAGCATTTTCTCTTGTTTCTTGTTGGCGTCGTCATAGTGTTCCGCGACGGACTGCAACTGCTTCTCGCGCTTCTGCAGCGATTCGATCTCGTTCTGAATGGCGGCGATCCGCTGGCTGAGGGACTCTTCGACCCAGGAACGGAGTTTCTGTAGCAGCTCGGGCGCTTCGCCTTCGCAGACCGGACACCTGCCGTCCGGTTCCACCGCACCCACGTTCTCCAAGTAGTCGATGGCTTCACGGATGAGGGAACTCCGCGCATCGGCTTCTTGGCGCTTGGTTTTGGCCTCTTTCAGAGTCTTCTTGGTGTCAGCCAGGCGCTTACGAACCGTTTCCTGTCCAGCGTGTTCCCTGCCGAGGCTGGACAGGCTGCCGCATATTTCTTGCTCTCTCTTTCTTAGATCCTTAAAGTCCTCAATCAGCCTATTCGCCTCCCCTCTTCGGCCAAACAACCTTTGCTGCTCCCCTGCAAGCGGTATTGCGCTTCGCAATCGACTGATTTCCTGCTTGGTGGTTTCCTCGAAATCGTGTAGCCCCTCCCAAGCTTCCGGAATGGCGAGGACGGCCGGTTCGATGCCCGCTTCATCGGCGAAGCTCTTGAGCGCTTTTTGCACTTCAACAGCGATCGCCAAAGCCGACTTGGCGGTCAGCTGCTCTTTGGAGAGGCCGCCCTTCGTGGCTTCCGCACGCTTCTCTAGGACCGCCTTTTCCCGGTCAATCAGGATGGCCTTCACCTTCCCCTCAAAGGCCTCGAAGCGGCCGGTCATTTCTTTCTGCCAGCGTGCCGGGGCGGCGGCATTCATCCCGCTCAGCAGATTGCGGTACTCGGACAGGCCGAGCAATCGGTCGATTGCGTCGTTGCGCTCCTTCGGCATCTGAGTGAGGATGTCGCGGATCGTTTCCTGATGCTGGTAGACCGTGGTCATGAAGTCCCGGAATGAGCAGCGGAGCAGCTGAGTAAGGCGGCTGTCGGCGTCCTCTCCTTGTAGGATCTCGCCATCCGGCAGGGTGAGTTCCAGCGCGGCCGAGCGCGCCCGCTTTGTCGCCTTATGGCAGCGCTTGAGGGTGTATTCGCCATCCGGGCCGTTCAGAACGAGTTCCACCAGGACATCGAGCGAACGCATGTGGCGGTTGGGGATTTTCCACCCTACCCGCTCGCGGATGTTCGTCTGCGCGCCGCTGCACTCGTCTCCGAAAAGGCACCATTCGATTGCGTTCAGGGTGCTGCTCTTGCCGCAGTGGTTCGCGCCGAACAGGACGACGGCCGGTTTATCGAAGTGGAACTCTTGCTGTCCCATGAAACCGCGGAAGCCGCGGACCTTGAGCATCTTCGGTGTGAGCATAGCGGGCGGATTCCGTTAGAGTTTTTCGTCCAGTTGCTTCATCGCCTTGTCGAATCGCAGCTTGAGGGAGTTCATGTGCTCTCTCAAAACCGCGGCCGCAGCGTCTTCGCCGCCATCCCTGAAAGCCTCCACTTCGGCGCGCCATATGTCCACGCGCCGTTTCGTCTCCACAGCGTCGCCTGACAGGCGCGACTCAATCTCGTCGGCGGCGTCCATACAACTCCCGTGCGCGCGTGACCTGAGAGCCGCTCGACCGCGGCGCCCAAGCGGAGTGTTACTGCGAAACTGCTCGATTCTCCCATTACAGCGACTACAAGGCAAGCAATTTGTGCGGCCTTCGCGCGGCGTGGGGGAGCGTCGAGATTCGTCATAACTATAGCTCGTCAGGAAAGTAATGCGCGGTGTGCCACGGCTGTGTCAGCCGTGTTTGGGCCGCCCAACACGGCTGACACAGCCGTGGCACACCGTATCCACCCGTGCATTACTTTCCTGAAGACCGATAAACATCGCTCCGCACGTGTCCCTTCTCGGCGCAGCAGCGTCGAGGACAGGTCCACGCGGAACGCCGCCTCCGGGATGGCGCGGAACAGGTCGCGGTGTTCCGGCGGTACGTTCAGACCGTCCAGGCCGACGAAGCGGCCGTCGGCCCCCGCGCGGCCGGCGACGAGAAAGCGGCAGCCGAGAGCGCGGATGCGGCCCAGCGCCTCGGCCATGCGCTCCGCGCTGTCGTAGTAGAAGCGCGGCTGCACGATGCGGGCCGCCGTGTCCGCGCCGACCACGAACACACAGCCCGGAAACAGCTCCGCCTTCTCCGTATAAGTCGGCGCCCGCGTCAGCCACACCGGCGCCTGCCAGGCGAACTGAGCCAGCCGCCGCCGCACTTCCTCGTCGGCCAAGGGCGGCTTGTCGGCGTTCAGCACGCTCAGGTCGAACGCCGCCGGGGCGCCGACGACCGCCGACGCGACCTTCGCCAACTCGATGTGGCCGGCGTGCAGCGGATTGAACGCCCCCGGCAGCAGCAGCGCCGGCTTCGGAGCGTCCGGCCGCATCAATCCATCCATCTCGACGTGCAGGGCCAGCGTTTCGCCGGCCAAAAAGCGAGATAGAGGCTCGTTTTCAATCGTTAATTCCGCGATGACCTCTTCGCCCGGCAGCAGGGACGCACCCAATCGGCTGGCAACGTTGAACGCCTCCGCGAGGGCGTTCAGGAGGACGCGATCGAGGACCTGCTCCTCGCCATCGCGGTCGCGCGCTTCCTTGACCAGTGTGAGGGAATGGGTGGTGGTTCGTACGCCGGTGTGGACGGAGACATGGAAGCAGTGATCGCCGCGCTTGGGACGGTCGGAGCGCAGGCTGGCGGTGCAGCCGACGCCGATCGTCGGCGCTCCCGGCGCCAGCCAGCGGGCGCGCTGCTGGGCACGGATCGCCATCATCCGACTGGCGGCGACGGAGCAATAAGATTCGGGCCGCCGGCCGAGGAACTCGGACAGGGATTCCCCCGCGTAAGGCACGACCGCCTCCAGCACCGTGCGCGAGCCGCCGGGCACGGACAGAAGCCAGGCGACGGCCCCGGCGCCGCCTCCGGTTACTGCCAGGACGCAGCGGTACGGCGTCTGGTGCAGCAGGGCGATCAAGTCACGGGCGTCGGCGTCCATCGTTCCCCGCGTCACTTCGCTGCCGGGACCAGCCGCAGCAGGATCGGCCGTGGTTCGGCGAGTTTTCGGATCTTCGTTTCCAGATCGGCGGCCTGTTTCCGGGCGTCGTCCAGCGGGATTCCCTTCGGCGTGTCCGGTCGCTTGTAGCCGACGTCGGTCAGCCACGCCAGGCCAAGCAGGTGTGACCGCTCCGCCGCCAGCTTGCCCACTTCCGCCGCCCGGACGTTCGTTGAAAGGTCCGCCAACCGCGTCAGGTCAAGGCCGGTCGCCAGCTCCTCGCGCCCGACCTCGGCCAGCTTATGATCGCCCTCCCACAGTGCATATTTCTCGCGCGGAAGGTCCAGGACGGTGAGCCGATACCGATTGAGGCGGTCGGCGATCTTTTCCGCCGCCGCGAGTCGGTCGTTCCAGGCGGGGTCCGCCGGCATCGGCAGGCGCGTCTTCCACGCGAAGCGGACGGCGCCGCCGTCCATTGAAAGTTCGCTCACGTCGCCGGCCGTCGCCTTGCCCGTCTTCGCGTCGATCACGGCCGCGTCCACGTCCGCCGGCGCGTTCCAGGCCTGGAGGATCGCCTGGGCGATCAACCAGTGGCCCGCCCCATCGACGTGGACGCCGTCGCCTGAAAGATGGTATTTCGGGTCGGTTTTGCGCATTTCCGCCAGATGACGGCTCACGGCCGCATGAGCGTCCACCACCATCACGCCCTTGTCGCGCAGGGTCAGCAGCCAGTCAGAGTAGCGTTTCAGTACGTCGTCATAATTCTCGTAGGGATGGACCCAGCTGAACTTGTCGGCCGTCTTCGGCAAGAGCTTGTCCCGAACCGGCTGGGGGTCGAACGGCGGCGGCGTGACCACGACGACCTTCGCCCCGGTCTTCGCGACGCGGTCGATCACGTCCGTCATGCCGTCCTGGTACTTCTTGAAGCGGTCCTCGCTGAAAGGATAGTAGATGCCGTCGTTCATGCCGTAGCAGATCACGACGACGTTGGGTTTGGTCTTCGCCAGGACGCGGTCGAGGCGCTCGTGGACGTCGGGCCGCGGGTAGGGGTGGTCCGGCTCCGACAGGCCGCAGGCCGTTTCGCTGGGCAGGCCGAGGTTGAGCAGCTCGTATGTGCGGTCGGGAAAGCGCGTGAAGAGGTAGGCGTCGAGGTAAGCGATGTACTGCCCGGCGAAGGTGTTGCTGTCGCCGAGGAAGACGACGCGCTGGCCGTCCTGGAGGAAGAAGTTTTCTTCCGCTCGCACGGTCGGCGCAACGGCGGCGACCGCCAGAACGACTGTCAAGCATCTCAGCATGGAACTCCCCAAATGAAGCGCGGCGACGGGCCGTGAACCCGCCGGTCATGGTATGCGTAGGGGAGAGAAGGGGCGAACGCCGGCCGCAGCGACGCGACGGCGAGGGCCGTTTCGCTTGCCGTGAGTCCTTGGCCGCGGTACATTATTTCATATCCGTCCTGGCTTCCTCCCAAAAATCGCCGACCGTCGGCCCGTCCGCCACCGGAACCGAAGCGGTGCGCCGCCGGAGAAGGGGACCGCCCTCCGCGAGACCGCATGGACAATACCCACCTGGACCCGGCCCGGCCGGCCCGCCGGCCGGCCGATCCGCTGCACGACCTGAGCAGCCTCGGCGAGTACCGCTTCCTGCGGCGGCTCGGCGAGGGCGGTATGGGGACGGTCTACCTCGGCTGGAAAGAGGGGCAAGACGGTCAGGTCGCCGTCAAGGTGCTCGACGACCAGCTCGCCAGCAGCCAGAGCTACATCGACCGCTTCCGCCGCGAGGCCAAGAGCGGCAAGCTCCTCAACCACCCCAACATCGTCCGCACCCTCGATTACGGCCAGGACGAGAAGACTGGCAAACATTACCTCGTCCTCGAATTCGTGGACGGCGCCAGCGCCAGCGCCCTGCTCGACCGGCTCGGCCGCCTGTCGGTCGGCGACGCCGTCCACATCGCCCTGGACGTGGCCCGCGCTTTGGAGCACGCCCACTCGCGCAACCTCATCCACCGCGACATCAAGCCCGACAACATCCTCGTCACCCGTTCCGGCGTCGCCAAGCTGGCCGACCTCGGCCTGGCCAAGCGCACCGACGAGACCAGTCACCTGACCTCCACGCGCCAGGGCTTCGGCACCACGGCCTACATGCCCTACGAGCAGGCCGTCGCCGCCCGCTCCGCCGACAACCGCAGCGACATTTACGCCCTCGGCGCCACGCTCTACCACCTCGTGGTCGGCGCCGCCCCCTTCCCCGGCGACAACCATCTGGACGTGGTCGAGAAGAAACGGCTCGGCGATTTTCCGCCCGCCGGCTCGATCCAGCCGGAGGTTCCGGCCGTCCTGGACGCCATCCTGGCGCGGATGATGGCCCGAATGCCGCGCGACCGCTACCAGACGGCCAGCGAGCTGATCGTGGACCTGGAGCGGTCGCGGCTGTCGTCGGCGTTGCCGACCTTCGCCGATCCGGAACTGGCGCGGAAAGACCCGTGGATTCAGGCGTGTCTGTCCTCCTCGACGGAGCCGACGCGCCTCGACCCGGAGCGACCGCCTCCCTCGCCCCTCTCCCCATCGGATGGAGAGAGGGGCGAGGGGGCGCCGGAGGCGGACGACATGTGGCTGGTGCGCTTCCGCAACCGGGCCGGCCGCGTCTGCAAGACCCACGCCACGACCGATCAGATCGTCGCCCGGCTGAAGGACGGCCGACTGCCCAGGCAGATCGTCGCCCGCCGCCCTTCGCAGGCTCGGTTCCATCCGCTGGTCTATTTCTCCGAGTTCAAGGACCTTTGCAAGGGACGAGAGAAGCGCCGAAGGCCGGCGTTTGTGAAGCGGAACGCCGCTCCCCTCGCCCCCGCGGCTGTGTTCCCGCGCCGGCGGCTGGTCCTGCTGGCGACGGCCCTGGCGGCCGCGCTGATCGCGGTCGGGGCGGCGCTGTGGACGCTGCTGCGACTCGTGCATTGAGACGAACAACTCTATCGGCGATCTCATTTCCGCAGATACACCTCGATCGTCACGCCGTCCGGCCCATCGGACTTGCCCGCTGTGAGGGGCGGCGCGGCGATCACCGCCTTCGTATCCTGCACGTGGTACACGAACGGCTTGCCGGTCATCGGATCGTCCGGCAGCGGCACGTCGGTTACGTCGTCCAGCGTATCCGGCCATTTGCCGTTCGCGGCGGCGTACATCCGCAGCGCCTCGACGCACTCCAGGGCGGCGATCCGCCGGTCGGTGCGGCCGACGACGGCGTACACCCTGCGGAAGGATGCGCTGATGGCGTCGGTGACGCCAAAGAAGGCGCTCAGCTGGCCGCGGAAGAACACGCGATCCAGCCGGGTCAGCGCCTGCGCGTACTTCTCCGACGCCTTCTGGAAGCCGGGATGGCGCAGGCCGTGCGGAGCGTGGACCCATTTCAGCATCTCGTCGAGCGCATCCCGATATTCCAGATAGGTGTACAGACCGATCACCTGGAATTGCGGCATCGCCTCGACCTGTTCCGCGGTGTACTTGTCGCGGGCCAGCAGGCCGCGCTTCGCCTCGCCGTGGACTTGAAGGAGAAAGAACGCCTGAGCAGCCTTGTCCAGTTCCGACGGCGGCAAGAGCGAATAGTCGTCGGCGAAGCGGTCGATGCTCTTGCGCATCTCGTCCATCGCGGCCTGGGCCTCGGGTTCCGACATCGGCGGCCCGTCGAGCCGTTTCACCCACGGGATCATGCGGTCGATCATCCGGCTCTCCTGCTCGATGGCCAATTCGGGGTCGAGGAACGGCCGCGGCAAATCGGTCAGCGCCAGTACAGGTTCGGCGCCCCAGGCTGCTGGATCATCGTTTGCACCTGATCGTTCATAAACCGCGTGATCACGCCGCCGACGAAGATGTGGATCAGCGTCGGCCCCTGGCCCATGTGCCGGCCAGCCGCGTAGCCGGTCTGCAACGTTGCACACGCCTCGTCCCATTTTCCCTGAGCGATCTCATAACGGGCCTTCACGGCCAGGACGACGGCGACGTAGCGGAAGCCCTGCACCTCGGGCAGGAGCAGGCCGAAGCCCTCGGGACGATCCTCGATCTGCCAGTCGCAGTCCTTGCAGCGGGCCGCCAGCTCGACTTCGTGCAGCAGCCGCCGAGCCAGCGCCAGCTTTTCGCGCACCTGCTCCATCGGCAGGTCACTTCAGCGGCGTATCCAGCCATTCGTACCAGTAGTCCTTCCGGATCTCTTTCAACAGCTCGCTGTTTTCCACGAAGGACGCCATCGCGCGGTAATAGAGCGTCGCGGCGTTGCCGGGCGCCAGGTCGCGGCGGTCGGGGATGAGCCGATACTTCAGCGACGGCTTCGGCGCCGCGGCCGGACTGACGGCGATCTTGACGGGGTCGCCGGGCTTCGCCTCGGCGAAGACGCAGGGGGCGGTGAGAAGGAGGAAGACGGCTGCGGCGCGGTACATGAGAGGAACCTCCGAAGGCGTGACGTGAGTCGGCGTTAGGACTATTATCATCGAGGCGGCGCCCGGCGGACAGGAAAAAGCGGAGGGGCGACAGGGCATGGATTCATTGCAACCCCTCGGCGACCAGGCCGCGCTGGCTTCCTGCCGCGACGAACAGGCCGCCCTGCGCCTGGCCGCCGTCGTGCGCCGTCTCGCTCCGCCGTGGCTGATCGACGTGGTCCAGGCCTATACGACCGTGGCGTTCCATTTCAATCTCGATCAGGTTCGCTTCGCGGAAGTGGAAGCCGAGCTTCGGCGCCTGGAATCGGGCGCGAACGCGGAAGGCGATCCTGACCTGGGGCGGCGGCGAGTCCTTCCGTGCTGCTACGAGATGCAGCAGGATCTGGAGCGCGTCGCCCGGCACGTCGGCCTCGCGCCGGATGAGGTGGTGCGACTCCACGCCGCGACGGAATACACCGTCTACGCCGTCGGCTTCTCGCCGGGTTTCCCTTACCTCGGCTACCTACCGGATCGGCTGTGTGGTGTACCCCGTCTGGAGGCGCCGCGGGTGCGCGTCGAGGCGGGATCGGTCGGGCTGACCGGCCGGCAGACCGGCGTTTACCCGGAGGCCCGTCCGGGCGGCTGGAACCTGATCGGACTGACTCCTTTGCAGCTCGTCGATGTAGCCGACGATTATTTCCCGCTGCGCACCGGCGACCGTGTCCGCTTCGAGCCGATCGGCGCGGCCGAGTACCGCCGACTGCTGGGGAAGCGGTTGTGAACCGGAGGGTAGGGCGGCTCGTACAATATTCCCATCGGATCGCCCGATTCGCTACCCGAAACGCCATGCCTGAGTTCGTCGCTTGCCCAGCCTGCGGCTGCCGCGTGCAGATGGCCGACAGCTGGATGGGAAGGACGGTTCGCTGCATCAGCTGCGACCACCACTTCACGGCGTCGTCGCCGGCCGAGGTCGAGACGCGGCGCGTGGCCCCGTTGCCGCCCGAACCGCCGCCGGTCCCGGATCGGGAGCCGCCTCCGCGCGGCCGACCCATGAGCGAACCGGACGAGGACCATCAGCCGCCGCCCGGAGCGGGCCGGCCGTGCTGCCCGCGCTGTGGCCGGCCCGTGCCGTGGGAGGCCATCCGCTGCGGCCACTGTGGCGAGCAGCTCGAATTCGACGGCGGCTACCGACGCTTCCGCCGGCCCGCTCCCCCGCCGCGCCGGGACGCCGAGCCACATCGCGGGGCGTTGCTGTCCGGCCTGGGCAGCTTCACGCTGGGCGCCGGGGGCTTGACCCTCTGCCTGGCCGGAGTCCCGCTCCTGGTCGTGCTGCCCCTGGGAATCGCGATCTGGGTGATGGCCTCGAACGACCTGAAGAAGATGCGCACGGGAGAAATGGAGCCGGACGGGCGCGGTCTGACGGAAGGCGCCCGCACCAGTGCCGTCACCGGCATGGTGCTCAGTGTTTTTTTCGCCGCCGGCTGGGGCCTGCTGGCCCTGAGCCGGATGTTCCCGTAACAACAAGCGCGGCCCGCGAGGTCGGAACGCCTGGATGGCTCGTCTGTTTCACGAGGAGGATTCGCGCCGCCTCCCTTCCGACCACCGAACATGACCCCGTGAGGGCCGTATGCCCCAGATCGTCAGCTGCCCGGACTGCGGCCGGCCCCTGAACGTTCCGGACCATCTGTTCGGCCGGAACGTGAAGTGTCCCGGCTGCGGCAAGAAGTTCCTGGCCGCCGTCGGCGCCCCGGAAGACCGGGGCCGCTCCGGCCGCGGAACCGCCTTCGCCCCGCGCCCGACGACGAGCTCCCACCGCACGATTACGCCGACCGGCCGAGGCCGCGGCGGCGACGCGACGACGACGACGACCAGGACTACCCGGAGCGGCGCCGCGATGCGCCCGAGCCGAGCCGGGGTGAAGTCCGCCAGGGATGGCGACACGTCCGAATGGGCGTGAACCTCGTCATAATCGCCATGTGGGTCGTGGTCGGCGCGGCCGTGACGGCGCTGTCGGTGAGCTTGCTTCTGGCGCTATTCGGCACGCTCTCAATGGCGACCATTTTCGGCGGCTTCAGCGCGAACTCCCCGCCCACGCAGCAGCAGGCCAGCCAGGCGGTGGGCCAGGCAGTGGGGACCGGCTTCGCCCTCATGATCGGGTTCATTATGCTTTGGGGCGTCCTGATTCTGTGCGGATTGGCTTTCGTGGCCCTGCGCATCACGGGCCTCGGATTCTGCATGGGCGTCCCCAGGACCCGGAAATCGGAAGGCCTCAAGGGGTTGGCCATCGCTGCGTTCTGCCTGGCCATTGCCGCCCTGGTCTTCCCGCTGACGTTCCTGGGCGTCGATTTGGCCCTCGTCAACACTACGATCGGGGGCTGTGCATGGATTGTTGGGCAGCTGCTGTCGTGGACGATCGGCCTGGGGGAATTCATCTGCTTTCTGCTCTTTCTCCGCGGCGTGGCCTTTAGCCTGAGGAAGAGCGGCCTGGCGCAAAACCTTCTCATTTACATGGTCGTGGTGGGGGTCTTCTTTCTCATCGTCCTCAGCTCGTACCTCATTTTTCCCCTAATTGTGTCGGCATTCGTTGTTCATGCGGCCTCGAGCGCGAACCCGAATGCGGCCATCGCCAACGCGGGCGGCGCCGTTGCGCGCTGTTCGTCGGGAGCCTTGTCTGCTCGGGGCTATTCGTCCTGATTGGGATCGGCCTTTTCGCATGGGGGACCTGGCGCTGCTCTATCAGGTGCGCCACGCCCTTGACGGCTGGCTGGACAGGAATTGAGACTCATTCACAACCGTGATTCCCATTGTCAAAGGGTTTCCCAACCAGCCCCGAGCGCGAGCGAGGGGGAGGCGCCTCCCCCTCGCTCGCGCTCGGGGCTGGTTGGGAAGCTACTTTGCTCCGTCGAAATCCTGGCGAGCGGGGGGCGTCAGCCCCCTGATTCGGCATCCGGTCGGCGACGCCATGCGGAATCAGGGGGCTGACGCCCCCCGCTCGCCAGGGAACGGTAGGATTTCGACAGAGCGAAAGCTACTTCTTATCGCCATTACAGGCCCGTAGGCGAGGTCCTCTGCTCCTCACGAACCGTTTGCCGTGACACGGGGACGTTCACCGCCGTTTGGCCCTCAGCGGCGCGGCGGTTCTGATAGTCGTACGCGCCGAAGCGGGCCAGAATATCGTGAGCCTCCTCGTAGCGGCCGGGGGCCTGGACCGAGACGAGGGTGCGGCCGGAATGGAATTCGCCTTCGTAATAGGCGGCCTCGTCCTCCGGGATGCCGAGGCCGATCAGGGCGCCGGCGACGCCGGCGATGGCGGCGCCGCTGGCCGCGCTGGCCAGGATGGACACCAGCCAGCTGCTCACCAGCACGGCCGGCAGGATCGGCGGCAAAGCGATGGTCGCCATACCGACGGCCCACAAGGCCCCGATGCCCGCGCCCGCCGCGGCCCCGATGGCGGCGCCCTCCTCCCAGTGCGAGCCGGTCCCCTCCTGGATCGTGGCGCCGGATTCGTCGGACTGGGCGCCGCGAGTGACGACGCCGATCTGGTCTTCGCGGAAGCCGATGCGGCGCAGCTCCTCCACCGCCGCCTGGGCCATGCGCAGGTCGTCGAATACGCCGACCACGGTGGCGTGGTTGCGAGTGGTCGCCTTCATGGGTGCTTCTCCTCGACAATGCCGGCGGGAAGCCCCCGGCAGGCCGCGCGCCGGCCGCGCGCCTGTCGGAACCGATTAGAAAGGAGTGAAGAAGCAAACGATATGCCGAGAGGCTATTTTATCCAGCGCGCCGCGTCCCGTGCATGGTACGTCAGAATCATGTCGGCCCCGGCCCGCTTGATGCTCGTCAGGATCTCCAGCGTCACGCGCCGCTCGTCGATCCAGCCCTTCGCCGCCGCCGCCTTCACCATCGCAAACTCGCCGCTGACGTTGTAGGCCGCCGTCGGTGCGCCGAAACGCTCCTTCACCCGACGGATGATATCCAGATACGAAAGGGCGGGCTTGACCATAATCAGGTCGGCCCCTTCGGCGAGATCCAGCGCGACCTCGCGCAGCGCCTCGTCGCCGTTGGCCGGGTCCATCTGGTAGCCGTTGCGGTCGCCGAACTGCGGCGGCGACTCGGCGGCGTCGCGGAACGGGCCGTAGAAAGCCGACGCGTACTTGGCCGCGTAGCTGAGGATGGGGACGTGGGAGAAGCCGGCCGCGTCGAGGCCGGAGCGGATAGCGCCGACCATGCCGTCCAGCATCCCGCTCGGGGCGACCACGTCGGCGCCGGCCCGGGCGTGGCTGACGCACTGCGCGGCCAACAGCGGCAGCGTGGCGTCGTTGTCCAGGTCGAGCCGGCCGCTCTTCTCACTCAGGACTCCGCAATGTCCGTGGCCGGTGTACTCGCAGAAGCACTCGTCCGTCATCAGCAGGGCGCGGTCCTGGTACTGCTGGCGCAGCGCCCGCAAGGCCTGCTGCACGATCCCCTCGTCGTCGAGGGCGCTGGATCCGGTCGCATCCTTGTGGGTTGGGATGCCGAACAGGATGAACGCCTGGATTCCCAGGTCCAGCGCGGCGCCGACCTCCTCCACCAGCCGATCGACGCTCAGCTGGTGGTTGCCGGGCATCGAGGCGATTTCCTTCTTGATCCCGCAGCCGGGGCGGACGAACAGCGGCAAGATGAAGTCCCGAACGGTCAGCTCGGTCTCGCGGACGAGGTTGCGGAGCAACGGATGGCCGCGCAGGCGGCGCGGGCGGACGATGGGGTATTCAGCGGTCATGACGGATCTCAGCAATTCGGTATTGTCGGAGCCGCGACCGTGAGGGAGCGGTTTAGGCGAACCCCGCTCCCTCACGGTCGCGGCTCCGATCCTGCTTGCAACCACTTCTCGAACGCCCGCAACCCTTCCTGGTAAGCGGAGCGCCACGCCGGATTCGGCGCCACCGGCGAGCGGAACTTCACCAGCACGGCCACGGCGTCGGCGGTCGTGAACGGCGCCGTGACGCCCTTTTGCCGCCGCAGGTGCGTCTCCAGCGCTGCCAGGGCCGTGGCGGCGGCGCCCAGCGCCGGGCCTTCAAACGACTGCAACCGCCCCAACGGTCGATCCAGAACCGACGCCAATATCTCGCACATCAAATCGCTGCGAGCGATGCCGCCGGAAACGGTGATCCGGGTGATCTTCTGGCCGGCCGCCTCGTGCTCCTGGACGCCGCGCGCGATCAGGTAGGCCAGCGCCTCCAGCGACGCTCGGAACCGGCGCCCCGGCTCCGGCGGCTCCGACGGCCGCCACGCAAACCGCGGCGCATGGACGCCCAGCGACGGCTCCGGCGAGGCGAACGGCAGCACGCCGACGCCGTCCACGCCGGCCGGGCAGGCGCGGGCTTCGCGCTCCAGCCGCTCCCAATCCGGCCGCTCGCCGACGACGCGGTCCAGGAACTGGGCGCCGTTGTTGTAGCAGCGCATCCACAGGTACGGCCCCCAGTTCAGCCGCATCGCGTCCAAACTGCCCGACGCCGGCAGCCTCGGCCGATGAGGAGTTGACCACGGCCGAATTGCCGAGAATGACAGCGACCTGTCCCGCGTCCACCGCGCCGCCGCCCGCCAACCCCGCCTGCTGGTCGTCGGACGTGGGGAAGATCAGCGGCCGATGCGCCGGGTCGATGCCGGCCTCCAGTGCCAGCGACGGCGACAGCGGCCCAATGAGGCTCGGTTTCCTCCACGATGCGCGGCAGCTGCTTCCATGCCAGATCGCGATGCTCCGCGTCGGCCAGGGCGTCGAGCATCTCGCGCCGCCACTGCTTCGTCCGCAAATCCATGATCCCGGTGGAGGCGGCGGCGGAGACGCTGCACACGTCGAACTCGCCCGTGAGGAAGCCGGCGGCGAGGGCGCCGTGCGGCAGGACGCGGTCGGTGCGCCGCCAGTCGCTCGTGGATAGTTGCTCCTCGTCCTTGACGAGATGGCTGAGCGAGTAGCGCACGGCCCACGGCCCGCCGATCAGTTGGCGAACGCGCTCGGGGCCGCCGAGCCGTTCCAGGCCGCGGGCGTGGTAGGCGGCGAGGGTATGATCGTTCCAGCAGATGGCCCGCCGCACCTGGACGCGGTCGCGGTCGATGCGGCCGGCGGTGTGGTGCGTGGCGGAAATGCCGCCGGCGACCCAATGCGACAACCGACCCAGCTCGCGCAGCCGGGCGGCCAGGGCGCGCGTACTGGCGCGAGCCTGGCCCTCCAGCTGCATCAGATTCAGCTCGGAGACGCCGCCGGCCGTCCACAGGTCGGTCGGTAGACGGACCTCGGCGAGGGTGCGGCCGTCGAGGTCGAAGGCCAGGCACTTGACCGCGCCGGTGCTGAAGTCCCAGCCGGCGACGATGCTGTCGGGGGCGACGCAACGGAGAGGTTCAGGCACCCGTTTGCTCCCAAAAGAGTAAGGAGTGAGGAGGGGGGAGTGAGGAGAAAAGAGGGATCGGCTGGCTTGTCTTTACTCCTCACTCCCCCCTCCTCACTCCTCACTCTTGATATATCCCCGCGGCTGTCGTTCCGCCACGCGCCCGGCCCCATACAATCAGCAAGGAAGTCGCCGGCCCGGACGGCCGCGGCGACCGATTTCACCCGGCAAAAGGAGCCACCATGAAGGCGCAAGACCTCCTCCGCGGCGCGTTGACCATGAGCCAGAACATGCTCGGCTACTATCTGAGCGACCTGTCGGACGCCGACCTGCTCGTCCGGCCGGTCCCGAACGCGAACCACATCGCCTGGCAGCTCGGCCATCTCATCGCCTCCGAACACGGCATGGGCAGTGGAAACCTGCCCGGCGCCGCTTACCCCGAACTCCCCGCCGGCTTCGCGGAGCGACATACGAAGGAAACCGCCTCGAAAGATACGGGATTCGGGACCAAGGCCGAATACCTCGATTTGTTCAACAAGGTGCGGCAGGCGACGATTAACGCCCTCGCCAAGATGTCCGACGCCGACCTCGACAAGCCGACGAGCGGCTCGATCGCGCGGATGGCCCCCACGCTCGGGGCGCTGGTGGGGCTCAACGCCGATCACGTACAGATGCACGGCGGCCAGTTCAGCGTCGTCCGACGCAAGCTCGGCAAGCCGGTCCTGTTCTGAGACGGGCAAAAGTTTCACCGCGGAGAGCGCGGAGAGCGCGGAGAGAAGAAAAGGAATGACGAAGGCAGTATAATACCTTTGGAGCGTTCCTGATTGTTTTCTCTGCGTTCTCCGCGCTCTCCGCGGTGAATTTTGTCGGAGCCGTCATGTCGTCCGCCGCTACGCCCGAACACAACGTCACCGGCCAGGACTTCGCCGACCGCCGTCACCTGCGCTACGCCGGCCCGATCATCGACGTTCACGCCCACGTCCTGCGCACCCGGCCGGAGGGCAGCAAGGACGATTCCGAGTGGACCGTCGCCCAGGCGGAAACCATGCTGGCGACAGCCGCTGAGTTCGGCGTCGTGCAAACCTATTCCATGTGTCCCCCGGAGGACATTCCGGCGCTGCGCCAGCGCTTCGGCGACCGGCTGCGCTTCAACGGCCCCATCAGCAAAAAGGCGCTCGATGCGCCGGACGACGAGGCCTATCGGCTGCTCGATCGGTTCCTAGAGCAGGGCGTCGATGTCATCAAGTTCTGGTCCGCGCCGCGCGGCCGGGATCGTGGTCTTTTCGTGGACGCGCCGTGGCGGATCGAGGCGGCGCCGCGCCCGCGCGGCCGGCGTCCGCGTCGTCATGGTCCACGTCAGCGACCCCGACGTGTGGTTCCACAAGGTCTACGCCGACGCGGCGAAGTACGGCACGAAGCCCGATCAATACACCGGCCTCGTGCGGATGCTGGAGCTGTTCCCCGATATGACCTGGATCGCCGCGCACATGGGCGGCGATCCTGAACACGCCGATCACCTGGAGGCGCTGCTCGACCGGCATCCCCATCTCTACCTGGACACCAGCGCGACGAAATGGCAAGTGCGCGAGGTTTCGGCCCACCGCGACGCGATCCGCGCTGGTGATGCGCAAGCCCGAGCGCTTCCTGTTCGGCTCCGATCTGGTGACGCGCCACGGCCTGACGCGCGAGCATTACGTCAGCCGCTACTGGGCGCAGCGCACCCTTTGGGAGAGCGCCTGGCAAGGCTGCAGTCCCATCGCCGACCCTGATTACACGTCGGCGCCCGACGGCCCCTCCACACCGCCGCTGCTCGGCCTGGACCTGCCGGACGACGTGCTCGATCGCGTCTACCACGGCAACGCCGTGCGGATCGTGCCGGGTGCGACGAACCGGGCCGCCTGACATCCCCCAAGAATTCTCCTGAAAACCAGGGAATAAATCACCCAGTCGGGCATCGTGATAGCAGGGGAGGCGATTCCCATCTTGCCCTCCCCGTTCGGAGTGAAACATGGACATCCAAGCCTACTATTCCACGCTCGCGGATTTCATCGTCGCCTTCCACACGCTGTTCGTCGGCTTCGTCGTCGTCGGCCAGCTGCTCATCATGATCGGCCTCGTCTGCCGATGGCAGTGGGTGCGCAACCCGTGGTTCCGCGTCATCCACCTGCTCTGCATTGGCATCGTGGCCGCTGAGGCCGCCTGCGGCGTCACCTGTCCGCTGACCATCTGGGAGCGCGACCTCCGCGCCCTGTCCGGCCAGAGCGTCAACGCCTCCGCCGTCGGCTGGTTCTTCAACAGCATCCTGTTCTTCAACCTGCCGCGCGAGTTCTTCACCTGGATCCACATCAGCTTCGGGGCGCTGGTGCTGGGGACGTTCCTGATCGGCTTCCCGCGCTTCCGCCGCAAGACGGCCGTCGTGAAAGCGGCGCCGGTCCCGTCGCAGGCATGGGCAACGGTTCGACCCACGCCCTCCGGCGTCGCGTCCCTCCGAATGGAACGGGAGACGGGGGTGCGCGTGTGAGAGTTCGTGGAAGTTCCTCCGGCCGTTTAGCCGCGACCCGAAGGGGAGCGCGTCGCCCAAGCGCTCCCCTTCGGGTCGCGGCTAAACGGAAGCAAGTTGCCGTCGATTCCGCAAACGACATCTGCTATCGCTCCCTCCGCGTCCGAACCGCATCGGAACACGTGGAGGGAGTTTCATGATTCAGAAGATTCGCTGGCTGTCGGCCCTCGCCCTGCTGCTCGCCGTCGGCGCCGTGACCGTCCGCGCGGAAGAGGAAGAGGCGCCGCCGTCCAGCCGTCCGACCGCCGAGCTGCTGCCGGCCCCGCTGCCCGTGGCCGTGGACCGCCCCTGCTGCACGCCCGCGCTGCCGCCCGGCATGTGGTCGTTCTTCGCTCCAGCGCCATTCCCCTGTCCCTGCCCCGCCCCCCTGATGCCCGCCGGCTTCGTCTCTTACGGCGACGGCTGCGCGTGCCCGTCCTGCTCGTGCCCGAATTGCCCCCTTTGCACCATGTCCCCGTCGGCGCCGGCCGAGGAATACGTCGTGGACTTGAAGATGGTCGAGGGCGGCGACGGCGACCCGGACACCGCGATTTCGCACCCGCGCCTCTGCGTTTTGGAAGGCCAGACGGGAACCGTCCAGACCGCCGCCGCGGGGTCGAAAGAGCAGTCCACCTTGCAGATGCAAGCGACGCTGACGAAGCTGGACGTGGGCGCCATCCTGAACCTGCGCGTCGAGCAAGGCAGCTCGTTCACCCCTGGCAACAACGTCTTGCAGGCGCACACCGAGACGACGGAGCATCGCTTGCCCGTCGTGTTCGGCAAGGCGACGAAGCTGGAGCTGACGCACGACTCCAACGGCGCCTGCACGTCCTGGGTCGAGGTCACGGTGACGAAGGTCGAGACCGAGAAGCGGAAAGAGGCGGCGTCCGGCTGTTCCTGCCCCAAGGCCAAGGTCTGTGAGGAAGAGGAAGAGGACGCGGCGCCGGCCGGCGTCGGCGACTTCGTCGATGTCCTCGTGGGGTTCTTCGACGTGGCCGCCGAGATGGCATCGACGGTGACCGGCACGTCCTCCTCCGACGAGCCGGCCGTGTCGCAGGCGGAATACTTGCAGCACCCGCCGCTGTATTGCCCGGAGATGTCGGCGTCGGGAACCTGCACGGGATCCTGCGCGGCGTCGGCGCACAGTTGCTGCACGTCCGCGGCTTGCACGCAATGCGCCGCCGTCGAGGCGGAAAAACGGCCGACCACGCACATCCGCATTTGCGCAGATCACGGCCGCAAGTCCATCGAAATAATCCACGGCGACATGCGTTGGACGGGATATGCCGACCGCGTGACAATAATCGACGGCTGTATCAAGCTGGAACACTGCCAGCTGGAAGCGTCCGACGGATCCATGAGCATGAGCGCCGACATGAAAACCGTGCTGCTAGACAAATCGAACGTCGAGATCGAGATCGGCGATTGAACGTCGTGTCACCAGCCCGAAGCGCCAGCGAGGGATTTTGCCCGAATCCCTCGCTGGCGCTTCGGGCTGGTCCAGTCCCAAAAGGACGGTCCCATGTCCCGTCGCGTCCTCGCGTTGCTGCTCCTGATCATCGCCGCTCCGGCGTGGGCGGGCGACAAGCCGGAAAAATGGGCCGACCCCGCCTTGCCCGTCACGGACGGTCTGCAACTGTGGCTCGACGCCGGCCGGCTGAACGCCGCGCGCCGGGTGCATGGAGAAAAGGAGCTTGTGGATGGCGATAAGGTCGAAACCTGGTACGACGCCTCGGGCCGCGGCCGCGACCCGACGCAGTTGAACGCCGGCGCTCGGCCGACCTTCCTCGGCGGCGACGCGCCCGCCCTCCTCTTCTCCGGCGAGGGAACCCACCTGGCGTTGACCGGCCTGGGGCGGTCGTTCCCCCAGGCGACCGTCGTCCTGGTCGCGGCCCCGTTCGACGATTCCGGCGATTTTCGCGCCTTTTGGCGCTGAACCAGAGCGGCAAAAACGACTATACCACAGGCTTGAACATCGACCTCGGTCCCGGAACGACCCCTCGATTCTCCACGCTGAACGTCGAGGGCGCCGGCTGCAGCGGCGCGGCCAATCTGTTGCGCGACGCTTCCGATTTCGGCGCCGTGCGGCGGCTGGCGATCGTGACCGCCTCCGGCCCCGGCGGCGTGCGGCTTTTCGCCGACGGCAAGCCCAACGGCCAGCGCGATCGCGGCGACGGCGTGCTGCACCTGGACGACTTCGTGGTCGGCGCGCGCTGCTTCAACAATGAAGGCGGCCCCGCCAGCGTTCGCTGCTTCCTCTCTTGTGCGATCCTGAAAGTCCTCATTTACGACCGCGCCCTCAGCGACGAGGAACTCAAGAAGCTGGACGATTACCTCGCCGTCGCCAGGGCAAGACCGCCAAAATCGCGGCGCCGCGCGGATCGATCGGCGCCAAACCGCTCGTCCTCGTCGCCGATCCGCCGCCGGTGCAGATCCTCGTCCCCGGCTTCGTCGTCCGCCCACTGCCCCTCGATCTGCCGAACATCAACAACGTCCGCTACCGGCCCGACGGCAAGCTGGTCGCCCTCGCCTACAACGGCGACATTTACCTGTTATCGGACAGCAAAAAGACGGGCTTGGAAGACAAGGCGGACCTGTTTTGGGAGAGCAAGGGCGCCCTGCGCAGTCCGATCGGCATGGCGCTGACGCCGCCCGGCTATCCGCGCGGCCAAGGCGTCTTCGTCGCGTCCAAGGGCAAAATCTCCCTCATCGTGGACACGGACGGCGACGGCAAGGCCGACAAGGAGATCGTCGTCGCCACGGGCTGGAAGGAGATCCCGCAGAACGTGGACGCCCTCGGCGTCGCCCTCGACAAAGACGGCAATCTCTATTTCGGCCTGGGGACCGCCGACTACACCAACCCCTACCTGATCGACAAAGCGGGGCAGGCTCACTACGACCTCAAGAGCGAACGCGGCACGATCCTCAAGGTGTCGCCCGACTTCTCGAAACGCGAGATCGTCTGCACCGGCGTCCGCTTCACCGTCGCCTTGGCGTTCAACCGCGACGGCGACCTTTTCGCCACCGACCAGGAGGGGGCGACGTGGCTGGCCAACGGCAACCCGTTCGACGAGCTGCTGCACATCCAGCCGGGCCGCCACTACGGCTTCCCGCCGCGGCACCCAAAACACCTCCCCAATGTCATCGACGAGCCGAGCGTCTTCGACTACGGCCCGCAGCACCAATCCACCTGCGGCCTGGTCTTCGACGAGTCGGTCAACAAGGGACCGATCTTCGGGCCGTCGTGGTGGGCCGGCGACGCCCTCATCGCCGGCTATTCGCGCGGCAAGTTGTTCCGCACCAAGCTGGTCCGTACGCCGGCCGGCTACGTCGGCCGCACCGACCTGTTGGCGTGCTTGGGTATGTTGACGCTGGATTGCTGCGTGTCGCCGGCCGGCGACTTGGTCGTGGACTGCCACAGCGGCGAGCCGGACTGGGGGACCGGGCCGGCCGGTCACGGCAAGCTCTACAAGATCGCCTATGTCGGTAAAGGGACGCCGCAGCCGGTGACGGCGTGGGCGGCCGGGCCGCATGAAGTGCGCGTCGCCTTCGACGCCCCTCTCGCACCGGCCCAGCTGAAGGACCTGGCGAGCCGGGCGAGCATCGAGTACGGCAAGTACGTCCGGCCCGGCGACCGCTTCGAGCAAAAGCGGCCCGGCTATGAAGCGGTGCGGCGCCAGCTGGCGACGCCGCGCTACGGCCTGGCCGTGCGCTCGGCGGAGGTCAGCGGCGACCGGCGCACGCTCATCCTGACCACCGACGCCCAGCCGGAAGCGGTCGATTACGCGCTGACGCTGGAGGGCTTCGGCCGGCCCGACAAGCCCGGCGCCGGCGAGCTGCCGCAGGTCGCCGCCGTCGATGTCGGATACGATTTGTCCGGCGTGGAAGCGTCGTGGCGCGCGAAGTCCGGCGGCGGAACCTGGGACGGTTGGCTGCCTCATCTCGATCTATCGGTCGCCCGCGCGTTCACCGCCGGCAGCGCGGAACACGATCGGCTGTGGGAATTGATGAAGCAACCGGGGACGCTGACGTTGCGCACCAAGCTCGACCTGTGGCAAATGCTGCGCCCGGCGGTGCAGCCGGGATCGACACTCGATTACACGCTGCCCGATGAGGAAGTAGAGCTAAACTTCAGTCCTGCCCGCCGTCTGGAAATAACGACGCCGCCGGACGTCAGGAAGCTTGCCTCCGTCGGTATCGTTGGCTCGGTCAAGTTTAAGCCACGGATCACCCTGAAAATGCGGCCGAAGAAGGACGAGCCGATACCCGCTGGAAATCTCGCTGCAAACCGGCGAGGATGCGGACCTCCACGTCGCTTATTCGACGAATGAGGACGACCGGCCGCGGGCGCTGCCGCTGCATCGGCTGCTCCTGCCCTGGGCGGCCCTGACGCGGCCGGCCGACGCCGCGCTGGACGCCGACCGGGAAATCCCCGAGCTGAAGGGCGGCGACTGGGCGCGCGGCCGCTCGGTCTTCTTCAGCGACCAGGCCCAGTGCGCGAAGTGCCATCAGGTCCACGGCCGCGGCGGCCGCATCGGCCCCGACCTGTCGAACCTGATCCACCGCGATTACGAGTCCGTCCGGCGCGACATCCGCCTTCCAAGCGCCACGATCCATCCCGATTATCTCACTTGCCTCGTCGAGATGAAGGACGGCCGCGTTTTGACCGGCGTGCCGCGCACCGAGGGCGACGATCTGATAATAGGCGACACGCAAGGGCGGGAATATCGCATCCGCCGCTCCGACGTGGAGGCGCTGCATCCGTCCGCCCTGTCGATCATGCCCGAAGGGCTGGAAAAAACCGTGGGGCCGGAGCGGATGCGCGACCTGCTCACGTTCCTGCTGACGGAGCCGTTGCAGCCGGCCAAGCTGGAGCGCGACGGGCCGCCGCCGCCGCGCAAGATGGCCGAAGTGGAGGCGGCGTTGAAGGGCAGCGCCGCCCGCGGCCGACGCCCGCAAGCTGCGCATCGTCCTGTCGGCCGGTTCGAAAGACCACGGGCCGGGAGAACACGACTATCCTTTGTGGCAGAAGCGCTGGAAGACGCTGCTGGCGCTGGCCGACGGCGTGACGGTGGAGACGGCCGAGGGCTGGCCGACCGCCGAGCAGTGGCAGAAGGCGGACGTGGTCGTGATGTACTCCAGCAACCCCGGCTGGAAGGCCGACAAGGCCAAGGACACTCGACGCCTTTCTCGAGCGCGGCGGCGGGCTGGTTCTGATCCATTGGGGCGTGAACGGCGGCGAGGCGCCGGAGGAGTACGCCGTCCGGATCGGCCTGGCGTGGGGCAAGGGGGCGAAGTACCGCCATGGCACGCAGATGTTGGATTTCGGCGGCTCGAAGCACCCGATCGCCCGTAACTTCGACAAACTGGAACTCGACGACGAGAGCTACTGGAACCTGACGGGCGACCCGGCCAAGGTGGACGTGCTGGCGACCGGCGTCGAGGAGGGCAAGCCCCAGCCGCTGTTCTGGACGCGCGAGCAGGGCAAGGGCCGCGTCTTCGTCAGCATTCCGGGCCATTTCACCTGGACCTTCGACGATCCGCTGTACCGCATTTTACTGCTGCGCGGCATCGCGTGGTCGGCGGGCGAATCGGTCGATCGGTTCAACGAGCTGGCGACGGTCGGGGCGCGGGTGGGCGACTGAAAGGAGAGTCGGCGATGCGCGTGCTGCTGGGAAGCGGCGGATTTCGGACGCCGGAGCGGGTCGGCGTTATCACGCACCAAATGCGGTCGTTTTTCGGGTCGATCCGGCGGCTGCTGTTCGTGCCGTACGCCGCGGGAAACCTCGACGGCTATGCGCCGGCCCTGGTCGAGCGCGGCCTCCATGCCGGCTACGAGCTGGACCCGATTCACAACCACCCCGACCTCGCCGACGCGGTTCGCCGGGCGGAGGGGCTGTACGTCGGCGGCGGCAACACGTTCCGGCTGCTGGACGCGCTGTACCGGCATGGCCTGCTGGAGCCGATCCGCGAGCGCGTGCGGGACGGCGCACCGTATCTGGGAATCAGCGCCGGCTGCAACGTGGCCTGCCCGACCCTGAAGACCACCAACGACATGCCGATCGTGCAGCCGCCGAGCTTCACCGCCCTGGGATTGGTTCCGTTCCAGGTCAATGCGCACTATTACGAGGGGCAATTCTTCCTCCGCAGCGGCGAGACCTACGTGCCACACTTCGGCGAGACGCGCGACGAGCGCATCCGCGAGTTCCACGAGATGAACGACACGCCGGTGATCGGCTTGTGGGAGGGCGGCGTCCTGCGCATCGAGCCGGGCGGCGCCGAGCTGATCGGCGCCCCGGCGCGGGTGCTCCGCAAGGGCCGCGAGCCGGTGGACGTCCGGCCTGGAGGAGATATTGACGCTCTGTTAAGGGTGTAGTAGTATTATCTTCCCTACCAGCCCCGAGCGCGAGCGAGGGGGTTCGACCGAACCCCTCGCTCGCGCTCGGGGCTGGTTCATTGGGCCGCCTCGTCCAGGGCGACGCCGACCGCGCCGACCCGCGCGAGATGGTAGTAGCCGCATTCCGGGCACGCGGCCGCGCCCCACGCTCGCAGGATGGCCGCCCGTTCCGGCGACCGCCACGTCCGCACGTCGGCCGTCCGCGGCAGGAAGTCCGCAAACGCGAAGCGGAACCACCGTTCCATGCGCCGGGCCAGCGCGTCGATCTCGGCCGCCCCGCGGAAGCGATGCTCGCCCAGCACCAGCGAACCGCCGAACGCCCGGTACGTCTCCTCAATCGTCGCCGGCGGGCGCAGTGAACCGCACTTCCTGCAACCAGACCCCGCCGGTGCAGAGCATGATCTCGACCTCGCGCATCGGCTCGTCGCCGCCCTCCGCCGCGATCACCCATTGCGGCTCGCGTTGCCACAGGAGCAGATCGGGGCGCCGGCCCAGCAGGTCGGCGCGGCCGGGTTCCGCGGCCAAGTCGAAGACCGTGCGCGCCTCGCCGCAGTGGTCCCAGGGCCGCGTCGGCCGCTGCGACCACAAGAGCCGCAGCGCCGCCAGGCCGGCCGGGTCGTTCGTCCCCAACACCTCACCGAGGGCCGGGACCGTCTGTCCGGCGTCGAGAAGGTTGCTCACCTCGAAGCCCGCCTCGAAGGCATGGTCGCACAGCAGCACGTGGAGCCGGACGAGGTTGCCGGCCGTCCACCAGGGGGAGCGCCAGCCGGCCAGCAGATGTTCCGCGTAGACCAAGGGCAGACGGCCCTCGAAACAGCGGGCGAGCTGGTCGGCGACGAGCGGCACGGGTCGGCGCCGAACGGCGGCGGCGTCCTCGACCATGAGGCGGCGCAGGGCGGCAAGGCATCCGGGCGGCCCCAGGCCGGCGACGACGGCGTCCTCCGTGCGCTTCAAGCAGCGCGGTCAGCAGCGGCGCCCGCTGCTGCCGAAAGGCGCCGGGCGGCGTGCGCCCGCGCCAGGCCGGCGAGGAATGCGGAGTCTTCCGGGCGGAATTCCGATTCGTGCAGGTGCGGCGCGAGGTGCGTCCAGGCGCGGCGCACCAGCCGCATCGGCGGCGCGCCGTCCGGCGGCCCATTGTCGTCGGACCCGCCATTGCAGCAGCAGCGCCGCCCCTGTCAGGAAGGCGGACAAGAAAGAGGACAAATGTCCAAACCACTCGCCGTCCAGGCGACGGCCGCAGCCAGCGTCGGCGCCGCCAGAGGGCCGACGAGGAAGAGCGTCGCCCCGCGCCGCGTCAGGCGCCATCGCGCCCTCACGACCGTGGAAACAGGGCACGGCCCGGCGCACGGACTTCGAGGGTAGTCCATATCCCTTTGGAGCCTGTCTCGATCTCGTAGCCGCCGGCGGAGAGCCGGCCGGGCCGGAGGTTGATCGCCAGCGGCGGCGCCTCGCGCGGCTGCGGCGCCAGGGCGAAGCACCACGGGCAGAGCGAGGCGTGGCGCTCGCGGGCCTCGGCGACGAGGCCGCGCCGCGCTTCGGCGTCGTCGGCCCCGGTTCGCAGCAACAGGCGGTGGACGCGGTGCAGCCCGCCCTCGGGATCGAGCTGCACGCCGCGCAGCCGGCAGCGTTCCAGCAGCTCGGCGTCGCCCGTCGCGCGATGCTCGATGATCCAGTCCCCGATCACCGCCCAGGGATCGCGGACGCGGCGGCCGTCAAGAATCAGACGATGTTCGTCCCACAAGTGGCGTATCATCGCGGGCCGCCGCAGCTGGACGGAGCAGCGCGGACAGCTCATGCGCATCCGCTCTTCGAGTTCCGTGCAGAGGGCGTCGATGGTAGGCGAGGGGCCGTGGAGACGCGCGTATTCGCTCAGCCGCTTCACGGAGCGGGCCTTGCCGAGTCCGCCGACGAGCTTGCGGAGGAATTCGGCGGCGAGCGGGCCGTCCGGGCCGGCCGAGCGCAACAGAGCGGCGAGGGCGGCGAACTGCGCCTCGACGGGCAGGCGGCGGTCGAGCAGCAGATCCGCGCAGCGGTTGCAACAGCGCCGGATCGAACGGCGGCGTCTGCCGCGCGACCAGGGCCAGCGCCAGCCGCCGCGCCGCGGCTTCGCCGTCGGCGGCGAGCGCCGTCGTCAGGCGGAGGTCGTCGTCGGCCAGCAGCACCGCCAGCGCGTCCACGGCGGCGCCCCGCCGGTCGTCGTCCACACGGGTCAGCAGGGCGCCGAGCAGGGCGGCGAGGACCGTGGGGGCGCGGGCGCCGTGTTCCTCCCGCATGAGGAGCGCCAGCACGCGCCAGGCGTCCGCGTCGGGCGGCGTCTCGGCGAGGAGGTTGAGCAGGTGGGCGAGGGTCGCCGTGTAGGTGCGGCGGACGCCGCGGAAGAAATAGAGGTGATGGGCCTGGCGGAGATGCGCTTCGTAGAGGCCGGCGGCCAGGGGCGCGCCGCACTCCGGGCAGACGAGCAACACCTCGGCCGGGGCGCCGGAGCGGTGAGCGATTGCGGATCGTGCTTGTCGCCTTCGGGCATGACCGGGGCCGGAGGAAGCGAAAGGGGCGGCGAACTCTACTGGGAAGAATAACGGCCGTCCGGGCGAATCGCAACCGGCGGCCGACGTTCGCGTCACAATCTCGGGTCCACCGGCTCGCTCTCCAACGCGAGGATGCCGAAGACGCATTCATGGACGCGGCGCAGCGGCTCCCTCCGCACGAACCGCTCCAGCCCCTCGACGCCGAGCGCGAACTCGCCGAGCGCCAGCGACCGCTTCCGGCCCAGACCTCGGCTCCGCAGGCGCGCGAGGTTCTCGTCCGTCGTGTACTCGGGGCCGTAGATGATGCGCAGGTACTCGCGGCCTCGGCACTTCACGGCCGGCTGGGCGAGCCCCCGATTCCCCCGATGCAGGAAGGCGAGCGGCTTGACCACCATGCCCTCGCCGCCCCGCTCGGTCAGCTCCGCCCACCACTGGACCCCCGCTTCTTCGCCGGCCGGTTCCGTCACGTCAACGACCCGATGAGGCGTCGCCAGCAGCAGTTGCGGGTCTTCCCGACACACCCTGGCCAACGTTTCCATGTGCCAGACGTGGTCCCTGTCCGTATGGACGCGCCCTTCCGTGGCCAGCAGGTGGAACGGCGCCAGCTTCAGGTCGGTCAGCGCCGCCACCGGCCAGCAGTAGCGCCGGTAGGCCGCGACGAACTTGCCGACGTTCTCTTCCTGACGGCGGTACGAGTCGGCGATCCGTTCGGCCTTGTCCTTGTCGTCGCCGGCCAATCGTGCGGCGGCCTGCTCCAGGGCCGCCACGGCCTTTGGCAGCGAGGCGCGCCCGGCGGCCCCAACCGCCGCGTACTGGTTCCGCAGCAGCTCCTGAGCCTTGGCCGACCACGGCATCAGCTCGCAATCCAAACAGACCCAGGTCGTCTCCAACGCGGCCCAAAAATCGGCGGCGGACAGCGCGGCCCGGAGCCGGTCCAGGAACGGCCGCTCCAGGTCCGGCTCGTTGAAGAAGCGCCGGCCCGTGCGGGTGTAGACCACGCCGCTGTCGCCCTCGGTCACGCCGAAGCGTTCCCGCGCCGCCTGCTCGTCGCGGCAGACGACCGCCACGGCCCGCGATCCCATGTGCTTCTCTTCGCACACCACCTTCGGCGCACCCTGGCTGCGGTAATAGGCGAACGCCTCGGCGGGATGCTCCAGCAGGCCGGCCTCGTCGCTCGTCTCGCACGGCGACATGGTCGGCGGCAGGTAGATGAGCCATTTCGGGTCGGCCGCGAACCGGCTCATGACTTCCAGGGCGGCGGCGGCGTTCGCCTCGCTGATGACGACGTTGCCGCGCAGCTGCGTCGAGATGATGCGCTTGCCGAGAACGTCGTCGGCGTCGAGGACCGCGTCGTGGGCCTGCTGGGCCGTGAGCGCCGGCGCCTTCCGGTCGTCGGGGAGGAAGGGCCGCGCCGGCTCGCAATATGTGCGGGCGGCCTGCACCGATACGAATTCCTTCTCCGGGTAACGCAGGGCCGTGAGCTTCCCGCCGAAGACGCAGCCGGTGTCGATGTTGACCGTCCGGTTCAGCCACTCCGGCTCGGGGACCGGCGTGTGGCCGTAGACGACCATCGCCTGGCCCCGGTACTCGGCCGCCCAGTTCTGGCGCACCGGCAGACCGAACTCATCCGTCTCGCCGGTGGTCTCGCCGTACAGCGCGAAGTCGCGCACCTTGGCGGAGCCGCGCCCCTGCATCTCCTGCTTCATCCCGGCGTGGGCCACGACCAGTTTGCCGCCATCGAGGACGTAGTGACTCACCAGGCCATCGAGGAAGTCCGCCAGCGCCTTGCGGAACGGCTCGCGCACCTCGGCCGGCAGAGACTCGATCTCCGTGAGAGAGTTGGCCAGGCCGTGCGTGACCTGCACGTCCTTGCCCCGGAGCTTCCGCAGCAGCTTCATGTCGTGGTTGCCGGGGACGCACAGGGCCGCGCCGCCGTGGACCATGTTGCGCACCAGCCGCACGGCGTCGAGGACGCGGGGGCCGCGGTCCACCAGATCGCCGACGAATACGGCCTTACGGCCCTCCGGATGGGCGAAATAGCGATCGCCCCACAGGGGATCGGCGTCCCCCAGCCTGATCGCCGTGTAGCCGAGCCGCCGGAGCAACTCCTCCAGCTCGTCGCAACAGCCGTGAACGTCGCCGATGACGTCAAAGGGGCCGCGTTCCCCGGATCGATCGTTCCACAGGGGCACGCGCTCGACGACGGCGGCTTCCACCTCTTCCGGCGTCTCCAGCACGAAAACGTGACGGAAGCCCTCGCGGCCGAGAGCCCGGAGCGACCGGCGCAGTTGGGACTGCTGCTGGCGGATGACGTGGGGACCGAAGTTGCGATCGTCGCGCTGGCGGTTGCGGTCCTGGCAGAGCCGTTCAGGCAGATTCAGCACGACGGCGACCGGCAGGCAGTAGTAACGCCGAGCCAGTTCGACGAGCGGCTTGCGGGCCTCGGGCTGCACATTGGTGGCGTCGATCACCGTCAGCCGGCCCAGCGCCAGCCGCTTGGCGGCGACGTGGTGCAGCACTTCGAAGGCGTCGTGGGTGACGGCCTGGTCGTTCGGGTCGTCTCCCACCATCGCCCGGCAGGCGTCCGACGACAGGACTTCGGTGGGCAGGAAGTGCTTGCGCGCGAAGGTGCTCTTGCCAGCGCCGCTGGGGCCGATGAGGACGACAATGCTGAGTTTGGGGATCGATATTATCATCATTCCACACGGAAAAGGGAGGACGCCGGTCTCAAAGCCCACGCAGCCGCAGTCGGACCAGCAGATCGTGCAGCGCCTCACTCGCCCGAGGAGATTCCGGCAGCGAACTCGCCTCGGACGCCGCCTGAAGCTCGCCGCGCAAGCGCTCGTACTCGCCCCGGTGAAAGTCGAGGTCCACCTCGACGAGAACGGTCTTCTCCGCGCCGGCCAGCTTCCGGCCGATCAGGTCGTCGAGGTACGGCAGCCTGGCCGACTCGTTCAGGCGAAGGAGATTGGCCTCGACCGCGCCCGTCTGCATCAGGTGAATGCCGGTCAGCAGCACGCGGTAGACGTACAGCAGCGGCTTGACGCGCGGCGGGTTCTCCTTCTGCGAACAGCTTCCACTGCGTCTCCGCGAAGCCCAGGTAGTGGTGGGCGTGGTGGCGGGTGACGCAGCTCGGCGGCGATCTCCTTCAGCTCGGCGTGTTCCGGCGTCGTGTGGACGACCAGCGGCGAGAACACCTGCTCCAGCACGTAGCCGTTCTTCTTCAGCAGCAGGCCGAAGAACTTCCGAGCGTCGTGCGTCACCAGGTCGATCTCCAGGCCGTCGTGGATTCCCGACTTCTCGACGGTCTCCGGGCCGGTCTTGAGGCCGACCACCTCCTGGAGCGGCAGCAGATGGACGCCGCGCAGGTCGAAATCCGAGTCCGGCGAGGGGAAGCCGTACAGGTGCGCCCCGCTGATCGTGGCGAAGAGCAGCGGGTACGGGTGCTGTTCAACCTGCTTTTTCAGCAAGCGGGATCGGAATCACGGCAACTCCTCCGCCAGGGCCAGTCGCCGGGCGCGAACCAGGAAGGCGTTGGCGCGCTCGTAGTCGGGCGCTCCGGCAGCCTCGTGGCCTCGAAGGCGGCGTTGAACTCCTGGTGCAGGGCGAGCCGCCAGTCCTCCACCTCCTCCCAAGGCACCTCGCCGCGCCGGATCGCCAGCAGCCGGTCCCGATGCTCGTCCACCCGGACCGGCACGAAGCCCTCGCGAAGCACGCCGATGCCCGACAGCAGCAGCCGGATCAGGTGCATGACGTGCTTCCACTTGACCTGGCCCTGGTTGCGGATGTCGGCCTGCATCTTCTTGAACTGCGACATCACGTAGCCGTTGTAGGTCTGGTAGACCAGCCGGGACAGGAAGATCGACCGCATCGCCAGCAGTTCCTCGGCCAGCGGCGTCGCCTTCTCGACCAGCGGCGTGTAGAGGCACTCCAGGACGTTCGGGTTCGCCTTGAGCGCCAGGACGAGGAACTTCTGAATCTCCCAGTACGCCTCCTGGGTCGCGTCGTTCTCCAGTTGCTCCGGCACGCCGTAGAGCGACCAGTGCAGCTCGGCGGGCGGCAAGTAAATGCCCCGGCGGTCCACGTCCGACTCGGCGTCGGCGAGGCCATATGCCTGCGAGCCGATCACGCAGCGATAGATGACGCGCTCGTACAGGTCGTTCCAGGCGACCGAATCGGCGCCGTCGCCGATCTCGCCCTCCTTGAACCGGGCCAGCATCGTCACCTCGCCCCGCTTGAGCGCCGCCTCGAAGCCGTCGGGGAAGCGGACCCGGTAGGAATGCTCGGAGTCGGTCGGCGCCTTCACGACGACGCCGACCGTGCCGCGCGGGTGGTGGATGAAGCCGGCGGGGGCGGGGATGTCCACCAGCGTCACGACCTGCGTGCCGACGGAGAAGATCAAATCGGGAGGGTAATGCACCCGGTCCATCATGGTTCCTTTTCACCGAGACTTTGCAGAGCGCGCTGAAGAGCCATGACGACGTTGGAATCGTCATCACGGTGGCGTTCATACTGCCGTTTTAGCTCGGGCAGCGATGATGGATCTTTCAGGAAAGCAAGGCTGAAACCAGCCGCTCGCCGAACCATCAGGTGCGGATCGTCGATCATGCGAAGGAGGTGTGGCGTAACTGCCCTGTCTCCAAAACGACCAAGAACATTGCAAGCCGCTTGCCTGACGAAAGGATCGGGCGATTCAAGCAGACCGATCATTTTCAGGACGAGTTCTGCATCCCGGCGTTGCAGCAGCGCTTTTTCGGTCTGTGCACCCAATCCTTCTTGAGATAGATTTTGAAGGATTTCGACCAGAAGCCGCAGAGGTGCTTCGTCGGCGCGATGCAAAAGCGCCCTCGCGGCACGAAGCTTGACTTCGCGCTTGTTGCTCGCAAACATTCGCATCCATTCCTTGATGCTGGGCATGTCGGCATTTACCTTTGGTCGTGCTCAAAGATCCCCATTTGCGTCGGCGGTCCCAACCCCGCATCCTCCGGCCCGACGGCCACGAACCGCACCACATAGCCGAACCGTTCTCGGCTCACGGCGACGGGGCTTATTTCTGACCGGCCGCGCGGCGAACGAGTTCGCGGAATTCCTTGCGAACCGACTTGTGCAAGAATCGCGCGAAGGAGCCGTCCAGGCGGTGGAACGCGATCAGCTCGACGACGTCGGCGAAGTCCTTATGGGTGCGGCGCAGGTTGCCCAGGCCGCAGGCCAGCTTGGACTGGATCAGTTGGGCGAGCGATAGGACCGGCAATCCTTCGATTGTGGTTACGTGCTTCCGATCGCCTGGGCTGGGAAACAGGGCCGCCTGCCCCGGTCCCTCGCTTTCGCCGGCAAGCACGAATTGGATGGCCGCGCCGTCGGCGGAGCGAAATTCTTTCTCCGCGGGGCCCATCGGAAGCCCTCGGCTTCCAGCGCGGAACGGAGGGCGGCCGCGTCTTCGGGCCGGACGAGCAAATCGAGGTCCACGGTGTTCCGCCGATAGCCGTGAAGACAGACCGCAACGCCGCCCACGATGGCGTGGGCAATGTGTTCGCGCGAGCAAGGCGTGAACGCGCTCCGCGAGTTCCCAGAGCGTCTCGTTCTCGAGCATGTGAAAAGCCTGTCGTGCGGTCATTTCAGAGCGCATCCTAGGATTCTACTCCATCCGATTCCTTTCAAAAACCGCCATCTGCGTCGGCGCTCCCAACATTTCCGCGTCCGGCCCGATTCCCAAAAACCGCACCACATAGCCGAACCGTTCCCCAATATCCGTCGCCCAGTCCCGAAACTCCTGCCGCGTCCACTCGAAGCGGTGGTCGGGGTGGCGGAAGCGCCCGGCTCCCAGCGTCTCCCATTTCACGTTGTACTCGCGGTTCGGCGTCGTCAGCACGACCGTCCGGGGTTTGGCGAACTCGAACAGCACGCGCTCGAAGGCCGACAGCCGGGGTGGGTCGAGATGCTCGACCACTTCGACCACGGCCGCCGCGTCGAAGCCCTCCAGCCGCCGGTCCCGGTACATGAGCGAGCCGTGAATCAGGCGGATTCGCTCCGACTGGTTGGCCGGCAGCCGGTCCAGCTTCAGCCGCCTCTGCGCCGCTTCCAGCGAGCGGATGGATACGTCCAGCCCCACCACCTCCTCGAACTGCCTGTCCTTCAATAGTTCCCGGATCAACCTCCCCTCGCCGCAGCCGAGGTCCAAAACTCGCTTCGCGCCGCTCGACCGCAGGGTCGCCAGTACCGCTCCCAGCCGCTGCTCGTTGAGGCGGATCGGCTTCTCGACAACATCTTCGTTGCTCTCTCGGGCGGGTGCGTCGCCCTCTTCGGTTTCGGCCGGCGCCTCCTCCTGGACCAGCCGCGCCAGCGCCTCGCGGTAGAGGCTCGGCTGGTGTTTCAGGAAGCGGCGGGCGATCTCCTCCTTTTCGGGATGTCGGGCCAGCCATCCCTCCCCCTTGGCCAGCAGTTTCTCCATCTCGTCGTCGCCGATGTAGTAGTGCTTCTGACCGTCGAACACCGGGATCAAAACGTAGAGGTGCGTCAACAGCTCCGACAGAGCCACCGTCTTGTGGACGGCGACGGAGAAGTACGGGCTGTCGCCCCACTCGGGGAACTGCTCGTCCAGCGGGCGGCGGGCGGCCTCGACCGCGTAACCCAACGGCTCGAAGACGGCCCGCAGGAAGCGCTCGCCGCCGCGCACCGGCAGCACGTCGATGTGGGCGGAAAGCGGGATGGCCGACGCCGCCAGCTCGGGCCGGTCCTTGCAGCGCCCCTGGAGGGCCGAGCCGAACACCTGGGCGATCGCCACGCTCAAAAAGGAAGAGGCCGTGTAGGGGCGGTCGTTGACGTAATGGCCCGCCAGGAAGCGTTGCTCACGGCCGCCGGATCGGGCCAGGTCCACCGCGTCCACGTCGAGCAGCAGGCAGGCGGTGCAGCGCTGGTCGTCCGCCTCGGGGTAGAAGACGTGGGCCTTGCCGAAGCTGAGGTCGAATGTCTGGAGTCGGCCGGGGTGCTTGTGCAGCAGGTAGCCGAGGTCGAGAGCGAGCCGGTGCGTGGTAGTAATGGTGAGTAGCATGGATCCGTTCTATCCGGGGAGCGGCTGAGCTGCGAGGCGAAGGCCGACCAGCCCCGACCTCACACGCCGAATACGACACCGCCTTTGCAGCGCGGGTTCACCGCGGCGGCCTCGGAGGCGGTCGCGGCTTCCGTCGTGACGAGGCCGAACGGTAGGGAAGGTGGACGACCTGACCGCCCTCGTATAAAAGCTCCTGGTTGCGCCGCGCTCCACCGAGGTTCCCCTCATGCCGCCGACGATCCGACTTGCCACCCCGGACGATGCGGATTCCGTCCAGGCCATTTACGCGCCCTATTGCGACACGCCCATCTCGTTCGAGTTGGGGCCGCCCGACGTGGACGAGATGCGGCAACGCATCCGCAAGGTGCTGCAAGGACACCCGTGGCTGATAAGCGAGGACGACGGCGAGGCGTTGGGCTACGTGTACGCCTCTCCCCACCGGGAGCGGGCGGCCTACCGCTGGTCGGTCGATGTCACCGTCTATATTCGCCAGGACCGGCGCCATCGGGGCGTCGGCCGCGCCCTTTACACCGCGCTGCTGGACGTGCTGCCGCTGCAAGGGTTCGTCAACGCCTACGCCGGGGTGACGCTCCCCAATGCGGCGAGCGTCGGACTGCATGAGGCGCTGGGATTCCGGCCGGTCGGCGTGTACCGAGAGGTGGGGTTCAAGTGCGGGGCGTGGTACGATGTGGCCTGGTTTCAGCGCCCGCTGCAACCGCCGCCTGTCCCGTCGGAGCCAAAACCCCTGGCCGACGTTGTTGGGACGGCCCTGTGGGAAGCGGCCTTGCAGGCCGGGCGGCGAACAGGCTGATCGTCGAGAGGGGGCTTACAGCTTGCCCTCGTCCTGCTGGTCCTGAAATTCCTGCTCCAGTTCGAGCAAGGGGTCGCGCAACGGGGACTCGCGGTGGTCGGACGTAGGGTCTTCATCGGCCCTGTGCCCCGTAGCTTTCACGCCCTGGGGTGTGGGTGGGGTCGGCGGGTCAGGAAGCGGCGGGACCATGCCGCGCCCAAACACCACGTCATCGGCGGCGATGATCTGCGCCGCGGCCGACGCCGAGGCCGGAACCCGAAACCGGTAGGCGTCGCCCAACAGGAGGCGCGTGGCGTACACGATCTCCTGGACGTGGCCGCTCAGGTGCAGCAGCGTCCGCAGCACGACCGCCAGGACCGTACCTTCCAACTCCCCCCGCAGCCCGGCGTAGCGCCTCTGTTCCAGCAAACGGTCGGCGGTAAGGCCGGCGAGCACGGCGTCCGACGCGCCTACCGCTTCCTCCAGCCGGAGCAGCAGTTCGGTCTTCGGGATCGGGCCTCGCTCGGAAAACTCACGGGGCCGGTCACGGTCGTCCGGCGCGCCTCCGACGATGGATAGGAACCGTTGCCGCAGGTTGCCGCACAAATGCAGGAGCAGGTTGCCGATGCTGTTCATCGCCGGTCGGGGTCGCTGCCAGACCTGGCCGTCGTCCAACTGGGACAGGCAGTGCTTGACCGTCGCCAGGCACGCCGCCAACTCACGCCGCGACTCGTCGAGATAGTTTTCCGCAAGCGTCTTGCCGGTCATGGAACGTCCTCGGAGGAGGAACCGATTTGACGGACGACAGGCCTTTGAACGACAAAAAACAACCTCCGACGAATCGGAGGTTCTCATGGAATGGAGCCGAGGGGGATCGAACCCCTAACCTCGTCATTGCGAACGACGCGCTCTCCCAGTTGAGCTACGGCCCCAGCGTTACGCTGAGTGTTGGGGAATTATAGGGAACCCGTTCGCTTTCCCGCAAGGGGATAGTCGATGAAATAACGATCCGAGCCGCTCACGCGCGGCTCGGATCATCCGCCGTGGGACGCCGTCCGCCTCACGGCGTCTTGGTCCCCGCTTCCGTCTCCTTGATCGCCCGCGCCTGGTATTCGGTCCCGTCCATCGCCTTGTCTTTCAGCCGGTCCAGGCATTCTTGCGACCGCTGCGGATCGCTCCGCGCCGAGGCGAACAGCTTCCATAGATTGTACAGCGCCCGAGCGTGTTCCTCGCGGTCCTGGTTGAACAGCACGTCCACCCGCAGGTAGTCCCAGAACGCCTCGTCGGGCTGCTTGGCCTGCTGATAATAATCGCCCAGCGTGTTGTACGCCATCGCCTTCAGCTTGTCGTCGTCGCCGGCCCCCTTGATCAGGTTCTGCAGATCGGCCGGACTCGTCGCCTTGCCCTGCGCCACCTGCGTCTGAATGAGGGACGCCTGCACGTACGCCTTCTGCTTCTCGTCCTTCGTATCGGTCAGCACGGACGACAGCTTTTTCTCGGCGGCGTCGAACTTGCCGTCCTGAATGAGCATGTGCGCCACCAAAAGGTTCGTGTTCAGCCGAATGTCCGACGGCACGTCGGGGTCCCTCCCCAGGTCGTCGTAGGCGTCCAGGGCGCCTTTCTTGTCGCCGCTCTCCTCCAGCAGCCGCGCCACGGTCTTGGTGGCGGGTACGATCTCCCAGCTGGCGCTGCTGGTCGAACGGAAGTCGTTCAGCGCGTCGATCGCCGCCTTCGCCTTCGACGGATCGGCCTTCGCCTGGTCCACCGCCAGCATGGCCATCCGGTACTGGACGTAGCGCAGGGCGTTCGGCGCCGATTTCAGCTGCTTTTCCAGCTTCCGGTAGCCGACCATCACATCGGCCAGGTCCTTCTGGCGCTGGTCGGGAGGTTTGGTCATGGCAAGCCCCTCCGCGCCGTGAAGGTTGCCGAAAGTCAACGGATCGATGTCCGGGACGTTCTTGACGTCATAGCCGATATAACGGATGTCTTCCGGCGCGATCAGCTGCGTGTTCTTCCCCACCTTGATCTTCACCCCGGCCGGCGTCTCGTCCGTGATCGTGCCGGAGACGTTGACGTCCTTGGCGGGATTGTTGGGGTCGCGGCGCAGGATGATGTCCTCGGCGCCAGCCGGCGCCGCGAACAGGCCGAGGCACGCCGCCAGGCCGGCGACGAGCGCGATGCGTTTCATGATGGAGTTATCCTCTCTCTACTACCAGCCCCGAGCGCGAGCGAGGGGGCCGGCGCCAACCCCTCGCTCGCGCTCGGGGCTGGTTGTGAAACCTTTCCCGCGCCTTATTGGGCCACGGCGGCCGCCTTCAGCTGGTCGTATTCCTTCTGGAGCGGCCCGGGCTTCAGCAGTTTCGTCGCGCGGGCCTTGGCCGCGTCGCTGCCGTAGTCCGGCCACAGCTTCTCCAGCTCCACGATCAGCGACGCCGCGTCCGAATACGCCCGCTCGCGCTTCTGGTCGTTCGTGACGGCCGCCGCCTGCTTGTCCATCCCCTCCGCCGTCGTCAGGTAGGCGTCGAGGAACGCGGTCTTCAGCTCCTGGTTGTCCGCCGCGTCCATCAGGTCGCGGAAGCGGGTGCGCGTGGCGTCGTTGACGAAGCCGAGCTGGTTCTTGGCCAGGTCGGCCGCCAGGCTGGCCGCCGTTTTCAGGCCCTCCGCGTACTTGGCCGGCGCCTTGTCCTTCAGCTTCACCGCCTGGAGGTAGACGTTCTCCACGGTCAGGTAGTAGCACTGGAGATAAATCTCCTTGAGACGCGGGTTCGTCTCGATGTTCGGCAGCAGGGCCTGGGCGAGGCCGTTGGCGCGCTCGGCGGCCGTCTTGTTGTCGCCCTGGGCGGCCAGCACCTCGACGTTCTCCAGCAGGGCCGGGATCTCCTTCCGTCCCCAGCCCGGCTTCTTCTGGTCGCCGAGGATCCCGTCCATCAGCTTGCGGGCCACGTCCACCTCGCCGTTGAGCCGGCGCTCGCGCACCAGCGCCAGGAGGATCGCTTCATACTGCTTCTTTTCGGCGTCCGGCACGTCCATGTCCGGGGCCGGCTTCATCGGCTCCGGCGCCGTCTCCAGCAGCTCGGCCGCCTCCTTGTGTTCGTCCATGCTGGAATAGATGCGGGCCGTGTAGAGGATCAGGTCCGGCGTCAGTTTGTCCTTCAACGGCTTGAGGGTGTCGGCGAGGATCTCGCCGTATTGCTTCTTGGCCGCCTCCAGGGCGGCGGCGTCTCCCTTGTGCTTCAGCTCCTCCAGCTGCGGCGGGATGAACGCCACCAATTCCTTGAGCACCTCGGCGGACCCCCCGGCGGGGGCGTTGGCAGGCGCCAACTCCTTGTAGCAATCCAGCACGTCCCGCGTCCGGTCCAGCTTGTTCAGCTGGATAGTGGCCCGCAGGGCATTGTCCAAAACGCCGCGCGCCAGGGGCTGGTTGTTCTTCAATTCGGGGTGCTTGTGGGCCTTGATGTCGTCCACGACCGGGTCGAGCAGCTTCAGGACGTTGGCGTAGTGGGCCGGCTTGTCCTTGGCGTCGGCCTTGTCCGCCGCCCTGGCCTCGGCGTCGGCCTGTCCCCAGCGGGCCAACACCGCGTAGCTGCCGAAGCTGTCCTCGAACTCGCCGTGCGCTTTCTTGTCGTCGTCGTCGTTCGCCGCCAACTTCACCTGCGGAAGCAGCTGCTGGACCTTGTCCGTCAGCTTCTCCAGATCGTCGTACTTCTTGAGCGTGAAGTCTTCCTGAGCGAGACGGAATTTGGCGAGGAAATAGACCTTGTTGCTCGTCGGATCGGCGCCGGCCGAAGGATCCGGCACGTTCTCTAAGGCGGCCAGCGCCCGCTTGCGGTAGCCGTCCTCCGCATCGCCGGGCAACGGCGGGAGTTTTTCCTTGTCGGCGTTGAAACAGAACTGGGCCAGCAGGTACTGTGTCGGCGTGTACTGGGCGTAGCTCGGCGTAATTTGGCCCAGGACCTCGATCGCCTTGTGAACGTTTTCGGCATGCGCCGCCCGGATCGCGTCGGGGTCGTCGGAGTCGATGGGCGCGTTGATGTACAGCAAGGCGAGCTGGTGGCGCGCCATGTCGCCGGCCGGCTCCTTCGGCCAGGTCCGCTCCATGTATTGCGCGAAGTCGAACAGGCTCTTGCGATCCGCCGACAGCTCGGCCGGCGACTTGTCCGCTCCCGCCTCCTGGCCGACCAGCGTCACGTAGGACAGCAGGACGTAGACGGCCGCCGCCGCTGCCTGGGACGAGCGCGGGTCGGACTTGGCGAACTTCTCGCCGACGGCGACGGCCTCACGGTACTTCTTCGCGTTCATGTACTGGTAGGTCATCATCGCCCTGGCGTTGGCCAGTTCCAAAAGGTCGTCGCCGCGGCCCTTGGCCTGTTCGTCCAGCTTCAGGCCGCGCTCCAGGGCGGCCACGATCACCGGGCCGTGTTCCTGGCGCACCTTGTCGGCGTCCTCCGGAGTCTTCGCCTCCTTCTCTCCCTTGGCCTCCTGGATCATCTCGTACTGGGCGCGAACGTAGCAGTCCTCGAAATTCGTCAGCTTCTCCACCGACTCCTTGAAACCACCTTGCTGCGCGGCGATGATTTCGATCTTCTCGCGGCGGGCGCGGTCGGTGAAGTCGTTCTCGGACTCCTCGACCTGGCGGAAATATTTCCGGGCGTCCGCAAGCTCCTCTTTCCGTTTGAAAACGTCCTTTTCGGTCGCCGCGGCCTTGACGTCCTCCGCGCCGAGGAGGAAGCGGACGCCGTAGCCTTCCGGCGACCGAAGGAAACCGGGGTACTCGCTGATCCATTCCTTGCACTTGGCGACGATGTGGGCGTCGTCCTCGTCCTTGTCCCGCAGCTCGCTCGGCGCCTCGTCCAGCAGGAGCAAGTAGAAATAGCGCGTCAACCGAATGGCGTCGGCGGCGTAGCGTGCGTCGGCGCGGAGGATCGCCTTGTAGCGCTCCTTGGCCTTGGGGAAGTCGCCCAGCATGTGCATGCAGCGGGCGGCCCACGCCTTGGCCGTCCAGCAGATCGGGTTCTGATCGTCGCGGGCGCCCAGCTTCTCGAAGAGGGTCTGGGCGTCCTGGTACAGCTTGTTGCGGGCCTTGCTCAGGGCGCCGGTGGGGTCGGCCTGGAGCGGGTAGGTCTGGCCCTGGTCGAAGACGTTGAGGGCGACGTCGAGGTCCGCCTGCATTCGATCGTGGTCCAGCTTTTTCCGCAGCTCCTTGTCCGCCGGGGTCTTCGGCTCGCCGGCCTTGGCGATCTGGGCGTCGAGGTCCTTGGCGGCCTGCTTCAGCTGGGCGCCGGCGTCCTCGAAAATGGCGCGGGCCTGACCCGCTTCCGGCGTCATCTGCGTGTCGAAGTCCTCGTTAAGGAACGCCCGGCTCAGCTGCGTCCGCCCTTGCTGAACGGTGACGTGGGCCAGGTCGAGCTTGACCTCGCTGGCGTGGGGATCGGCGGGGTTGGCCTGGAGCCACTTTTGAAACTCGTCGCGCCTTCGCCGTAGAGGGCGAGGCGTTTGGCGCTGTCCGGCTCCTCGCCGGCCGCCTCCAGGCGCGTCCGCGCCATTTCCAGCGGCAGGGCCTTGGCCAGCTCCGGCGAGGCGTTTTTGGCCACCTTTTCCAGGTACTCCAGGGCCAGGTCGCTCTTGCCCTGCTTGCGAAGCTCCTCAATGAACCGCATGTCGTCCTGCACCGAGGCGTCCTGGGCCTGCGCTCGCCCCGCGAGAAACAGGGCGGCCCCCAATAACAAGAGAAGTCCACGTTTCATGGAGGATCAGACCCCAGCTGATGGAGGGGGACAGGAAGAGCGACAGTGGGCGGTAGTCCGCAGAAGTTAAGACGGGCAGCGGCCCGGAAACTTACCTCAGTATGGAGACGGCCGCGGGGGTTGTCAACGGCGAGCGGCCGGCGTGAGCCGGCTGATGTCGCTTATCAGCCGGCTCACGCCGGCCGCTCGCCGCGCCCCCGATTTTGACTTGCGAAATGCGTCCTCCCTACAATGAAGGAACGAAGGAGACGGACTACCTCCCCATCCCGAGGGGCTTCCATGCGATTTCTCACGGCCGTGCCGGTTTACAACGAAGAGCGGAGCGTCGAAAGCGTGCTGGACGAGGTGCGGCGCTACAGCCCGCACATCCTCGTCGTCAACGACGGCTCGACCGACCGGACGCTGGAACTGCTGGCGCGGCAGCAGGGCGTCGAGGTCGTCACCCACCCCGCCAACCGGGGCTACGGGGCCGCGCTGATCTCCGCGTTCGGGTTCGCCCTGGCGCACGACTATGACGTGCTGGTGACGATGGACTGCGACGGCCAGCACGAGCCGGGCCGCATCCCGGTGCTGCTGGAGGCGATCCACGACGCCGACATCGTCTCCGGCAGCCGCTACCTGCGCGACTTCCGCCAGGACGCCACGGCGCCGCGCGACCGCCGCCGCATCAACCAGGAAATCACCGCCGAGCTGAACGCCCGCCACGGCCTGCAACTGACTGACGCCTTTTGCGGTTTCAAGGCCTACCGCCGCGAGGCGCTGTCCAAATTGCACATCACGGAACCGGGATGGGGGATGCCGTTGCAGCTGTGGGTGCAGGCGGCGCGGGCCAGCCTGCGCATCAAGGAAGTCGGCGTGCCGCGGCTGTACCTGGACCCGAACCGGGCGTTCGGCGGAATGCTCGACGACGCTTCGGAGCGGCTGGCCTACTACCGTGGCGTGATCGCCGCGGCCGAGGCCGCGGCGCGGCCGGCCGCACCGCAGTCGGCGCCGTGTCCGTTCGGCCTGTTCCCCCGGAGGGCCTGTCGTTGAGCGGCCGCGTCGTTCCGCACGCCCCTGCCGAGGACGGCGCCGTCACAGCCGCGCCGCCGTTGCAGGAGGCCGGCCGCCTGCTGGCGGAGAATCGCCGTCTGGAGTGGGGCCGTCCCCTGGCCGGCCGGCCGTGGACGGAGCTGCAACGCGACGCCCGGCGATCCGCCGTCGAGGCGGCGCGGGATACCTTCAGCCGGCGCGGCGAACCCATCCCGGAAATCTCGGGCGACCGCCTGATCACGGCAGGGCACCAGCCCGAGCTGTTCCACCCCGGCGTGTGGGTGAAGAATTTCGCCCTGAACGGCCTGGCCCGCCGGCACGGACTCACGCCGATCAACCTCGTCGTCGATAACGACACCGTCAAATCCACCGCCTTGCGTCTGCCCGTCCCCGCGGCGGTGCGATCCGAGAACCCTCACGCCGTCCCGATGCCGTTCGACCGCTGGTCCGGCGAGGTCGCGTGGGAGGAGCGGCCGGTCGCCGATGCCGCCCTGTTCGACGACTTCGGCGAGCGTGCGGCGGCCGTGCTGCGGGAATGGGGCTACGCCCCGATGTTGGAGGATTTCTGGACTCTGGTTCGTCAGGAAGGAGAGCGGACGCCGCTGCTGGGAGAGCGCTTCGCGGCGGCGCGGCGGGCTTACGAGCGCCGCTGGGGCTGCCACAACCTGGAGCTGCCGGTCAGCGTCCTGTGCCGGACGGAGCCGTTCGCGTGGTTCGCGGCTCACCTGCTGGCCGAATTGCCGCGCTTCCACGCCGTTTACAACGATTGCGTCCACGCCTACCGCCGCCGCCACGGCATTCGCAGCCGCAACCATCCCGTGCCGGACCTGGCGACGGAAGACGGCTGGCTGGAGGCGCCATTCTGGGGCTGGCGCGTGGGTTCCCCGCGGCGCGGTCGGCTGTTCGCTCGAACCCATTCGGATCGCATCGAACTTCGTGTAGGCGATGAACCCTGGCCGGCGCTGCCGCTCCGTGAACCCGCCGAGGCGTGGGCCGAGAGGGAACGGCAGGGGCTGAAGGTGCGCAGCCGGGCGCTGACCAACACGCTGTACGCCCGCCTGTTTCTGTCCGACCTGTTCATCCACGGCATCGGCGGCGGCAAGTACGACGAGCTGACCGACGAGCTGATTCGGCGCTTTTACGAATGCGAACCGCCGGCATACCTGATCCTGTCGGCGACGCGGCTGCTGCCGTTGCCGGCGCCGCCGGCCCGTCCCGAGGACCATCGCCGTCTGACCCGCGCTCTGCGCGACCTGCACTGGAACCCGCAACGTCACCTGCCGTCCGGCGACGGAACGATGCAAGAGTTAGAGGATCGAAAGAAGTCGCTGATTGCCGAAACCCCCGCCGACGCCATCGGACGCCGCGACCGCTATCACGCCCTGCGCCTGTCACGGAGGCGTTGCGCTCCCCGCTGGCCGGAGAGGAGCGGCGGTTGCGCACCGAGTTGACCGAGACCGACCGCCGGCTGGCGGCCAACGCCGTGCTGCGCCGGCGCGACTATGCCTTCTGCCTGTACCCGGAGGAGACGCTACGGCCGTTCTGCACGCAATTTCTGTGAGGCGCCGCGTTGCGACGATTCGTGGGACCGGGTAGGATGGTGGTATGAGTACCGAGAAAACCTATCATTATCTGGAAGTCCGTCCTGATTCGCTGTACCGCCAGCCCTACATCAAGGGCATCAAGATACTTGCGGAGATTCCCTACTCCGCCACCATCGAGAAGATTCAGGACGACGGCAGCGTGGAGCCAGGCCGGACGCCGCAAGAGGTCGCGGACGACTTCGGCATCCCGCTGGAGGCCGTACTGGAGGCCATCGACTGGTGCGAGACGCACCCGGACGTGCTGATCGCCGACCACGCCCGCGAGGATCGGCTGATGGAGGCCCACGGTATGAACCACCCGGATTACAAGTATAATCCGAGGAAATACTACCGGCCCGTGACGGGAGAGGAGCGCAGGCGCATCTACAACGATGAACCTCTACCTTGACGACGACGCTGCGGAACGGCTGCTCGTGCGCCTCCTCACGGCCGACGGACACGATGTTCTCACTCCCGATCCGGTGGGCAACCGGGGCTTGAAAGACCCGGAACACTTTCTCTACGCGATTCGGAACGGTCGGATACTGCTCACGCGCAACCACAACGACTATGACCTCTTGAACGACCTCGTCGTGGGAGCAGGGGGTCATCATCTCGGCGTCCTCACCGTCCGCAAGGACAACGACAAGAAGCGCGACCTCGACGCCAAGGGAATCGTTCGCGCCCTCCGCAAGCTGATTCGATCCGGCGCCCCCATCGCCGATACGCTCAACGTCCTCAACCACTGGCGCTGACCGTCTCACTCCAGCCAGCTATACGGGTAATTCGGGTCGTCCATCTCCATTGACTGCCGCGTCAGCAGCAGCGGCTTGACCGTGTCCACCATGACGGCCAGCTCGTCGGTGCGCGTCATCGGCCGGCTGGCCACGATCGTGCCGGGATGCGGGCCGTGCGGGATGCCGCGCGGGTGCAGCGTGAACGACGCCTCCTCCACGCCGCGCCGGCTGCCGAACCGGCCGCGCACGTAGTACAGCACCTCGTCGGCCTGGACGTTCGAGTGAGCGTAGGGCACCTTGACCGCCTCTGGGTGCGTGTCCAGCAGCCGCGGAGCGAACGTGCAGACCACGAAGCCCGGCGCCTCGAACGTCTGCTGAACCGGCGGCGGCTGATGGACCGTGCCGGTGATCGGCTCGAAGTCGTCGGCGTTGAACGTGTAGGGGTAGACGAAGCCGTCCCAGCCGACCACGTCGAACGGGTGGTGGGCCAGCGTGTAGCGCGTCCGCCGGGCGCCATCCTTGACCAGCACCGTCACGTCCTGTTCGCGGTCCACGACCAGCGGATCGCGGGGACCGTGCAGGTCGCGCTCGGCGTAGGGAGAGCCGAGCCGCAGCTGGCCGTCGGGGTTGAGGTAGCGCGGCGGGATCGTGACGGTGCCCGCCGACTCGATCACCAGCAGGTCCGGCGGCGTTTCGGCGTCAAAGTCGATCCGGTAAGTCGTGCAATGCGGCACGACGACATAATCGAACGGCCGGAACGGCAGAACGCCGAACATGCTGGAGCAGCGCGCCGCGGCCCTTGTGGACGAAGAGGATCTCGTCGGCGGCGGCGTTGCGGTACAACTCGGCCTGCGGCTGGGCCGGCCGGCAGCGGCTGATCGTCACGTCGGCGTTGGTCAGCAGCGGAACGCGGCCGGTGACGACGTCGCCGGCCGGCCGCATCGCGGCGGACTTGAGGTGGTGGTGACGCAGCACATCCTGTTCGACGGTCTCGACGGCGACGGTCCCGGCGGCCTCGACCTTGCGGACGCGCGTCGGCGGCCGCAGGTGATAGACGATGCTGTAGGCCCGGCCGAAGCCGGCGGTGGTGACGACTTCTTCGTAGTAAATGCCCTCGCCGCGGTAGCCGCCCTCGCGGCGATGCTCGATGTGGCGCTTGCGGGGGATCGAACCCATTTGCTGGTAGAAAGGCATAGCGTCCCTCCACGAATGGGGCAGGGAACGGGTGGGTCACGAGTGGTTCGTTCCCCCTCTAACCATTATACGCGAACCCATGCGTCGGGGTGCATCGGCCCTTTACGGCCTCTCTCAACACCTCAATGATTCGCCGTATCCGGACGAATCGACGCCTCCAGCTGAGCCAGGTGACGGTCGAACGCATCGTCCAGCGACGGGAACACTGCGGCCAGCTTCGGTTCCAGCAGGCCGGGAGCGCCGTTCTGGTGCAGCTGGCGCAAGTAGGCGGTCAGGACCGCCTTGGCCTCCGGCCGGTCGCGCAGCATCAGGTGGACCCACGCCCACGCCTCGCGGTACTCCGCCGGCGCCATCTGCTTCACCTCGGTCAAGTCTTCCAGACGCGGCAGATCGGGTTTGTAGGAGAAGGAGCCGGCGTGCAGCAGGCTTTCGACGTGAGCGGGGTTGACCCCCTTCCAGTCGGGCGGCAACTCGAAATACTCGGCCAGTCCCTCGTCCAGCCACAGCGGCACGTCGCGGATGACGCTGTGCAAGAGGGCGTGCGTCAGCTCGTGGCGCAGATCCTGCTGAATGTTCTTGCCCCAGAACGTGTAGACAATGAGGTCGTCCGAACCGCCGATGGCGCGCGGCTGGGCGATGAAGAACGCCCGCCGCTCCGGCAAATCGGGATAGCGCGCCTGCATGAAGTGGTCGTAACTTTTGCGATCCTCGAACAGGTACACTTGCACCGAGGAGTCGCCCGGCGGCAGCTGCAGCTCCTTGTAGATTTGGTCGCGCATCCCGGCCAGCTCCTGGAACAGTGGCTGGTCGTGCGGCACCTCGAAATCGGACACGAACACGTACGGCGCCACGCGGAAGGAGTACTTCGACGGCGCGGCGGGCGCGGCCGCCGTCGGGTCGTCCCCGTGGGTCTCGGTTCGATCCGGGGGGTTCATCTTGAGCGTGTGACAGCCGAGCGTCAGCGTCAGGGCGGCGGCCGTCAGAGCGGCTCGGGCAAGACGGGGCCGGCCGCGGCGGTCGAGGACGTCGTTGGCACACTTGCTCATGAGGACCTCGATTCGCCCGCTGCAAAACGACTGTTGCGTCCGGCGGTGGGAGGGCGGAGGATACGCCGGCCTTCCCGCTTTGACAAGGCGAGTCGCCGCCGCGCGGGTTCACCTCGGCGGCGGTGGGATGGGCGATCTTGCTTGTATCGGCCGGCCGACCTGCCGGGCTTCATTCTGTTGCCGATTAGGAAGGGTTAAGGGGAGGATCAACCCAGGGGCCGCCGGTTGCGCCGGTTGCGGCGGACCTTGGCCTGGAACGCCCGCGCGGCCGCCGCCCACCACGTCTTCCAGTCGGACCAGCCGCGCAGGCCCAGCCGAGGTAGGCGCAGGAAGCGCAGCAAGTCGGTTCGCGTCAGCGTACCGCGGCCGTGAAAACTGGCGTAGAGACGGGATAGGTTGCGCACCCTCCGCCTCGGCGACAGCACCGTCCGCCGGCGCACGCCGACAAGGTCGATAAACCAGATCTGTTGAAGCAGGGAGGGTGGACCGTCGGTTGCCGGCCGTCCTTCCGCGGCCCCGCGGGAGGAGACGGTGCAGGGGACCGCGTTGACGAGAAGATTGGGGCCTTTGAGGTCGCGGTGGGAAAGACGACGGTCGTGGAGGACGGCGAGGAGGCGGCCGGCCTGGCGAATCAGGTCGCCCAGGACGGCCCGGCGTTCCGCGGGGGGCAGCCGCCCCAGGGAGGCGACGTGATCGGGCAGCTCGCGGGCGCCGGGGATCTTTTCGGTGAGCAGATAGCCCTCGCAGGCCAGGCCGAACCGGCGGCGGTGCCAGACCGCCAGCGGCCGCGGCGTCGGCAGGCCGCGGAGGCGCAGCCCGTGCCCCATGACGTAGGAGCGCAGCGCCGGCGGCGGACGGAACAGCGACGCCCATGGGTCCGACCAGCGCGTGACGGCGAAGCGCTTGTAAATCACGCGGCGCGGGGCGCCGTCCACCGGCAGGTCGAACTCGATTATGGTGGACGACGGCGAGTCCTTTAGCACGACGGCGCCCGGCCGGAGGAACGGCTCGTCGGGGTCGGCCATCAGCGGCGCCAGCACGGCCGGGGCCATGTCCGCCGCCGCATACCCTGTCGCGGCGCCAGAGCGGACACGGCGGTACCAGCGGTTGCCGCCGAGACAGCGCCGATCGCGCAAGCGCCAGAACTGAATATTGGAGATCTCTGTAGTTCGCTCGATTTCCCGCGCCGCGTCCAGCCCGTTTAGCCGCGACCCGAAGGGGAGCGCGCGGGCTTCCTGATACGCGCGCCAGCACCGCAGCCGATCGGAGCGCGTGGCACGCAGGATGAACCAGCGATTCAGCACCACGAGGTTGTCGCGGCCGCGCCGCCGACCCACGGGAGGCCCGAGGCGGACGGCGTAGAGGTCGATGAGGTACAAGTCCGGCTCGTCGCCCGGCCCGAGCCGGAGGAGCAGGTTGCCGGGGTGGAGGTCGGCGTGGACGACGCCCGCGTCGTGCATCCGGGCCAGCAGTCGGCCGAGCGCGGCCGCCAGAGTTTGACGCAGACGCGCCCGCCGCAGTGGAGCGAATCGAGGCAATTCTTCCTCCAGAAAGGCGCTCAGAGGGCGCGCCGCTTCCACCGTGCGCGTCACCAGGAACGACCCCCGCGCCGCGCCGGCGAACGCCTCGCCGACCGCCAGCGGCTCCAAGGTCAGTACGCCGCGCCGGGCCGCCTCCCGCGCGCGCGCCGCCTCGGCGCGCGCCTTGCTCGCCCGCAGCAGAGACCGGGCCCATGATCGAGCGTCGGCGGGGTGGTAGTGCTTGACGTGAACGTCCAATTCCGGAAGCGCAACGCGATATACCGTACAATGCGGACCTTGCTTGACGATGGACGTTCCAATGGAGAGCCGCAACCCGTCGGGGCCGAGAACGCCGTGATCGATCAGTTCCGGCGCTGTTTGCCAGCGGACGCCGGCAACCGTGAGGGCGACGGCCGCCGCGCCTTGCGCTTCCTGCGTCATCCCGCCCGCCTTTCGCCGCGCCGTAGCCCTTCCAGCAGGTCCAGCCACCGCCACGCGCCGCGGCCGACGCTGTACCGCTCCTCCAGCAGCCGACGACCGGCCGCGCCCATCCGCCGCCGCAACTCCGGGTCACGCGCCAGCCGGCCCACCGCGTCCACCCACTCCTCCGCGGTGTCCGCCAGGAAGCCGGTCTCGCCGTGGCGCACCATCTCCGCGTGGACGCCGACGGCGTTGGCCACGACCGGCAGCCCGGCCGCCATGTATTGCAGCACCTTGAGGCCGCACTTGCCGCGGCTCCAGTCGTCATCGGGGATCCAGCTGATCCCCACGTCCGCCGCCGCGATCTCCTCCGTCTCGTCGGCCGCGTCCCACGGGCGTTCCACGACCGGCAGCGCGGCGAAGTGCAAAAAGCGGTCGCAAATGATCTTCAATCGCGCTCGCGGAACACGGCGGCCGATTTCCTCCAGCGTCGGCCGGATCGCCTCCAGGCCCCGCAGCGTACTGGACGAACCGACCCAGACCAGTTGCACGCCGTCGGAGTCCGCTTTCGGCCTATCCGCCGGGTACAGGGACGGATCGACGCAGGTGGGGATGACGTGGACGCAATTCGGCCCGGCCCAGCGGGAGGCATGGGCGGCGAGGAAGGCGTTGCCGGCGATGACGGCGTCGCACGCCCGGACGGCGGCGGCGAAGCGGCGCAGGCGGCGGGCGCTGCGAAGACCGCGAGGGGCGTAGGAGTCGCGCAAGAAAACAGCGTCGTCAAGATCGAAGAGGAGGAGACGGGCCGATCGGCGCAGCCGCTCCAGCTCCCAGGCGGGGAGCAGTCGGCGCTGCAGCACCACGGCGGCCCCGTGCAGACGGCGGTACAGCGGGAGGCGGCCCCACCACCGGCCCGGCAGCGGGACGAGATCGAGCGAGCCGCCTGCCCGCTCCAGGAAGGGGCGGAACGCCGCCAGCCGGTAGCGGCAGCAGACGTGATCGGGATGATCGACCAGGGCAGTGAGATGCACGGCGGTCCTCCATGACCGAATGCGTGGGTCGGAGCCGCGACCGTAAGGGAGCGGGGGCAAGGCGCGGGAACCTGGCCCGCTCCCTTACGGTCGCGGCTCTGTCGTCTCACACTCAGCGTCGGCGTTCGCGCAACGCTCGCTGAATGTCGCGCTGGGCGTCCGACTTCTTGGCCGCCTCGCGCTTGTCGTACAGCTTCTTGCCGGCCGCCACCGCCAGTTCGACCTTGGCCCGCCCTTCCTTGAAATACATTCGCAGCGGGACCAACGTGAAGCCGCGCTGTTCGGCCTTGGCGGCGAACTTGCGGATCTCCTGCCGGTGCAGCAACAGCTTCCGCGGGCGCTTGGGCTTGTGGTTCATCCGGTTGCCCATCGCGTATTCCGGGATGTCGCTGCCGAGCAGCCAGACCTCGTCGCCCTCAATCCGGGCGTAGGCGTCTTCCAGGCTGGCGTGGCCGTCGCGCAGGCTCTTGACCTCCGTGCCGGTCAGCACCAGGCCGCATTCCAGCCGATCGGAGATCTCATATTCGTGAAACGCCCGCTTGTTGCGGCAGATTACCTGGATTCCGTCTTCTTCGCCTTTTTTCGGGGTGCGCGCCATGGGTGGGCCTCCTGCCCCGAATGCTATCACATCCGGGGCCGGCGCGGCCAGTTCGATTCCAGGAGGTCGGCCCGCCGTCAACGGCGGGCCTACAGACCGAAGCCCCGTGAACGGGGCTGCAAGTAGTTCAGCCCCGTTCACGGGGCTTTTGCAATTAGGCCCGTGGTTTACCACGGGCCGGGCGACGGAGCGCCGGCGTCAGGGTCGCTCTTGCTCTTTGTTGTTCCGCTCGCTCAGGAACTTCAGCACCTGTTTGGCATCCTCGTCCGGATTGACCGATTCATGCTCTTGTAGATGATCTTGCCGTCCTTGCCGATGATCCAGGTCCAGCGCGATTCCATGATGCCGCGCCTCAGCGTGAACCTCCTTGCCTCATCTCGTCTTTGAAGGACCACTCGCCGCCGCCCGACCAGGCCAGGCCGAACGCCTTGCCGACCGTCGCCCTTGTCGTCGGCCAGCAGCGTCTGCTTCAGCTGGTATTTCTGCCGGAACAGCTGATGACTCGCGGCCTCGTCGCCGCTGATGCCGACGACCTCCGCTCCCTCGGCCTTGAGGGCGTTGTACGCATCGCGGTAGGCGACGGCCTCGCGGGTGCAGGCCGGCATGAAGTCGCCCATGTAGAAGTAGATCACCACGTACTTCTTGCCGAAATGTTCGCTCGACTTCCAGACGCCGCCCTGGTCGTCCTTGAGGTCGAATCGCCGGGGCTCGGTCGCCGACGACGAAATAAATGATCTTCTGGTAAATGCCGTCGTCGTCGGCGTTCAGCGTCGGGGCCGCCGGCCAGGACGACCAGGTGGGGCCAGCATGCGCAGGGACAAGCCGTCGGAAATCCGTTCGTCACGGCGATTCCTCCTCAAAGGGGCGCCTTCGTGTCAATAATCGACCCGAGCCAACCGGCGGCCCGCGGCGGCGAGCACGGCCGCGCTGAACAGGATCGAGGTCAGCACCGACAGAATGAGGCTGGAACGGCCGGATTCCAGCGCTTTCAGCTCCGGCAAGGGGCGGAAGTGCTGTTCGGCGCCGAGCAGCCTCGTGCGAGATCGCGTCGAGGTCCACCGGCTTGGGCAGCACCCAGTAGCCGGCTTCGAGCAGTCCCGCGGCGACCGGCGAGGCGGCCGCCGGTCCTCGGCGCCGGCCACCGCCGCGAGCCGGCTGAAGTTGACCGCCGAGCAGACGGCCCACAGGACCAGCGAGCCGACCACGCACACCGCCGCGCTGCGCGTCCAAACGGCGAGCAGAGACGGAAAAGCTATAGAGGACGGCGAATTCAAGCACCAGCAGCGGGATGCATACCAGATAGCCGGGATGCCAGATTCCCGGTGCGGAGGCCGAGGGCCGCCCAGGTGCCGAGGACGAAGACGGCGACCTGAAAGGCGACGAACGCCAGCACGCCGAGGAACTTGGCGACCAGCAAGGCCCAGCGCGGCACGGGCTTGGTCAGCAGCACCGACGCCGCCCGCGGCTGGAGGAACTCCGGTAAAAAGCCGCTGGCCCACAGAAGCAGGAGCAACATGCCGACGGCCCCGCCGACGATGAGGGCCAGCAGGATCTCCAACATGCGAATGGAGGATTCGGGGTTGCGCCACTGTTCGACGTGGACGGCCCCGAAGCCGAGCGAAATCGTCCCTCGTCCCTGGTTGAGGCCGGTGTACGGTTGGCGGTCGGCCCCGAACAGCTCGATTTCTCCCGCCGGCCGGACGGCGGTCGCGCCCTGGATGGAGACGCTCAGGCAGATCAGAATGCACAATCCGCTTAGTCCCAGGAGCAGCCAGAAGCCGCGCGAGGCCAGCGACTGGCGAACCGTGTCCCGGATCATGCAGCGGACGACGCGGATGGCCGTGGGGGAGTTCATGGCGGTGTTCCCAGGGGGGAAGAGGGGTGTTCGGTTGCTCAACACTAGCTCACTGGAATCGAGATGACGAGATGACAAGATGACAAGATGAGCGGTAGGTTCACCTTGTCATCCTCGTCACGGCTTGCCAATTTCTACTGGATCAGCGACACCGGCACGCTGCTGTCCAGGATGTTGAGGAACGCCTGCTGCAGCTTCTGCTGGCGTTGCTGCAGCGTACCGATGCACCACTTGTAGCCGTTGACCGGGTCCGTGGACGAGCTGGGGAACGTGGTGCCGCCGATCGTCGAGATGTCTTGCAACAGCGGCACGGCGCTCGATTGGGCGCTGTTGGAGGTCTCGAAGATGGCGCCGAAGGCGATGCACTGGACGATCACCGGCTTGTTGGGCGTGGCGTAGCCGGAGATACTGGGCGGCGTCGGGTAGCCGGTGGGCACGGAAATCGGCGTGCCGTCGTCGCGGTTGCAGATCGCCTCAACCACCTGCAGCAGGTCGTTCTGGCTATAACCGCCTCCGTTGACCGGGTCGGCCGGCCGGATGTTGTAATAGGAGTTGTACGAGCCGCCATTGGTTAGACCACCCGAGCCGCTCTGCGGCTGGCTGTCCTCGTTGGCCATGCCGTCGGTCTCGAAGATGACGAGGCGCGTGGCCCCCTTGCGGCCCAGCCGCTCCGACCGTCGCCGTACCACTGCCGCCCATGCCGGTCACGTTGACCAGGGCCGAGCGGTTGCCGCTGAACTGGTTGTAGGCCTGCATGAAGCCGAAGCTGCTGGCGGTGTTGGAATCGAAGTCGGCGTGGGCGTGCGGGATCAGGCCGGCGTTGGGGTCGCCGAACAATCGAACGTCGCAGCCGAGGCTGCCGCTGCCGGGCGGCACCCATAGGGAGGTCAACATGCTGGCGTAGTCGTTGGTCAGACTGTATTGCGGGACGTTGAATTGGCCGATGCCGGGAGGGTCGTTGCCGTAGACCGGGCCGGCTGAACAGCAGCATGGCCACGAGGTCGTTGGGGTGGTTGTTCTGGATGTCCGTCAGCGCCCCGCCGACGCCCTGCTTCATCGGGAACATGGAGATGTCGTGCGTCGTGCCCGGCAGGTAGCCGCAGTCCATCATGAACTGGATCATCGTCTGGGGGCCGAACCACATGCGGTGGCGCGGCCGCCACGGGTTGTCCAGGTAGTTCATGTATTGCTGATGACCCCCCGAGGCCGCGGGCAAGCCGTTGAGTATGACCGTGCCGGGGGTCGTAATTGTGCCCGTGCTGTCATAGCGGAAGTCCGGGCCGATGCTGCACGTCGAGGTGAACGTGTGCTGGATCGTCGCCCGTCGGGTCGCGCCAGACGCCGAGCGTCCAGTCGATGTATTCCTTCCAGAAGCGCTGGTCGGCGTTGGCGATGTTGCTGTTCGGCTGCGTGTGGTCGTAGGGGCCGGTAGGGCCGGACCGGGCTGCCGCCGACGTCGCTGGGGATCGCTGAGTACATCTCACGTTGCCGGAGCGCAGCAGCGACGGGAACGGGTTGGGGCCGCAATTCTGGATCCAGTAGAGGATGGCCTTGTAGTTGATGACGTAGTTGCCGGCCGGGTCGTTGTAGCCGATGCCGTTGTTGCTCGTAGGCGCCGCTGCCGTCCTGGAACAGCATGGTGTCGTCGGTGAGCGGCGCCGAGCCGGTCGCGTTGTAGAAGAAATTCTGCCGCCAGTCGTTGACGCCGTTCGCCGCGGAGCCGCCGGGAACCTTGGCGCCCGAGAAGGCCGAGATCGCTTCCATCGTCGTCGGATTCGCCGCCGTAGAGGCGGGGCTGGGGTCGGGCGGCCAGATGGCGAACGTCTTGCCCCAGTAGCCGGGGCCTTCCGTGTAGCCATTGAACGCGTTGCCGCCGTTGTAGTACTTGTAGCCCTTCGTCTCCCAGTTGGTCGCGTAGGTGTTCGTGCCGGTCGCTTTGCCGCCGTTGACGATGTCGTTGACGTTCATGGCGTACCTCGTTCCGGCGGTGTACTGGTCGTGGGAGTGGCGCTATTATTGACGAACAGGTACTTGTCGCCTGCCACCCAGCCCGTGGCGTTGCCGGCGCCGGCCGACGTGAAACCGGACACCGCCGCCGACCCGCGGTTGTTCTCGTAAAAGTCCGCGGCCGCCATGGACGGGACGCCCTGCGCGGCCGTCAGGTCATGGCTCACGTTCGACTTGCCGATCATCTGGTTGTTGAACAGCGAGTTGCCGCTGACCCCCGCCGGGCAGAGGAGATTCGGGTTGGAAAGGTAGTCGCTGTAGTCGTTGCCCTGGTTCGATTGGGCCGTGGCGCTGGTTCCTGCGTAAGGGCCGAACTGCGGATATACCGTGTCGGTATTGTTGGAGGTCCAGCCGGGGTTGCCCGCGGCGGGAAAATTGTAGCCGTTGAGGGTGGTGGCTTCCGAGCCGTTGTCCAGGTAGGACTCGCAGTTCCACAGGTCGCTCTCGTTGTTCATCGACCCCGAATAGTCGAGGACGATGGCCACGTCGCGCGGCCGGTGGGCGGCCTGGGACTGCGCCTGGACCGTGATCAGCGGGTTGAAGCTGGGGTTGATGTATTGGAAGACCCCCGCGAACGACGTCTGCAGGTTGTAGGAGACGTTGACCTGCACCAGATTGTAGTTGTCGGGCAACACGGGCGGGAATTCGGGTACGAACAGCTGGCTGCTGGTGTCGTAGTGCCACGCCCCATACAGCAGGGTGACGTTGGCGGCCGGGATGGCGGAGTTCAACACCAGGTTGGACGTGGCGACTTGCTGGGCGATGTACATGGACGTGCCGGGCGTGTTCACGTCGCCGAGGTTCTGGCCGAGCGTGCCGTCCAGGGCGCGGGCGCCGGCCATGGCGGCGGCGTCGGCGGAGTTCTGGCACTGCATCTTGGCGACGGCGACCAGCCCGAGGTCGATGGACAGGGCCACGAAACCGCACATCGCCACCAGGGTCAGGACCGTCAGCGGCAGGACCGAGCCGCGCCGCCGCGGTTGTCGTTGGTTCAGCGTCATGATGGATCTCCTCTTCCTGCTGAAGGAGGAACGAAGAATGAAGAATAAGCGTTAAGAGCTTTCTCTTTTATTCATCATTCATCATTCATCATTCATCATTTCTGGTTAGTTGGCCTCGCCGCGCATCATCGACTTGGCCGTCAAGTGGATGGCGTTGGGCGTCGTCGTGCTGCTGTTGGGCAGAAAATTGACCATTACCGAAGGGCCGCCCGACTTCGGGATGCCCGTCGGCAGGCCGGTCGGGAACAGGTTGGGACAGTCGGCGTCGATCTGGACCATGATGTTCTGACCGAACGGGGCGCTGGTCCAGGCGCCGATATTGTTGCCGTTGCTGTCGGCCTGGTAGATCTGGATGTTCACTTGCGTCAGCGGCAGGTCGGCCAGCTGGTCGGTGACCAGGGCGGTGATGTTGGCCGTGTCGGTCGCCGGGTTGGTGTAGCTGGTGGGGACGACCACGGCCGCGCGGCGCCGGCGCGGGCGGCGTTCTCCATGATCTGCTGCATCATGACGACGCGGCCGTACTCGAAGATGGCGAACATGAACGCGACGCAGATGCACGAGATGACGGCCATCTCGACCACCACGCCGCCGCTCCGGGATCGCCTTCGGGTGTGTAGGGTCATGCGATTGCTCCTCATTCGATCGGGAACGATGCGAACCTAGCCCTGCGGAGGCGTCGGAGAACTTGGGTACGGCTTGTCCACCATGGTCACCCACAGCACCTGCGACGTAATCAGCTGGCCGGGCGTCGTCACCAGGGTGATCAGACTGAACCGGACGTCCGCGTAGGGGATGGTGGCCGTGATCTGGATCTGGTCCAGGTAGTTGGCTACGGACACGTCGTTGGCGGGCGTGGTGAGGTCCTTGACGGTCACCACGACGTCGGTCGTCGGCAGCCCCTCCGCCGCCAGGGTCTGGATGACGACCTGCTTGACCTGCGCGTCGGTCAGCTGCCCGGTGGCGGCCTGCCGGGCGCCCTCGCGCGTGGCGTTGTGGAGGAATTGCTGGATCTCGATGAGGCGGCCGACTTCCCAGATGCCGAGCAGCAGGGTCAGGATCAGCGGGAGCACCGCCGCGAACTCGACCGCCGCGACCGCCCGGCGCCCTTGCCGTCGATGGATGAGTTGGATCATAGGTGCAACATCCGTTTGGGTTGGCAGACGACCTCGGGACGATTTACGGGAACCGCCACGGCCTAAGACGGGCCGCCGTGAGGGGACGGAGGGGGTACGGGGCAGGCGCGCGCCGCCGTTCGTTCCAACTATAGGTCAGGAATCCAGGCAGGAGCAAAGAATCCGAGCGCGGGCGGAACGGCGACCGGGCGATTTCTTCCACGGGCCGAATTCTCGGCCGTCTGTTTGCCCCGGCCTGAATCGTAAGCTACCCTTGCCATCAATTCCGGGGCGTTTCCCCTGGCCCAGGCCGTTCCAGACCCCTTGAGAAACCGCCATGTCCACGCAACTTCAAACCGCACCGGCCTCATCCGCCGCAGCTGCGCGAACCGCCGCGGCCGAGTGGGTTCGCGTCTCGAAGACGTACTCGCACTCCTGGTTCCGCGGCCGAAAGGTCGTGGCCCTGCGTGAAGTGAGTCTGCGTCTCGACGCGGGAGAGGTGTTCGGCCTGATCGGCCCCAACCGGGCCGGCAAGACGACGCTGCTCAAGGTGCTGTTGTCGCTGTGCCGGCCGACATCCGGCGAGGCGACGCGGCTGGGGCGCCGGTCGCCGACCGTTCCACCCTGGCGCGGGTCGGCTACGTCCACGAGAACCACGCTTTCCCGAATTACCTGACGGCGTCGGACCTTCTGGAGTATTACGGTGCGTTGGCCCTTCTTTCCCCGGAGGCGGTGCGCGAGCGCGTCCCGGTGCTGTTGAAGCGCTTCGGTCTGGCCGACCGCGGCCGCGAGCCGATCGCCCGCTTCAGCAAGGGGATGGTGCAGCGGCTCGGCCTGGCGCAGGCCTTGCTCAACGAGCCGCGGCTGCTGGTGCTGGACGAGCCGACCGAGGGGTTGGACCTCGACGGCCGGCGGCTGCTGCGCGAGGCGGTGACGGAGGTGCGCGAGCGCGGCGGCGCGTCCTTCTGGTTTCGCACGTGCTGGCTGAGGTGGAACAGCTGTGCGACCGCGTCGGCGTGATGACGGGCGGCCGGCTGGCCCACGTCGGCCCGATGGGCGAGTTCCTGCGCCACCCGACGCGGGACAGCCGCCGGTCGCTGGAGCAGGCGCTGGAGCAATTCTCTATCGGAGAGCGGAAATGACCGTCGTTGCGTCTCCGGCGCTACGCGACCCGGCTCGCCCTGTGGCACGCCCTGCGCTGGCTGGTGCGCGATACGTTTCGGCAGGCGCTGCGCTCCGGGGCGTCGTGGCTGATGCTGGCCGGCTCCGCCGCTTGCGTGGCCGCTTGTCTCGTCGCGCCGCTGGGCGGCCCGGCCGACGCCTGTGCGGTCGAACAGCAGCTGTCGGCCTGGGTGGTCCACGTCGCCGCGCTGCTCGTGGCGCTGACGGCGACGGCGGGGATGCTGCCGGCGTTTTTCGCCCCGCACACGGCGCCGGTGCTGCTGGCCAAGCCCGTGCCGCGTCCGCTGCTGTTGGCCGGCAAGTGCCTGGGCGTGATCGCCTTCGTGGCGTTCCATGCGAGCGTCCTCGTCGGCGGGACGTGGCTGGCGCTGGCGGCGCGATCCGGGGCATGGGACCCGGCCTATCTGCTGTCCGCCCCGCTCATGGTCCTGCACTTCACGGTCTTCTTCGGCTTCTCCGCGATGTTGGCCACGGCCACGCGGAACGGGGCGGCGTGCGCGTTCGGGACGGTGCTGTTCTGGCTGCTCTGCTGGGCCATGAATTTCGGCCGTCACGCGGCGATCGGCGTTCTCGGGCCGCACACGGTTTCGCCGGGATTCGGCTGGATCGTTGACGCCGCCTACTGGGTGCTGCCCAAGCCGCTGGACTTCCAGCTGGCGCTGGTCGATGGGATACACGGCGGTTGGACCCAGACGCTGGGCCTGGGCCGCGTCGTGGCTCATGGCGCCTGGTCGCCGGTCCTATCGCTGCTGGCGTCGGCGCTGGCCGGGGCGGCGCTTCTGGCCGTGGCAGGGTACGATTTCAGCACGGCAGAGTATTAGGATTGGTATAGACGCACTTCGTTGGGACGACATTCGCCAACTCATCACCGATCCACTGCTTGCTTTCCCGCGCCCGCTCATTTACAGTCAGGAGAGTTCTCCAACGGTACGCGCGGAGGCAACGCCCCGTGTCCCTCATCACCCAGTTGGTCGGCTTCGGGCTGCGGCAAGTGATCGGCGATTCCGCCGACGACGTCGCCCAGGTCATTGGGGCCATCGAACAGCGGTTCCGCGACCACAGCCGCACGCGACGCAAATCACCGGCCCTCCTCACTGGGAATGGTAAGTTGCAGGTCTGCATTGGTCTATGGTACAAAAATCGAGACAATACGTCCTTTCGTTCTTGACAGCTCGTCTGTGTTTTTCTAGTCTCTAGGGATGAGACTTAAACCATTCCACGAAATCCGGACGATGCACGGGTTCGGTGCAGGGCGTAAGGCCGCCGAAAATAATCGCGAACCGATCCGTCAATGGCTTTTGTCCGAACTCATGGAGAGCTATTTCTACCCGGCCGCTTGGCTCAAGCAAAGGCTTCAACTTATCGACCGCGATGAGGTCATGGGCGTCCCAGAAGGGTTCTTTGGCTTCAGCCTGCTCACCGTCAAAGACGATCCGTTTCTTTGGTTTTCGATCGAGCCGGCCGATGCGGCGGAGGCCGAGGGTCGTCTCCGCGAAATCCTTCGCTCGGCGCCCTTCTCGCGCCTCGGCGTCAGCACCGATGGGACTGTCGAAGGAACCCGCGTTCTCCGCCAGCGGAGCAATTCCGAGGAATCCGATTTTGTTCCCGACCTGGAACCATTTAACCTTGGCCACACCCCAGATCTATTAGGCTCTTTCCGCGCCCCTGGAGGAAGCGTCAAACTCGGCCATGAACTGGAACCCATATCGGAATCGCTGGAGGATGTATTCTTTGAAGCCCACAGCCATATCCGCGACATCGACGGCCTGCACGCGGACGAAGCTCTCGACGAACTCTGCAAAGTCCTCTATGCCAAGCTGTTTGACGAAGAAATTACGGCGCCAGGCGACGCCTATACCCTACAGCGCGGCCTCGCCGGAACGGTCGAAGAATCCGCCGCAACGGTTCGGCGCGTCTACCGGGACGCCAACGAGTACGACGTACGCGTCTTCTCGCTCAAGGTGCCCGGCTACGACCGATCCCGCGGGGTCTTCAACTCCCCGATCCGCCTCTCAAGTCCGGCGCTGTTCAAGGTCGTCCAAACCATCGAATCCTATTGGCTGACGCGGTCGAGCATCGACGTGAAGGGGAGGGCGTTTCAGCGCGTACTCGCGCCAGCGGTTCGTGCGGGCATGGGGCAGTACTTCACGCCGCTTGAAGTCATCCGGCTCATGGTCGATGTCGTCAGGCCGAGCGTCGCCGACTTGGTGCTCGATCCGTTCTCAGGCTCGGGGCACTTCCTGACTCAATCGCTCGACGCCGTCCGGGCGGGATCGAAAAAGGCCGATGAAAAGCGCGTCGATGAGTTTGCCTTTCACAAGCTGCATGGCATCGAGAAGAGCGACCGCATGGTTCGTGTGGCCATGACGGACATGCGTCTGCACGGCGACGGCCACAGCAATATTCGTTGCACAGACGCACTGCTCGACTTCCTCAATTACCCGGACATCCGACCGGAATCGTTCGACGTCGTCCTGACCAATCCGCCGTTCGGATGCCTACTCGGGCCGGAAGCCGTGGGACGCCTGGGAAAGTTCACCCTGGCCGCGGCCAAAAAAAACATGCCGCTTGAGGTTCTTGGCCTGGAGCGCTGCGTCCAGTTCCTCCGGCCCGGCGGTAGGCTCGGGATCGTTTTGCCCGATGGCCTGCTCGCCAACCACAACGGCGACTATGTTCGGGGCTGGCTCGCCGACCACCTGAAAATTCGGGCCGTCGTCAGCCTACCTGTCGAGACGTTTTCGCCGTTCGGCGCCAACATCAAGACGAGCATCCTGTTCGCCCGCAAATGGAAGAGCGGGGAAAAACGGGCGACTGATTACAACGTGCATTTGGTCCGAGTCGATAACGTCGGCTACGACGCCTCCGGCCGCCCGCGGGTGGATTCGGAACTCCCGGCCGTCGCCGCCCGCGTCGAGCAATTCCTTCGGCGGAGGGGTGGTAATGTTGACCAAGGTGTTGCCCTTCTCAGCACTCGTCGCCCAGGGGCGCTGGAAAGTTGAGTTTTTTCTCTCGAACCCCGACGGGGCCAAGTCCACGGCCTATCCGCTGGCCCCGCTAGGAGAAGTTCTGGCGGATCGGCGCGAGTTCCTTGAACCGCAGCAGCACCCCGACCATGTCTTCCATTATCTTGGCCTGGAACACGTCCAATCCGTGACCGGCGACTTGGCCGATGGGTACGAACCGTGTAAAGGGCAGGAGGTTCTTTCCCGCTGCAAGGTCTTTCGCCACGGCGATGTACTCTACGGCCGACTGCGACCCGCGCTGAACAAGGTCTATGTCGCGGACGGCGAGGTCGCGGAGGGCATTTGCTCGGGCGAATTCTATGTCCTGATTCCCGAGGCGCGGAAAGTCCTGCCGCACTTCGCGCGTTCACTGCTCGCATCCCGCTACGTGCAGGATGCGGTCAAGGGCATGACCAGCGGCTCCGCCCTGCCGCGCCTGGCGCTGGACGACCTGCTGGGAATCAAAATTCCTCTGCCGCCGCTCGACGTCCAGCGGGAGTATGAAGCACTTCTGATCGGCCAAGTCGTCAGGCGGCGACAGCTCTCGGCCGAGCTTCGAGAAGGCCCTGCCGCAGACCTTGACGCGCTCGTTTCCGCCTTGGAGGGAGGTACGGAATTGATCTTCGGCCGAGCACCCCAGCCCAGACGGCTCTGTTTCGACACGATAGTATTGCCCGAGGGGGTCGTGGTCTCGACAAGGGGCAGGGGGCGGCCTGCGGGGAAAGAAAAGGAACTATTCTGATAGCCGCCGCAGCACATCCATGTATCCCGCGAATTCACGGACTCTTGCCACGATTTTTTCCTTCGAGAGGCCGTCCACAGGTATGCCCAGGATCGCCGCGGCGTCCTTCCAGTCTTGGACCAGGTAGCGGTTTTCCTCTTGGGACGGAAAATTCCTGTGCATGAAAGAAATGAAAGCGTACGCTGCGTCGTCCGACGCCCGCGCCTTCCCGAATACTTTCCGGGCTTCCGCCGAGGAAGTATGGAGCATTCGCATAAGTCCGCCGAAGTTCGACTGACTCGGCGACTTCTTGGACCGGCACGATTCCGGGCCGGAAGACCTTTCTCGATTGCCTTTCGAGTTTAAAGGTTCCCCGTGATGCCTACATGTCGCTGGATCACACCCGTCCGGACAATTATGACTACGGACGAATGTGCCGCCGCGGGCGATGTGCAGTTTATCCCGCAGATCGGCAACCGATTTCGCGGAGTCGATGAACTGATCCACGATGATCGGACAGACCCGGCCGCGGTCGATCGACTTCCACGACCAAATCAATACGAGGAGCAGATCCGACTCGGCGAGGTTATCTTGCAGTTCGTCGAAATGTCCTTTCGATTCATCGGCGTCCTTGTTCATCGACTTGGCTTCGACTCGGAAAAATTCCCCCCTTTTTGTGGCTGGTTCCCACGGTTTGTCGCACTGGACGCAGGCGAAATCGTTGTATTCGTTGTCTGGCAGCCAGGCGATTTCCCAACCTTCGTTGCCGGCGACTCGCGCCGGGCGGCCTTGATCGACGAAAAAAGCCCAGAGTGCTTCCAGAAGGACGCCCATGCCGCTTCCCATCCGGCCGCCGCGAGTCTTGAACACCTTTTCCGAGAACTTGTTAATTTCCTGGCAGGCGACCGGCGTTGCCGTAATCACCTCGTCCCTCGCCTGCCCAGGCGATAGCGTGACGTCGGAAGGTTTCGCGGAGTCGGCCATGAGAACGCAAGTCCATTTCGGGAAACCGTGGGCCGCATTCGCAAGCCGCACGAACACATTCGTGTCGATCAAATAGGCCATTACTCGTACATTTCTTCACGACTGAGCGCCTCGTCGGACAGGGACACGCCGCAGTCGATCGCCAGCCCGAGCAGTCGCCGCTCCCACTCGTCGCGCGGCTCTAGAGGGGCGGACTCCGGGAGGAAGCGCTCCCGCAAGGCGTCGAGGGCTAAGACCTCCGGGTGCTCTGTTGAAATCCTTGGCGGGGCGGGCGTATAATGGTATTATGAACACCAGCAGACCGATGACCAAGTCGCCTCGGGCCGTGGCCCAAGAGGCGCTGCGCCTGGCGCGGGAGGTTCTGCCCGCCTATTCGTCGAAGTTCTCCCGCAAGGACTTCACCCAGCACCAACTATTCGCCGCCCTGGCCCTGAAGACCTTCTTCAAGACCGACTACCGGGGCGTCGTCCGGTTGCTGGCCGACTTCGCCGAGTTGCGCGAGGATCTCGGCCTGGCCGCGGCGCCCCACTACTCGACCCTCTGCTATGCCGCCAAGCGGCTGCTAAAAAAGGGGCGTTCGTCGTACTCCTCTTCCGCGCCACCGTGCGCCACAGGAAGGCGGGTTGATCGGCGCGAAGCCGACGGCCGCCATCGACGCCACCGGCATGGAGAGCCGCCACACGTCCCGCTACTTTTTCAAGCGGGCCGGCCGTAAACACAACTCCAGGCTGTGGACCAAGTTGGCCGTGGCCTGCGACACGGCCAGCCACTTCTTCACCGCAGCCACGGTCAGCCTCGGCCCCGCCAACGACGCGCCGCAGTTCCGCCCTCTCATGGCCCAGGCGTCGCTGGCGGTCGGCTACGACCGGGTGCTCGGCGACGCGGCGTTCGACGGCGAGGAGAGCCACCGCTACTGCCGGGAGGACTTGGGCGTCCGCTCGACGGTGATCCCGATCAACCGGCGGAACGGGGGGCGGAAGTGGCCCAAGACTCGCTACCGGCGGCAGATGGTCAAGCGGTTCCGCAAGAAGCCGCGGGGCAGCCGGCACAAGCGCGTCTACGGGCAGCGCTGGCAGGCGGAGAGCGCCTTCTCCCGACACAAGCGGCTGCTCGGCTCGGCGCTGCGGGGCAAGTCGGATGCGTCGCGCGAACACGAGTGCTACCTGCGGGTACTCACCCACAACCTCATGCTCCTCGCCGCTACAGGTTAGAGGATTTCAACAGAGCAACCTCCGGGGTCAGGCCGCGCCGCCGGGCCTGCTCGCTCAGAACCGCCTCCAACTGCGGGGGAAGTGTGATGACCATCGCTTAACTCCTGTAATTCGACCGTCGCGCCGTCTATTGTACCCTCCGCCCCCTCAAAATGCTTTGCACCTTGCGCCGAAAGATCAGTGGGGTCGGATCTCGACAGAAAGCTGGAAAACCAGCAATATGGCTGCATGAAGACGACCCTCGACCTCCCCGACGCGCTGGTCAAGCAAGTGAAACTCCGCGCCCTCCGGGATGGGCAGAAGCTCAAGGATGCGGTGGCCGACTTGCTCCGCAAAGGCCTGGCCGTGGACGTGACGTTTGCCGCGGCGCCCGTCGTCGCCAGGGACAAGCAAACGGGCTTGCCGCTCATCGAGTGCAAACAAGCCGCGTCGCCGCGAGACGAACTGACGCCGGAGCGTGTGGCCGATATCCTCCTGGCCCAGGAAGCGGGATGGCATCATGCCGCTGCCCGCTGACGACGACAGATAGGGCATTCAAGCAATTCAATGATCTTAAGCCTCCTTGTATTGTCGAAAGACGGACAGCCGCAGGCGCTAAAGGCTCCGCCTGCAATGCGGCCGCCCGGCTTGACGAACCAATCCTACTCCGGTAGCCTGATTGTATGAAAATCACCGTTGAAATCCCTGATTCCGAGATCAAGGAAATCTGCCGCGTGACCGGCGAGAGCAAGAAAGGTCCGGCGATTCGCAAGCTGGTGACGGACGCGCTGATGCTGAAACGCCGAGAGAATCTGGCGAAGAAATTCATCGACGGCGAATGGGGCGTGGAGTTGAAGAGCTTCGAGGCGGGGCAGGCGGCGGACCAGCAGGCCGACGGTCAGGATGAGCAATGCTGGAGGGACGGATGCCCACCCTGATCGATGCCAGCCTGTGGATCGACTTCACGCGCACCCGTTCGCCGCGGGCGATCAAACGCTTTGTCGCCCCGTATATCCTGCATCCCGATGCTCACCTGGCGGAGCCGATCACTTTTGAAATCTTGCGGCACGCCACGGCAGCCGAGGCCAGGCAGCTCACGCAGCAGTTTCAGACGTTGCCGATGCTGGCCACGCCGCCGCTGCTCTGGACGCAAGCGACCGACCTCGGCCAGGCGTGCCGACGAAAAAACCTCACCGTCGGTTCCCTCGATTTGCTCATTGCCACGATCGCACTGCACCACGGCGCGGAAGTCGTCACCTTCGACGCCGATTATCAGACGATCGCAAGCGTCTCGAAGCTGCAAGTAAAGCTGCTGCAACGACCCACGCCATGAACGAAGCCGACCGTCGGTGAAGGCGTCCGAGCTCTCACCCTTTCGCCAGGGCCGCGCGGCGCGGCCGATGAGGTCGTTGTCCTTGTCGCCGGAGCCGTGCAGCCAGAACAGGCTGCTCGCCAGGCAGCGGTCGCGCCAGTGCGGCGTGACGTGGTAATAGTCCTCCATCACGGCCGAGCTGAACTTGTAGTCGTGGGCGTCGCGGCCCTTGTTGAAGACCAGCCGACGGCCGGCCGCCAGCAGCGCCTGCGCCCGTCCGGGCCCGCGCCGCCGAGGAACGCCAGCGCCTTGCGGGCCGCGGCCTTTTTGTCCTTGCTCACGTCGGCGAAGATCTCCTCCACCGCCGCCGGCCCCTCGGCCTTGAGGTCCGCCTTCTCCAGAGCGTCGATCTTCACGTCGCCGCCCTGGACCCGTTTGCCGAACAGCGCCACGAACGCCGCCCCTTGCAGCATCAGCATCCGCCGCGTCTCGTCGTCGCCGCTGGTCATGTACGCATAGTGGAGCGCGTTGGTCGATGTGACGGAGTGCAGCGCGATGATGCCCGGCTGGCGCATCAGCAGCTCGCCCGCCGCCAGGAACAGGCCGTCCCAGACCGACGCGGGGTCCACCTCCTTGTTGAGCAGCTCGACCACCTTGTCGGAGGCCTCACTAGCGGAGACCATGTGCAGGGCGGCCAGCAGATCGGCCGATGCTTCCGGCGTCACCTTGCCGCGCTGCCAGCCCTGGCGAATGTTCGCGGCCTTCTTGATGTTCTCGCGCCACGGACGGTCGGGTTCCAGGTCGTCCTTGGCGGGGTTGCCGGCCTCATGGTCGAGCAGGGCGAAGGCGATGGAGCGCAGCACCGGCTCGGCATGGCGCCAGCCGATGGTGTTGAGCGTGCGCGTGCCGTTGGCGACGTAGATGGCCTTGTGGCCGATGTCGCGGAAGTCGCGGGCGCCGTAGCGGACCAGCAGCTCGAACACCTCGTCGGCCCCCGCCGAGCGCACCAACCCGGCCACGGCCCGGTCGGCGGCCTCCACGTCCCAGGCGTCCATCGCCTCGGTGAAGTCCTTGCGGGCGCGGTCGGCCGGCGGCAGCTCGCCCTTCTCCAAGACCGGCATCGTCCACGGGCCTTTCTTCTGCTTGACGTTCTGCGAGTCCTTGAAGGCGTTCATGGCCCAGAACAGCGCCAGCCAGCGATCGGCGTCCGGCGCAGCCAGCGCCGCCAGGTGGGCGGAGTTGACGGCCAGCACACAGTGGAACTCGAAGCCGACCGGCCGCGGCTGGATGTTGCGCACGCCGGCCAGGAAGACGGCGGCGAGCAGACGCTGATAGCTCGCGCCGTCGTGGATTTTGGCGGCCGCCGCGTCGAGCAATTTCTCCTGTGGCGTGTCCTCGATGAGGCGCACGAGCGGCTCGACCTCGGGGCCGAAACGCACCGTCTCCGGCGAGACGGTGGCGTCGGCCGCGTCGATGGCCGGCAGACGGCCGAGGAAGGCGAAGTCTCCCAGCCCGGCCAGCGCCCCGGCCGTCACGGCGCCCTTGACGAAATGGCGACGATTCATCGGTGTGAACATCGGAAACCTCCTTTTCAACTCTCAATGGCCGTTCTCATCCGCCGAACAGGCGGTGCAGCCGCCGCAGACCGGCCGGAGCGGCCAGCAGCGCGGCCAGACCCGCCAGCAAAAACAGATATACCAGATGGTCCATCTGGGGCACGGCCACGCCGTGGACCGCGTAGCCGCCCTCGCCGCCCTCGCTCAGGTCGCGGCCGTTCCGCCGCACCATCACCTTGATCTGGCGCGCCGTGCCGTCGTCCGGGTGGCGGCTCGGATAGGTGACGGTGTACGTCGAGGCCAGGTCCTCCGACAGCTTTTCGCAGACCAGCGACAGGTTCGACACGTCGCGGCCGGGGTAATAGCGGCCGCCGGTCTGCTCCGCCAGCGCCGTCAGCGCCTTCTCGTCGATGCCCTCGTCGTGCAGGTCGATCGACAGCTTGTTGAAGATGTCGAACAGCCTCTGCTGATTCCCGGCGTGGAAGTAGACGCCGTCCGTCTGCTCCGCCATCTCCTTCATCACCGGCTCGTTGATCTCGTCCGTTGGACCCAGGCCGAGCATGTACAACTTCACGCCCGCCGCTTTCGCCGCCTCGATCACGTCCCGGTCGGTGCGCCGGCTGCCGGGCGACTCGTCCACGCCGTCGGTCAGCACGACGACCGCCTTCCGGCCGCTCAGCCGCGCCGCCGCCAGCGTCTCCACGCCGGTCCACGTCGCGTCATAGAGCAGCGTCCCCGTGGCCGGCTGCAACGCCTGAATCTGCGCCATTAATTCGCCCTTCCGGCGGCTGAACGGCTGCGGCTTGTCGATGTCGCTGCTGAACGGCAGCAGCGTCGTCTGCGCCGTCGGCCCCATCAGCTCCACGAAGCGCGACGCTGCCTCGCGCAGCGCCTGGATCTTCGGCTTCTGGTCGCCCTCCTCGGCCTTGGCCGCCATGCTGCCGCTATGGTCCAGCACCAGCACCGTCGTCACATCGTTGGCGCCGGGATCGCCAATGCCGATGGTGTAAATCGGAATCTGCGACGCCCTGGCCAGCTCGATCACCTGCTGCTGCGTCTGGACGCTGTTGAGGTCCACGCCGTCGGTCATCAGCACGACGGCCTTGCGGCCCGGCACGTTCTGGAGCATGTGCAGACCCTTGGCCGTATCGTCGAGATAGGTGGTCCCGCCGGGCTGGGCCGCGTTGACCTTCTGATGCAGCAGCGCGCGGTCGCGGGTGGGCGCCAGCGGCGGCTGGTCGAAGAGGATCAGGCCGGACTCGGCGCTGGCGTCGAGTTTGTCGAAGAACGTGTTGGCCGCCTTGCGGGCCTGGACGATCTTGTCGCCGCTGGCCCCGCTGCCGCTGATGTTCATCGCCACCATGGTGGTCGTCTCGGCCCTGGGCAGGAGGATTTCGGCGTCGGCCACCTCCTTGCCGTCCTCCAGCACCACGAGATCGTCCCGGACCACGTCCAGTGCGGCCTTGCCGTCGGCGGTGCGCGTCAGCTTGAAGTGGGCCGTCACGAACGTGCCCGGTTTGCCGTTCCGCTCGTGGGACGTGACGATGTTGGGATCGACCTCGACGCGGTACTCGGCGGAGCCGGCGTCGTCGGCTGCGGGAGACGGGACCGCCAGCAGTAGGGCCGTCAGACCGCTTAGAACCGCGGCGCTGAGGAGAGAGGTGGCTTGCATGGATGTGCCTCGTCGATGGGCGAGCCGCCGGGTTTATCCCGGCGGTTTGGACCGAAACGGCGGGGATAAACCCCGCCGCTCGCCCGGAGCGATTCCTACTTCTTCCGCGCCTGCTCCAGTATGTCCGCCCACCAGTCGCGCAGGCGCTGGAACATCGATCCGTCTCCGTCGCTCTTCGCGGTCGCCTTGGTTTCCGGCCGGCGTTTGCCGCGCTTGCTCTTGCCGGCTGGCCCCGTCGTCGCCGAACCGTTGCCGCCCTTGGGGCCGAGCAGCTTCGACAGGACGCCGCCCTGCGCCTTGTCCTCCTCCGCGGCCCCCACCGCCGTCTTCTTCTTCGGCAGGAGCTGTCGTTCCGCGATGCCCCACACGCTGCTGGCGATGTAGTAGATGCAGACGCCGGACGCCAGTTTGTAGAACATGACGCCCATAAAGATCATCATATACTTCATCATCTTCTGCTGCTGCGCCGACTGGTCGTCCGTCGGCGGCGGCATCGTCCATTTCTGCTGCACCAGCGTCAACGACACCGCCGCGATCGGCAGGATGTTCAGGTACGGTCCCAGATACCACAAGTAGCCGTACCACGACGGCTCGCTGATGAAGGGAATGTACGGCCCCCACCACACGAGCATGTCGGGCGCCGACAGGTTCGGCATCCACCACGGCGCCAGGCCGGCCAGGCGGAAGTGGATGCTCTCCTGCAACGAATAATACAGACCCATGAAGATCGGCATTTGCAACAGCAGCATCCAGCAGGTGCCGAACGGGTTGACGCCGTGCTTGCGGTACAGCTCCATCTGCGCCCCCGCCATTCCCTGCTTGTCGTCCTTGTACTTCTCCTGCAGCTTCTTCATCTCCGGCCCAAGCTGCTGCATCCGAATGCTGGTCAGCGCCTGCTTGCGGCTGACGGGGAACATCACGCCGCGCACGATCAGCGTCAGACACACGATGCACAGGATGTAGGGCATGAACAGGGTGGCGTGCAGGAACCACAGCACCCAGTGCATGATGTTCGTGATCTGGATCAGCATCCAGCTGATGCCGGTCGGCCCCGTGATGTTGCCGATCCAGCTGGCCGACTGGTAGTCGGTCAGTGAATTGAGGTTCAGCTGGTCCAGGTAGCGGCTGACCAGGCCGGGCGCCACCTTCTGGGCCGCCGTCTCGGCTTGGTCGAGCAGCATCACCTTAACGGGTCCGTTATAGAGCAGGTATTTCTGGACGACCGGTTCGCCCTTCTTCAGGTCGGCGGCAGCCGTGACGCACACCGCGATGTCGTCTTCCCACAGCGCCTGCGTCATGGCGTCGTTTTGCAGCTGCCGCGCGAACAACGGCGGGTGGTCGTCCGACGCCTTCAGAAAGCTGCCGCTCGAATAGAGGACGGCCACGGGCTTGCCCTTCAGCAGCGGCAGGTCGCGCAGGGGAATGCGGCCGTCTTCCTTGTATTTGGATTCGTCCTTCTGCTGCTCGTTGTCGGCGTCGAAGTCCTGATCGCGGACATAAAAGGTCTGCTGCTTGTTGTCGGTCGTTTGGGTCAGGACGAAGCTCTTGCCGTCGTCGGCCACGCTCTGAACGACGCCCTTGACGAGCACGGTTTGCAGCATCGGCCGGGCGCGGACGACGAAGCTCTGGTCCTTCTGCTCGTTGTCCACCACGACGACCGAGGCGAAGTACTGCACGGCGACGCCGGCGTAGCGGATGAGATAGTTCTGCTGGCGCTCCACCGCATTGCCGCCCTCCCCGTTGGAGATCTGGCGCACGTCCTGGTAGTTGCGCGACACGCCGCGGGAGGAGAAGTCGGGCTTGTTCTCCTCCACCTGGCCGATCAGCGCGTTGCGAAAGATGTAGGTGTACCAGCGGCCTTCGATCGGCAGGCCGTGGGCGCCGCTCAGCTGATAGCGGAACGCGATCGGCTTGTCGTCATTGTCGGCGCGCTTGACCTTCACCTCCAGGCCGAGGTGGTATTCGCCCTGCGTCAGCGAGAAGGTTTTGGCGATGGTCAGGCCGGCGGCCAGCTCCTTCAGCGGCGGCGAGGTGAACGTCACCGACTGGCGTTCACGGCCGTCGGGCAACGTCTCCGTCTTGACGGCGCCCTCGGACCAATCGACGCGGCCCAGGGTGTCGAGCGGCCGATCGGCGTCCTTGTTGTTGAGCGGATAGGCCAGCAGCAGGAAGGAGGGATCGTCGGGGTCGTCGGGGACCAGCTCCATCGGCCGGGGCGAGCCGTCCGGCAGCTTCATGGGCCGGCCCCACTGGTCGGCCTGCTGGTCCTTGTTCAGCACGATGATCCGAATGACGGCCCCGTGAGGGTCCAGGACCGCGTAGAGGTGATACTTCGAGGTCCGGTTGTTTTCGCCCAGCTTCGTCGTCAGTTTTTCGATCGGCGTCGGCTTGTACTTCTCATCGACCACGACGGGCGGCGGGGCGGGTTTCTCGGTCGGCTTGGCTTCCGGCGACGACGCTTCCCCCTCCAGCGTCAGCACTGCTTCCTGGGCCAGCCCCTGCCACAGGCCGGCCGAGCCGGCGCCGATGTCCGCGACCGCCTGATCCACCGCCTTGGGGACGGGCGGCGGAGGGGCGAAGTAGGTCTTGACGCCGAGCCAGATGAAGAAGCACAGCACCATCAGGACGACGAAGAGGATGGTGTTTTTCGTCTGCTTTTGCATGGAAGGCCTTATCGCCTGGCGTTAGCGAGCGGCCGGCGTGAGCCGGCTGATGGAACCCCATCAGCCGGCTCACGCCGGCCGCTCGCCAAGGTCCGTGCCGATCAACGACCGTCGCGGAGACGGTCGCCCAGGAAGTTGTCCAGCTCCGGGACGGCGTACACCTTCTTTATAGTGGTTTCGATGTCGTATTCGACGCGCCGGTAACGGATGACGTTGTCGTCCAGCATGATGTAACAGGCGCGCCAGTCGCCGTCGCGCGGCTGGCCGACCGAGCCGACGTTGCAGAGCGTTTTCCGGCCGTCGAGCCGATGCTGGTAATCGATCTCTTCGGGGCTGTGGAACTGGTAAACGTCGTCGGCGACCTGCTCGGTGAAGATGCCGGGGACGTGGGTGTGGCCCTGGAAGCAGTACTTTTCGACCAGCGCGAAGATGCGTTCCATCTTGCGCTGGTTGTAGATGTCTTCGGGGAAGACGTATTCGTTGAGGGGGTTGCGGGCGGAGCCGTGGACGAAGAGGAGGCCGTTCTCGCGGACGGTGCGCGGCCGTTCGGCGAGGAACTCCCAGCGCTTTTCCTTGGCCTGGCGGCTTTCGGGGGCCGATTCGAGCTGCTCTCGGGTCCAAAAGATGGCTCGTTCGGCGGGGCCGTTGAAGCCGTCCGGGTCGAACATGGCCCCCTGATCGTGGTTGCCGAGCAAGACGATCTTGCAGCGCATGACCAGATCGAGGCACTCGCGCGGGTTGGGGCCGTAGCCGACCACGTCGCCGAGACAGTAGATCTCCGATACGCCTTGCTGCTCGATGTCCTTGAGGACGGCTTGCAGCGCCTCGAAGTTACTGTGAATGTCGCTGATGATTGCCTTCACGCCAGGCTCTCCCCGGGGCCGCACACGGCCGGTCTCCGATCTCCGGGCGCAACCGCAACCCGGCTCGCCGTTTGGCGCTGACACGGACGGCACAACCCCGATGAACCACAACTAAGGAAGTGTACCCCTGCGCTTCAAAAGGTGTCAAGGGGCGGAGAAGAGAGTGAGGAGTGAGGAGTGAGGAGAAAAGCAAGATTCCGCCGGCTTGTCTTTTCTCCTCACTCCTCACTCCTCACTCCTCACTCTTTTCGGCGCACGCACCACGCCGCCCGATTCGACGCCCATGCTTTCGCGCCATCCGGCCGCCGTCGCCGCGCTCATACCGCGCGCGGCCGCCGCCACGCCGGCCGCAAACCCCGTCGCCACGCCGGTCCCCTGCGCCGCGTCCTTGCCCTCCACTCCTTGATCGTAGGCAATCACGTCCGGTTTCGCCAGCAGCGCCACGTCATGCGGAGACCCCCCGGCGCTGTACGGTTCCGGCAGACCGCGATGGTCTGCCGCTCCCACCGTGATGACCGATCGCGCATCGGCCGGCGTTCCCAGCGTGCCGGCCTCCGTCACGAAGTCGTGCAGCAGCGCGCGGCCCGGACCTTCCAGCGTCTCCACGAACAGACGTGGATGCAGCTCGAACGACTTCTGCGCCGCCGGGATCGTCGGTTCGTCGCGCGGTCGATCGCCGGTCGGAGCCGCCCCCTCGATCCGCACGGCGTATCGGCCCGCCTTGGCGACCTGCAGCAACACCGTCTGTTCGTAGACCGCCGAGGACGGCGTCGCCTCCAACCGCTCCGGCAAACCGATCGACTGCACCACAACGTCCAGGTCGTCGGCCGGCCGCATCGCGCCGGCCGGGTCCGGCTGATACAGCACGACAATGCGGAGATCGGCCAGCGGCTTCAGATACGGGTCTTCGCCGGGACGGCCGGCCGCGGGGTCGTGGGCCTCGCGCCATTGCAGCGAAACCCGCACCTTCGCCCCGGCCGGCAGATCGCGCGTCGTCTTGCCGCCGTCCGGCGCCCAGGCCAGGAAATCGAGCTGCCGCGCCCACAGACTGTCGTGCGGTGAACCCTCCGCCGAGTCGAACGCCATGACGCCGTTGCCCTGCTCGTCGCGGAACATTCCCGACCACGCCTGGCCCCGCGCGTCGCCGGCCGCCTGGAACCACAGCGCCGAGCCGAACGGCTGGTCGTCGAAATAGCGCGTCAGGGCGCTGCTCTCGTCCACCGGATGGCCCTCGTTCCAGACCAGCCCCGACGCCGCCACGCGCACGCTCCTCAAGCCGATCAGTTCCTTCTCCAGGTGGAGGAAGCGTTGCACCGATTCGTGATATTCCTGGTCGCGCCGGCCCCAGTCGGCCTGGCGCTTTTCATAGTCCTCGAAATCCAGGATCTGCTTGAGCTGGTCCTCCTCGTCCGTGGTGATGACGCCCTTTTCCTTTCGCTTAAGAAGGATTTCCTTCTGCGTTACGTCGATGAACTGATTGAAGTAGCGACGGCGCTCGACCAGGAGCGCCTTGGCTTCCTGGTCGAGCTGGAAGCGGACGGCGTCGAAGTTCGCCCGGCGGTTGTCGAGGCTCTCGGAGGCGAGCGACTCACCATTCATGGCGCGGGCGACTTCCTGGAGCATGTACGGAGCGGCGGGGTCGATGCGGACCAGCACGATCTGCGCTTCCGGGGCCGCCCGCAGCACGGCCAGCGCCATGTGAACGCCGTGGCCCAGCGTCTTGCCGTCGCCCGGTTCGGGGTCCGGCTGCGCATCATCGTTGCGCTCGCGCGTCAGATCGACCAGGAGCGTGTCGTCGGGAAGCTGCTTGCCGACCAGACCGCGCCAGCCGCTGAAATCAGCGTCGATCACGGCCACGCGCGTGCCTCGGCCCTTGCGATTCATGGCCTGCAATTTCGCCACGCCGCTGGCGACGAGCGGGTCCCACGCCTGGAGCGTCTCCGCTGCTTCCAGACGCGGACGCGCCGCCCGCGGCAGCCGCACGGCCGCCACGTCCGGCAGCGCCGCCAGAGCTTTGACCTGATTGAGGGCGGCGCGCACCGTCACCAACGGACCTAGCCGTCCCTCGACCACCACTCCCGGCGCGGCGCCCTTGATCTGGACGAACCAGGAGCGATCGACGTCCGTAGAGGTTCGGGTGAGGATCACCTCCAAGCGCGTCTTATCGGCCTTGTCCAGCAGGTCGCGCAGCTCCGGCCTGATTTTTTGCAGTTCGGCGGGCAGTGGCGGCGTCGGCGCACGCACCGACGGGAGGGGCAGGTCCGGCCGCCCTTCCACGATGACGATGGGAGCAGGCGTCCGGAAGAAGACCGGCAGCGTCTTCGCGACGTTGGAAGAGAGGAGGCGTTTCAGGAGCGGGTCCAGGAGCGCCGGCGCGTCCGGGCTGGCGAGGACGGCGGCAAGGAGCTTGTCGAGCAGATCGGCGGATTCGGGCCGGCGCACCATATGGCCGATCAGCCGTTCGTACAGCAGGGTCAGGTCGGGTTTGCCGGTTTTCTCGTCGATCTTCGAGAACAGTATGGACGGCTGCTGGTGGACGAACTCCGCCCCGACCGACTGGCGCTGCCATTCGTCGAGGATCGGCAGCAGCAGCGCCTTGCCCTTGGGCGCGTCGTACCACGTCAGCAAGAGAGCTTCGAGCTGGTCGGCGCCGCCCGGCTCGCGCCGGAGGTCGTTCAGCGGCGACCCGGCAATCAGCGCCCACGCGGCCGGCTGGAGCCGAAGATCGCCGAGCAGGTCGCCCAGCTTCTCGACCGGGATCGAGCCGAGCAGTCGGGTGTTGCCGCGGGTGTCGTAGGCGACCGCCTCCTGGAAGCCGAAGGGCCGCAGTACGCGCCGCGCCTCTTCCGCCAGCAGCCGCTGCCGCAGCGGCGGAAAGCCGGACGCCAGTTCCAGGTCCACGCGCACTGGGGCGCCGGCCGCGGCCGGCGGCTTCTGCCCTTTCGGCAAAAGCTGAAGAACCCGCACGTGCCGCTCGCCCAGCAACAGCCGCACCTTGTCGGCCGGGATCGTCCCGCGCATGCGGTCATAGGCGGTGTTCTCCGCCTCGTCGTCGGCCGGCTCGTCGTCCTCGGCCCGCACGAAACCGGTGTCCTTGAAATAGCGATTCATCTCGATGTATTGCTTGACGCGCTCATTGCGGAAGGCGCCGATCTGGTAGCGAATGGTCACGTCGTAGGCGGCCGGCGGCGGCGGGGCCGGCGGGAGCCTGGGAGCATCGGCGCGCCCGGCAGGGCGGCGGCCGCGATCAGCAACAGTCGGCTCAGCATGGCTATACCTATTGGGCGAGCGGCCGGCGTCAGCCGGCTGATGGGTCATCTCGTCGTCGGCAGCGTTTTTCATCAGCCGGCTGACGCCGGCCGCTCGCCTTTCCGCATGTGTCTCTTGATTTTCCCAGACGCGGGCCGCGATTGCCAGAGCGCGTTCCGTAAGATTATGCCACGCCGTCAGAAGAAATGCAGAACGCAGAATGCAGAATGCAGAATGAAACCCGGATTCGCCTTTCCATTCTGCATTCTGCATTCTGCGTTCTGCATTATTCCGATGGCGCCGGCCTTGCGGGTTCTCCTCACGGAATGAGGTGTGCGATGTCGTTCGCCAATCAGGTCGCCGTGGTGACGGGCGCGTCGAGCGGCATCGGCTGGTCGCTGGCGCGGCACCTGGCCGCCGCGGGCTGCAAGGTCGGCCTGGTCGCCCGCCGCCGCGACCTGCTGGAAAGACTGGCCGACGAGATCGCACAGTCCGGCGGCGCCGCGGCGCCGGCCGTCGCCGACGTGGCCGAGCGCGAACAGACGCTGAACGCGATCCACGAACTCGCCGGCAAGCTCGGCCCGGTGGACCTGCTGATCGCCAACGCCGGCGTCGGCGCCCCGACGACCCTCGACCCGGTGAACATCGCCGACGTGGAGCGGATGTTCCGCGTGAACGTCTTCGGCGTGATCTACGCAATCGAGGCGGTACTGCCGGAGATGCTGCGACGGCGGAGCGGACATCTGGTCGCGGTGTCGAGCCTGGCGGCTTACAAGGGTCTGCCGGGCGAATCGGCGTACTGCGCCAGCAAGGCGGCGGTGAACACCTACATGGAAGGGCTGCGCATCCAGCTCCGCGGCACGGGCGTGGCCGTGACGACGGTCTGCCCCGGCTTCGTGAAGACGCCGATGACGGAGATTAACGAGTTCAAGATGCCGTGGCTGCTGACGGCCGACCAGGCGGCGCAACGGATCGTCCGCGCCCTGCGGCGACGGCCGGCGGTCTACAACTTTCCGGCTCCGACGACGCTGCTGATGAAGCTGACGCAATGGCTGCCGGACGGCATGGTGGCGCGGATCATGGGGCCGTACAACGAGAAGCCGCCGTTCCCGAAGGGACCGCTGTGACGTATCATACCGGGAACATCCCTGCTCCGGGGGCGGATCATGCTGGCACGGAAGTACCTCTTTCCCCACGTCATCGAGATGAACTACCAGGCCGGCCGGCGCCTGGGCGTCAACGTCTACCTCATCGACGGCGGGACGGAGTTCGTCCTCATCGACATCGGCTTTCTTGAAACCGTGGACGAGATCGTCGAACTGATCCGCCGCATGGATTTCAACCTGTCCACGTGCAAGATGCTCATCGCCACCCACGCCGACGCCGACCACGTCCAGGGAGCGGCCCACGCCCGCAAGGTGCTGAAAACGAAGGTGGGGGCCCACCCCAAAACCGTCGAGCCGCTGGAGAGCGGCGATGAGATCCTGACCTTCGCATCCATTAAGGCCCAGAACATCCACATGCCCATGCCGCGCTGCAAGGTGGACGTGAAGCTCAAGGAGGGCGACGTGATCGCGGTGGGCGACCTGCGGCTGGAAGTCTGGCACACGCCCGGCCACACGGAGGGGCAGCTGAGTTTCAAGCTCGGCAATCTCCTGTTCTGCGGCGACAACATCTACAAGGACAGCTGCGTCGGCGTCATCGACGCCCACCACGGCTCCAACATTGCCGACTTTCTGGAGTCGCTGAAGCGCATTCAGAGCGACGACGCGGAGTTTCTGCTGCCCAGCCACGGCCCCGTCTTCCGGCGCGACCCGGCCGTTCTGCAAAAGGCGATCGACCGGCTGACCGAGTATCAGTACATGGCCGACTTCGGCACCTGCGCCAAGAGCTGGCCGCTCCTGGACGAGTGGGAGAAGGACGTGAGCGCGGGGCGGATGCCGGATTTCAGCGAATGAGGCGAGCGGGGTCGCGTCCGTTCGGTTCGTATAATGACGACGGCCGCGGTCCCCGGACTCACGAGTACGTTCGCCCGGGGCTTTACTCGATGTCGCCCGAAGCGGGCTCCAAGGCAGAGAAGCCCTCGGGGACTGGAGTCCGGAGGGCGACTCTTGGTAAAGCCCCGGGCGAACGTATTCGTGAGTCCGGGGGAGCGCCGGGGCGTCGCCACCCGCACCCCGGTTCGGCCTGTTATTCGCGGTCTCCTGATTCGTCCTAACCGTCTCAGGGGCCGTGTGTTGATTCGAGACTCCATCATGACGAGGAAGGCGATGTCGAAACGTGCAGTGATAGTGGCGGCCGGCGTGTTCGCGTCCGTGGCGGCGTTGACCGTTTCCTCCTGGGTCGGCGCCGACGAGCCGGCGGGGCCGGAGCCGGTCTTCCGTCACGGCCTGGAGGTGCGCGTCCGCAAGGCCGGCGAGAAGGATTTCACCGCCGCGACCAAGAAGATCGGTCTGGAGTTCTTCCTCGACGGTCCCAACGGCAACGGCGTTTACATCGCCGACGCCGGCGACATCGCCGCTCTCCCCGCCAAGCTGGTCGGCCCCGCCCCGGCCAAGGTCCTGCCGCCGCAGTGGTCGCACGCCATGGAGCTGCAGGCCCGCAAGGCCGACGAGAAAGCCTTCAGCGCTCAGACCACGAAATACGGCGTCGAGGTGGTCCGCGACGACAACGCCGCCGCCTATCTTTACATCGACGATATCGGCGCCCTCTCCGCGCATCCCCGCCTCCCTGACCGCCGCCAAGACCGGCCCCGACGTCAAGGATCCGGAATGGAAGAACGGCATGGTCCTGCGCGTCCGCAAGGCCGGCGACGCCGACTTCAACGACAAGACGCCGAAAATCGGCCTCGAAACCTTCCTCGATCCGAATAATGGCAATATCGTCTACGTCTCACAGAGCGGTTCCCTCGCCGTGCTGCCGGCCAAGCTGGCCCGGATCGACGACTCCGCCAAGGGCAAGCCGGCCGACTGGAAGCACGGCATGGAGCTGGCCGCCCGCAAGGCCGACGAGAAGGCGTTCAGCAAGGACACGAAGCGTTACGGCGTCGAGGTGTTCTTCGACCCCTACGCCGGCGCCGTGCTGTACGTCAGCGAAACGGGGGCGATCGCGGCCGTGCCGGCCAGCCTGAGCAGCCTGCCGGAGGCCGGCGCCAAGGTCAAGCCGCCGGAGTGGAAGCACGCTATGGTGCTGGCCTGCCGCAAGGCCGGCGAGAGCGATTTCAAAACGGCCAAGCACTACGGCGTCGAAGTCTTCCTCGATCCCAACACCGGCAACACGGTCTACATTTCCGAAACCGGCTCGCTCGCGGTCGTGCCCGGCAAGGACCCGGCATAAGAAGGATCTCACGCAAAGCCGCAAAGGCGCAAAGCTGCCAAGAAGACAAAAGGCAGGGTTCCGGGCGCGACTGCCTCGAACTCAATTTCTTCTCTTCTTGGCAGCTTTGCGCCTTTGCGGCTTTGCGTGAGATCCTTCTCATTCCGGCAACGGCCGTCCGCGCGTCTCCGGCGCCCACCAGACGACCACCAATCCGACGAGGTAGATCAGGCTGATGGCGGCGCCCGCGCGGTCGTAGCTGCCGTTGAACACCGAGGCGCTCATCAGGTAGCCCGTACTCAGCACGCCGGCTGCGGCGACGACTCGGCCGGCGTTGTACGCGAACCCTTGTCCCATGGCCCGCACGCGCGTCGGAAACAATTCCGGCAGGTACAGCGGCAGGAACCCATAGAACGAGGCCGTCAGGGCGCCCGTCAGCAGGACCAGAGCCAGAAACCAGCCGTCCACGGCCGGGTGCGCCACGAAGAACCAGCGGAACAGGAACGCGGTGACCAGCAGCGAGCCGAGACACAGCACGAAATAGGTCCAGCGCCGGCCCAGGCGGACGCCGACGAGGGCCCCGAAGATGCTGCCAATGACGGCGCCCAATCCGCCGCACATCTGCGCGTTGTTCGCCATCTGCGGGTCGGGCGTCATCTGCCGGACCCAGGACGGAATGAACTGCACCGACCCCCAGGTGCCGATCAGGGCCACGCAGGCCAGGGCCGTTCCGAGGACGGTCTTTCGGAGCAAATCCGGGGTGAAAATGTCTTTTATCTCAGCCCGCGGCCCTGAAGACGCCGCCGCGCGCCACTTCTCCGATTCCGGCACGAAGGTGCGCAGGAAGAACGTCAAGAAGGCCGGAAAGACGCAGGCTCCCAGCACCCAGCGCCAACCTCCGCCCTGGACCGCCAGGCCGCCGGCCTGCACGGCTGTCAGCAGCAGACCCGTGAGGATGAAGCCGACGTTGGCCGACGCGCCGATCAGTCCAGCGAGCAGCGGCCGCTTTCGGTGCGGCCAGCACTCCATCACCAGCGCGACGCCGAGCGACCACTCGCCGCCCATGCCGAGGGCCGATAAGAAGCGCAGTCCGGCCAGGTGCCACGGCGACGCGGCCAGGCCGCACAGACCCGTGAAGACGGCGTAGGTGAGGACGCTGAAGACCATGGCCCGAACGCGGCCGGCGCGGTCGCCCAGCCAGCCGAAGAACCAGCCGCCGCAGGCGGCGCCGACCAGGAAAGCGGCGGTGATGCCGCTGATCCACGGCCCGACCTGAGCGTCGATGCGCCTCTTGGCGGCGTCCCGTTGTGAGGCGTCGGCGTCCTTGTCCGCCGCCACGCGGGCGTCTTCGGACAGCCCCAGCAGGTCGATGAGGGCCGGCCGAGCGACCAGCGGGAAAATGCCCTGCTCGAAGCCGTCGAACATCCATCCCAGCAGCGCCGCCGCCAGCGCCAGCCAGGCCCCGGCCGTCACTATCGTTCCGCGGAGGTCGGAAGCGATGGGAAGGGGAAGCGGCGGATCGCGTGGCGGCAAATCATTGTCCGCGGGCCGGACGCCCAGGTCGTCATTTTCTCCCATGAGGATGCCTTTAGGGAAAGAGCCTGCTCGGGGCGAGCATACGCTCCGGCCAGCATACCCGATGGGAAGGCGCTGTCAAAGGTTTGGCGAGCCGGGTCGCGTCGAGCGCCCGGAGATCAGCGCGGTCGCTGAAACCATCTCCGGGCGCTCACGCGACCCGGCTCGCCATTCCGTCACTTCTTGGATTGGAAATGGATTTTGAGGATGGTCTTCCGGTCGGCGGCGACTTCCAGACCGACGACGGAGGCCGTGCCGGGCACATCCACCAGTTTGCAGTCGTGGCCGTCGAGTTGCACTTCGGTCTTGTCGGTGACGACGAGTTTTGGGCTGGCCGGCTTGTCTTCGGCGGCCGGTGCCGGGTCGGCGGGGGGAGCCTTGGCAGCGCTTGGGGGAGCGTCTTTGCCGACGAGGGGAAGGTCATTTCGGGGCGACAGGTTGGCCCTCAGGGAGGGAAGAAAGCACAGGAAGGCCGCAAACGTCATTGTCCAGCGGGTCACTTAAGCGTCCTCCAGCAGTGGAGTTCCGGTACGGCCCCGGCCAACGCGGGCGGGGCCGCTCCAAGTTTAGCACCAAAAACGCGAAGAAGAGTCCGGCACTCCGATGGGCTTCTTCGCTCTTTTGGCCGCCGCCTCTGACGCAACCCCTGTGCCGTTACGGGCCGTCGGCATCAGGAATTGCATAAGTCCTTGCACCTTCATACCTTCGTATGAGGCCACCGACTGGGACGGCTTGGTCGCCTGCCCGATTCGCGGGCAGGGCGTGTTGCGGATGGGGCGATACGGGAGCCGCATGGTACAACCGGACGCCTCCTCAAATCCAGCCCAATCGGCGCAACCGGACATCTTCGCACTTGCCACGATTTGCCTTACCAGAGATGTTCCGATGAAGTGTGTTCGGACAGCCCTCAGCCCGATTTCGGTTTGCCCTTTCGCCGCGGCGACTTTTTTTCGGGTCGCAGTCCTTTCTCGCGCAGATGTTCGGCGGCCCACTTCTTGTCTCCGCCGAGCAGCGGCGGGTCAGGCTCGATGGCGTAATTGAGCGTGCCTTCGTAGGCGCCATTGCGGTAGCACTGCTCGACCAGCGCCTGGAGGTCCAGCGGCACGTCGGCGTCGTCCGGTCGGAGCGGGACCTTGATGGCCGGCAGGCGTTGCCACAACGGCATGGGGTAGACCTCGGCCACGCCGCGCCGCACCGCGCCGGACGCAGACCATGTAGGGCGTTCGTCCCTGGGGCTTGATGTGGGCCAGGGGGAAGGCCAACGTATGGCTGCCGAAGCGGTTCAGATCGATCTCGACCAGATTGGCGTCGGAGGAGCAGACTTCGCGCTGCTTGCGCACGTACTGCTCGCCATTCGGGTGCAGCGATTTGCTGCTGGGGCTGAGGAATTCGATGACGGTGACGACGCGGTTGCCGCTCTCCCGGTCGATGATTTCGAGGAACATCTCGGTCACCCCATCCGACTCGGTCTCGACGAGGAGCGGCTCCTCCACGGCGACGCCGACTTCCGCTTGCGTTTCCAGGCCGCGCTTCGCGGTGAATTCGACCACGCGCACGTCGGGAAAGAGTGGATGATCGGCGATTCCCTGAGGCGTCTCCAAAAGGACGCGCTCCTCGACGCGGGCGCGAATGCGCCAGGGAGAACGCTCTGGAGCGCGTCGCAAGCATAGATGATCAAACGGGCATGGATGTCGCGCCAGTGGGCTTCGAGATAGGGGTCCATGCCGGGGAAAGGGCTTGGCATTGGTGCTGCCTTCGCATGGGGCGAAAAGCCGAGGTTCCTGATGGCCTTGTCGCCCCCTGGCCCTCGTTCCCAAAGCGGAGTTGGGATCGAGGGCCAGGGGGGCATCCATCCCGGCGCCGCGGGCTAGTTCGGGTTGGGATCGTTGGCGTCACGGACGCTTTCGACGTGCAACTCACCGGGCGTCCCCCGGTCAACGACGAAGACGTACCACCATCCAAGGGGCGGGTGCTGCGATGTGTCTACGCCGGTAACTGACAACGTGTACTTATGCGCGAATGGGAAAACTTGAGAACCGAGCTGCCCGTCAGGGTCGGCGGGCAGATCCGCGAACAAGCGCTGACAGACCGGAACGCGGATCGCGCGGGGCAAGCCCCGCACGAATGCCGCGACCCAATCAGCCACAATGACCGTGTAGTTCACGGAGCAGTTCCTCTCCGGTGACGCACTTCCCGGCGGCTATCTCCCGGGCGCCCCGTTCCACATCTTCCTTGCGGACGAATGGCCAACGGGCGGCGAAGTCGTCATGGAGGGCGCGGATCTCTTTAAGGGCCGCCGGGACTTGTTCGGCGTTTTCAAGGACATACCCCTGCGCCGTGTAGTCTTCGACGCCTTCCACCAACGCCTGCCACGCTTCGACGCCGGCCCTTAGAACTTTCAGGAGAGATTTTCCGCTTTCTTCCGGGTTGCTGACCTTTCCTTGAAAGCCCGTGTTCCACAGGACGCGGACCCATTCGGCCACTCGAGCATTTATGTCAAGACAGATACGAATTATCTCTTCGAGATCGCAAGCCGCCATTGCCGCGTCGTGGTCGGCCTTCCAAGACTCGACCGCCTCTTCGATGACGCGATACTGACTGCGGTACAGTTTGGCGATGGTCTTCATGGGAGGAATCCTGCCGATGGTTGTGAGAGACCCTGTTGCGAGGGGACAAAAAAGGGAAGGTGCTTCCCTGGAGCGGCGCGCCAGTCCCCTTGTTCCGGTGCGGTCGGCGATTGTCCTTGGCCGACCGCTGGTATACCAGCGGTATACCGCTGGTATGTAGCGTACCGCGCCGCATGAGTCAAGGGAAGAAGATTTGGAGTTCACCCTGTTTGCCATAAACGATAAAAACTTAGCAAGAAACAGATTCCGAAATTCACCCACTTCTCGCCCCTCGTCGTCCGGTTGAAACGCTCGCGCACCGGACTTTGCTTGTCGGTTCACGGTGGTGCGAACCCGGGCGACCGTCGGCCGCCATTGTCATCCATTTGCGCTCCCCGTTCACCTGCCCAGACGCCCCATCCGCATGCTACACTCGGCAACGTTCCGTCATGCACCGAGGCCGAGGCTCCCCATGCCGCCTTATCCACCCCGTCCGTGTCCGCCGCCCGCCGAGCAGCCCCTGGCGCCCCGGTTCGCGCCCGGCGCCGGAGGAGCAGGCCGGTGAGCGCTCCTCCACGGTAAGGCCGACACACCCCAGGCGCACCGTGTCGGCCTTACGGCCTTACGCACGGCCCGACGGATCGGCCCACGCACCCGCGCCGCCGACCGCAGTCCTTCCCGCTTGTCCCCCCTCCCGCCGCGCCTTACGATGCTCTGTATCCCCGATCCTCCGCCCCGCCGTCGGCCCGCCGAACCCAGGATCCTCCGATGAACCGCCTCCGCTTCGCTTGCTTCGCCGCCGCGCTGATCGGCGCCGCCTGCGCCGGCCGACTCGCCGCCCAGGGCTTTTCCCCCGAAGAGGCCGTCAAGCGTATGAAGGTCCCCGACGACCTGGAGGTCAAACTCGTCGCCTGTGAGCCGGACGTGCGCCAGCCGGTCACGATCACCTTCGACGACACGGGCCGCATGTGGGTCATTCAGTACCTGCAATATCCCGACTCCCGCCGGACTCAAGGCGGTGAAGGTGGACCAGTATCTGCGCACCGTCTACGACCGCGTGCCGGAGGCGCCGCCGAAGGGGCCGAAAGGGGCCGACCGCATCACCATCCTGTCCGACCCCGACGAGAACGGCCATTTCCGCAAGGCCAAGGACTGCATCAGCGGCCTCAACCTCGCCTCCGGCATGTGCCTCGGCTACGGCGGCGTCTTCGTTTTGCAGACCCCGTATCTCCTTTTCTACCACTTCAAGCCGGGCACGGACGAGCCGGACGGCGACCCAGAGGTGCTGCTGAGCGGCTTCGGCATGGAGGACGCTCACGCCGTCGCCAATTCGCTGCAGTGGGGGCCGGACGGCTGGCTGTACGGCGCCCAGGGCAGCACCGTCACCGCCCACGTCCGCGGCCTGGAGTTCCAGCAGGGGATCTGGCGGTATCATCCGATCACCAAGGAGTTCGAGCTGTTCGCGGAGGGCGGCGGCAACACGTGGGGCCTCGACTTCGACGCCCACGGCAACGTCATCGCTGGCACCAACTGGGGCGGCTTCGCCATGCTGCATCAGGTCCAGGGCGGCTACTACATCAAGGGCTTCGGCAAGCACGGGCCGCTGCACAACCCCCACTCTTACGGCTACTTCGACCATGTTCCCTGTCCGAATTTCAAGGGCGGCCACGTCACCTGCGGCGGCATCGTCTACCAGGGCGGCGCCCTGCCGGAGCGCTTCGAGAACAGCTACATCGCCGGCAACCTCCTTTCCAACTCGCTCATCTGGTACACCTTCGACCGCAAGGGATCGACGTTCACCTGCAAGCAGATGGGCGACTTCCTCACGGCCAACGACACGTGGTTCCGGCCGATCGACTGCCTGACCGGCCCGGACGGCGCCCTCTACGTCGCCGACTGGTACGACAAGCGCGCCAACCACGTCGATCCCGTCGATACCTGGGACCGCAGCAACGGCCGCGTCTACAAAATCCAGACCAAGGGAGCGAAGCCGTCGTTGGCGATCGACCCGCCGCTGGGCAAGCGTTCCAGCAAGGAGCTCATCGCGCTGCTCGACAATCCGAACAGCTGGCTGGTCGGCGAGGCCCGGCGCGTCCTGATGGAGCGGCGCGACGCCTCGGTCTGCCCTGAGCTGCGCAAGATGGTGCTGGAGAACAAGGGCAAGCTGGCGCTGGAAGCGCTGTGGCGCTCCACGTCAGCGGCGGCTTCGACGAGGACTTCGCCGCCAAACTGCTCGACCATCCGAACGAGGATGTGCGCACCTGGGCGATCCGCCTCATCGCGGATGGCAAAAAGGTGTCACCCAGCTTTCGGGATCGGCTCGTCGCCCTGGCGCGGACGGAGAAGAGCGCGACGGTGCGCTGCCAGCTGGCCTGCTCGGCGAAGCGGCTGCCGGGGCCGGACTGCCTGGCGATCGTGCGCGAGCTGCTGCGGCGCGATGAGGACGCCGACGATCCGTTCATCCCGATGCTCTTGTGGTGGGCCGATCGAGGACAAGGCGATCACCGACCGTGACGCGACGGTCGGCCTGCTCGACTCGCCGGCGGCATGGCGGGCGCCGATCGTCCGACGGTTCATCCTGGAGCGGCTGGCCCGCCGCTACGTCGATGAGGGCGGCGACGCGGACCTGAAGACGTGCGCCCGGCTGCTGGCCGCGGCGCCGGGGCAGACGGAAACGGACCTGCTGCTGCGCGGCATCGACAAGGCGCTGGAGGGAAGACGGCTGGAAAAGGCGCCGGAAGAGCTGGAAACGCAGCTGCTCTCCCTGCGCGAGAAGCGGCCGGACGACCTAACGCTGTTGCGGCTGGCCGTGCGGATGGGCGGCGCCGACGCTTATCAGCAGGCCGTCCAGCGGGCCGGCGACGCGAAGACCCCGGACGCCGACCGCATCGCCCTGATCGACCTACTCGGCCAGACCGGCAAACCGGATTGCCTGCCGACGCTGCTGCACGCGCTGACCGACGCGAAGACGGATGCGGTTCGGGCGGCCGTTCTGACGGCGCTGCAGCCGTTCGCCGACCCGCGCATTGCTACTGAAGTGTTGTCGCTTTATCCGAAATGGTCGGCCGACCTGAAGGGGCGAGCGCACAGCCTGCTCTGCGGCCGGGTGGCGTCGGGCCTGGGAATTGCTGAAGGCGGTGGACGACGGCCGTATCGCGGAGCGAGAAGTGCCGCTGGACCAGCTGCGCCTCCTGGCTCTGCTCCAGGACGAGAAAATCGACAAGCTCATCGCCAAACACTGGGGCAGGATCACGCCGGCGACGGCCGGCGAGAAGCTGACGCAGATCCGCAATATCGGTAGTACGCTGTCGAAGGGGCCGGGCGACCGCGTCGCGGGCAAGGCGATCTTCACGAAGAACTGTGCGGCGTGTCACACGCTGTTCGGCGAGGGCGGCAAGATCGGCCCCGACCTGACCGGCGCCGACCGCAAGAACCGCGACTGGCTGCTGACGCAAATCGTCGATCCCAGCTCGGTCATCCGGCAGGAGTTTTTGGCCTACATCGTCAACACCAAGGACGGCCGGACGCTCAACGGCCTGATGGTGGAGCAGTCGCCGGAGACGATCACGATCGTGGACGCCAAGAACGTGCGCAGCGTGGTCCGCCGCGACCAGATCGACGATCTCAAGGCATCGCCGATATCGCTGATGCCGGAGAAGCTCCTCGAACCGCTGGACGAGCGGCAGCTGCGCGACCTGTTCGCCTATCTGCAAGGTGACAAGCAGTAAGCCGGCGAGCGGGGGGCGTCAGCCCCCTGATTCCGCATCCTGTCGCTGACATCATGCCGGATCAGGGGGCTGACGCCCCCCGCTCGCCGGCTGAATGGAACCGACCATGACCGAACTCAGCCACTTCGACGAGTACGGCGCCAGCCGCATGGTGGATGTCAGCGCCAAGCCGGAGACGCTGCGCGAGGCCCGCGCCAGCGGCCTGGTGCGCATGGCGCCGGCCACCGCCGCCCTCATCCGCGACCGCAAGCTCAGCAAGGGCGACGTCCTCGAAACCGCCCGCCTCGCCGGCGTCATGGCCGCCAAGCGCACCGGCGATCTCATTCCTCTCTGCCATCCCCTTCCCATCACCAGCGCCGCCGTCGACTTCTCCTGGGACGCCGACGACCTGCTCCGCATCGAGGCCACCGTGCGCGTCTTCGGCCGCACCGGCGTCGAGATGGAGGCGCTCACCGCCGTCAGCGTCGCCGCCCTGACCGTCTACGACATGTGCAAGGCGGTCGATCGTGTTATGACGATCGAGCGAATCCGGTTGGAGGAGAAGAGCGGCGGCCGCAGCGGGACCTTCCGGCGCGACGATTGACGGTCCCCCCGGCCGTCGATACATTCAACGGGGATTGAAACTTCAGAAACCTCTTGCGGGCGGCGCGCCGGGTCGTCCCGTCGGGGAAGGCTCATGAACCAATCGATGCTTGCGGTCCCGCGGACGGTCGGCGCCCCGCTCGACCTGTACGGCCCGATCGCGGCGGACCTGGAAGAAGTCGAGCGCATCCTGTCGCAGACGCTGAAGAGCCGCTATGCCGCAGGTCCAGCCCGTCGTCGATCACGTCCGCCACTACCGCGGCAAGCGGCTGCGTCCGGTGCTGCTGCTGCTTGACCGCCCGCGCCTGCGGCAAGGTCGCGCCGGCCCATCACGTCCTCGGGGCCGTGGTCGAGATGATCCACACGGCCACGCTGGTCCACGACGACATCCTCGACGGCGCCGCCGTGCGGCGGCACGCGCCGACGGTCAACGCCCGCTGGGGCGTCCACAACGCCGTTCTGCTCGGCGACTACCTGTTCACGCACGCCTTCCACCTGGCCAGCACGCTGGACGACGCCCGCGCCTGCCGGCTGATCGGCCAGGCGACGAACCGGGTCTGCGAAGGCGAACTATGTCAGGGGCTGGAGCGCGGCAACCTCGACCTGACCGAAGCCGCCTATTTCGACATGATCGACGGCAAAACGGCGGAATTGCTGGCCTGCGGCTGCCAGCTGGGCGCGTCTACAGCGGCGCGTCGGCGGAAACGGTCGCGGCGCTGACGCGGTTCGGCCGTTACGTCGGCCTGGCGTTCCAGATCGCCGACGACCTGCTCGATCTGGTTGGCGACGAGCAGACGACGGGCAAGTCGCTGGGCACGGACCTGGAGCAGCAGAAGATGACGCTGCCGCTGATCCAGCTGCATGCAGCAGGGGCCGAAGGGATTGGCGGAGCGCGTGCGGCGGATTCTTCAAGCGCCGGGCGTCCACAAGCGCGAGCAGCTGCGGCCGTGCCTGGCGGAGAGCGACGGGATGGACTACGCCCGGCGGAAGGCGGAGGACTTCGCGGCGAAGGCGCGGAAGGAGCTGTCGTGTCTGCCGGCGTCGGTGTGCCGGGCGATCCTGGAAGCGGTCACGGATCGCGTGGTGCATCGGAGCTGCTAGCGACGGCCGGCGATGGGCCAACCGGTTTCCGTCCGCCCCGGGATGTCAGGCGCTGATTGCGGCGCCTGTTTCTTCGCTCCCGTCCACGGCAGAAGGCCCACGCACCCCAGAACCAAAACGGCGAGCGTCCCGAGCAGCAACCAGGGCGCCGCTTGCTGGCCCAGTTTCTTCGCGGCTTGTAGTTGTTGTTGTTCCCGGACGGCGCCTTGCGGGCAAAGGGACGCGGCCGCCAGGAGCGGACCCTGGCCAAAGGGGGAACCGAGCAAACCGATCGTACTGGCGTCTTCGGCCGGACCCCGATCCTTCGGTTGGACGCCGGCCGCCGCGACGATGCCGAGAACGAGTCCGGCGCCGAAAATGAAGACGACCGGCCACAGCAGCGCAAAGAACCCGCGCACGATAATGCTGCGGTGTTGGGGCTTAGGAGGTGTAAGCGACGACTCCGTCGGCGGGGAGAAGCCGCCCGCCGCCGCCGACCCCAGCTTGGAGGGCGGCCATGAGGGATTGTCGGCGGCGCCCGGTGCCGGATCCTCAAGGGCGACGACCATTCCGAACAACCAGCCGAGGCCGGCGACCACCAGACCTGCGAGCATCGAGGGGAGGATGCACACCCCCGCGATTACGAGACGGTGCTCGAAGGTGTCCGCCGGGAACTCCTTCTGCCCGATCATCGCCGCGAGTTGGGGATCAATCAGCACCGCGACCGCCAGGAGGAGCCAGATGATCAGGCCGCCCCCGATGGCGAAGTTGAACGCCCAGTTCTGCGCGACGCATTGGCGGCCGATCCGCACGCTGGCCTGGCAGTTGGGGCAGTCGATCATCAATTTGGTGTACAGCCCGAGACGCCGGCCGACGTCGGCTCGGCAGCGGGGGCACCGATACGTGACTACGGTATACGTCGGCATGGCGATCGACCCTCGCGCCGTCGTCCGCCGGGAAAAGCAGGACGCGCGGTTCGGCGACCGAGGCCGTCCGCTTATCCACCCGTGCGGATCGCGACTCATTTGGAGGAAAGGATAGCACACGCCGGAGTTGGATTCGGGAAGGCGGCGAAGAAATGACTGCACAACCGCAGGACTTCGATTTGTGGCCGGATCGGGGAGGCGGTCACGGCTCGGGTGGGGCATCTGGTCCATTGAGGCGCTGAGGCTGTGCATCAGCCTGCCGTGCATAGCCGTACTGCCCAAAGCGCCGAAGGCGCTCTGCCGCCAAACATGACAGCTGGTCCCATCCATCATCCCAAGCGTTCGCCAGCCCTTCAATCTGGCGAAACTGCTCGTCCGGTATCGTGCGCAAGTTCATTGCTTCACCTTCGATTTGTCCCTTGCTCTGTTGAAATCCTTGGCGGGGCGGGCGTATAATGGTATTATGAACACCAGCAGACCGATGACCAAGTCGCCTCGGGCCGTGGCCCAAGAGGCACTGCGCCTGGCGCGGGAGGTTCTGCCCGCCTATTCGTCGAAGTTCTCCCGCAAGGACTTCACCCAGCACCAACTGTTCGCCGCCCTGGCCCTGAAGACCTTCTTCAAGACCGACTACCGGGGCGTCGTCCGGTTGCTGGCCGACTTCGCCGAGTTGCGCGAGGATCTCGGCCTGGCCGCGGCGCCCCACTACTCGACCCTCTGCTATGCCGCCAAGCGGCTGCTAAAAAAGGGGCGTTCGTCGTACTCCTCTTCCGCGCCACCGTGCGCCACAGGAAGGCGGGTTGATCGGCGCGAAGCCGACGGCCGCCATCGACGCCACCGGCATGGAGAGCCGCCACACGTCCCGCTACTTTTTCAAGCGGGCCGGCCGTAAACACAACTCCAGGCTGTGGACCAAGTTGGCCGTGGCCTGCGACACGGCCAGCCACTTCTTCACCGCAGCCACGGTCAGCCTCGGCCCCGCCAACGACGCGCCGCAGTTCCGCCCTCTCATGGCCCAGGCGTCGCTGGCGGTCGGCTACGACCGGGTGCTCGGCGACGCGGCGTTCGACGGCGAGGAGAGCCACCGCTACTGCCGGGAGGACTTGGGCGTCCGCTCGACGGTGATCCCGATCAACCGGCGGAACGGGGGGCGGAAGTGGCCCAAGACTCGCTACCGGCGGCAGATGGTCAAGCGGTTCCGCAAGAAGCCGCGGGGCAGCCGGCACAAGCGCGTCTACGGGCAGCGCTGGCAGGCGGAAAGCGCCTTCTCCCGACACAAGCGGCTGCTCGGCTCGGCGCTGCGGGGCAAGTCGGATGCGTCGCGCGAACACGAGTGCTACCTGCGGGTACTCACCCACAACCTCATGCTCCTCGCCGCTACAGGTTAGAGGATTTCAACAGAGCATTTGTCCCTCTGAAAGAAACCGAAGCAGGCGATCCTCACTGCGCCAGATGCTATCCGGCAAACCAGCTCGAATGAGCGCCTGACGGTGCGAATCCCGAAACTGCACCCATTGATCGTGCCGGTTGTTCTGTTTGTGAAAGCTCATGTCAACTCGCCGCTCCCAGCAACTCCTCCAAATGCGCCTGCACCGACGCCGCCAGCGCCTCCAGGTCGTAGCCGCCTTCCAGACAGCTCACCAGCCGACCGCTGGCGTGCGTCCGCGCCACGTCTAGAACCCCCTTTGTCATCTCCGCGAAGTCCTCGACTTCCAACCCGAGCGAGCCAATCGGATCGGCGGCGTGGGCGTCGAAGCCGGCGCTGAGCAGCACCAGCTCCGGTTTGATCGCGTCGGCCGCCTTCTCCAGGGCCGACGTGAACGCGGAGCGGTACTCCTGCCGCGACGTGCCATAGCGGATCGGCAGGTTGAGGATGCGGCCGAGGCCGGGGCCGGTCCCCGTCTCGTCGGCGGCGCCGGTGCCTGGATAAAAGGGATAGCGATGGATGCTGAAGAATTGCACCCCGCCATCGGCGTAGAAAATGTCCTGCGTGCCGTTGCCGTGATGCACGTCCCAATCGACGATCAGGATCCGCGATAGGCCGTGTGCCTTGCGGGCGCGCTGGGCGGCCAGGGCAATGTTGTTGAACAGGCAGAAGCCCATGCTCGTCGTCGGCGTGGCGTGGTGGCCCGGTGGTCGCACCAGGCACAGGGCGTTGCGGTCCTTGCCGTCGATCACCGCGTCCACCGCGGAAGCGCAGGCGCCGGCGGCCGCCAACGCCACCGTGAACGACTCCGCGCTGACGGCCGTGTCGCCGTCGAGACGGCCGCCGCCTTGCTCGCAGACCCGTTTGGCGAAAAGCACCTGCTGAGGGTCGTGCAACTCCTTCACTTCCTCCTCAGACATTGGCTGATAGTCGCCGGGGTCGCACAGGCCGGCGACGCCGGATTTCGCCAGCAGGGCCGTGACGGCGCGGAGGCGGTCGGGCCGTTCGGGATGGCGGCCGGTTTCGTGGCGGAGGAACAGCGGGTCGGTGTAGAGCAGCGTCATGCTGGAATTGTACCAGCCCGAAGCGCGAGCGCGGGAATGCGCTTCCCGCGCTCGCGCTTCGGGCTGGGAGAAGAAAGATCCGTGTCGTCTCGGCGCTGTAGGTTGATGTCCACCCCCACCTGATTCTTTCCGTCCAGCACCAGCGCGGCGGTTTCGCCCTTCGTGCTATCGACGGTCTTCGTGGACGCCACGCGGTAGCTGCCGGCGACCACTTCCTTGAAGATGTAGGCGCCCTTCGCGTCGGTCTTCACCGCGTCCTTGACGGCGCCCTTGTCGTCGAGCAGCCGCACCTCCAGGCCCGGCTGTCCGCGGCCGCCCTCGACCACCGTGCCGGCGATGGAGCCGCCCTTCGGGGCCGCCGCGGCCGCGCTGGCCGCGTCTTCGAGTTGGACCGTCACGGTGCTGTTGGCCGGCACGTTGGTGAATTTCGACGAACGTGGCGGTGACGTCCACCTTGCCCTTCTGGTCCGTCGGGGCCGGCAGCACGGCCGCCCACAGTTTGTGCGTCTCGTCCCACGTCCCCTTCACCTTCAGGGCCGTCGCCGGCGGGGCGCCATCCGGGCCGGGCCGGCCGACGTAAAAGAAGACTTCCTTGATCTCCGAAGGCTTGTCGCTGCTCGTCGCCTGCACCGGCAGGTCGGCGCCGCGCTTCAGCTTCGCCGGGAAGGCCAGGTGGATGCCCTCCGGCGGCGCGGCGTCCAACAGGACGGTCTTCTGGATCTCGGTCTTCGTCATCCACTGCTCGAAGGTCGCCGCGCCGGTCGCGTCCTCGCTGTTGTAAAGGTCCACGGCCAGTCCGCCCTTGTTGAGCACCTGAACTTGCAGCGTCGCGCGGGCCGAAGACGTTGCTGGCGTCCCAATCCTTCTTCCAGTCCTGCACCTGCGGTTGCAGCAAGAGGGCGCCGTCCGCGACGCCCACCAGTATCCGCACCTGACGGTCGCCGGGGAACGTCGCCAGCTCGTCGCTGTCCGCCGAGTATGTGCCGTCGTTGTCGCGGTCGAAGCCGAGGGCGACCTGTTTGCCGGCGACCGGGCCGTTCATGTCCACCTCCAGGGCGACGGGCAGCGGGGCGCCGGGATTGGCGACCGCGGGGATAATCATCCGCACCACCGGGATGTTGCGGATCGCCTGCGGCTGCCCCGCCTGGCCGCCGTCCGTGGGGAAGGTCGTGTAATAGGTGTAAGCCCGCTCCCAGCCGTCGATCGTGAGGTAGACCAGGCCGTTCGTCTTCCGCACGCCCTCCTCGAATTGCAAGTCCGCCGCCTTGAGGGTGAGCGTCCCGTCCGGCCCAATGAAGCCGGTGCGCGTGCCCTCCTTGTGCGGCGAGTCGATCAATCCGGGGATGCGGTCGGGACGCAGCACCAGATCGACGCGCGACGCCGGGCCGCCGAAGCCGCCGAGGCCTTGACCTTGACCGTCAGCGTATTCTTCGGATCGCCCCCCTTCGCCTCCGGATTGTACGAAATGTCCGTCACCTGGACGTAATCCTCCGGCCGGGCCAACGGCAGGTCGGCCGTCACCAGCTTCTCCTTGCCCGCCGCGTCGAGGACGGCCACCTGCAACGCCCCCTTCGCCTCTTGAAGGGCCGGCGGCTGCGGCTTGGCCGGCGGCGCGGGCACGGCCGGCGGCGCGGGCGGGGGGGCCGCCGCAGCCAACGGCTTGCCGAACACGACCTGCGTCTTGCTCTTCGCTTTCACGGCCACGTGCTGCACCGTCCCGTCCACCGGCGCGCCGTCGGCCAGCACCTCGACGGTCACGTCCTCGGCGTCCTTGTCCGAGTTGTTTAGCACCCAGACGTACAGCGGCTGCTGCACCGTGGGGCGCAGCTTGAACGAGGCGCCGAGATCGACGCCGGCTTTGACGCCAAAATGAATCTCATAATTGGCGTTTTGCTCCGCGGCGCACAGCGGCGACGCGGCCAGGAGGCCGAGGGCGGCCGTGACAGCGGCCAGCCGGTTCAGGGGAAAAGTTCGCAGGAAGGTCGTCATCGCAAGCGTCTCCGGGGCCAGGACCGCATGGGTGGTTAATGTTTGTGTGTCTCGTCCAGCCGTTTCCAGGCCGCGCAGCTCCCGGCCCAGCTCCGGCAGGGCCGTCTCGTCCGAGGGTTTCCGAACCGCCCGGTCCAGGGCCGCCTGCGCCTTCGACCCGTCGCCGCCGTCCAGCTTGAGGAGGGCCAGCGACACGCGGACGCGCAGCAGGGCCTTTCGTCCTCGTCCTTCTTCGCCTTCTCCGCGTCCGGCGGGGGGAGCGGTTCCACGGCGGGACCGGACGGCGCGGCGTCGTCCTGGTTCAATCGGTCGGCCAATCCGCGCCACGCCTCCCAGAGCGCGACCCGATCCGGCGCGGACAGGGCCGGCAGGCGCAACATGGCCCGCATGTCCTCTGCATCGGCGGCGCCGGCCTTGGGGCTTGGCGGAATCAGCGTGGGCAAGCGAGAATTCATCGGCCGCAGCAGTCTATTCAGACTGTCCCGCAAGGACCGCGTTTGCGCATCGGTTTCGCGGAACCATTCCGACGGCGGTCCCTCCCCGCCGCCCGGCGGCTTCGCCAGCACTTCCCGCAAAAGCCGCGTCTCCTCCACGGCCTGCTTCCAGTCCGTCTCGCGCCCCGGCTCATGCTCCAGGTAGGCGGCATAGCCCGGAAGCAATGTCAGGGCGTCGTCGCGGCAGCGCAACGCGGCCCGCAGGGAAGCGGCGTCCTTCCGCAGGCTTTCGTAGCTCCGGCCGCTGGACGGCGGGATCGAGCCTCTTCACCGCCTTCGCCCGATCCGCCGAACTGGCGTTGAGGAGGGCGTCCTCGGCGGCCTGGCGCAGCTCGTCGGACTTCTGCGCGGCCTCGCGCAGCCGATCCGTCAGTGGCCCCGCTGGGCACAGGTCCAGCTCGGCGTGGGCCTGCGCCGCTTCTTCGGCCAGTTCCACGGCCGGGCCGACCACGTCCCGCCACTCCTTCGCCGGATCCTTCACCTCCAGGTTGGAAAGCAGTTCCAGAATGTGCAATTCTTCATAGTCGGGCGGCTTCCCCTTCTCCGGCCGCAGCAGGCTCAGCCACAGCCGCAGCACGTCCGGCCGTGGGTCGGGGCGTCGGGGATCCTTCGCCGCCTGGACGACCATGTACGCCAACTCGAACGGCTTGTCCTCGTAGTCCTTGAGGAAAGCCTTTTTCCGCGCCTCCAGCTGGACGGCGACCGCCGGGTCGGGCGGCGGAGCCGGCCCCGTCGCCGGCGTCCCTGGCGGCAAAAGCTCCGCCAGTTTGCCGAGCTGAAACACCGCATCTTCCACCTTATCGCGGGCCGGCGGCTTCCGCCCCTCAGCCTCGGCCAGGGCCAGGGATTCGCGCACGGCCGCGCCGACGGGACGGCGCCGCCGCGGGTCCGCCTCCAGCGTGTCCATCCGGCCTTTCAGGATCGTTTGCACCTCCTCCGGCTTCGCGCCGCCGCGCCACCGGGCCTCGGCGTCCAGGGCGTCGCGCTCCAGGTCGCGGTAGAGCGGCGCCGGCGTCGGGATGCGGAGGTCGGCCTCCCAGCGGTCGCGCAGCTGCCAGGCGTCTTTCAGCCATTGCGGATAGGCCTTGTCGAGGGGAGCGTCCACGGCGGGCGCGGCCGACTGGTCCACCGTCAGTCCGAAGTCCATGCCCTCCGGCCCCAGCAGCACCGGCGTCTGCCGGGCGCCGCGGTTGTGCATGGCCCAGCGGTCCACGTTCGCCGCCGTGTAGGCCGCCAGCTCGCGCCGAGACGCGGTTGTCCTGGGCGCCTCCGCCCCAGCCGTCCGCCGCTCCCGCCAGTCCCTCCAGCAGATAGTGGACAAAAACGGTATGTCCCATCTCTTCCGACGCCAAGGAAGTCTGCCCCGGCGAGCAGGCGCAAAGCACCAGGAGGTTAGGGCCCTGCTCCAGCGTCTTCTTCACGAGCGGCTCCGCGCGGGCCGCGGCGTCGTCGGCCACGGCCCCGGCCCGCGCGTCGGCGAACGGCTGCGCCACGTCGAGCAGCAGAAGCTTGCGCCGCACCGGGCAATCCCGGACGAAGCCGAGCACGTCCCGGAGCGGCAGCCAGGAGGTTTCGTCGTCGAGGTTCGCATCGCCGGGCAGGACGGCCAGCTCGCCCTTGTCCGTCGGCAGGGCGTAGGCGCGGAGGTAGATCACGAGCGGCTGGTCGGCCGGCTGGTTGCGGCCGAGGTTGCGCAGCTCAGCGACGAGACGGTCCTTCTGCTGGCTGGTGAAGGCGTTGGACTCTGGCCAGCCGCGGCCGCGCAGGGATTCGCGGTCCTGGGCCGTCCACTGGTTCGGCGGGATGCGCGGGTCGGTGTACTGGTCGATGGCGAGGGCGGTGAAGTACGGTCGGGGGACGGAGCCGGGATACAGCACCCAGGCGACGACGGCCCCGGCCAGGGCCAGCATGACGGCCAGGAGGATCAGGATGGCGCGCAGCCGGCCGCCTGGACCCCGACGGGCCGTCGAATGATACCGGCCCCCCTGCCACGGGCGCGGCCCCGTCCGTCGCGGCGGCGAGGGCTTGCTCGTCGGCGGCGCGCCGTCGGTGGGGACGTCGCCGTTGGGCGGCGGCTGTTCGGCGGGCGGCGGGGGGGCGTCGGACATGGCACGGTCTCCCGCTTTCTGGAATGATGAACGATGAACCAGAGACCCTCTTTCTCCTCGTTCCCAAGCTCTGCTTGGGAACGCCGGTCGGGAGAGCTTCTGCTTCCCGTCGGGCCCCGCGCGAGAGTCGAAGCAGAAGCTCTCGCGGCCGTGCGTTCCCAAGCAGAGCTTGGGAACGGGGAGTGGAGAGGTTCTTCCTTATTCCTTACTTGATCGGATCGGGCGGTTGGCCTTCTCCGTGGACGGCCGTCGGGGCGGGATGGACGGCCTTGACCTTCACCCCTTCCACCGAGATCAGCTTCAGCCGCGTCAGCTTCTGGAGCTGGGCCGCCCCCACGCCGTAGAAGATTCCGGTGTACTTGTTCGCCTCGGTGTAGATGCGGTGTTCGTGCCCCGCCTGCTGGCCGGATTCCGTCTTCATCAGATCGTCCGGCAGCTGCACGATGTACGGCTTTCCCGGCGGGTAGCGCAGCCGCACCACCAGGCAATCCACGTCCGGCGTCCACTGGCCGGGCTTCTCCTCGACGTAACGCCGCTCCACGCCCACGCTCTCCACGACGAGCGGCGAAGGCGGATCGTCCGGGGTCGGCCGCACGGTGATGGATTTGCCGTTGAGGTCCGACGGCAGCATGTAGTCCTTCCCCGGCCCCTGGGACAGCACCGTCACGGCGTCCTGCGGCAAGTCGTGCTCGACCCACCAGGCGTCCACGACGGGAGCGGCGGCCGGCTGCGGTGCATAGTCCGCCAGGCTCAGCCGCCAGACCGGCGCGGGGTAGTTCGGCCGCGGGTAGAAGCGCAGGCCGGACACCGGCGCCGTCCCGCCCTCCGGCAAGACGTTGAACCAGGCGAACGTCGGCCGACCCTGCCGTACCGTCCCCTCCTCCGCCACGTGGTCGTCCGTCCGCTCGACCGACAGCGTCAGGTCGCGGGCGTTCCGCGTCAGCCGATTCGGGGCCGGGCTGTTCCCCAGGACCGTCAGCAGCCAGTCGTTCCCCACGGGGATCGGGGCCATCACCGGCTGACTCAGCTGGAGGACGCGCGACCGGGCGTATACGTCACGCCGCAGCTCGAACGGCTGATTCGGCTTCGACGTCTGCCGCAGGTCGAGCACCAGTACCTCGCCCGGATCGACGTGGACGTGCTGGTCGGGGAGGTTGTGTCCGGCCCGGCTCTCGTTGCGCAGCGCTTCGATCAGCACGTGGTAGTCGGCCGGCGCCGGCACGTGGATCGTCGGCCGAATGTTCTTGTTCGTGGCGGTGACTTGCATCCCCTCCCGCGCCGCCGCGTCCACCGGGTCGCCGGTGTCGTACTCCACCCAGAAGCGGACCTGGAGGAAATACTCCTGCAGCTTGGCCGCCAATTTGTCGGCGCTCTCCACGTCCTCGAACGTACCGCCGATGTCTTCGACGGCGGGGCCGAACGCCTTGTAGCCGTCCGCCTCTAATTGCTCTTCCTCCGTCAAGGATTTTTTGTTCAACAAGTCTTCCAGCCGGAAGCCGATGACGTGCACCTGAATGCCTCTGCCGTCGAATTTGCTATGAAGATACGTCTTCATAATCCTTTCGCGCTGCTTGACCTCCTGCCCCTGACCCATCTCGTTGTCGCCCCCGTCGGTCAGGACGAGGATCGTCTTGGCCGGGGCGTTCGATCTGAATTGGTCGGCTGCCTCCCCGATGGAATGGACCAGCGGCGTGTAGCCCTGCGGCGTCAACGCGTGGAGTTGGGCCATCAGGGCCAGCCTCTGGTCCGGGGACCATTCCCGGCTCTCCCGCTGGACGCGGATGTCGGCGTTGTTCGTGGGGTCGGCGTCGTTGTGGGCGCTGAAGGTCAGTACGCTCAGCCGGACCCCCGGGGGCAGCTCTTGCAGGCACTTGTCCAGCGCCTCCAGCGCCTTCTCGATGCGCCGGGGCTTCGTGGCGTCGTCGGGGGGCACGTGGTTGAGGTACATGCTGTACGAGTAATCGACGACAACCACCAGCTCGCCGTTGCGCGGCGAACGCCTTGAGGTCGGCGGCGTCGGCCTGGACGGCGATGAGGCCCGTCTTTTCCTCCTTGGGCTGGTAGGAAACCAGGTCGGGCTGGTTGTGCAAAATCACCGGCGTGTCCAGGCTGCGGAACCGGCCGCGGAACAGGCCGTTGACCGCAAAGTCCGTGGCTTCGCGGGCCGGCGGCAACGATTGCGCGTCGGCGGGCGGCGGTCCTTCCGCCGGGCGTGCGGCGCCACGGCGTAGGTCACGGAGGCGTCCTCCGGTTTGTCGGCGACGCGCTCCAGCGGCCGCGGCTGACCGGCGTTCTGGGCCGCGACCAGCTTCGGGCCGGGCGCCGCCCAGACGACCGGCCGGCCGGCCGGCGCCCTTCGGCCCGATCAGCCCATACTGGAACTGAATATTATACACATCCGTCACATGGACTTTATCGGCGTCCGTCTTCCAGTCGCGGCCGTCGAGCCAGCGGAAGGCGAAGTCGTCCGGGTTCCGCAGCAGCGTCTCGACGCGCTTCACCTCGGCCAGCCGCGCCTCTTTCTCCTCGTCCTTGAGGTCCTGCGCCGCGGCTCCGGCGACGAGGTCGCGGGCGTCCAGGGTGCAGACCAGCCCGGCGGCGCGGTAGTACGGGTTGGCGGGATCGTCCGAGGCCCAGTAGTCCCGGTACGTCCGCTCCGCCTGCCAGACGAGGAGGTCGTGCAGCTGCACCCGGCGGTTCTCCGCGGTCGGATCGACGGTCGCCAGCACGACGTCGGCCTCGCCAGCGTCGAGGAAGCGCATCGCCAGGGCGGCCTGGCGCAACGAAGCGGCAGCCTCCGCGATCGGCGCCTTCCGCGCCTTGTCGGCGGCGTCGGCGGCGTTGCGGGCCAGGAGCTGGAAGCCGCGACCGATATCGTCGCCGGCCGTGTCGAGGTCGTCCTGCCATACCTGTTCGTCGGTGCGCTGTAACAGGTCGGCCGCCCGCTTGCCGTCCGCGTCGTCCTTGCCCAGCTCGGCCACGGCCAGGCGGCCCTGCTGGAACGCCAGCGCTTGGCGCGGGAGGCGGCGTCGGCCGCCGACTCCTCCTTCTGGGCGGCCGCGTCCGTCGCTTCGAGGTTGAGCGCCAGGCCGATCTTCCGCGCGTTGCGGAGCAAATTCATCCGCACGTCCGGCTCGATCAGCGGGACCGTCAGCAAATCCTCAATCGTGCGGAAGATTGTCCTGCAACTTCGTCCATTGCTTGTCCTTGTCGCCGCACGCGGCCTGGAATTGGGTGTGTAGCGTTTGCGTCCCGGAGTTGACGGCGTCGGTCGCGTCGGCCAGCGCGGCCGCCTTCGCATCGTCGGGCTTTTCGAGCTGGTCGCACAGGTCGTGGACCTTTCCCCACAGTTCCGTCAGCTGCCGCTCCGCGTCCTTCGACAGCGGGCGCCGGCCAAGCCATTGCGTGTACCAGGGCAGTTCCGCCAGCGCCTTGTCCCTGGCCCGGATCGCCTGGCGCACGGCCAGGGCGCGGTCGCGCACGGCCTTGTAACCGAAGTTGGGGTCGGACTCGGCGGCCGTGAGCGCCTGGCGCCCCGCGTCGCCTTCCTTCATCGAGGCGAACAGCAGGTCCTCGCCGAGCCGCCGCTGCCCGTCGGCCTTTTCGACCGCCGACTTGATCCACGGCGCCGTCTCTTCGCTGTACGCCGGCAGGTCCGACGGCCCCGCGCCCAGGCCGAGGGCGGCGGTCTCCGCCGAACGCCGCAGCGCCAGCGCTGCTTGAGATGCTCCCACGACGTGACGGCCCCTCCAGGCAGATGTTTTTCGCTCGCGTGGGCCGTCACGGCGAAGTTCGCCTCCGTCGGGGCCGGCGACTCGGCCGCCTTCGGCAGCACGTCGCAGACGCGCTGGTAGTCGTCGCGGGAGGTCGGCGCCTTGTCGAGCAGCAGCCCGATCAGATGGAGCCGCGTCAGCCGCTCCGCCAGTCGTTCCGCCGTCTGCGTCGGGGCATCGGGCAGTTTGGGAGCGTCGGCCAACAGCCCCTTGAACTGGTCCGGCGTCGCCGTCTTATCGCGCCATAGCCGATCGAAATCGGTCTTGAGCAGGACGAAGTCATCCGGCGGCGGCGACCAGCCGAACGCCGCCGGCGCGGCCAGCGAGCCGGCCATCGAATCGCGGTCGAGCCGTCGGGCGGCGCCGATCTGGTCGTGCAGCTTGTCGATCTTCTGGCGCAGGGTCGAGGCCGCCGTGCCGCTTGGATCGGCGCGCAGCAGCTGCTCGTAACGCAGCAGCGTCGCCTCATACTGGCGCCATGGGGCGGCGTATAGGCGGCCGGCGGCGGCGAACCGTTCGCCAGGTCGTCGTGGTCCTTCCAGGCCTTGACCAGCTCGCCCGGCGGCGACCACTTGGCGATCGCCGACGCGGCCGGTCTCCCTTGTAATCGGCGTCGGCTCCGCCCAGCTCCATGTCGGCCGCGATCTTCTCGTCGCCCAGCAGCAAGGGCTCCTGATCGGACGCCCGGTTGTGCCGCGCCCAGCGCTCGACCTTGAACTGGACGTAGCGGGCCAGCTCCAGGGCCGTGATCCGGCCGTCGTTGAGGTTGCAGTCCGCCAGGTCCTCGCCGTCGTCCCACTTCTTGTCGGCCGCGCCCTTCAACCCCTCGATCACGAAATGAGCGAACACCGTTTGGCCGAACTCCTCCGACCCCCACGACTGCTGGCCCTCGTTGCAGGAGCAGAGAACGACCAGGTTCTGGACCTCCTTGATGCGGCAGTTCCTGCTTCTTGAGCGATCGCACAAAGTCGTTGTGCAGCTGGCGCATCGTCCAGTCCGGCCCGTTAGAGCGAGGCGTCGAGAATCAGCAATTTGTTCGCGTCCTGGCGTCCAGCTTCTTGAAGTCGTCGATGGCCTTGTCGATGCGGTAGGCGGCGTCGAGGTTTCGGGCCGGCGCCTTCGGGCAGCAGGTAGGCGCCCTGCTCGTCGCCGCCGCCGTCGCCGGTCAGGAAGACGACGACAGTCTTCGCGTTGCGGTTGGCGACCGCTCGGCGACGGGGTCAGTTGCCGTCCGCGACGGCCTGGCGCCGCACTTCGACGTTCTTGCCCTTCTCGCGGCCGAACGGCTTGTCGTTGTTGTCCTTGGCCCACTGCCCAGCCCGTCGAGGCCGCGCCGGCCGAGTGCGTTCGACGGTCCAGGCCGAGGTTCTGATCGTAGGCGGCGCCGACCAGCACCAGGCGGAACGGGTCCGGCGGCCGCAGCCAGAAGTAGACCGCCACGGCGCCGCCGGCCACGAGAAGGAACAGCCCCAGGGCGATGACGATCTTCACGCCGCGCGACACGCGCGGGCCCGGGCGCGGCCTTCGTTCGGCCTTCCAGGCCGGCTGGCCGACCGAGGGGCGGGCGGAGGCGGTGCGTTCGCCCCGCCAGGACCGTTTCGGCGGCCGCGGGTTGTTGTGCGGGCATGACGCTCTCGCTGGAGGAAGGGGAAGGGGAACGGGCCGCCTGGGGATCGTTTGTACTTGCGCCCCGCGGATAACGCAAGGGAGACGGTAGGCCGGCCCGCGCTGAAGCACGGCCTACAGGACGAAGCCCGGTCGACCGGGCTGAAACCCTGGCAGCCCCGTTCACGGGGCTTCGGCTTGTAGACCCGCCGTTCACGGCGGGGCGGTCTACCGTTACATCCGCATCGCCTGTCCCGCCCCGGACAGCTCGCCGACCGCATACAATCGTAGGACGACCGCGCGTCGTGTCCGCTTCCCATCGGGGGAGACATTCATGCCGACGTACACGCAGGACTGGCCGGCCGCTTAGCATTACTACGCCGTTGGGCAAGGACATCTTGCTCTTGGTGGGAATAAACGGCGCCGAGGCCGTGTCGCAGCTCTTCCACTTCCGCCTCGACGTGCTGGCGGAGAACCGGACGGAAGTGCCGTTCGAGAAGCTGCTGGGCCAGAAGGTTTCGGCCGCCCTCACGCTGGCCGACGGCAAGACGCAACGTTCCTTCACCGGCCTGGTCCGCCGCGTCGCCCAGGGCGAGCGCGACCTGGTCTTCACCGCCTATCGACTGGAAATCACGCCGCCCGCGTGGCTACTAACGCGGAGAACGCAGAGCCGCATTTTCCAGCATATGAGCGTGCCGGACGTGCTGAAGAAAGTGCTGCACGGCCTCGACGTATCGTTCGAGCTGCAGGGGTCGTTTGAGCAGCGCGACTTCCTGGTGCAGTACCGCGAGACGGACTTCCAGTTCTTCAGCCGGCTGTGCGAGGAAGAGGGCATTTACTACTTCTTCAAGCACACGTCGGGCGGCTGCCAGATGGTGGTGGCCAACACGCCGCAGAGCCACCCCGACATGCCCGCGGCCAGCGCGCTGATTTATGAGACCGTGCAGGGCGGCACTCGGCCGGAGGACCGCATCTTCGACTGGCGCAAGGAACAGGAGCTGCGCTCCGGCAAGGTGACGCTGTGGGACCATTGCTTCGAGCTGCCGCACAAGCACCTGGAGACGAGCAAGGTCGTTCATGGACTCCGCGAAGATGGGGGAGGTGACGCACAAGCACGGCCGTGGGAGGCAACCAGAACCTGGAGCTGTACGACTGGCCGGGCGGCTACGCCAAGCGCTTCGACGGCGTGGACAAGGGCGGCGGCGACGACGCCTCCGGCCTGAACGGTATCAGCCCGGCCGGGACGCGGCTGGTCGACGACGCTGATGCAGGAGGAGACGGCGGCCGGCCTGGTCGTCGAGGGGGCGTCGAAGTGCCGTCAGCTGACGAGCGGCTGCAAGTTCACCCTGCAACGCCACTTCAACGCCAAGGGGTCGTACGTCGTGCTGGCCGTGGACCACGACGCCCAGCATGCCGGGCGCCTATCGATCCGGCGAGGCGCCGCGTTCCACTACGAAAACCGCTTCCGCTGCCTGCCGCTGGAGGCGCCGTTCCGGCCGCCGCGCGAGACGCCGCGGCCGGTCGTCCACGGCACGCAGACGGCCGTGGTGGTCGGCCCGCCGGGCGAGGAGATCTTCACCGACAAATACGGTCGCATCAAGGTGCAATTCCACTGGGACCGCCAGGGGAAAAGCGACGCGGACAGCTCGTGCTGGGTGCGCGTGGCGACGGCGTGGGCCGGGCCAGCAGTGGGGCATGATCCACATCCCGCGCGTCGGCCAGGAGGTGCGTCGTCGCCTTCGAGGAGGGCGACCCCGATCGGCCGATCGCGTCGGCTCGGTGTACAACGCCGACATGATGCCGCCCTACGAGCTGCCGGACAACAAGACGCAGAGCGGCGTCAAGTCGCGCAGCAGCCTCAAGGGGACCGCAGAGAACTTTAACGAGATCTGCTTTGAGGACAAGAAGGGCGAGGAACTGCTCTACATCCGCGCCGAGAAGGACCAGAAGATCGCGGTCGAGAACGACGAGGCCCACTGGGTCGGCCACGACCGCATCAAGGAGGTGGACAACGACGAGACGATCGCATCGGCCACGACCGCACGGAGACGGTGGACAACGACGAGACCATCACGATCAAGAACAACCGCAAGGAGACGGTGGGCAACGACGAGACGATCAAGATCACAACCGCACGGAGACGGTGGAGCAGGGCGACGAGAAGATCACGGTCAAGCAGGGCAACCGCACGGTCGAGATCTCGATGGGCAACGAGACGCTGAACATCAAGATGGGCAACCAGTCCACGAAGCTGGACCTGGGCGCCAGCACGACGGAGGCGATGCAGTCGATCAGCTGAAGGTCGGCCAGAGCAGCATCGAAGCTCGACCCGACGGGCGTGACGATCCAGGGGATGATGATCACGATCACGGGACAGGTTCAGACGCAGGTGAGCGGCCTGATGACGACGATCAGCGGCTCGGGGATGCTGACGGAATCGGGCGGCGTCATCATGATCGGATAAGTCAATCAACCACGGAACACACGGAACACACGGAAAAAGAAAAACAAAGAGAGAGTTAGGATCGTCTTGGCTTTCTCCGGCCTTTTTTTCCCGTGTTTTCCGTGGTTTATTTCACGTCCATCACATACACGTCGGAGCCGCCGTCGCGGTTGGAGACGAAAGCGATCTTCTTCCCGTCCGGCGACCACGCGGCGAAATTGTCCTGGGCGGGACAGCGGGTCAGGTTGCGCGGGTGCGAGCCGTCGGCGTCCATGACGTAGATTTCGTAATCGCCGTCGCGGTTGGAGGTGAAGGCGATGTGCTTGCCGTCCGGCGACCAGGCCGGCCAGTAGTCGATGCCGTCGTGGTCGGTGAGGCGGCGGACGTGGGAGCCGTCGGCGTCCATGACGTAGATCTGCAAATGGCCCGCTGCGGCCGCTGCAAAAGGCGATCTTCTTTCCGTCCGGCGACCAGCTCGGGTTGTCGTCCGGCGCCGGATCGTTGGTGAGTCGCTTGACGTCCTTGCCCTCCAGGTCCGTGGTGTAAATGTCCTGGTTGCCGTCGCGGGTGCTGACCCAGGCGATGCGTTTGCCGTCGGGCGACCAGCGCGGCGACTCCTCGAAGGCCTCGTGCGGCACGACCGTCTTCTCGTCGCCGCCGTCGGCGTTGACCGTGTCGATTTGCAGGGCGCCGTCGGTCCCGTGCAGGTTGTCGAGGACGAAGGCGATCCGCTTGCCATCCGGCGACCAGGAGCCGTCGAAGTGCGGCGTCTTGGGGTCGGGGTTGAGGAGCGGCTTGAGGCCGGAGCCATCGGCGTTCATGACCCACAGGGCCATGTGTCCCTCGTGGATGCGCGTCATGAGGATGCGCTTGCCGTCCGGCGACCAGCTCAGGTGCTCCTTGAAGTCGCCGTCCGTCGTCAGCCGCGCGGGGTCGGTGGGGTCGCCGCAACGACACAAAGAACGCAAAGAAGACAAAAGAAGGATGGAAAGAACGGCGCGGCGAATCATGGCGGATCCTCGGTGCGGGCGACCCCGAAGGCCATCCTAGGCTTTGTCTGGCAAACCGTCTTCGCCCCGGAGGGGCGGCGGTGAATAGCCAGGGGTGAAACCCCTGGAAGAGAGCCGGTTTCTCCCCAGAGTTTCAGCCCCGGAGGGGCGGCGGTGGTTCGGCTCACCGCCGCCCCTCCGGGGCTAAAACGGGGGTTCGGGCCGATCCTCTCTCCAGGGGTTTCACCCCTGGCTATTCACCACCGCCCCTCCGGGGCTGAAATCCAATGGCCGGACAAAGCCTAGCAAACCGACGCCGTTCGAGAAGCCGCCCGGCTACGCCGCCTGTTTGCGCGCCGCCGCCTCGGCGAACACCGCCAGCATCTGCCGGTAATGATGCTCGAAGGTCCACTGGGCCGCCGTCTTCCGCGCCGCCTGGCGCAGGCCGAGCGCCGGGCCGGGTCGAGCAGCTGCGTCAGGCACGCCGCCAGCCGTTCGTGGTCGTGCGGGTCGTCGATGACGTAGCCCTCCAGCGGCGGATGCAGCAATTCGCTGGCGCCGTTGTAGCGCGTCGTGACGACCGGCAGGCCGCAGGCCATCGCCTCCAGCACCACGTTGGAACAGGGGTCGTAGAAAGTCGGGTGAACGAAGAAGTCGGCCGCGAAATAGGCGTTGCGCATGTCGGCGCAGTAGCCGACGAAGCGGACGCGGTCGGCCACGCCCAGCCGCTGGGCCAGTCGCTCGAACTCCGCCGTCTTCGTGGCTGCCGGCCACCAGCAGCCGGAACGGCCGGTCGCGCCGACATCCGCCGAATCGGCGTGCAGCAGCGGCTCCAGCCCCTTGAGGCGATAGTTCATGCCGGCGAACAGGGCGACGGCGTCGGTCGGCGCCACGCCCCACTTCTCGCGCCACTCCAGCCGGCGGCGCGGCCGGTCGCGGGCCTCGAAGCGCTCGGGGTCGGTCGCCAGACGCACCAGCCGAAGGTCGCGCCGCGTCCATGCCGAAGTGCAGCCGGAAATGCGCTACGCACCATCTCGCTAATGGCGATGATCAGCGGCCGCGGCCGGGTCCAGGTACTGGCGCCGTTCCAGCGCCAGGAACGACAGGTGGGCCGGGTCGAAGGCCTTGCAGACGCCGAAGGAGCCGACGCACCAGCGGGCTGCGGTACTTGAGCAGGTTGTGCTCGGCCGTGGCGGCGTAGAGACCGCCCTGCGGGTAGAGCACGTCCAGGCCGGTCATCTTGTCGAAGCCGACGGTGACCTGGCCGTCGGCCCGCGCCAGCGCGCGGCGGCAGGCGGCGGCGAAGAACCACGGCCGCAGGAAGCGCGGGCAGGCCGGCAGGACGATCGGATGATAGTGCATGCTGGCCGGCAGCGCCGGCGGCGTCCCAGCGGCGGGCGTACAGGTGCATCTCGTGGCCGTCCGCGGCCAGGCGGCGGGCCGAGGCTGGCGATGTAGGTCTCGCAGCCCCCGCGGCTGGGCAGCACGCTGTCGTAACAGAACGCGATGTTCATGACGCATTCCCCGTTCCCCGGCCCCCGGCCCGGCCGGGGCATTCTGCGTCATCGGTATACCGGGCAGGTCCCGGCCAACGCGTCACGTCATGACGCCGTCAGCGGCGCCCGCCTTCTGGCGGGCGTTGTGCCGCCGGTAGCGGCCCCACTTGTACAGCACCAGCCGCACCAGCAGCGGTCGGCCAGCCGCCGCGGCCCCGGCCCCCGGTAGCTCCGCCAGAAATACAGCCGGTCGCGGGCGTCCAAGCCGGGGATCTCGGTGGAGTACAGGAGTTGGGCGAGGTCTTTCATCCTCCACCAGAGCCACGTCCAGGGGTGCCGGCCGAGGCGGTGCAGGTCGATCAGGAAGACGCCGGCCGCGCCAGGTCGGATCGGCGGTCGGCCGCGTCGGCGCGGCGGATGTAAAAGTGGCAGAGGTAGAGGTCCTTGTGGAAGCGGCGGCGGTCGTGCAGCAGGCGCGTGAGGCGGGCCATCTCGGCGATCAGGCCGCGCTTCCAGCGGCGGAAGTCGGCGGGGGCCAGCCGGGCGGCGGCCAGAGGCACGGCCTCGCTCAGCGGCAGCATGTCGTCAGCTCTTCGACGGCGAGGAAGCTGCGCAGCCGGCCGGCACGGCCCGACGTACTCGGCGGCGGCCACGGCCTGCGCGGCGCCGGCACGCCGACGCTCCGCGCCCATTCCAGATGTTCCCACTCCTGAAGGCGGGCGACCAGCCGCCGCCCGGCCACAGCGTCGGCCAGCAGGCCGTCCCACCACGGCAGCCGGTAGTGGCGTTTCAGGTAGACGGCCAGCCGCCGCGGCGCCAGGCCCGTCGGCGTGGAGCACCCAGCGGCCGGTGGAGCGGCCCTGCTTGGCGTGGAAGCGATCGGTGACGGCCACGTCCATGATGCGATCGGCCCAGTCCGACCCGGCGAAGCGCTGCCAGTCGGGCCGCTGCCGCAGCCGCCGGACGCCGCGGCACAGCCGCGACCAGAACGACTCGGCGGCCGGGCCGGGGCGGCGTCCGCCGGGAGGTCGGCGGCCGACACGGGGCGACACAGACATTTCGGACGTCTCCTTGCGGGAGGCGCAGTCGGCCATTCGGTAACCAGGCCAACGGGGCGGGGGAGAGGCGTCCGTCGCATCCCCCGGAGCGGGGCGGTGGTAGCCGGCCAGGAAACGCCGGCGATCCGCCGGATTGCAGCCGGCGTCGGCCAGGTCTCGTTCGACGGCGGCCAGGTCGCGCCGCGCCCGGCCGGGGTGCGGCCGGCGCCGCGCCGCGACGTGCTCGACCTCGGCCAGCAGCACAGTCGGCCTGCCGCCGGGCGTGGACTGCGACCGCCAGGGCGCCCGCCGGGTTGCGTCCGTCGAGGTAGCAGGCGGCGTCGTGGAGCTGTGCAGCACGGCCCCCGCCTCGCGCCAGCACTGGCGGCCGCCGCGAGGCCGAGGTCCGGCCGGCGCGGCCAGCCACGTGGTCAAGAGCACGGCCCCCGCCGGCGGCTGCGTCAGCACGAACGAGTCCAGGCGCCCGACGCCGTGCGGCGGCCCATCGCCAGCACGCCGCGGCGCCTCGACCGCATGCCGTTGCAGGCGCAGCAGCAATTCCGCGTGGCGCTGCTCCGGTTCGGCAGGCGGCCGGCCGCGCAGCCGCCGCCACAGGTCGGCCGCGCTGAATCGCCGGCGGCGTCGCGGACCAGCAGGGCCGGCGATCCGTCGCTGGTGATCAGCCAGCGACGCATCAGCGCCTGCTCCGGCGCGACGGGCTGGCGGTCCAGGGCCAGCCACTCCGGCGGTCGTCCGGCCACACGGCGATTGCAAGGGCCGGCGTCACGCACAAGCGCTCCGCCTTCCAGCGTCGTCCATTCCTGAATGCCGCGGTCCAACGGCGGCTGCCGCTTCTCCCGGATGTGGCGGCGGCCCAGCAGCCGCCGAGCGTGCTGGAGAATTCGCCGCAGCAAGCCGCGTCGGCACGTCCGTCCGGCCACGTACGCGCGGAGGCACGCCAGCCGCTCCCGCGGCCGGACCAGGTCGTCGGCCAAGGTGGCGTGCAGCGCCGCCAGATCGCGGGCGCGGCGCGCGCATCCACGACGAGGCGGCGCCGCCGCGATCGCTGCCAGTCCAGAAATTGCACGATATCGCCGTCCGACCCGACCAGGACGTGCTTGGAATAGAGGTCCGGGTGCGCTGAATCCCGTCGCGTGCATCCGGGCCAGGGCCGCGCCCAGCGCCGCGCCAGACGCAGCCGCGCCCCGGGTCCCGTCTCCCGACTCAACCAGGCGCGCAGGTCCGTCGCCCCGGAAGTCTCACGGACGAGAAGAAAGGCCCGACCGCGTCCGTCCTCGCCGGCCGCCAGCCACTCCGGGCAGCCGACGCCCTCGCCGCCCAGCGCTTCCAGAATGCGCGCCTCGCGCAGCGACCGGGAGACGAAGCCGAAGCCGGCCGCCCAGCCGCTGAGTCGCACGGCCCAGGATATTCGATATTCCCGCTTCAGAAAGACGTTTATAGTGAGGGCGCCGTCGGTCAGGGTGGCGCGGGCGACGCTGCGATCCGGGTGGCCGCTGACGACGACGGCGGTCAGGTCAAGGAAGTGCCGGATCTCGGTGAGGCCGTTGCGGCGCAGGAAGACGCGCCAGTGCGGGGCGACTTCCACGAAGGCGCTGCGGCGGGCGCGGCGTCCCCACAGCAGGCCGGCAAGGCCGAGGAGGAGGCCGGCCGCCAGGAAGATCGGGGTGGAAAGCGTTGGCATGACGGCTCTCGTATTACGCGGACTTCCCGAGCCGCAACAGGCCTTCCGCCGCCGTCAACGCCTCGGCGGGGAGCAGCTGTTTCATGCAACGATGGTCCAGCGGGCAGACGCGCCGCTGACACGGGCCGCACTCCACCTGCTTTTGCAGGTGGACGGCCCGCGGGTGGTGCGTCTCCGTCCAGGCGATGAAAGTCGGGCCGAACAGCGTGACGACGGGCCGATCGAAGGCGGCGGCGAAATGGCGCGGCCCGCTGTCGGTGGTGACGAGCAGATCGGCCCGGCGGACGCACGCCTTGCTCAGTCCCAACGACAGCGGCGGCCCGTCGGCGCGCACCGGCGTGGCCTGATCGCCCAGGGCATGGACGGCGGGGCAGCGCGCCCGTCCCGCGATTTCCTGCGACAGCGGCCGCTCGGCCGGGCCGCACAGCACCAGCACGCCGGCCCCACGCTTCTCGGCCAGGTCGCGGGCCAGGGCGGCGAAATGATCGACCGGCCAGTGCTTGGCCGATCCGAACGCCGCGCCGGGATTCAGACAAATCACCTCTCGATAGCGTGACAATCCGGCGTTCTTCCACACGGCGTCGGCGTCGGCCTCGTCGGCCGGCGTCGTGAACAGCGTCATCTTGCGTCCGGGGTCGGGGCAACCGGCCCGAACCGCCAGGAGGTTGTAGGCGTCGAGGACCGGACTCGGCGTCAGCTTCCCGGCCGCGTCGCGGATCGGCGGCAGGGCGTCGGTGAGCAGGGCGGATCGGCCGTAACGGGCGTAGCCGACGCGGCGCTTGCAGCCGCCGAGGCAGGCCGCGAGGGCGGTGCGGAACGAGTTGGGAAAGAGGACGGCCAGATCGATTCCGATTTTGCGGATCTTCAAAGCGGCCGACGCTGTGCCGTCCTGCCACGACTTGCCGCGGAGGAACACGACGTCGTTGAACCAATCGCAGCCGCCGAAGACGCCGGCGACGTTGGGCCGCACCACGGCGACGAGGCGGGCGCCGCGATAGTGTTCGCGGAGGGCGCGGACGGCCGGCGTCGCCATCACGGCGTCGCCGATCCAGTTGGGCAGGAAAACGGCGATGTTCATGACGAACCTCCGGCGATTCTGTCGGAGCCGCGACCGTAAGGGAGCGGTTTTGGTCGAAACCGCTCCCTTACGGTCGCGGCTCCGAAGGATCCGTTTACGCCGCTCCGAGTCGCTGCAACATCCGCGTCGTCGAGTGCCCCTCGCGCAGTCCCGCGAGGTGGACGCGGCCGCCGCAGGATTCCAAGAATTCCGCCCCAATCACGTCCTCCCGGCGGTAGTCGGCCCCCTTGACCAGCACGTCCGGCCGCAGCGCCTGGATCAGTTCCAGCGGCGTCGGCTCGTCGAAGACGGTCAGGTAGTCCACCGCCTCCAGCCCGGCCAGCACGAGCGCCCGCGACTCCACCGGGTTGATCGGCCGGCCCGGTCCCTTCAGCGCCCGTACGCCGGCGTCGCCGTTCAGACCGACCACGAGGCAGTCCGCCTGCGCCGCGCTTCCTGCAAATACTGCACGTGGCCGGCGTGCAGCACGTCGAAGCAGCCGTTGGTGAAGGCGACGCGCTGGCCCAGCGCCCGCCGCGCCTCGACCTCGCGGACCAGCGCTTCCCGCACACGCACTTTATCCCATCCTGCTTCACCGCGTTCACCGGCGCGAAGCAGGTCGCCAATGATCTCGTCGCGCGTCACGACGGCGACGCCGACTTTTTCGACCTCCAAACCACCGGCCACGTTGGCCAGCCGGATGGCCGGGTCGTAGTCGGCGCCGGCGGCCAGGGCCATGCCGAGGACGGCCATCACCATGTCGCCCGCCCCGGTGATGTCGTAAACCTGCCGCGGCCGCGTCGGGAAGACGATCCGCCGGCCGTCGGCGTGGGCCAGGGCCATGCCTTCCTTGTCGAGCGTGACGACGGCCGCGTCGAGGTCGAGCCGCTCGCGCAGCTCGGCCGCACTTTCCAGGGCGGCGGTCGCATCGTTCAGCACGCGGCCGACGGCGAGGCCGGCCTCCAGACGGTTGGGCGTGATGGCGGAGCAGCCGTGATATTTGCGGTAGTCGCCGCCGCGAACCGGGTCGGCGAGGACCTTGACGCCGCAGGCCCGCGCGGCCGCGATCACCGAGGCCAGCAGCGTTGGCGTGCAGACGCCCTTGTCGTAGTCGCTGATGAGGACCACGTCGGTCTGGCGCATCTGCCGGCCGATCACCTGGAGCATTTCGCGCTCCAGCGCCGGCGCCAGCGGCTTGCGCTCCTCGTAATCGACGCGGATCATCTGCTGCGGGTGGCGGTGCTGCGCCCGGCCGATGTAGCGCTCCTTGACCGTGCTGGGCCGCCCTGAGTCGGCGAGGACGGCCTCGTCGCCAATGCCCTGATCGAGCAGCATTCGGCGGATGCGGTCGCCGTCGGCATCGGCCCCGACGACGCCGGCCAGGGCCGGCTTCGCGCCGAGGACGCGGAGCAGCGTGGCGACGCTGCTGGCGCCGCCGAGGCGCTCCTCGCGGCGGTCGGCGCGCAGGAGAATGACCGGCGCCTCCTGGCTGATGCGCTCGGCGTCGCCCCAGACGTAGCGGTCGAGCATCAGGTCGCCGACGACCAGCACGCGCGGCTGGCCGAGGTTCCGAACCAGCTCGATTAGATCGGCGGACATAGACGGTCCCTCATCTTCACGCAGCCCGCGCTGCGGGCTGAGCAGCCGGGACGGCGGGACGCGCCGCGACCGCCGCGTGCAGCAGCGGCAGCAAGACTTCGTGATGCCCTGTCAGCTCCAGCCCCTCCGACGACGGCCGGCTCAGCACGTTCATGGTGCTGCGGTAGCGCGACTCCTTGTCCACGTTCACCGTGACCAGGCCGTCCAGGTCGTGGCCCAGGTTGTGGGCGACGCTCACCGCCTTGAGGAAAACCTCCGGCAACATCACCGCGCTGCCGAGGTTCAGCCAGACGCCGTGCGCCAGCGTCGTCACCACGGCGCACAGGCGGCGGAAGTCGATCAGCGACGCCTCGCCGAGCGCCGCCCCGGAAACGTGCGGGTGCATGTGGACGATGTCAGCCCCCAGCGCGACGTGGACCGTGCAGGGAACGCCAGCTCGTCGGGCGGCGTGGACCAGGCTGACGTCGGCGTACGGACAATGATTGTCGGCAATGTAGTCGCCGAGCGCGGCGCCGAGGCCGGTTTCCTTGACCGCGCCGGCATGGGACGCCACGGCGAAGGCGTCGGCCGTTTCGCGGGCCATGCCGAACCGCCCCGCCTTCAGCTGGGCGGCCACGTCCTCGCTCGTTTTGCCGGCCAGGGCCAGCTCGAAATCGTGGATGGCCGCGGCGCCGTTCAGCGCCACCGCCTTGAGCAATCCCTGATGGATCCAGTCGATCAGGTAGGGGCCGCAGCCGGTCTTGATGACGTGGCCGCCGAGCGCGGCGGCGACGGTGCGGCCCTCGTCGCGGACGCGGCAGAGATGGTCGCGCACTTTACGGAGGTCGTTCGCCGCCAGCTGGCGCGGCAGGCCGTCGAGCCAGTCGCCGACGGCGGCGGCGGTCGCCGCGTCGGCCGGCCGGCCCAGGTCCTCGACGAACACCTTGGACGGCCGCGAGCGCAGCTCGTAGGTCGTCAACCCGTTCAGGTCCAGTGGTCTCATCGTCTTTCCCCCAGGGCCGCTTCCAACCGCCGCTCCAGCTCGTCCGCCCCGGCCTCGACGTGCAGCCGGACGCGCAGCGACCAAAGCGGCCGGTCGCCCAGGCGGGAAAGGCGGAGCTTCACCAGATCCTTTTGAGTGACAACGACGTGACAGTCCACCGGCAGGCGCCGCGCCCATCCCTGAAGCTCGTCCACGTCGGCCCGCGTGTAGGCGTGGTGGTCCGGGTAGACGCGGAACTCCCGCACGTCGGCGCCGCAGTCGGTCAGGGTGCGGCGGAACGATTCGGGATTGCCGACGCCGCAAAACGCGGCGGCCGGCCGGCCGCGCAGCGCCTCCAGCGGCGCCGTCTCGCCGTCGGCGTTCACCAGCCCGACCGGCCGGTGCGTCGTCTCGATCACGGGGACGCCGGGCGCCAGCCGCCGCACTTCCTGGCGCAACCTGGCCCTGTCCGCCTCTCCGACCTGATCGCAGCGCGTCAGGGCGACCAGATGCGCCCGCCGCAATCCCGATTTCGGCTCACGCAGCAGGCCGCGCGGCAACAGTCGGCCGTGGCCCCACGGCTGCGTCGCGTCAATGAGGACCAAGTCGAGGTCGCGGAACAGTCGCCGGTGCTGGAAGCCGTCGTCCAGCACGAGCAATTCACTTTCCAGCTCTTCAATAGCGGCCTGGGCCAGCGCGACGCGATCTTTGCCTTGCAGGTGCGGCACGTCGGGCAGGTTCTCTTCCAGCACCAATGCCTCGTCGTTCGGCCCGCTTTCCGTCCCGTAGCCGCGGCTGAGGACGGCCACGCGCACGTCGCGGCGGCGGTAGTAGCCGGCGACGTGCTCGACGAACGGCGTCTTGCCCGTACCGCCGACGGTGAGGTTGCCGACGCTGACGACCGGCGTCGGGACGCGATGCGTGCGGAGCCAGCCGCGGTCGTAGCCGAGGTTGCGCAGGCGGACGGCGATGTCATAGGGAATGCTGGCGGCGGACAGGCCGAGGCGTTGCAGGGCGGGGGCGACGCCGCAGGCCTCGCCGCGGACGACGGCGAGATAGCGCCGGCGGCGGTCGGGAGAAGAATCAGGTGCGGCGGCGTTGGATGCAGGCAACGGGGGTCCATCCCCTTGGGTCGGCGCCGGTGGTTCATCGCGGGGCGCCGTCGTCCGTGACGGCGGCCTGTCGCTGCGCCGGGCGACACAGGTTATAGCCCGGCTGTCGTTCGGCTGTCAACGGTGATCCGGCTGGATCCGCGCAGGGGCGCGTGTGCACGATTCTGGGGGGGCGTGAGAGGGGGTTGGGTGCCATGCTTTCGCGGCCTTCCGCGGCCCGACCCGCCCCCCCGGACTCCATCGGCCGCGAAAGCATGATGCGGTCGGGGACGCCGTCATGCTTTCGCGGCCGATGAAGTCCGGGGGGAGGAAAGGGGTCGTCGCCGGGCCGCGAAAGCATGGCACCCCAAGGCCGCCCCCTGTCCACTACCAGAAACGATGCATGCACCCCGCGCAAGATAGTGGGGACGATTCATCTTTTTGCGGATCGAAAAAGATGAATCGTCCCCTTGTCGGTTTTCAGTCGGCTTGCCGTCCCTGGCGGTCGCGCCTCACTTGGCCTTATCGAGCGCGTCCTTGATCAGTTCCGAGGCCTTGTCCATGGCGGCCAGCGCGGCGTCGCGGTGCTCGTCGGTGACGCCCTTCACGGATCGCAGCTCCTCCTTCGCCTCCTTGATCTCGCGGACGGCGTGGCGCAGGTGCTTGTAATTCTCGTCCGCGTTGTAAGGAGATTTGTCGGGCGGCACATACTTGACCGCGACCCCCAGGTCGCCGAGGCACTTCTTCATCTGGTCGATGCCGTTGTCGATGGACCCCAGCATCTTGTCGCGGAAGGCGTCGTCGATGCCTTTCAGGTTCCGCACGTCCTCTTTCGCCTCACGCAGCTCAAAAATGGTGGCGTTGAGGTGAAAGTACGTGGCGTCTTCCGCCTGGGCGCGCGGCGCGTTGCTCAGGGCGAGCGCCAGCCCTCCGAGGGCCACCAGCACGGACGTTCCAAACCGACGTCGTTGCAGCATCACAGTCCTCCGATCGGGGTTGGGGACGAGTCGGCCGCTTACGAAACGGTCAACGACTCACACAGGACGCGGCAAGCGCCGCTATCCTATCCATTGCAGGTGAGACGGACCAGAGACGCCAACTTGCGCGACCCGGCCGTGGCGCGTCTGAGCCGCGATCATGTCGTCGCCTCGAAGATGCACTCGATCTCGACACCGATGTTTCCGGGCAACGATCCCATGCCGACGGCGCTGCGGGCGCCGACGCCGGCGTCCTCGCCGAACACCTCCGCCATCAGCTCCGAAAAACCGTTGATGACCAGCGGCTGGTCCTTGTATTCCGGCGTGCAGTTGACCATGCCCAGCGTCTTGACCAGCCGCTTGATCTTGTCGAGCGAACCGAGGATGTGGCGCACGGTGCTGAGGATGTTCAGGCCGACGGCGCGGGCGCACTCCTTGCCCTGCTCGGTCGTCAGCTCGGCGCCGACGCGGCCGACCAGCGGCGTTTTCTCGCTGATCCGGGCGGGGCCGTGGCCGGATACGTACAGCATCCCGCCGACCAGCACCGCCGTTTTGTACTTCGCCATCGGCTTCGGCGGCGGCGGCAGGGTCAGGCCGAGCTCCTGGAGGCGCGCTTCGGGCTTGCTCGACATCAGATCGTCTCCTTGATGGCGTAAAAGTTTTTCACCGCGGAGAACGCGGAGAGCGCGGAGAGAAGACAAAAACAACTATCGAAGGAACCACACGTCTCAGAACCCTTCTCTTTCTTCTCTCCGCGCTCTCCGCGTTCTCCGCGGTGAATGTTTGGCGACCTTGCTTTGCATCGCCTAGCTTACTCCTTGATGATCGCTTCGGCCTCGGCGTCGCCGCGGTACAGCTCGCGCAGCCCTTGCAAGACGGCGTCGGCCTCGTCCGTCTTGCCCGCCTCGCGCAGCTGCTTCGCCTTTGCGACGGCCGCGCGCACCGGGCCCCACTGCCGATCGCCGGCCGGGGCCGCGTCGAGCCGTCCCAACTCCCGGTTCGCCAGGTCCACCCACGGCGCCTCTTCCGGCGTCCGGCCGAACGCCTGTGTCAGGGCCGTCCAGATGCGCCGCGCTCCCTCCTTGTCGCCGCGCTGCCGCCGGCGCATCCCCTCCTGAAAGAACCATTGCGCCTCGCTCATCGGCCCAGCCGTCCGCGTCTCCCGCGCCGCCTGCCGGGCCGCGTCGCGTTCGGCCACGCGCCGGCGGAGGTCGTCCACCTCCGCCCGGTGGGGGTGGTTGGGATGGTCGCGGTCGAGGGCGTCGAAATCCTCCAGCGCCTGGTCCCAGTCGTCGGGATTGGACGAGGCGGCCGCCGCCGCGCCGCGCTGGAACAGCTGCTCCGCGCTCGGCGGCCAGAACGCCCAGAGGAGAGCGCCGATCACGATCGCAAAAAGGGCCAATAACACCACCGGCCGGTTGAACAGCCGCCGCAGGGGACCGCCGCGGTTCTGCTGCTCCAGCTCGCGGCGCATGAGTCGGCTCATCATTGTCGCCGGGCCAGGGCCGCCGCCCCCTTCCTCCGGACCAGTCGGGACGGCGGCGCGCGTCGGAGCGGACTCCAGCCGTTTCATCTTGCGGCGGACGGCGTCGAGCCGCCGGAACAGTACGCCGCCGTCGGCCGGTCGTTTGTCCGGCTCCTTTTCCATCAGCTCGCAGACGATGTCGTTGAGGTCTCGGGGCATCTCCGGCGTGAAGCGGTGGGGCGGGTCGAAGACGGCATAACGGTGCTTGTGGAGCAGATCGACCACCTCCCCCTCGAACGGGGGCCGGCCGACCAGGAACGTGTAGAGGACGACGCCGAGCGAATAGAGATCGCTGCGGGCGGTGACGCGCTTGCCGGCCGCCTGTTCCGGCGAGAGGAACTCGGCCGTGCCGACGACGCCTCCGGTGACGGTGAGGTGTCGGCCGGCGAACAGACTGGCGACGCCGAAGTCGCCGAGCTTGACGACGCCGGGACCGTCCGAGTCGGCGGGGTTGGGGGCGCGGAGGAGGTTGGAGGGCTTGAGGTCGCGGTGGATGACGCCGCGGTCATGGGCGTGCTTGAGGGCGGGCGCGACCTGGCAGGCCAGTTCGAGGGCCTCGCGCCACGGCAGCCGGCCGCGCTCCTCGAGAACGGCGTCGAAGCTGGGGCCGGCGACGTACTCCATGGCGAACCACGGCCGACCGTCACACATTCCGGAGTCGAAAAAGCGGACGATGTTGGGGTGGTTGAGCCGGCGAACAATTTCGATCTCGCGCTCGAAGCGAAGGACGAAGCCCTGTTCGACGGCGAGTTCCGGCGCCAGCACCTTGACGGCGACGACGGTCGGCCCATCGGTCGGCGCCGGGTCGGCGTGCGCGAGGTAGACGCTGGCCATGCCGCCGCGTCCGATTTCCTTGTCGAGGATCCACGGGCCGAGTCGTGCGCCGATCATGTGCGTCGAACCACGGGGAGAAGACGGGCCGTCGTTCGATTCAGATTACCGCAGAGGGAGCGGGGTTGCCAGCGCAGGCACGCTACAAATGCTCCACTAGGCCGCCGGTCGGAGCTGCGACCGTCAGGGAGCGGGGCGCGGTCCCTGCACCGTCCCCCGCTCCCTGACGGTCGCAGCTCCGACCGGCGAGGCAAGTAAGCATTGCAAGACGAGGGAAGCAGGCGGCGCACGCCGTGGTACAGCATTGTGCAATTGTCCGCACATCGGCTGTAATTGCTACAATCTGCGCCGGCGCGCCGGCGCGGCCAGAACGGCTGATTACGCTTCAATCCCTGATATGTCAAGCGCTTATGCCGATTGTGCTGCGGCTTCGGCCGACATTGGCACGGCGGTTGCAATACGTCATCGCGTTGAAATCAGTGACCCTTCGGGCCTCTTCCCGCGGCCCGCCTGCATACCAAGACTCCACTTCCCCCCAACACATTCCCCAAAGCCGGCGGCCGCAAGCCGCCGGCTTCTTTTCTTTATGCGGGACGCCGAAGGCGACGATGCTTCTTGATTGCTTACGCCCCGACGCGCTATTATCCTCCAAGACGGGTTCGGCGGTCGTGTAACGTTTCGGCTCCGTTCCCCGACCCTTCTGCGAGGCCGTCCAGGGGAGATGTCATGCCCAAAGAAGATGCTCACCATCTGGCCGCCCTGCTGGCGGCGGCGCGGCAGGGAGACGCCGCGGCGTTCGAACGGCTGATCGGCCAGCTGCGGGCCTACTGCAAGGCGCTGGCGCGTTCCTGGCTTGGCCATGACCTGGCGCAGCGCCAGGCGGACTCGGACGTTGCGCAGGAGGCCGTCGCCCTCATCTGCCGGCAGTTCCCGGGCTTTCAGGGGACGACCGCGGCCGCGCTGGTCGCCTGGGTGCGCCGCATCACGCACGGCGCCGCCGTCGATTGGAAGCGGAAGAACGGGCTGCCGCTGTCCCGGCCCGGCGGTTCGGCGCCGACGGCGCCGCGGACGCCGCCCGATCAGCTGCACCATGCGGAGGAGATCCTGCGCGTGTTCGCGGCCCTGGAGGCGATGCCGGAGCGGCGGCGGCAGGTCGTCGAGCTGCATCTGATCGACCGCCTTTCGCACGCGCAAATCGCCGAACGCCTCGGTGCGTCGGAGGCGGCGACGCGGGTGCTGTTCTTCCGGGCGCTGGAGCAGCTGCGCGGGCTGCTGGAGGACGACCGAACATGAACGTGCATGAGGAGCTGCAACAGTGGGGCGAGCCGCCGCTGACCCCGACCGAGGAAGTGTTGATCGCGCTGCTCGAGGCGCTGGAGCAGGGCGTGAAGCCGGCGGATACGGTCGTGGAACCGCCCGTGGCGGGTCTGCTGCGGCGGCTGGAACAAACGACGAAATCGTTTGGCAGCGAGGCGGGGCTGCTGGGTCCGCCGGAGGGGCCGGCCGAGGCGGAGACGCTTCCGAATCCCTTCCCCGGCGAGTTCCGCTTCCTCCGCCGCTGGGCGGCGGCGGCTACGGCCGGGTCTGGCTGGCGGAGGAGATCAAGCTGGGCAGCCGCTTCGTGGCGCTGAAGACGCTCCGCGTGGCGGGCGACCCCGTGCGCCTTGAGGCTCTGGCTCGGGAGGCGCAAATCCTCGGCCGACTGGAGCATCGCCATCTAGTGCGCGTCTACACCTGGCGCGACAACGGGCCGGAGGCGTGGCTGGTGATGCAGTACGTGGCGGGCGGCTCGCTGGAGGACCGGCTGGCGCTCGGAGGGGCGTTGCCGTGGCCGGAGGCGGCGCGGTACGTGGCCGACGTGGCCGAGGGGCTGGCGCACGCCCACGCGGCCGGCGTCGTCCACCGCGACATCAAGCCGGCCAACATCCTGTTCGACCCGGCGCGGGACGAGGCGCTGCTGACCGACTTCGGAGCGGCGTCGGCGAGCCGGGATGCGTCAGCGCCCGGAGTGGTCGGCACGCTGCCGTACATGGCCCCGGAGGCCTTTGGGCCGGGCGGCCTATCGCCGAAGCTGGACGTGTACGGCCTGGCGGCGACGCTGTTCCGGCTGCTGACGGGGACGGCGCCGTATCCCGGTCCCGGACGGATGGACTTCGTGACCCAGGCGATGGACGGCCTGGCGGCGGACGACGCGCGGTGGGCCGGCGTGCCGGGTCCGCTGGAGGAGGTGATCCGAGCGGGGCTGACGGCCGACCCGTCGGCGCGGCCGGGGCTGGACGCCTTTCGCACGGCGCTGCGCGGGCGCTGAACCGACTGGCGGCGGACGATCTGGCGTCGCGGCCGACGGCGTGGCTGCACCTTACGGTGGAGCGGCGGGAGGGCGTCGGTTTCGTGCGGGCGGCGACGACGCATCGGCCGGCGGCCGCGCGGACGCGGAACATGGTGCGCAAGGCGCCGCCGCCGCCGACGGAGGGGGTGCGGCTGCGGACGGGCGAGGTGGTGCGGGTGGTGGTGGAGTCGGAGCGGGCGGGTTACGTGACGGTGTTCAACGTGGGGCCGACGGGCGACCTGAACCTGCTGCACCCGGAGGCGCTAGGCGGCCTGGCGAAGGCGTCGGCGATCGCGGCGGATCGGCCGGTGGAGGCGGCGGAGGTGGAGATGCAGCCGCCGACGGGGACGGAGCGGCTGTTCGCGTTGTGGACGGCGCGGCCGCTGCCGCTGCGCGAGGCGGACCTGCGGGCGGTGGCGTCGGGGAAGGAACTGGCGCCGTCGGCGGAGTACACGGCGACGCGGAACATGGCGCGGGTGAAGAAGGCGGTGCAGGGGCTGCGGCCGGAGGAGTGGGCGACGGCGGTGCTGGAGGTGGAACACAACGTGTAAACAGAGGAAACAGCATGTCACACAGCACAGAAGAGCAGGTCGAACTGTTGAATCGGGAGGTGGATCGGCTTCACCAGCAGGGTCGCTTCGGGGAAGCGCTCGGCGCCGCCACGAAGGCTCTTCGTTTGGCCACGCAACTTCTGGGTCTGAACCACCCCAACACGGCCGAGAGCCTCTGCAATCTGGGCGTAATGCTCCAGGCCGCGGGGGACTACACAGGGGCGCGGCCGTACCTTGAGCAGGCCGTAGAGGTCTATGGCCGCGCGCTCGGCCCGGACCACCCCGACACGGCGATCAGCCTCAACAACTTGGCCGCGCTCCTCCACGTCATCGGAGACTATCCTGAGGCGCGGTCGTACTACGAGCGGGCCCTGGAAATCGGCCGGCGCGTATTCGGCGACGGCCACCCCGCCACGGCCGGCCGCCTCAACAACTTGGGCTTGCTGCTCCAGGCCATGGGGGACTACGCCGGGGCGCGGCCGTACCTCGAGCAGGCCCTGCAGATCTACCGCCAGGCGCTCGGCCCGGACCACCCCGACACGGCTACCAATCTCAACAACCTGGCCACGTTGTACGCCACCGAGGGCCGGGTGGATCAAGCCTGGAGTCTAATGTTTCAAGCTGCCGCCATTGACGACCGAATGATTGGGCAGGTCTTCTCCCTCGGCACCGACCGGCAGCGGGAGCAATTCCTCCGCCAACCTCAGGCCAACGTGCGATGCCTGCTCTCGCTGGTCCGGCAGCAATTAAGCCTGTCGGCACTCGCCGCATGCGAGACCCTGGACGTGGTACTGCGGCGCAAGGCCATTCGGGCCGAGGCCGACGCCGTGGGCCGACACGCCGTCCTCGCCGGCCCCTACCCCCACTTCCAGCCCCGACTACGGGAACTGAACACCCTCAACGCCCAGATCGGCTGCAAGTCGCTGGGCGGTCCCGGTCCCGAGGGGGTTGACGCCCACCGCCGCCTGCTGACCGAGTGGCAGGCGCGCCGGGAGACGCTTGAGCGCGAGCTGATGCAGAAGATCCCCGAGATGAACCTGGAGCAGCGGCTCCGCGCCGCCAACCGAGGTGCCGTCGCCACAGCCCTGCTGCGCGACGGCCTCACCTTGGTGGAGTTCGTTCGGTTTGACGAATTCAACTTCCACGCCCGGTCGGCGCTGGGCGAGAGGCAATGGGGCGAGGCTCGCTATCTGGCGTTTGTCCTGCCGGCCGGCGACCCCGACCGTGCGGGGATGGTCGATCTCGGCCCGGCCGCCCCGATCGACGACGGGATCACCGAATTCCGCCGCCGCGTCGCCGTGCCCCCGAGGACCGCGACCCCGACTCGACGGCGCCGGACGAGACGACGCGCAACATGGTACACCGCCGTCCCGGCACGCCGGCGGAGTCTGCGCAGGCAAGGCGCTGCGAGCGGCGCTGTTCGACCCGCTGCTGCCGGTCCTGGGCGGACGCACTCGGCTGCTGCTCTCCCCCGACGGGCCGCTGACGCAGCTGCCCTTCGCCGTCCTGCCCACCGACGACGGCCGCCTGCTCGGCGATTGCTTCCCGATCAGCTACGTCGGCGCCGGCCGCGACGTGCTGCGCTTCGCCGCCCCCGTCAGCGGCCCGCCCGCCGCCCCGCTGGTCCTGTGCGACCCCGACTTCGACCTCGGCTCCGAAGGCGGCGTCCCCGTCCACCGCGCCGACGGACCACGCGGCCGCGCCTCGCGCGACCTGCCGCGCGGCGAGTGGCAGTTCGGGCGGCTCGAAGGCACGCGGGCCGAGGGGCGGGCCGTCGCCGACCTCCTCGGCGTCAGCCCCTGGCTCGACGGCCCGGACGCGGGAAAGCCGCTGCCGGTGCTGAAGAAGCCGCTGCTGGAGACGATCCGCTCGCCGCGCCTGCTGCACCTGGCGACGCACGGCTTCTTCCTGCACGACCAGATGCTCGACCCCGACCGCGAGCACTGGGGCCGGCTCCGCGACGAGTCAGGCCAGTTGCGCGGCGAGCTGCGCGAGAACTCGCTGCTGTGGTCCGGCCTGGCGCTGGCCGGCGTCAATACCTTCCTGCGCGGCGGCCTTCCGCCGGACGAGGCCGACAACGGGATGCTGACGGCCCTGGACGTCTCCGGCCTGAACCTGCTGGCGACCGACTTGGTGGTGCTCAGCGCCTGCGAAACCGGCCTCGGCGACGTGCAGGTCGGCGAGGGCGTCTTCGGCCTGCAGCGGGCGTTCACCCTGGCCGGGGCCAAGACGCTCGTGATGAGCCTGTGGAGCGTGCCCGACGACGCGACGCAAGCGCTTATGATCGACTTCTACGGCCACCTGCTGGCCGGCGAAGGCAAGGCCGACGCCCTGCGCAACGCCCAGCAGACGCTGCGCGAAAATCCCGAATACGCCGCCCCGTTCTACTGGGGCGCCTTCATCTGCCAGGGCGACCCCGGCCCGCTCGCCCCGGCTCAGCCGCCGAGCGCAGGCCCTGTCAGCGGGATGTCAGAGCCGCGACCGTGAGGGAGCGGTTTTCGCCCCGCTCCTTACGGTCGCGGCTCTGTTGTGCGGAGGGTCGCTGTCCCTACCGAAAACGCCGTCTTGGCAGGCTTGCTCAAACTCCTAACAGCTTTTTGTCGGCGAACTGTCGGCGCCGAAAGTTCGGCGCTCCATCCAAGCAGTCTTCTGATATCATCGCGGCATTTTCGGTACGGATAGTTCACAGGCGGCCGCCGGCCAACGGGCGTTTCGAGCAAGGGCCTTGTCAGCTTTGCGCGGCAATGCGGCGACGTATTTTTCAGGAAGATCTTTGCAACCGTTATTCCGCTGTGGTAGCCTCAACCGCTGGCGTTGCAGCCGAGCTTCCAGGGCGCTTTCCTTTGGGAAAGATCGGTTGACGAGCCTGCGTTTGGGGAGCGTGAGTGCGCCAATGTCTGGATCCGCTGAGCGCCCTTCCAAGAAACCGGCGCGGATAATCCTGCTCGCGGCTGGCGTCTTGCTCAGCGTGGGCTTACTGGTCCTCGCGCTGGGAAGAGTGGTCTTTCCACTCGTCGTCGGTCCCAGCCCGCCGACGGCCGCTCCGGACCCGCTGGGAAAGCGTCTTTTCCTCTCTCCTCAATCGCTGGCAAAGGGACGCCGTCTGGAGGTGTGGTGGGACGACTTGCCCGGGCAGGCCCTGGAGGGCGCGCGGCCTTCCGGCGCCCAAAGCAACGTGCGCCCGTCGGACTACGCCGGCCCCGAGGCGTGCCAGAAGTGCCACGCGGAGAACTACAAGGCCTGGTCGGCCCACCCCCACCGCTGGATGAACGCCCTGGCCGACGACGAGACGGTCAAGGGCGATTTCTCCGGCGTCTCGATCTCCTACCGCGGCGGCCGGGCGACCTTCTACCGTGAGGACGGCGAGTTCCGGATGCGGCTCGACCGCAACGACGTGCGCCGCGTCTACCGCATCACCCAGACGATCGGCTCCCGCTTCTTCCAGTATTACGTCGGCCGGCTGACGGAAGGGCCGGAGCCGTCAGACCATCCGTTCTACCACCAGGATCATGTCCTCTTTTTCGGATACTGGTTGGGCGCGAAGGAGTGGTGCCCCACGGTGCATGTCGGCCCCGAAAAGCCGGACGCCGACCGGGCCGACCCGTTCGAGCCTCCCGAGGCCGGCCCGTTCTACGCGGAGTACGCTTCCAGCTGTAATCACTGCCATACGACGTTCGCCCTCGGCGACATGCTGAGCCGGCGCCCCGCACAAATGGGGCAACACGCCCCCCTGCCCATGCACTGGTCGATACGGAACTACCTGCAGGACGCGCACCCGGATGCGCTGCCGTCGATGGTGGAGGCCATGCGTCAGGGGACGAGGCAGAACCCCATGTTTTCGTGGGACTGCGCCGCATCACGCGGTGACGCTTGGAGTGAGCTGCGAAGCCTGCCATCTCGGCGCGCGGGAGCACGTGGAGAGCCAGGGGACGAAACCGCCGAAATTCTACCCGAGCAGCCCGTACCTGTTCGTGGAAACGGACGGCAAGCCGCTGGATTTCGGCCCGACGCATGACAACGTCAACTGGGCGTGCGGCCGCTGCCACACGGGGGGCCGGCCCGCTTTCGCGGCGGGAATGTCCACCTGGAACTCGGTGGAGTACTCCGACGCGATGCGCGGCAGCTGCTACTCGCAGCTCGAATGCATCGACTGTCATGAACCCCACCACGCGACCGGGCCGAAGTGGACGCGAACGCCGGACGAGGACGACGCCGTTTGCCTCAAGTGTCATGGCAAGTTTTCGCCCACGGCCGCGCGCGTCGCTCACACGCACCACCCGGCCGGCAGCGACGGGGCGCGCTGCCTGAACTGCCACATGCCGCGGCTCAACGAGGGGCTGCAAGACGTGGTCCGCACCCACATGATTTACTCGCCGACGCGGGCCGACATGATCGAGTCGAACCACCCCAACGCTTGCAACCAGTGCCACACCGACAAGACCATCGACTGGACGCTCGGCCGTCTGAAGGAGTGGTACGGGGCGAAATACGACGAAACGAAGATCGCGTCGGCCTACCCGGATCGCGGCCGGCCGGTCGCGCGGGGCTGGCTGAAGAGCGACAACGAGTCGGTGCGGCTGGTGGCGGTCGATTCGCTGACGCGGGCCGCGGACGCCCGCGCCCTCCCCGAACTCCTCGACGCGCTGGACGACCCGTACCTGATCAACCGCCAATTCGCCTCCAAGGAGTTGCAAGATCGGTTGGGCGTCCGTCCGGGCGACTTCGGCTATCACTTCTACATGACGGAAGAGGAACGGCGCGGGCCGCTGGCCGAACTGCGGAAGGCCGTACAGAAGACCTCGCCGCCATAAAGTCCGGCCCGCCGTCAACGGCGGGCCTGCAGGCAAAAGCCCCGTGAACGGGGCTGCCATGCCTCCAGCCCCGTGAACGGGGCTTTTGCCTGTAGGTCCGTGCTTCAGCACGGGCCTACCAGCGGCGAGGCGCCAGAAACCATTCGCGCACCCGCCACAAACACCGACAACTTTCCCCACCGCCGTTCGCCGTGACGACCCCGCTCGGGCAAAGCGCCTGGGCGGAAGGATCGGATGCCGTCCGACGAGCAGGGGATAAGGACGTCCGCCGGGGGCGGCGCAAAAGGACGGCACGCTCAGAACAGAGTGTAGAGGAACGGCGCGGCGGCACTAGTCGAGAGGAGAAGGAGCAGACCCAGAACCAGCAAGACCCCGAGGATGGGCAGGATCCACCACTTCTTGTTGTGGCGCAGGAAGTTCCAGAAATCGGCAAAAAACCCAGGCTCAGCCGATTCGGCGGAGGCCCTCTCGAAGTCGCTCGGATCGATGCCGCTCATGAGGTTTCACCCTAAGCAAACGATGAATGATGAATTCCGGATCGGATTCATCGTTCATCCTTCCGAAATCACTCCCCCATATCCAGCAGCCTCATGTCCGGCCAGATTTCGCGCACCTTCGCGGTCAGATAGGAACGCACCTCGGCGACGGTCGCCATGCGCAGCACGGCCTGGGCGGTCTCCTGCGCGACGGTAAGCGTGGTGTGGCGCACCAGCTCGCGGATCGAAGGCAGAAACGCCGGACTCATGCTCATCCGCCGCAGGCCCATGCCGAACAGGGGCAGGCAGCATCGCGCCCGCCCGGCCATCTCGCCGCACAGCGTCACGGGTTTGCCGTGCTGGTTGCACACCCCGATGACGTGGTTCAGGAGCCGCAACAGCGCCGGGCTGAACGGCTCGCACAGGTGGGCCACCTTCGGGTTGTCGCGGTCGGCCGCCATCAGGTACTGGATGAGGTCGTTCGACCCGATGCTGACGAAGTCCACCTCGCGGACGATCTCCTCGATGCACAACGCCGCGGCCGGCACCTCGATCATCACGCCCAGCGGGACATCTTCCGCGAAAGGCACTCCCGATTGGCGTAATTCCACCCGTGTCTTCTCCACCATACGGCGGATGTCGCGCACCTCCTCCAGGGTGCTGACCATCGGGAACAGCAGCTCCACCGCGCCGTCCAGGCCGGCCCGCAGGATCGCGCGCAGCTGGGTGCGGAAGAACTCCGGGTAGGCGTAGCTCAAACGGATGCTGCGGAAGCCCATGAACGGGTTCGTCTCGCCCTCGCGGCCGAAGTACGGCACCGCCTTGTCGGCCGCCGAGGTCGATGGTGCGGATCGTCACCGCGCGGTTCGGCGCTGACTCGATGACCGAGCGATACGCCCGGTACTGCTCCTCCTCGTCAGGCACCGACGGGTGCGTCAGGAAGAGGTACTCGGTGCGATACAGGCCGACGCCGGCCGCGCAGACTGAGCCGGCCGCCTCGGCGTCGTTCACGCCGTTGACGTTGGCCAGCAATTCCACGGCGACGCCGTCCCTCGACACGGCCGGCCGGTCGCAGGCGTTCCGACGAGCCGGCCGACCAGATCGCTGTACTCGCGCTGCAGCTTGCGGTAGGCGGAGACGACCTCGGGACCGGGGTTGATGTAAACGTGGCCCTCACGGCCGTCCAGCGCGATCAGGTCGCCGGTCTTCACCTGGCGCGATCAGGCCGTCCAGGCCGGAGACGGCCGGGATGTTCAGCGACCGGGCCAGGATGGCGGCGTGGCCGGTGGCGGCGCCGCGTTCGGTAAGAATGCCGGCCACCAGCTTGCGGTCGAAGTTGATGGCCTGCGACGGCAGGATTTCCGGCGCCGACAGGATGACCGGCTCCGCCATGTCCAGGAGCGGCCGGCTCTCCTGCTTGGCCAACTCCGTCAGGATGCGGGCGCCGACGTCGCGCAGGTCGGCGACCCGTTCTTGAATATACGTATCGGTAATATGATCGAAGAGGGCCTTGTATTCCTCGATGGTCTGCTGGACGGCGGCGGCCGCGTCGATGCCCTTGTCCATGACGGCGGCGCGGACTTTGCCGACGAAGGCGGGGTCGCGCAGCAGCAGCTGATGGGCGCGGAAGATGGCCGCCTCGTCCTCGCCGACTTGCTGCGTGACGCGGCGGACGATGGCGTCGAGTTCACGGCCGGCCGCGGCGCAGGCGGCGTCGAAGCGCGTGACCTCCGCGGAGAGGGCCTCGGAGGTGAGGTGGATGGGTTCGCGTCGAGCCAGCGCCTGGTTGAGGCAATACGCCCGGGCCACGGCCACGCCCGGCGATACGGGAATGCCTTTGATCATGATGCTATCGCCCTCAGTGTTCAGTGTTCAGTGTTCGGTGTTCAGCAGACGCCTGCACAGTCGCCTGTCTTGCTGAACACCGAACACCGAACACCGATACACTACTTTTACCAGATTCACCAATCGCCCGATGCCCCGTGATCTCGATGGCGATCTCGTCGCCCGGCGCCAGGGTGAAGTCGTCCGGCGGCACGACGCCGGTGCCGGTCAGCAGCACGGCGCCGTCCGGGAAGCTCGTCTCACGACCGAGCCACGACACCAGGTCCGCGAACGAGCGGTGCATCGCCGCCAGCGTCGTCGAGCCGTCGAAGGCCGTCGCGCCGCTCCGCGTGATGGTCAGGCGGATGACGATGCGCTCCGGCGGCGGCAGGTCGTCGGCCAGCGTCACCACCGGGCCGAGGGCGCAGGCGCCGTCGTAAATCTTGGCCTGCGGAAGGTAGAGCGGGTTCTCGCCCTCGATGTCGCGCGAACTCATGTCGTTGCCGATGGTGTAGCCGACGATCTTCAATGTCGGCGATACGAGCAGGGCCACTTCCGGTTCGGGCACGGTCCAGCGGCTGTCGCGGCGGATGCGCACGGCGCCGCCGGGGCCGACCACGCGCCGGGCCGGCGCCTTGAAGAACAGTTCGGGACGCTCGGCGTGGTAGACCAGATCGTAAAAGCGGGCGGCGCCCGCCGACTCGCGTTCACGGGCCTCGCGGCTGCGCGTGTACGTCACCCCCGCCGCCCATACCTCATGGCGGTCGAGCGGCGCCAGCAGCGTCGTCGATTCGACGGGGGTTCCGGCGTCCACGCGGTCCAGCAGCGACTCAACCGCCCTCGCGGGATCGTCCGAGTGCAGCAGGTCGCTCAACGAGTATCGGCCGTTGAGCCGCCGCACTCGCCCCGCCTCCAGAACGCTCGCCGCCGCCTCGCCCTCCGGCAGCTGGACCTTGCAGAGCTGCATCATGGGACATCTCCCTGCGCCACGGGAACCGTCCCCGTCAGTATAGGGACGCGCCGGTGGGGAGTGGTCTGCGCCAAAACCGCTCCCTGACGGTCGCGGCTCCGACCACGCTCCTATTCCGCGCGTACGGCCGCAAGCGATCGCCGAGCCAGTCCAGCGCCGGCGGCAACATCCGCAGCACCGTCGCCTTGTCGTGATGTCCGTTCGGCAGGTAGTCCACGTCGATGTGGACGCCCCGCTGGCCGGCGCGGTACAGGAAGCTCTCGGCCTGGGCCTCAAGGTTGAAGTTGTCGCGACCGGCGTAGGCGATGTACAGGTTGAACTCGCCGTTCCGCACGTCGTAGGCGTCCAGCATCTCGATGGGATTGTCCTGGCCGATGAGGGCCGCCGTGTCCGGGTTGCGGCGGCCGTAGAGCGGAGGACCGACCTTGCGCTCCCGAATGGTGAAGACGAAGAAATAGCGGCCAAGCACCTCGAACGGACGATCGAAGGAATCGGTTCCCATCCCCAGCAATTCGGGTCGAAATGGGCCATGTAGCGGCCGTGGCAGTCCACCCAGCGGAGGTTCAGCGGCGGGATGAACGCCACGACCGTGCCGAAGCGCTCCGGGTACTTGACGGCCGTGTGGACCGCGCCGCCGCCGCCCATCGACACGCCGGCGATGGCGTGGGCGTCGCGCTCCGGCCGGATCGGGTAGTGCGCGAACAGGAAGTCCCATACGTCCTGCATCAGGATAGTCCTCGAAGCGGCCGCCCACCGGCGTGTTGAGCCAGAAGCTGCCGGCGCTGACGTAGCCGCTGACGCCCTTGAGGCTGCCGTCCGGGGCGGCGACGATGGCCGGCGGCAGCTGGCCGCTCCGCATGGCCTGATCGAGCGGGCCGACGCCGTCCTGTCAAAAAGCTGTGTTCGTCCTGGCCGAAGCCGTGCAGCCAGAGAATCAAGGGATATTGCTTGCAGGGGTCGTATCCGGGCGGCAGGTAGACGTACATGTCGCGGCGCTGACACAGGGCCGGCGACCAGATGGCGTTATTGTGTCCGTGGTTGTGGGTGTAATCGACAACGTGGCCGGCGAGGCGCCGGTTGAGGCGGTCCAGCTCGAACGGGCGCGGCAAGACGCAGCGCTGGGCGTAGGCCGCGGACCCGATGAACATCGCCAGCGCCGCCGCCGTCCATCCCAATCGTCTCACGAGCGCCCCTCCGCTGCGTCCGCCGGGTTTCCCGTTGTCCCTTCATCGGCCGCGCCGCCGGGACGGCTCCGATCCGGCGGCGAATCGGACGAGTCGGACGCCGGAATTCCCGTCCGCGGCGCCGGCCTTGCCGCGTAACCGGGTCGTCGCGGCCGGACCATCCGGATCGGACATTCCTAAAATGACTTCCCGGACGCCCTCCGGGTAAGGAGGAACGAGCCATGACTAGCACAGCGAGCGACCTGAGCCAGAAACATTGCAAGCCCTGCGAGGGCGGCGTGCCGGCCCTGAGCGCCGACGAGGTCGAGGAGCCTTCTGCCGGGCGTACCGGCGTGGCGCCTGACCTCCGACGGCAAGCGCATCCGCGCGCGAATGGCGCGTCAAGGACTTCCTGACCGCTCTTGACTTCTTCCGGCGCGTCGGCGACCTTGCGCAGGCGGAAGACCACCACCCGGACCTGCATCTGACCGGCTACCGCAACGTGGCGATCGAACTCTCGACGCACGCCGTCGGCGGCCTGACCGAGAACGACTTCATCCTGGCCGCGAAGATCGATAAGCTGCCGGTGGAGCTGAAGAAATAGTGAGGAGTGAGGAGTGAGGAGTGAGGAGTGAGGAGTGAGGAGTGAGGAGAAGAGACAAGCCGGCAGGATCGGTCTTTTCTCCTCACTCCTCACTCCTCACTCCTCACTCCTCACTCCAACGAGGAGGGAACTGCATGGAAAGCGTAAGGATCGGCCCCCTGGAGTGCGGCGGCGGACGGCCGTTGCTGTGGATTCTCGGGCCGTGCGTCATCGAGTCGCACGACCTGACCCTGCGCATCGCCGAGACGCTGGCCGAGCTGGCCGAACGGCTGCAGCTGCCGCTGGTGTTCAAGGCCTCGTTCGACAAGGCCAACCGCACTTCCGGCAAGTCGTTCCGTGGGCCGGGGTTGCGCGACGGCCTGCAGGACGCTGGCGGCCGTCAAGGAGCGCACCGGGCTGCCGGTGACGACGGACATCCACGACGAGCAGGCAGATCGGGCCGGTCGCGGAGGTGTGCGATCTGATCCAGATCCCGGCGTTCCTGGCGCGGCAGACCGACCTGCTGCTGGCGGCGGGCAGCACCGGACGGGCCGTCAACGTCAAGAAGGGCCAGTTCATGGCCCCCTGGGACATGAAAAACGTCGTCCGCAAGATGGACGAGGTCGGCTGCCGCAACCTGCTGCTGACCGAACGCGGCGCCACGTTCGGCTACGGAATGCTCATCAGCGACATGCGTTCCATTCCGTGGATGCAAGACCTGGGCCGGCCCGTGATCTTTGACGCCACTCACAGCGTACAGATGCCAGGCGGCCAGGGCGACCGCAGCGGCGGCGACCGGCGCATGGTCCCGTACCTGGCGCGGGCGGCGACGGCGGCCGGCTGCGACGGGTTGTTCCTGGAGACGCACCCTCGGCCGGACGAGGCGCTCAGCGACGGCCCTAACATGGTCGCGCTGGACCAGCTGCCGGCCCTGGTGGAATGCTGCTTGCGCCTGCGCAGGCCGTCTCGGAGCCGCGACCGTAAGGGAGCGGTTTTGGTCAAAACCGCTCCCTTACGGTCGCGGCTCCGTTCCCCTTGCTTCTAAGGACGACGATATGAAGAGCGGCGAACCCCGGTCCTGGGCGGAAGGCGCCTTCGGTTGGCTCACCCCCCTCACCGGCCTCGTCGGCGGCTCCTACGTCACCCTCGGTCTGCTCGCGCTGGGCGTGGGGCTGATCGCGGCCATCCTCATCACCCTCAGCGGCTTCGGCGGGACCACCGCCAACGGCCCGGCCAAGCCGCAGGAGTCCGACTCCCTCGAAGAGGCGCGGGAGACGCTGGAACATGACGCCGACGTCGGCGCCTGTCGCCAGGCGCTGGAGCAAATCAACGTGGCGCTGGCCAGCCGGCCGGACGACCAGCGCTCCGCCGCCGATCCGAAAGCCCTGGATCGGCTGCAAAAGGAGCTGGGGCTGAACGACGAGGACCGGTCGGAAGTCGGCGCCGACAACTACACCCTCCTGGACGGCTGGCACCTGGCGGGCGCCTTCCTGTTGCGGGACGCGGCGGCCCATGCGCTGGAACCGCAGGAGTTGGGCATCGACCTGCCGCCGCAGGCGCGGCCGACGCCGCTGGACCGGGCGGCCGCCGCCTTCGCCTGGGCGGTGCGCGAGGTCCGGCTGGCGCCAACGACGGACGTCGGACTGACGCCGCCGCAGTTCGTCGTGCGCCAAGCTCACGGCACGTCCCTGGAACGCGCCCTCGTCTTCCTCGACCTCCTCGACCAGCTCAACGCGACTGGCCCGAAACCCTTCCAGCTGACGAACGTCGATTCGGCCGGAAAGAAAGTGACGCTCAAGGACGAGGCCGGCAAGGAGTGGCCCGTCCCGGTCGGCGCCGCCGCCGTCCGCGTGGACGGCGCGGCCGACAAGAAGCTCGACGACCTGAAGGAAGGCATGTCGGTCGCCGTCGAGGCCCAGGGCGGCCGGACGGTGATCGACGCCTGGACGGCCGCCGCGCCGCCGGCCCTGCTCGGCTGCCTGGTCTTCTGCGACGGCCACGCGGCGCCGGCCGATCCGTGGGCCTGCGGCGTGATGGTTTATGGCCGGCCGGAGGTCTACCTTTTCGACCCGCGATTGGGTCTGCCGCTGCCGGGCGCGGGAGGCAAGGGCGTCGCCACACTGGACGACGCGGCTCGCAAGCCCGACCTGCTCCAGCAGCTGAAAATCGAAGGCGCTCCCAGCTACGACGTGACGCCCGAACAGGCCGGCAAGGCCGAGCTGCACCTCGTTTGCTCGCTGTCGTCGCTGGCGCCGCGCATGGAGCATCTCCAGGACAAAGTGCTGCCGCCGGTGCGCGTTTCCCTTTACCGCAATCTGGACCGTGAAAAGCAACTATGGCAGGACGCGGCGGCCAAGTCGGAGGGCGCCCATCCGGCGGTGAAGGTATGGACGGAAGGCCCGACCCTGCTGCGTCGCTTCCTGTCGCCGGACGAAGGCGGAGGGGACAAGGGCTGGGCCGCCCCCGGCTATCCGCTGGCCAAGCTGACGGGGTTCACCGCGCCGGACGACCCGACCGTGGCGCCGGGTTTGACGCGATTCCGCCTGTTCCAGCTGGAGCTGGCGCCGTGGGACGTGATGCCGGCGACGTTCCATGACCTGAACAAGTTCCCCTACAACGTCGGTCTGGGCCAGCGGGTGCGGGACAACTACATGGCCCCCTTCCTTCGCCTCGCGATGGAACCGCAAGGCCCGCGCGACCAGCTGCTGCGCGGCGATTTCGACAAGGCGGCGGCGGACCTGGTGAGCTTCAGCGCTCGCATGGAGCAGCAGAAGAAACGCCGCGCCGAGGCCGGGTCGGACGAAGAACTCCAAAAAGAGGTGGACGATTGGGCGAGCAAGGCGATCGCCGCCTACGCGGACCAGATTCGGGCGCAGAAGGACGGAACGCCGGAAGAGCGGGAGCAGGCCAACAAGGCGGTGGACGACGTTTGGAAGGATTCGGGGTCCGTCCGAACGCTGCTGGAAGGGGCGACGTGCGTTCCGGGCCTGGCCGAGGTGACTTACCAGCTGGGTCTATGCAAGCACGAAAAAGCGGAGCAGGCGCAGGCGCGGCTGGAGCTGCTGCGGCGCGAGCTTGGGTCCAAGGCGCCGCGCTGGAAGTCGAGGACGTGAAGACGGCATGGATGGACGCGCTGGGCTGGTGGAAGAAGTACGGCGACGATCATCCGCGGGAAGTGAAGGGCCGTCCCTCGACGCAGCCGGGCCGAGCGGCGGCGGTGCGCCAGATGCGGGCGCGGCGCAGACCATGCTGGCGGACTGGAAAGCGGCCGAGGCGACTTATGACGAGACCAGGGAACCGCCGCTCTTTCCGCTGGAGCAGCTGGCGGCGCTGTACCAGGCGCGGCAGCTGAAAAAAGCGCACGAAGCCGACAAACCCTGAGACGGTGGAAGGGAACGACTCATGGCAGCGCACCTGGATCGGCGGAAGTTCCTGCGGATGGGCCTTCTGGGGGCGGCCGGCTTGGCGACGACTCGGCTCGCCTCGTCTGCGACCGTCGCCGCCGAGACGGGCGAGTTGCTTTACAACGGCATCCGTCTGCCGTCGTCCTGGCCGCCGCACCTCGCCGAAATCCCGCGTCAGCCGGCCGTGCCCGCCTACCTGACCTCGCCGCCGGCCGTCATTCCCATCGACGTGGGCCGCCAGTTCTTCGTCGATGACTTCCTCGTCGCCCAGTCCACGCTGACCCGAACGCACCATCGGCCGGCTTACCACCCGAAAAACCCCGTCCTCACCGGCGGCATGGTCTTCAGCGACGGCGTCTGGTACGACCCGCAAGACAAGATATTCAAGATGTGGTATCTGGCCGACGGCGGGACCGCCTACGCAACCTCGAAGGACGGCGTGGCGTGGGAGAAGCCCGAGCTGGACGTGAAGAAGGGCACGAACCTCGTGCAGACCAGCGGCCGCGATTCCAGTACGGTCTGGATCGATCTGGAGGAAAAGACCCGAAAAGCGCTACAAGATGTTCCGCTCCGCCGCTCGGCCGGAGCGGAAGTCATGGTGCTTGTGGGTCCACTTCTCGGCCGACGGCCTCCACTGGTCGGACCCGGAGCCGACCGGGGCGTGCGGCGACCGCAGCACGGTGTTTTACAACCCGTTCCGCAAGGTGTGGGTCTATAGTCTGCGGCACGGTTGGGGCCAGCCGCGCCGCCGCCGCTACTGGGAGGCCAAGACCGACGTGGTCCAGGACGCCCAGTGGGGCCCGAACTCCGCCCCGCCGCTGTGGTGCGGCTCCGACGAACTCGACCCGCCCCGCGACGACTACAAGGTGACGCCGGAACTCTACAACCTCGACTGCGCCGGCTACGAAAGCATCCTGCTCGGCCTGTTCACCATCTGGCGCGGGCAGTTCCCGGAGCGCCCGAAGCCGAACGAGGTGTGCGTCGGTTACAGCCGCGACGGCTGGAGCTGGAGCCGGCCCGACCGCCGCGGCGTTCATCCCGATTTCCGAGAAAAAGGGAGATTGGAACTACGGCAACGTTCAATCGGCCGGCGGCTGCTGCCTGGTGGTCGGCGATCGGCTCTACTTCTATTGCAGCGGCCGCGGGGTCGGCAACGTTACATCGCTGGCCGTGCTGCGCCGCGACGGCTTCGTCTCGATGGACGCCGGCGCCAAGGAAGGGACGCTCACCACGCGGCCGGTGACGTTCCGCGGCAAATACCTGTTCGTCAACGCGGACGCCTCCAACGGCGAGCTGCGGGCGGAGGTGCTCGACGACCGGGGCGAGGTCGTGGCGCCGTTCGGCGCGGCCGACTGCACGCCGGTTTCCGCCGACAAGACGCTGCAACGGGTGGTCTGGAAGAATGCAATGGACTTGGGCCGCGTCGCGGGAAAGACGGTGCAGTTCCGTTTCCGGCTGACCAACGGCCAGCTGTACGCCTTCTGGGTCAGTCCGGAAGAGTCCGGGGCCAGCCACGGCTACGTCGCCGCGGGCGGGCCGGGCTTCACCGGATTGACCGATGACGTGGGGGGCGGCTGAGAAACGGGATTCGATTCCAGCCCGGCGCCGGCGAGAGTTGAGACCGCATCCCTCGCCGCGCGCCGGGCTGGTTCGGCGAGCCTACTTCTCCAGGTCGCGGAAGACCGTTTCGTGGTGCGTCACCTGGACGCCGTCTTCCAGATAGGTCGCGCTGGTGACGCCGCGGAAGCACTTGAGTACGTCCAGCACCGTCCGCACCTGCTCCAGAACCGCTTCCTGATTCCGGGCCGGGACCGGGCCGCCCGCCTGGGCCTCAAGGATTTTTCCTGTGCCGTATTCCACCCACGGCGTCGCGGCCTCCACGATGCCGGCCCAGTCGATGATCGCCGCCCCGGTCAGCGCCTGTTTGGGGTCGGCCAGCGGGCCGCCGTCGAGCTTGAGCGGGTGCGACGCCAGCAGCCGCTCGGCGTGGGAGTGCGACAGCGTCAGGACCGCCACGTCGTCCGACAGCCCCGCCGTCGGCGCCGCCTGCGGATCGACGCCCCACGACTCCGGCAAGGAGTACCAGTAGAGCGTTCCCGCCTTCGTTTTCTTCGTTTCCGGCGGCGGGACCTGGAAATCGCCGACGATCTTGTCGCCGTCCGGCCAGGCCTTGATCTTGGTCAGCGCGTCGTTGGCGATCTCCCGGTACTCGCTCATCGCCTTCCGCAGCGCCTTGGCGTCGCTGACGCCCAGGACGATCCCAAGCTCCGGCATCGGCATCGCCGTCTCGGTTTCCGGCATTCCCTTGAACCACTGCTTGCTGGTCCACTTGGCGTCAAGGACGAAGCCGAACTGACCGTCCGCCAGGGCGGGGAGCAAGAGCTTGTCCGTCGTCTCGCTCATCCGCTTCAGCAGCGGCAGGAAGTCTTCCTTCGCCTTTTCGTAGCGCTCCTTGTCCTGGCCGGTCAGCTTTTCCTCGGCGATCTTGTCCAGGTCGGGGAAGGCCTCCTCAATGGACTTGACCATCCGCTCGTAATCCGCGACGGAAACCTTGCCGCGTCCGACCGCGGCGATCAACGGGCGCCGCCGAGGTGGTCGAGCAGCGTCAAAGGCTTGGAGTCGCCGGCGTCGTCGTGCTTGCCGTAGTTGTAGGCGTATCCCTCGTAGCCGCGCTCGGACAGGAAACTGAAGGACGTCTCCGCCCCGACGTTGGCCTGCTCGGCCTTCATGGCGGTGCGCAGGTCGGTCAGGTGCTTGAGGACGGCCTTCCGCTCGTCGGCGGTCAGGTCCGCCTTGTCGAGGCCGGATCGGGCCAGCTCGATCACCGCGTCCATCTGGCGGGTCGGCGCTGCCGGCCACCCTCCGCAGGTACTCCTTGCTGGAGTAGCCGATCGAGGTCAGCTTCCGATCCGCGAACTTGGCCAGCGGCTTGAACTCCGGCCGTCCGTCCAGGCGCGGGCCGCGGCCGGCGAACGTGGACAGGTACTCGGTCGAGGGGCCGATGCCGACGATCAGGTAGCCGTGATCCACGCCCAGGCTGATGGTCAGCGTCAGCGACTTCAACTTGTCGATGGCCGGGGCAAGCTCGCCGGGTTTTTCCTCGATCTGCTTCCAGGGGATGGCGTCCCACGGGATTTGCGAGCCTTCCAGAGACAGCGTGAGGAAGCTGGCGTCGCCGACCTTGGTCCGCTTCACCCGCTCCTTGAAGTCGGGGAACTGGGCGCCCAGCTGCTGCGGCGAACTGCTCCAGGCGCCGGATCTGCTTCTCGGCCCGCTGCGCGTCGGAAACCTTGAAGCCGATGACGAGGTTAGGGACCTTGATTTTGTCGGGGTTTTTCGCCAGCGCGGACAGGATGGGGCGAATCGGGTTTTCCTGCGAGGGGCCGTCGCCGGGCTTGTGATTGAGCTGGTCGAGGAGGGGCTGGTACTGCATGCCCGCGTAGGTTTCCTGGTAGAGGTCGAAGAGGTCGGCCCAGCCGTCGTCGCCGTAGCAGAACACCTCGTCGGAGAAGGCGTCGCCGAAGAGGGCGACGAGGTCCTTGTTTTCCTCGGTCTGCATGAGTTGGCGCAGCGTGGACAGGCTGCCCGTGGGGGTGTTGTACTGGTCCTGGACGATCTTCCAGGCTTGCTGCACGGACGGCATCGCCCAGAGCTTGGCCCAGGCGCGGCTGTTGGCGACGAGGTCCAGCTGCTCCTTGTTGCGGAGCATGGTGGAGTAGAAGGCCGCGTCGGCGGGGACGAGTTTCAGCGACGTGTCGGGGGCGGCGGGGTCGGCGGCCGATGCGGGGCCGGCCAGGAAGGCCCAGCCGACCAGGGCGGCGAGAAGGGCGGCGGCGCGGCGCGACGAGCGGGCGGAAAGCATCGCAGGACTCCTTTGCAAGACCGACTTCGGTTGCGAAACGGGGACGCCGTAGTTGCGGGCGCATTATATACCCCACGGCTGCGGCGTCCGTTTCGCACCATCGACGGCTCCTCAGGCGTGGCTGGTAGAGGCGTGGCAGAAACCGAGAGGGAGTATCGGAGGTAGGGTGCCATGCTTTCGCGGCCTGCCGAGGCGCGTGCCGTCTTCGTAGCCGTGTGGGCCGCGAAAGCATGATGGCGTCCCCGACCCCATCATGCTTTCGCGGCCCAGACGCCTCAGCAGGCGCGGTCGGCTCTCGATGGCCGCGAAAGCATGGCACCCCCATTGCCTCCGTGCAGACCGAAATCGCCACCCATTTTCAGGCGCACCACAGTTTCAGGCGCACCACAGCCCCTCCATCTTTCCAACGGCCGCCTTCCGCGTCTCAAAAGCCGAGATCCTCCCCGTCGTGGATCGCCGCGCCGATCGGCGAGCGTTCTCGTCCGTTTCGACTGTGGCGACTTTGCGGGCCATTTTCCCCCGGCGACGCTGATCCGAAGCGGCACACCTGTTGCATCATATTCCGCATCTTGGGTAAGATATGGGAGATAGACGGAATAGGATGACGGGAGAAGAGTCGCAGCGAAATCCGGTGGAGTGCAGGAGCCTTCCGACCGCTGCAACGGCGTCCTCCCCCTCACCCCACCCCTCTGACCGGAGGGGAGAGGGGTGGGGGTGAGGGGGCGCGCCCTTGCGGAGAGGGTCCATGCGCAGAGTGATGGTAACGGGGCTGGGCGTGGTCGCCCCCAACGGCATCGGCAAGGAGGCGTTCTGGAAAGCGTGCGTCGAGGGCCAGAGCGGCATCGGCCCCATCCGCTGTTTCGACGCTTCGGCCCATCCCGTCCGCGTCGCCGGCGAAGTCCACGACTTCGACGTCGCCGATTACATCCCTCATTCCCATCGGAAAAGTTTGAAAATCATGGGCCGGGCCGCGCGTTTCGGAGCGGCCGCGGCCGGCATGGCCGTGCGCGACGCGGGGCTGGACCTGGTGCGCGAGGATCCCGAGCGCGTCGGCGTCGTCATGGGATCGGGCTTGATCCCGATCGACCTGCCGGAAGTGGCGGCCGTGCTGGCGAAGGCATGCGACGCGGACGGCAAGCTGGACGCCGAGCGGCTGGGCCGGCAGGGATCGCACGCGTTGTTCCCTCTGTGGCTGCTCAAGTATCTGCCGAACATGACGGCGGCCCACATCTCGCTGATCCACAACGCGCAGGGACCGAACAACACGGTGGTGACGGCGTGCGCGGCCGGGACGCAGGCGGTCGGCGAGGGGTTCCGGCTGATCGCCCGCGACGACGCCGACCTCGTGCTGGCCGGCGGCGCCGACAGCCGACTCGACCCGCTGCTGCTGTTGGCGTATTCGGCGCTGGGGGCGATCAGCCCGGCGCAGCGGCCGGCGGAGGAAGTATCGCGGCCGTTCGACGGGCAGCGCGACGGCTTCGTGCTGGGCGAGGGGGCCGGCGTCCTCTTGCTGGAGGAGCTGGAGCACGCCCGGCGGCGCGGGGCCGTGATCTACGCCGAGGTGGTTGGCCTGGGAAGTAGTTTCGACGCCTACGCCGTGACGAAGCCGGACCCGGAGGCGCGGGGGGCCGCACGGGCCATCCGCTGGGCGCTGAACGAGGCCCACATCGATCCCGGCGAGGTGGACTACATCAACGCCCACGGCACCAGCACACGGCTGAACGACCAGATGGAGACGACGGCGGTGAAGCGCGTGTTCGGCGAGGGGGCGCGGGCGTTGCCGTTGTCGTCGATCAAGTCGATGGTCGGCCACCTGATTGGGGCGGCGGGGGCGGTGGAGGCGGCGGCGCTGGCGCTGACGCTGCACGCGGGCGTCCTGCCGCCGACCATCAACCACACCACGCCCGACCCTGAATGCGATCTGGATTATGTACCGAACTGCGCTCGGGAGATGCGGGTGCGCACGGGCGTTTCGACGAGCTTCGGCTTCGGCGGCCAGAACGCGGCGCTGGTGATGCGCGGGTTTGCGGGGTGAGCGGGCTTACATGCCGGGGTAAAGGGCGTTCACTTCCAGCTCCACTTCTTCCCGGTCGCCGCGGAAGTAGGCCCCGAAGAATTGCAGGCAGCCGGCGAAGCCGAGCAGGGGTTGGTTCAGGCGGGCGGCGGTGAAGCCGACCCAGGCGGGCCAGCGGCGGAACTCCCGGCCGTCGGTGAGGCGCAATTCCACGGCGGCGTAGCGGACGACCACCGGCCCCGAACCTACACCAGGCGCCTCGCCGGTCGGCGCGCCGGTGAGATCGATTCCGATCCTGGAGGCCGCGTACTCGGGAAACACGGTATCGTCCGCGGCCGTGTCCAGCAGGGCGCGACGAGCGTACGCGCCCGACGGCCCAATCATGGAGGCGAGGACGAGGGGACGCGGCCGGGCCCAACGGCCCCCCAACGAGACGATTCCTCGTCCGACCGGGACGAGCCGGTAAGGGAAGCGCATGGCCATCGACGGAACATCCTGTCAAACGCTGTCGATGTAATCGAACACCACCCGGTGCGGATCCACACCTGCCGCGACCACCTTGTCCCAGAGTTGCCTCTCGTCCGCCGCGCTTTCGAGAATCCGGCTGCCGTCCCAGCTCCAGGCGATGTACTGGCCGGCATAAGGAAGCAAGGCTTCCGGGGCGATCTTCGCCTGGTTCTCGAAGAAGGTTTTGTCGAGCCAGGAATCATCGGGGCGCTCGGTTATCGGCGGTTTCATGGCGCATCTCCGGCACGGTTCACCTCACCGATTATACTTCGACTCGTCGCCTCGGCGAAACGCCGAATCGAACGCAAGGAGGTGACCGAACGGCGACGACCGGGGAAGGCGGTGAAGTGCGCACCCGCGTGATGCGGGTGCGGACGGCGGTATCGAAGAGCTTCGGCTTCGGCGGCCAGAACGCGGCGCTGGTGATGCGGGGCTTTGCGGGGTGAGCCTGGTCGTCCCACGGCGAATCGCTGACGCCGCCCGGCTATTGCTTCCCTGCATTCCTCCTGCCGAAATCACATCCGATGCATCCGCCCGGATGACCGACTTCCTACGGTCGCCAGCCGCCCGGCGGCGATGGGGACTTTGCGGACCCCAAATCACTTCATAGCACAGCTGCGACATTCGGAGGGATTGCTCTGTGAGCACCGAACCGTTTACCGTAGAAAATCAGTGGAAAAGCGGCGTCAGATCTCTTTACGGATAAAAATGATCTGACACAGATTTTTCCCTGGAGCGTTCTGATCTGACATCCCTATGACACTCCCTTGTTTTCAAGGGGGTTGACATAGGGGCGTCACCGACACCGAGATCGAAATGAGCGGCTCTCTACCGCCGCAAGTGGATAACCTGTAAAAGTTTGCGCCTTATCTTAATGCCATTCTACGATGTCCCCTTTTTACTTTCCTCCGGAAGGCGCGGCCGCCTGCACCGGCTGCACGACGAGCTCGCAATTTGAGGAGCAGGAGAACTCCACCTTACAATCGCCGCTCTTATTGTTCTTCATTCTTCTTTTCAGCGTTGTGTCCCGCGTCGAGACCTTGGTTTGCGTGAAGGTGTTTATGACCTTCCCGATGCCAACCTCAACGCCAAGGAACGGGTGCCGTTGGTCGTCGATCGACTGTATTACAAGGGGCCCATCAACGGTCCTGGACGCTGCGAGAACGTCTTGGGCCACGATGCGCGAGAAATTGATGGTTACTCGTGCGCCGGGCAGCTCTTTCCGATATTCGCCCTCCTTGACTAGCCGGTAAAGCTGGTCGATCTCCTGCCCATGCTCTGGTCCGAAGTCGGACGGCAGCGGCGGATTGACCTTGAAGTGCTGAGCCAGTTCGCGCGCCTTGGTCAAAACCTCCAGGAAAGCCGCCGCGGTTTTCAGGAAGCTAATCGAGTCGGCCCGCATCGTCCCACTGAACAAGACATTGCCTTGGAGCGAGCAACTGAGGCCCAGCGCAGTGCAACGCTTCGCGGCGTTGAAAAACGCCTCGATTTGGGGGAAATGGGCGAGCAGACCCACCGGCTGGCCATGCCAGCGCGGCGTGTCAAACCCGAACCGAAGCTGACTTGTCTCGGTGCCCGGTGTTGCCGTGACACTCAGGTTTACTGGGGAGTTCCCAAGCGCCCCCTCGAATCGGCACTCCTTTGGGCCGCCCGTAACGTGGCCGGAGATCCCATCGAGCCGGCCGATTTCCGCATCAGACGCGTCCCGCGCGACGACGGTGACCGTCGCCGGAACGCTCGGAGCTGAAACGTGCATTCCCCCGCGCTTCAGCGCCTCGGCAAGCAAGGGAGAGCCATGCGCCTCGACCTCGCCGGGCGGAAACGACACTGGCAGGCCGCGCCCAAAGAGGTCGTCCAACTTGCATGCGACCTGATTACGGTCTCCTTTGAATGCGATGGTGAATTCCACGGGCTCCTTCTTTGGGACGACAGTGATCTGGCCGCCTTGCTCGGTGGCGGCGATGTGAACTTCCATCCTCGGGTCGAGCTGCTCCACTCGCTGGCGCTCGGCCCTGATTGCAGAGGCGATCGCTGCCGGGTGCCGGGCAGCCATGTAGTCGTGGGCCTCCTTGACAGCGGCCCGCAGGGCGTCGGTGTCAGCCAAGGTGTTCGATGTGGGCAACTGCACGCTGACCGTCTTCTGGAACCGCCATTTCTGGTGGGGCCAGTCATCGAGCAGGTGCTTTTGCAGGAAGAGCCAGTAACCGACCTTGCGGGACACGTCCACAAGTACGAGAAAGATCGGCTGCTTCAGCTTGTCGGTGTAGTAGATGGCATGCTTCTTCTGGAGCGGAAAGCTGACGAAGCTCCCGCCTTCGATCAGTTGAACGGATTCCTCGCCCTTTAGCTGCGCGAAGAAATTGAACCCGGTCAGCTCCTGATCCTCGACGACCTCGACGAGATAGTCCTTGCCGTAGTCCGGGTGCTGAGGGTTCACGACCCAAGAGGACGGCAGGAACGACTCCAGGACAACCATCGCCTCCTTGTCGATCTCGTGCGTCCGCGGGCGTTTCATTGCTGATCGTGGGGAAGGACCGGCGGCGGAGTTTCCTTTGGTGGCGGCATGATGGGCTCATCCGTATATGCCCTGGGTTGAGCGCCTCTCCACCCACGTTGGCTGACTGGTTTCTATCGCAACGAACGGGGGCAAGCCGCTGGCGAGGCCGCTTGTAACGGCAAGGGCACCTGGCAGCGACTCGGAAGCCCGCACCTGTTGCTGGGCCAAGGTAAGCTGCTGGACAAGAATCGTCTTCACCTCGGATAGCACTTCATCCTGTCGTTTTTGCCCCAGGAGCATTGCGACTTGCAGACCATCTACTTTCTGGGCGAGGCCCGCATCGACGGTGACGTGCCTCGCCTCGGCGAAGCGCGACCACCACCAGTCCCGCATTTCGCGGAGCTGCCTGCGTAAATCGGGGTTCCCACCGTAGCGGTGGTGGCATCCCGCGCAAAGCGGGGCGGCGTTGTCAATGGTGCTCGAACCGCCTTGGGCTTCGGGGTGGATGTGGTGAACTTCCACCCACGGCTGCTGGCAAACCACGCACCGGTAATTCGCTCGTTGCTTCGCCTCGATCTTTATGGGCTCGGGGAACGGCATTTCACCCTCGGCCTGCTCGGCGGATGGCCTGCCCATGTCATTGTAGCCGGTCGCGGAAGGAACACCAAGGGAAGAAAAGGGGACAACGTAGATTAGCTATCACCGCGATCGCCGAAGAGCGGCTGCCTGACGGCGCATACGCCCGGCTTCCCCGGCCAGCCGCACGGCCGCTAACCGTCTTCCAGGCCGAGGCGCTCCACGGTCACTGAACCCGGCAAGGGAGCATTGCGTGAAATCGGCGTAGACTCGTCCGCCGGCGCCTATCGGCCCTCACTTACGCCCATTTCCCCTCCGCTTTGATCTGCCCAGAGAGCTCGTCCGCATGGTACACTCGGCGTCGCCCCGCTCCCCCGCAACGTCGAGGTGCAGTATGTTTCCGCGTCCGTCCGCCGAATCCCGCCGGCGACGGAGAACCGATACCAAGGCTCGGCCGGTGCCGGAGCGGCCGCGCTCGCCGCCCGGCCCTGCCTTCATCGTCCCTCAACGGCAGCCATTATTCAGGGGCGCCGGACCCTTGGCGCAATGGCGCAAGGCCCGAAAAATCCAGGCCCGCCAAGGACTTAAGGGTGCGCCAAGGGGCGAGCCGTTTGGCGCACGGTTTGGCGCAGGCGCCGGAAAGGGGGGCAATGGGAGACTCCGACGGTGGCACCCACGTCTTGAACTTCGCGATGGCTCCGTCGAGAACCTGGCCCGCCGACCACAGGAGGCGCAGGGCTTGGCGGGTTGGCGGGCGAATCGTAAGCCCTTGGCGGGCAACGACATTTACCCGCCAAGGCTCACCCGCCAACGCGGCTTGGCGGGCGAATCGGGCGGCCCATTCGGGAGAGAGGCGGTTCGGCCCAGTCCCTGGAGCGACGGCACCAGGCTCCGGTCGGACGAAACGCGCCGACTTCCTGCTTGCCTTCCCCGCCGACTGCCGCGATACTAATGCGGACGCGCCGACCCATCCGACCCCGTAGGAGAACCCCCATGCGACGCCGTGCCGGATTCGCCCTGCTGCTGTTGCTGCTCCCGCTCGCCGCCCGAGCCGAGGAAGCCCCCGAACAGTTGCTCCCCGCGACCACCCAGGTCTACCTCCGCTGGGACGGCGTCGCGGCCCATCGCGCCGCCTACGACAAAAGCGCTCTGGGACAGATGATGCAGGACGACACCGGCGCCTTCGTCGGCGACCTGTACGGCCAGATCCAGGACGGCCTCAGCGCGCTCTTGACCGTGGACCAGCTCCTCGGCGGCGTCGCCCCCGACAAGCTGGCCAAGATGCAGGCCGACGCCAACGAGGCCGCCAAACTGCTGCCCGCCCTCTCCCAAAACGGTTTCATCTTCGCCGCCGAGGTGCGCGACGTCGAGGGGCCGAGCTGGCAGGCGACGCTCCTCCTGCCCGGTTCCGACCCCAAATCGGAGCCGCTGGCCGCCGCCCTCCGCCTCACCGCCGACCTCGCCAAGCTGCCCGTCAAGGACGTGAAGTCCGGCGACCTCACCGCCCACTCCATCGGCGTCGAATCCTTCGTCTACGCGACGTGGTGGCAGGAGGGGACCAACGCCGTCCTGACCCTCAGCTCGGACAAGCCCGAAGACGTGTTGAAACGGATGCACCAGGCCGGCGCCCGCCTGGACTCCAATCCGCTGTTCAAGCGCGTTAAGAGCTTCGATAAGTTTGAAACCAGCGCCCGCGCCTTCGTGGACGTGGCCTCCCTGGCGAAGACGGCCTCCGCGCGCGGCAAGGAGTTCGACAAGCTCATCAAGGATCTCGGCCTGGACGGCCTCAAGAGCCTGGTCTATTACTCCGGTTTCGACGGCGCGGCGGAGCGCGGCCTGATCGAATGGGACATGCCCGGCCCGCGCAAGGGCCTTCTGACGCTGCTCAACGGCAAGCCGTTCACCCTGGCCGACGTGCCGCCGCTGCCGCCCGACGTGATCAGCTGGTCGATGACCAACTTCGACACCGGCGCCTTCTACGACACCGCCTACGTCGGGGCCGAGGACGTTTTCGCCATCGCCGATCCGGAACAGGCGCCGGCCGTCAAGGCGTTCGCCAAGGCCGCCGACGAGGCGCTGGGCCTGGACCTGCGTAAGGATCTGCTCGACTCGCTCGGCGACAAGGTGGTGTTCTACACCTCGCCGTCGGAAGGCCCGCTGTCGCTGGGCATGACGCTGATGGTCCGGGTCAAGGACGCCAAGAAGTGCAGGAGGCGCTGGACCAGGCGGTCAAGGGCCTTGGCAAGGTCAGCGGGGCCGACGTCACGCTCAAGAAGAAGACCTACCACGGCATCGAAATGCGCGAAGTCCAGGTCGAGGCGCAGGGCTTCATCTTCGTGCCGTCCTACGTGATCTACAAGGACTGGCTGGTGATCGCGCCGTACCCGCAGCAGGTGCAGGGCTACATCCTGCGGGCCAAGGGCGACCTGGCGGCGTGGAAGCCGGACCAGCGCGTTCAGAAGTCGCTGGCCGAGCTTCCCAAGGAGTTCATTTCCATCTCCTATGACGATCCGCGACCGACGATTCGGGAAGTGCTGTCGATCGCCCCGGTGATCGGCGGGACCGTCAACAGCTTCGTGCCCGACTCGAAATTCGAGGTCGGCAGCCTGCCCAACGCCCAGGAGGCCACCGAACACCTGTTCCCCAACGTGGCGGTGACGACCGACGACGGCAAGACGCTGCGCGTGGAGACGCGGGCGTCGCTGGCGCTGCCGGTCGATGTCACGGGATTGGACGCCTACGGCGTGTTCGTCTTCTTCGGCGTGTTCCGCGCCGCGATGCAGTGACGGCGTCCTGGCTCGCTCGTACTTCGGGGTTGCGTCTCCGTTTGTCCTAAACGGGGGCCCGCGTGGCGAAAGAGAGGCCCGTCCGCCGCCTGTAGCACGAGCTTTCGCTCGTGCTACAGGCGGCGCCCAGGTCCGTTCATCAGCAAACCAATTCGTCCCGCACCTGCTTCCCCTCCCGCAGCAGGGCCGTGAGCGCCGCGCGGTCGCCCGCCGCCAGCGCCCGCCGGAACGCCGCCAGCCGTTCGTCCAGCCGGCCTAGCGCCGCCAGAACCGCGTCGGGGTTCGACAGCAGAATCCCCGCCCACAAGTCCGGCCCGCCGGCCGCCACCCGCGTGGCGTCGCGGAAGCCGCCGGCCGTCAGACTCAACCACTCCGGCGGCGTTACGCCGGCCAGCGCCGACGCCGACAGGTGCGGTAGATGGCTCGTCGTCGCCACCGCCCGGTCGTGTTCGTCGGGGTCCATCACCCGCACCCGTGCGCCCAGCGCTTCCCACAACCCCGCCGTCCGTGACAACGCGTTGTCATCGGTGAGCGCCGTTCGCGTCAGCAGCACCAGCCGGCCCTCGAACATCTCGGCGGTGGAGTAATCGGCGCCCTGCTTCTCGGACCCCGCCAGCGGATGGCCGCCCACGAACGCCACGCCTAGCGGCATTCTCCCGTCCAGCGCACGAACTACTGCCGCCTTCGTACTGCCCGCGTCCGTCAGCAGCGTCCCCGGCCGGCACGCCGCCGCCGCTGCCAGCACGCCGACCGCGATCACCTCCACCGGCGTGCAAAACAGGATCACATCCGCACGGGCCGCCGCCGTACGCAGATCGGGCTGCGCCTCGTCCAACGCCCCACGACTCAGCGCCCGCCGCAGCGCCTCCCGCCGGGAGTCCACGCCCACAACGCGGTCAGCGATCCGCCGCTGGTGCGCTGCCAGGCCGACGGAGCCGCCGATCAGTCCGACGCCGACCACGGCCAGGGTGTCGATACGCATGGGTGCCTGAGGAGTTGTGCGATGAGGACGACAAATGACCCCTCAACGCCGCCGATGGTTCGCCGAGTGAACCGATGCCGCCACGTCACTCGTGCTGAGGTTTCTCCTGCTCAGGTTCGGCGGCGATGCCGAGTGCGGAGAGGAATTCCTTGAGCCGATCATAAGCCATTTGCGGCGTCACTTTGTTGGCCGATCCGTCGTCCTGGCCATGAGCCACGCAATTCCGGTAGTCCCGAACCTGATCCACCCGCGTGACGAGATCGGCCGAAAGGTGCTTTTGCTGCTTGAGGGGTTCCAGCACTCGCCGGTAAAAACTACCCTCTTCCACTCCGCGAAGGGCGTCTTTGGCCGCCTCCTTCAAAATGGGCTGGCTTAGGCCGTCCGCTTCCGGCTTGATCTGTGTGGCGAGGTGGTCCCGCACGCGCGACTCGAACACCGAGAAAAGGACGAGCACGGCTAAATTGTCGATCCGCTTCAAGCTCGCCGTTGTCTCCCTGACAATATCGTCTCCTTCCAGCGTCCTAAACTCGTCGTCTTGCCAGAGGGAGGCGCTTTCCAAGGAAGGGTCGTCCCAATGCTTCCTTCCGAGGCGTTGCATCCTTCTGAGATTGCTCCTGGTCGCTTCGTACCAGCCCCAGGCGTCGGCGAGCGTATTCATCGGAGGTAGCTCATCAAGGCCTCTCGAACGCCTCCTGATCGAGCGGTTTCGGCTCCGAATTCAGGTCGTCGATCATCCATACGTCTCGGGCCCCGTCCCGGAACCGATACAAGATGTACCTTCGCAGCTCGTTCGTGATATCGACGCGGCCGATCGCCCGTTCGGGAGTCGTCTTTTGCGGCGGCGTCGCGGCGCCCACCGTCCGGCGTGCTTTGGGGATGATCCCAATCCAATTCCCGAAGGCACGGAGGTCGAGACGGGGAACCTGATAGCGGCCCAGTCCCGGCTCGCGCACCTCGTGCTGCTGTTGCTTGACCTCAATGACACCGTCCGGGTCGGACTCGGCGAGCCAGGCGCAACCTGACGGAACAGGCTCTCGACAGCTGCTCGCCACTCGTCTATGACGTCCTTGGCTTTCGCGCCTGGGCGGCCTCTTTCGCCGCCTGCTCCCGTAAGAATTCCTTGAAGGTTGTACTCATGCTTCATTGCCCTCAATGCCTTTCTCACCAACCCGGCGGCTCGCCCTACTCCGCCGCCGCTTCCGCCCGCTCCTGCCGGGCGAACTTCTTGCGGTCGTTCTCCTTCAAATACACCTTGCGCAGCCGCACCGCCTTCGGCGTCACCTCCACCAGCTCGTCGTCCTCGATGTACTCCAGCGCCTGCTCCAGCGTCATCAGCCGCGGCGGCTTCAGGATGATCGCCTTGTCCGTGCCGGACGCCCGCATGTTCGTCAGCTTCTTCTCGCGGCAGACGTTCACCGGCAGGTCGTTGTCGCGGCAGTGCTCGCCCGTGATCTGGCCCTCGTACACCTGCTCGCCGCCGCCGATGAACAGCGAACCGCGCTCCTGCAAGTTATCCAGCGCGAACGGCGTCGCCCTCCCCGTCTCCGTCGAAACCATCACGCCGTTGATGCGCGACGGGATGCCGCCGCGCATCGGCTGATAATCGTAAAAGTTGTGGTGGACGATCGCCTCGCCGCTCGTCGCCGTCATCAGCCGCGTCCGCAGGCCGATCAACCCGCGCGAGGGAATCGTGAACTCGATGTGCGTCAGGGCGCCCTGGCCGTTCATCTTCACGCACTCCGCCCGCCGCGTCCCCACCAGCTCCATCACCGAACCGACCGACGCCGGCGGCACCTCGATGACGAGATACTCGATCGGCTCCATCAGCACGCCGTTTATTTCCTTGTTGATGACGCGCGGCTTGCCCACCGACAGCTCGAAGCCCTCGCGCCGCATGTTTTCCAGCAGAATCGACAGGTGCAGCAGGCCGCGTCCGGCGACGTGGAACTCGTCGCGCTTCACCTCGTCGGCCGTCACGCGCAGCGCCACGTTGGATTCCAGCTCCTTCATCAGCCGGTCGCGCAGCTGCCGACTGGTCACATACGTCCCGTCCTGGCCGACGAACGGCGAGTCGTTGATGCGAAAGAGCATCTCCAAAGTCGGCTCATCGACCGTGATCGGCGGCAGCGCGACCGGCTTGTCGAGGTCGGCCAGCGTGTCGCCGATGTCCACGCCTTCGATGCCGACCACGGCGCAGATGTCGCCGGCCGACACCTCGTCCGTCTCGGTGCGACCGAGGCGATCGAAGACGTACAGCTGCTTGACCGTCGCCTCGACGCGCTGGCCGTTGTGTTTCATGTGCGAGATGCGCTGGCCCTTCCTGACCTTGCCGGCGAACACCTTGCCGACGCCGATGCGGCCGACGTAGTCGCTGTAGTCGAGCGTGACGACGAGCATCTGGAGCGGGGCGTCGGCGTCCACCTCCGGCGGCGGGACGTGGTGGAGGATGGCGTCGTAGAGCGGCTTGAGGTCCTTGGCCGGGACGTTCATGTCGGCCGTGGCGACGCCGGCCCGTCCCGAAGCGTAAATGGTGGAGAAGTCGAGCGTGGCGTCGTCGGCGTCCAGCTCGACGAACAGGTCGAAGACGCCGTTGAGTACGTCGTTGATGCGGGCGTCGGGCCGGTCGATCTTGTTGATGACGACGATGGGCCGCAGACCGCAGGCGAAGGCCTTGCGCAGCACGAAGCGCGTCTGCGGCATGACGCCCTCGGAAGAGTCCACAAGGAGTAAACAGCCGTCGGCCATCTTGAGGACTGCGCTCGACCTCGCCGCCGAAGTCGGCGTGGCCGGGCGTGTCGATGAGGTTGATCTTGTAGGTCCGGCCGTCCGGGGCGGCGTAGCGGATCGCGCAGTTCTTGCTGAGGATGGTGATGCCGCGTTCGCGCTCGAGCGGATTGGAGTCCATGATGAGGTGGTGCTGACCGCCTTCCAGCTTCTCCAGCTCGCCGGAGCGGAAGTTGCCGGACTGCTTGAGCAGATTGTCCACCAGCGTCGTCTTGCCGTGATCGACGTGGGCGATGATCGCCACATTGCGGATATCGGATCGTTTCATCGTCGCGTTTGCTTTCTGGCAAAAACCGGCGTTTCTCCCGGATTTCATGGCCGGGTTGGGGAAGCCCTCTTATTATAGAAAGCGCCGGCGCGACCCGCATAGGCCAAGTCATTGTGAGGAAACGGTGAAGGAATCGCCCCGCCGGCGCTCCCCCCCAAAGGAACTCCGATGAACCTGTACCTGATCCGCCACGCCGAGGCCGAAGCCCTGGAGGCAGGCGACCCGCGCGACGACGTCGAGCGGCCGCTGACGAACGCCGGCAAGGCCCAGTGCGCCGTTCTGGCGGCGGTGCTGCGGGAGCGGCACGTCGAGTTGAACCAGGTGGTGAGCAGCCCGCTGTTGCGGGCGCGTCGAGACGGCCGACGCGCTGCTGGCGGATTGGCCGGCGCCGGCCCCTGAACAGCTGACCTGCAATGGCCTGGCGCCCGGCGGCAAGGCGAAGAAGGTCGTGCGCTTCCTGCTGGGACTCAGTGGCGAGAACGTCGCGCTGATCGGCCATCAGCCCGACCTCGGCGAACTGCTCGGCTGGCTGATCGGCGCCAAGAAGCGCACGTCCACCTCGTCAAGGCCGGCGTCGCGCTGGTCCGCTTCGACGGCTCGCCGGCCAAGGGCGAGGGGTTGCTGGAGTGGCTGGTCACGCCCGATTGGTGCGGGGGCGGGTCGCCCGGAACCCCGAAATGAACCGGTAAGCTGCTTCCACCGGAGGGCGCCTCATGTCTCCCCGCTTCCATCCGCCGACTTTCGCCCTTTGTCTGGCCTTGGCGTCGAGCGCGGCCGCCGCGGCCGGCGAAGCGCGGATCGATGCCTGGGGCGACCCGCTGCCGTCCGGCGTTGTCGCCCGCCTCGGAACGGGGCGGCTCTGCCAGCCGGACGTCTGGTACATCGCCTTCTCCCCCGACGACAAGACCCTGGCCGCGTTGAACCGCTACGGCGGCCTCCGCCTCTCGGACGTGCGCACCGGCAAGGAGCTGTGGCGCTTTGAAGGCCCCGGATACGCGGGCTACCGTCCCGGAGATTCTTCCGTGGCCTTCTCGCCGGACAGAAAGCTCGTCGCCGTCGCCTGTCAGGACATGACTGTCCGCGTCTTCGACGCGGCAACGGGCCAGGAGCGCCACAAGTTTGGCGGACTGACCGATCAGATGAATACGCTCGCCTTCAGCCCCGACGGCAAACGGCTGGCGGCTGGCGGATGGAGTGTGGGTGCCAACAAAGCGAAGGGTGAATCCGTCCGGGTGTGGGATCTGGACGGCGGGAAGCTCCTCGAACCTTGGGGCGATCTCGATCTGGTGCAAGCGCTCGCTTACTCCGCCGACGGCAAATCGCTGTTCGCCGTCGCGGAAAAAGGCGCTGGCGTCTGGCAAAGGACGCTTTGCCGCTTTGACGCGGCGACGGGCAAGGAACTGTCCCGCGCGAAACTGCCGAAGGATGTCGCGGAGGTCGGCATGGTCTTCTCGCCCGGCGCCGAGTTCCTGGTCGTGCTGCGGGTGCATGAGAAATACCTGCAACTCCTCGACCCGACGGTGATCAACAAGCCGGACCCGAACGACATCCCCATGTGCGACGGCAAAACGATCCGTCTCCTGGATCCGGCGACGGGGAAGGAGCTACGGCGGATCGAAGGCTCGCTCGACATGGACTTCCCGTACGTCCGCTTCTCCGGCGACGGGCGGGCGCTGACCAGCACATCTCCCGACGGCTTGGTGCGCGTTTGGGCGTCCGCCGGCGGCAAGCCGAAGCACGAATTCAACGTACTTCCCACCGAGGTCCGCCACATCGCCCTGTCCAGCGACGGGGCGCTCGTGGCCGTGGCCGGCCGGGCCGACGAGGCCATTCACGTCTGGGACGTGGCGAAAGAGAAGGAATTGCACGTCTTCGGCGGCCACCGCGCGGGGCCGCTGACGGTCGCCTTCTCCCGCGACGGCAAAACGGTCCTCACCACCAACCGCGAGCGCGGGCGTTATGCGGTCGTCGAGGAATGGGCCGGCTGGTCGTTGCGGCGCTGGGACGCGGCTACCGGCAAGGAGTTGCGCGTGACCCAGGAGGATTTGAAGGGCGAAGTCCACTGGACGGCGTTCTCCCCCGACGGCGGACTGCTGGCGGTCGTCACTCACGACGGCCAATTGCGGCTCTGGGACGCCGATTCCGGGAAGCAGCTGCGAGCGTGGGACGTGCCCACAAATCCCCTGCCTGGTCCGCCGGGGGGCCGCCGTGGCAAAAAGGGGAAGCCCCAACTGGAGGAGGCCATTTACCACCCCGTCTTCTCCGCCGACGGCCGGACGCTGTGGGCGGCCGCGAGAGGGACCGTCCATCGCTGGGATGTGGCGACCGGCGACGAGCTGCCCGTGCTGGACGCCGCGGGGGGCGGCTGGGCGCGCGAGCTTTCCCGGCCGCGGACGGGAAGACGATGATCCTGACGTTCCAGGACGACGCCGGGAAGATCCAGGCCGCGCGCTGGGACATCGCTGGCACGAACTTCCGGGTGATGGGTGCAGTCCACATGCGGGACCCGGATTGCGTCCTTTCCCCCGACGGCCGGACGCTTGCGGTCTCCGAGGACGACGGGGTGAAGCTCTTCGAGGTCGCCAGCGGCAAAAGTCGCGGTCGGGCGGCGGCGCCGCCGGGCGAAAACGCCGAGGCCGAGCCGTGGTTTCCGCACCCCCGCGCGCTGGCCTTTTCCCCCGACGGCCGGCTCCTGGCTTACGGCGGCAAGGACGCGGTGCGACTCGTGGAGCCAACGTCGGAGAGGGAAGTCGGCGTGGTCGCCGCGGCGGGCTGGCCGGCGTCGCTGGCCTTTTCTCCAGACGGCTCCCGACTGGCTTGCGGGCTCGACAACACCGCCCTGGTTTGCGACGTGGCCGCCTTGACCGCGGGGAAGCCGCCCACCCCGCCGACGGCGACCGAACGGGACGCCCTATGGGACGATCTAAGCGGAACGGACGGCGAGAAGGCGTACCAGGCCGTGGGGCGCCTGGCCCTGTCCGGCGCGGAAGGCGTCCGCTTTCTGAAGGAGCGTCTGGAGGCCAAACCGGCGCCCGTCGAGGCGCGGATCTCCCGACTCATCCGGTCGCTCGACGACGACGATTTCGACGCGCGGGAGAAGGCCTCCAGCGCGCTGGAAGCGTTGGGACCGAAGGCCAAGGAGGCGCTGCTCCATGCCCTGGAAGCCGGCGAGTCCGCCGAGGTCCGGACTCGCGCCGAGCGGTTGCTCCGGAAGCTGAGCAAATCCGGCGAGCTGCCGCCGTCGGCGGACCTGATCGCCCTGCGCGATCGAGGCGCTGGAAGGGAGCCAAGCCCCGGAGGCCCGCGACGTGCTCAAGGAGCTGGCGAAGGGCGACCCCGAGGCCGAGCGAACGCGAGCCGCCAAGGAAGCGCTGAAGCGACTGGACCGCCGCGATTCGCCTCGATAAGGTCCGGCGCGGGGGCGGGTGAGTCGGCCGGCTCAAATTCTTGCTTGCACCCAGCGCCGCGCCGTCCGATAATCCGATGAGGCGTCGCCGACCTCCGCTGGAAAGGACGGACCCGCATGACAGGCGTTCGTTGGGTCGCCGCACTGCTCGGTCTGTTCCTGGCCGCCACCGATCTGCCGGCCCAGGGCGTCTTCATCGCCTATCCCGCTCCCTATTACGGTTATCCCATCGGCGGCCCGGTTTTCAGCTTCGGCCACGGTCACGGCCGTCTGAGCCTTTCCCTCGGCGGCCCCTACGGCTACAGCTACCGTTCCACCCAGGTGACGGTAGTAGTGACGCCGCCGGTGGTGGTAGTTCCGTTCGACGCGCCCGACCCGGACGACCGGACGTTGGAGAGGCTGCGGGCCAGCCTTCAGAACGACCTGGCGCCGCCCAACCCGCCCGTGCTGGGCGAACAGCACTTCGGCGGCTTCCGCAAGGTCGAGCCGCCGCCCAACCGCCGGCCGCAGCCCGAACTGCTCAAGCCGCCCCTCCCGGCGCCCGAGGCGGCGCCCGTCCCGCCGCCGCCTGTTCCGCCGCCCGCCCAGCCGCCGGCCAAACCGCCTGCGCCGCCCGCGCCGCCGCCCGGACCCCTACCCGAGCTGCCGATGCCGCCCGCCCCGCTCAATGACCCCGACGCCGAGTACGCGCGCCTGCTCAAGCTCGGCCGCGACGCCTTCGCCAACCTCGAATACGGCCGGGGCGCCGACCGCTTCCGCCAGGCCGCTGCCGTCGCTCCCAACCGGGCGACGCCGTGGTTCTTTCTCGCCCAGACGCTGTTCGCTCAGGGCAAGTATCATAACGCCGTGGACGCCATCCACGCAGGCATGGTGCTGCAACCCGACTGGCCCAGCGCCACCTTCCAGCCGCTCGAGCTCTACGGCCCGCACCCCGCCGACTACGCCGACCAGCTGACGGCCCTCCGCGACGCCCTCGACCGCCGGCCGGGCGACCCCGACCTGCTCTTCCTCGACGCTTACGCCCTCTGGTTCGACGGCCGCAAGGACGAGGCGCGCCCCCTGTTCCAGAAGGCACTGCCCGGCGCCGTCGATCCCGGTATGGTGCTGCGCTTTCTTCGCGCCGCGGCCGGGCCGGCCTCTTTGTAGAATGACAAGATAACAAGATGACACGGTGAACCCGCTGCTCACCGTATCATCTTGTCATCTTGTCATCTTGTCACACTGGACGACGGAACGCCTGATGCTACTGCTGAGCTGCTCCCGCCTGTCGCGCGGCTTCGACGCGGGGCCGCTGTTTGAAAACGTCGGCTTCGAGCTGCACGCCGGCGAGCGCGTCGGCCTGGTCGGCCCCAACGGCGTCGGCAAGACCACGCTGATGCGCCTGCTGGCCGGCCTCGACAAGCCCGACGACGGCGATGTGCGTCTCCACGCCGGGGCGCGCGTCGCCCTCCTGCGCCAGCAGCCGGACTTCCCTCCCGGCCGTACTCTCTTCACCGAGGCGAAAAGTGCGCTCGACGAGCTGCTCGCCGCCCACGACGACATGATCCACACGGCCGAGGCCCTAGCCAAGGCGACGGATGAATCGGAGCGCAAAAGTCTGTCCGCCCGCTACGACCGCCTCCACGAGCTGCTCAGCCATCACGACGCCTTCAACCTCGACCACCGCATCGAGCAGGTGCTGGACGGCCTCGGCTTCGGCCGCGAGGACTACCACCGGCCCGTCGAGACGTTCAGCGGCGGCCAGCAGAGCCGGCTGATGCTGGCCAAACTGCTGCTGTCGGCCCCCGACGTGATGCTGCTCGACGAGCCGAGCAACCATCTCGACATCGACACCACGCGCTGGCTGGAGGACTATCTCTGCAAGCAGCCCGAAGCGATGCTCATCGTCAGCCACGATCGGTATTTCCTCGACCGCGTCGTGACCAAGGTCTTCGAGATGCACGCCAACCGCGTCACGTCGTACCCCGGCAACTTCCAGCAGTACTGGCGGCTGCGGCAGGAGCGCTACGAGGCGGAGCTGAAGGCGTATGAATCGCAGAAGGAGTACATCGACAAGCAGGAGGAGTACATCCGGCGGGTGCATTACGGCCAACTGCACAAACAGGCCGCATCGCGCCAGAAGCAGATCGACAAAATCGAAAGACTGGAACGGCCCGTCCTGGTGGAGTCGCCGCGGATGCACTTCGGCTCGGTGCGGCGTTCGGGCGACGTGGTGATCCACGCCGAGGATCTGAGCAAGGCCTACGATCAGCCGTTGTTCCACGACCTGAGCTTCGACCTGCCGCGCGGCCGGCGGCTGGGCATCATGGGTCCGAACGGCAGCGGCAAGACGACGCTGTTGCGGGTGCTGCTGGGCGAGGAGGCGCCGGACGCGGGCAAGGTGCAGCGCGGTCACCTGACGGAATTCGGATACTACGACCAGCAATTGCAGTCGTTGCCAGCGGACAAGCCGGTGATCCGAGCGGTCTGGCCGGGCGACGACCCGGACGCGGTCGAGCAAGGGATGCGCGACCTGCTGGGCCGGTTCGGCCTGACCGGCGATCAGGTGTACCAGCAGGTGGGGGCGCTGTCCGGCGGCGAGAAGAGCCGGGCGGCACTGGCGCGGCTGGTGGCGCAGGGCGTCAACGTGCTGGTGCTGGACGAGCCGACGAACCACCTGGATTTGTGGGCGTGCGACGCGCTGGAGCAGGCGCTGACGGCGTTCGACGGCACGGCGATCGTGGTGAGCCACGATCGCTATTTCCTGAACAAGGTGGTGGACCTGCTGCTGGTGCTGGACGGCCAGGGCCATACGCAGGTGGTTCACGGCAATTACGACACTTACGAGCTGATGCGTGCGCAGCAGGAAGCGGCGGGAACCAGCCGGGAGCGCGCGCGACCGGAGAAGGCGTCGGCGAGCCGGGGGCGTCAGCCCCCGGAGGGCGGGACGAAAAAGGAGAAGCGCAAGCGGAAATTCCTCTATCGCAAGACGGTGGAGATCGAGGCGGACATCGCGTTGGCGGAGACGGAGATGCGCGAGCTGGAGGAGCGGCTGGCGTCGCCGGAGTTGTACCGCGACGGCGAGAAGGTGAAGCAGACGACGAAGGCGTTCGAGGAGGTCAAGGCGCACCTGGCGCAGCTGTACGAACACTGGGAAGAGGCGGTGGAGATGAATTGAGCGATCGAGGGGATCGATTCCGGCGCCGCCGGGAACGATTCCCGCATCTCTCCGCCGCGGCGTCGGTTATTCTGAAAGCATGTCACTCCGCCTGCTGTTCGTGACCGGCAAGCTGGCCGAGACGGCCCTGCGGCGCACGCTCGCCGAGCTGGCGCCGCGCGCCGGCTTCGACTACGACGTGGCCGTGCTGCCGATCACCGTCGCCGCCCTGGCCACGACGCCGTGGATCGCCCGCCATCTGAGCGTCCCGGACGGCGTCGATCGCGTGGTGCTGCCCGGCCTGTGCGCCGGCGACCTGGCCCCGGTGCAGGCGCTCACGGCCGCCCCGGTGGAGCGCGGCCCCAACGACCTGCGCGACCTGCCCGACTTCTTCCGAGCCGCGCCGCTCGCTCAGTCGATTACGGCGCTTACGACATCGCCATTCTCGCCGAAATCAACCACGCTCCGCGTCTGCCGTGCGAGGATCTGCTGGCCCAGGCGCGGGCGCTGCACGCGGACGGCGCCGACGTGATCGACGTGGGCTGCGATCCCGGCGACGCCTGGGCCGGCGTCGGCGACGCCGTCCGGGCGCTGCGCGACGAGGGGATGCGCGTCTCCATCGACAGCTTCAACCCGACCGAGGTCGAGGCGGCGGTGAAGGCCGGCGCCGAACTGGTGCTGAGCGTCAACGGCGGCAACGTCGCGGCCGCCCGGTCGTGGGGCTGCGAGGTCGTCGTCCTGCCCGACGTGCTGGCCACGCTGGAGGGGCTGGATCGGACGGTCGAGGCGCTGACCGGCTGGGGCGTGCCGTTCCGCATCGACCCGGTGATCGAGCCGATCGGCTTCGGCTTCGCGGAGTCGCTGGGGCGCTATCTGGAGGTGCGCCGCCGCTATCCCGGCGCCGAGATGATGATGGGCGTCGGCAACCTGACGGAGCTGACCGACGCCGACTCGGCCGGCGATCAACGTGCTGCTGCTCGGCTTCTGCCAGGAACTCGGCATCCGCAGCGTGCTGACGACGCAGGTCATCAACTGGTGCCGCAGCTGCGTCCGCGAGCTGGACCTGGCCCGCCGGCTGGTGCATTACGCCTGCACGCGGCGCGTGCTGCCCAAGCACCTCGAGCCGGACCTGGTGCTGCTGCGCGACCCGAAGCTGCGAGTTCACGGGGCGGCGGTGCTGGCCGAGCTGGCGGCGCGCGTGGCCGACCGCAACTTTCGCCTGTTCGCCGAGGAGGGCCGGCTGCACGTCATCAACCACGCGATGCACCTGGAGGGGACCGACCCGTTCGCGCTGTTCGACGAGATGCAGCGGCGCGATCCGGTGGATCCGTCGCACGCCTTCTACCTCGGCTAGGAGATGGCCAAGGCGGTGACGGCGCTGACGCTGGGCAAGAACTACACGCAGGACCAGGCGCTGCGCTGGGGCTTCCTCACGGTGCCGGAAGAGAGCCATCAGGCTAAGATGAAGCGGAAGCGAGCGGGACGAGGAAAGGCCGTCGCAATGAACCACCGACGCCCGGAAGCTGAGCCGGTCCAGCCGCTCGTCGAGGAACTGACGCCGGCGCCGGATCCATGGGAAGTTTGCCTCGGCTTTCCTGTCTGCCTCATCTGCTGTTTCTGGACAGCGCCGACGCCAACCCCGACCTGGGCCGCTATTCCTTCGTGACGGCCGACCCGTTCCTCTGGTTGTGGGGCGGTGACGTGGTCAGGTCGTAGACGACGACGATGGGGCACGCGTGGGCGGCGACCCCTTCACGGCCCTTCAAGATTCGTCTGAGGCAGTGGCGCGCGGAAACGATCCGTGGCTTGCCGCCGTTCCAGGGTGGGGCGGCGGGGCTGTTCGGCTACGACCTCTGCCACTCACATCGAACGGTTGCCCCGTCCTCGGCGCGACGAGTTCCAGACGCCGGACCTGGCGCTGGGGTTCTACGATTGGGTCGTCGCCTTCGATCACAGGCAGCGGCGGGCGTGGATCATCTCGACGGGGCTTCCCGCAACGTAGACCCGGCGCAACGGCGACAGCAGCGCCATTGAACGAATCGAGATCCGTAAAGAGCGCTTTTAGCGCGGCCCGCACCGCCGTCCCCTCGCGCAAAGCGGACGGACGGGGCGGCCGCTCCCGACCTTCACTATCCGCTTCGTCGGCCTTCCAGGGCGTTTCCAGCAACTTCGACCGATCCTGGGCTATCTCGAAGCCGTGCGCCGCGCCGTCGAATACATCCACGCCGGCGACTGCTTCCAGGTCAACCTCTCCCAGCGCTTGCTGCATCCCGCCGACGTTCACCCGCTGGAGCTGTACCGCCGGCTGCGCGAGCGCAACCCCGCCCCGTTCGCCGGCTACTTCGACCTGGGCGATTTCGCCGTCGCCAGCGCCTCGCCGGAGCGCTTCCTGCGCGTCGAGAACGGCGCAGGTGGAGACGCGGCCGATCAAGGGCACCCGGCCGCGCGGCGCCACGCCCGAGGAGGACCACCGCCAGATCGACGATCTTTTGCACTCCGCCAAGGATCGGGCCGAGAACGTCATGATCGTCGACCTGCTGCGCAACGACCTGGGCCGCGTCTGCGCCTACGGCTCAGTGCACGTGCCGGCGGTGTGCCGGCTGGAAACGTATCGAACACGTGCATCATCTGGTCTCGGAGGTGCGCGGCCGACTGCGGCCGGGATTGGGGCCGGTGGACCTGCTGCGGGCGGCGTTCCCCGGCGGCTCGGTGACGGGGGCGCCGAAGGTGCGGGCGATGGAGATCATCGCCGAGCTGGAGCCGACGGCCCGCGGCCCCTACTGCGGCAGTCTCGGCTACATCGGCTTCGACGGCGCGATGGACACGAACATCCTGATCCGCACGTTCACGGTCGGCCGCGGCTGGATGCAGTTCCCCGTCGGCGGCGGCATCGTGGCCGACTCGGTGCCCGAGGACGAATACGCCGAGACGCTGCACAAGGCGGAGGGGCTGCTGCGGGCGCTGCGGGAATGATTCCTTCGCCTTCCTTCATTTCCTTTGACTTTGCCGCCCACTTCCCGCACTGTAAGGAGCGGGTTCCTGAACCGCCGGTCGCCGAAGTGCGCCCGGTTCCCTTCACGTCTCCGCCGAAAGGACAGTCATGACGCACCCCCGACGGTTTATCGCCCTCTTCTCCTGGGTGGCGCTGTTCGCCGCAGCCCTGTGCCTGGCGACGCGGCCGGACGGCTACGCAGCTGACAAAAGCAATCCGCAAAAGGCTGAGAGTGGTCCTCTCGACTTCGTGCCTGCCGACACGTTCGCGGTCGTCACCGTTCGGGTTTCCGACCTGTGGAAGCACCCGGCCGGCAAGGCGGTCTGGGCCAAGCTCACGGAAGGCTTGCCGGACGCCGCCAAGGCGGTTCGCGCGGCCGTGGGCGTCGGCCCGGACGAGATCGATCGTGTGACCATGCTCGTGCCGACGCCGAAGCAGGGCGCCGGCGGACCCGGACCCGTGGAGCCGCTAATCGCCGTCACGACGCTCAAGCCCTACGACCAAAAGGCGGTGCTGGCGGCGGCGGCGCCGGACGCGAAAGAGAAGAAGGTCAAGGACCGCTCGTTCTATCTCAACCTACACGGATCGTCATTCGTCTTTGTGGACGACCATACGTTTGTGGTGTCGCAGCCCGACCAACTGGAAGCGTTGCTTGAGGAAACGGGAGGCAAGGCGCCGACGACCCTGGCGCCGGTGCTGAAGCAGGCGGACAAGCACCTCATAGCGGCGGGCGTGGACATGGCGGCGCTCGTGCGGGCGAACCCGCCGCCGGCCGACCTGCCTCCCGACATTCGTCCCTTCAAGCCGCTGCTCAAGGCGCAGCTCATCACGCTGACCGTGGACCTGGATGACAAACTCCGGGCGGCCGCCCAGGCGACGTTCGCCACCGAGGCGGACGCCAAGGATGGAACGGCGGCCGTCGATGACGCGCTAAACCTGACCCGCGCCGGCCTCTTGCAAATGAGCAAAGAACTAAATCGGTTCGAGGACGCCCCCTACCTCACGGCCCTCCTAAAAGTGGTTCAGGCGGCCCTTCGCGAGGCGAAGGCCGAGCAAAAAGGGACCGCCGTGGAAGTCGAGGCCGCGATCAAGATCGACCCGGAGGCGACAGCGGCCGCGGCCGCCGAGGCCGTCACAAAGATCCAAACGGCGGCGCAGCGGATTGGCATCAGCAACGATCTGAAGCAGCTGGCCCTCGCATCCATCATCTACGCTGACTCCCACGACGGCAAGATGCTCCCCGCCGCTGTCGTGGATAAGAACGGTAAGCCGCTCCTGAGCTGGCGCGTGCTGGTCCTGCCGTACATCGAGCAGGACGACCTTTACAAGCAGTTCCATCTCGACGAGCCGTGGGACGGCGAACACAACAAGAAGCTCATCGAGAAGATGCCCCCAACCTTTGCTCCGCCGAACAGCGAGGCGTTCAAGAAGCACGAGACGTTTTTCCAGGCGTTCGTCGGCGCCGGGTCGGTCTTCGACGGGAACGAGCTGCGCTATCCCGCGTCGATCACCGACGGGACGAGCCAAACGATCATGTTCGCGGAGGCGGCCACGTCCGTGCCGTGGACGAAGCCGGAAGACATCCCCTTCGACAAGGGCAAACTGGCGCCGAAGCTCGGCGGCCTCACCAAGAACGGCTTCATGGTCGCCTTCTGCGATGGCTCCGTCCGCCTGCTGTCGCGGAGCATCTCGGAGGAAACCCTGCGCACCCTCGTCACCCGCGACGCCGGCGATATTCCCGGTGCAGATTTGGATAAATAAACAGTATTGCCGATCCGTTTCGCGGCGACCCGGAGGGGAGGGCTCCCTCCGGGTCGCCGCGAAACGTTTTTCGTTGACGCCATCAAGGCGTCAGTGTACTATAACACCATTACACATGGCCTGCGGCGTCGGGCGACGAGCGGGCCGCGGCTTCCCAAGGGAGGACGATCATGTCAGCGAACGTTTGGGGATGGAAAGCAGTGGGTCAGGCGGCGGTCCTGGCCGTGACGGCGGCGACCGCCTTGTGGCTGGCGGGACGGTCGGCCCAGGGCGGCGACGCGCCGGCAAAGGCGACGGCCGATGAGAAGGAGGTCATGCCGGCCGGCGGCGTGGCGGTGGTCTCGGTTCGTTTCGCGGACCTGTGGGACAACGCCGCCCTCAAGTCGGCGCGGGAAAAGCTGGCCAAGGAAGCTCCGGATTTTCTGGAACAGGCCCAAAAACAGCTGGGCGTCGCGCCGGATGAAGTGGAACGCATTACGGGATTGTGGCCGTCGGTCGAACGGCCCGTGTGGCTGGTTTTCGTCACCACGAACCGGGCGTATGACGCCGCCAAGGTGGCGGAGACCCTCGCCCCCAAGGGCAAGGAGGAAACGGTCAACGGGCGCAAGCTGGTCCTCGGGGACGGCGATCTGGCGATCGGCTTCGTCGGCGACCGCACGTTCGTCCGGGGCCGCGCCGAGGACGTGCGGGGTTTCCTGAAGGGGAGTGAGGGAGCGAAGGACGGATCGCTCTCCGGCGTGCTGCAGGAGGCCGGCGACAAGCACCTGGTCGTCGCTGCCGTGGACGTGGCGGCGCTGGCGAAGTCCGCGCCGCCGGACCTGCCGCCCGACGCCGCCCCCTTCAAGCCGCTGCTGAAGGCGAAAAACGCCTATCTGACCGTGGACCTGGGCGACGAACTCAAGGAGAATGTGCGAGTGACGTTTGAGGGCGAATCGGACGCGAAGCAGGGCGAAGAGGCGGTCAACGCGGCGCTGGACCTGGCGCGGGCCGCCGTGGTGAAGCAGCTGGAGGAGATGGAGAAGAACAAGGAGCTGGCCGAGGTCGTCGGGGTGATGAAGGACGTGCAGGCCGCGCTGCGGGAGGCGAAGGTGGAGCGAAACGGCTCTACGGTTGAGGTATCGGCGTCCAGAAAGATCGACGCGGAGAAGACAGGCGTGGTCCTGCTAAAGGGCATCCAAAAGATGCGCGAGGCCGCCTCCCGGATGCAGAGCACCAACAACCTCAAGCAGATGGCCTTGGCCATGTACAACTACCAAGACACCTACCAACACTTCCCGGCCAACGCGATCTACGACAAGGCCGGCAAGCCGCTCCTGAGCTGGCGCGTGATGATCCTGCCTTACATCGAGGAGGACGAGCTCTACAAGCAGTTCCACCTCGATGAGCCGTGGGACAGCGACAACAACAAGAAGCTGCTGGAAAAGATGCCCAAGGTGTTCACGGCGCCGACGGAATCCGAGGAGGCGCTGAAGAACCACGAGACGCCGTACCAGGGCTTCGACGGCAAGGGGGCGTTCTTCGACGGCAAGGAGGGGATCAAGGTGACGGACATCACGGACGGCACGTCGCAAACGATCATGATCGTGGAAGCGGCGAAGCCGGTCCCGTGGACCAAGCCGGAAGACATCCCCTTTGACGAGGGGAAATTGTTGCCGAAGGTCGGCGGCCTGTTCGACCACATCTTCCACGTGGCGATGTGCGACGGCTCCGTGCGCTCGTCTCGACGAGCGTGAAGGAAGCGACGCTGCGGGCGGCGATCACGATCAACGGCGGCGAAGTGACTGGGGCGGACTGGTAAGCGCTCCGGCATGACCGTTTCCTATCTCATCAGAGACGCCGGTGGGAGTCGAACCCACTTCAGACCGGGTTGCAGCCGGCCGCCTCGCCGTCCAGCTCCAGCGTCGTCGGAATGATGAATAATGAACGATGAATGATGAATCAAAGACCCTCTTAATTCATCATTCATCGTTCATCATTCATCATTCTCTTCAGCATCCCGGCCGGGACTCGAACCCGGATCCGAATCTTCGCAGAATCCGATGCTTTCCGTTGCACCACCAGGATGAAAGGGTCCGGCCGCGGTCGGCCCCAGCGAGAAGGCAAGGATTTGAACCCTGTAAGGCGGGGTTGGAAGCCGCCTGCCCTCCCACGAGCACACTCCCGAACCTGACAAACAGCGCCCCTGGCGGGATTTGAACCCGCGACCTTCTGGTTGACAACCAGACGAGCACTCCCGGCTGCTCCACAAGGGCGTAACGGCCGAGCGGACGCGACTGTTTAGCGGCGACCCGAAGGGGAGCGCGTCGGGAGACGCGCTTCCCTTCGGGTCGCCGCTAAACGGGGACGCGATGAACGGAGTTTCAAAGGTCCGTAATAGTCCGGGACGGAGTCGCACCGCCGCCGGCGACGTATCAGATCGCCGTGCTCCTGTTACACCACCGGACTGGCAGGGTCCGTCGCCCCCGACGCTGGATAGACGCGGAGCGGGCGCGGGTGGTTCACACAAAGCCGGGAAAAAACCGCGCGGCTCAGACCGGCGGCTGGTGAGACGGGGGATGGCTCGGCGGTCGGGGAAAGGCGTCGCTGGAGGCCAACTCGAGCTTTTCGGGCAGGATGACCGATTCTTCCGTCTTGATCGGCGCCGCGGGCGGAGGGACCGGGGCCGGCCGGCCGAGAGCGGCGGCGCGGACTGGCCGGCTCGGCAAGCGGCACCGGCTCGTCGCACGACTCCAGCATGTCGTCGTCCATCGATTCCTGCGGCGAGCGGAGGGTGTCGCGGACTTGCCGATGGGCCGGGACCGCGATCGAATCCCAGTGGACGCGATAGCGGTGATTGCCGATGGTCAGCTCGTCGCCGGGCGCCAGGCGGCCCTCGACGACGCGGACGCCGTTGATGCGAAGGCCGTTGGTGCTGCCGAGGTCGCGGACGACGAGATAATCGCTGACCTGGGCGATGCAGCAATGGCGGCGGGAAATCTTGCGCGAATCGATCTGGATGTCGCACTCGGGATGGCGTCCGACGAGCAGGATCGGCTTGTCCAGCCAGATGCTCGGCCCGTCGTTCAGCGCTACGAGTTGCGCAGGCATGGGAGATGCACCGAGGGACGACCTTCGAGCCGACCTCGCGTTGCCTCAACTATACCATGCCCATTCCGAACGGCACAAGGTTGCGGCGACTCTTTTTTCCGCGCCGGCCGGGAGGGACGACCGATAGAGTTGGGCCGGTTATGACGGCGTTGACGCCGGCTCGCTTCGGCGGGACGCCTACCAGCGTGGGGCGGCGGACGAGCGCGGCCGGACCCTGCGGGCCTTCGACTCGTCACCCCACCTTGCTGCCGACCGTTCCTTCGATCAGCACGCGCAGGCCGGGGTCGGCCACGCGCAGGGCGGCCTTGGCGGCGGAGAACCAGCGCCGCTCGCGGAACGAGCACTCCGGCCAGTCCGCCGTCTCGCCCGTCACCTGCATGAGAAACACGATCACGTGACAGGTAAAACCATCTTTTTCGTAGAAATAGCTGCCGATGGGATCGGGTTCGAGGGCGCCGGCCAGGCCAGCCTCCTCCCACGCCTCTTGCAGCGCGATCTCGGCGGCCGTCTTGCCCGGTTCGAGGCAGCCTTTCGGCGCCACCCAGCGCTTGCCATTGCGAGACGTCACCAGGCACACCGCCCCGTCCTTTACGGGCAGCGCGGCCGCCTGTCGAATTACGCCGTCAGGAATGATGGGCATTGGCAAACCCCCGCCCAGAAGAGATGGCCTTCCATAGCAGCATCCGAAGACGGTCCAGGCCCGTCAAGCGACCGCTATCGCATTTTCACGCAAATAACACAAGTCCGGCGCGTCCGGCGGCGGCCGCTGGTGGGAAGCGAAGGTATTGATATAAGATGGGAAGGGGAAGAGTAGCCGACCGCGAGGCTCACCATGCCGCCGGGCGACCTGTCCGCCGAAACCATCCTGATCGTCGATGACGAGGAGCCGGTTCGCCGCACCTTCCGCGAATGGCTCGAAGGCGCCGACCTGGGCTGCCGCATCCTCGCCGCCGCCGACGCCGAGTCGGCCCTGCTCCAGGCCAACCAGCAGACCATCGACCTGGCCATCCTCGACTGGAACCTCGGCGCCGGCAACGACGGCCTGCAGCTGCTGGAAGACCTCGCCCTGTTCAACCCCGACGTGGTCGCCATCATGATCACCGGCTTCGCCCACCAGGCGACGCCGCTCGACGCCATGCGCATGGGCGTCCGCGACTACCTCGACAAGAACCAGGACCTCGACCGGGCCACGTTCCTCCAGGCGGTGCGCCGCCAGCTCGAGCGCATCCGGCCCGCCCGCCGCGAGCGCCGGCTGCACCAGGAGCTGGTCGCCTTCCGCTCCGCCGTGGAAAAGGTGCTGCCGCTGGTGCAGGCGTCGGCGGCCATGAACGACCCCGTGCCGCTGCCGGCCGCCGTCCAGCAGCCTGTTCCGCTTCCTGATGCGCACCACCGGGGCGCGCGACGGGGCGCTGCTGGTCCGCAGCTACGACCCCGGCCGCGAGCCGGCCGAGATTTGCCGCGTCTACGAGGCCGACGGCCGGCCGATCGACGGGCCGCTGGCGCCGTTCGCGCGGTCGGTGGCCGGCGGCGCCGTCAGCCTGCAGCGAGCCGAGCGCGATGACGCAGCTCGATCGCGCCGCGGCGACGGGGTCCATCGAGCTGCATCCCTTCGAGCAGGGGCCGGCGTTCGCTGCTGGCCGCGCCGCTGGCCGTGGCGCCGGGGCTGCAAGTGGTGCTGGAATTGTTCGACAAGCAGATCGTCGGCCGGCGAAGTGGACCTGGCCGGTTTCAACGACGCCGACCGCCGGCTGGCGGCAGCGGCGGCCGATTTCGGCGCGGAGATGCTGCGCCAGGCGCTGGCGGAACGGCAGACGCAGCGCGTGCTGTTCGACGCCGTGGAGGCGGCGCTGGGGGCGAGCGATTCCGTGGCCGCGTCGCTGCGCGGCGCCGCGGATCGGGCGGACGATCCGCCGCCGGCCGCCGTGATGGAACGGCTCAAGGAAGGACTGCAAGGCAACGCGGACGCCGGGGTCGGCGGCGGCGAGACGCTGCGGCTGGCCGAGGCGGTGCGCGTGCTGGCGCTGCGGCACGGCGACGACGGCGGTGCGTCATTGCACGGAGATGGTGGAGAGCTTGCGTCGCCTGCTCGACGAGGCCACGGGCGTCGGGGGGACCGGCCTTGAACCCGACGCCGCCGGCCGACGTCTTCGCGGAGGTGTTCGCCCTGCTGACGCCGGAGCGTCTGCTGCACGACCCGCGGGCCACCGGCGAGGGCGTCACGGTCTGCGTCATCGACAGCGGCGTCGAGCGTCGGCTGCTGGAGGAGAAATTCTCCCGTCAGGGAGTGCAAATCTATCCAATCGAGGGCGGCGTCTTCACGGCCGACCGCCCCGCGCCGCTGCCCTACGACGGCCGGCAGAGCTCGCCGCACGGCACCACGGTCGCCGATGTGATCCTGACGCTGGCCCCGCGCGTGCGTCTCTACTCGGCCGACGTGTTCGGCCCGTCGGGGACGTGCGAGGTGGAGGTGGTCATCCGCGCCCTGCGCTGGGCCATCGACGTGTGGAAGTGCAAGGTGGTCAACCTGTCGCTGGGCGTGCCGGAGCAGCGGTTGCAGCAGGCGCAGCGGCGGCAGCAGTTGCAGCGGGCCGTCGAGGAGGCGTATTTCAAGGACGTGCTGGTGGTGGCGGCGGCCCACAACGAGCATCCGCTGACGCGCAGCTACCCGGCAGCGTTCGCCCCGCCGCTGTTGTCGGTGGACAAGCGGCTGTTCGCGGACCCGCTCCAGTTCGCCTATGAGCCGCGGGACCAGATCGAGTTCCTGGCGCACGGCCGCGGCTATCTCGGCCCGTTCGCGGCGGAGCCGGCCACGAGCTGGGCGGCGCCGCATCTGGCCGGCATCGCCGCCCGCATCCTGTCGCTGCGGCCCGGCCTGAAGCCGTTTGAAATGAAAACGATCCTGTATTGGATGCTCCAGGCGGCCGGCAAGGGCGGCGCGACGACGTGACTCCGCCAACCCCGTCCGTTGAACCTCAAGCCGGTGTGAAAGCCGGCGAAACAGGGTCGGGATGACTCCCGACCCCTTCGTCGCCCCGCCGCCGTTACTCTTTCCTGACGCCGCCGACCTCGTACGCTTTCCCGTCCGGATCGAGGCCTGTTCCCTTCAACGTTCTTCCCTCGCGCTTGACGCATTCCACGTAGCCGCCGTCCCACATGATCACATACCCGCCCGCGACGTAGGGGTTGACCACCCACTTGCCCGACTGGGCGTCTCCCGAGGTCGCCGTGCCGTTCTCGTTGATCGCAACGATCCCGCCCGTCGTCTGCCATTCGTATTTGCCGACGATCGGATCCCTTTTGCCTTCCGCACGCGCCTGGCTGACCGTGCCGAGTGCAAGGCCCAGCGCCAGAATGCAAGTGACAGGCCGTCGCATGGACTTTCTCCGTGAATGACCCGGATGCGGATCAAGGGCGCACGCCGCTCAACACTCCGCATCGCTCGCCTTCTTCGGTTCCTGAAAGACATACGGCGCCGCATGGGGCGGTGGGGCCGGCCCATTCAACGGCGCGTCGATGGATTTGCACTCCGCAATACTATCCTTGCGGCGGATTGACGACAACAAAATCCTCCCGTCCCGGACGCCGCACGCCACACGCCGCTGCAACGGCGCGAACCCCGCAATGGTTGCCCCGCCCAGGGATCCCGGCGCCAGGAAATCCGCGTAACCCGTGGCGGACAGCCGGCCGGTATGATAGGTTACTCTTTTCCGCCCTCCATCCGCCGCGCTTGTCCTGAGGGTCTCTCCATGCGTTTCTCGCGCGTCGCCGTCCTGTTCGGGGCGGCCCTGCTCTTCCTTCCCTCGCTGGTCCGGGCCGACGAGCCGAAGACCGGCCTGCTCGACCGCACCTTCACCGACGCCGACGGCAAAGAGGCGAAATACGCCCTCTTCGTGCCGCACGACTACAAGGCCGACAAACCGTATCCGCTGATCCTGTTCCTGCACGGCTCCGGCGAGACCGGGGACGACGGCAAGCGACAGACCTACGTCGGCCTCGGCCCCGTCCTGCGAATGAACGAGAAGCGCCTCCCGTTCTTCGTCCTATTGCCGCAGTCGCAGGAGCGCACCTGGCAGGCCGACTCGAAGGACGCGCAGCGCGCCCTCGACATGCTGGCCGCGGTGCAGAAGGAATACAAGATCGACGACAAGCGCGTTTACCTCACCGGATTGTCGATGGGCGGCTTCGGCACGTGGAGCCTGGCCGAGAAGTACCCGGATCGCTGGGCCGCCATCGTGCCGGTCTGCGGCGGCGGCGACTCGTCCAAGGCCGAGTCCATCAAGAACATCCCCTGCTGGGTCTTCCAGGGCGACGCCGACCAATCCGTCTCGGTCGATCATTCGCGCAAGATGGTTCAGCCGCGCTCAAGGACGCCGGCGGCAATCCGAAATACACCGAATACGCCGGAGTCGGACACAACAGCTGGGAAATGGCGTACAATACGCCGGAGCTGTACGAGTGGTTGCTGCAACAGCACAAATAGCGTGAACCGGTTAGCCGCGACGCGCAGCGGAGCGCTCGATGCAAAGCGCTCCGCTGCGCGTCGCGGCTAACCGGCATAAGGAGACTCGCAATGTCCCGTAAAAACGTCAACCGTCGAACGTTCCTGAAGGGCGCGGCCGCCGGCGCGGCGGCGATGTCGCTGACCGCGGCCTCGTACGCGCGCGTCTACAAGGCCAACGAGCGGATCGGCGTCGGCTTCGTCGGCGTCGGCGGCCGCTGCCAGGCCCATCTCGGCATCATCGCCAAGATGCAGAAGGAGGCCAAGACCGTCGCCGCCGTCGCCGTCTGCGACATCTGGGACGGCCACGAGGGGGAATTCGAGCTGCTGGGCAAGAAGAAGTCCTACGCCCAGGGCCGGATCCCGTCCGCCCGGAAAGTCGGCCTCAACCCCGACGACAAGAAGCACGTCGTCAAGGACTACCGCGAGCTGCTCGACCTCGACGAGGTGGACGTAGTCGTCTGCGCCACGCCCGACCACTGGCACGCCAAGGTCAGCATCGACGCGATGAACAAAAAGAAGCATGTCTACTGCGAAAAGCCGATGACCAAGACGATCGACGAGGCCCAGGCCGTCGTTGACGCCTGGCAACGCAACGCCGACGCCGTCATGACGGTCGGCGTCCAATCGACGGCCGACCCCACCTGGCGCAAGGCCAACGAAATGATCCGGGCCGGCAAGATCGGCCACGTCGCCCAGGCCCAGACCAGCTACTACCGCAACTCCAGCGTCGGCCAGTGGCGCTATTACCCCCTGTTCAAGGAGATGAACCCCGGCACGATCAACTGGGACATGTTCCTCGGCCACGACTTCGAGGTCGTCAAGGGCGTGCCGCTGGGTCCGCCGGCCAAGGACATGCCGTTCGACCGGGCGGTGTTCGGCCAGTGGCGCTGCTACTGGCCGTTCGGCGGCGGCATGTTCACCGACCTGTTCGTCCACCAGACGACGCACATGATCACGGCGATGGGCGTGCGCTACCCCGGCCGCGTCACCGCAGGCGGCGGCCTCTATCTGGAATACGACGGCCGCGACGTGCCGGACGTGACGGCCATCGTCGCCGACTACGACGAGGGCTGCCAGCTGATGGTGACGGCCACGATGATCAACTCCTACCCAATCGAGGAGGTGATCCGCGGCCACCTCGGCACAATCAAGTTCGTCCAGGGCGGCTTCCAGTTCCTCAAGGACGACCCCAGCCAGCAGGCCGGCAAACCGGCCCGGCTGGAAAAGACGGTCGAGCCGGACGAGACGTTCATGGCGGGCATCGAGGGCTACACCCGCGACGAGTGGGGCAACAACTTCGACACGGCCGCCTTGTGGGGGCACTTCCTGGAGTGCGTGCGGGCCGGCAAGCGCGACACGCTCTGTCCGCCGGACTTGGGGGCGGCCGCGTTCACCACGGTGGCGATGGGCGTCAAGAGCTACCGTGAGGGCAAGTCCTACTTCTGGGACAAAAACGAGCGGAAACTGTCGGAAGCCGACCCGAGCTGGGCGGCGCGGCTGGAGAAGCGCAGCAAGGAGCACGGCAAGCCGAAGGAGATCGCTGGCTACACGGGCGGGCCGGAGGGCTACACCCTGACGCCGCCGGATTACATGAAGTTGGCCGGGCCGTGGGTCAACGGCAAGGATCCCGCCGCGGGGTAGAATCTCACGCTCGTTCCCGAATCCGAGTTCGGGAACGAGGGAACGAGAGATAAACCAGCCCCGAGCGCGAGCGAGGGGGTTCGACTGAACCCCCTCGCTCGCGCTCGGGGCTGGTTTCGTATCCCCCATCCTCCCTCCGCCGCGCGGGACCGGGCGAACCCTGCGCGATGTTCACGTTGAGGCTTCCGATTTGGCGGCCGTCGGCCTTTGATTCCGTATAGCGATGCGCCCTTGATCTCCGAACGTAGAATGTAGTCGGAAAGAGCGTTCGCTGGCTGGCTCCAAGGCCTGGGGGAACGGTTAATGAGCGGTTTCACGGAAAACAGGGCGTCCGATGCGTCCGAACGATCCGGCGGCGACGCCGTGGTGCTGACGTGGGGGGCGGCCGGGGCCATGCTCCCCCTGGTGGGTCGCATCGCCGCCGACATGGTGCGGCTGCACGACCGCCTGGCCGGGCTGCGTCCGGAAAAGGATCGGCTCGACCGAATGCGGCGGAACCTGGCCTGGCCGGAGCGCGCCCGTCGCTACCAGCTGCAGGAGGAGACCGCCGCGCTCGTGAAGGACTTGCAGGATGCGTCGGCCGAGCTGGAGGTGCTGGGCGTGGCCCTGCTGCACGGGCCGACGGGGCTGGTCGGCTTCCCGACGATGGTGAACGACCGGCCGGCCTACTTCTCGTGGCGGCCGGGCGAGGAGAAGTTGGGGTTCTGGAACTACACCGACGATCTGGTGCGACGGCCGGTGCCCGCTTCCTGGACGCGCGCCGTCAAGGAGCGCGAACGGCGCAACCGGGGGAAACCCGGCTCGCAGCGCGTAGCTCCCTGGCGAGCGGGGGGCGTCAGCCCCCTGATGACGCAAATCATCAGGGGGCTGACGCCCCCCGCTCGCCGTCCCCCTCCACCAGCGCCAGCGGACGGAACGGCGATCCGGTCGCGCCGTTGAACTTGAGCGGAATTCCGATAAACGCGAAATCATAGCAGCGGTCGCGCGCCAGTTCTTCCAGATACAGGTTCTCCATGATGTAAACGCCCTTTTGCGGCAGCAGGTAGACATGGGCGAAGAGGGTGGCTCCCGTTTCCGGGTCGCGCTCGTCGGGCGCGTCCCAGGTCATGTTGTCCGCCCCGACCGCCGCGACGCCGCGTTCGGCCGCCCAGAGCGTGCCGGACTTCGACACCCCCGCCGCCGTCAAGTATTCCGCTTCGTTTTCCCACTTTACCCCGAAACCCGTCCGCACCAGCAGCACGTCGCCGGGCCGCAATTCGGTCCCCTGCGCCGCCGTACACGCCTTCAGGTCGTCGGCGCCGACGCGATACTTGGCCGGCAGCGCCGTCATCCCCTTCCACCCGGCCACGTCCAGCAGCACGCCGCGCCGCAGCAGCGGTGGAATCGTCTCCACGCCGAGTCGTGTGAACCCGGCAGGCGTCTCCACGTCGTCCACGGGAACGCCGCCGTGGAGCATGAATCCGCACGCCTGATGACACAGCGCATCAATGTGGGTGCCGCTGTGTTCCATCAGGGTCATGACGCCGGACGCCGCGGTGCGAGGACCGTGTTGTTCCGGCTGGTGCGTGTCGCGGTGCCGGCGGTGCAGGGCGTAGAAGTAGCCGGGACGGTGGCTGGGGAAGATCGGCATTCCGTGGAAGCGGGGCTGTTCCAGGTCGTAGACCCGCGCGGATTGCAGGCGTTCGGAGAGGGATTCGTTCATCCCGGCATTATATATTCTCCGGGCGCCCCTCTCGATTTTGGAGGCGTCGTCGGCAAGCCGGCCCGTGCTGAAGCACGGGCCTACAGGCCGAAGCCCCGTGAACGGGGCTGAAATCCCGGGCAGCCCGGTTGACCGGGCTTCGGCCTGTAGGCCCGCCGTTCACGGCGGGCCGGGCCAAGTCCAACATCGAGAGGCGCGCCCTATTCTCCGTTCCTCGCGTGCTTCTTCCTTGCCCGGCGATCCCAAACCGCTTAAGATTCACTTTACCTCCCTCGCCCGTTTTTCCTGCCAGGAATGCCCCGCCATGTCCCGCCGTGGACTTCTCCTCCTGCTCGCCGGACTGCTCGCCCTGGCGTTCTCGAACCGCTCCTCCGCCGCTGGATCGCCCTTGTTCCAGCCGCCGCGGAGTCCCGCCGTGCCCGCCGTCCGGAACAAGGCCTGGTGCGTCAATCCCATCGACGCCTTCGTCCTCGCGCGCCTGGAAGCCGCCGGCGTGGAACCATCGCCGCCCGCCGACAAGCTGCGCCTGCTGCGCCGCGTCACGTTCGACCTGACCGGTCTGCCGCCGACCCTCGACGAGCAGGACGCCTTTCTCAAGGACCATTCACCCGGCGCCTACGAGAAGGTCGTGGATCGGCTGCTGGCCAGTCCGCACTACGGCGAACGCATGGCGACCGACTGGCTCGATCTGGTGCGCTACGCCGAAACCGACGGCTTCAAGGCCGACGACCTGCGGCCCGAGGCGTACCGCTACCGCGATTATGTCATCCGCAGCTTCAACGCCGACCTGCCCTACGATCGCTTCGTCCGCCAGCAGCTGGCCGGCGACGAGCTGGAGCCGGACCATGCGGATGCGATCGTCGCCACCGGCTTTCTCCGTCTGTGGCCCGACGAGTACAACGCCGCCAATCTGGAGCAGCGCCGTCAAGAAATCCTCGACGACGTGACCGACACGACCGGCCTCGCCTTCCTCGGCATGACGTTCGGCTGCGCCCGCTGCCACGACCACAAATTCGATCCCATTCCGCAGTCGGACTACTACCGCCTCCAGGCGTTCTTCGCGCCGATGCGGGTGCGCGACGACGTGCCGGCCCTGGACGGCCCGCAGCGCAAGGACTACCGGGCCAGGCTCGCCGCCTGGGAAGAAGCGACGAAAGACATCCGCAAGGAGATGGATTCCTTGGTCGCGGCGAAGTGCGAGGAGGCGCGGAAGTACGCCCTGACCAAGTTTCGCACCGAGATCCGCGAGGCGGAGTTGACGCCGGCGGACAAACGTACTCCGTATCAGGAACTGATCGCGCTGATGGCGGAGCAGCAGATGGACCGCGCCGCCAAGGACGCGGCGACGAAGCTGCCCGACGACCAGAAGAAACGCTACCAGGAGCTGGAGCGGAAGCTGGCCGCGACGGAAGCCGCACCGACCGGATGCGCCGCCGACGGCGATGAGCGTGAGCGACGTGGGCCGCGAGGCGCCGCCGACGTTCCGCCTGCAGACCGGCGACTGGCGCAAGCCGAAGGAAGAGGTGACGGCCGGCTTCCCGGCGTTCCTCGGCGGCGGCGATGCGAAACCTGCTCCGGCCGAATCGGACACGACCGGCCTGCGCTCGGCCCTGGCCGAATGGCTGACGCGGAAGGACAATCCGCTGACGGCCCGCGTCATGGTCAACCGCCTCTGGCAGCACCATTTCGGCGTGGGCGTCATCGCCACGCCGAGCGACTTCGGCGTGATGGGCGATGCTCCGACGCACCCGGAGCTGCTGGGCTGGTTGGCCGTCGAGTTCGTCGAGAGCGGTTGGAGCCTCAAGCACATGCACCGGCTGATGGTGCTGTCAGCGGCGTACCGGCAAGACTCGCGCGTCGATCCCGAACGACCCGCGCTGCGCGAAAGCGCTGAATGCGGATCGCGACGACCATCTGCTCTGGCACGCCCGCCGGCGGCGGCTGGAGGGCGAGGAGGTCCGCGACGCGATGCTGTCGGCGAGCGGCGAGCTGAACGCGCGCATGTTCGGCGTCAGCGCCCGGCCGAAGCTGCCCGACCGCATCAGCAGTTACGCCTGGAAGGCGGACGCAAAGCCGGAGGACCGGGACCGCCGTTCGGTCTACGTCTTCGCCAAACGGAACCTGCGTTATCCGCTGTTTGACGCCTTCGATCTGCCGGACCATGCACAACAGCTGCGCTCGGCGGGCCGTGACGACGACGGCGCCGCAGGCGCTCGTGCTGCTCAACGGCGAGTTCGCGCTGGAGCGCGCCCAGCGGCTCGGCGCCGACCTGGCCAAGCAGTTCCCGACGGATGACGCCGGTCTTGCCGCGCGGGCCTACCGCATCGCCTGGGGCCGGTCGGCGACGGACGACGAAGTCCAGCTGGCGGTGAAGTTCCTGGCGGCGCAGACAGCCGCACTGCACTCACGCGACGCCGCCGTCGCCGACCTCTGCCATGCCCTGCTGAACACGAATGAGTTTCTGTACGTGGATTGATAGCGGCCTATCAGGCCATGGGCCTGATACGGCCTATGAGACCCAGGGGCGAGAATCGCAATGAACCAACCGCATCACGAATGCGCCCGATTCCCGCCGCGATTTCCTCACCCGTGCCGGCGGCGGCATGGGCCTGCTCGCCCTGATGGCGCTGCTGGAACAGGACGGCCGCGCCGACGAGCCGGCCGATCCGCTGGCCCCGAAGCCGCCGCACTTCAAGGCGACCGCGAAAAGCGTCATCTGGTGCTTCCTCGACGGTGGACCCAGCCACATCGACCTGTTCGACCCCAAGCCGGAGTTGAATAAGCTGGCCGGCCAACCGCTGCCGCCGTCGTTCAAGCGGCCGGTGACGGCCATGGGCCGCACCTCCGGTACGCCGCTCCTCCCGTCGAAACGCACCTTCAAGCAGCACGGCGACTCCGGCCAGTGGGTCAGCGATTGGTATCCCGAAATCGCGTCGTGCGCCGACGATCTGGCGATCCTCAAGGGCTGCTACGCGGATGGCCTCAACCACGTCGGCAGCATCTGCCAGATGAACACCGGCGACGTGCTGGGTGGTCGGCCGTGCCTCGGCTCGTGGACGCTCTACGGCCTCGGCAGCGCCAGCCGGCAATTGCCCGGTTACGTCGTCCTGCTCGACAACCCGGAGGAGCCGCCCGGCGGCGGCCGCAACTGGGGCACCGGCTTCATGCCGGCCGTCTATCAGGGCGTCCGCTTCCGCGACGGCAAGACGCCCATTCTGTATCTCGATCCACCGGCGAATGAGGTCGGCGCCCCGGAGCGGGCGAAGCTCGACTTCATCCAGGAGCTGAACCGCCGCCACCTGGCCGACCGCGCCGGCGACGCCGAGCTGGAGGCGCGCATCGCCTCGTATGAGCTGGCCTTCAAGATGCAGGCGGCCGGGCCGGAGGCGGTGGACCTGTCGAAGGAGACGGAGGAGACCAAAAAGCTCTACGGTCTGGACGACAAGGCGACGGAGCGCGTCGGCCGCAACTGTCTGCTGGCCCGGCGGCTGGTGGAGCGCGGCGTGCGCTTCGTGCAGCTGTACTGCGGCTCCGGCAGCAAGTGGGACGCCCACAGCGACATTGAGGGCAATCACGCCCTGCACTGCCGCGAGACGGACAGGCCGATTGCAGGTCTGTTAAAGGATTTGAAGCGGCGCGGGATGCTGGATTCGACGCTGGTGGTGTGGGCTGGCGAGTTCGGCCGGACGCCGATGAGCGAGGGCACCGGCCGCGACCACAACCCCTACGGCTTCACCGTCTGGCTGGCCGGCGGCGGCGTCAAGGGCGGCGTCAGCTACGGCGCCACCGACGACATCGGACTGTACGCCGTCGAGGGCCGCACCCACGTCCACGACCTGCACGCCACCATGCTGCGCTGCCTCGGCCTGGACCATCTGCGCCTGACGCTGCCGCACAACGGCCGCGACGAGCGGCCGACCATCAACGGCGGCGTCGTGGTGGACGCGATCTTGAAGGGGTAAACGATCCGCGACCGTAAGGGAGCGGTTTTCTCCTTCTCCCTTGCGGTCGCGGCTCCTCGTTTGGCGACGTTCCCTTGCTTGCATTCCCGCCGCCGCTCCATTACAGTCATTGGGGTTCCTCCTCTTCCCGCGCGGAGGCGACGCCCCGTGTCTCTCGTCACGCAACTGGTCGGCTTCGGGCTGCGGCAGGTGATCGGCGATTCCGCCGACGACGTCGTCCAGGTCGTCGGGACGTCGAGCAGCGGTTCCGCGACCACAGCCGCACGCTGCCGAAGGCGCTGGACCAGGCCCACGACCGGGCCTGGCAGGCGCTCGGCGTCGCCCTGGCCGGCGACGGCCTGCTCGACCGCGTCAAGGTCTTCTTCGCCTCCGGCGACGACAAGGGCGTCCGCGAGCAGGTGCAACTCTTCCTGAAGAGCAACGCCGTCTCCTTCGACGGGACGCCCGCCGAGTTCCGCCAGGACTTGCCTCGACGAGCTGAAGCGGCTCCGCAAGTCGGGGCTGCTGTCCACGACGGGCGGATCGGCGGCGGACATCGCCCGCCAGGCGGCCGGCTTCAGGCGACACGCCGACCCGCAGGGGCTGATCGAGGAGTCCCGGCGGGCCGTGGCCGGGGTCGCCGACGCCCTGGCCGACGGCTACCCGAACCTGTCCCGGCTGCTGCGCACGCCGACGCCGGCCGGGCCGCCGCTGCTGGCCGCGGCCTTCTGCTACTTCTTCCGCCGCGAGGTCGAGACCGACGACGAGCTGGCCCACGGCCTCTTCTTCGACGGCCTGCGGCAGACTGTCGGCCGTCGCAGGCGAAGGCGTTCGGCGAGGTGGGCAAGGCCCTGGCCGCGCTCGGCGGACAGTTCGACGCCGTTTTCGAGCAATTGGGGCGGATCGAGGCGGCGGTTGTCGGTCGAGACGCACGGGGCGGTGCTGGACGTGCAGGCCGAGTTGCAGCGGCTGGGCGGACTGCACCTGGCCAACGCCGGCGAGGTCCGCTCGCTGCTGGAACAGGTGCATGTCGCACCTCGCCCAGGCTCGGCATGCAGCGCGGGCGAGGTGCGTCCGGGGAACAGCTGTTCCATCCGCGGCGAGGACGAGCGGCGGGCGGTGAAGGCGTTGCTGGAACGGTTCCGCCGGCTGCCGTCCGAGGAGCAACGCCAGGCGCCGGCCCTGCTCAACGGGCTGGGCAAGTTGCAGGTCGGGGCCGGCGACTTCGCGGAGGCGCGGCAGACCTTCACCGAGGTCGTGCAGGCCGTCGGCGACCCGTCGGACAAGGCCGAGGCGTCGTTCAACGCCTACCGGGCGGCGCTGGAGGAGAAGCAATGGGACGCCGCCCTGGCGGCCCTGCGCGAGGCGGCTTCTCACGATCCGCAGCGGTTCGCCCCGTTCCCGCTGCACCGCTACGAGCCGAAACGCATCCTCGGGGCGGGCGGCTTCGGCACGGCCATCCTTTGCCGCGACCGGCACTTCGACGAGGACGTGGTGGTCAAGACGCTGCACGCCGCGGACCTGGCGCGGCGTGGACGAGGTGTTCCGCGAGGCGAGAATCCTCCGCCGGCTGTCGCACCCGGCCATCATCGGCGTACGCGACTGCGAGTACGCCGACCCGACCCACAAGGCCCGCCCGTACCTGGTCATGGACTACTTCCCCGGCGGCACGTTGCAACAGTTCGTGGAGGAGCGAGGTCCGCTGAACCTGGAGCAGCTGCTGGCGATGGCCGTCCAGGTGGCGGAAGGCATGAAGGCGGCCCACGCCCAGGGGGTGCTGCACCGCGACCTGAAGCCGGCCAACCTTCTGGTGCGCAAGGAGGGGGACCTCTGGCAGGTGAAGATCATCGACTTCGGCCTGGCCCTGCGGCAGCAGACGGTCGAGACAAGCAAGGTCAGGACCGGGGCGACCCAGAAAAGCATGTTGGATTCGAGCGTGGCGGGAACCCTGGACTACGCCCCGCCCGAGCAACTGGGCAAGCTGCCGGGCGTCCAGCCGGGGCCGTACTCCGACGCCTACGCCTTCGCCCGGACCTGCTGCTACGCGATGTTCAAGGCGACCGAGCTGCGGCGGAAGCAGTGGGACAGCTTGCCGGGGCCGCTGGCCGATCTGCTTGAAGAGTGCCTGGACCCCGACCCGCGGCAGCGGCCGAACGGCTTCGAGCCGGTAATTACGGTTCTGCACGAATGCCCTCAAGAGCGGCAAAAAGCCCTGCTCCGTCAGCAGCATGAGCAGCCAAGCACCGTGTGGCAGTACCACCCTGTACCTCCGGCGGAACCCGACCCCCACCCGGAATCCGACGCCCTGGAACGCTTGACGCCGGAAGAGTGCCGACTCCTCGCCGCCCGCGTCCGCGGCAAGAAGCACAAGCACGAGGGAACCAACTGCGACGACTGGTACGTGGTTGCCACCGCCGGCCCGTGGACCATCATCGCCGTCTCCGACGGGGCCGAGTCCAGGAAGCTCTCGCGTGTCGGCGCCCGCGCCTCCTGTCAGGAGGCCGTCCGCCTCCTGTTCGCTGGCCTGGGCAGCCATCGCCTAAAGCCCCGCACCGCGGACTTCGCCCGCAAGGACGACAAACACGCCGCCTTTCTCGACCCTGAGGTAGAGTTCGTCCAGCAGCGGATGCACGAGGCCTTTCAAGGCGCTTTTGCGGCCGTCGAGAAGGCGTACCGCGACCGGGCAGACGACCCTGCCTACGCCAAAATGCTCACCCGCCGTCTCGTAGTCGAGGACCTGTCGGGGACACTGCTCGTCGCCGCTCACACGTCCGTCTGCGTGCAGGGGCGTGAGCAGAGCCTCGTCGTGTCCTGCCAGATCGGCGACGGAGTCGTGGCCGGCATCGACCCCAACGGCGCCGTCGTGGTCCTCGGTACCCGCGACTCCGCCGACTACTCCGGCGAAACGGATTTTCTGACTTCACGCCGCCAGCTCGACCCCGCCAACCTCCAGCGCAAGACGTGCGGCTTCGTCGGCCAACTGCGGGCGCTGCTTGTGATGAGCAACGGCGTGGCCGACGACTATTTTCCGGCCGACCCCGGCATGGCCCGGCTGTACGCCGACCTGGTACTCAACGGCATCATACCGCCGGCCAGGATGGTCAGCGAAGAGGTGCTGGCCGAGGTCAGCGAACACATGGCGCCGAACTTCGATCCATCCAGCCTCGACAAGGAGTTGGAGGCCGTCACCGCGAACGGCCCTCTGCGGGTGATGCTGCGGTCGGCCGCGATCTACGCCTCCGAGCTGGGCCGCGACGTGGGCTGGGTGGCCGGATCGCCCGCCTTCCTCGCGTTCGGTGCCCGCAACGCCCCGCTGACGCCGATCAGCCCCCAGCCGGCCGAGAGGCTCCGCTTCTGGCTCGACGCCTACGAGGGCCGTGGTTCCTTCGAGGACCGCACCCTTGTTGTTCTTCACCGCGAAGGTGTTTACTGACATGGAAATGGCGATGCTCAAAAAAGGCTGCGCCCTTGACATTCTCTCCGAAGTGTTCGACAGCGGTGCCATGAAGGGGTCTATTTCACACGAACGACCGTCAATCCGTGGCCCAGTCTGCAACGCTGTCCCGGCGGGCGATATCGTTTCGACCAAGCTGCGCGTGGGGGTTTTCCGGCCGGTTATCGACCGGATTGTACAGGCGATGTTAGAGGTCGCTGGCCGCTTCGGCTTGTCGTGATCCTTGCTTTAATTCCGCCGCGCCTTCTAGAAGATTGAGGGGAGCACGAGCGACAGCGTCATCGGTGAATAGTCGGGGCTACATACGTAATCGCTGCCCAAGAGAGCGTCAGCAACACTGCGGAAACTACGCACTCGCCGAAGAACCACAGATAGTTGCGCCGCCCCCACCGCTGCGGAACCAAGTCAGGCCGCGTCATGCCGGTCACGCCCTGTGCCATTCGGGTGTAGTAGACGAACCAGTCGTGGTCGCCCTGGTAGGCATCTTGCATAGGCAATTGCCAGCAAACGATCACGACGGCTTCGAGTATCAGGTACGCGCCGCCTAGCACCCAGGGCTGCAACCAATGTGCCGTTACTTGCGGCCCTGTGAAAAAGCACGCGGTAAAAAGCCCGATTCCCGTCCAAAGGCCAAACGCCAGCTTCCATTCCATGCCCCTCCGATTGAGAGTGCTGCTCTTGGCGAGCTTCGCCAGTTCGATCCAGTCTTTGGGGCTGATTGGCTCACTTTCAGGCATTGCAGGTACTCCGGTTCAGCTTCTCCATTTTATTCGCCTGGCGTGTTCGCAGATTTTGGCGAATTTCCGGGGAAATGGTGTCGGTGCATCAGCGCATGAGCAGCCGCCTTCGGGCGATGGAATACGCCGCTTCCAGATCGACCGGGACACCGCGAAAAGGATAGCCGGTGTCAGTTCATATTTGTAGTATCAATACGGGCTGACACCGATTTACACGCTTTGCCCTTGCCTCTTCAGGCGCCGTCTCCCGTCCCCACAAGGCCATATCTGTAGACGGCACCGTTTTGTTCTTGCACAAGCAGCTCAGCAGGGAACGTCGCCGCAGACCACAGTGTTAGGAAGTGTACCTTTTCGTCCACAAACACGATGTCCGGAGCGGCTGTTATCGGCCCGGCTATGCACTGATACGAAGCGCCGCACCACTGGCGGTCATATTCGGCCCCGATGATGAACGATTCTGGCCCCAGATGGCTGAGTGTTTTCAGATTCATGGTATCTCCTATTGTAAATCTGCCATCAGACTTTTCTCGGCCCTGTCTGGCAATCCGCAGAGCCGCTCGCCGAATTCGTTTCCCGAATGCGCCGCCTCCATGCGCCCGTCTCGTTGAACCTCCCCACATTGTATCAACCCGCTCGACCAACATTCTGCTCAACAGCCTCTGCGTCGAACGGCTCGACGACGGCCGCGGCCAGTTCGGCGGCGGCGACCGGCCGGGCCGTGGCCTGCCCCTCGGCCCGTGCGAGCTGCTCCAGCTTCGCGCGCGTCTCCGCGCGCACAGGGATCGACAGCTCCTCGCGGTCGCCGCCGCCGACCCGAGCGACCGCCGCCGCCAGGTCGCCGTCCCTGTCGAAAACCGGGGACTCGGACGGCCATTGGTCCAGACCACCGGCCTCCCCCTTGATCCGGTGCTATATCAGTCCCCGCCGAAGGGAAAGCGAGCGACGGGGTTTATCCCCGCCGGGACAAGCCCGGCGGCTCGCCTCCCCACTTTCCCTGATGCGTGGGCCTAATTAGGCGACCGCGACCGCCGCCCCGGTGCGGATCGACTCGCATTCCTTGTGGCACAGCACCAGGGCGTCGCGGGCCAGCTGGCCGCTGAGCAGGTCCGGCTCCTTGCCGCGTCGCGACGCCGTCGACCGCCGCGTCGATCTCCGTGGTGAACGCCGTCGAATTCGCCGCCGCCTGGAATTCCGGCCGCTCGGTCTCGGCCGTCGGCGTGCAGCACCGTCAGCGGCGTGCCCGATCGAAGACCAGCGTCGCCTTCTCCAGATAAATCTCGTAGCCGTGGACGAACGGCCGGCCCTTCATCGCCACGGCCCCGCTCGAACAGGACACCGCCGGGCCGCCGGGACCGTACAGGTACTGCGTCGTCAGATAGTCGACCGAGCCGTCCTCGCCGAGCAGGCCGGACGAAAACACCTGCGCCGGCACGCCGGCGATCAGGCCGATGAAGTGCGTGTCGTGGATGTGCAGGTCGACCGCCGGGCCGCCGGTCTTGGCGGCGTCGCCGATGTCCGCCGACCAGTCCGGCCGGGAGATCATGCGCTTGAAGTGCGCCGCCGAGCAGCTTGCCGTACCGGCCGCCGCGTACCGCCTCCGCCGCGAACGCGAACTCGGGAACGAACGGCAACACATGCGCGACCATCAGCAGCCGCTTCGCCTCGGCCGCCTCGCGCAGCATGGCGTCGGCCTCCTCCGGCCGCAGCGCCATCGCCTTCTCGACCAGGACGTGCTTGCCCGCTTTCAGCGCCGCCTGCGCCATGTCGGCGTGCAGGTTCGTCGGCGATGCAAATGTCGACAAGGTCGATCTCCGGGTCGGCGAGAAGATCCTCATAGCGGCCGTAGCCCTGGACGCCGGTACAGGTCCATCTGTTCGCCGGCCGGGCCGAAGTTGCCGCGGATGCCGCGCCAGTCGCCGGCCCGCTTCTTCGGGTCGCGGCTGCACACCGCCGTCACCCGCGCGCCGTCGCGCTTCCGCGCCGCCAGGATAGTGGATCATGCCCATAAAGCCGACTCCTACGATCCCAATTCGCATCATAGACATATCCCCTTGCGCTTCATCTGGTTGTGGCATTCCACCGTTTGCCCGGTTTGCCCGTTTTGCACCCCTTTTTCCGACTTCCTGGCGCATTTCCTGCGCCGAACCGGGGTTGGGGCCGCCGGCTTTTGGGGCCGTTTTCAGTCTGTTCATCTTAGGCGGAACCGGGGCGAGGCGATAGGACGGGCCGAATCCCCTCGAGCATCGGACGCCGGCGTGCGATCGCAGTCCAGCCACGTCAGCGGCAAGCCCTGGAGCGGCGTCAGGTCTGTCAACAGCGACTTTCCGTCCAAACCCCTGCAGGAGAGCTTCCGCAGCTCGGTCAACGCCCGCAGCGGCGAAATGTCCTTCACGCGATCGGGCGAGAAATGCAGTTCCGTCCCTACGCCGCCTTCGATCGCCGGGTCGCCGCCTCCGGCCGCGCCCTCGGCACAACCCGTAACCCCCTTCGGCGTGAGCGGAGCGCCGGCACAATCCGAATCGAATTCATCTACCGTGCGGAGAATTGGCAACGTAGCCTTAACGTGCGGTGTGAACAGGGCCGATAGGAAATCTGCTCAAGATGACCTTAACGTCTCCACCTCTCCAGTCGGGATGGATGGGACGCTGTTGGTCTTCTCCGTCCCTTTCGCAGGACTGCGCGGGACGGCAAGGGCCGCGGTGATCGCAGCCAGGAGGCTGCCGACGCCGGTCGGACTGCCGTCGCCGCAACCCAGCGCGCCCCTACTCCCGTTTTCGGACGATGCGGCCGCGACCCCGTTAGGCGGCCGGGTCGCACCTTGTGTTCCCGTTCCGACCGACGCCGATTTGAGGACGCATTCATGATCCGCCGAGCGCAGCGACCGGCCAGGACGGCCCGCAACCGGCGGCAGGAAAGCCGAGTGATTCCCTGTCTGGAATGCCTGGAAGACCGCACCCTCCTCAGTGGCGCGCCCAGTCTGGTCCCCGGGCCTACGACCCGACGCAGGTGCTGGTGCAGTTCCAGCCGGCCGCCGTGGCGAAGGGCGCCCCGGTCCTCGATGTCCTTCCCGGCGCGACGCTCGGCCCGCAGCTTTCGAGCGTCTCTGGTCTGTACGACGTGCAGCTGAACGGCCTGTCCGTCTCCGCCGCCCTGGCGATTTTCCAGGCCGACCCGCTCGTCGTGTCCGTCGAGCCGGACTACTACGTCCAGGTCTCCGGCACGCCCAACGACCCGCAGTTCGGCAATCAGTGGGGCCTTCTCAACACCGGCCAGGACAACGGCACGGCCGGCGTGGACGTCCACGCGACCCAGGCCTGGACCGTCGCCACGGGCAGTCCGGGCGTCACCGTGGCCCAGATCGACACCGGCGTCGATTACGACAATGTGGATCTCTATCAGAACATCTGGATCAACCAGGCCGAGATCCCCAATTTCTGGTTCACCAAGTCCAGCGCTTCCAGCACGACCTACAACGAGATCGTTTCCAAGTCGCAGATCAAGACGGCGACGCCCGGCGTCATCACCTTCGCCGACCTCAACAACCCGGTGAACAAGGGCCTCGTCTGGGACAGCAACGGCGACGGCCGGATCGACGCCGCCGACCTGCTGCGGCCGTTGGCGCAGGGCGGCTGGGACAGCGGCAGCACGAAGGACGGCGACACGGCCCACCCCGACGACTTCTTCGGCTGGAACTTCGTCGCTAACGACAACAACCCGTTCGACGACAACGGCCACGGGACCAATGTCGCCGGCGTCCTCGCCGGCCAAGGGAACAACGGCTACGGCGTCGCCGGCGTCGATTGGAACGTTCCGCTCATGGAACTTAAGGCCTTCGACAACAACGGCTTCTCCAGCATCAGCGAGATCGTCGAGTCGATCGACTATTCCGTCCAGCACGGGGCGAAAATATCCAATAATAGCTGGTCCGTCGGCAGCGACAGCTCCGACCTGTTAAAGCGCCGTCACCGCCGCACAGGCCGCGGGCCAGATCTTCGTCGTGGCGGCCGGCAATGAGGGCAACCCGGCGCCGGATTTCCCGGCGAGGTACACCACCCAGCTCAACAACGTCGTCTCGGTAGCGGCGGTTGACCGCACCGGCCGGCTGTGGTCGAGTTCCAACTACGGCGCCACGACCGTGACGTTGGCCGCCCCCGGCGTGGATGTCACGGGCGACGCGGTGGGCGGCGGCTCCGATACGTACACCGGCACATCGCAGGCCGTGCCGTTCGTCAGCGGCACGCTCGCCCTGGTTTGGGGGCTGCACCCGACCTGGACGTACAAGCAGGTCATCGCCGACGTGACCTCGACCACGACGCCGCTGGCCAGCCTCAAGGGCAAGACGATCACCGGCGGCCTCGTCAACACAGCCGCCGCCCTCGGCGTTTCGTCCAACGGCGGCGGCCAGGGCGTGAACCCTCCGGCGCCGAACGTCCTGAGCGCCGTCTTCGGCGGTTCGGACGCCAACTCTCTCAGCCGCGTCGTCGTCACCTTCAATCAGATCATGAACCTGACGACGTTCACTTCGGCCCAGGTCCATTTGACCAACCCGGCCGGCCAGTCCGTACCGATCACGGCCAAAATTGCCGCCGGCTCCACCGGCAATCAAATCGAGATCGACTTCGCCCTGCAAACCGCGCCCGGCAAATACACGCTGAGTCTCGGCACCGGCGTCCACGACTCCGCCGGGGCGGCGCTCGCCGCCTACAGCGTCACCGACGCCTTCACCCCGGCGCAGTTCGTCTTCACGTCCGCGAAGGCGACGCCCATCCCGGACCCCGGAACGGCGACTTCCACCATCACGGTGAGCCAGGACATTACGATCAGCTCCCTCCAGGTGACGCTGAACATCTCGCAGACCTTCGACAGCGACCTGTTCATCTTCCTGCAGGCGCCGGACGGCACGGAAGTGTTGCTCGTCAACCGGCGCGGCGGGTCGGGGCGCAACTTCGTCAACACCGTCCTTTCCGACGCCGCCGGCCAATCGATCCGCACAGGCGCGGCGCCGTTCACGGGGACGTACCAGCCGGAATCGCCGCTGTCCACCTTTGCCGGGGCGGACGCCCGTGGCGTGTGGACGCTGTGGGTGGAGGACGAGAGCGGCGGCAACGTCGGCGTCATCAACAGCTGGTCGCTGACCATCACGCCCGCATCGAGCGGTTCAGCCGGAGTCAGTGGAGATCGGGTAAGCGCCAGCACGCAGGGCGAGCTGGTTCCCGCTACGCCGGTCGAGCCGACCGCGCCGGTCCTCTCCACGCCTCGGCAGCGCGCGGTAGTGGCGGACGCCGTGTTCATCACGGGCGGCCCGCGGCCAGGGGCGGAGTTCGGGGTGGATGCGTGGCATTCCCTCGCCGGCCGAGACTCAGAGACGACGGAAGACAGCGACTGGATCGCTGGTCTGCAGTGAGAGGGCGGAATTCCAGAACCCCGTAATCGGAACTGCGACCGTGAGGGAGCGGATGCGGTTCCTGCACCGTCCCCCGCTCCCTCACGGTCGCGGCTCTGACGGAACCGGAAAAGAAAAACCCCCGCCGGATTGCTCCGGCGGGGGTATCTTTGACTCGGCTGGCACCTACACCGCTGCGGGGGTGGGGACATGTTTTTGTTCCTTCCCTGGTGAGGGAAGGGAATCAATCCTTAGAAAGGAGGTGATCCAACCGCAGGTTCCCCTACGGTTACCTTGTTACGACTTAGTCCCAATCGACCGTTTCATCTTCGACGCTTGTGACGGCGGCTTCGGATGCCCCGATCTTTCGTGGCTTGACGGGCGGTGTGTACAAGGCTCAGGAACACATTCACCGCAGTGTTGCTGACCTGCGATTACTAGCGATTCCAACTTCATGCAGGCGAGTTGCAGCCTGCAATCTGAACTGGGGCGTGCTTTTTGGGATTGGCTCCCCCTCGCGGGTTGGCTTCCCTTTGTTCACGCCATTGTAGCACGTGTGCAGCCCCGGGCATAAAGGCCATGAGGACTTGACGTCATCCCCGCCTTCCTCCGGTTTAACACCGGCAGTTTTTCCAGAGTCCCCGGCATGACCCGCTGGCAACTGGAAACAAGGGTTGCGCTCGTTACGGGACTTAACCCAACATCTCACGACACGAGCTGACGACAGCCATGCAGCACCTGTGGAAGGTTCCGGATTGGATACCGTTCCCCAAACGTTTCCGCTGGGTACTTCCTCCCCCTTTCGGACATGTCAAGCCCGGGATAAGGTTCTTCGCGTAGCCTCGAATTAAGCCACATGCTCCACCGCTTGTGTGAGCCCCCGTCAATTCCTTTGAGTTTCAGCCTTGCGACCATACTCCCCAGGCGGGGTACTTAACACTTTAGCTGCGGCTGTGAACCCATGTCCAGTCCACAACCCAGTACCCATCGTTTAGGGCCAGGACTACCGGGGTATCTAATCCCGTTTGCTCCCCTGGCTTTCGCGCCTCAGCGTCAGAAAGGGTCCAGCACGCCGCTTTCGCCACCGGCGTTCCTTCGGATATCTACGCATTTCACCGCTCCACCCGAAGTTCCGCATGCCCCTACCCCCCTCGAGACCACCAGTATCGGAGGCGATTTTCCGGTTGAGCCGAAAGATTTCACCACCGACTTGATGACCCGCCTACGCGCCCTTTAAGCCCAGTGAATCCGAACAACGTTCGCACGGTTCGTCTTACCGCGGCTGCTGGCACGAACTTAGCCCGTGCTTCCTCCAGGGGTCGATCAACCTTGCGGCTTTCTTCCCCTCGACAGTGCTTTACAACCCGAAGGCCTTCTTCGCACACGCGGCGTCGCTCGGTCAGGCTTGCGCCCATTGCCGAAGATCCTCGACTGCAGCCTCCCGTAGGAGTCTGGCCAGTGTCGCAGTGCCAGTGGCGCGGGTCGTGCTCTCACACCCGCTAAGCATCTTCGCCTTGGTAAGCCGTTACCTCACCAACCAGCTAATACTACGTGAGCCCCTCCCGAGGCGAAACTCGTTTCCCGACAAGGAGATGCCCCCTCGCCGAATCGCCAGGAATTACCCGTCCGTTAGGACGGCTATGCCCGTCCCCGGGGTAGGTTACCCACGCCTTACTGCCCCTTTCGCCACTTCCCCCACCCAGTTGCCCAGATGGGATTCGTTCGACTTGCATGCCTAATCCACGCCGCCAACGTTCGTTCTGAGCCAGGATCAAACCCTTCAAAAGTATGCGACAGCGGAGACTCGCATCCCCGCCTCTGCCGGAACGGACCCCGACGCAAGGTCGAGGCCGGGCCGGTGGATGAACGCTACCGAAGCGTTTGAGATCGCCTTTTTGGGCCGACTCAAAGAACTCGCGGCGACGGCCGAAGCCGCCGCCGGCAAGGAATGTGTCGGCCGTAAAAGGCTCCCACACCCCTGCTTTGGCTAGGTGCTCGCCGAGTTGTCAAAGAACAATCCGGCTTCCCAGAGGGAAACCGATTTGCAGATAGTTAGACGCGGCGCAACAGGAAAGGATTCACCGCATTCTTCTCGTCTCCTCGTTCCCAGGCGGAGCCTGGGAACGCACTGATTGGCAGGCTCTGCCTGCCGTCCGCGTCAGACGCGAGGCAGAGCCTCGCCCGCAGCACGTTCCCAGGCGGAGCCTGGGAACGAGAAGAAATAACAGAACCCCCGTCAGCTTTGGCTGACGGGGGTTCACAAATTCCCGGCGATGACCTACTCTCGCCCGCGAAGGACTACCATCGGCCCCGGATGCTTAACGGCCGTGTTCGGGATGGGAACGGGTGGGGCCATCCGGGTATGCTCACCGAGAAAGCTCAAGGTATACAAAAAGGGTGCGCGGTGTAGGTTGCGTCTCTGCCAGACCCGGTTGGGGGTATGGAGGAGGGGGTCAATGCGGCGAAGCGTTCGGCTGTTAGTACCGGTCAGCTGAGTGCATTGCTGCACTTACACACCCGGCCTATCGACCCGGTGGTCTACCGGGAGCCTTCATCCTTGCGGAAAGGAGACCTGGTCTTGCGGGGGGTTTCACGCTTAGATGCCTTCAGCGTTTATCCGGGCCGCACATGGCTACCCAGCGCTGCCGTTAGCACGACAACTGGCACACCAGAGGTGCGTCCTTCCCAATCCTCTCGTACTAGGGAAAGAGCCGCGCAAGTCTCCTGCGCCCGCAACAGATAGGGACCGACCTGTCTCACGACGGTCTAAACCCAGCTCACGTACCGCTTTCATTGGCGAACAGCCAAACCCTTGGGAGCTTCTCCACCCCCAGGATGCGATGAGCCGACATCGAGGTGCCAAACCTCCCCGCCGCTGTGAACGCTCAGGGGAGATAAGCCTGTTATCCCCGGAGTACCTTTTATCTGTTGAGCGACGGCCCTTCCATCCGGGACCGCCGGATCACTAAGTCCTGCTTTCACACCTGCTCGACTGATGGGTCTCGCAGTCAAGCGTCCTTCTACCTTTACGCTCGTTGCCCGATTGCCGACCGGGCTGAGGACGCCTTTGAACTCCTCCGTTACTCTTTAGGAGGAGACCGCCCCAGTCAAACTGCCCACTTCGCACTGTCCGCCGCCCGGATTCACGGGACGGGGTTAGAACTCAAGCACAACAAGGGTGGTGTTTCATTGGTCGGCTCCATCCGGGCCGGAGCCGGACTTCCACGCCTCCCACCTACGCTACGCATGCTGGGCCTAAGCCCAATACGAAGCTGCAGTAAAGGTTCACGGGGTCTTTCCGTCTAGTTGCGGGTATGTTGCATCTTCACAACAACTACAGTTTCACCGAGTCGCTCGTGGAGACAGTGATCCGGTCGTTACGCCATTCATGCAGGTCGGAACTTACCCGACAAGGAACTTCGCTACCTTAGGACCGTCATAGTTACGGCCGCCGTTTACCGGAGCTTCGGTCGCGGGCTTCGCCCTTACGGGTTAACCCCCTTCCTTAACTTGCCGGCACCGGGCAGGCGTCAGTCTGTATACGTCCTCTTACGAGTTGGCACAGACCTGTGTTTTTAGTAAACAGTCGCCAGATCCCTTTCACTGCGGCCCCCGGAGGCTTGCACCCCCAAGGGCGCCCCTTATCCCGAAGTTACGGGGCTAATTTGCCGAGTTCCTTCACGAGCGTTCTCTCGAGCGCCTGGGAATCTTCTTCGCGCCTACCTGTGTCGGTTTTAGTACGGACTGAAATGTCGTCCCCGGCTGGCTTTTCTCGTCTGTCGATTCGATGACTTCGGGATCGTATGTCGCCCTCGCCCTTGCGGGACGGCCGCGTCTAGCGGGCCGATCACCTGCACGCCAGCGTCGCAACCGGCTCAACCTTCATTCCAGGTGCAGGAATATTAACCTGCCGTCCATCGACTACGCCTTTCGGCCTCGTCTTAGGGTCCGACTCACCCTGGGCGGATTTACCTTCCCCAGGAAACCTTAGGCTTTCGGCGAACGGGATTCTCACCCGTTTTATCGTTACTCGTTCCGGCATGATCACTCGCGCCTCGTCCAGGGCTCGTTGTCCGTGCCCCTTCGACCTGTCGCGCGACGCTCTCCTACCACTTGCCTAAGCAAGTCCGCCGCTTCGGTATCACGCTTAGTCCCGTTCATTATCGGCGCAGGACCCCTCGACCAGTAAGCTATTACGCACTTTTTAAATGATGGCTGCTTCTAAGCCAACATCCTGGCTGTCCCGGGAGTCCAACTTCCTTTCGCACTGAGCGTGATTGGGGGGCCTTAGCGGGCGGTCTGGGTTGTTCCCCTCTCGACGACGAAGCTTATCCCCCGCCGTCTAGCTGCCCGAACTTGGTACAACGGTATTCGGAGTTTGGTTCGGAAGGGTAGCCGGGTAGGCCCCCTAGCCGATTCAGTCGCTCTACCCCCGTTGCCAACTATTCGGACGTTAACCCTAAAGTTATTTCGGAGAGAACGAGCTATCTCCACGTTTGATGATACTTTCAATCCTCCACACAGGTCATCCCCTAGTTTTTCAACACTAGTGAGTTCGGACCTCCATGAGATGTTACTCCCACTTCATCCTGCCCATGCGTAGGTCACGTGGTTTCGCGTCTACCGCCGCTGACTGAAACGCCCGTTTCAGACTCGCTTTCGCTTCGGCTCCAGTGCAGAGCACCTTAACCTCGCCAACGACGGTAAGTCGCCGGATCATTATGCAAAAGGCACACCGTCACCCTGCCTTGCGGCATAGGGCTCCGATCGCTTGTAGGCGTGTGGTTTCAGGTTCACTGTCCTCCCCTTGGTGGGGGTTCTTCCCATCGTTCGCTCGCGCTACTGGGTTCGCTATCGGTCGCCAAGGAGTACTTAGCCTTGCGGGATGGGCCCCGCCGCTTCGAGCCGGCTTTCACGTGGCCGGCCCTACTCAGGAACTCGACGGGAGACTTCTTTCCGACGCGTACGGGGCTATCACCCTCTACGGCCGAACTTTCCAGAACGCTTCCGCTGGAAAGAAGTTTGGTAACTCCCATGTGCCGGTCCTTCAACCCCCCCCGGACGAGTCCGGGGGGTTTAGGCTGTTCCGCGTTCGCTCGCCGCTACTGACGGAGTCGCTTTTGCTTTCCTTTCCTCGGGGTACTGAGATGTTTCAGTTCCCCCGGTGGGCCTCGCCGACCTATGGATTCAGTCGGCGATAATTCAGGGACCCCGGCCTCAACGCCCGGTTGACGGCTCCGCCGGGATTATCGCAGTCTTCCACGCCCTTCATCGCCTCTTGGCGCCAAGACATCCCCCACACGCCCTTAGTAGCTTGGCCGCATTGGCCCCACCCTCCGGATCACCCGAAGAACAAGACCGCCAAACCAACCCCCGGCTTGCATCGACCGGGGAAGTGTAACGACCCTTCTCTCTACCTCAGGCTCTTGCAGAGTTCGCAAAAACATGCGCACCCCCACGCCCCCGGTCGCCCGAGGACGCAAGAACGCGGTAGTTCTCGTGATTGCAACTTCTACCGCGCACCCTAATTGTCAAAGAACCGCTGGCCAACCAACAGTCGGCCGACCCGTCCAACAGTCGCCTGCTGACCGGGAGTCGATGCACGCTTGCGGGTGCAGCGACCCTCACCCAGACAGGGCGCAACCTGATCCTCGTCGCAAGTCCTTGCGGCTCAACAGGTTACTTTATTTATCCTAGAGAAGTCGTTTCCGATCGTCAACACTTCTTCCCGGATTTTTTCTTCCTTTTTCCGCCGAGTGGAGATGACGGGACTCGAACCCGTGACATCCGACTTGCAAAGCCGGCGCTCTCCCAGCTGAGCTACATCCCCTTTTGAAGATAATTCGCATCTGCAATTGCGGGTACTTGGATTCGAACCAAGGACCTCAGCTTTATCAGAGCTGCGCTCTAGCCAACTGAGCTATACCCGCCTCCACCAAACAAAAAAGCCAAACCCCACGGTTTGGCCCTATCCGATTCGGATTGTGGATAGAGCGCTAACCGACCTCGTGAATGGAGAGTTTGGTGATGGAAATCATCGTTCGTCCTGGCTCCGCGTACCGTGAATTCCGGGGCAAAGGAAATTATAGGGGGCTGAAAACGCCTGTCAACAAGAAAACTGGAAAAACCGACGACCCACCCTATCGGGCGTAACCCCTGTTGTCGTCGGACATTAGCCTGCCCTTCGCTTGCCCTGCCTTCGGTCCACTTCAGCTTTCGCTTCGATCTGCCCTTCCGTGCCGCGGCGCACGACCCGTTAGGGGCCATAAGTGCTAGCTCAGTTCGATCACATGATCGCAGGCCGGAAGGTTCCGTTCGTGAGTTATAAGGATGACCTGTAGGCCAGTGCTACGGGACAAATCGCGCAGCCGTGCGAGTGCGGCACCCAGACATTCCAGGTTTTTCTCGTCGAAACCCGCCGTTGGCTCGTCAAGGCATAGCCCAGATCACGGGCAAAAAGGGTGTTGACGGCGATGCGGAAGGCGATCGCCAGAACGACCTTCTCACCTCCTGAGAGCCTCGCCGCCGGCACACGCCGGCGATCGGCGAACGTCGCTTCAAACGAAAGATCCTCTTTCGCCGTGACGGAGAATGGGCAGTCCAGTCGGTTCAAGAGGTCGTTCGTCTCTCTTTGAAGGAGCGCCATATAGTGTTGAGAGATACGACGAGGCAGTGCGTCCCGGTGCAATACCTTCCGCATCTGCACGACATACTCTGCCCAGGCGCGGGAGCGATCCCGTTCTCTCGTCTCCCGATGCAGCTTTTCATTCGCGGCCTTCAATTCATCCTGCTTGGCCTCCCGCTGGCCTACCAGTTCCTTTTTCTTACCCCAGCGGTCCAAGCGAACTCGGTAGGCTCGGCTCGCGGCGGCGGCACGCTCATCCGAGACTAGGATTTTTTCGGCCTCCTGCCGTTTGTCCATCGCCTCACGTGCGAGAGCTTCACATTCCCCGCGCGCCCTAGCCAGCGTTGTCGCGGTCTTGTCAATTCTGTCGCGAATAACATCTTTCCACCCCGCGTACTTCTCAGCCCAAGCGATGAGTTCGTGACACGCCGCCGGTGTTCTGTCCGGCGGTGGGATGAACTGCAACTCCGCTAACGCCCGGCGGCAAGCGCGGACACTGTCGTCCAGCAGTTCCGTCCAACCTTTGAGAAATGGAAGAGGCGGAAGATCCACTGGAGAACCGCAAGACGGACAGGAAAGGGCGGGCTGGGCTTTCCCCGCCCATGAGGATGTTTCTCCACTGAAGGTCGTGAGTGCGGCGCCGGCGGCTCCTGGTTCGACTGTAGGAGCGACATCGCTGGAACCCAGGGCCGCGACCTCCAGCCACTTCGCCTCCCACCGATCCAAAAACAACCCGAGCGGCGAACGCGACTTTTCAGCGGCCAAGCAGGCTTCTTCCCAGGCAAGCTGCCGCTTCGCCCTTTCGACTTCGGGCGCACACCGCTGCAAGTAGCCGGTCCATCCCTTGAGGTCCGCTAGAAGCGCCTCATGCAATTTCTTCTTGGCATCCAGTACGATCTTCCGTTCGGCGACCTCCCCTTCCTTATTCCGGGCTTCCTCGCCCAAGTCGTTTTTCCTCTTCCACTGCTTGTAAATTTCCGAATCCGGGTCGTTCTCGGGGTCATAGTCGTCGCCGACATCGCGGTACTGTTCGATGGCTTCCGTAAGCCTAGCGATTTCGTTTGTCAGCCGTGTTACATCCTTTTCCGTTTCCGAGGAAGTAACGTCCGACCGCGACTCGGCTGAGTTGGCCGTCTTGCGCGTTCCCGAATCGGCTGGCGACGCTTCACGCCCAAGCATGTTCCATACGTCCGTGATCTTCGATATCTCGATGAGGCGCTGGAAGGTTTCCGCTCGCTCGGAATCGCGCGAAACCAAAAAATCGAAGACGGACCATTGGTCCACGAACAAGAAGTCTTTTAAAATCCTCGACTTGTGCGGGATGCCTAGAACCGCTCTGATTTCCGCCGAAATGTCCTCCTCCTTTGCATACTCCTTCTTGCTGTCCCCTGATTGGACCACCAGCTTGCTTTTCACGCCTTTCACGGCGCAGAGCGCGCGGAGGACATCTACGGTCACGCCGCCATGTTCCAGATGAACCCGAATGCTGGACGCCTCCGACTCGCTGGCCAGCTGGCAGACCTGTTCCTTTTTTGCCGCAGCCTCGACGCCTTTTTTCCCTCTTTCAAACCCAGTAATTGCGAGGAGGATCGTGTTCATCAGATTGGACTTGCCGGATCCGTTTCGGCCGACGACGAGATTGACCCCGGCAGTAAAATCGAGATTGAGGCTCCGGTGCTGGCAGAAGTTCTGCAGTTCGGCTCGCAGCAACCGCATGGTAAGCCCTCTATCGGATGGTTGGGCCGAGAATCAGCGTCCGCGCAACACGGGTTCGGGGTGATCTTTCGTCTCGGGGCCGCGAGAATACAGGCCCCCTTCCCGATTGCCTTATTGTTCCAGTGTACATGAGCGGCTTGCTGTTTGCGCTTCAAAGCGCCGGTCAAATGCGGTGCGCACGTCCTTAATCGCTTGGTCTGCATCTAGGGAGCCCAGGAGAGTCAGTAGGTCTCGATAGAGGACGCTCTCCTTGGGAGCGAGTGAGGCCAGAAATTTCTCAAGGACGCCGCCCGCTTCTTGCATGGCGGGAAGATCGACTAGTCCCGGCATCTGGCCTGCCCTCATCGGCTTGGGGAAGAAGTGCGCCTTTCCCTTAAACGCCCGGGTCAGCTTGGCGTAGGCTTCAGGGATTTCGTCATTGTAGGCGACGTAGACAATGTTAACAGCGATGTGTTCCGGTACGTCCCCCTGTACGGCCGTGAGTCGCTCGATGGACCCAGGTTCCAAGAGAGCGTCTAGTTCCGCTGGCGTGTTCACGGTATGACGGTGGATCCGCCTGGCTTGTAGCGGCACCCTCTCCAGGCTTAAATCGTCTTTAAGGAGGAACACCGCCTTTTCCCCTTCCTCATCTATGGCCTGAAGGCAGGTTGAGCCAGGGGAGCCGACGATCAAAGGTCGGCCGCCTCTGTTCGCGGCTTGGACTACAAAATGCCTGTGATAGTCTCCGGTGACAAGCATTCGCACGCTTGCTGGAACGTCGGTAAAGGAGCATTCCCCTGAGAAGAGGCCGCCATAGAAGTCTGCCCATACTTGGTGTGCCAGGAGGAGATCCGCCTGGAGAGGCACATTGTTCAGTTCTTCTTGGATCGCGTTCGGCGGAGACCAGTCGAGTCCGTAGGCGTTAATCGAACCGATAGCCACTTCTCTCCGGTGGATGTGGATTGGCCATTCATGCACTCCCAGCCAAGGGGTGTCGCGGCTCAGATCGTGCTGGCCCTGAAGATACCAGACGGCAATTCCGGCTTCTTGGAGCCAGGTAAAACGGCGGCAGGCCTCGGCGACGGTATGGGGATCGGGGCGCCGGACATCGAACAGATCGCCAAGGAGCGCGACGCCCAGGGCCTGTTGATGGAGCGCATGGCGCACGATTTGCTCAAGAGCAAAGTAGGCGTCCCCGCGCAAGGATGGATGATGTTTCCAGGCATATGGTTCCAGGTGCAGATCGGAAGCCAGTAGGGCCACGGGTTTAGCCACGCCTCGTCCTTTCCAGAAAGCCGGCTTTGGATTCGCCAGGAGTTGCCCGAATGGCCTTATTCCGCAGTCATTAAATTGAAGGTGGCAATCCGATAGGATACCACGAAAGCGCCGGGTTCGGCCTCCCTTGTTTCCCCTGTCATCCGAAGTCGCGGCCCCGACACCGCCCTTCCCGGGCCACTCATTTCGCCGGCGCGTTCCCGTCTGGAGCTGGGGCCGTGGCCGCGGGAGGCGATGTCGGGGCCGGCAGCCTGGCCGTCCACTGGCCGATGAAGAAGCCGATGACCAAGGCGGCGACGACCGCGACGAACCAGAAGGCGCCGCTGAGCCAGCTGTTGCCGTCGCCGTCGCTGCTCCAGTTGGCCATCAGGCGGCGGAAGGCCGTTTGCCGCTTCAGTTTCTTCTGCCAGCGGCGCCCCGGAGCCGTATGGTCGAACTGCCGAACCGCCGTCGCCACCTTGCCGACCTGACGGCGCGCCAGGGTGTTGTCGGGATCGACCTCCAGGACCTCCAGATACTCCCAAACGGCGTCGCCCAGCTCACCCTTCTTGGTGAGCTGCTCGGCCCGCTTCAGACCGTCGCGCAAGTTCTCCACGTAGTCCACCAGCAGGGAAACGTCGGTTTTGCAGTTGGCGCACTTCTTGTCCATGCCCGGCAGCTTTTTCTTGCACATGGGGCAGGTGATCATGGCGGTCGTCCTTGTTTAGCCGCGACCCGGAGGGGAGCGCTTGGGGAGAAGCACTCCCCTCCGGGTCGCGACTAAACGGGTTAGAGCAGATACGCATAGTTCAGCAGCCGGTCGTTGAGTGTGGCGGAGGCCTCCTCCATCTTCTTGCGGTCGCCGGTGCCCATCGCGTTCCGCACCTGCCGGCACAGGTCCTCCAGCTCGCGCTTGTCCTCCGGGTTCTCCACCCGCGGGATTACGTCCTGCTCCGTCTTCTTCAACACCTCGACCGCGTCCTTGAACTCCTGCGTCCCTTCCAGCTCCATCGTGCGATTCACGAGGTCTTTGTTGATCTCCTTCATCTTGATGAGCTGCGAGGCGTTCATCTGGTCCTCGCCGGCTTGCTGGATGGCGAAGCGCTTCTTCTGGCTGGCGTACTGGTCCTGGATCTGCACCGTCAGGATGCCGTCGTCGCCGTACTCGAACATCACCTCCAGGGCGCCGTCGCGCTGCGGACGCGGCGGTTTGAACTCCCACGGGATCTCGGCCAGCTTCACGTTCTCCTGGCTCTCCGGATTGTCGTAGACGTCGCCCTCGTAGACGCTGATGAGGACGCGCTCGGCCGGGTCGGCCACGGGGTAATACGTCTTGTTGAACGAGCAGGGGATGTCGGCGCCGCGCTTGATGATCGGGTCGAGAAAGACGCGGTTGGTGCGCTGATCGACCGGGTTGGCGCAGAGCGAATGTTCCAGCTTGACGCTGTAGGCGAAGTTGTCGAGACCGGGCGCCCCTTGCAGGATGGCCGCCACGATGGCGGCGCCCTGGGCCACGCACGTCATCGGGTCGATGCGGTCGAACGGCTCCGGCTCCTTGCCGGCCAGCTTCTCGGCCACGAAACGCCGCACCAGCGGGATCTTGCTCGTGCCGCCGACCAGCAGCACCCGGTCGATGTCCTTGGGCCGCAGGCCGCGCAGCTTCAACGCCTCGTCGATGGCCGTGCCCGACTTGACCACCAACGGCATGATCGCCCGCTCGAACGCCGCGCGATCGACCTCCTCTTCCAGGTTGAGGTGCCGCTCCGGCACCAGCTCGGCCTTGCGCGCCACGGCCGTCATCTCCGTGGACAGGTCGATCTTGGCCCGCTCCACGGCTAGCATGAACTGCTGCTTGTACGGCGAGTTCAGGATGTCGTAGCCTTCCTTCTCCTGGAAGCGGTCGCCCAGCACCTTGGCCAGTGCGGCGTCGATGTCGTCGCCGCCGAGCTTGCCGATGCCCTTGCTCGACAATTCCTCGAACATGCCGTGGTGGATGTGCAGAATGGTCACGTCGAGCGTGCCGCCGCCGAAGTCGTAGACCAGCACCGTCTGGTCGTCCTGCGCGTTCAGACCGTAGCAGATGGCCGCCGCGGTCGGCTCGTTGATGAGAGTCAGCACCTGCATTCCGGCGGCGCCGGCGCAGAGCTTCGTGGCGTGGCGGGCCAGGCCCTTGCTGTTGGCCGGGATCGTCACCACTGCCTTCAGGAAGTTCTCGCCGAGGACCTGCTCGGCGTCCTTCTTGAGGAGGCTGAACAGCATGACGGCGATCTGTTCGGTGCGCAGGTTCTGGCCGACCAGCGGCACGCGCTCGGGGGTGCCGAGGATGCGCTTGATGGAGCGGATGGAGCGCTGATCGTCAAAGTTCTCCTTGGCCTCCTGGCCGAAGGCCAGGGTGCCGTCGCGGCGCAGCGTGACGATCGAGGGCGTCCACTTCTGGCCCTCGTGGTTGGGTACCACCTCCGCTTGGCCGTACTGGAAGTTGGCCACGACCGAATTGCTGGTGCCGAAGTCGATGCCGATGTAGGGCATAATAACCTCAAGAGACGGAAGGCTTTGTCTGGCGATGCTCTCTTCGCCCCGGAGGAGCGTCGGTCAATAGCCAGGGGTGCAACCCCTGGCCGGCCGACGTGCGCCGGACATCCCCCTGGTCTAGCCATCGGGCGCGTCCGGCCCGCCGCGGAATCCAGGGGTTGCACCCCTGGCTATTGACCGACGCCCCTCCGGGCTATAACCGACAGCCCGATGCAACCCGTCCGCTGTTATTCGTCGTTCCGGGCCGAATCTTGCTCTTCCTCCACTGTAGTCGGTTTTCCGGCTACAGACTACGGACTACTCTGACACGATCACCTCGGGCCGTTGCAGGACGAAATCGGGCTGCTGGCTGGCGTAGCCCTTCTTGATGGTGCGGGCGACGAGGAGCGGCCCCATGCCCTCGACGCGCTCGCTGCCGACGCGCTTGTGCAGGGCGGGGTTGTACGGCTCGCCGGGCCGCGCCTCGAATTCCAGGATGTTCTTCTGTTTGATCGCGTCCTGGACCTTGCGCGTCTCCACCTCCACGCCCTCGATCCAGCGCTTGACCGCCTCGGGGTCCGCCGCCGACGGCTTCACGGCCGTGATGTGCTCCAGGTCCTGGCAAATCTCCAGAAGCAGCATCAGCACGTCCATGCTGAACTTCTTTTCGCCGACCGTCTCCTTGCGGAGGTCCTGGTAGGCGCGCATGGTGTCCTTCGCAAAGTTGTCGAAGCCGCTCTTCAGCTCGTCGCGCAGCTTGGCCAGGGTGCGGTCGAAGTCCTGGTGCTTGCGATTGTTCATCTCGCGGAGGCGGATGACCTCGTCGCAGAGCTTGAAGATGGTGGAGGCGCCGAGCGTATGGTCTTCCCGCGGTGGGGCGGCCGGGCTGTCGGCGCCGGGGAAGGCGGGCGTGAAATCGTCGTTCATGGCGTGGGATCCTGAGGGGGAAGTTCGACGGCCCAGGGGTCGAGGTCCTGCGTGGCGAGGCGGTCGAGCAGCTGCTCCGCGAAGGGCGTTTCCTCCGGCGTCTCTGGGACGGTCAGGGCGGCGCGCACCTCGCCGGCGTTCGGCACTTCCGCCGAGGGCATATAGTCGGCCAACGGCTTCTCGTTGTCAAGCGGCTGCCAGATGCGGCCCGCCTTGCCGCCGCCGACGCCGTAGCGCTCGGTCATCTGACTCAGGATGCCGTCCGCCGTGTCCGTGTTCAGGCTGCACACGTCGGAGCGGATGCGCTTGTCGATCTCCTTGAGGACGTCGTGCGCCCAGTTGACGTCTTCGCGGCCGATCTTGATGATCGGCGGCTGACGCAGCGCCACTTGACGCGGTCGGCCCAGTTGGCGTCGATGCGCTCCTTGTCGGCCGACTTGTCCAGGCCCAGCAGCAAGTACGGCCCAATCTGCTCGCGCGACAGCGTCGCCAGCTCCAGCACGACCGGCTCAGGCGCCTTGGCCATGATTCCTCCTCATCGGAATGATGAATGATGAACGATGAATGATGAATTGTCTTGATTCATCGTTCATCGTTCATCATTCATCGTTTTCTTCACGCCCCCATCGACCGGCACGCTTCCATCTTCTTGTCGATGTGTTCCGACAATTCGCGGATGACGCGCTTGTGTTCGTCGCCGGTGACGAGCGGCGCGCATTTTTGCGTGATGCGCTTCAGCTTCTGGAACTCGCGCATCAGGTCGCGCATCACTTCGCGCACGGCCGTCCAGTTGATCTGGTAGTTCGGCAGGTGGCGCACCTGATCGATCACCTTGTTCATCTGCTGCGTCAACTGATCGCACAGGTTCCCCATGAGCGGAATGACGTTGCCGACCATGCGCACCGCGCGTTCCTCGACGCGGGCGTCGCCGGGATAGCGACGGCGAATCTGCTCGATGTCGGTCAGCAGCCGCTCGATGTCGTTGAGGCCCTTGACCTCGATCAGGTCCAGCTCGTACAGGTCGAGCTGTGGGTCGCCCGGCCGCAACTGCCGCAACTGCTCCAGCGCCTTTTTGGCGTCCTGCGGCCGCTTGGCGCTATTGTAGAAGTGGAAGATCTTTTCCATCAGGTCGGGGTCGCGCGGCCGGATCCGCTGGGCGCGCTGCATGTAGGTGACGGCGCTGGCCCACTTCTCCTTCTCGGCGTAGGACGCAGCCAGGCGCACCATGCTCTCGCAGCCGACCGCCTCCAGATAGTTCGGAATGTCCGACGGGGCCGGCACGCGCTTGTCGAGGAGGTCGAAATAGCGGTTCCAGTGCGGATCGGCCTGCGACAGCTCGCTCTTGAGTTCATAGGTCAGGGCGAGGTTCTGGTGGAGGCGCGGATCGTTCGGCGCGAATCGCACGGCCGCGTTGAAATGGCGGACGGCGCCGTCGAAATCTTGCGTCAGGCAGGCGCAGACGCCGAGCAGGTTGTACAGGGCGACCTGCGTGTTGCGGCTGGCGCCGCTGACGGCGGCCATCGGCCGCAGCAGCAGCTCCGCCTCGGTCCAGTGGCAACGGTCCATCTGCGTCTTGGCCTTGACGACGACGCTCTCCACGAAAGCGTCGCGCACGGCGGGGCTGCGCGGCCGGGCGTCGTACAGCGTCTTGAGCAGGGCGTGGACAGTATCGAGTTGGCCGAGACTGCGGATCACCTTGAGCAGCCGCTGCTCGTCAGCCGGCGACAATTCGGACAGGATCAGGTCGGGGTGCTGGCCTCCGTCCTTCCGGCAGACCCGCAGCAACGATTGCAGCACCGTCAGGAACCGACGTTCCTCCTGCCCGCCCGCCGTGCCGGAGGCCAGCTCGATCGCCTGCGGCAACAACTCCAGGCACTCTTCCACCCGGCCCAGGGTCAGCTGCGTCAGCAAGAGATTATAGCAGATCTCGTAAGAGGAGTTATCCGCAAGCCAGGCATGGAGCAGCTCGCCCTCGGCCTGGACGAGGTTGTTTTCTTGGAGGGAGAGCAAGCCGAGTTGCAGCAGGACGTTGGCGTCGGGCTTCTGGATCTTGCGGAGGGCGTTGCGGGCCTCGTTGGTCTTACCCTGGCGCTTGTGGGCCATGGCGAGGAGGTAGAAGACGTTGGGGTCCTGGCAGCCGGCCTGGACGGCGCGGTCGAGCACCTGCGCCGCGACCTCGTAGCGCGACAGCACCGATTCCGCGACGGGGACTTCGACCGCGACCGACGAGGCCATTGGCCACTCCTACCAGCAGTACTCACAATACAGGGCGCGGACACCCAATCAAGCCAAAACGAGCGTCCCCACGGAGGCGTCATTCTCGAATACTGTGATGTCAGCGAAGCGGGCACGAAACACGGCCTCCACCTGAGCGGTTGTGCAGTTCCCTGTCTGCAGCCAGATTACCTTCGGCGGACTGCCCGCAGCACGCTTAGGTTGTTGTAATCTTCATCCTTGGTCACGACGGCGAATCCATTCAGCCGCGGCGTATTCCCACACTTGATCGTCGTCTGCACAGTCCAGCCCCGCCGACTGCACATGGATGGAAGCGGGGAACAAGTCGGCCAGGCGGTTGACCAGCTTGGGCGACAGGTTCTGGTCGAACAACAGCTTCATGCGACGGCCACCAACATGCTCCGTTCCCGCTCAGCGGCGAAGGCGAAACAGGCCTGGACGTCTTCCTGCGTCAGATACGGGAAGTCGTCAAGAATTTCGGCGACGGTCATCCCGGCCGCGAGGTAGGAGAGCACATCGTAAACGGTGATCCGCATGCCGCGGATGCACGGCCGACCGCCGCGCTTGCCCGGTTCGATCGTGATCCGTGATCGCCATTGCTCGTTCATATGCGCCTCTCGCCTACAGAGGAATGTTGGGCGCCATGCTTTCGCGGATCTCTTCCACATCTTCATTCGTGCAACGCCGCCGCGAAAGCATGTACTCATCAGGGGTTCCCATGCTTTCGCGGTGGTTCTACTCGGTATCCAGTCGCCGACCGGACCCGCGAAAGCATGGCGCCTGGCGCCCGACGCTCAGGTGCGGCGATCAATTCGGCTTCCCGCCTGCTCCCGGACCCACTCTTCCGGGTAAGGCTGGCAATCCCACTCTTGGTCGGTAATGTATTTCTTATGACCAAGGTAACGATTATAAAACGTCATCGCCTCGAAGTGGCTGCCAGCCTCGAACGTAGTAAGTAGGCTCGCATTTGCAGCGAGCATGTGGCGGCACGCCTCTCCCCTAGGGCCGGCTAGGCAGCAGGTATGGAGGACCATCCCACCCTCTTCGACCTCTTCCCAGATCTCATGAACCACGCCTATTTCACTCCCTTAATATTCGTATCAAACAGCAGCCGTTGCCCCGCTTTGACCAGCGCCAGCGTCAACAGCGATCCCAGCCGCCGGTCGCGCAGGCCCAGCCGGCCCGCCTCACGGATGCGCTCGGCGGCCAGCTCGTACTTGCCCTTCTCGAACGCCGTCAGGCCGGCCAGCAGCACCGTCTGCCGCAACGGCTCGTCCAGCTTCCACTCGGCTCGCCGGCCCGCATCGACTTCCTTCCACCAGCGCACCGCCTCGTCGAAAGCGGCGCGGTCAAAAGCCTGCCGGCCGAGCAGGGCGCGGGCGTAAGGCGCTGACGGACTCTTGTCCGCGGCCGCCGCCTTGAGCAGCGATTGCCGGGCGGCGTCGCCGTTGTTCAGGTGCAGGTGCGCCCACGCCATGACGTAATGGCTCTCGGCGGTCAGGCCCGGATCGCCGGCCGCCGCCCGCTGGCCCAACTCCACCGCCTTGGCGTAGTCGCGCGCCGCCAGACTGCACACGGCGCCGAGGTAGTGAAAGCGCGCGTCCTTCACCGCAGGACGATCCATCGCCGCCGCCTGCGACGCCAGCCCCTGCCGGTCGCCCGACGCCGACCGCACCGCCGCCAGGCACCACAGGGCGTCGATATGGTTCGGGTCGTGGTTTAGACATTCTTGTAGCAGCTTCGCCGCATGTTCCAGCGCCGCCGGATCGGGCGGCGTCGCATCCGCGCTCTTTTTCTTTCGCTTCGTCGCCGCTCTTCCGGCGGAAACCGCCCTGGATCGCCAACCGAGCGCCGAGGAAGGCCACGGCGGCGCGCCGCCGGCCCTGCGTCAGGCCGAGCGCCCGATCAATGGCCTCGGCGCGGGCCTGCGCGTCGCCGCGCTGCTGCTCGATAATCGCTTGACGGATGACCGGCCACGGATCGACCGGGTTGAGGCGCCGCCAACCGGCCAGCAGCGCGGTCGCCCGATCCATGTCGCCTTTGCGGTAGAGCAGACAGGCCAGCCGGTCGTGCCCCTCCAGGCTCGCCGGCGCCAACCGCAACAGGATCTCGACGGCCTCCAGCGCCGCGTCCTTCCGCCCCGCCTCTTCCTCGATCCGAGAGCGGGCCAGAAGGAGCGCCTCGCCCTTCGGCGCGTAATCGACGCCGAGCGGCTCGGGGAAGCGGCCGGGCGCCTCGGCGGCGCTGCGCTTCAGGTAAGTGTATTCGGCGTCGTCGAAATTCCACTGGCGTTGCGTGAAATAGGCGCGGGCCGGCGCCGGATCGGCAAAGGCCCGCGCGAACAGGTCCAGGTCGCGCTCGCCGCGCAGGTCGAGCGTGCTGGCCGCCCGGACATACAGCCAGGCATGGATCGGCTGGACCGCCTCCGGGAACGTCGCCGCTAGATGGTGGTACGCCTGGGCCGCCGCCGCATCCACCGCGGCGACGGAAGCCAGCACGTCGCAGAGCTGCACCTGATCTTCGGCCGACAGCGGCACTTGCAGCGACCGCGCCTCGGCGTGGACGGTGGACATGACGCCGGCGTATTCGGCGTTGCCCGGCTGGGCGTAGCGGGCCAGGAGACGCACGGCCCAGGCCACGTTCTTCGGCTTGTCCTCCGGCTGCGTCGGCCGGCCCATCGCGCCGCAAAGGCCGAGATAGGCGGCCGTGAAAGGGTCTTTCGGCTGCTCCTGTTCCAGGGCGGCGCGCAGGTGCTTGTAGGCCTGATCGTAGCGCCCAGCCGGGCCAGCGACAGACCGAGGCCGCGCAGCAGGGTCGTCGTCGGGGCGGTGTTCTGCAACAGCTTGGTGAACAGGTCGGCGGATTCCTGGAACGACCCCTGGCGGTAGTAAGCCTGGGCCAGCGCGAGCTGCCCTTCCAGGACGAGGGCGTTGAGATCGCCGCCCAGGACGGGGCAGGTGTAGGGGTTTTTCGCGGCCAGGCGGCGGACGTAGGACCGGCCCTCGGGAAAAGCCTCGACCCAGGCCCGCTGCGGTGCGTGGGTCCACAGCGGCAGACCGCGCAGGCCGAGGGCGCGTTGCAGGGCGCGGACGGCCAAGCCGGAGTCGCCGCCGGCCGCTGTCAGCGAAACGCCCATTTGCCAGGTGACGAACGGACAGCCGGCGTCGATGCGGTTGGCCTCGCCGAGGTAGCGCAGAGCGTCGTGCGGTCGGCCGGCCCGATGCAGCACGGCGCCGAGGTAATAGGCTGGGTCGATGGCGCTCTTGCCCGCCTGTTCGTAGGCCGACGTCAGCGCCGCCAGGGCTGGCTCGATTTCGCCGCGACGGAAGAAGCACAGCCCCTGCCAAAAGCGCGCCTCGGGACACGGCGATTGCAGGGCGAGGACGCGCCCAGCAGATGAAGGACGCCGTCGGTGGCGTCAGGGCCGGCCGCGAACTGGCGGCGGACCTCCGCCAGCGCGGCGTCGATGACCCGAACGCGGGCGTCGGCGTCCGGCGTACCCAGCAGCGCGGCGGCCTGGACGCTGTTCTCGAGCGCGGCTTCGTACTGCTTCTCCTTGAGGGCGGCGTCGGTCGCGGCCTGGCGGGACTCGCCGGCAAGGATGCGGAGCTTGTCCTGCCAGACGAGGGGGAGCGAGGTGGGCCGCAGCGAGTCGATCGTGGCCAGCGCACTCGTCCAGTCGCCCTGCTCCAGGGCGCGGCGGGCGCGGTTGTAGGCGCGAGTGCGCACCGGGCCGGGGCCAATCAGCAGATACGTCCCCCCGGCAAGAAAGACGACGCCGACGAAGACGGCGATACAGGCGAGGATGACCAATGGCAACATACAACACTCGAAGCGGGGGGCGTCCGTCTTGGCGAGCCGGGTCGCGTCAGCGCCGGAGTTCTCGCGATGTCGAAATCGACGCGCACTCCGGGCGCTGACGCGACCCGGCTCGCCAAGACGGCTCTCGCACCACGTTACCGCACTTACGCCGATCCTTCAAGCAGACCGGCGTCGTCGCCGCTCGATTGGCGGCGTCCGTCCTTGAGCAACTCCTCGATCTTGCCGACCTCCGCGCCGAGTCGCCGACTGTCGCGGATGACCGAATGCGGGTCCGATTTCATCCGTTGACTCAGGCCGCGCGCCAGTCCCGCGATCTCCGTCAGGCGCGGCTCCAGGTCGGTGCGCTGTTTGGCCCGCACTTGCTTCCACACCGCCGTCAGGTAATTGCGGAAACGGTCCACCGAATTCTTGGCTTCCTCTTCCGGCGGTAGCTGCGGGACCGGTGCGGCCGGCCGTGGCAGCGCATCGCGCAGCAGCTGATCGAGATAGCCGGCGTACTTTTCGAGGTTGTCGCGGCACTCGCGGTAGAGCGCCTGGTTGTGTTCCTCGTAGGCCTGTTCGGCGTAGCGTTCCTGGGCGTGGACGTGCTCGAACAGCTCCGCGCGGTCGCGGCCGGTCGCCGTCGCCGCCTCCGCGGCTACATCGAGGCAGCGGCGCACCAGCTGAGCGAAGCGCGGCCAGGGCGGATCGAGCGACTGTCCCCGGCCGCCCTCCAGGTCTTGCAGCAGCTCGCGCAGCTCGGCCATGCGCTGAATGGCCTTCGGTTCGTCGTCGTAGCGCAGCGCTTCAAGCAAATCCTGGTGCAGCTGCGCCGCCCGACTGCGGACGCGCGTACGGAAACTGCCGCTGAACTGGGGCAGCAGCTCGTCGATCCGGCGTTGCACCTCGTCGATGTCGGCCCGCGTCGGCCGGCGCGGCGGCGGGGCCGCCTCGATCACCGCCGTCTCGGTGCGCTCCCGGCCGCCGCCTTGCCGGACGCGCACGCGCACTTCGATGTTATGCTTGCCGTCAATAGCGAACTCCACCTCGACCGGCGAACCGACCGGCAACTGCGGATCGAGATCGGAAATCACCATCTGCTTGACGACGCGGTTTTCCTCGTAGATCGGCACGACGATGCGACCGGCCTGGTCGTGCGTGCGGCAGGTGAGCTGGAACACGCCCGGCAGCGTCGCCCCGATGGGCGCCACGACCTGCTTGACGCGCTGCCGCGTGCGGTCCAGCACCTCGATTTGCAGCGGCTTGGCGACGATCTGCGTCGGCAGGACGCCTCGGCCCAGCGCCCGGCCGGCGTCCTGGCAGCGCACCGTCACGATCACGCGCGCCGCCTCGCGCCCCTCGCCGTCGCAGACGGCCAGTTCCAGGGCGTTGTCCGTCTCCGGTTGAAGCTCCACGTCCTGCGCGAACGACCCGCGCTCGTCCAGAAACGCCTCGTCGGTCAGCCCCGTGGCCAGTGAGCGGATGCGGACGGACGCACCGTCCAGGAAAGGAACCGCAGAAGGCGGCCGGATACGCACCACCCCCATCAGTGGATATTTCGGATCGCGCGTATTGGCCGGGCTGGTGACATGCAGTTCCAGCTCCTGCTTCTCATCTGTTCCCTGGAACAAATACCGCGTGCCGTGGCTGGCCGCGCGCAGGGCGGCGCCATAGGCCACGCACAAATCCGGCTCGTGCAACAGCGGTTCCAGGCAGCGGACGTGTTCCGGCAAGTCTGGGTTGCAGAAGGCCGACCGCACCGTCTCGCGCACCAGCGGCACGCGGCTGGAGCCGCCGACCAGCACCACGTAATCCACGTCCGACAGGCGGATTCCAGCGCGGTCGCGCGCCTGCGCCAGGGCGTCGCGGCAACAGTCGATTGTCCGATCCACCTTCTCCCGAATGAGCCGGTTGAAGTCGGCCCGCTCCACGGCCGCTTCCAGCGTCAGCGCTTTGCCGTCCTCGCCGCCGGTCAATCCGGGGACGTAGCGCTCCACGCGCTCGGCGTCGGTCAACGCGATCTTGATCGCCTCCGCGACGTGGACCAGTCGGCCGAAGCGAACGGCGCCAGCCGGCGTGGACGGATCGAAAAGGGTGGAGGGTGGAGGGTGGAGGGTGGAGGGTGAGGGATCGCCCTCGACGGTCCATTGGCCGTGTTCGATCAGGTGCGTGGCGAGGAGGCGGTCGAAGTCGTCGCCGCCCAGGAAGGGATCGCCGCTGACGCTCAGCACCTCGTAATCGCCGAGGCGCCGCCGGATGATCGACACGTCGAACGTGCCGCCGCCCAGGTCGTAGACCAGGTAAACCGCGTCGCCGTGGTTCTCGACCCAGGAATAGTAGATGGCGGCCGCCGTCGGCTCGTGCAGCAGCTCCACCACCTCGTAACCGGCCAGCTCGCCCGCCTGGCGCGTGGCCTCGATCTGGTTGTGGTTGAAGTAGGCCGGCATCGTGATGACGGCCGAGTCCAGCAGATAGCGGGAATCGTTCAGCGTGCGGGCCATCAGGTCGCGCAGCGACCGCAGGAGGACGGCCGACGCCTGCGGCGGCGTCAGCGTCTCGGCGCCGAGCGTGAACTGCTTGTCCAGGCCCATGAAGCGCTTGACCGACGACAACGGCAGCGCGACCGGCGCCTCGCCCGATCCCGGCGCCTTGAGGTCGCGCGCGGGCCGGCCGGACACCAGCCGCCCTTGCTCGGCGTGCCAGCCCAGCACGGACGGAAACGTCATGCGGCCCTGGTCGTCGGCGCCGGTCAGGAGGGCGGAGTCGGCGGCGTCGAGAAGGGCGATGACGCTGTTGGTGGTGCCGAGATCAATGCCGACGGTCCTGCGAACCTTGGGACCGGACCCGGCGGACAGGAAGGACTTCAGCATGAGCGGCGACGGTTGGCGGCGGTGGCGAGAACCCGCTTCATTCTGCCTGCGCACGCGCACCGCTGTCAACGAGCAAATCGAGACGCGGCTTCCCTGCCTGAGACAGAGACACGGCGGGCGCGAACCGAAGCCGTCGAACTAGGGCGGCGGTGGGGTTCCTCGCGTGCGGTCAAAGCCCGGCGGGGGCGGAGCAGGCGGCAGGCTCATGTTGCGCCGCACGCCTTTAGGAGCGCCGGCGGGCACGTCCCAGAACATGACCGTGGCGCTGATCCCGGCGCTGACGAGCGACTTGCCGTCCGGCGTCTGAACCCAATCGCCGCCGTGCCCCTTGAGGAAGAGGGATACGACGTGGTCTTTTTGTGTCGCCACGTCCCAGGCATAGACCGAACATCGTAGCGTGATGCCATCCTTCTCGAAACAGGCTCCATTCACTAGTTCGTTGCAACCGAAGTGCGCACGTCGTTACTCAAGTGGGACTTCACCCGGTCCACGCTCTGCGACCGGATCATGACGTGCCGGGGTACCCGCCTCCTGCTGGCCGACCGGCGGCTCGCGAATATGACTACAAGGTCGCAATTCGTCTGCGGGCCGCCTATCCATTTGCAGACCGCCTGGAGATCCCAACGGAGACGAACCATGAAGCTAAAAGACCGCGTTGCGCTGGTGACCGGAGGTGGGCGGGGGCTTGGCCAAGGGATTGCCCTGGCGCTGGCGAAGGAGGGGGCCAGAGTCGCGGTCAACGGCCGCAAAGCCGAGGACGTGGTCGCAACCGTGGACACGATCGAGGCCGCCGGCGGGGAGGCGATGGCGGCACCTGCGGACATCGCCCAGAGCCAGCAGGTGCGAGACATGGTCGCCGCCGTCGTCGCGAAGTACGGCACCCTCGACATCCTGGTGAACAACGCCGCCATCACCCCTTCAAGCGACGCCAGCCGGAAGGCGCGCGCCGCGTTCCTCCAGATGGTGTCCACGCCGGGGCCGAAGCACTCCCTCGAAGTCACCAAGAACATCAGCGACGAGGAGTGGAACCAAATCATCGCCGTCAACCTGACTGGCGCCTTCTATTGCATGAGGGAAGCATTGAAAGTAATGGAGCCGAAGAAATACGGCAAGATCATCAACATCGCCTCTATTGCCGGCGTGTCCGGCATGTCGTTTCACAGTCCGCACTACTCCGCGAGCAAGGCCGGACTCGTCGGCCTCACGCGCTCGGTGGCGATGGAGGTGATCGGGGCCGGCGTCAACGTCAACTGCATCGCCTGCGGCGGCATCATGACCGAGAGCTGGAGCGCGGCGTTCGCCGCGATGGGCACGGAGTCGCAAGGACGGCAACTCCAGATGATCCCGGCCGGTCGGATGGGCGAGATCGAGGAATACGCCCAGACAGTGGTGTTCCTCGCGTCCGACCCCGCCGCCTACATCGTCGGCCAGACGATCAACGTGAACGGCGGGGTCGTTACCAATTGAGCGGAGGCGGTCATGCCGGCGTCAAAGAATCCTCGTCACCGGGGCGACCGGGTTCGTCGGCTCGCACCTCGTCCGGCTTTTGCTCGAACGGGGCAATGCCGTCGTTGCAAGTAATGTCTCCGGGTCGAGAAAGAACCTGGAGGACGTGGCCGCCCGGGTGACGTTCCACCGCGCCGACATCGGCGCCTTCACGAACGTGCTGCGGATGGTCGAGGAACACAAGCCGGCCGTGATCTACCATATCGGGGCGATGCGGGGGCCGCAGTGCGACGCCGACCCGGAGGCCGGCATTCGGGCGAACGCGACGGGCACCTACCACATCCTCGAAGCTGCCCGGCTGTTCGGGGTCAAGCAAGTGCTTTACGCCAGTTCGCTGAGCATCTTTAGCGCCGCCCATCCGACGGACACGGTCCTGCACGACTACACGACTACCCGACCGGAGACGGTGTACGCGGCGGCCAAGCTGTTTTCCGAGAACCTCGGCCTGTGCTACCGCCGGCTGCACGGGATCGACTTTCGCGGGCTGCGGCTGGCGACCGTCCTCGGTCCCGGGTCCGAGACGCACGGCTATCTGGAGTATTTCAACAAAGCAATCGAGGAGAGCATCAAGGACAAGCCCTACGCCGTGTACGTCGCCCCGCACAGCCGCGTGCCGATCGTCCACGTCAGGGACGCCGCCCGCGCGTTCGTCGAACTCGCGGCGGCCCCGGCGGACAGGATCAAGACGGTGAACTACAACCTGCTCGGCCAGCCGGAGACGCCGTCCGCCCAGGATTTGGTGGACGCAATTCGGGCGAAGGTTCCCGGAGCCGATGTGTCGTTCCGCGTAGACGAGGGGTTTCAGAAGATGCTGGATTCCAACATCGTCAAGCCGTTCGACGACTCCCGCGCCCGCACGGAGTGGGGCTGGAAAGGCGAGTACGATTTGCCCGCCACGGTGGACAGTTTCCTCGCGGACAGGACGGAACACCCGGGACGATACCGCTAGCAATCCTCCACAGGAGCGACCCCGATGACCGCAACAACCGCGACCTTGTCAGCTCAGGAAAACGCGATTCACGAAGGGAAGAAGGTGCTGCATGGCACGGTCACCGACCGCGTCCTGCGGATGTTCGAGGGGATGCGCGCTACGGCCCGCCGCGCGTTGCGCTGGAACGCTCGGTCATCTTCACCGAGGCGTTCAAGGAGACTCCAAGCGATCCGCTCGTCCTGAAGTGGGCGAAGGCGCTGAAACGCTACGCCGAAAAGTCCACTGTGGCCATCCTCGACGACGAGCTGATCGTCGGCCGGCCGAACACCTGGCTGGGCCGGTGGGCCATTGTTTATGCCGAACTGGACGGCGCGATCATGCCGGACGGCGTGAAGGAGTTCAAGAAGAACAAGGGTAAGATAGGCGAGGTCGTGGTCACGCCCGAGGATGAAAGGATCATCCTCGATGTCCTGACGCCTTACTGGACCGGCCGCGATTACGCGTCGAACTTCCACGACGCAATCCCGCTCGACACACGGTTCCTGCTGTACGGCCCGGACCCGAAGGACATCCTCACCATGACCTGCGTTGTGGCGGCCACGTCGAATCAGCGACACTCGCAGAACTGGACGCCGGATTGGAGCAAGCTCGTCACCCGCGGCTGCAAGGGCATTCGGGACGAAGCCCAGGCCAAACTGGAGGCCCTCGATCACCCGCGCGACATCATCCACAAGAAGCCGTTTCTCGAAGCCGTCATCACGACCTGCGACGCGATGAAGATCTGGTCCGAACGGTACGCCGAGGTTGCGGCGGAGAAGGCCGAGAGGGAAGCGAATCCGCAGCGCAAACAGGAACTTATCAAGATCGCCGAAGTGTGCAATCGCGTCCCCGAAAACTCGGCCCGCACGTTCCACGAGGCGCTCCAGTGTCAGTGGTGGGGACAGATGTTCAACCGCATCGAGCAGACGAGCAGCGCCATGGGTCAGGGGAGGATGGACCAGTACCTGCTCCCCTACTACCAGAAGGATCTCGCGGAAGGCCGGATCACCAAGGATTCCGCCCTGGAGTTGTTGCAGTGCGTGTGGCTGCATATGTCGCAGGTCACCGAGATCAAGATGAACCCGGTGGCGGCGGCGGGCACCGAGGGGTTCTCGCAGTTCTCGGACGTGTGCGTTGGCGGACAGACGGCCGAAGGCGAAGATGCGACCAACGAATTGTCATACACATTGCTCGAATCGGTTCGGCCGCTCCAGATCGTTTCGCCCGACATGTGCGTGCGCATCCACGCCAATACGCCGGAGAAGTTCCTCCACGCCGTCGTGGATACCATCAAGGACGGCAAGGGCTACCCGAAGCTGCTCAACGACGAGTTCGTGATCCCGTTTTACCTGGCGAACGGCATTGAGCGGAAAGAAGCCAACGACTGGAACATCTCCGGCTGTTGCGAGAACCGGGTGATCAACCGGGAGACCAACGTCACCGCCAATGGCGGATTCAACTACGGCTGCGCCGTCGAGATGACCTTCCGCAACGGCAAGCTGAAGGTCTGGAAAGACCTCCAGTTCGGCCAGCAGACCGGCGACCCACGGACATGGAAGACTTTCGATGACGTGTGGAAGGCGTTCACGACTCAAATCGAACATCTGGTTCGGCACACGCTCCTCCAACAGTTCGTGGCGCTCAAGACGGCGGGCGACTACTTCGCCTCGCCGCAGACGTCGATGCTCCATGATCTGGCGATGGAATATTGCCGGGATCTCCACACGCACGGCGACTATTTTCCCGGCGGCCTCGATCACTCGTGTCTGGATTCGATCGGCAAGGGTACGGCGGTCGATAGCCTGGCCGCCGTCAAGCACCTGATCTTCGACACCAAAAAACTCACCTGGGATCAACTCCTCGATGCTATCGAGAAGAACTGGCAAGATAAGGAAGCGATCCGGCAGTTGTGCCTGAACGCACCCAAGTACGGCAACAGCATCGACTGGGTGGACAAAATCGGCCTGAACATCGATCGTTTCATCCTGGAGATCTTGCACAAATACCCGAAGCCGAACGGCCAGTGCTTCATTCTGCGGTGCATTCCGATCACGTTTCACGTCCCTTTCGGAAAGGTGGTTTGGGCCACGCCTAATGGCCGACCGGCGCACGAATATCTGTCCGAGGGAATCTCTGCGTCGCACGGCATGGACACCCATGGCCCCACCGTGGCGCTTACCTCAATGGCCCACGGGCGCGACACGAGCTACCGCGAGAAGGGCGGCGAACTCATTAACATGAAGTTCGCGCCGGGCAACGTGGCCGGCGAGGAAGGAACCCGCCGGCTCATGCAGGTTGTCCGAACGTGGTGCAACCTCAAAATCTGGCACATTCAGTTCAATATCCTGAACCGCGAGACGCTGCTGGCGGCCCAGAAGGAGCCGGAGAAGTATCGCGATCTCGTCGTCCGGATCGCCGGCTACTCCGCCTACTTCGTCGATCTTTCTCCCGACCAGCAGGCCGAGATCATCGCCCGCACCGAGGAGGCTGCGGGATGAACACCAAGCGTCGTATCGCGGTGAACGCTGGCGGCGGGTACGTTCCCGGCATGAACGCGGTGGCGGCCGGGGTGGCGCGAGCAGCGCACCACCTGGGATGGGAATGCGTCGGCATCCGCGACGGGTACGAAGGCGTCCTCTTTCCGGATCGCTACCCTGGCGGCGGGGTCGTCCCGCTCACGCCGGCGGCGGTGGACGGCCTCGCGGACGCGCCGGCGCCCCTGCTCGGCACCTCGCGTGTGGACCCAGAGCGAGTCCGCACTGTCACCGACGAGGTGGTGACGGAGCCAGACCGATCCGCCGACGTGCTGGTCGCGCTGAAACGCGAGCGGATCGACGCGGTGGTGAGCGTGGTGGACCGCCGGGCGATGGGCATCGCGTGGAAACTCCAGAAGAAGGGCCTGCCGACGGTGTGCGTGCCGGAGTCGGTGGAGAACGACCTCGCCGTCACCGAGCTGTCATTTGGGTTCAACACGGCAGTGTCCTTCACCGTCGAGTTGCTCGACCGCGTCCGACAAGCTGCCCGCTCAACGCACCGGGTCGCGGTCGTCGAAGTGCTCGGGCAGTTCGCCGGGTGGCTCGCCCTGCATGCCGGCACAGCCGCGCTGGCCGATGCGGTGCTGATCCCCGAAATCCATTACGACCTGGGGAAAGTGGCCGCTCGGCTGACGGCGGGTGGGCCACGTCCGGCGCTGGTGGTCGTTGCGGAGGGCGCACGCGCGGTCGGGGACGCAAACACAGTAGTCCGCTATCACGGGCAAGTCGGGGACGCCGCCGAGAGTCGGCGGCGGGCGCTCTCGCCCGGTTCCGCGGCCGCCAACCCTCGCCGGGTGATCGAGCGGGCCGGGGCGGCCGCCGAATCGGTCGCGGTCGAACTGCGCCGCCGCACCACGCTCGACACATTCCAGGTCGCCCTCGAACAACTCCTCCGCGGCGGCCAACTCACGGCCACCGACAGGCAGCTCGGGCTGGCCTACGGGGCGGCGGCCGTCGGCGGGCTCCACGCCGGACAGACCGGGGCCGTCGTCGCCTTCCACCCGCCGAAGCTGGACTTCGTCCCACTCGGTGACGCCGTGAACAGGACCCACCCGGCGCCGGCGGACAGCCATTTCGTGCTGGCCGCCCGGGCGCTCGGCATCTGTCTGGGGGACGATTGACTATGACTACAGCAACCTTGCCGCTCGCCCAAGCTGCCGGCCCCCTGACCGGCATGGTGGTGAACATCCAGAACTTCTGCACCGAGGACGGACCGGGCATCCGCACCACGGTGTTCCTCAAGGGCTGTTCGCTGCGGTGCAAGTGGTGCTCGAACCCGGAAACGATTCACCCGAAGCCGGAACTGGCGTACAAGCAGAGCGCGTGCATCGGCGAGCAGGAGTGCGGGGCCTGCTTGAAGGTTTGCCCCGAAACCGCCATCTTCGTTCCCCATCCGGGCGGGAAGGTGGAGATCAACTGGGATCTGTGTACCAACTGCGGCAAGTGTGTGCCGGAATGCCCGCCGCACGCACTTTATTTGCACGGCACGACGATGACGGTGGACGATGTGCTGGAACAGGTCGAGAAGGACGCCCCGTTCTTCGCGGAGTCCGGCGGCGGCATCACCGTCAGCGGCGGCGAATGCCTTCTGCAAGCCGACTTCGTCACGGCGCTTCTGGAAGAAGCACACAACCGGGGCATCACCACGGCCATCGAGACGGCCAGCAACGTGCCGTGGGAGAACTACGAGAAGGTGCTCCCACACGTCGATTTCGTCTATCACGACATCAAGTTGATGGACTCCGCCAAGCACGAGAAGTGGACCGGGGTGAAGAACACGCGGATCCTGGAGAATCTCGCGAAAGCGTATGTGGCGTTCCCGGACAAGAAATTTATCGCCCGCACGCCGCTTATTCCGGGCGTGAACGACTCGCCCGACGACATCCGTGCGGTGGTCGCGTTCATCCGTCCGCACAAGAACGTCATCAAATACGAGCTCCTGCCCTATCACCGCTTCGGCCAGTCGAAATACGGCTTCCTCGGGCGCGTATACGAGTTGGCCGACTTCGAGCCGGCCCCGCAGGAACACATCGACATGCTCCGCGCCATCGTGGACGAGGCGTTTGGGCGTAAGGGATGGTCCGAAGTGAACAACCCGTTGAGCCAGCCGGAAAGGAGCGGGCAATGACCGCGGCCGAACTCGTGACTCCGGTCAGCCTCGCACTGCTGGTCGCGATGGCGATTGCCGCCGGGCTGAAGGTGAAGGTGAAGGATGTGATCGGGGCGTTCCGCCGAACCCGACAGATGATCCTCGGGTTGGTCCTCAACTTCGTGGTCATCCCGGCGGTCGCCATCGGACTGATCCAGGTACTCAACGCGCCGCCGTTGGTGGCCGCCGGCGTGCTGATAATGGCCGTCTGTCCCGGCGCCCCGTTCGCGCTTCCGGGCACGGCCGTGGCCCGAGGGGACGTGCCGTTCGCCGTCGGGCTTATGGTCGCCAACGTGGTGTTGTCGGTGGCGCTCGCGCCGCTTCTGTTGGGCTTCTTGCTGGGCGGAATCCCTGGAGCGGAGAACTTGAAGATCGACTACACGAAGGGAATTCCAAACGCGCAGTTTCCACCCCTTCTTTTGCCCGGGTGCCGACCATCGCCCCCGTCTGGTCGGCGGACGACAAGGGGGTTGCCGGCCAATCGCCGGGCCACGCCGATTCGGTCCAGGTCTGCGAAGTCGGATCAGATAGTCCAGAACGCCTCCTCAAGGGAACGCCCAAGGACTATTGGAGCGTCGCTTTGTCTCCAGATGGTAACTTGCTGGCTCTGGCTCCTTGGACCGGCAAGGCTGAGATCTGGAATGTGGCAACCGGCAAGAAAGTGCATGAACTTGAAGGCGCTGTATCGTGCGTATGGTCGCCCGATGGCACGCTTCTGGCGATCGGCGTGCCGAACCAGGTTACGATCTGGGATCCGCATTCGGCCAAGGTGGTGCGGACCCTAGAAGTGACCTGACGGCTGGGGGCAGAATCTTTCGTGGTCCGCCGACGGGGCCACCGTGGTTTCGATTGATTGGCGCGGAACAATGCGCCGGTGGGACCATCGGACATCCTCAGAGCTGCGCACCACAAAGGGACCGGCGCCCTTTGACTCCGGCGTGTACTCGGCGGACCTGAAATTGCTAGCCTCCGCGCCCACCCTGGCGCGGCCACAATCTGGAATGTGGGCGAAAATCGCGAACTTGCTGTGGCAGCGGCGCTGCCACGCCACGAGCCGACCAGTTCATCGTCTACGTCGTGCGCACTGCCAAGGGTCAAGAGTGGCCTGACGCCCAAGGAGTTTGAGGACAAGTACGGCTGGAAGAACGACCCCGACAAGGTACGGCTGATCGACAGGTAAGCCACCCGCGCCTCCCTGTTCTCGGCAACGACCGCCGGCCGACAGAATCGCCCCTATCGGCCGGCTCACGGCGTCGCCAGCAGGTCCGCCCACGACGACGCCGTCAGGAGCCGGTCGCGGATGCGCTCTAGGCGCTCCGCGTCGGTGATCGCGTCCAGGTCCGCCTTTTGCTTGCGACTAGGCGCCCGACCAAACCGCTGCCGGCCGATGTGCAAGATGGTATCGCGGAGCCCTTCCAGGCGCATTTCGTTGGCGCTTCCTCCCGCACCGCTTCCATTATTGGTGACTTCAGCACGTTCCACCCCTGTAATCCCCGTCGCCACTCCGCCGGCGCCCGGCCAAGTCCGCAAAGATGACGGTCAACCAGGCAAGGTCCGACCGATCTCTCTCGTCCGGCAAGTCGCCCGGCTTCCCGCTTCCACCCGTCAATTATATGCGAATCGGCTCCCCCACGCATCAGCGGCAGCCACGCCAGCAGCCACACGGACGCCGCCCCAGCCGCTACATCCGCCGCCAGACCGGCGGCGTCCTCGTCGCGCAGGGTCCGTTGCAGCACGGTCCCTTCCAGGCGACACGCCGGGGCCACGGTCGGGGACAGCTGTAGCGTCGTCGGCTGCGCCGGGCCTGTCAGATTGATCACCACTCCGCCCACGGCGGCCAGCGGCAGTCCCGGCGGGGCCGTCGGCTCCGTCGCCAGGCGCGGGACGTAGCCCAGAAGCACCCGCCCGGCCGTTTCCGGCCGCGACTCCGCCTGCAGCTCGACGCACAACGCCTCAAATCCCGCGCCGACCCGGAAGGCGGCCGCAAGGTCGCCGGTCAAATCGCCCTGATCGCGCAGCGCCAGCCGGCGGGCGTCGATCCAGGCGTGAAACGGCGCCAGCGTTCCCAGGAGCCAACGGAACACGCCAGGCGGGTCGCGCTTCATGACGTACCGGCCCGCCTTGTCGTAATCGTTCATCCCATCCGCCGCGTCGGCCGCCCTTCGGAATGTCATCCCCGTCCCGTTCCATTATCGGCGCCCTTCAGTCCTCGCGGCCAGCGCCCTTCTACAATGTCAGGGATTCGTCCGGCCGACCTATGGGCCCCGCGCCATGCCCTTCCCGCTATTCGACCGCTCCCGTCTGCGGATTCAGCCGCTGGCCCGGCGGCACAACGACCTCGACCTCTCCGTGCTGCTGCCGCTCGGCACCGAGCCGCCGGCCTACGACCATCCGGCCCTGCCCGTCCTCGGCCGCCGGCTTGTGGAAGCCCGCCGACAGGGCCGGGCGCGCATCCTCCTCATGGGGGCGCACGTCCTCCGCGCAGGCGTCGCCCGACACCTCATCGACCTGATGGAGCGCGGCTTCGTCGATCACCTCGCCCTCAACGGCGCCGGGCCGATCCACGACTGGGAGTTCGCCCTCATCGGCGCCAGCACCGAGAGCGTCGCCCGTTACATCCAGACCGGCGAGTTCGGCCTGTGGGAAGAAACCGGCCGCATGAACGACGTGATCCGCGACGGCGCCCGCGACGGCCTCGGACTCGGCGAAGCGGTCGGCCGGGCCATTCTCGACGGGCCGTTCCCGCACAAGGACGTCAGCGTGCTGGCCGCCGCGGCCCGGCTCGGCGTGCCCGCCACGGTCCACGTCGGCGTCGGCTACGACATCCTCCACGAACACCCCAACTGCGATGGCGCCGCCCTCGGCGCGGCCAGCTACCGCGACTTCCTCGTCTTCGCCCAGACGGTGACGCGCCTGGAGGGCGGCGTACTGCTCAACTTCGGCTCCGCCGTCATGGGGCCGGAAATCTATCTCAAAGCTCTGGCAATGGCCCGCAACGTCGCCCACCAGGAGGGCCGCGTCGTCCGCAACTTCACCACCGCCGTCTTCGACCTTCTGCCGCTCGACGGCGACACGCGCCGCCAGGCGCCGAAGACCGACCCGCGCTACTACTACCGGCCGTGGAAGACGATCCTGGTCCGCACCGTCGCGGACGGCGGCGAGAGCTTTTATCTGCAAGGCGACCATCGGGCCACTGTGCCGCACCTGCGCCGGGCCGCCCTCGCCGCGGAAGGAGGCGCCGCATGAGGCCCGGCGACCCGCTCACCGAGGACGTGGTCGAGAAAATCCTGCGCGAGCTGCCTGAGATGACCGTCGGCGTCCTGGGCGACTTGTTCCTCGACCGCTATCTCGACCTCGACGCCGCCTTGACGGAGCCGTCGATCGAGACCGGCCTGGACGCCTATCAGGTGACGCGCGTCCGCTCCTACCCCGGCGCGGCCGGCACCGTCGTCAACAACCTGGCGGCGCTCGGCGTGGGGGAGATATTGCCGATCTCGATCATCGGCGACGACGGCGAGGGCTACGAGCTGCGCCAGGCCCTCGACGCGCTCAAGGTGGTCGTTTCCGAGGGGGTCCGCGTCGGCGAGGGGCGGCGGACGCCGACGTACACCAAGCCGATGCTCGGCCGGGCCGGCGAGGCGCCGCGCGAGCTGAACCGGCTCGACATCAAGAACCGCAAGCCGCTGTCGGCCGCGGACGAGGAGCAGGTGCTGGAAGCGCTGGACGACGCCTGGCGCGGCGTCGAAGCGCTGGTGGTGCTGGATCAGGTCAGCGAGGCCGACTGCGGCGTCGTGACCGCGCGTGTCCGTCAGCGGCTGGCCGAGCTGGGCGAGGAAGGGCTTGGTCGGCTGATCCTGGCCGACAGCCGTGAACGCATCGGCCTGTTCCGCAACGTGGCGCTGAAGCCGAACCGGCAGGAGTGCCTGACGGCGACCGGCGCGACGAACCCATCGACCGCGGCGGCGACGCTAGCTCGGCGGGCGGGGCGGGCGGTATTCTGCACTTGCGGCGAGGAGGGGATTCTGCTGGCCGACCCCGAACGCGGCGACGCGGCGCCGGCCCTGGTTGCGGGCTATCCGGTGCATGGGCCGACTGATCCCGTCGGGGCCGGCGACAGCACCAGTGCGGGGATCGTCTGCGCCCGTGCGGCGGGGGCGACGTTGGAGCAGGCGGCGGCGTTCGGCTGCCTCGTGGCGTCGATCACCGTACAGCAACTCGGCGTCACCGGCACGGCGACGCCGGACCAGGTGCGCCGGCGGCTGCGCGAGGTCGAATAGGGAAGTAGCCGCGGCCGGGTGGGCGGTGGTAGAATCGACGCCAGAGGGCCGGCCCTTTCTCCCAACGGACGCCGACGACCATGTCGATCAAATTCCTTTGCCCGCACTGCAAGAAGGTGATGAGCGTCAAGGATGAATTCGCTGGCAAAAGAGGGAAATGTAGCTTTTGCCAGACGGTTGTCACCGTGCCGGTCCCGTCCTCGGCCGCGGTGAAGCCGGCGCAGGCGCCGCCCGCGCCAACGCCGCCCAAGCAGGCGATCCAAACGACGGCCCCTCCCCCCGCGCCGACGGACGCCGAGGCGGAGGCCGCCGCCGCCTTGGCCGACGAGCCGCAGCCAGTGGAAGCCGCGGCGCCGACCGCCATCGACTTCACCTGCCCGATGTGCGACGCCCCGCTGCACCTTCCCCTGAGCGAGGCCGGCAAGCGGACGCCGTGCCCCGAGTGCAAACGCATCATCAAGGTCCCCGAGCCGGAGAAGCGCGATCCCACGAACTGGCGGCAGGCGGCCCCAAACCTGCCGTCCGGCGCCAGCGCGAGACGGACGCGGCGCCGGAAGGAGCGTGGGGGTCGGCGGCGGCCGCCGCCACGGTCAGCCGCGAAGCGCTCCAGGAGGCCGGCGCCGTCCCGCAGAAGAAGGAGCCGGTCCCGCTGAGCCGGTGGATCGTCCGCTACTCCCTGTGGTCCGCCGGGGGCGTCGCCGCCCTCCTGCTCGTGGTCTTTGGCTATCTAAAATGGAGAGACAGCCGGGCGGAGCAGGGCGCCGAGACGGCCCTGACCTACGCGGAATCGGACGCGGGCAAGACGGAGCTGGGCCCCGCCGGCCGCTCCGCGCTGTACCGGCTGGCCGGCCAATTCGCCCTCCGCGCCGGGCGGCCGGACAGCGGCAAGCGCGCCCGCGCCCTGTTCGAGAAAGGTTTGCAGGCGGCGACCGAGGCGCTCCGCGGGACGGAACGCGACGCTCTGTTGCAGGACCTGGCCCTCGCCGAGGTGGAACTCGGCGGCAAGCCGGAGGACGTCGATGCCGGCCGGAAGGCGCCGTGGGAGGACGTGCAGAAGGACCTGCGGGCGACGCTGGGGGACATTCAGGAGTCCGAGCCGAAGCGGGAGGCGCTCCGCACGGTCGCCCGGCGGTTGGCCGAGCAGAACGAAGGCGCCCGCACGACGGCGCTGGCCAATTCCCTTTTCTCCTCCGCAAACGAGGAGAAGGGCGAGGCGTTGGGCGCGGTCGGCCTGGAACTGTGGGCGGCGGGGAAGAAGGACCAGGCGGGCGGGGTCTGGAACCAGTTGAAACCGCTGTACGCCGCGAAGGACAAGGGCCGGCCGCCGCTGGCGCCGGCGGCCGTGGCGCTGGCGGTCGTCCTCGATCAGCCGCCGCCGGAACCGGCGAAGAAATCGGCCGAGGACGCTGCCAACGCCCTGGTCGGCCGGTTGGAGGGGTTAGCGCAAATGAAGAAGTGGGACGAGGCCCGCGCGATACTGCCGGCGCTCCAGGGGGAGGCCCTGCTGCGGGCCCGCGTCGCCCTGGCCGCCGCCGACCTCGACGACCCGAAGGCCGGGAACACGACGGACGTGACGACCGCGTTCATGGCCCAGGCCGAGCCGGCGTCTCCTTGGCTCCTGCTGCGGCTGGCGCGTCTCGGCGGACCAGGGAAAATCGCCCCGGACTCGATTCGGCAGGTGGCCGCGAGGATCGCCGATCCTGCCCTGCGCGGCCGGGCGCAGCTGGCCGCGCTGCAGGCCCGCCTCGTCGACCCCAAGCAGGCCGGCGACCCCAAGTTGATGGACGCGGTGGAACCGAAAACGGTGGCGGCCTGGCTGGCGCGGGCGGAGTGGGCGCGCCATAACCTCGGCTCGGCGGGCTTGGTCAAGGGCTGGGACGGCCCTGACCGGGCGTTCGGCCTCATCGGGCTGGCGCTGGGCGAACAGGGGGCGATTGATTCGTTTGGAGAGGAGGGACATCCGTGAGCGCGATCCTCGAAAAAAAGCTGATGACCACCGAGGAATTGCTGGCCCTGCCGAAGGATGGCAAGAGGCGCTGGCTGATCCAAGGGGAACTGCGGGAGAATCCCATGACCCGGCATAACCGACGGCACGGCCGATCCGAAGGCAAAATCGCCCAGGTTTTGAATAACTGGCTCGATCAGCAACCGGAGCCGAGAGGAGAAGTTCTTACAGGCGAGGCGGGATTCCGCCTGCGCCGGAATCCTGACAGCAGTGTGGGCATCGACCTCGCCTACGTCTCGGCCGAGTTGGCCGCCGCCACGCCGGAGGACGTGTGGCTCATTGACGGCGCGCCGACGTTGGCCGTCGAGATCCTCTCTCCCTCCAACACGCAGGAAGAAGTGACGGACAAGGTCCAGGAATACCTCGCCGTCGGCGTCGCCCTGGTTTGGGTAGTCGATCCCGTTTTCCGTACCGTGCAGGTTTTCCGCCCGGACGCGGAACCGGAACTATTCAACTCCCGGCAGGAGTTGTCCGGCGAACCGCACTTGCCGGGCTTTCGCGTGGCCGTAGTCCGGTTGTTCGAGTGATCCGAAACGGGTGGAAACGTTTTGCCTTTCGCTCGATTCCGTTGACAACTTCACGTCAGCCGCACCACCACCACCGTGGCGTTGTCCGTCGCCCCCTCAATGTTGACCAGGTTCACCAGCCGCCGCGCCGCCATCTCCGCCGAACTCGCCTCCGACTGCAGCATTTGCTTCAGGTCCTCTGCCGTGACGTGGTTCGTCACACCGTCCGAGCAGACCACCACCCAGTCGCCCGGCCTCAGCACGCCGGAATAGACGCCCGGCTCCACGTCCGGCTGACCGCCGATCGCCTGCTGCAGCTCGTTGCGGCGCGGGTGCGTCTCCGCCTCCTCCGCCGTCAGCGTACCCAACTCCACCAGGCGGTTCACCAGCGTCTGGTCGCGCGTCAGCTGGATCAGCCGGCCCTCGCTGAGGTGGTACGTTCGGCTGTCGCCGACGTGGCCGACCACGACGTTACGGCCGTCGAGGTACACCGCCTCGGCGGTGCAGCCCATGCCGCGGCGCTTCGACCCCGGCACGCGCGAGGCCGCGAAAACCTGCCGATTCGCCTCCTTCAAGGCGTTCTTGAGGACCAGCTTGGCGCCCTCCACGTCCAGCGGCGCGGGGGCGTGGCCCTCCGGCCGCGCGACGGTCGCCAGGGGGTCCGTCGGGAAGTGCGACGACCCGGACAGCGCCTCGAACGGTTTTTGCGCGATCAGGTACTTGCGCAGCGCCTGAATCGCCAGGGCCGCCGCCACCTCGCCGGCCTCGTAGCCGCCCATGCCGTCGCACAAGAGGATCAGCGCCGACTCGGCCATGTCGTCCTGCCGCGTCTCGCAGGCGTGCAACAGCGCGTAGGCGTCCTCGTTGCCGGTGCGAACGATGCCGGTCGTCGTCCAGCTGGCGATCTCCATGCGCACGTTGTCGAAGGTTCGGCGCAGCACGTTCAGCGTGCGGATCAGCTCGGTGAAGCCGGACGGATCCTCCTTGCCGGCCTCGTCGCTGGGGAAGCGCGAGTCCGGCTCCTTGCGGAACGTCTTGGTCAGCAGCCGGCCGAACGCTGGGTGGACGTCGGGGAAGCGCGGGATGAACGGCTTGGGCGTTCCGTTCTTCTCGAAGTCCATCTCGGTCAGCTCGCGGCCGACGTGCAGCGCGTAGATCATGGCGCCGAAGCTGTAGAGGTCGGAGCGGGCGTCCACCGCGCCGCCGACCTTCAACTCCGGTGCGGTATAAAGCGAAGCCCGAATCGGAGCGCCGGGAGGCAGCGGCAGCGGCAAGAGGTCGGACAGGTCCGTCAGCCGCGCCCGACCCTCCGGCGTGACGACGACGATATCGGGCCGAATCCCTTCCAGGATCACGTTGGACAGGTGCAGGCAATGCAGCACCTCGGCCGCCTGCGCGAGCCAGCCGAAACGCTGCTCCGAGCCGGAGGCCGGATCGTCCCAGGCGTCCCACAGGATCCGGCCTTCGGGGACTTCCTCGATGAGGTAATCGAAGTTGTCTTCCACGAAGGAGGCGACGACGTGCGGCAGGGCGGGATGCTCCAGGCCGTGCAACACCCCGCGCTCCCAGGCGACGCTCGGCCATTGCGGCCGCCGCGGCAGCTCCTCGGTGGTCGATGCGGGGCTGGTGAAAACGTCGTCGAAGCCTGGCAGGATCTCCTCCTCGACGGCCTCAGCCGTGGTAGCCTCCTCGATCATCGGCTCGGCCATCGGGATGGCCTCTTCCGCGGCCGGCGGCAGGGCTTCGCGAATGATCCAGACGGGGACCGGCGGAGCGGCGCCGTGGTCGAGACCGCGGAAGCGCTCCACGCCCTGGCGCTCGCTCACCTTCGCGCCGACCTCGAAGCGGTCCTGCAACCGGACGGCGGGCGCTGCCGGCGCGGCCGGGGCGGCGGCGACGGCCAGCTCGGCCGGCGAGAAATAATAGCCGCACTCCGAACAGGACGGGTTCTGGCCAAAGTGCGGCGACTGGCAGACGGGGCAGAGGACGGGCGTGGGCGCCGGCGCCGGCTCATCCAGCTCCATCAGCGGTATGGCAGCCGGCAGCTCCACCGGCGCCGCCTCCTCGGCGACGGGAATCGCCGCGGGGGGAGGTTGCACGTCCCAGGTGGGGAGGAGGTCGTCCTCGGAGGCTTCGTCAGTCGGGTTCACGGAGGCACCCTAAGTGCGTGTTGAATCTAACTCGCTCGGTTAGCCGCGACGCGCGGCAGAGCGCGGGGGGAGGAGCGCTCCGCCGCGCGTCACGGCTAACCGAAGTCAACGCAAACGATTGCCGCAATGGATACAGCAGCGGCTGCCCATGCGATTGTTCTTGCCGCAGTGGTGGCACGGCGGCGTCGGGTCCGTCAGCGGCTCGGCGCATTTGCCGCAGTACGGCTCGCGCACCTTGTTGACGTGCTGACATTTCGGGCAGGCGACCTCGCGCGTCATCCGACGCTTCTCCAGGTCGGCCTTGATGTCGCGGGCCGTGAAATAGCGCTCGTTGACGTCCTCGGCCAGGTTCGTCCGAATCAGGTCGTAGAACCAGCGCTGGTCGGCCGGCAGCGGGCCGTGCGGGTCGTTCAGCTGCGTCTCGATTTCCTTGGCGGTGTAGAAGCCTTCCGGCGCCTTGCCGGTCGCCAGATGATACATCGTCCCGGCCAGCGCGAACAAATCGCTGCGCGGCTCCGGCCGGCCGATGATCTGCTCCGGCGGGGCGTAACCCTCGGTATAAACCTTCGTCTTGGCCGCCATTTTTTCCTTCTGCGTCCGGCCGAGGTCGCGGGCCGTGCCGAAGTCGATCATCTTGATCGTCTTCTTGTCCTCCAGCAGCATGATGTTGTCGGGCTTGAGGTCGCGGTGGACCAGCGGCGGCGACTGCGTGTGCATGTGCGTCAGCACGTCGCAAATCGCCTTGGTCCAGTCGATGACCTGATCGAGATTGAAGGGCTTGTTGTTGGCCCCCTCCATGATCTTGAGGAGATCCTGGCCGCGGATGAACTCCAGCACCAGATGGGCCGACTGCCCTTGCTCGATCAGGTCGTAGACGCGCGGCACGATGGGGATGTCGTCGAGCGAGCGCAGGATCTCGGCCTCGCGGCGGAAGAAGTTGAGGCGGATGGCGAACTCGGTCGGGTCGGCGCAGATCATGTCCTTGATGGCGACCGGCCGGTTGCTGTTCTTGGTATCGACGGCGAGGTAGACGGCGCCGAAGCCGCCCATGGCGAGGAGTTTTTCGATCCGGTAACGGCCATGCAGCACGGTGCCGGGGGCGGTGGGCAGGGGAGTGCTGCAGCGCTGGCAGTTGCGTTCGCCGGGCGGGTTGGCGACGCCGCAGGCCGGGTTGGGGCAGATGTTGGGCGACGGCCCCTCGGCCTCTCCGGCCGCGCCGTCGGCCTGGAGCAGATAGCCGCAGTCCATGCAGGAGATGGCGCCGGGCAACAGCGGGCTGCCGCAGGCGGGGCAGTTGGCCGGCGTCGAGGACGGCGCGGCGCCGCTGACCGGCCTGGCACCCGGCGTCGGGGCGGCGGGAATCTGGATGTTGCCTAGCGATACGTTGCCGCCCGAAGGCGGCCGCGCGCCGGCGGCGGCGGCGGCCCCCACGCCGACCGCCGCGGGCTTCGGGGCCGCCGCCGCGCCCACCGTCACCGGCTTCTGGCACTTCGGACAGCGGAACGTCTTGCCGGCCGAGTTGTCCGGCACCGACATCGCCGTGTTGCAGCTCAAGCAGCGAATCACTTGCGGCATGGTCGTTCTCTTAGGAACGATGAATGATGAACGATGAATGATGAATCAAGCAAGGTCCGGATTCATCATTCATCATTTATCTTTTGGCGCGCTCGCCGAAGCGGAGGACGCAGTTGCCGACGCGGATCTGGTCGCCGTTGTGGAGCGGCGTCGGCTTGCGCACCGGCTTGTCGTTAAGGTACGTCCCGCCGGTCGTCTCGGCGTCGGCCAGGAAATACATGTTGTTCTTCCGCTGGATGCGGGCATGCAGCTTTTCCAGGGCGCTGTCGCCGAACAGGCCGACGTCGCACGACTCGGCCCGGCCGATGGTCGTCTCGTCCTTGGACAGCATCACCTCACGGCCGGCCCGGAAGCCCGACTCGACCTTCAGCCACGCCTCCTTCAGCACCACCTGGGCCAGGCCGATCAACAGGCCGATGCACAGGCCGAGGATGACGAGTCCGATGGCGAGGCTGCCGTTGGGCAGCAGCGTCTTCGCGCTGCCGAGAAACAGGCCGAAGAAGATGCCGCCGACGAAGCCGCCGAGCAGCCCGCCGTAGACGCCGTTCTGCACCTTCTTCAACGCCACGCCGACGTTCTGCCCGGTCATCGCCGCCCGCAGTACGTCGAAGACGCCGATGGAGGCGCCGATGGCGATCCCGACCAGAATCCACCCGATGAACACGAGATAGTCGTTGAAGTGCAGCGCCTCGCCGACCAGGCCGCCCAGCGCCCCACCCGCCAACCCGACGCCCATGCACACGATCACGCGGAGGACGCGCTGGAACCCGACGGCGTTGAGCTTGGCGTCCACGGCGCCGACGCCGGCCGCCACCATCAATCCAAGGAACCCCCCGATCAGCGTCGCCTTGAGGAACAGGTTGTTGTAATTAGGGTCCGCCACGCCAACGGCCCAGAGGACGAGCCAGGCCGCGAACGCCGCCCAGCCGCCGCACAGGGCACAGTAGTAGATGAACAGTTTGAACGACATGCGCCGTTTTCCGCCCTTTTTCTACCGCGTATCCGTTACCCAAAGATGCCGCTCTTCTTGACGGCCACGGTATGCTTGGCCGTCGCTCCGCCGCTCTTCGCCTCGATCGTGTAATCGCCGGCCGACCCCGCGCGGACCTTCCAGAACACCACCGACCGCTTGCCGCCCTCCTCCACGGTCTTCCGGGCGGATTCGCCCCGCGCCAACGTCAAGCCGCTGGGCAGGCTCAGCTCGACCGGGTCGCCGGCGCTGGCGTTGTAGACGTAGGCCGTCACCACGAAGTCCGAATCGGGCGGCACGGCGTCGGGCGTGCTGAGGGCCAGCGCCGCGTTGCCGCCGCCGGTGCTGATGTCCAGCTGGCTCAGGCCATAGGTCACCGCCAGGTCGCGCGTTCCTCCGGCGGGCATCTCGGCGACGTCGTTCTTCGTGACGTCGTAGGGCCAGTACATGGCGACACAGGAGTCCGGCGGCGGATCCTGGATGGATTCCATGGGCACTTCCCAACCCTGTCGGCCCTGGCTGGGCGGGAAGTGCGTCACCCGAACGTCGTCGGGTTCTTCCACGTTCTTGATGCCGGGCAGCCGGACGTTCTTCAGCCCCAAACGCACGACGGTGCCGGGATTCTTGGGGTCGTCAGGGTTCTCGACCACCTCCAGATAGGACGGGACTTCCCCCCCCTTGAACTCCCGCATGTCCTTGATAAAGCCCTTCACGCCGGGGGCCGTGAACGGCACGCCGTCGTTGGCGCCGATGAAGGTGTCGAGCATGAAGCGAACGCCGACCCGGATCGGCGATTCGCCGTAGTTCTTGACGTGATACCAGATCAGGCAAGTATCCAGCCGGCCGCTCTGTCCGGGCACGATTTCGACATGTTGCGTGACGCTGACCTTCTTGTCGCCGATGTCCTCGATCGTCCGATTGCCCAAACGGCCGGCGGGCAGGTTCTCGCTCTTCACCGTGCGGTCCGGGTTCTTCTCGCCGAAGTAGATCTCGGACCCCTCGATGAAGACGATGGTGTTGTTGGTGTCGCCCTGCTTGTCGTAAGTGATCTTCTTGTTGGCCCCCTTGAACGCGGGCCGTGGGTCCGGCACGCCGAGCATTTCGAGACCGAAGCGATGGTTTTCGTTGTTGAAGCTGAGGCCCAGCAACGGCTTGGAGTCGTGCAGGTTCGTATACTTCCAGTCGCGCCAGTTGCTGGACGCCGATCCGGGATTGTCCGGGCCGGAGGCGTCGTCCGCGCCGGACCGTTCGCGCGGCGGCGCGGCCCATCAGATCCGCTATCACCACGATCAGCAGCGCCAGCCCGAGCAGACCGGCCGGTAGGAGATGGACCCAGGCCGGCTTGGACGGCTGGCGGTAGCGCGAGTAGGGCCGGGGCGCGAGCGGCGGCTCGGCCTGGAATTGCGGCGCCGGGACGGGACGGGCGGGGGCGGTCGCCACCGGCGACGGGACGGGCGCCTCGTCTTCCACCACCTCCACGGTCTCAACGATTTCCGGCTCCTCGGCGAGGACCGGGGCCGCGTCGTCGAAGTTGAAGGCGTTGCCGCCGCCCTCGACCTGGAGCGAGACGGGGACCACGAAGCGCTGGTTGCCGTTGGACTGCACGGTGATGCTGGCGACGAGGCTCTGGCCCGGCTTGTTCGGCACGGACGGCACCGACAGCGGGACCGTGACGGTGCGGCCGTTGATCTTGGCCCGGCCGACCTCCAGCCACGGCTGGTTGCTGGTCCCGTGGGCGTAAATCGGCCTTTTCTCCTCCGTCTTGACTTCGATGGCGTAGCGGAGCGTGGCGCCGGGACTGCCGCTCAGCGGGATCGACTGGACGCTGATGTGGACCTTGGGGGCCGGCGTCAGGCCGAGCGCCTCGAAGAACTGCTGCACGGCTGCGAGGCCGGAGGCCGGACGGGCCCTGCACTGGATAGGTCCAGCCGTTGCTCTTGTACCAGGCGGGCACCTCACCGCTCTCGAACAGGAGGGCGGCCTCTTTGGGGCTGGCCTTGGCCTTCTCGGCGACCTTGCGCGGACTGACGGCCCCGGCCAGGACGCCGTTGGGAAACGGCTTGACCGGCACCTCGGCGCGGACGGTCACCGTGGCCGAGCCGCCGTTGGTTTCGACGGCCAGGTGCGCCACGAGCGGCTTGCTGCCGGCCCGCAGGCGGTCGCCGACGACGCGGACGGGCAGCGTCAGATCGTTGCCGAACTGGAAGTGCTTTTCGCTCGCCCCGGGGCCGTCGCCGAGGCTGAGCCACAGGCCGTCGGTGCACGCGACGGAGCCGTACAGCAGCCGCATCCCCTTGTTTTCCAGGTGCAGCTTGAAGTCGCGGCCGCTCGCGCCGACGGAAATGACTCCTAAATTGATCTCCTGAGTCTCCAGACCGAGCTTCGGTGCGTCGAGGGCGTCGCTGGGCAGCTTGCTGAGGAACTGGTCGAGGCCGCGGTCGTGGTCGGGAAACTTCGACGCCTCCTTGGCCGCCATGACCAGGTCGATGCGGCCCAGGCCGCCGAGAAAGGTTTCGAGGTAGCCCTGCTGGAGCAGGTCGCGGGCGCCGTTCCAGTCGTCCTGGCAGGCCAGCGCCAGCTCGTTGAAGCTGCGGCAGGTCTTGCCGCTGGGGAAAACGAACGGATGGGCGAAGACCTGGGCGCCGACGGCGACGGGACCGCCGTTGCGGGAATGGCCGCCCAGCACCATCCCGTCGTAGTAGCAGTAAACGGCGTCCGACGGGTTGGCGCGCGAACACTTACTGCAGGTCTGAGCCATGTCTTCTTCCTAGCGGACGCGCGACACGCGGATCATGGGGCCGCCGAGAGCAGAATGGAATCCAAGGATTCTTATGATTATGACAGCGCGAGGGCGCGGGTTCAACGCTTCCCGAACCAGCCCCGAGCGCCAGCGAGGGGTTTCGTCGAACCCCCTCGCTGGCGCTCGGGGCTGGTAGCGGGCATTCAAACGACGACCTTCAGCTGGACGGTGCCGATCTGGACCACGTCGTTGACGGTGAGGGTCTTCTTCTGGCCGGGGTAGATGCGCGCTCGGTTGACGAAGGTGCCGTTGGAGCTGTTGAGGTCTTCGATCGACAGTTCGCCGTTGTCCAGGAAGATGCAGGCGTGCTGGCGCGAACTCCAAACGCGATCCGGCGGCTCCTGATCTTCCAGGTCGATGTCCACCGGCTTCTCGTCGGCCCGGCCGACGAAATTTTGCCCTTCGTAGATCGGGTATTCCGCGTTCCGCTTGTTGCCGCGGAGGACGACCAGCTTCGGCTCCTTGCCGACGAAGCCGGCCGCGCCGGCGGGAGCGGCCACCGCGGGGGCCGGCTCCGGCGGAGGGGCCGTCACGACCGGAGCGGGGGGCGGCGGAGGCGGCGGCGGAGGCGCCGCAGCGACCGGCGGGGGCGGCGGCTCGACCGGGACGGCCGCCGGGGGAAGCGCAACCGGCTCCAGCGGGATGGCTTCCGCCTCGATCGGCGTCGCCTCCATCGGCATGGCCTCGATCGGCGTCGCCTCCATCGGCATGGCTTCGACGGGCATGGCCTCGACGGGCATGGCCTCCACGGGCATGGCTTCGATCGGCATGGCCTCCATCGGGACGGCCTCGGCCTCCATCGGGATGGCCTCGACCGCGACGGCCGCCCCCTCGACGCTCATCGCCACGCCGGCCAAGTCCGACTTGCACTGTTCGCAGAACAGCGCTCCGTCTTCGTTGTTGTAATGGCAAAACGGACACTGCACCATGATGTCAACCTCAGGGGATTCCAGAAAACAGGGCCGGATCTCGTGTTCGCATCCGGGGGAGCCGGCCCGGTGAGCATTCCATCCTGTACGGCGTCAACCGCCCTCACAACGCCGGCGCTTCCGTGGCGTCTCGGGCGGCGTCGTCCACGGCCAGCTGCGTCTTCTTGGAGACGCGGCCGCCGACGTTGAGTTCCTGCAACACCTTCTTGGCCAGCATCGTCTTCTTGGCGGCCCGCGGCCCCATGACCTCCGCCTTCTTCTCGATGCTCTGGGCCACGCGCTTCACCTCGTCCGTGTTGTTCGTCGAGATGGCCGCTTGCAGGTTCTTGTTCAGCTCGAAAATCTGCACCTCGTCGATGTGCTTGGCCACCTCGGCGTTGATGTAGCCGTGGCCCGCCGAGGTGTACGTCATCTCCAGCGGCACCTGGCCGGTGCGTTTCGCGCTTGCCCGTGCCGGGGTCGAACGTGATCTCGATGTCGGTGATGCTGAACTTGCCGTCGGGCCGTTTCGGCAGGCTCAGGTCGAGGATGTAGCGCGTCGGCTTGTCGCGCTCCAGCGTGCCCAGCTGCGCCACCAGGTGGCGCTCCTCCGGCTCGGACAGCGTCAGCTCCTTGATCTCCGGCACGACCATGCGGACGCGCTTGATCTTCACGTCCTTCTTGACGCGCAGGTGCATCTCGACGTTGAGGAAGCCGGCCGCCGCCAGGGCGGCGAACTCCTCGGCGAAGACGCGCTCGGCGGCCGGCACGTCGTTGACGTCGATGTAGCCCCAGTCGCCCTCGGCCAGCTTGGCCAGGTCCTTGATGAGGCTCTGGTTCCACTCGGTGCCGACGCCGATGATGTTGAAGCGGATCTTCTTTTGGGCCGCTTCCTTGGCCAGGTTGCGGCAGGTCTGTTCGCCGGAGGTTTCGCCGTCGGTCAGCACGACCACCTGCGACAGCTTGCCGGCGCCGACGAGCTTCTCGACCTCGGCCATGCCCATGCTGATGCCCTGGTCCATGGCCGTGCCGCCCGGATCGACGTCGAACATATCGACCTTGTTGATGACCTCCTCGATCTGGTCCTTCTCGGAGATCGGCGTGGGCGGCAGCAGCACCTGGCAGTTGTGGGCGAAGGCGACGATGGCGAGGCTGTCGGCGGGCTTGAGCTGCTGGATGGCGTGGACGGCGGCCTCCTGGATGCGCTTGAGGCGGCTGATGCCGGTGCCGTCCTCCTCGTACATGGAGCCGGACACGTCGAGGACGAGGGCGAGGTTGAGGGCGAGCGGGCCGACGCCGCCGCCGGCGGGAATGAGCTTGACGAGCGCATAGCTGGCCGCCGATTCGCCGGCGACGGCGATGCTGCTGCGGTGCATCATGCGCTCGATGTGGATTTTGGCTTGCGAGGATGTCGGTGTCATAGTGGTGCGGCGCCTGCACGCCCTGGGGTCGAGGGAATCGGTTCCGGGAAGTCCGCCGCCGGGGGCCGGATGGGACTGCGGGCCACTGGAGAGGCGGAAACAACTTTTTTGTATCGCGCCGGGGGACGGCCTGCAACGGGCCGCTGGACGGTTCTCGCCGCCCCGCGAACCGCCCGCCGTCGCCGCCGGACGCTGCATTTCCAGAGGCAGACTCTTCTATAGACGCCAGCGCCAACCCATGTAAAGGAGAAAATGCGAAAAATACCGCCCGCGCCCGGAGCCTGGGCCGTTCCTTCGCCAGAGCCGGTCGGCCTTCCCATTACAGATCGGAGCCGCGACCGTAAGGGAGCGGTCTTCGCACCGCTCCCTCACGGTCGCGGCTCCGACGGATACGGTGCGGGATCCTCGCGGCGATCGTTATTGCAGAACGAAAAAGATCGCCATTCCCGATAGGCCGCACGTCCGCAAGATCCAGGTCAGCGGCGCCGCCGCCGCCGACAGAATGCGACCCCCGCGCGATCCGAGAAGCCCCAGCGCCAGGCCGGCGACGCCTCCCAGGAAAGTCCAGCTGCCCAGCGCCAGGACGACCCACAACGGTGTCACGAGCCACGGCGACGCCGTGGGGACGTTGAACAGGCTGAGGATCGCCCGCGGCAGTCCGTCGAACAGGACCGTGAGACAGCCCAGCGTCGCGGCCCCGGCGACGCCGGCCGCGCTCCCGGCCACGACGCCGCACGCCACGTCCGTCGCCCGGCCGCCGGCGCGCCAGACCAGCACTAGCCCCGCGACGGCGCCGATCCACCAGGTTGCGAAGACGAAATGCCGCAGGAACCCGGGGTCGATCACCGATGGCATGTCGCCGGACGCCTCGGTCATCGGGCCGAGCCGCCAGAAGTCCCAGCCCGCCGTCGGCGCCCGGCCGGCCGTGGTCGCCGAGCCGTCCAGGGCGCGGCCGATGACGCGGGCGTAGAGGTCGTCGGGCAGCAGCAGGGCCAGACGCAAGAGCAGCGCCAGCACGGTGCCGGCGGCGACTGTCCGCGCCAGCCGGCTTCCGTGGGGGCCGTGCGTCCGCGGCCGGACGGTCGGCGTCGGCTCGAACTGAAACGTCTCCGGCGTCATGGTCGGCGGCGCTGGCAGCGCGGCCTGGCGCGGCGTCACGGTCATCGGCGCCGGTTCGGGCGCCGAAACAGCGGCGAGCGATGTCGCGTCAGCGCCCCGAGCGCGGCGCGGGGGGCGGTAGCCGCGCGGCCGGCGCACCTCGACGCGGACGCGCACCTGGAAGCGCTGGCCGGCGTTGGCCGTGATGCGGAGCAGGCCGTCCTGAACGGGGCCGTCGCCCATCAGGCCGGAATCGACCTCAAATGCGATCGACGTTTGCTGCGGCCCGCTGACGTTCGGCGTCGTCACGCGCAGCCACGGCTGGTCGGCGTCCGCCTGGGCATAGACCCATTTGCGGGCCGCCGTGCGGATCGCCACCTGACCGCGGGCCGTTTGCGGCGCCTCGCACTGAAACGTGAACTCATTCTGCGACAACTCCAGCGGCGGCGGCTTCGAGAGGCCCATGCACTCGAAGAACTGCTGCACCGCCGCGACGCCGTGCGCCGGCGTGCCGGCCACCGGATAGCTCCAGCCGTTGTCCGCGAACCAGCGCGCCACCTCGCCGCTCTCCAGCAGCGGCCCCGCCGGCTTGGGGTTGGCGCGCATGCGCTCGGCCAGCTCGCGCGCCGTGGCCGCCCCTTGGAACGGCGGTTTCGCAAACGGCGCCGCCGTCAGGTCGAGGCGAACCGGCGCCTCGGCCACGCCGCCGTTGGTGACGACCGTCAATTTACCGCTGTAGGTCTGGCCGGCAGGCAGGCCAAGGGCTTCGATGCGCAGCACCACTTCCTGATCGCGGGTCGTCTTGAGGGGCAGCTCGCGCTCGCCGTCCACGCCCACGATCTTGAGCCATTCCTCACCCTCGCTGACGCGGACCTTGCCCTGGAGAACGCCCTGGCCCTTGTTGCTGACGACGACGCGGACCTGGCGCGGTTCGCCGGCTCGCAGCGAGCCGAGCATGAGGCGGCGCGGGCTGAGGTCGAGGCGTGGGCCGGTGTCCGGCGCCTGGCTCGCCGGAAGGCTGCTAAGGAAGTTCTGCAGCGCCAGGTCGGGGTCGCCCTGAGTCAGCGCCTCCTTGGCGGATCGGACAAGATCCATGCGACCCAGCCGGGCGAGGTAGCGACTGAAGTCGCCCTTGTGCAGCAGGTCGCGGGCGTCTTCCCATTCGGCCTGGCAGCCGGCCAGCAGGTCGTCGTAGCTGCGGCAGCGGCGGCCGGACGGGAAGACGAACTCCTGTGGTAGAAACGGCGACGTCCCGGCCGGCACGGCGTTCTGGTGCAGCACGGCACCGTCGAACCAGCAGAAGACGGCGTCGGCAGGGTTGGCCCGTTGGCAGCGCGGACAGACGACGTGCGGCATAGAAAAAGGGGCCAGAGGTCAGGCGAGCCGGGTCGCGTCAGCGCCCGGAGGAATCAGGGTCGAATCCCTTGAGGCGAGCGGCCGGCGTAAGCCGGCTGATGAGGCGCGCCAGCCGGCCTACGCCGGCCGCTCACCTGGGCCGCCCGCATCTGGAAGCGCAGGAGAACGTTGCCCAGCTGGATGCGGTCGCCGTCGTGCAGGACGCAGCGGTCGGCCACCGGCGCGTCGTTGACGCGCGTCCATTCCGTCGGCGAGTGGTTGTTGACGAGGACGTAGACGGCGCCCTCGCGCGTGATGGTCGCGTGGCGCTTCTCCACCTTCATGTCTCGGAACAGGGCGATGTCGGCGTGTTCGTCGCGGCCGAGGAGATTGGCGTTCTTCTCCAGGGGGTATTCGCGGCCCTCCTGCCAGCCGCGCATCACCTTGACCGAGGCGGGCTGGAACACGCCCTGCACCAGGGCCGACAGCGAGCCGATGCAGGCGCCGAGAATGACGAAGCCGACCCCGCCCCACAGCGACGCACCGGCGCCGAGGTTGCGCGTCGCCAGATAGACGCCGCCGAAAAAGGCGCCGCCGACGAAGCCGCCGATGGCGCCGCCGAGCGTGCCGTAGCTGAATTTGCCGAGCGACCGGGCCGCCACGCCCTCGCTGACGCCGACGGCCGCCCCGAGGCACATCCAGCCCAGGCCGCGGGCGAACATGGCCAGGAGGAAGCCGATAAAACCGTGCGGGTCGATCTTCATGCCGACGAGGAGTTTGATCAGCCCGAAATTGACCCACTCGCCAAGGACGAAGCCGACAGCGCCGCCGAGCGCCCCCAGCCCTACGCCGTAAGAAGCCAGGCGGACGAAGCGCAGCAACGAGCGGTCGCGCAAGGCCTCGACGCTGACGACGAAATAGCCGATGGCGCCGCCGATCAGCGCTCCGGCGAGAAGGAGGGCCAGCCAGAAGACCGGCTTGTTGTCGTCGGCGAGCTGGACGCGATTGGCGAAGACGCCGAACAGCATCCAGCCGAGCAGACCGCCCAGGGCGCCGAAAACGGCGTTGAAATAAATGCGCGTCAGAAGGGCCATCGTTGCCGTCCGCGTAAGGAAACCTGCTTTGGTTTTAATGCCCGGACGGGGCGATTGCAACGGACAAATGTGCGGCAGGTGGGCCGAGAAGACGGTTGGAAGGGGAAAGACAGTCGGGGCGTCCGTGCCGCCGCCTGCTGAACCAAGTGATCCCGGATGGAGTTGAACCACCCTCCCCTGGATGTGAGCCGGGGGTCGTCGCCGGACATCGGGACCATGCCGCGGCCGGCCGCCGGGAGGCGACGGGCGACAATCGGCGCGGAGGCCGCGCCTGTCTTTACCGCCGACCGCCGGGGGCCGCGCCGGGACGAGTTGCGGAGGCCGGATTTGAACCGGCGTCGAACGGCGTATGAAACCGTGCTGGGAAACCAGGCTCCAGTCCACTCCGCAATATCTGTAATAGGTACGAATGTCGAAAAACCGAGTGACCAAGGGGAGATTTGCACTCCCACGCCCGAAGGCACGACGTTCTGAGCGTCGCGCGTCTCCTATTTCCGCCACTTGGCCGCAGTAGTCCGTCGTCTCATTTGACGTTCGTCGGAGCCGCGACCGTAAGGGAGCGGGGAGAAAACCGCTCCCTTACGGTCGCGGCTCCGACGAACGACGCTTCGCCGCGCCGGGCCGTGGGCGGTCGGCCCGGCACGGCGCTGCAAGTCGAGATGGCTGGACTTGAACCAGCGTTCTCCTCCTTCCGAGGGAGGCGGGCACTCCAACTACCCCACATCTCGATGCCGACCCGTCCTTCCTCTTACGAATCCGTCCGCCCGATGTGACAGGGGTTTTTCTTCCGTCAAAGCGCCCAGCCGGATTTGAACCGGCCCATCCGCCCTGGCGAGGCGGCAGGCTGCCGCTACATCATGGGCGCGCTTCCCATCAGTGGGGGCAGTTGGAATTGAACCAACTCCATCCTGTTTAAGAGACAGGTATGCCGCCGTTACACCTTACCCCCAATCCGTTCCAAACCAGTAGGGTCGCAGGGACTTGAACCCTGATCTCGCAGATTAAAAGTCTGGGATGTTGCCGTTACACCACGACCCCGATTGGCGGCGGTCGCGGCGTTTGCATCGTCGGAGCAACATCGGCTCTCTCCTTATCAGCAGCCCGTAGGGGACTCGAACCCCTGTTCTCGGGTTGAAAACCCGGCGTCCTCGCCCCTAGACGAACGAGCCGTGCGCAGTGGGTCGGGAGGGCGTCGAATCCTCGTCTGCGGTTTTTCAGACCGCCGCTTGGGCCGTCTCAGCTACCAACCCAATGAAAAAGGCCAGGCGTCCCGTCGTGACGCCGATCGGTTGGATTCCCTCGTCGCCTCGTACACCTGGATAGACGCACGGCCAGACGCTTGGTTCGCCAAAAGGACGGATTTTTGCGTCTCCTGGAAGGCCCGGCCGCTCTCGGATGTTTTTCCGAGCATCGACTGCGCGAAATCGCGGCGCCCCTTCCGCCACCGATCTGCCGCTTATCCCGTCTGTTTCCAGGAAGTTCCGGCACATTCCGGCGGCCGCGCCGCGCCGGTGCGAACCGGTCGGCGGTCGGCACGTGAAATGCTCCATAGAATAAGTCCCAGCGAGCAAATGCGTCGGATCATCGAACGGGAGTCTCCCTGAAGGGGCGATCCGCCATGAAACGCATCGGCATTCTCACCGCCGGCGGCGACACTCCCGCCCTCAACGCCACCATTCACGGCGCCGTCGCCCGCGCCAGCCAGCGCCGCATCGAAGTCTTCGGCTTCATCAAGGGCTTCAGCAGCCTGTTCAACCCGCGCGTGCCCGCACGTCCTCCTCAATCCGCTGTTCACGCCGATCCCCGAGCTGGACCTGACCCGCGGCGGCACCCTCATCGGCGCCTCGCGCGACTACGTGGACGCCGACGACCACGAGGCCATCGGCCAGATCGTCGAGCGCCTCGGCCGCCTCCAGATCGAGGGGCTCATCTGCGTCGGCGGCGACGGCACGCTCAACGGCATGCAGGCCCTGTCGCACCACCTGCCGACCGTGCTGGCCCCCAAGACCATCGACAACGACCTCGGCCTCAACTACCGCCACGAGCCCGACGAATGGGTCCGCGAGCCGTCCGAGCAGGCCGCCCGGCTACCGCTACGTCCGCAGCCCCGTCGCGGACGCGACTTCGACCTGGAACAGATGGTCAACTACGCCACGCCGGGCTACGCCACCGCCGTGTTCGTCTCCGCCCAGGGCGTCGAGCGCATCCGCACCACCGCCGAGAGCCATCGCCGCATCGCCATCATCGAGGTCATGGGCCGCCACTCCGGCTACCTCGCCCTCGGCGCCGCCTACGGCCAGCCCGACATCGTCCTCATCCCGGAAAGCCCCGCTCAACGTGGACCGCCTGGTCGAGCGCATTCTGGAGATTTACGAGCTGCAAAAGAACGTCGTCATCGTCTGCGGCGAGGGCATCGTCGATGAGAAGGGCGAGGAGCTGGGCGCCGAGGTCGCGTCCACCGACCCGGCCGGCAACAAGGTGCTGAGCGGCGCGGCCGAAGCCCTGCGGCAGATCCTCATCCACCGGCTCGGCGACGGCTACTTCACCAGCAAGCGCCGCAACGAGTCGGCCAAGGCGGCGATCTTCACCCGGAAAGTCGGCCACACGCAGCGCGGCGGCCGGCCCATCCTGCTTCGACCGCTTCTACGGCGCCCAGCTCGGCGGCCAGGCCGTCGATCTGCTTGCTGGAGGGCCGCGTCAACGGCGTCGCCGATCCTGATGTGGGACCGCGAGCAGGGCTTTCACGTCGCCGGCGTGGACGCCAACGACTTCCGCGACCGCTGGGGCCACATCCACGCCCGCCAGCGTGCATCCGTCCTTTTACGACCCGGAAAATCTGCGCCTGTCGCGGATCGGCGTCGATTATCTGCTGCCGATCTTCAGCGACGCCATCGGCCACGACGACATGGAGGCCGTGCGCCAGGACTTGTTCAAGCCCGGCAACCTGACGCAGCCCTATCACTCGATCAACGTCGATGTCAACAAGCGGATCCGATATCTCGACTGAAACCGCGGCCCCGCCTCCCAGCACGATCGGGGAGGAGGTGCAGCGCGGCCTGAGCGCCGACATCCACCTGCTCGGCGACCTGCTCGGCGACGCCATCCGGCGGCTGGCGGGCGCGGAGGCGTTGGCGCTGGAAGAGGAGGTGCGGGCCGCGGCCAAGGCGCTGCGGGCCGGCTCGTCGGTCGAGGAGGCGCGACGGCTGCGCGACCGGCTCGATCGCCTCGACCTGCCGTCGCTGCGCACCCTCATCCGCGCCTTCAGCATCTATTTCGATCTGATTAACCTCGCGGAGCAGCAGGCCCGTGTCCGCGCCCTGCGGCTGCGCGCCTCGGCGACGTTCGCCACGGCCGCTCGGCGAAAGTCCCGAGGCGGCCCTGCGGCAGCTGCGCGAGCGCGGCGTCCCGGCCGAGCAGCGTCGCGGCCCTGCTGCGGCGGGCGCTCGTCTGCCCCGTCTTCACCGCCCATCCCAGCGAGGCCCGCCGCCGCACCGTCCTTGAAAAGCTGGAGGCGATCGCCCGCCAGCTCGACCGGCTCGAATACGTCAGCCTGCCGCCGCGCGACCGCGCCGCCGCCGTCGCCGCCATCGCCGACGAGGTCGAGACCTTCTGGCTGACCGAAACGGTGCGAGGGCGCCGGCCGACCGTCCTGGACGAGGTCCGCCAGGGTCTCGACGTGGTGGAGGGCGCCCTGTTCGACGTGACGCCGCGCCTCTACCGCGACCTGGAGGCGGCCCTGCAAGCGGTCTACCCCGAACAACCGTGGCGCGTCCCCTCCTTCCTGCGGTTCGGCTCCTGGATCGGCGGCGACCGCGACGGCCACCCGCACGTCACCCATTCCGTCACCGCCCAGGCCGTCCGGCTGCAGCAGGAGACGCTGCTCCGCCACTACCTCGATCTCGTCAACGAGCTGGGCCGCCAGCTCAGCCACGCCGCAGCCGTTCGTCAGCCCCGGCGAGGCCTTCCGCGCCTCGCTGGCGCCACGACGCCGAGCTGCTGCCCGAAGTCGCCGACGACGGCGGCGAGGAGCCGTACCGCGGCAAGTGCCGCTTCATCGCCGCCCGGCTGCGGCTCACGCTGGCCTATCTCCAGGGTCTGGAGCCGCGCTGGCTGGCCGAGGAGCTGCGGCCGCCGCGCGGCGTCTACATGGGGCGGCAGGAGCTGCTCGACGATCTGACGGTGATCGCCGACGACCTGCGCCGGGTCGGCGCGACGGCGGCGGCCTCCGGCCTGGTCCACGATCTCCTCCGGCTGGTGGAGGTTTTCGGCACGCACCTGCTGACCCTCGACATTCGCCAGCACAGCACGCGGCACGGCCAGGCGATCGAGGAGATCCTGGCCTGGGCCGGCGTCGCGCCGCGCTACACGAAGCTGTCGCCCAACGAGCGCTTCGATTGCCTGGTGCGCGAGCTGCAGCAGACCCGGCCGCTGATCCCCGCCCATCTGCCGTTCTCGGCGGAGACGCGGCGAGGTGGTGGAGACGTTCCGCACCGTCGCCGCGGTGCTGGATCAGCAGTGCCCCGAGGCGGTGGAGACGTACATCATCAGCGGGGCGTCGGAGGCGGCCCACCTGCTGGAGGTGCTGCTGCTGGCGCGCGAGGCCCGGCTGTTCCGGCCGGCCGACGGCGTCAGCCGGCTGCACATCGTTCCGCTCTTCGAGACTCTGGAATCTCTGCGAAGCGCCGCGGCCGATCCTCCAGCGGCTGCTGATGCTGCCGGTCTACCGGCAGCACCTGCAGCTGCGCGGCGACGTGCAGGAGGTCATGATCGGCTACTCCGACAGCAACAAGGAGAGCGGCTTCGCTGCAATCGGCGTGGGCGCTGTACCGGGCGCAGGCGGCGGTGGCAGACGTGGGCCGGCGCACGGGCGTCGCGATGCAGATCTTCCACGGCCGCGGCGGCGCCGTCGGCCGCGGCGGCGGTCCCGGCCAACCGCGCCATCCTCGCCCAGCCGCGCGGCACCGTCGACGGCCGGCTGCGCATCACCGAGCAGGGCGAGATGATCGCCGACCGCTACGGCCATCACGCCATCGCCGAACGCCACCTGGGCCAGGTCCTCAACGCCGTCTGCGGAGCAGTTTCGCGGCCGACGACGACCGGCCGGAGCCGGGTTGGGAACACATCCTCGACCGGCTGGCCGAGCGCGCTGCCGGCACTACCGCGAGCTGGTGTACGAGACGCCGGAGTTCCTGACCTATTTCGAGCAGGCGACGCCGCTGGCGGAAGTGTCGCAGCTGAAGATCGCCTCGCGGCCGTCGCGGCGCGGCGGGGCGGCCGGCATCGACGAGCTGCGGGCGATCCCGTGGGTGTTCAGCTGGATGCAGAGCCGGCACACGCTGCCGGGCTGGTACGGCCTCGGCGGCGCGGTCGCCGAGCACCTGGCCGAGCATCCCGACGACCTGGCCCTGCTGCGGGCCATGTACCAGCGCTGGCCGTTCTGGACGCACCCTGATCGACAACGCCCAGATGATTCTCGCCAAGGCCGACCTGACCATCGCCCGACTGTACGCCGATCTGGTGGAGGACCGGGCGCTGGCGGATCGCATCTTCGACCGCATCGCGGCCGAGTACCGGCGCACCGTGGCGGTCATCCTGCAAATCACCGGGCAGAACGCTCTCCTGGAGCAGGCGCCCGGTGCTGCGGAACTCGATCCAGCGCCGCAATCCGTATGTCGATCCGCTGAGCTTCATCCAGCTCGTGCTGCTGAAACGACTGCGGGCCGGCGACGGGCCGCGGGAAGAGCTGCTGACCGCCGTGCTGGAGAGCATCAACGGCGTCGCGTCGGGGCTGAAGAACACGGGTTGAGTGCGCCGTTGGGTCGTGGCGAGCGGCCGGCGTGAGCCGGCTGATGTAGACTTTGTCGCGGACATCGTGCTACATCAGCCGGCTCGCGCCGGCCGCTCGCCACGCTCGTACAATACCTGTTGCGTCGCTGGCGTCGATCGGGCAGAGGAACCGCTGCATGGTTTCCACGACCTCGTTCCATCCTACCGCGGCCGCGCCGGGCGAGGCCGCGGGCCCTGGTGCGGAGGCCCTGCTCGCCCGCTATCGCGCCGTCGCGGACGCTCCCGCCCTGGGCTGGGCCGCGTACTACCGCAAGATCCGTCCGCTGGGCGCGGGCGGCCAGGGGACCGTCTACCTCGGCGAACGGCGCGGGGCCGATGGCTTTGCGCTGCCCGTGGCCCTCAAAGTCTTCTCGCCCGAACCGTACCGCGACGCCGACGCCTACGACGAGGACATGGGCCGCGTCGCCCAGGTCGCCGCCCGCGTGGCCCGCATCCAGCACGACAACCTGCTGCACATCCACGACTTCTTCGCGCAGGACGACATCCGCGTGATGGAGATGGAATGGCTGGACGGCTACGACCTGAGCGTCCTCCTCACGCGAGAGATCCTGGAGCGGACGCGCGACCACGTCGGCCCGGAGCGATGGGAATACGTGCAGCGCGTCATCCTCACCGACGGCCCGGCCCAGCCGCGCTTCCAGCCCGGCGTGGCCATTCGCGTGCTGCGCGACTGCCTGTCCGCGCTGGCCGCCCTGCACCGGCGGGGCATCGTCCACGGCGACCTCAAGCCGTCCAATGTGATGCTCAAGCGCACCGGCAACGTCAAGCTGATCGACATCGGCTCGGCGGTGCAGCTGAACCGACCGACCGCGCGGCGCATCTGGTCGCCGGCCTACGCTGCCCCAGAGGTGCTGGCAGGGGAGGAGGGCACGCCGTGCTCCGACCTGGCGAGCCTGGGTTACGTCTTGGTGGAGATGCTGGCCGGCCGGTCGCCGTTCGAGGGCTTGACGACGATCCAGGAATTGCGGGTAGCGAAGGCCGACCTCACTCGGCGCTTGCCGGAGCTGCTGCCGCCGGAGGTCAGCCGCAGCGAGATGCTCTTGCACCTGTGCCGCCGACTGGTGGCGGCCGACCCGGCTCGCCGCTTCCCCGACGCGCTGGCCGCGGACCTGGGCCGCAAGGGGGCGGCCGACTTCCACCGCCAGCTCATCAAGGTGGACCTGGCCAGCGAGTACGAGAACGACCTCCGCGTCTGGCTGGAGCAGCTGGGGTGAGCCGGCCTTGGCGTCCCCTCTCTCGGCCCATATCCTTCCCAACGACGGGGACGGCTGGGCGATCGGGGTTTTGTCAGGGGGGAGTCATGGACGGGCCGACGACCGAGGCACGCGCGGCCGAGTTGGTCCGCGATCTGCGCACCATGATCGCGGCCGGCTACCTCGCCGGCGACCGGGAAATGGCCGCGGAAAAACGGCACGCGGTCGCCGCCTTCCGCGCTGCCGTCAACGACGCCCTCGAACGGGCCGCCGTCCTCGTCCAGCAGGCGCCGTCCGACCCCGCCGCCCTGGCCGTCGCGATCCGCGCCCTCAAAGAAGCGCCTCCGTCGGAGCCGCAGCCGTCGGAGCCGCGACCGTGAGGGAGCGGTTTTGGCCAAAACCGCTCCCTCACGGTCGCGGCTCCGACAAGCCGCTTTTCCGCTCCGTTTCGTACAGGACCAATCGAGACTGATAATCGGCTTTCTCCGCCTCCGGGGCCAGCGCCGCGGCCGCCCGCTGCTGCTCCGCCGCCTCCGCGACCTTGCCGCCGGCCGCCAGCGCCGCGGCCAGGGTGTCGAGGTAGGCCGGCTCCTGGCCGTTCGTCAAGGTACACGCCTTGCGGGCGAGCTCCTCGGCCTTCGCGGCGTCGCGCCGTTCCGGCGCCGGGTGCATCGTCCACAGCCAGGCCAGGTTGTTGAGCGTCCGCGCGTTGTCCGGCGCCCGCCGCAGCGCCTCCTGGTTGTCCGCAATGGCCCGTTCGTAATCGCCGAGATCCGGCATAGATCCGGCCGCGGTCGTGGTAGGCGGCGAGGTCGTCGGGATTCAGCCGCAGCGCCTCGGTATAGTCGGCCAGCGCCCCGTCGCGGTCGCCGCGCGCCAGGCGGACGGCGGCGCGGTTGCCATACGCGGCGGCGCAGGCAGGATCGGCCGCCAGGGCGGCGTCGAAGTCGGCCAGGGCGGCGTCGCGGTCGCCGCGGCGCCGATGCACGGCGCCGCGGTTGTTCCGGACGGCCGCATGGTCCGGCCGCAGACGAATCGCCTCCGTGAAGTCCTCCAGGGCGCCGTCGAGGTCGTCCATCCGGGCGCGGACGGCGCCGCGGCCGATGTAGTTGTCGGGATCGGAAGGGCTGCTCTGAATCGCCTCGGAGTAGTCGGCGACGGCCTTGGCGTGTTCGCCCCGCCGCGCGTACAGGGCGCCGCGGGCCGCCAAGGAACTTGTGTCGTTCGGTTCGAGTTCGAGCGCCGTGTTGAAGTCGGCCAGGGCGCTGTCGTCGTCGCCGAGGGCGGCGTAGGCTTCGCCGCGGCTGCCGTAGGCCGGCCCTCCTCCCGCGCTGAGCCGGATGCGCCGTCGTGCAGTCCGCAACGGCGGCGTCGAAGTCGCCAAGACGGGCGTGGGCGTCGCGCGCGGCAAAGGTACGCCTCCGCCTGGTCCGGCTCGAGCTGGATGGCCTGTGTGAAGTCGGCCACGGCTTCGGCGAACGCTGCCCGATCCGCCTGAACCTCGCCGCGCTCGCCAATCAACGTCTCGGCCGAATCGGGCTGCAGCTTCAGCGCTTCGTTCGAGGTCCGCCAACGCCCGCGGAAAGTCGCTGGCGCTGCCGGTGGACCGCGGCGCGATGACGGTAGGCGTCCGTGCTCTTGGGATCGAGGGCCAACGCCTCGGTGAAATCGGCGACGGCCTGCTCGGGGTCGCCGAGGGCGGCGATGGACCCGGCCGCGTTCGAGGTACAGCGCGGCGTTCGGCTCCCGACCGAAGGGCGGCGTCGTAGTCGGCCAGCGCCTTGTCGTGCTGGCCCAGCTCGACGAACGACAAGGCGCGGTCCCCGATCGCCTGGACGTTCTTCGGATCGAGGTGGATCGACCCGGCCGAAGTCGGCGACGGCCCGGCCGTGTTCGCCGCGCAGGGCGTGCGCCTTGCCGCGGTTGCCGAAGGCCCAGGCGTTCCGCGGATCCAGACGCACCGCCTCCGTGTAGTCGGCGACGGCCCGGTCGTACTCGGCCTTGCAGTAGTGGGCGTTGCCGCGGTTGAAGTAGAGCGCCTCGTCGCGCGGATTGAGACGAAGCGCTTCCGTATAGTCCGCGATGGCCTGATCGTAGCTCGCTGGCGCTGGGCGTGGGCCAGGGCGCGGTTGGCCAGTGCCTCCGAGGCTGCGCGGCTCGCGCTCGAGCGCCTCCGTGAAGTCCGCGATGGCCTGGTCGTGGGCGCCGGCGCGGGCGTGGGCCAGGCCGCGGCGGCGGTACAGCGCGGCGTCGTCGGGCCGCAGCTGGATCGCCCGGCTGTAGTCGGCGACGGCCTGCGCGAGGTCGCCCTGGCGGGCGTAGGCGTTGGCCCGGCTCGACCAGCGCGGCGAGGTCCGCCGGGTCGGCCGCCAGGGCGGCCGTGTGGTCGGCGATGGTCGATGTCGTACATGTCGCGCTCGACGGCGTTGACCCGTTCGCTGGCCGCCGGGCAGCTGCGCCAGCCGGTCCAGCACGGCGCCGAAGTGCGGCGGCCGGGCGCGGATGGTCCAGCCGGTGAGGTCGTCGAGCAGCTGCTTCCACGGCTCGGGCAGGATGACGAGGTCGCCGCCGTCCGGGTCGGGCCGGCCGGTCAGGGCGAAGGCGGCGAGCTTGCCGAACGCATACACGTCGGAATGGGGGCCGACCCAGACGTGGCCCTTCGGCTTGCCGACGACCTCGGGCGGCGGCGTAGCCGACGGTGCGGGCGACGCTGCGGCCCAGCGCGGTTTGCACGCGGGCGGCCGGGTTGCTGGCGCTGGCGTGGATCACGGTCCGCTCGAGCGACAGGCCGGCGTCGAGGAGCCTTGACGCGCCAGCGCGGCCTTGCCGTCGGCCGCCTTGTCGTGCGCGCACCAGCACGGCGGACGGCCGGAGACTGCGGTGCAGCATCCCGCGGCCATGCAGCGCCTGGACGGCCCGGCCGACCTGCCAGCCGACCGCCAGCCACTCCTCCGGCGCCAGCGGGCCGTGCTTGGCGACGTGGTCCATCAGCGTTTGGCCCTCGAAATACTCCAGAACGAGGTACGGCCGGGTCTTCTCGGCGTCGGCCCAGCGCGCAGGCGCGGACGCGGATGAGGGCGGGGTGGTCGAGTTCCTGGATCCAGCCGCCCTCGCGGAAGACGGCCTCGGCGTCGCGGTCGAGGCCGTCGGGCCGCAGCGCCTTGACGACCACCTTGGCGAGGCGAGTTGTGTCCCCGCCCGGAGTGGCCTCGCGGTCGTGACAGAGGAAGGAGGCGCCGAAGCCGCCGGCGCCGAGGATGCGGAGCGGCTCGTAGCGGCGCAGCGGGAACGGCTCGAAGGCGTCGGGGTCGAGGGCGGCGGCGCGGCGGAGGGCGGCGAGTGCCTCGTCCCAGTCGCGGCGTTCGAGGGCGGCGCGGTAGACGTTGTGATGGGCCTCGCGCTTGGGAGATGGGGTCGGAGACGAGGCGGGCGACCTCCTGGAAATCGTGCTGTCCGGCCTCGATGTCGCCGACGACGATTTCGAGTTGGGCGAGGCTGTTGAGCAGGGCCGGCAGCCGGCGCTGCTGTTCGGACGGCAGATCGCGGAAGCGCTTGACGAGGTCCTGGACGACCTCGCGCTCGCCGTCGCGGCGAAGGGCGAGGCCGTCGCGCGGCCGGACGGCGCAGGGGTGCAGGTCGTGGCGCCGCTTGAGTCCGGCCACGGCCTCGTACAGCTCCGGGTACGGCTGGCCGGCGTCGTGCTGTTCCGCCTGCATGTCTAACACGGATGGCCTCCCGCCGCGCCCGGTCGGCGCGACTTTCCTCCTTTGTATTCCTGCGGCAGAGGGTGCAAAGTGCGGGCCGGCGGCGCGATGAGCGCCGCCGGCCCACGAATCCGGTCTTCCCTTTCTTTATGGATAGACGTACGCCGGAGGGCCGTAGTAGTAGCGGACGACTCGCCTTCCGAAGAGGCCCTGTCGGACGACGACCTCGGAAGGCGAGTAGGCGACGGGCGCCGGTGCGTAGTAGGACGAGACGACGACCGGGGCCGGGGCGGCGTAATACGAGACAGCCGGCGTGGGGGCGGAGTAGTACGAGACGGTCGGCGCGGCGCGGCGTAGTACGAGACGGCCGGGGCTGGAGCGGCGTAATACGAGACGGTCGGCGTGGGGGCGGAGTAATACGAGACGGACGGAGCGACGGTCGAGACGGGGTACGCGGACGTGGCGATCGGCGTGACGGTGGCCGGGCCAATGATGACCGCCTCCTGCCCGAAGGACCGGCCGGCCGTCAGGCCGAGCACGAGCGCCGCCGTCAGCGGGCCGAGAATCCAGGACGTGCGAGACATGGGTGGACCTCCTGTTGGGGGAATCCGCGCTGGGTCTCTCTCATTGTAGGAGCCGGAGCGACGATTGAACCCACTTCACAGAGAGGATAGGATGGGCAGATGCGAATGCGCTCACTCGGCTCGCCAATCGGAGGCCGCGTCATGGAGGTTCGACGATGGGAAAAGTCCTTGTAACGGCGAAGATCGTCAACTTGCAAGACCTGTACATCGCCGAGCGCGGGCTAATGCCGCAGGAACAGGTGCGCTCCATCGAAGTGACCGACGCAACGGCGGACACCGCGGCGACGTACCTGACGGTCCCCCGCCGCCTGATCGCGCAACTCGGCCTGCGCCCTTTCAGCACACGGCAGGCGAGGACTGCGGGCGGCCCAATTACCCTGAACATTTACGAGGCGGTTCGTCTGATCGTCCAGGGCCGGGAATTCACATGCGACGTGGCGGAAATCGCGGACGACTGCCCCGTGCTGCTTGGACAGATCCCGCTGGAGGGACTGGATTTCGTGATCGATCCCCAGGGGCAGCGTCTGATCGGCAATCCGGCCCATGGCGGCGAACACATGATCGAGATCTTTTCCTACTTCCGCGCGGACGGCCGCTGACGGCACTACCGCGCCGTCAGCCCCGCCGGCCGCTCCGCGTCGCGCAGGTAGCGGAACAGCGCGAAATTCAGGGTCGCACAGAGAAGGCTGGCGCCGGCGGCCGGCCAAACGATCCCCCCATCTCCCGCCAGGCAGGCGTTCACTGTGGCCGTCAGCAGCCACAGCTGCAGCACCGCCAGAATCAGCACGAGGCACAGGATTCCGTTGAGGATCGTCGTGCGCTGAGCACGGGTGTGAAGCCGTTGCATATTCATCCTTTCAGGATCACTTAGATCGCTTCCTCTTCCATGCCGACCGCGTAGACGACGCCGTCGCGGGTTTCCAGGGCGACGCGCGGCAACGGCCGCCGCGGCGGCCCGGCCAGCGGCCGACCCGTCGCCGCGTCGAACAGGCCCGTTGTGGCAGGGACAAAGCAGCCGGCGGCCGTCCGCGTCCGGCGTGACGGCGCAGCCCAGGTGCGTGCATTTCTGGCCGAACGCGAGGAAGGTGCGCTCGTCCGGCCGCAGCAGCAGGCACGGCCCGCCGGCGTCCGGATAGTGGAACGGCCGCACGCGAGCCGACGGGGATTTCATCGACCTTGGCGATCGGCTGCGCCGGCGCAGCGCCCGGCCGGCCGCGCAGCAGGTTCCAGACGGCGAGGCCGAGCTGGCCGACGCCGAACGCCGCGCTGGCCAGCATGAGGAAGCGCGTGAAGTCGCGGCGCGGCGACGTACTGGTCCTGCGGCGCGTCGATGGGGAAGTCCCGGCGCCAGGCCGGCTGCTCCGCCGCCGGCCGGCCGTCGGGCGCCGCGGTTCGCTCGGCTATTTCCAGCGGGATCACGCCTCGTCCTCCCCCGTGTGCATGGCGCCGAGCATCATGTCCAGGGCGATCGTCTTGCCGCTCGATTCCTCGCTCATAGCGGATACGCACATCGACGTATTCCGGTCGGCCGTCGCGCGGCGCCAGCATCGCGGACCTTGGTGGTGATCGTCTGGCCGCCGAACTGGAAGCGGTTGACCGGGGCCGAGCGCGGCCGCTGCTGCCGCGAGCTGCTCGCGCGTGCCGAAGAACAGCGCGCCGCTGGGGCAGACCGTGGCGCACATCGGCTTGCGGCCGACCGAGGTGCGGTCGTAGCACATGTCGCACTTCATCATCAGATCGATATTCGCGATTCCATCTTGGGCACGCCGAACGGGCAGGCCAGCACGCAGTTGTTGCAGCCGACGCAGCGCGGCTTGCGGGCGCTGAGGACGACGCCGTCCTCCGTCCTTCTTGATGGCGTCGGCGGGGCAGACCTCGGCGCAGGTCGGCGACTCGCAGTGCATGCAGACCACCGGCACGGTCTGCGTCGAGTGCGCCGCGATCCACGTATTCCAGGTGGATCATCGGCTGGCCGCGGTGCGTGTCGCACTCGCTGCACGCCTGCACGCAGGCGCTGGCAGCCGATGCAGCGGTTGGGGTCGATGAAGAACTCCATGTCATCGGGGACCGGCATGGCGTCACTCTCTTCGCTGCGGTTCGAGCTCCGCGTTCGTCGGCGGGTCCGTCGGCCTTGCGAACGCGCACCGCGCACACCTTGAATTCGGGGATCTTGGAGATCGGATCCTGCGCCGCGATCGTCACGCTGATTGATGCTCTTGCGCCCCGGCCCAGTGGTACGGCACGAAAATCGTGTCCGGCCGGATCGTCGTCACCACCTGCGCCCGCAGCGTGCAGGCGCCGCGGCGCGACTCGACCGTCGCCCAGTCGCCGTCGGCGATGCCGAGCTTTTTCGCCAGCCGCGGGTGCATTTCGATCAGCGGCTCCGGGTACTGATCGACCAGCGGCCCGATGCGCCGCGTCTGCGTGCCGGACAGAAACTGGCTGACCACGCGGCCGGTCGTGAGGATGACCGGGTACTCGTCGTCCACGTCCTCGGCCGGCGGCGTGTACGGGGCGACGTACGAAGCGGGCCTTGCCGTCGGGGAAGTAGAAGCGGCCCTTGCCCTCTGGCGATCGGGTTCCACGAGCCCCCTCGAACAGGCGCGGCGTGCCGGGATGGTCCTCGCTCGGGGCAGGGCCAGAAGACGCCGAATTCGCGCTCGATCGCTCGTAGGTGATGCCGGCGTAGTCGGCGACGCCGCCGGCGGAGGCGCGGCGCAGCTCCTCGAAAATCTCGCGCGGGCCGGTGAAGGTGAAGCCGTGTTCGCGGCCGAGCTTGTGGGCGATGTCCTGGATGATGCGCCAGTCCTCGCGGGCGTCGCCGGGGGCCTCGACCGCCTTGTTGATCTTGATGACGCGGCCCTCGATCTGCGTGACGACGCCTTCGTCCTCCTCCTGCAGCGAGCCCGGCAAGGACGATGTCGGCATGCCGGGCCGTCTCGTTGAGGAAGAAATCGATGGCGACGTAGAACTCCAATTTCTCCAGCATCCGCTCGATGAAGTGGCTGTCCGGCAGCGACACCTTGGGGTTGAAGCAGATGCTGAGCAGGCCGCGGATTTCGCCGCGGTCGATCTTGCGGAAGATCTCGTAGGCGTCCACGCCGCTGTGCGGCAATTCCGCCGGATCGATGCCCCACACCTTGGCGACGTGGGCGCGGTGCTCCGGGTTCTCGATGTCGCGGCCGCCGGGCAGCTGATCGCACTTCTGGCCGTGTTCGCGTCCGCCCTGGCCGTTGCCCTGGCCGGTGATGGTGGCGTAGCCGCAGCCCTCGCGGCCGATGCGGCCGGACGCCAGCACCATGTTGATGGCGCCGAGACAGTTCTGGACGCCGTGCGTGTGATGCTCGATGCCGCGGGCGTGCAGGAGGAAGCTGCGTCGGCGCCGTGCCCCACCACTCGGCGGCCTGCCGGATCGAGCGCTCGGCGATGCCCGTCACCTCGGCGGTGCGCCGCGGCGTCCATTCGCTGGACGTGCTCGGCGACCTTCTCGAAGCCGACGGTGTGCTCCGCGATGAAGTCGTGGTCGAGCCAGTCGTTCTCGATCATCAGGTGCAGGATGCCGTTGAACAGGGCGATGTCGCGGCCGGGCTTGACGGGCAGGAACAGGTCGCAGGTGCGCGCGACGGGCGTGATGCGCGGATCGACCATGATGACCTTGGCCCCGTGTTCGCGCGCCTGCCAGATGTAGTGCGTCGTGATCGGGGCGCATTCGGCGATGTTGGCGCCGCTGACCCAGACCACCTTGGCCTTGAGGATGTCGGCCCAGGGGTTGGCGGCGCGGTCGATGCCGAAGGCCTTCTTGTTGGCCGCCGCCGGCGCTGACCATGCAGAGCCGGCCGTTGTAGTCGATGTACGGCGTCTTGAGGCAGACGCGGGCGAATTTGCCCATCAGGTAGGCTTTTTCCGTCGTCAGGCTGGCGCCGCTCAGCACGGCGAAGGCGGCGTTGCCGTGGGCCGACTGGATGCGTTGGATGGCGTCGGCGACTTTTTCGATCGCTCGGTTGTAGGGAACGGCGATGAAGCCGCCGCGGGCGTTCGGCTCGCGCTCGTAGGCGCTGAGCAGGCGGTCGGGGTGCGCACCCTTGCAGATAGCGCTTGACGCCCTTGGGGCAGAGCATGCCGCGGTTGAACGGGAACTCCTCCCACGGCTCGAAGCCGACGACCTGATTGCCCTTGACCTTGAGCTGAATGCCGCACTGCTGGCCGCAGAAGCAGCAATGCGTCTTGACCAGGCGATCCGGCTCGGCGGCCGCCCGCGGGTTCGGGCCGACCGAATACGCCAGATGCGGGCCGAACTTATCGGCAATGTCGGCGTCGGCGGTGGGGGTCGCGGCCATGTCACCCGTCCTCCGTCTTTAGCCCCGGAGGGGCGGCGGTCAATAGCCAGGGGTGTGAACCCCTGGATGGCGTCGGCGGCGTCCCGCCTCCCGGATTGACCCCGGAGGGGCGACGGAAGGCGCGGCGAGTTCGCCGACGCCATCCAGGGGTTCACACCCCTGGCTATGAACCACCGCCCCTCCGGGGCTGACGCGCTGGCCGTCGGTCACCCACAATTGGGCCTGCGCCAGCCCGAACAGCGCCCGCCGGCAGCGCGGACAGACCCACTGGTAATGCTCCACGTCGGCCCGCTTCGTCTCGTACCGATAGCCCAGCTGCTTCTCCACCGTAATGAGGTCCTGCACGTGCATGAGCGAGGCGAACGCCTCGCCGCAGCGACGGCACTCGGCCTGCTCGCTGCGCCGGCCCGCGTCCTTGTAGACCGCGACGGCCAGGTGGGCCGGACGCTGGAAGATGTGGAACAGCTTGCCGAATGGCAGCCATAACAGCGTGAAAATGACGCAGACTGCGTGCAGGATCGCCAGGAAATCGTAGGCCTGGCCCTTCATCCAGGTGTAGCTGGCCGTCAGCATCAGGCCGGTGGCGCTGACGGCGAACAGCAGGACAAGCGGCAGAAAATCCTCGCCGAACTGCTGCAGCGCCGCCGCCCCCTCGTCGCGCAGCCGCCGCCGCATCGCCAGGAACACGCCGACCACGATCAGCAGCGACGGCCATACCAGGATGTGAAACGTGATGAACCCCGTCACGGAGTCGATCGGGAACGCGGCCTGCGGAAAGCCGAAGGCGTAGATGCGATACGTGCCGAGGTCCGCCGGCTCGGTGCGGAACTCGACCCAGCCGAACACCAGTGGGATGGTGACGGCCAGGGCGACGACGCAGCCCCACATGATGAGCCAGTGGGCGGCCCCGCGCAGCCGGCCGCGCCGGAAGATGAAGCGATTGAAGAGAAAATCGGTCGTGAATCGGCGCAGCACCATCCACAGATTGCGGGCCGCGTCGGCGGGGCGCAGGCAGAGCTGGACAGCCGCGGCGCCAGTACATCGCGGTCGGCGGCCGCTGCACCCACATCGCAAAGCGGTAAGCGACTCCGAAGGCGGAAAAGAGGACGGCGAAGGTGTAGCAGACGAGCGCGGGGTCGAACGTCGCCAGGTTGCGCGAACCCAGCACGAGCAGGCCGGCCAGCGCCGCCGCCGTCGCTAGGCCCCAGACCAGCGCCCGCTTCCGTTCCGCCGTCATGAAGTCCCCTCGTCAGTTTGACCCGCCGGTCGCCGGCGCCACGGCGGCGATTTGCGATCGGGTCGAAGCCGCCAGCCCCATCTCCGCCGCCGGCGCCGACGGTTCGGCCGTCGGCGCCGCGTCGGCCGACGCCAATGCGAGGAACGTGGATTCCCACCGCGCCTTCAGACGCCAGAGCAGGACCAGGCACAGCACGGCGACTCCGGCGATCACGGCAAAGCCGCTCCCATAACTCCCCGTCAGCCATTTCATACCGCCGAAGACGTTGGGCAGGAAGAAGCCGCCGACGCCGCCGGCCGCCCCCACCACGCCGGTCAAGACGCCGATCTCCTTGGGGAAGCGCAGCGGCACCAGCTGGAACACGGAGCCGTTGCCCATGCCCAGGAGGCCCATGACCACGAACAGCAAGCCGATGGCCCCTACCAGCGGCGGCAGAAACGCCAGGGCCGCCAGGGCGACGCCGACGCACAGGTACAGGCCGAGCAGCATCCGCACGCCGCCGAAGCGGTCGGCGAGGTAGCCGCCGACCGGCCGCAGGAACGAGCCGGAAATCACGCACAAGGTCGTGAAGGCGCCGGCGTAGGACCGCGCCGGTCTTCGGGTCGTTCGGGAAATACTGGTCCTTGAAAAAGGTGTTGAGGAAGCTGGCCAGTCCGACGAAGCCGCCGAACGTCACGGAGTAGAACAGGCAGAACCACCAGGCGTCGCCGTGGGCGAGGACGCGGCCGTAGTCGATGAGCGGCTTGGGCGCCGGCTGGTGGGGGCTGTCCTTGGCCAGGAAGTAGAACACCAGGAACGTGACCGCCAGCGGGGCCAGGGCGATGGCGAAGACGGCGTGCCAGCCGAGGGCGATGGCGAGCATGGGGCCGAACAAGGTGGCCAGCGCCGTGCCGCTGTTGCCGGCGCCGGCGATGCCCATCGCCAGTCCCTGATATTGCGGCGGGTACCAGCGGCTGGCCAGCGGCAGGGCCACGGCGAAGCTCGCCCCCGACACGCCCAGCATCAGCCCGACCAGCAGCATCTGCGGCAGCGAGCTGACCCACAGCCAGCCGAGCAGCAGCGGGATCGCCGTCAGGACCATGCCGATCAAGCCGGTGCGCCGGGCGCCGATATGATCCGCCAGCAGGCCGAGGACCAGCCGGAGGATGGAGCCGCCCAGCAGCGGCACGGCCAGCATGAGGGTCTTGAGCGGCGCGATCTGCCGGAGGTGGTCCGCCGCCGTAACGCCTGGCGGCGTCGGCCAGAAGTCCGCCGAGATGTTCACGGCCAGGGCGCCGACCAGCACCCAGATCGCAAAGCTCGTATCAAAATAGAGAAAGGCGCTCAAAAGCGACGGCCAGTGGCCAGCCTTACGGAAATCGCGCAGGTTCATGTCGGCGTCCGCCTCCCGGGTCGGGTGCATCTCGTGGCGAAAATCGGACCATGCGTGCAGACGATCACCGGGCGGCGGGGGCCGGCGGGAGGAGAGGTGCCGTCTCCAGTGCAAGCGACGTGCCGGGACGGGCGCGAAAGCCCCACCGGGACTGGCGAGCGCCGTCAACTTGTTGACGGCAAAGCACTTAGCCAGGCTCGGCGCGCAAGACGGGGCGACGGGCGGCAGCCGGACTGCCCAGGAATCAGGCAGGCTCCGCTCGGAATGCGGGAGGTTTTCGGTTACCTGTTATCCTTTTTATCCATATTTCGCGCGAGCTGCGCCACCAGGTTTTTCATGACGAAGCCCTGCTCGGGAAGGACGTCCACGCGGACCCCCCGTGCGTGCAACCTCTCCGCCATCACGGGGCCGACGGCCGCCACCCGGACGCGGTCGAGTCCTTGCCGCAGCGCCCCTTCCCGACCGCGCCCCGCCGCCACCTCGAAGAGCCGATCCAGCTGCGCCGAGCTGGTGAAGACGATCGCGTCCACGTCGCCGGCGGCGAGTTGGTCGATAAGGCCGGCCACCCGATCGGCGTCGGCGTCGGGGGCGTAGACGTAAGGGAGGACGGTTCGCACCGCGGCGCCCGCGCCTTCCAGGAATTCCACCAGAGTCGGATTCGGCTCGCCATAGAGCGTGACGCCGACCGTGCGGCCGCTCAGGGATTGCTTGCGGAGGGCGGCGATGACGCCGGGCGTGGTCGGCGCCTCGGCCGTCAGGGTGGGCGCCAGGCCGATCTCTCGAAGGGCCAGCGCTGGCTTGGGGCCGCGCGTGAGGAGACCGGTTTTCCCCAGAGCGGCGACGACCGCTTCGCGCAGACCGCCGCGCTCGGCGAAGCCCAGCAGCCGGCGCAGGGCCTCGCCGGTCATCAGGACGACGAGGTCGAATCGGCCGGCCGCCAGCTCGCGCAGCCACTCCAGGACCGGCGCCGGATCGGGAGCGTCGAGGGCGCCGACCATCGGGCAGGGCAGCGGCAGAGCCCCTTCCTTTTCCAGCAGCCGGACCAGATCGTCCAGCTGCCGGCTCTCGGCGAGGGCCACGCGGCGGCCTTCCAGCGGTCGCGTCATGGGCCTTCTCCCCGGCGGGGGCGGTCAAAACTTCTCCGCATACGGGTCGGCCGGCAACAGCCCAGGAACCTTCGCCCTGCGAACGCGCTTCGCCGGACGTTTCTCTTCCCCTGGAGGACACGATCCATTGCAGGTCTTTTCCGTCGCCAGGATCGCATCGAGCGCTTCCACGGGCGGCAGCAGGAGATACACGTCGTCGCCGTCGATCCTAACGGGGAAAACCTGGACCGCATAGTCCTCGCCGCTCAGGCACTGGCCGGATTCCAGCGAATACGTCTTCTTGTGAACGGGGCAGGCGACCTTGGGTTTGCCGTTCTGATCGCCGATCAGGCCGCGCGACAGGACGAACTCCCGGCGGTGCGGACACATGTTCTGCGTCGCGTACCATTCGCCGCGGCTGGCGAAGTTGAACACGGCGATCTGCGTCCGGCCGTACTTGACCGTCGCCCCGCCGTCCTGCGGGAAGTCCCACACCTTGCCGACCGGGAACCAAGAGTCCGCGGGCACGGGATCAACGTCCGTCGCCGCATCGCCGTCTTCCGACTCGCTCCGGCCGCTTACGCGACCCGGCTCGCCGGAGCCGCGGACGGCCAACTCGTTCACCGGGATGAAATGCGTGGTCCAGTCGGCAGGCCGCTGCTGCTCGCGCTGCTTGACGAACTCGATGGTCGGCTCCGTTTCGTCGGTGTTGACGAACTGCTGGAACAGACGGCGCTTTTCCGGGTCGTTGACGACCTCCTTCCATTCGCACTTATACGTATCCACGAGGTATTGCATCTGCCGTTCCAGCTCGTCGCAGACGCCGAGGCGGTCGTGAATGATGACGTCGCGGAGGTACTCGACGCCGCCGTCCATCTTCTCCAGCCAGACGGAGGTGCGCGTCAGGCGGTCGGCCGTCTGGATGTAGTACATCAGGAAGCGGTCGATGTACCGGATGCAGGTTTCCTCGTCGATGTCGGCGGCGAGCAGGTCGGCGTGGCGCGGCTTGGCGCCGCCGTTGCCGCAGACGTAAAGGTTCCAACCTTTTTCGGTGGCGATGATCCCGAAATCCTTGCTCTGCGCCTCCGCGCATTCGCGGACGCAGCCCGACACGGCCGCCTTGACCTTGTGCGGCGAACGGATGCCTTTGTAGCGGTTCTCGACGCGGATGGCGAAGCCGACGGAGTCCTGCACGCCATAGCGGCACCACGTCGTTCCGACGCAGCTCTTGACCGTGCGCAGGGCCTTGCCGTAGGCGTGGCCGCTCTCGAAGCCGGCGGCGACCAGTTCCTCCCAGATGGCGGGCAGCTGATGCACGGCGGCGCCGAACAGGTCGATGCGCTGGCCGCCAGTGATCTTCGTGTAGAGGCCGTACTTCTTCGCCACCCGGCCGAGGACGACGAGCTTCTCCGGCGTGATCTCGCCGCCCGGCACGCGCGGCACGACGGAGTACGTGCCGCCGCGCTGGAGGTTGGCCAGGAAACGGTCGTTAGTGTCCTGGATCGTTCGCGTGCCCGACGATGTTCTCGTTCCATAGGCTCGGCCAGGATCGAAGCGACGGCCGGCTTGCAGATTTCGCAGCCCTGGCCCCGGCCGTGCGAGCCGATCGCCTCGTCGAACGTCTTGATCCGCTTGATCTTGATGATCTCAAACAATTCCTGTCGCGTGCAGGCGAAATGCTCGCACAGGGCGTTGTTGACCTTCTTGCCGGACGCCTTGATTTGGGCCTTGAACAGGTCGGTGACGAGCGGCAGACAGCCGCCGCAGCCCGTGCCGGCCCGCGTACACAGTTTGATCTCCTCGACCGAGGTGAGGTTCTTGTCGCGGACGGCGTCGCAAATCTGCCCCTTGGTGACGTTGTTGCACGAGCAGACCTGAGCGTCGTTGGGGATGGAAACGACGACGACGCCGGCGCTTTTCGCCTCGCCGCTCTTGCCGAACAGCAGCTCGCTCGGCGGCATGGCCAGCGCCTCGCCGCTCTTGGCCAGCATCGACAACATGCCGTATTCCGAGGCGTCGCCGACCAAAATTCCGCCCAGGAGGTGCGTGCCGTCCAGGTTGAAGAGCAGCTTCTTGTACGATCCCTTGAAGGGATCTTCGCAGGTGATTCCTTTGGCAGTCTTGTCGTCGGCGAAGCAGTTGCCGAAGCTGGCCACGTCCACGCCCATCAGCTTGAGCTTGGTGGACATGTCGGCCCCCGTAAAGGTGCGCGACTGGCCGAGCAGGTTGGCGGCCGCGATCTCCGCCATTTCGTAGCCGGGCGCCACGAGGCCGTAGATCATGCCGCCGTAGAGGGCGACTTCGCCGATGGCGTAAATGTCCGGATCGGAGGTGCGCAGGCTGGTCGTCCACGACGACGCCGCCACGCTGGCCGACCATCAGGCCGCAGCCGCGGGCCAGGTCGTCGCGCGGCTTGATGCCGGCCGAGACGACGATCATCTTCACGTCCAGTTCGCCGCCGTCGGCGAAGGCCATGCCCTCCACCTTGCCGTTGCCGAGAATCTCCTTGGTGTTCTTGTTGAGGTGGACCTGCACGCCCAGCGCGTTGATCTTGCCGACGAGGACGCGGGAGCCGGTTTCGTCGATCTGCCGCGGCATCAGGCGCGGGGCGAACTCGACGACGTGCGTTTCCAGGCCGAGGTCGTAGGCCGCCTTGGCCGCCTCCAGGCCGAGCAGGCCGCCGCCGATCACCGCCGCCTTCCGAATGGACAGTCCGTAGGCGATGATCTTTTCGAGGTCTTCAATGGTGCGATAGACGAAAACGCCCTTCTTGTCGATGCCCGGCACGGGCGGCACGAACGGCGCGGACCCCGTCGCCAGCACGACAGCGTCGTAGGTGATCTCCCGGCCGCGGGCGGAGCGGACCACGCGCTTGTCGCGGTCGATCTCCGTGGCCCGGTCGCCGACGAACAGGTCGATGCCGTTGCGCTCGTACCAGTCCGGCGCCGCCAGCGCCAGTTTCTCCGCCTGGCGATGCTCGAAGTATTTCGTGAGATGGACGCGGTCGTAGGCCGGCCGCGGCTCCTCGCAAAACGTCACGATCCGATAGGCGCGGTCGGAGTCGAACTCGACGAGACGCTCGCAGAAGCGGTGCCCCACCATGCCGTTGCCGACGACCACCACCGTTTTCCGTCGCTTGTCCTCCACGCGGCGCACTCCGGGATTGGGAGAGGTGATCCCCTCCAAAGCAAGATCGGCGCCGAAGCCGCGCATGGATGGGCATACGAATGCTAAGTGGTTGAGCCGAAAGGAGATGGACAGGGCACCGGCGGGAGCGGCGCCGCGGGACGGCCCACGCCGGCGGCACAACGCTTGGGCAGGTGGTGCGAGCGGATTGGGCAGGACGGAGGTTTTCCCTCAGCGCCGGTAAATCGGCGCCGCCTCGTTGTCGAGCTGAAGGATGGTAAGGTAGCAGGCGGTCGCGTAGGAGGGGCCGATGCTGCCCTTGCGCCAGCCGCCATCGTCGTCCTGGAGCGAAAGGATGGCGTCGAACACGGTCTCGCGGTACTTCGACCAGGTGAGTTGGTCGGCCGGCTTGGAGCCCGGGATGAGCTTCGCGTACCCCGTGTCGCCGAGGATGTAAAGCGACTGGGCGTAGTAGTACTGAAGGTACTCGTCCCGGCCGAATGCGGGGTCGGGTTTTGTGACGGGGAGGGTCCGCTGGCAATACTGGAGCCATTTCCTGGCGAAGTCGGAGTCGCGGTCGCCCGTGGTAACCATGCAGGCGAGGGCGGCGGCGGTGAGGGCGGGGCGGCCGGCGCCTCCGTTCCCGCCGGCATGGGAGTAGACCACGCCGCCGTCCGGTCCGGTGGACTGGCGCAGGTATTCAAGGTCGATGAGCTTTTTCGGGACGACGATGCCGGCATTGCGGGCGGCGCGCAGCCCTTGCAGCTGGACGATCGTCGTGGCGCCCTCGTCGAAGTTGGCGCCGTCGGCGGCGCGGACGTAGCCCCAACCGCCCCGGTCGGTTCGCGCCTCGCCGGTGAACGCCACCGCCCTGGTGAGGATCCCTTCCAGCTTGTGGCGGCGGTCGTCGTCCTGTTCCTGGCCGTAGACCGTGGCCAGGAACAGCATGGCGTAGCCGTGGCCGAACATATAGACCCGGATCCCGCCCGGGTCGTTCGGGTCGCCCAAAAGGCCGTTGGACTGGCTGTGGTCATTCAACCAGTCCACGGCCTTGCGGACGGAGTCGCCGTACTCGCCGTCCCCGTCCGTGCTGCCTTCCATGAGCATCGCCACGCCGGCCAGCGCCGTCATGGCCGTCGAGTACTGGCCGCCGTTGCCTTCCCAGTGGCCGTCGCCCTGCTGCGTCCGGGCGAGATAGGCGAGGCCCTTCTTGATCGAATCGCGATACTTAACTGGGACGACCTGGACCAAGGGCGGTCGCGGCGCTTTGCCGGCCTTGTGGGGAGCGACGACGACTGGCCCCGACCCGGCCGGCGGCGCCGGCGGATTGCCGTCCCGCCCGCCGCGGTCGGGTGAGAAGAGTTTTCCGAGCCAGACGTAGACTGCCATACCGGCGAGCAACGCCACGACGCCGACGACCGCCACGGCCGTCAGGCGCCGGGTGTGGCGCGGCGCGGCGAAGGGAGCGAGCGCCTCAGCGACCTCCGCCGGCGTCTGGAAGCGGGCGGCAGGGTCTTTCGCCATCATCTTGCGCACGACGGCGGCCAAGCCGGCCGGGAGGCCGGGACGGAGCCGCACCAAATCCGGCGGCGCGTCGGCCGTGTGCCGCATCAGCTTGTCCAGCGCCGAGCCGTCGGGGAAGGGAACGCGGCCGGCCAGCAGGTGGTAGAGCGTGCAGCCGAGGCTGTAAACGTCCGCACGAACGTCGGCGGAGCGGGCGTCGCCGGCCTGTTCGGGGGCCATGTAGTCCGCGGTGCCCATGACGGCGCCGACGGCGGTCAGCGCGGTGGGCGCCGCCGGGCCTTCGGGACCGGCTGGGGGATCCTCCGCATGGGCCAGGCGGGCCAGGCCGAAGTCGAGGATCTTGATCCGGCCGTCCGGCGTGCGCATGAGGTTGTGCGGCTTCACGTCCCGATGCACCATGCCCTGCTCGTGGGCGTGTTGCAAGCCCAGCGCCGCCTGACGCGCGTAGTCGCACGCCTCGGCGGCCGGCAGGCTGCCCTTGCGCCGCACGGTTTCGGCCAGGCTCTCTCCGTCCAGGAACTCCATGACCAGGAAATGGAGGCCGCCCGCCTGGTCGGCGTCGTGGGCCGTGACGATGTTGGGGTGGTGCAGCCGCGCCGCGGCCTGGACCTCCTGGTGAAAGCGGCGGACGGCGGCGTCGCTGCCGACCAGGGCCGGACTGATGACTTTCAGCGCGACGACGCGGCCCATGTGGACGTGTTCGGCCTTGTAGACGGCGCCCATGCCGCCCTCTCCCAGCAGACCGAACACTCGGTAGCGCGGGTGGTCGTGCAATTCCATCGGGACGGCCTCGGCCGACGGCCGGCCGTCAGCGTCGGCCGAAGCCGCGGGCAGCGCGGATCGGGTCACCGCCTCGGGGGCCGGCGGCTGGGTCAGCGGATTGTCGTTCATCGCACGGACTCGAAGATAAGGGGACTAATGTTGACACTATATCACGCAGGGCCTCCGCCGTCGGCCCTTCACGTCCCGCGCCGGTGGCCGTACAACTCGATGTGCAAGCGCGGGCAGTAGCGGAAGCCGTGGTCCTTGCACACCTCGACCAGCCATTCGGCCCGGCGGTCCAGTTCCGCGCGCGTCACGCCCTGCGGCATCAGCAGCACCTTCATCCGGTCCACGCCCGGCAGCCGACCCAGGATCGCCTCCACTTCCGCCACGTCCTCCGGCCGATCGACGACAAACTTGAGCTGATAATCGCAGTGATCCATGAAGGATCGGATCACGTCGTACTGGAGGCGCAGCCGGTCGTGGCGCCCGGCCCAGCGGCCGCCCTCGCGCTGGTGCGGCGTGGAGTTCGACAGCTTCGGGCTGAGGCTGGCCAGGTCGCAGGCGATCGGCTTGAACACCGTCGCCGCCGTCTCGACGGTGATGTGACAGCCGCGCTCGCGCAGGCCGGCGCACAGGACTTCGACCTCCGGCGCGATCAGCGGCTCGCCGCCGGTGACGACGACGTGGCGCGTCGGGAACGCCGCCAGCCGGGCCAGCACTTCCGCGACCGACAGCGCTTCGCCAGTCGGACTCCATGAGGTATATTCCGAGTCGCAGAAGGAGCATCGAAGATTGCAGCCGGCGGTGCGCACGAAGGCCGACGGCACGCCCGTGAAGCGGCCTTCCCCCTGGATCGAAAAGAAGATTTCGGCGACCTTCATCTTCGGACTCATTTCGGTGCGACGCGTCTCCTACAATCTTACCGCGCCGGCCGAAGGGACGGCCCGTGCTTCATCAGCACGGGCCGTCCTTGACGCCCCTCCCCAGTCTTGCTATCAAAAGAATGTCGTGCTGATTGGGCGACAGCACGGCAGGGCCGGTCTCCTCGTGAGGCCGGCCTGTTTTTTTGCGCACCCCTCTCCGGGCGCTGACGCGACCCGGCTCGCCCCTTTTTTTGCAACCATCTCCGTTCTCGCGCTACTTACCTGACGAAGAGCGATGCGGCCGGCCGACGCGGGGGCGTCGGGGCCGTCGCTCCGGGCGCTGACGCGACCCGGTTCGCCATCCCAATCCAAAGGAGCAAGTCCCATGAAACCCATCCTCGCAACCCTGTCCCTCGTGCTGTGCGCCGCCGTGGCGTCCGCCGACATCACCGTCACCGGACAGGGCAAGGTGACTTACACGCCCGACGTCGGCACGATCAATGCCGGCGTCGCGTCCGACGCCAAGACGGCCGCCGAGGCGTGGCAGAAGAACGCCGAGATCGTGCAGAAACTGTTTGCGGTGCTCAAGGCCAACGGCATCGACCCGAAGGACATGCAGACGACCAGCCTGCACGTGGAGCCGAAGTACATCTACCCGAAAGACAAGGCGCCGGAGCTGATCGGCTACACGGCCAGCTACGACCTGACCGTGACGGTGCGGAAGCTGGACGACCTGGGCAAGGTGCTGGACGGTTTGGCGGCCAACGGGGCCAACCGGAACATGGGCGTCAGCTTCGGCTGCTCCGATCCCGAGAAGCTGATGGACGAGGCCCGGCTGAAGGCCGCCCAGGACGCCCGCAAGAAGGCCGACATTTACGCGGCCGGTCTCGGCTGCGGCGTGGGTCTGGTGCAGTCGATCAGCGAGGGCCAGAGCTACCTGCCGGTTCGCTACCAGATCGACGCCATGGCTGCCCCCGCCGCCAAGGAGGCGGTCCTCGCGGTCGCGGCCGGCCAGCAGGAACTGTCGGTGCAGGTGACGGTGGTGTTTGAGGTCAATAACGTGCCCACACTCCGGTCGCAGCTGGAAGGTGCCAGGTAATAACAGCTGCGGCGAGCGGCCGGCGTGAGCCGGCTGATCTGAGTGGGATCAGCCGGCTCACGCCGGCCGCTCGCCAGGAAAGCGCACGTCGGCGGGGGGATGCAATTCCTCGCGGAATGCGGCACAATGTCGGTCATGGACGCGCGAACGGTGGACCGACAATCGTCGCACGCGGAGGACGCGGAGTTGGCCCGGCGGACGGCCGCGGGCGACGCCGAGGCGTTCCGCCGGCTGACGCAACGCTACTACCGTCCGGTCGGCGGCTTCGTCCTCAAGCGCGTGCGGCGGCCGGACCTTGTCGAGGATCTCGTGCAGGAAACGTTCCTCGAAGCGTTCCGATCGCTCAAGGCCGGCCGACTGCCGGACCACTTTTCGAGCTGGCTGTTCGGCATCGCCCATAATTGCTGTGGCAAATGGATGCGACGAAAACGCCCTTTCCTCTTCGACCCGTCGGCCGCGCCCGAGCTCGGCGCGACCCCATCGGAGGCGGACCTGCGGGAGGAAGAGGAGGAGCAGCGGAAACGACTGGAGGAGCTGGACCGGGCGCTGGCGGGGTTGCCGGAGGTGACGCGGCGGCTGTTGAAGATGAAACACCAGGGCGAAAAGACGTGCGAGCAGATCGCCGCGGAGACGGGCCGGCCGGTGGGCACGATCAAGAGCCTGCTGTCGCGGACCTACAAACGGCTGCGGGCCGCTTTGGCCCCGGCGGGAGAGGAACGGCCATGAGCGACTGGACCTGCGATCAGGCGGCGGGTTGGATCGACCTGGTTGCGGCCGGCGAGACGGACGCCGTGACGCGCGCCGCCGTCGGCCGGCATTTGCAGGCGTGCCCGGCGTGCGCGGAAGCGCACGGGCAGGCGCAGCAGCTTCTCGGTCTGCTCGATCAGCGTTTCCAGGAATCGGAGCGGTTGCAACGGTTGTGGTCGCGGCTGGAGGCGGAGCCGAAGCGGGCGCGGCGGCCGATACGGCTGGCGCTATGGCGGGCGGCGGCGCTGGCGGCGTCGGTGCTGCTCACGTTCGGCCTGTTCGGCTGGCTCGGGCCGGGCGAGCCGGGTTCGCCTCCCGCTTTGCAGCTTGCGGCCGTGTTGAATCCCCCTCGCGCGGCCTTCGCGCCGGAAGCGAAAGTGGCGCATAATGAATTTTCACCGAAAGCCTTGGACGCCGTGAAGCAGACGGCGACGATGGTTCCGCTTGAGATAGGCGGGAAATCACCGGCCGAGTACAGGGCCGAAGTGCGCGCGGCGGCCCACACCGGCCTTCCGCCGCCTCCGCCGGCCGTGGACCTCGAGTTGACCGTGCCGCAATCCTGGCCGGGATGTGTTGTCGCTCCGCTTGGACGATCCAGCGACGGAGCTGCTCCTAGACCTGCAAGGGCCTGGGCGCTCGACGCGCCGGCGCCGAACGCATCGGCGCCGCTCGCGGGACGGGGCGCCGTGCGTCTCGCTCCAGGAGATGCGTTTTCTATCCCGATCCGCCAACTCGCTTATGGTCCCCCTGGTGCGGTGCATTACCTCTACTGGACCGAGCCGGGGGAGTATACGCTGACCGTCCTGCTTCGCGCGGCGATGGAGACTGACCCTCACGCGGGGCGGCGGACGGTGGTTGTCTTGTCCGGCCCAATCAAAATCTTGGTGAATCCATAACGGGCGCCGTCGGAAACCGTTAGCCGGCGCCCGCCGCGAGGAACCGATCAATCCGCCGCGCCTGCGCCTCGTCCGCCGGTTGCAGCGGCGACACGGGCGCGCCGCGGCCGATGCCGAGCCGGCTCAGCACGTACTTCGGCCCCGCCACGAAGCACGGGCCGCTCAGCACCACCTCGTCCACGATCCGGTTGATGCGCTCCTGCCGCCGCGCCGCTTCCCGCTCGTCGCCGTCGGCCGCCGCCTTGTAGAGCGCCAGGTACGTCTCCGGCTCCACGTTGACGCACAGGTTGACCAGGCCGACCGCGCCGCGCGCAGCCCGTCCGCGGCCGTCCGCTCGTCGCCCATCAGCACCCGCAGGCCGGCCTCCCGGCCTTCCCTCGCCAGACAATTCAGATATTTCAGATCGCCCGAACTCTCCTTGCAGTACCGCATCCAGCCGCGCCGAGCCGCCTCGCAAAACGTCTCGACGGCCACCGGTGCGCCGACGACCTGCGGGATGTTGTAGCCGATCATCTCCATGGCGCCGGCGGCCTCCCGGCAGGCCGCGAAGAGCCGCAGCTGTTCTTCTCCCGTGCGGGCCGGAATGTAAAAGGTCGGCGTCGCCACGAACCAGTGGTAGCCGATTTCGCGCAACCGGACGATCTTGTCCACGACCTTGCGCGTCGATACGTCCTGCACGCCGCCGAGGACGGGCAGCCGGCCGCCGACTTCGTCAAAAGCGATTTCCATAAGGCGCGACCATTCCCGCTCCACCAGCAGCGGACCTTCCCCGGCCGTGCCGCCGACGAACAGGCCGTGGACGCCGGCCTCGATCAGCCGGCAGATCGACCGGCGCAGGGCCGGTTCATCCACCCGATCCTGGGCGTCCGTCGGGGTCAGCAGCGGCGGAATAACGCCGGACAATTCTGCGGATAGGGTCACGATGTTGCTCCGATAATCTCAAGAATCCGTTCGGAAGCCGGTCAGCGGCACACCCTGTTCTTCAGAAAGGGCCGACACGCTGGCGGCCACGTCCGGCGGCAGCACGATTCCCTCTCGAAGCGCGGTTTCGCGCCGCTCCCATTCCATCTCGCCGGGGAGGTAGATGCGTCCGGCGCCGCGGGCCTTCGGCGCCTCGCGGATCTCCTGGGCCAGCGCATCGACGCGCCGCTTGAAGACCTCGACCGGCATCAGCGCCGCCACGTCGAAGGCGAGGAACGCGGCCCCGTGGCCGGTCGGCAGCGTCGGATCGCCCACGATCCATGGAACCACCTGGCGCGTCATCAGCGCCCCGGTCAGCACGGCGGACAGCGTCTCGATCAAGAGGGCGACGCCGAACCCCTTGTGGCCGGCCATCGGACGAAGGGCGCCGCCTTCGAGGAATACCGCCGGATCGGTGGACGGTTCGCCGTCGCGGTCCACCACCCAGTCGGCCGGGATCGACAGGCCGGCGGCGTGGGCAGCGGCGACCTTGCCGCCCGCCGCCGTGCTGGTCGCCATGTCCAGCAGGATGGGCTTCCCGCTAGTCGGCACGGCGTAGGCCAGCGGATTGCTGCCGGTGACGCGGCCGCGCGCGCCAGGCGCCGTGACGCTGGGCGTGTCGTTGGCCATCGCCAGGCCGATCATGTCCTCGGCGGCGGCCAGGCTGACGTAGTATCCCGCGGCCCCGAAATGGCAGCTGTTGCGCACCCCCGCATAGCCGACGCCGCACTGATGCGCCTTGTCCATGGCGACGCGCATGGCGAAGACGGACGTCACCATTCCGAGGGCGGAGCGGCCGTCCACGACGGCCCAGGCCGGACCGTCGGCGACGACTTCCGGCCGGGCGTCGGCGCGGAGGCCGCCGCCGCGCAGCCGCCGCACGTAGCCCCGCAGGGACTTGACGCCGTGCGTGAAGACGCCCCACGTGTCGGTCGTCGTCAGCACGTCCGCCGTCGTGCGCGCGTCGGCGTCGGAAACGCCGACTTTTATCAGCGCCGCCGTGCAGAAGGCGTGCAGATCGTCGGCCGACACGCGGATCGAACGGGTGGCTGTCATCCCTTCACCCCATTGACGACGTTCGGCAACGGCTCGCCGCGCAGCGCCGCGCCACGGTGAGGGCGGCCTGCGTCCGCAGGGCCAGGACCGCCGGCACGCTGGCCGAAGCGACGTGCGGCGTCAGGAGGACGTTACTCATGCCGAGCAAGGGGCTGTCGGAAGGAACCGGCTCGGGGTCGCACACGTCCAGGGCCGCGCCGCCGAGTCGGCCCTCGCGCAGGGCCTCGATCAGGGCCGGAGTATCGACCAGGTTGCCGCGAGCCACGTTGATGAGCAGAGCGCCCGGCTTCATTTTGGCCAGGGCCGTTCGGTCGATCATGCCCTGCGTCGCGGCGGTGGACGGACAATGCAGCGTCAGCACGTCGGCGATCCGAAGCGCCTCGTCGAGGCCCGCCGCCGTGCAGCCCGCCCGTTCGATGTCAGCGGCCGGCACGGCGGGGTCGAAGACGACCAGCCGGCACTTGAACGCCCTCAGCCGGTGGACCACTTCGCGGCCGATGCGGCCAAAACCTACAACGCAGATGGTCAAAGTCTTCAAGGCGTGCATGGCAGCGAGCGGGACGGGCAAAGACCACTTTCCCGAGCGGATATGCGTACAGGTTTCAACGACCCGCCGGGTGAGCGCAGGATCAGGGCCAGCGTGTGATCGGCGACCTCATCGGTGCAGTAATCGGGGACGTTGCAGACCGGGACGCCGCGGTCGCGGGCCGCCGCCAGGTCCACGTTGTCCACGCCGATGCCGTAGCGGACGATGACGCGGGCCTGGCGCATGGCGGCGATCACCGCAGCGGTGACCGGCGCGAACTGCGTTAGGACGGCGTCGGCGTCGGCTGTCAGCTCGATCAGCTCTTCCGGCGTCTTGCAGCGGCGGCCGACGACGGTGCAGCCGAGCGGTCCCAGCACCGCCGTCTCCGTGTCGAGCGAGTCAAACGTGTAATCGGTGACGGCGACCTTCATGACGGCGTCTCGGCGGGGAAAAAGCGGCCTCGCCACTGGGTATATGCGGATTCCGCGGACGGTCAAGCGCCGCCTGGTGGCGTCGGTCGGGGCGAGCGGGTAGACTACTCCCCGGAACACCCTCGCGGAATGAGAAAGGATGAACGATGAAGGATGAATCCGAACCATCGACGCCTTCCGTTCCTCCCTCCTCCGTCCTCCTTCTCCGTTCCGAAAAGGCGGTCATGGGCACGGTGGCGGCGCGACTCCTTCCCTTCCTGTTCCTCCTGTACGTCGTCAACATCCTCGACCGGACGAACATCGGCTTCGCCGCCCTCCAGATGGTGGCAGGGCCGCAGGAGAGAGCCAGGCTGGCTGCGGGTACCATGGGTTTTCTAGGCTCTCCGTCGGGACAGGCGCCTTTGCTCGCGGCCTCCGCGCTCTTCGCGGGACGGACGCCCCTTTTGACGGAAGAGGAATACGCCTTCGGGGCAGGTCTCTTCTACGTCGGCTACATCCTCTTCGAGGTGCCGAGCAACCTCATCCTGCGTCGCACCGGCGCCCGCGTGTGGATTTCGCGCATCCTGGTGAGCTGGGGCCTCGTCTCCTCGTGCATGATGTTCGTCACGGGGCCGATCGGCTTTGGCCTGCTGCGCATCCTGCTGGGGATCGCCGAGGCCGGCTTCTTTCCCGGCATCATCCTCTACTTGAGCTACTGGTTCCCGACGCGGGAACGGGCCAGGGCGACGGCCGTATTCATGGTCGCCGGCCCGATCGCCGCGTTCGTCGGCAACCCTACGTCGGGTGCGATCCTTCAGTTCATGAACGGGACCGCCGGACTGGCCGGTTGGCAGTGGCTCTTTCTCCTCGAAGGGATTCCCGCAGTCGCGCTGGGCGTCGTTACGCTGTTCTACCTGACCGACCGCCCCGCCCAGGCCCAGTGGCTGACTCTTCCGGAGCGCGACTGGCTCGCCGGACGGATGGCGGGCGAGGAGGAGCAGCGCGGACTCCGCCACGGCCAATCGCTGCTGCGGGCGGCGACCGACTCCCGCGTCTGGCTCCTCATCGCCGTCTATTTCACGGTGGCCCTGGGGGACAACGCCTACGGATTTTACCTCCCTCAAATCCTCGCGGCTGGCTTCAAGAACTGGTCGCAGTCCCGCATCGGCCTGCTGGCGGCTCTTCCCAGCGTGGCGGCCATGATCGGCATGATCGCCTTCGGGGTGCATTCGGATCGCACCGGCGAGCGGCGCTGGCACGTGGCCGTGCCGGCTTTCCTGGCCGCCGTCGGCTGGGTGATGGTCGCCCTGTTTCCGTCGCCCTGGCTCATCCTGCTCGGCCTGGCGCTGGCCAGCCTGGGGATGAAGAGCATGTTGCCGACCTTTTGGACGCTTCCCACCGCCTTTCTGAGCGGCGCCGCGGCGGCGGGAGGCATCGCGCTCATCAACTCGGTGGCCAACCTCGGCGGCGTGTTCGGACCCAACATCATGGGCCAGATACAGGCCCACAGCGGGGGCTTCATGGGCGGCTCGCTGGTCATGGCTGTGGCGCTGTGCCTGGGCGGCGCCCTGGTCTTGCTGGTCCGCCACGACGCCCCGGAAAAGGTCGCACCGCAAGGGGAGAAACGTCCGGCCGAGAAGTGATTCGGAACACTCTTGCGAACGCCGGGACCGGCCGATAGGATAAACTCCACCACGCGGGATTGGCATATCGGCTGTGCACAGCCTTCCCAAGGCTGCTAGACGGGTTCGACTCCCGTATCCCGCTTCAAAACGCAAACCGCTCTCGCCGAAATAACTTACAGCGAGAGCGGTTTCGCTTTGCAGGGAGAGCGGTAGGGACCAGGCGCCTCACGCCGGGGGCGGCATTTTCGGCAGCAGGCCGTCGTCGGTGAGCTTCTTCCTCCACTTGTCCGCGGCGCTGTTCCGCTGGTCCTCGCCCCAGCCGGCGTTGTATTCCGGCGCCGTCGCGCCCCCCGCCAGCTTCCGCAGGTGCCAGTAAGCGAGTTCGCGGATCGGCAAATGCGGATCGCGCAGCAAGCTGACCAGCTTTTCGAACGTCGCCGGCTGGCGGAGATCCTTCGTCGGGAAGTCGTGCAGCAGGACGAAGACGGTCTTGGCCTGCAAGTGGAGAAGGTGCTGGCCATCGATGAGCAGACCGTTCTGCTTCGCCTCATCGTAGAGCAGCGGCCCATTGGCCTTGTCCCGGCCGATCCAGCGGCGCAGCGTCGTGACCGCGGCGCTGCGATCCGGGCCTCGGCCTCGGCTTCATGGGTGCAGAGCACGTCCAGCACTCGGTCCACCGCGTCGATCGCGCCGAGCGAGTAGACGGCGAGCAGGCGCAGCATCGGGTTGTCCGTCGAGCCGCGGGCCTCCTGGAGGGCGTCCTCGACCGACTTATCGGTCATGAGTTTGCTGAGGCTGTCGAGCGCGGCGATCATCTGGGTGACGTCCGCGCGGTCCGCCTGGTTGGCGCCGGCCGGCGGCGTCTTGCTCCAGATGGCCTGGACCAGCGGCCAATCTTTCGCGGACACGGCTTGCGGCGCCGACGGCCCCCGGCCCCTTGTCGTCCCACAGGAAGTGGGCGCGCGTCGGCAGGTTCGAGTATTCGCGGTCGTCGATTTTGGCGCCGATGCGCCCGAGAAAACGAACAGGTCGAGGCTGCGGAACGGCGCCTCATCGAGATAGTTGACGTCACCGAGGTAGGCCTGGATCAGATCGACGCCGACCTCCGTGTCGGGATCGAGCAGCGTCAGGTCCCAGACCTCGCCGGCGAAGCGGAGGCGCACCTTGACGGGGCCGTTCGCCCGGCGGCTGGACAGGAAGATGCGGCCGCGGTCCAGCGTCAGGTCGGCGTCGAAGCCCGGCGCCGGCTGGTGCAGACGCACCGCGCTTTCCATCAGAAATTCCATGATGGGATGGACGGTGAACTGCGGCACGTGGCCGTGCATCAGCAGGTGGACCCCGTGGTCTTTGCCGAGCGCCAGCTCACTGTTGTAGCCGGGCAGGCTGACCAGCTCGTCGGTGCTGGAGACCTCGCTCTTACCGGGCGCCAGCCGTTTCCAGCCGGGTTGGTCGAGCTGGCGCTGCACGAGGATGCTCGATTCGGCCCGTGGCGGAGGCCATAGGCGCCGACGACGGCGCGGACCTTGCTCGGCGGCTGGGGCCGCTCGTCCGGCGGAGGATTGGCGTCGGGCGGCGCCGGCGGATTCATGGGCGGGTTCATGGGCGGGTTCATCGGCGGAACGACGGGCGGGGCCGCCGTGTCGTCCTTCGCTGGCCCTGCGACAGGAGTGACCGGCGCGACGGGCGGCGGCTGGCTGGAAGCGGCCGGCGACGGATTGGGTTGAATGACGGCGACGGCGGTCGGATGGATGTCGGGCAGGCCTGCCAGACCGCGATGAAGAGGGCGGCCAGGACGAGGACGGCGGCCAGGGGCAAGACCCAGAGGAGCCAGCCGCGCAACGACGGCAGACCGGGCAGCAGCGGGTCGTCGCCGAGGTCGTCGGCGCCCAGCCCGTCGCGGCCGCGCGCCTTGCGGAAGGGGATGGCCTCCCGGCCCTTGACCAGGCCGTACATGCGTTCGCGGGCCGTGGGCGGCACCAGGGCCGGCTCGCCGAGCACCAGCGTCAGGATCTGGTGACAGGAGGCGACCTCGGCGAGGTGGACGTCGGATTCCAGGCAGGTCTTTTCGAGTTCGGCGACCATCTCGTGGGAGAGTTCATTGTCGAGGTATTCGGCGATGACGTTGGCGTCGAACTTGGCGTTGGGGCCGGCCGGCGGCGGCGTGGTGAGGCGTCGGCGGCGCGTCACCTGCTTGATGCGGGCCACCAGCTCCTGAGCGGCGTCGCTTTCCGCCACCTTCTGGCCGATCTCCTTGATCTCGTTCGGCTCCAGCGTGTCGTCGAGGTAGGCCAGCAGGGTCCGCAAGGTTAAGCGCACGGCGGCTCCTTTTCATTTGGGGGGCGCGGCTTGTCCGTAACTAATAGTGGGGGCGGACGGCGGATTTCGTTCAAGGATTTTTTCCGGCGGCGCGGCTGCGGACACTGTTGTTCTACGAACTTACCCTGATTTCTTGTACTGATCGGATGATTAATAATCCGTCGAAAAAATCTTGACATCGGCGCTAGACCATCATATGATTCATAAGGCCGGGGTCGCAACCCGCTGCGGCGAGGCGATTTGAGCATCGGGGTGCCCTTTTCCAAGTTAGCAGAGCAGGGCTATCTTGGAGGTTCGAGCAAATGGCGGAACGGGACCACGGCAACGACCCTGCGTTAGCCAGAGGAAAGTTGATCGAGTTGCTCGATGACATCGACGGGTGGCGATTCACCGATTCGGCTTTCAGTCAGGGACGAGTCGCCCTGAAGGCCGCCTTCGGCAAGACTCCGTCCGACTGCGAAATGATCGACTATATCGTGGGACGCCTTCGGGCCGGCTTCCCAATCCTCCGCACTCCCATGGGTGAGCCACCCGGGTCGAGGGGGATAGGCTAGGTGATGAACAACCCCGACGGCAACCACACTTACATCAAGCTGAAAATCGAGCAGGACGGCGTCTTTGACATCGCCTGGGTCATCAGTTGCCACACAAGCAAGCATTAGAAGCCGACTCGCGTCGGAGTCTTTCCATGACTGCCAACCTCACAACAGGACCGAAATGTCTGGAGTGCGAAAGGGGACGCCTTGTCCCGTTCACGCGAGACGAAGAGCTGGATTACGACCTGGGTGAGGAAACCATCAAGGTCATTACCAGGGACGTGCCCGTTGAGCGCTGCGACTCCTGCGGGATGATCGCGAGCGGTCCTGCAGCAGCCAAGGTGCGGCATGAAGCTCTTTGTCGCGCGGCCGGGCTTCTGACGCCTTCGGAGATCAAAGGTCTTCGTGAGAGGTTCGGTTGGTCGCAACAGTACCTGGCGGATCTGACCGATTTCGGGGTTGCGACCATTTCCCGATGGGAGCGCGGCCGACTTCTGCCGAACCGGAGCAACAACAAGGTCCTGCAAGCCATTCGCGACTGCCCACCGTTTCGGGAGTACCTCGATGGACTGCTCGCGGCGAAATCGCGGAAGCAGGAACAAGGCCCAGCCTCTTTCAACCGGGTCTTTCGGCACGCCAAGCGGGAAGCCTACGTAGGTGTAGTGGCCATCAGCTACGTGGATCCCAGCACGAATTGAGCGAGGCCAATCGTGTACGTCATCACCTTCTACTCGTTCAAAGGCGGCGTCGGCCGCACGATGGCCCTCGTCAACGTCGCCGCCGATTGGTGCGCCGGGGCCGGAAGGTGCTTGTCGTCGATTTCGACCTCGAAGCGCCGGGGCTGGAAACCTACAAGCACCTGCGTCCGCCGAAGCCGCATCCCGGCATCGTCGAATACGTCACGGAGTTCCGGCGAACGTGGCACGTCGCCGGAATTGCTCGATTACATTTACGAAACGAAACCGATCGGCAAGAAGGGCGGCCGACTGTGGGTGATGCCGGCCGGGCGGCGCGACCAGGCCTATCGCACCGCCCTGGCGAACCTTGACTGGCAACGGCTCTACAAGGAGGAAGACGGTTTCCTTCTCTTTGAAGACACCAAAAAGGGATGGGAAGAGGAGCTAAAGCCGGATTACGTCCTGATCGACTCGCGCACCGGCGACACCGACGTCTTGGGCATCTGCACGCGCCAGTTGCCGGATTCGGTCGTGCTGATGTTCACGCCGAACGAGCAGAACCTGGCCGGCCTGGAGAACGTCTGCCGCGACATTCGCCGCGAGGAGACGGAGGGGCTGAAGAAGAAGATCCGGCTGCATTTCGTGGCGGCGAACGTGCCGGATTTGGACGACGAACACGGAGTGCTGCGCCGGCAGATGCAGACTTTCCGCGAACGCTTGGGCATTCCGAGGCTCTCGGGCGTGATCCGGCGATATGAGAACCTAAATCTCCTCGATCAGAGCGTTTTCACCCTTGATCGGCCGCACACCCGATTGGCTCGCACATATCGACGGCTTCTTCGGCTGCTACTGAGAGACAACCTGGCGGATCGCGACGGGCCTTGATGAACCTGAAAAGCCCTCCCTTATTGAAGGAAGCACGGTGGTGTGCCCCACCATGACCGACTTGATGAACCTGAAAAGCCCTCCCTGCTATCCCTTGACTCAGATGAAGGTCGAGGCCAAGCATCGCTACAACGAAATCGCACGCCACTTCAAATACGACATCGGGATACTGAAGAAGGCTGCCGAACGATTGGCCTGGATGAATGAGTATGGGGACGCGGTCAGCGTACTCGACCGGCTTCTAGAGTTAAAACCGACCCGCAAAGTGCAGTTGCTGCGAGAGAAGTGCATGTACTGGAGTTCCGTGTGACCACTATGCGGTCGCTGAAGGCCATTTCTGAAAGACTCCTGCTCTCCGGACAGCGTTGACCTGCTACAATGACCCGCATGGAACGCCTCAACAAATTCCTGGCCCACGCCGGCGTCGGCTCGCGGCGCCATTGCGACGACCTCATCGTCCACGGCCGCGTCACCGTGGACGGCGCCGTCGTCCGCGAACTCGGCGTCAAAGTCGATCCCGATACGCAAGAAATCTGCGTCGATGGCCAGCCGTTGCACGGCGAGCACCTCGTCTACTGGCTGGTCAACAAGCCGCGCGGCTACCTCTGCACCAACCACGACCCGGCCGGCCGGCCGCGCGCCATCGATCTCGTGCCGCACGTCCACCAGCGCGTCTACACCGTCGGCCGGCTCGACGAGGACAGCGAGGGCCTGCTGCTCCTGACCAACGACGGCGACCTGGCCAACACGCTCATGCACCCGCGCTTCGGCGTCGAGAAGACCTATCTGGTGCAGGTGGCCGGCAAGCCCGGTCACGAGGACATCGAACAGCTGCTCAAGGGCGTCTGGCTGAGCGACGGCCACGTCCGCGCCCGCCGCGTCAAGCGGCTCAAGACGCAGGGCGAAAGCACCTGGCTGCAGATCGTCCTGAGCGAGGGCAAGAACCGCGAAATTCGCCGGATGCTGGCCCGGCTCGAGCACAAGGTCATGCGGCTGCGACGCACGGCCATCGGCCCGGTGCAGCTCGGCCGGCTGGCGTCCGGCAAGTCGCGGCCGCTGCGGCGCGAGGAGCTGAGCCGACTCCGCCAGACGGCCGAGCGATCCGCCAAGCAGGAGATGCGGTCCCCATGACGCCGGCCCTCGTCCAGTCCGCCGCGGCCGTGGTCGAAAACGTCCGCCTCGCCCGCAACACCTATCGCATTCGTCTCCATTGCCCCGAAGCTGGCCCGCCTCATCCGGCCCGGCCAGTTCGTGATGCTTCGCCTGCCCGGCCGCACCGATCCGCTCCTCGGCCGGCCCTTCGCGCTGTACGACACCGTCCTCGACGAGGCCGGCCAGCCCGTCGGCGATCGACGTTGTCTATCTCGTCGTCGGCAAGATGACGGGGCTGCTGGCCGAGGTCGCGGCCGGCGAGCGGGTGGAGGTGTGGGGGCCGCTCGGCAACGGCTTCCCCGACCTGGACGGTCGCAAACACGTCGGCCTGGTCGCCGGCGGCATCGGCCAGACGCCCTTCCTGGCGCACGTCCGCGACCTGCTGGGGACGCGCGGCTACGGCGGCCGGCCGGCACGGCGCATCGCGGAGCGGGTATCTCTGTTTTACGGCGTTCGCACGCGCCGACCTGGCGGCGGGCGTCGAGGATTTCCGCGCCGCCGGGGCCGAGGTCCATCTCGCCAGCGACGACGGCAGCCTCGGCTTCCACGGCTACGTCACGCAGCTGCTCGAACAGCACCCCGCCGCCGGATTGCTTGATCGGCTGCGGCCCGGAGCCGATGCTGCACGCACTGGCCCGGCTGGCGGAGCGGCGCGAGACGCCGTGTTTCGTCTCGCTGGAAACGCCGATGGCCTGCGGCGTCGGCATCTGCTTCAGCTGCGTCACGCGCGTGAAGACCGCCGACGGCTGGGACTATCGCCGCGTCTGCGTGGATGGGCCCGTCTTCGACGCGGCCGGTCTGGCGTGGGGCGCGAAATGACGGCCGGGGGCCGGGGATCGCTCCTCACACCGCTTCCGACCCATTCTCCGCCGCGCGGGCCGATCTGGCCTGTCGGATGTTCTCCAGCTCGGCGTCGGGGTTCTTCAGCAGCTCCTTCACCGCCGGGTCGATCAAGTCCTCCAGCCAGTCGCCGAAGCGCGCCCTCCGGCCGGCGGCCGCAGTTCTCGAAGGCGATCAGGAACACCTCTTCCACGATGTCCGCGATCTTCAATTGCTTGCCGATCTGGACGTCGGCCTCCGGGTAGCGCTCCACCCAGCGGCCGGCCCGCTTGCGCACCGGCTCCTCGTAGACGAACGTGGCGGTGCGGAAGGCCGCGTAGTCCCCGTCGCGCACGGCCGCGTCGATCGCCGCCGTGTCGGGCAGGGCCGTCGGACGCACCGTCTGGTGCGTCCCCTTCTCCGTCTTCTGCCGTTCCGGCGCGTGGCCCAGCCGGTCCTTGTAGGCTTGCACGTCCGCGACGAGTTTTTTGATGCAGCGCTCGAAGGCCGTGTACGATAGGACGTCGTGGTCGCTGCACACCAGCGTCTCGCCGCTCAGGAACAGGTCCGTCTTGACTGTGAAGTCGTTGCGGCGGGCGTTGCGCTCGATCAGGACGTGCAGACTGGCGACCGGAAAATGCTCGACGCTCCGGGCCAGGGCGTCCACGCCGACGTTCATCTTGGCGATTTCGGCCTGTGAAACTCTGCAATGGCGGGCGTCGATCTGAATGGGGAACTCGTTCCGCCGTTCGGGTTGCTTCATGATTCACTTTCTCCCATCAGCGGCTGTCCGTCGTTTCCGAATGCTCCGCGGGCGCCACGTCCGGATGGTCGTCGTCTCCTCCCAGCTCCAGCTTGAGGGCCAGGAAATTCATCAGGTCCTTGCGGCTGAGGACGCCGACGAGCCGGCCGCCGTCGGTCACGAGCAGGCGGTTGGCGCCGAGGCGCTGCATGCGCTCCAGCGCCTGGAAGGCGTCGGCGTTGGGCGGCACGCTGATCGGCGCCACGTCCGGGCGCATGGCCTCGGCGACGGTGTGATAGGCCCATTCGCCGCGAGGAAAGCGCGACAGGGCCGACGTGTCGATGACGCCTTCGAGCCGGCCGTCCTCGGCGACGGGAAATATCTTTTGGCGATCCCGATAGACGTAATCCTCGACCCAGTGCTGCAAATCGAGCGACGGCGGGGCCGTCACAGGCGCGCGGTCCATGATCCGCTGCACCGGCTCGCCGTGGAGCGCCTGACGCACCAGGACCTGCTGGTAGCCGCTGGACGCGGCCTCGCTCAGGAACAGGCCGATCAGGAACATCCAAACGCCGCCCATCAAGTCGCCGTTGATGAACTCCAGCACGGCGAGGCCGAACAGCACCCAGGCGAACGCGCGGCCGGCCAGCGAGGCCCAGTAGGTGGCCCGGCGCAGGTTGCCGCTGGCGCCCCAGAGGATGGAGCGCAGCACCCGGCCGCCGTCGAGCGGGAAGGCCGGCACGAGGTTGAAGATCAGCACCGACAGGTTGACGATGGCCAGGTACCCCAGGACCAGCACGACCTGCCACGGCCAGGCCGAAAGCCCTCCGGCGTAGTACAGCGCCCCGCACACCAGCGCCAGGAAGACGGTGACGGCCGGCCCCGCGATCGCCATGAGGAATTCGGCACCGGCCGACTCTGGCTCGCCTTCCAGCTCCGCGACCCCGCCGAACAGGAACAGCGTGATGCCGCGCAGGGGAATGCCGAGCCGCTGCGCGACGAGGGCGTGTCCCAGTTCGTGCAGCAGAATGCAGACGAAGAACGCCAGGGCCGTGATGAGGCCCATGACCCAGCACTCGGTCGCGGGAGCGCCGGGCGCCGAGGCCCGGAAGGCCGTGGTCAGCGTCCAGGTGAGCAGGGCGAGGATGAGGAGCCAGCTGGCGTCCACGCTGATGGGGATGCCGGCCAGCCGAAAGAGCCGCCAGCGCATACGGAACATGGTCGCCTCCAAACTTGGGAAGCGGGGGGTGCAATCGCGTTTGCCGTCGGGTGAATGTGCAGATTTGGCGCCGCCGGAGCGGAGGCGGCGGCCGGGTAGTGTCTCCGTTGGTCCTATCCGTCCTATAGGACTTATCGGGCCTCGGGGCCTATCAGGCGAACGGAGACACTACCGGCGGCCGCGAATGACGATCCGATGTGCGCGGCTGGTCCGAATGCGACCAGGCCGTTTCGTGGACGCCGATTGCTTTTGGGAGGCAAACGCGGCGTGCGGCCACTATAGTAGGGGACGGTGGTTTCCCTTCGCCCTAGTGGCGGCCCCCGCGACCGACGCAGCGAATGAACCTCAACCCGCTCGCGCCGGCGAACCGCAGACGAGTTATCCGTCGCCGGCCGCGATGCTGTCCGCCCTGCGCGACAACGTCTCCGGCGTGCTGCTCGGCAAGCCGGAGGTGGTGCAGCTCGCCCTCGTCGCCCTGTTGGCCGAGGGCCACCTCCTCATCGAGGACGCGCCCGGCGTCGGCAAGACGCTCTTGGCCAAGGCCATCGCGCGCAGCCTGGCTTGCACCTTTCATCGCATCCAGTTCACGCCGGACCTGCTGCCCAGCGACCTGCTCGGCGTCAGCGTCTACAACCAGGCGGCCGGCGCCTTCGTCTTCCAGCCGGGGCCGCTCTTCGCCCAGATCGTCCTCGCCGACGAGATCAACCGCGCCACGCCGCGCACCCAGTCGGCCCTTCTCGAAGCGATGAGCGAGCATCAGGTGTCGCTCGACGGCCAGACCCGGCCGCTCGGGCCGCCGTTTTTCGTCCTGGCCACGCAGAACCCGTTCGAGTTCGAGGGCACCTATCCGCTGCCGGAGAGCCAGCTCGACCGCTTCCTCATGCGCCTGCGCATCGGCTATCCCGGCCGCGCCGCCGAGAAGCGCGTGTTATCCGGCCACCGCGACGGCGAGCCGGTCGATCGCCTGGAGCCGGTGCTGTCGGCGACAGACCTCACCCAGCTGCAAGAATGGACGCGGAGGGTGCGGGTGGAAGAGAGCCTGTCGGACTATCTGCTCGACCTGATCGACGCGACGCGTGTTCACCCGGAGCTGTATCTCGGAGGCAGCACGCGCGCCGCTCTGGGCCTGCACCGTGCCGCCCAGGCGCTGGCCCTGGTGGAAGGCCGCGACTATATCGTCCCCGACGACATCAAACGGCTGGCTCGGCCGGTGTTGGGGCATCGCCTCTTGCCGCGGGCGGCGCGCTCGGCCGGCGGCGCCGACCCGTCCGAAGAGGTACTTGAAGACATTTTGGGCCGGACGAGGGTTCCGGCATAAGGAGCGCGGATGAGCCACGACGCCCTTGCGACGGCGCCGATGCGCGGAGAACGATCCACGCGCCTGTCGGTCCTCCTTCTGCCCTGGTCGCTGGCCGCCGTCTTCGTTCTGCTGATCGGCTGGTTCCGCAACATCAACCTGCTCGTCCTGCTCGGCTATCTCCTGGCGGTGGTCCCGATGCTGAACCTGCTGGCGGCCAGCCGGGCGCTGCGTGGGCTGCGAGCCGCCGGCGGATCGCCCAACCCATCTACGCCGGAGTTCCCTGCACGGTAGCCGTGCAGGCGGCGCCGCCGCGCGGCCGCTCCCGGCTTGGAGTGCGCATCGAGGACGCGGGGCCAGACCATCGGCTGAGCTGGTTCGTCGGGCGGCTCGGGCGCGAGGGCGAGTCGTTCCGCGGTCAGGTGGTGCTGCCGCGGCGCGGCCGTTACGCCTGGGGGCCGGTGACGGCGTCAAGCGGCTATCCGTTCGGCCTGGCGTTTCGCCACAGGACGCTGGCGCCGGCCGAGGAGGTGATCGTGCTGCCGCGGCTGGGCCGGCTGCACCGCGGCCGGTTCCGGCGGCTGCTGTGGAGCAACGCGGCCGACGCGGAGCGCCGCCGCCAACCGCGTCGCCACCCCGCGGCCCAGGAGCAGTTTCACGGCCTGCGCCCGTTCCGGCCCGGCGACAATCCACGGGCCGTCCACTGGCGCACCTCGGCCCGCCGCGGCGAGTGGATGGTGCGGGAGTTCGAGGATCTTCCGGGGAGAATTTGTTGCTGATTTTCGATCCCACGCTGGAGGGCGGCGCCTCGCTGGACGATTTCGAGGCGGTGGTGAGCCTGGCGGCGACGATCGCGATGGAGTGGCGCGGCGACCGCGGCGGCCGGCTGACGGCAATGGCAGCCGGGCCGGACGCCGCGGTGCTGGACGGTTCATGCGGCCCCGTCCACTCGCGCCGTGTGCTGGAACGGCTCGCCGTGGTCGAGCCGACGCTTTCGGCGCCGCCGGACGCCGCCCTGCTGGAGCGGTTGGCGGCGGCCGCCTATGCGGGCGTGGTGGTGGTCGGCGCCGGCCGCAGCCGCCTGGCCGGAACGCTGCGCAAGACTCTGCAACGGCCGATCACCTGCCTGGACGCAGCGGCCCTGCGCGGCCTCGATTTCTACGAACCGCCGGAGGCGGCCCCTTGACGCCACGCAATCAGGATGTGATCGTCGCCCTGTCCACGGCCGCCGGCCCCGGCGGTCGGGCCGTGGTGCGCCTGACGGGGCCGAACGCGGCAAAGGTCGTGGCCCCTCTGTTCCGTCCGGACATTCCGGCGGGGTCCGGCCGCCGATTGCTCGAAGGAGCGTTGCACCTTCCCGGCATCGCCTCGCCGCTGCCAGCGGACCTCTATCTCCTCTCGGCGCCAAACACCTACACCGGCGAGGATGTCGTCGAGATTCACGCTCTTTCCTGTCCGCCGCTCCTGGATCTGTTGACAGCCCATCTGCTGCAATCCGGCGCTCGGGCCGCGCGGCCGGGCGAGTTCACGCTGCGGGCCTTCCTGGCCGGCAAGCTCGACCTGACGCGGGCCGAGGCGGTGCAGGCCGTCGTCGAGGCCGGCGATGAAGGCGAGCTGAAACGGGCGTTGATCCAGCTGGCGGGCGGTCTGGCGCGTCCGTTGGAAGGGCTGCGCGAGGACTTGCTCAACCTGCTGGCCGACGTGGAAGCCGCCCTGGACTTTGCCGACGAGGACATTCAGTTCGTGGCACGCGAAGACTTGCTGCTTCGGCTGACGCACGGTATGGCGCAGCTGACGGCGGCGGCGCGGCAACTCGACGCGCGGGCCGTGACCGACCGGCCGTTCCGCGTGGTGCTGGCGGGTCGGCCGAACGCCGGCAAGAGCAGCCTGTTCAACGCGCTCGGCGGTGCGTCGGCCCTGGTAAGCGCGGAACCGGGGACGACGCGCGACTATCTGATGCAAAGGCTCGAACTCGGCGGCGCGTCGATCGAGTTGGTGGACACGCCGGGCTGGGCGGATGGGACGGATGAGATCGAGGAACAGGCGCAGGCGCTGGGCCGCGAACAGACAGGCCAGGCGGATTTGCTGCTGCTCTGTCTGCCGGCCGACGAACCGCCGCAATCGGCGGACGAGGAGCAGTTGCGTCAGGAGCGGCCGCCGGTTCTCGGCATTGTGACCAAGGGCGATCTTGCGAGTCCGCATCCGGGGTTGCTGACGGTGAGCGTCGTTACCGGCGAAGGACTGAATTCGCTTCGGGAGGCGCTGGCGGAGCGTGTCCGCTCACGACGACAACCGACGCTGGCGTCGAGCCTGGGCCGGTGTCGCGGGCACATCGAGAGCAGCCTGGCGTGCTTGCGGCGGGCTCATGCGGTGGTGCTGTTCGAGGAGCCGGCGGAATTGCTGGCGCTGGAGCTGCGCGGGCGCTGGAGCAGTTGGGGGAGATGGTGGGGGCGGTGTATACGGATGATTTGCTGGATCGCATATTCAGCCGGTTTTGCGTCGGGAAGTGAAGCGCGTGCTGCGGTATAATGCCTTTGTCCAGGATTCTTCTTTCAGCGGAGGCCCGTGATGAGTGACAACGCGACACAAGCGACCTTTGAGGTCGCGCTGCCCGCTCCTGAGTTGAGCAAAGGCGAGCGCGAGTACCGGGCGTTTCTCCGTATGTTGCCGGAACTGCTTGCGACGCACAGGGGACGATTTGTCGCCATCCATGAAGGCAGAGTGGTGGACGACGATGCCGACGACATCGCCCTTGTTCGGCGAGTCCACAAGCAGATCGGCTATGTCCCGATCCATGTCGGACTGGTGACGAATCAGCCTCCGGTGGTTTGCATACCCCACTTAGCCCCGGAGGGACGGCGGTAAATAGCCAGGGGTGAAACCCCTGGAGGGCTGGGGTGCGTCGTGCCATCTCCACCCAGCCCCGGAGGGGCGGCGGTGCGTCTCTCCCCAGGGGTTTCACCCCTGGCTATTTACCGCCGCCCCTCCGGGGCTACAAGACCCAATGCTCTTACGCCGCCGCCACCTCCGCCTGGATGAACCGCGACGGGTGCAGCAGCACCTCCAGCGCCGTCACCAGCCGATCCGGCCCCCGGCCGTCGATCAGCTTCCGGCCGCAGCGCGACATCGCCTGCCGCTCCAGCGGGTCGCCGAGCAGGTCCTGCACGGCGTTGCGCACCGTGCCCGCCGACACGTTCTCATGCCAGCCCAGGCACGACGCCGCGCCTTCCTCCTCCAGCCGCTGCGCCGTCGGCCAGTGGACCTCCGACTGCACCACTAGCAGCTGCGGCACGCCGACGCAGGCCAGCTCCAGCGACCAGGCGTTGCCGGCGGTGACAGCGAAGTGACAGCGGGCGATGCGGGCCGGGTACTCGGCCGGCTCCGACACGACCTCCAGCCGCTCCGGGCACGCCTCCGCCAGCGCCTGCAGCTCCGTCAGGTGCGGGTGCCACGGCCGCACCGCCACGTCCACCCGGCCCTACCTTCGGGCAGTTCAGCAGCTGCTTGGCCAGGTCGCCGGCCTGGTTGTGCGGGTCGTCGTCGCCCAGCGCCACGAGGGCGCGGAACGGCTGGACCGGCTCCTGCGCCGGATCGGCCGCTGCCGGCGCACCTCCGGCCGGACGATGGCGTAGCGGGCGCCGAGCAAGCACCTGCGTGCCGCGGACGAATTCGTAGGATTCGCGGTCCGGCGCCAGGAGCGGGTTGATGATGAGCCGCGACGGGAAGCGCACGCCGGCCGTGCTGTCGATCGACACGACCAGCACGCCCATGCGGCGCAGCTCGGCCAGGTAATCCTCCTTGACCGACGGCGAATCGACGACGACGGCGGCCGGCCGGATGCGGCGAACCTCGCGGACCATCTCTTCGAGGTCTTCCGGCGAGCCGGCGGGGGCGTCGGCGTCGATCCACTCGTTGCCGCCGCGCTTGACCGTCAGGCCGAGCGATCCGGGCTCCAGCTGCGACAGGAAAAACGCCGGCCGCCGCCGCCGTTGCAGGGCCGCCGCCAGCACCAGGCAGCGCGACAGGTGTTCCCAGCCGACTCGGGGCGCGGCATCGACGCGAAAGAGGACGGGAGCGCGTGACATCTTTCTGTTCCGTGAGAAAGGGGTCGGTTCAACCGTTTAGCCGCGACCCGGAAGGGGAGCGCGCGAGGACCGCACGCGCCTTCCGGATCAAGGCACGATCAATCACCGAAATTGCGGCAAATCAGGCGGTGCGCCGGGACTCGGGATGATGCTCGGCGTAGAGTTGACGGGCTTTGGTGAGGTCGCAGGGGAAATCGACTTCGACGCGGCGGTGGTCGCTGCTGAGGTGAAAGGCCAGTTCCCATCGGCGGTGCATGGCGCAGAGGACGTCGGCCAGGTAGCCCTGGACGCCGTGCTCCCAGGCGTGCTTCTCCAGCGTCTCGAACAGCTGGGCGGCGCCGTCGGCGCTGAAGCGGACGGCGCCGGTGAACTCGCCCAGCACCGGGCCTTCCAGGAACGTCTTGGTCATGGTCCGCAACTTACCGGATCGGTTGAGGAACACTTTCATGTCCTCGTCGTCGCAGGCCTTGAGCTCCACGTCCACCAGGACGTCGGCCTCCGGCTGGTCGGCCAGGAAGGCCTCGAAGCGCGGCGGAGCGAAGTAGTGGTCGCCGGTGGTGAACACGAACGGCGCCCCGTCGAGGTGCGGCCGGGCCAGCCAGATGCTGCCCAGAATGCCGTAGTGTTCGAAGAAGGGGTTGAGCAGGCAGCGGGCGCGGCCGGCGCAGGCCAGGCGCACCGCGTGGGCGTCGTGGCCGGCCATGACGATCACGTCGCCGACGCCGCCTTGCTCGAAGCTGGTCAGGATGGTGGACAGGATGGAGGCGCCGCCCAGGTCGGCGAGGACCTTGTTCCGCTTGTCGCTGAGGTCCTGGAGGCGCGTGCTAAGCCCGGCCGCTGCGATCAGACCCGCGGTACATGCCCTGCCTCTTCCGTCCATGCCGGCCCCCTTCGCCCGCCTCCCGATCGGATGGGGAGAGGAGTGAAGGGTGAGGGCTTTGCGGGGCCGTCCCTGGCCTCCGCCCTGGTTTCGCCGACGGTTCCGTGCGTCAGCGGGGCGAATCTTACTCCAGCGCCGCGACGCATGAAAAGAGCAATCCGCCCGGCCGATGTTTGGGCGATCCAGGAACGAGGCCGACCGCGTGCATCGGATGACACCGCCTTGACACCGAGACCCTCTATAACAACTGGGCGCCTCCGCATGGCTTCGACGCGCCGCCCTTGTGGACCCACGGAAGACGATCATGCTGCACCACGGCTTCCTTCGAGTCGCCGCCGCCTCGCCCGTCCTCCGCGTCGCCGACTGCGCCTTCAACGCCGACCGCATCCTCGGCCTTATGCAGCGGGCCGAGGCCGAGGGCGTCGCCGTCCTGGTCTTTCCCGGAGCTGTCGCTGACCGGCTACACCTGCGCCGATCTGTTTCAGCAGGCACGTCTTGCAGCGCGGCGCGCTGAACGCCCTGGAGTACGTCCGCAAGGCTGCGGCCGATCGGTTCTCCGGCCTCGCCGTCGTCGGCTTGCCGCTGGCCGTGGACGATCAGCTCTTCAACTGCGCCGCCGTCCTGCACCGCGGCCGGCTGCTCGGCCTCGTGCCCAAGTCGTTCATCCCCAATTACAAGGAGTTTTACGAGCGCCGCTGGTTCGCCGCGGCCGCCACCGCCCGCAGCCGGCAAGTCGTCGTCCACGGCGAGGTCGTCCCCTTCGGCACGGACCGGCTCTTCGCCGCCGCGGACGTCGAGGGGCTGACGCTCGGCGTCGAGATCTGCGAGGACCTCTGGGTGCCGTGCCGCCCAGCTCGCACCAGGCCGTCGCCGGCGCCACCGTGCTCGTCAACCTGTCCGCCAGCAACGAAGTCGATCGGCAAGGCGGCCTATCGCCGGCAGCTCGTCGTCAACCAGTCGGGCCGCTGCATGGCCGCCTACGTCTACGCCTCCTGCGGCGTCGGCGAATCGACCACCGACGTGGTTTTCGGCGGCCACTGCCTCATCGCCGAGAACGGCACGCTGCTGGCCGAGTCGCGCCGCTTTCAGCGCGACGACGCGCTGCTCGCCGCCGACGTGGACATCGACCGCCTCCGCGCCGACCGAGTCCGCACCAACAGCTTCGGCGACGCCGCAGCTCTGCATCAGCCCGGCCGGGAGTACGACCGCATCCCGTTTCCTGCCGTCGGCGCTCGGCGCAACGCTACCCCGCTCGCCGAGCTGCTGCGGACGATCGACGCCCATCCGTTCGTGCCCAAGGAGCGGCGACCAGCTGCGCGAGCGCTGCGAGGAGATTTTTCAGACGCAGGTCGCCGGGCTGGCCAAGCGGCTCGAACACATCGGCAAACCGGCCGGCGGCCATCGGCGTCTCCGGCGGCCTCGATTCGACGCTGGCCCTGCTGGTGGCGTGCAAGACGATGGACGCCGCTCGGCGTCCCGCGCGACCGCATCCTGCGCCTTCACGCATGCCCGGCTTCGGCACCAGCAACCGCACGCGCGACAACGCCCGCGCCCTGATGCGCCATCTCGGCGTCACGGCGCGCGAGGTCGACATCCGGCCGCTGTGCCTGGAGGAGATGCGAGGCGCTGGGGCACCAGCCGTTCGGCATTCGACGCTGGACGGGACTGACGGTCGAGGAGTTGACGGAGCTGCTGCATCGTCTGCCGGCCGATCGACCGCGAGGACCTCGATCTTCGAGAACGTCCAGGCCCGGATGCGCACCAGCATCCTCATGAACAGCGGCTTCGTGATCGGCACCGGCGACGTGTCCGAGTCGGCCCTGGGCTGGTGTACGTACAACGGCGATCACATGAGCATGTACAACCCCAACGGCAGCATCCCCAAGACGCTGGTGAAGTTCCTGGTCGAGTGGGCCGCCCGCAACGAGTTCGAGGGCGAGGCCCGCGCGACGCTGCTGGACATCGTCGACACGCTGATCTCGCCGGAGCTGCTGCCGATCGGCGCCGACGGCACAGTCCGCGCAGGCGACGGAATCGCTCGATCGGCCCCTACGAATTGCACGACTTCTTCCTGTTCCACTTCCTCCGCTATGGGGCGCCGCCGGAAAAGATCCTGTTTCTCGCCGAACAGGCTGAAGTTCCATCGGCTCCTACACGCCGGACGAGTTGCGGCGCTGGCTGCGGCGTGTTCCTGCGCCGCTTCTTCGCCAATCAGTTCAAGCGGTCGTGTCTGCCGGACGGGCCGAAGGTCGGCTCGATCAGCCTGTCGCCGCGCGGCGATTGGCGGATGCCCAGCGACGCCCAAGCGGCGCTGTGGCTGGACTGGCTGGCGGAGCAGTCGGCCGCCCCGCGGGAGGGGTAGCAAAATGCCTTGTTTTCAAGCGTTTTCGGCTGCCCATACCCGTAATGCGTTCCGACCAGTTTTTCTGCTGGCAAAGGAGTTGTGGTGGACCTATACTGGCGGGTAAGTTTTCTACCCGGCCCGCTCCTCGCGTTGCCCGGCGCGACGCCCCCGTCGCCTGCGGGGCCAATATCTCCCGACCGAAGGCCGGCCCATCTTCTTTCGGCCGCGGCAGCAAGGGCTTGACGAGCGCGAATTGTTCGTCGGCGAGGTCCGTGTCGTAATGGCGAGGTTCCATGCGTCGTTATTCGATCCCGACCGACGTCACGCACAGGCAGTTAGAGGTGGTGCTCATGGATTTTTCCTTGCCGGACGACGGAACAAAAGCGAAAACCGGTCCCGTGAAGGCGCCACGCTCCCGCCGAAGGGAATGGACATTTCGGCTCCTTGCCGGCGGCGTCCCGATTCTGCTCGGCGCCATCGCGGCCGTGGTGTTGCTTCATGGGAGGGAATTCCACAACCCAATAGACTCCACGATCTATGTGCAGGAGCCGGGTCATGAAGTGACCGGACACAAATATCTTTACGACCCCTTGCTCGGCTGGAAAAACATTCCCAACTGGCAGGCCGCCACCCATGGGAAAAAGCTGACCATCAACTCCCGTGGATTGCGAGGCCGCGAACGTCCGTATGAGAAACCACCCGGAGTCGCCCGGATTCTTGTTCTAGGAGATTCCTACATATGGGGTTACGGGGTGGCCGACGACGAGGTCTTCACCGAGGTGCTAGAGGAACGACTTCGTAAGGCTTCTGGACGGTACGAAGTGTTGAATGCAGGCGTTTCGGGATGGGGAAACGATCAGGAATATCTCTTCTTGAAGGACGAAGGCTTCAAGTATGCTCCCGATATCGTCGTCCTGGCCTTTTTTATCGGAAACGACCCGATGAACAACAGATATTCCCGGCAATACGGCCTCGACAAGCCGGTCTTCCTGGACTTGCACTTGACGCTGGGCAACGTTCCCGTGCCGAAACCCGGAACGGGGGCGCGGGTGATCGAATCCGGCGCCGACCCGGTTGACCTCACGGTTGAGATCATGCAAGCGATGAGCCGGGAATGCTCCGAACACCACTGCCAGTTTATCGTGATGAAGTTCGGCAATTTCTTGCACCCGAATGATCCAAGGTGGGACGAGACGGCGGGACGTTTCAACGATGAGATCAGCAACCGATTGGGGTTGCCCTATCTTGACCTCGACGCGGAATACACCGCCCGAGGCGTCACCGCAAAGGAGCTGCTTGAAGGAAACGACGACGGACATTGGAACGCACACGGGCATCGAGTTTCGGCTGAAATCCTGCACGACTTCCTGGCGAACCGCAAGTTGGTCCAGTAACGCGCGGCCCCACGCGTTTCAAGGCGTCCATGACAGTAATTCTCGGCCTATCAGCGTTTTACCACGACAGCGCGGCCGCCCTGGTCATCGACGGCGAGATCGTGGCCGCGGCGCAGGAGGAGCGTTTTACTCGCCGGAAGCACGACGCCGGCTTGCCGGCCCAGGCCGTCGCGTATTGCCTGCGCGAAGGAGGCGTGTCCGTCGGGCAAGTCGATTACGTCGCCTTCTACGACAAGCCTCTGACGAAGTTCGAGCGATTGTTGGAGACGTATCTCGCCTTCGCCCCCGCCGGCTTGCGCAGCTTCAGCAGGGCTGTCCCGGTGTGGGTCAAGGAGAAACTCTTCCTGCGGCGCACCATCCGCCGGGGCCTGCCAGGCCCGACCCGCGCCCGACTCGTCTTCCTGGACCACCACGAGAGCCACGCGGCCAGCGCCTTCTTCCCAAGTCCGTATGACGAGGCGGCGATTCTCACCCTCGACGGCGTCGGCGAATGGACGCACCACCGCCCTGGGCGTCGGCCGCGGGCAACACCATCGCGCTGACGCACCACCTGCGGTTCCCGCACTCGCTGGGCTTGCTCTACTCGGCGTTCACCTACTACTGCGGGTTCAAGGTCAACAGCGGCGAATACAAGCTGATGGGGCTGGCCCCGTACGGCCGGCCCGTCTACGTCGATGTCATTCTACAAGCACCTGATCGACCTCAAGCCGGACGGCAGCTTCTGGCTCAACATGGATTACTTCAACTATTGCCAGGGGCTGACCATGACCAGTCGGCGTTTCCACGAGTCTGTTCGGCGGCCCGCCGCGAAAGCCCGAAAGTCGACCTGGAGCAGCGCCACGTGGACCTCGCCGCCAGCATTCAGGCCGTCACCGAAGAGGTGATGCTCCGCATGGGCCGCGACCTGCATCGCCGCACCGGCCTCAAGAATCTGGTCCTGGCCGGCGGCGTGGCGCTCAATTGCGTCGCCAACGGCCGGCTGCTCCGCGAGGGGCCGTTTGAATCGATCTGGATTCAGCCGGCCGCGGGCGACGCCGGCGGCGCCCTCGGCGCGGCCTTGTTCGTCTGGCACCAGCTGCTCGGCAAGCCGCGACGCCCAGAAGGCCGCGACGCCCAGAAGGGGAGCCTCCTCGGCCCGCGCGTTCGCGCCCGATGAGATCCACCGCTTCCTCGACGGCCGGGGCGCGACCTACCAACGCTTCACGGGGGAGGCCGACCTTCTGGAACACACGGCGCAGCTCTTGGCGGACGAGAAGGTGGTCGGCTGGTTCCAGGGACGGATGGAGTTCGGCCCGCGCGCCCTGGGGGCGCGCAGCATCCTCGGCGACCCGCGCTCGCCGAGGATGCAGGCCACCATGAATCTCAAGATCAAATTGCGCGAGAGTTTTCGCCCTTTTGCGCCGTGCGTCCTCGCGGAACACGCGAGCGAGTGGTTCGACCTGCGCCCCGGTCAGGAAAGCCCCTACATGCTCGCTCGTCGCCTCGCTCCTCGACCAACATCGCGTCGCCGTCCCGCCGGAACAGCGGCAAACGATGGAGACCGACTCCGACCTGCGCCAGCGCGTCAACGTGGTCCGCTCAACCATCCCGGCCGTGACCCATGTCGATTACAGCGCCCGGGTGCAGACGGTCGATGCGGCGCGCAACCCGCGCTTCTACCGCCTCCTGCAAACCTGTTCATAAGACTGACCGGCTGTCCGGTGCTGGTGAACACGAGCTTCAACGTTCGTGGCGAGCCGATCGTCTGTACCGCCGAGGACGCCTACCGCTGCTTCCTCGGCACCGACATGGACGCGCTGGTCCTGGAAGACTGCGTACTGCACAAGGAGGAGCTGAGCGACCAGCTAGCGCGGGTCTCCCGCGCGAATTACCTGGGGCAGTTCAAGCTCGATTGATTCGCCGCTCGCGGCCTCATGGGGTGCGTCAAAAGCGAGCATCCGTGGAGAAAGCGCCATGCAGTGGTCCGATCTACCGCTTGCTCCCTCGCCCCGCATGCTCCGGCAGTTTGCCGGGTTGTGGATCGTCGTTTTTGGCGGGCTGGCGTGCTGGCAGGCCTGCTGCGGGAGCGCCCGTGCTGGGCGCCGTGTTCGGCGTCGTAGCAGTCACGGTGGGGGCGCCAGGCTCATTCGACCATCCACCGTCCGCCCGGTCTTCGTCGCGCTGACGGTCGCAACCTTTCCGGTTGGCTGGGCGTAACGCGTGTCGGCCTGGCCGCCGTTTTCTTCGGCCTCTTCGCGCCGCTCGCGATGGTTTTCCGGCTGGCGGGACGCGACGCTCTCGTACTTCGCCGGCCGAGCGACCGCGCCAGCTACTGGGAACCCAAACCCCCGCCGGCCGGCGCTCGCAGTTACTTCCACCAGTCCTAACTTCGAGTTTCGCAGATTTCAGAGGTGGCGGCCGGGCCGTCCCGCCACTGCAATGGAGGGTAGATTAAGGGGCAAACAAAGATGTTTTCACTGCTGGCGGCGAGGCGCGGCTGTTTCCGCCGGCGCGGCAGGCCATTTCCAGCAACTGCTCCAGCTGCTTTCGCGCGACACCGCCTTGCGGGCGGAGGTGGGTTCAATTCTCCTGCCCGATCCGGCGACGGAGGCTCGTCCGCATGTCCGCAAACGAGGGCTCGTGCTTGTGCCGGCGCCACGGCCTCTCGGGGAAGCGCACACAGCGATGCCCCTCGTGATCGAACCAGACCACGATCCGGGGATACAACACCAGGGCCAAGCGCGCCGTCCGTTCGACGGCGCGCGGCAAGCGATGGGCTGGATCCTGTAGACCGAGCCGTTGCTTGCCGTTCTCAAACAGGCGGGCCTGGCCGGAGCAGGAAGAGGACGACCCAATCGTGCCCCCGCGGAAGACTTTCAAGGCCTTGCTGGACATCAAGGGGTCGTGGTGCATCCCCGCGCCGAAAAGAGTCAGGCCGCGTTTGCGACACAGCGTGTCGTCGCGGCCCAGCAGGATCGGCCCGGTGGGGGCGAAGCGGGCGACGAGGGCTCGCGCCAGGACCATGCCGAGGGCGTCGAGGGACCAGGCGGCGTGGCTGCAGAAGCGGTGGAAGCGACACCCGTGTCCTGGGCCGACGCGGCCGGCGGAGAAGAGGCGCTCGGGGATGAAGCGTCGGCGGCCGGACAGGACCCAGCCGGCGACCAGTTCGACGAAGGTCCGGAAAGGGGGCGGGGTGAAAACGGCGTGGAAGTCATGTAGCAGGAGAAGGAAGGGGGGGGCAGATCCACGGGTCGGCTTCCTGGCATCGGGGTCGCTTGGTCGGTGACAATTCCAAGCTACCAAAACCGCGCACGGAAGCCGACGCTTTACCCCCTCATGAACTCTGCTGAAATCTGCGAAACTCGAACTTACCGCACCCGCGCGGCCGGGGCCGTGGGGGCGACGGGGGCCACCGCCGCAGTGGGTGGGACGGCCGCAACCGGCTGTCCGGGAATAGCGACCTGATTGGGCATGACCATCTGGCCGTTGGTGGCTGTCGGCTGCACCACGGGCGGCGCCGTGACGGCCGGCTGCGCCGTCCGCTCTCCGAGCGGCACATCCGGCGGCAGTTCCGCGCGGCGTCCGGCTCGGCCGATCCGGCCCAGCGCCAGGCCGATCACGAACACCGTCAGGCCGGTGAAGAAGATGACCGCGCACCAGTAGAAGGGGGCGTCGTTGTGCGGCTGGTCGGCCGGCGCCTGGTGGTTGACCATCCAGAAATACCAGATGGCGCTCCACACCATTAACAAGGAGCCCAGGGTGACATAGGCGATGGCCATGTGGGCGGCCTTCGACGGCTTGCTCATCACTGGCGGCGGCATGGGAAAACTCCCTTGGACGGAATCGTATAGGGGTGAACGGATCCATCAACCGTCTCCGTCGCGAAGAAGGCTGGGGCGGACCCGGCGTCTCCGTAGGTACGCGGATGACACACGCCTTCGCACCAATCTAGCAAAGACCATGCCGCTTCCATCCCCGCCGCCGGCCCCTAGAAGCGAGAAGAACTTTTCCTTTATTGGGCCGGCCTTTTGAGCATTCGATTATCTTCTTGTGGGCAAATCCATGCCGCACTTTCGACCGCTCGGTTCGCCAGCGCCCCTGCAGATGGACGGCATCCCTCGTCTCGCCGCCGAGGCGACACGGCCGGCCCACTTCTATGTCGGCCCCGATCTCCCGCTGGAATGGGAGCATGTCGCGGAGGAAACGATTTCGTGGGAAGTCTTTCGCGGTCGTCTGTTGGACCCGGCCCACACGCGGCAGCGCCGGACCTTCGAGGCGTGGAACATCTATCAGTCGGGGCCGGACGGCCGATCCGGAGAGGCGCTGCTGTCGGTGAAGTGGGACGCGGCGGCCGGTCGGCTGTACGTGGTGCGCGGCATCGACAGCTACGTCTGGGAGGGCTACGACTCCGGCGGCGGCGTCATCCTGAGCCGTGAGCGGCGCAAATGGGTGCGCGAGCTGGTCGGCGCCATCGCCGTGACGGAGTTCGCCGACGCCGAGGAAGTGCGCGACGAATTGATCTGCCTGTTGTTCCATGCCGTCGTCGGGACGAGCCGACTACCGCTGACCTCGGTGGAGGCGCCGCTGCCGGCGTTCTCATTCGGCCAACTGCTCTATTGCCACGGCATCGGCGAACCGGGCGACGGACCTGTGCGATCCGAGGTTTCGCTGTGGACCCATCTCGTCGCGCCGTTCTTGAATCGGCTGGAGCGCGTCAAGCTGCTGGAGGCGTTTCTGCATGCCGTACCCGCGGCGGACGTGGAAGAGGCGTCCTGGGCGTCGTCCCTCCGTGGGACGATACCGGATTTTTCCCCTCTTCTGCGCGATCTTTTCAACGAGGCGTCGCTGTCGCCGTACACGGGATTGGGCGAAAAGACCGTCGCCCTGCTTGATTCGCTGGAACGATACCAATTCGTATCCGAAGAGGAGGCCGTAGACTTCCTGGGCTGGCTGCTGCTGCGGGTCGGCCGGCACCTGACGGCCTACGACCTGGTCACGTTCCACCACCGCGGCGCCAACTACCCCGACGCCCTGGTGCTGGACGCGGTGCTGAAAACGTATCTGGCGCGGATCGAGCGCGCGCCGGAATTGTTCCTCGGCGACCAGCGCGACAAGCGGTTGCGCCGCCGCGCCCTGCGTCAGGCGTGGCTGATCCGGCGGCGCTACGAGGAATGGCCCGTGCCGGACCTGCCCACGTCGCCGGGCGAGAACAACCGCGTCCTGCCGTCGTCGCACCCGCGCGTCCCGGAAGAGCAGATTCTCCAGCCATCGCGCCGCACACGGCGCCTCTACGCGGACGATCCGCTGCCGTCGCACCTGGGGCGGCACGGCGCCGAGGTGCTGCGCCAGAGCGCGGCGGACCTGCATCATCCCGACGAGTTGCGGGAGCTGGGAATGGCGCTATTCCTCGACCGCCCGTTTGGCGCGGGCAAGGCGCCGGGGGAACCGGACGGCACGCTGCTACTGGCGAGTGAAGCGTACAGCCGGTCGATTGCGGAGCAGCGACTGGCAGCGCTGGCGCGGGAGCCGGGGTCGTTGACCGACGCCGAGCGCGACGGCTTGTTGCGGCGCTTGCAGGAAGGCGCGGAGACGCACGGCCTTTCGCTGGACGCGGTCGGCGGCGACGCGCGGCCGGGGACGGTGTCGCTGACCGACGCGCGCCGGGCGGCGCCGGATTTCGTGCTGTTGCGGACGACGCCTGGAAGCGTGCGGGGGCTGCTGGAGCAGTATGATTTCACGGCGTTGGCGGAGAAAGTCGAGCTGGATTGGCTGCTCAAGGGCGGCCGCGTCCTGGCGGCGCGCGACGCGACGGGGGCGGTGGTGGTGTATGACGAGGGGATGCGGCCGCGGCTGGAGCTGATTCCGCAGACCGCCGGTGGTTATGTGAGCCGGGCGGGGCAGGAGTATTTGCGGGAGGGGTTGATCGTGAAGCGACGAGACAGCGCAGCCGGGAACACAGAGGAGGTGGAAATATACCGTGTGAAGACGGGATGACCGGAAAACTCAGCGACCCCTTTCGCTTCATGAGCCTCCGCGCCGCTCTCACCGCACCAGCACGTCCGGCCGGACGAACTCCGCCCCCTGGATGCGGATGCGCTTGAGCGGCCACGCCTCCGGCGGCGTCATGTCTTTCGGCCCCTGCTCGGTGATGAGGAAGGTGTCCAGGCCCGACGCGGCGCCGGCGTTGGCCGCCCACGTCACTGCCCAGCCCGGATGGAACAGCTCCTCCGTCTGCGGCGTCAGCAGCAGCTCCACCGGGCTGCGGCCGGTCAGCCAGCCCTGCGGCGCCTGCATCCATTCATGTTCAAAACCGCTGATGAGGTAGATGCGCCGGCCGGCCGTCAGGACCTCGCGCGGCACGGCGTCCGGCCACGTCGAGGCCAGATAGCTGGCGCTGACCCGGCAGACGGCGTTGTGCTCCTTCTGGAACGCCTCATCGACCGGGCCGAAGCTCAGTGAGCGCGAGGCCGCGGCGCACAGGCCGTATTTGCGGGCCGCCGCCGTCAGCACGGCGTAACGGCGAATAGGCGTGGAAGTGAATCCGAATTGACGGTAAAGGCGCGATCGACCGTCCGCGGCGACGCCGACGTGCAGCGGCAGGACGCCGCGGTGGACGAGACGGTGGGCGATCTGCCCGGCCGCCTCGCGTTCCGTATCGCCGGCGGCGATGGAGCGGCAGGTCGCCTCCAGGGCGTGGCTGAGCGTCTCGCCCAGCGTCAGGAGGCAGGCCTGTTCGTAGACGGTCAGCGACCGCCGCAGCCGCTGCATCTCGTCGGCCACGAGGCGGCACTCGCCGAACGGCCGATCCGACGCCGCGCGCCGGCCGTGACACAGCTCGGTCAGCAGTCGGTCGCGGCCCCAGTGCCACGGCCATTCTTTCAGCTGGAAGCCGAGGCCGTCGATCTCCTCGTCGAACAGCCGCTGCGAGTCGGTGTTGGCGGCGATGAGCCAGCGCTGATCGCCGTTGCAGTAGACGGCGGGGGTCGAGGCCGGGTCGGGCAGACCGCGGAACGTGGCCCCGCTGGTCAGCCAGGCCAGGTTCTCCGGCTCGAACAGGAACAGCCCCTCGCAGTCGATCGTCTGCAACAAATCCCCGACGTGGGCCGTCTTCAGGTCCACGTCGGCGCGGCGGTCGGAGACCGTCCGCAGCTGGAACTCGCTGGATTCCGTCGGCGGGCGCAAGAGGGTTTCCGCTGGCACGTGAGTGGGGGCCCTTTGGGAGCGAAGGAGGACCGCGGACGTCTTGTCCTGGTATATCATAGCGCCCATCCCGCGGCGAAACAAATTTCGGATCGGCTTCCGGGGCGGACGGGCCGTATTGTCTGGAGACACGGGGGTCGAGAGCGCTCTCGACCCCCGTGTTCAATCCCTTGGGGCACAACCGGTTACTTCCTCACCTCGGTCAGAATCCAGAGTTGGTTGCTTTTTCGCTCGTCCTTCAAGGGGTATTGGAGGACGGGCGTGCCGTCGTCCGTCGATGCGTTGTCCACGTCCAGGACCATGCTGCCTTTCTTGCACCGGATGGCGTAGTGTTCCCCGATCTTGACGAACTCCCACGCCTGGTTCTCATGTTTGCCGTCGTCCTTCGCTTCCCACTGCTGGACCTGCACCCCGCTCTTGCCGGTTTCGTTGCTGGGCACGTCGAGGACGAGGCCCGAGCGGGTGTTGATGATGTGGAAATAGCCGTCGCCCACTTTTTCCAGCCTCCAGGTGACATGGGTCTTGGTGCGGTCGTCCTGCACCAACTTGTCGGCGTTGTCCTGGCCGCCGTCCTTGATCGCCAGACGCTTGCCACTGTGGAGATTGCTAATGATGTACACTCGGCCGTCGTGCGGGTCGTCGGATGGGTCCGCCGCGCGGCCCACGGCGGGGGCCGCGCCAAGCAGGCACCAGGCCGCCAGGAAGGACGCCGTCATGGAAAGTCGCCAACGCATCATTCACTCCCCGTTGCAAGAGACTCGTCCGAATGGGGTCCGACGCGGACCTCAATAGACGTTTGCGACCCAACTTCGGATTGAAAGGGAAAGCCCACGGTCACGAGAGCGCCGCGAACCGCGTCCCGCACTACCTCACCTCATATGCTGAAATGTGCCTGACCCCGGACAGCGGCCGACCGTTTGGATGATGCTACGCCCCTGTCGAGGGTAGGTCAATGAAATACTCCGGGCGGCAGGGTAAGCAAGCCGGCCCGTGCTGAAGCACGGGCCTACAGGCCGACGCCCCGCAAACGGGGCTGAAATCTCGGGCAGCCCGGTTTACCGGGCTTCGGCGTGTAGGCCCGCCGTTCACGGCGGGCCGGGCCAGGTCCAAAATCGAGAGGCGCACCCGGTAAGTGCGGCAGCACGGCGACTGACAATGCCATCAAGCGGAGCGATGCGGACTGTCCGGCGCCTGAAGGCGCCAGGCCCGACCATCACCTACGGAGCCTGACCATGACCATCTGGTGCGCACTGCTGGCCGCGGCGGCCCTTGTCGCGACGCCCTCCGACTCGACGATCACTGTGGACGCCGGCGCCGTGGCGAACAAGACTTCGCGCCTCATGTACGGCAGCTGCATCGAAGACGTCAACCACGAGATCTACGGCGGCCTCTACGCCCAGCAGATCTTCGGCGAGAGCTTCGAGGAGCCGCCGCATTCCGCGCCGCCGGGATGGACCGATTACGGAGGCCGATGGTCCGTCAAGGACGGCGTTTGTTCCGTCGGGGCCGACGCGGGGGCCAAGCTCCTCCGCGACCAGCCGGACTTCACGGACGGCGCCATCGAGTGCGACGTGTACCTGGCGGAGGGCAAAGCAGACATCGCCGGTCTGATCGTCCGCGTTCAGCAGCCGCGCGTCGGCGCCGACGCGTTCCTCGGCTACGAAATCAGCGTCAGCGCCCACGACGGCCGCGTCCTCCTCGGCCGCCACCGCAACGATTGGAAGCCGCTCAAGGACGCCGCCGCGCCGATCAAGGCCGGGCAGTGGCATCATCTGCGCGTTGAATGCTCCGGGAAAGAGCTTTCCGTCTTCCTCGACGGCGATAAAACGCCTCTCATTAAGTACACGGACGCCGACGCCCCGATCCTGTCCGGGAAAGTCGGCCTGCGCACCTGGAACTCCGACGCCTCGTTCCGCCGCTTCGCCGTCGAGAGCGGCGACAAGCGCGTCGCCGACGATTTCACCGTCAGCGACGATTCCCAGTCGGCGAAAATCAGCGGCATGTGGGACGCCGTCCGCACCGGCTCGGCAGTCGCGCGGTTCGCCTGGGACGACAACAATCCTTACAACTCCGCGCACTCTCAAAAGATCGAAATCGTCCGCGGCGACGGCGCGGCCGGCGTCGCCAACCGCGGCCTGAACCGCTGGGGCCTCTCCGTCCGCGATGGCTGTACCTACGCCGGCCGTCTCTACCTGCGCCAGAGCGGCTACGACGGCAAGGTCGACGGTCGCCCTCCAAAGCGCCGACGGCGCCCATACCTACGCCCGCCAGGAAATCGGTCCCATCGGCAAGGACTGGGCGGGCTACGATTTTTCCCTGAAAGCGACCGGCGATGACGCCAACGCGCGCTTCGCCGTGTGGATCGAGAAGCCCGGCGCCGATGTGGGTGGATCAAGTCTACTCTGAGCGGGACCGGCGACGAGCTGTTTCACGATCTGCCGATGCGGGCGGACATCGGCAAGATGCTTGTGGACGAGAGGCTGGGCGTATTGCGTTACGGCGGCAGCATGGTCAACGCGCCGGGTTATCGCTGGAAGAAGATGATCGGCGACCGCGACCGCCGGCCGCAGTACAAGGGCTGGTGGTATCCCTATTCGACCAACGGCTTCGGCATTGAGGACTTCGTGCAGTTCTGTCGGGCGGCGGGCTTCGAGTGCGTGTTTGCGATCAACGACGAGGAGACGCCGGAAGATGCCGCCGATCTGGTCGAATACCTCAACGGCCCCGCGACCAGCGACTGGGGCAAGCGCCGCGCCGCCAATGGCCATCCCGACCCTTACGGGGTCCGCTATATCGAGATCGGCAATGAGGAGAAAACCGACGCCCACTACATCGAGCGCTTCCAGCTCCTCGCCGACGCCATGCACGCGCGCGACCCCAACGTGCAGCTATCGTCGCGGCGTGGTGGGAGCCGGACAACCCGGTGAGCAAGCGGATCGTGCAGGAGCTGGACGGCAAGGCGGCGCTGTGGGACGTTCACGTCGGCGGCGACGACCTGCATGAAGGCGACCACGTGGATCGTCTTTTCACGCGCATGGAGAAACTGGTGCAGGAGTGGGCGCCGGGGACGAAGCTGAAGGCGTGCGTGCTGGAGGAGAACGGCGGCCGCCACGACCTGCGGCGGGCGCTCGGCCACGCCCACGTCCTCAACGCCACGCAGCGGCACGGCGATTTCGTGCTGCTCGACTGCCCCGCCAACTGTCTCCAGCCGTGGAAGCAGAACGACAACGATTGGGACCAGGGCCAGGTGTTTTTCACCAACCGCCAGGTGTGGGGGACGCCGCCGTACTACGCCCAGCAGATGGCCGCGGAGAACCATCAGCCCGACCGCGTCGCCTCCACGGCGGACTCGCCGAACGGCGACCTCGACGTGACCGTCCTGCGGGATGAGGATGGGACTTCGTTGGTCCTGAAAGTCGTCAACATCGGCGCCCGGCCGCACCGGGCCGGCGTGCGCATCGACCATTTCGGCCCCGTCGCGCCGAAGGCCGACGTCTGGACGCTGTCCGGCAAGCTCGACGATGTCAACGGCCCCGACGCGCCGGAGCGCGTCAAGCCGGTGCGCTCGACTCTCGACGCGGCGGAGAAGTTCGACTGCGAGTTCCCGCCCGACTCGTTCACGATCGTGAGGCTGACCCGACAGCGCTAATCGGAGCCGCGACCGTAAGGGAGCGGGTGAAGTCAAAACTGCTCCCTTACGGTCGCGGCTCCGACGAAATGTCGCCTCAAGTCGCCGCCCGCGTCGGCCGATAGGAACGAGGGGCGCGGTCCTGACGCCTTTACCGGGCGGGCCATTTATGCGGGCCGGGAGAACGCGGCGATCCTGGGGGTTTTGCGGCGTGCTGGCGGCGGCGCTCGGCCTGTCGGCCGGCTGCGCCGCCGACGGCCCACGACTCGAACAGGCCTTGATGGCCGACCGCAACCCCGACGCCCACGGCCCCGATCTCGACGAGCGCTACGTCGTCCACTGTCCCGACCTGCTGGAAGTGGACGCGGCCGGCCGACCGGGCGGCGCGCATGCGGTTGGCGCCGACGGCCGCATCCCCCTGCCCGACGGGACCGGCCTCCGCGCGGACGGCCTGACCAGCGCCGAGATCGCACGGGCGGCGGCGGCGCGGCTCGGCCTGTCCGCGGATCAGGTCCGCGTCCGCGTCGTGGGATACAACAGTCAGCAAATCTATCTTTTCGGCGAAGTGGCCGGCCACGAACGCGGCGTTCCGTACGAGGGGCCGGAGACGGTGGTGGACCTGCTCCAGCGCGTCGGCGGAGTGGCGCCGGGCGCCGCGGTCGGCGACGTGCAGGTCGTCCGCAGTCACGTCGCCGACGGCAGCTCGCCGGAACTCTTCCACGTCGATCTCGGCGCCATCCTGCTTCACGGCGACCAGCGCACCAATGTCCGTCTGGAACCGTTCGACGAGGTGTACGTCGGCGAGCTGCGCCGGTCGAGTCTCAAGCGCGCCGTGCCGCCGTGGCTGCGGCCGCTGTATGAGCGAGTCTGCGGCATCCGGCCGGGTGCGATGCAAGCGGCGCCGCCGCGGAGCAGTGATCCCACGCGGCGCCGGTTAGCCGCGACGCGCAGCGGAGCGCTCGACCGAAGCGCTCCGCTGTCGCGTCGCGGCTAACCGGCGCGCCCCTCACTCCTTCAATTTCACGAAGCGTTCATAGCACTCGGCCACCTTGCCCGCCTTCACGTCGCCGTCGTGCAGCAGGATGCCGAAGCGGAACTTGAGGTGGTCGCCCTTCGCCAGTTTCACGAGGTCGGTCTTGCCCTTCATCGCCGGGAAGCCGGACTTGTCGCGGCCGAACGGGTTGGCCGCCATCAGGCCGTAGCCGCGGGCGTGCCAGCAGCTCGGGTACGGATTGGTCGGGTCCGCCAGGATCGCCACGCCCACCTCCCGGCCGTCGATCGGCCCCGAATAATCGCACCATGCCGACACGCGGCCCCAACAGCCGTCGGGGCCCTTCTCTCCCACTTTGCCATCCGCATTGGTGATCTTGCCCTTACCCTTCTCCTCCGTCAGGTCCGTCCGCACGCGCACGCCGAACGACCCCTCCTTCGTGTCGCCGAACGTGATCGGGCAAACGTCGGCGATCAAGTCGGAGTCCACCACCAGCAGCCGCGCCCCGTCCAGGGCGGGACCGAGATCGTAGAGAGAAATCGTCCGCTTCTCGTCCAGGATCTTGTCTCCGTCGGCCGTCCGCCATTCGTTGTCGGTGAGGATGCTGGTACGTTCCCTGGTCTGCTGGGCTTCGCCGACCTTGACGCAGACGATGACGCCGTGCCCCTCCTCCTCCGACCAGAAATCGACGCCCTGGGCGGTCTTTGTCTTGTGCTTCAGCTCGACCCCCTCCGGGATGACGTCGCCGTGGGCGAACCAGCCGGACTTCTGATGGACGTGGTCGGTCTGCTCGCCGGGCTTGGCCTTCTCCATCGGCCAGTCGCGCGTGACGCCGATCCCACTGGGAGTATTGAGCGGCCAGAAGTACGGCTTGGCCACGTCGGGGCCGATGTGATAGGTCGTGACGAGGCTCCTTGCCGTCGAGGAAGTCGATGTGGTCCTTGGCCGCCTCGATGTGAAGGCCGACCGACCCCTCCGGGGGCGCGACCGCCCACGCCCCGCCGCCAGCGCCGCCGCCAGCGCCGCCCATGCCGCTCCGCGTCTCGTCGTCATGTTGGTTCTCCTCGGGCGGCGCCATATCGTCGCGCGGCGCCGCTCTTCCTATACTGAGGGGGCTGATCCCGACTCGCGGGACTAACCCTCAAAATACTCCGGTGCTGAAACTTGATCCAGTCGAGAGAGTATGTCCTGTGCGGAGTACTGTCAGGGAGGCGCTGGTCGCTCTTCTCCACGGCGAACACTGCCGTGGCCGCATTGAAGGAAGGGAAGGTATGTCCTCTGAGGTCCACCGCCTCTTTCCACGGCAATGGCGCCGTGGCCCCATTAAAGCATGAAGCAAGGAGCCAACTGTGCGTATGCGAACCTTCCCCGTGGCCGGCCTATTGCTGCTGGCCGCCTCCCCCGCGCTGACCCGCGCGGCCGCGGCCCCGAACGAGGCCGGCGATCGGCCGGCGGTCGTCGTCGCCTTCAAGTCCCTTGATGGTCTGATCGCCGACGCCAAGTACATCGCCACCCTGGCCGGCAAGGACAACGAGGCCCAGCAGTTCGAGAGGCCTGTTCAAGAATCTCCTCGGCCAGGGCCTCGCGCCATCGACTCCAAAAAGCCGATCGGCCTGTACGCCCGCATCAACGCCGACGATCCCCAGGCCAGCGAGGTCGTCCTGCTCGTCCCCGTGGCCAGCGAAGAGGGTCTGGTCAGCCTCATCAAGAACCTGCCCAACCTCACCCTCAAGGACAAGGACGCCGATGGCGTCTACAAGGTCGCCTCGGACAATTTCCCCCTGCCGGTCTACTTCCGCTTCGCCAACGATTACGCCTACGCCACCCTCCAGAACAAGGACTCCATCGCCAAGGACCGCCTGATCGCGCCGGAAAAAGTGCTGCCGGAGCAGGGCACGAGCCTGGCGTCGCTGACGATCCACGCCGACGCGATCCCGGAAAAGTACAAGGATCTCGGTGAAAACCGCGGTGGCGCAGGGTCTGGCCCAGGCCAAGCGGCAGGGGGAGCCGAACGAGACGCCGGCCCTCAAGGCGTTTCGCCTGGCCGTCCTCGACCAGTTCGGGACCATGATCCGCGGCGTCGTCGATGACGGTTCCGATCTGACCCTGAGCCTGGACGTGGACCGGGACGCGGGCGAGCTGTCGGCGTCGGCGACGTTCTCCGCCAAGCCCGGCAGCCCGCTGGCCGAAGACATCGCCGCCCTGGGGACCAAGAAGAGCGTCGCCGCCGCGCTGGTCGGCTCGGATTCGGCGGCGAATTTGAGCATCAACGTGGTCCTCCCCGAAAAGGTGCGCCAGGCGGGAACGGACATGCTCATCGAGGGGTTGAAGAACGCGCCTGGCCAACGCGCCGCAGGGGGGCGATCTGGCCGACCTGTTCATCAAGGCGGCGAAGCCGACGCTCGAGGCGGGCGAGCTGGACGTCGGCTTCGACCTGCGCGGCCCCGGCGCCAAGGACCACTACACGCTGGTGGCGGGCCTCAAGATCCGATAAGGGCGCCGACGTCGAGAAGCTGCTCCGCGACCTCCTCAAGGCCGGGCCGGCGGAGCAGAAGTCGCTCAAGCTCGACGTGGCCAAGGTCGGCGACGTCCAGATTCACCAGATCATCCCCGACCCCAACCAGCCGCTCGACGACAACGTCAAGCGGCTCATCGGGGACGATCCCAATATCTATTTCGCCATCCGCGACGACGCCATTCTGCTGGCGGGCGGCCCGGACGCCCTGGAGGCCCTGAAGGAGGCGATCGCCGCCAAGCCGAAGGTCGGCTCGATCGCCCAGGTCGAGGTGTCGATGAGCCGGGCGGCGCAGCTGGTCGCCAACGAAAACCCGGACGCTCCTGAGATCGCCAAGAAGGTGTTCAAGGACGGCGTCAAGGACAAGTTCCGCGTCAGCGTGCAGGGCGGCAAGGTGCTGAAGGTGAAGCTCAGCATGGACGCCGCGGTCGTCACCTTCTCCGCCCAGCTTCAGGAGGCGCAGGCGAATAAGTGACGCGCCCGTTTAGCCGCGACGCGCAGCGGAGCGCTCCTCGCCGCGCTCCCCTCCGGGTCGCGGCTAAACGCTTTTCGAGGATCCCCGTACAGGCCGCCGGACGTTCCGGCGGCCTGTCGCTTTTCCGCGCCGGATTGCGCGGCGGACGGCCGGACAAAGCGGCGCCGTTTGTTACAATAGCGCATAAGCCCGTCCCCGCGCCGAATCCGAACTCCATTCACGCACGGCCGGCGGACGAGTCCGAGCCAGGGAAGTCGAAGCGGCGATCTTGACGTGACGTATGATGGAGATGACGGCGGCAATGCGGCCGCCGCGCCTTTCCGGGTCCGCCTTCCCACGTCGGCGGCCTGAGCGAAGCGCACCATGAACACGGAACAGAACCAGATCAAGGGTTTGGGCCGGGCGCTGTTCCAGGAGGCGGGCGACGCCCTCTTCCTGTTCGACCCCGACACCGACCGGCTCATGGCCGTCAACCCGACGGCCGAGAAGCTGACCGGGCTGTCGCGCGACGAGCTGGTCGCCCGGCCGATGACCTACTGGTTCCGCTTCTCCGGCAAGGGCGGACAGCGGCTGCGCCAGGCGGGCAGTCACAGCGAGATCTTCCATTCGCAGGATGGATTTCTCCTGCGCACGCGCCGGGAGGAGGTCTGGGTCCCCGTCAACATCACCATCGCCCGGCTGCACGTCCAGCCCAAGACGCTGGCGCTCATCACGGCCCGCGACATGCGCGAGCACCGCGAGGCGCTGGCCCAGCTCAAGGCCAAGGAGGCGGAGCTGCGCCGCGTCCTGGCCTCGGTGTCCGATTGCCTCTGGAGCGCGGAGATCGACGCGGCCGGCCGCTGGACCTATCAGTTCATGTCGCCGGTCGTCTCCCGCATCAGCGGCCGGCCGCCCGAAACCTTCCTGCGCGGCGGGGCGGCGGCGTGGCGCGACGCGGTCCACCCGGAGGACCGGCCGCGCTGGGACGCCGCCCTGGCGCGCCTGCGGGCCGGCCGGCCCAGCCAGGAAGAGTACCGCGTCGTCCTGCCCGACGGCCTGCTCCGCTGGGTGCGCGACAGCGTCACGCCCACGCCCCCCAGGGGGAGGGAAAGGAGGGCGGGCTGCGTCTCGACGGCGTGCTGACCGACCTGACCGACCGCAAGATCGCCGAGGAGGCGCTGGCCCAGGAACGCCGCCTCCTCGAAACGCTGATGAACAACCTGCCCGACGCCATCTACTTCAAGGACCGTGAAAGCCGGTTTTTGGCCATCAACGTCGGCCTGGCCCGGCGGCACGGCCTCGTCAACCCGTCCGACGCGGTGGGCAAGAGCGACTTCGACTATTTCACGCGCGAGCACGCCGAGCAGGCCTTCCGCGACGAGCAGCAGGTGATCGCCACCGGCAAGCCGATCGTCAACGTGGAAGAGAAGGAGACGTGGCTGGACGGCAGCGTGACGTGGGCGTCCACGACGAAGATGCCGCTGCGCGATCCGCAGGGCCGCATCGTCGGCACCTTCGGCGTTTCCCGCGACGTGACGGAGCGAAAAAGGCGCAGGAAGAACTGCAAAAGGCGAAGGAGGCGGCGGAGGGCGCCAACCGGGCCAAGAGCGAGTTTCTGGCCAACATGAGCCACGAGATCCGCACGCCCATGAACGGCATCCTCGGCATGACCGAGCTGGCCCTCGACACCCACCTGACGCGCGAGCAGCGCGAGTACCTGACCATGGTGAAGGCGTCGGCCGAGTCGCTCCTGGGCATCATCAACGACATTCTGGATTTCTCGAAAATCGAGGCCCGCAAACTCCACCTTGACACGGTGGACTTCCCGCTGCGGCCGCTGCTCGACGAGATCATGAAGACGCTGGCGCTGCGGGCGCAGCAGAAGGGGCTGGAGCTGGCCTGCCGCGTGAACCCGGAGGCGCCGGAGTCGGTGTGCAGCGACCCCGGCCGGCTGCGCCAGATCCTGGTGAACCTGATCGGCAACGCCATCAAGTTCACCGGCGCGCGGCGAGGTGGTAATGGACGTGCGGCCGGAAACGCGAACCGAAAAGGACATCTGTCTGCACTTCTCCGTGCGCGACACCGGCATCGGCATCCCGAAGGAACAGCAGCGGCACATCTTCGAGGCGTTCACGCAGGTCGATCACTCGACGACGCGCAAGTACGGCGGCACCGGCCTGGGCCTGACGATCTCGGCGCAGCTGGCGTCGATGATGGGCGGCCGCATCTGGGTGGACAGCGAGGCCGGCCAGGGCAGCACGTTCCACGTCACGGCCCGCTTCGGTCTGACCGGCAACGGCGCTCCGCCGCCGCCGCCGGCCCAGCCCGCGCACCTGCACGGACTGCCGGTGCTGATCGTGGACGACAACGCCACCAACCGCCGCATCCTCGAAGAGGTGCTGAGCAACTGGGGGATGCGGCCGCGCGCCGTGGACCGCGGAGCGGCGGCGCTGGCCGTGCTGTCCGAGGCGGCCAAGGCGGGCGAGCCGTATCCGCTGGTCCTTCTGGACGGCCACATGCCGGAGATGGACGGCTTCTCGCTGGCGGGCCGGATCCAGGCCGACCCGGCGCTGAACGGGGCGACGGTGCTGATGCTGACCTCGGCCGGCCAACCGGAGGACGTGGAGCGCTGCCGCCAGCTGGGCGTCCGCGCCTATCTGACCAAGCCGGTTCGGCAGTCGGAGCTGCTGGAGACGATCCTGGCCACGCTGAGCGGCTCGTCGCTGCACGCCCGGCTGTCCTGCGCCGAGGAAGGCGTCTCTCCCACGTCCGGCCGGCGGCCGCTGCATGTCCTGGTCGCGGAGGACAACGCCGTCAACCAGAAGCTGGCGCAGCACCTGCTGAGCAAGCACGGCCACACGGTCGTCATCGTCAACACCGGCCGCGAGGCGGTGGAGGCGCTGGAAAAGCAGACTTTTGACCTCGTGCTGATGGACGTACAGATGCCGGAGATGGACGGCTTCGAGGCGACGGCGGAGGTGCGCCGGCGCGAGGCGCCGACCGGCCGGCGCATTCCGATCATCGCCATGACGGCCCACGCCATGAAGGGCGACCGCGAACGCTGCCTCGAACGTGGCATGGACGGCTACGTCTCCAAGCCGATCCAGACGCGCGACCTGTACGCGGCCATCGCGGCGCTTGGCCCGGCGGAGCCGGCCGCGCCGCCGGAAGAGACCGAGCGCGAGGCGGCGGCGGAGGGCGCGCTGGTCGATCCGGCCGAGGCGCTGGCGCGGGTGGGCGGCGACTGGGAGCTGCTGCGGTCGCTGACCGAGGTGTTCTTCGACTCGTACCCGGCGCAGCTGGAGCAGCTGCGCGAGGCGGTCGGCCACGGCGACGCGCCAACGGTGTACCGGCTGGCGCACACGCTAGTCGGGGCGGTGGGGATATTTCGGGGCGCGTCCGGCGGTGGAGGCGGCGTCGCGGCTGGAGGCGCTGGGCCGGCGGGGCGACCTGACCGGCGCCGAGGAGGCGTACCGGCGGTTGGACGCGGCGGTCGCCCGGCTGAAGCCCGCCCTGGCGGCGCTGACGGCGGAGGCCGCGGCGCATCCCTGATCCAGATCAGGGGATTCCCCGCAGCCGGTTCACCCAGGCGCGCGTCGCTGCCGTGACAACGGCAAAGCGCGGGGCGTCCAGGCGGCAGCGGTTCAGCTCGGCGATCACGTCGAAGGCGTCCGCCACGCGGAGCCGGGCGTTCGCCTCCTTCTCTACGCGGGCGTCTTTCAAATCATAATCCGCCCTGTTTCTTTCTTGCCGAAGCGCATCCAGCGAAGCCTGGGCCTTTGTGAGGGCGGCGTCGCCGGTGTTGCCGAGGATGGTGAGCAGGTCCGTATGAACTGCCGGTCCCTGAAGGGAAATGTTCATCGTGTTAAGAAATGCCTCGGCGGTCAGGAAGGCCGCGTAGTAGGCGCGGCTGATCGCGCTGCGGAAGCCCTCCGGATTCTTCTCGTTGGCGAGCAAGCGATCCGCGAGGCGCCAGAAGTCGTGCGGCGCATGGGTCAGGCGGTGGTGTAGGTGAAACCGATCCGGTCCCTCTCCGGTAGAGTGACCGCTTGGGTCCATGCTCCAAGGAACCGCTGATAGCCTGCTCGCGCCTCCTCGAAACCGGACTGGACGGTTACGTAGATGTAGACCATTTCGATCTTCTCCAGCGGGTCCGTCCAGAGAGCCACGGTTAGTTCTTTGATCGAAGGGAAATTCCGCCGCGCCAGCTCGACGGCGGTTCGCAAATGATCCAGGACGCCGTGCCGGTTACAGAACTCCCGCACCTTCTCCGGCTCATCGGAAATCTGGGAAAGCCAATCTCCGGTTTGTACTGTGGCGCCTGGCATGACGGCCTCTTGGTTCGGCGGGGCGTAATGGAAACGTCGCTGACATTATCCCCCGCGGCGGGAGGCCGGTCAATCGCACCGCCTTTCCCGCCCGGCGTGAAAATCCCCTCTCCGACGATCCCATCGACTCATCGCCCGCCGCAATATGCTACGGTTGATTTACTCGGCGGATACCAGGCGTTAACGAAGGGAAACATCCCTTGGTTCGCCTCCGGTCGGGAGGGGCCGATTGCCCCATAAAATACCGGCCGGCCGCGTCCGAGCCGGGACGCCCGCCAACGGCACACGGGTTGCTTGCCACGATGCCAAGCGATTCCTGTGCGGTGCTTCCCCCCGGCGACAGCCGTCCCGACAGGCCAGTGGCTTCGACCCCAAACGCCGTGCGGCCTCCCTCCCCCGGCCGCGCTCGCGCGGCGCCGCGAAGGTCGAGGTGCGTACCATCCTGCGGGCCTCCTGACGCCGTGCGGTAACCGATGAACCCAGCGCCGCCACCCCGAACCACCGCCGCTGCCGCCTTCCCGGCGGCCCTGCTCGGCGCGTGTCTCGTTCTGGGACTGCTCTGGTCGTACTGGCCGACGCTCGTCGCCGTCGAGGGCCGCTGGTCGCGTGAGCCGCAATACTCGCACGGCTTCCTCGTGCCGGCCTTCGCCCTGCTCGTGGTGTGGCGGCGGCGCAAGAGCTTCCCGGCCGCTCTGCGGCCTGAGTGGTGGGGCGTGGCCGGGCTGATCGCCGCGGCCGGCCTGCGCCTGCTCGGCGGCTACTTCTACTTCGATTGGTTCGAGGGGCTGTCGCTCCTCCTATCGTTGCTGGCGACCAGCGTCCTGGTCGGCGGCCGGCGGTTCGGACTGTGGCTGCTGCCGGCCGTGGCCGTACTGCTGTTCCTGTTCCCGCTGCCGTTCCAGGCCGAGACGGCGCTGGCGGGGCCGCTGCAGCAGCTGGCAACCGCGGTCGGGACCTACGCCCTCCAAACGCTCGGCTTCGCGGCCACGGCCGAGGGCAACGTGATCGTCGTCGGCGACTACCGCATCGGCGTCCTGGAAGCGTGCAGCGGTCTTGGGATGCTGTCGGCCTTCTTCGCCCTCTCGACGACGGCCGCCCTGGTGGTGGACCGGCCGGCGGCCGAGCGGGTTGCGGTCTTCCTGAGCGCCGCCCCCATCGGCGTGCTCATGAATCTGGTACGCATCACCGCCACGGCCTATGTCTATGCAACGCTGGGAGCAGCGGCGGCCCATGCGTTCTTCCACGACTTGGCCGGATGGCTGATGATGCCGCTGGCCTTCGCCGCCCTGTGGCTGGAACTGGCCGTGCTGAGGCGGTTGTTCATCGCGGCCGGCGAGCGGGGTCGCGCGAGCGCCTCCGAGTGACCGAAGACTCGGGGCGCTCGACGCAACCCCGCTCGCCGGCGCCGCCGCACGAAACTCCGAAATCACACTCGCCGTCTGACCCACCCCTTCCGATGAGGGCGGAGGTCGGGCCGGGAGGTTTCCTCCGATGATCTCGCGCGACTCGAATGGAATGAAGAGCAAGACCCCCTCGACGGCCGGCGTCGCCGCGCCGTCCGCCGACCCGGTCCCGGCCGCGCCGCCGGCGGCCCTGTCCGCGCCGCCGGGCGTCGCCGCCCTGTGGCATGCCCTGACCCGGCGCTGGCTGACCATCCTCGTGGTGGGCGGCGCCTTGGGCCTGCTGGGCGCGGTCGTCGGCTGGTTCGTGGCGCCGGGGCAGTACACCGGCGTCGCCACCCTGCACCTCGATCCGCAACCGCCGCGCGGCCTCTACGAGACCACCGAGGACTTCACCAGCTTTCGCGCCAACATGGCGACGCAGGTCAAGAGCGACCCGGTGCTGGAGGCCGCGCTGAAGAAGCCGGAGGCAGCCGAGCTGTCGGAAGTGCGGGCGCGGGGCGCCGATGCGCTGGCGTGGCTGCGGACGGCCGTCGTCGTGGACGACAAGACGCCCGGCCCGGAGGCGCTGCGGCTCGAAGTGAACGCCGACCGGGCGGAGGACGCGGCGACCCTGGCCAACCTGTGGGCGCAGGCGTCCGGCGAGGTCTACAACGCCGCGGAGGAGGCCCGCATCAAGGAGCGGATCAAGCGGCTGGGCAAAATTACCGCGACATGACCGAGCTGTTGCGGAGGAAAAAGAACGATCTGCAAGCGCGGCGCGACCTGCTGGGCCTGGAGAACCCCAAACTGATCGACGCCCGGATGGAGACCGAACAGGCGGCGCAGGCGTCCCTGCAGACGCAGCGCGTCACGGTCGAGCTGGAGCTCCGGCGGCTGGAGGTGAAGGTCGGCGACCTGGAAAAGGCGCTGACGGCCCCCGACAAGGTGGCGGTCGCGCCCTCGACCGTGGACGAGGAGATCGACCGCGACTTCCCTCAGGGCCCGCTGGTCAAGGGACAGGTCGATCAGCTGATGACGCTGCAGAAGAAGATGGGCGAGCGGTCGGCCCTGCTGCGGCCGGAGGACCGCGCCGGCGACCCCGTCGAGGGGCAATACCGGAAGGGGATCGAACAAATCCAGAAGGCGATGGCCGCGGAGCGGGAGGCGCTGCGGCCCGACTACGAGAAGCGGCTGCAAGCGAAGACGTTGGACCGGATGAAGGACGATCTGGTCAAGGCGCGGCAGGACATCGAGGGGCTGAAGGCGCAGCGGGAGACGCTGGACGCGAAGCTGACGGAGAAGGCGAACGCGATCGCGGCGCTGCGGAACGGCGGCGAGGCGACGGCGCGGTCCAATCCCGACGTGGAGGCGATGCAGGCCGAGGTCGATGAGATGGGGACCGGCCTGAAGCGGCTGGGCGACGAGCAGGCCAACCTGGAGGCCTGCCTGCCGCTTCCGTCGCGGCTGACGGTGATGGACCCAGCGACGCCGCCGAAGTGGCCGACGCTGGACAAGCGGATCAAGGCCGCGGGCGGCGCCTTTCTGGGCCTGTTCGGCCTGGTGTTCCTGGGCGTGGCCGTCGTCGAGTTCCGCGCCCGCCGCGTCTACAAGTCGGACGACGTCAGCCTGGGTCTGGGGCTGCCGCTGATGGGCACGGTGCCGACCGTGCCGGTCAAGGCCCGCGCCGCGGCCCCGGTCGGCGACGAGGCGGAAGGACCGATGATCGAGTCGATGGATTCGATCCGCACCCTGCTGCTGCACGCCGGCCGATCCGAGACGCTGCGCGTGGTCATGGTGGCCAGCGCCGTCAGCGGCGAGGGCAAGACGTCGCTGGCCAGCCACCTGGCGGCCAGCCTGGCCCGCGGCGGCCGGCGCACGCTCCTCGTGGACGGCGACCTGCGCAACCCGGCGGTCCACCGGCTGTTCGGCCTGTCGGCGGGTCCGGGCTTCGCCGAGCTGCTCCGCGGCGAGGTGGAACCGGTCCAGATCGTGCAGAATACGCCTCTGGAAAATCTCTCGGTGCTGGCCGCCGGCGTCGCCGACCGTCGTGCCTTGCAGGCCCTGGCCCAGGACGGCGTCGTCCGCACCGTCTTCGACGAGTTGAAGGAGCAGTACGACTTCCTGATCGTGGACGTCAGCCCGGTGCTGCCGGCGGCCGACGCGCTCTTGATCGGCGAGCACGCCGACGCCGTGCTGCTGTCGGTGCTGCGGAACGTGAGCCGGCTGCCGGCCGTCCACGCCGCCCAGCAGCGGCTGGGGGCGCTGGGCATCCGCGTGCTGGGGGCCGTGGTCATCGGCGAGGGGCTGGAGGCCTACGGCAACGTGCGCTACCCGTCGGTGGCGGCGTCGGTCGCGGGCAAGTGAGGACGCCTGGCGACCCCGCTCGCCGGGGGAGTTCTTGGAGCATTGTCGAATGACCCGCGTTCTGACCTTCGCCGCCGGCCTGATCGTCGTGATCGCCTCCGGCGTGGTGTACGGCGCCTGGACGCAGCGCTGGCAGAAGTCGGCCGACCTGGAGGCGCGGGCGGCGAAGCTGCGCGACCTGCCCGACGAGTTCGGCCGCTGGAAGGGACGGCCGGCCGAGCTGGACGCCGAATCGCTGGCGCTGGCCGGCGCCGAGGGCTGGTGGGTGCGCCGCTTCACGGACGAGCGCAGCGGCACGACGCTGCTGGTGATTCTGCTGTGCGGCCGGCCCGGCCGGCTAAGCGTTCACAAGCCGGAAACCTGCTACGGCGCCGCCGGCTTCGAGGTGGAGGCGCCGCCGGTCAAGTACACCCCGGCCGGCGCCGCGCCGGATCAGTGCTGGACCGGCAAGTTCAAGGAGGACCAGCCGGGCGGTCGCGAGCTGCGCATCTTCTGGTCCTGGTACGGCGACGGCGGCTGGCGCGCGTCCGACAACCCGCGCTGGGACTTCGCCCATTTGCCGGCCCTTTACAAGCTCTACGTTATCCGCGAAACGGGCGGGCGGACGACGACGCTCGACAACGACCCCGCCGCCGACTTCCTGCGCCGCCTGCTGCCCGAGGCGTCGCGGGTGCTGTCCCAGCCGTGAGCGCGACCCCGAAACCCCGACCCCGACCGCAGGCGATCCCATGAGCACCGCCGTCGCACTCCCGCCCCCGGCACCCGTCTGCCCCGCCGCGGCGCCGGCGGCCCACGCCCCCGCGCGCCACGCCCTCGGCTTCTTCCTCTTCCTCCTCGTCAACGCCGCCCTCTTCGTCCGCCCGGCCGAGATCATTCCGGGCCTGATCGGCTGGAATATCTACGAGTGCATCATCCTCGCCTGCCTGGCGGCCTCGTTCCCGGCCGTCCTCCAGCAGTTCACGGCCAAATCGCTGGAAGATCGTCCGGTCACCGTCTGCGTCCTCGGCCTGTTCCTGGCGATGATTCTGTCGCACCTCGCCGCGCTCGACTTCGCCAACGCCGCGTTTTTCGGCTTCCAGTTCTTCAAGGTCGTCCTCTACTACATGCTCTTCGTCGGCCTGGTGGACTCGCCGGTCCGGCTGCGAACGTTTTTGTTCTGGACGACGACCTTCGCGACCGTCACCGTCGGCCTGGCCGTGCTGCAATACCACGGCGTCGTCGCGCTGCCCAACCTCAACCCGATCATCGACGGGGTGAGAGACGCCGCCACCGGGAAGGAAGAAAAAATCGTCCGCCTGACCGGCTCCGGCATCTTCCACGACCCCAACGAGGTGGGCGTGCTGATCTCGGTGCTGGTGGTGCTGAACCTCTACTGGCTGACCGACCGCCGCTCCGGCGCGGTCCGTCTGCTGTGGATCGGCCCGTTCCTCCTGTGCCTCTACGCCATGAGCCTCACCCAGTCGCGCGGCGCCCTGCTGGCCCTCGTGGCCGGTCTGTCGGTGCTGCTCGTCGCCCGCTTCGGATGGCGGATCGCCGTGCTCCTCGGCGTCCTGGTCGTCCCGGCCCTGTTTTGGTTCCTGACCGGCCGCCAGACCGACCTCTCGACCGGCGAGGGCACCGCCCAGGAACGCATCCAGGTCTGGAGCGACGCGCTGATGGCCTGGCGCTACGCCCCGCTGTTCGGTGTCGGCCGGGAAGCGTTCGGGCAGGTGGAAGGACACGTGGCGCATAATTCCTATCTGGAAACGTTCGTGGCGCTGGGGGTGTTCGGCGGTATGTTGTTCCTGGGGGCCTTTTACCTGGCCGTGGCGCAGTTGGGGCGTCTCGGCGACCGGCGCAAGCACGCGCCGCTCGACCCGGAGATGGCCCGGCTGCACCCCTACGTCTTCGGCGTCGTCGCCGCCTGGGCCGCCGGCATGATGTCGCTGACGCTGTGCTACATGATCCCGACCTACACGGTGCTGGCCCTGGCGACCGCGTACTCGCGGACGGCGCCCGTTCATCCGGCGCTGCCGGCCCCGCGCTTCGACCTGCGCCTGCTGGGCCGGCTGCTGGCCGTCGCCGCCGCCGGCGGCGCCGTCCTGTACCTCTTCGTCCGCCTGTTCGTCGTCCGCTGAGGGGACCGACGCGCCGCCGCACCGGGCGCCGGGGCGTGCTACAGTTGAGGCGGCGGGTCGTGTCTCCGTGGGTCGTATGAACCCTATATGTCCCATAGGACGTATACGACAAACGGAGACGCTGCCAGGCGAGACGATCGTTCTCGGGAGACGGATGCTCATGAGCACACAGGTGGACGCCCCGCCCGAGAAGGCCGAGGCGCGGGCGGCGCCGGCCGAGACGCCGCCGACGGTCCTCCTGCCGCCGCGCGGCTGGCGGCTGCCCGACGTCGGCGAGCTGTGGCGCTTTCACGAGCTGATCTTCTTCCTGGCCTGGCGCGACGTGAAGGTGCGTTACAAGCAGACGCTGCTCGGCGCCGCCTGGGCCGTGCTGCAGCCCGCCCTGATGATGGTCGTCTTCACCATCTTCTTCAGCCGCATGGCCCGCGTCACCACCGACGGCTTCAGCGAGGCGGAATATCCGTTGTTCGTCTTCGCCGGCCTCCTGCCCTGGACGTTCTTCGCCACGGCCGTGAGCAACGCCGGCAACAGCGTCGTCGGCTCGGAGCGGCTGGTCACGAAGGTCTACTTCCCGCGGCTGGCGATCCCGCTGGCCACGGTGGGGGCGGCGCTGGTGGACTTCGCCGTGGCGTCCGGCCTGATGGCGGTGCTGATGCTCTGGTTCGGCCGGGCGCCGGGCTGGGGACTGCTGCTGGCGCCGCTGTTCGTGGGCCTGATGACGCTGCTGGCCGTGGGCGTCGGCGCCATCCTGGCCGCGCTGAACGTGTCCTACCGCGACTTCCGCTACGTCATTCCCTTCCTGGTCCAGGTGTGGATGTACGCCACGCCGACCGTCTACAGCCAGCCAACGGGGGCGGAGCTGGGCGGCTGGCTGCACGCCCTGATGACGCTCAACCCGATGACGGCCCTGGTCGCCGGCTTCCGGTCGGCGGTCGTGGGCGGGCCGCTCGACTGGAGCCAGGTCGGCGTCGCGGCGGCGCTCAGCGTCGTCGTGTTCGTGGGCGGCTGCCTGTACTTCCGGCGCGTCGAGGATTCGTTCGCGGATCTGATCTGAAAAAAGATTTCACCACAGAGTCACAGAGACCACAGAGAAGACAAAAACCAGTACCGAAGGAACCAAATGCCCTGGAACCCTTCTTTTTCTTCTCTCTGTGTCCTCTGTGACTCTGTGGTGAAATTTGAATGCAGGAAAGGATGTCGTCGATGCAACCCGCCGTCCGCGTCGAGGATCTCGGCAAGCGCTATCGGATCGACGCGACCGGGCCGCGCGCCGGCTACCGCAGCCTCCGCGAAGATTTGATGCGCCTGCTGCAAGCCCCTTTGCGCCGCCTCCGCCGGTCGGCCCCGCGCCGCTCCGACTTCTGGGCGCTCGAGGGCGTCAGCTTCGAGCTGCCGCCGGGCGAGGTGCTCGGCGTCGTCGGCCGCAACGGCGCCGGCAAATCCACGCTGCTCAAGGTGCTGGCCCGCATCACCCAGCCGACCACCGGCCGCGTCGAGCTGCGCGGCCGCGTCGGCTCGCTGCTCGAAGTCGGCACCGGCTTCCACCCGGAGCTGACCGGCCGCGAGAACATCTACCTCAACGGCGCCCTCCTCGGCATGAAGCGCGCCGAGATCGACCGCAAGTTCGACGACATCGTCGCCTTCGCCGAGGTCGAGCAATTCCTCGACACGCCGGTCAAGCGCTACTCCAGCGGCATGTACACCCGCCTGGCCTTCGCCGTCGCCGCCCACCTGGAGCCGGACATCCTCATCGTCGATGAGGTGCTGGCGGTCGGCGACGCGGAGTTCCAGAAGAAGTGCCTGAAAAAGATGGGCGACGTGACCGAAGAGGGCCGCACCATCCTGTTCGTCAGCCACAACATGGGCGCGGTGCAGACCATCTGCCGCCGCGCCTTGCTGCTGGACCACGGCCGGCTGAAGCGCTTCGGCCCGACGGAGGAGGTCGTCGCCGAATACCTGAAAGCCGGCGAGGCGGCCGAGGGCGCGCCGCTGGCCGAGCGCCGCGACCGCGAAGGCGACGGCCGGTTCCGCTTCGAGGAGTTCCGCGTCCTCGACTCCCGCGGCCGGCCGGCCGGCCGCATGGTCACTGGCGAGGACTGCTACCTCCGCATCCGCCTCTCGACGCCTCCGCCGGGCGCCGGAATGCTCGCGCCCCTGGACGTGGCCGTGTCGATCCGCGACGTCCACGGCCGGAAGCTGACGGAGGTGACGACGTACTTCACCGGCGCCAGCCCGCGGACGCCAGCCGAGGCCCGTGAGCTGTGGTGCCTGGTGCCGCGCGTGCCGCTGCTGGCCGGCGAGTACCGCATCGAGCTGTGGTGCGGGACGCTGGGCGAGACGCAGGACTGGATTCACGACGCCGCCGTGCTGCGCGTCGAGGAGGGCAACTATTTCCGCAACTACGACGACGCCCGCCTGCCGACCGCCGCGCGGCAGGGCGACGTGATGATCCCGCAGGTTTGGAACGCGCGGCCGCCCGCCGGGGGCTGACCGCCGAGGAACGCGCACGTGGACCAGCCGCTCGTCTCCGTCGTCATCCCCTGCTACAAGCAGGCCGAGTACCTGCCCGAGGCGATCGACAGCGCCCTGGCGCAGACCTACCCGGCCGTCGAGGTGATCGTCGTCAACGACGGCTCGCCGGACGATACCGAGGGGGTCGCGCCGGGTACGGCGACCGCATCGTCTACGTCCATCGGCCCAACGGCGGCTTGTCGGCGGTGCGCAACACCGGCATCACCCAGGCGCGCGGCCGCTATTTCAAATTCCTCGACTCCGACGATTATTTGCACCCCGAACAGATCGCATGGCAAATGGAGGCGCTGGCCGGCCGCGAGGATGGCGCCGCGTTGACGGCCACGCGCCTGTTTCGTGACGGCAGGCCGGAGGAGCACCTCGACCACGTCCCGCAGGCGACCGGGTTCTTGCCGGACCTGTTCCGCGGCCACGTCTGGGGCGCCCTTTGGCCTGGCTGTTCCCGGCCAGGCTGGTCCACGCCGCCGGCGGCTTCGACGAGTCGCTGCGCTTCGCCGAGGACTGGGACTTCTTCGTCAAGGTGGGCATGCTCGGCGCGACGCTGCACGTGAACAAGCGCCTGGGCTGCTACTACCGCCAGCGCCCCGGCTCGATGAGCGCGAACCGCGTCGGCATGGCGACCGCCTACGCCCGCATTTTCATCAGGCTGCACGACAGGCTGCGGGAAGCGAACCGGCCGGACTGGTTCGGGATCGACCTGTTAAAGATCGAACAAAGCGGTTATCAGGCGCTGGTGAAGCTGGGGGTGAAGGACGACGAATTGCTGAACGGGCTGCTGCAGCGCATCTTCGAGCTGCAGAAGCGCGTCGGCTTCGGCCAGTTCGGCTGGCGCTTCCGCCTGATGGCGCGCTGCCTCGGCTACGCGCGGGCCGAGCGGCTGCGCTGCCGGGTGGTGCGCCTGCTGAAGATCCGGCCGCCGGAGACGCTGGACACCCAGGCCTGGAGGTACGCGACATGAGCGCGCCGACCGTCCGCGTCGTCATCCCGGCCTACCGCGCCGCCCGCTTCGTCGGCCGGGCGATCGACAGCGTCCTGGCGCAAACCCGCCCGGCGGACGAGATCCTGGTCGTGGACGACGGCAGCCCCGACGACCTGGCCGCGGCGCTCGCGCCTTACGGAGATCGGGTGCGGCTGCTGCGCAAAGCAACGGCGGCGCCTCCAGCGCCCGCAACTTCGGCGTCGCGCTGCCCCGACGGCCTGGTCGCCTTCCTCGACGCCGACGACTTTTGGGAGCCGCAAAAGCTGGAGCGCCAGCTCGGCGTGCTGGCGCGCCATCCGGAGCTGGGCCTGGTCGCCAGTCGGTATTACATTCGGCCGCCGGGAAGGGAGCGGAGGGTGCATCGGGTCGGCCATCCGTCGCTCTACGACCGCGTCTGGGACCGGCCGGCGGGGCCGATCGTCTTCGAGCTGGGCCGCCGCATCTGGACGTCAACGCTGCTGGTGCGGCGCGACGCGCTGGGCGCCCTGCGGTTCGACGAGGGCCTGTCCACCGCCGAGGACATCGACCTGTGGGTGCGGCTGGTCGTTGCGGCGCCGGCCTACCTGATTTCGGAGCCGCTGGCGACGGGGGTGCAGGAGCCTAGCTCGCTGTCGCGCGGCGTCGATCCGGCCCACGACTGCCGCAACATGCTGGCGGTGGTCCGGCGCGACGCGCCCCTGATGGGGCCGGCCGCGGCGCGGGCCTGGGAGACGCAGGTCTACCGCGAGTGGGCGGCCTTGCAGCTGGGCGGCGGCCGCCCCGCCGCCGCCTTGTACCCGGCCGGCGTCCGCCTGCTGCGCGAGCCGTGGCGGCCGCAGGCGTGGTGGATCGTACTCAAGTCGGCGGCGTGGGCCGCGGGGCGGCGGTGGTTTAGCCGCGACCCGAAGGGGAGCGCTCCTCTCAACGCGCTCCCCTTCGGGTCGCGGCTAGACGGGGAACCTTCATGCGAATTACCGAGCCAAAAAGAGGCCGATTGCGCGTCGCCCACGTGACGCTGGGCCTCGACGTGGGCGGCCAGGAGAAGCTGCTGGTCGAGTTCGCGCGCTGCGCCGACCGCCGCCGCTTCGACCTGCATTTCGTGTCGCTGGGCGGCCGCGGCGTGCTGGCCGGCGACCTGGAGGCGTGGGGCTGGCCGGTCGAAGCGCTGGGCGAACCGAGCGGCTTCCGGCCCGGCCTGGCGCCCCGCCTGGCCTGGCTGTTCCGGGAGCGGCGCATCGACGTGGTCCACACGCACGACGAACGGCCGCACATCTACGGCGCCTTCGCGGCCCGCCTGGCCGGCGTGCGCCGGCTCGTCCACACGCGGCATCACGGCATGGCCTTCCGCCTGACGCCGCGGCAGGCCGGCCTGGTCCGGCTGGCGGCGCGGCTGACCGACCGCTTCGTCTGCGTCTCCGCCGACAGCGCCCGCCAGGCGGTGCGCCACGGCGTCTCGCCACGGACGGTGCGCGTCCTGTGGAACGGCATCGACCTGACGCGGTTTGAGCCGCCGGCCCATCGCGGGGAGGGGCCGGTGATAACCGTGGCGCGGCTCAGCCCCGAAAAGGACATCGATACGCTCTTGAAAGCGGCGGCGCTGGCCGCGGCCGAGGACGCCGCGTTTCGCCTGGAAATCGCCGGCGATGGGCCGTGCATGGCGGACCTGCGGCGGACGGCGGCGGAACTTGGGCTGGAAGATCGCGTGGCCTTCCACGGCCAGGTCCGCGACGTGCCGGCGCTGCTGGCGCGGGCCGGGCTGTTCGTGCTGTCGTCCCGAACCGAGGGCGTATCGCTGACGCTGCTGGAGGCGATGGCCAGCGGGTTGGCCGTCGTCGCCACACGGGTCGGCGGCAACCCCGAAGTGGTGGCCGGCGGCGAAACCGGCCTGCTGGTCCCGCCCGGCGATCCCGCGGCGCTGGCCGCGGCGATCCTCCACCTGCGCCGCCATGCGTGGGAGCGGCGCCGCATGGAACAGGCCGGCCGAAGCCGCGTCGAGCGCTGCTTCGACGTGCGGCATATGACGGCCGAGTACGAGCGCCTGTACCTCGGCCTGGACGGCGTGTCACGGCGGCGTCAGCCGTGGCGCACCGATGCGGTGTTAACGCCGGTTGACGCACCCTATATCCGACGCTAGTTTTCGTTAGCGCCGGGAAAGAGATTCGATGGACCCATAAAATCGCCCATGCAGCGCGGAAGCCGCGAAAAGCCGCAAAATTTGCGCGGACGGATCCGCCGCGGCGCCGGGAAGGGAATTGGCATATCAAATGCTATTTTCCCGGCACGGAAATCCTCCCGGCGAGCGACCGACCGCTTGCCGAACCCCCGCACGGACGCACGATTTTTCGGAACAGACGTCCGGGCGGCGGACCCCTCCCGCCATCCTCTGGATCCCCTCACGCCGCTCCCGGAACAGGGCGGCGAACCTTCTCCCCTCACCGACCGGCCCGGCGCGCGTTCGCGTTCGGACCACGCGCCATAGCGCGTCCAACCGTTTATCGGAACCGATGAGGGTCCCCATGGGCATAGAGATCGACCTGCCGGAAACGCAGCGGATTCCGCCGGCCCCCCCTGCCTCATCAACGCCGCCGCCCCGGAAGGCCTGGCGGATCGCAGAGGTGCGGCCGCCGGCCTTCCTCCCTTCGCCCCGGCCCGTGTACGACGCCGTCCGGGCCGTCGCCGAGCTGCTCTTCGCCGCCGTGCTGCTCGTCCTGGCCGCGCCGGTGTTGGCCCTGACCGCCCTGGCCGTGAAGCTGACCTCGCGCGGGCCGGTGCTGTATTCCCAGGTGCGCGTGGGCAGGGGCGGCCGGCCGTTTACGCTTTACAAGATCCGCAGCATGATTCATGACTGCGAGAAGGCGTCCGGCGTCCAGTGGTCCCGGCCCGGCGATCCGCGCGTCACCCGCGTCGGCGCCTTCCTCCGCAAGACCCACCTGGACGAGCTGCCGCAGCTGTGGAACGTGCTGCGCGGCGACATGGGCCTGGTCGGCCCGCGGCCGGAGCGGCCGGAGTTCACGCCGGCGCTGGAGCGCGCCATCCCGCACTACCGCGACCGCCTGGCCGTCCGTCCGGGCGTCACCGGCCTGGCCCAGGTCCAGCTGCCGCCCGACTCCGACCTGACGAGCGTCCGCCGAAAACTCGCTTACGACCTCTATTACATCCGTTATCGCGGCCTGTGGCTGGACCTGCGTCTCGTCGCCTGCACGGCGGTCCACATGCTGGGCGTGCCCTATGAATCGTTGCGCTCGCTGTTTGGGATGCCGCGGCCGGAAGCCGTGGAGGCCGCCTTCGAGGAACACGGCCGACCGCGGCCGCAGTTCGAGGCGTGACCGGCTTGCGGCGCTTTTTCAACCTACAGTTGTGCGGGAAGAAGGAGCGGCCGGCGCGACGAGGATGCGATCATGAACGCGGTGATCGTGGACGGCGACACGGCCTATCCGCCGTCCAGCGGCAAGCGGCTGCGGACGCTGAACCTGATGCTCCGCCTGGCGCGCCGCTGCCGCCTCACCTACATCGCGCGTTGCCACGACGGCCCCGACGCGGCGAAGCGGGCCGCGGACTTCCTCGGCGAGCACGGCGTCGAGGCGGTGCTGGTCGATCATCCCCTCCCGCGCAAGAAGGGGCTGGCCTTCGGGGTCCGGCTCGCGGCCAACCTGTTCTCGCCGCTGCCGTACTCGGTGGCGTCGTTCGACAGCCCGTTGCTGCGGCAGGCGGTCCAGGAACACGAGGAGCGGCGCCCCGTCGATGTGTGGCAATTCGAGTGGACGCCGTTCCTGGGGCTGTTGCGTCGGCCGGAGCGCGCCCGACGGGTGCTGATCGCCCACAACGTCGATGCGCTGATCTGGCGCCGCTACCACGAAACGGAGCGGCGGCCGTTGCGGCGCTGGTACATCCGCGGCCAGTGGCGGAAGTACGAGCGCTACGAGCGGCGGATGTTTCCCGCGGCGGATCGCGTCGTGACGGTCAGCGACGAGGACGCGGCCCTGGCGCGGGAACTATACGGGATCGAGAATATCGATGTCGTGGACAACGGCGTCGATGCGGCGTTCTACGCGGCTGGCGAGCCGGGTTGCGTAAGCGCCCGGAGATCGGATTGCGTGCTGTTCCTGGGCAGCCTCGACTGGCGGCCCAACCTGGACGCGATCCGGATACTCCTCGATGAGATTTTCCCGGCGGTGCGGTGCAGGGCCCATCGGCGCGGCTGAGCGTCGTCGGCCGGAGGCCGCCGGAGTGGCTGCGGCGGCGCGTGGCGGCGACGGACTTCGCCGAGCTGCACGCCGACGTGGCGGACGTGCGGCCGCACCTGGGAGCGAGCGGCGTGATGGCCGTACCGCTGCGGATCGGGGGCGGCTCGCGCCTGAAGATCCTGGAGGCGCTGGCGTCCGGCCTGCCGGTGGTATCGACGCGGATCGGCGCGGAGGGATTGCGGCTGGAGGACGGCCGCGACCTGACGGTAGTGGAGCGGCCGGAGGACATGGCGGCGGCGCTGGTGCGGTGCATCCGGGCGCCGGACGAGGCGCGGCGGATGACGGAACACGGCCGCCGGGTGGTGCGCGAGCGCTACGACTGGGACGTGCTGGCGGATCGGCTGGGGGCGGTGTGGGAAAGCGTCGTCGGCGAAACGATGAAACGGGTGGAGGCGCCATGCTCGTCGTTCACCTGATGGCGTCGCCGTTCGTGGGAGGACCGGAGCGGCAGGTGCTGGGCCTGGCGCGGAACCTGTCACCCGATTGGCGGAGCGCTTTTCTCTCCTTCACGGAGCGCGGCCTGGCCCGGCCGTTCCTAGACGCGGCGGCTGCCGACGGCTTCCGGGCCGTCTGCCTGAAGGAGAATGCGCCGCACTTCTTGCGGGCGGCGGCGGAGGTCGCCGACTGGCTGCGCAACCTCGGCGCCGACTTGCTCTGCACGAGCGGCTACAAGCCCGACCTGATCGGCTGGCTGGCGGCGCGGCGGGCCGGCGTCCCGGTCGTCGCCATCGCCCACGGCTGGACGGCCGCGACCTGGAAGGTCCGCTGCTACGAGGCGCTCGACCGCTGGGTGATGCGGCGGATGGACGCCGTCGTGTGCGTCTCGGAGGGCCAGGCCGTCAAGGTCCGCCGGGCCGGCGTCCGGCCAGATCGGGCGCCCGTGATCCGCAACGCCGTCCGCGCCGAGGCGTTTGGGCCGGCCGATACGGCCGTTCGGGAATCGCTCATGGGGCTTTTTGCAGCGCGGCCGGAGCGGATCGTCGCCGCCGCGGGCCGGCTCAGTCCGGAAAAGGGGTTTGACGTACTGATCGAAGCGGCGGCCCGGCTCGCTCCGGAATGGCCCGACGTGGGCTTCGTCGTCTTCGGCGAGGGGCCGCTGCGCGACGACCTGACAAGGCGGATCGCCGAACGCGGTTTGCAGGGGCGTTTCGTCCTGGCGGGCTTCCGGCCGGACCTGGAGCGCGTGCTGCCGGCGTGCGACCTGGCCGTATCGTCGTCGCACACGGAGGGGCTGCCGGTGGTCGTGCTGGAGGAGATGGCGGCCGGGCTGCCGGTCGTCGCCACGGCCGTCGGCGGCACGCCGGAGGTCGTGGACGAAGGCGTGACCGGCTGGCTGGTCCCGCCGGCCGACCCCGTCGCGCTCACGCGCCGCCTGGCCGATCTGCTCGCATCGACGGAATCCGCGCGGGCGATGGGCCGGGCCGGGCGCCGGCGCGTCGAGGACCATTTCACCTTCGCCGCGCAGGCGGCCGGTTACGCCCTCCTGTTCGAGAAACTGGCCCCCAGGCGCCTCCCCGCGGGCGCCCCGCGTCGAGTGTTCGCCGACGAATTCCCACACCCCCTGGACGCACGACCATGACTCGCTGGGCCCCTTTCATCGAACGCTACGGCGCCGGCGAGTGCCGGGACCGCATCTTTTACGACATGGTCCAGGAGGACGCCCGCGCCCGGCCGCGGCCGCTCACCATGCTCGACATCGGATGCGGCAAGGGTTTCGACACGAACGTGGCGTTGCAGGAAGCGATGGCCCGCACGGCCGACCAATACATCGGCGTCGAACCCGATCCGGACGTGGCGCCGGGCGACTATTTCACCGAAGTCCATCGCTGTCGGTTCGAGGAGGCGCCGGCGCCGTCCGGCTCCGTCCACGTGGCCTTCGCCATCATGGTGCTGGAGCACCTGCCGCGGCCGCAGGCCTTCTGGGACAAGGTCTACGACGTCCTGGCGGACGGCGGCGTTTTCTGGGGCCTGACCGTGGACGCCCGCCACTGGTTCACCCACGCCTCTCTTTGGACGGAGCGTTTGAAGGTCAAAGAACTCTACTTGAGGGCGCTCCTCGGCCGGCGGGGCGTGGAGCGCTACGAGAATTACCCGGTCTATTACCGCAGCAACACCCCGGATCAGATCGCCGCCTACACGGGCCGGTTCCGCTCCCGCGAATGCATCAACTTCGCGCGCGTCGGACAGCTGATCCCGCTGTTCCCGCGGTTCGTCCACCCTCTGGTCAAAGCGCTCGACCGCCGCACCCTGCGCGGCCGCCGACCGGGCACGCTGCTGGCGGTGCGCATCGCCAAGTGAGGCCGTCGGGACCACCCAGGAGTTGCTGAGATGACTTATCCCGAAATCTACTTCTGGCTCGCCGCCGCTTGCGTCCTCTATCCGTACCTGATTTATCCGGTACTGGCGTGGGCGCTGGCCCGTCTGCGCGGCCGGCCGGTGCGGCCCGTCGGCCCGGCGCCGCGCTCGGTCTCCGTCGTCGTCGCCGCCCATAACGAGGAGGCGAACATCGTCCGCCGGCTCGACGAGATGACGGCCCTTCTGGCCGCGTCCGGCCTGGACGGCGAGGTGATCGTCGTCTCCGACGGCTCCACGGACGCGACCGCCGCCGCCGCCCGCGCCCATCCCAGCCCGCTGGTGAGCGTCCTCGAATCGCCGGAGCGCGCCGGCAAGGCCGCCGCGCTCTCGCAGGGCTGCGCCGCCGCGTCCCACGAAATCCTGGTCTTCGCCGACGTGCGCCAGACCTGGGCGGCCGACGCCCTGCCGCGGATGCTGGCCCATTTCGCCGACCCCGCCGTTGGCGCGGTCAGCGGCGACCTGGTCCTCCGTGACGCCGACGGCGCTCTGGCCGGCGTCGGCCTGTACTGGCGCTTCGAGAAATGGTTGCGACGGCAGGAGGGCCGCCTGTGGTCCGGCGTCGGCGCCACCGGGGCAATCAGCGCCGTGCGCCGCGAGCTGTTCCGGCCGATCCCGCGCGGCACGATCCTCGACGACGTCTATTGGCCGATGCAGGTCGCGCTGCAGGGCCGCCGCGTCGTCCACGACGAGCAGGCCCACGCCTTCGATCGCCTGCCGGATCAAACCGCCGCCGAGTTCCGCCGCAAGGTGCGGACGCTGTCCGGCTGCCTCCAGCTGGTGGGGCGGCTGCCGGCCGTGCTGACGCCCTGGCGCAACCCGGTCTGGCTCCAATTCCTCTCCCACAAGATGATGCGACTGCTGGCGCCGTGGGCGCTGCTGGCCCTGCTGCTGACGAGCGTACTGGCGCCGGGGCCTTTCTACCGGACGGCCTTCGTGTGTCAGATCGTGTGCTACGCCGCCGCCCTGCTCGGATTGTGGGCGCCGGCCGCGCGGATCCGGCCGCTGACGGTCGCGGCGTCGTTCCTGGTGCTCAACGCCGCGGCCTGGGTCGCCTTTTGGGTCTGGGCGACGGGGCGCACCGAACGGGCGTGGGTCAAGGCGGCGTACCGGGCGCCCGCGTTGGTACCGTCAGGCGAGCCGGGCCGGGCGCGCTAGCAGCTTGTCGGGTGCCATGCTTTCGCGGCCGTCGGGGGCCGGCCTTGCTTTCCGCGGCGTGCGGGCCGCGAAAGCATGACAGCGTCCCCGACCTCACCATGCTTTCGCGGTCCCTTCCAGTCAGGGAGGACGGAAGCAGTCGTTGAAGGACTGCGAAAGCATGGCACCCCGCTCATCCGCGTAGCTTCCGTCGAACGGGCCGGGCGCGCTAGCAGCGCTAACCGCGCTAACCCCGAACGGTTAACATTGGGGGCGCGGCGCCGTGAATCCTTCATGCCAGAATCGCAACAACGTTCGCGCCGCCGGCGCAAACAACGGCCCCTCGGCCTTGTCCATGCATCAGCTGGCCGGTCGGGGAAGCCGCGAGAGGGCGAAAAGCGAACGGTACAGTTTTTGCGAACTCCCAGACGACTTGATCGTGGACGATCCCGAACATTCTTGATGAAAGAGCGACGCCAATGAGACTCACCTCTCGCGCGCGGGCGTTTCTGGCGGGCCTGGCGTTCCTGGCCGCCGTCCTCGCGCCTCTCGCCCCACCGGCGGCCCGCGCCGAGGGTCTGCAGCGGTTCACGGGCTACGCCAATCCCGGTACGCCCAGCGACAAAGTCCTGGCCAGCGGCGTGATCGAGAGCGCGGCCGACGCTCCCAAGGCGTTCGGCGGCTCGATCTATTACATGGTCCTCGATCGCGGCGAAGGACGAGGCGACGACACGTGGGGGACCGGAATCAAGAGTTTTGACGCGCAGTTCCAGACCGGCCTGGATGACGCCCTGAAGCCGTCGCCGGGCCTCGACAAGAAGGCGCGCTACCTTTACCTGTATCAGGTCGTCAACGACCGCGGCAGCAAATCGCCGATCCAACAAGTGACCATTCGCCTCATCATCGATCCGGCGCTGATCACCTCGTGGGGCTATTTCGCCGCGGCGAAGGGGGAGAAGGACAAGGCTCCCGTGGGAACGGGCGTGGGCTTCTCGCAGCCGGCCGGCGCCGACGCCAAGGTCGCCGTCACTCCGGTTTCCACCGAGCATCCGGTCGGCCCGGTCAAGCGGCCGTTCGTCGAGGACGCCCCGCGCCACTCGGCCCCGAAGCCGTACGAAATGAACCAGATCAAGGTCGGCAACGCCCCCAAGGCGGTCGCCGACGACCCGGAGGGCGAGAACACCGGCCGCACGCCGGTCACGGTGGTGCTGCTCAAGAGCGCCGACTTCCAGGGGGCGCCGGACATCCACACGCAGGGCCGGCTCATCAACTACGACCCCCAGCAGGTCCGCGACGCGGCGGAGGGCGCCCAGGCCCTGGCGCCGCTCGCGCCGGTCGCCTATGAGAACCTGATCGACTACAACAATTTCGCCCCCATCGGAGCGGGAATGGGTCCGTTCGGGCCGGCCATGAACCTATTGGGGATGGGCAACGTCGCCGGGGCGAACTATCCGGGGCTGCGGCCGGTGATCTTCGGCACGCCGGGCGAAGACGGCCGTCCCGACTCGCGGCGGTCGCCGGCCATCCGGGCGGTCTTCTACGACGTGGAGGGCGACGTCCCGGTGCGGCAGGACGAGCGGAGCGTGCTGTTCGGCTTCACGTCGAACTTCCCGCCGATGTTCGAGGCGACCCGGCTGCGCGGCAGCGCGTTCCTCAAGGCGGCGGCGGTGGACACGGCGGCCCCGGTGGGGGCGGCCGACCTGACGGCGGACGCCAGCGAGATTCCGACGCCGGTCGCGTTCGAGCAGGCGTCGGCGCCGGTGACGGGCATCGGCACGGCGGCGGGGTCGCTGGGCGGCGGCGAGACCGTCGGGACCGGCGGCGGCGGCGTCGGCGCGGGCGGCTTCCCGGGCTTCGGCGGCTTGGGCGGCGGCGTGACGGGCGGCGGCGGCTCGACCGGCACGTCGGGGTCCGGCCAGCAGGCGCAGCAGCAACAGCAGCAGCAGCCGAATCAGAGCAACGTGGTCAACGTGCAGCAGTCGCAGCAACAGCAACAGAAACAGAAGCAGAAACAGAAACAGCAGCAGCAGCAAACCAACACGAACACCGGCAACGTGGTTCCGGAGCCGGCCGCCTGGGCGTCGCTGCTGCTCGGCGTGCCGTTCCTGCTCCTGTTGCTCCGCCGGAAGAAGCGGCCGCAGGCCGTCTAATAACCCTTGGCGAGCCGGGTCGCGTCAGCGCCCGGAGTTCGTGTCGATTCCAAAATCGCAACGATCTCCGGGCGCTGACGCGACCCGGCTCGCCCTTCCCATTCGGGCGGCCTCCCCCCGCCCCTCCATCGGCCGGCGCGTCCCCCCTCCGCGCACGACGCCACGGGACATCGGCCCTCCATGAAGAAGCAAATCAACCTCCGCCTGGTCCTGATCCTGGCGGCGTCGGCCGCGGCCGGCGGCCTGGCCGTGGTCGTCGCTCACGCCTGCCAGGTCGGGCCGGAGGCCGCGTCCCTGCTGGCCGAAGCCGACCGGGCTGAACGGGCCGGCGACCTCGACCGCGCCGCCGACTATCTGAAGCGCCGCCTGGCGTTCACCCCGGCTGATGTGGATATTCTAGAGCGGTATGGGCGGATGCTCGAACGGCAGGCGGCGACGCCCGCCGACGCCGATCGCGTCCTTTCCGTGTACGAGGAGGCGCTGGCGCGGGATCCGGCGCGGAACGACCTTCGCCGCGCCGCCGTCGATCTGGCGATGGGTCGAGGAGACTTCCAGCGGGCGCTCGACCATCTGCAACTGCTCACCCACTACCGGCCCAACGATGGCGAGGTGCAGGACCTGCTCGGCCAGTGCGAGGAGCGCTCGGCGATGCGGACGGGGCGGAGGCGTCATACCGCGCGGCCGTGACCCTCGGCCCGGATCGGGTCGGCGCCTACGGCCGCCTGGCCCGGCTGCTGCGCGGCGCCCTCGACCGGGCGCCGGACGCCGATCAGGTGATGGACGACATGATCGCGGCCAACGACGGCGCCTTCGCCGCCTACCAGGAACGGGCCGCCTACCGCCTGGCCGGCGGCGACCTGGACGGCGCCGAGAAGGACGCGGCCCGCGCCCGCGAGCTGGCGCCGGACGACGCGCGGGTGCTGTTGACGACGGCCGATCTGGCCGCCCGCCGCGGCCGGGCCGACGACGCCCGCGCCGCCTTGCGGCAGGGACTCAAGACGCATCCCGACGACATGGACCTGCGCCTGGCCCTGGCGACGCTGGACCTGAAGACGAGCCGGCCGATCGAGGCGGCGCAATGTTTGGAAGAGGAAAGAGAGGCATTAAAGGAGAAAAAGCCGGTCCCTGATGAATCCGAGCTGGTCAATCTGCTGGCCGAAGCCCGACTGAAGCTAGGGGAGACGGCCGCGGTCGAGGCGCTGGCCGCCGAGGCGCGGCAGGACGGCCGGGTCGGCGCGGCCGACTACCTGGCCGCGCGGCTGCGGATGCACGAGGGCCGCTGGGGCGAGGCGGCGCGGCGCTGGAAGACGACGCGCGCCGCTCCGTAATGTCCGTGGAGGAGGCCGTTCGCACGCTGCTTTGCCTGGGGGAGTGCTACGAAAAGCTGGGCGACGACGACCGCCGGCTGAGCGTGCTGCGTCAGGCGGCGGCGCTGGCCCCGTCGTCGGCGCCGGCGGGCCTGGCGTTGGGGGCGGCGCTGCTCGACGCGGGCCGGACGGACGAGGCGCTGACGGTGCTACGGCGGACGGCGCTGCTGCCGTCGGCGCCGGAGGAGGCGTGGCCGCTGCTGGGCCGGGCGCTGCTGAGGCGCAACCAGGCGTTGCCGGCCGGCCGGCAGGACTGGGCCGAGGTGGACCGGGTCATCGGCCGTTGCGGTCCGACGGCGGAGGCGGCGCTGCTGCGCGCGGCGGCGCTGCGGCGCGGGGCGAAGGGGAACGGGCGACGGCCCTGCTGGCCCAGGCGCGGTCGGCCCACCCGGACGACCCCACGGCCTGGACGGCGCTGGCCCTCGACGCCGCGCGCCGCGGGGACGCGGCGGATGCGACGAGCATTCTCGACGAGGCCCGGCGCCGGCTCGGCGACCGCCTGGAGTTTCGGCTGGCGGCGCTGCCCATCGCCGAGACGACGGGCGGCGGTGCCTTGAGCGATCTGGAAAAGGGCCTGGACGGTTATGCGCCGGAGGACCGGACGCTGCTGCTGTGCCGGTTGGCGGAGGCGTATTACCGGATCGGTAAAATGGTAGACGGCGATCGTCTTTGTCGGCAAATGGCCGAGGCGCCGGCGACGGACCTGGCCGGCCGGGTGCGGCTGCTGGAGGCGGTGCTGCCGAGCGAGGACGACGGCCTGGCGGACGGCGTGCTGGCCGACGTGGCCCGGCTGGAGGGCGAGGACGGCGCCTGGGCGATGTACGGCCGGGCGGCTCGCCTTACGGCCCGCACCTACCGCGGCGACCGTGGCGGCTTGGCCGAGGCGAAGACGCTGCTGGACGATCTGGCGCGACGGCGGCCGGACTGGTCGCGCGTGGCGCTGCTGCAAGGGCAGCTGGCGGAGCTGGACGGCGCCTCGGCCGCGGCGCTGGACGCTTACCAGCGGGCGTTAGACCTGGGCGAACGGCGGCCGGACGTGGCGCAGTCGCTGGTGCGGATGCTGGCGGAGCGCGGCCGGTGGGACGAGGCCGACCAGGTGATGCGGCGGTTGCAGGAGCAGACCGTGCTGACCGGCGCCCTGGCGCGTCAGGCGGCGGAAGTGGCCTTGCAGACGCACAACGGCGAGCGGGCGATGGAGTTGGCGCGTCAGGCGGCGCCGGCCGTGGACGGCTATGCGTATCACGTTTGGCTGGGCCGGACCCTCGCGGCGGCGAACCGGCCGGAGGAGGCGGAGGCCGAGTTGCGGCGGGCGGTATATTTCCCGGACGCCGGCTGGGACGCGACGGCGGCGCTGGCGTCGCAGCTGGCGCGGCAGGGTCGTTCGGCTGACGCCGAGGCCGCCGTGGAAGCGCTGAAGGCGTCGCTGCCGCCGCGCTACGCCGCCTTGCCGCTGGCGGCGTGCTACGAGGCGGCGGGCCGGTTCGACCTGGCGGAGCGCTATTACGACGAGGCGTTGGCGAAGCGGCCCGACGACGGCCCGACGCTGCTGCGCGCGGCGGCGTTCCACCTGCGGCTGAACCGGCCGACGCAGGCGGAGACCGTGTTGCGTCGCCTTTTGGACTCCGGCAAGGACGTATCGGCCGCCGACCTGGCGTGGCGCGGCGCGAGTTGGCGATGGTCCTGGCGGCGGACGGGAAGGACGCCGAGGCGACGGCCCTGCTGGGCGCTGAACCCGGCGAGCCGGGTCGCGTGAGCGCCCGGAGCGACGCGGCGGATCGGCGAGCGCGGGCGTTCGTGCTGGGCGCGCGGGCGGAGGGCCGGGCGGAGGCGCTGCGGCGGCTGGAAGAGGAGCGCACGGCCGGGCCGCTGCCGCCCGACGAGGAGTTTCGTCTGGCTCAGCTGTACGAAGCGGACGGCCGCTGGCCGGAAGCGCGCGATCGACTGGCGAGTCTCGTCACAGTGGACAAGCAGAATCCGGAATACCTGGCCTATCTGATCGACGGACTACTGCGTTACGACCAGGCGGAGGAGGCCGGCGCGTGGGTGACGCGGCTGGAGTCGCTGGAGCCGGGGTCGGAGCGGACGAAGACGTTTCGGGCGCGAATGGCGGCGGCGCTCACGGCGAGGACGGCGGATCGCTGACGCGGCCGACGACCCAGCAGGAATCGTGCTTGGTCATGCCGATGTGCGGGTAGTACGCCTGGGCCTTCGGTGCCGCCAGCAAGATCAGCGTCGTGTGCAGCCCCGCCGCCTCGTGTGTGCGCCGGATCAGTTCCCGCCCGATCCCCTGCCGCTGGTACTTCTCGTCCACGGCGAGGTCGGACAGGTAGGTGCAATAGGCGAAATCGGTGATGGCCCGTGAGACGCCGACCAGCGTCCCGTCGAGCCGAGCGGTCAGGATCACGTCGGCGTTCTTCAGCATGGCACGAATCGTGTCGAGGTCGTGGACGGGCCGGCGCTCGGCCAGCGTCGAGCGCGCCAGTACATCGATGAACTCCTCCGGCGTCAGGTCCGGCTCCCGCTGATACAGGACAGTCGGCACGGCTTCAATCCTCCGCGGGGAGCATCGCCTGCATCAGATCGGCGACGGCCTGAGCGTTCTCATCGCCCCGCTCCCGCAAGGCCTGAACGACCTTCCGCCGGCGTTCGACCGGATGGTTCTGGTTCAGCTTCCACTTCCCCTCAATCGTCTCGATCTCGATGCGGAAGCCGACGATCTGCGCGAGCATCCGCTCCGCGAACGTCCCGGCGCCGCCGAACGACCAGGGCCGGGGCATCGCCTGCTCATAGAACGCCACGAACCTCTGGACGATCTCCCGCAGGGCGCCTTCCTCCTCGACGATCTCGACCCGTCCGAAGGCGTGAACGGCGGTGTAGTTCCAGGTGGGGACGACTTGTTCGGCCTGATACCACGTCGGCGAGATGTAGGCGTGCGGCCCGGAGAAGATCGCCAAGACAGTCTGGCCGCCTGCCTCCCGCCACTGTGGATTGGCCCGCGCCATGTGGCCGATCAGGCGGCCGTTCGGCCCGGCTGTCCGTTCGAGGAGGAACGGCAAGTGGCTGGCGAAGGGCCGTCCATCGACCTGCGACACGAGAAGGCCGAAGCTGTTCTGCTCGATGAAGTCGTGCAGTTTGGTCCGGTCGGCTTCGGCGAAAGCGGCGGGGATGTACATCGGCGTGCGTCTCGCTCCAGGGTCGGCCTGTCCCTTCCGGGGTTCGACACGGCCCCCTCGCTGACGGTTCGTGCCAGGGGCATCCAGAAAGGATAATCACCGGCAGCCCGGCACGGAGGGCGGCGGCGCTCGCCGGATGGAAGCTGCACAACTACCCGGCGAAGTAGCTCTGATGTAGAGGAAGAGGCCATCCCTCTGCCGAAGGCGGCTATTCCGATCCTTCGTCGGGGTCGAAGTACATCTCACCCTGCGGGCTGGCCTGCTGAACCGCCGATTTCTCCATTTTCCCTGCCGCTACGTTGTTGTTGACATACACAGTTACCAAGGGCCGAAGTTCTGGTTCCTTCTCCGCTGCCGTCTTCTTCTCTTGCTGGCTGAATGTCAGCCCTTCTCCCAGGATGCCATCTGCCTCCAACTTGAGGCTCCAATTCAAGATCGTGTTCCGCACCTTGTCCAGAATGGCAACGTAAGAAGACCGGGAGACTTCCAGGGCTGGTCGAAAAGGGAACTCCATGCCCCGCATTAGGAGTTGTTCCAGTTCTGGCGTAAAGTCGATGATTGACTTGTCGTTACCCTTCCGCTGAAGGAATTCTTGAAGCACGCCCACCGGCGTATTCAGCCAGCGGGTTGACAGGTTCGCTTGCAGCTGCGGATTGCCCTGGCAGATGAATGGAATCCAGCCGTTGTAGGGGTCCAAGCACACAACCCGTCCGTGGACCTGACGGTACGGTGGCATCTTCTTCCCATCGGTGTAGCCGTTCATCTCGCATTCCGCCCACGTCTTGAACGTGCGGAGGTTCAGCTTATAGGCGACGGCGTATGCCTTCTTCAGAAGGTCGGAAATGCCGTTCTGCTTGTCCCAGGCAAGTTGTTGAAGTTCGAGGACGAGCGACATGGCCTACATGCTCCCCAAGATGGCTGTAATGTGGTCAATCGCCCACTTCACACCCGACGCAACTTGAGCGGCCAGAGGGACGGTTGCCGCTGCGGTCAGCTTTAGAAGGAGCGAGTTGAGGCATGTCGAGACGATCCCTGCCTTCGGATTCTTCGCCTTCAGTTGCGTCTCGGCTGTCTGGATGTCAACCTTCATCTCCTCCCTGTCTTCGGTGGAGATTGGCAGAGAATCCACCAGTGCAGCGACTTTCTTCAGGATGTCTTCTACCTTGCTTCTCTCATCTCCTGTGATGACCCGGATTGACGCCACGGCCCCAGGGCTGTTTTGCTGGATGACGGAACTCGTCATCGTCCCTACCGACACGCTGGACTCTTTCGGCTTTGTGTCCGCCATGAAAGTTGCCTCCCTCTCTGTGGGATGCCGAAGATGGAGTAGGTAAGTAGGATGTTACCTTTTCGGAGTTCTCAGCAAAAGGTCAGTAGCCTTCTCGTGCGAAGCGTTCCTGAAACTTTCCGGTCGGTTGGTGCAAATTGGTGCAGACCACGGTGAAAACAGGGAGGGCGGGCGGGTTACTCTCCCGCCCGCCCTCCCGATTTGGTGCAGACCTCGCTATCCCTAAGTCTTTATCCCGCAGCCACTTCCGACTACCCCCAAGGGGACTCGAACCCCTGTCTTAGCCGTGAGAGGGCTATGTCCTAGGCCACTAGACGATGGGGGCCTTCCTGACTTCTTCTTTGATAGCGGGGCCGGACGCGGTTGTCAAGAAGAGGGAGGCCGCGCCTCACTCATCCACTACGACGAGCGTACAAGGATGTTTCATCGCCGGACTTTTGATGATTTTCACCGTCTTCTTATCCGCCGAAACTTCGCGGATCTGGCCGGCGTGGGCCTCCGAGATGAGCGTGTCGCCGTTGGCCAGGCGCAGGAAGCCGCTCGGCCAGTTCAGCTTCTGGTCGTCCGGCGCGTCCTTGCCGCCGTACTGCCACACGGTCTTGCCGTCCTTGTCCACCTCAATCACGAAGAAGCCCTGCTTGCTGCCGTAGCCGTCGCCGCTGCTGATGATCGTGTCGCCGTCGGCCAGCCGCGTCGCCAGGTAGGGGAACGGCAGGGCGTAGCTCCATACCACTTTCTTGTCCGGCGACACCTCCATCACCTTGTCCTCGGTGCTGGCGCAGATGAGCGTATTGCCGTTGTCCAGGCGGCGGACCTGGCGCATGGTCGGCGTCGGCCGTTTGTTGTCGTTGGGCACGTCGAAGCGCCAGATGATCTGATCTTTCTCGTCCAGCTCCACCACCCGATGCTTGCCGTTGTCGGCGACGACGGTATGGCCGTTGGGGAGGCGCTGGGCCGATTCCGCGCTCTGGATGGTCGGCTTGCCAATCTCGTGAACGACCTTTTTGTCCTTGTCGATCTCCTGCACGGTGGGGCCGCAGACGATGAGCAGATTGCCGTTGGGCAGGAGCTGCACGTCGTGGCCGTTGTCATTGCGGGCGCTCCAGAGGAGCGTGCCGTCTTCCTTGATCTTGATGACCGTCTTGTTCTCGTGGTCGGCGACGATGATGTGCGTCTCCGCCCGCACCGCCGTCCCGCAGAGCAGCAGCAGCCCAACCACCAGGATTCGCCGTTGAGTCACAGTCGTTCTCCTTCAAACCACGAATCACACGAATCACACGAATAAGAGACAAATATATTCTTTATTCGTGTGATTCGTGTGATTCGTGGTTCGTTTTAGATGATTTGCTTGATCGGGTCCGCCCCCTCGACGCCGACCAGCTTCTGATCGAGGCCGTTGTAGAAGTACGTCAACTTGTTCGGGTCGAAACCGAGCTGCGTCAGGACGGTGGCGTGCAGGTGCTTGACGTGAAGGCGGTCGTCCACCGCGGCCGAGCCGAGTTCGTCGGTCGTACCGACGCTCACGCCGCCCTTGATCCCGCCACCGGCCATCCACATCGTGAAGCCGTAGGCGTTGTGGTCGCGACCGGTGCCCTTGGCGTACTCGGCCGTCGGCTGCCGGCCGAACTCGCCGCCCCACACGATCAGCGTCTCGTCCAGCATTCCGCGCTGTTTCAGGTCCTTGATAAGTCCGGCGATCGGCTTGTCGGTGCGGCCGGCGTGGAAGCCGTGGTTCTTCACCAGGTCGCCGTGCGCGTCCCAGTTGTCGTCGTTGTGGGCGCCGCCCGCGTACAGCTGGATGAAGCGGACGCCGCGCTCCGCCAGCCGCCGGGCCAGCAGACAGCGCCGGCCGAATTCCTGCGTTTTCGGATCGTCCAAACCGTACAAGTGCTTGACGGATTCGGGTTCCTTGCTCAGATCGACCACGTCCGGGCGCAGCGCTGCATGGAGAAGGCCAGCTCGTAGCTGGCGATGCGGGCCGACAGATTGCTGTTGTCGGCGCGCTCGGCCAGGTGGGCGGCGTTGAACTCGTCGAGCGTGTTCAGGACGCGGCGCTGGGCGGCCTCGCTCTGGCCGTCGGGCCGGTAGAGATCGAGGATGGGATCACCGACCGAGCGGAAGACCGTGCCCTGGTAGCTGGCCGGCATGTAGCCGCTCGACCAGTTCTTGGCGCCGCTGATCGGGCCCCCGGTCGGGTCGAGCATTACCACGAATCCCGGCAGGTTCTCATTGACGCTGCCGAGTCCGTAGTTGACCCACGAGCCGAGGCACGGGTTGCCGGATAGGATCTTGCCCGTGTTCATCTGCAGGAGGGCCGAGCCGTGGATCGGCGAGTCGGCCGTCATGGAGTGAAGGAAGGCGATGTCGTCCACGCAGGTCGAGAGGTGCGGGAAGAGGTCGCTGATCCAATGGCCGCACTGGCCGTACTGCTTGAATTTCCACTTGGGTCCGACGACGCGGCCCTCGTTCTTCTTGCCGCCGCGGCCGAACGTCTTGACCGGGATGGTCTGGCCGTCGAGGTCGTAGAGCTTGGGCTTGTAGTCGAAGGTATCGACGTGGCTGGGGCCGCCGTACATGAAGAGGAAGATGACGCTTTTCGCCTTGGCCGGCAGCGGCGGCGGCTTGGGCGCGAGCGGATTGGCGAACTTGTGCGCCGGCTCGGCGGCCGCGGCCCGGTTGAAGAAGCCGTCGAGCGACAAGAGGCCGGTCAGGGCGAGGCCGGTGAAGCCGGCGCCGGCCTCCCAGAGGAACTCGCGGCGGGTGCGGCGGCAGAAGGAGCCGACGGGTCGGCCCGACGTCGAAGAGGAATCAGGCATCATCAACCTCCACACAGGACGGGCGCCAAAACTCAGTTGCCGTAGTCTTGAGTCCTTCCACGTGTTCGCCCTGTCGGCGCAAGGACTCGGCGGCGGCCTCGGCCTGCTCCAGCCGATCAAATTCATACGTCAAACAGACGCTGGCGGCCCCGTCGTCTCGAGGCTCTTCGCGGTAGTCCAGACGGCCGCCGAGTTTGGAGATGCGTTCCAGGAGCGCCGCCTCTTTCTTCGGGTCCGGCGGCGCCTGGTAGTAGACTTCAAACATGTACGTCATGATCGCCCTCGCATTCCTGGCGGCTAGAACTCGATATGCCCCCAACTCCCTCCTCGCCCTTTCTTGCCGCGCGTCCAGTCCTCATACTTGAAATGAGGTCGAGCGTGTCCGACGCCAGGCTCGGGAGGGTGCAGCTGAAACCACCGCAAGCAACCGGGCGGCGGTTTCGGGTACGGCTGTCCTTGGACTGCCGCCGGCAACTCCGGCGCGCCGGGCATGGCTTGCCTCAACAATCGGCGCACATGCGCCTCGGACCCCGCAACGGCATTGTACCGTCCGGGCGCGTGAATTTCCTGGATGATTTCCGCGTCGGTCGCCACAGTTCGCCTCGCGCCGACCGACTGTTCCGGGCTGGTCGCGCCCGGCCCCTGAAGGACCAGAAGAGAAAGCCCGGCTAATCCAGGTACATAAACTCGTTCAAATTCATCGCCATCAGGCAGAACGTCTTCAGCGCCGCCTCCGGCGTCATGCCGTCCTTTCTTTGCAGCGCGTCGATCAGGTCCAGCCCGCGCTTCACCTCCTCATCCGTCGGCGGCCGCGACGTGGCCAGCGACAGCCCCAGCCGCACCTGCTTGCCCACGTCCGGGCCGGCCTCCCGGCGCAGACGCTCCGCGAACAGCGCCGCCTGCTTCTGCATGAATTCGCTGTTGAGCAGCGTCAGCGCCTGCGTCGGCTGCGTCGTGGCGAAGCGCACCGGCGACGTGCGATCCGTCTCCGCCAAATCGAAATTCTCCAGGATCGGCGTCAACAGCGACCGCTTAACATACACATAGACGCTTCGCCGCGCCTGCTCTTCCGGCGGCGAATGGCCCCAGCCGTGGCCCGGCATCGACTCCGTCGCCAGCACCGCTCGCGGCAAATCCGGGTAAATGCTGGGGCCGTACATCTTCAGATTCAGGTCGCCGCTCACCGCCAGGATCGAGTCGCGCAGCTCCTCCGCCGTCAGCCGCCGCATGTCGAAACGCCAGAACAAATCGTTCACCGGGTCGGCCTTCAGCGCATCCGGATTGCCGCGCGACGACATGCGGTAGGCGTTCGACAGCAGAATCTCCCGCTGCAGCGGCTTGAGCCGCCATCCGCCATCCATCAACTCCGACGCCAGCCAGTCGAGCAATTCGGGGTGCGTCGGCTTGTCGCCCTGCAAACCGAAGTTGTTCGGCGAGCGCACAATGCCGCGGCCAAAATCGTACTGCCAGAGGCGGTTGGCCATCACGCGGGCCGCCATCGGATCGTCCTTCGACGTGATCCAGTTGGCGAGCGCCAGCCGTCGGCCGCACGTCTTCGCGTCCGGCGGCGGGTTGGGGCTGATCGGGAGCGTCGATGTCAGGATTTGCGGGAAGTGCGGTTCGACCTTGTCGCCGGGGACGTGGGCGTTGCCGCGCATCAGGACGAACGTGTCGGGCGCCGTCCGGCCCATCTCGGTGACGCAGAGCGCCTGGCCGGCCGGCCCCGGCGGAGGGACAAGTTCCGCGATCTCCTTTTGCAGCTGCCGCCAGCGCTCGACCTTCTCCTTGCCGATCAGGCGCGGGCCGTCGGCCGCCATCCGCTCGTAGAAGTTGAGCGTCTTCTTGCCGGCCCCGCCGGTTCCTCCGGCTCCTTGTCGCACAGGGCGCGAAACTCCTTTTCGATGGCCAGCAGTTCGTCGGTTCGCTCCCGCCGCTTCTGCTCCACTTCGTGGAGCTGTTGCGCGTAGACCGGCTTCTCGGACGGGTCGGCGAAGATCGGCGCCTGGTCGGCGGGCGTGCCGTTGCCGTAGGGCGCGACGTTTTGGAAGAACGCCAGCAGGCCGTAGTAGTCTTTCTGCGCAATCGGATCGATTTTGTGGTCGTGGCAGCGGGCGCAATCGATCGTAAGGCCGAGGAAGACCTGGCCCGTCGTGGCGACCACGTCGTCGAGGTTGTCGTAACGGGCCTGGTCGCGGTCGCTAGGCTCGTCGTCCCAGATGCCGAGGCGGTAGTAGCCGGTGGCGATGATCGCGTCCGAGGTGTGGTCCGGCAGTTCGTCGCCGGCCAGCTGCTCGCGGACGAACTGGTCATACGGCTTGTCGGCGTTGAACGCGCGGATGACGTAATCGCGGTAGCGCCAGGCGTTGGGCTTGTCGCCGTCGCGCTCGTAGCTGTTGGTCTCGGCGAAGCGCACCAGATCGAGCCAGTGGCGCCCCCACTGTTCGCCGTAGTGCGGCGACGCCAGCAGCCGGTCCACCACCTTCTCATAGGCGTCCGGCGCCGGATCGTTGACGAACGCCTCGACCTCCCGCGGCGTCGGCGGCAGGCCGGTCACGTCGTAAGTGACGCGGCGGATCAGCTCGCGCTTCGAGGCCGGCGGGTTGGGTTGAAGCCCTTTCGCCTCCAGTTTGGCGAGAATAAAGGCGTCGATGGGGTTGCGCACCCAGGCCGTGTTTTTCACGGCGGGCACGACCGGCCGCTTGACCGGCTGAAACGCCCAGTGGGCGCGGTCTTTGTCGGTGATCTCGAATTTGCCGCGGCGGATGGCGGAAGCGGCGGCGACGGCCTTTTCCTGGCCCGGCCAGGGGCGCCTATCTTGATCCATTGCGTCAGATCGGCGATCTGCTGAGTCGATAGCTTGGCGTTGGGCGGCGGCGGCATCGGCTTGAGGTCGAGGTTGGACTCCGTGACGGCCTGAAGCAGTAGACTGTCGGCCGTGTTTCCGGGCACGACGGCCTTGCCGTTGTCGCCGCCGGTGAGGGCGTCGGTACGGTTGTCGAGCCGCAGACCGCCGCGCTGCTTGGACGGGCCGTGGCAGCGGAAGCAATTGTCGGCCAGGACGGGGCGGATTTTCGCCTCGAAGAACTGGATCGCTTCCGGCGACGCCGGGACCGGCTTGTCCGCGTCGGCGGCGATCGCCGGTCGGCTCAGGCACCCCAACACGCCGAGGACGACGGCGGCGCCGGTTAGGCGGCAGGGGAAAGCGGGAAGGGTCATGGCGTCCATCCAGTCGTTGCCAGGCGGGGCGGCGGGCGGTCGGCGGATCCATCCACCATACCCGGCCGGCGGGGGCCGACGCAATCAGAAAGCCCGTCTTTTTCGGAGCGACCCGCGCCGCGGCGGCGGGGTGTATGGGGCGGGAGGGCGGCCGTCCTTCCTTAACTATATCATGAGCCTTGCCGTCCGTCCGGTCGGCCGGCCGAGCATTCTACGGGAAGGACCATGACACACGATCTGAGCGGGAAGACGGCCCTGGTGACGGGGGCGTCGCGCGGCCTCGGCGAGGCGATGGCGGTGAAGCTGGCGGCGTGCGGGGCGCGCACGGCCGTCAACTACTTCGGCAGTCCGGAAAGAGCTGGGCGGGTGGTCGAACGGATCCGCAAGGCCGGCGGCACGGCCGAGGCGTTCCGGGCCGACGTGCGCGACGAGGCCCAGGTCGGCGACCTGGTCGAGCAGGTGCGGAAGGCTTTCGGCCCCATCGACATTCTCGTCCTCAACGCGACGGGGCCGCAGCCGTTCATCAAGCTGGAGGAGCTGACCTGGCGCGACTGCCTGGACATGCTGGAGTTCTTCGTGAAAAGCCCGCTGCTGCTGGCCAAGGCGGTCGTCGGCTCCATGAAGGAGCGGAAATACGGCCGAATCATCCACATCGGCTCGGAGGTGTTCGAGCGCGGCGTGCCGGAGTTCTCGAACTACGTCTCGGCCAAGGGCGCCCAGCTCGGCCTGACGCGGTCGTGGGCGCTAGAGCTGGCGCCGTGGGGGATCACGGTCAACCTCGTGGCGCCGGGCTGGATTCCGACGGAACGGCACGCCGGCGACCCGCAGGAGATGAAGGACGCCTACGCGGCGGCGGCGCCGATGCGCCGCATGGGCAAGCCGGAGGACGTGGCGGAAGCGGTTGCCTACCTGGCGTCGGACGGGGCGGGGTTCGTTACGGGGCAGAAGATATCGGTGAACGGGGGAAACACGCTGGCGTGATCGTGATCCGCGGCCGTATCATAATGGCGGTGTGTTCGGCGGCGACGCACGACGGGGATTTCACGGTGAACCGCGCAGAGTTGCAGCAGCTTGCCGAGGACCGGATTCTGGACGCGCAAACTCTGCTCGCCGCCACCCGATGGACGGGGGCCTATTACCTGGCCGGATACGCCGTGGAGTGCGGATTGAAGGCCTGTGTGATGGTGTACGTCCAAAACACGGGGGCCATCTTCCAGGACAGGAAGTTCGGCGAAAAGTGCTGGACGCATGACCTGGAGGCGCTGGTCGGCCTCGCGAACTTGCAAGCGGCACTGGGTGCTGACATGGCGGCCAATGCGGCCTTGGCGCTCAACTGGGGAGTGGCGGCCGGTTGGCAGGAGACCAGTCGGTATCAGCAGAAAACGCGGGCCGAGGCTGAAGCCCTGGTCAACGCCGTCGCAAGCTCTCCTGACGGAGTGCTCTCATGGATCAGGATACGCTGGTGATGTACCGGGTAGAGGAAGCCGGAAAGCTCGTTGACCGCTTGCGGGAGGGCGGCTTCGAGGTCGCCGCCGCCTTCTGGCTCAAGGCGAGCTGGGACGGCAAGTTGCGCTTCTACATCGCCTCTCCGATCGTGGACCGGGAAGGATTGTCTCACGCCTACGGCAGGCTTTATCCACTCGTGCAGGCGACGCCGCGCCAATGGATCGGCCCGCTGGAGATCCGGCTGATTGGCGCTACGGACCCCATCGCGAGGGACGTTCTCGCCATCCTCCGGAGCCCCAACGGCGCCCGCACGGGCCCTTTCCCCTGGAACGGCAGTTGGCTCGGCACCTTGAGCATCGACGAAGCGTACCTCTATCCGCTGCCGGCTGGGGCGCCGGGTTAGGCAAAAAACGGGATAGTTCTCGTTCTAAAATGACGAATAACCTGTTCCCTCCTTGGTCGATCTTAAGCGCGAGCCGGCCGGATCATACAGCAGCGGGAAGAACCGCCCCTCCATCTTTTGTCCGCGCGGGATCGGCGCGCGCCCTTCAAGAGCGGTTGGTCCGAATCCGAGACGACACCGTCGCGGAAGACGTTGAGGACCGTCGCCCGCCTCTGCCGATCCGTCGCGTTGGCGAACGAGCCGTGAATCATCAGCGGGTGGTGGAACGCCGCCTCGCCCTTCTTCAATTCCACTGCGACCGGATGCGTGAACGTCTCCGCCTGCTCCGGCGTCAGCACCTTACGGATGGCGTCCATGTCGCCGGCCAGGCCGGTGATCGGCAGCAGGCTCCAGCGGTGGCTGCCCGGAAGATATTGCAGACAGCCGTTCTCCTTCGTGGCGTCGTCGAGGCCTATCCAGCACGTGAGATGAGCCATCGGCTTCGTCCGCGTCCAGTAGGAATAGTCCTGGTGCCACGCCACGACGCCGCCGTGATGGGCCGGCTTGCAGAAGAGCTGGTCGTGCCAGAAGCGCACGGCGCCGCCGAGCAATTGGCTCGCCGGGACGGTGAACGCCGGATGCCATAACAGGTCGTGGAAGCCCGGTGCGATGCGCCAGGCGCCCAGCGCGTGGAAGAGCACGCGCGTCGGGTCGGTCGATTCGTTGGTGTGGAACTCGTGAAACAGGCCGTTGCCGGGGTGATGCGGGTCGAACAGTCCTTGCAGCTCGCCGCGAAGAGATTCCATCTCCTCGTCGGTCAGGATGCGGACGCCCTTCAGGTATCCGTTTTCGTGGAAAAACGCCACCTGCTCGTCGGAGAGTCGGTAGCGGTCCAGCTCCTCCCGTCGCACGGGGCGCGAGAGGGACGGGTCGATGGGGACGGGATGTTCGGAGAGGTCGGGGATCATGAAAATCGCTCGACGATGACCATTACGCCAAAATCGCCTTGACCGGCTCGTGTTCCTCCACGCCGGTCAGCCGCATGTCCAGCCCCTGGAACTTGTACGTCAGCCGCCGATGGTCGATGCCCATGCAGTGCAGGATCGTGGCGTTCAGGTCGTGGATGTGGACCGGGTTCTCCGCCACGTTGTAGCTGAAATCGTCGGTGGCGCCGTAGACCAGGCTCGGCTTGACCCCGCCGCCCGCCATCCAGACCGTGAAGCAGCGCGGGTGGTGGTCGCGGCCGTAGTTGTCGCGCGTCAGGCCGCCCTGGCAGTAGATCGTCCGGCCGAACTCGCCGCCCCAGACGACCAGCGTGTCGTCCAGCAATCCGCGCTGTTTGAGGTCCGTGATCGAGCGCGTAACACGCCTGGTCCACGTCATGGCACTGGTTGGGCAGGTCGCCGCCGATGTTGAAGTGCTGGTCCCAGCCGCGGTGGAAGATCTGCACGAAGCGCACGTCGCGCTCGATCATCCGCCGGGCCAGCAGACAGCTCGCCGCGAACGTGCCCGGCGTGTGAACGTCGGGGCCGTACAGCGCCAGCACCTTGTCCGACTCCGACGCCAGGTTGGTCAGTTCCGGCACCGACGACTGCATCCGAAACGCCATCTCGTACTGGGCGATGCGGGCCTGTGTCTCCGGGTCGGCGACCTCGTCGAACTCCTTCTGGTTAAGGCGGTCGAGCGAGTCGAGCATCCGCCGCCTGGCCGAGGCGTCCACGCCGGGCGGGTTGTTGAGGAACAGCACCGGGTCGCCGTTGGCGCAGAGCGCGACGCCCTGGTACTTGCTCGGCAAGAAGCCCGATCCCCAAAGGCGGTTGTAAATGGCCTGCGCCTCTTTGCGGCCGGTCCATGACGCCGTCATCACGACGAAGGCCGGCAAGTTCGCGTTCATCGTGCCCAGGCCGTAGCTAAGCCACGCCCCGAGGCTGGCCCGGCCGGGCAGCTGGTGGCCGGTGCAAATGTAGGTGATGGCCGGGTCGTGGTTGATCGCCTCGGTCCACACGGTCTTGATGAAGGCCACGTCATCGACGATCCTGGACGTGTACGGCATCAGCTCGCTCACCCAGGCGCCCGACCGGCCGTACTGCGCGAACTTGTACTTCGACGGCGCGATCGGGAAGCGCGTCTGGCCGCTGGTCATGGTCGTGAGGCGCTGGCCCTGACGGATCGAGTCGGGCAGGTCCTTGTCGAACAGGTCGGCCATCTTCGGCTTGTAGTCGAACATGTCGATCTGCGACGGGGCGCCGGCCATGAACAGGTAGATGGCCCGCTTGGCCGTCGGGGCGAAGTGCGGCAGGCCCGGCAGGCCGCCGTGGGCGGAGGCGTCCTCCGCCCGCCCCCGTTCGGGGAGCAGCGACGCCAGCGCCGCCGTGCCGAGGCCGAGCGCGCTGCGGCCGAAGAAGTGTCGGCGAGTCATCGTCTGAAGGCGGTTTTCGATTGGGTGCATGACATCGGTCCTCCGCTCGGTCAGGCCTTGTATGGCAATGGTATTCCAGCCCCGGAGGGCGGTGGTCAATAGCCAGGGGCGTGAGCCCCGGGAGGGGCCAAACCAGGCCTCGCCCAAAGCGCCAGCGAGAGATTTTGTCGGAATCTCTCGCTGGCGCTTCGGGCTGGTCCTTGCGCTACTTCGGGTTCGGCGTCCCCGGAATCTTCCGCGCCGTCGGATCGGTCGGCGGCTTGTCCAGCGTCAGGAACGCGAACAGGTCGGCGATCTCCTGCGGCTTCAGCTGCTTTTCCACGTCCTCCGGCATCAGCGACACCTTGCCGACCGACAACGAATCCACGTCGCCGCGCGGGATCGTCTCCAGCTTGCCGCCTTGCAGCTTCAGCACCACGCGCTGCGGACTGTCCTCGGCCAGCAGGCCCGTCAGCGAACGGCCCTGCACCGTCACCACGTTCGTCGCCTGGTAGGAGGCGCCGATCACCAGGCTCGGGTCGAAGACGTTCGACACCAGCAGGTCGAAGTTGGCCCGGCCGTCGTTGGTCAGGTCCGGCCCCACCTCCTGGCCCTCACCGTAGATCTTGTGGCACTGGGCGCACAGCTTCTTGAACACCGCGACGCCGGCCTTCGCGTCGCCTTTTTTACTTCTCAGAAGGTCTTTCATCTCTGCCACGACCTTCTCGCGCTGCGGGTTGCGCTCCTCGCGCAGCGTGCCCCAGGTCGCTTTCACCTGCTTGATGACGTCGGCGTCCTTGCTGGCCAGCAGCTTGCGGACGTGGTTGATGCTCAGGGCGCTCGTCGGGATTTTCTTCGCCGCGATCGCCGCCAGAAGCGGTTTGGCCCACTCCGTCCGCTGCGTCAGCAGCTCGATCGCCCGCGGCTGGAGGTCCGGCTCCATCGACGGATAGGCCTTCAGCACCCTGTCCGCGACGCGCGGGTCTTCCAATCCGGCCAGCGCGTCGAGCACCTGGCCGCGGAACTTCACCGAGTTCGTCTTCGCATCGGACAGAATGGCGCCGGCGTCGTCGAGGACGGCCGCGTCGTGGGCCGACACGAGGGCGCTGAGCGCCTTGAGCCGATCGCCCTCCGGTCGATCCGAAGAGGCCGCCAGCTTGCGCATCGCCTCCAGCCCGGCCGGATCCTTGAACGTCGCCGCCAGCGCCGCGGCGTCCAGGAAGAGCGGGGCGTCGGCCTTGTCGGCGAGCAGTTTGGCCAGGACCGGACGGAAGCGGTCGCGCAACGCGTCGGCGTTGGCGCCGGCTACCTCGCCCGTCTGGAGCTTGGTGGTCAGCATCTCCAGGCACTGCCGCGGCACGTCCGGATCGACGCCCTTCGCGTCGAGCAACACGCCGAACACCGTTGCGATCGAGGCCGCGTCGAACTGCTTGCGTCCCAGGATGCGCTCCACCACGCGCGGCATCAGCGCCGCCAGCGCCGGCGACTTTCCAAGGTCCGTTTTCTCCAGGATGCGCACGAACTCATCGGCATGGTCCTCCAGCAGCGGGTGCAGGTTTTGCCAGACGATGTGCGGGATGAGCTTGTCGTCGCCGCTGTGGTTCAGCGCGTCCAGCAGCGTCGGAATGGCGTCGATGCCGTCGATCTTGCGGGCGGCGATGGCCGTCTGAAGCCGGACGGTCGGCGCCTCGTCCTTCGCCAGCTCGACGATCTTGGTCCGCACGGCATCGTCCACTTTGCCGGCGTTGCCCGCGGCGCGAACCGCCCAGGCGCGGAAGCCGGGGTCCTTATTGTTGAGCATTTTCTGCTCGAAATCCGTCTCCAGCGGGCCGCAGCTGATGCGCGCCCAGAAGGCCTGCATCCGCGTCTTGCGCGACTCGTTCTCGTCCAGCACCACCTTTTCCAGCTTCGCTTTCACGTCCGGCGTGGCCCGTTCCGCCAGCAGCCGTTGCGCCGTCTCTCGGTAGTAGGCGTTGGACGTTTGCAGATGGTCCACAAGGCCGCCGCTGCGCAGGTGGTCGATCAGCTGGTCGTCGCTCTCCTTCGCCAAGTCGAATTTCGGCGCGCGCGGAGTATTTTTATACCGAATACGGTAAATGCGGCCGCGTTCGCGGTCGATGCCGGCCGGGTCGCGCTGAGCGTCCTGATAGCAGTGGAAGCGGTCGTACCAGTCCAGGACGTAGAGGCAGCCGTCCGGGCCGATCTTCAGCGACACCGGCATGAACCAGGCGTCGTGGGCCGTCAGGAAATCGGGCCGGGCCGAGCCGGCGTAGGTCGAACCGTCCGGCTTGATTTCATCGACGTTGATGCAGCTGCCGTGGATGTTGCCCATGAACAGCTTGCCCTGATACTCGGCCGGGAAGGCGTCGCTGTCGAGGCAGAGGATGCCGCAGTAGGCCGCCTTCTGGTGGTGTTCCTTGACGATCGAGTCCTTCGGCCAGGTGAACGGCGGATAGGGGCCGCCCTGGCGAATGTAATATCCGCTCTCCGTAATGTGCCATAAATGGTCGATGACGCAGGCGCTGGAAAAGGCCTCGCCTTCGCCGTTCCAGGTGATGGCCCAGGGGTTGCTCGTGCCCTGGGCGAAGATCTGGAACTCGCGCGTCCGCGGGTTGATGCGATACATCGCACAGGTGAAGTCGAACGTCTTGCCGTTCTGGACGACGTGGGCGGGGTTGAAGACGCCGTTCCAGCCGTAGAGATAACCGTCCGGCCCCCACGTCAGCGAGTTGGGAAGCTCGTGGGTGTCATAGCGGCCGAAGCCGGTGACGACGACCTCCTTCTTGTCGGCCTTGCCCGTGCCCTTGGTGTCTTGGAGGAAAAGAATGTCGGGCGAGTTGGCGACCCAGACGCCGCCGTAGCCGAGGTTGATTCCGGAGGGGATATTGAGGCCGTCGGCGAAGACCGTCACCTTGTCGAACTTGCCGTCGCCGTGGGTGTCTTCGAGAACCTTGATGCGATCTTTACCCGGCCCGGCGGAGGAGCGCGGGTATTCGAGGCTCTCGGTGATCCAGATGCGGCCGCGCTCGTCGAAGGTCATGGCGATGGGGTTGACGATGTCGGGTTCGCTGGCGACCAGCTCGACGGTGAAGCCATCGGGGACGGTCATTTTCTTGATGGCGTCAGCCGGCGACAGCGGCGGGCCGGGCATCTGGTCCTGGCCGTGCGGGATGAGGTCGTCGCTCGGCGAACCGGGAGCGTCAGCCCCCGGAGCAGCCGGCAGTACGGCCCAGGCCGCGACAGCCGCGACGGCGACGGCCAGCAACACGATCTTCCTGCGCATCTCCCGGTCTCCCTTGCGACGGATGCGAAACATGGCGGCGGTGGGATTGTAGCAAGGGAGATGACGACGGCCCAAGGGGATTCGGGAGATCGCTCCGGCTATTTTCAGGTTATTCGGGACTTTTTCTTGACGAAGGCCCGACTCGATGGTGTACTGTCCTTTCGATGGCGTCCGACCGTCCCGACGGCTCAACCAAACGAAAGGGGCACGCGATGAATAATGGCGTTCCAGGCGCCGACGCCTCCCTGGGACTTCTGTGCATGGCGGGAATCATCATCGCCGTCCTGGCTTTGGTCATTGCGATCTGGTGGCAGATCTTCGCGAAGACCGGCTACGGCGGCGCCATGAGCCTGCTGATGCTGATCCCCATCGTCAACTTCATCATGCTCCTGGTTCTGGCGTTCGGAGACTGGCCGATCCTACAGGAAGTCCGCCGGCTGAGGCGGTTGGATCAGGAAGACTACCGAGGCAGACGGGGATACGACGACGAGCCGCCGCGCGGGTTCATGCCGCGCAAACCGCTGAGCGAAGACGATCAGGGCATTACGCAATAGCCGGCTCGTTTAGAAGCGGTTTCCCTACCAGCCCCGAGCGCCAGCGAGGGGTCGGCGCAAACCCCTCGCTGGCGCTCGGGGCTGGTAGGAATGGATTTGAAAGCGCTTCCCGTCTTCACGACGCCTTGCGCTCGGCTTCCGGGTACTTGATGCGCGAGTGGTACAGCGCGATCAGCCCCTTGCACAGGCTCTCCTCGATGACGTGCAGCTCCGTCAGCGTCAGGCCGCTCTCCTCGAACTGGCCGTCGAGCAGCCGTTTCATCAGCATGTCGTGCACCAGCTTCCGCAGGCTGCCCGGCGTCGGATTGGACAAGGCCCGGCTGGAGCTTTCCACGGCGTCGGCCAGCATGACGATGCCGTTCTCGCGCGTTCTGCGGCTTCGGGCCCGGGATAGCGGAACGTCGGCTCCAGCGGGTGCGGCTGGCCGTCCGCCAGCGTCGGCGCGTTGCCCGATCCTTCCTGCTGTCGCAGCGCCTGGCGATAGAAATACTCCACCAGCGTCGTGCCGTGGTGCTGGCTGGATGAAGTCGATGATCGGCCGCGGCAGGCGGTACTGCTCGGCCAGGGCGACGCCGTCCTTGACGTGGCCGATGATGATGAGCGTGCTCAGGGCCGGCTCCAGGGCGTCGTGGCGGTTCTCGCCGGTCTGGTTCTCGATGAAGTAGTGCGGCTTGAGCATCTTGCCGATGTCGTGGAAGTAGCTGCCGACGCGGGCCAGCAGCGGGTTGGCGCCGATGGCCTCGGCCGCCGGCTCCGCCAGCGTCGCCACCGTCATGCTGTGCGTGTAGGTGCCCGGCGCCCGCCGCACCAGTTCTTGCAAGCAGCGGATGCGAGCCGTCGGCCAGTTCGACCAGGCTGACGTCGGTGACGATGCCGAAGCAGCGTTCGACCAGCGGCAACAGACCGCTCACCAGGAAGCCGGCCAGCAGGCCCCAGAGCAGGCCGCGGCCGGCGTCCCAGACGATCAGCGCCACGGTCTGGCCGCCGTACAGCTCCGTCGCCACGGTCATGGCCAGGTAGGCCAGGCCGGCGACGCCGCCGACCTCGACCAGGCGGGTGCGCGTGCGGACGTTGCCGAGGATCAGCACCGCCGTCGCCTGGCCGCCCATCGCCACCAGCAGATCGCTGAGCCGGCCGCCGACGGTGATGACCATGGCCAGAGTCAGGCTCAGCGACATGAGCAAGGCGAACTGGGGGTTGTAGGCGATGGTGAGGATGAGGGCGGTGACGGTCAGCGGCACCAGGACCGCGTACCACGGCGCCTGGTTGAGCAACAGGCCCAGGACCAGCGTGACAAGCACCAGCGCGCAGACGCCGACCACCTTGGGCAGGCTCGGGCGCCAGGCCGTGCTGGAAACGGACGACGTAGATGACCACCAGCATCGACAGCGAGCGTCAGCAGCAGGAACAGGGCGACGCCGCGGCTGAGTTGTTCGCCGAGGTTGCGGCTGTTGAGGTAGGCGTCCGTTTCGACTTCGAGCAGGGCGTACTGGGCCTCGGTGATCGGCTGGCCGCGCTGGACGAGCAGAGTGCCCTGGGGGTATTTGTCGATGACGGGCGGGATGGCGTCGCGCACGGCGGCGATGCGCTGCTCGGTGCGCTCTTCCGGGGGAACCTGCTGGACGGCGTCGTGGCGGGCCTGCTCGGTCTCGATCTCGTTGACCACCTCGAAGGAGACGCGGGCCGTGAGATCGTGGGCGCTGATCTCGCCGACGCGGTACGGCTGCGGCGTGCCCCAGACGAAGGCCAGCAGCGTGGCGCCCAGCGCCGTCGCCAGCACGCAGCCCAGTCGCAGCAGGGCGCCGCAACGGTTCAGCTGCGGCAACAGCGGTTCCTCGCTGCGCGACGAACGGCGCCGGCCGTTCCATTGGCCGATGCGCGGCGACTTCTTTTGGGGAGCAAACATACACATCGCAACGAGTGCAGTGATCGAGTGATGAATAGACGAATTGTCTTAATTCATCGCTCCTCGTTACCTCGTTACCTCGTTCCGATTCACTCCTTCCTCTTGCGGGGCCTGTCGTCCTCGTAGGCCCGCAGGATTTGCTGAACCAACGGGTTGCGCACGATGTCGGCCTCGCCCAGGTGGACGATGGCGATCCGCTCCATGTCGCGCAGCCGATGCACGGCGTCGATCAGGCCGCTGCGCGTCTGCTTGGGCAAGTCCACCTGCGTCACGTCGCCGGTCACGATGATCTTCGAGCCGTTGCCCATCCGCGTCAGAAACATCTTCATCTGCGGGATCGTCGTGTTCTGCCCCTCGTCCAGGATGATGACCGCCTGGTTCAAGCGTCCGGCCCCGCATATACGCCAGAGGGCAAATCTCGATAATGTCGTTCTCCATGTAGCGCTTGACCTGCTCCGGCTCCATCATGTCGTTGAGGGCGTCGAACAGCGGCCGCAGGTACGGGTTGACCTTGGCCACGATGTCGCCGGGCAGGAAGCCGAGCCGCTCGCCGGCCTCCACCGCCGGCCGCACCAGCACGATCTTCTTCACCGCGCGCCTGGCGCAGCAGGCTCACCGCCATGCCGACCGCCAGCCAGGTCTTGCCCGTGCCGGCCGGCCCGACGCGAGAGCGTCAGGTCGTGTTCGCGCATGGCGCGGACGTAGCGGGCCTGGCCGTCGGTGCGCGGCCGGACGTAGCGGCTGACGCCCTCCGCCGGCTTCTCGCTCGGCGGCCCGATGCGTTCGCCGCCGCGTCACCACCTCCAGCACCGTCTTGACGTCCTCGCCGGAAAGGCTGCCCTGGTCGCGCAGCATCTGCCGCAGCTGGCCGAACACGCGCTCCGCCAGCGCCAGCTGCTCGTCGGTGCCCTTGATGAGGATCTGGTCGCCGCGGCCGACCATCTGTTGCAGTCCCAGCGCGGTTCGGATCTCCTTCAGATAGGCTGTCGCGGCTGCCGAACAGCAGGATCGCTTCTTCACGGCTGTCCAGAGTGATCGTCGTTTCGCTCATTAAGGGCCCATCCAGAAGTCGAGAGGTCTCTACCCGTTCGACACGCAAACCGCAAGACCGGGTTCACTCCACAGGGGCCGGCGGCGGATAGGACGGATGGGACGGATGGGACCGAGAGGAAAATCGGTCCCATTCGTCCCATTCGTCCCTACTTCACCACCGCAGCCACAAATACGCCACCGGGGCGGCGAACAGGATGGAGTCGATCACGTCGAGCACGCCGCCGAAGCCGGGCACCGTGTCGGCGGCGTCCTTGCGGCGGCAGTCGCGCTTGATCATCGACTCGGCCAGGTCGCCCAGCACGCCGGCCAGGCCGACCGTCAGGCCGAAGCCGAGCGCCGCCCAGTCGCCGCCGTGCAGCACGGTCTCCGGCTTGAAGACGGACTCGAAATTCCCGTTCAAGGCGTCTTTCAAGTAGAAATGGTTGAACACCACCGCCGACGCGACCGCCCCGACCATGCCGCCGGCGAAACCCTCCCACGTCTTCTTCGGACTGATCGCCGGCGTCATGCGGCGCCGGCCGATCAGCCGGCCGGTGAAGTACGCTGCCACGTCGCCGAGCTTGGGCACGAAGATCGCCATGGTCACGGCGCCGTACTGCGGCGGCGGCCAGCGCAGCTGCACCAGAAAGCTCGGCAGCAGACCCAGATAGGCTACGAACCATAGCGCCAGCGCCACCCGCTGCACCGCCGCGCCCGACGAGTCCCGGTAGCGCGGCATCTCCGCCACGAACGCCGCCAAACACACCGCGGCGAACGTGAAGGTCACGAACTGCCAGGGTCCAGGCCGAGCAATTCCTTCGCCTTGCCCGCTCCGCCGAGGAGGTAATCGAGGAGGTGGACCGGCCAGTTGGCGAGCAGCACCGCGAAGACGCCGCCGGCGCACAGCCAGAACGCCGGCCGATTCGGCAAGACGCCGATCAGCCGATGCAGCTCGTTGGCAGGCGGCCAGGGCTAACAGCAGGATGACAAGCAGCAGAAACGGATAGGCGGGTTCCAGGTAGAGGTCGGCGATCAACATGCAGACGGCCAGCCCGGCCATGATCGTGCCGACGAGGATGCGTATTCGCATAATCAGGTCCGGGCGGCGGCCGTCACGTCAGCCCGCCGAAGCGCCGTTCGCGCGCGGCGTAGTCGCGAAGGGCCTGGTGCAGCGTCGCACGGTCGAAATCCGGCCAGCAACGTGGCGTCACCCACAGCTCGGCATAGGAGATCTGCCACAGCAGGAAATTGCTCACGCGCATCTCGCCGGCCGTGCGAATGAGCAGGTCGGGGTCGGGCATGCCGGCCGTGTACAGGGCGCCGCTGATGGCGGCCTCGTCGATCGCGTCGGGGTCGAGCGTGCCGTCGCAGGCCTGGCGCGCCAGCGTGCGGACGGCGTCGATCAGCTCGGTGCGGCCGCCGTAGTTGATGGCCAGGCACAGGCCCATGCCGGTGTTGTCCTGGCTGAGCCGGATGCTCTCGTCGATCTCGCGCAGCACCGGCTCCGGCAGCTCGTCGCGGCGGCCGATGACGCTGAAGCGGATGTTCTGCTCGAGGATCTCGCGCCGCTCCTCGACGAGGTACTTTTCCAGCAGGACCATCAGGAAATCGAGTTCGGTCTTGGGCCGCTTCCAGTTTTCGCTGCTGAGGCAGTAGAGCGTCAGCTGGCCGACGCCGAGCCGGCAGCACTCCTCGACGATGGTGCGCACGCTGTCGACGCCGCGGGCGTGGCCCTCGATGCGCGGCAGACCGCGCTGCTGCGCCCAGCGGCCGTTGCCGTCCATGATGATCGGCGATGTGTTCGGGCAGGCGCGCGGGGTCCAGACCGGCTTCGGCCAGGCGTTGCAGGGTGTCCGGGTTGAGAGCGTTGTCGCGCGGCAAGCGGATCGACCTGTCCTCATGCGCTTCACGTCACGAAATCGTCTGCTCCCGATCCGGCCCCACGGAGACAATGGAGACCGGCAATTCCAGCAGCTCCGCCAGCCGGTCGATGTAGCGCCGCGCCGCGGCCGGCAGGTCGGCCGAGCCGGCGCGCGTCGCTCACGTCCATGCGCCAGCCCGGCAGCGTCTCGTAGACCGGCTGGCAGCGCTCCAGCAGGAACGCATCGCTCGGGAAATGGTCGATCCGCTGGCCGTCCAGCTCGTAGGCGACGGCGATGCGCAGCTCGTCCAGCTCGCTCAGCACGTCGAGCAGCATGACGGCCAGCTCGTCGGCGCCGCTCAGGGCGGCGGTGTAGCGCGCGGCCACGGCGTCGAACCAGCCGCAGCGGCGCGGCCGGCCGGTGACGGTGCCGTACTCGCGGCCGGTGCGGCGGATGCGCTCGCCGATGCCGTCGGGGCCGTCGTCCAGCTCGGTCGGGAAGGGGCCGCGGCCGACGCGCGTCGCGTACGCCTTGATGACGCCGACGACGCGATTCAGCTGCCGCGACGGCACGCCGGAGCCGCTCCAGACGCCGGCCGTCGAGCTGTTCGAGCTGGTGACGTAGGGATAGGTGCCGTGATCCACGTCGAGCAGGCTGCCCTGGGCCGCCTCGAACAGCATGCCCTTGCCGGCGCGCAGGGCGTCGTGCAGCAGCTTGCGTCGTGTCGGCGACGTGCGGCCGCATCTGCTCCGCGTAGCGCCAGGTACTCCTTGCACAGGGCGTCGGCGTCGAACTGCTTCGCGTCCGGCGACAGGCCGCGCAGCAGCCGGTTCTTGCGCGGCACGATAATCCGCAGCCGTTCGCGCAGATGATCGGGATAGAGCAGCTCGCCGACGCGGACGGCGGCGATGCGGCCGACCTTGTCCTGGTAGCAGGGGCCGATGCCGCGGCCGGTGGTGCCGATGGCCTGTTCCGCCGCCCGCCTTCGTTGAGGCGTTCTTCCTCCATGTGATAGGGGAAAATGACGTGGGCGTGGTCGCTGACGACGAGGTTGTCGCCGACGGCGACGCCGGCGGCGCGGAGGTTGGCGACCTCTTCGAGGAAGCGCGGCGGGTAGACGACGACGCCGTTGCCGATGACGGAGACGACGTTGGGCCGCAGCACGCCGGTCGGCAGCAGCGACAGCTTGAAGGTCTGGTCGCCGTGGACGACGGTGTGGCCGGCGTTGGCGCCGCCGTTGTAGCGGACGACGAAGTCGTGGTGGTCGGTGAGCAGATCGACGATCTTGCCCTTGGCCTCGTCGCCCCATTGCAGGCCGACGACACAGGTGCAGGAGAGCGACATGAATGGTGCCCCCGCCCGGCCCGCGCAGGGCCGGCGGTCCTTTCCGGGGCGACATAAAAAACGCCTGCAGCCGCGCAGGCCACAGGCTGTCATGGGGTTCGGGCGGCGATGAACTCTAGATTTGTACCGGCCGTTCCCAGCGTCGTCAAGGGCCGCGATCCTTCGACGGCCGCCCGGTCTTGCCATGATGTCGCGACGCGACGGCCGGCCTCCCTGGGCTTGCGTCATTCCGCAAGATGAAAAACGGACTTCGTAGATCCACCCCATGAACCTATGACGTTCCCTGTCGCCGCTCCTTCGAGACTTCGCCTCGCACGAACTCGCCGTCCAAGCAACCAATTCGCTCTTGATCAACAGATTCTTACGGCGCAAGTCCTGTTTGTGGAACCGGTATAGGCCGCAGCCCAAGCATCCTTGGAAAAAATCGTGTGAACCGGGCTTGCCGCTTTCCTTACATCTGGTAAGATAACCTTACCAAAGGAGGACGACATGAGTGAAGAGCAGGTACTTACCGGATTGATCGTGATCCTGAAGGAGTGCCAAAAGGCATTCGGCCACGATGACGGCGATTTCATCACGAGCGACACCGTCCCGCATGGCGGTCTGAAGGGGTTTCAGAGCGATGCGACGCCCACCATCGTGCGCCGACTCGTCCGTCGGTTGGACAACCCGTTGGCGGATGACGTTGATCCGGTCAACATCTTCGCGTCGGAGGACAAGCGTACGAAGCTTACCGTGAAAGAAGCTGCGAAGCGGTTCCTGGAGTTGTACGGACCCAAGGGGGCCAACTGATGAACGACCAAAACGCGAAGAAGATGATTAGCGCCAGTCGTCTTCGCGAAGCCCGGAAAATGGCTGGGCTGACGCAGGGGCATGTGGCCAAAGAGATGAACCTTCACAGGCCGACCATCTCGGAGATCGAGGCCGGGAATCGATCGGTGACCGTCCAAGAACTGACAAGGTTCGCCGAACTCTACGAGGTGGATGTGGCGTGGCTCGCTGGCGAGGGGGCCGAGAAGCTCGACCCTCACGACGACCGCGTGCAATTGGCCTTCCGCGGCCTCGAGAATCTCAGCGAAAAGGACTTGGACAAGCTGATGACGGCACTCGCGGCCCTCAAGCAGAGGAGGAACGGCTAATGATTGCCTCGCGTGAGGATTTCGCGCGGCAGGCGGTTGCGCGAGCCGCCGCCGTCCGGGACCGCTTCGATGTCCCACTGACGGCCGCGGTCAACGTGATCGACTTGTGCATCGAACAGTACACGCCGAGGATTCTGGTGCGGTTCAAGGACATCAGCATGGAAGGCGTTTACCTCCGCGAGCCGAACCCGGAGATTCTGGATCGGCCTCCGGCCGCTCGTCCGTCGCGTGTACAACTGCGCCCACGAACTCGGCCACCACGAGTTCGGTCATGGCTCAACTTTTGATGAGCTACAGGCCGAAGGTACGGCCGCTCCGCCGTTCGTTGCGAACGAGTACCTGGCTAATACGTTTGCCGCGTACTTGCTGATGGACCGGCTGGCGGTCACCCATGCGTTCACTGTGCGGGGGTGGAGGGCCGAAACCGCGACACCGACCCAATGCTTCGCCGTCGCTTGCAGCCTGGGGGTGGGGTACGAGACACTCGCCACGCATCTGGTCTATGGGCTGAGGTTGGTAGGCGGCAACGTCTCTCGCGCTTATGGATACGGGCCTTCCCGCGATTCGCCGCGGGCTGCTCGGCGCAGGCCAAGGCTCGCCTGACGGTCATCGACCGGCACCACACACTCAAGACGGTGGACACGGAGGTCGGCGCGGCCGTGCTCATGCCGCCCGGTACTGAGATGGAACACGACCGGGTCGCGACGGTGGAGGACACGCCGCGCGGGCCGTTGTTCCACGTCCGGCGACCGGGAATGGTGCGAACCTATTCCAGGGATGGGAAGTGGGCCGTGATGGTCCGTGCGATGATGGACAAGTACGTCGGGTTGGCGCGTTGCAGGCATTTTGAGCGGGAGGAAGGCGACGATGAGTAGTGAGGCGTTCGGATGCCGGGAAGAGACCGACCTGGCGGCGGCGTGGGCCAAGGCCTACCTACAAATGCGGCGGACACCAGGCCGGGAGATCGCACCGTTCGCGGTGACTGTCCACTCGCCGGCGGGGGTCGTACTCCCCGATACGCTGAAACACCCGATGGTGATCGCTCTGGATGAGTGCCTGAGGTCCGACGGCGAAGAGTACCACACGGTCGAGATGATCGCATGCACAATTTTCCCGGATCGGATCTGGAAGCTATGCGCAGAGGACCGAGAGGAGTTCTACCGCGAGGCCATGCTCAGCCTGCGCGTTCACGAGTTGGGAGCCGACCAAGAACCGCGGCGGCATGTACTTCGGCCGGCTGTTCGGGTTCGGGCTGAACCATAAGACCGGCGCTAGTCTGGGCTACGAGGCGACGAAGGCGCTCGACGCATCGGGCAATCAGATCGAGCACGTGATCCGCCAGCTGAAGAGGAGCGTCGAGAAAGGCCGAACCGTGGCGCGGATGCAATTGCAGGCGGCGACGTTCGACCCGTTCCGCGACCTGACCACGTCGGGCCAGCCCTGCTTCCCGTGCCTGCAGCATATCGCGTTCAACACGGACATCGAGAACCGCGCGCTGGAGCTAAGCGCGTTCTACGCGACCCAGCAGTTGTATGCAAAGGCTTACGGGAACTGGCTCGGCTTATGCCGCCTCGGTGCCTTCGTGGCCGCACAGTCGGGGCTAAGGTTGGCGCGGTTCACCTGCTTCGCCAACGTCCAGAAAATGGACAAGGCGCCCAAGGCTGGTCCGTCGCGGGACGCACTTATCCGGGAAGCGGAACGCATCGCGGGTATCGATGTCGTCCCGGATGAGGCGGTGATCGCTCATGGCTGAGGATCGCGTAAGGAAGACCTGGAATACGTCGCTCTTCGAGTCGGAACCGCGGTCGGCCCGGAAATGGCCAGACGCCCCGCCGCCGGACATCGCGCCGCTCAAACCGACGCCGGTTTACGACACATATTGGCGGTTCGCGGCCGAGCGTCAGGCGATCTTTTTCGCCCGCGCCGCCGGCCAGCCGCCCCCGTGGACCGAAGATGAGATCCTCGCGGAGTTCAAGTTCACGAACGCCTACCGCGCGGCGGATCGCGTCAGCCAGTTTCTGATCCGGCGCGTGATCTACCGCGACGACCTGCCAGCGACGGCCGAGGAGGTATTTTTCCGGACAATCTTGTTCAAGCTGTTCAACAAAATCGAGACGTGGGAGTTGCTCGAGCGCGAGGTTGGCCCGGTGACGTGGGCGGAGTACGGCTTCAAGCGGTACGACGCCATTTTGACGAAGGCGATGGCCTCGGCGCGCCGGATCTACTCGGCGGCCTACATCATCCCCTCCGCCGGGAAGTTCGGCTACGCCAGCAAGCACAGCAACCACCTAGCCCTGCTGGCGAAGATGATGGCCGATGGCCTACCGCGCAAGATCGCCGACGCGGGGCGCATGCAACGGGGGTTTGACCTGCTAATTGATTACCCTTCGCTTGGTGATTTCTTGGCGTACCAATTCATCACCGATGTCAACTACAGCGAGATCGCGGCCTTCGGCGAGGACGAGTTTGTGGTCCCCGGTCCAGGGGCACTGGACGGTATCAAAAAGTGCTTTACGGACACGGGCGGACTGACGCCGACAGAAGTCATCGGCTTCATGGCCGACCGTCAAGACGCCGAGTTTCGACGATTAGGGTTGGCCTTTCGCTCTCTGTGGGGAAGGCCCTTACAATTGATCGATTGCCAGAACCTGTTTTGCGAGGTCGGCAAGTACGCCCGCCAGAGCCACCCGGACGTGAAGGGTGTGTCCGATAGGACGCGGATTAAGCAGAAGTTCCGCCCGAATGAGGCCGTGATCGACTACTGGTTCCCGCCCAAGTGGAAAATCAACGACCGGATAATCAGCCAGTGCCGCAGAACCGATTAAGCGAGGACGAATCATGGACCTGCACTCGTACCAGTTGGCCGCGTCCGAAACCGACTGCCTGCCCACGGACGGGGGCGCCAACCTGACAATGCCGCTCCTGGGGTTGGCGGGAGAAGTCGGCGAACTTCAGAGCGAATATAAGAAGGCGCTGCGGGACGGCGACGCACCTGAACTGTTCCGCGAACGGTTCACCGAGGAACTGGGTGACGTACTGTGGTACGTCGCTAACCTCGCGACGAAACTCGGATTTGATCTGAACCGGATCGCCGAACTCAACCTCGATAAGAGCCGAGAGAGATGGGGCCAGCGTTGCGGCTTGACGGGAGTGCGCGAGGCTTTCGATGCGGTATATCCGGAGGCCGAACGGCTGCCGCGCCGCCTTCGCGTCCACCTTGCTCTGTTGAAATCCTCTAACCTGTAGCGGCGAGGAGCATGAGGTTGTGGGTGAGTACCCGCAGGTAGCACTCGTGTTCGCGCGACGCATCCGACTTGCCCCGCATCGCCGAGCCGAGCAGCCGCTTGTGTCGGGAGAAGGCGCTCTCCGCCTGCCAGCGCTGCCCGTAGACGCGCTTGTGCCGGCTGCCCCGCGGCTTCTTGCGGAACCGCTTGACCATCTGCCGCCGGTAGCGAGTCTTGGGCCACTTCCGCCCCCCGTTCCGCCGGTTGATCGGGATCACCGTCGAGCGGACGCCCAAGTCCTCCCGGCAGTAGCGGTGGCTCTCCTCGCCGTCGAACGCCGCGTCGCCGAGCACCCGGTCGTAGCCGACCGCCAGCGACGCCTGGGCCATGAGAGGGCGGAACTGCGGCGCGTCGTTGGCGGGGCCGAGGCTGACCGTGGCTGCGGTGAAGAAGTGGCTGGCCGTGTCGCAGGCCACGGCCAACTTGGTCCACAGCCTGGAGTTGTGTTTACGGCCGGCCCGCTTGAAAAAGTAGCGGGACGTGTGGCGGCTCTCCATGCCGGTGGCGTCGATGGCGGCCGTCGGCTTCGCGCCGATCAACCCGCCTTCCTGTGCGCGCACGGTGGCGCGGAAGAGGAGTACGACGAACGCCCCTTTTTTAGCAGCCGCTTGGCGGCATAGCAGAGGGTCGAGTAGTGGGGCGCCGCGGCCAGGCCGAGATCCTCGCGCAACTCGGCGAAGTCGGCCAGCAACCGGACGACGCCCCGGTAGTCGGTCTTGAAGAAGGTCTTCAGGGCCAGGGCGGCGAACAGTTGGTGCTGGGTGAAGTCCTTGCGGGAGAACTTCGACGAATAGGCGGGCAGAACCTCCCGCGCCAGGCGCAGCGCCTCTTGGGCCACGGCCCGAGGCGACTTGGTCATCGGTCTGCTGGTGTTCATAATACCATTATACGCCCGCCCCGCCAAGGATTTCAACAGAGCACGTCCACCTGAAAGCAGAAGAGGGACGAGGAGGGCGCACGGTCGTGCAGGCATACCTCGGCAGCCGAAAACTCGGCGACCACCTGACGGATAACGCCTATGCCATGGACGGGTACAGATTCCACGACACCTTCCACTACGCGTTCGCGGCCGTCCTCGGATGGTCTCCCATTACCCGTTGGCTGCTGGACCGGAAGCGGAAATCACGCCCCGAAGTGGACGACGTGGAGGACGGGGCGCGTGCGAAGGCGGCGGAGGAGGCGGTCTCCCTGTTCGTGTTCAGCCACGCGAAGGAGTATAACTGGCTACAGGGCAAGGCGAGCGTCAGCTCCGAGATGCTACGGTCCATCAAGTGGATGGCGAGCGGTCTGGAGGTGGCGAAGTGTTCCACTGGCGAGTGGGAAGACGCCATCGTTCAAGGATTCGCCGCGTGGCGCGTCATCGAACGCAATCATGGCGGCGTGCTGATACTGGATCTTGACCACCGGACGATCACTGCGACACCAGCGGAGTGATCGTCCCATCAGGCCTTAACGGCGATCACGCTCGCGACGGCAATCGTCTCGGTGTGACTGATGCTGATGAGCCAGCGGCCGACCCCGAGCTTGTCTGCCGCCTCCTTTGCCGCCCCGCGGAGCCGAACCTCTGGGCTTCCGCCTGGAAGGCGAATGACCTCCACCTGACGCATGGCAACATCGCCGGCGAAGCCGGTACCGAGGCCTTCAGGACTGCCTCCTTCGCCGCCAGTCGGCCCGCAAAGAACGGCACGCGATCTTCTGGAAGGCACTCGGCTTCGCGTTCAGCAGCCGTGAACGTGCTGAGCAGAAAGTCATCCTCCATTTGCGTGAGGAGAACCCGGACCCGGCTGAGGTCTGCAACGTCGATCCCGTGACCCAAGATCATCCGCCCACCTGCCTATACGAGGCAACGCGGAAAAGGTCGGCCTCCCCGCGAAGCAAGAACCCGGCCTACGCCCGAACGGCGGTCTGCCGACGCCAAGTTCTGTTTTACAGGCCGCCTTGACCCCTGGCCTGATTTGATTGGAGCGGCGCCCGCCCTCTCTCCATAATCGAAGAAATGGCCGGTCGCACCGCAGCCTTCCGGGCGGGAAAAATCGGTGTCAATATCTAACACTGATTTTCCCCAGAAACCCGCACGTCCCTTCCCTTGATCGCCCTCCTCCGCGTGGCGGCCCCGACCGGGCCGCCCTACAATAGCCCTTTCGCCGGCAAGCGAGGAAAAGCGATGCAAGCGATCCGTGATTTCTACCTGGCACCGGGCGTGATCGTCGCCGGCGACGTGGTGCTATCGGCCGGCGTCAACCTGTGGTTCGGCTGCGTGGTGCGCGGCGACCTGGCGCGGATCACGCTCGGCCCGCGCGTCAACGTCCAGGACGGCTGCATCGTCCACACCGACCGCGACCAGCCGATGGACGTGGAGGAGGGCGTGGTGGTCGGTCATCGGGCGGTGCTGCACGGCCGGCTCATCGGCCGGGACAGCCTGATCGGCATCGGGGCGCTGCTGCTGACGGGCTGCGAGATCGGCCCGGAGTGCGTGATCGCGGCCGGCGCCCTCGTCACCGAGAAGCGGCGCATCCCGCCGCGCTCCGTCGTCATGGGCGTGCCGGGCCGCGTGGTCCGCGCAGTGACCGACGAGGAGCTGCGCCGCACGCACGCCATTTCCACGCACTACCTGGAGCTGGCCCAGCGCTACGTCCACGGCGCCTTCCCGCCGCCGTGGGGGCAGCCGCCGCTGGTTTGAGAACCGTACCCCGTCAGGCCAGCGCCTCCTCCACCACTTCGCCCGCCGTGTCGGTCAGCCGCTCGTCGCGGCCGCCGTGGAGGTACGTCAGCTTCTTGTGGTCTAGCCCCAGCAGGTGCAGGATCGTCGCATGAAAGTCGTGGACGCCGACGCGACGCTCGACGGCGTTGAGGCCGAACTCGTCCGTGGCGCCGACCGCCTGGCCGCCCTTGACGCCGCCGCCGGAAAGCCACATCGTATATCCGTAGGGGTTGTGATCGCGGCCCTTGCCGCCTTGCGACATCGGCGTCCGGCCGAACTCGCTGCACCAGACCACCAGCGTCGTGTCCAGAAGGCCGCGCTGCTTCGAGGTCCTTCAAGAGCGCCGCGATCGGCCGATCGACGCGGGCGCACATCCGTTCGTGGTTGTCGTTGACGTCGTCGTGGGCGTCCCACTGGGTGACGAGCGGGCCGCCGCCGGAATAGAGCTGCACGAAGCGGACGCCGCGCTCCACCAGCCGGCGGGCCAGCAGACAGCGCGTGCCGAAGTCGGCGGTGCGCGGGTCGTCGCATCCGTAGGCGGTGCGGACGGCGGCCGTCTCGCGGGTCAGATCGACGGCCTCCGGGGCGTGGGCCTGCATCCGGAAGGCCAGTTCATAGCTGGCGACGCGGGCCGACAGTTCGGCGTCGTCGGGGTCGAGGTCGGCGGCGTTCATGGAGCGGAGCAGGTCGAGGGTGCGCCGCTGCTCCTCGGCGCCGACGTCGGCCGGCGGCTTGAGGTTGAGGATGGGATTGGCGCCCTTGCGGAGGAGCGTGCCCTGGTAGACGGCGGGCAGGAACCCGCGCCCCAGCACGGCGCCCCGCCCTCCGGCGTGCCCTCCGGCTGCGTCATCACGCAGTAGGCCGGCAGGTCGTCGCTGACGCTGCCCAGGCCGTACGTCACCCACGAACCGAGGCTCGGCCAACCCATCTGCGTGCGGCCGGTGTGCAGGTCGTACATGGCCGGGGCGTGGACGGTGCTGGTGCACCAGCAGGACCGCAAAAAGGCGATGTCGTCCACGCAGCCGGCCAGGTTCGGCGTCAGGTCGGAGATTTCGAGGCCGGATTGACCGTACTTCTTGAAGGTGCGCGTGCTGGCGAGCAGCGGCGTATCGCCCTTGGTGAACTGGCTGACGGGCCGGCCGAAACTCTCCGGCAGCGGCTTGCCTTGGTGCTTATTCAGCTCCGGCTTGGGGTCGAATAGGTCGATGTGGCTGGGGCCGCCGACCATGAACAGGAAGATGACGGCCTTCGCCTTGGCCTCGAAATGCGGCGGTTTGGCGCGGAGCGGATTGGCGGCCGCGTCGGCGGCGCGGCCGTCGCGGGCCAGCAGCCACGACAGGGCCAGCGCCCCGCAGCCGCCGCCGGCCTGGAGCAGGAACTGGCGGCGCGTGGCGGGGCGAGGGGACAGGGGATGCGGCGGGGTGTTCATGCCTCCAGGCTACCCCGACCCGGTCGGCGATGCAACCACGTTCTCGGACCCACATGATTTCGCTGTTTCTAGGTTTTTGGGTAAGCGGCCCTTGTTGACGTCTTTTGCAGCAGAAGGTCGTAGAGGTTCATGGGCCGCCCTCTTCTCAGGTGGCGAGCAATTCGGCAATGCGCCAGGCGCCCGATGCTCGTAGGCGGGATTCGAGCTGGGCAACGACGCTGGCGTCGTTCCATAGGTTCTGGTAGAAGAAATCGCAGCTGTTTTCGGAGTTCCAGCCTGCCATGTAGGACCAAGAATGGTCCTTGGGGCTGGCGGCCGGCGGGTCGGGGCGCGCGTCCAACCAGTCTTGTACGGCCTTGGCCCGACCGGGATATGTAGCGACGATCGCCGCACAGACGAGCCGCTCTAGAGTTTGCTGATTGGGAAGTCCTGGCGCAGGAGGATCGAACACTTCCCATCGGACCAGAGATACCCTTGTTTCTCCTTTGTCGATCTCAATTTCCTCGTCCGAGTTGATGGTCGCTGAAGGATCGAACTCGTTCTGTATGATCGCCGTTAGGTCGTCCCTCTTCAAGCCGGTGGATGCAGCGCTTGTTCCATCAGCATGTGTATCGGGGTCCAGGTTGACGACCAAACGGCTCAACGGTTCCGAGTCCCGCGCCTTCAGCCTTGCCCGCGCTTCCGCAAGGATGTTCCCTCTGCCCTCGCAAGGACAGATGGTAGTGAACTCATCGCTTTTCGAGCGATAGGCATACTGTCCTTTCCCCAATCTGGCGCCCCACGGAAACAAGACCTGGAATCTCCCTTTTACTCCCGGCTTACGGCTCCGGTCGGTGCAGCCCATGCGCAGCAGCCATCCGGCCCAGAAAGCGCGGTCATGATAGCCCTCACACAGGATACGTGACTCCTTGTTCATCGCAGATCGTCCTCGATCTGGGCCCTCGCGAACACCACCTCGGAACTCGAAAGGCGATGAGATTTCAGCACGCCTTGTTGCAGCTGGACGCGATAGAGACTGAGTTGCTTCAGATCGCCGTCGGTTGCCTCGGCCAAGAGCGCGTCGATCAACTCCAGGCTGTGCGTCGTCAGCACAACCTGGATGTTTCGGCGGATGGCTGCCAGGATCACTTTGGCGGTCTGGCGGATGGCCGCAGGGTGCTGATGGACTTCCGGTTCCTCCAGCAAAGCTACGCCGCCTCCGCTAGCAGCCAGTTCCAGGCTAAATCGGAGGAGCGACAGGATGCCGTCGCCCGAAAGGCTCGCCGGCACCGCCCCATCCTTTCCGTACACAAGGTATACGAAAGGGACAGCATTTTCCGTCAGGATTTCCACGCCGGTCAAGCCCGGCGCCGCCTTCGCCACGATGTCCGTGACATCTTCTCTCTTGCCCCTGTGAACAGCCATTGTGTACACGTCCGATAGCGGCTTTTGGAAGCCCGTTGTGTACCCCTCGACGAGGTTGACCTCTTGCAAATCCTCTAGAGGCCGAAACCCAAGTGACCCGTGGCTGACGTATCGCCTGTTTACTGCATCAATACTCGGTTGCCCGTGGCTAGCGCCGTCATCAAGCACTTGGTAGACGATTCGCGTATGCGACGCCGGCATGCCCCGGATGAGTTCCAACTTGCAGACACGTTGCTTGCCAGTTGCGGTTAGCACAGTAATCTGACTTGGACTGTAGTCGCCGGCCTTCCAAAGCAGCCAGCGCGGATCGCTTCCACCGGCTTCATGGCGGCGAATCACCTGGACGAGTGCGTCGCCAGTAAGGGGGCTGGCCCCAACCAGCATCGCCTCAATAACAGTGGATTTCCCAGACCCATTCGGGCCGACCAGCACCACCAGCGGCGTCAGGCCGGCCAGCGAGCCTTCTCGGATGCCACGGAAGCCTTGGATCTCGATTGACTGAATCACGGCGGCTCCCTCGCTTCTCATGGCGATGCGACTTCTTCATTGCCCTCGCCGATCGCAATGCTACCACCCCTCCGCCAACCCCCACACCCCCGGCGTGAGGATCTCCACCGAGTTCCCCGCCGGGTCGCGGAAGTAGATCGACCGCCCGCCGCCCGGCCACGTCACTTCCTTCTCCACCGCGACGCCGTGCGCCGTCAGCCGCTCCTTCCACGCCTCCAGCGTTTGGTCGCGTACGCCGAAAGCAAAATGTCCCGGCCCCCGCGCCCGTGCGCCGGCAGTCCGTCGCCCTTGAGCGTGGCGGCGGCCCGAAAGATCAGCAGCATTGACGACGTTCCGACGCGGAAGAAGACGTGCCGCCCCGCCTCGCGGCCGAACGCCTCCAGGCCCAGCACGTCGTGATAAAACGCCTCCGCCGCGGCGAGGTCGTTCGCGTAAACGCCCGTTTCCACAATCGTTTCAATCGGCGCCATCAGCCGCCTCACTCGATATGGTGTTCGGCCAGCCAGCGCTCCGCGTCCAGCGCCGCCATGCAGCCGGTGCCCGCCGCCGTCACCGCCTGGCGATAATAGCTGTCCGCCACGTCGCCGGCCGCAAATACCCCGTCCACGCTCGTGTTCGTCCGCGCCGGCTTGGTCCAGCGGACGTAACCGTTCGGCTCCAGCTCCAGCTGCCCGGCCAGGAAGTCCGTGTTCGGCGTATGGCCGATGCCCAGGAACATTCCGCTCACCGGCAGCGTCTCCATCGGGCCGCCGACCGTGCTTTTCAGCCGCACGCCCGTCACGCCCTGCTTGTCGTCGCCCAGCACCTCGTCCACCGTGGAGTTCCATTTCATCGTGATCTTCGGGTTCTCCAGCGCTCGCGCCTGCATGATCTTGCTGGCCCGCAGCTGGTCGCGCCGGTGGGCCAGAAAGACCGTGCTGGCGAACTTGGTCAGATACGTCGCCTCTTCCACGGCCGAGTCGCCGCCGCCCACCACCACCAGCGGCTTGTTGCGGAAGCGCGGCAAGGCGCCGTCGCACACCGCGCATCCCGACACGCCCTGGTTCTTGTACTTCTCCTCCGACGGCAAACCGAGGTAGTTCGCCCGCGCCCCCGTCGCCACGATGACGGTATGCGCCTCCACCACGCCGCCCTCGCCGGGATAGAGCTGGAACGGCCGGACCTTGAAGTCCACTTTCACGATGTCATCGGTGATGATCCGTGTGTCGAAGTTCTCGGCCTGGCGCCGCATCAACTCCATCAACTCGGGGCCGTTGATCCCGTGGCTCGGCTGTTTTCCTTTTGTCTGAACCCAGTGAGGCTGCCGATCCGGGTGAAGGGCCGTCTTAAGGTACTCGCGCGTGTCGCCGTAGGGCCAGCCTGGAAAGTTTTCGACCTCCGTGGTGAGGTTCAGCTGGCCCAGCGGCGCCATGCCCTTGGCGTGGTTCTCCGCCGAGTGCGCCCCCTCGTAGACCAGCGGCGCCAGGTTGGCGCGGGCCGCATAGATCGCCGCCGTCCAGCCGGCGGGGCCGGAGCCGATGATGACCACTTTTTCAACCATAGTCCGCTGCCCTTCGTCGATGGTCCGTGATTGCCATTCCTGCTATCAGTGTATAGTGGGCGTCAAACTCAGTCAGGCTTTCCGCCCCGGAGGGGCGGCGGTGAATAGCCAGGGGTGAAACCCCTGGAGGCCGGGACGTGCAGCGCCCTCCCCCTCCAGCCCCGGAGGGGCGGAGGTGAGCGCGCCCGCATTCAGGCTCCGCCGCCCCTCCGGGGCTGATGAAACGACCAGTGGACTGGCCCCGGCCTCCAGGGGTTTCACCCCTGGCTATTCACCGCCGCCCCTCCGGGGCGGAAAACGACATCCCAAAGGCCGATCACGGACCACGTACTCATGCTACGCTTGACCGACCTGCGCGAGATCCTCCGCTACGTTCCGCGCTTCCGCGACCGGGTCTTCGTCATTGCGCTGGACGGCGCCGTTGTCGAGGATGAGAATTTCCGCAACCTGCTTCTCGACGTCGCTCTACTGCGCAGCCTGAGCATTCGCGTCGTCCTGGTCCACGGGGCCGGCCATCAGGTCCTCCGGCTGGCCGACGCCTTCCACATCACGCCGTCCAACTTCGACGGCTCCGGCGTCACCGACGACGAGACGTTGCGCGTCGCCCTGCTGGCCGCCAACCGCGTCTCGCACGAATTGCTGGAAGGCCTCTCGACGGCCGACCTGCGCGGGGCCGTCTCCAACGCCGTCGTCGCCCATCCCGCCGGCATCCTCCAGGGCGTCGATCATCGCTGGACCGGCCGCGTCGAGCGCGTGGATACGACGCTGCTCCACGCCCTCCTCCAGAGCGACATCGTGCCGGTCATTCCGCCGGTCGGCAGCGACGGCGAGGGCAATTCCTACCGCCTCAACTCCGACAACATCGCCGTCGAGGTGGCCCGCGCCCTCCAGGCCGTCAAGCTGATCTACCTGACCACCTTCCCCGGCGTGCGCGTCCGCACGTCGCAGGAGGACGGCCCAGAGGCGGAGCTGATGCGCCAGCTGTCGGTGGACGAGGCCGACGCCCTCTTGAAGAAGCACCGAACCGACCTGCCGGGGCCGCTGGCGTCGAAGCTGGAGCAGGGCGTACGGGCGGCCCGCGGCGGCGTCGAGCGTGTCCACATCATCGACGGCCGGGTCGAGGAGGGGCTGCTGGCCGAGGTCTTTTCCAACGAGGGCATCGGCACGCTCATCCACGCCAACGAGTACCAGGCCATCCGCCGAGCCACGCGCAAGGACATCCGCGCCATCCTGGGGCTGACGAAGGCCGGCGTCGCCAACGACGAGCTGGTGCGGCGGACGCGGGCCGAGATCGAACGGCAGATCGACGACTTTTACGTCTTCGAGGTGGACCGCAACCCGGTGGCGTGCGCCGCGCTGCATTTCTATCCGCAATGGAGCAAGGCGGAGCTGGCGGCGGTGTGCGTCGATGCCCGCTACGAGAACCAGGGCATCGGCGCCAAGCTGATGCAGTACGCCGAGACGCAGGCCCGCACGCTGGGGGCGTCGGAATTGTTCTGCCTGTCCACGCAGGCGTTCAACTATTTCCAGCAGAAGGGCGGCTTCACGACCGGCGCGCCGGACGACCTGCCGCCGCCGCGGCGCGAGCGGTATGACAAGAGCGGCCGACGGTCGCTGGTGCTGGTGAAGAAGCTGGCGTGAGAGAGCGGGTATCGCAGGTTTCGTGCTGGCGGGGGCCGCGGCGGGGTGGTAGCATCTCCTCCATCGCCCCTACTTCTTTGAAAGCGTGAACCCATGTCGTGTCGTCTCCTTCCCCTGGCCGCCTGCCTATTGCTGCTGGCGGCCGCGCCACTCCGCGCCGACGACGCCGAGGATCAGGCCGCGAAGACCGTCGAGAAGCTCGGCGGTACGGTTTTCCGCGACACCAACGACCCTGCCAAGCCGGTTGTCGAAGTGAACTTCAATGACACGAAGGTGACAGACGCGGGGCTGAAGGAACTGGCCTCCCTCAAGGGGCTGCAGTTGCTTCACCTCCGTCGCACGCAGGTGACGGACGCGGGGCTGAAGGAAGTGGCTGCGTTAAAGGGGCTGCAATCGCTGGACCTCAGCGAAACGAAGGTGACGGACGCGGGGCTGAAGGAACTGACCGACCTAAAAGGGCTGCAGAACCTGGACCTCGCCAAAACGCAGGTGACGGACGCGGGGCTGAAGGAACTGACCGACCTAAAAGGGCTGCAGAACCTGGGCCTCCGCGAAACGAAGGTGACGGACACAGGGCTGAAGGAACTGGCCGCCTTCAAGGGGCTACAGTCGCTGCTCATCAGCAACTGCCCGGGGGTGACGGATGCCGGGCTGAAGGAGTTGGCCGCCCTCAAGGGGCTGCAGACGCTGAACCTCGTGCTCACGAAGGTGACGGCCGCGGGCGTCGCCGAACTCCAGAAGGCGCTGCCCGACTGCAAGATCATCCACTAACATCACACCCTGACGGCCGAGCCGGCGGTTTCCCGTGAACCGTGTCATTCAAAGGGTTCGGGGGAGACCGCCGGTTGACGCGCGGCCGCCAATGCTGGTCCTGGGCAAGAAGTTGCCGTGTACCGGCGGCGACCCGGTACAATAATAGCAGACAGGACGGTGCAATCCCGGAGGCCCCATGTCCACAGTCCGAATTCCGACCAAGCAACGATTTATTCTCTTCAGCGAGCCGTGGAGCGCCTACACGGGTTGGCTCAAACTCTTCGACGAACGCCGGCACGTCCGCATCACCTATGACCGGGGGACCCTGGAGGTCGTGACCCTAACCCACGAACACGAACATCAAGCCGCCTTGCTGGGACGGTTGGTTGTTGCTTGGACGGAGGAACGTGGGCTTGCCGTCAAATCCGGCAAATCGACGACATTCCGCCGACGAAAGGCGGAGCGTGGGCTGGAGCCGGATGAGTGTTTCTGGATCGCCAATGAACTTCTTGTGCGGAACAAGGAGCGGCTCGATCTTCGCCACGACCCTCCGCCGGACCTCGTTATTGAAATCGAAGTGACCCGCAGCTGCATCCCCCGTATGCCCATCTACGCATCTCTCAGAATGCCGGAGGTTTGGCGAATAAGCAAGAGCGGCATTTCCTTTGAATTACTTGAGCCGAGCGGGAACTACGCCGTGGCGCCTGTCAGCCAGGCGCTGCCGCCGCTCAAGCCAGCCAACCTCCAACGGTTCCTCGACCTGCGAGGCAAAGTGGATGAGAATGCCATCGTCCGCCGGTTTCGCGCCTGGGTGCGGAAACTCCCGCCGCCGACCCCCTGAAACCCACCGGCCCGAACGCGGGTACAGTCCTCGCCCCCCGCATCATCCCGCTGAGGAAACCTCATGCGCCGTCTCGCTCCCTTCGCCGTCCTCCTTGTCATCCCGGCCCTGATCGTCTGCGCCCTCCGCGCCGAACCCGCCGCGCCGGCCGTCGCCAAGATTGCCGACTTCACGCTCCAGGACGTGCAGACCGACAAGCCGGTTTCGCTCGGCGATCTCAAGGCGAAGAAGGCCGTGGTCGTCGTCTTCATCGGTACGGAATGTCCGATCAACAACGCCTACATGCCGCGCCTGGCGGAGATGGCGAAGACCTACGCCGACAAGGGCGTCGCCTTCCTTGGCGTCAACAGCAACTGCAACGACACGCCGCCGCGCATCGCCGGCCATGCGAAGAAATACGACCTGCCCTTCCCCGTGCTGCGCGACCCGGCCAACGTCGTCGCCGATCGGTTCGGCGCCAAACGCACGCCGGAAGTCTTCCTCCTCGACGGATCGCGGAACGTCGTCTACCAGGGCCGCATCGACGACCAGTACGGCGTCGGCTACAAGCGCGCGGCGCCGACCCGCCGCGATCTGGCCGAGGCCATCGACGAAGTGCTGGCCGGCAAGCCGGTGTCGCAGCCGTCCACGACGGCGGCCGGCTGTTTCATCGAGCGCGTCGTCAAGCCGAAGGCCGACGGCAGCGTCACCTTCAGCAAGGACGTGGCGCGCGTGCTGCAACGCAATTGCCAGGAGTGCCACCGGCCGGGACAGGTCGCGCCGATGCCGCTGTTGACGTATGAAGACGCCGTCGCCTGGTCCGACAGCATCGGCGAAGTGGTGCGGCAGAAGCGGATGCCGCCGTGGCTGGCCGACCCGCATTTCGGCAAGTTCCAGAACGACCGCAGCCTGGCCGACGCCGACCGGACCACCCTGCTCGCCTGGATCGATCAGGGCTGTCCCAAGGGCGACCCCGCCGACCTGCCGCCCGAAAAGCGGTTCGCGGAGGGCTGGAGGATCGGCAAGCCAGACGTGGTGTTCACCATGCCGGACGAATACACGGTCCCGGCCGACGCCGGCCCGAGAGGCGTGAAATATCAATATTTCATCGTCGAAACCCATTTCGACGAGGACCGCTGGATCCAGGCCGCCGAGGCCCGGCCGGGCAACCCGGCCGTGGTGCATCACATCATCGTCTACGTCGTGAAGCCCGGCTTCGGCGGCCTGATGCGCGAGAAGACCGGCGACGGCATCGGCGACGGCTTCCTGACCGCCTTCGCCCCCGGCGAGTTGGGGACCGTCCTCGCGCCCGGCACGGCCAAGCGCCTACCGAAAGGCGCCATCCTCGCTTTCCAGCTGCACTACACGCCCAACGGCGTCGAGCAGAAGGACCGATCGTCGGTCGGACTCATCTTCGCCAAGGAACCGCCGAAGGCCGAGGTCCGCACACGGGCCATCACTCAGAAGCGGCTCACCATCCCGGCCGGCGACAGCAATTATGAGGCGAAGTCCGAAACGGTCTTCGACCAGGACGCCGACCTTTTGAGCTTCCTGCCGCACATGCACCTGCGCGGCAAGGATTTCAAGTACGAAGTCGTCTATCCCGACGGCAAGCGCGAAACGCTGCTGTCGGTGCCGCATTACGATTTCTCGTGGCAGTCCACCTACCGGCTGGAGAAGCCGCTGCACCTGCCGGCCGGCACGAAGATCGAATGCACGGCCCACTACGACAACTCGAAGGACAACCTCAACAACCCCGATCCGACCAAAACGGTGCGCTGGGGCGATCAGACGTGGGACGAGATGATGATCGGATTTGTAGACTACGCCTATACGAAATAAACCACAGAATGGCTTTGCACATTTTTACCGGAATCGCACGGAAAGCGGACGGGCCGCCTTCGCCGTTCGGCGGCTCGTTTCAGCACCCGTCCAGGCACTCCTTGACTTTCGACAGCAAGAGTTCCACTTCCATCGGCTTGCGGATCAGGGCGCACGCGCCGAGGGAGGCCGCCCAGGCGTCGCTGGCGATGCCCATTGCGGTCATGATGAGGACCGGCACGGAAGCTAGGACGGGCCTCTTCTTCCGCCGCTCCATGAAGCGCCAGCCGTCCGTCCCCGGCTGCGGGATCATCATGTCCAGAAGGATCAGGTTCGCGGAGCCGCCCTTCGTCAGCAAGGCGATCGCCTCTGTGGCGTCGGAGGCCAGGATCACCCTGTAGCCGGCCTTCCGCAGCACGGCGGCGACCCCCTCGCGCTGAATCTCGTTGTCCTCTACAATCAGGATCGTCTGGTCGGACATTGCGGGATTCCCTCGGCCGGCTTGACCGGAAGAGGCCGCCCCGTCTCAAGGTGTGTTTCCCTCCCGGCCCGCTTAGTTTACACGAGACACGAAAATGAACGAGAGGGAGGGGGACGAAGGAAGCGTCGGTTTTTCTTTTCCGTGTTTTCCGTGTGTTCCGTGGTTGACCCGCGGTTTCTCCTTCCTATCATGCCCCTAGAGCATCGCCGCTCGGGTTCCCACCTCGACGCAAGCGTCGGGGCTTCTTTTTGGCTGACTTCGTGAAAAAAATCACAAAGTCCGTCGCCGGGAGCGCCGCACATGGATTTCAGCCTATCCACCTACTACCCGATCTTTATCTACTTGGCGGTTGTCATCGCCTTCTCGGCCGCGGCCTTGATTGTGCCCTGGATTCTTGGGCCGAAACGCAAGACGCCCGTCAAGCAGATGCCGTATGAATCGGGCATGGATCCCATCGGCGACGCCCGCCAGCGCTTCGACGTGAAGTTTTACCTGATCGCCATCCTGTTTCTCGTGTTCGACGTGGAATTGCTCTTCCTGTATCCGTGGGCGGCCGCGTCGGGCGACCAGCCGTTGATCCCGAAGGACTTCAGCTGGCCGGTCTTCTGGGAGGTGCTGGCGTTCCTGGCCACCGTGGTGTTGGCCTACGTCTACGCCTGGCGGAAGGGGGTGTTCCGATGGCGGTAGAGGGCGGCGGGGACGTTTTCTTCGGCAAACTGACCCATATGCTCGACTGGGCCGCCAACGCGGCGCGGAAGAACAGCCTGTGGCCGATGCCGTTCGGCACGGCCTGCTGCGCCATCGAGCTGATGGCCGTCGTCGCGTCGCGCTATGACATCGCCCGCTTCGGCGCCGAGGCCATCCGCTTCAGCCCGCGGCAGTGCGACCTCATGATCGTGGCCGGCCGCGTGGCCATGAAGATGATGCCCGTGCTGCAGCGCATCTGGCTGCAAATGCCCGAGCCGAAATGGTGCATCTCGATGGGCGCCTGCGCCTCCTCGGGCGGCGTCTTCGACACCTATGCCGTGGTGCAGGGCATTGACCGCTTCATCCCGGTGGACGTGTACATCCCCGGCTGCCCGCCGCGGCCGGAGCAGATCCTCCAGGCGCTCCTGGACATCCAGGCCAAGGTGACGCGCACCGGCACCGTGTCCGGCTCGGAGTTCGTCAAGCGGGTGCAGTCCGAGGCGCCCAAGGCGCTGGGGCCGGAGGAGCCGCCGGCCGACCTGCTGGTGGCGCCGGGCAGTTACGCCACCGCCACGCGGCTGCAAGGGGACGCCCGAAGGGGCGACGGGCGATGACCCACGAAGAAATCCTGGCGAAGCTCCGCGAGCGGTTCGGGGCCGACTCTTTCACCGCGTCGGACTTCCGCGACAACCGCCGCGTCCACGTCGGGCCGGAGCGTTTATACGCCTTTCTGGAGTTCCTGAAGGGAGATTGCAGCTTCGACATGCTGGCCGAGCTGGGCGGCGCCGACTACCTGCACTATCCCGGCGCAAAGGACCGTTATGGGGTCTGGTACATCCTCGTAAACACGGCGACCGGCCGGCGGCTGTTCGTCAAGACGTTCGTCAACGATCCGGAGCCGCGGCTGCCGTCGTGCTATCCGCTGTGGCGCGGAGCCGACTGGATGGAGCGCGAGGTCTACGACATGTTCGGCGTGGTCTTCGACGGCCATCCCGACCTGCGCCGCATCCTGATGCCGGACGAATTCACCGCCTTCCCGCTGCGCAAGCGACTACCCGCTGCGCGGCCGCGGCGAACGGCACAACTTCCCGCTGATTACGCGGGCGGAAGGATAAGCGGAACGATGAATGATGAACGATGAATGATGAATTGTCTTTTATTCATCGTTCATCATTCATCGTTCGTCATTTCGGAGGAAGAAATGCCCCTGGAACTGGCCGACGCCATCGCCCCGCCGGAGGGGGCGGACAAGGACTACCTCTGGACGCTCAATTTCGGGCCGCAGCACCCGGCCACGCACACCACGCTGCGCCTCGTCCTTACCCTCGACGGCGAGACGGTCGTCAAGGCCGTGCCCGACATCGGCTATTTGCACAGCGGCTTCGAGAAGCTCGGCGAGCACCTCGACTTCAATCAGTATTGCACCATCGTCGATCGGATGAATTACATTTCGCCGGTCGCCAACGAAGTCTCCTGGTTCGCGGCCGTCGAGAAGCTGATGAACATCCAGCTGACGCCGCGGTGTCAGTACATCCGCACGATGTTCGCGGAGCTGATGCGCATCCACGACCACCTGCTGACCGTCGGCGCGACGGCGATCGACCTCGGCGGCATCACGGCCTTCCTGTACGCCTTCAACCAGAAGGAAAAGATCTACGACATCTGCGAATCGGCGGCCGGCCAGCGCTACCACCCGAGCTACCTGCGCGTCGGCGGCCTGCTCCGCGACCTCGGCGACGATACGATCGCGCAGATCCGCGCCTTCGTCAAGGATTTCCCCAAGGCCCACGCCGACGTGGTGCGCCTGCTCAACCGCAACCGCATCTTCATCGACCGGCTGAAAGACATCGGCCATCTCTCCAAGGAGGACGCGATCAACCTCAGCTGCACGGGGCCGATCGCGCGGGCCAGCGGCGTCCTCCGCGACCTGCGCAAGGACGAGCCATATCTGGCTTATCCGCAGCTCGACTTCAAGGTGGTCTGCTCCGACGGCTGCGACTGCCTGGCGCGCTATCTGGTGCGCATGGAGGAGATGCTGGAGAGCATCAAGATCATTCAGCAGTGCGTCGAGAACCTGCCGGCCGGGCCGGTCAACGTGGACGTGGACAGCAAGGTCGTTTTGCCCAACCAAATGTCGGTTTATCGCAGCATCGAGGGGCTGATCCAGCACTTCGAGCTGGTCATGACCAACCGCCAGTGGAAGCCGCCGGTCGAGGAGGTGTACGCCGCGACCGAGTCTCCCAACGGCGAGCTGGGCTATTACGTCGTGTCCGACGGCAGCGGCGTGGCCTACCGGGCGCGGACGCGGCCGCCGTCGTTCATCCACTTTGCGATCTTCCCGTACCTGATCGTCGGCCACCAGCTGAGCGACGTGGTGGCCGTGCTGGGCAGCCTTAACATCATCGCGGCGGAGCTGGACCGATGAGCGTGCTGAGCGCGGAACTGCGGCAGAGGATTCTCGACTATTTGCCGCGCTACCCGAGCAAACAGGCGGCGACGCTGCCGGCCCTGCATCTGGTGCAGGACGAGATGCGTTGCGTGCCGCTGGAGGCGGTGCGCGAGATCGCCGACCTGCTGGACCTCAGCCCGGCCGAGGTCAACGACGCGATGACGTTCTACGGCTTCTTCCGCGGCGAGCAGAACAAGCTGGGCCGGACGCGGCTGTGGGTGTGCCGGAGCCTGGCGTGCGTCCTGCGCGGCGGCGACGACCTGCTGACAACGGTATGTCAGAAGCTGAGCGTGCGTCCGGGCGGAACGACGGCGGACGGGGCGATCACGGTGGAGTTCGCGGAGTGCATCGGCGTCTGCGAGGGGGCGCCGGCCGTGCTGGTCAACGACGAGGGCCGGCCGAACGTCACGCCGGACAAGGTGGACGCGCTAATCGAGGAGCTGCGGACGCGGCCGCCGAAGCTGCATCACACGCTGGCGACGATGCCGCCGCTTCCGGCGACCGCCCCGGCGGGGCATAATGAGGGCGGGGGGCAAACGTCCTGATCTACTCCTCGTCCGGAGGGCCAAGTCATGCAGCTGGAAGACTACTTCGATTTCGAGAAGTTCGACACGAAGTTCGGTCCCGTGGAGCGCATACGCATCAAGGGACATCGGATTTCGATCGAGCATCTGATCGAGTACTTCAACCAGGGGATGGGCCCCGACCAGATTCAGCGAGAGATGTATCCGTCGCTGACTCTGGAGGAGGTATACGCCACGATCACGTATTACCTTCGCAACAAGGCGGCCGTGGACGAGTACAATCGGCGGGGCGAGGAGGTCGCTGAGGCTTATTACCAAGAATACCTGAAACAGCCCGACGCCCTCACCCTCCGTCTTCGGGCCTTGGCGGCTCAACGAAACGCTCAGCACGAAGGGGGCGCCGCGGAACAGCCATGAGCAACCCGCGCTTCCTTGTTGACGAGAATGTCTCTCTTCCATTGATCCTCGCCTTGGTCCAGCGGGAGCCGACGATGGATCTGTTGCGCGTGGGGGAAACCGGCGCTCCGCCACGGCGGACGCCCGACCCGGATCTTTTGCTGACGGCGGAAGCGATGGGAAGAATCTTGTTGAGTGACGACAAGAAAACCATGCCCCGACATATTGCGAATCACTTGGCGGCTGGTCGCCATACCTGCGGAGTTCTCCTCATGAGACAGGGATTTCCGTTGGCGAGGTTCCTCCAAGATATTCTGCTCATCTGGCACGCCACGACGCCGGACGAGTGGGTGGATCAGCTGGTGTACCTTCCTTACTGAAAGCATGGCCGAGCGGGGCGACATTCATATGCCCGATTTTGAACCCGTCCTTCTGCGCCGCGTCCTGAAGAAGGCCAGCCCGTCGCTGGACGCCTACCGCGCCGACGGCGGCTACCAGGCGTTGCAGAAAGCCGTCCTCGAAATGACGCCGGCCCAGGTCACGCAGACCGTCAAGGATTCCGGCCTGCGCGGCCGCGGCGGCGCCGGCTTCCCGACCGGGCTGAAGTGGACCTTCCTGCCGAAGGACCATCCCGGCCCCATCTACATGTGCATCAACGCCGACGAGAGCGAACCCTGCACCTTCAACAACCGCATCCTCATGGAAGAGGATCCGCATCAGGTGCTCGAAGGCATCCTCCTCTCCTGCTACGCCACGCGGGCCAGCACGGCTTATATCTACATCCGCTACGAGTACGGCCCCGCCACGCGCGCCATGCAGAAGGCCATCGACGAGGCCTACGCCGCCGGCCTGCTCGGCAAGAACATCCTCGGCAAGGGCTTCAACCTCGACGCCTACGTCCACCGCGGCGCCGGCGCCTACATTTGCGGAGAGGAAACGGGGCTGATCGAGAGCCTGGAGGGCAAGCGCGGCTGGCCGCGCGTCAAGCCGCCGTTCCCGGCCGTCGAAGGCGCCTTCCGCAAGCCGACCGTGGTGAACAACATCGAGACGATGGCGTGCGTGACGCACATCCTTGGACGCGGCGTGGAGTGGTTCAAGTCGATCGGCGTGCCGGCCGACCCCAAGAACCCGCGCGACCCCGGCAGCTACGGGCCGAAGCTCTACTGCATCAGCGGCCACGTCAACAACCCCTGCTGCGTCGAATTGCCGCTTGGCGTGACGATGCGCGAGCTGGTCGATAAGCACGGCGGCGGCGTCTGGAAGGGCGCAAGGCCAAGGGCGGCATCCCCGGCGGCTACAGCACGGGCCTGATGACGGAGGCGGAGTTCGACACGCCGCTCGACTTCGCCGGCCCCGGCAAGGTCGGCTGTCTCGGCCTCGGCACCGCGGCGGTGACGATCTTCGACGAAGAAACCAGTATCGCCGATGTCCTGTACAACATTTGTCGCTTTTTCGAGCACGAGTCGTGCGGCCAGTGTACGCCCTGCCGCGAGGGGACCGGCTGGATGCGCAAGATCACCGACCGTCTGCGGCGCGGCCAGGGGCGGTTGGAGGATTTGCAGATCCTCGAAGAGGTCGGCGACAAGATCGGCATGATGCCGGGCACGACCATTTGCGGCCTGGCCGACGGCGCGGGCTGGCCGGTCAAACAGGCGATCCGTAAGTTCCGCAAGGAGCTGGAGCAGTACATCAAGAGCGGGCAAAAAGCCAAGGCGCTGCCCGTGCTGGCGGCGCACTGAGGCGAGCCGGGTCGCGTCAGCGCCCGGAGAAGGAGACGACATCATGCGGTTCATCCACACAGTGCGAGGAGCGATCGCGGCGGCTGTCGCGGCCTTGCTCCTGGCGGGCTGCGGGCCGGGGACGAGTTCGTCTCAGCAGCAGGCGACGCCCAACGCCACGCCCGGAGTGACTTCCTCCGCGGGGCACGCGCTCGACTCGCAACCCGCCGTCGGCTCCGTTCGAGGGATTGTCAACCGCGATGAAGGTATTGTCGATCTGAAAGAGATCGCCACCTACTACCAGCTGCATCAGGCCGACGGCCCGCAGGCCCGCGACCTGATTCTCAAAGACATCCAGCACGACCACCCGAAGCTCTATCAAGCCATTCAGGCGGAGACCTACGTTCTCCTGTCCGGCGACCCGGCCCGGGCGCCGGCCGGGCACCTCGAACACCATCGTCGCCTACATGCGCGACGCGCCGACCCGGGGCGGAGTCGTCGCCCTGCTCGACGGCAGCGCCCGCAACGTGCCGACCGCCCAGGAATTCCAGGCCTTCGCCCAGCTCGGAAAGTAACCGGATCGGAGAACGCCAGCATGGCCGTCGTCTACGTCAACGACAAGCCGGTGGACATCGGCGCCCAGAAGCTGAACCTCATCCAGGCCGCGAAAATGGGCGGCGTCTTCGTGCCGCACTACTGCTGGCACGAGGCGCTCACCGTCGTCGCCAGCTGCCGGATGTGCCTGGTCGAAGTCGGCGAGAAGAAGCCCGACGGCACGATCGCCATGCAGCCCAAGGTCGTGCCCGGCTGTCAGACGCCGGCCAAGGACGGCACGGTCATCGTCACCAACAGCCAGAAGGCCCGCGACGCCCAGATGCAGACCCTCGAAGGCATCCTTCTCAACCACCCGCTCGACTGCCCCGTCTGCGACAAGGCCGGCGAGTGCCTGCTGCAAGACTTCAGCTACGGATACGGCAAGTCGCAGAGCCGCATGATCGACGAGAAGAACACGCCGCCCAACAAGCCGCACATCGGCCCCAACGTCACGCTGTTCACCGACCGCTGCATCATGTGCTCGCGCTGCGTCCGCTTCACGCGCGAAATCAGCGGCGAGGCCGAATTGCAGGTCGTCAACCGCGGCGACCATTCCGAGATCGACATCGTTTCCCGGCGACGCCGCTCGACAACAAGCTGGCCAGCAACGTCGTGGACCTCTGCCCGGTCGGGGCGCTGTGCAGCAAGGACTTCCTCTACACGCAGCGCGTCTGGAACCTCAAGACGAAGAACAGCGTCTGCGCCGACTGCTCGACCGGCTGCAGCATCTTACCTCGACGGCAACAAGAACATCGTCTATCGGCTGCGTCCGCGCTACAACCCCAAGGCGCAGGGCCATTTCATGTGCGACGACGGCCGGCTCGGCTACCACTACGTCAACTCGAAGGACCGCCTCCTCCGGCCGACCGCCCGCCGCAACGGCGAGCCGAGCGCCGTGTCGTGGCCGGACGCGACGACGGCGATTCGCCAGGCCTTCCAGGCGGCCGCCGCCAAGGACGGTTCTACAGTCGTCGGCGTTCTGTCGCCTTTTCTGACCTGTGAAGAGGCGTATCTGCTGGCGAAGTTCATCAAGGGGCTGTCGCCGTTCGCCCGGCTGGCGCTCGGCCCCGTGCCGGTCGTCGGCGAGGACGATACGTATCCGAAGGACCGCCGCGGCCGGCCGGTGCAGCCGGTGAAGTTCACCATCCGGGCGGAGAAGTGCCCCAACCGCAAGGGCGTCGAGGCTGTATTGAGCCGCTTTCAGGGCAAAATCATCGGCTTCGACGACATCGTGAAGTCGGCGGCGGAGGGCAAGGTGCAGGCGCTGTACTTGACGGCTGGCTATCCGCCGCGGCCGGGCGGCTGGGTTTCGGAGTCGCAGGCCCAGGAATTGAAGAAGATTCCGCTAGTCGTCTGTCACGACATTCTGCCGTCGCCGGTCAGCGCCTTCGCTCAGTACGTCCTGCCAGGGGCGACCTTCGCGGAGAAGGAAGGGACGTTCGTCAACCACGCCGGACTGGCCCAGGCGCTCCAGTGGGGCGTGACGCCGACCGTCGAGTGCCGCACCGACGGGCAGGTCTTTCTCGACCTGCTGGAGCGGCGCGGCCTGGTTCACGCTCCGACGCTGCGCAAGGAATTGGCGGGGGAAGTCAAATTCTTCGCCCCACTGGCCGGGGCGGACCTTGGAGAGTATGGCATTCTCCTGGAGCCGGGGAAGTAACGCCTAATACCAGCCCGAAGCGCAAGCAAGGGTTTTGACAGAATCCCTTGCTTGCGCTTCGGGCTGGTAAAGCGACGGATACGCCGATGTACGCCGACTTCAACATCTGGGTCACGCTGATCATCATCGTCGTCGTGCTCGGCGTCATCCAGGGCGCCTGCGCCTATTTGGTGCTGCTGGAGCGCAAGATCGCGGCGTGGACGCAGGACCGTCTCGGCCCTAACCGCGTCGGCCCGTGGGGCCTCTTCCAGCCGATCGCCGACGGACTCAAATTCGTCTTCAAGGAACAATTCACCCCCGCAAGGGTGGACAGGCTGTTCTACCTCCTCGCCCCAGGGGTGGCGATGACGGCCGCCCTCATGGCCTTCGCCGTCGTGCCGTTCGGACGCACCTCGGTCGCACCGGTCTACGTTACGCAGCGTACCATCACGCTCCCCCCGGACCAACGCGGCGGAGTCGTGAGCTATACCGAGCCGTGGACTGCCGCGTGGCCGCAGACCGTCCAGGAGCAGGCCGCCCGCGACAACGACCCGGCGTTCCAGCAGAAGCTGGCGGAGTACAACAGCCCCGGACGGGCCGGCGCAGGACTGGTTCAACAACGTCCAGTGGGTCATCACCCCCCACGTCGAGGTCGGTGCCGTCTACGTTTTCGCCATCGGCAGCCTCGCCGTCTACGCCGTCGTCCTCGGCGGCTGGTCGTCCAACAGCAAGTACAGCTTCCTCGGCGCCCTCCGCTCCAGCGCCCAGCTCATCAGCTACGAAATCCCGCTCGGCCTGGCCGTCCTCGGCGTCTTCTACGTCACCGGCTCGCTCAACATCGAGCGCATCATCGACTATCAACATTGGCACGGCTGGAACATCCTCTTCCAGCCGGTCGCGGCCCTGCTGTTCGCGGTCAGCATCTTTGCGGAGTGCAGTCGTCTGCCGTTCGACCTGCCGGAGACGGAGCAGGAGCTGGTGGGCGGCTACCACACCGAGTACACCGGCATGAAGCTCGGCCTGTTTCTGCTGGGCGAATACGTCCACATGATTACGACCAGCCTGCTGATGGTGACGCTGTTCTTCGGCGGCTGGGAGCTGCCGTGGGTCGCCGTGCCGGGGCCGGACGACGCCGGCACGATCATCCTCAAATTGATCGTCCTGACGGTGAAGATGGTCCTGTTCATCTTCTTTTATATGTTCGTGCGTTGGACCGTGCCGCGCTTCCGCTTCGACCAGCTGATGGGCCTGGCGTGGAAGGTGCTGATGCCGCTGGCCCTCGTCAACGTCGTGGTGGTGCTGGTGGTGCGGCAACTCCGGCCGCTGGGCGACTACAGCGACTGGCTGATTACGGTGATCTCAATCGCGGCGCTCGTCGCCTTCGCGGCCTACAGCGCCACGCTGCCGCGGCCGCCGACGCGCATCAAGACGCCTTATCGCGGACACGGCTCCGAGCAGCTGGCGGCGGCCGGCGACCATGCCGTGTCGCCCTGAGAAGCGGATTTCAAACCAGCTCCGAGCGCGAGCAAGAGGTTGGACCGAACCCCCTCGCTCGCGCTCGGGGCTGGTGGGGAAGGGTTTGAAACGACTTCTGAGCGGCGCGGGATCGAGGAGATAGGCGATGCCTTTAACGGCCAACGACGTGACCTGGGTGCGTGAGCCGAAGATGGGGCTGTTCGAGCAGCTCTATCTGCCGGCCATCGCGGCGGGCCTCGCCACGACGATCAGCCACGCCGCCAAGACGGTTTTCGGCGGCGGAGCGATCACGCAGTTGTTCCCGGAGCAGCGGCCGAAACTGCCGGCCATTTACCGCGGCGTCCATCGGCTCAACCGCGACGAGGACGGCCGTGTGAAGTGCGTCGCCTGTTACATGTGTTCGACGGCGTGCCCGGCCCACTGCATCGACATCGTGGCGGCGCCGTCGCCGTGGCCCGACCGCGAAAAGTACCCGGAGACGTTCGTCATCGACGAGCTGCGCTGCATCTACTGCGGCATGTGCGAGCAGGCGTGTCCGGTGGACGCCGTCGAGCTGACGACGCTGGCCGACCTGACCGGCCTGAGCCGCGAGGAGATGATGTTCGACAAGGAGAAGCTGCTGAGCGTCTTCGACCAGACGGTGAAGATGGGGACCGACCCGGTGCGCACGACGCGCGGCCCGCTGGGGCCGGCCTCGGAGCTGACGCCGGAGTCGGGGCTGACGACGTCGTCCTCGGCGCAAAGCTAAATAAGATTTCACCACAGAGTCACAGAGAACTCAGAGAAATACAAGAATTGCTTTTCTCTGTGTTCTCTGTGACTCTGTGGTGAAATGAATTTTGGATAGGCCTACGGGTTTTCTCATGCCATCGTCCTGGCTGTTCGTGCTGCCTTTGATTGCGGGAGCGGCCGCCATCTATCTGCTGCTGCCGCGGCCGCGCGCCTACCCCGTGCTGTGGGGCGCGTTGCTCGGCGTCGTCGCGCTGGGGTTGGCGGGATGGCTCGTCGTCGGCTTCGGCGCCCTGACGCCGGAGTCGTTCCTCTTTTACGTCTTCTCGGCCGCGGCCGTCGGCTTCGGCGCCCTGCTCGTCACCCAGCGCAACCCCGCCCGCGCCGCCCTGGCCTTCGCCCTGGTCGTCCTCAGCACCTGCGGCCTGTTCCTGCTGCTGGCGGCGCCGTTCCTCATGGCCGCCACCATCATCATCTACGCCGGCGCCATCATCGTCACCTTCCTGTTCGTCCTCATGCTGGCCCAGCAGGAAGGGCCGTCCGACGCCGACGCCCGATCCCGCGAGCCGATGCTGGCGTCGGCCATCGGCTTCGTGCTGCTGGGGGCGCTGCTCTACGTCCTTATGCTGGCGGACGATTCGCGCGTCGCGGGGAAGGACGCTGCCGCCCTGGACGCGCTCCTGCAAAAGACGCGGGAGGCGGAGGCGAAGGACGACCCTGACGCGATCCGCGCGATCGTCGGCACGTTCGCTCCCGACGACCCGAAGGTCTACCAGCGTGACCATATTTTCCAGGACTACAAGGCCGTGCTGCGGGACCTCCACGCCGACGACCTCAGCGACTACGTCGAGAACGAGATCCAGCGAAAGGGACCAGGCTTCCAGGACGCCGACCTCGGCGAGATGAAGGCAACGCTGGCGGCGCTGGAGAAAGTCGGAATGGCGGCGCGGGCGGGCCTGCATGGAAGGCTGCGGCCGAACGCCGACGCGACGCTGTCGTCCTACAGCGGACCGCCGCCCAATCTGCCGCCCGGCGACACGCGGATCGAGCCGGGCGGCCGACCGCCCCTGCCGGCCGACAACCCCGGCTACCTCGGCAAGTCGCTCTTCACCGACTACCTGCTGCCCGTCGAGCTGGGCGGCTTTCTGCTGCTGGCCGCCGCCATCGGGGCCATCGCCATCGCCCATCGCCATAGTGGGCCAATCGCGGAGCGATTGGCCGGCGACTCGCGGAGCGAGTCGCCCACGATCGACCAGCGCCACACCACCCCGGAGGGGCCGTGATCCCCGAAATCCCCCTGCACCATTATCTGGTCGTCGGCGCCGTCCTGTTCGCGCTGGGGATGGTCGGCTTCCTCGCGCGCCGCAACCTGATCGTCATGTTCCTCTGCGCCGAGATGATGCTGCAGGGCGTGGCGGTCAACCTCGTCGCCTTCGCCCGCTACCGCGGCAACTTGGAAGGCCAGGCCTTCACCCTGTTCATCATCACCGTGGCGGCCTGCGAGGCGGCCATCGCCCTGGCCCTGATCCTCATGCTCTTCCGCCGCAAGCGTCGCTCGACGTCAGCCTGTGGCAGGAGTTGCGCGAGCCGCGCCAGGAGCCGATCGTGGACGAGGAGCCGCTGCCGCCGGAGGAGAAGCCCGCACCGGAGCCGGTCTTGACGCCGGCCGGACTGGAACCGGGACGACGCGAAGAGAAGAGCCATGTCTGATTTGAGGCCTCTTCTTTGGATCATTCCCGCGCTGCCGCTGGCGGCCGCGGCGATCACGGCCTTTCTGGGGCCGAGGCTGCTCCGCGGCCAGAGCCACTGGCCCTGCGTCCTGGCGCTCCGGCGCCGCCTGCGTCCTGTCGCTCGTCGTCTTCTGGGCCGTGTACTCGACGCCCGGCGGCGAGGACGCGAAGCCGTTGCAGGTCCACGCCTATTACACCGTTTTCCAGGCCGGCTCACTCGGCGTCGATTTCAGCCTGCGGGCCGACGCCCTGACGGCCATGATGCTGGTGATGATCACCTTCATCGGCACGCTGATCATGATTTATTCGATCGGCTACATGCACGGCGAATTGCATTCGGAAGCGCACGGCGAACGCGCCGACGCCCACGGCCACGGCGCCCCCACGCCGCCGGGGCCGAACTACGGCTACCCGCGCTTCTTCGCCGAGGTGGCGCTGTTCATCTTCTCGATGACCCTGCTCGTGCTGGCCGACAACCTGTTCATCCTCTACGCCGGCTGGGAAGGCGTCGGCCTGTGCAGCTACCTGCTGATCGGCTTCTGGTTCACCAAGCCGTCGGCGGCGGACGCGGCCCGCAAGGCGTTCCTCGTCACGCGCATCGGCGACGTGGGCCTCTTCCTCGGCATCCTGCTTTTGTGGCTGGGGTCCGGCGGCCACCTGGACTACCAGAGCGTCTTCCGCGACTTCCCGCACAATCCGTACTACGTCACGCTGGCATGTCTGCTTTTGCTGTGCGGGGCGGCCGGCAAGTCGGCGCAGTTCCCGCTCTACGTCTGGCTGCCCGACGCGATGGAAGGCCCGACGCCGGTCAGCGCCCTGATCCACGCCGCCACGATGGTGACGGCCGGCGTCTACCTGATCGCCCGCTGCACGCCGCTGTTCGTGCAGGCGCCGATCGCCCAGCTGGTCGTCGCCTGCGTCGGCTGCTTCACCGCCCTCCTGGCCGCCCTCATCGCCCTGACGCAGACCGACCTCAAGCGCGTCCTGGCCTACTCCACGCTGAGCCAGCTCGGCTACATGTTCCTCGGCCTCGGCTGCGCCCTCGGCTACGGCGGCGCCGGGCCGGACGGTCTACCACAGGCCTCCGCCCAGGCGACCACCGCCGTCGTCGCGGCCATGTTCCACCTGTTCACCCACGCCTTCTTCAAGGCGCTGTTGTTCCTCGCGGCCGGCAGCGTCATGCACGCGATGGGCAACGTCATCGACATGCGTCGCTTCAGCGGCCTGCGCAAGGTTTTGCCGATCACGCACTGGACCTTCCTGATCGGCGCCCTGGCGCTGTCCGGCCTCCCGCCTTTCTCCGGCTTCTGGAGCAAGGACGAGATCGTCGGCGCCGCCCTGGACGCCGGCACGAACCCCGCCTTCGGCGGCGTTTATTTCGCGCTGTTCCTGGCGGCGATGGTGACGGCGTTCCTGACGGCCTTTTACACATTCCGGGCCTACTTACTCACTTTCTGGGGCGAGCTGCGCATCCCGGAAGAGGCCGGCGGCCACGCCCACGAATCGCCGGCCGTGATGACCATGCCGCTCATCATCCTGGCCGTGTTCGCGGCCGGCGTCGGGGCCGTGCTGGCCCTGCCGCCGTGGCATTTGTTCGGCTCGTTCCTGGCGCGGGCGCCCGGCCTGGTCGAGGGGCCGGAGCGCGGCATGAACTACGGCCTGATGGGTGGCAGCGGTCTGATCGCGCTGGCCGGCATCGGCCTGGCTTGGTGGATGTACGTCCGCCAGCCCGGCTCCGCCGCGCAGCTCGCCCACGCGGCGCCGCGGGCCTACCTGCTGTCGAGCCACAAGTTCTTCGTCGATGAGCTGTACCACGTGGGTCCTCGTCAAGCCGGCCGAATGGTTCGCCGGGAAGATGCGCTGGATCGACCAGCACATCATCGACGGCCTGGTGGACCTCATCGGACAGATTCCACGCTATCTCGGAGCGCTGTTCTGGCCCATCCAGAACGGGCTGGTGCAGTATTACGCCCTCTTGATGGTGCTGGGCCTGGCCGTGTTTCTCATCGCCCTGGTCCGCTTCCTTCCCGTGCTAGGATCGCCATGACGACGCTCTTGCTGCTGCTGCTGCTCATGCCGCTCGCCGGCGCCGTCGCGGCCGCCCTGCTGGGGTCGAACCGGCCGGACGCCGTGCGCTGGGTCAGCCTCGCCGCCACGGCCGCGACCCTCGCGGCCGCCGTAAGCGTCGCCGTCGGCTACTCCGTCGAGACGTCGGAGCGGCCGCACGACGAGCAGGCCGCACGGTTCCAGCCGGAGTTCGTCCCCGGTGCGCCGGTCGTCGATCCCGAAACGAAGGAGGCGGACCCGCACGCAACCACCTGGAACCTGCTCGTGTTGCGGCAGGGGACGGCGATCCAGTTCTACATCGGCGTGGACGGCCTCAACCTCTGGCTGATCGTGCTGACGGCCCTGCTGATGGTCCCCGCCGTCCTCGTGTCGTGGAAATCGGTGAAGGAGCGCGACAACGAATTCTTCGCGTGGCTCCTGGCCCTGGAAGTCGCCATGATCGGCGTCTTTCTGTCCTTCGACATCATCCTCTTCTACATCTTTTTCGAGCTGACGCTGGTGCCGCTGTTCTTCCTGATCGGCATCTGGGGCGGCCCGCAGCGCCAGTACGCCGCCCGTAAGTTCTTCATCTACACCCTGGCCGGCAGCCTTATCACGCTCCTCGGCGTTCTCGGCGCGGTGCTGGCCGTCGCCAACGACCCCTACGCGCCGGAGCCGACCCCTGCGAACGCCCGGAGCGCGACCGCCAGGGAGCTGACCTTCTCCATCCCGCGGCTGGTCGAGCTGGTCCACGGCCACACGAACAACCTGCCGCAAAACGTGACGACCCGGAGCGAGGCCGCCGCCTCCGCCGACGAGTTCAACAAGCCGCGCGCCAGGAGGAACAGAAGCGGGCCGAGGACCAGCTGACCTACTGGCGCTGGGTGGAGTTCTTCGTGTTCATCGCCATGATGGCCGGCTTCGCCGTCAAGGTGCCGTTGTTCCCGCTGCATACGTGGCTGCCGCTGGCCCACGTCGAGGCGCCGACCGCCGGCAGCGTGCTGCTGGCCGGCGTCCTCTTGAAGATCGGCGTCTACGGCTTTTTGCGGCTGTGCATTCCGCTGGCGCCCGATGCCAGCCTCGGCTTCGGCACGCCGCTGATCGGCACGCTCGGCGTCATTGGCATCCTTTACGGATCGCTTTGCGCCCTGGCCCAGGACGATATCAAGAAGCTCGTGGCCTACAGCAGCGTGGCCCACCTCGGCTACTGCATCCTCGGCCTGTTCGCCCTGAACGAGATCGGCATGAGCGGCAGCCTGTTGCAGATGATCAACCACGGCCTGTCCACCGGGGCGCTGTTCCTCCTCGTCGGCATGTTGTACGAGCGCTACCACACGCGGAAGATGGCCGACTACGGCGGCATGGCGTCGCGGCTGAAGCTGTTGGCCCTCTTCTGGGTGTTCATCGCCATGTCGAGCATCGGCCTGCCGGGCCTCAACGGCTTCGTCGGCGAGGTGCTGACGATGGCGGGCATGTACGCGTTCCAGCGGCCGGAGGTCCCCGGCTGGCTGCTGACGGGGCTGGCGGCGGTCGGCGTGGTGCTCGGCGCCTGGTACATGCTGACGCTGTTGCGGCGCGTCTTCTTCGGCGTGCTGAAGGAGCCGGCCCACGACGGCCACGGCCCCATCCGCGACCTGAACGGCCGCGAGATACTGGCGCTGGCGCCGATCGCCGCCCTGTGCCTGTTCCTGGGCGTCTGGACGCAGCCGTTCCTGGACTCGGTGCGGCCGGACCTGCACATCGTGGAACACATCGCCAATGGGGCCAAGGAGCGCGCCGACCTCGGCTGGAACGCGCCGGTCTCCGGCCATACGTCGGCGCCGGTCGCGGCCATAGCGGGAGAAAAAACGCCGTGAACGAGGCGATTACGCAGGCCCTGGTGAACTACCTGCCGCTGGTGCTGCCCGAAGCGGTGCTGGGCGTGTTCGCCTGCCTCCTATTCCTGGGCGCGACGTTCTGCCGCGGCCGCAACCTATGGGGCGGCGCGGCCCTGGTCGGCCTCGGCCTCGCCGCCGCCGCCCTCGTTTACACCGCCGTCGCGGTCCCGACCATCGGCGATCTCGCTCGGGACAGCGCGGCCGTCTACGCCGCCCCCGTGGTGAACACCCGATTGGCGCTGTTCTTCAAGGCGCTGGCGCTGGCGGGCGCCCTGGTCCTGGTGCTGACGAGCTGGAACGAAGTGTCCGACGAGCTGGCGGCCGAGTTCCACGCCTGCCTGCTCCTCGTCACCGCCGGCGTCTGCCTAACCGGGGCGGCCAACGAACTCATCACGCTCTTCCTCTCTCTGGAGCTGATTAGTATACCGACCTACATACTCCTGTATCTGCCGCGCAGCGATGCGCGGCGCAGGAATCGGCGATGAAGTACTTCCTCCTGAGCATCTTTTCGTCGGCGCTTTTACTGTTCGGCTTCAGCTACCTGTACGGCGCGGCGGGAACGACGAACCTGACCGCGATCGGCCACGCCCTGATGCGGCCGGGACTGGACGCGGGGGCGGCCGGGCTGGCGTTGACGGCGGTGGTGCTGGTGACGGCCGGCCTCGGCTTCCGCATCGCCGCGGTGCCGTTCCACTTCTACGCCCCAGATGTCTACGAGGGGACGACGCCGTCGGCCGCGGCCATCCTGGCGTTCGTGCCGAAGGTGGCCGGCTTCGCCGTGCTGCTCCGCATCTACGGCTACAACTTCGGACTGCCGGGGGATGCAATGATCCCCGGCCGGATTCTGGACGGACAGGGGCTGAAGCTGTTGTGGATCCTGGCCGCGGTGACGATGACGCTGGGCAACGTGCTGGCGCTGTTGCAGAACAATCTGCGGCGCATCTTGGCCTATTCGAGCGTGGCCCACGCCGGCTACATGCTGGTCGGCCTGGCGGCGGCGGCCCCGCTGCTGCCCCCGTTCAGGCGGCCGGGGCCGACCAGGCGCTGGTGCGGTCGGTCGGCGTCGAGGCGGTGGTGTTCTACCTGGCCGCTTACGGGGCGATGACCATCGGCGCCTTCGCGGTGATTTCCTACCTGGATAAGCCGCAAAGGCGCGTCGAGACGGTGGATGACCTGGCCGGCCTGAGTGTCAGCCGTCCGGGGGCGGCGCTGCTGATGGTGCTGTTTTTGTTCAGCCTGATCGGCATTCCTTTGACGGCCGGGTTCTGGGCGAAGTGGCAAGTCGTTTACGGCGTGCTGGACCTGCCCGCCAACGCCGATTCACTATCGGTGATGTGGTTCATCATCCTGGCGGTCGTCACGGTCGTCAACGCGGCGGTCGGGGGCTGGTACTACCTGCGGATCGCGGCGGTGATGTATTTGCGGACGCCGTTGCATCCGACGGCGGAGCGGCCGCGGTTCGGGCCGGCGCTGGTCGCGGTGTGGCTGTGCGCCTGGCGACGCTGGCGATCGGCGTCTATCCCCGTCCTTTGCAGCAGTGGGTGCAGATGGCGATTCCCGCGCCGTCGGCGCCGGCGCCGGTGACCGTGGCGACGCCGCCGGGACGCTGAGAAGTCGTTTTGCTCCGTCGAAATCCTTTGAGGGTCTCAAGCGTATAATGAAGCATGAAGACTACACGCTGGATGACCAAATCGCCGCTGCGGCTGGCGGAAACCGCCCTGGCCGCGGCCCGGCAGGCGCTGCCGGCCTACTCCTGCAAGCACGCCCGCAAGGTCTACACCCAGCACCAGCTCTTCGCCCTGCTCGTGCTGCGCGAGTTCCTCAAACAGGACTACCGCGGCCTGGAACAACTCCTCAAGGACTGGTCCGACCTGCGCCAGGCCTTGGGATTGACCCAGGTCCCCGATCACTCCACCCTCCAGAAGGCCGCCGGACGCCTCCTGGAAAAAAAGGGGTCGATGCCCTCCTCAGCCAAACCGTCCGCGCGCAGCAGGATCGCGGCCTGATCCCGCCCAAGCCGAGGGCCGCCATTGACGCCACCGGCTACGAGAGCCGGCACTGCAGCCGCTACTTCGTCTGGCGGCAGGGCAAGCGTCGCCGCCGCCTGTCCTGGCCCAAGCTGACTGCGGTGCTGGAGACGGCCAGCCATCTGTTCCTGTCGGCCCACGTCAGCAAGGGCCCCAGCCAGGACTCGCCGCAGTTTAAGCCCACGGCCCGCGCCGCGGGCGGGCGCTGCGCGTTGGACACGCTGTTGGGCGACAGCGGCTACGACGCCGAACATAATCACGCCTACGGCCGGGAGCGGCTGAGGATCCGCTCCACGGTGTTCCCCTTGAACCGCCGCAACGCCGGCCGGCGTCAGCCCAAGACGAAATACCGCCGCCAGATGAAGAAACGCTTCCGCCGGCGGCCGCGGCGGAGCCGTTACCGGCGCGTGTACGGCCAGCGCTGGCAGATCGAGAGCGGCTTCTCGCGGCAGAAGCGGCTACTCGGGTCGGCGCTTCGCGCCCGCCGGTGGCCCAGCCAGAAGAAAGAGATCCTCCTGCGGGTGTTGACGCACAACCTTATGCTCCTTGCCGGCTCGCCCTAGGATTTCGACAGAGCAAAGTCGTTTCAAAACCTTCTCTACCAGCCCCGAGCGCGAGCGAGGGGGTCGGCGCTACACCCCTCGCTCGCGCTCGGGGCTGGTTTTGCAAACCGCTTCCCAGCGGGCCTTTTCTTTCTTCCCGCGTCAGGACGGCGGGTGAGCGCGGCGAACGGCGTTGACCGCCTCGTCCAGCTTCGACAGGAAGCGAGAGCGGTCCTTCGGCGTCATCGGGGCCGGTCCGCCGGTGACGATGCCGCCCTGGCGCAGCTCGTCCATCAGGTCGCGCATCGCCAGCGCCGCGCCGATGTCCCGATCCGTGAACGGACGGCCCTTCGGGTCGAGCACGCGGGCACCCTTGCCCAGACAGCGGCGGCCAGCGGCACGTCCGCCGTGACGACGACGTCGCCTGCCCCAGATTGCTCCGCGATCCAGTCGTCGGCCCCGCCGAAGCCGGGGCGCACCACCAGCTCGATGAGCGCGTCCGCCGGCACGCGCAGCGGGGCGTTGGCCACCACGGCGACGCGCATCCCGTAGCGGCGGGCGACGCGGTAGACCTCGTCCTTGACCGGGCAGGCGTCGGCGTCGATGTAGACCGTCGGCATGGGCCGTCTTCCGTCTTCTTGTCGATGTCGTGGAACGTCGCGGCGTCGGCTGTCACCGGCCCGTCAGCCGCAGCAGGCGCTTGACCAGGGCGGCCGCCTTCGGGAACCGTCGCGCCAGCCGGCCCAGGCGCCGGGCCACGGCAAGGGAGGCCGGCCCGACCTCCCGGTACGGCGCCAGGGCGGCCTCGGCCGCCTCACGAGCCGTCTCGGCCGCCGCGCGGGCCGCCTCGGACGCCGCCTGAGCGGCCACGGCCTCGCCGCACTCCCGACGGCATTCCTGGAGCGCCGCGACCAGCCGCTCGACTTCCCGCACCGACGCCGCCGCGTGGGTCTCCAGCGCCTCGTAGGCGCGTCGCAGCGAGTCGCTGTAAGCGCTCAGTTCCTGGTAGCCCTTCTCCAGGGTCGCGTGTTCCTCCCGCAGCCGGACCAGCGCGTCGCGCGCCTCGCGCGCCTCCCGCTCCGCCTGGGGCTGGCGCCGCAGCTTCTCCCCGGTCTGAGGCCAAACCAACTTCAGCCAGTTGGCGTCCGCCTGGGCCGGGGTCAGTTCCGGGTCCGGGTCGCAGACGTAGCCCAGCGCGGCGAAGCAGTCCCGGTGGGCCTCGGCGATCCGTCCGGCGGAAGGGGCGGTGAGCAAGGCCCTCCACAGGCCGGGACGACCCTGCCAGAAGTGGTGAGCGACGCCGGTCCTGGCCCGCATCGCCGGGAGGGTCGCCGCCGCCGCGACCTCGGCGGCCGAGCGGCGATCCGGTTCCCCCAGCGCTTCCGCGATCCGCCGCAGCTCGCCCGGCGCGTCCGCGACCAGCTCCTCGTAACGGACGAGGATGCAGTCGGGGTCCGCCGCCCAGTCCGGGCCTACGGCCAGCAGGGCGGCGGCGCGGGGGCCGACCGCGTAGTCCAGGAAGGCCGCGCTGCCCGGCATGGCCCCGCGGATGGGCCGCTCGTCACCGGCCTCGCCGCCCAGCCACCCCATGGTCGAGTCGTCGTGCAGGCAGAACTGAAGGACGGATAGGAGCACGTCGAGCGGGTGCCGCACCACGGTCATGACGTGGAACCCGCCCTCGCGGAGGCGCCGGGTCAGCGCCGGCGTCCGGCGCCAGTGCAGCGCCAGGAGGCACTCGTCGGGCAGGGCGGCCCAGTCCACGTCATCGGGTTTGGCGACGGCCAGCCCCGGTACGACGTAGGCGTCCTGTAGGAGCTGCCGGAGCCAGGTGCTCCCCGACCGCGGAGTGTTGACGAGGGCCAGGCGCAACGCCATCGAATGGACCCGTAACCTCTCAGGTGAAATAAAACGCCGCGCTGGGCGGGCGTGTGAGCGAGATCCCCAGACGTTGAACCCCGGCTGCGGTCCCCGGTTACGCATTCAACCCTGAAACTGCCAAAGACGGCCGCACGTGACTCTGACCGGCGCCGGCCGCAAGATAAGTCTCACCTTCTTGGGCCGGTTGTGATAAGATAATGGGGAGAGGGGCTGCCCCATCCCTCCCCGCCAGGAATCCCGCCTTCCGCCCCCGGAGCGATGCGTCATGAGGTTCGCCGCACTTCCCGCCAGCATCGGGCTTGTCCTCGCCTGCCTGCCGACGTGTTTCGCGGCGGACGCCCCCGACTCCCACGCCGCCGAGTTCTTCGAGAAGAACGTTCGTCCCGTTCTGGCCGATCACTGCCTTTCCTGTCACGGCGCCGAAAAGCCGCGCGGCGGCCTGCGCCTCGACTCCAAAGCCGCCTTCCTCAAGGGCGCCGACGACGGACCCGATCGTCGTTCCCGGCGACCCGGACAAGAGCAATCTGATCCACGCCGTCCGCCGGGACGGCGACTATAAAATGCCGCCGCCGCCGCGGGCGCAGCTGCCGCCGGAGTCCATCGAGGCGCTGACGACGTGGGTGAAGATGGGCGCCCCCTGGCCGGACGGCGTAGCCCTCGCCGCGCCCAAAATGTCGGTGGACGAAGCGCGCAACGCTTCTGGTCGTTCCAGCCAGTCCGAAGGCCGGCCGTCCCGGTCGTGAAAAACGCGGCGTGGGTGAAGAACCCCATCGACGCCTTCATCCTGGCGAAGTTGGAGGCGAAGGGCCTGGCGCCGTCGCGGCCGGCCGACCGGCGCACGCTGATCCGCCGTGTCTCGTTCGATTTGATCGGCCTGCCGCCCTCGCCGGAAGAGGTCGAGGCGTTCGTCAGCGATCCGTCGCCCAACGCCTATGAGAAGGTGGTGGACCGCCTGCTGGCGTCGCCGCGCTACGGCGAGCGCTGGGGCCGCCACTGGCTCGACATCGCGCGCTACTCCGACACCAAGGGATATGTCTTCACGGAAGAGCGCCGATATCCCTATTCCTACACCTACCGCGATTACGTCATCCGGTCGTTCAACGAGGACCTGCCCTACGACCAGTTCATCGTGCAGCAGCTGGCCGCCGACCGCTTGCCGCTCGGCGAGGACAAACGGCCTCTGGCGGCGCTCGGCTACCTGACGCTCGGCCGGCGTTTCCTCAACAACGCGCCGGACATCATCGACGACCGCATTGACGTGACCATGCGCGGCTTCCAGGCCATGACCGTCGGCTGCGCCCGCTGTCACGACCACAAGTTCGATCCCATTCCACAGAGAGATTATTACTCCCTTTACGGCGTGTTCGCCAGTTCGACGGAGCCGAAGGACCTGCCGGTGATCGGCCCGTCGGACGACCCCGCCCAGGCGGCGGCGTTCGGGGCGGAGCTGAAGAAGCGGCAGGACGCGGTCGCCGCCTTCAAGGAGGCGCACCAGGACGAGCTGAAGGCCCGCAACCGCCAGGTCCGCGACGAGCTGCGCAAGCTGGACAACGCGGTCACGAAATGGGAGGCGGAAGGCGCCGGCGGCCCGGCGCGGGCGCAGACGCTGGAGGACGCTGCCCAGTCCGGTGACGCCGCACGTCTTTCTGCGCGGCAATCCGAACAACGTCGGCCCCGAGACGCCGCGGCAGTTCCTCGAAGTGTTGTCGCGCGGCAAGCGGGAGCCGTTCAAGGACGGCAGCGGCCGGCTGGAGCTGGCCCGCGCCATCGCCAGCAAGGACAACCCGCTGACGGCCCGCGTCATGGTCAACCGCCTGTGGCAGCACCATTTCGGAGAGGGATTGGTGCGAACACCGAGCGACTTCGGCGCCCGCGGCGAGGCCCCGACGCACCCAGAATTGCTGGACTGGCTGGCGTCGCAATTCATGGACGAGGGCTGGTCGATCAAGAAGATGCACCGGCTGATGCTGCTGTCGAACACATACCAGCAGGAGAGCATGGACGACCCGGCCCGGAGGGCGGCGGACCCGGAGAACCGTCTGCTGAGCCACATGAACCGCCTGCGGCTGGAGTACGAGCCGTTGCGCGATGCGCTGCTGTTCGCGGCCGGCGACCTCGACCCGCGCATGGGCGGCAAGGGCGACGACATGACCAACCCGCGGCCGCCGTTCTCGCACCGCCGCACGGTCTACGGCTTCATCGACCGCCAGAACCTGCCGGGCGTGCTGCGAACGTTCGACTTCGCCAGCCCCGACGCGACAGTCGGGATGCGCCACACCACGACCACGACGCCGCAGGCGTTGTTCCTGATGAACAACGCCTTCGTGGTGGAACAGGCCAAGGCGCTCGCGTCCCGGCCCGACGTGGTTGGTCTACCGGACGCGGCCCGCATTGACCGGATGGTCCGCATCGCCTACGGCCGGCCGGCGGAACCCGACGAGGTTGCGCTGGGTTTAACCTTCGTCAAGCAGGCGGCCGCATCCGGCCGGCTGTCGCCGTGGGAGCAGTACGCCCAGGTGCTGCTGGAGGCCAACGAGTTCGCGTTTGTGGATTAGGGCGGCGTCTTTCCGCCCCGGAGGGGCGGCGGTCAATAGCCAGGGGTGAAACCCCTGGAGGAAGGGCCGGCCCATCGGTCGTTTCATAAGCCCCGGAGGGGCGGCGGTGCGATGTAGCGCCGCCCCTCCGGGGCTGAAACTCTGGGGAGAAACCGGCTCTCTTCCAGGGGTTTCACCCCTGGCTATTGACCGCCGCCCCTCCGGGGCGGATCGTGGGGAATAGGGAGAAACCGGAAGGACCATCATGAATAACCAACCTTCGTTGCTGACCGGCCGGCCGTTGTTGCGCCGCGACTTCCTTTCTCGCTCCGGCATGGGCATGGCCTCGCTCGGCCTGGCCGGTCTGATGGCGTCGCAGGGCCAGCTTCTCGCGGCCGAAGGCGACGCGTCGCCGCTGGCGCCCAAGACGCCGCCGCTGCCGGCCAAGGCCAAGCGCGTCATCCACCTGTTCATGAACGGCGGCCCGTCGCACGTGGACACCTTCGACCCCAAGCCGATGCTGGCGAAGTACGCCGGCAAGCCGCTGCCGCACGACAACCCCCGCACCGAACGCAAGACCGGCGCCGCCTTTCCGTCCCCCTTCAAGTTCCAGAAATACGGACAAAGCGGCACCGAAATCAGCGAAATCTTCGCGCCCTCGGCGCCTGCATTGACGACATCGCGGTGATCCGCTCGATGCACGCCGACGTTCCCAACCACGAGCCGTCGCTCTTGCTGATGAACTGCGGCGAGGCCCGGCTGATCCGGCCGAGCATGGGGTCGTGGGTAACCTACGGCCTGGGCAGCGAGAACCAGAACCTGCCCGGCTTCATCGCCATGTGTCCCGGCGGCTACCCGATCCAGGAGACGCAGAACTGGCAGGCCGCCTTCCTGCCCGGCGCCTACCAGGGCACCTACATCAATACGCAGTATACGGAGATCGACAAACTCATCGAAAACGTCAAGGACAAGTTCACGTCGCAGCCGGAGCAGCGGCGGCAGCTCGACCTGTTGCGGGCGCTGAACGAGCGGCACGAACGGCGCCGCGACGGCGACGGGGCGCTGGAGGCGCGCATCCAGTCGTTCGAGTTGGCCTACCGGATGCAGATGGATGCGAGCGACGCCTTCGACGTGAACCGGGAGCCGCAGTCGATTCGGGACATGTACGGCCCCGGCATGCAGGCGCGGCAGATCCTGATCGCCCGCCGGCTGATCGAGCGCGGCGTGCGTTTCGTGCAGGTCTGGCACGGCGAGGGGCAGCCGTGGGACAGCCACGACGACCTGGAGGCGCGGCACCGCCAGCTGGCCGGGGAGTGCGCCCAGGCCATCGCCGCGCTCCTGAAGGACCTCAAGCAGCGCGGCCTGTTGGACGAGACGCTGGTCATCTGGGGCGGCGAGTTCGGCCGGACGCCGACGGTGGAACTGCCGTCGCCGGGCAACAACGCCGGCAAGGTGAACGGCCGCGATCACAACCATTACGGATTTTCGATGTGGATGGCGGGCGGCGGCGTCAAGGGCGGCCAGGTGTACGGCGCCACCGACGAGTTCGGCTTCGGGGCGGTGGAGAAGCCGGTCCACGTCCACGACCTGCATGCGACGATCCTGCGCCTGCTGGGCTTCGACCACGAGAAGCTGACGTACCGCTACGCCGGCCGCGACTTCCGGCTGACGGACGTGTATGGTAACGTGGTGAAGGAATTGATTGCGTGAGGGCACAAAGCCATGCCAACGATCACGCTGGAAGCACTGAACTACCGCGGGCTGCGGCATCTGTCGTGGAGTCCGAGCGGCGTCTGCACTCTTGTGGGGCCAAACGGCTCCGGCAAAACGACGGCGTTGGCGCTGTTTCAATTCTTTCAGGACGCGTACCGTAAGGGTCTCTCGGCTGCGATTGAGAACCAGGGCGGCCCGTGGCAGATTAGGAACATTCGAGCGGGTTCCGAGGAGCCTGTGAAGCTAGCCCTCTCCGCCGGCGATCTGCGCTGGGAATTGCACCTTGGCATTCGTGGCTCATCGATCGATCCTCGACCCGGTGAGCGGGTCACGCGCGGAGCAGAAATTCTCATCGAGCGCTCCTTGTACTCCCGCCACGCAACAATTCCAAAAGGCCCGCTGATCATAGCAGATAACGATCCCCGCCTTGTTCTTCCCGTCGTATGCAATGTCCTCGACCGCGGCGGGCCACTAAGTCCGCTCGCCGCCGCGGTAGATTTCTTTCGCGTCTTTCACGGCTACGAAATGTCGGCTCTGCGGCGCGAAGGATCCAAGGTCAGCGGCGACGTTGCATTGCACCCGAACGGAGCGAACGCATTCGCCGTCCTACACAACTGGCACGGTCGCCGCGAATTCAAAGGTCGGTATGATTTCGTCAAGGATGGGCTGCACGGGGCATTTCCCGAAATCTGCGAGGACATCGACTTCGAGTTGACTAGCACCATCGTTTCAGTTCGCATGCACCTTCCCAAGGCGAACCCAAGCGACGGCGTTCCTGCCTATTTCACCCCTAACGGCTGGCTGACGGGTTTGCTGCACCTGTGCGCTGTGGCTAGTGCGGAACCCGGCTCCTTGATCGCCATCGACGAAGTCGAAAACTCACTCCACCCTTACGCGATCCGCAAATTGATCGAAGCATTCCGCGAGTGGGCGGAGGAACACGACCTGACGGTCTGCCTGGCCACGCACTCCCCCGTCGTGCTTAATGAGTTCAAGGAAGAACCGGAGCGCGTGTTCGTCATGGAGCCGGGCCAAGCGACGCTGCCGGTCCCTCTGTCGGACCTGTGCGGCCGAGATTGGCTGGCCCATTTCTCCCTCGGCGACCTCTACGAACACGGAGATTTCGGCAACCAGAGCAACGCCCCGGCGTCGGCCCCGACCCAGTAAGTTCCTTGCGAGGTCCGCCCGTGCCGCCCCTGGTAGTCCTCATCCCGACTGGGAGCCTTGAACACCTTGCTCTGAGGCCTTCGCTCGAAAGACTGTTCTCCGGCGCTACATTTGAGGTCCGTCCTAGAGGACGCAACCTCGAAGGCTTCACGTCCGCGGATGTCACTACCATTCCGGCGGTTCGCCCTGTGCGAACGGCCGTCGATAAACTGGCCGAAGAATTAGTCGCGACCGTCGAACCAGGGAGGAAAGACGTTCCCGCCGATTTCGCGTTCGTGGTGGACGACTTGGAACTTGCGAATGACCACCAACCCGATCGTGTTATTCGCGTGTTTCGGGAAGCCGTCAAACGGTGCCTCCAGTCTTTTCCCTGGCCAACCGCTCAAGCGCGCGAGACGGCCTATGACCGCGTTCGCGAGCGCTGCTCCTTCCACCTCTTCCGGCCAATGACGGAGGCTTATTTCTTTGGGGAGCAGGACGCGCTTCGCCGTGCCGGGGCACAAACGGCCGCTCAGTTGCCGGCCGGCTTTGATCTGGAGGCCTTCCGCACGGCGGACGCGGCGTTCTTGCAATTGCCGCCGGACGGCAGAGCAAAGAATGATCGCCGAATCATCGACATGCCCGATCGTGAGCGCCACCCAAAATCATACTTGCAATACCTCTGCGACCCGACACTGGCGGATCACCGCCGCAGATACCGGGAAACGCATGGCGGAGCGGCCGCCCTCCGCGATCTGGATTGGCCGCAAGTCCTATCGACACCGCCGCATTGTCCGTTCCTTCACGCCTTCCTCGACGATCTGGCCTTCGCCTTGAACCAGCCGCTACCCTTCGTGGACAAGGCGCACGCCTCTCTGCTTACCAGATTTGCCGGCCAACAGAATCTGATCCTCCGTAACATCTGACCCCGGCACCTCTTAATAGCTGAATTTCCCCACCTGCACCTTCCCCCGGAACACCCAGTAGATCGTCGCCGTGTACGTCAGCACGAACGGCATCCCCAGCAGCGCCACGCCCAGCATGATCCACAGCGTCGTCTCCGACGAGGCCGCCTTGGCCAGCGTCAGGTTGTTCGCCGGGCCTTCCGTGGACGTGATCATGTTCGGATACAGCGTCATGCCGAACAGGAACGTGAACGCGGCGATCGTCGCGGCCGACGACAGGAAGGCGTAAAACGGCTTGTTCAGGTAGATGGCCCGCGGGATGTTGGCGATCGCCAGCACGTTCAGACCCACCACCGCCCACAGCCACGGGTAGTCGCGGAACTTCTCCACCGACCGTGGGTTCGTCGTCATCGTGAGGATCGTGCAAAGGATATACATCGCAAGAAAGATCCCGAAGGTAGTCCATATCCAGCCGTGGATGCGCTTCTGCAGTTCGCCCTCGGTCTTGAGGTAGAGGTAGATGGCGCCGTGCATGGCGAACGTGGCGACCGCGAATAGGCCGATGGCCGTGGGGTAGAAGCCGAACAGCTCGAAGAACCGCAGCGGCCGCACCACGTCGCCGTCGGCGCCGAGCGGCAGGCCGTGCAGGCAGTCGCCGACCACCGCGCCGAACAGGAACGTCGCCAGGACGCTGGCGATGCAAAAGGCAGCGTCCCAGAAGGTCCGCCACCACCGCCAGTCCTGCTTGCTGCGGAACTCCATCGACACGCCGCGAAAGATCAGCGCGGCCAGCACCATCATGAACGGCGTGTAGAAGCCGGAGAACGCGGCCGCATAGGCCTTCGGAAAGGCCGCGAAGATCGCCCCGCCGAACACCACGAGCCACACTTCGTTGCCGTCCCACAACGGCCCGATCGAGTTCATCAACACCCGCCGCTCCTCGTCCTTGCGGACGCACAGGTGCAGGACGCCGACGCCGAGGTCGAAGCCGTCGAGGATCGCGTAGCCGGTCATCAGCACGCCCAGCAGCGAAAACCAGACAATCTGGATCGGAAGCGATGGTTCCATGAGGGGTCACTCCTGCGGCCGGGCGGGTCCCGCCGGTTCCGGGGGCCGGGCCTTGCGTACCTCGGTCAGCGAGAACCCGGAGGGGTTGGTCCGGCGGGCGGCCGCTTCCACGAGGTCCTCCGGCTTCGTGTCCGGCGGCGCCGGCGCGTCCGGTTCGTCGGGGCCGTGGCGAATCTTGCCGTGCAGCACGTAGACCCACACGGCGAACAGCAGCATGTAAATGACGCTGAACATGAGGATCGAGCCGAGCACCTGATCCGCGCCGACCACCCGGCCGCTGGTCGCGCCCTGTTCCGTCCTCAAAAAGATGTCGCCCTTGTCGGCGTGCATGTGGGGGTGTGTTTGCCCGTCGGCGCCCGCGTCCCAGGTCACGATCGGATAGACGACGAACGGCTGCCGCCCCGCCTCGGCGGACACCCAGCCGGCCTCGTTGGCGAGGTACGGCCCGACGACGGCCACGACGAAGATCGCCATGAGCCAGCGTTGCTCGAACAGCGTGCGGCGCCAGAGGAAGAACAGGGCCAGGAGCGTCAGGCCGATGAAGGCCGCTCCGAGGCCGACCATGAGGTGATAGGTCTGGAAGACCAGCGGCACATTCGGCCAATCCTTCTCCGGAAACTCCTCCAAACCGGGGATCGGCCGCGTGAAGTCCTCGTGGACGAGGAAGCTGAGGCCGCCCGGCACGGCGAGGCCGTAATCGACGCGGCGGGCCTCCGGATCGGGGACGCCGAACAGCGACAGGTCGGCGGGGCCGGTCTTGTAGTGGCCTTCGAGGGCCGCGAGCTTGGCCGGCTGCGTGTGAGCGACCGTCTTGGCTTGGAAGTGGCCGGAGACACCGACGGCGACGCTGGAAATCGCCCCAAAAAGGAGGGCGATGGTGAACGACTTCTTCGCAAAGTCGAGGCAGCGGCGGCGCAGGACGTAGTAGGCCGAGATGCTCATGACGAAGAAGGCGCCGAGGATGAAGGCGCCGAGGAGGACGTGGAGGAGCCGGTGCATACTGGACGGGTTGAACACGACGGCCCAGAAGTCGGCGACCTCGGCCCGGACTTGACCGTCGTGTTCGACGAGATGGAAACCGGCCGGCGTCTGCTGCCACGAGTTGGCGATGATGATCCAGACGGCGGAGAAGATCGAACCGAGGGCGACCATCAGCGTGGCGAAGAAGTGCATGCGTTTGGAGACGCGGTCCCAGCCGAAGACGAGGACGGCCAGGAAGCCGGACTCCAGGAAGAAGGCGAAAATGCCTTCCGCCGCCAGGGCCGATCCGAAAATGTCGCCGACGTAGCGGGCGTAGTTCGCCCAGTTGGCACCGAACTCGAACTCCATGACGACGCCGGTGGCGACGCCCATGGCGAAGTTGACGGCGAAGATGCGGGTCCAGAAGCGGGTCATGGCGTGGTAGCGGGCGTCACCGGTTCGCAGGTACATGGCCTCCATGAGGACCAGGAGGGCGCCGAGGCCGATCGACAGCGGCGGGAACAGGTAGTGGAACATGATGGTCAGGGCGAACTGCACGCGCGACAGGGTCAGCACATCCATCGGTGGGCTTCCTTCGGATTGGGGCCGGCGGCGTCGGGATCGTTGTATGGATTCGGCCGCCGGGAGGGGAACCGCAAAGACGGGACGAGGGCAACCTCAGGAGAAGGGGCGCGCCCGTGGGGAGCCGGTCCCCTTTCTCCCCTCCCCCCGAAGCGGGGAAGAGAGGTCGGGGTGAGGTCCGTGCCGTCGGGGTGCGGTGGTTTTTTCTGGGGGTTGGCGCTGCTCTGGTCCCTCTCGTTCCCAAGCTCTGCTTGGGAACGCGCGCCCTCGAGAGCTTCTGCTTCGCGTCTGGCCCCCGCGCCGGACGGGAAGCAGAAGCTCTCCCGACCGGCGTTCCCAAGCTCTGCTTGGGAACGAGGGAACCCGGGGCCGACCCCCAGAAACAACTACTGCACCCGTGCCGTCGTTGACGACGGGACGGATCGGCCTTGCCACGCGGCGCCCGAATCTGTGCAAGCGCCCGACGACGGTTCCGCGGCTGGTTTTCCGTCGCGTGCGCCGCTCTCGTCTGTTACACTCGGCCGAATGTCCGATGTGACCCGTCTTCTGGACGCCGCCGCGGCCGGGGACCGCCGGGCCGCCGCCGATCTGCTCCCGCTCGTGTACGACGAGCTGCGCAAGCTCGCCGCCGCGCCATGGCCGGCGAGTCGCCCGACCATACCCTCCAGCCCACCGCCCTGGTTCATGAGGCGTACCTTCGGCTGGTCGGGCGGGGCGACGACAACCGGTGGGACGGCCGCGGGCACTTCTTCGCGGCCGCCGCCGAGGCCATGCGCCGCATCCTCGTCGAGAGCGCCCGCCGCAAGCACGGGCCGGAACGTGGCGGCGCCTTCACCCGCCGCGATCTCGACCCCGAGCATCCCGCACCGCCGGGGCCGTCCCCGCGCCTCCTGGCCCTCGACGAGCCCTCGACCGGCTCGCGGTCATTGAGCCCCGGGCCGCGGCAGTGGTCAAGCTCCGTTACTTCGCCGGCCTGACCGTCGCGGAGGCCGCAGCCGTCCTCGGCATCTCGCCCCGAACGGCCGACAACGACTGGGCTTACGCACGGGCCTGGCTCGTCACCGCCCTCCGCGACGAAGGCTGAACGCGGCCGTCGAAGAAAATCCGCCGCCTTCGTTGCGTGATTTGAACGCCTTTCTCGCATTGGGGGGGTGAGACACCTTCCGGTTAGGGGGGCTGGCCATGAGCGAACGAGACATTTTCAACGCCGCACGCGAGATGACCGACCCGGCGAGCCGTTCCGCCTACCTGGACGGAGCCTGCGGCGCCGATGCCGGGTTGAGGGCGCGGGTCGAGGTGCTGCTCCGCGCCCACGACCAGCCGGACAGCCTCCTCGACCACCCGGTGGTCGCCGCGCCCGAAGCGGACCCCGGCGCCACCGAGGCCCTGAATGGAACCCCGGACCCTGTCATGACGGCCACACGAACCACCGCCGGCGAAAACGGCTCTTCCGACGACGAGGCGCTGACGTTCCTGACCCCTTCCACCCGCCCCGATTCGCTCGGCCGGATCGGGCATTACGAAGTGCTGCAAATCCTCGGCCGGGGCGGCTTCGGCATCGTCTTCCGGGCGTTCGACGAGGTACTGCAGCGCGTGGTGGCCTTGAAGGTGATGGCCCCGCAGCTGGCCGCCACGTCGCCGGCGCGCAAACGCTTTCTGCGCGAGGCCCGGTCGTCCGCGCAGGTCCGCCATGAGAACGTGGTGCAGGTGTACGAGGTCGCCGAGCAGCCGTTGCCCTACCTGGCGATGGAATTCATCCCCGGCGAGACGCTCCAGCAGCGGCTCGACCGCACCGGCCCGGTCGAGCCGGCCGAGGTCGTGCGGATCGGCCGGCAGATCGCCGAGGGGCTAGCCGCGGCCCATGCGACGGACCTAATCCATCGCGACATCAAGCCGGCCAACATCCTGCTGGAAGGCGGCCAGGAGAAGGTGAAGATCACCGACTTCGGGCTGGCCCGTGCGGCGGACGACGCCAGCATCTCGCAGAGCGGGATCATCGCCGGCACGCCGATGTACATGGCCCCCGAGCAGGCCAAGGGGGAGAAACTCGACCAGCGGGCCGACCTGTTCAGTCTCGGCAGCGTGCTCTACCAGATGGCGGCGGGCCGGCCGCCGTTTCGGGCGAACGGCACGGTCGCCGTGCTGAAGCGGGTCGCGGAGGACACGCCGCGGCCGATCCGCGAGATCATTCCCGAGACGCCGCAGTGGCTGTGCGACATCATCGCCAAGCTGCACGCGAAGGACCCGCGCGAGCGCTACCAGTCGGCCCGGGAAGTGGCCGACGTGCTGACCGACTGCGAGGCCCAGCTCAAAGCCAACCATAAGCTGAAGGATTACAGCCGCATTCCGCGCAGTAAGCCGCGGCGGTCCGGGCGGCGGAAGTGGGTCGCCGCGACGGCGGCAGTCGTGTTGCTTCCCGTGATTGCCCTGGTCGTATTGGAGATCGCCGGGGTGACGCATCTCTTCCGTTGGGGTCCGCCGACGAAGGATACGGCGCAGCCCAAGCCCGCGGCCAACGCCTCGTTCGACGCCAGGGAAGCCCAAGAAGCGTCGGCGAAGCAATTGGGCGTCCCAGTCGAGACGACGAACAGCATCGGCATGAAGTTGCGATTCATCCCGCCCGGCAAGTTCATGATGGGATCGTCGAAGGAGGAAATCGACTACTGGCTCAAGCGGACTGGTAATGACTGGTTCAACGAAGCACTACTCGGTGAAGGTCCGCAGCACGAAGTCGAGCTCACGCAGCCGTTTTACATGGGGCAAACAGACGTCACCGTGGGGCAGTTCCGACAGTTCGCGCAGGCAACGGGATACAAGACGGAAGAGGGCGCCTCCCATTTTGGAAAATTCGACGCCAACAAGAACTGGCTGAATCCAGGTTTTGCGCAAACCGACGATCATCCGGTGGTCTGCGTCAGTTGGAATGACGCTGTGGAGTTTTGCAACTGGTTAAGCAAAAAAGAGGGAAAACAGTACCGCCTGCCCACGGAGGCCGAGTGGGAGTATAGTTGCCGGGCCGGATCGAAGGGCCGATGGTCGTTCGGCGACGATGAGGTCGAGTTATTGGATTACGCAAGGTTCTACAGCAACTCCCAGGGACATGCCTGGCCCGTGGCTGGATTGAAGCAGAATGCGTGGGGCCTTCACGACATGCACGGCAATGTCTTTGAGTGGTGTCAGGACGTTTACGATGCCAATTATTACAAGACCAGTCCCCCGACAGACCCGCCCGGCCCAGGCGCCGGCGCCGAGCGCGTGCAACGTGGCGGCTCTTGGTGCTTCCTCCCCGGGGCTCTTCGCTCGGCGTTCCGTGTCAGGAACACTCCCGGCGCCCGCTGCGACGACGCCGGCTTTCGTGTCGTGTTAGTCGTCTCGCCTCCTGCCGGCGTCCGGAGCGAGAGTGGGCCGAAGATCGGTCCAGCGGGGTTGGCGCCCCCGGGCGCCGTGTTGGTGATGAACTTCGAGAAGGACACGTTTTTTGAGAAGGACGGCAAGACGTGGGTCCGCGACCTCAGCGGCCGGGGCAACGATGGCGTCTGCGAAGGCGTCGCGTTCACCCCGGACGGCAAGGCCGGCGGCGGCCTCGCGTGTCAGGGCGGGGCGCTCCGCATTCCCCATTCACTCATCCACGGGCAAGCGAACTACACCATCACCGGCTGGTGTCGGTGGGACGAGATCGTGGGGGGCGAGGATGTACCTGTCCTGTACCGGTCGTCCGACGCCGATGGCAGGAGCCCCCTCTTCCTTCTCGGCGTAGGGACAGGGCGCGATTTCCACGTCCATGCGTGGAACAAGGACTACCCCCCAACGAACTGGCTTAACGTGTGGACGCCGGCGGGGACGGTCCGCAAGGGCTGGTACTTTTTCGCGGTGACCATGAAGGAAGGCGGCGTCGGCAAGGGTGCGCTGCGGGTGACCCTGAATGACGCCACATACGACCTGGCTACCCAAAAGGTCGAACGCGACGTCCCCAGCGAGTGCGACTTCGTTGGGTATAAGATGCCCGGTGCGGTGATCGACGAATTGACCGTCTTCCAGCGGGCGCTGTCGGACGACGAGATCCGCGCCCTGCGCGAACTCGGGCGGAACAACGTCCCGCTGGCGCGGGCGGAAGCGGCTTCCGCGCCTCCCGCCACTCCGTTCACCGACGCCGACGTCCAGCGCATCGCCGCCCTGCCGGCCGAGCAGCAGGTCGAGGAAGTGCGGAAGGAGTTGATGCGGCGCAATCCCGGCTTCGACGGCAAGATGGACTGCAAGATCGAGGACGGCGTCGTCACGGGATTCAAGATCGTGACCGACCAGGTGACGGACATCGCCCCGATTCGAGTCTGGAGCGCCCTGCGGGTGCTCGAGTGCCGCGGCACGTGGACCAACGATGGGGCCAACGGGCTACTGGCGGACCTGACGCCGCTGAAGGGAATGAACCTGGCGGGCCTGAGGTATCTCAGCCTGAGCAACACGAGGGCGACCGACGCGGGGATGGTCTACTTCAAGGACTGCAAGGAACTTTCTTTCCTCGACCTCGGCAGCACGGGGGTGAGTGACGCGGGCCTGATCCACTTCAAGGACTGCAAGGCCCTGACGGTCCTCCATCTGTACTGGACGAACGTGGGTGACGCGGGGCTGGTCCATTTCCAGGACTGCAAGGATCTGACGGACCTCAATCTGGCCGGAACGAAGGTGAGCGACGTGGGGCTGGCTCACTTCAAGGGCATGCCTCTGAAGGAGTTGGCGATTGACGGCACTGGCATCACCGACCTGACTCCCCTGCAAGGCATGCCGCTGGAAGACATCCGCCTGACCCCGAAGAACATCACTCGGGGCCTGGAAATTCTCCGCGACATGAAGAGACTCAAGACCATCGGCATCAGTTGGCCCCAAGCCTGGCCGGCGGCGGAGTTCTGGGAGCGCTACGACAGAAGGGAGTTCGAGTAGCGAGGGGAGGAAGACACCGGGCGACTCGAGCGGATCAAGAAACCGCCGAGGGGAGCGTCCGTTCGAGGCGGCGGAGAAACGCCAGGACCGCGGCTTCTTCCGCCCGCAGCCCGTGCGGCGCGGCGCCCTTCCGTCGCAGCGCCTCGGCCAGCGAGCCGTCGAGATACGCCTCAACCACGGCGGGATGAATGTAGCACTTGCGGCAGACGGCGACGGTGTTGCCGAGGCGGCGGGCCGTGGCCTCGACGGCGGCGACGACGTTGCGCTTGCGCTTCGCCGCATCGCACGCCGGGCAGTCTCTCAGGACTTCGGCCGCCAGAACGGTGCCGGCCCAGGTGCGAAAGTCCTTGGCGGTGAACTCGTCGCCGGCGGCCTCGCGCAGGTAGTCGTTCACGTCCGCCGAGGTGACGTCGTGGGCCGCGCCGTCGTCGTCCACGAATTGAAACAATTCATATCCGGGCAGATCCTGACACCGGCGAATGAGGCGGGCCAGGCGGCGGTCGCTCACGTCCACGGCATGGCGAACGCCGCTCTTGCCGCGGAAATGGAAGTCGCACGGCGGCGCCGTTGACCTGGACGTGGCGGTCGCGCAGGGTGGTCAGGCCGAACGAGCCGTTGGCTCGCGCATACTCCTCATTGCCGACGCGGATGAGCGTCGTTTCGAGCAGACGGACGACGGCGGCGAGGACCGTTGCGCGGGGCAGTCCTGGCCGGGCGAGGTCGGTTTCAATGCGGGCGCGGACGGCGGGGAGCGTCGATCCAAAGGCGATCATCCGATGATATTTGGTGGCGTCGCGGGTTTCGCGCCAGTGGGGGTGGTAGCGGTACTGCTTGCGGCCGCGGGCGTCGCGGCCGGAGGCCTGGACGTGGCCGTTGGCGAGGGGGCAGATCCAGACGTCGGTCCAGGCCGGCGGGACGGCGAGGCGGCGGATGCGGTCGAGGACTTCGGGGTCGCGCACGGTTCGGCCGTCGGGTCCGACATAGCGAAAGGCGCGGCCGGAGCGAACGCGGCGAATGCCGGGCCGGTCGTCATGCACATAGCGGAGGCCGGCGGCGCGGGCGAACTGAACGGCGTCCGCTGCCGAAACGGTTTCTTTCGGTGATTTTCTCTCCGTCATGCCCCTCTTCTCTGCCCGGCGCGGGGACGTTCACGGCGGACGAGGAGCAAATGAGATGCCGTCGGGACGGCCGGAAGGACTAGCCCCAGCAGGAATCGAACCTGCATCCTCGGTTTAGAAGACCGATGCTCTGTCCATTGAGCTATGGGGCCGAAAGCGTTACATTTCAAGCACTTCAGCCGATTCCTTCCGGCCGTTCTACTATCCTTTACACCCGCTGCTACACCCGGTAGAATGGGGAGAGTGGCCGGGGCGGTGCAAGCGCCCCGGCCGGTTGAACACAGCAACCACCGTTCTGAGGAGCTGTTGCCATGTCCGAATCCCATCCTACCACGCCCTCCCGCCCGGACAAGCCCGCCAAACCCCGCCCCGATTTCCCGCTGTTCCCCCACGCCGCGGGCGTGTGGGCCAAGAAAATCCGCGGGAAGATGCACTACTTCGGGCCGTGGGAGGACCCCGACGGCGCCCTGGCGAAGTACCTGGAACAGAAGGACGCCTTGCACGCTGGCCGCAAGCCCCGCACGGACCCCGGCGAGGCGACCGTGAAGGACGCGGCCAATGCACTCCTGAACGCCAAGCAGGAGGCGATGAAGTCGGGCGAGTTGTCCCCGCGGACCCAGCGGGAGTACAAGACCGCGTGCGATGAAGTCGTGGCCTGCTTCGGCAAGACGCGGCTGCTGGCCGACGTGGGGCCGGACGACTTCGCCACGTTGCGGGGCAAGCTGGCCGCGAAGTGGGGGCCGGTTCGGCTGGGGAACCAGATTCAATATGTCCGCTCCCTCTTCAAATTCGCCTACGAATCCGGACTGATCGACCGGCCCGTGAGGTTCGGGCCGGGCTTCAAGAGGCCGTCGAAGAAGACGCTCCGCGTGCTGCGCCGCCAAGCACGGCCCGAAGCTGTTCACGGCTGATGAAATCCGGCGGATGATCGACGGGGCCGGCATCCCGCTCCGGGCGATGATCCTGCTGGGGATCAACTGCGGCTTCGGCAACGCCGACTGCGGGCGCCTGCCCCTGGCCGCGGCGGACCTCGACGCCGGCATGATCGACTTTGCCCGTCCGAAAACCGGCCTGCCGCGCCGCTGCCCGCTCTGGCCGGAAACCGTCGCGGAGCTGCGGGCGGCGCTGGCGCGTCGGCCGGACCCGAAGGACCCCGCCCATGCGGGACTGTTCTTCCTGACGCAGCGCGGCGGCCCGTGGGCCGTGGACCAGCCGGGCGGTCCCGTCTCGGCTGAGACGGTCAAGCTGCTCCGCCGCCTGGGGATCAACGGTCGGAAGGGGCTGGGGTTCTACACGCTCCGTCACACCTTCCGCACCGTGGCGGACGAGGCGAAGGACCAGCCCGCCGCCGATTTCATCATGGGGCATGAAGTACCGCATATGTCCGCTGTCTACCGGGAGACGATAAGTAACGAGCGGCTGAAGGCCGTGAGCGATCACGTCCATGCCTGGCTATCCGGCAACCTACAATAACGGCAACGGGAACGCCGCAGGGGACGCCTTGCGGCGACGGCCCGGCCGGCGGCTGCGGTGACTCCGTGCCGCAACGTCCGGCCGGCGCCGGCCCGCCCGACTCACGGAGCAACCATGTCTGACAACCGGCCCGGTAGTCCCATACGGGAGGACGCCGAGCGCCTGGCAGCCGGCCGAACGCTGGTCCACCTTGACGCCGTAGACTTCGCCGGCATTCTGGCCCTGGCGGAGCCGCTGGCCGTCACGCTCCGCCGATTGGCCAAGTGGGAACATCGTGGACGGCTTGGCCCCACTGGCGGCGACATGCAATTGCAGGCTAATGAGCAATGGGCGGCCCTGGAAAAAGCCCTTGCCGCCGTTGGCCTAGCCGACCGCAACACCGCCTGGCTAGTTTGCGATATGCGCCGGAAGGCCGCGGCGCAGGCTCTGGTGGACCTCGCTTGCGATACACGGCGAGGGCACCTGGCAAACTCCTGGCGCCAAGTCGGTAACGACGGCGAGACGCTGACATTTGCCGAGCGGCAAGGCCCAGACCTGACTCGCGGCGTTCAGGCTAAGCGGCTGGCCGTGGCGGTTGAACTGCTGCGGGAAGTGGTGGCGCCCGCCGTTGCACGGGAGATCGGTGAGTCCGCGCCGAATGGGCCGGTGCCAGCCGGATCGGCCGCCGCCGAAGAGATCATGGCAACGCTTGCGGCGGTCATCGGCGGTGAAACGGCTGCTGCGATTTTCGCCGTCGCGCGTGACAAATCGAAGACGGTGGACCAGCGCCAGCGCGATATTTACATCCTGGACAACCGGGTCGTCGGCTGGGACGGCAAACGATGGGCCACGCTGCTGGACGTGACGGATCGGGCCGCGAGAAAAACCCCCTGGTGGAAGGAGGACCGGCCGCGTCTCAGGGGCCGCGACTAGGTTGTGCGGTTGTGCGGCGGTTGTGCGGTGAAAATTCTTTGGGCCGGTTTTCCAAGGGGAAAACCGGCCCTTTTCGTTTTTCGGTTGTGCGTTTGGTTGTGCTGCTCGCTTGGGGGTAGAGGAGGCCCATATGCGACACACCGACCTACAGCGCACCAATCTCGACCTGCTCCTACAGCTGGACCGGCTGCTCACCGAGGCGGATCGGGCGCGAGTCCTGCGCGACCACCTGCTCGCCGTGGCCCGGCAGGGTATGCACAGGCCGAGTACGCCAGACGCCGAACCGGCCCCCACTGAGGAGGCCGCACATGAATGAGGCGTCCCGTGGCTACACCGTCCGCGACCTTGCCGGCTATTACAGAGTTTCTGAGGACAAAATCCGCCGGTGGATCGCCGCCGGCGAGCTGAAGGCGGTCAACACTGCAACCGCCCTCTGCGGTCGGCCGCGCTGAGTGATTCCGCCCGAAGCGCTGGCCGCATTCGAGCGACGCCGCGCAGGCGGGCCGACGCCCAAGCCGGCAAGGCACCGGCGCCGGCCGCTGATGGTGGACTACTACCCCGATTGATTGAGTTGGAATCTCTGGGGCGGGCGCAGTCGCGGTGCAGGGTTGACGCCCCTCGCACTCCCGGAGCAACTCCGGGCCGCTCCACCCAAAAGCGAAACGCCCGACCGTTGAAGCCGGGCGCGTCGCGGAAGCAGGGTTGACGCCCGAAAGGAAGTGTAACACCCGTGAGCGCGAGAAACAATCCGGTCCCCGACGCCTGGACGGCGCCCATCCCTTTCGACGCCTCACGCGACCTGCCCCCGTTACCCACTCGCCTGTTGCCCGTCATTCTCCGCGAGTGGGTGGAGACGGAGGCGGAGGCGACGCAGACTCCGGAGGGCCTGGCGGCCCTGCTCTGCATCTCCATCTGCGGCGCGGCACTGGCGACCAAGTTCCGCGTCAAGATCAGGGACGGCTGGACCGAGCCGACGAACCTGTTCACCGTCGTCGCCCTGCCGCCCGGCGACCGCAAGAGCGCGGTGTTCATGGACGCGATGGCCCCCGTCCTTCAGTTTGAGAAAGAGGAACAGGACCGAACCGCGCCGGAGATCGCCGAGGCGGCCAGTGAACACCGGATGTTGGAGGCGCAGCTCAAGACCGCCGAACAGAAGGCGGCCAAGGCGGCGAAGAAGGGTGACGCCGGCGAGGCCGCGGCGCTCCGCAAAGAGGCGAAGGGCCTGGCGCGTCAGCTGGCGGCGCACCGCGTTCCCGAGCTGCCCCGGATGTTTTGCGATGACGAGACTCCTGAAAGTCTGTCGCGCCTAATCGCGCAACAGGGCGGGCGCATGCTCCAGGCCAGCCCCGAAGGAACTGCCTTTGAGATCGTCAAAGGGAGGTATTCCGAAACCGCCAACTTCGACGTGTACCTCAAGGGCCATGCGGGCGACCCCCTCCGCGTCGGCCGCGTGGGCAGGGCCGGCGAGACGGTGGACCGGCCCGCCCTGTCCGTGGCGCTTGCCGTTCAGCCGGACGTGGTTTACGGACTTGCCGAGAACGCGAGCCTTCGCGGCCGCGGCTTCCTGGCGCACTTCCTGTACGGCCTGCCCGTGAGCCGGGTCGGTCGCCGGACCATCGCCCCGCGCCGGTCCGCGCGGGGACGCAGGCCAAGTACCGCGATACGGTGCTGCGGCTGTGGAGGCTGCCCGGCGCGGTGGACGGCGACGGAAGCCCAGCGCCGAACTGGCTGAACTTCTCCGCGGCGGCCGACCGCCGCCTACAGGAATTCGAGCGCTGGCTTGAGCCGCAGATGGCCGAAGGGGAGGAGCTGTCCCTGCTGGCCGGCTGGGCGCAGAAGCTGGCGGGAGCCGCAGCACGCATTGCCGGCATCTTGCACGTCGTCGAGGCCGTCGCCACGGGCCGGCCCTGGAACGCGCCGATCAGTGAGCAGACCGTCGAGGCGGCCGTGACCTTGGCCCGCGACTACTTCCTGCCGCACGCACAGGCGGCCTTCGCCCTGATGGGCGCTGACGCCACGGTGGAGAACGCCCGCCACGTCTGGGCGACTATCGCCCGCCAGAGTGAGAGCGTTGAGTGGAGTGAGAGCGCCTCCCCTCCTGTAAGCCGGCGCGACATCCACCAGTGGAATCGGCGGCGCTTCCCGAACGTGGAAGAGCTGGACCCGGTCCTGGCGCTGCTGGTGGACAGGTATTACCTCCGCCCTGCGGGGGCGACCGGACAGCCGGGGCGCGGCCACGTCAGCCCCCGCTACGAGGTCAATCCGCTGGCTCTGGCCACGGTTTCGGATGAGGCACCCCGTACTCACTGTACTCAGCGTACTCACTCCGACCCCGAATCGGCCCCAAGTGAGTACAGTGAGGACAGTGAAAGCACCCCCCGCTCTCGGAAGGGGATGGAGGCGGCTTTACTGATCCGAGCTACAACCACGACCAGAACCCCTTCTGGCAGGCCGACGGATGACGCCGGAAGAGCCCGCCGGCCGACACGTCTGACCTCCGCGCCCGTTGACGGCGGGGCCGTAGGAGGGTACCATCGGCCTCATGCGGACCCCTTTTCCCTAATTCGTAGTGGGGTAAGGGGATAGTTTGTCCAGTGGGCACCGCTCGCACCGAACGTCGGCGGCGCTTGCCCGGAAGGGGCCGCACGCCGCGGCGAAAAAATGGTGTGTGGTCGTCTACCCTCCCTCAAAAGCCGACCAAGATTCAGTTCCCGGTGCCGAACCATCGGCGGTGCCCTTGGCGCGTCCAGGGCGGTATCAGTACGATGGCAACATGTCCACCCCCGTTTCCCCCAGGAGGGGTAGGGGGATTTCTGCACTGACCTCATGGGAACTCGCTCCCGCGGATTTGCGTTTGGTCCGCCGCGCCATCCACGTTCGCCAGCCTGTGCGCAACCGCTCAATGAAGGAGCCGGCCATGCCTACCGACACGCTGCAAAGCTTCCGGGAAGAAACGCGGAGGCTGAGAGGCGACGAGGCGAAGCCCCGGGGCGACCTGCTGGAGCAGATACAGGCCGCCGCCTTCGCGCTCGCCTCAGCTTCCAAGAGCTATGTCATCTCGAAAGGGATGGAGCGCCTGGAACAACTGCTGGAAGAGATTCGGGCCGCGGTCGAGAAGTTCAGGGTCGCAACCGAAGGCCACATCGCCGATGCGCTCGCGCTGGCGGATCATGCGGCCCGCATCTGGGAGACGAGGTGGGAGGCGGCTCTCAGGGAACCCGCCAAGGACCGGGCGACTCAGGCGGAGATGTTGCGGTGGGTGCTGGAAGACGCCGGGCAGGTTTTGCTACAGGTGCTCCGCCAGGCCCAGGAATTCGCCCCCTTGTTCAAACGGCCGCTGGCGCGCCTAGATGAATTGAAGGTCAGGGCCGAAGAATTACCCATTTGGGCACGCGGGTGCCTGGCGCTGGGAGATGCTAGACCACCCCGCGCCGCCACTTGACCCTGAGCGGGTGGCGCAGGCGCAGGCAGCGTACGCGCGGGGCGAGTGCGAGGGCATAGACAACGTGCTGTCTCGCGTCGAATCGGGCGGCCCGTGGGTGAAGGAGTAGCCCGTGCGCCGCCTGAAGATCGACCCGGAGATGAGCCGTAGGCTGGGGGAGTGCGGCCTATCACGCGATGCTGTACCACGCTTCCGAACGGAAATGCGCGAGGGCCTTGAGGGCCGATACGAAATCTACCGCTCGTCGCGCCACCCGGAGGACGAGCGGTTCTTCATCTACCTGCTGGCCGTTCCCGACGGGGTTATTACGCACCGCTTCTACTTCGTGATTGACGACACCACGTCGCCCGATCACCTGTTCATTCAAGTCTTCCGTCACGAACTCCACATGGCCTAACAAGCTGACCGGCCGCCCTCGCAAGCGCGGCCGGAAGGGGCTGCATTCGACCACATGGCCGCCAACCCCCTACAATCCCTGGTGGGCTATGGGCCGGACGCGCCCAGACGGCCGCGTATGCCCTGCGCCACTGGAACCCGACGCCGGAGCAGGCGCAGAATCCTCGACCGCATGATGCGCCTTCTGGAGGACAGCAGCAGCCCGGCAATCCAGCTGGCCGCCGTCCGAACCGTTCTCCTCATGGACGCCCTCGATGAGAAGTGGGAGCGGGAGGCCCGGTACCGCGAAGCGGCCGCCGCCGCGCTACAGATGGAGGCATTCCGCTCCTGCATGGCCGTCGAGCCGGCGTTCTGGCAACGGCTGGCTTCGGCCACCCGGCCCGTCCCGACGGCCGTAATCCCGGCGGCGCCTCCTGCCGCGCCACCGGCCGATGACGCGGCCGACGTGGAGCGCGACGAGGCCGACGGACCCCCTCCCGACCCCGCCGACCTGGCATATTGAGATCGCGGCTGTCCTAAAAAGGCGGCGCATGCGCCGAAAGCGACCCCACCCGACTTCTACCCCATCGAAAAAACGGAGCCGATTTCAACTCGTATTATCTACTTTATCGGTATCTAATCCGGCCGGCCTTAGAAAAGGGGCGGGAAGGGCCGCCCCTTGTGGCACCGCGCGGACCACGGGTGTCATCCACAAGGCGACGAGGTTAGCGTAACACGAGCTTGGTCAGCGTCGGGATGGTGCGGAGAGCGACGACCCCGGACGGCGTTAGTCTCGCCCCCCACAAGCTCAACTCTTGTAGGTTCAACTTTCTCAGGTGCGCCGCGGCCCGATCCGTGAGCAGCGAACATTCCCTGAAATGCAACCTCCTCAGGTTGGGCAGTGCGGCGAGGGCGGCCAACCCCGCGTCCGTCACCTTCGCGCAGTTCCAGAGGGAGAGCGTCTGGAGGCTGTTGAGGCCGTTCAAATGAAACTCCAGCCACGCATCCGTCACGTCTTCGGCGTCGTGCCGGATGACCAGTTCCCGAAGGTCGGGCTGAGTGAGCGACAGGGGCCGAGCTTTGGAATCCTGAACGCTGGCCCATCCCGCAGTCGCGGCGAGCAGTTTTGTCGCGCGCGGGTCATCGGCGCCCACCGCCGCCGCCTGGGCCGTGCCCAACCCGATTCTCACCGCCGGCGACCGCGGTTGGGCAACCGCAAGGTTGTTGAACTCCTCTTCGGCCTGACGGGGCTTGCCGGTTGCGAGCGCGTGGGCACCTGCCTGGAACCGCATCAGTTGGCCGCAGAAGTCCTCCGGCGCCGTCTGCGTCATCCGGAGGTCGTCCACGAAGTCCGCTATCCCGGCGAGGCGCTGCATGAACGTCAGCATCTTCATCAGCGCCGCGGACGTGTAATTCTGCATCTCCAGGAGGGCGCGGTTCTGTTGCTCCAGGCGGTCGAAGGCCCGCGCCAGGTTGTCGAGTTCGTGCAGGACGGGAGGGAAACCACCGAAAGCCACCCTAGATTGCACATACCCGATCGCTTGCCCCTCGCGGCCTCTACGCTCCAGCTGATGGATCATCTTCACGACGGCCTTCAGAATCTCCTTCGAGGCACCGAATCACCCCTTCAACCCTGTGCAGGTCATCTCGCGTCGCGGCGGGAGGGGTGATCTTGCCGTTGGCCCATTCAACCGTTTCCTCGATCAAGTCGATGACCGCGGGGCTGCCAGGAAGCACCGTACCGAGGATGAGCTTAGCGGCGGACCACACCGGGCGGGCGATTTTCCCGGCCATGTTCTTGAGCTTGGTGAGCACGCGGGCGTCCTCGTCGGGGGACGAAAGGCGGGTTTTGTGACTGTTTTGTGCAAGCCGCCGGCCGGGCGCGCAGGCCCCAGCACCCTCGGCCCACGCCAGCCGCTTACGGTCCCGGACTTCCGCAGGCGTCGTTTGCTTATTTCCAGGGCCGGCAGCGGTAACAGAACGGCGTCGGGTTCCGCAAGTAGCGGCCGCAGATGACACATTTCCTTGGCGAGTAAGAACTCCTGCCGGGGGCAACGTAGCCTGAATAGCCTGTTCCCGATGAAATCGGTCCCGGAAGCACGGGCCGCACCCGGCGAACAACGATCGGGCTGTTCGGCACCCGGAGCGTCTCCTTGCAATCCAGGCAGGACACGTCTTGGCCCGCCGACTGCTCCGGCACGAACATGTTGCACCCGCACGTCTTGCAGCGGAGTGGGATGTCCCCTTCGGGAGCGACGATCACGCGAAAGTCCTCGCCGCATTCGCACGGGATCACTTGGCCGTATTCTTCCGTCCAGACGCGATGCACGCTGTCGCAACCGGGGCAGGCCACCAGGACGCCCCCGTGGATGAACCGCGGGATCGGTTGTGGTCCCGCCGGTTGCACATCCAGGAGGACTTCCACGGAAGGGGGCGAGGGGGCTGAAGCGGAGGCCGGGACCGCAGAACTCGTAGGCACCTCCGGCTGGACGGGGGCTGCCAGAACGGTTTTATTCTTGTCCGGCTCGGGGATTTGAAGGCGCTGCCCGCAATTCGGACAAGGCCCTTTCGACCGGCTGTGACAAGGGGCGCCTTGAAGACCGCGCGGCAGCGCGGGCAGGCGAAGTGGATCATGGCGGGTAGGACTTCGGCCGGGAGGCTGGTCACGGGCCGCAATTCGCCCGGCCCCGTCTTGCTCTGCGGCGGAGGCACCGGCACAAGGAATGGCTGCCCGCAATGGGGACATCGGACCTTCGCTCCCGCCGTGGGATACGCGCAGACCCCCTTGCACTTCGGGCAGGTGAAATGAACCACGACGCGCCGCCTTTCGAGGGGGTGCTACTTCCATCTCGATTGTCCCCCGCGGCGGGGACTTTCTCTTGTTCGGATTCTCACGCGCCGGCGCGCCGCAACGAAAAACCAATCGTCCCGCCGCCGACTGACACGGCGGATGATCGTCTCCGGGGGCCGCGCTGGTTTCAGGCCCGCCGCATGGTCCGGATGCTAGCGACCTTCCACGTCTGCCTCGTTTACGACCGGGCTTGGTCGGGCCTGTGCGCCAGGTTCCCCGCGCAATGGTTCATCAGCCCAGCATGACGGCAAGCTGCCCCCGCCGCCCGAGCCGTGCGGCGGCGATCAAGGCGCAAGCAACGGGGCCGGGGGATGTTCTCCAGATCGCATCGTCGGTCCCTCCGGTGGGGAGGCGGGCGGGCGCTTCCCGCCTCCGGTTCCGTCATCCGGCGTTTCGCTGCGAGCGGTAGTAGCCGCGGACCTTCCGCCAGACCCAGGCCAGGACAATCGCGTCGTTTGTGCGGCCGCCGGCCCGCGGCGACTTCACCGCGTTGCGGTAGCCGCGGCGGCGTTCCGCCCGCGTCAACTCGTGCCGGTCGGGATCGGGGCCGGCAAGAAAGCGCCCTCTCGCGTCTCTCATGGGGGATGCCCTCCGAAGGGGGCGGGTGGGCGGCCCGCCCCGTGCCGTGTTGTTCACAGCTGGCCGGCCGCGATGAGGGCGGCCAGCCCGTCGGAGTGTTTGCAGTGCGAGTGACGCAGGTAGCCCTGGCACTCGCACGTCCGCCGGTCGGCGTCGATGTTGACGTGGTAGCTCTCTTCGTGGCCGATCTTCTCCAGCAGGAAGCCGCGGCCGAAGTCGGCGGGAATCACGGTCAGGATGTAGTCGGCGGAGTCCTTGCCGACCGCGATGCGGACCACTCCGGCCGTTTCGTCGGTCGGCCGGACCATCAGGCGGATGGACCGGGCGGGCTTGGGGCGGGGCTTGCGTTGACGGGGGGCGCGGGTTTGAGTAGTGCTGTTCATTGCGACTCCAGTTAGTTTGGGGTTGCCGGGGCCGGGGTGTTAGCAGCACCGCCGGCCCACTTTCGTTCGTGCCTCTCGTTCTCTGTCCGTTCCGTTTGACTCTTTCCGTTGAAGGCCGCGACTCCCCGATGGCTCACGCGGCCGGCCGGGTTTTCAAAGATCGGGCTTGCTTCGCCCGTACTCAGTTGAGTACAATGGAAGTATACTCAACTGAGTAAGGCGAGTCAACCTCAGTTGAGATAATTTCTCAGATTATTTTGGGGCGACGCCGTGACCGAAAAGAACCCGAAGATGGTGCGGCTGGGCGGGCGGATTCGAGAACTGCGGGAGGGGGCGGGTCTGAGCCGGGAGCAGCTGGGCGAGGCCGCCGGCGTCTCCGTCCGGGCCGTGGTTCAGTGGGAGTTGGGAGAGCGCGAGCCGGGATGGTTCAACATGCTCGCTCTGGCCGAGGCGCTGGGCGTGGATTGCAGGGCGTTCACGCAAGCGCCGGCGGAGCGACCGTCAGCGGGACCGGGCAGGCCCCGGAAAGGCCCGACGGCGGAGCCGACGCCGAAGCGACCGAGGGGCCGGCCGCGGAAGGGCGGTTGACGTTCAACCCGGCGAGGGCGGCGCGCAGACGGCGATCCTCTCCCCCCGTCGGCCTACCGCCGCTCTGAACCATACCAAAAATCGAACTGGCCAAGTCCCAATGGACAGCTGCCCTCTACACCCGGCTACACCCGACTACACCCGCGTTCAAGGGTTGCCGGGGGCGAGTGGAGGGGCCGAAAATGAAGGAAACGCTTGTTTCCGGGCATTTTCTACTATGCGGATGCTTTAGAAGACCGATGCTCTGTCCATTGAGCTATGGGGCCGAGTGATTTACTGAATCCAGCACGGACAACGCCGCCCGTCGGAGCCGCGACCGTAAGGGAGCGGTCTTCTCCCCCGCTCCCTTACGGTCGCGGCTCCGACGGGCGTCTCTTTCGCCGCCGCAGTGCTTTATACCCGGCGGCGAGCAGCGGGGGAAGCTGCCGGGCGATCGTCTGCCGTCGCCGTCATTTCACGGACGCCGCCGCCAAGACGCCGCCCGCGATGGTCAGGGCCGTGGCCAGCAGCAACAGGCCCACCTGCACGTTCCGCCACTCCGACAGGACGACCAATCCGACCGCGACGGCGATCAGCGTGTTCATGTTGTAAAGCGGCACGAGCTGGCTGATCTGGCCGTCGAAACACCCCACGGCCACGGCGATGCACGCGACGCCGGCCGCCCACAACACGCCGTAGGCGCAGGCGTGCGACGCGCTGGTCCAATTGATGGTCGCGTCCCGCTGGACGGTTGCCACGACGCCCCCCACGACGACGACGACGAGGCCAATGACCATCAAGTACGGCCCGGTCCCGATGCCCGCCTTCGCGCTCGTCTTCTGAAAGACGCCGGACACGCCGAACAGGATCGCCGGGAGCAAGCCCCCTACCAGCAGCGCCAGGGTGTTCGCCTTCATGTCTTCCTCGCCCTCTCCCGCTAGGTCCAGGCCGGTTCCCCATGCCGACGAACGCCGTCGCCCTCACTCCGCGACCCGCAGACGACGAAGCCGCCCGACCAGAAGGTCGGGCGGCTCCCGCAGGTCACTCTCTAAAATAGTAGTGCCCGTTCACTCCGTCGAAACGGGCCTTTCGAGCGGCAGCACTTCTTGAAGCGCTTGCCGGAGCCGCAAGGGCAGAGGTCGTCGCCGCCCAGCTTCTCCACCAGCTCCTTGTCGCCGTGGACGACGCGAGGGCCGTGCTTCACCCGCGTCTCCGAGGGGAAAGCCCCTCCGGCGCTTGCTCATCGGCTCGAAAAAAAGGCCTGCTCTTCGAGTTCTTCGGCGTCCATGATCCACCGCCTTTCGGCGCCGAGGCGCGAAATACCCCCATCCCCGACACGGAAAGCCGAGACGAGGTTCGCCTGAACAGTGGCCCTCCTCAAGGCTTCGGCGTCCGGGCCAGGGCGGAGTGGGTTGGCGTCAGGCCGGTCCATAAAATGACTGCAACGCCCGCCGACGGTCCTGCCGCCCCAACAACCCCTGTCATCAAGTCACGAGGCATTGCGGTGACCGACACAGCGACCCCCGCCCTTGAAACCCGAACCATTACGCTCTCGGTTTCGGACGGCACGACCATGCCCGCCTACCTGGCCCGGCCCACCGGCGCGGACTCCCGCGCGGCGGTGCTCGTCTTCCAGGAGGCCTTCGGCGTCAACGCCCACATCCGGGACGTCGCCGAACGGTTCGCCCGCGCCGGCTACATCGCGCTCGCGCCGGCCCTCTTCCACCGGACGGACCCGGCCTTTGAGGGGAACTACGGCGACTTCTCCGCGATCCTGCCCCACATGAAGGCGCTGACCGACGCCGGCCTGGCGGCGGACGTGCGGGCCGCCTACGACTGGCTCACGGCCGCCGACGGCGGACGGGCGGCGGTCGTCGGCTCGGTCGGCTACTGCCTGGGCGGCCGCGTCTCCTTCCTGGCCGACGCGGAGCTGCCGCTGCGGGCCGCCGTCTCGTACTACGGCGGCGGCATCGCCCCCAATCCGCGCGGGATGCTCCCCGACCTGCTGGGGCGCGCGCGGACCTGCACTGCGCCCGTGCTGCTCATCTGGGGCGGCCTGGACAAGCACATCGGCGAGGACCAGAGGCGCGCGGTGGAGGACGCGCTGACGGCGGCGGGGAAGAACGCCACGCACGTGACGTTCTCGAAGGCCGACCACGGGTTCTTCTGCGATCAGCGCCAGCTATGAGCCGAACGCCGCCCGGCAGTCCTGGGCGCTGACGCTGGAATTCTTCGCGTCCTTCTTCGCGCTTGAGCGACGACAGGCTCGAACTCCGCAGGCCGCCGATTGGCAACGGATTTGCGTGGGAGGAAGGGATTGGATCGCCAGGCAAGCAATGTCCCTCATCCCTCTGTCACCGTTTCGGGCTTTCGCAAGGAGGAAATTCAGGCTCGCCGTCCGGCGTCGGACGCTTCGACGAGCAAGCACGGAACGGCGGAGTTCGCATCATGCCTCACCATGAATCCTCGCCCTCTCATCGCGTCCATCTGGAGTTGGAACCCCTGGAGGACCGCTGCGTCCTTTCGACGGCGGCCTACGTCAGCTCCCTCTACGTCGATCTGCTGCATCGGGTCCCCTCGACGTCGGAAGTCGCCGGCTGGGTCGCCGCCATCAACGACGGCGAAAGCCCGTCGGCCGTCGCCTCGGCCTTCACCACCAGCCCGGAATATCTGAACGATACGGTCCAGGCCGCGTACCAGCTCTACCTCAATCGCCAGCCCGCTCCCGCGGAAGCGGCGAGTTGGGTCGCCGCCCTCGAAAACGGGCTCCCGGAGACGCAGCTGCAAGCCGCCTTCCTGGCGTCCGACGAGTTCTTCGCCCAGAACGGCGGAAGCAACCTCCCCTGGGTGAACGCCGTCTATCAGAAGGCGCTCGGCCGGATGGGTGCGCCCTCGGAGCTGGCCGCGTGGAACCAGAATCCTGCAAAGCGGGGTTCCCCGACAGACCGTCGCCTTCGACATCGTCACCAGCCCCGAGGCCGATACGCGCCTGGTTACGGCCGCGTACCAGACCCTGCTGGGCCGCGCCCCCGACGCCGCCGGCCTGGCCTACTGGGTCAGCCAGCTGGAGCACGGCATGACGCCGTCGCAGCTGCTGGCGGCGATCGCCAGCTCGTCGGAGTTCATCGCGCGCGACGGAGGGCTGGACGCGGTCACGCCGCCCCCGGCGAGGCATCGCCCGATCGACACGTTTAGGGAGCCGTTCCTTCCCCCGTTCAGGGTGTTCCCGGGCGGCGGATTCACCTTCACCCCGACCGGCTTTACCGGCGGCTTCTCCGGCGGCTCCGGCGGTTTCTCCGGCGGCTTCTCCGGCGGGTCGGGCGGGTCGGGTAGCTAGCTCTCCGGCCCGCAAGCGCGCACGGGCCCGCACTTTTCGCACGTCCTCCGCATCCTACCGAACGAAGGGTCTGTTCCGAGCCGCGACCGTAAGGGAGCGGGGTGAGGTCTCTGCACCGTCCACCGCTCCCTTACGGTCGCGGCTCCGATCAAAGCTGTCCTTCTGGAACAAACCCCTCCGGGCGAAATCTGTCCGCATTGGTCCAACCTTGACCATCGGGCCGCGGCGTGAAGCGCGCCACGCACTCCGCGCCCGATTCAAGACGGGGCCAGCGCCTCGAGCAACGGCCCCAGATGCTTCTCGTAGTTCCGCCAGTAATCCACCGAACTCCGGTAAATCGGCCGGCGGACCTGGAGGTTGCTGGCGGTGCGCACCACGCGCCGGGTGCGATGAAAGTCCAGACAACCCGCATGCCACGGCAGCCGGCAGAACGCGACGATTTCCCGGCTGACGCGCTCCGGCTCGGCCGTCAGCTCCTCATAGCAGACGTCGAAGATCGGGACCGGCAGGACGGAGCGCCAGTGTTCCATCAGCCGTTCGTACTGGCGATGGTACGCGCCCAGCTGCCGCAGGTCGCAGGCGAAGGCGATGTCGCGGAAGTTCTGGAAATAGCACGACCAGCACACGTCGCGCGCGTTGCGCCGGCAGCGAATGATCGGCGCCCGCGGCAGCAGCGTGGCCAGGAGGCCCAGGAGGTGGAAATTCATGGGCATCTTGTCCGTGATGCGCGGCTTCCCGCGTCCCAGGGAGCGCAGCCTCTCCACGTAGTGTTCTCCCAATCGGTGCGCCGTTTCCCCGTCCAGGCGGGCCAGGCATTCGGGATACTCGCCGCCGCCCAGCTCGGCCGGCAGCTCGTCGGCGAATTGCTTCAGGTTGCGAAGCTCGCCCGCCCCGAAGACCGCCGGATGGCTGGCCAGGATCTGCTCCACCAACGACGTGCCCGAACGCGGCATTCCGACGATGAAGATCGGCGCCTCCGCCGGCCCGCCGAACGACCGCGTCCGCGCAAAATGCTCCGGGCCGAAGGCGGCGATGAGCCGATCCACGAACCGGGCGTGGGCCTCCGGCTGGTAGGCCGTGCCTCGTAATTGCAGCAGCCGCGCCTTGCCGGCGTTGGCTTGCTCGCAGTGCCGGAACGCCTCGTCGAACGCCCCGGCCCGGTCGTGGATGCGGGCCAGCGCGAAATGCAGGTTGATCCGGTCGCGCGGCAGCAGATGCTCTCGGCTCAGCAGGGCCTGGATGTGGCCGATGTCGGCGTCGGTGAAGGGGCGGCCGCCGTCCCGCGCGAGCGCGAACCAGGCCGGCGAGCAATCGGGTTGGAGTTCGAGGGCGCGCAGGAAGTGGGGCCTCGCTTCCTCGAGCCGGCCCTGGTTGACCAGCGACGCGCCGTAATGGGTATGCACCTGCCATTCGTCGGGGCCGAGACGGAGGGCCTGTTCCAGCAGTTCATTTCCCTTTTCCGCCTCCGCCAACTCTTCGAGCAGGGCGCCGAGATGGCTCAGCGCGAAGACCGAGTCCGGCTGGAGGCGCAGGGCCTCGCGGTAGGCGTCGGCCGCCTTTTCCAGCTCGCCCCGATCGACGAGCGCCAGTCCCATCTGGTGGTGCGCCTCGACCAGTCCGGGCCGCAGCCGCAGCGCGTGGCGGAGATAGTCCACTGCCCGTCCCAGCTCGCCCTGATCGCGCAGGGCAGCGCCGAGATGGAGATAGGTCTCGGCCCGTGCCGGATCGACCCGAACCGCGTGATGAAACGCCGTGAGCGCCTCCGTCAGCCGGCCCTGCCGGGCCAGCGCCCTTCCCAGCGCGTCTTGCAGCCGCGGCCGATCCGGGTCGAGTCGCAGCGCCTCTCGACAATGCGCCTCCGCCTCCTCCGGTTTGCGGTCTCGAAGCAGTGCGAGGGCCACGCGCTCGTCGGCGAGCGGCGCGGCGTCAGCCCGCCGTGGGAGGTCCCACGGCGGGCTGACGCCGCGCCGCTCGCCTCGCTCCGATAGGAGCAGGTCAAGGTTGTAGTGCGCGTCCGCGTAGCCTGGACTCGCCAGCACCGCCTGCCAGTAGCGCGCCTCCGCCTCCGCCGGCCGGCCCTGCTCCCGGAGGACGTTGCCCAGGTTGTTGTACGCCGGCGCCAGGTCCGGCTGGAGGCGGAGCGCCTGGCGGTAACAGGCTTCGGCCTCCGCGAGCCGACCCGCCGCCCGGTAGGCGGCGCCCAGGTTGCTGTGCAAAAGCGGGTTGTCGCCGGCCAGAGCGACGGCCCGGCGGAGCCATTCGACGGCCTGGACGTGTTCGCCAAGTCGATAGGCGACGCCGCCCAGGCCGTGCAGCGCTTCGACGCAGTCCGGCGCCGTCCGGAGGAGACGGTGATATTCGTCCCGCGCCTGGTCGAAATCGCCCGCCTCCATCCGAAGGCGGGCGGCCGCCAGCCCGGCGGGAACCACGCCCGTCGCGCGTTCGTCGTTGTTCATTGCCCTGTGCCCGAGTCAGCCACAGCTCCGCCTGAGTTCGGTAATAAACCGCAGCCGAGGCGTCCGATGCTCGCCCTTGCCCCGTGACCACCATCGCCTTGGCTATTTTCTCCAGGCCTTTCATGCGGTCGAGGTGCCGCTGATGCGCCGCCATCTTCTCCTCCTTGTTGGCGGCCAGGTCCACCTCGGCGTCGAGCCAGCGGCGCGACCAGGTGTATAGCTCCTCCGCCGAGCTTCCCTGCAACCCCTTCATGCGGTCGAGATCCTGCGCGTAGGTGGTCTTGGCGGATTCGACGAGTTCCTTTTTCAGGACGGCCTCGTCCTTGTCCGCGGCCGGCGCGTCCGGCGCGACAATCGCCACGCGCGCCGTCGCCGTCGGGTCGGACGGCAAGCGGGTCTCGTCCTTCGGCTTGCCCAGCGCCCCTTCCTCCGGCGTGATGACGCCGGTCCCAACCATCCCCGGCATCAGCTTCCCGCCGGGGTTGGGAAGGTCGATCTCCACGCGGAGGGTGCGATTCGTCGGGTCAATCGCCCCGGACATCCGCGACACCGTGCCCTTGAGTTCCTGGCCGTTCAGCGCGTCGAGGCGGACGACGGCCGGGGCGCCCACCTTCAACCGCACGGCATCCTTTTCCGGTACGTTCACGACGAAGCGGACGGAATCGACCCGCGCCACGACGAAAAGCGGCTTCTCGCGGCCGCCCATGGGCGGCCCGACGAAGTCCCCCGGATTCACGGAGCGCCGCGTGACGACGCCGTCGAAGGGCGCCTGCAGCCGGGTATAATCCAGGATCGCCTGCGCCCGTTGCACGTCGGCCTCGGCCGCAGCCACGCGCGCTTCGGCTGCGAGCACGTCCGCCTGGGTTGCCGCGACCTTGACGGCGGCGCCGGCGACCTCGGCCTGGATCGCCTTCAAGGCCGCCTGGGTTTCATCCACCGCCGTCGCGGCAGCGTCGGCCTGGTCCTGCTTCTCGTCCACGAGTCGGCTGTCGATCGACTTGTTTCCTAAGAGCTGCTCGAAACGCTTCAATTCCGCCTTCCGGAAGTCGCTTTGCGCCTGGGAGCGTTTCACCCCTGCCTCCGCTTCTTCCTGGCGCGCCTTGAACGCATCCAGCGCCGCCGAAGCCGCCGCGACGGACTGCTTCGACTGCTCGACCTGCGCTTTCGCCACTTCGAGAAGGGCCGTCTTCTGCTTGAGTTCCGCCTTCAGCTCCGGCGCCGCTGCTACGGCGAGCACGTCGCCCTTCTTGATGTGGTCGCCGATGTCCGCCGAAACCGATCCGGCGTAGCCGGCAACCATGCTGTAGAGGTTCGCCTGCTCGGCCGCCTCCACCCGGCCTGGCTGTTCCACCGTGCGGGGCGCGGCCGCCTTGTCCCCGGCCCGAACTCCCCCGGCCGTCAGGGCCAGCAGGATGCACACGCCCGAAGCCCCCACTGCTTTCGCGCTCATACCTGTCTCCTTCGTGCCTGGAAGAACCGTCCCTTCGATCCTTAACCCATGAACAACTTCGTTTAGCCGCGACCCGAAGGGGAGCGCGTTCTCCCCCGCGCTCCCCTTCGGGTCGCAGCTAAACGGGGAATGGGTGTTTGGACGAATCCTCGTAGTCGTTAACCCTTCTCGGCAAAGACCGTGCCGCAAAGACGACGCCCGTCGCCGCCACGCCGATTGCGCCTCCCCGGCGGCGCACCTCGGAACGCACGGACAAAGATGCTCCGTGAGGGGCAATTCTTGACCAACCGATTCTTGCTCTGGACAACGGAACGATGAATGATGAATGATGAACCGTCTCAATTCATCGTTCATCGTTCATCGTTCATCATTTCGGAGGAGGTGGGGGTGAATCCCAAGATCCTGGTGCGGGTGACGGCGCCTACCGTCGTCATCGGCGTCCTCCTGTTCGCCGCCTGCCTGGTCAGCCTCGGCTACATCAGCCGTCTCCAGACCAACCTGACCAACATTCTGACCCGCAACGTCGCCAGCCTCCAGGCCGCGCAAGAGTTGGAGATCCGCGTGCGCCAGCTGCGCCACCATAATTTGCTCCACCTGATGGCGCCCAAGCCGGACGACCTGAAGACGATTCGGACGGATCAGCAGCAGTTCGTGGAAGCGCTGGAGGTCGCGCGCCAGGCCAGCAATACGGACGACGAGCGGAAGTGGGTTCGGGCGATCGACGAGGGGTACAAGCAATATCTGTCGGGGCAGGACAAACTGCTCGCCAACGCGGCGCCGAATCGCACCCCGGCCGAGTTCCGCGAGCTGGCCGACACCCATCCGATCCACCTCGTGGTCGATCCGTGCGAGGAGCTGATGCGCGTCAACAAGGAGCAGATGGAGGCGACCGCGCGGGAGAGCCTCCGCGTGAGCGGGCAGGCCAGCTGGGCGATGGTGGCGCTCGGTCTGGTGGGGCCTCTGGGCGGACTGCTGGCCGGCTACGGCATGGCCCGCGGCCTGAGTCGATCCGTCTATCGTCTCGGCGTGCGCGTCAAGGACATGAGCCGGCGCCTGGACCGCGACGTGCCGTCCGTCAGCGTCGCGGCCGGCGACGACCTGAACACCCTCGATCACCAGATGCAGACCCTGGTGCAGCGCGTCGAGGAAGTCACCGAAAGCGTCCAGCAGCACCAGCGCGATTTGCTGCGGGCGGACCAGCTCGCCGCCCTCGGCCAGCTCGGCGCCAGCGTCGCCCACGAGGTCCGCAACCCGCTGGCGGCGATCAAGATGCTGGTCGAGGCCGCGCTGCGGCCGCGCAACCCGACGCCCCTGAACACGGAAGACCTGCGCATCATTCACCGCGAGGTCGCCCGTCTGGAGCAGACCGTCCAGGGCTTTCTCGACTTCGCCCGTCTGCCGGCCCCGCGGCGCGACCGCTGCGACCTGCGCGAGGCCGTCGCCCAGGCCCGCGACCTCATCCGGGCGCGGGCGGAGCAGCAGCGCGTCGAGGTCGTCGTTCGGGTCCCCGACCGTCCCGTCCCCGGCTTCGTGGACCGGGGGCAGTTCGGCACCGTTCTGGTCAACCTGTTCCTGAACGCCCTCGACGCCATGCCGAAGGGCGGCCGGCTGGAAGTCGAGCTGGAGGCCGCCGAAAACGGCGGGGCGCGGCTCGCCGTCCACGACACCGGGACCGGTATTCCGCCGGAGATGGCTGGCCGTCTGTTCACCCCGTTCGCCACCACCAAGCCGACGGGAACGGGCCTCGGCCTATCGCTCTCCAGCCGCATCCTGAAAGAACACGGCGGCGACGTGACGGCCGGCAACCGCCCGGAGGGCGGCGCCTCCTTCGTCGTCGCCCTGCCGGGTCCGGCGGCTGGCAGTCAGCCCGAAGGATGCTAATAAATGGGGCGAGCCGTCTAGGCGTTGTCTGGCCAACCGTCTTCGCCCCGGAGGGGCGGCGGTAAATAGCCAGGGGTGAAACCCCTGGCGAGAAGGCCGGCCCATTGATGGCTTTAGCAGCCCCGGAGGGGCGGTAGGCCTACCGCCCCTCCGGGGCTGAAATGCGGGAGCGCTGGCACGTCTCTCTCCAGGGGTTTCACCCCTGGCTATTTACCGCCGCCCCTCCGGGGCGAAGACGGTTTGCTTTCTGGCTAACCGCCAGCGCCCCAGTCAATAGTCCTTCGTGCCAAACTCGTAGGCGGACAAAGCCAGCAGCACGATCGCGATGGCGAAAGAAGAGAGGAGCGATAGCTGCCGGTGAAAACGCGTTCCCGGACTCCAGGAGCTTGAAAACCTCCGGCTTCTCGAAATGTTGGTGTGCGTCCAGGGCGTTGTACAGGATCAGTCCCGCGTCAATGGGTTTGGGGGAAATCCAGTAGGCGGCCTGGGTCAGGGCAAGGGCGGAGGGCGACAGCTGCTGGGATTCCTCCATGCCGCGAGCCATCACGCTGCCGTAGTTGATTCCCCAGGCCAGAAGCCAGAAGAGCAAGGAGCCGAAGACGCACGCCACCGTGCTGCGCGTGGTCACGGCCAGCAGGACCGAAAAGCTGTAGAAGACCGCGAACTCAAGCAACAGCAGCGGGATGCACCACCAGTAGGTCATGTCCCAGACGTTGGTGCGCAAACCGAGGGCGAGCCAGGTCAAGACGACGAAGAGCACGACCTGGAACCCCACGAACGTCAACACCCCGAGATACTTGCCCACCAGCAGCTGCCAGCGTCCGACCGGCTTGGCGAGCAGGACCGAAGCCGCGCTCGCTTCCAGAAACGTCGGCAGAAATCCCGCGGTCCAGACCAGGGCCAGCAGCAATCCGACGGAGCCGGCGATGCCCCCGGACAGGATCAGTTCGATGAATCGGATCGAATCGTCCCGCTCCCGCGCCACCGGGAAGGAGATCGCGCCAAAGGCCAGGGTCATCCGGCCGCTGATCGTGTCGATGCCCTCACGTCGGGCCGCGTCCGGGTTGTTCGGGAGCGAAGACCAAACCTGCTCGCTCGCGGCCGTCAGCGTCAGGGTGTCAAGCCCGGAGCTTGCCAGGGCCAGCACCACCGAGGGGACGATTTGCGCGGCGAAGGCGGCGGCAGAAATAGCGGCGGTTCCTCCGAGCCGTGAAGCGCCACGTCGCCCGACACGCTCACGCTCAGGCAAAGCACCACACAGACCGCCGTCACCGCCAGCATCATCCCGAAGATTCCGGACGCCCAGGCTTGCCGAAATGTGTCCCGGATCAATTGCTTCAAGGTGGCGAAGGTGCGGCGGGTGTTCATGACGTGCTTTCCTCAGGATCGATAGATCGGTCCCAGGGCGGCGGCGAGCGACCGCTCTCCGCCGGTGTCCGGATCGCGCAGCAGTGAAGCGAGCGAACCAAGATAGGCAAGCCGTCCCTGGACCAGCACGGCCGCCCGTCGCAGACCTGCGCCACCTCCCCCAGCGCGTGCGAAACGACCAGCACGGTCTTGCCCGCGCGTCGCTGCTGGGCGATGACTTCCTGGAGCAGCGCCCGGCCGCCCAAATCGAGTCCTTCCAGCGGCTCGTCCAGGACGAGCAAATCCGGTTCGGCGAGCAGGGCCTGCGCCAGAGCAAGGCGCTGCACCATTCCCTTGCTGAAGCGGGCGATCGGCTCGCGGGCGCGGTCGGCCAGTCCCACCCGTTCGAGCAGCGCGGGCATTCGGGTTTTCAGGATCGCGGCCGGAATCCACGCCAGGTCGCCGTAGAAATCGAGGAGTGCGGCGGCGGTCAGGTAGCGAGGAAAGGCCTGGTTCTCGTGCATGTAGCCGACGCGGGCGAGGGTGCTGCCGCTCCGAGAGCGGGCGCCCCAGCCGGAACACCCGCCCGCCGCTCGGACGGCACAAGCCCAGGAGGATCTTGAGCAGGGTCGTTTTGCCGGCCCGGTTGGGCCCCAGCAGCGCAAAGACCTCGCCCGGTTCGATCCGGAAGCTGACGCCGCACAAGGCCTGGACCGTACGGCCGGGACGCAATGGCGCCCGGTACGTCTTGGAAACGTCCACGAACTCGGCGGCGGCGGTCGAGCATGGTCACTTGATTAGAGCGATTTGCACGCCATTTTGCAAGATGCTTGTGAAGGCGGAGATCATGTTCGCCGACATCTGCGCGTCCGTCCCCGTGATGATCTGATTCGACGGCAAGGCGGTGGAAGCGCTGCTCTGGGTGCCCGCGTAGTATTGCATGTTCTGCAAGACGGTCAAGGCCGAGCTGGCGTCCGGCCCCCTGGAAGACGGGACCGAAGCCGATGGCGTACAGCCGGAAGGGATTCCGCGTCGTGCCGTAGGTGGTCTTCAGCTGCGTGATCAGCGAATAAATCTGGCGTCGTGACCGCCGGATCGGCGTCGTCCGTGTAGTTGGTGGCCGAGGGATATTCGCTGCTGTCGGGCTTGTTCATGTCATAACGGATCGAGTAATAGTTGTAAGTTCCGGTGCGTCGTCAGGGTGGCGGTCGCCGAGCATGTTCGGCATGCCGTCGGTTTCGAAGATGATGACTTTCTGGGCCCCCTTGCGTCCCAGTCCTCCCGCCATGCCGGTCGGGAAGGTGATGGGGGAGGAGGTGACGTAGGTCCGCAAGGTGGCGTCGGTGGACGGCGTGACGGCGAACTGGTTGTAGGCCAGCATCAGGGCCATGGCGAAGCAGGTTTCCCCGTCGGCGCGGGGCGTGTCCATGAAGTTGGCGGAGGGGACCAGGCTCGTGGCGGGATCGGCATCGTAGGGAGTGACTTCGGTGCTGTTGGGCGTGCCGTCGGCGTTGATGGTGGAGAACGGGAAAAGCAGGGCCGAACTGCGCGTAGCTGTAGTTCGTCCCCAGCGGGCAGCTCACGCAATTGAAGCGCCGGAAACCGTGTTCCCGATGGACTAATCGTCGCCGACGAACCGGTGCGCGGCCAGCTGTAAGGGCACCAACGTGAACCAGTCGTTGGGGTGGTTGTTCTGCATCGTGTTGACGGCGGCCAGGAACGCCTGCTTGGCCGTGTAGATCGGCGCCTCGTAACTATCGCCCGGCTGCTTGAGAAATAGCCGGGCGATGTTGCATCCAGATGTTGTAGTTCTGCAGATAGTCGGTCATGACCAGGGGCCCGAACCAGCAGCGCAACAGGGGACGCAGGGGGTTGTCCGTATAAGTTCATGTAGTGCGGCGCCGAAGCGGCAGGCGCACTGAGGCTGTCGGTCCCCCAGGTGAAATCGCTGCCGTAGCCGGCCATGGCGCTGATGTCCGTAGTAGACGCCCGCGGACGTCTGTCGGTAGCCGAGCATATAGTCGATGAACTCGACCCAGAAGCGCTGGTCCGTGCCGCCGTAGCTGGGCCAGCTTCCGGTGATCGCGGTCGGGATCGCTCCGTAGTACTTGACCCGGCCGGCGCGCAGCTGCTGCGGGAAGGGATCGTTCGTCTGCGTGAGCCAGGTCAGGATCGCGTTGTAGGTTTGCGTCGCGCTGCACATCCCAGAGCTGCCGGGCGGGTTCAACGACCCCGAGACCGTTGAACAGTACGGTGTTGTTGTTGGTTGCCGAAGAAGCGCACCCGCCAATCCGCGGAGAAAGAAGTGCCTGTAGTCAAGGTCGTCCCGGTCCAGCTGCTCCCCGCGGATAAGCACAGTTGAAGAGCCGGCACACGGCGTAGTAAGTCTGAGGCTTGGTTGCGGTGGTGAGAGTCGTTCCATTCCAAGTGGTGACGCCCGTGACGAACGCGGTCGTCGAGCTGGGATGGCGCTGTAGTAGGTGCCGCTGTAGGTCGGCAGGCTGCTCGCCCCCCCCTTGGCGGTTCCCTTCAACCAGTTTTGCAGGTTCGTCAAGCCGGTGGAACCCGGCCCCACCCCCTGGCCCTGCCAGGTGGACCAAATGCTGGGGTCCCTGTGGTCAGCGTGCTCGCATCCGTGCTATTGACTCCAAGCACGATGAGGTAATTCTTCAGGTGTCGTCGCAGAGAGGGCGTTGGCGTTGCGCGGGTCGGGCGGCCAAAGGAAAAAGGTCTTGCCGTAGTAACCCGGCCCTTGGGTGTAGCCGTTGAAAGGAGTGGCCGTGTAGTCCGCCTGAGTCCAAACTTTGGGCACGCTGCCGGTTCCCGAAGTATCCGGCTGGCCGGCGGAATAGGCCGAGTAGCCGTCCAGTTCCCACAGAGCGTTCGTGGTGCTGCTGCCGATCACGTCTTTGACGTCCGTGGCATAGGTCGTGGTGCTGCCGTTTTTGAACAGAGGCACGTCGCCGCCCGGCGCGCTGGCATAGCTGCTTGGCGGCAGCTGCGGCGTTCCGGTCGTAGGGGGCGTCCAGGTGTTTCCGCCGTCGGTGCTGGTATAGGAATCGAACGCGCGGATCAGGGTGGCCGCATAGGCGGTGTTTTGATAGAAGTTGTTCATGTAGGTCAAGGAATACGACGAGTTCGCGGCGGTCGTGTTGCTCGGCGAGATCGTGTAATTATCGAAGACGGAAGTTCGGCTGGCGGTCGGCCCTGTCATAACAGCACTGCTCGACGAATATTGGCCGAACGTCGGGACGAGAGTGTCGGGATTGTTGGTGGTGCGCGAGGTGGTAAGAAAGTCGTAGCCGAGGCAGGTGCCCATGCGCATCGAAGCGGAAAGGTCCATCACCAGGGCCACGTCGCGCGGGCGGTGGACCGCCTGGGCAGTGGCCGTGACGGCTCGGAAGAAATTGCTGCCCGAAGATGGTGCTAAAGGCGCCCGGCAGGCTGCTCGCCGTGACCGTGGCCGCGACGGCGGTGTACGGAGACCCGGCGGTGGCCGGATAATTGGCGTTGAACGTCTGCGTGGTCTGGCTGTAGTCGTACGAGCCGTAGGTCAGCTGCAGTTGCGAGGATTGAATCGACTGCCCCAGGATCGCATTATGGGCCAAGATGTTCTGCGCGTTGGTCGTGGCCGCGGTCTGGTTGTAGTTGTAGGCGGCGTTGCCGTTCACGGTGCGCGCCGCGGTCAGCGCGGCAAGGTCCGCGGCCTGCTGCGCCTGCGCCTTGGCGACCGCCAGCATCCCCAGGTCGATCGCCAACGCCAAAAAGCCAACCAGCGCCACGATCGTGAGCGCCAGCAAGGGGACGACGGTCCCCCGGCGAACCGGCCTGCCGACGCATGCCTGCGCGGATCGGATCATGAGCACGTTCTCCTCGCGATCGGCGTCACCCAGGGTCCCAGGCGTCGCCGCGGGCTCTTCGGCGGGAGGGAATTACGTCGCCCCCTCGCAAACCATTGTGACGGAACTGGTTATGGTGACGGTCGTCGGCAGCTTGGCCACGGGGATGATGTTCAGGAAGCGATACTGCCCGGACACCGACACGATGATCAGATCGCCCGGGGCCAGGTTGTTGACAGGAGTGGCGACGCCCTGGTGCGTTCCGCTCACGGTGACGGTGAAGGAGTTGAAATTCGCCGAGCCTCCGGCCATGAATCCGATTCACGATCGTCTGAACGTCCGTGCTGATCGTGGGATCCGTGTTGTTGACCAGGACGTAACGGCAGCCTTCGCGGGCGGCGTTGTTGAGCAAGTTCCAGTTCATCAGCAGCCAGCCATACTCGATAATGCCGAAGAGAACATCATCAAGGGAATCAGGACCATGGCGGTCTCAACCGCCGTGGCCCCCCGTCGCTCGCCGCGTAGTTTCCGGATAACCATGTTCAGCTCCTTCCGCCTCATCCAACCTTATTGGGCCGGCAAGTCGGGCGCGATCTGGAACGGCGAATCGACCATCGACGCCCAGTCCACGGTGGCGTAGAGCCGGGTCGTACCCGTGATCTGGGCCGTGGGCAGCCAGCCGACGCTGCTGTAGGGAACCTGGACGCTGATCTGGTAGATGTCGAGCTGACTCATCCCCGTCGGGTCCGTGACGGTGGGATTCGTGACGTCCGTGAACGTCATGGTGAACAGCTCTCGGTTGGCGGTGGTGTCCCAGCAGGTGTAGCCGTAGGTGTTCGCCGGCAACGCGACCACGGGAGCCATCATGGTGGTCGTGTGGCCCTGGCCGAAGGCCGTCGGCTCGGCGCCCTGAAGGTAGGTGAGCAGGTGGGAAGCGACGGCGAGAAGATTGGCTTGCCCCGTGGATGCGTCCCGCGCGCCTTCGCGGGCGGAATTCCACATGACGTTGTGAAACTTCCGTGATGCGGCCGACCTCCCACAACCCGAAAAGCAGCAGAACCAGGAGCGGCGCGCAAACGGCAAATTCCACGGCGGCTACGCCGTGGCGGCGAACCTTCGCCCCTGCGAATGTTTTTGCTCCGTCTCGTACAATCATAGCCGGTTTCTCGCAGTCGGCAGCCGGTTTCACCGGACATCTCCCCGTGTAGGTCTAGGTCATGATTTTACCAGCGTCAAATGATCCGTCCCCGGAGCGGACGACGTCTTTACTCAGGAATCGTCAGGAACGCCTTCGTTTAGCGGCGACCCGGAGGGGAGCGCGTCGCCCCCGCGCTCCCCTCCGGGTCGCCGCTAAACGGGGACGTGTTGTGGGACGAGTCCTAAGATTTTCAGAGCAACCGCCGGCTAGCCGCTCATCCCTGCTCCGGGAGAACGCCATGGCGACCTTGTTAGTCATCGATGACGAGGAAAGCGTCCGCTACTCCTACCGCCGGGTCTTCGGGGCGGAAGGGGTGAACGTCCTGACCGCGGCGACCGCCGCCGAGGGTCTGGCCCTGTTCCGGGACCAGCGCCCCGACGTGGTCCTCCTCGACCTGCAGCTGCCCGATCGCGGCGGCCTGGACGTCTTCCGGGAGATCCACGCCCGCGATCCGCGGCGGCCGGTCGTCTTCATCACCGCCCACGGCACCACCGAAACCGCCATCGAGGCGATGAAGGGCGGCGCCTTCGACTACCTCGTCAAACCCGTGGACCTGGAGCGCCTCAGCCAGGTGCTCGAACGTGCCTTCGAGGCGGCCCGCCTCATGAGCGTCCCCGCCGTCCTGCCCGCCGACGACCGCGCGGATCGGATCGTGGGCCGCAGCCCGGCGATGCAGGAGATGAGCAAGGCCATCGGCCGGCTCGCGCCGCAGGACGTCAACGTGCTGATTCTCGGAGAAAGCGGAACGGGCAAGGAGCTGGTGGCGCGGGCGCTGTACCAGCACAGCAAGCGGGCCGACCGGCCGTTCCTGGCCGTCAACTGCGCGGCCATTCCGGAGACGCTCTGGAGAGCGAGCTGTTCGGCCACGAGAAGGGCGCCTTCACCGGGGCCGACCGCCGCCGCGTCGGCAAGTTCGAGCAGTGCCACGGCGGCACGCTCTTCCTCGACGAGATCGGCGACATGACGCCGGCCCTCCAGGCCAAGATGCTGCGCGTCTTGCAGGACCAGCGCTTCGAGCGCCTCGGCGGCCACGAGACGATCCAGACGGACGTGCGCGTGCTGGCCGCCACCAATCAGGACCTGCGTCAAGCTGACTGCCGAGGGGCGCTTCCGCAAGGATCTCTACTACCGCCTCAGCGCGGTGTCACTCCGCGTGCCGCCGCTGCGCGAACGGCTGGAAGACGTGTCGGAGCTGGCCCACTTCTTCCTGTTCCGCTTCGACCGCGAGCTGAACCTCGACCTGCGCGGCTTCGCTCCGGAGGCGCTGGAGGTCCTGCAAAGCTATGCCTGGCCCGGCAACGTGCGCGAGCTGCAAGGCGTGGTCAAGCAGGCCATGCTCAACGCCTCCGGCCGCCTGGTCCTGGTAGAGTTCCTGCCGGAGCACCTGCTGGGGACGCCGGCCCACGAGACTCCGATCCACCCCGAGGTCGAAGCCGCCGCCTTCGATTTGAGCGCGTTCATCGAGTCCCTACTGCCGACCGCCGCCGGGCGCCTTTACGGACAGGTGATCGGCGCCGTGGAGCGCATCCTGCTGGCGCGAGTCCTGCGGTACACGCACGGCCATCAGGTCCAGGCGAGCGAGCTGCTAGGGATCAGCCGGGGAACGCTCCGACACCGGATGCGGACGCTCGGCATGACGATGGGCCGCACGCTCGTGGAGGATGAGTCAACCTCTCCGGAGAGTCCGGGATGACGCGGGCAATTCTTGCGCGGCATGGTCAAACGTCCTCCACATCCCGGCGCCTCGCCCCGCCAGCCCCCCAATCCCCCAGGCCTCGCGCGTCGCAACCGCCTATCACTCAATGACTTGGAGCGCCTCCGACGGCCCGTTTCGAGTGCGGCACGGGCCTTGCTTGGAGAAAGCGCATCGAAGCGGTTGCCTCTGCGCCTTGATTCGGTTCCAGCACTCTCTCCCCTCAGCACGGCGCGGACGGAGGAATGGGCGAATGTTCCACGGCATATCGGTCTTGCTCAACCAACCGGACCCGGAGGTCGGGTCGCTGGCGCACGCCAGCGAGTGGGCCTCCCGCCTTCGGTTGCCTCTGCGCAGCCTGGAATGGCCCGTCGCGGCGCCGAACCCGCCGCGGGGGACCGGTCTGCGGCAGTTCTTTCGTCCTTTTGAACTCTTCGTATTCGAGAGGGAGCTTCCGACGGTCTTCCGGGCCAGGGTGTTGTCCGCCTGGCGCCGAAGCCCCCAGACGGCCGCACTCATCTGCCCGCGCCGCTGGCGGCCGGTGACCCGCATTCTGGTGCTGAATCAGCACGCCTGCCCCGGCGACGGTTTTCTGGACGCGGCGGCCGAGGTCTGCCAGGCCTTTCAGGCGATGCCGGTCCTGCTGACGGCCGCCCATTCGGAAGCCGAGGCGCGTTCCCGCGAGCAGTCCGCGGAGGAGGCGTTCGCCCGGCGCCGCCTGACGGTCGATTGTGATATTATGGCGGGATGCGATGTGGCGACCGCCGTGGTTCACGCGGCGCGGTGGCGGCGTTGCTCCCATGTCTTCGTGGAGCAGCGTTCCCTGCCGCGCTGGCGGCGCTGGCTCGGCGGAGACGTCGTCGGTGCGCTGGCCGACCTCCCGGATTCGCCCGCCCTCGTGGCCGTTCACGAAACGGCGTCCGCCGCGCCGACCGCCCATAAGGAATCGTCTCTGAATCCCGTCGTTTAGCCGCTCTTCGCAGAAGAGCGCGTCCTCAACGCGCTCTTCTGCGAAGAGCGGCTAAACGGGGCAGTGGTATTGAAAAGGTGAGACGTGATGAAAAAGCGGCATGCGTGGGTCCAGAAATGGTGGCTGCTCATGATCCTGCTGGGGGTCGTGCTGATCGCCGGCGCCGCCTATTACCTGACGACGGGCCGGCCGTCGTCCACGGCTCGCGCCGACGAAAAGGGCGCAAGCGGCCCGTCCGACGCCGAGCGGGTGGAAGTCGCCTACCCCCTCAAGGGCGTGATGCCGCGGACGACCACGCAGCCCGGCTCGGTCCAGTCGTTCGAGGCCGCCGACCTGTATGCAGGCGCGTCGGGCTACCTCGGCACGCAGAAGGTGGACATCGGCGACCACGTGACCAAGGGGGAAAAGATCGCCCAGGTGGACGTGCCGGACCTGGACAAGCAGGTCCAGTCCTGTCAGGCGCAGCTGGAGGCGGCCAACGCGCTGATCGCCGAGATGAAGGCCGGCGTCGCCAGCGCCCTGGCGGACGTGGAGGCGGCCAAGGCGGAGGTCACGCGGGCCGAGGCCGCCATCAAGAGCACTCACGCCACGGCCGTCTTCCGCCAGAAGCAGTACGACCGCATGAAGCAGCTCTATAACACCCCCACCGGCCCCGTCATCGACGAGCGCCTGGTGGACGAACACGAGGACGAGCGCGACGCGGCCGTGGCGGCCGAGAACGAGGCCCAGGCCACGTTCGCCAAGGCCAAGACGCTGGTGGCGGCGGCGAACGCCAAGGTCGAGAAGCGCGGGCCGACGTGCTGGACGCGCAGGCCGGGGTCAAGGTCGCCCAGGCCGCGCTGGACAAGGCCCAGGTGATGGTCGATTTCGCCACCATCAAGTCCCCGTACACCGGCGTCATCACGCGCCGCACCTATTTCCCGGGCGATTACGTCCGCGCGGCCTCGGAAGGGGGCGGCGGCCAGCCGCCGCTGCTCCGGGTGGAGCGGACGGACAAGATGCGCCTGGTCGTCGATGTGCCCGACCGCGACGTGCCGTTCTGCAACGTCGGCGACCGGGCCGACGTCGAGCTGGACGCCCTGCCCGGCGTGGCGCTTTACGGGCCGGACAAGGGCCTCCCCGCGTGTCCCGCATGGCCGACTCCGAGGACCCCTCCACCCGTCTCATGCACGTGGAGATCGATCTGGACAACTCGGCCGGCAAGATCGCCCAGGGCATGTACGGCCACGTCACGATTTATCTCGAGCAGGCCGCCGACCTCCTCTCCATCCCGACGTCGTGCCTGTCCGGGAAGGCGGAACGGGGCAAGGCCTCGGTCTTCGTCGTGCGGGACGGAAAGGCCTATCAGGTCCCCGTGACGACCGGGACGGACAACGGCGTGCGCGTCGCGGTCCTCAAGGGGCTGACGGACAAGGACGAAGTCGTCCAGCATCCGCCGAGCGACCTGGTGGACGGTACGCCGGTCGTCGCGTCGGAAGCGAAGGAATCGGATGGCGGTAGTCCGTGAGGATTCGTCCAGTAACAAGCTCCCCGTTTAGCCGCGACCCGGAGGGGAGCGCGTCGTCCCGCGCTCCCCTCCGGGTCGCGGCTAAACGCTTGTCATTCTGTTCTGGCGAGGATCGTGCATGAATGGTCTGATCAAGTTCTCTCTCGGCAACTGGTACGCGGTCGTGGTCATGGTCCTGAGCGTCGCGGTGCTCGGCACGCTGACGCTCACCATGATCCCGATCGACATCCTGCCGCCGTTCAAGAGCCCGGCCGTTCAGGTGCTGACGTTCTACGGCGGCATGCCGGCCGCCAACGTCGAGAAGGACATCACCAGCCGCATGGAGCGCTGGACCGGCCAGGCCGCCGGCACGGCCCGTCAGGAGTCGCGCTCCATCGTCGGCTGCAGCATCATCCGCAACTACTACTACGAGGACGTGGACCCCAACGGCGCCCTGACCCAGGTCAACTCGCTGGCGTCGGCCGCCATCCCCAACCTGCCGCCCGGCACGCTGCCGCCGGTCATCCTGCCCTTCGACCCCACCGGCACGACGCCCGTCTGCCTGGTGGCTGTGGACAGCCCCACGAAGAACTACGAATCCACCCTCTACGACGTGGCCCGCTACGAGGCCCGCAACTACATCATGGGCGTGCCCGGCGCCGTCGCGCCCGTCGTCTACGGCGGCAAGGTGCGGGCGGTCATGGCCTACATGGACCGCGACAAGATGCAGGCGCGCGAACCTGTCGCCGCTCGACCTGATGAACGCCCTGGACCAGTTCAACATCTTCCTGCCGACCGGCGACGCCAAGTTCGGCAACACCGACTACGCCCTCGATTCCAACTCCATGTACGATCTGGTGAATCGCATGGGCGACATCCCCGTCAAGGTCGAGGAGGGCAAGGTCGTCTTCCTCAAGGACGTGGCCACGCCCAAGGACGCCAGCTTCATCCAGACCAACATCGTTCGCATCGACGGCAAGCGCGAGGTCTACATCCCGGTCTTCCGCCAGCAGGGCTCCAGCACGCTCAGCGTGGTCAATCACCTGAAAGACGCGATGCCGGACATGAAGGCCAAGCTGACGCCCAGCGACATCGACCTCAAGGTCGTGATGGACCAGTCGGTCTACGTGCAGCACTCCATCGAAAGCCTGGCGGAGGAGGGCGTGCTGGGGGCCGTCCTCTGCTCGCTGGTGATCCTCATCTTCCTGGGCGAGTGGAAGATGACGCTGATCGCCGTCATGACCATTCCCGTCGCGGTGCTGGCGGCCGTCATCGGCCTGTTCTTCACCGGCAACACGATCAACGTGATGACGCTGGCCGGCCTGTCGCTGGCCATCGGCCCGCTGGTGGACAGCGCCATCATCTGTCTGGAGAACACGCACCGCCACCTGGGGCTGGGCGCCAAGCCGAAGGACGCCGCGTTCTTCGGCGCCAGCGAGGTGGCCATGCCGGAGCTGGTCGCCAGCTGCTGCACGCTGCTGGTACTGGCGCCGCTGGCCCTGATGCCGGGCATGGGCACGTTCCTGTTCCGCCCGATGGCCCTGGCCGTCGCCTTCGCCATGATCTCGGCCTACCTGCTGTCGCGGACGCTGGTCCCCGCCCTGGGCAGCCTCTGGCTCCGGTCGCACACCCCGCAAGCGGAGCCGCACCTCGGCCGGGACGAGGAGCACCGCAGCGAACACGAAAACCCGCAGGTCAAAGGCCCCATCGGCCGGGCGTTCGCCTGGTGGGAGGGGATCATCAACCGCGGCATCCTGTTCTACATGTTCCTGCTCCAGGGGGCCATGCGACGCCGCTTGCTAGTGGTCGGCGCCGCCGTCGCGCTGCTCATCGCGGTCGTGGTCGGCCTCGGCTCGCAGCTGCGGCGCGAGTTCTTCCCGGAGGTGGACGCCGGCGCTTTCGAGATGTTCGTGCGGGCGCCGTCCGGCACTGCGCATCGAGGACACGGAGAAGCGCATCGCCGCGGTCGAAAAGGTCGTGAAGGAAAAGCTCGGCGACGACCTGGATCTTCAGATTAGCGAGATCGGCGTCGTCCCCGATTGGTCGGCCGCCTACACGCCCAACGCCGGCCCCATGGACGCGGTCATGAAGATCCAGATGAAGGAGGACCGCAAGCACTCCGCCCAGGAGGCGGTCGAGGCGCTCGCGTTCTTCGACGACGTCCGCCGCAGTGCGGCCCGCGTTTTCCGACCTGGAGTTCTCCTTCGACGCCGGCGGCATGATCCGCGGCGCCATGAACGAGGGCAAATCGACGCCGATCAACATCCGCATCACCGCCAAGAACCTCGACAAGGCCCACCAGCGTGGCCGAGACCATCGGAAGCCGAGGTCGCGCAAGATCAACGGCGTGGTGGACTGCCGCATCATGCAGCGCCTGGACTACCCCGAATACGTCGTGGACGTGGACCAGGCCAAGGCGGCCGACCTCGGCCTGACGCAGATGGACGTGATGAAGAACCTCGTGGCCGCCCTCAATTCCAGCATCCAGTTCAACAAGAAGAACTTCTGGATCGACCCGGTCAGCACAACCAATACTACGTCGGCGTGCAGTATCCCGAGGCGGACATCGAGTCGATCGAGACGCTGATGGACGTGCCGATCACCAGCACGATCCAGAAAAAGGCGATCCCGCTCCGCCAATGTGGCGCACGCTGGTGCGCGCCCAGGTGCCGGCGGAGGTGACGCACACCACGCTGCAACCGACCATCGACCTGACCATGGGCGTCCACGGCCGCGACCTCGGCCACGTCGCCGACGACGTCTACGCCGTGGTCGCCCGCTTCGGCACGCCGGTGCAGGACACGCTCTTCAAGTGGGGGACGTGGGAATGGAAGACCAACCGCCGCGGCGCCTGGAGGCCGTTCGACCCCACCTCGACGAAGAACGAGCCTGCTCCGGGGCAGCACCGTCACGCTCAGCGGCGAATACTCCCGAATGCAGAACACCTTCGTCAACCTGGGACTGGGACTGATCCTGGCGTCGCTGCTGATCTACTTCCTCATGGTGGCCCTGTTCAAATCGTGGCTGACGCCGCTGGTGATCCTGTCGGCGGTGCCGATCGGCCTGGTCGGCGTGGTCACGATTCTGTACCTGACGGGCACGGCCATCAACGTGCAGTCGCTCTTGGGCGTGATCTTCATGGTGGGCATCGTGGTGTCCAACACGGTGCTGCTGACCGACTTCGCGCAGAACATCCGGCGCGAGGAGGGTCTCAACCCGACGGAGGCGATCGTGCGGGCGGCGTCGGTGCGCGTGCGGCCGGTGGTGATGACGGCGCTGGCGGCGTTCTTCGCGCTGATGCCGATGGCGCTGGGCCTGGCGCGCGGCAGCGAGGCCAACACGCCGCTGGGCCGGGCGGTGATCGGCGGACTGCTGGCCGGCCTGGTCACGACGCTGTTCGTGGTGCCCGCGCTCTATTCGCTGGTGGTGCGGGATCCGAAGAAGCCCGCCGCACCGGCGGAGGAAGGGCCGGCCGGCGCGGCAGAAGCGGAGCCTCGTCGGCCGACCGAATCCGAGGGAACGGGAGACGGGGCGATCGTGCCCGCTCCGGGTTCGTAGGCGGCGAGCCGCCGGGTTGATCCCATTGGTATCGACACAAGTCGGCCTGCGTCTGCTCCGTCTTTCGCCCCGGAGGGGCGACGGTGCATAGCCAGGGGTGAAACCCCTGGAGGCCAGGACGTGCCGCGCCCCGATTCAGCCCCGGAGGGGCGGCGGTGCATCGCCTAGCGCCGCCCCTCCGGGGCTTCCTCGACCCAGGGACGCCGCCTCTCGACCAGGGGTTTCACCCCTGGCTATGCACCGTCGCCCCTCCGGGGCTTAAGACGGAGCAGACGCAGGCCGACTTGTGTCGATACCAATGGGATCAACCCGGCGGTTTCGGTCCAAACGGCGGGGATAAACCCCGCCGCTCGCTGGCGGATTCTCTCACCCCGAGGGTCGTTTTCTCCCGATGGTATGGGATGAGAGACCCTGCCGAGATGAATCGGTCGCAAGGATTGCGAGGTCGTCATGGCGTCGTTCCGATTCTCCCGCTGGTGCGCCGCGGGGCTGGTCGTCGGAATCCTGACCGGGGCGGCGCCTCCCGACAACGCGCCTCCGCCCCGGAAGCTCAAGAAGGTCGAGCTGCCGCCGCCGCCGTCCTCGATTCTCGACCCCGCGACCTCGCCCATCGACCTGCCCAGCGCGCTAAAGCTGGCCGGCGTCCAGAACGCCGAGATCCTGCTGGCGCAGAACGGGTGACGGAGGCCGTCGCGGAGCACCAGCTCGCGGTCGCTCAGCTCCTGCCGTCCCTCAACGCCGGCCTCGACGTGGACCAGCACACCGGCCCCCTCCAGCGCGCCGCCGGCGAGATAACGAACGTCAACCGCGGCTCCATGTACCTCGGTCTGGGCGCCAACGCCGTCGGCGCCGGCACTGTCAACATTCCGGGTCTGGTTTGGAGTGGGAATGTCTCGGAAGAGATTTACGGCCGCCTCATCACCAAACAGGTCGTGCGGGAGCGCGGGTTCGCCAGCACGGCCGTGCGCAACGCCCTGTTGCTGCAAACAGCCGAGGCCTACGTCGGGCTGCTGCAGGCGGAAGGTCATCACGCCATCGCCGTGCAGGCCCGCGACGATTCGCATGAGGTCGCACGCATCACCGCCGAATTCGCCGCCGCCGGCCAAGGGCGGCAGGCCGACGCCGACCGGGCCGCGACCGACCTGGAAGAGCGCGAAGCCGAACTCATCGAAGCGGAAAACGAAGAGCTGACCGCGTCCGCCCGGCTGTGCGAGCTGCTGAACCTCGACCCGTCCGTGCGGCTCACGGCGACGGACGGGTGGGTCGTGCCGGCGCCGATCGTCCCCGACCCCATCCCACTGCCCCAGCTGATCGCCATCGCCCTGACGCAGCGGCCGGAGCTGGCGGAGCGCCAGGCGGCCATCCGCGGGGCGCTGCTCGCGCTCGCGCGGCGAAGGTGTTGCCGTTCTCGCCCAACGTCATCGTCGGCTTCAGCGCCGGGAGCTTCGGCGGCGGCAGCAACCTCGCCGCCGAGGGCGCCGCGGGGGGCCGGCGCAGTCGCGCTTCGGCAATTACGGCGACCGCACCGACTTCGACGCGGTGGCGTACTGGACGGCGCAGAACCTCGGCGTCGGCAACCTGGCGCTGGTCCGCCTGGCGCAAAGCGGCGTGCGCACCAGCAACCTCCGCCAGCTGGAAGTGCTGGACCGGGTTCGGGCGGAGGTGGCGACGGCCTACGCCCGGACGCACGCCCGCTTCGCCCAGATCGAAACCAGCGAGCGGGCGGTGCGAACCGGCGCGAAGGCGTTTCAGGAGGACCTGGTGCGGGCGAAGAACAAGGAGGCCCATCCCGATCGAGGTCCTCGACAGCCTGCGGCTGCTGCGGACGAGCCGGTACGATCTCCTTGATGCGATCATCGCCTATAATCGAGCGCAATTCGAGCTGTATGTGGCGGTCGGCCAGCCGCCCGCCGACATGCTGGCCCGTCCGGTCCCTGCCGACCTCGTTCCCCCGCCGGCGCCGCCGGGCGCGAAGGAGGGGGGAGCGGCTCGATGAACGACCAGCCACACGATCCTAACGACGGTCGCGCGAAGTGGCGCCGCCTGGCGTGGGCGGTCGCGCTGCTCCCGATCCTCGCCGGCCCGCTGGGCTGTCAGACCGCGAGCGGTGGACAACGCATCCGTATGCCCATCCTGACCGGCCCCGACCTGGCGCCGCCCGCGGCGCGCGGCCGGTGGACCCTCCCGGAAGGAGTCCGGGTGGACACGCACTTTCAGCCAGCAGCGTTCCTGGGGGAGGCTCCGAAGGACGACAAGACGGGTCCGAATCCTCCTCCGCCCGGCGCCGGCAAGAACGCTCCGCTCCCCTCCGGCGCCTCCGTGCCGGGCGGCGGGGAAGGACCGGTCGTTCCTCCGCCCGTCGCCGAGGACTGCATCGACCTGGCCACGGCGCTCGAACAGGCCGGGGTGGAGAACCCGACGATCGGGCTGGCCCAGGAGGCCGTCCGCGCCAGCCTCGCCGAGCAGCTCCAGGCGCGGGCGCTGCTGCTGCCGTCTTTGAATGCGGGTGCGAGCTACAATCTCCATCGTGGAACGTTGCAATCCGCGCAGGGGCAGATCCTGGACGTCAACCGCCAGTCGCTCTACGGCGGCGCCGGGGCTGCCGCCGTCGGGGCGGGCACGGTCGGCTACCCCGGCGTGCATCTCTTCGCCGACCTGGGGGACGCCGTCTTCGAGCCGCGCATGGCGCGGCGCGCGTGGCGGCGGCGGGCTTCGACGCCGCAGCGACGCAGAACGCCGTCCTGCTGGACGTGACCACCCGTTATCTCGCCCTGGTCGAGGCCGAGGCCCACGTCCAGGCGATCCGCCAATCGGAGGCCGAATACCAGCAGATTGCGGACCTGACGGCCGACTTCGCCCGCACCGGCCAGGGCCGTCAGGCCGACGCCGACCGGGCCAAGGCCGACGCCCTGCTGCTGCACACCACCGAGCAACGGGCCGAAGAGGACGAGGCGGTCGCCGCGGCGGAGCTGGCCCGGCTCCTGAGCCGCGACCCCGCGGTGCGCCTGCACACGCCCGGCGGCCCGGTCCCGATGGTCCCCCTGGTGGACCCGCGCCTCGACCTGGAAACGCTGGTCCGCATCGCCGTGGACAACCGGCCGGAGACGGCCGCTCGGACGGCGGACGTGGCGCTCAACGAGGCCCGGCTGCGGGAGGAGCGGTTCCGGCCGCTGCTGCCCGTCGTGTCCGTCGGCTACAGCGCCGGTCAGTTCGGCGGCGGGAGCGATACGACCGACCCGACGTTCGGCGGGTTCGGCGGCCGCACCGACTTCGACGCCTACGCCTTCTGGTCGCTGGAGAACCTGGGCGTCGGCAACTGGGCGCACCAGCGCCGTCGCCGCGCCGAGGTGAACGAGGCCCAGTCCGAGCGCATCGCGACCATCGACCGCATCCGCCGCGAAGTGGCCGACGCCTACGCCGCTTCCGCAGCCCGTCTCCGCGAAGTGGACACGGCCGGCCGACGGCTGGCGACGGCCCAAAAGGCGTTCGAGGAGGACCTGAAACGGGCCAGGACCTGGACGCGTTTCCGATCGAGGTGCTCGACGGCCTCCGCTTGCTGGACAAGGCTCGCCAGGATCTGATCCGCGCCCTTGTCGGCTATGATGAGGCGCAATTCCAGCTCTTCGTCGCCCTGGGCCGTCCGCCGACTCTGGCGCCGTACACGGAAACGAAGTGCCGGCCGTCTCCTCCTTGTGGCGAGCGGGGGGGCGTCAGCCCCCTGATGCTTCCTGCGGTCGCGGATAGAATGCGAAATCAGGGGGCTGACGCCCCCCGCTCGCCGGAATGAGGAGACGACCGCATCCACACCGCGCTTGACGCCGCGCGACGGATAGGCTACACCTAAGAATATGTACCCGGCGTGTCGCACTTTTGGGATGGTCCAGGTCTGGTTGACCGCGCTACTGACGCTGGGTTCCGGCGTACCGCAGTTGACGTGCGTCTGCCCCAATGGGCGCGTTAAGCCGTTTTGCCTCAGCATCCTGCCCGGTCTGGCCGGTTGCTGCTGCGGTGCGCCCGCCGCGCTCGGCCGCTGCTGCTGTGCAGGCCACGCGCCCGCCGCTTCCACGAGCGAACGGCCTTGCTGCGCCGTGAAACGCGGCGCCTTCAGCGTCAAGCAGTCCTCCCACGCCCAGGCCGAAAGCCCGCGCTGCCGCAAGACGCTGGCGCCCTCCGCCGTCGCGGTCGTCGATTCTCCCTCCACCATTGGGCGGCCGGCCAGCGATCTCTCCGCACCCGTCCTTGCCTTCGCCGTCGAATCCGGTGCGGGCCGCCTGACCCGCACGTCCGACGCTCGGCGCGGCCAACGACCTCCACCGCATGACTTGATCGTCGCCCTCCAACGCCTCGTCATTTAATCCACCTCTTCCGTCCTCCATCGCTTCCCGACGGCGTCGGCCGCCCTGCGCCAATCCTCCGTGCCGTCCCGCGTGCGCCCCTGGAGATCGGGATTATGTCCGAAAATCATTCCGCGCCCCGCCTTGCGACTCACAGCGTTGGGTGGAAGATATGGCAGGTCGTGAAAACGATCCAGGCCCGCCTGCGCTTCTTCGTTCTTCTGGCCGGGATCGGGGCGATCATCGTCTACTGGGACGCCCTCAACGCCGTCTACGAGAAGTGGACCCGTCCCGCCGCCGCCCAGGAGACCGCTGACGCCGACAGCGAATACTGGTGCCCGATGCATCCCACCATCGTCCGCGACCACCCGGACAATTGTCCCATCTGCGGAATGCCGCTGTCCAAACGCAAGAAGCGGACGGGTGAAGTCGAGGCCCTGCCGCCCGGCGTCGTCAACCGGGTCCAGCTCACGCCCTATCGCGTCGCCCTGGCCGGCATCCAAACGGCGCCGGTGGAGTACCGCGAGTTGACCCGGCACATCGAGGCGGCCGGCTTCGTCGAGTTCGACGAGACCAAGCTGACGCGCATCACGAACCACATCAGCGGCCGCAGCCGCATCGACAAGCTCTACGTCAACGTCACCGACCAGAACGTCGCCGAGGGCGCCCCCCTGGTGGACCTCTACAGCCCCGATCTCGACGCCACCATGCAGGATCTGCTCAACGCCCATCACGCCGGCGACAAGCGGCTCGAAGCGATGAACCGCGAGCGGCTGAAACTGTGGGGCGTCCAGGACGATCAGGTCCAGCAGGCCCTCGACGCCGACAAGCCGATCACGCACGTCACCATTCGTTCGCCGTCGTCCGGCCACGTGCTGCGGAAGTACGTGCTGGAGGGCGACACCATCGACGAGGGCGCCCGTCTCTTCGACGTGGCCGACCTTTCAACGGTCTGGATCGAGGCCCAGGTCTTCGAGGACGACCTGGCGTTTCTGCACAAGGGCCTCGTCGTCCACGCCTTTCCCAAGGCGTACCCCAACCAGGAGTTCACCAGCACGCTCGCCTTCATCCACCCGCACCTGGACGCCGAGACGCGCACGCTCAAGGTGCGCTTCGACCTGGACAACCCCGGCCACGTCCTGCGGCCGGGCATGTACGCCACGGTTCGGTTCGACGTGCCGGCGACGGAGTTGGCCGCGGCTTCCGCGCAGGCGGAGGAACGGCAGGCGGAGCGCGCCGCCGCCGACCTCACCGTCCACGCGCTGTTCGCGCCGGCGGGACCGACGGGCGGATCGGGGCTGGCGTCGCTGGTGCTGGGCGCGGGGAGGCGGACCCGGTTCGCGCGGGGTCAGGTGCTGGCCGTTCCCGCCAGCGCGGTGATCGACGCCGGCCGTCGCAAGGTGGTTTACCGCGAGGCTGGCCCAAGCCTGTACGACGGCGTCGAGGTGGAGCTGGGGCCGCGCTGCGACGAGTATTATCCCGTCGTCACGGGCCTGGAAGCAGGCGACCGGGTGGCGACGGCCGGCTCGTTCCTCATCGACGCCGAGGCGCGGCTGGAGGGCTTGCAGAAGCCGGAGACGCCGCCCGCCGCCCGGCCCTCGCCGCCTTCCGAGGAAGACGTGCTGGTGGAGGAGGCGCTGAAAGCATCTTAGCCCGGAGGACCGAAAAGCCGCCGAGGCGCAGGGCTTGTGCCCGATCCAAACGACGCGCCTCGGCATGATGGGCGTCCCGGTCAAGGTCTTCCTCAAGGGCCGGCCGGTCTTCCTCTGCTGCCCCAAGTGCGTGGATCGGGCCCAGGCCGATCCGCTCAAAACACTGGATAAAATGGATTCTCAAAGGGCGGATGGTGCTCGCGGCGAGGGGAGCGGCCGATGATCGAGAAACTGATCGAATATTCGATCCGCAATCGCTGGCTCGTGCTGACCCTGGCCGGCGCCCTGGCCGCCTGGGCGATCTACGCCGTCCTCCAGACGCCGGTGGACGCCGTGCCGGACCTGAGCGAGAACCAGGTCATCGTCTTCACCGACTGGATGGGCCGCAGTCCGCAGGAGATCGAGGACCAGATCACCTATCCGCTTTCTCTGAAGTTGCAAGGGCTGGCTGGCGTCAAGGCGGTGCGGTCGTCGTCCGAGTTCAATTTCTCGATGATTACGCTCATCTTCGAGGACAACGTCGATTTCTACTTCGCCCGGGAGCGCGTGCTGGAACGGCTGACCGTCGCCAACACGTTCCTCCCCGAAGGCGTCACGCCCTACCTCGCGCCGGACGCCACCGCGCTCGGCCAGATCTTCTGGTACACGCTCGACGGCGGTGAGCTGGACCCCGGCCGCCGCTGGGCCTTGCAAAAGTTCTTCGTCGGCCCGGAACTCAATTCCGTCCCCGGCGTGGCCGAAGTCGGCGCCGTCGGAGGGATGCCGTTCGAGTATCAGATCGACGTGGACCCCAACGCCCTGCGCTCCTATGGGATCACGCTCGGCGAGCTGTACGACGCCGTGGCCCGCAGCAACTCGGCCGTCGGCGGCCGCACCATCGAGAAGAACCGGGCGGAGTATCTGGTCCGCAGCGTCGGTTGGATCAAGAACGTGAAGGACATCGAGGACACGGTAGTCGCCGAGCGCGGCGGCACGCCGATCTACGTCAAGAACATCGCCGCGGTGCAGATCGGCCCACAGTACCGTCGCGGCGTCTTCGAGAAGGACGGCGACGAGGCCGTCGGCGGCGTGGTGCTGATGCGCTACGGCGAGAACCCGCTGGCCGTCACCGAGCGCATCAAGAAGAAGATCCAGGAGCTGCAACCCGGTCTGCCGGCGGGCGTCCACATCGTCCCCGCCTACGACCGCACCCGCCTCATCCGCGGCACCATCGACACCGTGACCGGGCTGTCCTGGTTCAACGTCCCCGTGCCGTTCACGTCCTGGCAGCTGCCACTGCCCTGGCTGGAAGGGGTGATGTGGCACGAGATGATTATCGCGGCCCTGGCCGTGCTGCTGATCCTCTTGCACTTCCGCAGCGCCTTCGTCATCTGCATCACGCTGCCGCTGTCGGTGCTGTTCGCCTTCCTGATGATGTGGATTTTGCGGGTCTTGCATATCCTCGACGTGCAGGCCAACATCATGTCGCTGGCGGGAATCACCATCTCCATCGGCATCCTGGTGGACCAGGCCATCGTCATGGTCGAGAACGCCACGCATCAGCTCAAGGAGCAGTTCGGCGCCAAGAAGGTGACGGGCGACACGCGCGAAATTGTCATCCGCGCCTGCAAGACGGTCGGCCGGCCGATTTTCTTTTCGGTGATGATTATCCTGATCTCTTTTATCCCCATATTCGCCATGACCGGGCGCGAGGGCAAGCTGTTCCACCCGATGGCGCTGACCAAGAGCCTGGCGATGGTCGGCGTGGCCCTGATCTCGGTGACGGTGGTGCCGGCGCTGATTCCGTCGTTCATCCGCGGCAAGCTGCGGCGCGAGGAGGACAACTGGATCGTCCGCAGCTTCATCCACGTCTACAAGCCGCTGCTGACCTGGGCCTTGCCCAAGCGCAACTTCGTCATGTGGGCCTTCGCGGTGCTGCTGGTCCTGGCCTTTGGCATGTTTCCCGTGCAGGCGATCCTCGGCCTCGGCGGCTCGCATTACTACTGGCAAATCTGCTACTTCGTTGGGCTGTTCGTGGTCGTCGCGCTGACGCTGTACTTCATCAAGGGTTTCCACTGGCAGCTCATGAGCCTCTTCACGCTCATCCTGATCGGTCTGTGGGCGTACCACTTCCCCAAGATCGGCGTGGAGTTCATGCCGCCGCTGAACGAGGGGACGGAGATGGACATGCCGTCGTCCGTGCCGCGCGTGAGCGTCACGGAGGCGGCCGACGACCTCAAGGCGCGCGACGCCCTGTTGCGGTCGTTCCCGGAGGTGGAGTCGGTGATCGGCAAGGCCGGCCGGGCCGACACGCCGACCGACCCGGCGCCGCTGGAGATGGTCGAGACGTTCGTGAATTTTCGGCCCAAGGAGCTATGGCCCAAGCGGGTGATGAAGTTCGACGACGCCGCGCGGCAGACGCGCGCGGTGCTGGCCGCCCTGGAGGCGAAGGGCTACGTCCAGCCGGCCAAGGCGGATGACCGCGACGCCCTGGTCAACGACGCGGCCATGAGCGCCATCGATCGCTTCAACGAGGCGATGCGCTCGCTGGCCGTGGAACGGTATCAGGGTTTCGAGAAGGATCTCGGCCCGACGCTGACGCGCTTCGCCGTGGCGGAGACGGTGCATCGCATAAAGGATAACGGCGATATTCAATGGCCGGGACGCGTGGACGAGAAAGCGGAGGTCGATGCGCTGGCGAACGCCCTGACTCCGGCCTACGGGAAGTGGTTGGCGAAAAACCCGGTCCTGGAGGATGTCACCAAGCTCACCAACGAGGTCGGCCAACGATTGGCCGAGCAGCACGTCTTGAAGGGGGAGCCGGCCCAGGCGCTCGTCGTGAAGGAGAACCCGGTGCAGGCGGCCGTGAGCGCTGTGGGCGAAGCGGCCGGGCTGAGCCAGAAGACGTTCGCCGGCGAGGTGCTGCGGGTGGTTCGGGAGAAGCGGGATGCGCTATGGACGGATTTCGTCAACGGGAAGCTCAACTGGGAGTTGTTCGACCGCGGGACGGAGGCGTTCACCTGGGCGGCCCTGGAGGCGGTGGGCAAGAGCGCCGGGGCCGCGGCCTGCTCGGCGACGCGCCGCATGGCGCCGACCTGGCGCGGTTCCTCGATCAATCGGCCGATGGCGGGACGCATGACGAAGCCGTGCTGGCGCCGTTCGTGGCGCTGCGGCGAGAGCTGGAGAAGCCGTTCGCGTCGGGCCTGCTCCTGTGGCGACGGACGGGCGGGCCGAAGGGCGACCTGCATCAGGAGCTGGATTCGGTGATGCAGGTCCCCGGCTGGCCCAACGACTGGACGCAGCCGATCGACAACCGCATCAACATGCTGGCCACGGGCATCCGCAGCCAGATCGGCGTCAAGGTGTTCGGCCCCGATGCCAAGACCATCGACGGCATCGCCCAGGAAGTCGCGCAGGCGATCAAGGGAGACGCGCGGCGTCCCGGCGTGCCGGGGGCGCGGGACGTGGCGGCGGTCCAGACGATGGGCAAGGGCTACCTGGAGATCCAGATCGACCGCGAGAAGGCGGCCCGTTACGGCGTCCGCGTCGGCGACATTCAGGATACGATTGAGGTGGCTTTGGGCGGCCGGATGGTCACGCAGACCGTCGAGGGCCGCGACCGCTTCCCGGTGCGCGTCCGCTACGCGCGGGACTACCGGGAGGATGAGGCGGCGGTCAAGCAGCTGCTGGTCAGCCGCGGCATGACGGAGCGGCGGACTCCGGGGGCTTACGCTCCCGGCTCGCCGGACGCCGCGCCGCACGCCGTCGCGCCGGGGCACGAGGCCAATCCGGGACCGCTGCAAATTCCGCTCTCCGAAGTGGCCGACGTGCGCATCGTCGAAGGGCCGGCCGAGATCAAGAGCGAGAACGGCCAGCTGGTCGCCTACGTCGCGCTGAACGTGAGCGGCGACCGCGACGTGGTCGGCTTCGTGGACGAGGCCCAGCGCGTCACAGCCGAGCGGGTGAAGCTGCCCGCCGGCGTTCACGTCGAGTGGAGCGGCGAATTTGAGAACCAAGTGCGGGCGGCGCAGACGTTGCGGATCGTCCTGCCGGCCGTGTTCGTGCTGATCTTCCTGATCCTGTACCTGACCTACAAGGGCCTGGCCGATGCGGCGCTGATGATGCTGGCCGTGCCGGAGGCGTTGGCCGGCGGCGTCTTCTTCCAGTTCCTCTTCCCCAAGATCCAGGCGTTCGACTGGAACGCGGCCCCGACGCCGTTCACCGTGGCCATCTGGGTCGGCTATATCGCGGCCTTCGGCATGGCGACGGAGACGGGCATCATCATGCTGGTCTATCTACGGGAGGCGATCGACAAGCGCGGCGGCCTGGAAAAGATCGGCTCGCTGGAGGAGCTGCGCCAGGCGGTGATCGAGGGGGCGGTCCACCGACTGCGGCCGAAGCTGTTGACGGAGGGCGTGGCGATCCTGGCGCTGGCGCCGATGCTGTTCGCCACGGGCGTCGGCAGCGAGGTCATCTCGGCGATGGCCCTGCCGGTGCTGGGCGGATTGCTGATCGCGGATGAGGTGGTGGATATTTTCCTGCCGGTGCGCTTCTACTGGGTCCGGCGGGCGCGATGGCTGAAATTGCAGGAAGAGAAGGCGGCGAAGGAGAAGGCGGCGGCCGCCGCGCCGACTCCGCATCCGCAAGCGGTCGCGGCTGCCGTGTGACGCCAGAATGGCTCTCACGGCGGAACTTTCCTCCGCGATCGTGGGTCGTTACACTGAAGAGGAAGGAGCAATACCATGAGTACGACCGATACCGTTCCAGGCATTCCCGAAGACCTCAAAGCCGAATTGCGGCAAACGCTCGATGATCTCGTGAAGGGCATCCGTCGTCCCGACAAGATGAAAGCCGCCTGCGAACGGATGGACCGCATGCGCGAGGAAAACCGGCGGCTGTTCGGCGAGCAGAACATCGCCGTGGAATTGATCCGCGAAACACGCGATCAGCCGTACCTCGAAAAATCTCAGCCACCGGCCGTCGAATAGCATTGAGTAAGGCTGGTTCTCGTTGCGCTCTGGAGGGCATTTTGGTGGGCGATTTCATTGTATCGGTGCTATCCGGTCTTCTCGCGTCCGGCATCATCGAGTTGGTCAAGCTCCTCCTACTGATCCGAAAAAGGGGGGGCCTAATGTTTCCCGGTATAGCATAAACCTCCCGGCTCGGTATCAGACTGCTTCCTGCCTATGGCCAGATGCCGCGTATAAGGTTTTGGTCCGCTATATGATCCGCTGCCTCGGCGGAATAATCCGGGTTATCCCCCTTCGCCGCAGATATAGAGTCCACGGCACAGACCCCGCCTCGCCCAGGTTCCGGTGTTCCAGGTCTTCTGGCCCAATCACCGACAGCGGCAAATTCGTCGGGAACCTGACGATTGCCAGAACATCGGCCTTCTCCGGCGCCTCGATGGCGCGCGTGCAAACCCTGACGCAGACCAGCGGCCGCTTCTTCCACTTCGGTCCCAGCGCAGCAAGTTCTCGCTGTCGGTTCGGGCCGCTCCTGGGCCACCCGCTGCGCGTGTAATGGATCGGCTCAATCATTTTCAGCGCAGCGTGCGGCATAAGGGCTTCGTCCTGGACCTCGACTTCGCCAGCGTAGCCTTCCTGCCAAATGTCCTTTGTCCGGGCGTTGGTCCAGAAATGCAGCGATGCCGACTCCCTGCTCAGGAACCTGTCGAGAAGTGCATACCGGTCGAACCGGTAGACGGCGACCCGCGCCAACAGGCCAGCAGCCCAGCCGTTATCGGATGCGATCTTGTGGATGCGCAATGTCGGGGCCAGCGTCGGCAAAAACGAACGTAGCGAGCGGTTGAAGCTTTTCTGGTACGACTGGGTCATCGCGCCGACCGGTTGCTTTTCGTCCTCCAACTCCATCCGCATGACGCGCCAACGCAGTTCCTCCAGGACCATCGGGGTGCCAGCGGCTCCCGCCAGAACCTGATGGATGAAACGCTTTCGGTTCGTCGTGCGTGTCTGGCGCATTTTGCTATTGTACGCCTGTTGCGCTGGCATGAGTCCACGCCGTCGTCGAGAGCTGTCAGCGCGACGGCTGGAGAACGATCGGCGGAGGAGCGCCGCCCTGCGGCGCGGCAGGCGCGTGGGTTGGGTCGCCGGGTCCCATCGGCCCGCCGACCGCCCGTTCCAGGGCCGCCCGCCGCCGGAAGGCGTCGGCCAAGGCCTCGTAGTAGCGGTCGCGCAAGTCGATGAGGCTGCGCTCCGCGTCGATCAGGGTCACGGTGGCGATCTTGCCCGTCGTGTAGGACGTTTGGGCGGACTTCACGTTCAGTTCGGCGTCCGGCAGGATGGTCTGCTCGTACAGGCGCACCGTCTGGTCGCTCTCCGCCGTCTCCTGGTAGGCCTGGTCCACCGCGAGGTTCACGTCGTCCGTCCGCTTGTTCAGCTCCGCGACGCGCTGGTTGAGCCGCGCCTCCGCTTCCTGGACCGCCGCGTCGCGCTTCGTCAGGCGAACCGGCAGGTTCATCCGCACGCCCACCTGCGGCCGGAGCTGCCGCTCCTGCCAGAACGTATCGTAGGCGGCCATGAACTCGAAGTCGGGGAGATAGTCCTTGTGGGCCAGGGCCAGCGACGCCTGCTCGGCCGCGACGTGTTCGGACAAGGCCCGCAGGTCCGGCCGCTGCGCCAGGGCCTGGCGCGGAGCGCTTCTCGTCCGGCAATGGGCCGCCCACCGGGATCTCACTGGGCGGAGCGGGCAGCGGGGCGTCGGGCGGCAGGTGCAGCAGGGTGTTGATGCGGGCGCGGGCTGTGTGGACCATCCGCTCCATCGTCAGGCGCCGCTGACGCTGCCGGCCGATTTCCACCTTGGTTTGGAGCAAATCCTCCTCCTGGATCTTGCCGGTCGTGAAGAGCGTCTCTTGATTGCTCTGAATGGCCGCCAGCAGGTCCAGGGCTTCCTTGCTCACGGTCAAGCCGCGGCCGGCCAGGTAATAGTCGGCGAAGGCGTCGCGGGCCGTCTGAGCGAGCTGGAGGCGCATGTCCTCCACGTCCTGCTCGGCGGCGCGGGCCTCCGCCGCGGCGTTCTGGCCGCGCAGGCAGCGCTTCCCCGGCCACGGGTACTTCTGCGAAACCTCCAGGCGATAGCCGCCGTCGATGGCGTCGGAGCCGAAGGCGGCCGGTCCCACCTGGACGCCGAACATCGGGTCGTCGAGGGAGATCGCTTGCGGATAGCGGGCCGCGGCGGCTTCGGCGGCGGCGGTCATCTGCGCCAGCGACGGGTTGCGCGCCAGCACCTGCTCCACCAGGGCGTCGGCGGTGAACGGCGGGGCCGCGCCGGCCGCCAGGGCCGGCGCGAGCAAGACCAGCATCGCCATCGGCGCCCACAGGCTCACGCGGCGTCTCATGGCGCACATTCTCCCCGACACAGGTTCGCGGGCGACGCCTTGCTCTCGTCATCGGCCCGCCAACCGCCGCATCTTCGGCAAATCCGCCCGTTTCAGCGTTCCACGACCTCGACGAGGCCGGCGTCGATGTACTGGCCGCCCTTGATCTGATGGCAGTGGACGGCCAGCACGTTCTTGCCCGGCTTCAACGCCGCCTTCGCCGCGGGCCGGATCTCCACCGGCTCGTAATCGCTGAGGTAGCCGGACAGGGTCGCCGCCGGGACGCCGTTGAGGTAGACCTCCGCGTCGTCGTCGTGGTGGATCAGCAATTGCAGGTGGGAAAAGTCCCCCTTGGGCAGGTCGATTTCGCGTCGAATCCAGATGTCGTCCGTCTTCCATTCCGTGCGCACCACCGACCCCGGCGTGAACTCCGTGCCGAACCCGCCCGGCCCTTCTTTCCATTCCTTGTCGTCGAAGTCCGCCTTCTGCCAGCCGTCGGCCGGCTTGTCGAAGGTGTAGCGCCACACGGCCGGCTCGCGCCGCGAGGTCGGCACGATTTCCTTCACCAGCGGCGGCTTCGGCAGCGGCGCCCATGCGCCGGTCTTGGTTTTGTCCCGGCCCGCCCACTTCTTCCACACCGCCGGGTCGGCCAGCAGCTTGATGAAAACGCCGCCGACCACGGAACGGGCCTGAAAACCGACTTTCTTCCCGTCTTTCGTCCCGTACCAATCCGTCATCGGCACGCGCGACGGCGACTCCTGGAGGAAGTCGTAAAGCGGATCCACAATGGACTCGAAATCCTCTTTCGAGTCGGCAAGCGTGGCCGTCCAGACGCTCCAGTCCAGCTTGGCGTAATCCTTGCGGCCGTCCAGCGGCAGGCCGTAGCGGTTCAGGTGTTTAAGGTAGAAGGCGATCTCCTTGCGCGTCACTTCCGGCGGAAACAGCTTGAATCCGAGGATGCGGTCCCAGACGAGGTTGTATTTCTGGCTCCACGTATCGGGCCGGTCGAAGGCGAGGCGGTAGTGATCGCCGTCGTCGGCCGCCTGGACCCACTTCTCGGCCAGCTCCTCCGCCAGCTTGCGGTACTTCGCCGCATTCTCGTGGTCGCCGCGCATCTCGCAGAGCTGGCTGTAGGCCGCCAGCGCCTCGATGGCCTTGACCGACAGGTTGACGTTATGGGCCAGGTGGCCGGCGAAATCGTCGGTGCAGAGTTGTTTTTCGGGGTCGAAACCCTTCTCGGCCAGGTACTCCGCCCAGCGCGTCGCCTGCGGCCAGTAGCGACCCGCGAAGTCGGCGTTGCCCTCGACGCGGGCCAGCGCCGCCAGCAGGATCAACAGGTTGCCGCTCTCCTCCACCGGCATCTGATTCTCCTCGGTCTTCTCGCCGCCGCCGTACACTTGGCCGTTGGCGCGGGTAGGTCCCCAGGTCGTGCGGCGCGAAGGGGAACTTCCAGCGCTCCGAGGCCGCGTAGTTCAGGACCGTCGCCAGCGACGCCTTGGTCAGCGTCGGACTGAACAGCAGGAAGAACGGCTCCATCGGGTAGATGACGTCCACCGTGGCGACGCAGCCGTTGCTGAAGTTCTCCTTGGGGAACAGGAGCGGCTGGCCGTCGGCGTCGGCCGTCAGCTTGTTGGCGGCGAGGCACTGACGATAGGCCAGCGCCGCCAGGCGGGCGTACTTTTCGCCGCCGGCCTTGCGGAGGTCGGCCGTCAGCTCCTCGTCGAACGTCTTACAGCGGCTTTGCAGGTCCTTGTAATCCTTTTCCGCCTGGCGGAGCAGGTCGGCGGCCGTCGCCCCGTTGCGGCGCCAGTAGGGACGCAGCTTGTGGCCGAAATACTCGATGGAATACTCGTCGTCGTAGGCCAGCAGCAGATGGCGCGACGCCGCGGCCGCGCCCACGTCGCCCAGGACGAAGACGAACGCCGAGACGGGCATGTCGTCGCCGCCGCCGGCGCGGGGCGTGGCCGGCTCGTCGGCCGGCAGCTCTCCCTTCCGGATGAACGCCTGGGTGCAGGCGCGGGCGCCGGCGTTGGCGGCGTGAGCCTGGTCCTTCGGGGCGGCGGCGTAGACGTGGCCCCAGTCGATACGGAGGTCGTCCCCCTTCTTCTGGAGGACCGGCTGCTCTTCGGAGCCGATGCGCAGGACGGTCAGGCCGCCCTGGTCCTCCCGCGACCAGACGACGCGCTGGGACGGCTCGTTGACTGCCAGGTCGGCGCCGTCGCTGAAGTAGAGGGAAACGGCGTGGTCGCGGCCGTCCACGGAGCGCACGTCCCAGGTCAGGTACGTCAGCGGCCGGGCCAGCACGTCGAGGTCGTCGGGCAGGTCCGGCGTGGTGAACGTGAGCGTGACCTGGACCCACGCTCCCTGGAAGTCATAGATGGTGCGCGTCGGCCAGACCTGGAGGCCGACCTGCGTCAGCGGCTGCGCCTCCTTCGGTTCGTCGCCCATGAGCCGGTAGGTCTTGCCGTCGATGCGGATCAGGCTGGTCAGCGTTTGCTTCTTGCCCGTCCAGTGGCGGGTGGCGTCGTCCGCCAGATGGTCGGCGCACGACCAGACGCTGAAGTAGGGGTCGCAAGCGACGAGCGGGACGGCCGGCGGTCGGAACGCGGGCAGCGTTTCGGCGCCCTGCACGTCGGCCGGTTGCAGGGCCGCGACGGTCATCAACAGGGCGACGGCGAAAGGGAGGGTCCGCATGGGGGAGTCTCAGGGAGAGTGGGGGCGTCTCGTCAAATCCTCATTATCGGCTTGTGGTCGCAACCCCTGCACGCATGCCTTGGCATGGAGGCGGTCCCCCCTTAAAATAGCCGGCGTTGGGCACGATACCAAAGGGGTCGCCATGTTTGGCGCCGAAGAAATCCAGGCGCGGCTGCGGGAAAAACCGTTCCGACCGTTGCGAATTGTCGCCAGCGAAGGGCTGCGCTTTGACATCGACCATCCCGACCTCGTCTTCGTCGGGCGGCGCGACCTCATGATCGGTACACCCGACCCCGCCAGTCCCAGCATCTACGATCGAGTCAATCGACTAGCTCTCGTGCATGTCGTGGCCTTGGAGGATCTGCCCGTCGCACCCGCAACGTCGCACAATGGTCCGCCCGCCTGACCAACGACCGGACCTGCCAGCAGTACACGGTCCCTCCGTCGCCGAACAACCCGCTCAGCCGCCGGGGCCGCGAGCAAGGACTTGATACCGCGCAATGACCTAATCGCGGCCCCGATCCGCTGCAGCGACTCATATGTTACGCTGCTCTCTGTGTCAGAGCGAGCCCGGTGGCCGGATCAACCGCTTGCAGCGACAGAGGCCCTGACCTCGGGAACCAGATCGCGGCCCGGCCGCCGGCGCTCCTCGACCTCGGACTTATCCCGGGGCGGCCCCTCGAAGGCCGACCCCGCATCCATGAGCCAGAGGGGAGGAACGCCGTGGGCCAGCAGACCGCCACCGCCTTCGTCGGCGTCGATGTCTCCAAGGACACGCTCGACGCCTGCCTGCTGCTGCCGCAGGGCAAGCGACGACAGGCCGCCTTCGCCAACGACGTCCGCGGCCACGCCGCCCTCATCTCCTGGGCCGACCGCCACGCCGCCGGCCTGGCCCTGCACTTCTGCCTGGAGGCCACCGGCCCCTACTCCGAGGCCCCGGCCGACGCCCTGACCGACGCCGGCCGGCTGGTCAGCGTGGCCAATCCCGCCCGGGTCAAGGCCCACGCCGCCGCCGCCGGCCAGGGCAACAAGACCGACCCGGCCGACGCCCAGGCCATCGCCGCGTTCGCCCGCGACCGCCGCCCGCCCCCCTGGCAACCACCCGCCCCGGAGGTCCGCCAGCTCCAGGGTCTGGTCCGCCGCGTGGAAGACCTCGTCGAGATGGCCGCCCGCGAGAAGGGGCGACTGGCCTCCCCCGCCCTGACCAAGGCCGCCCGCCGCTCGGTGCGGCGCACCATCCGGCTGCTGGAGAGGGAGGCCGACAAGGTCCGGGCCGAGGCCGACGTCCTGATCGCCGCCGCCGAGACGCTGCGGGCCGACCGCGAACTGCTGGAGAGCATCCCGGGGGTCGGACGTCAGACGGCCACGACCGTCCTCGCCGAGTTGCCCGCGGTCGAGCGGCTGCCCAGCGCCGAGTCGGCGGCGGCCGCCTGCGGCTTGGCGCCGCGCGAGTACCGCAGCGGCACGTCGGTGAAGAGGCGGACGCGGCTGTCCAAGGCGGGCAACGCCCGGCTGCGCAAGGCCCTGTACCTGCCCACCCTGACCGCGATCCGCTTCAACCCCCTCCTCAAGGGGTTTTTCGAGCGCCTGGGCGCTGCCGGGAAGCCGAAGATGCAAGCGGTCGGGGCGTGCATGCGCAAGCTGGTGATGCTCTGCTACGGGGTGCTCAAGAACCGCGCCCCGTTCGACCCCGCCTGGGCCTCAAAAAAAGCCGCTTGACAACACGCTATCTGGTTCGGCGTCCTTGACCCTCACTTACGCTTGGTTGATTTGTCCTTGCCGGCTTTCTCGGCCACGGCCTTTGCTTTCTCGGCCGCCCTGCACCGACGGTCGAGAGCCGCCAGTTCAACGGGATCAGTCACGGGAACCAGTTCAAATTCCTGAAGGGTCGGCCCGAGCATTTTCTTTGACGACTTTTTCTTCACGGCCTAGTCACCTTCCTTTGTCACCAAGAATGACTGTTCTGCTTTGAGGACGTCGCCTTCCTGCTCTTGATAAAACCAGACCTGCACCGTGTACTGGCCCGCATGTGGAAATGAACATCTTAGCCGCGCCGCGGCCGCCAGAGCGTCCTCGTTGGCCTCGAAGCGGGGAGGCGGAGCCAGGTGGGCGAAGAAAATGGCTTTGTCCGTCCCCTCGTCGATCACCCGGATGTAGCCGGGATAGGTTCCGGGACGATAACTCGAAAGCACTAAGAACAGCCAAAGCCGAGAGGCCGCAAACGGAAAGCCCGGCGCCGTGATCCTCTGACGAACTCCCCGCAGATGGTACACGCCTGCTTCCGTAAGGCTTTCCCGAACACGATCACAAACGGTCACGAGCCGCACGCGTGGAGTCAGCGCTGCTGCGACCATAACAACTCCGGCGCCTACCAAGCATGAACGCCTCTCACCGTAACAAACGAATGCATGGCCGACAAGAGCCTGCGCGAGGACTCTGACTGCCTTCGCCGAACGACCAAGCTCAGCAGCCGGGGACGCTCAGAAAACGTTGACTCCTGAAACGCCGTGATGCGGCCCCGGTCAGGTGCAACGGCTGGTTCGGCGGATTTACCCGAACGAGGCACGAAGATTTTGTCCCAGCCAACTTCTCCGCTGGTCCGCTCCCCGAGGAGTCACGGACGAAAGCAGATCACGCCAAGATGCGTGCCGTCATTCTCATGGTTCCAGGCTCCGGCGGCGTAGCCATGCTGGTTCGCCCAGCGGTGCGCCGCGACGTCGGGGTTTCCCGGGAAGATCGCGTTCAGCTCCGCGATCGTCGGGTTCCTCATGTCAGCTACCGAACCCTTGATCCCGATGACGCCGAGGTGCGTACCCTCGTTCTCATGATTCCACTTGCCGGCGACGTACCCCTGCTGCACTGCCCATCGGTGCGCCGCGACATCCGGATTCCCCGGGAAGATCGCGTTCAGTTCCGCGATCGTAGGGTTGGCCAGCCGCGTCCAGTTCCGGTAGAAGAGGTCAACCCGGCCGCCGGGCGAGGCATTGCTGACCGTGACCGCGTGCTGCCCGCAGTCCGTCACGGGTTGGAATCGGCCCAATTGAGCGCAGCTTGGATGCCACCCGTCTGGATCTCGATCACGTCCATTGCAGTCCGAGTCGTCGCCGGGTAGTCGGAGCAGGTCGTTAGGGCATACGCCTCCAGCGTCTGGATACACCACGTCAGTTCCTGTACGTTCTGGATGACGAGTACGGTGTCCGGCATACCGGCGAACTGGCAATTGCAATTGAATTGAGATCCCGTCTGTCCGGTCAGTGTCATGATGCCGGTCAGCACATCGCCAGGGTTGACCCGCACCAGGGTGGAGTGATTTGCAGGCTCTCCCGCCCCATCGACGTACCAGCTCGCCACCGACCAGTAGGGTCCGCCTCCGGCCGCAGAGGAGCCCCCCTGCAACACCGGCTGGTAGATCATCGTCGAATTCTGGATCCCGTTGAACAAGAAGATGGTTTGCCGGAATGCGTGAGCGTCTCGGGTGGGACCGTCCACGTCGACCTGAACAGGGAAATGGGCCGCCCCGTGTTGTTGGTCCACGATCCATAAGCGATCCAACCGGAGCCTAGCGCGGGTACGAAGCCGGGCAAATGGGCGACGTTCTGTGGCATCAGGGGAGTACCAGCCGCGCGCGGCGGTACAGTGCCGAGATCCTCCAGCATCCCACCTCTCGGCGATAGGAGTAGTCGCAGGCGATTGCCAGCCCCGTCGATAACCCGCCCCCGTTCGACGTGGCGGACAACAGACTTGGGGCGGAATCCGCCGGGGGTCAGTACGAGGGGATCTGGCATGGTGAAAGTCCTCTGTTGGGTAATGGTTTGGGTTACGATCGAATACGAACCACTCTCAACCCCGCGGACGGCCTCAGTACTCCTTACGAGATGTACCTGATCCCTCGGTCTCGATTCGCCCGGTGTAATTACCAGGTCATCCTGTTCTCCGGCGTCGTCGGTCATGGGCCTCTCCCTCGTACAAGGACAACCGCAGGGAATTCAGGCAAGCCGGGCCGAACGTTCCGACCGACGAGGTGACGAATAGTCAACTGTCATGCCCCACGTTGCTGCGACCCGTGCGCCCTCTCCGCCGCCAAACAACCCGCTCAGCAGCCGGGGCCGCGTGAGGGGGCTATGAAGTCCCAGAAACCAACATCGCGGCCCCGGTCTGCTGCAGCGGATGGTTCGGCGTGAACCCGCCCATACTCCTCCATGCCCAACGCTTGGCCGCGCTATTCCGCCGAGGGCGGCCTGACCAGATCGCCGATCACCTGGGCGACCCCCTCATGGTCGAAAACCGCGGGCACACCGCCCGGCCCGACGAAGAGGCCCACGCCGTCTCGCATCGCCAAGGCGTCCGGGTGCTCCACCTCCAGACGCTCCCCACTCACCAGGGAAACCGTGAAGGGTCGGAACGGCGTCCGATGCTTGAAAACGCGGATTGTCCTGTCGAAGGTGTCTCGGTCCATTGCATTCCTCCAGGAGTCGGTTCGTCCTCCTTTTGGATCGTACCCCGGACGGCTCGGACGGGCAACGTCGCGTCCCGTTCCTCGCGTGCAACGGCCGCCGCCTTCCACCGGATGTCATTCGCGCGGCCGGTCTGTGGCAGCGACTGGTTCGGCGTGAATAACTACCTTCGCGTTCGTCGCCGAAATGTTCCGGCGAGCCAGCCCAGAGGTTAAGAACGCGCTCTTCGTCTCCTACTTGGAGCGCCTGAGCTTCGACGGCCGGCATGGCAAGCGGATCAAAGCGCGGGAACTGCTGTCGCCGCAGTTGCAAGTGGGGCTGCGGGAGCTGGAGGCGTATAATGCGGCGCTGTTCAGGTAGCAGAGCCACGCCGAACCAGCCGCTGCAGCAGACCGGGGCCGCATTACGCCCTTCCGTAGTGTTCTGTCTCTCCAGCGGCCCCGGCTGCTGAGCGGTGTCGTTCGGCAATGGAGGTTAGTCATGGGATGGGGTCGTTCGTCTCGGCTGGTCTTCCTGATTGCTGCGGTGTTCGGCATTTTCGCCATGATTGCCTTCGGCGTCCCGGACTATGCCTTCGCCACCGGCCTCGTGGGAGTAGCGGCCAGAATGGAATTCGCCTTCACCTGGACTTTGCGCCTGTGGCGCCTTGGTGGCCCTCGTCGCGGCCGTGCATTTGCTGAGATTCGCCGGGCAGCGCGACCAAGTGGACCTGATCGTACCCAGCAGCGTCGCGTTGCTCGGAGGCCTGTCGCTGCTCGGTCAGCACTGGAGCGTTGTCATCGTTTTTGGGGTGCTGGTTATCGCCTTTATCGGTCAGCAACTCCTCCTCCGCCGCGCGCAAGTGCCGGCGGACCACGCGGGGCCAGTTGCAGCGACCAGTCCCCCCATCCTCTCGGAGGGCGTGACAACGGGTATGCAGGTAAATAGGGGCTAACCAATTGCTGCACCTGACCGGCCACGCGATACACGGTTTGTGAAGTTGTAACGTCCCTCCCGCGTGAGCCGGCAGGTGAGCATCGTCGTTCGGCACTCTCACACCGAAAGGGTTCTGGCCCTCGGTCGCTGACAAGTAGTTGTCAGTGATAGGGCGAAGGCGTATGCCGACGTGGAAAAGCGGCGCTTCTGGCGGCGCCGGCGTGGTCCGGCCGCGGCGGCGACCGGGATGCGGTAGTCCGGCCGTCGCGGCCATCCTCGGGCGCGATCCGTGCCGAACCATCCGCTGCAGCAGACCGGCGGGGCATAACGCCCTTCCACAGTTCAAGCGCTCTCCAGCCCCGCCGGCTGCTGAGCGGGTTGTTCGGCAGTTTTCGGCTTTGGTTTCCTAGCGTCCATACGGTGGATAGGAGGATGGTCTCATGTCTCTTCACTTTACCTGCTCGAATTGTGCCACGCGGCTGAAGGTCCACGATGACCCGCAGAGTAGATCGGTCATATGCCCGACCTGCGGGACGAAGCAAGTGGTCGTCATGGAAGGTCGCGCCGCCGAGGGCCCTGTCGGGGCGGACGCCGCACCGGAGCGGGACGGCAAGTTGCGCAGCCGGGTTTTTCTCACCTATATGAATCTTCGCGTCGGCATGGGCGTCATCGCGCTGGTCTTCCCCCTCCTGCTCCTGGTCGGCGGCTATGCGTCGGGCCTGCACGTTCAGGACTCGATGAGCGCTTATTATCACACCCCCATGAGGAACTTCTTCGTCGGCGGCTTGTTCGCGCTGGGTTCTTTTTTGTTTTTATACAAGGGCTTTACCCGGCAGGAAAACTACGCCTTGAACGTCGCCGGCGTGCTCGCCGTCCTTATCGCGGTCGTGCCGATTGACGCGCCGAGCGATCCGCCCATCGCACCGTCCCTGACGATGTGGCTCCACCGCGCGTTCGGATACCTTTTTTTTCTTGCGATCGCCTATGTCTGCATCTTTCGGGCCGCGGACACCACCCCATTCATTGCCTCCAGGGCGTGGTCGAGATTTTACCGCTGGATGTATAAGTTGCTCGGCGTTTGCATGATCGTGGTCCCTGGAGTGGTCTTCTTCCTGGTCAGCGAACACCAGCTCAACTGGAAGATCTTGTTATTGGAGTGGGTGGCGATTTGGTTGTTCGCTGCCTATTGGCTGTTGAAAAGCAAGGAAATCAAGGACAGCCAAGCGGACCAACGCGTTCCCCTGAGGGAACGAGACAAAATCCGGGTAGGAGGCGCCCGTCGAGAGGAAGAGAGAGAAAAAGCGGAGAAAAGGTGAATGAAGTCAAAAGGGGGACGGGAGTGAACGGCGCCGACTTTATGGCGCCGGCGGCCGGTTCCGGCTGCAAGTGGTCACAAACACGCCGAACCAGCCGCTGCAGCCGACCGGCCACGCGATAGGCGGTTCCTCGTGCTTCAACGTCGGCGCCGCGTGAGCCGGCTGCTGAGCGGGTTGTTCGGCGGCAGAAGGGGTGCCATTCCTGGAGGTTGTATGCGATCGACTCGTCTGGCCTGTGGAGTGGTGGTCGTTGCTGCGTGCGTCGCGGCTTGGTTCCTGTCCCCGCGCAGCGTCGCCGCGGACCCGCTGACCCACGACCAAATCCTCAAGGATTGGATATACCCGGACTCCACGGCGGGGTTCGACAAACAAGGCCCGGCTCTGGTCTACCATTACCGGGCCGGCGCGGACATCGGGAAGGTGGTCGCCTTCTACGACGAGTTGCTCTGCAAGACGTACAAGCTGTCGGGCGAGAAGCTGGAGGTCAAGCCGGGGGTGCAAGGCTCGTCCGACGGGGGCACTTATGTGTTCTACCTGGAGGAGGCCGCCCCGGGCGCGGGTCCAGGGAGTTGCCGGCGGCCAGCTTGAGCGTGCGAGTCCGGGGCAGCCGCGAGGGGTGGAGCATCTTCATGCGCCGGATCGACGCCGAGAAGACGCGCGTCACGCTGATCTACGACCCGCCTCAAGGCAAGTAGCGTGCTGGCTCAGGCGCGGATCGCCGAACCAGCCGCTGCAGCAGACGGCGGCCGCGACTGTGGTTTCTGAGCGCTCAAAGTCACTCGGCGCGGCCGCCGCTGCTGAGCTTGGTGTTCGGCGACGGAGGAGACTACGATATGCTCCCATCGGCGTCGCCCTTCCCGTGTCAATGGTGGGCCACCAGCTTGGAGAATGTCGGCCTTGGTAAAGTACGTCCCAGGGTCGGGACATACGGCAGATACAGCTATGAGCAACTGCCCCCCGTCCCTTTCCAGCTATGCGGCGACTTCGCATGGCTCAAGAACGCCCCGGCGCATGACGAACACAGCATCGGTGACGAGAAGACTGCCGAAAATGGTAAGGCGCTGGCACAGCTGCGCGAGTCCTGCGCTCGGCTAGCGGTGCAGCTGCCCGAGGCGTTCATTACGTTCATGCAGACACGCGCACTGCAACAGCGCATCCGGTCGAACACGGATTGCTACCTTGACCTCTGTTGCGAGCCTACATATTCCCCAGTCGGCGGCGGTTACATGGTCAGGTTCCTCGCCGACTCGCAGGGGTGCGTCTTCTGGTATCTGTATGTGACGCCGGATGGTTCCGACCACGCGGTTGTCTCATCGCCCGGCTTCTATGGCACCGAGGCCGAGCAGTGGCAGGACGAGCCGCCGGACCCGGCTAAAATCGTCTTCGCGGCGGAGTCCTTTGAGGCTTTCATGTGCCGGTTCTGGCTGGAGAACGAAATCTGGTTCGCCGGATGGCAGAAGACGCCGATGCCGGATGTCGGTCGCGAATACATCGAGCAGTACCGGAAGAAAGCATAACGCCGAACCAGCCGCTGCAGCAGACCGGGGCCGCAGTTAGGCCTTCTGGAGTGTAGCGCCTCCTCCGCGGCCCCGGCTGCTGAGCGGGTCGTTCGGCACTCCGTCCTCGACAGGATTCCGGTCCTCGGTCGCTGACAAGTAGTTGTCCGTGATGGGGCGCGAAGGCGTGTGCCGACGTGGAAAAGCGGTGCTTCTGGCGGCACCGGCGTGGTCCGGTCGCGGCGGCGACCGGGATGCGGTAGTCCGACCGTCGCGGCCGTCCTCGGGCGCGATCCGTGCCGAACCAGCCGCTGCAGCAGACCGGCGGGGCATAACGCCTTTTCGAGGTTCAACCGCTCTCCAGCCCCGCCGGCTGCTGAGCGGGTTGTTCGGCCCTTTGTCGCCGCTGCGATGGGTCGGACAACCACGCTCAGCGGCGGGAGTCTCCCATGAGGCGAGCGATCAACTCGACATCGCGGAGGCTGGCGATGGTCTGCGCGGTGTGCGCGGTCCTGCTGTGGGACGCGCCGAGATTTGTCCTGGCGAGCGGGCCGTATAACGGCCCGGGGGGCGGTGAGTATACCATCGAGGACGGCGACATCATCCTGGTAGATGGCCCCGGCGACTGGATCATCTGGGGGGTCGGGCAGGACGTGACCGTCCGGATGAAGAACGGCCCCGGCAGCCTCACCCTCCACGGGTTCAAGAACATCATGATCACGGAGAAGAACGGCCCCGGCAAGCTGATCGTGGAGGAAGACAACGAGTCTGTCACGGTTCGCAAGATGGACGGCCCGGGGCACGCCTACATCCGTATCAAGGGCAAGAAGAAGTTCGAGGACAAGAACGGCGAGGGGAACATCTACTTCAAGTACTCCCCGCCGATCGTCACCAAGAGCGATGGCCCCGGGAAGGCGATTCGGGAGCAGTGACAACGCAGTGGAATGATGGCCGGGCCGAACCAGCCGCTGCAGCAGACCGGGGCCGCCGTTAGGCTTTCCGGAGTGTTAAGCCCCTCCGCGGCCCCGGCTGCTGAGCGGGTTGTTCGGCGACAAGGCATGACATCCTTCGTCAGACGTCTATCCGTGGTCGGCCCGTGCCTGCTGCTGGGCGCGTTCTGCGTGGGGTGGTACGCCGTTATGGGCTGCCCGTCGGCCTGGGGTTGGGGCAGCCGGATCGAGGCTTGGGCGTATATGCTGACCGAGCCGGCCCTCCTCGCGATTATGGGCGGCGGCCCGGTACCCGATGTGGTGGGCGGCGCCGTTTGCCTCGGGTGGCTCGGCCTGCCCGCGATGGCCGCTCACCCGATCCGCCCGAACGTGCTGACCGGCGTTCTGACGGTGCTGGGCTGCTTCTTCTGGTTTGCGAGCGGCGTCGTCACGCTGATGATGTGCGTGTGGGGCGCGTAGCCGAGGCGAAACGCCGAACCAGCCGCTGCAGCAGACCGGGGCCGCATCACGCCCTCGCGCGGTATCCTGTCTCTCCAGCGGCCCCGGCGGCTGAGCGGGTTGTTCGGCGGAAAAGGAATCCGAGGCCGATCGCTTGTGGGGCCTGCCGTAGCACGGTAGGATTGGGGCATGAAGCCGACCGTCTACGTCGAGACGACGATCCCGAGCTACCTAACCGCTTGGCCGAGCCGAGACTTGGTGCGGGCGGCGCACCAGCAGATCACCCGCGAGTGGTGGGCGCGTCGTGACGGGTTCGACTTGTACTCATCGCGTCTGGTCGTGCGGGAATGCCAAGCGGGCGATGCGCAGGCCGCCGCGGATCGACTGGCGGCCCTGGCTGGCGTCCCACTCTTGGAGCAGGAGGCCGAGGTCGCAGAGCTGGCGGAAGCGTTGATGCGCGGCGTGCCGTTGCCTGAGAAGGCCGCAGCGGACGCGCTGCACATCGCCACGGCGGCGGTCCACGGAATGCACTACCTGCTGACGTGGAACTGTACCCACATCGCCAACGCGTCGCTGCGTCCGCGAATCGAGGCGGTGTGCCGGGCGGCCGAGTTTGAGCCGCCGCTGATCTGCACGCCTGAGGAATTGCCGACGGAGGGCTTGAGTCATGGTTGAGGACGACGTGCTGCGCGAGGTGAGAGCGGTACGCGAGGCGTACGCGCGGTCGCACAATTTCGACGTGCGGGCCATGGTGGCGGACCTGCGGGCTCGCGATTTAGGCGGCGATTGGCCGGTGGTGCGTCATCCCCCCCGGCGTCCCAATCCGGTCGTGGCACCTGCGGTCGCGCCGAACCAGCCGCTGCAGCAGACCGGGGCCGCAGGTAGGCCTTCCGAGGTGTTAAGCCCCCTCCGCGGCCCCGGCTGCTGAGCGGGTTGTTCGGCGAAGGAGGGGCACCGGATGGCGGGGCTTCTAGCGAACGAACTCGACGGCTACACTCGGTTCGCCCTGCCGCTGATCCTCGCCCGGTTCCCCGAATGGGAGGCGTTCGGAGTCGTCCAGCCGCGGCCGGACGGTGCGGGTGGCACGGTCGAGTTCAACGTCCCGTGCCCGAACCCGGCGGTCGAAATGGGGCTGTGGGTGTCCACCGCCGACGAGGAGCTGTCGGTCGGGTTCCATACTCACCACGGCCACTTCACCGACTACGACACTCGGCTCAACCCGGACCAGATCGAGGCCGGGTTGGATCAGGCGACGGCGTACCTGGAGGATCGGCGCGGGGTGGTGAGCTGGTATCAGGGTGATCGGCTGGTCGGCACTACGAGCTGCGAGTTGCCGCTGGCCGGTCCACTCCCCCGAATGTTCTCGCAGCTCCCTGTCACCCGCGGTACTCTCCGGTCATGGTCGGGGCGGTTCGACAGGGACGAGGCGTAACGCCGAACCAGCCGCTGCAGCAGACCGGGGCCGCAGTTAGGCGTTGCAGAGTTTATAGTCTCTCCAGCGGCCCCGGCGGCTGAGCGGGTTGTTCGGCGACAGGAGGCTCACGAAGCGATGCACGTCCGGGCGCTGGAGACATGGTCATACCAGCCGGACGGCCGCCGCCGGATGCCGGAGAAGGTAGCCGAACCGACGTGGGAGAAGATTGAGTCCGCGATCCGACGGCTCGACGGGCTGGAACAGCCGATCTTGTTCTTGTGGGCCAGCGACGACCCTGGATTCCAGATGATCGATGAGTTCTCCGAGCGGCTGGAAGTGCTGGGCGGGGCCGGAGTGTACTGGCTGGCCGGAACGTTCGCGGGCTACTTCCAGCGGCAACTCCTCGATCCGACCGGTGGGTCGGAGGAGGTTGAACTGTACCCGCGGCGGATCGAGCAGGGGTTCGGCGCCCCGGCCCGAAACGTCACACGGGCCCTGGAACTGGCACTGCGGGCGGCGCGGTACTACGCCGAGCGCGGCGGATTCGACCCGTCGGTGTCCTGGGCGGCTGGTCGTCACGCCGCAGGGTGAATAGGGGACGCCGTAGAATCCAACGCCGAACCAGCCGCTGCAGCAGACCGGGGCCGCAGTTAGGCCTTCCGGAGTGTTAAGCCCTCTCCGCGGCCCCGGCTGCTGAGCGGGTTGTTCGGCCACGTGCTTCCTGCGGCCTTGGCGGGTTCAAGCGCGCGGTCGTGGATTCCGAGGAAGGCCCGCCATCGCAGGCCAGGTTGCTTGACCGCGCCGCGGCTCGACATGGTGCCCGCCGTCCAGTAATGTGACGAGAGCCAGGCGGCCACGACTTGCGGAGGAACACATGGACTCTACGGACGCCGGGACCACGGCCTTCAGCAGAATCGAGACGTACATCAAGACAAACATGCGGGCGCCACAGATGAAGTCGGTTTATCAGCCCGTCATGCTGGCCACGCTCCTCGTCAAGGACGGCAAGGCATCCGTGCGCGACATCGCCCTTAGTCTCATGGTCGCCTGCCTCCTGACTCATAAAGAGATCCTGGACATCGAGGAATACGACAAGATGGTTGAACGCCATCCCGGCATGGCCCTCACGAACAAGTTGCTGAGTCGCACAGGCCAGACATATGAACTCATTGACTTTGCAGCATTATCACAAACACAAGTATCTGCGTTATTGCGTCTGCTTCATGAAACGGTCGTGGCCTATGAGACGAACCCGCATCGAAGCGAAAGAGCAGAATCGACCCGCTTTTGGAACAGGAATGAGTAGCTTCACGGGAAGCGTGTGGGCCAAGTCCTAGAATTGGCCGAACCAGCCGCTGCAGCAGACCGGGGCCGCCATGACGCTCTCGCAGTGCGCAGTCAACCCGCGGCCCCGGCTGCTGAGCGGGTTGTTCGGCGTTGTGGAGGGCACGGACCTCGGAGGGTGGACGTGGTTGAACTCACCAGTTTTCACGCTCGGTCGGTCCATACGATCTCGCCAGACCGTATCTACCGTGTCGAGTTGTGCGACGGGATGATGTACTTTCTCCGCATCGGTGGCCAGTTCGACCTTGACCGAGGACGCTCTGTTCCCGGAGTTCCTGGCAAAGCAGCCGCAGTGATGATCTTGGCGGCCGGCGAGGCACTCTTCCGCAAACACAAGCAAGAGGAAGTGATCGCCCGTGACCCGAACCTGGACCCGAAAGCATTGCTCAGCATCCACCCGCATAACTTTACACTTGCGCCATCCGACATTAAGCGGGCTACATTCCTTCCTAAGAAGTGGTTCCTGTCACTCTTCCGACCTCACTACGGTCGCCTGGTTCTCGACCTGACGAACGGGGAGCGGTGGGAGTTCCACTTTGAGTTGCCGGAAGACCTACGGACAGCGCTTGCGAGTCTGGGTGGACCCTTGGGGAACAAGCTGACGAAGAAGGTGGCTTGGGATGAAGAGAGGCAACGGTTTACGAAGACAGACCAGTAGCTGCCGCCGAACCAGCCGCTGCAGCAGACCGGGGCCGCAGGTAGGCTCTCTGAAGTGTCCAGTCCGCCCCGCGGCCCCGGCTGCTGAGCGGTGTGTTCGGCGGGGTGAACCAAGATGGCTGCGGCTGCATCCTCTAAGAATCTGTTCCAGAAGCCTGGTTTCGCCGTGGGAAACCCGCAAAAACTAAGCAATTTCGGGACTTCTGGAACAGATTCTAACATATACGACAGAGGCCCAGGGGAGCGACGATGGAGCGGCGGCAGCAAATCCTCGTACTTGGGTACTGTCCTAGCGTTGCGTTGCTAATCCAGACAATCAAGATAGAGAAATCAAATGAATACCACAACGGAACTTACCAGCATCGCCTCCGAATTGCTCGCCGCCGCCGACCTCGACTACGCGGACGAACCGGCCGACATTCTGCGGCTTTCGTGGCCGAACGTCGGCAAGGTCCACGACTGGCGGAACTATATCCCGGATGCCATGCGGGAACGCTGGCTCACCCTCTCGCCGGATGCCTGCGTGGCGGCGTACATCCTGGCAGAGCGGATCGCGTCCTACGAGGACTGGGATTAGCCGTTTTCCACCGCCGTGATTGACTTGGCAAGAACTCCAACCATATAGGAGATAGTAAAAATCAGCAAGGCGCGCGCCTCGCCCATGTCTGGAGCATAGGTATTTATCGCCTCTTTTAACTCCGTAAATCCCGTTTTCAGCGTATCGCCTCTTCCTGCATAGTCGGCCTTCGGGCACGAAACGAGTTGGTTTGGCCAGCTTTTTGCCTTCTTGGTGATTTTCTCGGTTTTCCAGTTCTCTTCATGCGCCACATATTGCGGATGTCGCGGATAGCGTCGAGTGATTTTCTAGCAGGCCCACTTATCAACCCGAGCGCGTTGGCCAATCGTGTTCTAACGCCAAAGGAACGAAGTGGCGCCAGCGGATTGGCAAGTAGCCAATCAAGGTCGCCTTTAGACGAATCGGGCGCACTTCAACAGCTTCGTGCGCAGCAGCTTTTCCAGCAGCGTGTCTAAACGGGCGGCTCCAACCAAGACAAGACCGCGATCCGATTCACGCGCCAGCGATTCAACGAAGGTAAGCCGCCGAACGGCGGCGTCGGACTCCGGCATAGCTGGACTCCTACGGCTGACTGAGGAACGGCACGTCGCGGCCCGCCTCTCCCAGCTCCTTCGTCGCCGCCTTCCGCAACCGCTCGCGCATCCATACGGCGAGCGGCGCGCCCGCCAGCTCGGCCGCTTGCGCAAATCCTTCCTTCTCGCGCTTCTCCATGCGGAGTAGCACGCCTTCGCTTTTCGTCGCGGCCGAACCTTTGCGCGGCCGGCCGCGTCCTTTCTTTCTTGTGTTCATGTCCCGATTGTATACCCGGAAAATACTCCCGTCAACGCCTACCGACCTGTTGTGAGTAATATTTTTTCGATATACAGGAGTGGCGAGCGAATAACTCCGGGAGGCGCTGGTAACGCCTCCCGGAGCAACCACAGTCCGGCGGGTTGCGCCAGAATGCAGCCTACGCAAGCAGCATTCTACAGCGGACCCGCCCTTTTGGGAAAGGGTCCGTACCCATGTTCTGTCCCACTTGCCGGAATCCGGCCCGGCGCTTCGGCTTCAACCGGAACGGTTCCCAGCGCTACCGCTGCGCCGACTGCGGCACGTTCACCGATGAAACGACCCGTCCGCCGGATCGCCGCCGCCTGCCCGCCGAGCGGGCCGTCCTGGTCCTGCGTATGCTGTTGGAAGGCGTGTCCGTCCGGTCCACGGAGCGGCTGACCGAAACTCACCGGGACACGATCCTTGCCGCGATGGTGGAGGCCGGCGAGAACTGCCAGCGCTTCCTTGAACGGGCCGTCGGCCGCGTGACGGTGGAAGACGTGCAGGCGGACGAGATTTGGGCCTTCGTGGGCTGCAAAGAGCGGACGGCGCAGCGGCACGCCTACGGGCCGGAAGTGGGCGATGCGTGGTGCTTCGTCGGCATCGAACGCACGAACAAGCTGGTGCTGGCGTGGCATCTCGGCAAGCGCACGCCGCAGGATACCACCCTCTTCGCCGTGAAGCTGGCCCGCGCGACGAACGGCCGGTTCCAGCTGAGTACGGACGGCTTCACACCCTACCGGACGGCGATCCCGCTGGTATTCGGGAACGGCTTGGACTTCGCGCAGCTGGTGAAGGTCTACGCCACGCCGCCGCAGAACACGGCGCGCAGACGCGGTACTCTCCGGGTGAGGTAATAGATACCTATTCTCTCATTCGGACGGGTGAGCCGGACGAAGATCGCATCTGCACCAGCCATGCCGAGCGGGCGAACCTCACGATGCGCATGACGATCCGGCGCCTGACCCGGTTGACGAACGCCCACAGTAAGACGTGGCGGAACCATGAGGCGGCGCTGGCCCTGTACTTCGCCTATTACAACTACTGCCGCTCCCATATGACGCTTTCTGAGGCGGCGGGAGTCAAGACGACTCCCGCGATGGCGGCCGGACTCGCCAACGAAGTTTGGACCGTCGCCGAACTGCTGGAGCGGACCTGTCCGGCGGACGTATAATCCTACTAACGGGACGCCGGGAGTAGCTACCCGGTAGAGCCTGCCTCTCGCGCCGCCCCCGATCTCCGGGCGGCCGGGAGGCGGGCAAGCCCGACAAAGGAGATCGAACGATGGACGGAACAAAGCTGCGCCAAGTGACTCTTGAAGTGGTCGCGGAACGGGCCAAGATGAATAATGCAAACGCCCTCCACACGAAGTCTGCACTCGCAGAAATCATGACTCGGCTCTTTCCGCCGCCGCGACAAGCCGACCTTGACCAGCAGCAAGCAATCCTTACCTTCTGGCATGACCTGCTGGTAGGAGGTTTTATGGCTTTTGGTTTGGACGTGAGCAACTGTGAGACTGACCGATGCCACTTAGACTCTGTTCCTGAAGTCCTACGCCGCCCGTTTTCGGGGTCGCGGCTTGAACCGGAATCGTTGGCTCCGCGCCCGTCGCCCCGGGCGTAGCCGGCGGAGCATGTGATGAATCGCCGCCAACCGCACCACCGTTTCACTGGACTCGGTCGTGTGTTCGTAGTCCTTGCTCAGGCACCGATACCGCCCCAGCCAGGCGAAGGTTCGCTCCACCACCCAACGCACCTTCAAAGGCTTAAACCGCGTCTCGCCCTGCGGCCGGCTCACAACCTCCAGTCGGTACGGCCGCCGATGCAGCCGCAGCCACGCGTACAACCCGTGGTTGTGATACTTGTTGTCCGCGAACACCACCTTCAGCCGCGGCAAGTCCCGGCCCGGCGCCTGGGCGAACACCTCCGGGGCCGCCCGGCCGTCGTCCACGTTGGCGGCCGTCACCACCACGGCGATCAGCAACCCCAACGTGTCCACCAGGATATGGCGTTTGCGGCCGTGGACCTTCTTGCCGCCGTCGGTGCCGCACTCCTGGCCGCCCTCGGCCGTCTTGACCAACTGGCTGTCGATGGCGGCGGCGCTGGGGGTCGGCTCCCGGCCGGCTCGGACCCGGACCCGCTCGCGCAGGGCGTCGAGGATCCTTTGCCAGGTGCCGTCGGCGTCGAACCACTGGAAGTAGTTGTAGACGGTCTTCCAGGGCGGGAAGTCGTGGGGCAAGGCGCCAGGTGCAGCCCTCGCGGGTGCGGTAGAACAGGGCGTCGAGGATCCGGCGCATATCGACCTGGCGCGGGCGGCCCCCCGGCCAGGCCGCGGGAATCAAAGGCTCGATGACGGCCCACCGCGCGTCGGTGAGGTCGCTCGGATAGGGTCTGGCTTTCGGTTTGCGCTTCATACCCTATTCTACGGGCCTCACCCACTTCTGGAACAGAGTCTTACCTGGAGAGTGCTGAGTCGTAAAGGTGGCCACGCCGAACCAGCCGCTGCAGCAGACCGGGGCCGCATGACGCCCTTGCGCGGTATACTGTCTCTCCAGCGGCCCCGGCTGCTGAGCGGGTCGTTCGGCGACAAGGCATGACATCCTTCGTCAGACGCCTATCCGTGATCGGCCCGTGCCTGCTGCTGGGCGCGTTCTGCGTGGGGTGGTACGCCGTTATGGGCTGCCCGTCGGCCTGGGGTTGGGGCAGCCGGATCGAGGCTTGGGCGTATATGCTGACCGGACCGGCCCTCCTCGCGATTATGGGCGGCGGCCCGGTACCCGATGTGGTGGGCGGCGCCGTTTGCCTCGGGTGGCTCGGCCTGCCCGCGATGGCCGCTCACCCGATCCGCCCGAACGTGCTGACCGGCGTTCTGACGGTGCTGGGCTGCTTCTTCTGGTTTGCGAGCGGCGTCGTCACGCTGATGATGTGCGTGTGGGGCGCGTAGCCGAGGCGAAACGCCGAACCAGCCGCTGCAGCAGACCGGGGCCGCCATTAGGCTCTCGCGCGGTATGAGGTTTCTCCAGGCGGCCCCGGCTGCTGAGCGGGTCGTTCGGCCTCAGCGTGCGAGGTGCGTTATGGAGCAAACGCCGGCGATCTTCGATAGCTTCTACGAAATCGTCGGCGAACTGGGCCGGGGCACAACCGGCACCGTTTACGAGGCGCGGTGCAAGACCCTCAACCGCCGGGTCGCCCTCACGGTTCCGGACCTCTCGCCCGACGCCGAGCGGCCGGCGAAGGCCCAGCGGTTCCTGCGGCAGTGCCGGGCGCTGGCCCGCCTGACCTCCGAGCCGGGCTGCAACATCCCGCGCCTGCACGCCGTGGCGGAGTGCCCGGAGAGCCGGCCCTACAGCATCCGGGAACTCGTCGAGGGGCGGTCACTGGAGCAGCGCGTTGCGGAAGAGTCCATCGACCTGCGGGCCGGGCTCGCGGTAGTTGCCAGGTTGGCCCGCATGGTGGAATGGGTCCATAGCCAAGGGTTCGTCCACCGGAACCTATCCCCGACGAACGTGCTGGTCGGCCGCGACAGCACCCCATGGCTGATCGGGTTCGGCAGAGTCGGCTTGCTGGCCGGCTCACCGTTGGCCCTGTCCGGGGTGGGAACGCCTGCCGAGGTCGATGCCCGCGGGCTTCAGGGTCTGCTACAGTGGCTGTTCGGGGCGCTGCGGCAACCGGTCCCAACCGGGCTGGCGCCGGTTCTGGCGGGCTCGGTCGCATCCGTCGGGGGCGTCGGAGCGGCGCTGGTCAGTCACGTGCGGGGCGGCCCGGCCGAACCAGCCGCTGCAGCAGACCGGGGCCGCCGTCAGGCTCTCTAGAGTGTGAAGTCTCTCCAGCGGCCCCGGCTGCTGAGCGGGTCGTTCGGCCTCCTGGAGGGAGCGCATGGCCGAGAACTTCCAGCCCGACCCACAGATCGCCGAGGCGGCGGGGGCGTACTCGCAGGACGCGGTGGACTTCGCCGCCCGCACCTTCGGCATCACACTGGATTGGTCCGACGAGAGTATCCGGCAAGTTGAGATCATCCTCGGCCGCCTCCACGACGACATCCCCCACGCCCGGCCTCCGGAGAATGCGATTTGGAGGTTCGCCAAGGTGTTCGGGAGCTACGTCGGCGAGGTGCTGCGGCGGAGGCACGGCGCGGAGTGGGGGATGGTCCGCATGGGCGAGGACTCCTTCCCCGGTGTGCAGCAGCCCGGCGGGCGGCTGTGCTGGCCGTGGGGCCGCGCACACAAACGGATCACCAATGGCCCCGAGGACAACATCTGGCACTACTACCAGATACTAACCGAGGGTCCGGCCGAACCATCCGCTGCAGCAGACCGGCCACGCGAATGAGGCTTTCTTGGAGTTCAGCGCCTCCTCCCGCGTGAGCCGGCTGCTGAGCGGGTTGTTCGGCCACCACGAGCCCTGCCAGTCGCCGAAATGAGGCACCCGGCAGGGCTCGTGGTGGCCGCATGAGGGCCGACTTACCACACAGGGTTACGGGCCGCACTGGCCGCTGGCCGCGCTGGCCGCTTCCGACCCGCAGTGTTCTTGCCCGACTGCCCGGCAGCCGCTATTATTGCAGAACCTGCGCCGCGCTCCCACGTCCTGCCGAGGAGCGCACAAGAGGTGAACCTGTCCAGCGGCAAGGCAGCTCGACAAATGCCCACTCGACGGGAAGTAATGTATAATGGCGAGGTGATCTTCCTTGGCGCCCGATCCGCCACCAACCATTCTCCATCACGGGACAACGCTCGGGCGAGCCCGCACGATCGAGACGAATGGTCCAGACCCGGACTACCGAGAACCGGGAACGGGGAGTCTCCCTCCTGCGGAAGGCTTTTCGACCGTCATCGGCGATGGGCGTCCCTGTAGCACAGGCAGTCCAGAAGTGGCCGCACGGAACAAGCACGCGCTCTTTCCCAACGAAGGAGGGCCGGCTATCCTGGAAGTAAGACTCTGTTCCAGAAGTGGGTGAGGCCCGTAGAATAGGGTATGAAGCGCAAACCGAAAGCCAGACCCTATCCGAGCGACCTCACCGACGCGCGGTGGGCCGTCATCGAGCCTTTGATTCCCGCGGCCTGGCCGGGGGGCCGCCCGCGCCAGGTCGATATGCGCCGGATCCTCGACGCCCTGTTCTACCGCACCCGCGAGGGCTGCACCTGGCGCGCCTTGCCCCACGACTTCCCGCCCTGGAAGACCGTCTACAACTACTTCCAGTGGTTCGACGCCGACGGCACCTGGCAAAGGATCCTCGACGCCCTGCGCGAGCGGGTCCGGGTCCGAGCCGGCCGGGAGCCGACCCCCAGCGCCGCCGCCATCGACAGCCAGTTGGTCAAGACGGCCGAGGGCGGCCAGGAGTGCGGCACCGACGGCGGCAAGAAGGTCCACGGCCGCAAACGCCATATCCTGGTGGACACGTTGGGGTTGCTGATCGCCGTGGTGGTGACGGCCGCCAACGTGGACGACGGCCGGGCGGCCCCGGAGGTGTTCGCCCAGGCGCCGGGCCGGGACTTGCCGCGGCTGAAGGTGGTGTTCGCGGACAACAAGTATCACAACCACGGGTTGTACGCGTGGCTGCGGCTGCATCGGCGGCCGTACCGACTGGAGGTCGTGAGCCGGCCGCAGGGCGAGACGCGGTTTAAGCCTTTGAAGGTGCGTTGGGTGGTGGAGCGAACCTTCGCCTGGCTGGGGCGGTATCGGTGCCTGAGCAAGGACTACGAACACACGACCGAGTCCAGTGAAACGGTGGTGCGGTTGGCGGCGATTCATCACATGCTCCGCCGGCTACGCCCGGGGCGACGGGCGCGGAGCCAACGATTCCGGTTCAAGCCGCGACCCCGAAAACGGGCGGCGTAGGACTTCAGGAACAGAGTCTAAGCGTCCCGGCATGGATCATGGCGATTCTCTACGCCGACCCCATCGCCGCCGGCTTGGCACGTGGCGGCGAGATCCGGTTCGAGCCTGAAAGCGGGCTGAATGAACTCCGGGCCGAATGGCACAATCTCACGAAACGGATAATCCCATTGTGACTGCCAACACCCCCCTCACCGACCTTCTTGGCGCCCCGCTCGGTCCAGACTGGACAGTGGAAGGGCTCGCGGAGCAAGTGCTCGGCTTCATCGCAGCCCAGGGCTCAGAAGAAGCGCAAGAGTTCGTCCTCGACGCAGACGCTACCACGGATCGCCAATCACGCCGCTTACTCAGGCCCTCCTCGCGTGCCTGGCCACCAAGTCGGCAGCCGAGGCCGGCACGCCTACCGGGTTGTACGGCGGCCATTTCTCCTTCAAGCGACCAGGCCCCAAAGGACCGGTGTGGATTCTCGGCCAGTTCGAAAACCGACCAGGAAGTGTGCGCGTTACGTTGCGACGGTCAACCTCACAGCCCAAGTCGCCACAAGACCAACCCCACTTCCCTGCTACTCGTGCAACCGATGCGGTCCAAGAACGCGACCGTGTCGAACACGAGGCCGGCGTCACCTGGCGACGCGAACACCTCAGTTGCCCCACTCGCGAACAATTGGGCAGCTATCTTCTCGAAGTGCTCGATGAGGAAACTCAGAAATATGTGGCATTTCACCTCCAAACCATCGGCTGCCCGTTTTGCAACGCGAACCTGGAAGACTTGAAATCATTGCAGAAAGAGAGTGCTTCGAAGACTCAGGCCAAACAAGACATTTCTTCCGGAAGCCTCGAAAAGCGGTCGTCGTAGACTTTCCGGGAGAAGAAACCACGAGGCACTCGTCAGTTGGCAGCCTACTCGAAGAGGGCGCAAAAGGGACAAAAGGCGGAAGAGAGATCGCGTTAAAGAGGATATTCTAAGTAGTCGAGCCGAACCATCCGCTGCAGCAGACCGGGGCCGCAGTTAGGCTTTGCGCGATGTGAAGTCGCTCTAGCGGCCCCGGCTGCTGAGCGGTGTTGTTCGGCACTCGGTCCTCGACAGGATTCCGGTCCTCGGTCGCTGACGAGTAGTTGTCAGTAAGGAACGATGTCCAGGCGTGTGGCGCCGCGGGCGGCGGGCCAGCGGGGTCGGCGGGGTGCGGCTGCTCGACGGGTGCGCCGCCGGAAGGGGCCGTCGCGGCACCGGCGTGGTCCGGCCGCGGCGGCGACCGGGATGCGGTAGTCCGGCCTTCGCAGCCGTCCTCGGGCGCGATCCGTGCCGAACCAGCCGCTGCAGCAGACCGGGGCCGCATTACGCCCTCGCGCGGTATACTGTTCTGCCAGCGGCCCCGGCTGCTGAGCGGGTTGTTCGGCGACAGGCGGAGGGTCGATGCAAATCATACAAATAATACCGATCATAGCGCTTCTTGTTTCGATGGTCGGCGTCACAGTTCTGTGCGCTCGGGGGTTCTTTCGCCTCCCGTGAGAAACTGCTCTCTATGAGCAAGCTGATCGGATCGGAGAATCCGGTTGTCGCTCGCGTTGCCTGCTTTATCGGGCTGTTTGGATTGACGGCAATCTGGATCTCGATTTTGGTGGGCATCCTCGGAGGCTGGTCCGGCTCAGATGGGCATGACAAGTCGGAGGCGTTCGCCAACGACTCGATCCAGGCGTGGAACGACCTGGCGGACGCGATGGAAAGCGTCAAGGATCCGGCCTCGGCCAAAGCGGCCGCGGTCAAGATCAATGAGGTTAGCGACCGCTTGGTGGAACTCACCAATCGCGCCAAGGATCCGCCCAAGGTGACGACTGGGAGCGACCGGCTGGTGCAGCTCGGCTTCGATCTCAAGATCAACGAGGCTATGGAACGGTTCAAGCAAGCCGCGTCCAACGCCAAGGGCGCCTGCGGCGGCGACCCGGACTTCGTCAAGGCCGTCCACCACCTCAAGGAGGTCATCGAAGAACTAGAAAAGGTGAGGAAAGGTTGAGAAACATCGGGCAGGGCAGGCGCCAGGCGTTGCCCTGAAGCGATAACGGTCTGGCGCGGGAGTGGCGGCGTCAAGGGCCGCAAAGACTCAGTTCGAGCCGATCGATTGAAGGCGCCGCCGAACCATCCGCTGCGGCGGCTCGGCCGCGCGATCGGCGATAAGGCGCGTTTTGCGCTCGGCGCCGCGTCAGGCCGGCGGCTGAGCTTGGTGTTCGGCGACGGAATGCGTACTGATGGCGTCACGCGGACGGGCGCGGTAAGATGCTGGCATGCCGCCCCTCCTGATCCTAGACACCAGCGTCTTGATCGCCGCCTTGCGCTCGTCGCGCGGGGCGTCTTTCGCCCTGCTCCGGCTGGTCGGTGCAGGCCGTTTCGAGATCGGGGTGACGACGGCCCTGGTACTCGAGTACGAGTCCGTCGCCGCGCGGTCCCTCGCCGCCCTGGGGCTGACGGCCGGCGACTTGGGCGACTTGCTCGACTACCTGTGCCGGGTCGGCCAGCGGGCGGCGGTTCGATTCCGGGTGCGGCCGAGCCTGCCGGACCCCGGGGACGAGCTGGTAGTGGAGGCGGCGGTGGCGTGCGGGGCGGCATGGATCGTTACCCATAACGTCCGGCACCTGGCCGCCGGAGCGGCCCGGTTCGGGATCGAGGTGTTGACGCCGGGGGAGGCGCTGCGGCGCTTGGGGGTGGGGCATGAGTGAGTTACGGATTGAGTTGCCGCCCGACGTGCGGGCGGAGGTGGCGCGGCGGGCCGGTGGCGACCCGACCGCCGAGGCGGCGTGGGTGGCCGACGCCGTCCGGGAGCGATTGGCCGCGCTGGCGGAGTTGGAGTACCTGGAGGCCCGCGCCGCCCGGGGGAGCCGGGAGGCGTTCGAGCGCGTGCTGGCCAAGGCGCCCGCGACGGACGCGGCGTCGGGGGACGAGTGGTAGCCCAGAGCCGAACCAGCCGCTGCAGCAGACCGGGGCCGCAGTTAGGCTCTCTGAGGTGTTAAGCCCGCCCCGCGGCCCCGGCTGCTGAGCGGTGTCGTTCGGCGAGGCAAGTAATGAAATGGACCTCTTATGGGTCTGACCGGCGGCCGTGAGTTGACTGCGGCTCATGGCCCAAGTACCCTACTGGTATCGTCCCCAGATCAGGAGGTTGCCGTGAGTCAGCAGAATGCCTTTGCCGATGCTCTTGACGCCGCCGAACAACTCGACGCCGATGCTCAAGCGGAATTGGTGGCCGTCTTGAGCCGCCGCCTCGCCGAACGCGGGCGGGAACGTGTGGCGACCGCGGTGGCGCAGGCCCGGCAGGAGTTCGCCGACGGACAGTGCCAAGCCATGACCGCAGCGGAGATAATGCGCGAGGCGCAATCGTGAGACGCACGCTGTTACGCTCGCCGGCGTTCGGCGCGACCTCCGCAGATGGCTGAAATCACACCCCCATGCGGCGACGGCCATTGAGGCGGCGCTGGAACAGTTGTCGGCTGACGCAGCGCATCCGTCTTTGCGGACACACAAGTTGCGCGGCCCCTTGGCGGGTTGTTGGGCTTGCAGCGCGGGCTACGATCTACGCGTCGTGTTTGAGTACACTCAACACGAAGGGCAGGACGCCATCTTGCTGGTGGCCTTGGGCACCCACGATGAGGTCTACTGACTCCAACGTGCTCTGTTGAAATCCTCTAACCTGTAGCGGCGAGGAGCATGAGGTTGTGGGTGAGTACCCGCAGGTAGCACTCGTGTTCGCGCGACGCATCCGACTTGCCCCGCAGCGCCGAGCCGAGCAGCCGCTTGTGTCGGGAGAAGGCGCTCTCCGCCTGCCAGCGCTGCCCGTAGACGCGCTTGTGCCGGCTGCCCCGCGGCTTCTTGCGGAACCGCTTGACCATCTGCCGCCGGTAGCGAGTCTTGGGCCACTTCCGCCCCCCGTTCCGCCGGTTGATCGGGATCACCGTCGAGCGGACGCCCAAGTCCTCCCGGCAGTAGCGGTGGCTCTCCTCGCCGTCGAACGCCGCGTCGCCGAGCACCCGGTCGTAGCCGACCGCCAGCGACGCCTGGGCCATGAGAGGGCGGAACTGCGGCGCGTCGTTGGCGGGGCCGAGGCTGACCGTGGCTGCGGTGAAGAAGTGGCTGGCCGTGTCGCAGGCCACGGCCAACTTGGTCCACAGCCTGGAGTTGTGTTTACGGCCGGCCCGCTTGAAAAAGTAGCGGGACGTGTGGCGGCTCTCCATGCCGGTGGCGTCGATGGCGGCCGTCGGCTTCGCGCCGATCAACCCGCCTTCCTGTGCGCGCACGGTGGCGCGGAAGAGGAGTACGACGAACGCCCCTTTTTTAGCAGCCGCTTGGCGGCATAGCAGAGGGTCGAGTAGTCGGGCGCCGCGGCCAGGCCGAGATCCTCGCGCAACTCGGCGAAGTCGGCCAGCAACCGGACGACGCCCCGGTAGTCGGTCTTGAAGAAGGTCTTCAGGGCCAGGGCGGCGAACAGTTGGTGCTGGGTGAAGTCCTTGCGGGAGAACTTCGACGAATAGGCGGGCAGAACCTCCCGCGCCAGGCGCAGCGCCTCTTGGGCCACGGCCCGAGGCGACTTGGTCATCGGTCTGCTGGTGTTCATAATACCATTATACGCCCGCCCCGCCAAGGATTTCAACAGAGCAACTCCAACGCCGAACCAATCGCTGCAGCAGACCGGCCACGCGATGGGCGCTTTCGCGCACTTCGGCGTCGGCCCCGCGTGAGCCGGCTGCTGAGCGGTGTCGTTCGGCGACGGAGTTGTCCGACGGACGAAACCGAAATCGTTGACGCTGTGTACGCTCGACTGGCGGAAGCTTGCTCTGTCGCAGCTGCGGGATCCTCAGTGTTCTGAGGCGACTGCGACGGTTCTCTCATGCTCAAGAAGGGAGCTGTGTCATGCTCAAGTTCGTGATCGCCGTGGTGCTGGCCCTGACGGCAATGGCCGGTTTCTCCGGCACCGCTTGCGCGGCGGACGTCCCCGATTCTGTCGTAGGGACGTGGGTCTACAGGGACTACGACAGGATAACGAAGATGGACACGGAAAAAGGGTACACAACCAAATGGACAATTAAAAAAGACGGCAGCGCCACGTCGGAGGACGGAGCGACGGGGACGGTCACGACCGCTGAAGCAAGCAAGATCGTGATTGAATTCACGAACGGGGAATACAAAGGGACGATCGAATGGGATCCGCGAACCAACAGAGGGGAGACCAATTTCACTGGCGCTCCCGGCAACTCCTCGAAAAAAACCAATCCAGCACTTACTACATTACCATGAGGTCAAGGTGAGGGCGGAGCCTCCGTTGTGCGGGGCGTGCAATACACCTCCGCACAACGGAGGGCCGGCGCCGCGGGTGCCCGGCGCGGCGCCGGTTGTCATCGGGGTTCCGGCGCCGCCGCAGCAATCCGAGCCTAAGGAATCGTTCGGCAGTCCGCCGCCGACGGGTTGCTGGCGCTCGGTCGCGGACAAGTTGTTGTCAGCAGGGGGCGAGGGCCGGGTTGCCGGCGTCTTCGGAAGCGGCGGCTGGGGGGAGCGCCGACCGGCCGCGCCGCCCAGCCGCGGTGGGGCGTTCGCCGCCCGGCGGCGTCGCCCGGCCGTGGGTTCGGCTGCTGAGGGGGTTGGCCATGGCTGACGTATCGACAGACCCCTACGCCATCTACCCCGCCCGCCAGAAGGGCGTCGGGACGCGGCGATGGATCGAGATGGTCGGGGCACTCCATCGCCTGGGCCACGGCCGGCTGCGGTTGGCTTGCTCGTGGGAGAACGCCGGCCCGGCTCCGGTATGGTTCGGCGTCGTCGCCCCTGGCTCCTATTTCCGCCGCGACCACGGTGCGATCCTGTCTCGGCACCCATTCCCCGAGAAGGAGCGGGCGGCCTGGGAGGCGACCCTGCCGAACGACGCCCCCATGTTCAGCAGCCGCCGGTGCGGGTCGCGACCGGATCACCCGTGGCCTGGGTTCCTCGACGGGTCCGCGGAGGCGGCGGCCGCCCGGTGGGTCGAACTCTACCCGCAACTGGCCGCCGATGGCCGGGGGGAAGACACCCCGTACGTCGGCTGGTACGGGTGGATGCTCCGGGCCACCGCCCCCACCGGGCTGATTGCGGCGTACAACTACTGGGAGCCGCCGCCGGGCTACCTGTACGTGTCGTGCGGCCCGGCCAGCGTCGATCGGTACGAACTGCCGCCTCTTGGGCCGGTGGAGGAGGCCGAACCAGCTGCTGCAGCAGACCGGGGCCGCAGTTAGGCTTTCTGAAGTGTTCCGTCCCCTCCGCGGCCCCGGCGGCTGAGCGGGATGTTCGGCGTGAAAGGGGGCTGGTCGGTGATTCTGCAGGAGTTCAATAACGGGGTGCGCCGGTATCAACGACTCGGCCTGATCCTGCTCGGTGTGACAGGGCTTGCTATCGCGGCCTATGGCGTTGCGGTGGTCGGTTTCGCAGGGCCGTTGCTTGCCCTGGGGAACCGTCTGTTCGGGCCGGCCCAGGCGAACCTCATCAGCCTCTTGGCCGGGGTGCCCGTCGTGGTATTGATGCTCGCAGGGTCTGCATTCATCCAGCAGCTCGTCTGCAAGGACCAGCGCGTCGTCTGCTCGCACTGTCAGCGGCTGTTGGCAGGCGGGACGGTTCGGCTCGTGACAGTGGCGACCGGAAATTGCCCTTTCTGCGGGCGGCGGGTCATCGAGAAGCCGGCGCCGAACCAGCCGCTGCAGCAGACCGGCCACGCGATGGGCGGTTGGGCGCGACATGACGCCCCTCCCGCGTGAGCCGGCTGCTGAGCGGGTTGTTCGGCGCTTCCCGAAGCTATGCCTGAGGTAGGGAATGTTCAAGGTCGATGTAGCCGCCAAGCAACTGCTGAAGCTCACGCCAAGGACGTTCGCGGAACTGCGTCTTCTGGAACGATTCGACCTTCAGGAGTGGATTGTGAGCCGCCCGGACGTCCTGCATGAACAACTTCTGATCCTTGCCAAGGAGTACATCCTTCCATCCGGCATTCGCCTCGATGTCCTCGCCTTGGACAAGGATGCCAACCTCGTTGTTGTCGAACTCAAGCGCGACGTTTCGGGGAGCGACGTAGAGTGGCAGGCGATCAAGTACGCCTCCTACTGCTCGAACTTCGCGCCTAGTGACATTTTCGGGATCTTCGCAAACTACCTCAAGACAGATGCCGAGGACGCCCAGCTCAAGATCGAGGAGTTCATCGACCGAGAGCTTGATAACCTGAATGAGAAACAGCGGATCATCTTGGTTGCCAGGGAGTTCCATCCCGACGTAGCTTCCGCCGTCCTGTGGCTCAGAGACTACGATCTAGACATCAAGTGTGTTCGTCTACAGGCCTACACGGATAACGACGACGACTTGTTCTTGAATCCCGAAGTCATCATCCCGCTTCCGGAGGCCAAGGACTATATCGAGCGCCGAGAAGCCAAGAAGAAGGAGACGAGTCGGGCTGTGGCCAGCTCGTTCTCGCTGGCGAAAGGGAACTTTCCACCTCCGGAACTCAAGAAGCGTCTGGCAACCACCTTGACTCGGCGAAGCGACCTCACGCCACGGTTGATAGCGTTCTTGCAGCTGCTTCTTTCAGATGATCGCGCATTCGGGCGCGAAGAGGTCAAGAGAGAACTTTTTGCGAGAGGCATTGGGTCTGATATAGGTCAGGCCGGTCGGTATCTGAGCGGTCTATCCCAGTTCCTAACGAAGAAGTCGAACCCGCATTTGCGGCAAATAGTTGAGTTTGAGACCGGCGGGGAACAGGGTGAGACGAAGGACAACTACCATATCCCGACCGAATACAGGCAGCTGGTCGCAGACACCATCCACGAGCGGCTGGGAGGAACAGGACCACAAGCCGCCGCGCCGCCAAGCCAGCCGGAATAGGTGGCTTGGCGGGGTCGCCGATGGGGCGACCGAATGGCCTCGCCTGCGTGTAAGGAGTGAATCGTGGTCGAAGCGCCGAACCAGATGGTGTGTTGTCAAGAGGGCTGTTTCGTCGCCCAGGAGGGATCGAACGGGGCGCGATTCTTAAGGACGCCGTAGGCGATCATCAGCAGCTTGCGCATGCACGCTCCGACCGCCTGCATCTTCGTCTTGCCGGCCCCCACCAGGCGCTCAAAAAACGCCTTGAGGAGGGGGTTGAAGCGGATCGCCGTCAGCGCCGGCAGGTACAGCGCCTTGCGCAGCCGCGCGTTGCCCGCCTTGGACAGCCGGGTGCGCCTGCGGACGCTGGTCCCGGAGCGATATTCCCGCGGGGCCAGGCCGGCGTAGGCCGCCGCCTGTTGCGCCGAAGCGAAGTGCGTCGGGTCGGGCAGCTCGCCGAGGATCGTGGAGGCGGTGGCGGCGCCGACGCCGGGGATGCTCAAGAGCAGGTCGCGGTCGGCCGTCCGCGTCTCGTCGGCGGCGATCAGGGCGTCGGCTTGGCCTTGCAGGCGGTCGGCCTCCTTGGCCAAGAAGGTCATCGTCCGGCGGATCGATTGCCGCGTCGTCCGGGTCAGTCCGGGGGCGGCCAGCCGCGCCTTTTCTCGGGCGGCGAGTTGACGCAGGTCGTCGCGGCGACGCACCAAAGCCTGTAATTCTCGGGCTATTGGCGTGGGCGGCTGCCAGGCCGGCGGGCGTTCGCGTTGGGCGTACTCGGCGATGAGGAGAGCATCGGCTGGGTCGGTCTTGTTGCCCTGGCCGCGCATCAGGCCGGCGTACTTGACGCGCGCCGGGTTGACGATACGGACGCGCCGGCCGGCCCCGGCCAAGGCGTCGGCCAGGCCTGGCCGTAGGCGCCGGTGCTCTCCAGGCAGAAGCCCAGGGCCGCGTCGGCGGCAGGGCCGTCGTCGGCCCAGGCGATCAAGGCGGCGTGTCCGGCGGGGTCGTTGGCGAAGGATCGGCGGCGGGGTTTGCCGTCGGCTGGTAGGAGGCAGGCGTCCAGGGTATCCTGAGAGACGTCGATGCCGATCCAGGCGGTCGGGGCGGGGTGGTCTTGGGGCTGCATGGCGTTCGTCTCCTCAAGCTCATGAATGCGGGGTAGCGGGTGGCAGCCCGTCCCGCGAGATGGTGTCCGAGGTAGGGGACGCCGACGGCCGGCACGCGATCTGGTTCCCGAGGTGCTAGGCCCTCAGTCGCTGAACAAGGCGCTCTCTCCGGCCGCCGGTCGGCCCCCCGACCACAGGCGGCATCGTAACATATGAGTCGCTGCAGCCGACCGGGGCCGCGATTAGGATTTTGCGCGGCATGATGTCACTGCCCGCGGCCCCGGCTGCTGAGCGGGTCGTTCGGCCTTTGAGCGCGATGCTGTGAGGATGCCGTAATGGCCGGACACCCCTTTCGGCCCGGTGACGAGGTCGTCTGGCTGAAAAGCTCCGGCGGCTTCGTTTCCCCCGTTCTCGCCACGGTGGTTGCGGTAACGCTCAAGCGTGTTACCATCAAGGCAGACGACCCCGATGAGAACGGCGAAGGAATCGTCACTCGCCATGTCCGGCCCGCCAGCCTCCAGCCGAGGACGGAAGGGGCGGCACGGCGCCGACCATCGCGGGGTGTATCGCGCGGAAGCCGCCTGATGAAAAAGGCTCTCCCTGCTATCGACCCGTTTGAGGAGCGTTATCCGCACATCGCTTCCTGGGTTCAGGACGGCTGGATCGAGATCGGCCACGATGATTGCGGCCGACCTTTCCTGCGGGCTATGGACATTGGCGGCGTCGTGTGGGAGGGGAATGAGCAGTATAGCTCTATGGATCAGGCGCTGCGGGCACTGGATGAGGGGATAGTCGAGTGGCTGGCGGAGAACGGCTGAGCGGCCCGGCCGAACCAGGCGCTGCAGCAGACCGGGGCCGCAGTGAGGCTTTGCAGAGTTTATAGTCTCTCTAGCGGCCCCGGCTGCTGAGCTGTTCCGTTCGGCCACCGGAGGCGAGACACGGATGGCGGAGATGACGCGGCGCTCGCTTGAGGATACGTGGGAGTATCTGGAGACGCACGGCGAAGAAATGCCCCGCTACTCGGACGGTCGCCCGTTCGTGCCGCCGCGAATGCCCAACTACGAGGACGAGGAACTGGGTTTCTCGTTCTTCGGTCGCGGAGGCGAGGTGGAATACTACAGCAACCTTACCCTGCCTCGCACTTACTTCGGGCACTCGACGCTCACCCGGCTCAGCTTCGCCAACACCGAGTTGTCCGGCTCGCGGATGTGCTGGAACGACTTCGTGGAGTGTGATTTCAGCGGCTCGGATTTGTCCGGATGCGACATGCGCGCGTCCAAGTTCGCGGGGTGCAAGTTCACCGAAGCGTTGCTGCGAGATGCCGACCTCCGGCGGTCGTCGTTTGAGGACTGCGACTTCTCCGGGGCGAATCTTGCCGGCGCGGTGGCAGAGGACGAAGATGCCATCGGGTGCGTGCAGGATTGCCTCACGAAGGAACAGCAAGCAGTCATGGTATGGTCGCCTGACTCGGGCGACGAACCGCCGGGCGGATGAGGAAAAACAGGCCGAACCAACCGCTGTAGCAGACCGGCCACGCGATAGACGTCCCCTCGTGCTTCGGCGTCGGCACCGCGTGAGCCGGCTGCTGAGCGGGGTCGTTCGGCGAAGGAGGAGGTTGTTGTGATGCGGCGGTTGTTGATCGGCCTGCTTTTCTTGGTCGCGGCGATCATCCTTGGCGGCGGAGTCTTGTTCGCGATCCTGGGGATGCGTGGCGAGAGTGACACGGCCGAACTCCTCGCTGTGTTCCGGTGGCTCTGGGTGGGCCTGATCGTTGGTTCGGCGATCCTCTGCGTCGTGGCAGTGATCCTCCAGCTCACCCGGCCGCCCACAGAGCGCTGGGACTGGACGTTCACGGCGAGCCTCGGCGCGGGGGCGTGCCTGTACGCCCTCGTGATCTGGCCCTTGCTGCCCCAGGAGTGGCTTCGAGCGTTGCCGGCCCCTCTCTCCGGGCTGGCGCCCCTGGCCGTTTCGGTCGGCGTTGCGTATGCAGTGCTCTCGCCCCTACTGAGGCGCAGACCCGCCGAACCAGCCGCTGCAGCAGACCGGGGCCGCAGGTAGGCTTTCCAGAGTGTCAAGCCCCCTCCGCGGCCCCGGCGGCTGAGCGGTGTGTTCGGCCTCTTGTGCAAGAGGATACTTCCGATGCTTCGGTTGACTACTACGACACTCTGTGGGCTGTCGGTGATCCTGGCGGCAGGGTGCAACCGCGACTCAGCTCCGATGTCGGGCACCGCCTCACCAGACGCGAAAGCGGCACCTGGCGCATCCCAGCCCACCACCATCGTCTTCCTGTTTGATGTGGAATCCATGCGCTGGGATGGCGGATCGCTGGTGGAGGACCTCATGTTGGTCAACAAAGGCGACGATCTGGAGGCGGTCGATGCTCAACTCGAACTCGGTTTTGGCCCCTTGCAGACTGTTTCGGGCGTCGATGGCTGGAAAAAGCACCTTGAATTCCCGATGTGGAAATCTGGTGAAACAAAAAAGGTCGCTATTCCCGCAGAAAATACGGAGGCCACGATTCGGGGAACCCAGCTGCGAAACGGCAAACGGGTTGACGACGTGATTGACTCTGGGAAAGCAAATAGCCCTCACGCCGAGAGTTTCTCGGTCCACCCACACGTAGATGTACTCCCATCTGGAGAGAAAAAATACACGTTACTCTTTCAGAATGTCAGTGAAGACCTATCCAAGGTCGAGGGAGTGGTATCCATCTACAAAACCGAGGACGACCGCTTTCCGATAAATCAGAAAATTGGTTGGGAGGAGTTCAAGAAGAACGATGAGAAACCGGTATCAACATCGGTCTTCTCAGCTGAGGTTCACTACTTGGCAGTAGCACACCGTGCCGAAATTGGGCAAGGGGACGGTAGTGCGTCGAAAGTCATGCTGAAGGAGATCTTGCATTTTGAGGATAGGTCTTCGAAGTAACCTGAGAAACCCGAGCAAGGCCGAACCAGGCGCTGCGGCGAATCGGCCACGCGATTGGCGGCTTCTCGTGCGTTGCTCTCGCCCCCGCGTGAGCCGGCCGCTGAGCGTGTTGTTCGGCCACCCGCGTCGTGGCTTGCCTTCTCGGAATTACCTGAATAGGGGTATCGGTGGTCATGACAATCATTGACGCGGCTGAAGTACTGGTTAATCTTGAGAGGATGGTTGCCGCCGTGAAGGGCGAAGAACCGCCGGAATCGAAATTTGCCAAGGCGCTCGCGACTTTGAAGGCGCTTTCTCGCAAAGAAGGCATCTCGATGGCAATCGTGGGTGGCTTGGCGGCCATCTATCATGGCTACCAGCGCTTTACCAAGGATATCGACGTGGTGGTTCAGAGCAGGCATCTGGACGTCCTCACTCAAGTCGCCCCCCAATACGGGATTAAAGTGATCTGGAAAGACCCGGATGGATGGCACAAGTTGCAGTGCGAAGGCGTCCCCATCGATGTCGTTCCGGAGGGTCGCAAGCCCCGAAAGGACGCACCAGCCGCGATCCCGAATCCCGAGCAGCTGGGGGTCCGTGAAGGCGCCGGCTATGCAGGGATCGCTGGGTGGATGGAGACCAAGCTCGGTTCGTACCGCGTGCAGGACCGAGCCGACATCGTACAGGTCATCAAGGTGACCACTCCCGCCACTCTGAGGAAAATCCGCAAGCACCTGGGCAAGGCGCACGCAATCTACCTTCGGCGCTTCGACGAACTGCTGGGGGCGGCCAAGGAGGAAAAGGAGCAGGAGCGTGAACGTGGCGGAGGCAGGGAGGAAGAGGGAAAAGCGTAGATGCTCGTAGCCGAACCAGCCGCTGCAGCAGACCGGGGCCGCATGACGCCCTCGCGCGGTAGACTGTCTCTCCAGCGGCCCCGGCTGCTGAGCGGTGTGTTCGGCCGGTTTGGGGTCTGCACATGAGTCAGAAGCAGCAACTTGGCGCTTCCAGCCTCTTGTCACGCTTGATGCTGTCACTGGTTGTCGGATTGCTCTATGTCGCAGCCTGTGCCTGCCCCGCTGTCAAGGTTGAGAATCCCAGGCCGCCAATAGTGAACCTCTTGGTGTCGCTTGGCGCGAAACCAGATGTTCAAGGTCCAGAAGATACGGAATTACTAGGTGTTGAAACCCTTCTGGAGGGCTGGCACCCTCCGCTGATCATCCCCTGGTCAGCGAATATCCTCCTCCTAATTGGCTGGATTCTTTTGCTGTGCAAAAAGAACACCGCGGCTTTGAGCTTCGGCGGAGGTGCAGTACTGGCTGGGCTGAGGACCTGGGCGTTCTCGGGTGTGTGGAAGCAATTGCTCCTGGGCTACTACCTTTGGCAAGCCAGCTTGGTTATGTTTGCATTGGGTGCCTTAGCGATCAGTTATCAGGTTGTGGGAACCCGAACAGCAACACGGCGCCTCGATCTTGAGGCCGAACAAGCCGCTGCAGCCGACCGCGGCCCCATGGCGCCCTCTCCTAACATCACAGCTCAGCGCGGCCGCGGCGGCTGAGCTGGGTCGTTCGGCGAGCGGAGTGCAGTCATGGCGAAGAAGGACGTCCGCGCGATGGTCGATGAGTACCGCCAGTTAACTGCGGACGGCGATCCTGATCTGGACGGCGAAGAGTTGCTGGCCAAGATCGTCCGTACCAAGGATCCGGCGGCTGCGGAACTCCTGCTCACCCTTTACCCGACCGACGCGGAGTGGAACGGGGACGAGCGGAACGAGGTCGTCACGGCCCTGCTGGACATGCCGGCCAAGGTGTTCGTCCCCGAGTTCGCGCGGCTCGCGGCCCGCGTCTGTCGCGACACCCCGGAGTTGTTCGACGCGGTGGCGGCCCGAGTGATCGCCCGCGACCTGCCGGCGTTCCTCAAGGCGCTGCCGCCGTTGTCCGCCGATGATCGCGACCGGCTGCTCGCCCGCATCGAGAACCGGCACCGGTGGCTTTATGAAGGCGAACCGGACGTTCCGCCGGAGGTGGTGGATCGGCACGAGCGGGTCGTGGCCCACCTCCGCGGTCTTCGTACTGCCTGAGAGGCCGCGCCGAACCAGCCGCTGCAGCAGACCCGGCGGGCATGTAGGTTTTCTGCAACCCCAAGCTCCTCGCGCCCGCCGGGCTGCTGAGCGGGGTCGTTCGGCGGAAGACGGTCGATCTTGTGGTGAGACTCTCCATGACCGAGAACGAATACCTGACGAGCGCCGACCCCTACGAGATGTTCGGATCGATCACGGCGCAATACCGCTTTTCCGAACGCAAGCTCCGGTTGTTTGCGGTCGCCTGTGCCCAGCGCGTGCTGCATCTGCTTCCCGAACCCGAAAGTGAATATGGGTGCCGAGCGGCCTTCGCCGCGATGGAACGGCGGGCGAATGAGCCGGCTGCGGAGGTCTCCGGCGATCCCGACCGCCTGATCGCCGCCGCCGCAGAATCCTGTGCCGGGTTTGCGGCGGCGGCGGTCGCCGCTCGCGGCGACCCGAAGGAGGCCGCCTCCTATGCGGCCCACGCGGTCTACGCGGGGAGCGCTTTGACCGGCAACGGCTACGCGGACACGCCGGCAATGGTCTGGTCGGTCGCGGGCGATGCGGGGCTGGCCGTCGATGGTATCACCGACGACTTGGAGGTGCTGGCTCAAACGGACCTCGTGCTGGACATCTTCGGTAATCCGTTCCGCCCGCCTGTCGCTGATCCGACTTGGGCGACGACACGCATTTCGGCCCTCGCCACGGCGATTGACCGCGGACAGTCCTACGAGCAATTGCCCGATCTGGCCGATGCTTTGGAAGCGGCGGGCTGTAAGGATGGCGAATTGCTGCGGCACTGCCGACTGCCGCGGCGACACGTGCGCGGGTGTTGGGCGATCGACTTGCTCCTGAACAAGCACTGCATCGCCGAACCAGCCGCTGCAGCAGACCGGGGCCGCAGTCAGGCTTTTTGAAGTATTCTGTCTCTCCAGCGGCCCCGGCTGCTGAGCGGGGTCGTTCGGCCTCATGGTGCATCCCTGATGCTGTTGATGCTTGAAGACAACGATGAGCGGGTGTGCCGCTTCGCCGATGCGCTGCGGGCCGTCGATCCCGGCCTGGCCCTGAAGGTCTGGCGGGATGCGAAGGCTATGATCCGCGAGGTCGAGCCGTACTTGCCTGCCGCGCGCCTGATCTCCCTGGACCACGACCTGGAGCCGGCGGAGGGTGGCCCCGATCCGGGCGACGGCCTAGAGGTGGCCAAGTTCCTGGTGTCGCAGTCGGTGCGGTGTCCGGTCGTCATCCACTCCAGCAACGGCGAGCGATCGACTTGGATGGCGGGGGAGTTCGAGCTGGCGGGCTGGCCGTGTTGGCGGGTCGCCCCGCTGGGCGAGGATTGGGTGGAGGTCGATTGGCGCCGGCTGGTGAAGCGACTGCTCAGAAAGTCCGGCCGAACCAGCCGCTACAGCAGACCGGGGCCGCAGTCAGGCTCTTCCGAGTGTTAAGCCCGCCCCGCGGCCCCGGCTGCTGAGCGGGTTGTTCGGCGGCGCGGCGCAGCGGGAGGATAGCTATGAAAATCGTCGTCATCGGCGGAAGCGGGCTCATCGGAAAAAAGGTCGTGAGGAACCTTCGTCAGCACGGCCACGAGGTGCTGCCGGCATCGCCGTCATCGGGTGTCAACACCGTCACTGGCGAGGGACTGGCCCAAGCGCTTGCCGGCGCTCAGGTGGTCGTCGATGTCTCGAATGCGCCCTCTTGGGAGGACAACGCAGTCCTGGCGTTTTTCGAGACGTCGGGTCGCAACCTCCTGGCCGCGGAAGCCGCCGCGGGCGTCGGCCATCACGTGGCGTTGTCGGTCGTTGGCACCGACCGGCTGCTCGCGAGTGGTTACTTCCGCGCGAAGCTGGCGCAGGAAAAACTAATCAAGGCGTCCGCGATTCCTTACACGATCGTGCGCGCCACGCAGTTCTTCGAGTTCGTGGGCAGCATCGCCCGATTGGCGACGGAAGGGCAGACGGTCCAGCTTCCACCGGTCCTGATGCAGCCCATTGCGGCGGATGATGTCGCCGCCGTCATGGCCGACGTGGCCCTCGCTGAGCCGTTGAACGGCACGGTCGAACTGGCCGGTCCCGAACCGATCCGTCAAGACGACCTCGTGCGGCAATTCTTGAACGCAACCGGGGACGCACGGACGGTAATCACCGCTCCCCAGGCGCTCTACTACGGCATTGCGGTGAACGACCAAAGCCTCATCCCTGGCGATCACCCGCGCCTCGGCTCGACACGTTTCGAGGACTGGCTCAGGCACAACGCCGAACCAGCCGCTGCAGCAGACCGGGGCCGCCGTTAGGCTTTCCGAAGTGTCAAGTCTGCTCCGCGGCCCCGGCGGCTGAGCGGGATGTTCGGCCGCAGCAGAGAAGCCGAGATTCGTGCGGCGACGTTGATTTTGATAAAAAGATGAGCCACCCTCCGGCGAATAAGAGGTGAGGCCGCCCAGCCGGCGATGCAGGATACGCCGGCTGGGCGGCCTGCCCGGGAAGAATCATCCTTGCAATCGTTCGCCCGCCGGGTTCTCTAAAAACCGTTCCCGTCCGGATCGATCGCCAAGATGCGTCCGCCTGGAGAACGCCGGATTGGCGCCCCGCAAGGCGCTGTTCGTTCAGAGAGGTTCACCATAATGGCTGACGAAATTAGCGCGACAATCGTCGCGCTCCTCGGCACGAACCTCGTCAACACTCTCGTGACCGCCCTCATCACTCGGGGCGTGACCGATACTCCACGGGAGACCAGATTGGCCCCCAAGACGAGCGCTACGTCGAGCAACTGAAGCAGCAACTCCAGCAAGCGCAGTTGGAACGGGACGAGGCCCGCACGAAGGCCGAGAAAGTCGCCAAGGAATTGGAGGAAGCCAAGAAGCAACTGGCCGCACTTCAGAAGCGCCCCTTGATTCACACCTTTCGTCAGCCTGTCCTTCTCGTCGGACCTCGCGAGGTCGGGAAGACGTCATTGATGCACCACTGGCATGTTCCCTGGGACTCGGCCGATATCGCAAGCACCGGTCACCATCAGACCTGCGAAGTTCCCGTCTACGACCACCACGCCGACGTCTCGGCGAACTCCAACGGGACTGCCGAATCCCAGGCGCCGACCACCTACCATCTTGTTCTGAAAGTCCACGACTTTCCCGGCGAGTTGCGCGCCCAGCAACTCGTCACGAAGCTTATTCGCGAGGAGACGAGCCGACTGCGGACGAAGAGCAAGAGCAATCTGGGGGCGGTGATCATCTGCATGTTCGACGCCGAGGAAGCACACCTGGGCGTCCGTCCACAGACTCACGAATACTACAACGGCGATCTCTTCCGTACCTTGCGGATGATGGTTGCCCAGAGGGCAGTCGATATCGAGCGCGTCGTCCTCGTCTTTAACAAACTCGATCTCCTGCGCAAACAATGCCCGGATGCGAAGGATGGCGAACTTAATTGCGCAAATCCTGGGAGCTATGGGGCTGGTGGCGCCGGCCGGCGCTCCGGCGGGTACGCTGTCGCAGTGTCTGATGGCGCTTGCCATCTGGGATCGGATAGTCCTCCTCCAGCCGGCATCAATGAACAGGAACGCAGGAAGACAAAATGGAGGTAAAATTGGTCGTTAGCCGAATGGAACGAGATCAGGGCCGAACCAGTCGCGGCAGCCGACCGGCCACGCGAAGGTCGGTAGTGGGCCAACGACGTCTCTTCCCGCGCCTTTCGCCTGGACAACGGTTAACGGATTTGTTAACATTGCCGAGATGGACTGGGACATCGTTTACTACGGCGCCGACGTCCAGGAGGCGATTTTGGCGTTCCCGCCTGGCCTCCAGGCGCGGTACATCCACCTCACCGAGCGCCTGCTTACCTTCGGATCGGACTTGGGGATGCCTCACACGCGGGCGATGGGCAAAGGCCTGTTTGAACTGCGCTTGAAGTCCAAGGAGGGGATTGGCCGGGTGTTCTTCTGCAACCGGCCGGGCCGGCGGATCATGATGCTCCATTCCTTTGTGAAAAAGTCGGCCAAAACGCCTACCAAGGAGTTGAAGGTCGCGCGCGAACGGATGAACGAGGTACAAGCGAATGATGACGCATAAGGCATTGGTGAGGAAGATGCTCCGACAGCCGTCGGTCAAGGTGGAGTATGACGCCCAGGCTGAGGGGTTCGCCTTGCTGGACGAGTTGCTGAAGGCACGGCGGCAGGCGGGGTTGACGCAGGCGGAGGTAGCGGCGCGGATGGGTACCAAGAAGCCGGCCGTGGCGCGGCTGGAGGCGGGCGGCGGCAGCCGCCGGCACTCGCCGTCGGTGGCCACGCTGCGCAAGTACGCGCACGCCGTTGGCTGCCGCCTGGAGATCCGTTTACGGCCCCGCGACGGGGAAAGTTCCGAGGCCGAACCAGCCGCTGCAGCAGACCGGCCACGCGAATGACGCCTTCTCGTGCTTCAGCGCCAGCCCCGCGTGAGCCGGCTGCTGAGCGGGTCGTTCGGCACTCCGTCGCTGACAGGATTTCGGTCCTCGGTCGCTGACAAGGAGTTGTCCGTGAGGAACGAGGCCCAGGCGTGTGGCGCCGCGGGCGGCGGGCCAGCGGGGTCGGCGGGGCGCGGCTGCTCGGCGGGGCGCACCGCCGGAAGTAGTCGCCGCGCGGTCCCGGCGTTGTCCGGGGCGCTGGGGGCCGGCCAGGGCGGAGCCGGGATGCGGTAGTCGGCCAGGGTAATCGCACTACCCAGCCCCTATGAAAGTCCCAGAATCCCTTCGAGAATGTTCTCGTCCCAGGCCGCTTGCAGGCGTTTCTTCTCGATGCCGCCGGTGAGCGTCCGGTCCCGACGAAGCAGACTCACCAACCAGCGCCGCAGCACGGCCCGGTTCGCCGCCGCGTGGTCCGTGCGGGCGCGGCTGCGGTCCTCCGCGAAAACCATGTCCAGCACCCCATGCAGGCCGTTCTCGACGCCCCAATGACTGCGGATGGCCTCCCCCAGCACCTTGGCGTCCGCCGGCAGGCTGCTGATGAAGTAACGCACCGCCGATCGCTCCTCCCCCTTCTCACGCCAGACGCGCGTCGCCCGGCAGATGCTCCGCCGGTCGGCCTGGGCCGACCGGTTCCGCAGTCCCTGGGGCGCCGGGACCGCCTCGTAATACCGCGACTCCTGGCGGCCGTGGCCCTCGTCGGCCGTGTCGTGACGACTCCGTCGCCGACCGCGTCGCCCCCCGTCATCCAGCGCCGCGAAGTGGTCGATGACGTCTTCCTCCAGGGGATCCTGATTGCCTTTGACCGTAAGCACGTAATCCGCCCCACGCTCCCGCACCTTGGCGGCGATCTCCTTCTGGCAGCCCATGGCGTCGATGGTCACGATGGCCCCGCGCAGCTCCAGCATCTCCAACAGTCGCGGGAGGGCCGTGATCGCGTTGGACTTCTCGTCCACCATCACCTGGCCGAGCACCAGCCGGTTGGCCGAGGCCCAGGCGCTGACCACGTGCAGCGGGTGCTTGCCCTGGGCCCGGTCCAGGCTGGCCCGCGCGGTCTGGCCGTCGATGCGGACGACCTGCCCGGCCGTGATTTCGTGGATGCTCGCGACCCAGCTCAGGAAGCAGCGGATGAAGGGCTCGGCGTCCAGGGCCGCGAACACGCGCCCGAAGGGGTCGTGGGAGGGGACGCCGTTGGGCAACTCCAGAAACTTCTCCAGCCAGGCGCGGCGCGTGCGGCCGAATTGCTCCAGGGCGACGAAGTCGTTGGCGCTGCTGATCAGGGCGCAGACGGCGATGAAGACGAGGTCACGCAGGGGATGAAGCCGGCAACGCTCGATGCGCGGGTCCTCCAAGCTGTCGAAGTGGTCGAAGAAGGACGCCGAGGGCTTGGCAGGGGCGGCCATAAATCTTCCTCCTGAAGCGGGCGACTTCCGGAGGAATCATTCGAGTGTTCCCTTGTCCGCGACAAGGGGCCGGCGAAGAATACTGCGGCTGGGTAGTGCGATTGCCCTGGGTAGTCGGGTCGTCGCGGCTGCCTTCGGGCGCGATCCGTGCCGAACCAGCCGCTGCAGCAGACCGGGGCCGCAGGTAGGCCTTCCGAAGTGTTCTGTCCCCTCCGCGGCCCCGGCTGCTGAGCTGTTCCGTTCGGCGTCCCGACTTTCGCCGTCCTAGCGCTTGACGTTATTAGCGCATCACGTTACGATGACGTGCATGATCCGCAGTTTCCGCGACGCCGAGACGGAGCGGCTCTTCCGGCGCGAGCGCGGAAGCAAACTCGTGCGCCCCTCCAACGCGCGGCGATGCGGAAATTGCTGCTGTTGGACGCCGCCGAATCGCTGGGCGATCTCCGGGTCCCGCCCGGCAATCGCCTGGAGAAGCTGGCAGGCGACCGCGAAGGAGAGCACAGCATCCGCATTAACGACCAGTACCGCGTCTGTTTCCGCTGGGAGGGCGGCGAGGCCCACGACGTGGAAGTCGTCGATTACCACTGAGGAATTGCCATGCCACGCCGCAAGCTTCCGCCGGTCCACCCCGGCGAAATATTGTTGGAGGAGTTCCTATCCCCTCTTGGCGTCAGCCAATACCGGCTGGCCAAGGAAACAAGCGTGCCGCCGCGGCGGATCAACGAGATCGTGCGGGGGTCGCGGTCGATCAGCGCGAACACGGCGCTGCGGTTGGCGCGATACTTCGGCACGTCGGAACGGTTCTGGCTGAACCTCCAGGCGCGCTATGACCTCGAAGTGGAGAAGGACAGGCTCGGAACCCGGCTCCGTAGCGAGGTGAAGGTGTTCGGAGGAGCCGCTGCGTCGAGTCCGTCCCATTGAGAGTCGTTCAAGCGCCGAACCAGCCGCTGCAGCAGACCGGGGCTGCATAACGCCCTCGCGCGCCATGCTGTCTCCTCCGCGGCCCCGGCTGCTGAGCGGGTCGTTCGGCCTTACCAAGCTTGGAAGAGGGAAAAAGTGGAAGAGGGAAAAAGGGACATTCTCTATTCCCAGAGACAATAGCGAATGTCCCCTTTTTCCTTCTGTTTGCCCTGCCTTCGGAGTACCTCAGGCACGGCCACCACGGCCACCCGAAGGGTGCCCGCTCAGGAGGAAACCAGCCATGTCCATCCCGGTCGAATGTCACTGTGGCGAGCGTCTGTCGGTCCCATCCGACCTCGCCGGAAAGCGCTTCCGCTGTCCCGCGTGCCAGGCGAACCTGGAAGTGCCCAGCGAGGAAACGCCTGACTCGGAGGAGTCCGCCTACCGGACCGAAGCCATCTGCAAGTGTCCCAAGTGCCGCAAGGAGTGGCCGAATAAGACAGCGGTCTGCATCGAGTGCGGCTACAATTTCCGCACGGGCAAGAAGCTCAAGACGACCCGCAAGGTGCGCGATCGGTACGTGGACGAGGGGATTCCGTCCCTGGGCACCTATTCGCGTAGTCGTTCATGGGCCCAGATCGCCGCGCAGCTGCGTGAGTTGTAGAATCGCTCTATGAGCAAAAGGTCCAAGAGCACCTGTCCGAGCTGTCGGCAATTGCAGCGGGAATTGGCGAGCCTGCGTGCTGCCTTCCAGGACTGTCGCGCAGGTGCAGGAGTTGCAAACCACCGTCCAACGGTTGCAGGAGCAACTGGCCGCGGCTCGTAAAGACTCGTCCACTTCGTCCAAGCCTCCCTCCTCCGACATCGTCAAGCCGCCGCGTCCGCCGCTGGCCGACGACGGCAGCCGGCGTAGGCCAGGCGGCCAGGTCGGCCATGCCAAGCACGAACGCGCTCCGTTCCCCCCGGAACAAGTCCAGGCCGGCTTCGATTACCGCGTGGACGTCTGCCCGGATTGCGGCCAAGCCCTGGAGCCGACGGGCTTTGATCCTCGCGTCGTGCAACAGGTCGAACTCCGGGTGATCCCGTTGTGGGTCGAGGAACACCGCCAGCAGGAGAGCTACTGCCCCGGCTGCGACAAGATCCACTACGGCGTGCTGCCGCCGGTCGTCGTCCACGGCGGCTTGCTGGGACCGCACCTGACCGCCCTGGTCGCCTACCTCAAGGGCGTGTGCCACGCCTCGTTCTCGACCGTGCGCGAAATTCCTCCGCGACGTGGTCGGCCTGACGATCAGCCGGGGGATGTTGGCCAAGGTGGTGGCCAAGGTCAGCGCGGCGTTGGAGCGGCCCTATCAGGAGTTGTTGGAGCGGCTGCCCGACGAGGATCGACTCAACGTCGATGAGACCGGACACAAGGACCGGGGCGACTTGCTGTGGACCTGGTGCTTCCGAGCCGAGTTGTACACGCTTTTCAAGATTGCTCCACACCGCAGCGCCGACGTATTGCTGGAGGTGCTGGGAGCGGAGTTCGACGGGGTGTTGGGCTGCGACTGTTTCTCGGCCTACCGGCGTTACATGCGGGAGTGCAACGTGCTGGTGCAGTTCTGTCTGGCCCATCTGATACGCGACGTGAAGTACTTGACGACCTTGCCCGACCGGCGCGACCAAGCGTATGGGGAGCGATTGCGCGAGGCGTTGCGAGACTTGTTCGGGGTGATCCACCAGCGTGAGCGACTGCCGGCCGGGGAGTTCAAGCGGCGGTTGCAGGCGGCGCGGGCGGAAGTGCTACGGCAGGGGACTCAAGACGTGCCGCCGACGGCGGCCGCGGCGCGGTTGGCGAAACGGCTGAGGCGTTATGGGGAGAGTTATTTCCAGTTCGTGACCACTCCGGGGATCGAACCGACGAACAACGTGGCGGAGCAAGCGATCCGCTTCGTGGTGATCGACCGCCATGTCACGCAAGGCACGCGGAGTGCGACGGGGCAACGGTGGTGTGAGCGGATCTGGACGGTGCTGGCGACTTGCGCAGACGGGCCGTTCGGTGTGGGCGTTTCTGCAAGCGGCGATCGAGGCCGCCTGGCACGGCGAGGCGGCGCCGTCGCTGCTGGGGTGAGTACGGAGCAAGCAGGGAGGAAGCGAAGTGGACGGCAGGGATGCAAGGTCGCCAACGACCGGGAAGTCCTGAGAGCCGACAGTGGAGAGAATCGGCGAGCACACGATCTCATCTTGGCCATAACCAAGCAGTAGGCAGGGCAGACGCTGCCCAAGGCTCAGGCCGGCAACGCCGGAAGAATCAACCTGACCGCGTTCCTGCCTGCGCAATGCCAACCGTTATTCTGGCACTGTGAATCGCTACACGCGAAGTAACCCTTGACCGCCGCCGTGTCCTCGTCGCTGATGGCCGCCTGTGTCGCCCGCGCCAGCGCCCCCATTTCCAGGTGGAGCAGTCCACGGGCGCACTCATCCACGTCGGCGGCGACCGCCGGAAACCGTTCGGTGAGCAGGGCGATGAACTGCATTCGGTCGATCTGCTCCGCCATTCGAGCGGCCTCCGCCTTCTTCGCCGAACACCAAGCTCAGCAGCGGCGGCCGCGCCGAGTGACTTTGAGCGCTCAGAAACCACAGTCGCGGCCGCCGTCTGCTGCAGCGGCTGGTTCGGCGATCCGCGCCTGAGCCAGCACGCTACTTGCCTTGAGGCGGGTCGTAGATCAGCGTGACGCGCGTCTTCTCGGCGTCGATCCGGCGCATGAAGATGCTCCACCCCTCGCGGCTGCCCCGGACTCGCACGCTCAAGCTGGCCGCCGGCAACTCCCTGGACCCGCGCCCGGGGCGGCCTCCTCCAGGTAGAACACATAAGTGCCCCCGTCGGACGAGCCTTGCACCCCCGCTTGACCTCCAGCTTCTCGCCCGACAGCTTGTACGTCTTGCGGAGCAACTCGTCGTAGAAGGCGACCACCTTCCCGATGTCCGCGCCGGCCCGGTAATGGTAGACCAGAGCCGGGCCTTGTTTGTCGAACCCCGCCGTGGAGTCCGGGTATATCCAATCCTTGAGGATTTGGTCGTGGGTCAGCGGATCCGCGGCGACGCTGCGCGGGGACAGGAACCAGGCCGCGACGCACGCAGCAACGACCACCACTCCACAGGCCAGACGAGTCGATCGCATACAACCTCCAGGAATGGCACCCCTTATGCCGCCGAACATCCCGCTCAGCAGCCGGGGCCGCGGAGGAGGCGCTACACTCCAGAGAGCCTGACTGCGGCCCCGGTCTGCTGCAGCGGCTGGTTCGGCGTTGCCTCTCTCAACCGCGCCCGGCCAGGTACGCCTCTACGGCATCTTTGGCTTCCTTGAGCCCCAGCCTGGTCTGCTCCCTATGCAGCTTAATGGATGCCCCGTATAGCAGCGCGATCATGGGCAGCCCGATAAAGACTACTCCGAGTCCGATGATGATCGCCATGTCCGTAGGGGTAAGAGGCCTTCCGTGGGTGCCGGATCCCTCAAAACCAAGTCCTGGAGCAATGTGGCTCAGCTTCCCGGCGAAGCGCACCGCATAAAACAACGCAAACAAGGAGAATCCGCAAACTATCAGGATCGCCCCAAGTACCTTCCGCATGACGGCTCCCGTTTCAGAAATCATGCCGCCGAACAACCCGCTCAGCAGCCGGGGCCGCGGGGCGGGCTTAACACTCCGGAAAGCCTGACTGCGGCCCCGGTCTGCTGCAGCGGCTGGTTCGGCGTTTTCGCCGCAACGGCTACCAGGGCTGCTGGAACACTTGCCGATTTCAGTGCCGCGCCTCTGGTCGGCTGGATTGTATTCCGGAGGAGGCCGGCGGCAAATACGGCGGGTCCGTTTGTACCGAAACGGGGACGCGCTGGGCGTCCGCGGCCCGCTAGCGCTCCTCCAGCGCCCGCAGCCGCTTCTCCATGCTGGCGAGGGCGTAGATCACGAAGCTCCCTAGCGACCCGTTGAATGCAAGGGCCATCGCCTCCGCGCCGTACAGGCCCGCCGATGAGCCGGACGAGTGTATCGACTGCATCGCGGTGAGCGCGAACAGGATGGTCATGGCACCGACCACAGCCACCCAGCCGCGCAGAAGCCATTGAGGAAGCATGATGGGGCCTCAGTAACTCGCCAGCCATACCCCCAAACGAGCGCTGAGCAAGCCGCCGAACGACCCGCTCAGCAGCCGGCGGGGCTGGAGAGCGGTTGAACCTCGAAAAGGCGTTATGCCCCGCCGGTCTGCTGTAGCGGCTGGTTCGGCACGGATCACGCCCGAGGACGGCCGCGACGACCTCCTTACCGCATTCCGGCCCCCACCGCGACCGGACCACCGCCGGCAACCGCTAGCATCCCGGCGCCACGCGATGGCTTTTGCGGCGGCACCCCGCGAGGCGGCCGCGCCGGACGCGCCCCTCCGGCACCGCACGGCGGCCGCCGCCTGCGGCACCGCTTCCCACGACATCACACGCCTTCGCCTCCGCCCTCGCTGACAACTACTTGTCAGCGACCGAGGACCGGAATCCTTTCGGTGGGAGAGTGCCGAATACAAAGTTCAGCCGCGGGGCCGGCCGAGCAGTCACAATAGCTCGAAAAACCGGATGGCCGGCCCGTCGGCCGCAACGGCTGGTTAGCCACCGTCACTCTTTGAACCAGCACCAGGCGATTCCTTAACCGCGAACGCGATCGCGGCGGAGAGTCCACCAAGAATCATAGTGCCTAAGCCGAACCAGACCATCGAGGTCAGCCTAGTAATTTGGCCCCAGCAGAAAGCGCCAAACCCTCCTAGAGCAAACACGACCGCGAAACCCAGGAGCATTCTCCGCATATGAACAGCGTTCGCCAATCCAGGTTGTCCGGTGGCCGGGTTGGTTCCGGTAGCGGGAAGTGCATTGCCAGCCGCATAACTGACCGTGAGGGGTAGCACGGGTGCAGTTGTCGCCCAGCCGCAATATGGACTCAGAGTCGCTGCAAACTCCGCCATGCTCCCGTAACGGTTCGCGGATCGTTTGGCCAGGGCCTTGAGGCAGACGGCTTCAAGCGACAAAGGCAACTCGGGCCGCAAGAGCCGCGGAGGCGGCGGCAGATCCCTCTCGATTTGGGCGATGAGCTGCCCCACCGCGGATGCCTGAAAGGGAGTTCGGCCCGTGAGCATCTCGTACAGGATGACGCCAAGACTGTAAATGTCACTGGCCGGCCCTGCCTCCTGCGCCAGGCCAGCCGCTTGCTCCGGCGACATGTAGGCAGGAGTTCCCAAGATAGCCCCGCTCAGCGTCAACCGAGTGTGGTCCGTCCCTGCCAGGGAACGAGCGAGGCCGAAGTCCATGATAATCGGTTGCTCTTGCTGAGTTAGGATGATGTTGCTGGGTTTGAGGTCGCGGTGGATGACACCGCGCTGATGTGCCTCCTCCATGGCGAGGGCAACGTCCTTGGCTATTCTGGTCGCCTCCTTGACGGTCTGTTGTCGGCCTCCATGCAGTTTCTTGGACAAGGGTATGCCGCTGATGTAGGGCATGGTAAAGTAGGGTACGCCATCAATTGTGCCCACGTCGAAAACGGGGCAGAGATTCGGGTGGAAAAGGGCGGCAGCGGCGCGGGTCTCGCGGAAGAAACGGTCAATAAGATCGTTCCGGCCGTCCCCCGTAATGCAGGGAACCTTGAGAGCGACTGGTCGATCAAGGCGCGTATCCACGGCCAAGTAAACAGATCCCATACCCCCTCTGCCGAGCAACTGTTGGACTTCGTAATGTCCGAAGCGGGTGGGCAGGACATGAAGCGGTCCTGGCTGGTCGCGTGTTTCCTCCATGGATGCGTACTCGGTAAGGCGATCAGTGGGTCAAAACGATAGCAACAGCCAAAGGTTCGGCGGTATGAGAGAGCAGGGGCTAACAACCCGCTCAGTAGCCGGGGCCGCGGAGCAGAGGCCACACTCCGGAAAGCCTACCTGCGGCCCCGGTCTGCTGCAGCGGCTGGTTCGGCACGGATCCCCTCCGCAGAACCGAAACCACGGTTTCCGTCCGGCGGTGCCCCACGACACACCTCGGCCGCGCCGGAGCCGATTCCCGTATGAGGCGACTGAACCGCCCCCGAACCGCGGCCGCGCGCCGCCCGCATTCGACGAACCGACGGGAACGACCAGGCCGCCACCGCTTCCCACGACGCCAAACGGCTGGGCCGCGTTCCTCACGGACACCGATAGGCGACCGCCGCCCCGTCGCCGCACTCCTTCGGCGGCCGGACAGCAGCTTCTGGCGGCCACCGCTTCCCACGACGCCAAACGGCTGGGCCTCGTTCCTCGGTGACAACTACATGTCAGCGGCCGAGGACCGCCAACCCGTCGGCGACCGAGTGCCGAACGACAAAGCTGAGCAGTCGGGGCCGCCGTAAAACCAGTATACCACGGATGGGCGTAATGCGGCCCCGGTCTGCTCTAGCGACTTGTTCGGCTTAAATATCTACGATGTCCCGTTAATCTTTCGGTTGTCTTTACTGGGATCCATCCGTGGGGACGGTCTGCCGTCTCGACCTCAGCTCCTCGACTGCCTCCTGCATGCTGTCCATCCGGCGCAGCACTTCGGTCACCTCCAGCTCGGCCTTGAGATTCACCTGGTAGTCGAGTTCGCTCCGGATGCGATCCTTGGCATCCTGGCGGTTCTGGCTCATCATGATGATTGGCGCCTGAATGGCGGCCAGCATCGACAGAAACAGGTTGAGCAGAATGAAGGGGTAGACGTCGAACGCCTTGTCGCCGAGCAAGATCGTGTTGACCAGCACCCAACCCACCATCACGACACCAAACAGGGAAATGAAGGCCCAGCTTCCCCCAAAGCTTGCTACCTTGTCGGCCAGCCGGTTGCCGAACGTCTCACGTTCTTCGATCACTTCGTTCGGGGCCCGGCTCACCCGATGCCGCAACAGGCCATCGGTACACCGGATGCGCTTGACCAGCCACATCATCATGTCCTGGGCCATGTGCGGACGTTTCATCAGGAGATCGACCAGGTGCTCGCGCTTCAGCACCAAGGTCCGTGTCGGTTGCGTAGTGGTGACCGTCGCCGAGCGATTGCCGCCATCCAGCAGCGACAGCTCGCCGCAGAACTCGCCCGGCTTCAGGATGTCGATGACCACCTTTTTGCCATCATCGTCCTCGATGGACATCTCGACCTCGCCGGAGAGGAGGATATAGAGCGTTCCGCCGACCTCCGTCGCCCTGTAGATTATCTGACCGGCTTTGAAGTTGACCTCGTCCATGATCGCGGCGAGCGCTGTCCGCTCGTCGTCGTCCATGGACGCGAACAGCGGAATGGCGCCGAGAAGATGCGGCTGGGGAGACACGTGTCAATCCTCCCATTCTCTTTGCAAGGTTGAATCCAGCAAGAAAATGGTCGTTCTTCATTGCCAAGGAATCGGGAATGATCTCGTCCGCGGCTCGAGGCCGAACGCCAGCGCTCACCAGCCGGCTCATGTGGGCTTGACATCATGGCTCGAAGCGCGGTGTCGGTTTTCCCGTCGAACAACCCGCTCAGCAGCCGGGGCCGCGGAGCAGACAGAACACTTCGGAGAGCCTGACTGCGGCCCCGGTCTGCTGCAGCGGCTGGTTCGGCGCGAGGCCTTACCACTCTCCGGACGCCGACAGCAGCAGGGACGCCTCACCCGGAACCCCGGCCAGCCACTGATACCCACGGCCATCCGCCGCGAACGGCTCGACGAGGCCGGCCACATTGTCCCAGGTCCCGGTGGTGAACCCGCACGCGAACGCCGCCGGGCCGAGCCGCACCACCGCCTGGTCCCAGACCCGGAGGCAAAAGACCAGCTCGCACCCGCCGACGGCCGCGACCCACGGCAGTTCGTGGACCGCCACGCGCTCCGCGCCCGGCCGCCAAGTCACTGACGGCTGCGGCGAGTTGCCCGGCCTCGGCCGGCGTGAAGTCGAACAGACGGATCAGCGGGCAAAGCGGCGAGCCATCGGGCAGATACTCAAGCCGCACCCCGCGCCCTCCTTCGCCGAACAACCCGCTCAGCAGCCGGCGGGGCTGGAGAGGGCTTGAACTCTGGAAAGGCGTCCTGCCCCGCCGGTCTGCTGCAGCGGCTGGTTCGGCGTCTTGTTACCCGTCTATCGCATCTGAATCACTTCTTGACGCGCACCATCGTGAACAGGAACTCGTCGGTCGGCAGATCAGGGACCAATTGCTTAGGCCGCGCCGCGCCGGGCTGGCCGAGGCAGAAGCGTAGGTCGTCGCCCTTGACCTCGTAGAGGCCGTAGACCGGCTTCACCTTGTATTCGCCGGCTTGCACGGTCAGATCGAACGTTCTGGGATTCTTGGACGTGTCCACGTTGATTGTGCCTGAGAAGGACTCCTTCCCGACCTTGACGGTGGCGACTCCCCCTTTGATTGAAAGCACAGTGTCATCTTGTATGGACGGCGGAGTGTCGTCAAGCAGTCTGTGGACCACGGACACCACTTTCCAGTCGCCTTCCAAATCCTTGTCGCTCTTCGGGGCGTCGTCGGCCCGGACCAGGACCGGGAGGAGGATCATGGCAGCGAGTCCGCCTGCCGGGATGCGCGCGAGCATGAGTTCACCCTCTTGGCGACGGAACGGGGCCGCCCCCATTTTCACCCGGCCGGAGGCGGGGATCAACCGAAGCGCCTCTCCTTCGCCGAACGACGGAGCTCAGCGGTTCGGCCGACTGTGGTTTCCGCATCGTCGTCCGAGACGCAACGGCCGTGCCCGATCCGCGGCCGTCGGCCGAATCCGCTGCAGCGACTGGTTCGGCAACCGTGCCCGCGCCGCAACACCGCCACCCCGGCGGCGGCCCCGCGCGGCGGCGACCCGGCCGGGGCCGCACCAAGCCCCCGCGAACGAGGGAGCCCCGCCGTCGCCCCGCCGACAGCCGCGGCTGTCGGCATAGCCCCCGCGAGGGCGACCGGCCAGTGGACAGAGTGTAACAAGCCGAAATAGTTCGTCGGCGGCCGTAACCAGTTAAACCGGCATGACTTCGGAGACGGAGGTTGCCGAACAACCCGCTCAGCAGCCGGCGGGGCTGGAGAGGGCTTGAACTCTGGAAAGGCGTCCTGCCCCGCCGGTCTGCTGCAGCGGCTGGTTCGGCCTTGGATTCTACAGAGCCCCTTTTCGTCGCTCACAACCTGGATGGGGGATGCGTAGGACGCCCTCGGGACGATTCGTACCCTGCCCGCGCGGCGAATCCTGGCGCCGGCGTCATTCCCGCTCCAGGTAGATCAGCAGGCAACCGTCCTTCTCCTTGGTCACGAACGCGTCCGGCCTCCCCTTGCCGCTCGTATCGAAGCAGATCTTGAGCTTGTCCCCCCGCAGCGAATAGATCCCTTGCCACGTCTTGCCCTTCAACAAGATTTGCGGCTCTTTCCTGAAGGTCAAATCAATCTCCCGCGGCTTCTTGCCCGGATCTATTCGGTACGTCGCCTCGTCCTCTCCGAGAAGTGTGCCGGGGAGCGATGACGCAAGGTGTCGGCGGTGACGACCATCCTGGCCGAGCCGTCCTTTGCCGCCTGGCCCAGCTCTTCTTTGCGGCCGTTAGACTCCATGGCGACGACGGCCCATGTGTCCTGCATTTCATCCTTGTCGGTCTTGCCCGTGTCGTCCCCGGCGAGGCGGACGGCGCTCAGCGATCCAATAACAGCAACCGCCAGCAAGAACGGCCTCATTTAACCATCCTCCTCAAAACCTAACCTGGGGGAACGCGCGGGCCGAACGACCCGCTCAGCCGCCGGGGCCGCCTGGAATAACTTCATGCCGTGTGAAGGCCTGACGGCGGCCCCGGTCGGCTGCAGCGATTGGTTCGGCGCTACGGTCCCAGGCCGCTGAACGCAACGCCCTGCCGCCGGCCCCACGGCGTCAACGCCACGAAGCCCTGACCGACCAGGCGGGTTCGGGGGCCGATGCGCCACGGGTTGACCGACCACTCGCCAGCGATGCGGGGCACGTCGCCCACGTCCGGTCGCCACCGAGGGCAGAACTCGTTCGGACGGAACCGGGCGAGCAACCGGGCCTCGACGGCGGACGGCCGGCCCCGGTCGCTGAGGAACTCGCCGTCCTCGAATACGAGCTGCCGAATCACTGTCCCGTCGCGGGCCATGATCCACGAGTACCAGTCCATCTGGGCCTGATCGGTGAAGGCATGGGCCTCGCCGAACTCCCGACTCAGCCGGCGGCACCACCCGACCACCTTCCGCCAGCCGGTTCGCAGGTCATCCGCCGGCCGGGCAAGCGGAGCCGCGCCGACGTAATGCCCGACGACCAACCGCCAGTCGCGGACCAGCGGCGTGATGAACACGCCGGCCAGCTCACCCAACTCCGCCGGGCAGTCATCGTGGTAGCCGCCGACTACTTCCATGCCCTGTGGCCAAGTCGCGCGCTGCGGGTCGGACAGGTCCAGCACCTTGACAACGGCCTCGACCGTCCCGCCCTTGACCGCGATCCAACTGGTGTCGTCCAGCGCTTCGGGCACGTCTTGGGCCATCGAGCCGCCACCACCTCCGCCGCCGAACATTCAAGCTCACCGGCCGCCGGGACACCAGTCGCCGACCGTGAAACAGGTGAGGCTGAAAAACGCCAACGCGCTGGCGGTCCGGTGCAGCGCCGGGTTCGGCCCGATGTTACCCTCGGCCGATCACCGAGGCGGGGGCTCAGCCGCACACGCGCGGGCACGGGGTTACTTGTCCGCAGGCTCGCCGACCGCCCACACCTGGATCGACGACGGATTTGCCTTGTCTTCACTCGAGTCGGCCGCGAGCCACTTCCCGTCGGAGCTGAACGCAAACACCTGGGGACGCACCTTCGCATTGAGGTTGCTGACCCGCGCACCCGTCTTGGTGTCCCAGACCGACAACCCGCCGTCCTCATCCACCATTGCCAGGGTCGCCAGACCGGGGCCGAACGCGAGTCTGTATGGCTTGGCAGCGCCCTTCAGCTCGGTCGTCGCGGTCGCTTTCCCGGTCGTGAGAATCCCACCGGCGACCGTCCTATCCGCTCCGGCCTCGAGCACCGTTCGATCGCCCGGCTCGAACGCCAGCACCGATACCCGTTGGGTGCGCCAGGCAGGCGCACCGTCTCCCGCTCGGTCTTCACGTCCCACACCCGAATCGTCCCGTCCCCGTAGCCCACGGCCAGACTCTTCCCATCGCCGCTGAAGGCCAGCGCCCGCACGCCCTGAGCCTTCGCTTTCAGGGTCGCGACCACCTTTTCCGCCTTCACCCCCCAGATCTGCACATCACTCTGCACAACCCCCCTTATGCTGCCCTCGGTCGCCAGCATCGTTCCGTCGGCACTGAAGGTCATCGAACGCACGTACTGGCTCCCTTTGAGCCGCCCGGTGAGCTTTCGGGTCTGCACGTCCCAGAGACAGACATCGCGTTCAATACCCGTGCAGGCCCCGGCGAGTGTCTGACCGTCCGGGGTAAACGCGAAGGCCCCAAGGCTGTTGCCGTCGTCGAGGGTCCGACCGTTCGGCCCCCCGTAAGCTTGAGGGGCTCCAACGTTGGGGCCGTCGTCGAGGGCCCGAGTTGCTTCCCGGTGGCCGAGTCCCAGAAGATTGTGCGGCCGCCCCCGAAGATTCCGCTTCTGCCCCCGGTGGTCGCCGTGACCAGGATCTTTCCGTCCGGGCTGAATGCGGCTGACCGCTTGGTCACGCCGATCTCCAGGACGAAGGCATTGTCGATCCGGACCTGCTCGCGGATGTCGGCTCCGCGGGCGGTGGAAAAGCTGACAATGGTGGCGCAGAGAACCAAGACGCGCTGCATCTTCAAACCTCCCATTCGCCCGGCCGAATGCTCTGTTGAAATCCTTGGCGGGGCGGGCGTATAATGGTATTATGAACACCAGCAGACCGATGACCAAGTCGCCTCGGGCCGTGGCCCAAGAGGCGCTGCGCCTGGCGCGGGAGGTTCTGCCCGCCTATTCGTCGAAGTTCTCCCGCAAGGACTTCACCCAGCACCAACTGTTCGCCGCCCTGGCCCTGAAGACCTTCTTCAAGACCGACTACCGGGGCGTCGTCCGGTTGCTGGCCGACTTCGCCGAGTTGCGCGAGGATCTCGGCCTGGCCGCGGCGCCCCACTACTCGACCCTCTGCTATGCCGCCAAGCGGCTGCTAAAAAAGGGGCGTTCGTCGTACTCCTCTTCCGCGCCACCGTGCGCACAGGAAGGCGGGTTGATCGGCGCGAAGCCGACGGCCGCCATCGACGCCACCGGCATGGAGAGCCGCCACACGTCCCGCTACTTTTTCAAGCGGGCCGGCCGTAAACACAACTCCAGGCTGTGGACCAAGTTGGCCGTGGCCTGCGACACGGCCAGCCACTTCTTCACCGCAGCCACGGTCAGCCTCGGCCCCGCCAACGACGCGCCGCAGTTCCGCCCTCTCATGGCCCAGGCGTCGCTGGCGGTCGGCTACGACCGGGTGCTCGGCGACGCGGCGTTCGACGGCGAGGAGAGCCACCGCTACTGCCGGGAGGACTTGGGCGTCCGCTCGACGGTGATCCCGATCAACCGGCGGAACGGGGGGCGGAAGTGGCCCAAGACTCGCTACCGGCGGCAGATGGTCAAGCGGTTCCGCAAGAAGCCGCGGGGCAGCCGGCACAAGCGCGTCTACGGGCAGCGCTGGCAGGCGGAGAGCGCCTTCTCCCGACACAAGCGGCTGCTCGGCTCGGCGCTGCGGGGCAAGTCGGATGCGTCGCGCGAACACGAGTGCTACCTGCGGGTACTCACCCACAACCTCATGCTCCTCGCCGCTACAGGTTAGAGGATTTCAACAGAGCAAGTTGCCCTCTCATCCGCTGTCAATGCTGAATGTCCCTTTAGTCGAGTGTCCTCTTCGCCGCCTTACGCCTTGCTGCCTTCCACGGGGGAGGCCTGTTGGCGATCAAAAATGCGAGTACAAGGAGGGCCGTTGGGACGAAACCGGCCAGGCGAGTAGCCCAATCAAGCTCGACAAAGTTGGCGATAACCCAGCCGATTGCCCACAGCGCGAATCCTGCGCTTACGGCTGCCCAGAATCCTACTGCAAGGGCCCAGCCGCAACCTTGCCCTGCAGGATCCTGGCGAGGGTCTGGGTAACGGTCGAGCAGGTACCCTCGGCACACGCAGAGTCCAAGGGCGAGGACGGAAGCAAGCACCAGGCCCCACACAAAGCTGACACCGGCACCGAACCAGAGCCAGACAACGAGCACGGCAGCAAACACAAACAGAACGATCCCCGAACCGTCCACGATGAGGGAACGGCGGAAAGCACGTCGCTTCTCTTCCTCCGAAGAAGCCATGTGGAAATCTTCCGAAGCCGAACAACCCGCTCAGCAGCCCGGCCCGCGCCGGCGAGCTACGAACTCCCGGAAGCGCAATCGCGGGCCGGGTCTGCTGCAGCGGATGGTTCGGCCGGATCGGTCGCCGGGGGGCTGGCTGCCCGGAAGCGCTCCGACGGCAACACCCGACCGGACGACGCGTCCTCGGGGGTGAAGGGGACGAACCGCTGCGACTCGGTCCCCTCTTGCACCCACAGCCGCCCGCACTGCTCGCACTCGTAGACGTCCACCGCGAACTTCCGCCAGAACCAGCCCATCAGCGACCACGCCACGTGCTCGTCGGTCTTCCCGCGGAGGAACGACCACTTGCTGTGCCACTCGGCGAGGTCGCCGGAGCGGACCCCGGCCAGGTACGCGACCAGCGCGTCCGCGGTGCCGGCGAAGAACGCCTCGTGGTCCTGGTCCTTGAGCACCTGCCCCTTGTAGGGGAGGTAGTCGGTCTGGTCGCGGATCACGTGCCCGCAGGTGCAGCCGAACTTGCTCACGTTTAGACCACCTCCGAGGCCGAACGACCCGCTCAGCAGCCGGGGCCGCCTGGAAAGACCTTATGCCGCGCAAAAGCCTAACGGCGGCCCCGGTCTGCTGCAGCGACTTGTTCGGCGTTACCGACGCTCCCCGACCGAAGAACCGCCCCGCGGCGGCGGTTCAACTGCAACGGATGGATAGGCCACCACCCGCCTCGAAGTCCTTGATATAGTCCTCGACAGGGAGGGCTGTCCCGGCCACGAACACCGCCCCGTCCGTCCGCCGCACGAGGTGCGGGGAGTTCCCCGCCACGGAGAAACGAAAGTCTCCGGTCTCCCGGTGCCGACGCGAGTCGTAGAAAAACACCCACCCCCAGCCGCGCTCGATGGTGTGTTCGTCCAGGATGACCCACCCGTCATGGGGCGAGGGAACAGGGATCGCGGAGAGCGTTTCCAGGACCAGTGACCGGGCGGCTGAGCGGTCAATCATGGCCTCGCCTCTCTTCGCCGAACAACCCGCTCAGCAGCCGGGGCCGCGGAGCAGACAGCACTCTCTGGAAGGGCGTACTGCGGCCCCGGTCTGCTGCAGCGGCTGGTTCGGCCTTATTTGCCTTGAATGTCTTCTTTTGCTCCCTCACACAGACTTGGGTGAGCTAGCATTGTTGCGTCCCACCGGCGTACTCGATCCTGGTAAAGTTGCTGCTGAGTTCCGGAAACGCAACACCGCCCCAATTCTCGTACCAGCTCTTCGGGCCAGCGTCACCGATGACCATGTTCGGGCTGTTGATTTGAGAGAGGTTGAGGATCGCTTTCTCGGCTCCGTCCATTATGACCCACCACTCGCGGTAGGTGTCCCCACCAAACAGCGATGGGGACGAGGATTGCACGGTCGCGCTGAAAGTCACCTTGCCGTCGGCAAAAACGGTCAGAACAGGGTTTGACATCGTGCAATCGCCCGCATGTTGGGTTGGGAAGGAGAAAGTGAGAGACGGCGTATCCTTCTCTTCACTCCGAACGGCTTTGGTGAGTGGAAGGTCGATCCGCTTGCATTTGCAGCCCTTCTCCAGCCGATCCAGTCGTTCGGCGAGGCTCCGCACGTTGTCCCTCAATGCTTGAACGTCTTTGCCGATCTCGTACTCGTTCATGTTTCCCTTCCTCGGTGTCGTACACCGTGTTCTGAGGCCGAACGACCCGCTCAGCCGCCGGGGCCGCGCGGAGGAGACATCATACCGCGCGAAACCGCCAACGCGGCCCCGGTCGGCTGCAGCGGATGGTTCGGCGCTTGGCCTTGCGGTTTGCCTTTTCAGCCGGAGACTTCAATCACGCCCCACCAGCGGATTCTCCATCGGCGGGACGGCTCACGGGCGATCGCGCTCCCAGCCGAGGAACACGCCCATGACCGGGCTGTCGTCCATGCGGGGCAGCAGGCCCAGCAGCTCCGCGTGCTCGGCCGGGGAGATCAGCCCCCACTCCAGCAGGGCCGCGAAGTAGCCGTCCCAGACCAGCGCGGCGTCGCGGGAAATGCTCCCACCGTAGTGCCGTGCGCACTCCGCCAGACGCTCCCTCATCTCGACGATGGTCGGCCGCTCCACCACTCGCGTCCCCTCTTCCTCGCCGAACGACCCGCTCAGCCGCCGGGGCCGCGGAGGAGATATTATACCGCGCGAGAGCCTAACGGTGCCCCCGGTCTGCTGTAGCGATTGGTTCGGCGCTTTCGCTGCAAGCCCCAGGGGGTCGGCTCAGTCGGCGAGCTTGGCGACCTCTTTCGACTTCTTCTTGAGTTCGGCAATCGCGTCATCGACCGCCTTGACCCAGGTGGCGGTGTCCTCGTTGGCCAGATCGACCTTGCACGCCGGCAGGTCCGCCTTAACGAGTTTGTAGGACGGTTTGTCACCCGTCAGATCGACGATCACCACGCCCGGTTCCTTGGCGGAGGCTTCGAGGTCGCCGACGAACACTTTCGACTCGGCGACCTGGTTCGTCTTCGGGTCGCGCCTTGTTTCGAGCGTCAGCGGCAGCTCGAACCCACCCAAGGAATAGACGTTCTTGGTCCGCGTAACTGCGCCGTCAGAATGGACCTCGCTCTGGACGCCCGTGGGGCCGCAATCCTTTTTTCCCGTTCGGAAGAGGACCACGAAGGTGAACCGCGGTTCGCCGTTGTACTCTTTGGCGAGCCCGAAGCAGAACTTGGGCTTGTTGCCTTGTCCCACCATGCACGCCCCAATGTGACCTGCGACTTGGTCACCCATCTTCGAGACGCCGACATCCGTCAACTCACAGTCAGTGGGCGCGGGCTCGTCGCCGCGAAGTCCGCCGGCGAAGCAGATGATCGCGAACGCAGGAAAGAGGACGTATCGCATCGTTCCACTCCTTTTGCCATGAGCAGTTGTCGCCGAACGACACCGCTCAGCAGCCGGGGCCGCGGAGGGGCTTGACACCTCGGAAGGGCGTCATGCGGCCCCGGTCTGCTGCAGCGGCTGGTTCGGCGCTACCCTCGCCGGACGCATTGAGGACGCCCGCCACGAAGGCGACGAGGAATCGCCGCTCCCCGCGGGCGAGGAAGCGCCCGAACCGCGCCACAACCGCGCCGAACACCCCCATCAGGGGCAGCAGCGCCAGGGCCAGCGGCTGGTTCCCGACCGCCCTGCCCTGGGCTGCGGCGACGCAGAGCAACCCGCCGCCGAAAACGAGTCCGACGAGCCAGACCGCGACGAAGGCGAGGACGAGTGGGTGGACGCCGGCCGTCCCGCGGAACACGCTGCCCTCGCCGTGCGGCTCAAAGGCCCCGATAAGGAACGTCTGAAACGAGTTGCCATAGCCGATTCGCTTACGGAGGCACACCGACCCCTTGGACGCCTGGCCGATCACGGGCTTTGACCCGAATCCGAAGAACAGCCCGCCGGCGTCAACAGCCCCCCGCAGGCGAGCGACACACTCGTCCGGAGAAAGCGACGACATCAACTCGACCGCGCTCACGTCGCCTCCTTCGCCGAACAACCCGCTCAGCAGCCGGCGGGGCTGGAGAGGGCTTGAACTCTGGAAAGGCGTCCTGCCCCGCCGGTCTGCTGCAGCGGCTGGTTCGGCCCTTAACCTGCCCCCCTTTGCCAGAATAGCCGCTCAGACGGCGACCAGCTGGCTACTCCTCTTCCCCGCATTAGCCGATCCAACTCCTCGGGCCTCATGCGCTTGACGGACTCCTCGACCGCGCGACTGTAGCCCCGGTCGTTCGGTTCTCCCGACTTCGGAGCCTTGCGCGCGTACTGCCGCAGGAATAGCGTCACGTCGGCCTCCATCGCCTCGCGCCGGTTTCGCCTGCCGCGCCGGGGTGGTTTGTCACCCTTCTCGTGAGACTGATGGTGCCGGCCACGGCTGAGGAGCGCGCACCACCGCAGATCGATGCCCCCCTCCAAGGCCCGGAGGCGCTCGCGCATCTCGGCCGCCTCGGGATCATCCGCGCACCGGCTGTCGAGGGCGCAGAGCAGACGGAGGTATTCGCCCCGCGGATCGCCGCGTTCCTCCAGCCAGTCCGCGTAGATTAAGCGGAGGGTAGCATCCCCTGGGGATGCCAAGATAGCACGGATGAAGGCATCCTCACTCATGCAGTCCTTCTGTGGCCGAACGGACCAACTCAGCAGCCGGGGCCGCGGGGCGGGCTTCACACTCCGGAGAGCCTGACTGCGGCCCCGGTCTGCTGTAGCGGATGGTTCGGCGTCTTACGCTCCAGCAATAAGACGATCGTACTCCGCGTGCGTCCCGATCCAGAACCAAGCGATATCGGAGCCGCTCTCGGCCGCGAGCGCCCGGTAATGCAGCCCCACGCGCACGGACCAGAGCGGCCCCACCTTCTTGAAGTGCAACGAAGGGTGGTGCGGATCCTGGCGCAGCAGCGCGTAGCAACGATCCGCCAGATGCCGCACTTCCGCAGGCAGGGCGTTATAGCAGGCCCAGAAGCGGGGGTTGGCGCGATGCCTCATAGATCGGTGCACCGCCCCTCGCTCAGGTCGCGCAGCGCCTCCTCCGCGAGCCGATCCAACCGGCCCGCCGCCACGTCCTGCTCCAGCTGTCGGTCCCAGATTTCGGCGTCGAAGGCGGCGAACCAGTCCCGCAGCGTCGCGAGGTCTTGCGGCCCCAGGGTACGAATGGCTTGCTCAATCTCGTGAACGGTACTCATGGTCGTATCGTATCGCCCCAAATGGTTCGCCGCAACGACCTGCTCGTCTCTTCTTCGCCGAACAACCCGCTCAGCAGCCGGGGCCGCGGAGGAGGCGTACACCTCAGAGAGCCTGACTGCGGCCCCGGTCTGCTGCAGCGGCTGGTTCGGCGGTTTTCGCCTTTCAAGTGGGTTGACCCCGCAGCTGATTCCCAAGTCGCTCCACGGCACGGAGCGGGAACGGATGCCGCCATGACGCCTCGAACTCTACTTCCGGCATCGCCCCTTGCAACCGACGAAGCGCCCGCCAAAGTACACGGGCGGCAGTGCTGGTGTCCTCCTCGGCGGCGGCCAACGGCGTTCGGAGGCGCCGCCCTCGACGCCGGAAGTCTGGGAACTTGTGGACTTCAAGCCGCGTCCGGCCGCCGCCCGCCACGAGCCGGAACTCATACTCGACCGGCTCCGTGTTCCAGATGACGACTGATTCGGGCGTTCCCGCGATCAAGCCGTTGGCCACGCTGGCGAGGTCGCCGATGGAATCCCGCGGGGTGTATGAGGCGGCGAACTCCAACCGGGTACCGGGAACGGTCAGTCGAACCGCCGCCCACCCATATACGGGCTTCCCAATATCCAACCGCAATCCGCTCGCCATCGCGCCCCTCTTCGCCGAACACACCGCTCAGCAGCCGGGGCCGCGGAGGGGCGCTGCACTCTGAAGAGCCTACCTGCGGCCCCGGTCTGCTGCAGCGGATGGTTCGGCGTTGGCTTTATCTACCCTCGACCCTTTCCCCGCCCTGCGGTAGATTACGGGGAAGGAGGAAATCGACCATGAGCCATTCCACGACCCCGGCGCCGCCCATCGCCGTCGATGTCGCCGTCGTCCTCACCGCGATCATCCGCCCCGAACCCGACGCTGGCGGCTACTCCGCCTCCATCCCCGCGCTGCCCGGCTGTCACACTCAGGGCGAGACCCTCGACGAGGTCCGCGCCAACCTCCGCGAGGCCGCCGAGGGCTGGCTCGCCGTCGCCCACGACGACGCCCTCGCCCGCGGTGCGGCGGAGGAGGGAGCTTGAAGATCATCTCCGGCAAGCGGATGTGCCGCGTGCTGGAGCAGCGCGGCTGGACGCTGGCCCGCATCAACGGCAGCCACCACGTCTATCGCCACGCCGCCACAGGACGGCGGACGGTGGTGCCCGTTCACGCCAACGACGACTTGAAGCCCGGCACGCAGCGCGACATCATGCGCGACGCCGGATTGACCGACAACGATCTATAACACGAACAGCGGCTGGCTCTGCCGGTCGCCGAACAACACCGCTCAGCAGCCGGGGCCGCTGGAGAGACCTTGAAGCTCGAAAAGGCGTACTGCGGCCCCGGTCTGCTGCAGCGGATGGTTCGGCGTCTGACGCTACCGGGGCGGGGAGCAACTGCTCAGCCCACTCGAAGCACCGCCCGCCCGGCCACCGCACATCCACCTCATCGGGGCCAAGTGGGAAGGGCGGCTCGACGACCACCCCGACGCCGGTGCCGCGCCCCCACGAATCGAAGTCGTTGGACTGCCACGTCGCCGGGTTGCGGACCACGCGTTCCCCGACCGCAAACACTGCCACCCCGAAGCCCTCCGGTCGCCGAACAACCCGCTCAGCAGCCGGGGCCAAGGGGACAGGATGCCACGAAGAACCAAAATCGGCCCCGGTCGGCTGCAGCGGATGGTTCGGCGGCGACCTCAACCGGCGTCGGCCTTGATCTGCGAGAAGTCGCCGGCACGCAGCCGAGACTCCTCAATGAAGGTCACCAGCCAGTCGCCATCGTGCCAGCACCACTCGAACTCGTCGTCCGAGCTCAGCGTCAGCAGCGACCGCCACTCCGGGCCGGGCGTCGGGTCGTATCCCAGCAACGTGTTGAACGGGTAGCCGCGGAGGTAGCACCCGCTGGGATGGAGCCGAAGGCGCAGCTCCCAATAAGCGTCCCGCTGGGACTGGCTGATCGGCCACTGCTTCACGGCGGCCTTGTCGCGGGGCCAGCGCGGCACGTCCGCACCCAGTTGAAAGTCGAGTGTCGAAGTCGAGCCGAGGCGAACTGCCGCCGGCGGCTCGACCGGCTGGAGCGCTTCGAGGTCAACGAAGCGGTAGGCCCGCACGTAATCGGGATCCTGCCAGAAGGACTCACCGTTCTCGTCGTGGGCGTACAAGAAGGAAAGCAAGCCGGAAGTTGGCAACCCGTGGGTGCCCTTTCGGAATGTCGGCGAGGTTGATCTGGCCGATGAACCGATAGGGGCCGAGCTTGTGCTGGGGCCACCGGAAGTCGGTCGGCAGATCCGGGGACCCGCCGAACTTGCTGCAAGCCTTGGAAACCTGACCCCGAGCCGCGACAATCTCGACGGTTGGCCGCGCGATGCCCGATAGGTAGTCGGCGTGCTCGCCCAAGCCGAGTTCGCAGAGATAGCTCGCGAGGTCAGCCGCCATCGCATACCACCTTTCGCCAAGCGGCCGAACGACCCGCTCAGCAGCCGGGGCCGCGGAGGAGGCGCTACACTTCGGAAAGCCTAACTGCGGCCCCGGTCTGCTGCAGCGGATGGTTCGGCACGACCCCACGAACCGCCGACCTCACAACGCCACCAACTCAGGCGTCACCGTCCCAGTGCCCCTTCCTTCACTGACCTGCCCATGTCACCGGCTCCTGGTCCGGGCGGCTGTCTGCGACCGAGTGCCGAACAACCCGCTCAGCAGCCGGCGGGGCTGGAGAGGGCTTGAACTCTGGAAAGGCGTCCTGCCCCGCCGGTCTGCTGCAGCGGCTGGTTCGGCACGGACCTCATGCTTTTGAGACGCGATACAGATACGGTTCGAGCTGTTCCAACAGGACGCGGTCTCCGGCTTGAATCCGGCCTTCGTCGAAGAATCGCGCCACCCACCCCCGCTTGCGGAAGATGTTCTTGGTCCGGTCGATGTCCGTTTCGACGACCTCCGCGCCCCACCGGACGCGAGCCGTTCGAGAGGCGGCCTGCGACTCGTCGGAGCCGCCGAGCGCGTCCTCGGGGAACACGTCGAGCAGTTCCGTGAGATATAGGTGGCTGTTGTCGATGTTGCCTTGCGTAACCGTCAGGTAGCGAGAAACAACCGCCATGCGACACCTCTCATCAAGCTAGAGCGATGAGTGCCGAACGAGCGGAGCTCAGCGGTTCGGCCGACTGTGGTTTCCGCATCGTCGTCCGAGACGCAACGGCCGTGCCCGATCCGCGGCCGTCGGCCGAATCCGCTGCAGCGACTGGTTCGGCAACCGTGCCCGCGCCGCAACACCGCCACCCCGGCGGCGGCCCCGCGCGGCGGCGACCCGGCCGGGGCCGCACCAAGCCCCCGCGAACGAGGGAACCCCGCCGTCGCCCCGCCGACAGCCGCGGCGGCGGGTCATGGCAACGCTAGTTCTGTGACCCGCCGCCGCGGCTGTCGGCATAGCCCCCGCGAGGGCGACCGGCCAGTGGACAGAGTGTAACAAGCCGAAATAGTTCGTCGGCGGCCGTAACCAGTTAAACCGGCATGACTTCGGAGACGGAGGTTGCCGAACACCCCGCTCAGCCGCCGGGGCCGCGGGGCAGGCTTAACACCTCGGAAGGGCTACATGCGGCCCCGGTCTGCTGCAGCGGCTGGTTCGGCGTTCTTCTGCTCAACCAGCGACGCCCACTCTCCCAGGTCGATCTGCCACTCGTGGTTCGACCGCTCCCGCCACAACCGGAACGCCTCTGTCTTGTGGGCCTCGAACCTCTCGCGCTCCACATCGTTGACCTTCAGGAAATGCTTGACGACGGCCTCAAGGTCGAGATGGCCTTGACGTGCAAGAATCTGAGCCAAACCAAAGTGCGTCACATGATGGCACATGTTACAGACCGCATGAAAGCCCATCAACTTCTGGATGCGTCGCTCTTCATCGTAGCTCCAAGCCTCATGGCAGTTAAGCCTTCCTGCCGCGCCGCACACGCGGCAGACGTTGCCCTGGTCGGCATACACCTTCTTCCGCAGCTTGTCCCACTGGGATTTCTTCATCCGCTCGCGGAGGTTCTTGTACCAACAGGTTGTAGGGATCAGGTTGCTCTGTTGAAATCCTTGGCGGGGCGGGCGTATAATGGTATTATGAACACCAGCAGACCGATGACCAAGTCGCCTCGGGCCGTGGCCCAAGAGGCGCTGCGCCTGGCGCGGGAGGTTCTGCCCGCCTATTCGTCGAAGTTCTCCCGCAAGGACTTCACCCAGCACCAACTGTTCGCCGCCCTGGCCCTGAAGACCTTCTTCAAGACCGACTACCGGGGCGTCGTCCGGTTGCTGGCCGACTTCGCCGAGTTGCGCGAGGATCTCGGCCTGGCCGCGGCGCCCCACTACTCGACCCTCTGCTATGCCGCCAAGCGGCTGCTAAAAAAGGGGCGTTCGTCGTACTCCTCTTCCGCGCCACCGTGCGCGCACAGGAAGGCGGGTTGATCGGCGCGAAGCCGACGGCCGCCATCGACGCCACCGGCATGGAGAGCCGCCACACGTCCCGCTACTTTTTCAAGCGGGCCGGCCGTAAACACAACTCCAGGCTGTGGACCAAGTTGGCCGTGGCCTGCGACACGGCCAGCCACTTCTTCACCGCAGCCACGGTCAGCCTCGGCCCCGCCAACGACGCGCCGCAGTTCCGCCCTCTCATGGCCCAGGCGTCGCTGGCGGTCGGCTACGACCGGGTGCTCGGCGACGCGGCGTTCGACGGCGAGGAGAGCCACCGCTACTGCCGGGAGGACTTGGGCGTCCGCTCGACGGTGATCCCGATCAACCGGCGGAACGGGGGGCGGAAGTGGCCCAAGACTCGCTACCGGCGGCAGATGGTCAAGCGGTTCCGCAAGAAGCCGCGGGGCAGCCGGCACAAGCGCGTCTACGGGCAGCGCTGGCAGGCGGAGAGCGCCTTCTCCCGACACAAGCGGCTGCTCGGCTCGGCGCTGCGGGGCAAGTCGGATGCGTCGCGCGAACACGAGTGCTACCTGCGGGTACTCACCCACAACCTCATGCTCCTCGCCGCTACAGGTTAGAGGATTTCAACAGAGCAGGATCAGGTCTATACACAGCTTCAGGCTTGTGTGCATCGTGGCCTCTCTTCGCCGAACGACCCGCTCAGCAGCCGGGGCCGCGGAGCAGACTTCACACCTCAGAGAGCCTGACTGCGGCCCCGGTCTGCTGCAGCGGCTGGTTCGGCACGGATCGCGCCCGAGGGCAGCCGCGACGGCCGGACTTCCGCATCCCGGCCCCGCTGCGACCGGACCCCTGGACCACTCCGACGCCGCGCGACGACCCCTTCCGGCGGTGCGCCCCGCTGGCGCGACCCGGCGGCACCGCCTCCCGCAGCGCCGCACGCCTTCCTCCCCCCTCGCTGACAACCCCTTGTCAGCGACCGAGGACCGCAACCTCGTCGAGGACGGAGTGCCGAACGCCCAGCTCAGCCGCCGGGGCCGCTAGAGCGAGAAGAGACTCTGCAAAACCTAACTGCGGCCCCGGTCGGCTGCAGCGCTTGGTTCGGCGTGCCTTTACTCCGCCGGCAGCCACAAGTCGTCGCCGGCCTTGTCGTAGGTGCGGGCTCCAAGCGGCCGGTGCCGACCCGCACATACGCCAAGATTCGGACGTTGCCCTCACCGAACCGCGACACCACCCAGAAGTACGTCTCGCCCGCGTCTGGGGCGTCTGGGTCAGGCCACACCTCAACGCCTAGGTGTTGGGAGCCCAGCGACCGGAACAGCACCGATGACTTGATCACCTCCATCGGTGCGCCTCTCTTCGCCGAACGACTCGCTGCAGCAGACCGGGGCCGCGGAGGGGGCGCTACATTCCGGAACGCCTGACTGCGGCCCCGGTCTGCTGCAGCGGCTGGTTCGGCGCGGCCTCCTCAAGTATTGTGAGGCGAGTACTCCGAGAGCTGTGACCGCTCATCCGGTGCCGGCAGGAGACCGAAGAACTGGTCGCCCCGTGCAACGACCGCCTCAACGTCTTCGCACTCAAACACCTCATTCAGGATTAGCCGGCAATGCACACTAGACAAACAATCAATCGCCGTGCCCTCCCATGATCGCTTGCAAGGCCAGCACTTCACAATCGCCGCAGTTGGGGCGGCTGTCCGGTGCTGGCCTAGCCGAATAGCAACCTGGTCGGCAAAACCCAGCTTGATCCGCCGGGGGTCCAATTCCGGCACCAACCGGATGACGTAGAAGAAGCCCGCTTCTCTCGACATCGCCCTGGCTGATCCGAGGAACCCTTCCTCCCGCCGCTTCTCGCGGATCCGTTCTGCTTCCTCCACCGTGAGGGCAAGCGTCAATTGGCTTCCCGAATCCGGCGTGCGGCGCTTGTGGGGGCGGACCCCACTCTTCAGGACGTACTTCCTTGTGTTCGAGCGGTCCAGCCCCAACTCGCTGGCGAGTTGTTTGAGCGAAACGAACTCATCCATCCGCGATCCTCCGCTTCGCCGAACGACCCCGCTCAGCAGCCGGGGCCGCGGGGCGGACTTGACACTCCGGAAAGCCTGACTGCGGCCCCGGTCTGCTGCAGCGGCTGGTTCGGCGTTTTGCCCGTCCGTTGGCAATCGCTCCACAATCAGCCAGGGGCCGGGCCTGCGAGTTTCACGGCTGACGACGACCCGCACACCACAGCCAGGAAGGGTCCAGACCAAGCCCTCCCCGTAATCATCAACCCCCAGAGGAAATAACTCCTGCTCGATGTCGGCAAGGACGTTGGCTAACCCATTCTCGCCATGAGGATATTCGGCCGGCACCTTACGCCGAGGCTTGTCAACTCTGCGGCCCATGATATCGGTTAGCAATTCCATCATCCATTCCGGCGGGTTCTCGCCGTCGAGAGCATGTCTCTGGACGACGCCCTCAAGCGCGCCTATGGCTTCAGCGGAGAGAGTCGAAGCAGTGATCTGCTCAAGCACCGAAACCAGAACGACAGTCAGGCGCGACCACGGTTCGGCCACGTGACGCCTCCTTCGCCGAACGACCCGCTCAGCAGCCGGGGCCGCTGGAGAGACAGAACACTACGGAAGGGTGTACTGCGGCCCCGGTCTGCTGCAGCGGATGGTTCGGCGGTTTACTCCTCGGCGACTTCAAAACTCTTTATGCCACCTAATCGAGGGAAGCAACTCCGTTTGCTGAAAGAAGTACTCGAACGTTCTCACCGCGTCGGTGGACGGAATCGTGTGCGCCCGCGGATACTCATCGCGCTGGCCGTTCGACAAGTAGAACTCCATTTCGCCGTCCTCGGTCCCGCCGTCACTGCGTGCGCTGAAGCATGTCTCGTCGATATTGCGCGTGTAGGACATTACGGCACGGCCGTCGTTGAACAGCGCGAACAAGGCGTGTTCGGGGCGTTCCCCGCGTACCAACTGAACCTCCGCGAATTGCTTCCGTAGCGCCGCCAGGATGCGCGGGCGCAGTTCATGAACATCACTGACGGACCCCTCCGCGCCATCGACGAATAAGCGCCATGCTTGAGGCATCATCACGCATTTCTCTCATAGATGACCTCGTCGCCGAACGACCCGCTCAGCAGCCGGGGCCGCTGAAGAGACATCATACCGCGCAAGGGCGTAATGCGGCCCCGGTCTGCTGCAGCGGCTGGTTCGGCTGGTTTGGAGTCCTTTAGGTTCGTTACTCCCTTTGACCTTACCAGGTGCAGGGCCCGAAACCTGGTGGCCCCTCGAAGGGCCTCTTGGGTAGGCAATCCTCGAACGCTGGTGAGCGGAGCGTCAACAGATCGATAACCACGTCCGGCAGTGAGGATGCCCCGAGATCCCGGAAGGTCTGGTAATGGTCGTCGGTCACCATCATCGGCCAGTCGTCGGGCCGCCCGACGGTTCGCCACCCGAGAAGGCTCCCATTCTCGGTCGCTCCGCACGGCAGGAATCCACCGGGCTCGGGGAAGAACGCGACCGGGTAACGTACCCCAAAAAGCTGCCGTTGGCGATTGATCCCCCATAGCATCATCCCAACGTGCTCAGGGAATGTGACCCCTGGCTCTAGGTCGAACGGGTTGACGATCAAGAGGAACCTATCGATGACCCCCGACCCGTAGGTGGCGACCCACCGGCGGTAGTCGGCCGGCAGGGGAGTCCCTAGGCCCTGCTCCACTCGGTCCCAATCCCCGAACGGGGGCGCGGGGCTTTCCGGCGGAGGCAGGAGCCTCAGTAGATCGGGCCAGAGGGCACTCACGCTCATTGTTCACCAGGTGCGAAAGACCTCCGAACGATCGAGGGCTACCAGCGGTTTCCTGCCGCCGGCCTTGAAGCCGCCGAACAACCCGCTCAGCGGCCGGCTCACGCGGGAGAAGGCGCTGAACTCCGAAAAAGCGTCATTCGCGTGGCCGATCCGCTGCAGCGACTGGTTCGGCCTCCAGGCTACCACCCCTTGGGCCAGCCGCTCGCAGGCGGGGCCACTCGCTTCATCAAGAACTCGCGACACCCGTAGCCGTCAGACTCGTCCTCGAACATCTCCCGGCCGCCCAGCACGAAGGCGGAGAGAAGCCAGTTGCAGGCCTCACGCTCATTGCCTAGCGCCACATAGCACTGGCCCAGCCGAAGGCAGATCCACGGGTTGTCCGGCCCCCCGCCGGCGCTGCGGAGCGCCACGTGTAGCGTCCGAAAGCAATCCTCGTAGTCGCAGAGGTGGAACTGGCAATCCGCGATTCCGCAGAGAACCTGTAGGGCCCTTTGCCAGCGATCCTTGGTCTCCGGAATTAACTCCCAGGCCGCTCGGAACCGCGATAGTGCTCTATCGTCCTCCCCCTCATCGAACAGAGCCTCGGCCTCGACGAACAGCCGGGCCACCTGTGCGTCGAGTTCACCGAGGAGACGATCCGCCATTCCGTCACTCTCTTTGGCCGAACGACCCGCTCAGCCGCCGGGGCCATAGTGCGCGACGACTTCACAACGCGCGATGATGGCCCCGGTCGGCTGCAGCGGCTGGTTCGGCGAGCCTTTCGCCGCGGCCCGGTCACTCCTCTGCGTCCTGCAACACGAATGCGGCCTGGACCAAAGTGCCCCGCACTCCACCCTGAAGACGATACGCGGCAAGTCCGGTTCGTCGGCTATGCCACCCTGCCACGACACCTGCCGCTGGAAGTCTTGGAAGCAGCCCAGGACGGCACCGATGTCGAGGAAGTCCACCAGCGACACCGGCCAGAAGGTGAGTTGGAGGAGGGCGGCTGCAGGGCCAACCTCGTAACGCCACGACCTCCGGGCCTCGGGCATCAGAGTGCCGAGGATGGTAGCCGCGATCTCGTCCGGCGTCATGTCCAGCCTCCATTTCCGAGTAGTTCGATCGGCGTCGTCCGTCGGTGCGCCCTCTGCTCGCCGAACAACCCGCTCAGCAGCCGGGGCCGCGGAGAGGACTTCACACTTTAACGAGGCGTCATGCGGCCCCGGTCTGCTGCAGCGGATGGTTCGGCGTGACCGCTAGAATTTCCCGTAGAATCGCGAAATATCGAAGTACACCGTCCGCTCCTCGCCGCGGGCGTTGCGGAGGGTGTGGACATCGTACGGCCGACCGTCGATCTCCTGCAAGGACTGCATTTGCGGCTGGAACTCCTGGCAGTGTTCTTGCATCCAGGCGTACTCCTCGCCGACACTGCCGACCACAACAGCCTGTCCCGCGGACGAGCCGTCGCTGCTACGGCGACCGAACAACCAGCCGAGCAGCCCCATCGAATGCCCCTCCGTCGCCGAACGACCCGCTCAGCAGCCGGGGCCGCGCGGCGAGCTAAACACTTCGGAAAGCCTTACTGCGGCCCCGGTCTGCTGCAGCGGCTGGTTCGGCATGGCGACTGCGCCTGTCCCCGATTACCAGCTCAAGAACGGAGGCGAAACGAATCCACGATCGCGCCGATCAGAACGGTAATGGGCAGGGCAATGATCCAATATAACGGAAGGATGATGTATCCCATTATACCCCATCCGAGCCCGCCCGGAGCAAACGCCTCGTTGATAGCCATCACAGACAGACAAATGCTCAGTAGCATGTTCGGAATGGTCATTCCCGCAAGGAGGCCCGGCCCGACCACGAATTGACCACCCCGTTGCCAGCTGGCCAACCTCTCGTTTAAGAGCAACAACACCGGCAAACCGATTGCACCCCAAGCAAAGAGTTCTGCACCACCGGAACCCGTGTGCCAACTTGGCGAACTGACCGCCAGGACGTGAGTGCAACACGCGACTGCCCCCATCGACAACAGCAGGAATCGGAGCCACAGGCGAGATTTCACGACGATGCAACCTCTGCTGCCGAACACACCGCTCAGCAGCCGGGGCCGCTGAAGAGACAGCCTACTGCGCGAATGCCTGACTGCGGCCCCGGTCTGCTGCAGCGGATGGTTCGGCGTTGGACCGCGTTCACCCACCGAGGCCGCAACCCAGCAGATCCGCCAACTCCTGGGCGGTGGGCCTCAGTCATCCTCCTCTTGTTCGTTCTCTTCCTCATTGTTGTGCAAGCTGCCGTCTTCAGCGACGTTATCGCGGATCAGGTTGAACAACCGGGTCAGGTTGATTTCCCGCGAAATCATCGTCCCGTCGAGCTTCTTCAACTGGATCGTTACCGTGTTGTCCTCAACGATGTTCTCCCGCACCTGATCGATGATCAAGACGACTTGCTCACCGGCGAAGGTTTCTTCCGGCGACATGTCCACAACGGGGATCCAGCCAGATGACGTGATTGTGCATGTCACCGTCACTTGGTTGCACTCGATCTCCCCCCCATCGTCCACCGCTACGCGCATGGGAACCCCTTCATGTGCTGTGTTGGTCGTCCCTTTGCCGTCCAAAAGACCGGATGGATCAACTCGCGCGGCGACCTCACTCTCGCCGAACAACCCGCTCAGCCGCCGGGGCCGCGCTAGGGGACAGCATACCGCGCGGAGGCGCAAACGCGGCCCCGGTCGGCTGCAGCGATTGGTTCGGCGTTTTGAATTGTCGATGTCCCCTTTTTTCTTCCCCCACCTGCCTTTCAATTTCCGTTTTGTGTCCAGTCCCAAGCCTGCCTTAGCCGAACGAATTCCTTGGTTGCTTCCTCCGTCGCGAAACCAGCCAGGTTGTATTGCCCCTTGCCGTTGCGGAATTCCATGGCCTCCCCAGCTCCCCATCTGTCTCTGCCGGATATGTAAGGGTAAACCCGTCCGTCCCGTTTGAGGGTCACATTCAGGGTTACGTCAGTGAAAGCTGTATGGTTGTTCGTGACCGCAAAACCAGGCGGATCAAAGATCTTGTAATCAGCCCACTTATACGATCCCAATATGAGAATCTTGTCCCACGAGCCACCGACTTCGCCAACATATCGTTTGCCCTTGGATTCGGCTGTTAGACTCTGTTCCAGAAGTGGGTGAGGCCCGTAGAATAGGGTATGAAGCGCAAACCGAAAGCCAGACCCTATCCGAGCGACCTCACCGACGCGCGGTGGGCCGTCATCGAGCCTTTGATTCCCGCGGCCTGGCCGGGGGGCCGCCCGCGCCAGGTCGATATGCGCCGGATCCTCGACGCCCTGTTCTACCGCACCCGCGAGGGCTGCACCTGGCGCGCCTTGCCCCACGACTTCCCGCCCTGGAAGACCGTCTACAACTACTTCCAGTGGTTCGACGCCGACGGCACCTGGCAAAGGATCCTCGACGCCCTGCGCGAGCGGGTCCGGGTCCGAGCCGGCCGGGAGCCGACCCCCAGCGCCGCCGCCATCGACAGCCAGTTGGTCAAGACGGCCGAGGGCGGCCAGGAGTGCGGCACCGACGGCGGCAAGAAGGTCCACGGCCGCAAACGCCATATCCTGGTGGACACGTTGGGGTTGCTGATCGCCGTGGTGGTGACGGCCGCCAACGTGGACGACGGCCGGGCGGCCCCGGAGGTGTTCGCCCAGGCGCCGGGCCGGGACTTGCCGCGGCTGAAGGTGGTGTTCGCGGACAACAAGTATCACAACCACGGGTTGTACGCGTGGCTGCGGCTGCATCGGCGGCCGTACCGACTGGAGGTCGTGAGCCGGCCGCAGGGCGAGACGCGGTTTAAGCCTTTGAAGGTGCGTTGGGTGGTGGAGCGAACCTTCGCCTGGCTGGGGCGGTATCGGTGCCTGAGCAAGGACTACGAACACACGACCGAGTCCAGTGAAACGGTGGTGCGGTTGGCGGCGATTCATCACATGCTCCGCCGGCTACGCCCGGGGCGACGGCGCGGAGCCAACGATTCCGGTTCAAGCCGCGACCCCGAAAACGGGCGGCGTAGGACTTCAGGAACAGAGTCTTACTCGTAGAAGTAGGGCACTGAAAAACTGACTCTCCGCGCCTTCCTTTACAACCGGGTTCTTTCCCGCCGGCACGTCACGTTGCTCCATCTTATCGTAGGCGATTGTATACGAATCCAGATATTTAAGATTGTTGATATGTGTGGTATACTCCCAAACGGTCCTCGTTCCGGGCAAGGTGCCCTTGGTCCCTTTAGAAGCGTCAACCCAGATTGTCACGTTGGACAGGTCTTCAGTGCGATTCCAGATGCAGATATCGTCTTTTGCATTGTCGTCACAGTTCACGGCGAACATGGGGGTAAGTGGACATTTTTCGACAGCCCCCGTCTCTTTCGAGAGTTCAACCAGACCGTTCCAGAGTTCTTCATCACGGTCGCGCTCGTCTTCAAGTTGCTGGAGTTTGACCGCTACGGGGTCCTTGGCGTTTGGTCCGTCGGGTCCCCGCGAATGGTTGTCGTCAGTCGCCGCACCGCGAGGGTTCGATCCGGCCGATCCACTGCACCCAAAGGTGAAGAGAATCAGGCCAGCACAGAGAAGACCAACGCAGGCGCGTTGCAGGTTGCTGAACATCAGCACCGCATCACTCTTGGTCACAGCTTCTCCTTTGGTTTGCCAATCCGTGAAGCACAGCCGTAACACATAGTCGATTCGGCCGGCCTAGCAGTCGTACATGAGGTCCAGCCATTCGCGGGCCGCGTGCAGCCCGACCCGGCATCGCAGGCGGCCCACTTGCCACGGGTCGGGCGACTCTCCGAGGAGGGAGGGCAGGCGAACGCCGACGCCAACAAATGGTGCTGAGATCGTGCGCCACATGGTGTCGCCGGGCAAGTCCACCGGGTGGTCGATCAGCGGCTTAGCGAAAGACCCGGCGAACCTATACGCCATTACTACACCTCCCCGCCGCCGAACGACCCGCTCAGCAGCCGGGGCCGCGGAGGGGCGCTACACTCTGGAAAGCCTGACTGCGGCCCCGGTCTGCTGCAGCGGCTGGTTCGGCCTGCTTGCCCGCCCCCGACCACGGGCTGGAACCCAACCACGCTGCGATGTCCTGAACCAACGAGTCGGACGCCTCGGACTTGGCCACGACCATAAACTCCATCCAGATGTCCCAGTCCAGGCCGACCACCTGATCCCCCCGCTGGAAGTCCCAGAACATCTGCTCCGGCCCGATGATGATGTCACCAGCCGGAACGAGGCCTAAAGCATCCGCGATACCGCGGCATACGGCCGGGTAGTCCGTGGCTGCCACGCCCGGCAAGTCAAAGGTCAGCCGCCCGCTGCTGTCTTGCCAGAATCCCATCCCGCGCCCTCTGCGGCCGAACGACCCGCTCAGCCTCCGGCGGGGCTGCGCGGGCTTGAAACCCGAAGAGACGCTATGCCCCGCCGGTAGGCTGCAGCGGATGGTTCGGCTTTAGCTATCTTCAATAGCCCCTTTACCCCTCACCGGCCGGGTACCATGATTACTGAGACTTTGAACCGCCTCGTTCCACGTCGGGGAGCTGAGGGCGGCCTGCATGATGCGAGGCAATACTATGTTGCGCCCGTAAGTGTAGCCGCCCGCCCGCGTATCCTTCAAGTGATTGTGCCACGCCTGCAGATCGTAGCCGAAGTCCTTCCCCGTGATACGAACCAGGAAGGCACGTCCCTCCTGCAAGTGTTCCGCCAAGGAGCCGCCCGGCCTATGAGGAATGCTCTTTCCGCAAATCAAGCGAATAGCGATTTGGGCCGGTGAGAGACGCATAATTAAGCCGAACGACCCCGCTCAGCAGCGGCCGCCGCCCCGGTGAGCGATGAACTCCCATAAACCGACACGGCGGCGGCCGTCTGCTGCAGCGGATGGTTCGGCGTTTTCGCCGCCCCGATGACGAATCTTTCCACGCAGTCTCGGCCGGGACCGCGGCGCAGCGGGCTCGGTTCGGATGCGGCCTGGACCCGGCCAGGCTACCTGCATCCCTCGGAACAGGCCACTACCTCCGCACGACCACCAGCACCGGGTCGGACGGTCGGGTATTGCCTTTGCCGTCCGTGCCGAGCACGGAAAAGGCGTGGTAGCCCGTCTTCAGATCCGTTACAGTGAACTCGGCCGGCCCCTTCGTCAGCTCGTCCACCTTTTTCGCCCCGTCGTACAGCTCCAGCTTTTGCCAGCCGGCGAACTGGGAGTCATCCACACAGATGGTGACACTGGAGCCGGCGTCCCACACCAGGTCACCGGCGTTGCGCGGCGAGGTGATCTTGAGCGGCCGGTCGTAGGTCGCATAGGCCCGATAGATAAAGGCGAGGTCTTCGTTCAGCAGCCAACTCGACTTGGCGATGTCGCCCTTGAAAGCCTTGGCGGGTGTGATGGCCGTCAGGCCGCTCTTCCAGGTCGTGTTGTCGGCGATCCAGCCGGACTCGGGATCGACGGGCTTGAGCTTCACCGGCCCTGTTCGGACGTCGCAATCGGGGGGGTAGCGGAGTCGAACCGCGGCATCTAACATCGGCATGGCCAGTACTTCCTGTCCGTCGCGTTCGTGGCCGATGCCGGGGACCGCCATCCACCCCCAGAGGGCGCCCTTGGGGCGGTATTCGGCCAGCACGGGCGCCACGACCGCCGCCATGCCGCCCTCCTCGTGTTCGCCGTGCTCGAGTTCGCCGTTAATGATGCACGCCGGCGTGCCTAGATGGGCGGCCGTGGGCGTGATACCAGTCAGATTGAGGCGAGAACCGACGATGACCGAAGCGATGACCTTGTCGGGGTCCTCGACCAGCAGCCGGCTGGCGAAGCCGCCGCCGGCCGAGAAGCCCGTGGCGACGTACGGCGCGTTGACCAGCTCCGGGTGCTTTGAGTCTGCGGCGAGCTGCTTGAGGGCGTTCTGCATCACCTTGTAGTTCTCGGCGTGCGAACTGAACGACTGCGCGCCCAGGAACGCGAAGTCGTGCATGTGCATGAACTCGCCGTACCCGACCTCGCGGTAAAGCTCTCTCGAGTCGCCGCCGGCATACGGCCCGACCACCAGGATGCCGCGCACGACCGCCAGACCTGCGGGCATGGTCAGGCGGAGCGCCTTGCCCGCCTCCGTGTATTCGTAGGACTGGTACTTACGCCGGTCCAGGGCGGGCGGAGGCCCGGTGCTTGGCAGCGGCTCAGCGGCCGGCGTGATGCTGTCGATGAGGATGTCGTCCACGCCGCTGACGGCGCCGCGCGTGCCCTTGACGACGTACGTGCCTGTGTCGCCCCTGGAGAACCTGGCCAGCGCCTCCGCTGCCGAGGCGTCGGCCTTGTCGGAGGCCTCTAGCTCGTACCGCTTGCCGTCAACGAGCAACTTCGGCCGCTTGTCCGTGCCCGAAGCCGCCGCGGCGCCCGTGAAGGTTTCGCTCTCGGCCGCATACAACCCAACCGCCGAACCGACCAGCACCACCAGCGCGATGGAAACGATAGACAACCTCTTCATGCCGCCGTCCCTTCCTTTGTGTTTGTCCAGCGGGTTCTTACTCTGGTCATGCCCGCCGGAACTCCACCTGAAAGCCGTCCGCCATCGGTCCTCCCTCGCCGAACACCCCGCTCAGCAGCCGGGGCCGCGGAGGAGACTGCATACCGCGCGAGGGCGATATGCGGCCCCGGTCTGCTGCAGCGGCTGGTTCGGCGAAAGCTATATCTTGCGTGCGATTTTGAGCCCTTCTCAACCAGCTCTCGGTATGCCTTGTTTCCCGGCCCATACCCATCAGCATCATGATTGTAGAACTCTGGATCAAGCGGCTCGTGATAAAGCAGCGATTCGATCGGCAACTTGCTCTGTTGAAATCCTCTAACCTGTAGCGGCGAGGAGCATGAGGTTGTGGGTGAGTACCCGCAGGTAGCACTCGTGTTCGCGCGACGCATCCGACTTGCCCCGCAGCGCCGAGCCGAGCAGCCGCTTGTGTCGGGAGAAGGCGCTCTCCGCCTGCCAGCGCTGCCCGTAGACGCGCTTGTGCCGGCTGCCCCGCGGCTTCTTGCGGAACCGCTTGACCATCTGCCGCCGGTAGCGAGTCTTGGGCCACTTCCGCCCCCCGTTCCGCCGGTTGATCGGGATCACCGTCGAGCGGACGCCCAAGTCCTCCCGGCAGTAGCGGTGGCTCTCCTCGCCGTCGAACGCCGCGTCGCCGAGCACCCGGTCGTAGCCGACCGCCAGCGACGCCTGGGCCATGAGAGGGCGGAACTGCGGCGCGTCGTTGGCGGGGCCGAGGCTGACCGTGGCTGCGGTGAAGAAGTGGCTGGCCGTGTCGCAGGCCACGGCCAACTTGGTCCACAGCCTGGAGTTGTGTTTACGGCCGGCCCGCTTGAAAAAGTAGCGGGACGTGTGGCGGCTCTCCATGCCGGTGGCGTCGATGGCGGCCGTCGGCTTCGCGCCGATCAACCCGCCTTCCTGTGCGCGCACGGTGGCGCGGAAGAGGAGTACGACGAACGCCCCTTTTTTAGCAGCCGCTTGGCGGCATAGCAGAGGGTCGAGTAGTCGGGCGCCGCGGCCAGGCCGAGATCCTCGCGCAACTCGGCGAAGTCGGCCAGCAACCGGACGACGCCCCGGTAGTCGGTCTTGAAGAAGGTCTTCAGGGCCAGGGCGGCGAACAGTTGGTGCTGGGTGAAGTCCTTGCGGGAGAACTTCGACGAATAGGCGGGCAGAACCTCCCGCGCCAGGCGCAGCGCCTCTTGGGCCACGGCCCGAGGCGACTTGGTCATCGGTCTGCTGGTGTTCATAATACCATTATACGCCCGCCCCGCCAAGGATTTCAACAGAGCATCGGCAACTCAAAATGCCTGTCCCAATCCAGATGATCGCCGATGTAACGGTCCTTGACGACCTTGGGGGCGTCCACGCCGAGCTTGAGTTTACCCTGGTCATCAATGAACGCTTCGTTGACGCACAGCACATCAACAATAGTCTCCTTGCGGCGAGTGTAAATCGCAAGGACGTAGCCACCCTCAGTAGCGAAGCGGTTCCATCGGTCCTCTTCCTCAACCAGTTCTCTCCCGAACTTCTTTTCGCGCACCTTGGTTTTGACCTGCTCGCGCTTCTCAGCGAGTGACGGGTTCCTTCGCTCAGCATCCGCAATGGCGTCCGACAATTCAGCCTTCGTCATCGTGGGCGGAACGTCGATGCCAAGCTTCGCAGCGTACCGGCGCTGTTTATCTGTGGGCGGGTCAGCCGGCGGCCGCTTTTTGAAGAACCCAAACATGGTGACACCTCCGCCGCCGAACACCAAGCTCAGCAGCCGGGGCCGCTGCAGAGACTTCGACTCTGCAAAGGCGTAATGCGGCCCCGGTCTGCTGCAGCGATTTGTTCGGCGAAATCGCTGTTCGTGACCCAATAGCCGCCATGCGCCGCCGGGCCCTTCACACCCGGCCCGACCGCGCCAACCTCGACCCACCCCGCCGGCCCCACGGCCGGCTTGCCCTGACCGCGAGGCCGACACACCCGCGCTCCTCGCGCCGCACCGGAGCCGAACTCCCGTTCGGGAACGAGGGAAGTGCGAATTTGCGAGCCGAATCATGCCTTACAAATACTGACCAAGATTAAAGTGAAGTACAAGAAAGGAAGCAACCCCCCTCCCAGGCACCCTCCAAGCGCCCAGCCCCATCGTAACCTCCTGGCCTGGAGAAGGGCGCCCAGGAGCCTCCCAGCGCCGCCCGGGAGCCACATGAACGACAGGACCACAATGGCATAAGCGGCATTCGGATCGAATTGCACCGCCACAAGGATCAGAACCGCAAGCGCTGCAGTGCAGGTGACGGCTCCCACGACCCCACCCGCGATCCCGCCGAATGCCGCCCGCCCAAACCATCCGTCCTGCCTGCGCACGAGGTGCAATCTGGCCGGGTCCGCAAGGAACCGCTCCGCCCACACGTCGGGGTCCGGCGGAGGCTCCCCTTGCTTCCATGCCCCGGCCGCCAACCCCTCCATGTCTTCAGCGCGAAACAACGCACCCCTAACGCGCAGTCGATCCGTCAAGGCGGTTGCGAACTCCTCCGGTGTCATAGAATGTTCCCTCCAATGCCCCATGTTCCCCCTGCCGGCGGCGGTCATGGGGTCGCGCCTCTTGAGTGAATAGTGAATAAAGCGTTTGCGCCGTGACCTCCATGCTCCGCTGCGGCCGCGCTCGTCGCAAGCTTCCAGCACCGGCGCCACAGCTGGCTTGCCCTGACCGCGCGAAAACGCCTCAAGCCCGATCTCCCATTTCCACGACTTCGCCGAACGACGGAGCTCAGCGGTTCGGCCGACTGTGGTTTCCGCATCGTCGTCCGAGACGCAACGGCCGTGCCCGATCCGCGGCCGTCGGCCGAATCCGCTGCAGCGACTGGTTCGGCAACCGTGCCCGCGCCGCAACACCGCCACCCCGGCGGCGGCCCCGCGCGGCGGCGACCCGGCCGGGGCCGCACCAAGCCCCCGCGAACGAGGGAGCCCCGCCGTCGCCCCGCCGACAGCCGCGGCGGCGGGTCATGGCAACGCTAGTTCTGTGACCCGCCGCCGCGGCTGTCGGCATAGCCCCCGCGAGGGCGACCGGCCAGTGGACAGAGTGTAACAAGCCGAAATAGTTCGTCGGCGGCCGTAACCAGTTAAACCGGCATGACTTCGGAGACGGAGGTTGCCGAACAACCCGCTCAGCAGCCGGGGCCGCGGAGGGGCTTAACACTCCGAAAGGCCTAACTGCGGCCCCGGTCTGCTGCAGCGGCTGGTTCGGCATTACCCGCCTTCATTTCCCACTGAAGTTATAGAAGCAAGCCGGCAACATCCTCACAATGCCGGGAGAAGCGCTGCCTCAGTACAGCCCCGCGCACAAGGACGAAGACAATCCCCAAGCCACCTACAATGACCCCGGTCAAGATCCCCATTGCCCCATTGGCTAAGCCAAGCAGCATGCAGATAAAGAGCAGGCCGACCAGAGCAGCAAGAATGCTCAACCACTCCATCGGGGACGGCCTGACCGCCGCAAGGCTCCTCTTCAGAAGATGCATCTCGCCAGCGGTGTGGTTCAAGATCAGACAAAGATACGTATCACGGCCATCGAGACACGCATTGAGACTCTGTTCCAGAAGTGGGTGAGGCCCGTAGAATAGGGTATGAAGCGCAAACCGAAAGCCAGACCCTATCCGAGCGACCTCACCGACGCGCGGTGGGCCGTCATCGAGCCTTTGATTCCCGCGGCCTGGCCGGGGGGCCGCCCGCGCCAGGTCGATATGCGCCGGATCCTCGACGCCCTGTTCTACCGCACCCGCGAGGGCTGCACCTGGCGCGCCTTGCCCCACGACTTCCCGCCCTGGAAGACCGTCTACAACTACTTCCAGTGGTTCGACGCCGACGGCACCTGGCAAAGGATCCTCGACGCCCTGCGCGAGCGGGTCCGGGTCCGAGCCGGCCGGGAGCCGACCCCCAGCGCCGCCGCCATCGACAGCCAGTTGGTCAAGACGGCCGAGGGCGGCCAGGAGTGCGGCACCGACGGCGGCAAGAAGGTCCACGGCCGCAAACGCCATATCCTGGTGGACACGTTGGGGTTGCTGATCGCCGTGGTGGTGACGGCCGCCAACGTGGACGACGGCCGGGCGGCCCCGGAGGTGTTCGCCCAGGCGCCGGGCCGGGACTTGCCGCGGCTGAAGGTGGTGTTCGCGGACAACAAGTATCACAACCACGGGTTGTACGCGTGGCTGCGGCTGCATCGGCGGCCGTACCGACTGGAGGTCGTGAGCCGGCCGCAGGGCGAGACGCGGTTTAAGCCTTTGAAGGTGCGTTGGGTGGTGGAGCGAACCTTCGCCTGGCTGGGGCGGTATCGGTGCCTGAGCAAGGACTACGAACACACGACCGAGTCCAGTGAAACGGTGGTGCGGTTGGCGGCGATTCATCACATGCTCCGCCGGCTACGCCCGGGGCGACGGGCGCGGAGCCAACGATTCCGGTTCAAGCCGCGACCCCGAAAACGGGCGGCGTAGGACTTCAGGAACAGAGTCTAATTGTCCACCCGCAGTTGGGACATGAACGGACTGGCATGTGGCTACCTCCGAGCTGGTGAAACTGCACGCTAGCCGAACAACCCGCTCAGCAGCCGGGGCCGCGGAGCAGACTTCACACCTCAGAGAGCCTAACTGCGGCCCCGGTCTGCTGCAGCGGCTGGTTCGGCGGCTGAACTCGCTGAACGCTACACGCCCTCGTCAGCCACCGCATCAGTTGCGGCGCCGCACATCGGAGGCAGGCGGCAGCAGCCGAACGCCTCCACGCCCCGGTTGTAGAATTCGACGGCTTCCAGCACCCACCCTTCCGGGAAGGGCACCGTTGCAATCCGCTCGCCCAAGATCAGCTCCAGCTTCTCGCGCACCTCGCCATCGAGCGGCCGGCCGCACGCCAGGGTCAGGACGCCGCCCCGCCTCGCTAGGGGCAGGATGGCGTTCGAGTGCGCCACGCTCCGCGGAATCAGCAGGGCAACCTCAAGCGGGATCTCCGCGTCAATTAGCGTGTTCCCCGAACTCATCGCTCGTCCCCGCCGAACAACCCGCTCAGCAGCCGGGGCCGCGGAGAGGGCTTCACACTCCGGAAGGCCTAACGGCGGCCCCGGTCTGCTGCAGCGGCTGGTTCGGCGTCACTTTGCTTCGCAGTACCGTATGCACGACCAGCACAATGGACGCGGTAGAACAGCACGGGTAAGTTGCGGCTTGCGAGGATTGCCTCGCGGAGCACAAGCAACACGTTGGAATCCTCGCAGCTGTGAACGGACAGAACCCACCAGGCGCCCGCCGTCCGAACGCCGAACTTCCGGGTCTCCGGTTGCAGTTGGAGAATCTTGTCGTCTGGCCGATACTCCCAGCGACCAGAATCCTTTCGCTCAAACGCCGGTTCCCGACGAACGGTGCGCTCGTATCTGCCGTCGTGGTCGAGGAACAAATGGTAGTCCCATCGGCGACCGCCCGAGTCGTAGAGGCTGCCCATCCAGTCACCAACGCACGAAGGTTCCATTCGCTTCCTCCGCGTCGCCGAACGACCCGCTCAGCAGCCGGGGCCGCGGAGCTGACTTTACACTTCGGAAGGCCTGACTGCGGCCCCGGTCTGCTGCAGCGGCTGGTTCGGCGTCAACCTCGTTCTTCGTCCAAACCGGCCTTGTGCAGGGCCGCGCTCGCCCGGAAACGCAGGCGGGCGCAGCGCTGCCGCTGCTCCTCTCCGGCATCGGGCGGGCAGCAGCAATGGCGAGCTAACCAGCGCAGATCCTCCGCATCCAGCCACAGCGCGACACGACCCAAGGACGCCTCGCGCTCGGGGTCAGTCGGAGCGACCTCTCGTGTCATCTCCCTCGCCCCCATCGAGCCGAACGACCCGCTCAGCAGCCGGGGCCGCGGAGCAGACTTAACACTCCGGAGAGCCTAACGGCGGCCCCGGTCTGCTACAGCGGCTGGTTCGGCGGTTGGACCTGCCCACCATACCGACGACTTAAACTCCGCAGGCACTTCGCCCGCCCAAGGGTCGATGCCCCTGCGCTCCACCTCCTCGAACCACCGATCCCGCAGCGACTCGGGGAGCCGAACACCGCACCACGGGCAGAACCGGATACGGCATGAGGACGTTCCGCCGTCGTGGACCAACAGCCCATACTCACGGAACCGGGGCGAATAAGCGATGAGACAGTCGGGGCAGTCGAAGCGGACGGGATGCCGGTCGCATGTCCGCTCGGCTTCCCGCCGCATGTCTTCGCAGCAATGCCTCTCCACCCGGAAGGCCTCCCTTCGCCGAACAACCCGCTCAGCAGCCGGGGCCGCGGGGCGGAAAGAACACTTCAGAAGGCCTAACTGCGGTCCCGGTCTGCTGCAGCGGATGGTTCGGCCGGCGACCTGCGTCATTTCTGGAAAACCTGCCGCACGTCACGGAACTGCACGATCTGCTCCTCGGGCTTCACGAACTCCGAACTCACCCCCTCCTCGCTACACCCCTGGTACTCCCACTGCTTGTCCTTGTTGGAGTAGCGATAAAGCGCCGTTGCCGTGTTGAGATACTGTACGTGGATCTTATCTTCCGGCTTGTTAATCTCGTAGGAGAAAGCGATCTTGCCGAGGTACGGATAGTCGATCTTCTTTTGGATATCCGTCTCCTCGGAGACGGTCCCCAGGTAGTGCCTCAACTCCGATCCTTTGCTCGCCAGAAGCTCTTTAAGGCGGGCCTCCTTCTCGTCTGCTATCTTTTTGAATTGTTCGTCCGCCGAGTGGTTCACAAGAACGACGAGGGCCGTACCGAACCCTGCTGCATATCCGACACCCGCAAGCACGATCATCAGGAGGACGGTTTGCCAGTTGCGACGCCTTGGACTCACGCCTCCCTCTACTGCCATTGTAAGCCCTCTTCTTGCCGAACAACCCGCTCAGCAGCCGGGGCCGCGGGGCGGACGACACGCCTCAGAGAGCCTGACGGCGGCCCCGGTCTGCTGCAGCGATTGGTTCGGCGGCGCCGCGGCTCAACTGGGGACGGCCTCGCCCGGAATTGTTCCCCCGCCGGATAGGATGCCGATGCTCGACACATCGTCGAATGTACTAAACAGCCGCAGGCTCCCGGTCAGGACGTAGAAGTCGGACGACGACCCCGGCCGGGGGTCGAATGCCACGTTCTCCGGGTGTTCGATGATCGCCCGCTCGCCCCCCTTTAGGGTGATGGCGAACGGGCGGAACGGGGACTGGCGGAGCAGCCGTTGCAACTCCGACCGGACGAGTTCGACTTTCATGACCGCTCCTCGCCGCGTAGAGACCGGGAGCAGTTATTGTACCCGAACCGCCGTGAAACGCCACCTACCGTGGGGCCGGGAGCCAATGGCCGAACAACCCGCTCAGCCGCCGGGGCCGCCGGGGAGAAAGAATGCCGCGCTACGCCTGAATGCGGCCCCGATCCGCTGCAGCGACTTGTTCGGCGGTTTCATTCACCTGAATCCTGCCGGTCCTTTACCCAGCGCCCCTCGCACATCATCAGCTTATCCAAGAAGTGACGTTCGACGAATGACGAGGCCTGGGTTTCAGGATCGGCCATTAGGCCGCCGACTCGCCGGAGAAAGGCACGGAACTCTTCTATGGCGGCAGAGAAGTCATTGCGGGTACGTTCCTCGGCGAGGATCTCGCAGCAGGAAGCACAGTACGACCCGTAGTCGTGTTCGCCTCCGGACGAGTAGAGGTGACCGAAGCGCCGGGGGTTGGCCCCGCCGTCCGCTCGCAGCCATTCGCGAAATCGCGCTGATCTGCTTGCGAATTGATCCCAGATGTAGACCTCATCACACGGCCTCGTGAAAAAGAGAACCTTGCTGGCGGCAGAGGTCTGTTGCCTGTTCTGCTTGTCTTGTCTCGTTACCATGTTCCGGAGGCGCTGCGCGAGCGCGCGGAACCTATCCTGGATGTCGGAACCATCCGGTCGGAGTTGCTGGATGATGATTTCCGAGATTGCTTGATAATCCCAGCGCCCGAGCCGGACCAGTCGGTACTCCTTGAAGAATTCGTGGGCGTTTTCGGCCGTGACTGTCTCCGAGGAAGAGGAGAAGAGTCCAAGCCAGTATTGGTCGGAGCGATGGCGGCCTATCTTCTTGTCGGGTGCTCGGCACGATTTCTTGGCGTCGTCCAACGCGTGGAGCAAGAAACACGGCCGCCGTTGCTTGTAGTGTTCAATCATCGCTGGGTATCGTCTTGTCGCCGAACGACACCGCTCAGCAGCCGGGGCCGCGGAGGAGGCGCTACACTTTGGAAGGCCTAACTGCGGCCCCGGTCTGCTGCAGCGGATGGTTCGGCACGACCCCACGAACCGCCGACCTCACAACGCCACCAGCTCAGGCGTCACCGTCCCAGTGCCCCTTCCTTCACTGACCTGCCCATGTCACCGGCTCCTGGTCCGGGCAGCTGTCAGCGACCGAGTGCCGAACACCAAGCTCACTTGCCGGCTCACGCGGCGCCGGCCTCACAACGCGCGAAGGCGCCCATCGCGTGGCCGGTCAGGTGCAGCGACTGGTTCGGCACGGCCGCCTACACTCCTGGTTGCGGGCCGCCGAGCGCCGCCAGGAACGACCCGAACGAGCCGGCCAGCAAGGTGATGTTGTCCCAGCCCGGCACGTCATCGCCGGGCGACGATCGTTCGTGGTCCCAGAAGTACGCCTTCCCGCGATACTCACCCCCGATGCCGATGCACAAAAGATTGCCCCCCACGTCTTCGGCAAACGCGACCAACTCGGCCGGGATCTCCCCTTCGACGTTGTCGAACACCTCGTCCAGCGACAGAGGACCATCGTGCAGCCCGAACACCGAGCCGAGCGAGGTGAACGGCTCGACTTGGCCGGGCAGGACGAGTTCGTCGGGGGTCAACTCGCCGCCGTTGTGGGCGAGCAGGAACTGCCGATAGTCGGCCGGCAGCGTGGCCCCCAAGCGGCCCTCGAATGCGGCCAACCGCGCGGGGTCGAGCTGGCCATGCGGGTTCGAGTTCTGCACAACCGCCATCTCGGTCCTCTCCTCTGCTGCCGAACAACCCGCTCAGCAGCCGGGGCCGCGGGGAGCGCTTAACATTCCGGAGAGCCTAAATGCGGCCCCGGTCTGCTGCAGCGGCTGGTTCGGCCGGACCCGCCTCCCCTGGCCGGCGGCGGAACTCCCCCCGACTTGCCCGCTCGAAATCCGCCAAAACGAACCGCACCGCCTCTTCAAGACTGTCCGCCTCAAACGGCTCTCGCCAGCACTGGTCCAGCCAGGAGAAACCTCGTTCGACCGCCACCTCGTCGTCGCTGACGTCCAGGGGTTCTCCCTCCGCATCCTGCGGCGCGGTCGGCCTCAATCGGAAGCTCTCGTACTCGAACGCCCGCGCCCGGAACCGCCGGGGGGTGTTCAGCGACTGGAACACTTCCAGCCGAACCTCGGAGCGGTATCCCTCAGGGCCGAGCGAGGTTTCCAGCGTCCGGCGAAGCTCGAAGAACTCCATGAGCGGCGTCCCCAAGAGGCCGAACAACCCGCTCAGCAGCCGGGGCCGCGGAGAGGGCTTAACACTCCGGAAGGCCTAACTGCGGCCCCGGTCTGCTGCAGCGGCTGGTTCGGCGTTGGATTCTACGGCGTCCCCTATTCACCCTGCGGCGTGACGACCAGCCGCCCAGGACACCGACGGGTCGAATCCGCCGCGCTCGGCGTAGTACCGCGCCGCCCGCAGTGCCAGTTCCAGGTCCCGTGTGACGTTTCGGGCCGGGGCGCCGAACCCCTGCTCGATCCGCCGCGGGTACAGTTCAACCTCCTCCGACCCACCGGTCGGATCGAGGAGTTGCCGCTGGAAGTAGCCCGCGAACGTTCCGGCCAGCCAGTACACTCCGGCCCCGCCCAGCACTTCCAGCCGCTCGGAGAACTCATCGATCATCTGGAATCCAGGGTCGTCGCTGGCCCACAAGAACAAGATCGGCTGTTCCAGCCCGTTGAGCCGTCGGATCGCGGACTCAATCTTCTCCCACGTCGGTTCGGCTACCTTCTCCGGCATCCGGCGGCGGCCGTCCGGCTGGTATGACCATGTCTCCAGCGCCCGGACGTGCATCGCTTCGTGAGCCTCCTGTCGCCGAACGACCCGCTCAGCAGCCGGGGCCGCTGGGGCGGACTTGACACTCCGAAAGGCCTACCTGCGGCCCCGGTCTGCTGCAGCGGATGGTTCGGCGCGAGTTTCTTGAATGTCTCCGTTTGCGACACATTGCAGCGAGTGTTTTGCTGCTTCCTTCACTTCGGAAACACGGGCGACTTCTTGAACTCGGTGGAAAGCGGTGGTTTCCCGTCTCCTTGGGAGAGAGATTCCGATGGCCTCCGTAGACGGGCGACTTCCTGTTCAAGACGCCAGCACCCGATCCGCTAACTCCGATGAGCTTGCCCTGTCTCTGACTTGGTTCGGGTCGATGTCTTTTTGGATATTGGCCATCCGCTCACGGTGAGCAAACCAAGCCGTTGCTGTGTAGTAGACGGCGCAGGCAAATGCTATCGATGCAATGCCCGCCGTGACAGCCCACGATTCAGTCGCCATAGTAGTCTCCAATGCCGAACGCCCCGCTCAGCCGCCGGGGCCGCGGAGGAGATTATATGCCGCGCGAGGGCCTAACGGCGGCCCCGGTCGGCTGCAGCGGATGGTTCGGCGGCGGGGAATGACACGAACCCCCACCGAACCACCGCCCCGCTGACTACTCCTTCGGCAAGGATTTGCCCCACAGGGTCCGCTCGCCGGCGTCCTGTAGTTCCGCGGGCAACTCGCCGGGCTGGCCCGCTTGCGCCCGCAGCCATTCCCGGCTGCCCCACGCCACGACCTCGATGTACGTCCGCCCGGCGGCCAGGAACTTGCCCTTCTCGTCGTAGACCTCAAGATAGCCGTCGTCGCCGTCCGTCCGAACACGGATGGCGTAAGTGGTCTTGCCAACCGCCGGGACAACGTAGTCGCGCACGGAGCCGATATCCGCATCCTCGAAGTGTTTCTTGTAAAACTCGTAGGCTTCCCGCACGGCCTTGGGCAGCTCGGCGCGATCCGCACGAGTTGCCGCCGGGCTCAGTTCGACGGCCGCCGGGTAGATTTCGCTCGCATCGTCGCCCTTCTGTTGGGCGTGGTAACGGGCGGCGTAATGTTCCTGGAGCCGGTTCGCATACCAGTCCTGGATTGTTTTGCTGGAACCTGCCAAGGTCGAACCTCCTCATCGCCGAACACCCCGCTCAGCCGCCGGGGCCGCGCGGGAGACTTCATGCCGCGCGAAGGCGTAATCGCGGCCCCGGTCGGCTGCAGCGGATGGTTCGGCCGGACTCAGGCGTCCTCGAGAGCTTCAACCTCGCGCTTATCGACCGAGCAGAAGATGTCGAAGCCCAAGGTAATGCCCCGACCAGCCACCAGACCTAGCAGTTCCGGCCCCAACACGAACCCTCGGTTCACGCACCGAATGGTTGCATCACAAATGAGGTCCACGGCGAACCGGGATGTCAGGGAGGCCCAAACCGACTCGTCGGTGGGTAGAGTCCTCAGTAGATGCTCGATTGCCTCGCCGATGGTGGCGTCCCCAGCGACCGGGCAATCCAGCAGCCACGATCCGGTGCGAGCGATCCGCTTGAGTTCGCCGGTCGCAGATAGGACAGGCTCGCCCTTGCGTTGGCTCCGCGTAGGGCTGCGGCCCAAGGCTGGTGACGAAATCGGGGTCGAGGGTATCCCCGCAGACGCGCAAGCAAAGGCAAACCTCGTCCGGGGCGCCCCCGAACCAAATTGTTCCTTCCGGTCCTTGTGGAGTTACCTTCGGCATCTGATCCTACCAAGGGGCCGAACGACCCGCTCAGCCGCCGGGGCCGCCTGGGGAGACGGCGCGCGCGGGGCCGAACGGCGGCCCCGGTCGGCTGCAGCGGATGGTTCGGCGTTAGGGGCTGGCGAAAGACCGGGGCGAAGTTCACCAGCCCGGAGCCGCTGTAAGTGTGACGCCCGCTGCTCGAACTCCTCACCAGACAGGAACCCTTCCCGATAGAGTACGCGAAGGAAGTCCTCGGCGTCTGAATTCCCCTTGCGGTTATTGCACTGGCGGCACGCAGCGACCACGTTACGGTAGCTGTTATCACCGGCCGGACGCGAAACCACATGCTCGATGACGCAGTTGCCTGCGGTCAGCGCCGCAAGCAGTAGAAGCACTTGTGCGCCTCCCTGGCGAGAATCAGACAGCGGTTCTCCTCGACCGCGAAGAAATCCATTTCGTCCAGACGGATCGCGGTCGGTGCTGCCGGTTGAACCACGACTCCCGGTATCTCACTCGGCAACCGAAGTCGAATGCGCGAGCCGTTGCGCTCGACTGTTACGACTTCAAGGCACCCCTTCGCTTGCAGTGATCGGAGCTTCTCGTAGCATGTGTTCTGGGCCATCGGCTTGCCCTTCTCGCCGACGCCAGTCGCCATCCGACCGCGCCCGACTTGAAACCCAATACGACCTCATCGAGGCCGATCAACCGGCTGTGCCGAAATACATACAGGTAGATAGCTTGCTCATAGGTGTCGAGTCGCGGGGCCAAGTGATCTTGGAATTCGATCAGAAACGCGACGACATCCACTGCAAAAGCTCCTCCGTCGCCGAACGAGCGGAGTCAGCGGTTCGGCCGACTGTGGTTTCCGCATCGTCGTCCGAGACGCAACGGCCGTGCCCGATCCGCGGCCGTCGGCCGAATCCGCTGTAGCGACTGGTTCGGCAACCGTGCCCGCGCCGCAACACCGCCACCCCGGCGGCGGCCCCGCGCGGCGGCGACCCGGCCGGGGCCGCACCAAGCCCCCGCGAACGAGGGACCCCGCCGTCGCCCCGCCGACAGCCGCGGCGGCGGGTCATGGCAACGCTAGTTCTGTGACCCGCCGCCGCGGCTGTCGGCATAGCCCCCGCGAGGGCGACCGGCCAGTGGACAGAGTGTAACAAGCCGAAATAGTTCGTCGGCGGCCGTAACCAGTTAAACCGGCATGACTTCGGAGACGGAGGTTGCCGAACAACCCGCTCAGCCGCCGGGGCCGCGGGGAGACGTCTTACCGCAAGGGCGTAATGCGGCCCCGGTCTGCTGCAGCGGATGGTTCGGCTGCTTGACGTTCTCAAAAGTAACAGCGTGTGGAAACCACCCAGCAATCGTCGAACCACTCCAGGAGTTCATCGAGGCTCGTTTCACCTGCGGCCCGGACCCGCGCATTGGGCGTCACGAAATACCGCGGCCGGCCGATTCGCCCCGACCTCAATGCCTCGACGAATGTGGTCATCGGCGCCACTCGCCGAAGGGCGTCCCAACTCTTCTGCCATGACTGCCCGTGGCAGAAGCCACAGGAGGTCGCCGCCGCGCCGTGGCAGGCCGGACAAGGTTCCCACGCTCGGTCGCCCTGAGCCGGGTGGGCGTCCGCCGGGCCGGTTCCCCAGTCGGCGAACCACCAGTTGTCCCAGTGCCCCGTCCACCCGAATCCCGCATGGGTTTCCCCATAACGGCACCGGTTGAGCGAGAGGAGGGCCGAAGCCAGTTGCTCAAGTCGTTCGACCGAAGCCGGCTCCTCGCCCAACCGCACGACGACGGACACGCGCTTGCTCACCGCCCCCTCGGAAGCCGAACAACCCGCTCAGCAGCCCGCCCGACGGCCAGGCACACTTCCAGAAACTTGAGCGGGGCGGGTCTGCTGGAGCGGATTGTTTGGCGAGCTCCACGCACTTCAATCAGACTCCGAATCATTTCCTCTCTGGCGGAAGGTCAGCCGGTGCGCTACTGTCATTTGAGGCCCCCAGTGGCGGCTGGGTTAGGCAGCGACACCTTGCCCTCCGCAAAGGGGACTAGCTCTGCGACCTGCTTTCCCTCGGCGGTGTCGCCGAGATCCTTGCTGGCACCGTAACGGGCGACAGCGTCAATAAGCGGCACCGGCAAGAGCCAGGGGCGGCGGTTCCGGTTGAGCACCAACTTCAAATCGGCGACCGAGACAGCCTGGTTTTCCAGTAGCTTGACCAGGTTGGCCACAAATGCCCTTCCGGCTGCTTCCTCGCAGTCCGCGTGCAGGCGATGCAGCGCTTGGGCGTCACCAGCAACTTCCTTCTCCAACTGGAGTCGCAGCAGGCCAACGGATTGAGGGTCAATAGCTACCTTCAGTGCCCTGGCGTGCTCGATCAGCGTCTTCTGATAGGCAGTGTGATAGGGCTCGACCAGAAGACGAAACAGGGCGAGATCAGCCGTCTGGTTTTTCCGCTTGTCCTTTGTATTGAGCCACCAGGCCCGATCCGAGGTCAGCAGGGAGGAGAGGAAATCGGCCTGATACATCCTCTCGGCAATGCTACCGTAGTTCATATACGCCGCCAACAGAATCGCCAGATCATTCTGGCCCTTGCGGTCAACGGCTCGAAACCCTCCACGCCATGCCGAGAAGCCGCTGCTTCGGCGTTGGCGATCAAGTTTGCGACCGCCCTGGCTGTCGCGTCAGTCAGTCCGGGGTCTTGACACGCGCTTCCACGTCATTTTTTAGCGTGTCAGCCCAGGGCCGATCCTTGGGGGTGGATGCTGCGACTTCTCGCAACGCGCGAATCGCCTGCGACTCCTTCCGGGTCATGATGGTGTCGCCTGTCGCGGGCGGGGCTTTTTTCTGCGAATCGGCCGGATTGTCTGCCACTGGGCGAGACGCTGGCGGGTCAGGCACGTCGGGAAGGCGGGGTGGAGAGAGCGCGGGATCGACATCGGATGCGCTCGTTGCCGGCGGAGTATCCTTTGCGGTCCCCGAGCAACCGCTCAGGAGAAGAATGAGCAGTAGCGAAAGAGCGAGCATGCAGCGACGTTTCATTCGTATCTCCTTATCCAACGTGAGTGCCCCTCGCGCACAACAGATGGCCCAACGGAACAAGGGGAGAGGTTACTCGGAGGAGGAAACCTGAGACTCGTTCTCTCGAATGGCTCGAACCGGAATCCCCCTGTGTCTCTGGTTCCCCTGTAATGAAACGCTGATCCCATCCACGACTTGCGCCACCAGTCGATCCGCCGCGTGTCGCCGCCGAGGGCCTCTGTCATTGCGTTCTTCGAGTACGGGAAGTCTGTACCGCCGAACACCCCGCTCAGCCGCCGGGGCCGCCTGGAGAGACTTCATGTCGCGCGAGCCTGACGGCGGCCCCGGTCGGCTGCAGCGGATGGTTCGGCGATTTCGCTGCATGTCCGCGTTGACGACGCCAAGCGGCGCATGGCCGGTGCGGAGGGACGCCCTGCTTCGGCGTTACTCCTTCAGGAGCCAAGGCGCCTTGCCCGAGCGGACCATCCAGTTGAGTACCGGAGCCAACGCCACCAATGCGCCGCTCACAAAGCCTGCGGCCAGCGCCGGAGGCAGGGCGGCCATGCGCAGGACCAACCCGGACGCGCAGCCAACGATTATGCCGGTCCCGCAGTAGATCGCCAGCACGCGGCCGATGCGCCACCTCTTCGCCGATTCGCGGCGCGGCTCGGTCATGTCCACATCACCCTCCGCGTCGCCGAACACCCCGCTCAGCAGCCGGGGCCGCCTGGGGGGACGGCGCGCGCGAGAGCCTGACGGCGGCCCCGGTCTGCTGCAGCGGCTGGTTCGGCGTTCTGCCTTTGGTCAGTGACAGCACTGCAAGACGACGACAGGCGACCCGCCGGCTCCCCTCCACTCGGAGGCGAAGTAGCAATACCCGCCCGGAAAACGCTCCAGATCAACTGCGCCTCGATCCGGCTCGGCTAGGTGCGGCTTGACCTCGGCCTTCCAGAAGTCGAAGCAAGCCGCCTCCGGCACCCAACGCGGCCGGGCTACGACTTCGGCCACCACGAAGCGAACCGGACCCTGCCGCAGAAGTTCACGCAGTTGGACTGCCGCGAGATCGCGGTCCCAAGCGGCCCGGAGCAGGCCGCGATCGTCCCACAGCGACCGGAGCGGCAACTCGGTGATGACCCGCTCCGACCACTCCATCTGCCGCCTCTCTTCGCCGAACAAGTTATCGGACATTGCGCCGTGCAATCTATCCCGGCTTGCCGTCGGCGGTTTAGCCTCGCCAGCCGTAGGCTGGCTAGGCTAACTGATCCAGAACCGCTTGTCAAACATTGCGCACACGATTTTTGATCGCCGAGCTAGTTAGTGGCTCTGCTAGACCCTAATTCGCTAGCGCAGCCGCTACCGCCTCGGGATGTACCGCTGCGACTCGCAGTAGGGCGCGGGCCGGGCCGTCCGGCCGCCGCCGCCCTTGCTCCCAATTCTGCAACGTCGAGACGCTCACCCCGATCATCCGCGCGAACTCCGACTGCGACTTCCCCAGCCGCCTTCGGATCGCCTTCACGTTTACCGGCGCCAACTCCACCACGCGGCTTGGCTCCGCTGCCCCGCGGCGGATGCGGCCGGCCTGCCGGATGCTATCGACCAGATTCTCAAATTCTTGCTTCTTCATCCGAACTCCTCCCGAACCAGACGACGCAGCACGCGGAGTTGCTGAACGGTAAGGTCTTCTTGCTCGTTCTTGGGATAAGCCAGGAGCATGTAGAAAGTCTCGCTGGCCTCGTCCCAAAAGTAGATGATGCGGAGGCCGCCCCGCTTGCCCCGGCCGGGAAGCGGCCAGCGCAACTTCCGCAAGCCGCCGCTGCCTTGGATCATCGCCCCACGCTCTGGCCGCCGGAAAAGTGCCAGCTGCAAGAGGCGATATGCCTCATCGTCGAGCAGGGCCAAGAGGGTCCGAGTGAAGATCGGGGTTTCGATAAACCGCATTGGGAAAGTATACGCCAATGGCGTACACGTCGCAAGGCCGTCCCAGCAGAGCCGAACAACCCGCTCAGCAGCCGGGGCCGCGGAGGGGGCTTAACACTCGAAAATGCCTAACTGCGGCCCCGGTCTGCTGCAGCGACTTGTTCGGCGGAACTACGGCCCGCGTCTGAGTGCAAAAGGACCACTGCCTTACACTGTCCACAGCGAAAAGCGGTCCCCGCTTGATACGCTTTTTGGAGCAATTCGCCCTCCCCGCTTATCGTGGGCGGCATTGCCGGAGGGTTCGAGAGATCGGCGGGCACAAACCAGAGGTGCTGGAACCCGTTAATCCCGGCGAACATACTTAGAATCTGTTCCAGAAGTCCCGAAATTGCTTAGTTTTTGCGGGTTTCCCACGGCGAAACCAGGCTTCTGGAACAGATTCTTAGCAATCCCGGCTTCGCCTTGACGACAGCCACGCCCGATTTCATGTCCGAACCGCATTGAGGACATTTCATGTCGGACCTCAGTTTCGCCGAACGACCCGCTCAGCAGCCGGGGCCGCTGGAGAGGCTTAACACCCCGGAGAGCCTAACTGCGGCCCCGGTCTGCTGCAGCGGCTGGTTCGGCGGCGCTACCCCGGCTGACAGTTATACTCCGAGGGCAGATCGGCCCCGCACACGCCGCACTCAAACACCCCATCTTTGACCAGGCTGATGCCGCCGCAGTGCACGCACTGGCGGAAGACGCACGCAGGCTCGACGCCCTTCGGCGGCTTCAGCCCCGCGCGGTGCAACGCCGCCTGCACCTCCGGCCACGACTCCGGCTCCGGACAGAAGCCGGTGGACTGGTTGCTGACGGCCTCGGCCTCCACCGACGCATCCCGCAAGGCCAGAGTGATCTCGCCGGCGGCCTGCACCGGCCCGCCTCCCGCGCACGCCACATGCTCGCTGCGGCGGTCGGCCAGGCGCAAGACGCCGCCCGCATCAACGACGAAGGTGGCGATGACGCAGCCCCGCGCATCCGGCCGCTGGCCGGTCGCTCGCGCCCACGTCAGCACGTCACCGGCCGACGCGATAGCAGCCCCGGACGGTGCGCCTTTCACGCGCTCGGCGATGTCCCGCGGGCCGACGTAGTGATAGAGCCGCATACCACACAGCACGCCTGCCGCCGAACGAGCGGAGCTCAGCGGTTCGGCCGACTGTGGTTTCCGCATCGTCGTCCGAGACGCAACGGCCGTGCCCGATCCGCGGCCGTCGGCCGAATCCGCTGTAGCGACTGGTTCGGCAACCGTGCCCGCGCCGCAACACCGCCACCCCGGCGGCGGCCCCGCGCGGCGGCGACCCGGCCGGGGCCGCACCAAGCCCCCGCGAACGAGGGAGCCCCGCCGTCGCCCCGCCGACAGCCGCGGCGGCGGGTCATGGCAACGCTAGTTCTGTGACCCGCCGCCGCGGCTGTCGGCATAGCCCCCGCGAGGGCGACCGGCCAGTGGACAGAGTGTAACAAGCCGAAATAGTTCGTCGGCGGCCGTAACCAGTTAAACCGGCATGACTTCGGAGACGGAGGTTGCCGAACAACCCGCTCAGCAGCCGGGGCCGCTGAAGAGACATCATACCGCGCAAGGGCGTAATGCGGCCCCGGTCTGCTGCAGCGGCTGGTTCGGCCCGACCGCTTAGCTGCGCTACATGATCCAAGCTGGTCACCGGCCGTGTTCATAGTGGCCGCATCCCGGCATCGGCTGGAACGGCGGCGTCTGGTCCATAACCCTCACATCGGTGACACGGATAAAGTATGGTGTTACCTGTTCGACGGCGACGGAACAGCAGATCACAGGAGCAAACTCGCCCCAACCACAACGGTGAATCAGGATTCGCTGACCTGGCCGCAGCGCGTCCGCGTGATCGCGGACGAACTTCGGTGTAGTTGCGATGGTCCGCAGCAGGTGGGTGGTTGGGGCCCGATTCGTTGACATACGGCTGGTTGGGATCAGAGGGATGATGGACGACAATGTAGAGTGCCATGTAGTTGTCACTCCCGACCGCCAGACGCGGATAACGACAAGGTTCAGCGAGGCGCTCGATGCGAAGCCCGCAACGGCGAGAACCTGTCTTCTGAGGCCGAACACACCGCTCAGCCGCCGGGGCCGCGGGGCGGACTTCACACTTCGGAGAGCCTGACTGCGGCCCCGGTCTGCTGCAGCGGCTGGTTCGGCGCTTGACCCTCACTTCTGCAGCTGGTGCATCACCGACCAGACCTCATGCAGCGACCGCTCGTAGGCCGCCCCGGCGCGCCCCTGGTGGCGGGCGACCTCCGACTTGAAGTTGTCGTAGTCGGTTTCCTCGACCAGGCCGGAAAGCACCTGGGACCACGCCGCCTTGCTGACGAAGAGTTGGAAGGCGTAATCGGTCCCGGCCGACTCCAGAATGTCGCACTGGCCGAGCAGGGCGGCGAACCGCTTCTTCAGCGCTTCCAGATGGCCCCGGTTTCTGCGCCCGGACCATCATGCGGTCGGGATCGACAGGCTGGCCGTGCCTGCCGTCTCCCTGCCGGTGCACAACGGCGCTGAAAAAGCCATGCTTGGTGAAGATCCACATGAATCGTCCTTGGGTTGTTACACAAGGCCCCCTGCTTCCCCTTTTGCCCCCTGGGGTAGTTCAATCGTCTTCCCGGACTTGGTCACGATTTGCAGGAAGCCTTTGGGCTTCTTCCTCTCTTGGAGCATTTTGGAAAGCCACTGCATGATAAGCTCGGAGCTGGCGTTGGTCTCGATGTGGAGATCTGGCCGCACCTCCCGTGGACTGATCAGGTTAGCGCCGTCCACCGCCCGCTTCATCGGCAGCGCGTCCAGAGGCAGGCCCAGGGCCAGCAGCTTCTTAGCGCCTTCGACGAGGACATCCTTCCACGACGACACGGTTTGCTCGTTCTCGGCATCATCGTCCCACGCCATGGAGCTTGGCTTGTCAGACTTTGCGCGGTCGATCGGCCCTGGCGCTTTCGGGACGCTGCCATCGCCGCCGGAAGACATCCCGATAAGGAAATCATCCAGTTCCGGCGGGGGTATGAGGCGCTCGCGCTCCAAAAGCAGTTGGGTGCCGATCCGGTACGGTCGCAGGCGGAAGCAAGCGATGTCGATTTCGTGTTCGCGTAGCCAGGCGCACGCCGAGAGAACGTCGGGCTCGTATCCTGCTGCCACGAGGTATATCTTTTGTTTGGTCCTCGGGTCGAGTAGACCGTCGAGGTCGGCCTCGCTCGGTTCGTTATCCGCGTCCGCAAGGTGCCTGCAGAGCAGTGAAACAGCTTGGCTCCGGTAGGCGGCCCCCGGCTCAGCGCTCTGATCCTTGTCGGCGTCCGCAAAGCTCTTCAGGTATTCGGCGAGCATGTCGATGATGGCGGAGGCTGTCATCTTACGGCTCGCAGCGGCATACCGGATGGCCTGGAACTCCATGGCCTCACGGCGGCCCTTCTCGTCCTGGGCGTCCCGCTTGATCTCGATGACCACCAATTCTCCGTCGGCGGTGACGGCGAACAGGTCAGCTCGTTTGCGGGTCTGAGTACGGGGTTGACGGCCGATGATGAGCAAGTCGGGACTCTCAAAGGAGAGGACATCCGACCAGTTCAGCAGGGTGGGCTGGGCGACGATCAGATCCTCCAGGTCTTGTTCCAGCGCCCCATGGGGCAGAACTTCCTTAAACTTCAGGGGCGGAATCTTCTTGCCGACCGACAAGCCGGCGGCCGCCTGCAAATCGAAGAGTTCCATGGCCGGAGGGTACTCCCGTTGTCGATACCTCGATCGAACGACCAAGCGCAGCAGTCGGTCCACTGGAAAAGCCGAACGAGCGGAGCTCAGCGGTTCGGCCGACTGTGGTTTCCGCATCGTCGTCCGAGACGCAACGGCCGTGCCCGATCCGCGGCCGTCGGCCGAATCCGCTGTAGCGACTGGTTCGGCAACCGTGCCCGCGCCGCAACACCGCCACCCCGGCGGCGGCCCCGCGCGGCGGCGACCCGGCCGGGGCCGCACCAAGCCCCCGCGAACGAGGGAGCCCCGCCGTCGCCCCGCCGACAGCCGCGGCGGCGGGTCATGGCAACGCTAGTTCTGTGACCCGCCGCCGCGGCTGTCGGCATAGCCCCCGCGAGGGCGACCGGCCAGTGGACAGAGTGTAACAAGCCGAAATAGTTCGTCGGCGGCCGTAACCAGTTAAACCGGCATGACTTCGGAGACGGAGGTTGCCGAACAACCCGCTCAGACGCCGGGGCCGCTGAAGAGACATCATACCGCGCAAGGGCGTAATGCGGCCCCGGTCTGCTGCAGCGGCTGGTTCGGCGTTTTTACTCCTCAAGCGGCGGCCAACAAAACACCTCGTTGAAGGCGCTCGCGGCCCGGATCGCCAACTTCGCGTCGAACAGCTTGCGCTTCAACAACGCGTCCAGCAGCGCGTCGCCCCCATCGGCCTCGACCGGCACGGGGTAACTCTCCGGCCGGCCCTTGGTGAAGATGTACCAGCCGTCGGATTGCAGGCCGCCCTCCGACTTGAAGCAGACGCGGACGATGTCCGCCCACGGGATCTCCGCCTGCCAAGCCGTTTGGCCCGGCGGCGAGGCGCAAGAAAATGCCGGAGTCGCTGATCTGCACATGATACCAGTCGCGCAATTCCATCGCCGCTCTCTCTTCGCCGAACACACCGCTCAGCAGCCGGGGCCGCGGAGGGGACAGTATACCGCGCAAGGGCGTAATGCGGCCCCGGTCTGCTGCAGCGGCTGGTTCGGCGTTTTGCCAACTTCAGCGGCGACCGGCGGCTTTGAGCCGATCGCCGGCTGTGGTGAATAGTTGGGCTCGATTTACCTCACATCCTGCTCACGGACTTGCTTGAGAGTACGCAACCGCTCCACTTGCCCCCGGAGTTCTTCCCACAGGAATTTCGCATCTCGAACGGGAATGGCACCGATTATCCACCTATGGGTCTTCACGTCGGAACTGACGATCATCACGTTAGCCAATCCGAAGATTCGCAGGATGAACGGTTGATCGAAGGTGGTTTGTTTGATCCTGTACAACTCCAAGTCTTCGGTTCGGCGTGACAAAAAACCGCTAGACCGACGGAATCGCTCAGTCGTGACTTCGTAGCTCACCGAGGTCACTTCCAGCCACGTCCAGATCGCCACGAATATCGGGACGACCAGCCAGCAGAACAGGGCGCAGAGGATGAAGGTGGAAAGGTAGGCGACAGGCGAAGGGCGCCCCGCCCAGAGAGGTCTCTCCGCGTAATGCGCCGTCGCGTCCGCCATCTTTGCCCTCCGTCGCCGAACAACCCGCTCAGCAGCCGGGGCCGCGGGGCGGGTTTAACACTCCGGAAGGCCTAACTGCGGCCCCGGTCTGCTGCAGCGGCTGGTTCGGCGTTTTGGACTCGTTGAAGCCGGAAACCCCGGAACACCACGGCCAACTCGATGCCGCTGGAGAATAACAGTCGATGCTCCAGCGCTCCGCTAGGAAGCATGGCTACTTCGCAGTAACCCAGGTCGCCGTAGCCTGCCGGGCCGCCCAAGTCGACCTTGGGATCGGCCAAACTCTCGAACCGCTCGACGCCGCTATAGAACAGAGTAAGCCTCTCCTCGCCGCCATAACTGTCCAGCCCCAAAGACAACGATTTTTCAGCGGCCAGAAATCGCAACTCCCGCAACCGGGTGTCGTGCAAGGAAACTGACTCCTCGGTGGCGAGCAGGTCCGGCGGCAAGCGGTCGCGGAGGGCGACCAGGTGCGCGGTGTATGCGGACGAAGGATCGCCACTGTCGCCGGTCTGGACCCCGCACCACCATGCCATCGTAAAGAACCGCAAGCCGATCCACCTTTCTTCGCCGAACACCCCGCTCAGCAGCCGGGGCCGCTGGAAAGACTTCACACTCTGCAAAGGCGTAATGCGGCCCCGGTCTGCTGCAGCGGATGGTTCGGCGTGCCCTTGGTCATCGGGAAGTCTGCTGCAAGAGTTCCTGCGCAAGCCCAATGAGAATTCCTTCGGGTCCGCGGATGTAGCAGAGCCGATACGTGTCCTCATACTGGACCACTCTGCCGACGACCTCCGCGCCGCGTTTGCCGAGACGGGCGAGCGTATCGTCGATGTCCTCCACGGTGAACATGACGCGTAAGTAACCGAGAGAGTTCACCGGGGCGCTGCGGTGATCGGCGGCCACAGGCGGCGCGAGGAATCGGGACAGCTCGAGCCGGCTGTGACCGTCTGGCGTGCGCATCATGGCAATCTCGACACGCATGCCGCGCAACCCGGTGACGCCATCAGCCCAGTCCCCTTCGATGGGGGCACGCCCCTCGAGCTTGAGGCCCAGTTCGGTGAAGAACGCGATGGCGGCGTCGATGTCTTTTACCACGATGCCGACGTTGTCCATTCGCTTGACCGTCATGGCGCCTCCTTGACGTCAAACCAGTCATTGAGTTCCGCCGCCGGTCGGTGGCAACCGGCCTCCCTCGCCGAACGACACCGCTCAGCAGCCGGGGCCGCTGAAGAGACATCATACCGCGCAAGGGCGTAATGCGGCCCCGGTCTGCTGCAGCGGATGGTTCGGCACGGATCGCGCCCGAAGGAAGCCGCGATGACCGGACTTCCGCATCCCGGCCCCGCTGCGATCAGACCCCTGGACCACTCCGGTGCCGCGCGACGACCCCTTCCGGCGGCGCCCCGCCGGCGCGCGACCCGGCGGCGCCGCCTCCCGCAGCGCCGCACGCCTTCCCCCCCTCACTGACAACTCCTTGTCAGCGACCGAGGGCCGGAATCCTGTCGAGGACAGAGTGCCGAACAACCCGCTCAGCAGCCGGGGCCGCGGAGCAGACTTGACACTTCAGAGAGCCTTAATGCGGCCCCGGTCTGCTGCAGCGGCTGGTTCGGCGTTTGCTCGCCTCAGTTGACGGTATCGAAGTAGGCCATGGCCAACGACCCGCTGCAAACGGGACACCGCTCACGCCCGGCGACGCTGACCTGCTCCAGAGACACCAACCGGCCGACCGTGCCACACCGGCCGCAGGCTACTTGGCCTAGCGCCGGGGCCGCCGGGAGTTGCGCCACCACCTGCCAGTCCAACTCGGCGAAGGGCCACTCATAGTCTTGGCAGCGGCTGCCGTCGCCCCAGGCCGACACCCGCTCGACGAGCGGGAGTAACCGGACGGGGCCGGGCCAGGCCAACACCCGATACGCACCCCGTTTAGACTCCAGCCGATGCGTCGTGCCACAAACCCCGCAGACGGCCTTGACGGTATCCCCGTGCAAGTCCCAGTGGGCGTACTCACCAACCTCGAAGGCCAGAGGGCAGTGATCGCAGGTGTAGGCGATGACCGTGCCCATCGGGACGCCCTCTTTCGCCGAACAATCCGCTCAGCGGCCGGGGCCGCTGGAGCGACGTTGAACGCTGCAAGGGTGTAATGCGGCCCCGGTCTGCTGCAGCGGCTGGTTCGGCGTTGGCCGCTGCACCTCAAAGGACACTGTACTGGTTGGCAAGGTATATCTCCACGAACGCCGTGAAAGACGAAGCGATTTGCCGTCCAGGGCAAGTCGCTGGCGGTGACTTGGAACACCGGCCCCGACCTCGCTGTCGGCTCCTTGCCCAGTCGGACGGCCCACGCCAAGACCAAATGCAGTGATCGACGAACAAGAAGCAACCGGGGTACGCCAAGCGGTCCTTGTGGCGTTCAGATAGCTCCTCCTCAACCGGTTTGACCATCTCAAGAGGCCAGAAGCGGTTCATCCCAGGGTCCAGTTCGTCCTCCATCCCGTCCACTGTCAGGTAGTATTCCCGCATGTCGGTCGGGAGGACCACGTTGTACTTGGACTCGAATGCCTGAATGGCTTCCCGCCCGGTCGGCGGGCGGATGGTGAGGCCGGCGCCGCGCCACAGTTCGACCAGACGTTGACCGATGTTCAACACCTCGCGGCTCCTTCGCCGAACAACCCGCTCAGCCGCCGGGGCCGGGCCGAGAAGAAACTCAGGAGAGCCGAAAATGGCCCCGGTCTGCTGAAGCGCCTGGTTCGGCCACGACCGCCGGGATGCAAGGATCGAGCGACCAGGGGGCCCGCTACTTTGGAGAAAGCGGGGGAAGATCGAACGTCACCTCAATGATTCGGTTCCCGCGCAGGTGCTGCGGGTCTTCGACGACGTTGTTGCGGAACCAGAACCCACCGCTGGAGCCGAGTGGGATCTCGCGCTTGTCGTCGAGGATCACCGAGAACGTGATCTCGCCCCGCCAGTTGATGTTCGTCTCGTAGGGGACCGCCCCGAGCGCGATCTGGACCTTGATCTTGTCACCGGGCTTGTACTCCGGGGCGAACCCGAGCCCGCCAGGCGGGATGAAGGTTTGGACGTCGCCCTTCTCCCACGTCTGGTAAGCACCGATGTGCCCCGTGAAGTCGATGTCCCTGTTGATGAGAGGAATGCGCCGCTTTTGGGCGTGGAGCGAATCGGCGAGCTTGCGGTCGGCGTGGAAGAATGTGAGTTCGACTTGCCCACCGGCCTCCTTATGTGTGGTGGTCGTGAGGACCGACTTGATGTTCGCCAGTTTCGGCGGGACCGGCGGGGCGTCGGCCCACTGGAGCTTGACCGCGCCGATCTCGGCATCGCGGTAGAGCAGGAGAATCCGCCGGTCCTGGGCGTTGTCGGGGGTGAATCGCAGCCCCGTGTCACTTAGGTCGATGCTTGCCGAGTACGCGGTGTGGACCGTCAGGTGCTGCGTGACCTCGCGCCGCTTCTTGTCGGCGCTCTCGACCCACAATGTCAGAGCCTTGGGATCGCTGAGCTTCAACCCGTACCCGGACAGGTACACATGGTTGCCCTGAACACCCGACACTCGCGGGGAGCGGTGGTCCGCCCAGGTGACGTTGATCACGGCCGGCGAGAAGCCGCAGACCCCGGGCGTCACGTCGGCATCCACCTTCACCGCGAGACCTGCGACGATTTCCTGGGCCGTCTTGAGGTCCGTGGTGAGCAGCAGCTTATTCTTGGCTTCGGCGAGGGAGTCACGCAAGGCGACGAGATACTTCTTGACCTTGCCCTCGATGAAATCGACGTTGCAGCGGAGTTCCTCACCGGCCTTACCGATAGTGCGATCCGTATACGCCCGAAGGTCATTGGCGAGCAACTCTTGGCCTGTCGCCTTCAGTTTGTCGTGCAACTCATCGAGTTTGGTCCGCCACGCCGCCGATTCCTTCCCGAAGGTGTCGATCGCGTAGTTGGCCGCTTTTAGCAACTCATCGACTTGCTGGCGGAGGAGGAGAACGCCAGCGGGTATCCCGACGGCTGCACCGCCGCCACACCCAGAGAGGCCGGCGGCGATAATGCCAGCCGCAGCCTTCTTTACGGCCTCTCGCCGCGTCACGTTTTCGTCAGCCATGTGGAACCCCCTTGTGTCGCCGAACACCAAGCTCAGCCGCCGGGGCCGCCGGGAGAGACTTCACACCGCGCCAAGGCGTGACGGCGGCCCCGGTCGGCTGCAGCGACTGGTTCGGCGTTCTCAGCTTACGGCGTCCCCGTTTCAGTCTCATCACGCCGTCCCGCTTTCAAGCGCCGGCCGCCAACGGACCTGTCAAGGATTATACCGGCTCATACCTCTGCGGCTCTGGCGGCGCTCCAGCGAACTGTTACAGTGCGGGCATACCCGAGTTTTTTTGCCATCGATCCTCCAGACATAGGTCGATCGCTTGAGGACGTTACCGCAGATGTTGCATCGCCTCGGTAAGTTGAGGTAGACGAGTAGCGACACCGCGACGACGGTTGTGACGACTCCCCCGACCACGCTCTGCGACCATACGTAGACGACCCCGCCGATGACAAGCAGCGTTACGCAGCCGAGGCCAGAGTGTCTCATCCTGCTCATGACGTTCCTTCGTGTCGCTGCCGCCGAACACCCCGCTCAGCCGCCGGGGCCGCGGGCAAGGACACCTACCGCGCGGAGGCGTCATCGCGGCCCCGGTCTGCTGCAGCGGATGGTTCGGCCTCTGCGACGGTTCAGTACGCCCCCACAAGGGCCAACTCGTAGGCGCGACGGTCGCGAGGGTACGACTTATGAATCCGACCTGTCGGTTCGACCCGCACGACCTGGCACGTCCCGTCCCTCTTGAAAGTGGCCGCAGTTTCGCCCCCCTGGTAGGGAGGCAGACGGCCGTTGGACCGTTGGTGATAGAGTTGCCAGCGCACGGCGACTTCGGATTCGCTGACTGGCGGCATCACAAAGATCACTTTTTGGCACTCGCGCATAGAGAAGAGCCGCTCAACTTCCCAATTCAATCCGTCGGGCTTTCCCAGAGGGAGGGGAGGCAGCTTACCCATAATCATTACCACATATCGTGATTCTTTCAGTAACTGGTCCACCACCTTCGTCCATGTTCCGTTATCGACCCAGAACCGCCCAGCTCCCAGGGGAGCAACCATCTGGCCAGGACGGCCGATGGCCAGGACAGGACCATCCAGGGATAGCTTCTCGTACAGAAATTCTTCAAACGTCCGCGCTACACCCTGGAAGAAAAAAATGCCAACAGGGTTACAGCCTTTGGAGCCGCCTTCGGTGAAGTCGCCTAGCTCAAGCACGTCATCGCGGAAGGCTCGCAACAACAACACAGGGGCTCGAAGATCGCGTTCCAGAGAACGGAAGGCATGCGGTGCGCGGATGCGCCTGGCCAGGCGAAAGAGGGAGTACATGACCATGCCTGCGAAAGCAAACAGGAACATGGCACATGTATCTCTAGAGCCTTGAAGTTCCGAGGTGATGACAATGATCCCGACCGTCGCACCCAGGCCCCAGAGTACGGCGAACGTGGTGATCAAAGAGCTCAGCGGGCGTCGGAATTCACCTGGACCCGGCTGCCGAACCCAGCTCTTCCAGGAGCCGGAGTTCCCGCGAACGGATTGACGATGGGTAGAGAGGCTCCGCGCACTGGCGGCCCCGGCTCTCTGGCCCTCTCCGCTTTCTGCACTGCTTCTCTGCCCAGGCACCCTGATTAGGTCGTCCAGCATCATAGGCTTCGTTGCCAGTCCCGCTTGCGACGCGACAGACTCGCGGACGAACAAACCGGAAGGGTCAAAACCAGTCACGACAACATGTCTGCCCACTTCGATCGCTCCCCTGTCGGCTCGGGCGGGGTAAAGTGAGCCGTTGATCTGTACGGTCCCAGATGGGGATAGCGTGTCGAAGGCGTATCCGACTGACCCTAGCGGTGGCCAATTCATTATCGATGCTCCTTGCCGAACACAAAGCTCAGCCGCCGGGGCCTACCGCGCGGAGCATATGAAAGCCGCAAAGATTGCCCCGGTCGGCTGCAGCGGATGGTTCGGCGTCGGTCTAGCTCTCCAACTGCGGTATGCTGTCGTTGATCGCTTGTATCTGGCTTTGGAAGAAGTATCCTGCCGGCATATTGGGCTCAAGAACCCCTCCGGCGATGGCTCGATCCGCGTATCTGCGAGCCTGCTCATAGCCGGGAACAAACAGCCGCATGATAACCCGATTCACTTCGGGAGCGGGAAACTCGCCTTCCTCAAGGAGCGACAACAGCCGTACAAGCCCATCTGGCCCGAGTGTATGATACAGATGCCAGTCGGATAAACTGGACCCGTCCTTACGGTTTTCAGCTCGCTCATCGGGGTAGCAGCCGCGCCACCTCCAATCGGGCTTTTCGTCAGGTGATGCACAATGCGAAGGTCACGGCCGCTTGGACGACCATCGACGTAGTGGTGAAGCCACTGAACCATCCCGTCTTCGGGCTTCTCGATGGGATGACCACATGAATCACAGAACCAGGGACCAGATACTGCCATCCGACGGTCTCCTTCGCCGAACACCCCGCTCAGCCGCCGGGGCCGCAGGGGAGACTTCACAACTCAGAAAGCCTCACTGCGGCCCCGGTCTGCTGCAGCGGATGGTTCGGCGCGAGTTTCTTGAATGTCTCCGTTTGCGACACATTGCAGCGAGTGTTTTGCTGCTTCCTTCACTTCGGAAACACGGGCGACTTCTTGAACTCGGTGGAAAGCGGTGGTTTCCCGTCTCCTTGGGAGAGAGATTCCGATGGCCTCCGTAGACGGGCGACTTCCTGTTCAAGCGCCAGCACCCGATCCGCTAACTCCGATGAGCTTGCCCTGTCTCTGACTTGGTTCGGGTCGATGTCTTTTTGGATATTGGCCATCCGCTCACGGTGAGCAAACCAAGCCGTTGCTGTGTAGTAGACAGCGCAGGCAAATGCTATCGATGCAATGCCCGCCGTGACAGCCCACGATTCAGTCGCCATAGTAGTCTCCAATGCCGAACGACACCGCTCAGCAGCCGGGGCCGCGGAGGGGACAGTATACCGCGCAAGGGCGTAATGCGGCCCCGGTCTGCTGCAGCGGCTGGTTCGGCGCTTTGAACTCACGATGTCCCTTTTTCTTCCCCCGGCCCCGGTTCGCTGCAGCGGTTCGTTCCGCTGCCCGATCGGCCTTGAAACGGTCCAGGCATGCATTCGCCCACTTCTCGATGTAGGGTGCCATCTGCCGGGCCCTGCCCTCGGATAACTCCCACTCGGGCACGGCGTCCCCGAAGGATTTGACGATCCCGTCGGCACCAGCCTTTCGGATGACGACGGGGATCACGAGTCTCATGAAGCTGATCGTCTCTTCGATCGAGCCTTCAGGGACTCCCTGCGCCCGAAGTGTGGCCTCGATTTCGGGCACCTCAAACACCCTTGGCCGCGTAGCCATTCTTCTTTCCTCGCTCGCCGAACACACCGCTCAGCAGCCGGGGCCGCCGGAGAGACTTCACACTCTGCAAAGGCGTAATGCGGCCCCGGTCTGCTGCAGCGGCTGGTTCGGCACGGATCGCGCCCGAGGGAGGCCGCGGCGACCTCCTTACCGCATCCCGCTCCCCGCCGAGGCCGGACTCCCGGCAACCTGGACCACTCCGGCGCCGCGCGACCACCGCCTTCCGGCGGCCCATCCCGCGACGAGACCGCGCCGGACGCCCCCGCCGGCGCGCGAAGCGCCGACGCGCGCCACACCCCTTCGCCCCCCCGTCGCTGACAACTCCTTGTCAGCGACCGAGGACCGGAATCTTGTCGAGGACGGAGTGCCGAACGACCCGCTCAGCAGCCGGGGCCGCGGAGGGGCTTAACACCTCGAAAAGCCTAACGGCGGCCCCGGTCTGCTGCAGCGGCTGGTTCGGCACGGATCGCGCCCGAGGGAGGCCGCGGCGACCTCCTTACCGCATCCCGCTCCCCGCCGAGGCCGGACTCCCGGCAACCTGGACCACTCCGGCGCCGCGCGACCACCGCCTTCCGGCGGCCCATCCCGCGACGAGACCGCGCCGGACGCCCCCGCCGGCGCGCAAAGCGCCGACGATGCCACACCCCTTCGCCCCCCGTCGCTGACAACTAGTTGTCAGCGACCGAGGGCCGGAACCCTGTCGCCGACGGAGTGCCGAACGACCCGCTCAGCAGCCCGGCCCGCGCCGCCTAACTATCAGTCGGGGAACCGACATCGCGGGCCGGGTCTGCTGCAGCGGATGGTTCGGCCGGCCTTGTCCAGCGCCACCGCCTGAGAAAGACGGCGATCTCGGGGTATCCGTAACTCTGCGCGAACTCCGGCATCGTACGCCCGGAGCATCGGTGATCGACCGCCGCCCCGGCCTCGACCAACCGGTGGACGACCGCGGCGTGACCGCCGAAGATGGCGGCCGCCAAGACCGAATAGTCGCCATTCCGCAGTGCGTTCGGGTCCGCCCCGTGCGCCAGCAGCATTTCCACGACCGCGACGTGGCCGTTGCGGGCCGCCCAATGCAGCGGGCCGCCCCCTTCGTCGTCGTACAAGCCAACATCCGCGCCGGCCGCGAGCAGGACTGCCACAATGTCCTCTCGGCCGTGATAGGCTGCCCTCCACAGTGGTGTGGTGCCGTACTTGTGGCGGCGGTTCACGTCCGCCCCGGCAGCAATAAGTTCACGGGCGCTTGACCGACCCGCTGGCGTTGCGGACCTCACGGTACAGAGAAGTGTCCAGTTGCCGCGCCATCACTACGCCCTCTGCGGCCGAACAACCCGCTCAGCAGCCGGCGGGGCTGGAGAGGCGTTAAACTTTGGAAAGGCGTCCTGCCCCGCCGGTCTGCTGCAGCGGCTGGTTCGGCGTTTCGACTTCACCGCTCTCAGTAGCCTGGCCCACAGAACGACGACGGCCGCGCCGCCACGATCTTTGGGAGCGCCGGCGGCTCACGCATCTCCACATCCACCCGCGGGCGGTTGACCCGGTTGAGCGGCTCGTTCGGGTTGTAAACCCCGAACAACTCTTCGGGCATCACGGCGGTGATCGTGACGCCGTCGTTGAGCTGGACCGTAAACAGGTCGCCTCGTAAGAAGCCCATGAGTTGGCCCTTGCGAATCCGACCCGCCAGATTCTCGTTCGGATTAACCATTGGCGAGTCTCTTCGCCGAACAACCCGCTCAGAATCTGTTCCAGAAGGGTAGAGAAGGGCGGGGAAACCCCGCCCCTACGGCGGATTTCTCAGTAGGGGCGGGGTTTCCTCGCCCTTCTGGAACAGATTCTCAGCAGCCGGGGCCGCTAAAGAGGCTTTGAACCGCGCAACGCCTACCTGCGGCCCCGGTCTGCTGCAGCGGCTGGTTCGGCGTGGGTATTTACGCCTTCCCCTTTTCCTCTTCGGTAATTGTGTTCAACCCTCTACCACCAAGCAGAAGGGCGGCGTCCGCGGTGCCCTCCGTTGATTGCTCCCAAACTTTGCTTGGCGCTATGCTCTTTATAGTCTCCTCACAGACCGCCATAGCGGCACCCATAGATGATTGAGAGCAGCAACGCCGCCGCCAGACCGCCCGCGCCGCGCCTAGAACATGAAGCCAACTGCGAAACTCGAATTTTCCCACCCGCGCTAGGAGTAGGTATGCGAAGACGAAGTTCGTGGAGGCCCACAGGACGTTGACCCACGCCGGCGATACTCCTTCGCCTGCCGGCGCGAACGGGCTCGGGAATGTGTGCCCCATGACCCCGCTCACGAAATGGGGAATCGCGTTTACCAGAAACGCGCCGCCAAAAAAGCAGGCGCCACATTGGTCCCAGCGCATTCGCCGTTCCTCCCTTCGCCGAACGACCCGCTCAGCAGCCGGGGCCGCTGGAGAGACAGCACACATTAGAAAGCCTAACTGCGGCCCCGGTCTGCTGCAGCGGCTTGTTCGGCGTACCTTGCATGGGCGACCGGCCTAACGCAAGGACGCCAAGGCGACCAATACCGTGCCCCCGAACAGTAACGTCGCCACAGCCAATGCCGCCGCCGTGAGGATGCGCGCATGCGGCCTGCACGCCCGCTTCCATACCGAGCCGTGTTGGTAGCAGAAGAATCGGCCGCAGAAGACACAGACCCCTTGCAACGGCTGGCCGCAACGATAGCAAACTGCGGGCTGCGGGCCGGCGGCGGGTGATGACGTACTGCTCATCTTGGCTACTTCTCCGACCGAGCCAAACGACAATGCTCACCTGCCCCGGCGGCGGGAGGGCCGTAAACTGCAAGAAACCAGATTGCCGCCGGGGTCAGGTGCAGCGGATGGTTCGGCGTTAGTTATCTTGAGTGTCCCCTTTGCTGCATTCCTTTTCACCTGCCTCCCCACGGGTGGTATGGCCGGACCTCCTCCACCCTGCCCGCCTGCACCATTGCCGTTTCCTTTTGCCCCTTCGCCGTCGCGCGTTGAATTTCCGTGGCACCGTCGAGCAGAATGACGGTTACCGTAGCCGTAAAGTTGGGCGCCACCTGCACCACCACGCCTTGGTGGCCGGCGTCGAGGGTCCTGGGACCAAACGCCCGATTGGAGCGTCTTGTCCGTGCCGAAAAAAGTGGGATCGCCGGAGCCGTCGAAGTAGCTCACCCGGAAGGCGAACCTCGCTCCCGCCGGGCCCTCGACGCGAATCTTCGGCTGGTTCGGCTGTTTCGGTGGGCCCGGTGACGAATGGCATCCTACCACGCCGGCGACCAGAAGGATGGCCGGCAGCAAGGGCACGCCGGTGCGACAGTAGCGTTGGAGCGTGAGACGACGCATATCATTAACCCCAAGTGTGGGTGCTTTCCTGCCGAACAACCCGCTCAGCAGCCGGGGCCGCCTGGGAAACGTCATGTCGCGCGAGAGCGTCATGGCGGCCCCGGTCTGCTGCAGCGGCTGGTTCGGCCTGACCTGGCTACTTTGTGACGACTTCGATGCCCGCCGGCTCGCGCTTGTGCAGTTCGGTGACACTACATGGCCTGTCTGGGACGTGTCACTGTCGCCCGACGGTCAGTCCCGCCGCCTTCCGGAGCAAGTCCACCACGGCGTGCATCCCCTGCTCGCCGCGCCCATCCCAGATCCTGCGAGGCTTCTTTCCGGGTCACTTTCAGGGCCAGTGCGTACCAGTCGTATTGCCCCCGGCTGTGGGTTACCAGGGCGTAATCGGTGGCCACGGTGTCATAGCCTTTCAGCTCCACGGTGGCTGTCCGCAGCGGAATCCAGAAGAACCACCGGTGGATGACCAGCGACCGACGGCCCTTACTGTCGGTGCGGAGCCGAGTAGCGCGAATAGGAGCCCAGGAACGGCTTCCCCAGGTCCACGTACCGATCGCGCACCTTGCGGATCGTCTTGAGCTTCTTACCCGTGCGGAAATTGTAGCCGCACTCGATACAGACCGCTGTCTTATTCGGCCACTCCTTGCGGCACTTGGGACACTTGCAGATGGCTTCGGCTCGGTAAGCGGACTCCTCCGAGTGAGCCGTTTCCTCGCTGGGCACTTCCAGGTTCGCCTGGCACACGGGACAGGGGTAGCGCTTACCGGCGAGGTCGGATGGGACCGACAGACGCTCGCCACAGTGACATTCGACCGAGATGGACATGGCTGGTTTCCTCCCGGGCGGGCATCCTTTGGGTGGCCGTGACGGCCGTGCCTGAGGTACTCCTAAGGCACGGCGAAGAGAAGGAAATAGGGGACATTCGCTCTGGTCTCTGGGAATAGAGAATGTCCCTTTTTCCCTCTTCCAAGAGCCTCGTAAGGCCGAACAACCCGCTCAGCAGCCGGCGGGGCTGGAGAGCGCTTGAACTCAGGAAAGGCGTCATGCCCCGCCGGTCTGCTGCAGCGGCTGGTTCGGCGCTTCGCTGCCCTCCGCGTTCGCGGCCAGCGTTGCCGAGAGACGAGCATCAGAACCACCCCCCCGCCGGCCGATCAGAGGGCCCGCATAGCTATCGCCACAGCCAGCGGGGCCACTGCCAGCAGGAGGAGGATGACCACGAGCCAGACAACGCCCGCCGTGCGGCCGAGGTTCAGAGTTCCGCCCATCCAGGGCATCTGCTTGGGAACCAAAACCCGCGTGTCCCGCTTGCTGAAGTAGACGCTCAGCCATTTCGGCCCCGACCAGTTGAGCGGGTTCTGCCATTCGGCCTGGTTGATCTCGTTCTCGTTCATGACTGAACTCCTTGCTTGGTCGGGCGGGGGCTCTCGCGTGGGATTAGGGCAAGCACGCTCCCGCCGAGGATCAGCACCCCGACGACGATAGCCACGGTCACCAGGAGTCGCCGGGGCGGGCCGGCGCAGCCCAGGCGGAGGCCCCTTGCCGTCTTCGTAGTCCAGGTAGCCGGACTCGATATCGCTCATCGAACGCCCCCTTCTGCCGCCGAACACCCCGCTCAGCCGCCGGAGCCTACCGCGGGGGGCGCTGGAAAGCCGCAGGGACTGCCCCGGTCGGCTGCAGCGGCTGGTTCGGCGGCTAATGTACCCACTCCAGTACCCATCGGAGCCTACTTGTCCTGCTGCACGCGTCTGAGAACCCACACAACTACGGTGTCGCCCGCCTTGCTTTCAAACTTCGTCGGGCGCGGTTCGCCGGCGCGTCCCAAGCACAATTTGAGTTCGTCGCCGTCGAGGGCATAGATCGCCAATTGGACAATGGACTTGCCCGGATCAAGCTCGTGGCTGGTGTCCATTGCCTTGGGTCGCTTGCTCGCATCCAACGTATACTTCCTGCTTGGGATACTGAAGTCGGCGTCTTTACCGGGATTCATCGACAGCGTATCAGCCGTGATGACGACGCGAAAGTCGCCTGGGACCTGGGATATCTTGCCCGACTCTTCGGTGGAATCGACTTTCCACGTACCCTGAATCAGATCGTGGTCCGACTTCGGCTTGTCACCACTTTCGGCGACAGCGAACAGCGCGGTTGCGCACAGGACGGCCACTGTAATCACTTGCGATTTCATGAAGGGCCCTTTCTCACAGCGGAAAAAGTCCAACCACCAAAGCGACCACTTGCGGCCGAACAACCCGCTCAGCCGCCGGGGCCGCGGACAGAGACATCACAGCGCGCAACATCGCAAACGCGGCCCCGGTCGGCTGCAGCGGATGGTTCGGCGTTTGGACATCAGGCGTCGGGCCGGAACTCGCCGCCCATCGACTCCGCCCACTGCTCCGCCAGGTGGAGCAACGCCGACTCCAGGCTGACGTTGACCAGCGGCTCCTCCGACATCGACCAGTACACCTCGCCGACCACGCGGCCGGAGGAAACCACCTCGGCCGCATCGGCGGGCGGCTGCACGGTCATCGTCCCCCCGAAGGGGTTCTTGACCTTCCTGGACGGGTGCCTCCGGAACTCCGGGCGGCTGGCGATCAGCCGGACCCAGGCCTCCCGGCTGAACCCCGCGCCTGTGCCCACCGGGTAGATGGCGCCTTGAACCAGCATACTATCGCGTCCCTGTCTTCGCCGAACGCCCCGCTCAGCCGCCGGGGCGCGCTGCGCGGGCGGATGAAACCTGCAAGGACTGCCCCGGTCGGCTGCAGCGGATGGTTCGGCGTTGCCTTCAATCGGGGAACTCTTCCGGCCGGGGCGGACGCACGCTGCCGACTGATCGCGCGTCACAGGCTCCGAATCGCCGGTAGTTGGCTCGCGCCTCGGCGAGACTCAGCGACCCATTGGGGCCGCCTCGCACGGCGTCTGCGTCGTGGTCGTCTTGGCCGTCATCCTCCCAAAAGCAAACTTGACAAATCTCGAAGCCGCCGCGCTCGCCGAGCGTCTTGAAGCCGCAGCAAGGGCAACGCAAGGGCAAATCGGGCGGCTGAGCATCCAGCCGAGTGGTGTACTCCTCAAACCACGCCGCTCGTCGAGCGAGTTGCTCCGGTGACGGAATATCTTCAGGCATCCCGTAAGCCTCCCTTCGCCGAACACCAAGCTCAGCCGCCGGGGCCATGCCGCGCGACGGCTTCACGACGCGCGAGGATGGCCCCGGTCGGCTGCAGCGATTGGTTCGGCCGGCCGTCGCTTCATCATCGGTCGAAGTGCGGCGTATGCTACTCCGACCGACAGGGCCAGGGGGACCAGTGCCGCAACTGAATCGGGCAGCCAGTCCAGCCACGAGCGCGGGAACCACGGACGGACCACCAACCAGTACAGGCACAACCCGGCTCCGAGACTCGCCGTGAGCGTCCAGTCCCACCGCTCGGCGGGTGGCCGCGTGCGCTGGAGGATGACCGCCACAACACCGATGACTGCCCCGCAGCCAACCATGACCGCCCACTGCAAGCGTAACGCCTCGATCATGTCCGCCGTACTCGTGCCGCCCCGGACCATCAGAACGGCGACCCACACGGCACCGCCGAGTATGCCCGCCGCAGCGAGAAACAGTAGGCCGATCAACAGGTGCCTCATCAACGCGCCCCCCGGGGCCGAACGACACAGCTCAGCAGCCGGCTCACGCGGGAGGAGGCGCTGAAGCTCGAACGACCCTCATTCGCGTGGCCGGTCTGCTGCAGCGCTTTGTTCGGCGCTACCGCTTGTCCCCTCCGTGACATGACGGAAGGTGAGCGAATACCGCTCAGTCTTAACCGGCGCCACTTGGTGCTGGTAGTCCCATCGCACCGGCCCGCGCATGAGGTACATCGACCCGGGTGTCGCCCGAACCTCGTAGCTGGCCTCCTCAGCCCCGTTTGGGCGGAACTGCAACCGCGCCTCAGCGTCCAAGCTCACTCCAACGACACATTCGCCGAACCGGGGTGCGTCGGTGTGCCAACCGATGCCCGACCCCGCCGGGTAATGTGTGACAATGCACTGATTGAACTCGGCGCCGTCCGGGCAATGCAGCCTGGCCTTGTCAATTACCGCACGCAAGAACTCCGGTACACCCGCGGTGATCTCCAGTTTACGTCCGGTTGAGACATAGGCATAGCCGAACTGGGCATATCCGCGCTTGAGCCTTTGCCCGCGGAAGGTATCGTGCTGGTACTGTAGCGCCCGCAACTCGCGCAGCAACGCAGCCTGCTCTTCTGCGGAGAGGAAGTCAGCGACGTACACGAAGCCTTCCGGCGCCGCCTCCATCGGTCTCTCCTCTTGCGTCGCCGAACGCTCGGCTAAGCTGCCGGGGCATGGCGCGCGGAGCATACAAAGCGCGCGATGACAGCCCCGATCCGCTGCAGCGACTGGTTCGGCCTTGTAGCCCCGGCGAGAATACTGCTACAACTTACAATAATTCTCGCCGGCCCTTTTGTCCGGGTCAAATACCCCAAGCTCGAAATCGCTGCTCAGTTGATATCGTTTGAGGGCTTCAGCTACCTGCTCGCTCCGCAGTGCTTCCGCGCAACAGCGAAATATCATGTCGGCACGTTCTACGAGCGGTCGATCGGTATCTGTCGTCGTTTCACCTTTATAGTATTGCAACATCACCCGCTCCAGGTGTTTGACAGCCGGCCAACCGCCGGCGCCGACCGAGCTTGTGAAATCCTGAAGTCGCCAATCGCCGAGGGCCCATTTACCGTACTTGTCTTCCGAGAACGTTTCACGGCTAGTCAGAAGGCATAACCCAATGCTCCCATGCCATGGGTGGCAGTCATAGGCAAGTGCGCGTATCGTTTCGACCGCCCAACGGCTGCACCAAAAATCGAGTTCGGATGCCGTACGCTCGGCGAGCTGCGCAACGAATTGCGCTCGGTCAAACCTCAAGCGAGCGCCCAGGTCGGAGTCAGCTGCCACCGAATCTCCTTGCCTTCACGGCCGAACGCCCCGCTCAGCCGCCGGGGCCATGCCGCGCGATGGCTCTACAACGCGCCCAGACGGCCCCGGTAGGCTGCAGCGGATGGTTCGGCGTTTGGCTCGCCGCCCATATCGCGGAACAGTTGCCGGCTCAATTGCGCGACTTCGGCCTCGGTCAGCGGAGGAACCGTCCAGCCATTCGCCCGCATGTGAGCGACGAACTCCTCTGGCAAGGAAACATTGTGCCGGGTGACGTAGTGGGGAAGGTCTTCCCTCCACAACCAGACCCCATCCGTGTTCATACCAGGCGTCAGCGCAACCCTTGACGTTGGATCCAGAACGTCATCGACGTACTTGCCAACGCCGGCCAAGCCGACGCCGCCGCGGAGATAGGCCGCGATTCGTTCGGCGTCGGGGTGCGGCTCGGTTCGCACGAAATCGCGGATCGAGGGCAACCCCGGTGCGTCATCGTATTGTTCGCGGAAAAAGCCGACCCGTTTGAAGGTCATCCGAACCTCTCGCCTCCCTTCGCCGAACACCACGCTCAGCCGCCGGGGCCTACCGCGGGAGGAACGAAAGCCGCAACGGCCGCCCCGGTCGGCTGCAGCGCCTTGTTCGGCGCGGCCGGGCCGAGGGCGATCTTACCCGCGCAATCGCTGGATGTCCAATCGCAGCATGTGCGGGATGGTAAATATCCCGGTCGCCCAAAATAGGGCGACTACTGCCACCCAGCCCACGACGCTCGGCAGCCACATGAGGACCGCCAGGACTACCCCGCAGAACGGCAGCAAGACTGCCAGCAGGGCGTACCCCGCCCCAGCCGGGGCACCAAAGGCCAGCCACCCGGCACGGAAGATCCGCCAGCCGATGACGGCCCAGCAGATGACGAGCCAGCAGAGCGTTAGGATGATCGAGACCAGGATTGGGCCAAGCACGAACACAAAGGCGAGGTTCAGGGAGTGGGCTGAGTTCGCGGAGGCTATGATTGGATCGAGCACGAGCAAAAGACTCAGGTAAAGCAGAAGCAGGAGCATCACCATCGCCACCGTGGTGACCGCTCGCTCATGCCATCGCATCATACGGGCCACTTGGTCCTTCACCGGGTCCATGTCGCCACCCTCCTTCGCCGAACAACCAAGCTCAGGGGCCGGGCGGCCTGCGGGGGTGATATGGCGCGCAAAGCCAGAATGGCCGCCCGGTCGCCTGCAGCGCCTGGTTCGGCGGTCTTGGTCATCCTCCCGGCTGGTCCGCCGGGATGCCACGCAGGAGGATGCGGCCGCACTCTCCGCACATGGTCGCCCCCACGGTTCCCTTGATCGGGAACTTCCCTGTCCAGAAGCTCTGCTTCTCGCCCGGAACGGTATATTGGAGCGGTGAGTGATAGCCACCGCTAATGTCAGTCTTGTCCACGATGAGGATCGGGGACATGGCGCCACCGCAGTCGGGGCACCGCCGATCTGTATCATTAGCCATCGGAACACCTCCTCCTTCGCCGAACAACCCGCTCAGCAGCCGGCGGGGCCGGAGAGCGCTGGAACTCAGGAAGGCGTCATGCCCCGCCGGTCTGCTGCAGCGGCTGGTTCGGCGCGATGCGGTGGCTGCGGCGCTTGCTTCGCCGTGCGCCGTTCGACGATGAACCACAGGGCCATGACCCCCGGCTCGACCAAACAGACTTCATACGCGTTCCAGAGGGACTCCCGCGGGACCCTTGGGGCCAGAACCAGTCGAAGGTGAGCAAGCCCGACAAGCTGCTGCCGCAGATCAACAGCACAAGCAGCTGGTACGCCGGGTGAGGCGCCATCCGGTCGCGCCGCAACCACAGCCAAGTCCCGAGGGCGTTCGGAACGGCGAAGCAGAGCAGCCAGACGGCGGCGAGCCCGGGGGCGAACGGCGCCGTCCCAGCGGCGGCCAACAGCATCCAGAGCGTACTACCGAGTTGCACGCCAAACCATATCCAGCCGTTCCACTGGGAGACGCCGGGACCAACCATCGGCTGTTTGGTCGCCATCGCAGGCCTCCTGCATACTGTCTTGCTGGCGCCGAACGACGGAGCTCAGCGGTTCGGCCGACTGTGGTTTCCGCATCGTCGTCCGAGACGCAACGGCCGTGCCCGATCCGCGGCCGTCGGCCGAATCCGCTGCAGCGACTGGTTCGGCAACCGTGCCCGCGCCGCAACACCGCCACCCCGGCGGCGGCCCCGCGCGGCGGCGACCCGGCCGGGGCCGCACCAAGCCCCCGCGAACGAGGGAGCCCCGCCGTCGCCCCGCCGACAGCCGCGGCGGCGGGTCATGGCAACGCTAGTTCTGTGACCCGCCGCCGCGGCTGTCGGCATAGCCCCCGCGAGGGCGACCGGCCAGTGGACAGAGTGTAACAAGCCGAAATAGTTCGTCGGCGGCCGTAACCAGTTAAACCGGCATGACTTCGGAGACGGAGGTTGCCGAACGACCAAGCTCAGCGGCGGCGGCCGCGCTGACAGCCGTGATGTCACGAGGAGCCGGAGTCGCGGCCGCCGTCTGCTGCAGCGGATTGTTCGGCGATGGTTTTTATCTCAAAGCGACTCCCGACCCCTTTTTCTTTCCGCTGATTACCGTCTCACGCTAAGTCGGAGCCGTGGCACGTGGCATCGCCACTACTTCCGTGGCACCACCTCACATTCCGATGTGGTCTCGCGAGCCACCGGGTCGTTGGTGCTGGTGACGGTGACATCCCACACTTCGTTTCCGACCTGGGCCGTGCCCACATATTTCCAGCCATTCCACGTGGCTTTGCGATTGATGCCATCGAAAAAAATTTTGTCAGGTTCTCGCCCGACCTTCTCTCGGAACGTCTCCCGAGTAATGCTTTCCGCCTCTGCGATCCTCTCCCTCACAATGCCAGGCATGAACACGGCAACCCACAGGATTACGGCCAGGGCCGCCATCAGCACGCCAAGGCCAAACCACTTGAGCGAAAACTGCTTTCGGCCCCTCCGACGACGCCCGGGCTGTTTGCTGTCCTGTCCAAAGGCCATGCAGAGGGCGATGATGGTCCCGACTGCCAGGGCGATAGAGATGAAGACAGCGACCTCGCTCACTGAACACCTCCTCCCTTTTAACTTTTCTCAACCACGATCACCGTTTCTCCCAGCAGTGCGGCGACCGACGGAGCCCCGCCGTCGCGGCTGTCGGCATAGCTCCCGCGGGGGCGACCGGCCAGTGGACGGCGTGTAACAACCCGAAATGGTCCCCAGCGACCGAAACCGTTGGAACCGTCATCCCTTCGGAGACGAAGGTTGCCGAACGAGCGGAGCTCAGCGGTTCGGCCGACTGTGGTTTCCGCATCGTCGTCCGAGACGCAACGGCCGTGCCCGATCCGCGGCCGTCGGCCGAATCCGCTGTAGCGACTGGTTCGGCAACCGTGCCCGCGCCGCAACACCGCCACCCCGGCGGCGGCCCCGCGCGGCGGCGACCCGGCCGGGGCCGCACCAAGCCCCCGCGAACGAGGGAGCCCCGCCGTCGCCCCGCCGACAGCCGCGGCGGCGGGTCATGGCAACGCTAGTTCTGTGACCCGCCGCCGCGGCTGTCGGCATAGCCCCCGCGAGGGCGACCGGCCAGTGGACAGAGTGTAACAAGCCGAAATAGTTCGTCGGCGGCCGTAACCAGTTAAACCGGCATGACTTCGGAGACGGAGGTTGCCGAACAACCCGCTCAGCCGCCGGGGCATGACGCGCGGGCCTTCAAAACGCGCGACGAAAGCCCCGGTCGGCTGCAGCGGATGGTTCGGCACGGATCGCGCCCGAACAAGGCCGCGACGACCAGACCACCGCATCCCGGCCCCCGCCGCGACCGCAGCCCGGCCGGGCCATGCCGCCGCTCAGCCCGACTGGCCGCGCGACGGCCGGGCCTCGGCCGCGCGACCGGTCGGGCACTCCCACCGGCCACCGCTTCCGACGACGCCAACGCCCCGACCCTCTTCCCTTGCTGACAGCTATATGTCAGCGACTGAGAACCGGCGCCCCGTCGGTGGTGGAATGTCGAACACGCCGCTCAGCAGCCGGCTCACGCGGGAGAATGCGCTCAGTCTGGAAGAACCGTCAATCGTGTGGCCGATCTGCTGGAGCAAATGGTTCGGGGTTCTCATCCTGAACGTCACCTGTTACCTTCCTGGGAGGCGCCGGAAGCGGTAGGGGGGGCCGCTGTTGACGACGCCACGGGAGGTAGTCCGACATCGCGGCCCGGCTCCGGCGGGACCAGCCGCACACCTCTTAGCTCTTTGTACCGAACAAAGTGGTTGGGGTCTCTTGTATCGTAAAGGACAGTGACATGGGAGCCGACCGGCCGGCGATCCGACTCAAGCCCCACGTAGTGGGCGAAACGCCCCTTCCGTGCGATCCCATCCCCTGCCTCAAATCGGTAGTGGATTTCCTGGTCCTCACTTAGGGAATTCCACGATTGTCGCTTAACCGTTACCTCCGTGACGACGGCCAAGACTGCGACTCCGTCGCAGGCCAGATTCCGTTGTTGGCGGGCGTCCTGACTGAGGAAAAACCGCTGCCGGAATGTAGCGGCCATCTGCAGCAGGCCGAGCAGACCGATAAGCCAACCTGGACTGGTCACGCAGAACAACCCCCAAAGGAGAGCGCGTTCGTTACTTGCGCCTTGTTGGTCCTGCGTATCGACTTGTTCCTGGTACTTGGTCAAGTCTTTATCGAGATCGTCTGCCAGGCAATGAACGCTCGGATCGTCGGGAAGGTATACAACCTTGATCTTCCAGGGGCGCTGGAACCGAATCTGATCCAGTTCTTTGGCCGTCTCGCTGTCCGCGTCGCCCATGACCATGCTGGTGTGCGGCGACACCCTCATATCGGTGTACGCACCATGGCCACCGGGGTAAGTGTAGTCTGTTTTCACCTCGATGTAGTAGGCGTTGCTCTCTTTGTCATAGCGTTCATCGGCGCTTCGGACGCTGGCCGTACCGTCAACCGTAATTCCGTTCTGTTTGAGACTCTGCAATTCCCGTTCTCGCGCCTTGGCCGCTCGCCGGTTTTCCTGGTCGGTGTCGGAGGTTCCGGCGGCTGGCTTGATGAACAGCCAGAACACCAGCGCGGGTAACATTAGCCATGCGAGAACGTACAGTACTCCGAAGGTCAGCTTCTGCCGCCCTGATACAAAATCGGGAACATCCGCCTGGACCCTACGCGGGCGTGGTTGGAGGAGTTCTTTTTCAATGCTTCCCTGAGATGACTCGGCCATCGTTAGCCCTTTGCTTTCGCCGTGGCGTTGTCCGGCCGCCGAGTCCTCTCCACCTGCAGCGTGGACACTTCACTTGCCGCCGAACACCACGCTCAGCGGCCGGCTCACGCGGAAGAGAACAGCGCGCTGCGCTGAACAGCCTGTCGCGTGGCCGCTCGCTGCAGCCACTTGTTCGGCCCGACCCCTGCTCGGCGACCTGAGGGCCGGAAATTGGGCGAGTAGCCCGACTTCGCGCCACACATGCTCTCTTACTGGCCCTTACTGATCTTGCCCAGCACCTGATTCTTTTTATCTGGGTCGGTGATCAACCCGGCTACGGAGTTCGCGGCCTTCGTGTTCCCGCGCTTGGCGAGCTTCAGGGCGCAGGTCGCGGCCACCTCATTCTTGCGGTCAGGGTCGGTGATTTTCTCTGTCGCGGCTTGGGCGACCTCTTCGTCGCCAGCCTCGGCGGCGTCCTCCGCAACTGCCTTGAGCGCGTCGTTCCGCTTATCAGGGTCGGTTACTCCGATGGCGGCATCCAGACGGCCTTTCAATTGCTCGGGGGTTTGCTTAGGTTTGGCATCCTGTCCGCAGCCGAAGATGAGTGCGAACCACAGGATCACAACACAACGGTTGACAGATTTCATGAACTTGCCCTCCTGTCGCCGAACACGTTATTAGACAGCGAACTCGCTGCCTATCTCGGCCGGTCGGCAGTGTTTTAGCCGCGCCAGCCCTCGGCTGGCTAGGCTAACCGGCCGATGGCCTCCTGTCAAACACTGCGTGGAAGATTTTCCGGCGTGCCGCCGCGTCGCCTGCCGAACGGCACCGCTCAGCCGCCGGGCGGCCAGGAGAGACAGCGCGCCTCGGAAAACCGTCATGGCCGCCCGGTCTGCTGCAGCGCCTGGTTCGGCATGAAGCCCCTGTCAAGTGCCAGACTACTCTCGTGCGCCTTCAGACGCCGCGCTCAGATCCCCACAGCGAACATGTACCCAGAATAACACAGTTCGACTCGCCCTACTGTCAGCGGCTTATCACTGTCTATTGAAGCAAGCAAGACCTTGTGGGGCGAGTGCCGAACAACAAGCTCAGCTGCCAGGCGGCCTTCTTGGGCGTCATGTCGTGCAAAAGCAGAATGGCCGCCCGGTCTGTTGCAGCGCCTGGTTCGGCCGGTATTACAGCCCGAACCCCATTCATTTCACAACCGCCCCGGCAGGCCGACCGGCCCGGAGCAGTTCTTCCAAGGCGTCACAAGTAGCTCGCACTCCGTCCTCTCGCCGTACTCTCTCTCCAATCCCCAATGCCCGCTGCATGTACACCGGATTGTCGAGCAGATGCCGCAACTCAGTCGCAACACGGGTCGGACTGTACCGGGGCCGCGAAATCGTGCGGGCGAGTCCGAGCCGCGTCACACGCGCAGCGTTGTCGAACTGGTCGTGCGCCACGGCATAACCAGCATGGGACGACCGGAACACATCGCCAGACCCGTCGTGCCGATGCCGCCCGGGTGGACAATGGCCGCCGCCCTTGGAAAAAGCTTCGAGAACGGGACGTAATCGAACGCCACGACGCCGTCCGGGAGGGAAGCCGGCCGGTTCCCTGTGTCTTTGCCGATGATGAGTACCGCCCTTCGGCCGAGTAGCTTGGCGGCGGCGGCACTGTACTCGAAGAACAGCCCGGCGTCCAGGACCGCCGACGAGCCGAGCGTGAACACGACAGGGGGAGGCTCCGCATCCAGGAAGTGAACCAGTTCGGGCGGCATCCCATCCTCGTCGCCCTCGTCAGAGAAGGGGAAGCCACTGATAACGGTTTGCGGCGGCCAGTCCGGCTGTTGGCCGGCAAACAGTTGCGAGAACATCGCCAGGACCAACGACGGAGAATATAGCCCCTCGAACAGTGGATTGTCCGATGTGGGCGGCAGACCGATCTCAGCCCGTAAACGGTGCCACGCCTCACCCCAGGAACGGCAACTCCGCTTTGCCAACCAGAACAAGGGACGGTGAAAGGCCGGCCCGAGAAATCGGAGCTTCGACAAGGATGGAACCTGCGGCAACACCGGCGGATCGTAAGCCGAGAAGAAGCCCAAGGGCTGGAGGAAGCTGGACGCCCAGGGAATGCCTTGCTTCTCGGCCACCAGCCGGGTGGCGTAGGTGAGTACATGGGAGACCAGGAGGTCCGCCCTCCGGGCAGCCGCCAGGACATCTTCATAGGATTCCCGGAGAGCGGGCATCAGGAGTTCACGGACGACGTATTCGCTGCCCTTGCGCGCGTCCATGATGCGCCGCATCGCGTCACGTTCGGCGTCCAGGTCGGGACCGTCCGGGCGCACGGCGTGGAAGCCGATGCCCTGTGCCTCGATCCGCTGCCGATAGTGGCGGGTGGTAGCAATGACCGCTTCGTGTCCTCGCGCCTGCAAGCCCAGGGCGACGGCGATGTAAGGGTGTAGATCGCCCAGGGAGCCGAAGGTCGTGAGGACGATCCGCCGCCCAGTGTGACGCGCTGTTGCTTCGCCTGTCGGAGCGGCTGGTCCCACACATCCCCCACTACATTGGCCGAACGATGAAGCTCAGCCACCGGCGGGGCGGAAGAGCCGCAATACCTTGGAAAGCCACCATGCCCCGCCGGTTGGCTGCAGCGCCTTGTTCGGCTTTAGTTATCTTGAATGTCCCCTTTGCCGCTGTCCCCGTCTCGACCAACTCAGGCGCCGCGAAGCGGCGCAACATAGTAAAGAACGATACCGACCAACAGTTCCCCAACAACCGTCGCTGCATAGATCGTCCAAAGAAGCGCTTCAGAGGCACATGGCTTATCCTTCTTGTCTTGGACGAACCGATGCAAGAAGCACAGCGCCAGGAGCACCACCACGACCCGCATGGGACTAACCCAACCGATGCTCCGAAAGAAAACTACATTAGCCACCAGGTAGGCCGGCACAGCAAGGAGAAATCCAGCCCAAGGCGACAGCCGTCCGAGACTGAGCGCAAAGAAGCCGGGGACGAGCGGGAGGACGATAGTGAGCAGCACCTTCATCCGGCGCTCTTCCGGGCTTCCGTCGATCAAGGGCAGGGCCGGATTCCCCCGCAAGAGCACGCCGACGATTACTGACCACCACATTACGTCGAGCAACGGTAACAGCAGCAGCCACAAGCGCAACGCTCCGCCAACTCCTCGCCCTGGCAAGGCACGATTGCCGGTCTTGTTCCGATCCTCTGTCATCGTTACGATGTCTCTCTTCGCCGAACCACCCCGCTCAGCCTCCGGCGGGGCGGAGGAGGCTGCACCACTTGAAAAAGCAGAATGCCCCGCCGGTAGGCTGCAGCGGATGGGTCGGCTTTAGGTATCTTGAATGTCCCTTTTTCCTGCTTCGGTGCGCTTTTCGCTCCCGCGCGTGCATGAGGCCGAAGTTGGCGATCGCCATGGCGGTGAACATCAGCGGGAGACCGAACCGATACCATTTCCATACCCCGCTGTCGATGGCCTCCCACAACAGATCGGCGATCATGAGTGCCGCTACGCCGAGCAGCACGTAGTTGGCCAGGTATCCCCACCAAACGAGAGAACCTCTCCCTATTTTCGGGGGAGACGCAGGTGCTTGAGAACCGCCCGTAGGCGGGGTGCTATCAGCCATCGCCTTGTGCCCTCCGGACCCGCCGCCGAACGATTAGCTCAGCAGCGGCGGGAACTGCTGGAACTATGAATCTGGGAAAGCCGTCATGCCCCGCCGTCTGCTGCAGCGGATGGTTCGGAGTTTTAGCTCGCCGGACGCGGACGGAACTCGCCTGCAAGCGTCGCGGCCCACTCATGGACCAATGGCAAGGCCGACGGCTCAATGCTCACGTTGACCAGGCGCTTCTCGGACATCGACCAGTACACCGCGCCGACCGTCTGGCCCTCCAACACGATATCGGCCGCGTCCGGTGCCGGATGGACGGTCATCGTTCCGCCAGTGAACGGATTCCGAAACTGCCGGGGCGGCGGCCTGAGGAACTCGGGGCGCGAGCTTACCAGTTGGCACCACGCCTCGCGACTGAACGCGGCCCCCTCGCCTATAGGGCATATGAAGCCCTCGATCCGCATAGCCCCGCGCCTCCTCTCCGCCGAACACCCCGCTCAGCCTCCGGCGGGGCGGAGGAGGCTGCACCACTTGAAAAAGCAGAATGCCCCGCCGGTAGGCTGCAGCGGATGGGTCGGCTTTAGGTATCTTGAATGTCCCTTTTTCCTGCTTCGGCGCGCTTTCGCTCCCGCGCGTGCATGAGGCCGAAGTTGGCGATCGCCATGGCGGTGAACATCAGCGGGAGACCGAACCGATACCATTTCCATACCCCGCTGTCGATGGCCTCCCACAACAGATCGGCGATCATGAGTGCCGCTACGCCGAGCAGCACGTAGTTGGCCAGGTATCCCCACCAAACGAGAGAACCTCTCCCTATTTTCGGGGGAGACGCAGGTGCTTGAGAACCGCCCGTAGGCGGGGTGCTATCAGCCATCGCCTTGTGCCCTCCGGACCCGCCGCCGAACACCCCGCTCAGCCGCCGGGGCTGCGGGGAGATTATATGCCGCGCGGTGGCATCATGGCGGCCCCGGTCGGCTGCAGCGGATGGTTCGGCCTTTTCGGCCTCAGCCGCCGATCCTGATATCGTCGAGTGAGTCTCCCGCGAATCTCAGCCGGATTTCCGGCGCGATCTTCCGCTCGGCCTTCTCGGCACGAAGCCACCGCTCGATTTCACCGCGAGTCGGCCCATCGACGTGATCGAACACGACGATATAGACCACCTCATCCTTGTAAGACGCCGCCCCGCGAAAGCCTACGGCCGGGAAACGGGAATGCAAGGACGCCGCCAGCCGGTCGGCGATGGCTCCATTCCTCCAAAGACGAAGCTCTATGTCCACGACCGGCCAGAGCAACACCGCGGCGATGGCGACGGCCGCTAGGGCGAGGGCGGCGAATCGCATCTGTCTGCGGCGACTGTCGTCCACGCCGACACCGCCATGTTGCTCATTGCCGTTTGCGAACACGAAGCCGTCCAACGAGGCCGAACGACCAAGCTCACCTGCCGGGGCCGCGTGCGAGACATTGAACCTTGGAACGCGAAAATGCGGCCTCGGTCAGGTGCAGCGCCTGGTTCGCCCCAGTTTCCCACCACGGCCTACTTTTGCCGGATTCCGATGCCCATGAGATTGGCCTTCTTCTCAGGGAAATTCTCCTTCGGGTCGTAATGCTCGACGAATAGCCGTCCGTCGGTTCCCAAGGTGAGTCTCTCGAGCTTGCCGTCGTCCTCGAAAGTGAGCAGGAGCATCCCGTCCTTCCGCGTGATCTGCCCCTTCAGCTTTTCCTCACCAGCCGTCCCAGACACTTTGCCGTCTTTCTCGATGACGTAGGTACGATCTAGACCGTGCGTGTAGTCGATCTTCCACTGCCCGGCCAAGACACCGATTCCCGTATCGCCCTTCTCCTGCGCGAGTGCCGGAGGGCACGCGAAAGGTCCGAGAGCGAAGAGCAAAAACCCGATGGCGAACGGAACTCGTGACGCAATCATGCCCGTTTCTCCTAGATGTGGCCGAACACCCCGCTCAGCCGCCGGGGCCGCGCGGGGAGACTTCATGCCGCGCGAAGGCGTAATCGCGGCCCCGGTCGGCTGCAGCGGATGGTTCGGCCGGACTCAGGCGCTCCTCGAGAGCTTCAACCTCGCGCTTATCGACCGAGCAGAAGATGTCGAAGCCCAAGGTAATGCCCCGACCAGCCACCAGACCTAGCAGTTCCGGCCCCAACACGAACCCTCGGTTCACGCACCGAATGGTTGCATCACAAATGAGGTCCACGGCGAACCGGGATGTCAGGGAGGCCCAAACCGACTCGTCGGTGGGTAGAGTCCTCAGTAGATGCTCGATTGCCTCGCCGATGGTGGCGTCCCCAGCGACCGGGCAATCCAGCAGCCACGATCCGGTGCGAGCGATCCGCTTGAGTTCGCCGGTCGCAGATAGGACAGGCTCGCCCTTGCGTTGGCTCCGCGTAGGGCTGCGGCCCAAGGTCCTGGTGACGAAATCGGGGTCGAGGGTATCCCCGCAGACGCGCAAGCAAAGGCAAACCTCGTCCGGGGCGCCCCCGAACCAAATTGTTCCTTCCGGTCCTTGTGGAGTTACCTTCGGCATCTGATCCTACCAAGGGGCCGAACACCCCGCTCAGCCGCCGGGGCCGCAGGGGAGACTTCACAACTCAGAAAGCCTCACTGCGGCCCCGGTCTGCTGCAGCGGATGGTTCGGCGCGAGTTTCTTGAATGTCTCCGTTTGCGACACATTGCAGCGAGTGTTTTGCTGCTTCCTTCACTTCGGAAACACGGGCGACTTCTTGAACTCGGTGGAAAGCGGTGGTTTCCCGTCTCCTTGGGAGAGAGATTCCGATGGCCTCCGTAGACGGGCGACTTCCTGTTCAAGCGCCAGCACCCGATCCGCTAACTCCGATGAGCTTGCCCTGTCTCTGACTTGGTTCGGGTCGATGTCTTTTTGGATATTGGCCATCCGCTCACGGTGAGCAAACCAAGCCGTTGCTGTGTAGTAGACAGCGCAGGCAAATGCTATCGATGCAATGCCCGCCGTGACAGCCCACGATTCAGTCGCCATAGTAGTCTCCAATGCCGAACACCACGCTCAGCCGCCGGGGCCGCCGGGGGAGACGTCTTACCGCGCGAAGGCGTCAGGGCGGCCCCGGTCGGCTGCAGCGGATGGTTCGGCGCAACCGCTGTTCGGGGACGAATAACCCCCAACCCCGCATCGGCGGCTGCGCCGGCCCGGAACCCCTGGGCCGCCACCCCACACCGGCGGCATTGCGCTTCGGGGACGCATGGGCCGCCGCCTCGCCCCGGCGACCGCATACCGGCGGCGCCCCGATCGGGATAGGCGGCGTGCCTTGGCCGCGCCCAGACCCCACAATCCGGATGGCCAACATCCTCAACCGAGCCGAACACCCCGCTCAGCGGCCGGCCCACGCGGCGCCGAACGCCAAAGCGCACGAAGGCGTCAATCGCGTGGCCGATCCGCTGCGGCGAATGGTTCGGCGTCAGTCATCTTGAATGTTCCTTTCCGACTTCCCCGCTTCGGGTCTCCGCCGGCCGGCTCCTCTCCCGAGAGGCTCTGATCATGTTGTAGAGACCCATCCCCAACGCCGCTGCCATGAGCATTAACACACCGATCACGCGGAGCAGATCGTCAGACGCCCTGAGAACGCTCAGGAACACGGAGGCCAGGAGCATCAGGAACATCCACAGCATTCCCGTGCCGGCATAGAACTCTTTTCGGGAGACGAAGCTTGTCCGTTCATCTTCGGCCATCCGCCATCCCTCCTTTACGCCGAACACCACGCTCAGCCGCCGGGGCCGCCTGGACAGACGGCACCGCGCGAAGGCCTGAAGGCGGCCCCGGTCGGCTGCAGCGGATGGTTCGGCCGGGCTACCAGAACGACTGCAACAGCCCGATGCTCGGGATGCTGAATGGCAGCCGGCCATCCCTCGCGTACAATTCCAACTCGTTGAGCTTACCGCCTGCTGCCCGCAGGATCACGCCGATCTCGGTACCCTCGGGCGAATGCCCTTCCACATCCGCCAGGGTAGCCGAAACCTCGCCGACGAGCAGGTCCGGCGCCTCCAGCGCCAGGTCCACGCTTGGGCAGCCGCAGCCGCAACGACCGACCACCCGCGAGGCGTCAACCTGCGGCAGGAAGGCCAAGGCGAGGTCCGCATCCGTGCCGGTGAGTTGGGCGCCACGTGCCAGAAGCCACCGCAGCAAGGCGCGCTCGGCCTCGGTCAGCGGCCGCGTTTCAGGGATACCAACAGCGGTATGATCCATGAGGCCGAACGACAAGCTCACCTGCCCGGCCCGCGTGAGTGAGTTCGTCACGTGGCAAAAACCGATGTCGTGGGCCGGGTCAGGTGCAGCGGCTGGTTCGGCCGGGCCGCCTCATCGGTGCCCCATCTGCGACCACATCACGAGAACGATGACCAGGACGATTCCGAAGATTACCCACCCGACGACTTTCCACGCCATCGCCGACGAGTGGCAGCTCTCGCACCGCAGTTCGTATGCCCCGCCTTGGCCGTGCTGGACGAATATGGACTGGAGGTGTGCCGCGCAGCTCGAGAGCGCCGCAACTCTGGCACCTCGTCGTCGCTGCCGCCGGGCAGGCGTAACACTTCGGCCCTGCCGGGGACTGACCCGCACGGTTCGGATGACCGCACTGCGGGCATGCCTCGGCCTCACTGGAGATCTCACGACCGCACGCGGGGCAGTTGATCAGCGGCATCGAACACCCCCTCACTTGCAATCGCCGGCTTGGCTGGTGAAGGCCCCGAGCCGCCTTCGCTTTCGCGGCCGAACGAGCGGAGCTCAGCGGTTCGGCCGACTGTGGTTTCCGCATCGTCGTCCGAGACGCAACGGCCGTGCCCGATCCGCGGCCGTCGGCCGAATCCGCTGTAGCGACTGGTTCGGCAACCGTGCCCGCGCCGCAACACCGCCACCCCGGCGGCGGCCCCGCGCGGCGGCGACCCGGCCGGGGCCGCACCAAGCCCCCGCGAACGAGGGAGCCCCGCCGTCGCCCCGCCGACAGCCGCGGCGGCGGGTCATGGCAACGCTAGTTCTGTGACCCGCCGCCGCGGCTGTCGGCATAGCCCCCGCGAGGGCGACCGGCCAGTGGACAGAGTGTAACAAGCCGAAATAGTTCGTCGGCGGCCGTAACCAGTTAAACCGGCATGACTTCGGAGACGGAGGTTGCCGAACAACCCGCTCAGCCGCCGGGGCCGCCTGGAAAGACTTCACGCCGCGCGAGGGCCTAATCGCGGCCCCGGTCGGCTGCAGCGATTGGTTCGGCCTTCCCGCTTCCTGGACTCCGAAAAGAGCCGGTCCTCTCTTCTTCTCGGGTCAGCGCGATCATCCATTCGCCTACCGGCCTTGCGCGGTCCCACCTTGGTTGTTGCCGCGGAGATCCGCTACTTCCTTTATAAGTCGCGCCAACTCACGCCGCTGCCTCGCTTCCGTCTCCGGTACCCTCTTCGCGCGGCTGAACACTATCATCATCGCCGCGCTGTAGCAGAACGCGGGTATGCTGCCGAACAACGCCAAGGCCCATTGCGGGCCCACCTTGAATCCGACAACAGTGGCCCCCTCTCCACCGAAGAGCGTACCGATGAGCATGGTGATGGTCGCAAATACCACTCCCACGCAGGCAAGGACCGAGACGAATTGGCCGACGGTCAGAAAGAACCATTCAGCCCTGTCGCCCCAAAAGGTCCAATCGGTAGGCGGCCCTCCACAGCTGGGGCAGGCAGAGGCCAACGGACTCACGGTGCTGCCGCACGTGCCACAGACGCGCACTTCAGACCTCCATTGGCCGAACGAGCGGAGCTCAGCGGTTCGGCCGACTGTGGTTTCCGCATCGTCGTCCGAGACGCAACGGCCGTGCCCGATCCGCGGCCGTCGGCCGAATCCGCTGTAGCGACTGGTTCGGCAACCGTGCCCGCGCCGCAACACCGCCACCCCGGCGGCGGCCCCGCGCGGCGGCGACCCGGCCGGGGCCGCACCAAGCCCCCGCGAACGAGGGAGCCCCGCCGTCGCCCCGCCGACAGCCGCGGCGGCGGGTCATGGCAACGCTAGTTCTGTGACCCGCCGCCGCGGCTGTCGGCATAGCCCCCGCGAGGGCGACCGGCCAGTGGACAGAGTGTAACAAGCCGAAATAGTTCGTCGGCGGCCGTAACCAGTTAAACCGGCATGACTTCGGAGACGGAGGTTGCCGAACAACCCGCTCAGCCGCCGGGGCCGCGGGGACAGGATACCACGAAACGCCCAAAATGGCCCCGGTCGGCTGCAGCGGATGGTTCGGCGCTACGGCTCGCCCGTGTATGGTTCGAGGGTGATCCCCACTGGGGCCAACAACCCTTCGGCGGACGCTGCTTTCCCCGGATCACCGCCCGCGACCTCAACAAACGCCTGCCACTCCTGTGGTTCGACCGGAATGACGGGTGCGGTGGCGGCGAGCCGCCGCTCGTAAAGCGACCACGCCGCCCACTTGAGGGAATCTAGGAACCCCATCCCCTGCCACCACTCCCGCAGGGCCTCCTCTGGCGGTAGGAGGTGAGTGTGTAACACCCCCAGGCTGTGGTCGTACACGTCCTCCCACGACTCGGCTGCGGTGAACCGCCCGCCATCCGCCCACATCGCCGCAGTGATGACTGCCCCGGCTGGGTTCCAGCAACGAAAGTCGAAGTCGTGCATCTGCGACAGGGCGCGATCCCGGGCCGGCTCCAGGCGGCGGGGCATGCCCCGGAAGTACCACGACTGGTGGTACGGCGGTCTCCCTTCTGGAAACGGGTTCCGGGAAGACTCGCTTGAGTAGAACACCGCGACGGCCCCGCCCTTCGGAAACGACACGGCCCAATGCTCACCTTGGATGTCGTCCTCGAAGTAGGTGTCGCCGTCCCATTCCATCATGAAGACCGGCTCGTGGGCGGCCAGCCAGAACGAACTGGCAATGCAGTTGAGGACGACGCCCCGGCGCAATTGCTCGACGGCGGGGAAGCCGGCGTCCCGGACGGGATCAGGCGGCAGGTCGCGGGTGCGCATCATGCCTTTACTCAGCTTCCGCGGTGTAAGAACCTCGGCCGCCGAACACCCCGCTCAGCCGCCGGCGGATGGTTCGGCACGACTACCAACCCCCGCGATAAGCTACACGATCTCTTCCGAGCCGAACAAATCCTCGATTCGGATCGAGTGTATCACCTCCCTCCCAATGGAACACCGCCCCACACTCGGCCTCGGCGGACAGCATGGCCCGCACGAAGCGGAGGACCAATCCGAGAAGCCTGCCAGGAGTCCACGCCGACGATCTCGCTCGGCCCCCGCCACCGCCGTAACCCCTCGGCCTGGACCGGGCAGGCCCAGTCCCCCTCCGGGCGTGGGAAGGGACGCCCGACCCGCAGGCATACCGACGCCGGCCCGGCATCCGGGAAGACGGCCTCCAGACGCCGTTCGGCGATCACGTCCATGTCCATCGGGGCACTCCGCTGACAACGATTTGTCTCTGACCTGTTGGACCTGATCGGGGCAACGACTGAGTGCCAACGACCCAACTCAGCAGCCGGCTGGAGGGCCGAATGAACTCAGAAAAGCCATCATGCCCCGCCGGTCGGCTGCAGCGGATGGTTCGGCTCGAATCCCTGCATGTCCCTTTTTTCGGGTCTTTCGGGCGACTAAAGGCGTCTAAAAGTATCTGGCGAGCCTGGAATGCCTTGCGCATACTCCTTGCCTCCATTGACGGTCCTTGGTTATCGGCAAGGTTCAGCGATTGTAAATTCTCGGGTCTCCGCCAGGTACTTCAACCCCACGTCCGTCACCCTGGTAGTATCAAGGTCGAGCGAGCGCAAGCTCTTGAGCCTGGCCACGTCCTTTAGCCCTGCGTCCGTCACCAGGCTGTACCCAAGATACAACGATTGCAGATTCTGAGCCCGGCCAACTCCTTCAGACCCGTACCCGTCACCTTCGTGCCGCCATGGTTCAGCGATTGTAAGCTTTTGAGTTCGGCCAGCACCTTCAGCCCTGCATCCGTCAATTGGTTGCCGCCAAGGTTCAGCGTTTGGACATGCTCGAGCCCGGCTAGATCCGTTAGCCCGGCGTCCGTTATTCTCGTGCCGTCAACGGCCAGCGTGTGCAAGCTCTTGTGCCCAGCCACTGCTTTCCGGCCTGTCCCGTCTTGATCCACCGGCCCCCCGTTCATGGTGGACAAACACCTCGCCCGCATCGCCACCTGAAGCCGAAAAGGTTCAGGGCTTGCAAATTGGTGAGCCCGGCCAGTTCCTTCAGGCCGGCGTCTGACACCTTGCTGGAGCTAAGGCCCAGCACTTGCAAGCTCTTCAGCCCGGTCAGTTCCTTCAGCCCCCATCCGTTACCTTGGAATCAAGGACAAGTGTTTGCAACGCTGACCGGCGAGATCCTTCAGGCCGGCATCCGTCACCTTGGTAGCGTCAAGGTCTAGCGCTTCCAGACTCTTAAGCCCGGCGAGATCCTTCAGGCCGGCATCCGTTACTCGAGTGTTAGTAAGGTCCAGGGCTTGCAAGCGGTTGAACCCGACCAGTTCCTTCAGGCCGGCGTCTGACACCTTGGTGAAGCTAAGGCCCAGCACTTGCAAGTTCTTGACCCGATTAGGTGCTTCAGCCCCGCGTCCGTCTCCTGTGCCACCTTATCAACGGTTACAAGCTCTTGAGCCCCCCAGTTCCTTCGCCCGCTCCAAGATGCCGGTGACGTCAAGATCCAGCGATTGCAAGCTCTTGAGTTCGGCCAACGCTTTCAGCCCCGCGTCCGTCACGGGCGTTTCGCTAAGTACAAGCGCTTGTAGGCTCTTGAGCCCGGCCAACTCCTTCAGCCCCTCGTCCGTCACCTTGGTGTCGTCAAGGTACAGGCCGAAGGCCGCTGGTGGGTCGGGCAAGGTCGCCAGCATGGACCCTTTCCAGGACGAGAACCTGAACGCCGGCAGGTCGCCGTCCTTACCTTCCGGCTCGGGAAGAAAACTGATCAACCCAAAGTCGCCGACCCGCATCCAGCCTACCTGGGCCCCGGCCTTCTTCCAGGTAACGAGTATTTCTGGCGACAGGGATTCGGGAGATCCGTTTTCGTGGGCGGCGGGACGGCACCACCACAGCCAAGCTGCCGGCGGCGAATAACAAGAACGTCCACCGGTTATTCGAGCGGTTGATCAGCGACGATGGCACGGGTCACCTCCATTCATGGACTCGAACAAGGCTCTGCAGCAGACCGGGCGGCCATGACGGCTTGTCGACACATTACGCCCAAGCAGGCCACCCGGCTGCTGAGCTTGGTCGTTCGGCGCTCTTGCTCCTGGTTCGCTTGAGCTAGAGCAACACGCTTAGCTCCCCTGCAATTCTCGATTCCCGTCCGTTCAGTTGGTTTTCATGGCCCAAGTTGGACCTGAGATCTCGATCGTGTACACCCCTTTCTTGCTGGGCGTCCATGAGGCGATGCAGATTAGTCCGTCGCTATCTGACGCCACCTTGTTCCCATCCGAATCGAACACTTTCACCGTCATCGCCGCTCCGTTCCCTTTTTGCTCTACGACGACGATGGCGACCTCGCCTCCGTTGAATTCGATCTTCTTTGAGGATGCACCCGTCTCAACTTTGATTGTCTGTGGCCCGTCTACGGCGCCGCCCCAAGCAGTTCCACAAAGCAACAAAAAAAGTACTGAGGTTACCAGGACGCGGTTCATCGCTCACCCCCGAAAACGTTGTGATGCAGTTTGTGCTACAAGTCGGCTCCCAAGGAACGACAAAGCTCAGCAGCGGCGGCCGCGACCACGGCTTCTCGGAGCTCGTCGGTTCCGCGGCCGCCGTCTGCTACAGCGGCTGGTTAGGGCTTGGAGAACACTTTGACGCCGTCCTTGTCTTCCAGACGGATGTACGGTCCCTTCTGCCGAATGCCACATCCCAGCCAGACGCGCTCGTCACCGCTCCCGCTATTGAGGAGGACTTGCGCCCCATCATTCTCGCCTGTGATATAGACCCGCTGTGTCCCGTTGCCGTCGAAGAGGGCAAGTGTCGTTGGCCCTTTCGCGCCATTGGCAAGAGGCTCAGCGCCAACGGCCCCATCGCCTCAACGCTTTCGACCTTCCCCGTCCTGATTACATTCGGGGCTTTGTCTCGCGCACCCAATATCGCGGCCGTGCTTACCACGACCAAGACCGCGTACGCAGCCAGCTTGAGTAGGCGATTTTGTCTTTCAAGCCGCTCCATCCGTTGTTGCAGATCCATTACCTCGTTCTCCTTTCGCTACTGGAAGGACCGCGTCTCTGCGTCCGCCGAACGAGCGGAGCTCAGCGGTTCGGCCGACTGTGGTTTCCGCATCGTCGTCCGAGACGCAACGGCCGTGCCCGATCCGCGGCCGTCGGCCGAATCCGCTGCAGCGACTGGTTCGGCAACCGTGCCCGCGCCGCAACACCGCCACCCCGGCGGCGGCCCCGCGCGGCGGCGACCCGGCCGGGGCCGCACCAAGCCCCCGCGAACGAGGAACCCCGCCGTCGCCCCGCCGACAGCCGCGGCGGCGGGTCATGGCAACGCTAGTTCTGTGACCCGCCGCCGCGGCTGTCGGCATAGCCCCCGCGAGGGCGACCGGCCAGTGGACAGAGTGTAACAAGCCGAAATAGTTCGTCGGCGGCCGTAACCAGTTAAACCGGCATGACTTCGGAGACGGAGGTTGCCGAACGACCAGGATCAGTTGCCGGGCCGGCTGGAAAGAGTTCAAGCCGCGCAATGGCGGAATGCCGGCCCGGTCAACTGCATCCGTTTGTTCGGCCCGGCTCATTTCTATCGTCCCCTCTTCCGTCCCTGTGCCCAACTCCAGAACGACCATGCCAGAGTCAAAATGCCGCAGACGATCATGCCGGCGCCGAAGCCGACCATGGAGGGTCCGCCGGAGTTGTCGCTTATCATATGGCCGGGCTCTGTACGGGGTCCGCGATTGTGGCAGCGATCCCGCCTGCAAACAATCCCACCCCAAAGGCCGTCGCCACAACGCCAAAAACGCGGGCAGCGATTTGGACCCAGGTCGTCCTAGTCGCGTTGCGTTCTGACGGCGAGTGGTTCGGCGTTGCCTGGTTTTCCATCTGTGCAGGCATGGACGTTGTGAGAGTGGTTACGGCCAGTCCCGCCAAGGCATCATTGAATTGCCGGGCGCTGCGAAAGCGCCCTCCGGCTCCTTGTGCAGGGCCTTGAGCAAGATCGCCTCCAGCCTCGCATCCAAGTACGGCCGAAAGCGGGAAAGGGCCGGAGGCGGCTCATGCACAATCTTGCCGAGGACGGCCAGGGCGCGCCTTCGTAGGGTAGCTGTCCGGTTAGCATCTCGAAGAACACGATGCCGACGCTGTAAAGGTCGGTCCAGGGCCCTGTGCTTTCCGGCTGTCCGGCTGCCTGTTCCGGAGCCATGTAGGCCGGCGTACCTACGACGACCCCGTCCGAGGTCAGGCGCTGGGACTCCTGTTCCGGTCGTGCCAGGCCGAAATCCGTCAATACCGCCCGGCCGCCTGAATCCAGCAGAACATTACTCGGCTTGAGGTCCCGGTGGATGATCCCGTGCTCGTGGACGGCTGCCAAGCCGTCAAGCAGTTGCCGGATCAGCGTGATCGCCTCGCCGATGTCGTCGAACCGCCCGTGCTGGGCCAACCGCTCAGCCAAGGACTGCCCCTCCACGTAGGCCATGACGACGTACGGCCGCCCGTCGTGTATCCCCACGTCGTAAATCGGGCAGACGTGGGGGTGCCAGACCTGGGCAGCGGAGCGAGCCTCGCGCTGAAAGCGCTCGAGCCGCTTCGCTCGGTCTTCGGGCAGCGTGTCGATGCGGGGCACCTTGAGCGCTACCGTGCGGTTCAGATGCGGGTCATGAGCCTTATACACCGTGCCCATACCGCCGGCCCCAAGGCACCCCAGGATGCCGTAACGACCGATCTTTTCGGACAACGGGCCCGCCGCTGAATGATCTGTGGTTACCAGTTGGTCGGCGGCAGGGGACTCCATCTTGCGATTCCCTCGTTGGCAAGCGCGGTTCCTGTACCCGGAGACTCGGAGACGGAGGTTGCCGAACTTGTTATTAGGCTGCGCAGCCTATCCCGGCGCATCGCGCCCGGCGCAACCTATTCCGAGCGAACCGCTCGCCCGGTCCTGACTCATCCCCATCCGCCGTCTGCTTTTCCGACCCACGCGTCCTTCCGCTGCGCCGGGATAGGCTGCGCCACAACCACGGCGGGGCGGCGCAGCCTATCCCTTAGGCCAACCCGTCCAACGGGCTGCGGACGCCCCGACCGTTCTTGTTCAGGACGTGCGTGTAGATCATCGTCGTACTCACGTCCACGTGGCCCAGCAGTTCCTGCACCGTCCGGATGTCGTATCCGCTTTCGATCAGGTGCGTGGCGAACGAGTGCCGCAACGAGTGGGACGTCGCCCGCTTGCCCAGGCTGGCCCGCCGCCCGGCCTCGCCGATCGCCCGCGTCACCGGGGCGGGGTGGGCGTGGTGGCGCCGACGTTCCCCCGATCGCGGGTCCGTCCCAATAGTCGCCGACGGGAAGACATATTGCCAGCGCCAATCCGTCGCCGCCAACGGACTCTTTCGCTCCGTCGCAAACGGCAGCTCCACCCGGCCCAAGCCGCGGCCCAGGTCGCGCCGGTGCAGCTCGCGCACCCGCCCCAGGTGGGCCGCCAGCCCGTCCCGCGCCGACGCCGGGAGCATCGTCCGCCGGTCCTTGCCCCCTTTGCCGTGCCGCACCAGAATTTCGCCCCGGTCCCAATCCAGGTCCTGAACGCGAAGCCGCAGACTCTCGATCAGCCGCAGCCCCGCGCCGTATAAGAGCAGGGCGATCAGCCGGCACGTTCCCTCCATCGCGGCCAACGTCCGCCGCACCTCGTCCGGGGTCAGCACCACCGGCAGGCGCTTCGGCCGCTTCGCCCGCACCACGCCCGCGATGCGGCCCGGATCGACCTCCAGCACCTTCAGATAGAGGAAAAGGATGGCACTGAACGCCTGGTTCTGCGTGGACGCGCTGACGCGGCCCGCGACGGCCAGGTGCGTCAGGAACGCGTTGATCTCCGCCGCCCCCATTTCCAGCGGGTGGCGCTTGCCGTGAAAAAGGATGAAGCGCCGAATCCAGGCGACGTAACTTTCCTCCGTGCGAATGCTGTAATGGCGGACGCGCACCGCCGACCGAACCCGGTCCAGCAGGCGCGGCGACCCGGGCGGCGTCGAGACGGCGGCAGGACGGTCTTGCGGTTCCATGCGTTCGGCCCCGTGTGGAGGAGGCCCCCGACGGGATAGTACGCTACACCCGGGCCGGAAGCGCGTCAATCAAAATGTCTCCCGAAATTCCTGGCAAGTCCCCGCCGTGAACGGCGGGGCTACAGGCCGAAGCCCCGTGAACGGGGCTGCCCGGGTTTTAGCCCGGTTGACCGGGCTTCGGCCTGTAGGCCCGTGCTTCAGCACGGCCCCGGCCCGACGCATCCCCCGCCGTGAACGGCGGGGCTACAGGCCAAAGCCCCGTGAACGGGGCTGCCCGGGTTTCAGCCCGGTTGACCGGGCTTCGGCCTGTAGGCCCGTGCTTCAGGGACGGCCCCGGCCCGACGCATCCCCCGCCGTGAACGGCGGGGCTACAGGCCAAAGCCCCGTGAACGGGGCTGACAGAGATTGCAGCCCCGTTCACGGGGCTTTGGCCTGTAGGCCCGTGCTTCAGCACGGGACGGCCTCACGGACATCCGTTGGCCCGCATACTGCACTTCGCCCTTGTCCTGATCCGATGTACACTATTCATGCCCGAATAGTCAGGGGATACGCCCCTGATTCCGAAGAGATGATCGGACGAGCCATGCGGCGAAAACTCCCATCCCGGAGTCCTGATATTCTCCCGGCCCGCCCGCGCCGCGTCGGCCTTGCCCCCTCGCGCCGTTCCCTGCCCGACGGCGTAAGGCCGACAGACCCCTCGTGCGCGCCGTGTCGGTCTTACGGCCTTACCCGACCGGGCGCCGTGGGGCGGCGTCCGGCGCCGACAGCCGCGCCGTTTGACCGACACACCGACTCATCCCGTTTTGCCCGTGTAAAAGTCGATGACCGCCCGCACCGCCCGCCGCCACAGGACCAGCCGACGTTCGCGCTCCGTCGCGGCAAGAACCGGCGTGAACGTCTGGGCGTCCCCGGCCAACCGGCGCAGCGCGTCCAGGTCGGGCCAGACGCCGGCCTTCCATCCGGCCAGGAACGCGGCGCCGCGGGCCGTCGCCTCGCTGTGCGGCGTCTGGACCACCGGCAGACCCAGCACGTCAGCCTGGCACTGCAAGAACCACGCGTTCCGCGCCATGCCGCCGTCCACCCGCAGGCCCCGCAACGGCCGGCCGCCATCCTCGGTCGCCGCCGCGATCAGGTCCGCGACCTGATACGCTACGCCCTCCAGCACCGCCCGGCCGAGGTCCGCCGCCGTCGTGCCGCGCGTCAGGCCGAACAGCACGCCACGCGCCTCGGGCACCCAGTGCGGCGCCCCCAACCCCACGAAGCCCGGCACGAACACCACCGGCTGATCCGGGTCGGAACGCCGAGCCAGCTCCTCCACCGCCGGCGCCTCGTCGAACAGCTTCAGCCCGTCGCGCAGCCACTGCACCGCCGCCCCGGCGACAAAAACGCTCCCTTCCAGGGCGTATTGCTTCGGCCCGTCGCCGGACGCCGCCAGCGTCGTCAGCAGCCGATGCCGAGACAACCGCAAATCAGGTCCGGTATGTTGCAGAAAGAAGGCGCCGGTGCCGTAGGTGCATTTCGCCTCGCCCTCCGTGAAACAGCATTGACCGAACAGCGCCGCCTGCTGGTCGCCCGCCGCCCCCAGGATTGGCAGTCCGTCCGGCAGGAAGTCGAGGCCGTGCGTGGCGCCGAAGTCGGCCGCGCTGGGACGCACCTCCGGCAGGAGCGCAGCCGGCACGTCGAAATAGCGGCACAGCTCCTCGTCCCAGGCGCCGGTGCGGAGGTTCAAGAGCAGCGTGCGCGAGGCGTTGGTCGCGTCGGTGGCGTGGACGCGGCCGCTGGTCAACCGCCAGAGGAGATAGCTGTCGATCGTGCCGCAGGCCAGTTCGCCGGTTGCGGCGCGGGCGCGGAGCGCGGCGTCCTGCGCCAGCAGCCAGCGGACCTTGGTCGCGGAGAAGTACGGGTCGAGCACCAGGCCGGTGCGCTCGGCGATCCACGGTTCGTCGGCCCGGCGCTCGCGGCAGAAGTCGGCGGTGCGACGGTCCTGCCAGACGACAGCCGGCGCGACCGGCCGGCCGCCGGCCCGCTCCCACAGCACCACCGTCTCGCGCTGATTGGTCAGGCCGATCGCGGTCAGCCGCCGCGCCTCGACGCCCGCCTGGGCCAGCGCCGCGGGACCACTTCGCGGACGGACGCCCAGATTTCCTCGGGATCGTGTTCCACCCAGCCTGGCCGCGGGTAGTGCTGGGTCAGCTCGCGGGAGGCGGCGCCGAGAGCGCGGCCGACCGCGTCGTACACCACCGCGCGGGTGCTGGTCGTGCCCTGATCGACGGCCAACAGGCTTGCAGTCGTCATCGTTCGATTCCTCCCGACGCGTCGTCCCTGCCGAGGCGCACGGCGCGAAAAGATAACCTATATTTCCATCGCAGGGGCGGCGTCCGCCCCACGACTCCGAGGCGCCCCGACTCGTCCGTCGCGACGGATTTCTTCCCTCGCCTTCCTGGTGACGTACCCATGGCGATGGTTTGTCCGCAATGCAGCGGTTCCTACGACCAACGGCTGCAATGCCCCACGTGCGGCGTCCGGCTCCAGTACAATTTCCGCGGGCCGCGACCCAAAACGCAGGCCCGGGCCACGCTCTGGCAGCAGACGCCCTGGGGCCGTATCCTGATCGGCCTGGTGCTGGCGCAGGGCTTGTATTTCGCCCTGCAACACCTGCTCCTGGGCCTGCTCGAAGTGCTGAACAACCAGGGCCTGGTCAAGTGGACCTGGACCAGCGTGTCCGGCTTGGTGTTTTTACAGATCCTGCAGGTCCTCACCCTGACGGCCGGCGGCATGTTGGCCAGCGGCGGCCAGCCGCGCGGCGTGATGCTGGGCGGCCTGGTCGGCGTCTGGAACGGCGTGCTGTCCTTGCTGCTGGACCCGTTGCTGCACCCGAATTTCGTGCCGGAGGTCACCACGCTGACGATGGTCGGCGTGCCGCTGCTGCACATCGCCGTTGGTACGTTCGGCGGCTGGATCGGCTACACGATCTGGCGCCCGGTGCAGATCGACGGGCCGACCCAGCCGGCGCAGCCGCGCGCAAGCCAGGCGTGGCGGCGCGTCGGGGGCCGCTGTTCGCCGGCCGCGTGGCCTGGTTCCGGGTGCTGCTCGGCGCCGTCGTGGCCGCGGCCGGCTACATGACCGCCGCCGCCGTCTTCGCCTTCCTCATCGACTTCAGCGCGGGCCGGCTGACCTCGGACGGCTGGTGGCAGGACCGCGTCGTCACCTGGGAAATCCAGGCGCTGGCCGTGTTCATCGGCGGCGCCGTGGCGGGTTACAACACGGCCAACGGCCTCAAACAGGGCCTGTTCGTCGGCCTGCTGACCTCGGTCTTCCTGATGGTCGTGCTGTTCAACTTCAGCCGCGTTAGGCCGGAAATCGCCGTCCTGACCGAATTCGGCTGCTTCTGCCTGTGCGCCGTCGGCGGCTGGTTCGGCAGTCAACTCTTCCCGCCGGTCGTTGCGTACAAGCCCCGCCGATTGAACACCGCGCAGCTGTCGTGAGGCGGTGATTTGGAATCGTCCCTGAATTCATTCGTTTAGCCGCTCTTCGCAGAAGAGCGCGGGGCGACGCGCTCTTCTGCGAAGAGCGGCTAAACGGAGGATCCGCTTGCGGAATGGCCGTCCGGCGCCCGATTCATATCTATCCAGACAGGCGTTCCCCTTCTCCCCCTGTGTACGGAGCGGTTCGATGACGATCTCTCAACGGTCGGCGGCCGGCTGGTTCGCGCTGGCGTCGTCTCTTCTCGTCCCGGCGGCGCTCGCCGAATCGGCGGTTCCGGCGCCGAAGCCGGCCAAGACCTACTGGGTCTACATTGGCGCCTACACCGGCGGCAAGTCCGACAGCAAGGGCATCTACCGCTTCGACCTCGACGCGGCCACCGGCCAGCTGACCAACAAGGCGCTGGCGGCCGAGTCGGCCAGCCCATCCTACCTGGCGATCGCCCCCAGCGGCAAGTTCCTCTACTCCGTCAACGAAGTCCCCAATCAGAAGGCCGGCGCGATCAGCGCCTTCGCCCTCGATCCGAAGACCGGCGATCTGAAATATCTCAACCAGGAGTCGTCGGTGGGTTCCGGCCCATGCCATCTGATCGTCGATAAGGAGGGCAAGCACGTCCTGGCGGCCAACTACGGCAGCGGCAGCACGGTCGTTCTGCCGATCGACGAGCAGGGCCGCGTCGGCGACCACACCGACTTCGTGCAGCACGCGGGCAAGGGCGCCGACCCCTCCCGGCAGGAAGGGCCGCACGCCCACTGCGTCGCCCTGGACGAGGCCAACCGCTTCGCTTTCGTGTGCGATCTCGGATTGGATAAGGTGCTGATTTACCATTACGACGCGGAGAAGGGCAAGATCACGCCGAACGATCCGCCGGCCGCCGACCTCGCCCCCGGCTCCGGCCCGCGCCACATCGCCTTCACGCCGGACTACAAGTACGCCTACGTCGTCAACGAGCTGGCCTCGACGATCACCGGCTTCCGCTACGACCCCGACCACGGCGCGTTGAAGGAGATCGAGACGCTCTCGACGCTGCCGAAGGGGGCGGACGCCAAGGGCAACTCGTGCGCGGAAGTGGTGGTTCACCCCTCCGGCAAGTTCGTCTTCGCCACGAACCGCGGCCACGACAGCGTCGCCACGTTCGCCATCGACCCGGCGACGGGCAAGATGACGTACGTCGGCGAGCAGCACGAAGGCATCAAGGTGCCGCGCGGCTTCAACGTCGATCCGACGGGGACGTGGGCGGTGACGGCGAATCAGGACGGCGACAGCATCGTGGTTTTCGCCATCGACGCCAAGACGGGCGAATTGAAGCCGACGGGCGTGAAGGCGGAAGTGGGCAAGCCGGTGGACGTGAAGATCATTCCGAAGCCGGAGTGATTTCAGTCAGAAGCCCGACCGTAAGGGAGTGGATTCAACCCAAACCGCTCCCTTACGGTCGCGGCTCTGAACGCTTCGACCAGCCCCCCGTGATTCGCTTCCAGGCCTTGGACGCCATCTCGGTGATGGGCATTTGGTAGCGGATTTCGACCGGCTCGCCGGTGAGTTCCTTCCACGCCTTCTTCTGCTCGTCGTTGAGCACCGAGACGACTTTTGCCATCGCCTCCTTGCGAAGCGAAACCGCCGTCTTCGCATACGCCCGGAAGTTCCAAAGGCCGATGCGCGGCATGTCGCTGAACTCCTGGTGCAGCTGGCGGTCGATGGCGTTGATCTTGTTCTTCTGGTCGTCGTTCAGTTGCAGGGCCGCCTCCACTTCCGGGTCGGACAAGGCCCGGATGCCGTTCTGCTGGAGCTGAATCTGCCGGTAGCGCTTCAACTGCACTGGCCCCAGCAGGTTCGCCACCGCCATGTCGATCTCCTCGCGGATCTTGTTCTGCAGCTCCAGCAGCTCCGGCATTTTCTCCAGCAGGCGGGTCGATCCGAATTGTTGCTGCACCGCATAGTATTTGTCCGCGATCGGCCGGGCGACTTCCGTCGCCCGCCTCCGCTGCTCCTCCGTCAGCTGAATTTCTTTCTGCACCGTATAGGACGCCAGCAGCACCCCGAACGTATGCAGAGGAAACCGATTCACCAAGGCGGCCGACGTGGCCTGCGCGGCCTGCGTGGCCGGCGCCGTCGCCCACGCCGGCCCCCACAGGACGACGGCCAAGACCGCGCCGAGCATGGTCCCGTAGAGCGGGGCGGGGGTCAAGCCGCTTCCGCCGGCGAGTTGGGCGGCGGCGCCGCCCAGGAGATAGCCCAGCACCGGACACGTTACCAGGGCGGTGATGGGCAGCAGACGCCGCCAGGCCTGCCCCCGAAGCCCGGTTCTAAACGCCGGGAGAATGAGGAACACGATCAAAAACACCGCCATGATCCCAATGATCCCAAACTTGCCCTTGAGCCATTCGCCCCATGCGCCGGCGATCATGGCCGTAATGGCGACGCCCAGCACGGGCGGAGCGACCAGTGGGTCCACGATTCGCCACATGCCGCGCCGACCTCTTTCCGGCAGCCCGGAACGAAGCCAGGCGACGCCGCAGGCCAAACCGAAGGCGAGCGCCCCTTCCAGGATGAAATGGAAGGTTTGGCTCACGCCCAAGACCGGGAGGCCCCCGGCGTTAGTCCGATGAGGACCAACGCCACGAACGCCAGCAACGCCCCGTTGCACACTCCACGCACGAGCGCCACAGGATCGCGCGGCGCACGGCCGGCGCCGGCATGTCGGTCTTCGGGGCCGAGGGCGGGACTGCGGCGGGCGGAGATTCTGGGGGAGCGGGCGGCGGAGACTCCGGCGCCGGCGCCGGGGACGTGGGCGGCGCTGACCCCGACGCCGTCGCCGGGGCGAAGGGCGGCACCCAAGGGTTTACGCGCCGCACCTCCAGCATCAGCCTCGTTCGCAACCAGAGCGGGAGAAAGCAGAAGAACATCGCCAGCGGCGGCATGAAGAGCACGAGGAGGACGCCCGGAACTTCGCGCGGCAGCGGAAGCACTTTGGACGGCGCCGAAAGCGAGAACATCACGAGCGGGACCATCACGATCCAGTACGAAACGAGCATGACCAGAAAGAGGGTCGGGTGTCCCGTCAGCCAGCGCAGCTGGCGCTGCCAGAACCCCGCCCGCCGGGCGGTGATCGGCTCGCCGTTCAGCCATCGGTCCAGGTCGTCGGCCAGCCGCTCCGCCGATGCGTAGCGCCGTGCGGGCGCCTTCTCCAGGCACTTGAGGGCCACGGCCGACAATTCGGGATCGGCCTTGGGGTTGACGGCGGTCGGCGGCGTCGGCTCGACGTCCATCACTTGAAGCAGCGTGTCCAGCGGCGTGGCGGCCCGGAACGGCGGCCGGCCCGTCAGGCACTCGTACAGGATCGCCCCCAGCGCGTAGACGTCCACCGCCGTCGTCACGAGCTTCTTCCCCCCGCCTGTTCCGGCGCCATGTAGCTCGGCGTGCCGACGACGGCGCCGGATCGCGTCTGGCCCACGTCGGCGTCGATGCGGCGGGCCAGGCCGAAGTCGGCGACGTAGGGTTGTTTGTCCGTGTCGAGGAGGACGTTGGCCGGCTTGAGGTCCCGGTGCAGAATGCCGCGCTGGTGCGCGAAATGCACGGCCCGCGCCACCTCCGCCAGCAGGGTGACGGCTTCCTTCGGCTTCTTCGTCAGGCGTTCCACCTGGTTGGCGAGGCTGCCGCCTTCCACGAATTTCATGCTGAAGAATTGCCGGCCGTCGTGTTCGCCGACCTCGTAAATCGGCACGATGTTCGGGTGGTCGAGATTCGCCGCCGCCTCCGCCTCGGTGCGAAACCGCCGCACGTCGTCCGCGGAAGCCAGCTCGCCGGCCAGTATCATCTTGAGCGCGACGACGCGGTTGAGGCTGACCTGTCTGGCCCGGTAGACGACGCCCATGCCGCCGCGGGCGATCTCCTCCAGCAGCTCGTAATCGCCGAAGTACGCGCACGAGCGCCCTGTTGTGGCATGGTCTGGAGACCATGCCACAACGCCCACCGCCGGCGCCGATCGTCGGCGCCTCTCCGGCGGGGGGCGCCGGGGCCAGCGCGCCAGCTCGGCCCTGCCCGCGAAGAACGACGCCAGCTCCGGCGCCAGGTCGGGGTGACGGGACAGCCACTCGTTCGGGTCGGGGTTTTTGCCGGCCCGGACGGCGTCCAGGTAGTCGGCGATCACCGCATCGATGCGTTTTTCGCCGCCGTCGGTCGTCTCGTCGCTCATGGGTCGGCGCCCCCGAGTAGTTCCCGCAACCGCGACACGCCCCGCTTGATCAGGCCGGCGACGGCCGCCCGGCTGCGGCCCATGCACCGGCCTATCTCTTCCAGAGAGCAGCCCTGCCAGTGCTCCATAACCAGCGCCTCGCGCTGCGCCTCCGGCAGCCGGGCCAGGGCGTCGGCCAGCCGCAGCGCCTGCTCGTCGGACGCCGCCTGTTCCGACGGCGATGGGCCGTCGGCCGCCAGCCGGGCCGACGACGCAGCCAGGGCTTGCTCCAGCGACTGCTCGCGCCCCACGTCGCGCCGTGCCCGGCCGTGGTCGCGGAGGGCGTGGGCCAGGTTGCGGGCCAGGATGCGGCGCAACCACGCCGCCAACTCGGCGTCGGTTTCGCCGCGGAACTGGGCCAGCGCCTGGAACGCCTGCACGAGCGTCTGCTGCGCCAGGTCGGACGGATCGAGCTTCGCCCGCAGGTGCGGGGGGAGCTGGAGCCGCGCCAGCAAGCGCAGGTAGGCGCGGAAGCGCTCCAACCGCGCGGCCCCGGCGTCCGGGGAAGGCGCCATGCGTGTCCTCTGAAAGGAATAGAGACCATCCGGCGTCATCGTGGGCGCGCCGGCGTTCATCGGGATTGGGAACGATGATAGGGTGGGACGAAAGGCCGGGTCAAGCAGGAAGACCGGAGCGCCTCACTCCCCCGGCAATTGCCGCAGCAGATTGACCATCTCGATCGCGGTCAGGGCCGCCTCGAATCCCTTGTTGCCGGCCTTGCCGCCGGCCCGGTTGACCGCCTGTTCCAGCGTGTCGCACGTCAACACGCCGAAGACCACCGGCACGCCGGTGTCCAGCGACGCCCGCGCCACGCCCGCCGCCGCCTGGCCGGCGACGTGGTCGTAATGGTCGGTGTCGCCGCGGATGACCGCGCCCAGGCAGATCACGGCCACGTACTTGCCGCTGGCCGCCAGCCGTTGAGCCACAAGCGGGATCTCGAACGACCCCGGCACGCGCACCACGTCCACGGCGTTGTCATCGACGCCGTGCCGCTTCAGCGCGTCGAGCGCTCCGGCGACGAGAGAGTCCACGATCGCGGAATTGAAACGCGCCGCCGCCAGAGCGAAACGGCCCGGCGGCGGCGCGAACGTGCCTTCGATGATCGTCATGGGAGCAACGCCCGATACCAGCAGATGCTTTTCCTTTGAAACTCAAACTCGTAGTATCCCCCGAAATCGTCGGCCTTGGCCAGCTGAATGACAAAGTCGTCCCTCGCTTCGCCATGGCATCTGACGCTGTTCCTCTGCCAACTGACGCCGCCTTCATGGTCCGGGACTTCGATGCTATTCTTTATCGCCATGTCTAGGGGAAACCTCCCTCCGACCCGGTCAACGGACGTTATGCGGACAGACAGGGTCGGATCACCCCTCCAGGTTCCTTCGAGGCGCGTCCAGCCCTTCAGGAGGTCAGTCTTATCGCCCTCTCGCAGCACGACCGTAAAGCTGCCCACAGGGGTTTTCGCGCCGCCGGGAAAGAACTCGGAGACGGAACACTCCACCACGTGCGTCGGACCCCGATCCACCAAGGGCCACAGAGCCATCGCCCAGATCGGCGCCGCGCAAGCATACCACAAGATGCCCATCATCGCCTCCTTGCCAGGCGGACCACTTACCCCAGATTCATGCTCATCAAAAACTCCGCATTGCTCTTCGTCCGCGCCATGCGGTTGATGAGCAGCTCCATCGCCTCGACCGGGTTCATGTCGCTGAGGACCTTGCGGAGGATGTACGTCCGCCGCAATTCCTCCGGGTCCAGCAGCAGTTCTTCCTTGCGGGTGCCGGAACGATTCACGTCGATGGCCGGCCAGATGCGCTTGTCCACCAGCCGGCGGTCGAGGTGCAGCTCCATGTTGCCGGTGCCCTTGAACTCCTCGAAGATCACTTCATCCATCCGCGACCCCGTATCGATCAGGGCCGTGGCCAGGATCGTCAGCGAACCGCCCTCCTCGATGTTGCGGGCGGCGCCGAAGAAGCGCTTCGGCTTGTGCAGCGCGTTGGCGTCCACGCCGCCGGACAGGATCTTGCCGGAGTGTGGCACTTCCGTGTTGTAGGCGCGGGCCAGGCGCGTGATGGAGTCGAGCAGGATCACCACGTCGGAGCCGTACTCCACCATCCGCTTGGCCTTCTCGATCACCATCTCGCTGACCTGCACGTGCCGCGACGCCGGCTCGTCGAACGTCGAGCTGACCACCTCGCAGTACGTCCCCTTGACGCTGCGCTCCATCTCCGTCACTTCCTCCGGCCGCTCGTCAATCAGCAGCACGATGACGTAGCATTCCGGGTGGTTTTTCAGCACGCTGTTGGCGATCTTCTGCAACAGGATCGTCTTGCCGGTGCGCGGCGGGGCGACGATCAGGCCGCGCTGGCCCTTGCCGATCGGCGTCACGAGGTCCATGACGCGCATGTTGATCTCGTTCGGCTCCGTCTCCAGGTTCAGCCGCTTGTTGGGGTGCAGCGGCGTCAGGTCGTCGAAGACGACTTTCTGCGTCAGGATGTCCGGGTCCTGGTAGTTGATGGCCTCGACGCGCAGCAACGCGAAGTAACGCTCGTTCTCCTTGGGCGGCCGGATCTGGCCGGCCACCACGGCGCCGGTGCGCAGGCCGAAGCGGCGGATCTGCGACGGCGAAATGTAGATGTCGTCGGGGCAGGGCAGGTAGTTGTAGTCGGGGCTGCGCAGGAAGCCGAAACCGTCGGGCAGCACCTCCAGGGTGCCGTCGCCGAACATCAGACCGTTCTGCTTGACGCGCTCTTTGAGGATCTTGAATATCAGGTCCTGCTTCTTCAGGCCGGTGTATTCAGTCAGCCCTTCTTCCTTGGCGACCTTCAGCAGCTGCGGGATGGTCATCTGCTGCAGCTGGCTGATGTGCGTGCTGCCGCGCTTGATCTCCTCGTAGCGGTTGTTGATCTCCTCCTCGAAGCCGTACGGGCCGTCGTCCGTCGGCCCAAGGCGCGGCGGGGCCGGCGGCGGAGTCGCTGTCGTGACGGCGTCCTCGGCCGGAGGCGCGCTCGTCGGCCTCGGCGGCGGGTTCGGCGGGCGTTCCGGCTCCGCCTCGGTCAGCACCGTGGCGTGATCCTCCTCGGCCGGGACCACGCCGTCGGCGGCGGTCGGCCTTGGTCCGCAGGCGGGTGCGGGGGGTGAGTTCGCGTCGGCTCCTGGCTTCGGCCATGTCAATCCTCTCCTTCCAAGCGGGCTGCTGGCGCGGGATGCGGGGGCAGTACAACGAGGGACGTTTTCGTCCGTCCTTTGTCTGCGGCGCCGTCCGGCTCACCGATATGGTGTTGGGGTAAACCGAACAGCGGTCGCCAGCGGCAGGGTATCCAGGGAATGAATCGGTCCTTCAAGTTTGCGCCGCGGGGGTCGCCTCGGAGGCCCGGCCCCAGCGTCGCACCAGTTCGTCCACCTGGCGTTCCAGGTGATCCAGAGAGGCGGAGTTGTCGAGGGCATGATCGGCGTGCGCGGCCTTCGCCGTCAAGGGCAACTGCGCCGCCTCTCGCGCCTCCAGCTCCTCCGCCTTCCAGCCGCGCTGCTCGGCCACGCGCCGCAGCCGGGCCTCGCGGGGCGCCTCGATGAACACCAGCCGGTCACATACGTCGTGCCAGCCGGCCTCCAGCATGACGGCCGCGTCCAGTACGATCAGCCGGACCGATGCCGTCGGCGCGGGCCGCGTCCACTTCGTTGCGAATGCGGCCCTTGATCCACGGGTGAACCATCGCTTCCAGCGCCTGCAACTCCTCGGCGTCGGCGAAGACCACGGCGGCGAGAAGACGACGTTGCACCTCTCCCTTGTCGTCCAGCATCCGGTGGCCCCAGCGGCGGACGACCTGTTCCTTGACTTCCGGCTGCCGCAGGGCTTCGTGGGCGAGCGTGTCGCCGGAGATCACGCGGGCGCCGTGGCGGGCGAACGCCTCCGCCACCCGGCTCTTGCCGGCGCCGATGCCGCCGACTAGCCCCACACCAGCGGTTTTTTAGCCACAGACGGCCCTGGGAGTCTCATACGTCCTATAGGACTTATTGGTCCTATAGGACTAATGGATCTCTTCCACGTCCAGCCAATTCGGCCCCGCCGCCAGGTCCACCTTCAGCGGCGTCCGCAGACCCAGCTCCTTCTCCAGCGGCGTCGTCATCTCCTCCCGCACCATCGCGGCCAGACCGCTTCAGCTCGGCCGGCGGCGCCTCGAAGACCAATTCGTCGTGGATCTGCAACAGCATCCGCGACCGCCACTTCTCACGCCTCAACCGATGTGAATGTGCAGCATCGCCAGCTTGATGAGGTCGGCCGCCGACCCCTGAATCTCCATGTTGATCGCCTCGCGCTCGGGCTGGTTGCGCTGCTGATACGTCGAATCGCGGGCGCACCCCGTCGATGCGCCGGCGGCGGCCCAGGATCGTCGAAACGTAGCCGGTCTTGCGGCACTCCTTCAAGAAACGGGCCTGGTACTCCAGCACCTTCGGATAGCGGGCGAAATAGGCGTTGATGAAGCGGTTGGCCTCGTCGCGGCCGATGCCCAGTCGCACGGCCAAGCCGTGGCCACTCATGCCGTAGATCACGCCGAAGTTGACCGTCTTGGCCATGCGGCGCATCTCGGACGATACCAGCTTTTCCTCGACTCCGAATATCTGCGACGCCACCGCCGCATGAATGTCGCGGTCCTCGGCGAAAGCCTTGTTGCAGAACCTCGTCGCCGGTGAAGTGGGCCAAGAGCCGCAATTCGATCTGCGAATAGTCGGCCGTCAACAGCGTCCAGCCTTCGGCCGGCAAAAACGCCTGGCGAATTTCCTTGCCCTGCTCCCGACGCACCGGAATGTTCTGCAGATTCGGATCGCTCGACGACAACCGCCCCGTCGCCGCCACCGTCTGGTTGAATGAGGCGTGGATGCGCCCCGTGTCGGGATCCACCATCTCCGGCAGGGCGTCCACATAGGTGCTCTTGAGCTTGGCGATCTGCCGCTGCTCCAGGATCTTCCGCGGCAACTCGACTGCCGGGCAGGTCCAGCGCCGCCAGCTTCTCCAGCGTCTCCTGATCGGTGCTGGGAGCGCCGGTCACGCCCGTCTTGCCCTGCACTGGCAATTTTAGCTCTTCAAAGAGGACCTTGCGCAGCTGCGGCAGCGAGCCGATGTTGAACGGATGGCCGGCCAGCTCGTAGATCTCTTTTTCGATCGTCTCCAGCTGGCGGGCCATGTCCGCGCTCAGCCGCTTCAGCGCCGGTACGTCGAGGCGGATGCCGTTGTACTCTAGCTCGGCCAGCACCTCGACTAGTGGGATTTCCACCTCTTCGTACAGCTTGCGGAGCGGCGACTGCCGTCGTCAGCTCCGATTCCAGGTGCAGAGCCAGCCGCCAGGCCGCATCCGCGTCCTCGCCGGAATAGGTCGCCACGCGCTCGACCGGAACCTGGTCCATGCGCAGCTGCGGCTGTTTCTTGCTCTTCTTGCCGATCAGATCCTCAATGGGGATCACCGGATGATTCAAATACCGACGTGCGAGTTCCTCAAGATTATGACTTCGCTCGCCGGAGTGCAAGAGATAATCCGCCACCATCGGGTCGCCGGACACCCCTTGCACCTCGATGCCCTTGCCGCGCAGCACCAGCAGGTCGTACTTGATATTCTGGTTGAGCTTGGCGATTTTCGGGTCTTCAAAGATCGGCTTCAGCCGTTCCAGCGTCGCGTCTGGATCGAGCAGCGGCGAACCTTCCGGCCCGCGCACCGCCAGGTAGTACGCCTCTCCCGGCTCCCAGCTGAACGCCAAGCCGACGATCGCCGCCTGGAGCGGACTGAGGCTCGTCGTCTCCAGGTCGAAGGCGAAACGCTGCTGCTCGACCAGGCGGCGATAAAACGCCTCGAATTTCTCCGGCGTATCGACGAGGTGATAGTCCTGAAACCACGGCACGGCGGCGGTGGGAGCCGTTTCCGCGGAGACCGGCGAGCGGCCGGCGTGAGCCGGCTGATCTCCCTCATCAGCCGGCTCACGCCGGCCGCTCGCCGGCGCATTGGCGCCGAACGGGAACGCCTCCGCGTCGTCCGGGAACAGGGTCGCCTGCGCCGGGCCGGCCGAAACGGCCCCTTCCCGGATCTCGTTGGCCAGCGTCCGCAGGCCCAACTCGCGGCACAGCTCCAGCATCTTCGGGGCGTCGATGTCGTGCAGCTTCCAGACGTCCCATTCCAGCGGCACCGGCACGTCGTCGGCCAGGCGCACCAGGCTCCGACTCAGGTCCACGACTTCTTTCGCCGCCCGGAGATTCTCCTGCCGCTTGGCGCCGGCCACCTTATCGACGTTGGCCAGAAGGTTGTCGAGCGTGCCGAACTCCTGCAAGAGCTTGGCCGCCGTCTTGACGCCGACGCCGGGCACGCCCGGCACGTTGTCCACCGGATCGCCGACCAGCGATTGCAGGTCCACCACCTGTTCCGGCGTCACGCCCCAGTCGGCCAGCAATTCGGCCCGGCCGAACTCTTGCCGTTTGCGCAGGTTGTAGAGGCGAATATGGTCGTCGATCAATTGGCGACAGTCCTTGTCGCTAGTGCAGAGGTACACGTCGAGGCCGCGCTTGGAGGCCGCTCGCGCCAGCGTGGCCAGCACGTCGTCGGCCTCGTATTTCGGATGGCTGACGACGGGAATGTTCAGCGCCGCGACGGCCCGCTCGATAAGCGGCAGCTGGGCCACAAGGTCGTCGGGGACCGGCTCGCGGTGGGCCTTGTAGTCGGGGTACAGGTCGCTGCGGAAGGTCGGCTCCGGCCGGTCGAAGGCGCAGACGAGGTAGTCCGGCTTCTTGCGGCGGAGGAACATCAGATCGCGGACGAAGCCGAAGACGGCGTTGGTCGGCAGACCGGACGGGCTGGTCATGCCGGGAATGGCGTGGAAGACCTGATAGATGATGGAAAGGGCGTCTACCAGATACAGGCTGCCGGACGGCATGACAGCGCCCCTCGCAAGGGGAGGATGGTCAATGGACTGTGGAGAGGTGCAACACCTGTAAGACGAGCGACTGCGCATCAACGCTTCAATTCGGCCACGGCCCATCGACCGAGAACACGACAACGGATTCGACCTATTCCTTGCGGCCAGCGGCAGACAGTGGTTGAGCCTGGGAACAGGACGTGAGGGAGGTACAACGGTCGGGGGAGAACATTATCTATCCCAAAGTTTACGACCGTGCGAGGGGGCTGTCAAGAGCGATTTGGGCGAAAGGGTAAGGAGGGAAGAGGCGGATTTTTCCTCGTTGCCACGCTCTCAACATTTTGCAAGAGCGTTCGTTATACCGTGCATCACGCCCGTGGGGCGGGGTTGGGGTAGTCCGTCGGCACGACCATACGTTCCAGGCGTCGTTCGCCGCGCAGCAGCCGTACCGTCGCCGGCTGGCCGACCGGCAGCTTCGTCAGCAGCTTGTGCAGATCGTCCACCGTCGCCGTCGGCTGCTCGTCCAGGGAGACGATCACGTCGTCCTCTTCCAGCCCGGCCTCGTCCGCGGGACCGCCCTCCTCCACCGCCTGCACCTCCACGCCGCTCGGCGCCGGCAGGTCATAGCGCCGCACCAGCGCCGGGTTGAGCGGCACGTTGCGGGCGTGCAGGCCGAGATAGCCGCGCACCACCCGGCCGTGCTGCATCAGCTGCGGCAGGATGTGCTTGGCCATGTTGATCGGGATGGCGAAGCAGATGCCCTGGGCCGGGGCGATGATGGCCGTGTTGATGCCGATGACCCGGCCGCGGCAATCGACCAGCGGGCCGCCGCTGTTGCCGGGATTCAAGGCCGCGTCGGTCTGGATCACGTTGTCCACCAGATGGCCGGTGATGCTGCGCAGGGTGCGGCCCAGGGCGCTGACGACGCCGGCCGTGACCGTCGATTCGAAGCCGAACGGGCTGCCGATGGCCACGACGAGCTGGCCGACGCGCAACGCCGCCGAATCGCCGAGGTCGGCGTGCGGCAGCGAGCCGGACTCGGCCTGGACGATGGCCAGGTCGGTCCACGGATCGGCGCCGACGACGCGGCCGGCGATCTCCTGGCCGTCGCCGAGACGGACGCGCACGCGGTCGTCGCCCTGGACGACGTGATGATTGGTGAGGAGGAAGCCGTCCGGCGTGAAGAGGATGCCGGAGCCGGAGCCTTCGCGCCGTCCGCGGCCGGTGCGCAGGTTGACGACGGCCGGGCGCAGCCGCTCCGCCACGCGCACCACGACGTTGGAATAGGCGTCGAGGGTCTCGCGTTCATCGGGATCGGGGCCGGGAAGGTCGGGCGCCTGGCCGGCGTCTGCGCCATTGCTGATGAAGTGCCGCCAGAATCGGGACATGGCTGTCTCCTGCGAAGGGGTCGCTCTGTTGGGTATTCTAAGGGGGGCGGTCAAGCGGGCCGCTGCGTCGGACTTCCATCGGTATGAGGATTATGGGGAGTTGACGTTCGTGGGGAAGTGACGCAGGGGTATCCGATCTTCACTCGCCCCTCTCTCCCTCTCAGCGGGCGGCCCCTACCCCTGGTCGTCGGCCCAGGCGAATCGCCCGCCCCAGCTGCGGCGGACCCAGCGGGCGAGCAGTTCGGATCGGGCCGACACCCCGAAGTGCCGGTAGACCACCTTCGTGTATTGGTTCACCGTGTACCGAGAGATCGTCAGCCGGGCCGCGATCTGCTTGTCCGAGTCGCCTTCGAGCAGGCAGCGCAGCACCTGCCGCAGCCGCGGCGGCAGGTCGGACGGGGCCGGTTCGTGGAATCGGGCCAGCGGGCCGCCGAGGAGCGGGGCGACCAGCGCCATCGCCTCCGCCGCGATCACCCGGTCCCGCCCGGTGAAGTCGCGCTCCCCGATGGGCCGGAGGAGGTACAGCCCGCAGTAGTCGTCCCGGTCGCCGGGGAGCAGCAGCAGGCACAAGATGCTGGCATCGGCGCCGAGCGTGCGGCGAAAACCCTGATAGTAGAAGGACGAGTACCATTCCCTGTCCGGAACTAGATTGGCTCGAGGTAGCACGACCCCCGGTGCCGCCCGGTCGAAATAGGCGTTCATGAGCGGGTTGAAGAAGGCGTCCGCCCCAAAATGGCTGATCGCCTTCAACCACCCGGCCCGGTCGAACCCGTTGTCAGCCCCCCAGTCGATCGTCCCCAGGTCGTAGCGGGACGGCTGTTTCCCGTCGCCGATCTCGGCCGCGACGCCGAACCCGCCGCCGGTCAGGTGGCCGAGGCTGACGAGCAGGTGTTTCCGCCACAGGATCGGATCGTCGCCGAGTTCGCGGCACTCGCTGACGAGCTGGTGGACGGCGCGGAGGTCGGACAGGCGGAGTCGGGCGGATGTGGGCATGGGGGCACCGGGCTCGGGATTTGGGTACTCCCTAAGTTTAGGGACTTGCATGGGTCACGCAAGCAAAATATGCTGCCGACAGTTTTTTTGCGTCAGGTTTCGGCTGGGCGTCCGTATCCTTTCACGGCAAGCGCATCCTGGAACCGGCGGGCTCGGCCCGCCGCCGGCCGCCTCGCTGTTGTGGAGCACGGCTGTCTCTTGTTCTCGGAAGGCGAATTCCTCGACCCATTCGGAGGCGAACGGCGGCAAGACTAACGCAGGGGCCACGCGCTGGGATAGGTTTCGCCCGCGTGCGGTTGACCGGGACAGGATGCACGGCCGGATAACAAGTTCGGCGGAGCTGGATTGGGCCAGAGGATTTCCCATGAAGCTTGCACTGAGCGTCGCTCTGACAGCCGTCTGGCTCGTCGCCGTTTTCTTCGGCGCCGGGTTGGCGATATATGCCCTCGACGCGTCGGGCCAGAAGTCTGAAGCCGCCGTGGACCTCGTGGGTCTGGCCGACGAGCTCAAGAGCTATAAGGCCGACGCGGAACGCGATGAGGTGATCGCCGAGATAGGGTTGGTGCTATGCCCGGTTGGCGCCTTGGCGATCGTGCTGCTTGTGTATGGGCGGCGGCCGACCTGGGCCGCCCGGATCCTTGTGCTGCTGACGGCGGGCGCCGTACTCGCTCTTCAGCTCTATGACGCCCACTCCTACTGGGTAGTGGACGGCGAAATAAGAACGGACGGCGAAATAAGCGCGAATGGATACGGCTTATGGCGGCTCGTGGCTGTCGTCACAGTTGGCATATTTGTCCTGGGGGCGTTCTTCTGGGCCCTTCGCGCTGAGAAACGCCCGGAGAAAAAGGGGCAAGGGTCGCCATGAGGGTGCGTCGAGGGCCCCACGCTTCCGCGTCCCTGGGTTGACCCGGGGTCGAGATTCCTCCGCCCTGTCCCGAAGGAGCCGAAACCATGAGACCGTCGTCCCGTCTGATCGGCCTGCTGTTCTGGGCCTGCGCGGCCATGCTGTTCCCGTCGGCCGGCGTCGCCGAGGAAAAAGACGCCCTTGACCCGGCCAAACCGCCGGCGTTCAACTCCACGTCCAACGAGCCGGTCCTGCTGCGTTATAAGCTGAAGGCCGGCCAGGTCGAGAAGGTGGTTCTGGACATGGACGTGGCGGCTCGTCAGGGCGATCAGCACCTCGACATCGCCATACGGACTGAGGCCAAGGTCGCCGTGAAGGAGGTCGATGACGAGGGCAACATCTCGGCCCTGGTCAAGATCACGCGCATGACGCTGAAAATGAGCGGGCCGAAGGAGGTGGAGTTCGACAGCGACAAGCCGGACGACGACAACCCGCAATTCAAGGCGGTGTCGGCGATGATCAATGTCGGCATTCCGGTCAAAATCTCCCCCATAGGCAAAATGCTGGAGACCGATCTGGAGCCGTTGCAGCTGGCCGCGCGGAGGGCCGGCGACGCCGCCCTCGCCAAGTCCCTGGAGGACAGCACCAACAAGATGGTCGAAGGGACGTTCGTCGAGTTGAGCGAGAAACCGGTCAAGGTCGGCGACACCTACAAGTCCGGGACCGTCGTCGATGAAAAGTTCATGAAAATGCGCATGTCTTACAGAATCCGCTCGGCGTCCGGAGACGGGCCCAGGTCGTCCTAGAACCCATCGCCACGATGGAGGTGGCCCCGGACGCCTTCCCCGGCGCGGAGGTCAAGGTCAAGGAGCAGCAGTGCGACGGATGGAAGCTCTTCGACGTGGCGAAGGGCCACGTGAGCAAGGCGGCGGTGCGCATCAAGGTCGTCCTTGACTTCAGACTCTGTTCCTGAAGTCCTACGCCGCCCGTTTTCGGGGTCGCGGCTTGAACCGGAATCGTTGGCTCCGCGCCCGTCGCCCCGGGCGTAGCCGGCGGAGCATGTGATGAATCGCCGCCAACCGCACCACCGTTTCACTGGACTCGGTCGTGTGTTCGTAGTCCTTGCTCAGGCACCGATACCGCCCCAGCCAGGCGAAGGTTCGCTCCACCACCCAACGCACCTTCAAAGGCTTAAACCGCGTCTCGCCCTGCGGCCGGCTCACAACCTCCAGTCGGTACGGCCGCCGATGCAGCCGCAGCCACGCGTACAACCCGTGGTTGTGATACTTGTTGTCCGCGAACACCACCTTCAGCCGCGGCAAGTCCCGGCCCGGCGCCTGGGCGAACACCTCCGGGGCCGCCCGGCCGTCGTCCACGTTGGCGGCCGTCACCACCACGGCGATCAGCAACCCCAACGTGTCCACCAGGATATGGCGTTTGCGGCCGTGGACCTTCTTGCCGCCGTCGGTGCCGCACTCCTGGCCGCCCTCGGCCGTCTTGACCAACTGGCTGTCGATGGCGGCGGCGCTGGGGGTCGGCTCCCGGCCGGCTCGGACCCGGACCCGCTCGCGCAGGGCGTCGAGGATCCTTTGCCAGGTGCCGTCGGCGTCGAACCACTGGAAGTAGTTGTAGACGGTCTTCCAGGGCGGGAAGTCGTGGGGCAAGGCGCGCCAGGTGCAGCCCTCGCGGGTGCGGTAGAACAGGGCGTCGAGGATCCGGCGGATATCGACCTGGCGCGGGCGGCCCCCCGGCCAGGCCGCGGGAATCAAAGGCTCGATGACGGCCCACCGCGCGTCGGTGAGGTCGCTCGGATAGGGTCTGGCTTTCGGTTTGCACTTCATACCCTATTCTACGGGCCTCACCCACTTCTGGAACAGAGTCTAAGTCGGGCGAGACTTTGAATCGGTCTTCTATCTCATCAGACACCAAGCCGACGGGGATGTCTTGGATGTTCCGCCTCATTTTTTCTAATTCATCGGCCTGGCCATCCAGGGTGTAGAGTTTCAGCGTTGCTCTGTTGAAATCCTCTAACCTGTAGCGGCGAGGAGCATGAGGTTGTGGGTGAGTACCCGCAGGTAGCACTCGTGTTCGCGCGACGCATCCGACTTGCCCCGCAGCGCCGAGCCGAGCAGCCGCTTGTGTCGGGAGAAGGCGCTCTCCGCCTGCCAGCGCTGCCCGTAGACGCGCTTGTGCCGGCTGCCCCGCGGCTTCTTGCGGAACCGCTTGACCATCTGCCGCCGGTAGCGAGTCTTGGGCCACTTCCGCCCCCCGTTCCGCCGGTTGATCGGGATCACCGTCGAGCGGACGCCCAAGTCCTCCCGGCAGTAGCGGTGGCTCTCCTCGCCGTCGAACGCCGCGTCGCCGAGCACCCGGTCGTAGCCGACCGCCAGCGACGCCTGGGCCATGAGAGGGCGGAACTGCGGCGCGTCGTTGGCGGGGCCGAGGCTGACCGTGGCTGCGGTGAAGAAGTGGCTGGCCGTGTCGCAGGCCACGGCCAACTTGGTCCACAGCCTGGAGTTGTGTTTACGGCCGGCCCGCTTGAAAAAGTAGCGGGACGTGTGGCGGCTCTCCATGCCGGTGGCGTCGATGGCGGCCGTCGGCTTCGCGCCGATCAACCCGCCTTCCTGTGCGCGCACGGTGGCGCGGAAGAGGAGTACGACGAACGCCCCTTTTTTAGCAGCCGCTTGGCGGCATAGCAGAGGGTCGAGTAGTGGGCCGCCGCGGCCAGGCCGAGATCCTCGCGCAACTCGGCGAAGTCGGCCAGCAACCGGACGACGCCCCGGTAGTCGGTCTTGAAGAAGGTCTTCAGGGCCAGGGCGGCGAACAGTTGGTGCTGGGTGAAGTCCTTGCGGGAGAACTTCGACGAATAGGCGGGCAGGGGAACCTCCCGCGCAGGCGCAGCGCTTCTTGGGCCACGGCCCGAGGCGACTTGGTCATCGGTCTGCTGGTGTTCATAATACCATTATACGCCCGCCCCGCCAAGGATTTCAACAGAGCATTTCAGCGTGTCAACAAGCGCGTTTGCCGCATTTTGCACCTTCTCCTTGCCTTCGATCTTGTCTACGGTGTCGCCGACCCGGTCCACAGCCTCCTTGAGTTTGGAGTCGGCCTCCTCAAAAGGCTTCAGGGCCTCCATCATTTCATCCATGGCTTCTTTCACATTTTCCGTTCCGGCAGCGCCCGCAGCCTTCGAGGCCGCCCAGCCGCCAAGCTTGAGCAATGTGAACGCGGATTCCCTTTTTTTAACGCCTCCTGAGCGTTCTTGATCTTCTCCCCCGGCTGCTCAGGAGCATCGTCCTCTGGTGGAGACGATGCAAGCAGCATCGCAGGGACGGCGGCAGCCAAAGCTGCCAACAGCAGGATGATCGCTGGAGCCTTCATTTACGCGCCTCCCCTCTTTAGCGAGTCGAGAACGAGCGTTCCTCTCCATTGCGATTAAGAAGATCCTTGACTCGTGTCTCGGTTGCAACGTCTGGTTCTCGGGCCTGCACAAGGCGGTTGAGAAGGATCGCGCCGTTGCACCAGGCCGAAGCCGTCGAACAGAACCCGTCCCCTCGCCGGCACTTCGGGCGGGCGCCGTGACGGCGGCGAGGGTCCGTCTGGTCGGAGCTACTCCAGGCTGGCGGTCATTCGCACGGTCCCCGTCATCTCCATCGTCCCCGCCTGTCCCCCGGCATTGAGACTCTGTTCCAGAAGTGGGTGAGGCCCGTAGAATAGGGTATGAAGCGCAAACCGAAAGCCAGACCCTATCCGAGCGACCTCACCGACGCGCGGTGGGCCGTCATCGAGCCTTTGATTCCCGCGGCCTGGCCGGGGGGCCGCCCGCGCCAGGTCGATATGCGCCGGATCCTCGACGCCCTGTTCTACCGCACCCGCGAGGGCTGCACCTGGCGCACCTTGCCCCACGACTTCCCGCCCTGGAAGACCGTCTACAACTACTTCCAGTGGTTCGACGCCGACGGCACCTGGCAAAGGATCCTCGACGCCCTGCGCGAGCGGGTCCGGGTCCGAGCCGGCCGGGAGCCGACCCCCAGCGCCGCCGCCATCGACAGCCAGTCGGTCAAGACGGCCGAGGGCGGCCAGGAGTGCGGCACCGACGGCGGCAAGAAGGTCCACGGCCGCAAACGCCATATCCTGGTGGACACGTTGGGGTTGCTGATCGCCGTGGTGGTGACGGCCGCCAACGTGGACGACGGCCGGGCGGCCCCGGAGGTGTTCGCCCAGGCGCCGGGCCGGGACTTGCCGCGGCTGAAGGTGGTGTTCGCGGACGACAAGTATCACAACCACGGGTTGTACGCGTGGCTGCGGCTGCATCGGCGGCCGTACCAACTGGAGGTCGTGAGCCGGCCGCAGGGCGAGACGCGGTTTAAGCCTTTGAAGGTGCGTTGGGTGGTGGAGCGAACCTTCGCCTGGCTGGGGCGGTATCGGTGCCTGAGCAAGGACTACGAACACACGACCGAGTCCAGTGAAACGGTGGTGCGGTTGGCGGCGATTCATCACATGCTCCGCCGGCTACGCCCGGGGCGACGGGCGCGGAGCCAACGATTCCGGTTCAAGCCGCGACCCCGAAAACGGGCGGCGTAGGACTTCAGGAACAGAGTCTTAGAGAAAAAAGACCCAGCGGAGGCCAGGGCGCGGTTCAGCGAATACTTGCAAGCCATGGAAACAAACATCGCCGACCTGAACGAACAGCAGTCAACTCTTGAAGAACTGCAGCGGCGGGCCAAGGGCGCATCCAAGGTGCTGCGCGACCTGAACGAGGTAATCGGGAAAGCCGTTGACGCAAACCAGTTTAACGAGTTTGGAGCGGAGCTCGCCGAAAAATACCTTAAGATCGACACCACGTTGATCAGGGCGTACGAAGATGTGGCCTCGGCCGCGGCAACCAAGGCAAAGGCGGCCAAGGCCGCGGCGGCTGAAGAACAGCTTCGGCACGACACCTTAAAGGACAATTTAGCAGTAAAATTCCGCAATCATCCGAACACGGGCGACCAGCTGCCGGTTTCCAGGGCGCTGGACCAGTTCAGCGCCGCCCTTGCGTCGGCGGCCGACGACCGCCCCCCCGGCGAGCGGCTCGTCATGGACGACCCAGGGTCGAAAGACTCCGTCGGCGGCGTGCGCATCCTGTACGAACAGCAGGTGCTCCGCAAGGCCCTGCTCTCGCTGCCTCCCAAGGAGACCGAAAAACTCCTCGCTGATCTCTCCGCCCGCCTCCACAAGGAGCCGTCGGCCGAGCGCCAGGCCGACGACGTTCGTGACGCCGTGCGGAAGCTCAAGCAGGCCTACGAATCGAGCCGGCCGCTGCGCCGCATCGACAGCCCCACCGTCGTTTCCCTCAAAACGGTCGTCGAGAAAGCGGAGAAGTTCGCCGGCCGCTGGGACGAGCTCCCGCCGGAGCTGCGCCGCCCTGGCAACCTCGTCCGCATCAATGGTTTCATTCTTCTGCCCCAGCAAAAAGACATCCTCCTGCTGGGGACGAGCGACCCGCAGGCGCCCGCGCTGGACCTGGACGACCTGATCATCGCCGTCCGCGCCGTCTGGAAGGAACACAACACCCCCGCGTGCAGCCTCGACCCCGACCCGGACGACATGGCGGCGGGCAGGGCCGGCCCGCAGAGGGTCCGCCTGCTCGGCGTTCCCCGCGACAGCGGCTTCGCCAAGACCATGCTCGACGCCGACTACGACATGAAGCGGATCACCTCCGGCGCCGTCCCGGTGGATGCGCCTGATTACCTCACGCTCAAGGAATTGATCCGCCGCAGCCCGGACCCGGCGGCGGAACAGGGCAACTCGCGCTTCTGGTTTTACCCCGTCTCGCCGGGGCCGGAGAGGTCCTGGCCGCCCCGGACGGCAACGTGTTCCTCTTCTCCAGCGACGTGCAGGTCCTGACAGAACAGGTCCTGTTAACGCGCGAGGGCATGGTCGGCACGGGCAAGGTCCAGCGCACCCGCGAGGAAGCGGCGGCGTCCTTCACCCAGCACTTCGCCGACCTTGCCCGGCAGAAGCCGGTCTTCCGCAAGCTGCAAACGCTGTTCGACCTAGTTTTGCTCGCCCGGCTGTGGCAGGAGAAGGGCCTGCATTCCGACCTTCTGGATCGGCTATGCGCCCTGCCCTATCGTTCCGTGACGGTCCCGGATTCCTACGCCGGAATCAAGGAAGACGTGATTAGCAACCCGAGCTTTTCGTTCTGGCTGGTGGGTGGCGTGGAGATGCGGTTGTCGGCGGGCCGGCGCTCCTGGCTGGTGCTGGAGACGGAGGAGACGACGGCCCTGCGGAAGAAGGTGCAGGGCCTTCGCTTCGCCGACGGCCCGGCCGCCGCCCTGGAGAACCTGACCCTTCAGGCGCCGATCCCGACCCGGAACCCGCGCCGCGAAACCGCGGCGCTGGCCGTCCAGGCTGCCCTGTCCGGCGGCGATCTGAAAGCCGCCTTTCAGGCTGCCGACCAGCTGGTGGCTGCCGACCCGTGGGACGACCATTCGCTCATCTTGCGTGCGCTGGTGCATCTGCGTCGGGCCAACTACGTCCAGGCCCGCGGCGACGCGGAGCGGGCCCGCATGCTCGACCCCGGCAACCCGGAGACCGACGCCGCGGCCGGCGAAATCCTCTTCCAGTGCCGCTGGATGGAAGGGGACCCCGAGGGCGCCCTCCGCGAGACGGAGGCCCGCCTGCGCCATGACCCGCACAGCGCCAACGCCGAGATCGCGCGGGCCGAGGCGCTCGCGCTGCTCGACAAGTCCGACGAGGCCCGCAAGGCGCTGCTGAGAGCTGTGGAACTCGATCCCACGTCCGCGCTCGCTTGCGCCGCCTCGCCCAGTTGGAACTCGGCGCGGGGCGGACCTTGGACGCCAAGCCGTGGGTCACGAAAGCCAAGGCCCTCGATCCGAATCTGGCCGAGGTCCGCATCGCCGCCGCGCAGTGGGAGCTGGCGACCATCCGCCCCGATCTGGCCGAGAAGATCGGCGCGAGGTTTGGGAGAAGGAAGCCAACGGCCCGACGGCCCGCCTCCAGGCTCTCGCCGTCCTGGCCGCCGTGTCCGCCTCGCGAGAGAAGTGGAACGACGTGGACAAGTACGTCGGCCTGATGGACCAATTGAGCGCGGGCAGTCCCGAAGTGCTCGTGGCCGCCGCCGAAATCGCCTCCACCTGGGGCGAACGCCAGCGGGCCAAACAGTACCTAGAGAAGGCGGAGCGGCTTTCGCCCAATCATCCGCTCGTCCGGAAACTCCATGCCAAGATGGGCGACTAGGCTCTGCGGAGTTCAAGTGTCAGGCGGGGCCGCCGCCGGCCGCGATTCGTCACACTTGCTCTAGGACGCCACCCCCCCCCGGCGTATAATCCGCCCTCGCACCATTCTCGGCGAGGAGGGAACCTCGTGGCCGAAACGCAAAGCAGCCTGGTGGTGGAGACGTTCAAGCTCACCAAGATCTACCGCAACCGTCTCATCGCCCTCAACGACGTGACCTTGCGCCTCGAACCCGGCTCCGTCCTCGGTCTGCTCGGGGCCAACGGCGCCGGCAAGACCACGTTCCTGCGCCTCCTCATCGGTCTGCACCGTCCCACCGCCGGCTGGGCCAAGGTTTTCGGCAAAACCATGTCGCCCAACAGCGCCGACCTCCGTCGCCGCATCGGCTACATCCCCACCAATCCCCAGTTTCCGCGAGGGATGTCGCCGATCTCCTATCTTGACTATATGGCCCGGCTTTTCGGTCTGCCCGCCGACGTGCGCAAGCCGCGCCTCGCCTCGCTGATCCGGGCCGTGGACCTGCTCGGCGCCTCCGGCCACGCCATCGACGGCTTCTCCAACGGCATGACCGCCCGCCTCGCCGTCGCCGCCAGCCTCATCAACGAGCCGGAGCTGCTCGTCTGGGACGAGCCGACCCACGGCCTCGATCCCGAAGCGCGGCGCTCCATGCTCGACCTCATCAAGACGCTGGCCCGTGAGAAGACGTTGATCGTTTCCAGCCACAACCTGAGCGACATTGACGAGGTGTGCAATCACGCGGCCGTCCTCAGCCACGGCCAGCTCATTTACTGCGGCTCGCTCCAGGACCTCAAGGGCCGGATGCGCCGCAATCATTTCGAGCTGGACCTCGAAGGCGAACAGAAGGGCGTCGCCAAGGCCGCCGCCGCCATCCGCGGCCTGGCGGACTTCAAGGTCGTCAACCTCCGCCAGCGGCGCCTGGAGCTGTATCTGCACGAGGAGGTCGTCAACACCTCCGCCCTGGCCGGCGTCTTTTCCATCCTGACGGACAACAAGGTGGCGCTGGTCAGCATCCGCAGCGTCGGCCAGCAGACGGAGCAGGCGTTTCTGGATCTGGTCGAGAAGGAAGAGTCGCGCGGCTTCGCCCGGATTTATCAGGCGGAAGCGGCGTGAATTTCGATACCAGCCGGCGAGCGCCAGCGAGCGGGAGAACGTCCCCGCTCGCTGGCGCTCGCGGCTGGTAGGAATGTCGCACGAACACGGACGGAATGACATGGACGCCATCGTCGAGAAGAAAAAGCCGATCGCCATCAACCGTTGGCTGCCCTACTGGGCGGTGTTTCAGTACGACGTCGGCCAGACGCTGCGCAGCTGGGTCTACCGCGTCTGGGTGCTGGCCGTGCTGCTGGCCGTCGGAGGCTTTTTGCTCTACCGCTTCGGCCTGACGCAGGAGGCCGGCTACGTCGAGCAGGCCTCGAAACTGTTCAGCAACCTCCTCCAAGGCGCCGTCCTCGGCAGCGTCGCCTTCGTCGTCGTCCTGACGGCCGGCTGCATCTCCTCCGAACGCGGCACCCTGGCCGACTCCGTCCTCAGCCGCGGCATCAGCCGTTACCAATACTTCCTCGGCAAATGGCACGCCCGCCTGGCGACCGTCCTGGTCACGTACCTGCTGCTGTGCCTCCTGGCCCTGGCCGGCAGCCTGGTCCTGGTGCATGAAGACGTGACGCTCGACGGCGGACTGGCCGCGCTGGCCACGGTCGGCGCCCTGCTGGCGATGGTGGTGACGGTCGGCGTGGCGGTCAGCGCGGTCAGCAACAACGCCCTGCTCGGCGTGGCCGGCCTGTGGGTGGTGCTGTACGGCGGCGGCCTCGCCCTGAGCCTGAAGTGGCTGCGGGAGAGGCTGCCGAACTCGCCGGCCATGGTGCTCGAGCGATTGCCGTACATCCTGCGCGGCGATTACGACCTGGGGATCCTCGGCGGCCTCATGGCCTGGAGCGCCGCCCTGTCGGCGACGGTCGGCGCTCGCCGGCATGATCTGCTTCTCCCGGCGGGACGTGTGAACCCCGCCTGCACTCCGCCCCGCTTGCCCCTGTCGCACCGCCTACCTCTCCCGGCCGCATTCCCGGCCTGACCGGCGCGACCCGGCTAAACTCCTTTCTCCCACCCTCCCGATAACTCCCGGCGTGGAAGGAACTCGATCGGCGGCCCGCGCGGGCGGCCGTTCCAGGACAAGGAGTGTCCAGATATGAAGTGGATGCGATTGGATATGCGCGGGAGGATGCCTGGCCCTGGCTCGCCGCGACGGCGGCCGCCCAAACCCCCGCGGCGGCGCGAACGTCGCCGTCGGCGGACCCTGCTGCCCACCGCCTCTTCTCGGCGGCCCCTGGACCCCGGTTTCCCCCGGCTGTCCGCCGCCGCCCGTCGCGGCCCCGCCGACGACGCCTCCGACGACCCCAACCCGACGACTCCGCCCACGACGACCCCGCCCACGACGCCTACCACGGAGCCTTCGACGCTGCCGGGCGAGGCCTTCGCCCAGGGGTCGGAAGCCGGCACCCAGGCGGCCGCCAGCGTCGCCCCGGCCATGTTCGGCGACCTCATCGGCCTCCAGGGCCGCCAGGTGGTCCTCGTCCCCAACGGCGCCTCGCTGCCGCCCGGCTTCCGCCGCATCTCCGGCAACAAGGCCGCGATCATCGCCCCGCTGCCGCTGCACGCCTCCTACAAGATCATGGAGGGCGAAAGCCCCCTGCCCGAGAACCGCGCCTACATCACCTACACCTTCTACGATAATGTGGATCGCCTGTTCCCCAGCAGCGTGGCCGGCTCAGTCCAACCTGAACCGCGAGACGCTCGGCCTGGAGCAGACCTTCGGCGGCGGCGACTCGTCAATCGGCCTGCGCCTGCCGTTCCTCCAGCTGACCGGCAACAGCGACGTCGAGGACAACGAGGTCGGCGACCTGTCCATCATCTACAAGCACGCCTTCATCTACGATCGGCAAACGGGGAATTTGTTTTCCGGCGGTATGGTGCTGACCGTGCCGACGGGGCAGGGGCTGGAGATCGAGGGCGAGTCCACGATTCACTCGACCGTGTTCCAGCCGTTCCTCGGCTTTTACCACAATTTCGATGCGTTCTACGTCGAAGGGTTTTCGTCGGTGGCCGTGCCGACGGACATGCGCGACGTGGCCCTGATGTTCAACAGCCTGGCCCTCGGCTACCGCCTTTACCAGGACGACGCCAGTGACGCCCCGATCCGGGCGATCCTGCCGCAGGCGGAGCTGCACCTGAACACGCCGTTCAACCACCGCGGCCTGAACAGCGGGCCGATCAACTTCGACGACTCGCTGGACTTCACCGGCGGCGTTCGCGTCGTGTTCCAGCGGGCGGAAATCGGCGCCTGCGTCGGGACGCCGGTCACCGGCCCCAAGCCGTATGACGTCGAGTGCGCCGCCAACCTGACGTTCCGCTGGTAAGCGACACGGCGAGCGGGGGGCGTCAGCCCCCGATTCCTCATCCGGTCAGCGACTGGAAGAAGCATCAGGGGGCTGACGCCCCCCGCTCGCCGATCGCTCACTTCTCGCCCTTTCCGCTCTCTGGCGTCTTCGTCTCCGCATTGTCGTGATTGACGGCCGCGTTCCGATCCGCCTCGGCCTTCTTCTCGGCCTCGCGGGCCTTCTCGATCGCGCCGACGACCTTCTCGCCGCCCTTCTGCGCGTCCGACTTGATCTTGTCGGTATTGAGGTCGATGTTGAAGGCCTTGTGACCGGCGACGGCCTGACCGCCGGCGATGTGGAACCAGTTCAGGTAGAAGCCGACGCCGGCGAACACCAGGACGGCGGCGCCGAGAAAGGCCAGCAGGTTCTTCATGACTTGGTCTCCAGGAAAATCGGGACGACTCCCTCCGTCCCGGCTCTACCACGGCCGGCCGGCGCGGGTCCAGAGGAATCGTCGGGCGATCCGGACTGGTCTTGACAGCACCCCGGTTCGACAAAGTATGCTGCACCGGACGGTGACCGTGGTGAGACGGGTGCGGAAGCGAAGACCGGCGCCGGGGGCGAACGCCGGCCATCCAGGGTTAGGACGGCGCGTGCTCGGGAAAGGCGTCCCTCTCTCTCCCACCCCGGCCGCATGGTTTGACCGGACCTCTCTTTCCCCGGTAGAATAGGGTAGTGAGCGCCCGCGAGCGGGATGGGGGCCGGGCGGTCCACATCGGATCGGACGCCAGCAAGGGCCGCCTCACCCGCGACCCTCCCCACGACGCTCTTCCCAATTGGCCGGCACTCGAACTCGCGCCGCCCCGCCCTCGCGACGACGGCGGCGCGGGAGCGGACGAACGACGGCGCTCTTCCCGGCCGAGATTTCACAACGCAACGAAACACCCGCGGCGCGGTCCTCCGTCGCCGCTTTCATGGAGGGGACATCGATGTCGATCGGCAAGGCCATCCTCGCGTCGCTCCGCCAACAGCTCAACCTGAGCGACTACCGGAAAACGCACTGGGAAGGCGGCTTCGAGGAATACCTCGACATCGTGCGCGAGCACCCCGAAGTCACCCGCACGGCGTACCAGCGCCTCTACGACATGATCGTCTCCCACGGCACCGAAGAGGTGTTCGAGAACAAGGAGAAGATCACCCGCTACAAGTTCTTCACCGAGTTCGCCGCCAAGCACGCGGACTCCATCTTCGGCCTGGACCGGCCGCTGATGCAGCTGGTCCACGCCTTCAAGTCGGCCGCCAAGGGCTACGGCACCGAGCGCCGCGTGCTGCTCCTGCACGGCCCCGTCGGCTCGTCCAAGAGCACCATCGCGCGCCTGCTCAAGCGCGGCCTGGAAGACTACGCGCGCACCGACGAGGGCATGGTGTTCAGCTTCTCGTGGCGGCCGGCCGACGACAACGGCCTGTGGCAGAAGTGCCCCATGCACGAGGATCCGCTGCACCTGGCCCCGCTCGAGCTGCGGCCGGCGCTGCTGGCCCGGCTCAACGACGGCCGCAAACCGGGCGAGCACGAAGTGACCATGCGCGGCGACCTCTGCCCGTTCTGCCGCCAGATGTACAACGAGCGCATGGCCCGCTACGACGGCGACTGGGCCCGGATGCTCGCCGACGTCAAGGTCTACCGCCTCATCCTGTCCGAGCAGGACCGCGTCGGCATCGGCACCTTCCAGCCCAAGGACGAGAAGAACCAGGACTCGACGGAGCTGACCGGCGACATCAACTATCGCAAAATCGCGGAGTACGGCACCGACTCGGACCCGCGGGCCTTCAACTTCGACGGCGAATTAAATATCGCCAATAGGGGTCTTGTCGAGTTCATCGAGGTGCTGAAGCTGGACGTGGCCTTCCTCTACGACCTGCTCGGCGCCTCGCAGGAGCACAAGATCAAGCCGAAGAAGTTCGCGCAGACGGACATCGACGAGGTCATCCTCGGCCACACCAACGAGCCGGAATATCGCAAATTGCAGAACAACGAGTTCATGGAAGCCCTGCGCGACCGCACCGTGAAGATCGACGTGCCCTACGTCACTCGCCTCAAGGACGAGATCAAGATCTACGAGAAGGACTTCAACACGGATCGCGTGAAGGGCAAACACATCGCGCCGCACACCATCGAGATCGCGGCCATGTGGGCGGTGCTGACGCGGCTGGTGCCGCCCAAGCACGCCAACCTGACGCTCTTGCAGAAGCTCAAGCTCTACAACGGCAAGACGCTGCCCGGCTTCACCGAGGACAACGTCGTCGAGCTGAAGCGCGAGGCCATGAACGAGGGCATGACCGGCATCAGCCCGCGCTACATCCAGGACAAGATCAGCAACGCCATCGTCGCTCACCCCGACGAGGACAGCGTCAACCCGTTCATGGTGATGCACGAGCTGGAGATCGGCCTGCGCCATCATTCGCTCATCACCAGCCAGGAGCAGCTGCAGCACTACAAGGAGCTGCTGGCCGTGGTCAAGGAAGAGTACGAGGACATCGTGAAAAACGAGGTGCAGCGCGCCATCGCGGCCGACGAGGACGCCCTGGCCCGCCTCTGCTCCAACTACATCGACAACGTCAAGGCCTACACCCAGCGCGAGAAGGTGCGCAACCGCTACACCAGCAACTACGAGGAACCCGACGAGCGGCTGATGCGGTCGGTGGAGGAGAAGATCGACATCCCGGAGGGCCGCAAGGACGACTTCCGCCGCGAGATCATGAACTACATCGGCGCGTTGGCCATCGACGGCAAGAAGTTCGACTACAAGACGAACGAACGGCTGCTCAAGGCGCTGGAGTTGAAGCTGTTCGAGGACCAGAAGGACACGATCAAGCTGACGAGCCTGGTGTCCAACGTGGTGGACAAGGCGACGCAGGAGAAGATCGACGTCGTGAAGAGCCGGCTGATCCGCAACTACGGGTATAATGAATCGAGCGCGACCGACGTGCTGACGTTCGTGGCCAGCATCTTCGCGCGGGGCCACGCGAAGAAGTAAGAATTCACCACAAAGACACAAAGGACACAAAGAAGAAATACAAAGGATTTTAATGGCCTTTTCTTGTCTTTGTCTTCCTTTTGTGTTCTTTGTGTCTTTGTGGTGAATCTTCTGAGGGGGTTGCCGTGGGCCAGAAAATCGAACGCGATCACCAGCGCTTCCGCAAAATCGTCCGCGGCAAGGTGAAGAGCAACCTCAGCAAGTACATCAGCCGCGGCGAGATGATCGGCAAGAAGGGCAAGGACCTCGTCAGCATTCCGCTGCCGCAGATCGACGCGCCGCAGTTCCGCTACGGCCAGAAGGGCGGCGGCGGCGTCGGCCAGGGTCCGGGCCAGGTCGGCCAGCCGCTCGGCCCCGGTCAGGGCGAGCCGGGCGGCGGCGCCGGCGACCAGCCCGGCGGCCACATCCTCGAAGTGGAACTGTCCATGGAGGAAATGGCCGCCATTCTCGGCGAGGAGCTGGCCCTGCCGCGCATCGAGCCGCGCGGCAAGAAAAACATCGTCACCACCCGCGACAAGTACACCGGCATCCGCCAGGCCGGACCCGAATCGCTCCGCCACTTCAAGCGCACCTTCAAACGCGCCCTGAAGCGCCAGATCGCGGCCGGCGTCTACAACCCCGACGAGCCGATCGTCATCCCGGTGCGCGAGGACAAGCAGTACCGCAGCTGGAAGGAAGTCCATCTGCCGCAGAGCGTGGCCGTCATCCTCTACATGATGGACGTGTCCGGCTCGATGACCGACGAGCAGAAGGAGATCGTCCGCATCGAGGCGTTCTGGATCGACGCCTGGATCAAGGCCCACTACAAGGGCGTCGAGACGGTCTACATCATCCACGACGCGGCGGCGCAGGAGGTGGACGAACACACCTTCTACCACACGCGCGAGTCGGGCGGCACGAAGATCAGCTCGGCCTACCACCTGGCGGAGAAGATCATCGCGGCGCGGTATCCGCCGGACGCCTGGAACATCTACGCCTTCCACTTCTCCGACGGCGACAACTGGGGCGACGACACGCCGCATTGCATCGAGTTGTTGCAGGAGAAGCTGCTGCCGAAGCTGAACCTGTTCGGCTACGGCCAGGTGGAAAGCCCCTACGGCAGCGGCGAGTTCTACGAATACGTCCACGAGCTGGTCGGCGAGCGCGAGAACGTGGTGTGCAGCCGCGATCCCCGACCGCGATGCGATCCTGGGGTCGATCAAGGAGTTTTTGGGTACGGGCCGTTGACCTTGCGCCGCGCCGCTCGCACAAACCGGGTGTCTCATGCTGAATCCGTACAACACGAACCTGCCCCCCGACCTCCGTGCGTTGAAGGAGGAGATCGAGGGCTACGCGCGCGGCTACGGCCTGGACTTCTTCGAGACGATCTTCGAGGTGATCGACGCCGACGACCTCAACGAGATCGCGGCCTATGGCGGCTTCCCGACGCGCTACCCGCACTGGTCGTTCGGCATGTCCTACGAGGAGCTGCGCAAGGGCTATGATTACGGGCTGTCGAAGATCTACGAAATGGTCATCAACAACGACCCGTGCTACGCCTACCTGATGCGCAGCAACCATACCGTGGATCAAAAGTTGGTCATGAGTCACGTATATGGACATTGTGATTTTTTCAAGAACAACGCCTACTTCGCGCACACCAGCCGCAAGATGATGGACGAGATGGCCAACCACGGCGCCCGCATTCGGCGCTACGTGGAGAAGTACGGCGAGGACGAGGTCGAGAAGTTCGTGGACCGCTGCATGTCGATCGACGACCTGATCGACGTGCATTCGGTGGCCATTCGCCGCCGTGAGCCGGCCTCGCGCTACGACTTCACGCCGGAGTCGGAAGAGGGCGACGGCGACCAGGCGACTGCGCTTCAAGTCCAAGGACTACATGGACGACTACATCAACCCGCGCGAGCTGCTCAAGAAGGAAGAGGAGGAACGCCGAAAGAAGAAGGAACAGGCCGCGCGCAACTTCCCGGAGCAGCCGGAGAAGGACGTACTGCTGTTTCTCATCGACCACGCCCCGCTCAAGGGCTGGCAGCGCGACATCCTCGAAATCGTCCGCGACGAGGCGTATTATTTTGCGCCTCAAGGGATGACAAAAATTCTCAACGAGGGGTGGGCGTGCGCGGATAGAAATAGTCTCTTATTCACCCGCCAGGGCTGCCTCCGTCTCGGCCAAATCGTGGAGGGGCGACTGGCGGTTGACGTGAGCGACGGCGAATCACTGCGGACGGTGTACGATTGGGCGAAATTTGAGGATCGCGAAACCGTTAGCATCCGGACTCGCCGCGGTCTGGAGTTGGAAGGTTCCGTCACGCACCGCGTGCAACTCCCGGATGGGACTTGGCGGCGGCTGGACGAAATCGCCGTCGGCGACCGCGTGCGCATCGGGGCCGGGCCGAACGTCTGGGCGGAGAAGTACGTGACGCTGGAATGGAAACCGGAACGCCGCTTCACGCTGACGGACGCCGCGGAGGCGGCGGGGGTCGATATCGAGACGGTCATCCGCTACCGCCGTGGGACGCGGGGCGCCAACATGCCGGTCTAGCCGAGGCCGCGGCCCGCTACGACGCTGGCCTCGCCGCGGCGACCGTCATGCACAACAAGCGACGGGCGATCTGCGTCCCCGAAGCCGTCGATGAGCGGCTCGCCGCCTTCTTGGGCTATCTCACCGGCGACGGCCACATCAGCGAAGTCAAGCGCGTCATCGGCCTGACCACCGGCGACGAGTCGCAGGCCGACCACTTCGCCCGGCTGACGGAGGAACTGTTCGGGATCGCGCCGCGCAAGAAATGGGACCAAACCAAGTGGCGGATGCTGTTCAGTTCCGGCAATGTCGCCGATTTCCTGAAACACCTGGGGATGAAGACCGGCGTCTGCGCCCGTCTGAAGGAAGTCCCGGACGCCGTTCTCCGATCGCCGAAGTCCGTTGTGGCCGCGTTCCTCCGGGCCTACTACGACTGCGACGGATACGCCGGTTCGCAGGGCGTCATCTTATCCACGTCGAGCACGGAGATGAGCAAGACGGTCCAGCTGCTGCTGCTCAACTTCGGCATCCTCTCCCGCCGCCGACGGAACAAGGACTGCTGCTGGCACGTCCACACGACAGGCCGCTCCGCCGCACGCTTTCTGGAAGAGATCGGCTTCGGCCTGGAGCGCAAGCAGGAAGCCTTGCGGCGTCATATTCAATTGAGCAGGTACTTCAAGAAGGAAACCTGGGACGACGAGATCGTGTCGGTGGATCGGGGCCGGGCCGACGTGTACGACGTTTCCGTCGAGGGAACGCACCGCTACGCCGCTCAGGGTTTCATCAATCACAACAGCTACTGGCACTCCACCATCATGACCCAGAAGGCTATGGACCCCTCCGAGGTCATCGACTTCGCCGACCACCACTCCGGCACCATGGCCATGCAGCGCACGCGCATCAACCCCTACAAGCTCGGCATCGAGCTGCTGCGCGACATCGAAGAGCGCTGGAACACCGGCCGATTCGGCAAGGAGTACGACGACTGCACCGACCTCGACGAGCGCCGCGCCTGGGACAAAAAGCTCGGTCTGGGGCGCCAAAAAATCTTCGAGGTGCGCCGCGTCCACGACGACATCACCTTCATCGACACTTTTTTGACGCCGGAATTCTGTGTTCGGCACGGTTTTTTCAGCTACGCTTTCCAGGAACAGGCCGGACAGTATATAATCGAGTCGCGGGAGTTTGAGAAAATCAAGCAGCGGCTCCTGTTCAGCTTGACGAACTTCGGGAAGCCGTGGATCTATGTAGTAGACGCCAACTTCCGCAACCGCGGGGAGTTGCTGCTGCGGCACCAGCACAATGGGGTGGACCTCCGCCTCGACCAGGCGGCCGACGTGCTGGCCAACCTCCAGTCCCTCTGGAGCCGCCCCGTCCACCTGCAAACGCTCGTCGACGGCAAGCCGACGATGTTGTCGTTCGACGGCACGGACCACGCCATCAAAACCGGAGGAGAGATAGATGACCCTCGAAGAAGCGCTCCTGCAAAAACTCGCTGAATGGCGATTCGATAGCGGGCCGCGAACCCTCGTCGTTCCGCACCCCGAAAGCGGCGTCACGGCCTCCGTCCAGGCGGAGTGTTCCGACCGCGTCGGCTGCCAGGTGCGGGAGCTGAACCTGACCCGATCCGAGGCCGTTCCGGCCTCCGACCTGAAAACGCGCCCAACGGACGGCCGATCGGGCGACCGGCCTCCGCGAACCGTTGCGGCTCATCGAAGTGGACGCCGGGCGCGAAATCGCCCTGCTCCGCAGCGCCGTCCCGCAGAAGCGCGGCGACGACGTGTTCTACTATGAGGTGGAGCTGAAGAGCGGCGCCGCCGGCCTCCGCCGTTACCAGGCCTCGACCAAGGGCGGAACGCGGCAACAGATCGCCTTCCCGCTCACCCACGAATCGCTGGCCAAGCTCGGCGACGACCTCGCCGCCGACGCCTGAATCAATCCGTTCCGAACGACGAAGCGCCGGCAAGGGGGATACGTATCCCCCTTGCCGGCGCTTCACATTTCCGGGAGGCGCGGTCCCCGCAGGACCGACTCACGGGAAGAGATTGTCGTTGCTGGTCGAGGCGTCGTTGTCGGCGAGAGTCGTCATGATGAGGTCCAACGTCCCCAGGTTGTAGGCGCCGCCGCCCACGCCGTGGCCGGCGCTGCCTCCGGCGCCCTTCTTGCCGCCGTCGGCTTGGTTGTGCTTGATGACGCTGTCGCTGACTGTGGCGGAGGAACTGGTGATGACGGCGAGGCCGCCGCCCAGCCCGTCGCCGCCGTTAGCCCCCGCGCCGCCCTGGCCGCCGACGGCCGTGTTGTTGTCGATGGTGCAGTTGGTGATGGTCAGGGCGGACCCGTCCGTGAAGCCGAGAATGACATTGAGGCCGACCTCCACGCCGCCGCCGTAGGCCGTGCCGCCATTGGCCCCGACGCCGCCCCTACCGCCGACGGCCGTGTTGTTGTTGATACTGCAGTTGGTGATCGTGGCCGTCGAGAAGCGCGAAACCTCGACGCCGCCGCCGGCGGCGAGGCCGGCCGTCGCCGTGCCGGCCCCGCTAAGGCCGTGGCCGGCGTCGGCCAGGTTGTTGCTGACGTTGCAATTGGTGAGCGTCAGGATGCAGTTGAAGAAGCAGTCGATGCCGCCGCCGACGGCGCCGCCGCCGGCGCCATTGGCGGTGACGCCGCCGCGGGCCTCGTTGTTGGCGACGGTGCTGCCGATGACCGTCACGGCGCCGAAGGCCAGGTTGTCGATGCCGCCGCCGAAGCCGGCGCCGGTGAGCGGGTTATCGGCCGTGGGCGTGCTGTTGTTGCCGCCCAGCGCCAGGTTGTTGGCGATGGTGCTGCCAATGACGGTGAGCGTCGAACCGCCGCCGTTGAGGACGCCCCCGCCGATGCCCTGGCTCAGCGTCGTCTCGCCGTCGCCGCCGTCGCCGCCGACGGCCTGGTTGTTCTTGACCGTCGTGTCGGCGATGATCATCGTCGCGCCGCCCCCCTGGTTGATGATGGCGCCGCCGTTGGCCGTGCTTCCGGCGCCGCCGCTGGCCAGGTTGCCGGTGAAGGTGCAATTGCTGATCGTGGCGCTGGAGGGGCTCGCGCCGGCCAGCCCCGCGTTGTTGTCGAGGCCGCCGCCGCCGCCGAAGTAGGGCCCGGCGCGCCCAGCGCCTGGTTGCCGGTGAACGTGCTGTTGGTCAGCGTGAGCGTGGCGCCGCCGAAGTTGTCGAGGCCGCCGCCGGCGCTGCCGCCGATGGCCGAGAAGCTGGCGCCTCCCAGGGCCTGGTTGTCCACAAAGGCGGAGGAATCGACCGTAGCCTTGCCCGCGTTCAGGAGGCCGCCGCCGAAGACGTCGCTGGTGGCGTTCACCTCCGCCTGATTGGCCGTGAACCGCGTGTTGTTCACCGTCACCGTGGCGCCCGCTTCGTTGAAGACGCCGCCGCCGCCGGGGGCCACGGCGGAGGCGCCCCCGTCCCGCCGAGAGCGCTGTTTTGCCTAAAAGTGCTGTTGCCGATCGTGGCGCTGGAGCCGGTGAGGATCGCCAGACCGCCGCCGTCGCCGCTGCCCGCGGCGCCGCCAGCCCCTCCGTCGCCGCCCTGCGCGGTGTTCGAGGACACCGTGGTATTGCTGAGAGTGAGGGCGGAATTGTCCACCAGACCGAACAGGGCGCTGAAGCCATCGACGACGCCGCCGCCCTCGCCCAAACCGCCGGCGCCGCCGACGGCCTGGTTGTTGCTGACGTTGCAGTTGGTCACGGTCATGACGCCGGAGAACGAGTCGTCGAGGCCGCCGCCGACGCCGAAGGCGGCCGGGAAGCCGCTGCCGCCGGCGCCGCCCACAGCCTCGTTGCAGGTGACGGTGCAGTTGGTCAGGGTGGCGGTCCCGGGCAGTCCATTGCCGAGGCTGATGCCCCAGCTCGCGACGCCGCCGGCGTCGCCGATCCCGCCGGAGCCGACGGTGGTGCTCCCCCCGATCGCCTGGTTGCCGGTGATCGTGCAATTATTGGCGACGAGCGTCCCCTCCAGGTTGACGATGCCTCCGCCTTGACCGCTGTCGGTGGGCGGGTTTTCGACGGGGTCGGTGCTGCCGGAGCCGCCAAGGGCCTGGTTGCCGGACAGCGTGGAGTTGTTGAGGATCAGGGTCCCCAAGGTATTCATGATGCCCCCACCCAGGGCTTCGCCATAGAGCGTGGCGGCGGCGCTGCCATTGTTCCCGCCGATGGACTTGTTGCCGCTGATCGTGCAGTTGCTGACCGTCATGACGCTGCCCGGCCCCTGGTTGTCGAGGGCGCCGCCGTTGGCGGTGACGCCGTCGCCTCCCTCGATCCGGTTGTCGGTGAAGGTGGAATTGCTGATGATTGCGGTCGAGGGTGTGTCGTTGAGGGCGCCGGCGTCGCTCTCGATGGCCCCGCCGGTGACGCCGAAAAAGGAGCCGAAGCTGCCGCTGATGGCCGCGTCGTTGGTGAAGGTGCTGTTGGCGACGGTGAGGCTGGCGCCGTGGGAGCTGGCGATGGCGCCGCCGACGCTGCCGCCGAAGAAGCTGCTGCTGGCGCCGCCCACGGCCTCATCGCCGGTGAAGGCGGAATTCGCAATGCCGGCCGTGCCCAGGTTGTACAGGCCGCCGCCGAAGACGTCCGACCCGGCGCTGGTGATCGCCTGGTTGTTGCTCACGACGTCATTTTGCAGGGTCAGGCTGGCGCCGGCCTCGTTCAGGATGCCGCCGCCGCCCGCCAGGCCCACGCTCTGGTTCGCGGTCAGCGTACATTGGGCGAGAGTCAGCATGCCGGCGTTGTCGACGCCGCCGCCCCCGCCACCCGTCGTCGCCTTGCCGCCCGCAATCGTCAGGCCGTTGATCGTGGCCGTCACCCCACCGCTGACGGCGAAGACCCGGACGACCCCGCCGCCGCTGACCGTCACTTTGTTCGCGCCGGGTCCGTTTATCGTCAGGTTGTCCGTGATATTCAGCTCGCCATTGGCCTTCGTCAGGGTGATGGTTCCGCTCAAGCCGCCGGCGAAATTGATGACATCGGCGCCGGGGTGCGCGTCGGCGGCCGTGATCGCGGCCCGCAGCGAGCCGGCGCCGCTGTCGGCGAGGTTCATGACGGTGAAGGTGCTGGGGGTGAGTCGATCTTCCAACGCCTCCAGGCGCGGAGCGGCGAAGCGCCGCGGCGCGACGGGACGCCGGGGCTTGGGGCGCCGAACGCGGCCGAGGTTCCGCTTCAGACCTTGAAGCCATGAGGTGAACGCCATTGTCAACTCTCCTGGTGAGAAGCGATCTGCGGCAACAGGGAAAAGCATCCGTCCAGGCGCGAGACCAAGCGCACAAGACGACGCCGGGCGCCGGACGCCCGGTTCCCATTCTCCGACCAAGGGTATAACGACGGCCTCTGCTAGGGTTGGGCTCCTGCTTGTCGGCGGCCCAGCATGGGAGGCCCGCTCAACGGCAGGTCGATTGATTTGCCCCGCCCTAAGCTACGATTCGGCGGCGCGAAAGCAAGAATAATATACAGAAAATTTCCAGAAACTCTTGTCATCCACGAATGGTGATTTCTTTGCGGCGTCGCCTACTCGCCCTCGTCCCCGAACTCCCGTTCGGGAGCGAGGGCGAGTAGGCGACGTTATGGGACACTCAAGAAAACGGCCCGACCCGTCCGCGCAAATAACTGTTGAATTGGCGGCCGTCCGACTGTCGCCGTCCGTAACGACGAAGCGCCGACAAGGGGGAGAATTCTCCTCCTCGTCGGCGCTTTTGCATTTCCGGGAGGCGCCGCGCCTCCCCCTCGCTCGCGCTCGGGGCTGGTTGGGAAACCGCTTCTTACGGGAAGAGGTTGTCGTTGCTGGTCGAGGCGTCGTTGTCGGCGAGAGTCGTCATGATGAGGTCCAACGTCCCCAGGTTGTAGGCGCCGCCGCCCACGCCGTGGCCGGCGCTGCCTCCGGCGCCCTTCTTGCCGCCGTCGGCTTGGTTGTGCTTGATGACGCTGTCGCTGACCGTCGCGCTCGACCCGGCTTGAACGGCGAGGCCGCCGCCCAGCCCGTCGCCGCCGTTGCCGCCCTTGCCGCCGGCGCCGCCCTGGGCGGTGTTGTACTCGATGGCGCCGTCAGTCATCGTCAGCGTGGAAGGGTCCAGGTAACCGCTGAACAGCAGGCTCTCGGTGCCGACGGAGATGCCGCCGCCCACGCCGTCGCCGCCGTCGCCGCTCTTGCCGCCGGCGCCGCCGACGGCTTCGTTGCCGATGAAGGCCGAGCCGATGATCGAGGCCGTCGAGGCGCTGCTGGCGCCCGGGTCGGTCGAATCGTCGATGCCGCCGCCGGCGCCGAGGCCGCCGCTTTGGCCACCGCCTCCGCTCCCCCCGAGGGCCGAGTTGCCAGAAACGGTCGTGTCGATCAGCGTCAGCGTGCTGCCGCCGATCCCGCTCCCCGGCGCCCCGGAGCCGTTCTGGATGCCGCCTCCGAGTGCGGAGCCGCCGACGCTTGCATTGTTGGAGCCGCCCTGGGCCACGTTGCCGGCGATTGTGCTGTTGACGATGGTAAGCGTGGACTCGGCCAGGTTCTCGATGCCGCCGCCTAGGGCGCCGCCTGTGAGCGGTTCGGCGAGGGTGGGCGTCCCGTTGGCCCCTCCAATTGCCTGATTCGCGCCGATCGTGCTGTCCAGGATGGTCATTGTCGCGCCGGACACGTTCATGACGCCGCCGCCCAGGCCTTCGCCGGACGTGGTTACGCCATTCCCCCCGGCGCCGCCGATGGACTGATTGCCGATGACCGCCGAGTCGCTGAGGGTCATGGTCGCCGACTGGTTTTCGATGCCGCCGGCGTTGCTTCCTTGACCCCCGCCCGAGACCGCCCGGTTGTCGACGAACGCGCTGTTGAGGACGGTAAGCGTGCTCGCGGCAAAGTTCATCAGCGCGCCTCCGATGCCGTCGTCGCCGGCGCTGTCGCCGCCGGACTGGTTGGCGATGAGGAGGGAGTCGCTGAGGGTCATGGCCGCCCCAGGCCCTCGTTGTCCACGGCGCCGCCGTTGCCGAGGGGGCCGGCCGCGTTGCCGCTGAAGGCGGAGTCGGTGATGGTCGCCGTCGAGGGGTGGGCCAGGTCCAGGCCGGCGTTGTTCTCAAGGGCGCCGCCGATCCCGAAGAAGCCGCTGGCGCCGATCGCCTGGTTGTTGATGAAGGCGCTGTCGGTCACGGTCAACTGGGCGCCGCCGTAGTTGTCGATGCCGCCGCCGACGCTGGCGCCGAAAAAGGAGCCGCCGCCGCCGCCCAGCGCCTGGTTGCCGCTAAAGGTGGAGGAGACGACGACGGCCGTGCCCTCGTTGAGCAGACCGCCGCCGAAGACATCGACGGTGGGGGAGAGAGCGGTCGCCGTGTTGTCCGTCACGACGCACCCATCGAGGGTCAGGGAGGCGCCGGCCTCGTTGAGGATGCCGCCTCCGCCGAAGCCGACGGTCGCCCCGTCCGCGATGGTCACGCCGTCGATGGTTACGCTGGCTCCGTTGCTGACGTCGAAGACTCGGCTGGCGTCATTGCCGCTGATGGTCAGCTGGTTCGCGCCCGGCCCGTCGATGGTCAGGCTCTGGGTGACGGCCAACTGCCCGCTCGTCAGCTTGATGTCATGGACCGAGCGCGCGAAGACGATAGTATCGCCGCTGTGGGCGGCGGCGATGGCGGCCCGCAGCGATCCCGACCCGCTGTCGGCGTTGTTCAGGACGGTCAGAGTGCTGGGGGTGACTCGGTCTTCCAATGCCTCCAGCCGCGGTAGGATGCGAACTCGTCGGGGACTTTCCCCCGGGCGGCGAGCCTTCCGCGGGCTTCGGAACGGCCGTGCCGCTGCTTGCCACCACCCGATCACCGAGAAGCGAGACATGGTGCAATTCCTTCGTCGCAGGAACAGGGGATACGCTCGGTGGGGCGCACGCCGCACCGACGGACAGACGTATGCGCGGCCCTTCGTTGAAGGGTTGGCGGGTAGGCTCACCCCTCCATCCAGAGGATTGGTCCGCGATACAAGGGGGACCATAACCCGGCGCAGACCGAGCGCCGGGGCGGTCTGGAGTGACGACGCTTGAACCGGATAGGCTCTACAGAGTTCATACCCATCGGCGGCCGGGCGGGGCCAAAAAAAGCCAATCCATGGCCCTGCTCACCGCCGATAAAGCGCTTACTCGATCGCAAAACATCTTCAGCTGTGGTCGTCCGGGCCAAGCCCAAATGGTTGCCGCGGCGCTCTCACCGGCTTACAATGCGGAATGATACCAGTCCTATTGCATTCCGGAGAGAGACTGCCATGTCGCCCAAAGGTTCCGTGTCGCGCCTGCTTGGCCCCTTGCAGCAAGGGAATTCGGACGCGGTGCAGGTGGTTTGGCAGCGGTATTTCTTGAAGCTGGCTCAGCTGGCCCGCAAGGTGTTGCGGCAATCGCGCTTGCGGGCGGTGGATGAGGAGGACATCGCCCTCTGCGCCTTTGACAGCTTCTGTTGCTCTGTTGAAATCCTCTAACCTGTAGCGGCGAGGAGCATGAGGTTGTGGGTGAGTACCCGCAGGTAGCACTCGTGTTTGCGCGACGCATCCGACTTGCCCCGCAGCGCCGAGCCGAGCAGCCGCTTGTGTCGGGAGAAGGCGCTCTCCGCCTGCCAGCGCTGCCCGTAGACGCGCTTGTGCCGGCTGCCCCGCGGCTTCTTGCGGAACCGCTTGACCATCTGCCGCCGGTAGCGAGTCTTGGGCCACTTCCGCCCCCCGTTCCGCCGGTTGATCGGGATCACCGTCGAGCGGACGCCCAAGTCCTCCCGGCAGTAGCGGTGGCTCTCCTCGCCGTCGAACGCCGCGTCGCCGAGCACCCGGTCGTAGCCGACCGCCAGCGACGCCTGGGCCATGAGAGGGCGGAACTGCGGCGCGTCGTTGGCGGGGCCGAGGCTGACCGTGGCTGCGGTGAAGAAGTGGCTGGCCGTGTCGCAGGCCACGGCCAACTTGGTCCACAGCCTGGAGTTGTGTTTACGGCCGGCCCGCTTGAAAAAGTAGCGGGACGTGTGGCGGCTCTCCATGCCGGTGGCGTCGATGGCGGCCGTCGGCTTCGCGCCGATCAACCCGCCTTCCTGTGCGCACGGTGGCGCGGAAGAGGAGTACGACGAACGCCCCTTTTTTAGCAGCCGCTTGGCGGCATAGCAGAGGGTCGAGTAGTGGGGCGCCGCGGCCAGGCCGAGATCCTCGCGCAACTCGGCGAAGTCGGCCAGCAACCGGACGACGCCCCGGTAGTCGGTCTTGAAGAAGGTCTTCAGGGCCAGGGCGGCGAACAGTTGGTGCTGGGTGAAGTCCTTGCGGGAGAACTTCGACGAATAGGCGGGCAGAACCTCCCGCGCCAGGCGCAGTGCCTCTTGGGCCACGGCCCGAGGCGACTTGGTCATCGGTCTGCTGGTGTTCATAATACCATTATACGCCCGCCCCGCCAAGGATTTCAACAGAGCAAGCTTCTGTCGCAACGCGGAGCAAGGCCGCTTCCCGCGGCTGCGCGACCGCCACGACCTGTGGCGGCTGCTGACCGTGTTCACCGTCCGCAAGGCTCGGCGCGCCGGCGCGACGAGGGGCGTCAGAAACGCGGCGGCTTGGAACACCTGGCGGCCACGGGCGAAACCGAGGAAGCGCTGCTCGAACAGGTCCTCAGCCGCGAGCCGTCGCCGGAAATGGCGGCCCAGGCGGCGGAGGAGTTTCAGCGCCTGCTGCATTTGCTCGGCGACGACGAGCTGCGGCGGATGGCCGTGCTGCGCCTGGAGGGCCACACGGTCGAGGAGGTGGCCGGCTGGATCGGCTGCGCTCCCCGTTCCGTCAAGCGCAAATTGCAGCTGATCCGCACCCTTTGGGAACATGAGGGACCGTCGTGAGCGACGCCTCCTTGCCCAGCCTCGCGGATCTCACCCCGACACTGGCTCGCCGGCTGAACGACGTATGCAATCGCTTCGAGTCCAGCTGGCGCGGCGGCGATCGGCCCCGCCTGGACGAATTCCTCCCCGAGCCAGGCGACGACCTGTATCCCATTCTGCTGGTCGAGTTGGTCCTTCTCGACGTCCATTATCGCCGGCGGCACGGCGAACCATACCGCTTGGAAGATTACCGGTCCCGCTATGGCGCGCTGGACCCGGCCCTTTTGGCCGGCGCCTTCGCAGCGGATCCGGCGTCCGCCCAACCGTTGGCCCTGGACCTTGCGACCGGCTCCGGTTTGCGGTCGCCGGTCCTGGGCCGGTATCACATTCGCCGGGAACTGGGGCGAGGCGGCTTCGGCATTGTCTTTCTGGCCGAGGACACGCGCCTGCGGCGCGAGGTGGCGCTCAAGGTGGCTCGGCCGGAAGTGCTGGCGCAGCCTGAGCTGCGGCGGCGTTTCCTGCGTGAGGCCCGAGCCGCCGCGGGGCTGGACCACCCCAACGTGACGCCGGTTTACGACAGCGGCGAGGTGGACGGCATCTGCTACATTGCCTCGGCCTATTGTGCGGGCGACAACCTGGAGGTCTGGCTGCGGCGGCAGGAACGGCCCGTGCCGCCGCGCCGAGCGGCGGCCCTCGTGGCCGCCCTGGCCGGCGCCGTCGAGCACGCCCATCAACGCGGCATCCTCCACCGGGACCTCAAACCGGCCAACGTGCTGCTGTTCCCGGCCCCTGGGCCGGCGGCGGACGCGACCGGCGATCTTGGATTCATCCCCCAGGTGACCGACTTCGGCCTGGCCAAGACGGCTGACGAGAACGACCATGAGACCAAGAGCGGCATATTGCTGGGCACGCCGGCGTACATGGCGCCGGAGCAAGCGGCGGGCTGGTCGCAGCAGGTGGGGGCGGGCGCCGACGTCTTCGCCCTGGGGGTGATCCTGTACGAGCTATTGACCGGCCGGACCCCGAGCCACGGGGAGTCGCTGCTGCGGACCCTGGAGCTGGTGCGCTCCGAGGAGCCGACGCCGCCGCGGCGCTTGCGGCCGGACGTGCCGCGCGATCTGGAGGTGATCTGCCTGCGCTGCTTGCAGAAGGCCCCGCGCGACCGTTACAGGAGCGCCGCGGCCCTGGCCGAGGCCCTGGACCGCTTCCTGCACGGCAAGCCGATCCGGGCCCGGCCGGTGGGGCCTTTGGAGCAGGCCTGGCGCTGGTGCCGCCGCCGCGAGCGTCTGCGCGACGCCAGCCTGATCGCCGGCCTCGGCGGGTTGCTCGGCACGTTCTCCACCTGCTACGGCATCATCAGCGCCTTGATCGGCGCCCTCCCCGTGACCAGCCTGTTCGTCGCGCTGGTGTACATGACGGGCATCCTCCTCCTGTATGGCCTGCCGAACCTGGCGGTGGCCGTCCGCACCTTGGCCCGCGACGTGCGCGCGCTCTGGATTGGGCTTCTCGTGCCGTTCGGCTTCTTGACCTGCCAGACCTTGGTGTTTTTCCGGATCCTTCCTACGGGAGGAATGGTGGACTTCACGCGAAACCCCAGCGCCTGGCAAGCTCAATACGCGACGATCATCAGTCTGGGCATGGTCCAGTCCGCGACATTCGCCCTGGCTCTACTGGCCTATTACGCCAACCGCGAGCAACCGGGTTTTCTGCCCCGGCGATGAACTCCATGACCAGAAGGTGGGCGACGTCGCTCATGTCCCCCAAAGCATAACCGCCCCGGCGCTTCCCCGGAATCACCCGCGGAAAAGCGCCGGGGCAGCCCCGGTTCATGAAGCAATCCCGCGAGCGTCATTCGGCCGCCGCGTGGGTCCGGGCGTCGCATCCCGCCAGCGCCCGCTGCACCGCCCGGTAAGCCGGCTCGTCGCCGGGCAACGCGGGCGCGAATCGCAGGCCGTTCGACGCCATGTACCGGACCAGCTCCGCCGCCGTCTTGCCCTTCGCCGCGTAGGCGCCGTTCAGATAACCGCTGACATCGGGCTGTCGCAGCACCGCGGCCGAATCCCTGAGCCGGGTCAGGAACGTCGCCGCTTCGATCGCGTCCGAAGCCGGCCAACCGGGCTGCGAACGGATTTTCACCGTCAGTCTCAGGTCCATCCGGTTCGCCGCCTCGACGACCGCCAGGCAGGCGTCCCGAGCGACCGGCCCCTTGACCGCCTGCTCCAGGGCGCGAGCCGTCGCCGCTTCCACACGCGCCCGGTCGGCGGCGAAATCGTTGGCAGCCAGCGACTCCGGCCACGGCAGCGGGTCTTGCAGCAGCAGGGCCGGGCCGATGTCGCCGTGGCCGCTGGCGACGACGTGAATCCGCGCCATCACGGCCTCGTCCAGCGCCACGTCCGCGAGCGTCCGGCCCTTCTCGTCCAGGCCGCGCAGGTCGGTCAGCAGCACGTTGAGCGCCCGGCCGGACAGTATCTCCACGGCCGGAGGATCGTTCCGCGCCTTGAGGACCTGCGCCTCACGGCGGTCCTCCTGCTCGTCCGCCGCCGTCGGCGCCAGCACGCGCCGGGCGCCTCGCGCCGCGTCGCCCAGCTGGACCGGCGTGGTCGAAACCGTTTCGTTCAGGACGCGCTCGAAGATCGGCCGATACACCTTGCCGATCGGGGCGAGGGGATAGGTCGCCAGCAGCAGGTGGATGCGGCCGGCGTTGTCCAGCCCGCGGCCGCGGTCGAGGACCGCCGCCACGTCCTCGGTCGTGAACTCCGTCCGCGGCGCCAGCTTCGACTGAAGGCCGTGCTCCTGGAGCAGGCGGTCGGCGTGGGCCTTGCGGAACGCCTCCTTGAGGCCGGACCCGCCCTTGCCGTCCAGGTCGGCGAGGTTGCACGTTTCGACCACCCAGCGCGCCTTGCGCAGCAGCGTCGGCCCGTCCACGGGACCGGCGACGGCGTCCAGCACCTGGCCGTCCGGCGTGCAGAAGTAGCTGGCGACGTTGCCGCCCTGCTTCTGCCCATTGACGATCTTGAAGGTGGCGACTTTCTGAAAGGCCGCGACGAAATGGTCGTTGAGGTACTGACCGACGTCCGGCTTGGCCAGGGCGTTCACACGGAGCGCCTCGGCGTTGTTTCAGGTGAAGGCGTCGTCCGCGAAGTCGCCGGAGACGTGCAGCAAAAACACCAGCTTGCCGTCCTGGGCGGCCTGCTTCTCCGCCGCCGCGGGGCTGACGGCGAACGCCACGCTGGTGTTGAACGTCTGACAGGTCGCGGCCGGCGCCGGGGCGAGCCGGGTCGCGTCAGCGCCCGGAGGCGGCGCCGGAGGGACCACGTCAGCGCCCGGAGGCGGCGCCGGCGGGGCCGCGTCAGCGCCCGGAGGGGCGAGCCGGGCCGCGTCAGCGACCGGAGTTGGCGTCGGCGGGGCCGGATCAGGAGTGGGCGCCGGGTCCACGGTCGGCGCGATCCGATCATCGGGAGGGAGCAGGACCGGATCGGAGAGGGGCGGCGTGGCGAGGGCGATCCCGGCCGTCCTGGCCGCCCTGGCCGGGCGGAGGACGATGCCCGTCGTCACGCCGACGACGAACAGTGCGCCGGCGGCGGCCGCCAGGGCGACGGCCGGCCAGTAGATGACACGTCGGATCGGGGCGGGGCGAAGCGGGGGGAAGGCGGAGGGGCGGAACGAGGCGGGTCGGCCAGAGATGCATTTGTTGGCCACGGGTCAACCTCCTGCGGCGTGGGTCGGTCGATTCGCCGACATTGGAACGGAAGTCGCGCATGACATTCTACGGAATGCGCCTTCGGAACAACCTTGCGCGGCGGAGTCTGCTAAGCAGCGGCGGCAGATGCTCCGCGAGCAGTTGCATCGCCACCGATTCGCGGGGCTGTCCCCGGCGCTCGGCCTCCTGGCGCAAACGCTCCTCCAGGTCGGGGGGCAAGACGAGTTGAAGGGTCAGGGGTTAACCTCCGACAGAGCGAAGCACGGGAACGCGTGAGGGTCCAGCAGCCTCATTCCATGTACTCCGCGAAGTCTTTCAGATGCTCCTCGTCGTCGGCGACGATGGTCAGCATTCCCTTGCAGTTGCCGGGCTGGCGCGGCTTTCGTGTGGGTCGTTCCCCGGCCAGCAGACGGGCCCCCGGCTTGTCGTCGCGGGTTATAACGATCTCTTCGCCCGGCTGAAGCCGTTCGATCAACTGCGGCAGATGGGCCTGGGCTTCTTTAAGGGCGACGATGGACGTGGCGCGGCTCCTGGATGCGGGGATGAAGTGATTCTACCGCCGCCTGGGGGACGTCGTTCCTGTCCTCAAATTAACCGACCTGGCGCCTCTCCGCAATCGCTCGCGGACGACCCCACGCCGAAAAAAAATCGACGCGCTGCCCTCTTCCGTCGCGGTATATAGAAGAAGGTCCCACGAACCGGGAGGCGGCGGGCGTGAAGACGAGTCGCGTGCGGATGATCCTTGGCCGACTCCGCGAGGCGGCGCTGCCGAAGGGCGGCGGCCTCTCGGACGGGCAGCTGCTCGGACAGTTCATATCCCGCCGCGACGACGCCGCCTTCGCCGCCCTGGTGCGCCGGCACGGGCCGATGGTGTTGGCCGTCTGCCGCCGCGTGCTGCGCCACGCCCAGGACGCCGAGGACGCCTTCCAGGCGACCTTCCTCGTCCTGGCCAAAAAGGCCGCCGCCGTGGCCGACCGCGAGGCCGTCGCGGGTTGGCTCCATGGCGCCGCTTACCGCGCCGCCCTCGGGGCGCGGACGGCGGCCCTCCGACGCCAGCAGAAGGAACGACAGGTCGAAGCCATGCCGCACCCCGTCGCGCCGCCGCCAGACGATCAGCGGGAACTGCTGGAACGGCTGGACCGGGAGCTGGCCCGCCTCCCGGAGAAGTACCGGCTGCCCGTGGTGCTGTGCGAGCTGGAAGGACGCAGCCGCAAGGAGGCGGCGCAACAGCTGGGGCTGCCGGAGGGCACCCTGTCCAGCCGGCTGGCCACGGCCCGCAAGACGCTGGCCGCTCGGCTGTCCGGCGGCGCGGCGGCGGTCTCGGCCGCGGCGCTGGGATTGTTGTTCGCACAAGGGGCGCGGGCCGCGTGCGTGCCCGGCCGGTTATTGGTTGCCACGGCGCGCGTCGCGGGCGGGACCGTCCCCGCCGGCGTCGCCGCTCTTACGGAGGGAGTCATGAAGTCCTTGTTGCTGACGAAACTGAAAGCCACGGCCTGGGGGCTGCTCCTGGCCGCGTCCCTCAGCGTCGGGGCCATCGCCCTGACGTACCGCTCGGCGGCGGCCCAGCCGGCGACGGCGGCCGATCATCCGACGGCGACGGCGCGGTCAAGCGCCGACCGGGACGACCTGGAGGCGCTACGGCTGGAGGTCGAGGCGCTGCGGCTGGAACTGAAGGCGACCAAGGAGCGCGTTAAAGCGCTGGAGAACCAGGCGGAGGCGCAGAAGGGACAGGCGGGCAAGCCGGCGGTGAACGCCGTCTTTGCGCCGCTAGGCGTCGATGTCGATTACGCGTTTCCGATCACCAAATATCCATCGAATCCGTATAACACCGTCGAGTTTACGCCGAATCAGCAGTATCTGCAGTACAACACGGCGGTGAAGCCGTGGCTGACGTCAACGTCCCGGCAGGGGAACGCCATTTACACGAGGATCGCTGCCCAGCCGGCCACAGCGCCGCCGGAGGATGTGAAGCAGCTGGCGGCCGAGGTCGAGGCGGCGGCGAAGAAGCTGCAAGAAAAACCGGATGACAAACAGGCGCTGGACGAGCTGAACTGCGCGGTGGACCGGCTGAGGAAGGCGAAGGGACAGAAGAGCGATCCGTAATGAGCCGGCGGACGCCATGAACGACAAAGCGCCGGCGAGAAGGATCATCCTCCTTCTCGCCGGCGCTTTTGCTTTACAATAGAGAACGTGGTCCGCTCGCCCCAGGAGAAAGCGTCATGGCCATCACCGTGGAAGCCGTTTACGAGGACGGCGTGCTGAAGCCCGCCCAGCCGCTGCCGCTGCCGGAACACGAAAGGGTGCGAGTCACGGTACACACGGCGATCAGCCGGGCGCGCCGCACCGCGGGGTTGATGGGCTGGGAGGGCGGCGCCGAATGGGCGGATCGATTCGCCTCGGACCCCGAACTCGATTTCCCGCCGCCTCCGGAGGACCGATGACGTTCGCCGACCTTCCCGCCGGGACAGCGGTCTTCGTGGACGCCAACACGCTGGTCTACCATTTTCAACCGCATCCCGTCTTCGGGCCGGCTTGCACCGACCTCGTGGAGCGCATTGAGAACCAGGAACTTTCGGGCTTCACTTCCACCCACATCCTGAGCGAATTAGCCCACCGGCTGATGTCTCTCGAAGCCTGCGCGGCGTTCGGCTGGCCCTTTCCAGGCATCGCCCAGCGGTTGAGGCAGCACCCCACCCAAGTTCAGGGGCTGACCCGCTTTCGTCAGGCCATCCAGGAGGTTCCGCGCTATGGCATTCGGGTTCTGGCCATTCCTCCCACCCTCGTCGATTCCGGAGCGGCCCTCAGTCAGCAAACGGGTCTGCTCACCAACGACGCCTTGCTCATCGCCGTCATGCAGGCCAACAGCCTGACCCACCTCGCCAGCAACGACGCCGATTTCGACCGCGTGCCGGGGATCGTGCGCTACGCTCCCGTCTGATGATCCTCTCCGCCGCTGCTCTCGCCCAAAAAAACAAATCGACGCGCCGACCCCTCCCGTCACAGTATATAGGGAAGTCTCCACGAATCGGGAGGCGGGCGTGAACACGAGTCGCGTGAGGATGATCCTTGGCCGACTCCGCGAGGCGGCGCTGCCGAAGGGCGGCGGCCTCTCGGACGGGCAGCTGCTCGGACAGTTCATATCCCGCCGCGACGACGCCGCGTTCCAGGCCCTGGTGCGCCGGCACGGGCCGATGGTGCTGGCCGTCTGCCGCCGCGTCCTCCGCCACGCCCAGGACGCCGAGGACGCCTTCCAGGCCGCCTTCCTCGTCCTGGCTCGGAGGGCCGCCTCCGTGGCCGACCGCGAGGCGGTCGCGGGCTGGCTTCACGGCGTCGCCTACCGCTCCGCCCTCTGCGCGGGCGGCGGCCCTCCGGCGCCAGCGGAAGGAACGACAGGTCGAGAACATGCCGCACCCCGTCGCGCCGCCGGAAGACGATCAACGGGAACTGCTGGAAAGGCTGGACCGGGAGTTGGCCCGCCTCCCGGAGAAGTACCGGCTGCCCGTCGTGCTGTGCGAGCTGGAGGGACGCAGCCGCAAGGAGGCGGCGCAGCAGCTGGGACTGCCGGAGGGCACCCTGTCCAGCCAGCTGGCGACGGCCCGCAAGACGTTGGCCGCCCGGCTGTCCGGCGGCGGGGCGGCGATCTCCGCCGCGGCGCTGGGAACGTTGTTCATCGAGGGGACGCGGGCCGCATGTGTGCCCGGCCGATTGCTGGTTTCCACGGTGCGCGTCGCGGGCGGGACCGTTCCCGCCGGCGTCGCGGCCCTTACGGAGGGAGTCATGAAGTCCCTGTTGCTGACGAAATTGAAAGCCACGGCCTGGGGCCTGCTCCTGGCCGCGTCCATTAGCGTTGGGGCGATCACCCTGACGTACCGCCCGGCGGCGGCTCAGCCGGCGCCGGAGGCCACGCCCCCGCTGGTGATCCAGCCGGCGCCGATGACCACGCCCCCGCTGGTGGTCCAGCCGACGCCGCAGGGACCCCCCAGCCAGCGGCCAAGGCGTCGCCGAACCGGGACGAGCTGGAGGCGCTGCGGCTGGAGGTCGAGGCGCTGCGGATGGATTTGAAGGCGACCAAGGAGCGCGTCAAGGCGCTGGAGGAGAAGGCGCAGCCCCAGCTGGGAGATGGCCCGTACCATCCCTACGGGGGTTTAACCGGGACGGCTGCCAAGGACAAGGAGACGATCTACAGGACCGGGAGCGGTACGTTCGCCGGCCAGAGCGACGGCCCTATGGGCAAAGGGCCGATCCCCGACCCGACCGGGAAGGGCTCGGCGGCCGACGCCTTCTTCTTCGTGCGGCAAGTCGATACACCGGGCGACCTGGATGCGGCGATGCAGAAGCTGCGGCAACACCCCGACGACAAGCCGGCGCTGTGTCTGTTGGAGCGTGCGATCCAGCGCCTTAAGGACGAGGCGGACCAGTTCAAGGCCAAAGTGCAAGAGAAGTGCGACGATGCCCGGAAATTGGAAGAGTTCGAGCATTCGGTCCAGAAGCTCAAGGGGGCGCCGCCGCTGGCGCCTCTGCCGCCAAAGCCCGCGCCCACGCCGCCGATTGAAAAGTGACAGTGCGGCTCGGAAAAAGGGGATGTCGTAGATTATTCAAGAGACAAATCTAGGACATCCCCTTTTCTTTCCCAGAGCTCCCTTTTCCCTTTTTTTCGCCGTTTCTTATTGACGGCACTACAGTACCAGTGTACTATGACAGCATAACACCTGGGCCGGGATTCGTCCCCGCCACGCGAGTAGCGTCGTTCGTGCTTCAGTGCCTTCTCCCACATGAGTCGGTTGCTGAGCGTTGTCGCTATAGCCTCAGATCTAACTCTTGGTCCTGCGAGGGCCGTCTGATGCGAAACTGGAAGCGGTACGTTCTCGGCGGCGCGGGGCTGGCCGTCCTCACGGCCGTCGTCGGCTTCCGCCTTGCCGGCGGCCGCGAAACGATCCGCCCCGAATGGTCCGTCGGCGAACTGGCGGGGTGCCTGCGGGAACGGCTACCGGACCTGCACGTCGTCCCGCAGCGGCGCGACGGCAGCTACGGATCGGGCGCCTATTTCTGCACCTCGCCGCGGGACCTGGGCGAGCTGGTCAGGCTGTCACGGAACCCAACCCGCGTCGGGGAGTGGTCCGGCGTGGTCTTCTGTGAGCGCGTGAGCGCCGCCATGCCCGTGCTTTGCGACGACTGGGGGGAGAACGGGTTGCGAATCGGCCCGTTCCTCCTCTTCGGCGACGCGAAGCTGATTGCCCGCCTTCGGGACGCCGTGCGGTGACGGCCTCAGCAAGCGGAGTCGCGGATAAAACGACGGACGCGATCACGCCGCCTTGCGTTCCGTCATCGGCGCCGCCAGCTTCGCCGGCTGCTCGCGCCAGCGGACGTACACGCTGACCAGCAGGCTGGTCAGGGCCGCAATCTGGATGGCCCAGTAGCCCGGAATGCGGTGCGCCGTCCACGGCCCCGCCCACCACATCAGCGCCCCCAGCATCGTCCCCCAGCCGGACAGGATCACGAAGTCGCGCCGCTGGACCGGCGGGCAGTCGCGCAGCCAGATCGCCAGGATATAGAACCCCGGCGCCAGCAGCGGCACGAACCAGCGCACCGAACAGCAGACGCCGGAATGGTTCACCGAAGTGATCGAATACAAAAGCCACGTCCCGACGCCCCAGACGACCGCCAGCACCGCCTCCGGCCGATCCGCCGACGGCCGACGGCACAGCCGCAGCTGTAAGCAGCCGGCGACGGCCAGCCCCAGCATCAGGTTGTGGCCGAGAAAACCCTGCTTGCCGCCCAAGAGGTCCAGCGCGTACAGGACGCAGCTCAGCACGTCCGCATGGCCCCAGCCGCCGGTCATCGTCTGCGCGTTGAACGCGCTGCCGGGCCAGTCGAAGTAGGCCGGGTTGGCGTTGGCCGGCCCCAGCGTGCCGCCGATCATCCAGTTCAGGCCGTGATGCAGCAGCACCCACGGCGCCGCCGCCAGCGCGAACAGGGCCAGCGGCGCCGGCCGCCGACAACGGAACAGCAGCCACACGGCCGCCCCGCCCAGCAGCAGCGGCCCCGTCCCCACGTCGATCGTATAGCTCAGCCCCGCCAGCAGGCCCAGCCGCAGTATCCGGCCCCGCGTCGCCGCGGCGCCGTGCGCCAGCTCCGCCATCTCCGCCATGAGCGCTGCAAGCACTCCCAGAAGGAGAATATGGTTGTTGACGTGCCGGACATACGGCAGGGCGACGGTGGCCAGGCCGAAGCTGGCCGTCAGCAGGAGGCGCAGCGCGGCGCCAGGCCCAGCGGTCGGCCGAGCCGCCAGATGCTCCAGACGGCGACGACGTAGGCCAGGCCGGACGAGGTCAGCGTCAGGACGTAGCAGAAGGCGTCGGCGTGCGTCGCGGCCGTCCAGCCGGTGCAGGCCCGAAAGGCGGCGTAGACGGCGGCCAGCCAGAGCGACGGCGTCGGCGATTTGTCGGAGTAGTAATGGCCGTTGATGAGCATTTTGTCGAGCGTGCCGCCGTGCATCAGCTGGTACGCGGCGGCCGCCTCGGGCGCCGCATACGGGGCCGGGGCGCGGGGGGAACGGCCGACGGGTTGACGAAGATGGAGTCGTCGATGGCCCAGGTGTGGCGGTCCACCAGGGACTCGACGGTGGCCAGACGGCTGCCGTCGTTCCAGCCGCCGGCGTAGGGGTGGGCGCTGACCGCGGCGACGACGACCGCGGCCGCCAGGACGACCCATCCCCACATCCCGGATTCGCGCCGGCTGGTTCATACGTCCTCCTCCGTGAGGGCGGGCGCCGGTTGCGCCCGACGGGTCGGGATGGTAACGGATTTCGGCGCCGGAAACAGCGCCAGTGACGCCGACCAGCCCGCCTCCGCGGGCAAGAGCGCTGGCATTCATGAATCGCCATGTGAAAATATCCGATTGCGGCGGCACGCCAGTTGCTTCATCCGCCAGCGGGTTTTTCACACCCGTTGAGGAGGAATTGACGATGAAGGGTTTGCTGATCGTGTTCGTGCTGCTCGCGGCCGCTGTCGTCGGCCTGGGGTTCTACCTGGGTTGGTTCCACGTTTCGACGGGCGGCACGGATGGGAATTCCAGCGCCACCGTCACGGTGGACCAGGACAAAATCAAAGCGGACAAGGAAGCGGCTGAGGAGAAGATGAAGGATTTGGGGGAGAAGGCGAAGGAAAAAACCAACGCGGCGACCGACCGGGGCGACGAAAAGGCTCCCAAGCCCTGAGTCCCCGGAGGAGGGGAGCGTCTTCCCCACCGCTCACCCGGGGTGTGCCTCTCGATTGTGGAGGCGTCGTCGGCAAGCCGGCCCGTGCTGAAGCACGGGCCTACAGGCCGAAGCCCCGTAAACGGGGCTGAAATCCCGGGCAGCCCGGTTTACCGGGCTTCGGCCTGTAGGCCCGCCGTTCACGGCGGGCCGGGCCAAGTCCAAAATCGAGAGGCACACCTCGCCCGCGACCGCCATTGACGCGCGCCCCGGCCGGACTTATGATCCCGCCCGTTGCGGCCTCATGGACGGGGGCGATCCGATGGACCTGGCCAAAAAGACCATCCTTGTCACCGGCGGCGCGGGCTTTCTCGGCCGCCACGTCGTCGCCCGGCTGCGCCAGGCCGGCTGCACTCAGGTCCACGTCCCGCGCAGCGCCGAGTACGACCTCCGCCGTGAGCCGGACATCCGCCGCCTCCTCGACCGGGTCCGCCCCGACGTCGTGATCCACCTCGCCGCCGTGGTCGGCGGCATCGGCGCCAACCGCCTCAACCCCGGCGCCTTCCTGTATTCCAACCTCATCATGGGCGCCCAGCTCATCGAGCTGAGCCGTCAGGCCGGCGTCGAGAAGTTCGTGGCCGTCGGCACCATCTGCTCCTACCCCAAGTTCACGCCAGTGCCGTTCCAGGAAACCGACCTCTGGAACGGCTACCCGGAGGAGACCAACGCGCCCTACGGCCTGGCCAAGAAGATGATGATCGCTCAGACGCAGGCCTACCGCCAGCAGTACGGCTTCAACGGCGTCAACCTGCTCATGGTCAACCTGTACGGGCCGGGCGACAATTTCGACCTGGAAAGTTCGCACGTCATCCCGGCCCTGATCCGCAAGTGCGTCGAGGCGCAGGAGCGCGGCGACCGCGTGCTGCCGGTCTGGGGCACCGGCAAGCCGACGCGCGAGTTTCTGTACGTGGAGGACGCGGCCGGCGCCGTGGTGCGCGCCGCCGAGGTCCTGGAGACGTCCGACCCGGTCAACGTCGGCTCCGGTCGGGAGATCTCCATCGCGGACTTGACGGAGATGATTGCCCGCAAAACCGGCTTTGGCGGCGAACTGCGCTTCGATCCGTCGCGGCCGGACGGCCAGCCGCGGCGCTGCCTCGACGTGACGCGGGCGCGGCGGCAGCTCGGCTTCGAGGCGGCCACGTCGCTGTCGGACGGCCTCGACCGGACGGTGGCGTGGTATCGCGCCGCCCGACGGCAGCCGGCGAGCCGGGTCGCGTAAGCGCCCGGAGTTCGATACCATCCCCTCGTTCCCAAACTCTCAACGTTTTGCAAGGGTGGTCGTAAGTGCTTGGGCATGGGTGCCATGCTTTCGCGGCCTCGGTCGGGCGGAGAATTGTCCGATTGGCCGCCGCGAAAGCATGATCCCGTCGGGGGAAACATGCTTTCGCGAGGTCGGGAAACGGTCTTGGTTCGGAACCGTCCCGCGAAAGCATGGCACCCATGCCCAAGCACTTACGACCACCCTTGCAAAACGTTGAGAGTTTGGGAACGAGGGCGAACGAGGGCGCAACCATTCATCGTTCATCGTTCATCATTCATCATTCATCATTTGGGTAATTTCTCCCCTCCTCCGCTCCATTCGTGACCTATGCTTGGGTGCGTTCCTCGCCCTATCTTCCGAACCCAAGAGGAGGGTCGTTCCATGACTCCACTGTCCGTCCTGGCCCTGGTCTGTACGCTGTGCGTGGCCGGCATCGGCGCCATCTACTTCGTGTGGGTGCGCAAGCGCACGCAGGGGAAGGAGCCTGCGCAGCCTGAGACGAAGTAGGTACAATGAGGTCAACCGGCGGGCAGGGAGCGGCCGTACGCCGAGCCGCCTTCCGTCCCCTGTCCCGCGTCCCCCGCCCCGGCCGGTGCGGTTGACCGATGGATCTCGATTTACCTCGACAACAACGCCACGACGTCGCTGCTTCCGGCCGTGTGGGAGGCCATGCGCCCCTTCGCCGTGGAGGCGTACGGCAACCCGGCCAGCGCCCATGGCTTCGGCCGCCAGGCCCGCCGCGGCCTGGAAGACGCCCGCGAGCGGATCGCCGCCCTGCTCGGCGCCCATTCCGACGAGGTGATCTTCACCAGCGGCGCCACCGAGGCCAATAACCTCGCCCTCTTCGGCCTGGCCGGCGATCCGCCGGCCCCTCTCCTCGCCAGCCCCGTCGAACATCCCTCCGTCCTGGAACCGCTGCGCCAGCTCGCCGCCTCCGGCTTCGCCCTCGACTGGCTGCCCGTCGATGGCCGCGGCGTCGTCCAAACGGCGGGGAGCAACCCTGCCGCTCGCCTGCTGGCCGTGATGCTCGTGAACCATGAAACCGGAGCGGTGCAGCCGGTGCGTGAGCTGGCGCAGCGCGTGGCCGGACGGGCCGCCTTCCACTGTGATGCGACTCAGGCGGTCGGTAAAATCCCCATTCATTTCCACGATCTCGGCGTCACGTCGCTGGCGCTGAGCGCGCACAAGTTCCACGGGCCGAAAGGCGCCGGCGCCCTGCTGCTGCGGCGCGGCGTGAAACTGCGGCCGCGAACGTGGGGCGGTCATCAACAGCAGGGCCGAAGACCCGGTACGGAAGCCGTGCCGCTGGCCGTCGGTCTCGCCGCCGCGCTTGAGTTGGCCTGTCATGAAATGGAATCGGCGCACCACGGTCGTCCGCTCACTCCGCGAGCGGATGTTGACCGGCCTGCGCGAGTCGGCCGCCCCCCTGGTCCTGAACGGTCCCCCGGAAGGCGGCGTCCCCGCACACGCTCAACGTGTCGTTCCCTGGCCTGAAGGCGGACGCGCTGCTGATGGCGCTGGATCTGGCGGGCGTGGCGTGTTCGGCCGGCTCGGCCTGCTCCAGCGGTTCGCTGCTGCCGTCGCCGGTGCTGCGGGCGATGGGCGCACCGGACGACGTGCTGCATTCGGCGGTGCGGTTCAGTCTGAGCGCGCTGCTGACGATGGACGAGATCGACGAGGCGGTGCGGCGGATCGCGGCGGTGGTGCGGCGGCTGCGACCCGGCGAGCGGTCGGCGTAAGCCGCGGCCGACTTCCTGTTTCCGCGGCCCGGCGAATCGGCGGTCACAATTGGTGACTTCCGACATCGCCGTCGGATCCTTATAAGCGACCTGCTCCGTCGTACCGCTGTTTCGGCACGCTACTTCGGACGGAAGGATGGGCCTTCGGGCTGCTCTTGTATTTTCTTGAACTTTTCCTGGAAGGGGGTGGACGGCTTGGCGTCCCCGGAATTGCCAGGCTCGCGCTTCGGTTGACAGCCCATCACAAGCCCGGCCAACAGGGAAGCGAACAGGACGCGTCGAAGCGAGACCATGGTAGAGCCTTCTGTCGAGGGCGCCAGGAAACGGCTGTCAGTTGCCCAGGTCCGAGGGGTCGTAGACCACACCGTCCGCCATGCCCGAGGCGGCGAGGAGGACGTTGGGGTCTACTGACTGGCTGACGGCGTGGACGGACCCATCCGCGAAGGCAAAGTTCACGAGAGCGCCGCCGCCATGCGGGCCCTGGAATTGAAGGAAGTAATAGTCATTGCCCTGAGGCCCGTAGATCGGCGCCAGCCCGTACTTGGTCGGCAAACATCCCGAGCCCATCCAGGACAACTCTCCAAAACGGGCGCCGCCCGTCCGGGAAACGCCGCCCAGGAACTCCCCGAAGGCCAGGGTGGTGGACGTGCCATCGGTGATGTCGGTCATCTTCGTCTGCGAATTGGAGTAATAGATCCCGGTGTAGGGAAGGAACTGGGCGTGATTCACGTCCTGAGGGTCCACCTTTCCGAAGCCCCCTTCGACACAGAGGTAGTTGCTGCGCCCCAGCTCGTGCCCATAGTGGGGGATATTGATCACATAGTCGTAGCCATAATAGTAGCCGATCGGAGGCGTATAATACCAGCCCATGCCGTCGAAGACGTTCGTGCCGCTTGTTCCCGGATCGCCGGGGCAGACGTAGGTGCTAATCCTGGTGTTGACTGTCCGCGGATAGCCTGCGCCTGTCCCGTTCCATTGCGACGGGCTCACGTTCGGATCCTGGAAGTCGAAGGGCGCATACCCATAGGCCCACGCTGGGGCCGTCGTGTTCGGGTCGAAGATATTGGGTATGACGCTCACGATTCCTTGATAGACGTTGCCCTGCTCGATGTACGGCAACAGGTAGGCCAGACACCCGACGTACGGTCCCGCCAGTGGGGGAGCGGCGGCATACGCCCCATTATTGGGGTCCGTCGAGTTGGGGCTGACGTTCACGCCCGGAGGAAACGTTCCCCTGGCGTCGTGGTAGCCGTGGGCCGCCAGGCCGATCTGCTTGAGGTTGTTCTGGCACTGCAACCGGGCCGCGGCGTCGCGCACTTTCTGCACGGCCGGCAGCAACAGGCCGATGAGGACGCCGATGATGGCGATCACTATCAGCAGCTCGAGCAAGGTAAAGGCGGCTCGTCGGTCACGCATCTCATTTATCCTTTCATCGTTCAGGAGGTTGCCGCTCTCCGGCCCGGGCCTGCAGCTCGACGACGAGCTTCCGAAAGTCGGCGCCTGGCGCAGGGGAGATAGGCGCGGGTCGGTCTGAAGCTTGTGCGGATTGTCGAAGCCCGAAGCGACGAGGTCGTGCAGGATCTGCACCGCCCGGCCAGCGGGATCAGGCTCAAGCGTCTGCTCGGGCAACGTCGAGGCCAGCGCCAGGCAGCAGGCCAGGTCGTACAGGTAGCAAGGCTCGCTCCGGTACGCTTGCAGCGCGAGAACCTGCCAGACGGCCGGCCACGAACTGGGCGGGCACAGGATGTCCCGGTCTCCTTGCACCAGTGCTTCCGCAATCGCAATGGCCTTGCTCACGCATTCGGCCGCGGCGGCGCCCTGGCCCCTCCGCGCCAGTGCTTCTGCTTTCGCGCGAGCAATTCGGCCCAGACACGGCGCAGTTCGTAATCCTCCGGCTCCCGCAGCGGCTGCCGGTCCCCGAAGCCGCCAGGCAAGTCCGGAGAGTTCACCAGGAGGCGCCGGCTCATCTGAACGGCCTCTTCCCTGGGCGGATCGTTGGGCTTCGCCATAAGCCGAGCATCGAGCCGGTCTTCCTGCACGAGGCGTTCGTGAAGGGGCAGCACTTCCTGCACCACGGTGGTCGCCTCGTCCACGTCCCCCTTTTCGAGCAACAACCCGGCGAGCACGACCGCCGACGCAGCCGCCTTCCCTTGGAAGTACGGCAGCACAGGCCCCTGTCGCACCAGATCGTTTCGCTCCGCCAGGACCTGCCGCTGGTCCCGGATCCAGGCGTCCGCGTCCTGTCGCCCCGCCGCGAATCGCAATCGGGCGACGGCCTCCCGCGTATCCAGCCAGTCACTGCGCAGGTCCCTATCCCAAGGCGCCTCCCGAAGGGCCTGCTGCTGTTCCTCGAGGCGCCTGTTCGCAGGAACGCAGGCCGCTGGTGAGGTCGCCTCGTTCGCCCTCCAGTCGGCCCAGGACCGAGAGGGCCCGGCCGCGCTGAGCGAACAGCGCCGGCTTCTTGCCGTCCGCAGGCCCTGCCTCCTTCGCGATCTCTTCGGATTCGCGAAGCAGAACGGCCGCCTGGACCGTCCGGCCGCTCCGGAACAAACCTTCTCCCGCATTTCCCGCGGCTCGGGAAAGGATCGCCTTGTAATCCGGCGACGCCGGTTCGGGATCCCTGGGAAGCTCGCGAGCCAGCTCGAGCGCTTCTTGGAGAGCGGCCTGCCCGGCGCCCGGCCGACCGAGCTCCACCTGAACCTGCCCGGCCTCGAGCAGGGCGGCGGTCAACCCAATCCGCAAGCGGGCCGCCTGGGGATTGTACATTTGCAAGTACGGATACCTGCGTTGGAGTTCTCGGCAGGATTCGGCGGCCGTCGCCAGGGACGCGGCGGCGGCGCTTTTCCGACCGGCGCGTTTCTGGAGCTGTCCCTGGTTCAACCAGGCCTGGAACACCAGAAACGCCGTTGGGAACTGTCCTCGAAACTCCGCGTTCTCGCTGACGCCCTGGCCCTCATGCCCCAAACGGAGATGGCTCAAGTCCCCATCTCGCATTCCTTGAAACTCTTGCAGGAGGATGAAGTGGGCCTTCCACACCAGGCGCCCCGCCTTCTTATTGTCCTCGATCGCCTCTTCCAGAAGCCCGGACTGAGACTCCGCGGTCGCACGCAGGTCACGGGCGCGGCCGACCAGCGTCAACAGTTTGGCGTCGTCGGGGAATGCGGTGCTCGAGGGCTCCAGGAGCCGCAGCGCCTGCTCGGCGTCGTCCCGGGCCTGCTCCGGCTCTCCCGACCGAATCTGTATGTCCGCTCTCGCCACGAAAGCCTGCGCCAGCCCGCGATCAAGGCCCGGATCGGACGGCGCGTTGCGCCGCAGATCGAGGTACTCCGTCAACGACTGCTCGATCAGCGACTTCGCCTCCACCGTTCGGCCCACTTCACAGTAAACTTCCGCCAGTTGCCGATTCGCGCCTGCGCGCTCCTGCCGCACGATCGGGTCTCCCGGACGCTTTTCCAGAAACTTATTGTAGTACTCCAGCGCCTGGCTCAGCAGCTTGTCCCGCAACGGCTGCATCCCTGGCTCGTTCAGCAAATCTTCCTCGTTCACCGTCACGAGGAGCTTTTGCACCGAGTCTCGGGTGATTTGAAAGTTCTCCTCGGCCTCGCGCTTGCTCTTCTCCAGGATGATCGTTCCCGCGGTCAGGCCGACCACCAAGGCCAGCAGCATCACGCCGGCCCCTGTCACGGTGCGCGGGCGCTTTCTCATCCAGCGCCGCAACCGCGCTCCTGCCGGCTCTGAGTAGGCCGCCACCGGCTCGTCGGCCAGCCACTGCTCCACGTCTTGCGCCAGCGCCAGCGCCGAACCGTAGCGCCCTTCCGGACGCAACGCCATCGCCTTGCCGCAGATCGCCTCCAGCGCCGCCGGGACCGCGCGATTCACCTGCCGCGCCGGCGTCCACGCCCCACGCTCCACCTGCTTCAACACCTCGTCCACTTTTCCCTGGAACGGCCCCCGGTTCGTCAGCAGCACGTACAGCGTCGCTCCCAGGCTGTACACGTCCGTCGCCAGGCCTAGCTCCTCCACTTTTCCCGCCGCCTGCTCCGGACTCATGAACGCCGGCGTCCCCGCCACGCCCACTGTCGCCTGCGCCCGGCCGCCCGCCAGCTGGCTCAGCGGCGCCTCCTCGCCCGGGCCTGCCTCGCCGGCAGCTGGCCTGCCCACTACCTTGGCGAGTCCCCAGTCCACCACGAGCGTCTCGCCGAACTTCCCCAGCATGATGTTGTCCGGCTTGACGTCGCGGTGCAGCACGCCGCGGTTGTGGGCATACGCGATCGCCTGACAGACCGCCGCCAGACGGCCCAGCAATTGCCGGAACTCCAGGGAGGCGAACCGCACCGGCGCCTGACCATGGAAACGCTTGATCGCCGCCGCCAGGGTTTCGCCCCGGATGAAGCGCATGGCGTAATAGGGCCGGCCGTCGGGGTAGGCGCCCAGCCCGTAGACCGGTACGATCCCCGGATGTTCGAGGTTGCCGGTAATCTCGGCTTCCAGGACGAACCGGGCCCGGCTCTCTTCATGGCCGATACATCCCCGTCTGATCTCCTTGAGCGCCACCTCGCGGTGCAGTTCCACGTCCTCGGCGACGAACACCTCGCCTAGCCCGCCGGCCGCGTGGAACCGCCGCACCCGGAAGCGGCCCGCCCGCGCGTTCGCCGACGCATCCCCCTGGTCCGAGTTCATGGCCTCGACGTAGGGGCCTGTCCGCCCGGCGTCGGGGCTGGCGTCATGGAGGCCCGGCGCCGCGGCGCCGGGGAAGAGTTCGCTCAGCAGTGCGGCGGCATGGGGGAAGCGCGTGCCATAGTCCTCCGCGGAGGGCGCCTCGCCGGCCAGCCGCCGATAATGCACGTCCAGCCGCAGCAGTTCGCGCAGCACCGCCAGCCGCTCGACGCCCTCGGCGACGGCGAGGAGTTCCTCCGGGCGCGGCCGCCGACCCGACTGCCATGCCTGTTCAAAACGGCAGCACACTTCCTCCAGCCGATACACGGCTTCCTCGGACAACTCGCCGAGAAACGCGGACGGCTCGGTCATGCGCCACCTCCTGATGAGGGAATCGACAAACCGGGCGGCGACCCCTCATCCCGGCCGCAAAAGCCGCCGAATGATGGCCAGACGGCGTTCGACGGTCGGTATCGAGCAGCTCTGCTTCTGGGCGATCTCGGCGTTGCTGAAGCCCTCGAGTTTCCACACGGCCGCCTGGCGCAGCGCCGGTTCCCGCAGCCTGCCGAGCAGGCTTTCCAGCTCCTCGGCCAGCAAGGCGGCCTCCTCGGGCGTCGGTTCGTCGTCCGCCAGCGCGTCGAGGCCCGCCGCGCCGCCGTCGCCGGACAGGCCCAGCGCCGAGTCGCCGCGCACGTTGCCGCCCCCGCGCTTCTCACGTGTGTGGTGTTTGACCAGATCGGCCGCCTTGCGGGCTGTAAGGACGACCAGCAGCGCCCACAGGCCATCGCGGTCTTTCAGGTCGGGGAATTGTCCCTGCTCGGCCCGGCGGCAGAAGCTGTCGAAGGCGCTGAGGGCGGCGTCCTCCTCGTCGGCGACCCGGCGCGACGTGGATTGCAGTTTCTTGCGCCAGGCCGACCAGGCGCGGGTAGTAGCGCTGCCAGAGCAAGGCGGCGGCGGCGTGGTCGCCCTGCTTCAAGCGCTCGACGAGGGCGGTGATCGACCCCGGTGCATTCGGAGCGGAATGGGGCATCGACACGGACTACTCCTTGGGCTGGGAGAGCTGTACCTAACCCCCTGGGAAGTGCGTCGCTGAGTTCTGAACGCTGATGATACGGAGTGCCGCAGTGCTTGACAAGGGGGTGCTTCGCCTGGCCGCGGCCCCGGAATCGCTATTTGCCGCCGCCGCCGATCCGTCTAAGATGGGCCGGCCCAGGGAAGGGCCGGCAGCGCCCCAGCGCTGCCACGCCCCGTTGTCAGGGAGGACGACATGAACTGGTTCCGCAAAACCTTCGCCCGCCGCCCCCGCGCCGCCCGCTGCCCGCAGTACGTCCGCCCCCGGCTGGAGCGCCTCGAAAACCGGGAGGTGATGAGCGTCACGTTCCAGGGCGGCGCCGTCCTGCCCCAGGTCGAAGTCCAGGGCGTCTACTACGGCGTCGGCTGGCATGACACCGCCGCCAACCTCCAGGGCTACACCCCCTACCAGCTCACCGCCTACTTCGAGGGCGAGCTGGGCTACCTCGTGCAAAGCCCCTTCATGGACACCCTGTCCGACGCGGGCTTCGGCGTCGGCCGCGGCAGCGATCAGCAGGGCCGCATCTACACCATCGACCTCCCTTCCGACTCCACCCTCACCGACGCCTCCATCCGCGCCAACCTTCAGGAAAAAATCACCGACGGCGGTCTGCTGCCGCCGGACGCCGACCGTCTCTACGTCGTCTTCGTCGAACCGAACATCGTCGTGCAGGAGGCCGACGGCGCCCTGAGCAACAGCACGACGCCCGGCCAGGCGTTCAGCGGCTACCACGGCGCCTTCGCCGGGACCGACGCCCAGGGCGACGCGGCCGTCATCCACTACGTCGTCATCCCGACGCCTTACGGGGCGGTCGGCAACGCCTCGGCCGACCCGTCGCTCAGCACCGCCGACGCGATGAGCCTGGCCCTGTCGCAGCAGCTGGCCGACGCCGTCACCGACCCCAACAACGGCTATTCGACCAAGGGCTGGTACGACGCACTCAGCGGGGCCGAAGTCGCCGGCGCCCCCGGCCTGGTCAACGGCCCCTTCGTGCGCCTCAACGGCTACGCGGTCGCCGAGATCACCAGTCCGAACGGCACGGCCCTCGGCGCCGGTCAGGACGAGGTCGTCATCTTCCCCGGCCAGGGCGTCTGGCGCTACGAAGACGCGACCGGCTGGCAGCAGCTCACGACGGCCGACGCCTCCCAGGCGGTGGTGGACGCCAACGGCGACGTGGCGGTCGAGATCCCCGGCGCCGGCGTCTGGCGTTTCGAGGACGCCGTCGGCTGGCAGCAGCTCACGACGGCCGACGCCTCGCAGGTCAGCATCGCCGGCGACGGCATCGTGGCCGTCACGATCCCCAACGCCGGCGTCTGGCGCTACGAGGACGCCGTCGGCTGGCAGGAAATGACGCCGGCCAACCCGACGCAGATCGGCGTGGACGCCCACGGCGACGTGGTGGCGGCCATCCCCGGCTACGGCGTCTGGCGCTACCTGTCCACCGCCGGCTGGGCGCAGCTGACGACGACCGACGCCTCGCAGGTGGCCATTGCGGGCGACGGCATCGTGGCCGCCGTCCTTCCGGGCGCCGGCGTCTGGCGCTTCGAGGACGCCGTCGGCTGGCAGCAGCTGACCGTCGCCAACCCCTCTCAAATGTCCCTGGACTCGTCCGGCGACGTGGTGTTGGGCCTGGGGAGCGCGGGCGTCTGGCGCTACGAGGACGCGACCGACTGGGAGCAGCTGACGACGGCCGACGCCTCTTCGGTCGCCGTTTCGGGCAACGGCATCGTGGTCATCGAGATCCCCGGCGCGGGCGTGTGGCGCTACGCGGACGCCGGCGGCTGGGGCGTGCTGACGCCGGAGGACGTGTCGTTCCTGGGCGCGGTGGCGTGAGGGCGATGGTCCGAATTCATGACGAGAGCGGCGCGGCGTCAGGGGGCGCCGCGTTTTGCTTTCTCCGGCGGTTTGGCATGTGGGAGAGCGGCCGTGAATGAGCGCCCCGGCGCCACTCACCTCTATCGGTCGGCGCGTCCTACTCTTCTATTCGCCTCTTGCTCTATCGAAAACCTCCGCGGTCCCCGTTGGTATAGTCCGAGCCGCGCCCGCAGCGCAGCGGAGAAAGCGGGCGCGGCTCGGATGGACAGACAGGAAGGATTTCTACAGATTATTCCCCTCTCTAAGGACATCTTCCTCTCGTCGCAGCAAATTTCTTGCGAAAGCAACGATTCCATGTCTGGTTTCCAAAGAATTCGTGCCTATATATGTGGACGGCCCGTGACGTTCTGAAAAGGCAATCGGTTCGGATTTCCCCATAGGGCTCGACACTCTGGGGACGATGCTGGCGCATTGCCACGGGCGGTAATCCCTTCGTGGTAAGGTCGTGTTGCGCCCTGCGCGGGCAAACCTCCGACGCCATTCGGCCGCGCATAGGGGCGGTCGTTTGTCGTACCGGAGCCAAGGAAGGGAATACTCACGCGCGGAGAATTCCATGCCCGTATCTTTCCGAACGGACGTTCTGCCCTTGTTCCGCAGTGTGGACGTTAACCACATGAAGCCGATGGGGGTTCTGCTGCACGACTACGGCTACATGTCCGATCCCACCGGCGATTCCACGTATGCCGACCACGCCAACGCCCGCAGCGTCTCTTGCTACCTGACCGGGGAATGCCAGCCTCAGATGCCCTTGGGCGGCCCCTTTTGGACGCCGAATCAACTCCAGCTCTTTCAGCAATGGATGGCGGACGGCTTCCAGCCGTGAGGTCGTCCGCCGCGCTCCAAGTTCCATCCAGCTCAAGAAGGAGGAATGCCATGCGTCGCAGGCAAGGCGTGCTGGTCGTCCTGGCCGGGGCGCTCGCCGCCGTGGCGGCCAGCGGTTGGACCGCGTGGAGCGCGGCGGAAAAGGCAGCGCCGGGCGCGGGGAAGGAAGACCCCAATCCCGCAGTGAACGACTCGGATCAGTTTGCCTGGCGTCTGTTCGCCGACATCAACAAGTCCGCTCAGGATGGCACGAACGACGCGATTTGGGAGACTTGGGCCACGGACGACGAAACGTTCCCTGAAAATCCCGAGCCCAAGGATCCGACGAAACGTCCGAAGTGGCCGGGCCAAATCAACCGGCCCAAGGCTTTAAACCGTCCACCCAACTTCACATCTTCATCGAGCAGCGCCAGAAGGAGTCGCCCGACACGCGCGCGCTCCCACAAATCAACCTCCAAGGGGCCCAGGAGGAAGTTCGCCGAAACAAAGCCACGTTCGACTACATCATCGACAATGACCTCTGGTATCTGGACGGCCTGGCGGCGGCCGCGAGCGGCGGCAAGCCGATCAACGCTCCCCCCGATTCGATCGAAATCAAGGCGCACTGGAAGCCGATCCAGGAAGCGGACAAACCCAGCTACCACTGGAACACGGACAAGAGCGGCAAACTTTTCGGCCTGATTGCGCTTCACATCAGCTCGAAAGCGCTGCCGAATTGGCACTGGGCGACCTTCGAGCACGTGGACAACCCGCAGCGGGGCAAGGTTCTCGGGTGTCGGGATTCCTTCGGCGTAACGCCGCCCAATAGCTGCGACGGTAAAGTTTCGGATGCCTTGCTCAACCTGTTGCAGAAGGCGGGGCTGGGGAAGGAATGGCAGAACTACCGACTCGACGGCAGCCAGGTGAACTTTATCGATTCGACGGGCCGCCCCACGCTTCTGGGCAACTCGGAGGTGGAGGGGCCATTCCTTACGACATCTTCATGCATCACCTGCCACGCGAAGGCGGCCGTCAACGGCAACGGCGAATTCCTGCCGGTCTTCAAGCAAAACCGGCCCGTGGAAGGCAACGTGGGCGCACCGGACCCCGCCTGGTACTTCAATAGCGGCGGAACGAGCAAGTTCCTCCAGGCCGACTTCATTTGGGGGTTCTCCTTGGCCAACCCTGTGAAGCCGCCTGCGCCGAAACCATAGTTTCTTTACTGCACTGGCGGGAAGCGCCTTTCCCCCGGAGCCGATTCTCACACACGCGTCCGACCGGAAATCCCCAACTCGTTTACTCACCGAGACCTCAAACCATGATGCCGCCTCCCATCCGAACCCCTCTTCTGCACTTGCCGGAATACCATGAGGACATGCTCCTGGTGAAAATGCGGCCCTCGGCCGCGATGTTCGCCACGGCCGCCGCCCTGCCGACGGTTCTATCCGCGTCCCCCGGTCTGTCCGTCTTGAACGTGTACGAGCGGGCCGGAATGATCAAGCGAGTGACCCCCCTGCGTCAACCGGCCGGGGGCTACTCAACCCCGGCCGCCCGTTTACCGCTGGCCGTTCTTGCCAGCTCCGCCGTGCCGCCTGTCGCCGGGGAACCGAAGCTCACCACCGGGACGTGTCTGATCGAATTGCAAAAGGGAACGGATCAGCAGCAACTCCAAATGGCGCTGGCCAACGACTTGCACGTGGAGTTCGTCTCGCGCGTGCCGATCCGATATCTGCTGGCCCGCCCCCGGCACGCCGACCATCCCTCGCCGTCGGCCGGGGCGCGGGAAATGGCCGCCGCCGCGCCGCCTCCCGCCGCCACCTTATGGAATCTCCTCAAGATCAAATGGCGCGAGGCGCAACCGGCGGGACTGAACACGGCCGCCGACGTCTCGGTCGCCGTTCTCGACACCGGCGTCGATTTGAGCCACCCCGACCTGCCGGGCCAAGACATCACTTATGTTCACGACTACCCGGAGAGCGGCGCTTCCGCGCCGCCACAGGACGTCGTCGGCCACGGCACGCACGTTTCCGGGACCATCCGCGCCCTCATCGACAACGGCGTCGGCATCAACGGCATTTGCGATTGCAAATTGTCCGTTTACAAGATCTTTGACGACCAAACCTTCGACACGGGCCAGTACTTCGCCTACGGGGTCAATCCCATCCTCTACCGCGCCGCCCTGGCCGCTTGCGTGGACGCCGGCGTGCGGGTGGTGAACCTGAGCATCGGCGGCTATGGCGCGCCCGACCCCCAGGAAAGCGCCCTCTTCCAGGCGCTGATCGGAAACAACGTCGCCGTGGTCGCGGCGATGGGGAACGACCACACCTCCCGGCTCTCCTACCCGGCGGCCGTTCCCGGCGTCATCGCGGTCGGCGCTACCTCCATCGACGACAGCATCGCGGATTTCAGCAATTACGGCAGCCACATCGCCCTGTCCGCGCCTGGCGCAAGATTCTGGTCCACCCTGCCCACCTACCCGGGTCAGGAGGGCTTCTACTACGCCGGCCCGGGAAACCCTGTCCCCGGCCAGCCAATCGCACGGGACACCGACTACGACGCCTGGGACGGCACGTTGATGGCCACCCCCCACGTCACGGCGGCGGCGGCTCTCGCCCTGCACAAGAACGGCGTGCTGTCCCCCACCGACCTCAAGGCGCTGCTACAGCGAACGGCGGACAAGGTTTCCGGCATGAACGGCCAGGACTTTACCAGTGTCTTCGGCGCTGGTAGATTGAACTTGTTGAATTTGGCGTCTTGAGCGCCGTCCGTTTCGTGAGGAGATGTCATGCAATCTATCGTCTTCAACGTGCGCCCGGACCTGAAGGAGGAAGGGCAGGCGAACCTGCTGGCGGACGTCGGCGCGCTGCCCGGGGTGCGCAAGGCGGCGGCGCTCCGCCCCAATTCCAAGAACGCCTCCGTGCGCCGGATGTACTACGCCGAGGTGGCGGACGGCGTCGACGTCAACGCCCTCGTCGGGCAAATCACCGCCTTATCCGGAGTGGAGACGGCCAGTGTGCCAGCGGAGCGCCGCCTCGTCTAGGACGTCCTCTCCCTGCGGTCTTCCGACCGAAGAAGATCCCTTTTAGGGGGCGCGCCGACTTCGGCCAGGTACTGCCCCACTTCGGCCAAGGCCCGCAGCCACACCTTCCGGGCCGCGTCGGCGGTTCGGCCGGTGCGGCGTCCGATCTCCTCGAACGACAGCCGCTCCTCCCGCCGCAGCCGCACCACTTCCCGGTAGTGTTCCGGCAATCGTTCGAGGGCGTGGAGCATGAGACGGGCCTGCTCGTTGCTGATCGCCTTTTCGCTGGCGGACGGGACTGCGTGGCGCGGGTCTTCCCGGACGGTCGCCATCTCCCCTGACACTTCCCGCCCTACCTCGCGTTTCCCCGTGTGAAACCGCCGCCGGAAGTTCGACATCGTGTGTTCGAGGATCACGCGCAGCCACGCCATCATCTGCTCCGGCGTGCATCCTCGAAATGTGTTGATCTCCCGCAGCGCTTGGAGGAACGTCTCCTGCACCACGTCCGACCCGGCGCCCTTGGGCGATAGGCCCGGGCTTAGCTGCCGTCGCGCCAGGCGCAACAGCGGACGCCGGCACGCCTCCAGCAGCTGGCCCTGCGCCTCCTTGTTTCCGTTGCGCGCGGCGATCAGTACGGCCCTCATAACGCTCGAACGAGACGACTTCCGAGGGCGACGACATGGGCGTGCTCCGTCAGTGGATTGGTTGGGCCGTGCGATTGGAGGGGTTGATTTTCGGAGCGGGAAAGCGCCTTGTCAAGCGCTAATTTCCGGAATCGCCGATTTCCTTGGGGCGTGTTCCTTCCGCCGTCCTCATCCCTGATCCTCCATTCCCGTTTTGACCGCCCGGCGGTCGCATCTATCTTCTTGCTTTCTAACCACTTCCGTCGCCCCGATTGCGCTTGTGAAAGACCCCTCCTTTCGCTAAAATAAACCTACTCGCAGGAAGCTCGCCGGCCGGTCGCGGAGGAACCTCAACGCGCATGCTGACCTTGGCCTCATGGGTGTCGTTGCCGGAAAACCGCTCCGCTCTGGCCGCCGTCGAGCGCGTCGCCGATGGCGTTTGCGGCTGCTCCGAGGGAATCAACCCCCCGGCTCGCCTCAGCGTCAATCCGCTGTTCCTGCATGGGCCGGCCGGCGTCGGCAAGACGCACCTTGTCGCCGGGTTGATTGCTCGCATCGCCGAGCGCGTGCCCGGTCTGTCGGCGGTCCTGCTCACGGCCGGGGATTTCGACCGCGACCCCCAGGAGTCGGTCGCCGACTTCGCCGCCGCCCGCCAGGCCGACCTGATCGCCGTCGAGGATTTGCATCGTCTGTCCCTCGGTGCCGTGGAAGCGGTGGTTCAGCTCCTGGATCGTGGACTCGCACGCCAGGTTCCGCTGATCTTCACCGCGGCCGTGGGACCTGCCCAGCTGGAATTGTCGGCCCGTCTTACCAGCCGTTTAGCGAGCGGGCTGATCGTCGGACTGGAACCGCTGGGGCCGGCGAGCCGATGTCTCTTTATCGAGGATCGCGCCGCCCGGAAGGGACTGGCGATTGATCCGGCCGTGGTCCGCTGGCTGGCGGACCATGTCGGCGGCAGCGGCCGCGAATTGGTCGGCGCCGTGAACCGTCTGGAGGCGCTGACCCGGCTGCACGGCGGATCGCTCGACTTGGATATCGTCGCCGAATCCTTCCGCAGCGACGCCGACGCGCACCGGGCCACGGTCGAAAGCATCGCCCAGCGCGTCGGCCATTATTTCCGCATCGAAGCCCGCCGGCTGCAAGGGCGCGACCGCTCGCGCCAGACCCTCTTGCCGCGCCAGGTCGGCATGTACCTCGCCCGGAGATTGACCGATCTCTCCCTGCAACAGATCGGCGCCTACTTCGGCGGCCGCGATCACAGCACGGTCCTGCACGCCTGCCGCAAGGTCGAGCAGGCCCTCGCCGACGACCTCGCCCTGTCGGGCGCCGTGCGGCAGCTTCAGGCGGATTTGTGGTGAGCCGAATGGTGGAAAACCCGTCGCGCATTCGGCGCGCATCCGGCGTCTGCCGACGCGCATTCCTCGTCGGCGACGCGGCCCCGGCGAGCCAGGTTGCGTAAGCACCCGGAGATGTCGCGGGCGCGCCCAAGGCGCGACACGATTTCCACAACGACCGCCGTGGCGCAAGTTGCTTGGACGACGCGAAGAAGCGAATGAATGCGGGCGACGATCAACGGAAATCCAGCTCACCTTAATAGTGCTGCTGAGGATGAATAAGGATTGGATTGATTCCAGAGGAAAAGACGCAGGGCGTGAGCGCATCGCTCAACCCTGAATCACGGAGGACGACCATGCGAGCGCGTTGCCGTCGGGAAGGACTGTTATCGGCGTGTCAGCTGGCCAGCGCGGCGTTGCCGGCGCGGGAGGTCAAGCCGATCCTGCGCAATCTCAAGGCCGTGGCCGCCGACGGCCGCTGCACCCTCATGGGCACCGACCTGGAAGTCGGCATCCGCCTGGACGTGCAGGGGCTGACCATCGAGGAGCCGGGCGAGGCCATTCTGCCGGCGGCGCGGCTCATCGCCATCCTGCGCGAGGCCACGGACGAGGAGCTGAGCATTGAGGCCGACCAGGCCGCCTGTACGGTGCGCGGGCCGACCCTCGAGTTCGAGATGGCCGGCGAGGACCCGGCCCAGTTCCCGGAGTGGCCGACTTTCGCCGAGGAGAAGTACCACGAAATCTCGGCCGGCACGCTGCGCGAGATGATCCGCCGGACGATCTTCGCCGTGGCGCCGACGAGACGGGCCGCTACTCGATGACCGGCGTGCTGTGGGATCTGGACGGCGAGACGGCCCGGCTGGTCGGCAGCGACGGCTACCGGCTGGCGCTGGCGCAGGGCACGGCGACGGCCCACGACGGCCACACCACCAAGGGCCAGTCGCCCGTCGTGCCGACCAAGGCGATGGGTCTGCTGGAGCGCAATCTCCAGGACGACCCGGAAGAGACAGTGAAGGTCTGTATTCGGGCCAATGACGTGCTGTTCCGCACCGGCCGGGCCGTCCTGTACAGCCGGCTGGTGGAGGGGCGCTATCCGGACTACCGGCAGATCTTTCCGAAGAAGCCGGCCGTGAAGGCGACGGCGGCGGCGGCGCCGCTGCTGGCCGCGGTGCGTCAGGCGGCGGTGATGGTGGACGCCGAGACGAAGCGCGTGGCCTTCCGTTTCGGCAAGCACAAGCTGACGCTGGAGGCCCAGGGTGTGAACACCGGCCGGTCGAAGGTCGAGTTGCCGCTGGCCTACGAGGGCAAGGCGATGAACCTCGGCTTCAACCCGGAATGGCTGACGCAGATGCTCAAGGTCGTGCCGCCGGACGCCGAGCTGACGCTGGACCTGATCGACGCCGACACGCCGGTGTTGATCCATTGCGGGTCGGATTATTCGTATTTGGTGGTGCCGACGGCGCTGGGGGCGAGCTAAATGATGAATGATGAACGATGAATGATGAATTAAGAACTCTGGAATTCATCGATTCATCATTTCGGAGGACTCATGGCCATTCGCCGCGACCCGCCCGGCCGAGGCCCCGAGAACCTCGGCGAGATCCTCGCCCGCCTGTTCACGGCCCGCGGCTGGGGCCGGCGCCAGGGCCGTCTGCACCTGGAAAAGGCCTGGGCCGAGGCGGTCGGCCCCGAGTTCGCCGCCCAGACGCGCGTCGCCGCCCTGCGCCGCGGCGTTCTGGAAGTGGTGGTTGGCAACGCCGTGCTGTTGCAGGAGTTGGCCCACTTCCACAAGCGCCGGCTGCTGGAAGAGCTGCGCCGCCGGCTGCCCCACACGCCGATGACCGATTTGCGCTTCCGCGCCGGCTCGGTGGAGTGAACAACAACAACGAGCGGAGAAGGAACCCATGAGCGACAACCCCACCGCGATGATCGAAGTCGAACGGACGCCCGAAGAGCAGGCCATCGCCCAGGCCGCCGCGGACCAATACGACGCCAGCAACGTGGACGTGCTGCGCGACTTCGAGCACATCCGCCAGCGGCCCGGCATGTACATCGGCGACACCGGCGTCAAGGGCCTGCATCACCTCGTCTATGAGCTGGTCGCCAACAGCGTGGACGAGGCGTTGGCCGGCTTCTGCCCGCCACATCAACGTTCGCATTAACGTGGATGGAAGCCTGAGCGTGGCCGACGACGGCCGCGGCATTCCCGTCGATGAACATCCCAAGGAGAAGCTGCCGACGCTCCAGGTGGTGATGACGATGGTCGGCGCCGGCGCCAAGTTCGGCAAGGGCACGTACAAGGTGTCGGCCGGTCTGCACGGCATGGGCGCCAAGGCGGTGACGGCCCTGAGCGAGTGGACCGAGGCCCAGGTGCAGCGCAACGGCCGCACCTACATGCAGGAGTACGAGCGCGGCAAGGCCGTCACCGGCGTCCGCGACATCGGCGCCTCCAAGCGCACCGGCACGCTGGTCACGTTCAAGCCCGACCCGGAAATCTTCCACGAAGTCACGTTCGACTACGACACGCTGGAAGACCGCCTACGCGAGCTAGCCTTCCTCAACAAGGGCCTGACGCTGTCGCTGCATGACGAACGCACCGGCAAGGAAGAGGTGTTCAAGGCCGAAGGCGGCCTGGCGGAGTTCGTCAAGTACATCAACCGCCTGGAGGAGCCGATCCATCCGCCGATCCACATCGAGAAGACCGTGGATCAGGTGGCGGTGGAGATTTCCATGCAGTACACGCGCGGCGAGGAGGAGCGCATCCGCTGCTACACGAACAACGCCTTCAACTCGATCGGCGGCACGCACCTCGTCGGCTTCCGCACGGCCCTGACGCGGACGCTGAACGTCTACGGCGCCAAGGAGGAGCTGTTCAAGAACGTGTCGCCGATCGGCGAGGACTTCCGCGAGGGACTGACGCTCGTCATCAGCGTGCAGGTGCCGGAGCCGCAGTTCGACTCGCAGGAGAAGAAGCGGCTGAACAACCTGGAGGTCGAGGGCATCGTCTCCGGCGTCGTGTCCGAGCACATGGCGAAGTTCCTGGAGGAGAACCCGAAGGTCGCGCAGACCATCCTGAAGAAGGTGGCGTTGGCGGCGGAGGCCCGCGAGGCGGCGAGCAAGGCCAAAAAGGCGCTGAAGGATCGCAAAAGCATTCTTTCGGGCGGCGGCCTGCCCGGCAAGCTCTTCGACTGCACCAGCCGCGACCGCGACGAGGGGGAGCTGTTCCTGGTGGAGGGCGACTCGGCCGGCGGCTCGGCCGAGGGCGGCCGCGATCGCACCTATCAAGCCATCCTGCCGCTTGCGCGGCAAGCCGCTCAACGTCGAGAAGGCCCGCCTCGAAAACCTCCTCAACAACGCCGAGATCATCAGCCTGATCTCGGCCATCGGCGTGGACATCGGCAACACGGAAGATACGCTAAAATTGCGCTACGGCAAGATCATCATCCTGACCGACGCCGACGTGGACGGCCAGCACATTCGGACGCTGCTGTTGACGTTCTTCTACCGGCAGATGGCGAAGCTGGTGGCCGACGGCCGAATCTTCGTGGCCCGGCCGCCGCTCTACCGGGTCAAGCAAAAGAAGGACGTGCGTTTCGTGGCGACGGCCGAGGAGATGAACGCCGAGCTGATGGAGCGCGGCCTCAAGGACGCCCGGCTGACGGTGCTGCCGCCGGATGGTGGACCGCTCGCTCCGCGAGCGGCTAGCGACTCGCGGAGCGAGTCGCCCACCATACCGCACGTGATCCAGGGGAATGAGCTGGCCGCTCTTGTGAAGGTGATGGCAAAGCTGGACGACGCCCTGACGGTCGTGGAGCGGCTGGGTCTGAATCTGGCGGAGCGTCTGCCAAAGGTGGACGGGCGCGGCTTGCCGATGTATCGGGTGACGTTCCGGCACCGGGACGAGTGGTTCCACACGCCGGAGGAGCAGGCCGAGTTCCTGCGTCGGAAGGCGGAGGAGCTGGGCCACGATCTGGTGGTCGGCGACGAGTCGCAGCCGACCAACGGCAACGGCGAGGATCGGTATTATCCGAAGGAGCTGCACAAGGTGCGCGAGGTGAACCGCGGCCTGGAGGAGCTGCGCCGCTTCGGCCTGGCGCCGACGGACCTGCTGCCGCCGTTGCGGCTGGCGGGCCGGGAGCCGACGCCGCGCCTGGTGCTGGAGGCCGGCGACCAGCGGCGGCAGCTGAACCATCTGCGCGATCTGGTCGGCGAGGTCCGCCGGCTGGGCGAGCGCGGCATGGAGGTGACGCGGTTCAAGGGCCTGGGCGAGATGAACCCCGAGGAGCTGTGGGAGACGACGCTGGACCCCAAGACGCGGACGCTGATGCGGGTGCAGCTGGACGACGCCCTGAAGGCCGACGAGCTGTTCCGGACGCTCATGGGCGAGAAAGTGGAGCCGCGAAGGGAGTTCATCCAGAAGTACGCGCTGGAGGTCAAGGAGATCGACTATCACGGGGCGTAAACGGCGAGCCGGGTCGCGTCAGCGCCCGGAGGAGGCACTCATGATGGATCTGATTTTGCCGGCTTTCAAGCTGAACCTCTGGTACAGCCAGAAGCTGGTCGCGGACGTGGCCGAGGATCAGATGTGCGCCCAGCCGGTGGCGGGTCGGGTGATGAACCATCCCGCGTTCCTGCTGGGCCATCTGGCCCTGGTCGCCGGCAACTTTGGGACGAGCCTCGTGGTGCTGCCGCCGGTCTGTCCCGAGAGCTGGAAGGAACTGTTCAACCATGGGCGCGAAGCCGCTGGCCGACCGTTCGCGCTATCCGTCGAAGGCGGTGCTGCTCCAGGCGCTGGAGGACGCCCACGCCCGCCTGGCCGATGGGGCGGCGAAGGCCGCGCCGCAGTGCTGGCCCAGCCGGCCCCCGAAAAGATCCGCGAACGCTTCGCCACGATCGGCGCCCTGCTGGCCGGACTGATGACGTCGCATGAGGCGAGCCACAATGGCCAGCTGTCGGCGTGGCGGCGGGCGATGGGGCTGCCGCCGGTGTTTTGAGAAGCCGAGATCGGTGTTTTCCTGAATTGTTCGCTATTTTCTTGTACAGGAAAATGGACTATAATGGGAAAGCGACGGATGAAACGAGCAGATAAGCGAACTGTTCTCAAGAGAATTTCCGAAATACACCTGTTTTCCTTCTCAAGAAAATGGCACAATTCAGGAAAACACCGACCGAAGCGGACATACTCGCCTTATTGCGAAGGGGCGGCATCTCCTTTCCGCCTTTCACGCTGGCCCTGCGCACGGACGCGGGATGGGACGCTCTGGATACATGCCCCGACGCCATCCTTGAATTGACCTGGAACGGCCAAAGCCGCTTGTTCGCGGTTGAGTACAAGTCCATTTCCACCCCCGCGATGGTGCAATCCGCGATCCAGAAAATCCGCCGTCTGAGCCGGCCGCCCCTGCTCTGGCCGATGGTCCTCTTCCCCTACTTGGCGGAGGAGCGGCTTGAGGAACTGGAACGCGAAGGAATCAGCGCGCTCGACCTGTGCGGCAACGGCGTCGTCACCGTGCCGGGCGAGTGGCTGGTCCGCCGCACCGGAAAGCCGAACCTGTATCCACAGTCCTTTCCGATCAAGAATGTCTTTCGGGGGGCGAGTTCGCTTGTCGCCCGGGTGTTCCTGCGGCGTCCCGTCTCTGGTGCAGTGGGCGAAATCCGGGAAGAGATCTCGACTCGCGGAGGGACCATCGCCCCCTCGACCGTATCCAAAGCGCTGGCTCGCCTGGAAGAGGAGTTGATCGTCGGCCGCCAAAGCGGCAAGATCCGCCTGTTGCAGCCGGAAAAACTCCTCCAACGGTTGGTCGAGAACTATCGACCCCCCGAAGTACGGCGGCGGTTCCTCGGAAAGAGCAGCACACGACCCGAAGCTCTCCTTATGGGACGAGCCGCCTGGGTCGCGGATGGCGGAACGTTCATCGCCGTTACAGGAGTTTCTTCGGCACGCCTCTACGCCACGATGGCGCTGGAAGAGACGGTGTCGGTCTACTGTTCCGACATAGACAATGTACTCAGCAGGCTCGGACAAGTCGGCGAAAAAGTCCAAGAACAGAATCGCTTTCCGAACCTTGAATTGCTGGAAACATCTGACGCCCTCGCTTACTTCGATCTGCGAGCGAAAGCAGGCTGTCCTTGGGCGTCGCCGGTACAAGCCTACCTGGAACTGGCAACAGGCGGAAAGCGCGAGCAAGAAGCCGCCGAAGAAGTCAAGGCCGTGATCTGGCGCGAGGCCGGTTTCAGAGAGGAGAAAGCCTCATGATGTCTTCGCCCACGCCGGACCAACCGTCGCCGGTCGCGCTCGATCCGCTGCTCAGCAGCCTCCTCGACCTGCTCCACGAGCTGGGCGACGCCGTTCCGCTCTTGGCTCTCGGCGGCGGCTTCGGCCTGTATCTGAAGCGCAGGCACTTGCAACAGACGGGCGGTAAGACGCTCATCGACCCCGCGCGGTGGCCAAGAGAGCGGTCTACGAAGTGACCTTGATCTGCTTCTCCGCGCGGAGGTCGTTGCGGACAAGAACCGATTCGACGCGATCGCGGACGCGCTGGACCGCCTCGGCTACGTCGCCGTGCGGGGCGCGGAGTACATGCAGTTTGTCCGGACGATCCGCGTCGGCGAACAAGAGGCGGAGGTGAAGGTCGATCTGCTGGTGGGGCCGTTCGAGCCGTTCCGGCATCTCGTGCAGGTGAAACCTCCCCGCGTCCGCCCGAAAGGCGGTAAGAAAGGCCGATTGCACGCCCATGAGACGCCCGAAGCCGTCGGCGTTGAGGAAGAACCCGTCGTCATCCTCGTTCAGGGCCGGCGCTCGACGGGCGAGGAGTACGAGGCCCAGGTCTGTTTGCCGCAAGCATTCTCCTACGCCCTCATGAAACTGTTCGCCTTCCGCGACCGCAAGGACGACCCCGATCCGAAAAAGGACAAGGGCCGGCATCACGCCTTGGACCTCTACGCCATCGTCGCCATGATGACCGAGCCGGAGTACGAGTTCGCGCCGCGGCGCGCACCCGCTACGCCGACAACGAGAAGGTGCGCGAGGCCGGGGAGATCGTCCGCCGCGACTTCGCCGGCCCGGAGAGCATCGGCGTCCTGCGACTGCGGGAACACGTCCTTTACAACCCGGCGATGGAGCTTGACACCTTTCTGAGCGTGCTGCGGGAAGTCTTCGGCTGAGTCGCGCCGCAATTTTCTTCCAAAAAAGTTGTACGCGCACACCGGATTTGCGGCAGTATGTAGAGGAAGAGGGCGACGGCAGGAGAACCGGCATGGCACGTGCGCCCGTCGGTGCAATCGTTCAATACCTCCTGAAGCTGACAGCCCACCCCGGCGGCGACGAAACCGATGCGGGTCTCGTTCGGCGGTTCGTGTCCGCGCACGACGAGGCGGCGTTTGCGGCGATCCTCCAGCGCCACGGTCCCATGGTGCTGGGCGTCTGTCGGCGAGGCCTTCACGACGCCCACGAAGCCGAGGACGCCTTTCAGGCCACGTTCCTCGTCTTCACGCGCAAGGCCGCCTCGCTGCGCCGGCCGGAGCGGCTGGCCAACTGGCTCTACGGCGTCGCCCGTCGGGTGGCGGCCAAGGCCCGCGCGGGCGCCGTTCGCCGCCGGGCCAGGGAAGAATCCCTGAGCGATGCGCCGGCGACCGCGCCGGCCGTCTCCGCGGAGGGGCGGGAACTTCGGCGCGTCCTGGACGAAGCGATCGACCGATTGCCGGACAAGTACCGGGCGCCGGTAGTGCTTTGCTACCTCGAAGGGAAGACCTATACCGAAGCCGCGCGGAAGCTGGGGTGGGCCGAGGGGACCGTGTCGGGCCGTCTGTCCCGTGCGCGCGACCTCCTCCGACGCCGGCTGGGGCGTTCCGGAGCGTCGTTCTCGGCGGGCCTTCTCGTCCCGCTGTCGTCGGAAACCATCCGAAACGAACTGGTGAAATCCCTGACGGAAGCCGTGGTGCGAACGGCGGCGGGCCAAGGCGTGGCCGGCGTCGTCTCGCAGCGGGCGGCCGCGTTGGCGGAAGGAGTGTTGAAAGAAATGTTCTGGACCAAAATGAAACTCGTGCTGGCGGGGCTGTTCGTGCTGGGCGTCGCCGGCGCCGTGGCGGTCGGCTATGGCATGGCCCCGGCGCCCGACGATGGAAAACCGGCGCCGCCGGGACGCGCCGCCGCGAAGGTGGTGCTGAAGCCGTCGGACGTGGACGACGTCGCCTCGATTCTTCACATCTACAAAATATCCGGAAAAGTGCAATTCAACGGGCCGATCAAAAAGGTCGGCCTCAAGCTCGAGTTCTACAAGGCCGGCCAACTGAAGCGAACGGTCGATGCCGTCGGCCTGATCGACATCTCCGGGATTGCCGAGAAAGCGGACGCGGCTCGGTTCTCCTTGCAGGCCGCCGATCTAGATTATCTCCCTTTGGCCGGGGGAGAAAAAAATTCCTACCGCCTCCAGCTGAACCTTCAGCTCCTTGCGGCCGGGTCCGGCACTTTGGTGAGCGGCGGACAGCGCAATGTAGAGGACGAGGGCCAACTTGTGGCCAGAGGCGACTGGGTGAGCGCCGTCGGCGGATCGACGGACATTCCCAAGGATCTCTTTGACTTCAGCCATGCGGGCGGCAGTGCGGCGTTCCCTGCCGAGGCGGGTTCGCCGACCGAAGTCCCCTTGTTCTATCTGCTGGCGAACACGAACGAATCGGTCGGCGCCGACACGCCGGCCAAGGTGCTGGCGAAGAACGCCAAGGCCGACGTCCTGATCGTTTCGCTGTGGGCGCCGAAGTGACGGTCGGCCTGGGAAAGGGCGCGGTTCGGCGGCTGGAATCTTGAACAGAAGCCGGGCCGCGTCGTATACAATGGAGGCGGGAACCGTTTTCCCGCCCCGGCGGTCAGGACGCCCGTGCCGGTATCCGCGCCGAACCGGAGCCGCCCCCGCGGCGGACCAACGCCATGCACGCCGCCCCCCACGCCCCTTCCCTCCGCAAGTGCAGGCACCCTCTTGCTGAATATAAGCCGATCCCCAATGGGGATGAATGCCTCACGCTGGTCCGCGCCCAGGCGCTGTTCCGCGGCAAGGCGTGGACCATCGCCGAGGAGGAGCATTGCCGCACCTGCGACTGGTGCTGGTACTTCGTGTCGCACGATGAAACGGAGTGCTTCAAGGCTCGGCAGCTGTTGCAGATCGCGTCCGGCCGGGCGCCGACGGACGAGGAGTGGGAACACCTCGCCGAATGCCCAGCCTGCGCCTACGACTACGACCTGCTGCGGAAGGACGTCTGACCGCTATTCCTTGGTCGGAGCCTTGCTCCCCGGCATCGCGGCGCGACACGGTTCGACCTTGTCGCCGGCGTGCAGGTCCTTGGCGCCGGCGACGACCACCCAGTCGTCCGGGCCGAGTCCCTCTTCCACCACGCGCATCCCATCGTCCTCGCCCCCCAGCCGCACCTGGCGCCGCTCCACGACATTATGGTCGTTGACCACCCAGACGTATTTCTTGCCCTGATCGGTGAAGACGGCTTCCTCCGCCGCCTCTAACGCCGGCGCCGGCTTACCGAACGGCACGCGCACCCGTGCGAACATGCCCGGCAAAAACAGATGGCCGGGATCCGGAAAGACGCCATATACGCCGATTGTGCCGGCGTCCGCGTTGAAATGGTCCTCGAAGGACGTGATCATTCCTTCATGAGGGAACCCCGTCTCGTCCGCGAGGCCGACGTAGAGCGGTCCCCCGACCCCTTTCACGTCCCGCGTCGCCAGCAGTCGCCGGTAGCGCAAGAACGTCCGCTCGTCCATGTCGAACTTGACGCCGACCGCGTCGGGCGGATCCAGGCCCGCCAGCGAGATCGGATTTTCCCACGTGGCGGTGAGGCCGACGTCCTCCTGAGCGGTAATCTGGCGGATGCGCCCATCCGTCGGGGCCGTGATGCGGGTGCCTTCGAGGTCTTGCCGGGCGCGCTCGACGGCCGCCTCCGCCGCCGCCCGCTCGGCGCCGGCCTTGGCTGCGGCCAGCGCCGCCTCCGCCCTGGCCAGGGCCGCCTTGAGAGGCGCGGGGTCCAGTTCGAACATCACGTCCTCCTTCTTCACGAAGTCCAGGTCGGAGTGGATCTTCACCAGCCGGCCGCTCACGCGGGCCATGACCGGTACAAACGCGTCCTCCAGCCGCCCCGTGAAATCCTCGGACGGGGCGAATTCGCGCCGCACGGGCCGGCTCACCGTCACCGCCGTGGCCGTAGCCTCCTTCTCCGGGACCGCCGGCGCCGCCGGCGGCGCGGCCACCGCCTTCGTCCGTAGCCACGCGCTCAGCCCGCCGCCGAGCAGGAGGACGCCCGCGACCGCCGCCAGGACCGTCGTGCCGGTCGTCAGTTTTTTCACGAACATGGCCCGCACCACCTTCTTCGCCAGGGCGACCGCCGTGAGGGAAACGCCTTGCCCCGCCGCCTTGCCCGATGCGTACAGCACCGCGGCCCGCACCGTCGGCCGTACCAGCGCCTCCGCTGTCGCGCCGACGCCGACCGCAAGGCCGACGCCGCGCCGGGTCAGCCGCTTGTGGAGCTGCTTTCGCGCCGCGCCAGCCGACTCGCCACCGTGCCGCGCGGACAACCGAGCAGCCGCGCCGCCTCGTCCACCGTCTTGCCTTCGAGATAGCAGAGGACCACCGCCGCGCGGAAGCGCTCCGGCAGTCGGTTCACCTCCTCGTCCACCGCCGCCCACGCCTCGCGCCGCTCCGGCGCCGCGGCGGGGTCGGCCGGCGCCGCCGTGGCCTCGGCCGCCACGACGGGTCGCTCACGGCTCACCCGCCGCGCCCGGCCGGCCCGCGCGGCCAGGGCGGTGCGGTAGGCGACGCGGAACAGCCATCCGGCCACGGCCTCGCGCTTGCCGATGCCGCCGGCCTTGCGAGCCAGGGCCAGGAAAGCGGCCTGAAATGCGTCCTCGGCGTCATGGTGGTCGCCCAGGATGCGGCGGCAGACGCCGAACACCAGGCGCTGGTGACGGTGAACCAGCAGCTCGAAGGCGGCCTCGTCGCCGGTCGCGGCGAAGCGGCTCAGCAGCTCGGCGTCGCCGACGCCGTCGCCCGCGGTCTTGCGGACCTCCTGGAGCAGCCGGGATAGCGAACGGTCTTCCACGGGAATGAAGTCCTCCCGATGCGCCTCTGCCGTATGTATAGAGGGGACGGAGGGGCCTTGTATCCCGCGAGTTGCACGCGCAACCAGCCGCGAGCGCAAGCGAGCGGGGAAGGCGACGCGGCCTTCCCCGCTCGCTTGCGCTCGCGGCTGGTTTCTCGCGGAAGAATCAATCCTTGCCGCTCGCCCGTTCCAGAATTCGTCGCAGCGCCTCCGCGTCCTGCTTCGCCTGGGCCGCGTGCTCCTTCAGAATCTCCTCCGTCACACGCCCCGGCAGGAAGTTGTTGCCGGGCTTCACGAGATCCAGGGCCGTTTCGCCTTTCTTATCCTTCCGCCGCACGTCGGCCCCTTCCGCCAGCAGCAGCTTGGCGTTTTCGAGCCGGCCGTTCTCGGCCGCGAACATCAGCGGCGTCCGGCCGTCGTCGTCACAGGCGTTGACGTCGGCCTTCTTATCCAGCAGCAGACGCACGACCTCGGGTTGGCAGCCCCCGGGTTGGTTGCCGGCGGCCGCGGCCATCAGCGGCGTCTCGCCGGCCTTGGTCCGGGCGTTGACGTCGGCGCCCTTTTCCAGCAGCGGACGAACCGTCTCCAGTCCCCACCGGATCGCTTCGTGCAGGGCCGTCCGGCCCTCGGCGTCGGCGGCGTTCACCTTCACGCCGTGGTCGAGCAGGATCTTGACCACTTCGGGGTAGTTCAGCCGCGCCGCCCAGGTCAGCGCCGTTCCGCCCTTATCCGGCTTATCCGGGCCGCAATAATCCCGGATCAACTCCACCACCAGCGCGTCCTCGTCGTGCTTCGCCGCCCAGGTGACGGCATTGCGGAACCTCGGGTCGATGACCGCCCGGTAGACCGCCTGGCCGTCGCTGGGGTTCTTGACCGCGGCCCGCAGTTCGGCCACATACTCCCGAACCGCCTTCTCGTCCGGGTCAGGCGCCGCCTCGGGGGCCTTGTCTCCCGAAGCCGCCTGCGTGGAATCGGGGTTCATCGGCGCCCGCCCCTCCTTGCCCGGCGTCGCGGCCCAGGCGACGGCCGCCCCGGCCCCGGCCAGCGCGACCACCAGCAGTACCGCCGTGGCCGCCTTGAGTTTCGTCAGCAACATGGTCTTCACCGTTCCTTCCGCCAGGGCGATCACCTTCGCCGAAATCGCGACCGCCGACCCCGCGGCGACCGCCGTCGCCGCCTTCACCGCGGCAGTCGTCAGCGCCGGCGGCACGACGGCCGGCGCCATACCCTGCGGCGCGGCCCCATGCCGCTTCATCCGCCGGGCCAGCTCCGCCCGGCCCCGCGACAGCCGGCCGGACACCGTCCCGACCGGCCAGCCGAGCTGACGCGCCGCTTCCTTGTGCGTCTTGCCCTCCAGCTCGCACAGGACAATCGGGATGCGATAACGATCCGGCAGCCGTTGCAGCTCCTGGTCCAGCAGCGGCAGCAGCTCTTCCCAGCGGTCGTCAGGCGCCTCCGGCCGGTGCATCGTACCCGCCTGCCTTTCCTTCACGCGCCGCTTGACGGCCGCGGCCCGCGCCTTCTGGGCCGTGTGGTAGGCGACGCCGTACAGCCAGTTCGCCGTCCGCTCGCGCGGCCGGATCGAAGCCGCCTTGCGGATCAGCACCAGGAACGTGGCCTGAAAGGCGTCCTCGGCGTCGGCCTCGGAGCGCAGAATGCGCCGACAGACGCCCAGCACCATCGGGCCGTGCCGCCGTACCAGCGCCTCGAACGCGGCCCCGTCGCGCCGGCCGAGAAAGCGCGTGAGCAATTCGCCGTCCGTCAGAACGGCGTCCTGTTCGCGCAGGGCGGCCCGCCGGACGTGATCGAGGACGCCGTGAACCGGACTCGTCGCCATCGGTTGCTCCGGACGGGGAAGGCACTTCCGCCGCACCGTTATCTTATTTCCCGGAGGGGCGGGGTTTCATACGGGAGTTTTACGCCGATTCGGACACACCGCGCGTGCAGCACTATGCGGCTGCGCGTACAATGAACGGAACTCTCCCTTTGCATGGAACGCCTCGGAGCGAACATGACCCACGTGAACCTGGACGGCGTTGATGAATCGGTGAGGCAGTTCGTCCTCGCCGTGGCGGGCGATCCGTCCGGGTCGGTCCTGGAAATGGCCGGCCGGCCCGTAGCCTGGGTCGTTCCCGCCGCCCCGTCGGCGGCGAAGGGGACCGAGGCGTGGTCCGAGGCGAAGAACCAACGCCGTTGCGACCTCATCGACCACAAATACGCCGGAAGCCTTACCCCGCCCGAGACGGTCGAGCTGGCCCAGTTGCAGGAGGAGATGTTGCGTCACCGCCAGCGCGTCGCCCCGCTGCCGCTGGAAGACGCCCGCCGCTTGCATCAGGAACTGCTGACCAGGGCGGCCGCCCAACCGCCGGCGGACCCATGACCATTCCCTTCCTTTACCCGGCGGAGCCGCACGTGCGGCGGCACGGCCCCCAAGGGTACGCCGACTACGCCAGCTATCTCCCATGGCTGCGCGACGAGTTCTCCTTCCGTTGCGTGTACTGCCTCCTGCGCGAGTCGTGGGGCCGCGTCCGCGGGGTGTACGCCATCGACCATTTCCTGGCGACCGCCCGGCGCCCAACCAAGATCGCGGACTACGACAATCTGCTCTACGCCTGCGCCACGTGCAACACGGCCAAGGGCGCCCGGAGCGTGCCCGACCCGCTGGCCGTGCTGACCAGCCCGGAGGTGCGCATCGCGGAAGACGGGACGATTCATGCCGACAGCGTCGAGGCCGCACGACTGATCGAGCTATTAGGGCTGGACAGTCCGCAGTCCACCGAGTTCCGCATGTTGTGGATCGGCATCGTCGCCCTAGCCGCGGCAATTCCAGGCCTGAAGGGGTGGAGCGCTCGGCCCTGGCGCTGCGAGAGCGCGGCGAACTGTCCGGCCTCTATTGACTGGGCCTCTTGGAACGCCCGTAACCTTGCATTGGAGGCGAGCGCACGCCGGGCGCCTCACCATCACGGAATCGATCTTGTCCACTCTCCTGGTGCGACGAGATTTCCTACGGCATTTTTCCGCCGCCCCTCACGCCGATGGATTAGAATGGGGCCTTGGGGAACCGAAGCGGACGCCTCCTCTGGCGTTCTCCAAGCAAGATCAAAAAGGAGCGTCCATGTTCTTTCGACGCGCGTTTCCGTTCGGGACGGCCCTGCTTTTCGCCCTCTTTCCTGGCGCGTGCTTCGCGGCGGCCGCCGGGACGCCGGTTCGCACCGACGCCCACGGAGACCCGCTGCCGCCCGGTGCCCTGCTGCGGCTGGGGACGGTGCGCTGGCGAGCCTGCGCCGCTTCCTCGCTTTCCTGCCGGACGACAAGACGCTCCTGACGGGGGAATACACCGGGGGAAACGTCCGTTGCTGGGATACGGCGACCGGCAAGGAGGGCGCGAGCTTCCACGTGCCCGGCGGGATGCGGCCCGTCGCCCTGTCTCCGGACGGCAAAACGCTGGCGGTGGACGCGACGCAGGAACTGCAGCACGCGGTCCTCCTCGTGGGCGTGCCGGACGGCAAGGAGATCCGGCGGATCGAAACGGCCACGACCGTGCCGGGCGCGAACCTCTGCTTCCTCCGCCTGGATTTCTCGCCGGACGGCAAGACGCTGGCCGCGGTGGGCAACGACAGGGTCGTCCGGCTCTTCGACGTGGAGACGGGCAAGACGATCTTCTGCCGGGCGGGCGTCGACGGCAACCGCTTCTCGACGGCGTTCTCCCCGGACGGCAAGCGGCTGGCTTTCACGGACGCGGAAGACACGCTTCGCATCCTGGAAATCGCTGCCGAGAAGGAAGTGTTCAAGCAGCGGCTTGGGGGGGGCAACTGCCTGCTGCAGAACATGAGCTTCTCCGCCGACGGCAAGAAGGTGGCCTGGAGGGGGGAAGACGAGAAGACCTTCGCGCTCTGGGACATCGCTTCGGGCGAGCCGGTCCTCCAGTTCCACGGCCCCTCGGAGATGGTCGAGGTCGTCCACTTCTCCCCGGACGGCACGCACATCGCCGCGCGCTACTCGGGAGAGAACGGCGAGACGGTTCGCGTCTGGGACGCCGCGACGGGCAAGGAGCTTCGGAAGCTCGTCGCGCCCAGCCGCTTTGCCGGCCCCCTCGCCTTCTCGCCCGACGGCAAGCGGCTGGCCGCGTGCGACGACAACGACGGCGTCGTCCACCTGTGGGACGTGGAGACGGGCAAGGAACTCTCCCGGGTGGGCGAACATCAGGGATTCGTCCGTTCCGTGGCGTTCTCGCCCGACGGTCGGACGGCGCTTACGGGCGTGCGCGGATCGGTTCATCCGCTTGTGGGACGCGGACAACGGGGCCGTGACGCGCCGGATTGAAGTCGCCGAAGGCCATTCACCTATCTTCGAGATCCTTTTTGCCCGCGATGGGAAGGCCGCGGCCGTCGGAGGGTTTTCCAACCCCACGGATCTCTGGGACCCTCGATTCGGGAAAAATGCGGGTGCGGCTGGACGGCGGGGAAGACAAGCCCTGGAAGTTCGCTCTCGCGCCGGACGGGAAGACCCTGGCCGCGAACGGGGGATTTTCCGGGGTCCGGTTGTGGGACGCAGCGAGCAGGCAGGTGACTTCCCGCATCGGCGCGGAGGCGCACGGCGTCGGTTTTTTCCTCTTCTCCCCCGACGGAAAAGCACTCGCCGCTTACAGTCAAGATCCTAACGGCCGCGCGGAAATCATCGTTTGGGACGTAAGCACGGGGAAGGAACTCCACAAATGGTCGCTGCAGGGCCGAGCGATGTTCGACATTCAGTTCTCGCCTGACGGCGGGCTGATTGCGATGGCGGGACTCGCGGAAGTGGGCTTATGGGACGCGGCCACGGGCAAGGAGTGGCTCCGGCTTTCCGTGCCCAAGGATGCGCCGCCGCCCCTCTGGCTGAATTCCATCGCCTTCTCGCCCGATGGACGCACGCTGGCCGCCGGGAGCAGGAACGGGCCGATCTATCTCTGGGAGGTTTGCACGGGGCACGCGCGGGCCGTGCTGACGGGCCACCGGGCCATGGTCACGTCCCTGGACTTCTCGCCGGACGGCGCCCGCCTCATTTCGGGCAGCCACGACACGACGGCCCTGATCTGGGACCTGACCGGCATCGCCGATGAAAAGGATGCCAAAACACTGACGCCGGAGCGGCTGACGGCGCTGGGGGACTCGCTGGCGGACGCCGACGCCGGCAAGGCCTGGCGCGCCGGCTGGCGGCTGGCGGCCGACCCCGCCGCGAGCGTGCCCTTCCTGCAAAAGCGCCTGCGGCCGGCCGAGGTGGACGCGGCCCGGATCGCCAAGCTGCTCGCGGCGCTGGACAGCGACGACTTCGAGGGACGCGAGGCGGCGTCGCGGGAACTGGCGAAACTCGGCGAGTTGGCCGGGCCGGCCGTGCGGAAGGCGCTAGGGGCGAACCCTTCTCCGGAGGCCCGTCGCCGTCTCGAGGAACTGACCCGGAAGCTGGGCGGGCCGGTCGAGTCGATGGAGGAGGCCCGCGCTCTGCGTTGCGTGGAGGCGCTGGAACACATCGGCTCGGCGGACGCGCGACGGCTGCTGGACGAGCTGGGCAAGGGCGCGGCGGGAGCGCGGGTGACGCGCGAGGCGAAGGCGGCGCTGGAACGGCTCTCGAAGCGGGAGGAGCGAAAGCCATGACGACGGGGAAAAGCACGGTCGCGGCGATCCTGGGTACGATCCTGTGCCTAACGGCGGCGGCCGCGGAAGCGCCGGTTCGCACCGACTCCCAGGGCGACCCGCTGCCGCCCGGCGCCCTCTTGCGCCTGGGGACGGTGCGCTGGCGGGCCGGCACGCGCTCCCTGGCGTTCACGCCGGACGGCAAGACGCTGGTGATCGGCGATTACAGCACCAGCAACGGCGTGATCCGCTGCTGGGATACAGCGACCGGCAAGGAAACCGCAAGCTTCCACATACCCGCCTGTCCGTTGCCCTTCGCCCTGTCGCCGGACGGCAAGACACTGGCGGTGGATGCTACCCAGCTGCACGCCCTCCTCTTCATGAGCGTGCCCGACGGCAAGGAAATCCGGCGGATCGAGGTTGCCTCCACCGCTCCAGGCGCCAACCTCTACTTCCACCGCCTGGATTTCTCGCCGGACGGCAAGCTCCTGGCCGCGGTGGGCAACGACAGCGTCTGCCGGCTCTTCGACACGGAGACCGGCAAGACGGTCCTGCACCTTACCGGGGAGGTAAAGACCGGCGGCCGTTTCCCGACGGCGTTTTCGCCCGACGGCAAAAAGATCGCCCTGGTTGGACAGCAAAACACGCTTCGGGTCGTGGAAATCGCGACGGAGAAGGAGGTCTTCAAGCGGCAAGCCCGGCAGAATGACAAATACCGCCTGCTGAACACGAGCTTCTCCCCCGACGGCAAGAAACTGGCCTGGGTCGGTGAAGATGAGAAGACCTTTGCCCTCTGGGATGTCTCCAGAGGCGAGCAGGTGTTGCAGTTCCGCGGCTCGCCGGATCGGGTCGAATCGGTCCACTTCTCCCCCGACGGCAAGCGCATCGCCGCCGTATATTCCGACTCCAAGGAGCCCCCGCCGGGCCTCGGCTTTTCGCACGGCGGGTCGATCCGCGTCTGGGACGCGGAGACGGCCAAGGAGCTTCGGAAGATCGTAGCGCCCAGCTGCGCCATCGAAACCGTCGTCTTCTCGCCGGACGGCAAGCGGCTAGCCGGCGGCGACGACCAGGACGGCGTCGTCCACCTGTGGGACGTGGAGACGGGCAAGGAACTCTCGCGCGCGGCGAGCACCAGGGCGTCGTCTGCTCCGCGGCCTTCTCGGCGGACGGCCGGACGGCGCTGACGGGCTGCGGGGATCGGGTCATCCGCCTGTGGGACGCGGATCGGGGTGCATTGACTCGCCGGCTCGAGGTCGGCCAAGACGGCAATCCGGGCTTGTTTCAAATCGTCTTCTCCGACGACCGAAAATCCGCGGCTGTGGTCAACCCGCGGGGAGGCGGCGAGGTTTGGGACTTGGCGGCGGGATCCCGCCGCGCCGCACTGGACGAGGAAGGCGTCATCTTCGAGGCCCACTTCGCGCCGGACGGAAAGACCTTCGCCGCGAGGGGCATGTTCGACAACGTCCGGCTGTGGGACGCGGAGACCGGAAAACTGACGTCCCGACTCGGCATCGACAGCAACGGCCTCGGATTCTTTCGGCTTCTCGCCCGACGGGAAATGGCTCGTGGCGAAACGCGAGGACCTTGAGACGAACCAATCCGATGTCTCGATATGGGACGCGGCTCTCGGCAAGGAAGTCCGCAAGTGGCCGACGCCAGGAAGGATCTACCCCGTCGAGTTTTCGCCGGACGGCCGAATGATTGTGGCGGCCGCGGGCGGCGAGGTGGATTTATGGGAGGCCGCCACGGGCAGGGTTCTGTATCCGCTGCGGGCGCCCAAGGACGCCCCGGTCTCCGAAGGGCTGGAATATCCCGCCTTTTCGCCCGACGGCCGGACGCTGGCCTCCGGAGATTACTCCGGCGCGATCTACCTCTGGGAGGTGGACACGGCGCGGCTGCGCGCCGTATTCAAGGGCCACCGGGCGCGGGTTTCGTCCCTGGATTTCTCGCTGGACGGTTCCCGCCTGATTTCGGGCAGCAACGACACGACGGCCCTCATCTGGCACCTGACCGGATTGGCCGATGAAAAGGACGCGAAAACGCTGACGCCGGAGCGGCTGACGGCGCTGTGGGAGGAACTGGCGGACGCGGACGCCGGCAAGGCGTGGAAGGCTGGCTGGCGGCTGACGGCCGACCCCGCCGCGAGCGTGCCCTTCCTGCAAAAGCGCCTGCGGCCGGCCGAGGTGGACGCGGCCCGGATCGCCAAGCTGCTCGCGGCGCTGGACGGCGACGACTTCGAGGGGCGCGAGGCGGCGTCGCGGGAACTGGCGAAACTCGGCGAGTTGGCTGGGCCGGCCGTGCGGAAGGCGCTAGGGGCGAACCCTTCTCCGGAGGCCCGTCGCCGTCTCGAGGAACTGACCCGGAAGCTGGGCGGGCCGGTCGAGTCGATGGAGGAGGCCCGCGCCCTGCGCGGCGTCGAGGTGTTGGAGCACATCGGCTCGGCGGACGCGCGACGGCTGCTGGACGAACTGGGCAAGGGCGCGGTGGGGGCGCGGGTGACGCGGGAGGCGAAGGCGGCGCTGGAGCGGCTGACCAAGGCGGAGCCTTCCCATTGATTCCATGCGCGGCTCGGACGTTCTTGCGGCCGCCACGCCTATTTCGGATAGACAGCGCCGAATCCTGGCCGCTGCTCTTGGCGATCACCCGGCCGCCCTTCATGCTCACGGTGATCCGCGGGCCGACGCCGCCCACCCTCCAGACCAGGTCCTTGTCCACGCCGGCCTGCTTTGAGTCCTGGGTGAAGGTGGGCGGCCCGAACAATTCCACCAGGGCGGTCTCGGTCATGCCCTTGGCGATCTTGTCGAAATTCTCCTGCGACAGGTCGGCGGCGAGCTTCCCGACTGGCGCGTCCGAGGGGTTGGAGGAAGGAGGCGGATTTTGAGGGTCCTTGTTCTCATTTTTCGGCGCGGACGGGTTCGCCGGGTGCGTATCGGCCGGGGTCAGGGAGGCGAGGAACGGCAGCTTGTCTTTGCAGGTCAGGACGATGGCGGCGCCACCCACGCCGCCGGCCAGCAACAGCAGCAACAGCACGATCAGCAGCGCCCCGATTCCCAGACCGGACTTGCGACGGCGGCGCGGCGGCGCAGCCAGGCGAGCCGGGTCGCGTCGAGCGCCCGGAGGCGCTTGTGCTCCGGGCGCTCACGCGACCCGGCTCGCCGGCCGGCTTCGGAGCGGGTTTTGGCGCCGGGCGCGGCGCGGCGGCCGCCGGTCTAGGGGCTGCTTTGGAGGCCGGCTTCGGGGTCGGCGGAGGTTCCGGCGGCGCCGCGGCCTCCGGGGATGCGTCGGCCGGGGCGTCGCCGGCGAAGAAGATTCTGGAAACAGTCCCGGCAGCGAACCTGCTTGCCCCGCTTGTCGTCGGGGAACGTGTAGGTCTTCTGGCACTGCGGGCAGTTCACCTGAATCGGCATCGGCGGGGCCTCTTGGGTCGGAGCGTCTCGATCGTTTGCTCCCTATTAGAGATGACGGCGGCGCGGAATGCAACCGCGCGGGATAGCGCCGGCAGATGGGGTTCCCCGCGCGGCGGTTGGAAGTTAGAATGCTCCCCGGTTTGGACGCATCTCGCCTGAACCAGCGGACAGCGCCTTGCGGGGGGCGAAGCGGCCCCGGAGGCGAAGGTTTCCCTACCGTGCGGAGAGGAACGTCCATGCAACCAACCACGCTCGAACTGGTCACGACCCGGGAACTGGTGGAAGAGCTGTTGCGGCGCACGACTTTTCTGGGCGTGGTCGTCCACGCGGAGGAAGAACTGAAAGCGGCGTGGCAGGGCGAACGGATGTTCAAGGTGCGGTTCAACGACAACCTCAACGCCAGCGAAGCCTGCCGACTGCTCGGCCGCGTCGCGGAATACATGGAGCAGACGGAGAGTTAGAGAAGGATTCACCGCGAGACGCGGGAGCGTCAGACGACAAAAACCGAGTTTCGAAGAAACTCTACGCCTCGGAACCATGTCTTTTGTCTGCACCGCGTTCTCCGCGTTCTCTGCGGCGAATCATCTCGCCCGGATGCTCCATTTCCCGCGCCCGATTTCATCGTCCCGCTACGCTTCTATCCCTAGGACGGCCGACATGGCCGACGAACCGCCCGCCTCTGGCCTGCCGTGGGAGCGCTACCGCGAGTATCTGCACCTGCTGGCCCGTCTCCAGGCGCCCGGCCATCTGCGCGGCAAGTTCGACGCCTCCGACGTGATCCAGCAAACGCTTCTGGAAGCGCATCAGGCGGCCGGCCGACTGCTCGGACTCGACGAGGCGGCGCGAACCGCGTACCTGCGCCAGATGCTGGCCCACAACCTCGCCGACGCCGCGCGCCGCTTCGCCGCCGAGGCGCGCGACGTGGGCCGCGAGCGCCTCCATCGAGGCCGAGCTGCGCGAGTCGTCGGCGCGGCTGGCGCTGGTGGCTGGCGGCCGACCAGTCGTCGCCGAGCCAGCGGGCCGACCGTGAGGAAAATTGCTGGCCCTGGCCGACGCCCTGGCCCGACTGCCGGAGGACCAGCGGACGGCCGTGGAAATGAAGCACTTGCAAGGCCGTTCCGTCGCCGCCGTCGCCGCCGCGATGGGCCGGAGTGAGACGGCCGTGGGCGGCCTGCTCCGCCGCGGCCTGAAACGCCTCCGCGAGCTGTTGCACCCTTCCGAGTAAAGCACCCATGGACCGTGAGCAAATGCTGGACGAGGTCGTCACTGCTTATCTCAAGGCCGTGGAGGCGGGGGGAACCCCGACCCGGCCGAGTGGCTGGCACGCTATCCCGACTTGGCGGACGAATTGAAGGAGTTCTTCGCCGCCCAGCGGAGCATCGACCGCGCCGCCGCCCCGTTGCGCGAGCTTGTACCGCCGGCCCCGAATGTGGCCATGTGGCCCACCGTCGCCCACGGCGAGACGCCGTCCGCCCCGGTCCTCGGCGTCGTCCGCTACTTCGGCGATTACGAACTGCTGGAGGAGATCGCCCGCGGCGGCATGGGCGTCGTCTACAAGGCGAGGCAGGTTTCACCTCAACCGCGTCGTCGCCCTGAAGATGATCCTCGCCGGCGCAGTTCGCCTCGCCGCTCGGACGTGCAGCGCTTCCGCACGGAGGCGGAGGCGGCGGCCAACCTTGACCATCCGAACATCGTGCCCATCTACGAAGTCGGCGAGCACGAGGGGCGGCATTACTACAGCATGAAGCTACATCGAGGGCGGCAGCCTGGCTCAGCATCTGCCGCGGCTGGCCGCGGACCAGCGCTCCGCCGCCCAGCTCATCGCCACGGCGGCCCGGGCGGTCCATCATGCGCACCAGCGGGGGATTCTCCACCGCGACCTCAAGCCGGGCAACGTCCTCGTGGACGCCGACGGGCAGCCGCACCTCGTGGACTTCGGCCTCGCCAAGCGCATGACGGCGGGGGAACAGACGACCTTGACCCAGGCGGGGACGGTCCTCGGCACGCCCAGCTACATGGCCCCCGAACAGGCGCGGGCCGAGAAGCTGCTCACCACGGCCGCCGACGTTTACGCGCTCGGCGCCGTCCTGTACGAACTGCTGACGGGGAGGCCGCCGTTCGTCGCCGCGAACCGGCTCGACATCCTGTTGCAAGTGCTGGAGCAAGAACCGGAGCCGCCGCGGCGGCTGCAGCCGGCCGTCCACCGCGACCTGGAAGCCGTCGTGCTCAAGTGCCTGGCCAAGGAGCCGGGGCGGCGCTACGAGTCCGCGGCCGCCCTGGCCGACGAGTTGGACCGCTGGTTGGCGGGCAAGGCGGTCGCCGCCCGGCAGCCGAACTGGACGGAACGCTTGGACCAGTGGGTACGCCAGAATCCGGGTCAGTTCCTTCTCCTGTTCGCGTTGTGGTTCGGAACGATAATGATGGCGCTGACCGCGGTCAGCGCGCCGGCGCGTCGTGGCTCTATCTCGTCGTCGCCGGCCTGACCGCGGCGGCGTTCATCGCCTGGCTGGCCCAGACTGGGCCGCGGCCAAATGAAGGCCCTCGAACGGCGCCTCCGCCTGAACCGGCCGAGCGGCGCCGCCGGGGACGCGGTGGAAGCAGGGGTTCCGACCGTGGAACGGCCCGCGGGATTGCTCCGCCGGAGGGACGTGATTCGGGCGATGGGAAAGGGCGGCTTGAACGGAGCGATCGTCGGCCTCAGTGCCGCGACGGCGGTGTACTTCCTGCCGCTGCGGACGGCGCCGTGGTTCCGCGCGACGGCGTTCGTCGTCGTGCTGTCCGAGGGAGGCGCTGGCCGGCGCCGTGCTGGCCGTGTTGATCCGCGTGTTGGTCCGTCCGTTCGGTCCCATCCCCTGGGCGCCGGCCTGGATTCTCACGGCCGTCACGGTGGTGCTGGGAGTGGACGATTGGTTGCCGCTCCGCGACTTGTTGCGCGAGCGAGCGTATCTGGTGTGGTGCTTCCCCCTCGTGGCGTTGGGGGCGCCCTTCATGGATTGGTGGGCGCGAACCATGCAGGAAACCTTCAGGCGGCTGGAGCGATCCGGTCAGGTTCCGGCCCACAAGGCCTGGGTGATGCAGGGGATGTTTGTCGCGTCGGACGGCCTGATCAAGTTCACCCCGGTGCTGCTCATGATCGCGGCGACGGTCGCCGGCCATTTCCTGGGCGCGGCGGTCGCGCCGAACGTCCCCTTGGGCGTCGCCCTGGGCGGGTTGATCGGCAGCCTTGCCGGAGGACTGCTGGGCGGCTTGCTCGTGATGGCCCTGCTCCGCGCCTACCGGGTGGAAGATGGTGCCCCCTGGCCCGGTCAGGCCGGCCGGTCCTACCCTCGCCTTCTGGCGGCGCTCTACCTGGCGGTGACGCTGGGCTTGTTCGTCCTGCTGCTGGCGCGCTGAGGCCGCGACCATTTCCCGAACGGAAAAGCGCGTTTCCTACCAGCCTGAAGCGCAAGCGAGGGATGCGGTCCCACCCCTCGCTTGCGCTTCAGGCTGGTAAAAATGCGTTCCGTCAATCGACGTACGGGTCCGCCCCCAGATCCTTGAGGGTCTCCTGGCGCTGCTTCTCGTGGACCATCAGGTCCACGCGCGACAGGTAATGGCGGCGCTCCACTTTCTCCTGCGCCCGCTGGAACAGCGGCTGGAACTCGTCCCAGTCCCGCGCCCCGCCGCGCTGGCCGCGCTCCTTCAGCGATTCCTGCCGCTTCTCGCCCAGCCCTTCCAGCAATTCATCCTCCAGCGACAGGTAGAATTGCGCCTGCCGGGGTCGCCCTGCCGGCCCGACCGCCCCATCAGCTGGCGGTCGATGCGCAACGCCTCGTGCCGCTCCGTGCCCAGCACGTGCAGTCCGCCCGCCTCGATACATACGCGATCCGGCTTGATGTCGGTACCGCGGCCGGCCATGTTTGTGGCGATCGTCACCTTGCCGGTCCCGCCGGCCTCGGCTACCACCGCCGCCTCCTTGTCGTGCTGACGCGCGTTCAGCACCTGATGATCCACGCCCGCCTCGCGCAGCTTGACGCTCAGCTTCTCCGACTTGTCCACCGACCGCGTGCCGATCAGCACCGACCGCCCCTGCGCCCGCAGCCGCAAGACCTCCTGAACCACCGCCGTGAACTTCGCGTCCTCCGTCGGAAAGACGCGGTCGCCCCAGTGCTCTCGAACGACCGGCTGGTTGGTCGGCACGCACACCACCCAGATCTTGTAGACGCGGCGGACCTCCCAACGGTTCTGCGCCGCCGTGCCCGTCATGCCGGCCAGCTTCTTGTAGAGGCGGAAATAGCTCTGGAACGTCACCTGCGCCGCGTGGTCCGACATCTTGTGGATGGTGACGCCTTCCTTGGCCTCGACGGCCTGGTGCAGCCCGTCGCGCCACTGGCGATCCGGCATCTTGCGGCCGGTGAACTCGTCGATGATGACGACCTTGTCCTTTTCGATCATGTAATGCTGATCGCGGCGGAAGCGGTGGTGGGCCTGCAACGCCTGCTCGACGCGCTCCTGGAGCTTGTCCATGGCGCTGCTCTCGCCGCCGCCGATGGCCGGTGGGTTGGAGTAGCGCATCAGCTGCCGACCGACGCCGGTCAGCTCCAGCTTCTGCTTCTTTTGGTCGAACGTGAAATGCTCGTTGGGCGCCATCCGGCGGGCCAGGTCGTCGGCCCAGCGGAAGGGGGTCTGCTCGTCCGAAGTGGCCGGGCGCGTTTCCTGGCTGATGATGAGCGGCGTGCGGGCCTCGTCGATGAAGATGTTGTCGGCCTCGTCCACCAGGGCGAAGTGGTGCGGCCGTTGCACGTTGGCGTCGTCGGGGCTGGTGTAGACGCTGCCCTTGACCCACGGCGCCCAGAACGGCGCCTCGCCGCCCTTCGCCCCGGCCCCCTTGAGCCGGTCGCGCAGGAAGTCGAAGCCGAACTCCGAGGCGGTGCCGTAGGTGACGTCGCTCTGGTAGGCCGCGCTTGCGGTCCTGTTCGCCCATCTGCTGCTGCAAGACGCCGATGGTCAGTCCCAGCCCTTCGTAGATCGGCTTCATCCATTCGGCGTCGCGGCGGGCCAGGTAGTCGTTGACGGTGGCGACGTGGACGCCCTTGCCCTCCAGGGCGTTGAGGAAGGCCGGCAGCGAGGCGGTGAGCGTCTTGCCTTCGCCGGTGGCCAGCTCCGCCAGACCGCCCTGGTGCATCACGACGCCGCCGGCCAGCTGCACGTCGAACGGCCGGATGTTCAGCACGCGCCGCGTCTGGACGCACACCAGGCCGAAGGCTTCCGGCAGCATTCGGTCGAGGGATTCGCCGCCGCGCGCCCGGCCGCGGAGGCGCAGGCCGGCCGTCTTGAGGTCGGCGTCGCCGAGCGATTCATAGCGGCGCTCCCAGGCGCGGATGCGCGGGACCATCAGGGCGGCCTGGGCCAGCCGCCGCTGCCAGGGAGGTCCGATCAGACCGACGACGGCGTTCTTCCACCACGGCCCAAGACGGCCGCGCGGCATGGCGCGGGGCGTGGACTTCGGTCGGGGCGGCCTGGGGTTCGGCGACGGCGGGTTCGGCGGCGACGGGATTCACGGTCTCGGCTCCGGCAAAATCGGTCCAGGGGATCCTCCCCTTTAGCATAACCGATCGACGGCCGAGAACCGAGAGATCCTGCGTGAGGTTCGACGAGCGGGAGGTTTGGCGAGCGGCCGGCGTGAGCCGGCTGATGCAGCCGTAATCAGCCGGCTCACGCCGGCCGCTCGCCCCATCAAAATGAAAACAGCCTTACGGCCCGCTGTACCACCTCTCCCGTGGCCAGCGCGGGCCGAAGGCTGCCATAGGCCGTTGCGCAAGGGAAAAAACCGGCCGACCCGCTGTACCACCTCTCCCATGGCCAATGCGGGCCGACCGGCTTTGGTTCGCTCTCTCTCCCAGAGCAGAACGCCCCCTCCATTGCAAACCCCGGACCAATCCCCTCATCGTTCCTCAACTCTCGACTTTACCTCAAGAAACATCACGACTTATGAATGCCTCTCCCAGTGGGCCGACACCGCGATGCGAACGTCCCACCCCGCTGATCGCCCGCTTGCCATGCGTCGATTGCCCAGACTCTAAGCGAAGGGGAAGGGGATCCGGTTTTCCTGGATTTCCGCCTTCGCCCGGTCGAAGGAATCGAGGGGCAAATTGACCGACCGCCGCTCCGCCCCTACGATGACAACGGCGGCAACTCGCGGGCGCCGCCGAGGGAAGGACTTATGGCCACGGACATTCGTCTGAAGGAAGCTCTGCCGGAAATCACCGAGGCGATCGTCGCCACCTACACCGAGTGCGGCCGCACCAGCCACCTCGGCCACAAGCCGCTGCCCAGCCGCGAGGCCGTCGTCGAGATCCTCGACCGACCTGCTCGACATCCTCTACCCCGGCTACTGGCGGCGGCAGAACCTGCACATGGGCAACGTCGAGTACCACGTCGGCGACCTGATCGACCGCCTGCACGACAAGCTGACGCAGCAGATCGGCCGCGCCCTGCGGCACGAACACGACTGACGCCGCACGACGCCCGCGCCCGATCGACCTGGAAGCGCTGGCCCAGCAGAAGACGGTCGAGCTGCTCAAACGGCTGCCCGACGTGCGGCTGATCCTGGAGCAGGACGCCCAGGCCGCCTTCGAGGGCGACCCGGCCGCCAAGAGCCATCACGAAATCATCTTCTGCTATCCCGGCCTGGAAGCGGTGTCGGTCTACCGCATCGCCCACGAGCTGCTGCTGCTGGGCGTGCCGCTGATCCCGCGCATGATGACGGAGTACGCCCATCAGAAGACCGGCATCGACATCCATCCGGGGGCGCGGATCGGGCCGGGCTTCTTCATCGACCACGGCACCGGCGTGGTGATCGGCGAGACGTGCGACATCGGCGCCAACGTGAAGCTGTACCAGGGCGTGACGCTGGGCGCGTTGTCGTTTCCGCGCGACGCGGCCGGCAACATCATCCGCGGCATGAAGCGCCATCCGACGCTGGAGGACGACGTGGTGGTCTACGCCAACGCGACGATCCTGGGCGGCGACACGGTGATCGGCAAGGGCGCGGTGATCGGCTCCAGCGTGTGGCTGACGCAGAGCGTGGGGCCGTCCACGGTAGTGTCGCTGGAGAAGCCGTCGCTGCGCATCAAGGGGCCGGCCAGTCAGGATTTCACGCCGAATTACGTGATTTGAGAGGCGCACCGTCGTTTAGCCGCTCTTCGCAGAAGAGCGCGGTGGAGACGCGCTCTTCTGCGAAGAGCGGCTAAACGCATTTCGGATCGTCATGCACACCGCACTTCTCGCCGTGGACGCCCGCGCCCGCAGTCCGAGCGGATCGCGCAGGCGGCGGCGGTGCTGCGCGGCGGCGGTCTGGTCGCCTTCCCGACCGAGACGGTCTACGGCCTGGGCGCCCTGGCGCTGGACGCGGCCGCCGTCCGCCGCATCTTCGCCGCCAAGGGCCGGCCCGCCAACAACCCCCTCATCGTCCACATTGCGGATATTTCGGAGGCGTCGACGGGTCGTCGCATCCTGGCCCGACGCCGCCGAGCGATTGGCCCGCCGCTTCTGGCCCGGCCCGCTCACGCTGGTCGTGCCGCGCGGCGCCGCCGTGCCGGACGCGACGACGGCCGGCGGTCCCACCGTGGCGGTGCGCGTGCCGGCCCACCCCGTCGCGCTGGCGCTGCTGCGCGCGACCGACGCCCCGATCGCCGCCCCCAGCGCCAACCGCTCCGGCGAGCTGTCGCCGACCCGCGCCGAGCACGTCCTCCGCGGCTTGGACGGACGCATCGACCTCGTGCTGGACGCCGGCCCTACGACCGGCGGCGTCGAATCCACGGTTGTAGACGTGAGCAACATCGCCGCCGCAGTTGCTGCGACCGGGCCTGATCGGGCCGGCGGAGTTGGAAGCGGTGATCGGCCCCGTCGTTCGTCCGGCGGTGCCACCGACGGATGCGGCGCTGCCGTCGCCGGGGATGCTGCCGCGCCACTACGCCCCGCGGACGCCGCTGGAATGCACGCGCCGACGGCCGAGGCCGCGTCGAGGCATGGCTGCGCGTCGGCGCCCGCGTCGGCTGGCTGACTCCCGTGCGCCGGACGCTTACGTCTGCCGCTGCTGATCGTGACCGCGATGCCGACCGACCCGGCCGGCTACGCCGCGCAACTGTACGCTGCCCTGCACGCCCTCGACGGCGCCGGCCTGGACCGGATCGTCGTGGACCTGCCGCCGGACGGCGACGAGTGGTTGGCGGTGCGCGACCGATTGGCCCGCGCGGCGCATACCGATTCCGGGGCGGATGAAATATTGGATCGCTAGGAACACGAGGAGTCCCGGCCAATCCCAACCGTCGGAGCCGCGACCGTAAGGGAGCGAGGTTCGCCAAAACCGCTCCCTTACGGTCGCGGCTCCGACGCGCGGAATCAGTAAGACTCTGTTCCAGAAGTGGGTGAGGCCCGTAGAATAGGGTATGAAGCGCAAACCGAAAGCCAGACCCTATCCGAGCGACCTCACCGACGCGCGGTGGGCCGTCATCGAGCCTTTGATTCCCGCGGCCTGGCCGGGGGGCCGCCCGCGCCAGGTCGATATGCGCCGGATCCTCGACGCCCTGTTCTACCGCACCCGCGAGGGCTGCACCTGGCGCGCTTGCCCCACGACTTCCCGCCCTGGAAGACCGTCTACAACTACTTCCAGTGGTTCGACGCCGACGGCACCTGGCAAAGGATCCTCGACGCCCTGCGCGAGCGGGTCCGGGTCCGAGCCGGCCGGGAGCCGACCCCCAGCGCCGCCGCCATCGACAGCCAGTTGGTCAAGACGGCCGAGGGCGGCCAGGAGTGCGGCACCGACGGCGGCAAGAAGGTCCACGGCCGCAAACGCCATATCCTGGTGGACACGTTGGGGTTGCTGATCGCCGTGGTGGTGACGGCCGCCAACGTGGACGACGGCCGGGCGGCCCCGGAGGTGTTCGCCCAGGCGCCGGGCCGGGACTTGCCGCGGCTGAAGGTGGTGTTCGCGGACAACAAGTATCACAACCACGGGTTGTACGTGTGGCTGCGGCTGCATCGGCGGCCGTACCGACTGGAGGTCGTGAGCCGGCCGCAGGGCGAGACGCGGTTTAAGCCTTTGAAGGTGCGTTGGGTGGTGGAGCGAACCTTCGCCTGGCTGGGGCGGTATCGGTGCCTGAGCAAGGACTACGAACACACGACCGAGTCCAGTGAAACGGTGGTGCGGTTGGCGGCGATTCATCACATGCTCCGCCGGCTACGCCCGGGGCGACGGGCGCGGAGCCAACGATTCCGGTTCAAGCCGCGACCCCGAAAACGGGCGGCGTAGGACTTCAGGAACAGAGTCTAAGGCTTTGTGAAGGATTGGTGGAGAATTTCATGTCTTTATGGAAAAGTTAATCCCTACCCTGCGCCGCTCTCTGGCCGTTCCCCAATCGTGCGGGTAACACCATCAAAGGCACTCTTTCTATTCGGCGGAGAATTCGGAAGTTGGCGCCATGGCTCGACGGCACTTGGCCCTCTTCGCGGTCCTCGCGGCGGTCGGTTGCGGCGCCCTCGGCTGCGGGGGGTCTTCCGACGACCTGACCCTGCAAGGCTCCGGCGCCACGTTTCCCGCCCCTCTCTATAAACGCTGGTTCCTGGAATATTACCAGGCGCACCCCGAAGTTCGCGTCAACTACACGCCGATCGGCAGCGGCGCCGGCATCCGCCAGTTCACGGCGGGCTATGTCCTCTTCGGCGCCAGCGACGCCGGCATGTCGAAAGATGAGATCGCCAAACTCCCCGAAGACTACGGCGGCGTTTACCTGCTGCCGATGACCGCCGGCGTCATCGTCCTCTCCTACAACCTGCCGGGCGTCACGGAGCCGATCCGCCTCTCCCGCGAGGCGTACGTCGGCATCTTCCTGCGTCAGATCACCAACTGGCGCGACGACGCCATCGCCAAGACCAATCCCGGCGTCAAGCTGCCCGACCTGGACATCCACGTCGTCACGCGGGCGGACAGCAGCGGCACCAGTTACGCCTTCTCCAACCACATGAACGCCGTCGCCAAGTCCCTCAACGTCGAGTGGACGCCGGGCGTGAGCAAGTCGCCCAAATGGAAGGAGGCGATTTCCGCCCAGGGCAACGACGGCGTCGCCGCCCTGATTCAGCTGACGCCGGGCGGCGTCGGCTATCTCGAATTCGGCTACGCGGAGCTGGCCCACCTACCGATGGCGACGCTGGAGAATCGGTCCCACCAATTCATCGCGGCGGACGAGAAGGGCGTCGCCGGGCGCAAGGCCCTGGAAGGGGCCAAAATCCCCGACGACCTCCAGGTCAAAGTGACCGACCCCGAGAACGAAGGGGCGTACCCGATCGCCACCTATACCTGGGTGTTGTGTCGCAAAAAATACCCGGCCGCCGAGGCCGCCGAGGTCGAGCGGTTCAAGGCCGTCCTGCGCTTCGCCCTGGAAGAGCGCCAGCAGGAAATCGCCGCCACGCTCGGCTATCTCCGTATGCCCGACGAGATGATCCGGCGGGTGAGCGAGGACGTTAAAAAGATCGCGGTTGTCCGTTGAGGCCCGGCCCTTTTCCCGCGGGAACGACGACCCATGGCCACTCTGACGAAAGAACCGGCGCCGATCGCCCGGCCGCCGACCGGCCTGGAGTTAGGCGTGGACCGCGGTTTCAAGCTGCTGACGCGCGTCTTCGGCTGGCTGACGATCCTGGTGGTCGTGCTCATCGTGGCGCTGATCGCCTGGCAGGCCTTCCCGGCGATTCGCGCCTACGGGGCGAGCTTCATCGTCGGCACCGATTGGGATCCAGGTAAGGCGAAATACGGCATTCTGCCCGAGATCGTCGGCACGATGTACAGCTCGGTGATCGGCGTGGCGCTGGGGGCGTTGTTCGGCGTGGCCGTGGCGATCTTCTTGACGCAGGAGTTCATTCCGCGCTGGCTGGAAACCACGTTCAAGAACATCATCAACTTGCTGGCCGCCATTCCCAGCGTGGTCTATGGCCTGTGGGGGATCTTCGTCGTCATCCCGGCGATTCGGCCATCGTGCAACTGGCTGCACGAGCATCTGGGCTGGATCCCGATCTTCAGCACGCCGCTTCTGAGCGTCGGCCTGCTGCCGGCGGCGCTGGTGCTGGCGATCATGGTCCTGCCGACCGTCACGGCCATCTCCCGCGACTCCATCGCCGCGGTCAACCCGCGCCTGCGGGAAGCAGCGTTCGGCCTGGGGGCGACCCGCTGGGAGACGATCCTCGGCGTGATCCTGCCTACCTCGAAGCGCGGCATCTACGGTTCCATCGTCCTGGGCTTCGGCCGGGCCATCGGGGAGACGATGGCGCTGGCCATGCTCGTCGGCAGCGCCAACGTCATCAGCCCGTCGCTCTTTTCGCCGGCCGACACGCTGGCCGCGCTGCTGGCCAATAAGTTCCCGGAGGCCGCCTCGCCGATCGATCTGGGCGTCCTCATGTACGCCGCCCTCGTCCTGTTGGCCCTGACGTTGCTGGTCAACGTGATCGGCGAGCTGATCATCCGGCGGGACGGCAACCGCCTGACCTCGCGGCCCGCCAAGGGAGTCGTGAAATGAGCCAGGTCGTCACCGCCCCCGGCCGCGCCGCCCCGATCGACCTGCGGCGGCTCGAGAAGTCGCTGCGCCAGCCGCGGTCGCTGTTCAGCTTCTGCATGAGCGTGCTGTGCGGAATCCTGGCCGTGCTGGCGTCGGTCCCGCTCTTCTCGGTGCTGATCATGCTGGTGTGGCGCGGCGGCGAGCGGCTCAACCTGGCATTGTTCACCGAGCTGCCGCCCGCCGCGGGCATGGTCGGCGGCGGCATCGGCAACGCCATCGTCGGGTCCGTATTGGTCGTGCTGATCGCCAGCCTCATCAGCGTGCCGTTCGGCATCCTCGGCGGCGTCTACCTGGCCGAAATCAGCCCTACCGGCCGAGTGTCATCCGCAGTTCGCTTCTGCGCCAAGCTGCTCACGGGGCTGCCGTCGATCCTGGCCGGCGTGTTCGCCTTCGGGACCGTCGTCTGGCTCACGGGGCGTTTCTCGCCGCTGGCCGGCGGCGTGGCCCTGGCCCTGCTGATGCTGCCCATCATCATGCTGACCGCGGAAGAGTCGATCCGCATGGTGCCGGCCAAGATGCGCGAGGCGGCCATCGGCATGGGGGCGACGCGGACGCAGGTGGTCTGGCACATCCAGTCTGCCGACGGCCCTGCCGGGCATCCTGACGGGCGTGATGCTGGCCCTGTCCCGCGCCGCCGGCGAAACCGCCCCGCTTGCTGTTCACGATGACGTTCAGCGACTACTGGCTCAGCCGTCACCCGATGGAACCGACCGCGTCGCTGGCCGTCCTGATCTACAATTTCTCCAAGTCGCCGTTCCAGAATCAACAAGATATCGCCTGGGCGGCCTCGCTGGTGCTGGTCCTCATCGTGCTGGCCCTGAACCTGGGCGGGCAAGTCTTGTCCCGGCGAGCCTCCGGAAGATAGGAGCGTTAACGTCATGTCCAACGACATTCAAGCGAATCCACCGCACCCCGCCGCCAACGGCAACGGCCACGGCCACAGCAACGGCCATACCAACGGTCGCGTCTTCGACATCAAGGTGAAATCACTTTATTACGGCAGCTTCAAGGCTGTGCGCGACACGGAGATGGCGATCGAGCGGGGGACGATCACCGCGTTCATCGGGCCGTCGGGCTGCGGCAAGAGCACGGTGCTGCGCTGCCTGAACCGCATGAACGACCTGGTGCGCGGCTTCCGCTTCGAGGGCCACGTCCACTACCACGGCACGGACATCTACGATAAGAAAATCGACCCGGTGGCGGTGCGGCGCTACATCGGCATGGTGTTCCAGCAACCGAATCCCTTCGCGATGAGCATCTACCGCAACGTGACCTTCGGCCTGCGGCTGAACGGCTACCGGGGCAACCTCGGAGAGAAGGTCGAGCAGGCGCTGCGCGGATCGGCCATCTGGGACGAGGTGAAGGACAAGCTGCACCAGAGCGCCCTGGCGTTGTCGGGCGGCCAGCAGCAGCGGCTTTGCATCGCCCGCGCCATCGCGACGGAGCCGGAAGTGCTGCTGATGGACGAGCCATGTTCCGCCCTGGATCCGGTGGCGACGCGCAAGATCGAAGACCTGATGCAGGAGCTGAAGAAGCGCTTCACCATTGCGATCGTGACGCACAACCTGCAGCAGGCGAAGCGCGTGGCCGACAAGACGGGCTTCCTGTACGTGGACACGAGCGAGGGCGGCCGCACGGGCTACCTGGTCGAGTACGGCGACACCAAGGAGATATTCGAGAACCCGAAGGAAAAGCCCACGCAGGACTACATCCGCGGGGAGTTCAGCTGAGGGCTCCTCACTTCCGCACCGCTCCGGCGTCCACCGCCGTCATGCGGTCGTAGCCTTCCGGCCAGGCGGACTCGACTTCCGCCTGGCCGACGCCGTGGCGCGCCGGAGCTGAACCCCAGGACGCCGCAGGATGTGCCGGCCACGCTGTACCACCACCTGGGCGTCGATGTCGCGGCGCAGTACCCCAGGCGCGGCGCTTGTTACTTGAGCTGATCCTTCCAAAAGGTTATGACCGTCTTGTGCTCTGTTGAAATCCTCTAACCTGTAGCGGCGAGGAGCATGAGGTTGTGGGTGAGTACCCGCAGGTAGCACTCGTGTTCGCGCGACGCATCCGACTTGCCCCGCAGCGCCGAGCCGAGCAGCCGCTTGTGTCGGGAGAAGGCGCTCTCCGCCTGCCAGCGCTGCCCGTAGACGCGCTTGTGCCGGCTGCCCCGCGGCTTCTTGCGGAACCGCTTGACCATCTGCCGCCGGTAGCGAGTCTTGGGCCACTTCCGCCCCCCGTTCCGCCGGTTGATCGGGATCACCGTCGAGCGGACGCCCAAGTCCTCCCGGCAGTAGCGGTGGCTCTCCTCGCCGTCGAACGCCGCGTCGCCGAGCACCCGGTCGTAGCCGACCGCCAGCGACGCCTGGGCCATGAGAGGGCGGAACTGCGGCGCGTCGTTGGCGGGGCCGAGGCTGACCGTGGCTGCGGTGAAGAAGTGGCTGGCCGTGTCGCAGGCCACGGCCAACTTGGTCCACAGCCTGGAGTTGTGTTTACGGCCGGCCCGCTTGAAAAAGTAGCGGGACGTGTGGCGGCTCTCCATGCCGGTGGCGTCGATGGCGGCCGTCGGCTTCGCGCCGATCAACCCGCCTTCCTGTGCGCGCACGGTGGCGCGGAAGAGGAGTACGACGAACGCCCCTTTTTTAGCAGCCGCTTGGCGGCATAGCAGAGGGTCGAGTAGTGGGGCGCCGCGGCCAGGCCGAGATCCTCGCGCAACTCGGCGAAGTCGGCCAGCAACCGGACGACGCCCCGGTAGTCGGTCTTGAAGAAGGTCTTCAGGGCCAGGGCGGCGAACAGTTGGTGCTGGGTGAAGTCCTTGCGGGAGAACTTCGACGAATAGGCGGGCAGAACCTCCCGCGCCAGGCGCAGCGCCTCTTGGGCCACGGCCCGAGGCGACTTGGTCATCGGTCTGCTGGTGTTCATAATACCATTATACGCCCGCCCCGCCAAGGATTTCAACAGAGCAGAACTGAATCTGAGCTTTACCCCAGTGACGGGCGCGGGATTGAAGGATCTGGCCGCACTGAACAATCTGCAAACGCTTAATCTTGCGTTCACAGAGGTCGGGGACACGGCGACGAAAGAACTGGCCCTCCTGAAGCAGTTACGAACTCTCGACCTTGGCGTGACCCACGTTACGGACGCGGGGTCGAGTTACCTGACGGCCCTGAAAGGGTTGCAAAAACTGCGACTTTTCGACTGCAAGGGCGTGACGGACGCCGGGATGAAGGAACTGGCCGCGCTGGGCAGGCTTGAGACGCTCAACGTGGGCCAAGCTCAGGTCACGGACGTGGGGCTGAAGGAACTGGCCGCGCTGACAGAACTGCGGGACCTCGATCTCAGCTATAACAAGAAAGTTACGGACGCGGGGCTGAAGGAAGTGGCGGCGCTGAAAGGACTGCAGAGGTTGAATCTCGGCGAGACCAAGTTGACGGACGAGGGACTCAAGGAACTAACCGCGTTGACCGGATTGGAGGAGCTGGACCTCAGCTTCACTGCGGTGACGGGCGACGGGCTGATGGAACTATCCGCGCTGAAGCAACTCCGGCGGCTGGACATCATTGGATGTGACCGTGTTACCTCTGAACGCGTCTCCGACCTGAGGAAAGCCTTGCCCGAACTAAAAATTCGCCAACATCCACTGGACCCGGAGAAATAGCTCACCAGAGCGTCTGCGTCCGCCGCTCCCATTTGACGCCCCGGCCGCTCCGCCATAATTCACGTATCCCCATTCCCCAAGGCCCGGATGACCGAAATCGAACTCACCGACGCCCAGCGCAGGCGCTCCAGGCCGGCCGACATGTTCCGCCGCCCGCCGCGGTATACTCGCCACGTCCCTTGTGCGGAGGCCGTCATGGCATCGGTATCGACTTTCTCGGAGAGTGAAGCCGTGGTGCTCGGCCGCCTGATCGGGCCGGAGCGCGAAAACCTTCCCGTTGCCACGGCCCGCGCCCTTCTCAAGCTCGACTTCGAGCCGCGTGACCACGAGCGCATGCAGGAGCTATCTTTGAAGGCCAAGGAAGGCAAGCTCACGGCCAAGGAGCGGGCCGAGGTCGAAGCCTACGGGCGCGTCGGCTGCTTGCTCGACATGATGCACTCCCTCGCCAGGCGATCGCTCAAGCGCCAGGGCGGCGGCGCCAAATCGCATGGATGAGGCGTTGATTCGTCTGGTGTGGCGGCGTGCGGCTTCCTGCTGCGAATACTGCCGGATGCTCATCGACGAAGGCGTCTTTCCGCCGGCCTTGAGCGGCGATGGGCCAAGCTGAATCTTCACACCCACCCGCGCAGCCGGTCGATGGGTTCCGCCGCCCGCCGCGCCGCGAACGCCGCCCTGAAAGGATCCATGTGAGCGCGGGCTATTGCAGCGCCTCTCCCTACCGAGGTAGGATGGCATAGTGTTGTTGAGCCGAAAGCGCTTCGAGGATCGGAGCCTCCCATGCCCGCCGAGCCGCAGCCGCCGGTCGTCCTGGCAATGGTCCTGGCCGACACGGTCCTGGTGGATGTCACGACGGGCAAGAACACCATCCAAGGGACGTATCAAACCCTTCTCGCGCCGGCTTTCCCGTACACCCATACGGCCATTGTGGTTTATGTCGTGCTGACGGAGGGGCATGGGGCGACGACCGTGCGGCTCCGCCTAGTGGATCGGGATGAGACGCGTCCGCCGATCTTCGAGCTGGAGTCGGACGTGAACTTTCCCGACCCGCTGACCGACGTGGAAATCGTCTTCGCGCAGCCCCGCGTCGTCTTTCCCGAACCGGGCGACTACCGGCTGCAACTGTTCGCCGGCGACGCTCCATTGCTCGAGCGCCGTCTGGAGATTTCGCCCGAAGAAGACTCGGAAAACGATTGAAATCCTCCAAGGAGTCTGTAGCCATGAACGTCCCAAGCGGGCTGCCCGTTGTCATCGTCATCGGCCCCGGTCAGCTTCCTTGCCCCCCCGGCGGCGGCCTGTCGGTCAACCGCCTGTCGCCGGCCCAGATGCGAAAGCGCAGGGCGGCTCCTTTCAAGCCGTTGCGCCGCCAGCCGCCCCGGCCGCCGCGCCCGAAACCCGGCGACGAGCCGGCTGCGTAAACGGCCGGCGCCTCACCCATCAACTGTGTTGGCTGCTTCCATTTGACGCCCCGGTCGATCCGCCGCCATAATGCACGTATCCCTTTCCCCGAGGCCCGGATGACCGAAATCGAACTCACCGACGCGCAGCGGCAGGCGCTCCAGGCCGAGCAAGGCAAGCCGGTTGATGTCGTGGACCCCGCCACGCGGCGGCGCTACGTGCTTCTTGCCTGGGAACAATACGAACGCGTGCGCCCCTTGCTCGATCAAGCCGAGGCGCCGGAACCGGAAGACCCGACCGCGGGAATTCCTCCAGGGATTCTGCGCTCCCAGCAGGCGTTCTGGCGCGACCTGCCCGAGCTGCTCCGCACCAAGCGAAACCGCGGTCGGTGGGCGGCTTACCATCTCGACGAGCGGATCGGCGTGGACGCCGACCGAATGAAACTGGTTCGAGAAATCCGGCGGCGGGGCCTGTCGCAGGACGACTACTACATCGACCGGGTCGAACCGCAGGACCAGGCGCCGTGGGAGTGCATCGAAGTGGAATCTCTCCCGCGCGGCCCAGACGAAATCCTGCCCGAAACGTGAAAATCCTCGACCGACTTCCCTACTGGACGGAATCGGCGCCGCCCGCCGTCGTAGGCGGCCAGCCCTTGCGCGTAAGGCCGCATCAGATCATCGTGTGGGTGAGCCCGGTTAGTCCGCCCCCGCTTGTCCGATGGCGGGTTTATCCCACTTGACCAAAATCCCACTTTGGTCTATCCTACCCTTAGCATGTGGGAAAATCCCCTCCGATGCCGGGAGAAACCCGTGGCCGCCGAAATCCGAACCACCGACAAAAAGGGCCGCCTGTGTCTGCCGAAGGCCTTCGCCAACGCCACCGTCCTGGTCGAACAGGTCAGCGACACCGAGCTGCGCATCCGCAAGGCCCAGGTCATCCCCGAAGACGAGGTGCGCTTTGAAGAGGAACTGCCCCGCGCGCCTCTGTCGGATCGGGACCGGGACGCATTCCTGGCGCTCCTGGAAAACCCGCCGCCGCCAAACGAGGGCTTCTGCGAGCGTGGGCCAAGTACAACAAGCGCCATGGATGACTGGCGAATCGAACATTGGGATCGAGGCTCACCAGAGGGGCGAGTTCGACTGTGGGAACGCCTCCCTCAACGAGTTCGTGCGCTCGCTGGTCAGCCAGTACGAGAAACGGAAGCTGGGCCGCACCTATGTGGCCGTGCTTCCCGACGACAAGCGGGTCTATGGCTATTACACGCTGGTCGCAGGTTCCGTCGGCGTCCGGAATCTCCCTCCCAAGGCCGCCAAGAAGCTGCCGAAGCATCCCGTTCCCGTGATCCTCCTTGGCCGGCTGGCCGTCGATCGAGCCGCTCAGGGTCGCGGCCTTGGGGCGCGCCTCTTGACGGACGCCTTGAAGCGCTGCCTGGAATTATCGGCGTCGCTGGGCGTTCACGCGGTGGAAGTGACGGCGATCGACGATGCCGCCAAAAACTTCTACCTGAAGTACGGTTTTGAACCGCTATTGGATGACGTTTGCCATCTCCACGTTTCCCTGGCGACCCTGGAGGCGACGGCGGCGCGGGCCAGCGAACCGCCCCGCTAACCTCACACCCGCCCGCGCAGCCGGTCAAAGGGTTCCGCCGCCCGCCGCGCCGCCAACGCCGGCCCGCTTCGTTCGCCAATCTCTTGTTGACATCCTCGGCGCCCGGTACAGTACGTCACGCGTTGGTTGCTCCCGGAGTCGCATTCGCAAGGAGGGGCTCATGACTGAGCCGGCGTCGGACCTCTCTCTTACGGATTCCCCATCCGACGCCGCGAAATCGGTCCCCTCGCGGCGAGCAGGACGAAACCCAGGCTTACGTTTCCCCATCCGCCGCAGGACCGTCCCCCGATGCGGCCGGGACCGTTTTCGGCGACTACGAGCTGCTCGCCGAGATCGCGCGGGGCGGCATGGGCGTGGTCTACAAGGCCCGCCACCGCAAGCTGAACCGCGTTGTCGCCCTCAAGGTGAACCGCACGGGCCGGCTGGCGTCGGCGGACGAAGTGCGACGGTTTCAGGTCGAGGCCCAGGCGGCCGCCAAGCTCGACCACCCGTCCATCGTGCCGATTTATGAGGTCGGCGAAGTAGACGGTCAGCACTACCTCTCCATGGCCCTCGTCGAGGGGCGGAGCCTGGCCCAGCGCGTCGCCGACAAACCCCTGCCGCCGCGCGAGGCGGCGGCGCTGCTCCGCCAGGTCGCCGAGGCCGTGGCCTACGCCCACGCCCAGGGGGTCATCCACCGCGACCTGAAGCCGGCCAACATCCTGCTCGACGCCGGCGGCCTGCCGCGCGTCACCGACTTCGGTCTGGCCAAGCGCGCCGACGCCGACAGCAGTTTGACCCAGGCCGGCCAGGTCATGGGCACGCCGAGCTACATGCCGCCCGAACAGGCCGAAGGCAAGAACGAGCAGGTCGGCCCGCTCGCCGACGTCTATGCCCTCGGGGCGACGCTGTATTGCCTGCTGACAGGCCGGCCGCCGTTCCAGGCCGCCAGCGTGATGGAAACGCTCAAGCAGGTCGTGGGCCGTGAGCCGGCGCCGCCGCGCAGCTCAACCCGGCGGTGGACCGCGACCTGGATACGATTTGTCTGAAATGCCTGGAGAAGCGGGCCGACCGGCGCTACGCCTCGGCGGCGGCGCTGGCCGAGGAGCTGCGGCGCTTCCTCGACAACCGGCCGATCCTGGCGCGCCCCGTGGGGCCGTTCGAGAAGCTGCTGCGCTGGCGGCGGCGCAACCCGCTGATCGCCGCGGCGTTGGCCGGCGTCGCCGGCGTCTTTCTGACGGCGTTCGTGCTGGTGTCGTGGAGCTACGTGCGGGCGGAAGACGCCCGGAAGGAAGAAGCGAAGCAGCACCATGCCGCCGACGCGGCCCGCGACGAGGCCCAGCGGCGGGAAAAGGCCGAACGCTGGGAGCGCTACCGGGCCGGCATGTCCGCGGCGGGCATCGCCCTGCGGCTCGACAACGTCGGCGCCGCCTGCGCCGCCCTGGAGGCCGCCCCGAAGGAACAACAAGGCAACTGGGAATGGCGTCATTTCTACCATCAGCTGGACGCCTCCCAGGAAGTCTTGCACGGGGGGGGCTACGCGGAAAATCGCGTCGTCCATACGGCGGACGGCCGCCTGGCGGCGCAGCTCGGCCTCGCCCGTCTCTGGGACGTCGGCGCGAAAAGAGATCACGCCGCTCCGGGATAACCCGCTCGGGGGGTTGATGGTGTTCAGCGCCGACGGCAAGACCATCGCCAACCCCAGCGCCGACGGCAAGACCATCGCCCTGTGGGATGTCGCCTCCGGCCGGAACCGGCTCGTCCTGCACATCCCGGACAGGATCATCGAGCGGCCGGTATTCAGCCCGGACGGCGCTCGATTGGCCGCCTGTCTGGCGGATCGAAGCGTCCGCGTGTGGGAAACCGAGACGGGCAAGCAGGTGCTGGAATTGCGCGGGCAGGATGACGGGAGCGGATGGGTAGCTTTCAGCCCGAACGGCCGCCAGATTGCGTTCGGCAGGTCCAACGACCGTACCGCCCGGCTGTGGGATGCGGAAACAGGGCGTCCGATGGCCGTCCTGGGCGGCCATGAAGGCCGCGTCTGGGGACTGATCTTCAGCCCCCAGTCGGATCGCGTTCTCACCGCCGAACAATATCCGAATACCGACCTGCACCTCTGGGACGCGGCGACCGGAACGCCCCTGGGCGTCCTGCGCGGGCATACGAACCAGATCCAGGCTATGGCGTTCAGTCCCGACGGCGCGGATCGTCACCGCCGGGTTTGACCAGACGATCCACCTGTGGGACGGCCGCGACGGCAAGCCGCTGGCAACCATGCAAGGGCATAGCGGTTGGGTTAATACGGCCGTATTCAGCCCGGACGGCCGGCGCATTCTGTCGGCGTCGCAGGACCAGACCGTTCGCCTCTGGGACGCGGCCACCGGCGCACCTCTCGCCGTGCTGCACGGTCACACGGCGCCGGTCCTCGACGCTTGGTACACGGCCGGCGGCGCCTGGATCGTTTCCGCTTCGACCGACGGCGAGATTCGGTTCTGGGACGCCCACCTGGCGGAACAGAACGGCGTCCTTCGCGGCCACACGAGCTTCGTCTACGGCGTCGCCTTTCATCCCGACGGCGAACGCGTGGCCTCGGCGGCCTGGGACGGCACGGTTCGCCTCTGGGACGCGACCACCGGCCGGCAGCTCTCACTCCTGAAGTACCCCGAGAACACGATCGTCACTTCCGTCGCCTTCCACCCCGACGGGAAGCTCCTGGCCACGCTCGGCCGCGACGACGCCGTCCGGCTCTGGGACGTGGAGACGGCCACGGAGGTGCATCGCTTCGCCGTGCCGACGAACACCTGGCGCGACTCGCGCCTGGCGTTCAGCCCGCGGGGCGACCTGCTGGCTTGCGGCGGCGCGGACAACGCGGTCCACGTCTGGGACGTCAACCGCCGCGAGGAAGCGGCCGTGCTGCGCGGGCACTCGGACGCCATTCGAGACGTGGTCTTCGGCCCGAACGGCGCCTGGCTCGCCTCGGCCGCCGAGGATCGAACGGTTCGGATCTGGGACGTGGCCAAAAAGGAGCAGATCCACCTGCTCGAGGGGCACACGAACTTCTTCTACGCCCTCGCGGTCAGCCGTGACGGCAAGCAGCTCGCTTCGGGCGCCACGGACGGGACGGTGCGCCTCTGGGACACGGCGACCTGGCAGGAGATCGGCGTCCTCAAGCACGGGACCAACGTCTACGGCCTGGCGTTCAGCCCGGACGGCAAGCGTCTGGCCAGCGCCTGCGCCGACGGCACGATCCGCCTCTGGGACGTGCCCACGCGCCAGGAAGTCGCCGAACTGCACGGCCACACCGACTACGCCTACTCCCTCGCCTTCAGCCCCGACGGGACGCGGCTGGTTTCGGCGTCGGGCGATTTCACCGTGCGCGTGTGGGACACGCTGTCCGCGCAGGAGCGGGCCCGCGTCGTTCCGCCTCCCCCCAAGTAAGCGGCCGCCGAGGGCCGGCTCGTTCTCACACCCGCCGCGCAGCCGGTCGATGTGTTCCGCCACTCGCCGCGCTGCGAAGGCCGCCCAATCCACCGCCTCCACCGCCCGCGCCGCCGCCCGCTCCACCTCCGCCAGCGGCGTGAACGGCGATCAGTGGGCGAATCCCGCTCCGCGAGTCGCCGGCCAATCGCGGAGCGATTGGCCCACGATCGACGCCGAGCGCCCGCAGCAGTTCCGCGTCCAGCGCCGACGGCCCCCTTGGACACCGCCTCGACCAGGGCGTCCTGGTTGGCGGGCAGGAAGACGCAGGCGTATTCCAGCAGCAGCCATTCGTCGATGACCAGGCCGACGCGGTCGCCCCAGCCGCGCTCGGCCGCCTCCTTCGTGTCGGGGACGTGGACCTTCGTCGGCAGAAAGCCGATGCTCTTGCCCTGGAGCAGCCCGGCCTGGACCAGCGCCAGCACCTTGTCGGGCGGCCACTCGTCGCCGGCCGGCCACGCCTCCGGCCGCGGCGGATAGACCGTCTTGGCCTTGATCCCGACCAGCTCGCCGTCCTTGACGCGCTTGCGCCACAGCGATTTTCCCACCGGCGGCATCCAGTACGCATGGCCGAGGGTGACGAGCGGGTTCTGCTGGAACTGGCCGTCGTTCATGCCCCTGGCGACGACGACCTCGCCCATGCGGTCCACGCTCTCGGTGGAGATCCACGACACGTCGGAGCGTTCGCCGGGGTTCAGCTCGGTCGGCGGCCGGGTCGACGAGCGATTTGCGGTACTCGTAGTCCTTCGTTTTCGGCAGCGTCTCGCAGCAGGGCGTCCACGGCGCGGGCGGCCTTGTCCGGCATCGGGAAGCCGAGCGGGCCTTCGGTAAGGGTCATAGTTCCACCTCAGAGTTCATGGAAGAAAGATTTCACCACAGAGTCACAGAGAACACAGATGAAGACAAAAGAGATTGTTCCGAGGCGTGCTGTTCCTACGGTACGGGTTTTGTCTTTCTCCGTGTTCTCTGTGACTCTGTGGTGAAATCTTTTGTCATTTCTTCGCCGGGTCCGCCCGATTCGGGTCGTTCGTCTGCGCCCACTGCCGCGGCAGCCACGGCGCGTCGCCCCACGGCACCGGCGGCAGCCCCTGTCGCCGCGCACCTCGTTGATCGTCGCCACGCCGTATTTCAGGTTCAGGTCCTGCTCCTTCGCCGTCAGCTCGCGGTTGACCGGCACCGGGTCTTCGCTGGCCAGAAACAGCCGGCCCGTCGGATCGAACAGCGGCACCAGCTGCTCGTTCAGCTTCTCGTCGCGCCGCTGCAACCGCGGCGTCATCGCCTTGGCCATGTGCTGATGCTCCGCCGCCTGCAAGTTGGCCAGGTTCGTCTCGCTGGTCAGGAAGCTGATCGGAACGTGAAACGCATTGCAGATATCCTCCTTGGTCGCTTTCATGTCGGCCAGGGCGGCGAGGTCGCCCATCGAGTGGGCCAGCAGCTGCACGCGCAGGGCGCTCTCGGCCACCACGACCTTGCCGCGGCCGCCGCGGCGAAATCGGCTGTTCCACTGCGTCTCCAGGCGGTCGCGCTCCTCCTCGCCGATCACTTCGTCCGGCGACACGATGGCGTCGGGGATGGCGTGGTTCTCGAACTTCGCCCGTTTGAACGCCGCGAACTCGCTGGTCGAGCGCCGCCTGTTCGTAACAGGCCCGCAGCGGCGACAGGCCGCCGGTGTACGGGTCGCGCGGGTCGGGATAGCGGAAGTGGATGATCTGGTCCGGCCGGAAAGCGCTGCTCGCGCGTGCCGGTGCGGTAGAGGTAGTAATCGACGAGGTTCGGCGAGTCCGGCTCGCGCCGCGGCGTCACGTTCTGGCTGGGGAGTATCCAGATCTGTTGCGGCGTGCCCAGCGGGCCGACGTCGAGCAGCCAGTAGGCGGCTGCCGTGGACCTCCTGATAAAGCGTTGTCAGCTCCCACAAGATCGAAGGCATTCATGCACGGGGTTGGCGTGGGCAGCAGGTCGAGCAGCGGATGGTCGGTCACTTCCTCGATGTGGTCGGCCGCCTTGGTGCGGGCGGCCAGGTGCGGCGCGGAGCGGCAGCCGTCGTTGCGTCGCCGCCGGCAGCGCTTTCGTCAGGCACTTCGGCCGCGGCTGGTTCGGCTGCGTGGTCGACGTACAGCCGCGGCGGGAAGCTGGCGCAGACGGCGGCGTTGATGCTGGCGCAGGTCCAGGCGGTGTTCTTCAGTTCCGCCAGGATCTCGTTGGGCGTCGGGTTGCGGTTGCGGCGGTAGGCGTCGATGAACGACGTGCCGCTCCACTGCGGGCCGGCCAGGACGGGCGGCATCGCCTTGGGCCGCAGCCAGCCGGCGAGGCGGGAGAACAGCGTTGGCGAGGTAGGTGCGCATCACAGGGGTTCCTTCGGCGTGGGACAGGATTCCAATCCTGTCTCTGGAAGAAGACAGGATTGGAATCCTGTCCCACATCATGTCAACTCCGTCCACGAATCCGGGTTGTCCATTGGGTCCGCAAGTTTGTCCGGCTCGTCCGGCGCCGGCAACTTCCGGCCGTTTGCGCAGCCGGGCGATGAACCGCGCGTCCAGCGCCGCAATCAGATAACGCAGAGCGCCCAGGGCGTGATTGTGTTCATCGACCGGGTTCTCGTTGATCGTCGCGCGTTCCGTCGCCGTCGGATAGCGGTACAGCCGGGCCTCCGTCAGCAGGTTCGGACACGCCGGGCCGTGGACCTTCAGCCGGCCCGTCCGCAGCCGCGCCGCCGTCGCCGCGATGCCCAGGCGGATGTCGTTGTCGGCCCGCCGCACCGTCAGACCCGCCGCCCGCAGCTCCTCGATCTCCGTGCGCCCGGCGGGGTCGGCGTACCACGTGACGCTCCGGTCGCTGACGTTCCCGGCTCGCCGCAGCGCCGCCGCGTGTTCGTGCAACGGCGTCTGGCGCAGATAGCGCTCCCAGTCGATCCACAGCACGTCGTCGCGGTCTAGCACGCCGGCCAGCGCCGCGAACGGGTTGCGCCAGCCGAAGTCGATGCCGCCCACGCCGCGCCCCCGCGGTGGAGGCGCCGGCCAGTCCCGCAGCACCGCGTCCATGAAATCGGGATAAACCAGGCCTTCACGGGACGTTGAACGAGCATTCGTATTCCTGCGCCACCCACGCGGCGCCCATCGCCCGCGTCTCCTCGGCGATGAAGTCGGCCGTGATCCGCGGGCAGTCGCGCCACGTCACCCGCACCCGCTTCCACGGCCCGCCGCCCTCCCACTCCTCGTAGAACCAGCCGCGCCGGCCGAACGGCGTGCTCAGCGCCACCAGCCGGCCCCTGCGACACCGCCAGCATCGGCCGCACACTGCGATACAACCGATCCGGGATGCGCGCCGCCTCGTCCAGCACCAGCAGCGTCACGCCGCCGAAGGAGCGGATCGTCTCCTCGCGGCCGGGCAGACACAAGATGCGGGCGCCGTTGGCCAATTCCAGTCGCAACTGGCTCTCGTAGACCGCCGGGATCGGCCGGTTCAGCGCGACGTAGGCTTCGTGGACCTTGCGGAAAATCTCCGCGCTCTGCCGCTGCGACGGCGACAGCAGCAGCACCAGGCCGCCGGGCGTGAACAGGGCCGCGTGCAGCGCCAGGGCGCTCACCACCGTCGATTTGCCGCTCTGCCGGCTGCAATTGAGCAGGATTTGCCGGTCGCGGGCGAACAGGAAGTCGCGCTGCCAGGCGTCCGGCGCCAGGCCGCGGGCGACCAGAATCGCGGATGGATCGAGGGCCAAAAGTGTACAAGAGTATATGTTCACAGGGGCGATCTTACCTCAGCCGATTGGCTTCTGGGCAGTCCAAATTCTGAAAAGAAATGGGAACATTTGGCATTTCTCAATGGACAAGGCGGGAACCAACACCGACAATAACCCGAATAATTCGGAGGGGCCCATCGCCGTGTTCTCTCGTTCCTCCCTCGACTCGCGCCCAACGCAACCATGAGCCAACCCAAGCCGGACCCGGCCGCTCCCGGCCCTTCCGAGGTCGATTCGATGCGCCGCTGGCTCCGCGCGCTGCTGCAGGCGGTCCCCGGCGCCGCGGCCGAGGTGGACGCGGCCGGCCGCATCGTCGCATGCAACCGGCGTTTCGCCGCGCTGTGCGGCGCGATTGAGGCCGACCTGGCCGGCAAGCCGTTGTCGTCCCTGGCCCTGGACGACTCGGTGCGGCTGGAGCGCCGGCCGCTGCCGCCGCCCGTGGAGGGGGAGCTGGTCGTCGCGGAAGAACGGCGGCTCAGCGAGGAGCGCGAGCGGAAGCTACGGGAGGCGCAACGGATGGAGAGCCTGAGCGTGCTGGCCGGCGGCGTCGCGCACGACTTCAACAACCTGCTGACCGGGATCATCGGCTACGCGTCGCTGGCCCGGCGCGAGACGACGAGCGCGGCCGGCCTCGACTACCTCGACCGGGTGCTGCAATCGGCCCAGCGGGCGGCGGAGCTATGCGCCAGATGCTGGCGTACTCCGGCCGCGGCCGCTTCGTGGTCGAGCCGCTGGACCTGTCGCAAGCGGTGCGCGACCTGGCCGCCCCACTCCAGGCGTTGGGGTCGCGGAAGGCGACGGCGTCGCTGGAGCTGGCCGACGGCCTGCCGCCGGTGCTGGCCGACGCCGCGCAGCTGCGCCAGGTGGTGCTGAACCTGGTGCAAAACGCCTCCGAGGCGCTGGGCGAGCGGGCCGGTTCCATCGCGGTGCGAACCGGCCAGGCCTGGTGCGACCGCGCTGCCCTGCAAGCCGCCTACCTGGACGACGATTTGCCGGAGGGGGAATACGTCTTTATTGAGGTGGCCGACACCGGCTGCGGCATGGACGCCGAGACGCGGTGCCGTGCTTTCGAGCCGTTTTTCACGACGAAGTTCACGGGCCGGGGGTTGGGACTGGCGGCGGTGCTGGGCATCGTGCGCGGCCACCGCGGCGCCATCGAGCTGACCACGGCGCCGGGCCTCGGAACGACGATGCGCGTGTGGTTCCCGCGCGCCCGGAGGCGCTGGCCGCCGGCGCGGCCGCATCGGTCGCGAAGGCGCGGGAAGGCGGCGCGGTGCTGTTCGTGGACGACGAGCCGGCCCTGCGCGACCTGGCCGTGCGGACGCTGCGGCCGGCGGGTTACGAGGCGCTGACGGCCGCCGACGGCCGCGAGGCGTTGGAAGTGCTGCGCGCCGCCGCGCCGACGTGCGGGTGGTGGTGCTGGACCTGACGATGCCGGGGCTGGACGCCGACGAGACGTTGCGGGCGTTGCGGAGCGTGCGGCCGAACCTCCCGGTGATCCTGTCGAGCGGCTACAGCGAGTCGGAGGCCTCCCGGCGCTTCGCGGCCGGCGACCTGGCCGGGTTCCTGCCCAAACCGTATCGGCCGTATCAGCTGCTGGAGAAGGTTCGCCAGGCGCTCGGCTGAAGGCGAGCGGGGTTGCGTCAGCGCCCCGAGTCGATGCGCTCTCAGAAACGACGCGCCCTCGGGGCGCTGACGCAACCCCGCTCGCCGGCCCCATCACTTCCCCGCGTCCTGCTTATCTTTCCACGTCGGCTGGTAATCCTGCAAATAGCCCCAAATGTCCTCCTCCTCCGGCAGATTGGTGTAGCCGTGGGCGATCAGGTCGTCGATGGCGCGCTCGTTGCTCCAGTGGTCGAACTCCATGTGATAGATGGCGCAATAGGCGCCGGTGCGGTGGATGCCGGCGAAGCAATGGATCAGCACCGGGTAGTTGGCCGGATCGCTCATCACCGCCCGAAACCGCTCGACGTTCGACTCCACGGGCGGCGGTCCCTCGGCCGACTCCCAGTGGGCCGGCGGCAGACGGACGTAGTTGATCTCCTCGGCGTTGCAATAGTCCTCCTCGGCCTGGTCCGGCGCCGTCTCGCCCTCGACGGCCGGGCCGCGCAGCGTGACGACGGTGCGAATGCGGTACTCATGGAGGAGGTTTTTCAGACCGAACAGGGTGAGCTGGCCGCTGCGGTACAGGACGCCGTCCTTGACGACGGCGAAGCTGCGCGTCTGGGCCTGCATGTGGACGGCGAAGGCGACCGGCCCGCCGATGCAGAGCAGGACCGCGACGACGCCGACGAGGGTTCCCACGGTACGCGACATGACGGGGCCTCCGTGCCGGGCGAGCCGGGGGTGTCAGCCCCCGGATGTGGCGCGTCCGCGCGGACGGCCGGGAGGCTGATTCTACCGGCGGGCGGCGTCTGGGAAAAGACCCATCGCAACTACCGTTGCGGCCGCCACGGAAGTTGCCGATTGCCATTACGGCGCGATTTGCATGGCAGCGCGGCCGGCCGTCGGGTACACTTTCTTCCATCAGGCAGCGCCTGCGCGGGATCGAAACAATCAAGTAATACTGGAGCTTGAATGGGGGAGAATGGAAAAGTGCCCGTGGTCTCCCTGTTCTCCGGTGCGATGGGACTCGATCTTGGGCTGGAGCAGGCGGGCGTCGAAACTTCTCTGGCCGTGGAACTGGATCCCTTTTGCTGCGCGACCATCCACAAGAACCGACCAGCCATCGACGTATGGGAAGCTGACGTTCAGCAGATCGATGGGAAGGCCGTCCGCGAGCGCCTGAAAACTTCTAAGGACATCTTCCTTATGGTCGGCGGCTCGCCGTGCCAGAGTTTTTGTCCGGGCGGCAAGCGTGCGGCCCTGTCCGATCCGAGAGGCAACCTGATTTACACCTACCTGAGACTCATTCAGGCTATCCGTCCGCGTTTCTTTGTCCTGGAAAACGTGGCAAACCTGGTCACGGCGGCCCTGCGGCATCGCCCCATCGCCGAGCGTCCCGGCAAACACTGGAACCTGAGCGTCTACGACCGCAAGAATGGCGGCCACGGCGGCGACGGTGCGCCGATGGAACCCGACGAGCTTTCGGGGTCGGCGATTCGCCAAATCATCGAGGACGTTCAGGAAATTGGATATCAGGTCAGCCTTTCCGTCGTGGACGCGGCCGAATACGGGGCGCCGCAGCATCGACTGCGCTTCCTGATGTTCGGAGCTAGGGATTCTTCCGCCCCGCGCATCCTCGCGCCGACGCACGGGGGCCGGACGGTCGGAGCGCGCCCCTTCCGAACCGTCCGGGACGCCATCTATGACCTGAGAGACGAACCCGGCCCCCATTCCGAGTACACCCCCGACGTGGCGAAGTATTTCGCCATGATTCCGCCCGGAGGGCACTGGCGGGATTTGCCGAAGGACCTCCAGCGCGAAGCACTTGGGGACGCATCCTTCGAGGCTGGCGGCGGCAAGACGGGGTTCTATCGCCGACTGGCCTGGGACCACCCGGCGCCGACGATCACCGGCCGGGCGAACCGCAAGGGCAGCGCCCTCTGTCATCCCGAATTCGTCCGGCCCTTGTCGGTGCGGGAGTGCGCCCGGCTGCAAGGGTTCCCCGACGACTGGCAATTCACGGGCGCGATGAATCGCCAGTACATGCAGGTCGGCAACGCCGTTCCGGTGCATCTGGGGACCGCGATCGGCCGGACGCTGCTCCAGAATGCCGCCGACGAACCTGCCCGCGGCGGATCGTGTGAGCCTTTGGAGGTGGCTCTGGAGAAGGCCGTGAAACGGTTGCGATCCACGGCCCGAAACAAGCGCGGCAACGACGACCGGCAACCGACCCTCTTCTGATTTTTGCTGGGGCCGGCCTCATGGCGACTCGGATTCTGAACGTGCCGGCCGAAAGTCCCCTGCACGGCGTACCCGAACCGTTGAAAAAACGAATTGCGGCCGCCCAATCGGATGCGATCGAACGCGAGTTCCGCAGCGCCAAGGATCTTGCGCCCGCGTCTTCGCGGACCTGAAAATCGCCCTGCGTCCGCCGCAAGAAACGACGAAGTGGGCCGCCGCGGACTTCGGCGACAAGCCGGCCAAGGAACTCGTGGCCTTCTACGCCGTCGTCCTGGCGCGGAGCGGCGTTCCTGAGCAGGCCATTTCTCTCCAGGCCGCCAACCTGGTCCATCGAACCCAGCTTCTCCGGGCCTTTCACGACCCGGACGCGGTGATAGCGGAAACCTGTGCCAAGGTGGTTGCGGTCGTTGGCGATTTCCCGAAAACCGCCTCCGACATCCGGTGTGGGCGCAATCCGGGGGACGTGCTGGATCCGTATATCCTGGGAGCGGCGCAGGTGCTTATGTGTTCCGGGGATTTTGAACATACGATTTCCGCGACGGTCGCGCACAAGGTTTTCATGATAATCGAGGGATTGCTGGGCCATCTTCACGAGGACGTGATTGGCGCGATGCGCGGCAACGTCCGCGCCCGGAGCCGCGCGGGGCGGATCAGGAAACGCTCGACCCGGCGACGAACCCGTTCCCCGGCGCGGACATCGTGCAGCCGCCGCTGGCGAGCGGACGCCCGCTTCGGTTCCATCAGGTGAAAAGCAAGACCGGATCGGCCAAGGGCGGCGACGGGCGACGGTTGGGCCTTCAGCTGCGGGAGTTGACGCGCGTCTATGGCGGCGAAGCGTATTACGACGCGCTTATCGGCAACACGCTTCGCGGGCATCGCTCGATGGCGGGTGTACGAAGGGCCGCGCCCGAAGTCGTGGTTCTGGTCGGCGAAGCGGCCTTCCGCGCCCTTACGGGTAGCGCGGCCGGGCCGCAACTGCTTCTGCGCCTCTATCAGTCGTCGTTTGAGGTGGCGTCCCGACAGACGGGATACTCGTTCCCGGAGGTCGTTTCGGCGATCTTCTCGGCGTTCCGAGCGCGGGCCGACGAACTCGGGGAAGATTTCCTGGAAGCGGTCCTTCACGACGCGATTTCGGGGGAAGTTGAGCAACAAGACAGCCGTGCCTTCGCCCCCGGACGCCGGAGGCGGGGGACGACAGAGACTTGACGGCGTTCGTCGGCAATCGCGCCCTCCCGATGGATTCTGTCGAGGAATGGAGTTGCAAAGTGAGCCGCGTCCGGTAGGCTAAATTATCGCTCCCACCCCGACGATTGTACCTACCAGCGCCGACGCCCCCCGCGAGACCCCGCGATCCCATGCACAAGAACCTCCTGCTCGCCGCCGCCGTCCTCCTGGGCGCCACCGGCGCCGGCCTGTTCGCCGTCGCGCCCCCGGCCCGCCTCCGGCCGACAAGCCCTACAAGCCGAAAATCGCCCCGGCCTCCGACGAGTGGATGCAGGCCCAGAAACGCATCCAGGTCCCCGACGGCTTCAAGGTCGATCTCTTCGCCGCCGAGCCGATGGTCGCCAACCCCGTCTGCTTCGCCGTCGATGAGAAGAACCGTTTCTACGTCGCCGAGACCTTCCGCCTCCACGACGGCGTCACCGACATCCGCAGCCACATGGACTGGCTCGACGACGACCTCGCCTGCCGCACCGTGGACGACCGCGTCGCCATGATGCAGCGCAAGCTCGGCGACCACTTCAAGGACTACGGCATCCACCACGACCGCATCCGGCTGCTCGAAGACACGACCGGCGACGGCCGGGCCGACAAGGCGACCGTCTTCGCCGACGGCTTCCACCACGCCGCAGACGGCATCGGCGCCGGCCTCGTCACGCGCAACGGCGACGTCTGGTACACCTGCATCCCCGACCTGTGGAAGCTGCGCGACACGAAGGGGACGGGCCAGGCCGACCAGCGCGAGCGGCTGCACCACGGCTTCGGCGTCCACGTCGGCTTCCTCGGCCACGACCTGCACGGCCTCCGCTTCGGCCCCGACGGCAAGCTCTATTTCTCCATCGGCGATCGCGGAACGAACGTGAAGGACTGCGAGAAGCCGATCTTCCTGCCGGACACGGGCTGCGTGATGCGCTGCAACCCCGACGGCACTGAGCTGGAGGTCTACGCCCAGGGCCTGCGCAACCCGCAGGAATTGGCCTTCGACGAGTTCGGCAACCTGTTTACGGTGGACAACAACTCCGACGCCGGCGACAAGGTGCGCTGCGTCTACGTCGTTCAGAACGGCGACAGCGGCTGGCGGATCGGCTACCAGTGGACGACGGCGGAGGGCATTCGCGGCCCGTGGATGGCGGAGAAGATGGACGATCCGCCGTGGGCCGGCCAGCCGGCGTGGATCGTGCCGCCGGTCGCCAACCTCGCCAACGGGCCGTCCGGTCTGACGTACTACCCCGGCCTCGGCCTGCCGGAGCGCTACGACCAGCACTTCTTTTTGTGCGATTTTCGCGGCTCGAGCCGGCGGCAGCGGCATCCACTCCTTCGCCTGCAAGCCGAAGGGGGCGAGTTTTGAGATGGTCGATCGCCATCAATTCATCTGGTCGGTGCTGGCGACCGACGTGGATTTCGGCACGGACTGCGCCATCTACCTGACCGACTGGGTGGACGGCTGGGAGAAGCCGAACAAGGGCCGCATCTGGAAAGTCACCTATCCCGCGCTGGCGAAGGACCCGGCCGTGCTGGAGGTGAAGAAGATCATGGCCGACGGCTTCGACAAGCGCTCGACCGAAGGAACTGGTCGCGTCTGCTGGACCACAAGGACATGCGCGTGCGGCAGGGGGCGCAGTTCGCGCTGGCGGAGAAGGGGTCGGCGTCGATCCCGGCCTTCGCCGGCGTGGCGAAGAGCGACACGAACCGGCTGGCCCGCCTCCACGCCATCTGGGGCCTCGGCCAGATCGGCCGCAAGGACGCCACGGCGTACAAGGAGATATTGCCGCTGCTGAAAGACGCCGATTCCGAGGTGCGGGCGCAGGCGGCCAAGACGCTGGGCGAGGGCAAGGTCGCCGAGGCCGGCGATGCGTTCATCGCGCTGCTTGAAGGATGCCGAGCCGCGCGTGCGGTTCTTCGCGGCGCAGGGTCTGGCGCGGGTCGGCGACAAGAAGGACGTGCCGGCGATGCTGGACATGCTCCGCGACAACGCCGACAAGGACGGCTATCTGCGGCACGCCGGCGTCATGGCGCTGGTCGGCAGCGGCGCCAAGGACGCCTGGATGGCGGCGGCGGACGACCCGTCGCCGGCCGTGCGCATGGGCGTGCTGCTGGCGCTGCGGCGGACGGAGGACCCGGACGTGGCCCGCTACCTCAACGACGCCGACCCGCTCCTGGTGGTGGAGGCGGCGCGGGCGATCAACGACGTGCCGATCGACGCGGCCATGCCGGAGCTGGCGGCGCTGGTCCGTCGGTCCGGGCCTGTCCGACCCGCTCGGCTTCCGCGTGCTCAACGCCAACTTCCGCCTGGGCGGCAAGGAACAACGCCGAGGCCGTGGCGGCGTTCGCGGCCCGGCCCGACGCTTCGGAGACGTTGCGGATCGAGGCGCTCCGTGAACTCGCCGACTGGACGAAGCCGGCGGGCCGCGACCGGGTGATGGGCGTGTGGCGGCCGCTGGAGCCGCGTCCGCCGGAGCGCGCCGCCGACGCCTTCCGGCCGAGCTGGGCGGCGTGTTCAGCGGATCCGACAAGGTGCGTCAGGCGGCCGTCGAGACGGCGGTGAAGCTCGGCGTCAAGGAAGTCGGCCCCGTGCTGGCGGAGACGGCCGCCGACGGGAAGCGGCCGGCGCGGTCCCGCGTGGAGGCGCTGCGGGCGCTGGGCGCCCTGAAGGATTCCCACCTGGACGCGGCCGTGAAGGCGGCGCTGGACGACGCCGACGCCGGCGATGCGGGCCGAGGGCCGGCGGCTGCTGGCCGCGAAGGACCCGGCCGCGGCGCTGCCGCTGCTGGAAAAGGCCGTCGATTCCGGCGAGATCGTCGAGCGGCAGCAGGCCTACGCCGTGCTGGGCGGCCTGAAGACGCCGGGCGTGGACGATTTGCTGACGAAGCAGATGGACAAACTCCTTGAAAAGAAGCTGCCGCCGGAGGTGACGCTGGACCTGCTGGAGGCGGCCGGGCAAGCGCTCGGCGCAAGGACGTGAAGGATCGGCTGGCGCGGTACGATGCGGCCCGGCCGAAGGACGACCCGCTGGCGGCGTACCGCGAGGCGGAGTTCGGCGGCGACGCCGAGAACGGCCGGCGCCTCTTCTTCTACAAAAACGAGACGACCTGTCTGCGTTGCCACAAGATCAACGGCGAGGGCGGCGAGGTCGGCCCGGAGCTGAAGGGCATCGGCGCCAAGCAGAACCGCGACTATATCCTGGAGTCGATCGTCGATCCCAACAAGCAGATCGCCAAGGGGTATGAAAGCGTGCTGCTGGTGCTGAACGACGGCCAGACGCGCACCGGCGTCCTCAAGGGCGAGGACGCCAAGGAGATCCGGCTGATGACGGCGGAGGGCAAGCTGGTCGTCGGTGGCCAAGAGCGACGTGGACGAGCGCCATCCGGGCAAATCGGCGATGCCGCAGGACATCATCAAGAAGCTGTCGAAGTCGGAGCTGCGCGATTTGGTCGAGTTCCTGGCGGGGTTGAAGGAGAAGTAGCGGGGCGCCGCGCCGCTCTCGGTGGATGCAACGCCCCAGTGGGAAGGGGGCGTCGGCTCGCAGGAACGCTTCGCGCTACGGCTGGCTCGCGCGGGCAACCGTCAATCGCGCGGCCGATCCGCTGCAACGACTGGTTCGGCGCCGACGCGATCCCCGGCGGCGCACTGACCCAGCAGTTCGGCGCCGCCGCTATGGGCCTCGTCGTCCTCCAGATCCCAGACGCCGCCCACGTCGAGACGGCCGGCCGTCATGGCCAGGTTGGCTAGCATCTGCCCCAACCGCCACTCCGACCGCATGCGGCCCAGGTCCGCCAGCGCGGCCAGCAAGGCCGCCCGCGTCTGCTCCGGTTTGCTCATCGCTTGTCTCCCACCGTGGGCAACCCGCCGACCGGCGTCCGCAATGTTCCCGTCACTTCCACGGGAACCAAGGTTCCGGGCAGATATTTGGCCGCGCGGGTTGCGCGCGTCACGCCGTCGTAGATCACCAGCCCGCCGTCGCTGCTCCGCTTGACCTCCAACGACGGCATTCCGGCCGTCGAGAGGCCGTGGCGCGTGAGCTGCCGCTGCAGTTTGACCGGGTCCGCGCCGGCCTGGAGTGAGCCCGCAAGTGAAGCGTGGCTGGATCGACATTCAGGAACTCGCGGGTCGCCATTGCTGGAATGTACCAGCATCCGTATGGAACCGCCAGCGACTCCGACCGCTTCGCCGAACACCAAGTTCAGGGACCAGGAAGAAAAAGATGATATTGTAGATTCGTATCGAAGCAATATACGACGTCCCCTTTTCCTTCCCCGGCGCGGCCCCTACTCAGGCCTCGGCGCCGCGCCCGGCCAAGTCCCCGATTACCTCACTGACGCCCTCATGGTCGAAGATGACGGGCACGCCGCCGGGGGCGGCGAATAGGGCCACTCCGTCTCGCTCCAGGATCGCCTCCGGGTGGTCGATCTCGTGCCGGGCGCCGCTCACCGTCACGATCGTGAACGGCCGAAACGGGGTCCGCCCCTTGAACGCTCGGATCGTACCCGCGAAAGTCTCTCGGTCCATCGTCCGTCCCCCTTCAGTGTGATACCTTATTTTACCACGCCGGCGAGGAACGGCGACGGAGGTTCAGCCAGTTTGTACGCCCAACTCGCGTTGCACGGCACACCGCTTGATGGCCCCGCGCGTGGGACTTCGCCGCCGAACACGGATATTAGATTGCGCCCGCGCAACCTATCCCGGCGGCGGTCGGGGGTATTATCCTGGCGGGATATATCCCGCCACGCTAACCGACACGTGACCGCCTGTCAAACGTTGTCCACAGGATTTTGGCGCCCGTCGCCGAACGGGCTTTCGGGAGCGAGGGAAGTGCGTCTGGCCGCCACAGACGGCCCCCTTCCGCCCCGCCGCCCTCATATTCTCCCACCGGCATCCATAATGCTCTGTCCGGCCTCCCCTCCGGCGTGGTACGAATATCTCCTTCGGCCGCACCCGCCGCGGCCGCGTCGTTCGCCGAGGATCGTCCATGACGCCTTCCGTCCCACCCGTCGTCCGCTTCGAGAGCGTCCGGCTCGCGCCCGGCCGCCGGTCGTGGCCGCCGCGCTCCTTCCGCGGCAAGCCCGCCGCCCGCCTGACGCAACGCCCGGCGCGGACGCCTTCCGGACGCGGCGCCGGTGGGGGCCGATGGGCGCCCGCTGGGCAAGGCCGACACACCCCAGGCGCGCGCACTGTCGGCCTTACGGCCTTGAAATCCTCCTCGTTCACGAACTCCCGTTCGGCAAGGAGGGCGCCGACGTCGCCCTCGCCGCCCCGCCGGCGTTTGCTATCATGGTGGGATTCCTTCCCCGCATCCGCCCGCCGAGCGACCCCGCCATGCAACGATCCCTCCTTGCTCTTCTCCTCGCCGGAATCACGGCCGCGTCTCTGTCGGCCCAGGAATACGTCTGGATGGAAGGCGAAGCGCCGACCCGCGCCGCCGTCCCCTTCGAGACGGGCGGTTGGGGCCACGCCGATTTCCTCTCCGGCGGAAGCTGGCTGCACGGCAGCGTCGAACCTCAGGACCTGGAGAAGAAGATCCCGGCCGAGGGCGCCATCCTCTCCTACGACTTCGACGCGAAGACCGCCGGCGATTACGAGGCGTGGGTCCGCATCGGCTACGAGTTCGCCCGCTCGCCGTTCTCCTGGCGACTCGACGGCGGCGCCTGGAAGGAGAGCAAACCGGAGGAGCTGACCACTGACCTGATGGCCTTGCAGGACTGGAATGAGGTCGCCTGGCTCAAGCTCGGCGACGTGACGCTCCAGCCAGGGAAGCATACTTTCGAGATCAAATTCGACCGCCAATACAAGATCGAAAACGGCAAGAAGGAGCCGGATCGCATCCTGTTCGGCCTCGACGCCATCTGTTTGTACAAGGGATCGTGGCTGCCGAATGGGCCGTACAAGCCGGACGAGAAGGAGAGTAAAGAGATCGACAAACAGGCAGTCGCCCAGGTCTTTGAGATCAAGGCGGGGTCCGGCGGCGAGCGCGGCGTGACGCCGCTTGGAGGGGCGTGGCAGATCGCCCGCATCGACGAGCAGGAGATCAAGGACCGCACCGAGCCGGTCCAGGAGCTGCCGACGAAGGTGGATAACCTGCACTGGAAAGGGATCACTGTCCCCGGCAACCGCGACGACGAGCGGCCCGACCTGCAGTACGCTCATCGTTTCGTCTACCGCGCCCGGCTGAACGTCCCGGCCGAGGCGAAGGGGCGGTCGTGCTTCCTGCACTTCCCCTGCAATGCGGTCGTCTCGTCGGCCATCGTCAACGGCGTCTACTGCGGCGGCAGTAAGGCGCCCTGCACGGCCTGGGACTGCGACGTGACCAAGGCGATCAAGCCGGGCGAGGTCAACGAAATCCTCGTCCCCATCAAAGACCCGTATTATGCCATTGCGAACACTGGCGATCCAAAAAACCCATCGGTGCGGCACATGTTCAACATGCCGCCCGACTGGCTCTACCACTCCAGCGGCCTCAGCTCCGCGCGCTACGCCGACTTTCCCGTCATCCTCCAGGTCCCCGGCGCCGGCATGTTCGAGACGCCGTCGTTCGTCACAGCCGGGCCGGCCTACACGTCCGACGTGTTCGCCCTGCCGTCGGTGAAGAACAAGACGCTCGGCCTGGAAATCAGCGTGGCGAACCCGACCGGCGCCCCGATCGCGGTGAAGATCGCCGACGAGGTCGCGCCGCTGGAGGGCGGCCCCGCGGAGAAAACGTTCGCCGCGAAGGAGCTGACCGTCGCTCCCGGCAAGGAAGAAACCGTCAAGCTGTCGGAAAAGTGGGAGAATCCGAAGCTGTGGTGGCCGGACGACCCGAAGCAGTACGTCGTCACAACGAAGCTCACGGTCGGCGACCAGGTCATCGACGTGAAGAAGACGAAATTCGGCTTCCGCGAATGGGAATGGTCGGGCCAGGACTTCACGCTCAACGGCGTGCCGTGGCCCATGCACGCCGACCTGGAACACAACGACGCCCCGCCGAAGGACCCGGAAGACGCTGTCAAGGACTGGCGCCGGCATGGCCAGAACACGTTCCGCTACTGGGGCTATCGGCCGTGGACCGGCAAGAGCCAGGAGGAGACGCTCGACTTCTTCGACTCCCACGGCGTGGCGGTGCGCCGCTCCGGCATCTTCGACGGCGAGGGGGCGTCGTACCTGCTTGGTGGACGACGGCAAGGCCCGCACGGACCTGTTCGACAATTGGAGGACGCAGTTGAAGGCCTGGGTCAAGGCGGAGCGCAATCATCCGTCGATCTTCATCTGGTCGGTCGAGAACGAGATCACCTACATCAACGCTCGCAATTTGGGCTGGCTGCCGCAGGAGGAGCCGGAGATCCAGAAGGGCGTCGATATGGTCATGGCGCTCGACCCGACGCGACCCGCCATGACCGACGGCGGCGACGCCGGCCTGCACGCCCAGCTGCCGATCTACGGCAACCACTACAACGAATTCAACATGCGCGAGTACCCCGACGAGGCGTACACGTTCGCCAAGGCGCTTCGAACGCGGCCCCGGCGATGGGACCCGTGGCCGATCGGCGACGACAAACCGCTCTTCCTCGGCGAGAGCTATTTCGCCAGCCGGATTTCAGCCCTCCGCCTTCTCGGCGATATCCGGCGAGGAGGCGTTCACCGGCTGGGCGGGGGCGCGGCGCGGCGTCGGCCTGTTCGCCAAGATGCTGGCCGAGGGCTACCGCTGGCACGGCGTCGCCGCCTACCAGTTCTGGTTCGGCCCCGACCGCGCCGACCTGCAATGGAACTCGTTCCAGCCAGTCTGCGTCCTCTGCCGCGAATGGAACAACACCTTCGCCGCCGGCCAAAAGGTGAAGCGCACCTTGAAGGTCTTCAACGACACCCGTTACGACGACCCGATCGAGATGACGTGGACGTTCACAACGGCTGACAAGCTGGGGGACCAGGGCAAGCAGACGTTCCACCTCAAACCGGGCACGGCGGAGGAAACCTCCATCGAGTTCACGGCGCCGGTCGATCGCGGCCGCCAGCCGGGCGAGCTGACGTTGACCTGTCAGCGCGAACGGCAAGGAGGTATTCCGCGAGGTCAAGCAATGCTGGGTGATCGAGCCGGACGGCGCGGCCAAGCCGGAGCTGACCAAGGACGAACTGGTCGTCATCGATCCCAAGGGATCGGTGAAGGCGCGATTGACGAAGCGCGGCGTCGCCTTCACGGAGGCGGCGTCGCCGGAAGCGACTGCCGGCCAAGACGAAGGTGCTGGTGGTCGGCCCCGACGCGCTGACGGCGCGGCAGGCGACCGATCCGGTGTGGCAGGCGCTGGCGGCTTCCGGCGTGCGCGTGCTGGTGCTGGACCAGAACGAGCCGCTGCGCTATCAGGCCGTGCCCGGCGACCTCGAAGTCACCGACCACGTCGGCCGCATCGCCTTCCCGGAGAACCTCGAACATCCGATCTTCAAAGGACTGGGGACCGCCGACTTCTTCACCTGGTCGGGCGACCATATCGTCTACCGCAACGTCTACAAGAAGGCGTCGCGCGGCGCCCGGTCGCTGCTCCAGTGCGACGACGACCTGGCCTGCTCCGCGATTTCCGAGTGCCCGGTCAAGGACGGCCTACTGCTGCTCTGCCAGGCGGTGGTCGGGACCAAGCTCGACTCCGACCCGGTGGCGCAGCGTCTGTTCGACGACATGCTCGACTACTGTGCGGCCTACAAGCCGGCGGCGAAGCAGACCGTCGTTGTCCTGGATAAAAACGACCTGCGAATGAAGATGCTGGACGCCAGCGGCCTGAAGCACACGCACGGCCGCCGACGTACTGGAGGCGGTGAGCGACCCGCATGCGGAGATCGTGGTCGCGGACGCTTCGCCGGAGAACCTGAAGAAGCTGGCGGCGCAACGCGGACGCGGTCAAGGCGTTCACCGGCCGCGGCGGCTGGCTGATGCTGTGGGGCCTGACGCCGCAGGGTCTGGCCGACTTCAACAAGGTGGTCGGCCAAAACCACGTGATCCGGCCGTTCCGCCTGGAGCGCGTGACGATGCCGCCGGTGCGCGACCCGCTCCTGTCGGGCCTGACGATCCGCGACGTGGCCCTGGAATCGACCAAGCGCATCCACCCCTGGGCCGGCGACGTTTACCCGTCCGACGACGCCTTCACTTACGTCGTGGACCTGGACGACATCGCCCCCTTCTGCGATGCCAGTAAGGACAATTACCTGTGGGGCCAGATCACGAACGGCCTGACGTCGGCCGACGACTGGGTCTTCATCTACGAACACAATATCAAGGACGATCCGCACCCGAAATGGACGACCAAGCTGCCGAAGGAGGAAGAAGTGATCGACTTCTCGATCGTACCGAACGCCTTCGACAACCGTCTGACGAAGCTCAAGCTGACGTTCCACGGCGTCGTCGGCGACGAGTCGGCGTCGCTGGAGATCAAGCCGGAGAACACGCTGCAGGACTTCCCGCTGAAGCCGCACGCCTGCAGATCGATCACGCTGGAGCCGCTGGAATGGACCGAGGCCGGCAAACGGCCGCTGATCGGGATCGACAATATCTGGATTCACGTCAAGCGCTCCGAAGAGTGGAAGAAGAGCGTCGTCCCGCTGCTGAACATCGGCGCCTTGGTGAAATACAAGATGGGAGAAGGCGGCATCGTGCTGAACGACGTGAAGGTGCAGGAATCCGAGAGCAATCCCGTCAACGCGCAGAAGAAGCAGACCATCACAGCGACGCTACTGCGCAACCTCGGGGCGGCGTTCGCCGGCGAGCGCGTGCTGACGGCCGGCGCCAACCTGAAGTACACGCCGATCCCGCTGGGCGACAAATGCAATCAGTTCCTGACGAAGGAAAAGGGCTGGTACGAGGGCGGCGACGACCTGACGGCGTTCCCGGTGGGCGAGAACACCCTGGCGGGGGTGCGGTACAACGTGCGCGACTTCCGCACGTCGCCGCTGCCGGCGTGCATCATGCTGGCCGGTCCTGGCGTGAAGGGGCGGATGCCGGACGCGGTGGACGGAATCCCGGCCGGAGTGAAGGCGGACGCGCTGTTCTTCCTGCACACGTTCCGCCAGGCGAAGGAATGGAAGCCGACGAACGAGCAGAAGGGGCCGCCGACGGTCTTCGAGTACGTGGTGCATTACGCCGACGGCAAGACAGCGGAGGTTCCGGTGAAGTACGGCCGCGGCGTCGGCGACTGGCTACAGTCGAAGCCGCAGGGGCTGCCGGAAGCGGCCGTGGCCTGGGCGGCGCCGGTGGCGAAGGACGCCGGCAAGAGCGCGGTGGTGTATCAGATGCAGTGGACGAACCCGCGGCCGGAGGAGGAGATCCAGAGTATCGACATCCGCTACGACCTGAAAGTCGGCAATCAGTACGGGGCGCCGGCGGTGCTGGCGATCACGGCGGGGACGGCGGGGAAGTAAGCAGCGCACCGAATGTCCCCGGAGGAGTCAGGCGTGGCCGCGCAGCCCTACGACCCGACGCTGCAGGCGCTGGTTGAAACGGCGCCGGAGTCGTGGCCGGCCCTCTTCGGCCAACCGGCGGGGCCGACGGAAGTGATCGACGCGGACATCGCCACGGTCAGCGGCGCCGCCGACAAGGTGTTGCGCGTGTCCGCCGATCCGCCCTACCTGTTGCATCTGGAGTTCGTCGCCGGCCATGACGCCGCCGTCCTGCCGCGCAAGCTGCACGTGCGCAACGGCCTGCTGGAGGATCGGCACGACCTGCGGGTGCGGAGCGGCGCGGTGCTGCTGCGCCCGGAGGCCGATTCCCCGCAACTCACGGGCGTCTACGAGCGCGGCTTTCCCGGCGAGGAGGCGTACCTGACGTTCCGCTATTCGGTGGTGCGCGTCTGGCGGCTTCCACCGGAGCCGTTGTTGACCGGCGGCCTGGCCCTGCTGCCTCTCGCCCCGATCAGCGCGGTGACAGAAGCCGATTTGCCGGGCATAATACAGCGGATGGGACGGCGGCTGAGCGGCCATCACGGTCGGCGGCAGGCTCCGATCGTGTGGGCAGCGGCGTACATCTTGTTGGGGCTGCGCTGGTCGCCGGGGTTGGCGTCGCAGCTTTTCCGAGGAGTGGTGTCCATGAAAGAATCTTCGACGTACCAGGCGATCCTGGAAGAGGGGCGCACCGAAGGGATCGCGCGAGGCCTCGCGGTTGGCGCGGTAACCGAGGCGAAGAAAGTGCTGCGTCTACTGGGTGACGAAGCCTTCGGGTCGCCGGACGCCGCCACGGCCGCGGCGATCGAGCGACTCGACGACTTGGGGCGGCTGGAAGACCTGCTTCGGCGAGTACGGACGGCCGGCAGCTGGCGGGAATTGCTAGGGCCGTCGCCTGGCCGACGCCGCGGCGGGCGGCGGCAGGCGCCTTGATGGACCTTCGCGACCGGCCGGCGGTAAAGTGATGCGGGATGGTGAACCCGGAAGGCGCATGACGGTCGCACAACCCATCTTGAAGGATCGCTTCGAGGGCTGCCTACTCGGCCTCACTGTGGGAGATGCGCTCGGCGGAAAATTCGAGGCTCAGTCGGCCGACGCCATACGCGCCCGCTTCCCCACCGTCGAACACCTGATCGCGTACCCGCAGGAGGAAATCTGGTACACCGACGACACCCAGATGGCTATCGGCGTTTGCGAGGCGCTGATCGAGCGCGGAGAGATCGTTGAGGAGGTCCTGTGCCGGGCGTTCGTCGCTAACTACGTGCCCTCTCGGGGCTACGGCCGGGGCGCGCGGGCCGTTTTGGATGCGATGGAGGACGGCCGCGACCACCGGCAAGTCGCCGAACAGCACTTCCCAGGAGGGTCGTTCGGGAACGGGGCGGCCATGAGAGTCGCCCCGGTCGGATTGCTCTTCCGCGACGACCACCAGCGATTGTGGGAGCAGGCTCGTCTGTCGGCCCTGCCGACCCATTTACACTCGCTGGGTGTCGAGGGCGCCCGGCTGGCGGCGCTGGCGGTCGCCCTCTGCTCCATCACGGAGCAGTTCAACCGCTCGGACTTCTTTGCCGAACTGCTCGCTGCCTGCGAGTCAGGCGAGTACCGGGCCAAATTGGAAACCGCCGCGCGCGTGCAAGGTCCCAACGACCTCGCCGAGTTGGGCAACCGAATCGAGGCGTTGCATTCCGTCCCGACGACCATAGCCAGCTTCGCCCTGACGCCCGAATCCTTTGAGGCGACGGTCGGCAACCTCATCCTGCTGGGCGGGGACACCGACACGTTGGCCGCAATGGCGGGAGCGCTGTCTGGAGCCTACCTCGGTGCGAGTCGCCTGCCGGGTCGATTGGTCGGCCTGCTTGAGAGCAGCCCCAAGGGGCGGGAGTACATCCGGCAGCTTGCGGGTACGCTGTTCTATGTCTACCGACGTGGGTCGGAGAACCCGCGCGGCATGAGCGGCTAACGCTCGCGCTCAGTCGCCGGGGCGGACCCGCGCGGCGAATCGCTGGTCGCCTGGTACTCCGGCGCGTCCGCACCGCCGAGGAGCGGGCGGCGCTCCTCGCCGAGCGCGTCCGCCTGCTCGAAGAGGAATGCCGCCGCCTGAAAGGCGAGGCGCCGCCCGCCTGAACGGGCGCCTGGCGGCGGCGTCCTATACAATCATGGGGTGCGCCTTGGTCCTCGCCCGCCGCCGTTGATTCCGGAGAAGAGCCTTGAAATCGAAATTGCTCCCGATGATCGCCTTTGGCTTCGCCCTGGCCGCCGTCCCCGCCGGCGCCGACGACTGGCCGCAGTGGCAAGGCCCCCAGCGGGACGGCATCTCCCGCGAAACCGGACTGCTCCAGGAGTGGCCCAAGGGCGGCCCACCGTTGGCCTGGAAGGTCAAGGGACTCGGCGGCGGCTACAGCGCGCCCTCGGTCGCCGCGGGCCGCATTTTCGGGATGTCCAACCGCGGCGGCGACGAGGTCGTCTGGGCGCTGGACGAGAAGGACGGCACGGAGAAGTGGGCCACGCCCCTGGGCGCCGCCTACGGGCGGCAGCGCATGCCCCAGGGGAAGGAGGGGCCGGGCGGCACCCCGACGGTTGACGGCGACCTCGCTTACGCGGTGGGCATGGGCGGCGACCTCGTCTGCCTGCAAGTCGCGGACGGAAAGATCGTCTGGCGCAAGAGCCTCACCGCCGACTTCGGCGGGACGCCGCCGACGTGGAGCTACCGCGAGTCGCCGCTGATCGACGGCGACAAGGTGATCGTCACCCCCGGCGGCAGGGAGGCCACCCTGGTCGCGCTGAACAAGAAGACCGGCGAGGTCGTCTGGAAGGCGCAGGCGCCGGGCGGCGACGCGGCCGCGTATTCCTCGGCCATCGCCATCGACTCCGCCGGGCAGCTGCAGTACGTTCAGCTGCTCAGCCACGGTCTGGTCGGCGTCGCGGCCGAGGATGGCAAGTTCCTCTGGCGCTACGACGCGCCGGCCAACCGCAGCGGCATCAACATTTCCACGCCGCTGTACCATGACGGGCAGGTCTTCGCCGCCTCGGCCTACGGCGCGGGCGGCGGGCTGGTGAAGCTCAGCAAGGACGAGAAGGGAGGCGTGAAGGCCGAGGAGGTTTACTCGACCCGCAAGATGCAGAACCACCACGGCGGCATGATCCTGCTCGACGGCTACCTGTACGGCGCCAACGGCGGCAACGAGGGCGGCTTCCTGACCTGCCTGGAGTTCGAGACCGGCAAAGTGATGTGGGACGAGCGCGACAAGGGCCGCCGGGGCGTGCAGAAGGGGTCGGTCGCCTTCGCGGACGGCCGCATCTACTACCGCCAGGAGGACGGCACGATGGTCCTCTTTGAGCCTAGCCCCAAGGAGTACATCGAGCGCGGCCGCTTCGAGCAGCCCGACCGCAGCCGCGCCAGCGCCTGGTCGCACCCGGTCATCGCCAACGGCAAGCTCTACCTGCGCGACCAGGACGTGCTGCTCTGCTACGACGTCAAGGATCCGAAGGGCGCCGCGAAGTGACGGCGGAAGGGCTGTGGGCGGCATCTGCGTTTGTCTCATGGGTCGCATAAGTCCCCGACCTATGAGACAAACGGAAACGCCTGCCGGGGCCGCCCTCTAACCCGCACGCCACGCATCTCTTCGCGCCCCTTCCCGCCGCCGCCGAATTCCCCGCGACCCACCCCTTCCGGCGGGGTTTACATCGCGGTACAATCACTCGCCAGGAATCCTTCCGGCCCACCGCCGTATCATCCCCCGGGAGTCGCACCCATGACCCGCCGTTGGCTGCATCGTCTGGCCCCGCTGGCCGTTCTCCTCGCGGCCGGGCTTCTCGTCCGCGCCGCCGATCCGCCCGCGCCGCCGCAGCCCGACCTATCCGAGTTCCGCACCGTCGATACCGCTGTCACCACCCGCATCAGTCGGGCCGCGCCCGAGCCGACGCAGCCGGCCTACTTCGGCGTCAACCTCGACGCTGACAAGAACGGCCGGGCCGTCGTCGCCCAGGTGGATCCCAACTCGCCCGCGGCCCGAGCCGGCCTGACGGCCGGCGACGTTCTCACCGAGCTGGACGGCAAGGCGGTCGCCGGCCCCGCCTCCGTGCGCGAACTGCTGATCGGCAAGGCACCGGGCGACGCCGTCCAGGTCGTCGTCGCCCGCACGGACAAGAAGGGCGATACGCAGGTCAAGACGATCGAAACCAACGTGGCGCTGGCCGCGGTGAGCCGGCCGATGACTGGAGGCCGGCGCGCCATCATGGGCGTGCGCATGGCCCCCGGCGACGCCGACGGCGCCCACATCGATCAGGTCACTTCCGGGATGCCCGCCGCCGCGGCCGGCGTCAAGACCGGCGACGTGATCGTCCGGATCAACGACCGTCCCATCAACGGCCCCGACCGCATGGCCGAGACGCTCGGCAACCACAAGCCCGGCGACCTCGTCTGGCTGACCGTCAAGCGGCGCCAGGCCGAGATCGGCTTCCTCGTCAAGCTGACGACCGACCCTGGCGACATCCCCGCCTTCCGCTGGGACGACCGCCACACCGGAACGTGGAGCAAGCCCGTCTACCACCTGGCCGTCGTGCCGATCGAGTACCCCGACGTCAAGCACAACGACAAAGTTGACATAAAGGATTGGGAAACGGCTCTTTTCAGCACCGGTGAATACGACGACAAAAGCCCGACCGGCCAGAAGGTCTACGGCAGCCTCAACGACTATTACATCGAGCAGTCGTGCGGCGCCTTCCACGTCGAGGGCAAGGTCTTCGACTGGGTGCAGGTGGACAAGAAGCGGAACGTGTACGGCGAGGACTCCAACCGCTTCGCCCTGCTGACCGAGGCGCTGGACAAGCTGCAGGACCGCGACGGCAAGGACGCACTGAAGGACTACGACGGCGTCTTCTTCCTTTACGCCGGCGAGCGGGTGCAGACGATCCGCGGCGGCCTGTACTGGCCGCACCGCTCCAGCGTCCGCTTCCACGGCAAGAACTGGTCGTACTTCATCTGCCCCGAGGGAGGCGACCGGATGGCGTCGATCAGTGTGGTGTGTCACGAGTTCGGCCACATGCTCGGCCTTCCCGACCTCTATTCGCAGAGTCCCGACCAGCCCGGCCTGGGCGTCTGGTGCACGATGTCGGTCGGCCACGGCCAGGACGGCAAGCCGCTGCACTTCTGCGCCTGGAGCAAGGAGCAGCTCGGCTGGATTAAGCCGGCCGTCCTCGACCCAACGGTGAAGCAGAAATTGATCCTTTCGCCCATCGAAAACTCGCCGAAAGAGTGCTACAAGGTGCTGCTCAAACCGGACGGCAGCGAGTACCTCCTGCTGGAAAATCGAGAGCGGAAGGGCTTCGACCACGACCTGCCGGGCGAGGGGCTCCTGATCTGGCACGTGGCCGACGGCCGGCCGATCCTGGAGGAGTCGCACCGGCATCCTGACGCCGGACGGCCCGCAGCGCTTCCTCGGCTCGATCCCGTACCCCAGCGCGGCCAACAACGCCTTCACGCCGTACACGACGCCGTCGAGCAAGGCGGTCAACGGCAACGGCCTACCGGTCCACATCACCAACATCCAGCGCCTGCCGGACGGCCGGATCACGTTCTACATCGGCTACGAGTTCGTGTGAGCGGCGGCGAGGCGCGAGTCGTCTTACCAGCCCGAAGCGCGAGCGAGGGATTTCGACGAAATCCCTCGCTCGCGCTTCGGGCTGGTATCGTTTTCCTCCGCCGTCCAAGCGGCGCACATCGGCGCGGATAGACCGTCATTTCCAGTCTTGATTATCCGCAAAAGATGCGTAGTATTTGTACAGGTAGCCAGCCCTTCCTTCTTTCTCCCTTGATGGATATGGCCGACCCCATATGCCTGCATTGCGAGCATCGGCCGTCGGCCGGGCCGCTCGGTCTGTGCGCCGTCTGTCATGCTCGGAGCTGCGTCCGCGTACTGTACGCGGTGCGCCGGCGCGGCTGGACGCCGGAATGGGAGGCGCACCTGCGGCGGCTGACGGAACGCGCGAAGAAGAAGCTGCCGTTGTTCGAGGCCAGACTGGCGCCCTAACGCACCGCTTTGAACTCGTGTAGACTCATGGCGTCGCTCCGATGGATGGGACGGAGAACGGAAATGCCTGTCAGTGGAGCCACGGGGGCCGAAACTTACCCACCGGGCTGTCGCCGTAAGTCCCTTGCGGACACTCGGTTTCAAAATATCAGCGATTCTGCATACGTCCCGCCGGCGCCGTTTATCGGAGATAGATCCAGAGATAGGTTCAGGCCGTCGGAGACGGAACGCCCCCGGTTTTCCGCGGCCGCCGCCGTGGCCGCAAGCGCACGGCCGGCCCGCTGCGGCGTCCGGTTCGGCCGGCACGGCTACTCGCGCAGGTAGAGCCAGACCGTCCCGCGACCCTCCCACTTATCAGGCTTGCCCTCGCGCTTCGCTCGCATCTGCTCGGTCCGTGTCACGATCAGATCGGGCCACCCGTCACCGTTCCAGTCGCAGACGCAGAACCCTTCGACCTTCGTGCTCGCATCGGATGAGTTCTGCACGCCGAGCGCCGCTTCGCCCATGAGGAGCTTCCCTTCGGCGAGCTTTGGCCGGCCGGCTCCGCCAACGTTCTTGTACCAGTAGATGCCCTCCTTGCCATACGGATTCGGAAGCTTCTGGCGGACCAGCAGGCCCGGCTTGCCGTCCCGGTCCCAGTTGGCAACGGCAAAGTCCAGCACGTAGCCTTTGGGTGTGAAGTCGATCTCATGGGCGGGGCCGATCGGCTCGTTCTCCTGGAACGGCCCGTAGGCGACCTGGATGCCTTGCTGCCACTGCGCAGCCGGCGCCAACCAGAGCAGGTCCGGTACACCATCGCCGTTCCAGTCCGCGGCCGTCACAAAGCTTAGCTGGCGGGAGAGCGCGTCGTTCGGGTACGGCAGTTGGAGCCGCTGGCGCGGCGCCCACGAGCCGTTCGCATTTCGTCGGAAGAGGTGAAAGCCCTCCGAGTCGCAGCAGTTCGAGCCGGAGAGGAGGTCGAGCCGGCCGTCGCCGTCGAAGTCCACCAACTGGGGACGGAACGTACCGGAGCTTCAACCCCTGGGAATGCGGCCAGTCGGCACCACGTCGTCGAACCACTGCGGCGCGATCAAGCGCGGGGTGCTTCTGGTGCCGACGTTCCGGTAGACGAGCAAGCGCCCATCCTCTTCCGTTCCCAGGAGCAGAGCCTCGCGGCCGTCGCCGTCGATGTCCCCGACGAAAGGGAAGAGGCGGCTGTAGCCTTCGCGCACCAGCGGCTTGCCGTCCACTTGCACCGGGACGGGCTGGGCCAGGCGGTCCCCTTTCGGGCGGTCGCCGGACGGCGCCGGCGACGAAAGATCGCCGCCTGCGGGCTGCGAAGGATCGCTTTGGGAGTCGTTCTTCCGGCACCCCGCCACGAATCCGGAAGCAACCAGAGCCGAGGTCGTCCGAAGGAAGTGACGCCGTGACTGTCTGTTATTCTTGGACATTTCCCCATTCCGTTCTCGCGAGGAGAAGGCTTGCCACGCCACATCGCCGAACGAGCCAGCTCGCCTGACGGCTCACCGCTTCGCTGAACCTCGTCGGCGTCACGGCAGGATCGTCATTTCTTCTCGGTTGCGGCGGGCGGCGGCTCGGCCTTGACTTCGAGTTCCAGCTTCCCGGTGGCGGCCGGCTGACCCTTACTTGGATCATTTATACTTGGCCCGATCACGTTCTCGTTTTTGTCCTCTTGTCCTCGCTCTACTTTGCCAGCCTTTTCACCCTTTGGAGGCACGATCTCGATTTCGACCTCGCCAGTCGCCAGTTTGTCTTTCTCCTCCTGCATCAGCACGCAGGGGCAACTCACTCTGAACTTGCCCAGCTCGAGTAGCTGCAGACCGCTAAAGCTCTCGGTTGGCTTTGGCTGCCGGGTTGTGACATTGAGTTGGGCCACCTGCCAGTTCTCACCGAGTCGTAGCGTTTTCTCGTAGCGGATGGGTGTACCTCCACTATAGCCTGGGGAAAACTCTAGGTCTCGTCCGTCCTCCGAACAGATCCAGCCAGACGGCTGGATATACTTCAGCCTTACATCTTGCTTGCTCACGTTGCGGACGATGACCTCGAATCTAAGGACGTTCCCTTGGTGAATCTTGCCTACCGGCTGCGTCGTCTCCCATTGGTTCGCTGCGTTCAGCACGTCGATGGCTTTGAGCCGGATGCCCGCTTGCAGGCCACCAGCCTCCTTGCCCCATGCGGTGAAAGGCTCCTCCTCCTGCTCCGGTTCCTGTTTCGGCGCCGCTTTCTTCTCGGTTGCGGCGGGCGGCGGCTCGGCCTTGACTTCGAGTTCCAGCTTCCCGGTGGCGAGTTTGCTTAGGATAGCGTCGATATCCGGACTGGCAAGCCGCTCGTATTGAATGCTGACCTTCCCCGACGCCCAAAGCGAGTCCATACTAACCGCGCCCACCACGCCGTCGGTCTTCTTGTACGTGTTCTCCTTGAGTTCGAGCTTCAACTCATAAAGCTCGATTTCCTTCCCCGGAGCCAGGGTCGCTTCCACTGGCGTCCCCCACGGCGTTAAGCCGCCGCTACTACTTAATGTGGAGAGCGCCTTGCCATCGCTATCCGTCACGGTCGGAAGGAACAACTCTTTTTTGACGTACTGGAATTTGACCGTCTCCTTGCCGACATTGCGAACCCGGAGGACGAATTTCACGGTTTCGCCCACACTATAGGCCCGCTTTTGACCGGGGAGGAAGCCCAAGCCCGCTTGCAGGCCGCCGACCTTCTTGCCCCATGCGGTGAAGCCCTCCTTCTCCTGCTCCGGTTCCTGTTTCGGCGCCGCTTTTTTCTCGGTTGCGGGAGGCGGATCGGATTTGATTTCCGCCGCTTCCGCCGCCGCGCCGCTCGTGTCGCCGGTGACGAGCTTGCCCGTCCAGGCTCCGGCCGGCGCTTTTTCAATCTCTAGCTCCGCGAACACGGTCTCATGCGAGATCTTGAGCAGCAGCTCCACCTCCTTTTGCCCGATGGTTGGTTCCTCCCGCTTTTCCGAGTGAAGCAAGAACATGGGCAGGAACGTGACCTCGCGGGGCTGGAGCATGTGATCGCCCAGTGTAGGCTCCCTGGCCCCCAACCCGTCCTTGAGCTGACCGTCGATCCTGATATACAGCGTGCGAAGATCGACGTCCATCGGTACATTGGCATCGCTGAGACGGATCGGGGCCTCCGACACATTCTGTATCACCAGATAGAGGTCCGGCTTGTCGCCCGCCTTTGAACCCGGAGCGAGGCGGATGGCAAGCGCCGCCCGCAATCCGTTTACCGCCTCGCCCCACTTCAGTTTCTTCTCTATGTCAGCCGTGAGCTTCGAGTCCTTCGGTTGCTCTTGCAGTGGTTCTTCGCTGGCCGGTGGTTGTGCCGCGGCCGGTGGTTGTGCCGCGGCCGGGCGGCAGGCAAGGATGGTCGCCCCGGTCGCCCCAAAGCCGAGTAATAACACGACAGCGACTACTGTCCCGAGTTTAGTGAACAGCATGCCCTTCATCACTCCTTCCGTTAGGGCGGCAACCTTGACCGGGATCGCTCCCTTAATCGCCTGCCCCGCCGCTATGAGGCTGGCAACTTTGATCGTGTTCGACGCCACCAACGCCGGGACGCCCGCCGTCACGTTCTGCGCCAGCACCGCCGCCACCGCCCCGCCCGACAAGGCGACGCCCCGTTGGGTGAGTCGTTTAGCCAGCATCGTCCTCGCCCTCGCCAGCCGCCCGGCTACGGTCCCTTCCGGCGCCCCGAGTTGGCGGGCGACCTCCTTCCGAGTTCGGCCCTCCAGATCGCACAGGACAATGACGGCCCGATAGATGTCCGGCAGGCGGCTCAACTCCTGATCCAGCAGCGGTTGCACGTCGGGCCATTGGTCTTGTTGCACGGCCTCGGTATCCGGCATCACCGTCACCTGTACTTCCTTCGCCCTCCGTCTGGCGGCGGACCTCCGTGCCTGTAATGCCGTCTGGTGGGCGACCCCGTACAGCCAGTTCCCCACCATCTGCCTCGGCACGACGGACGCCGCCTTGCGGACAAGTACGAGGAAGGCGGCTTGGAAGGCGTCCTCGGCGTCGTGATGGCTCAACAGGCGGCGGCACACGCCCCACACCATCGGGCCGTGCCGCTTGACGAGGGCGGCAAAGGCCGCTTCGTCGTGACGGTCGATGAAGCAGCCGAGCAATTCGCCATCGCCAAGACCCGCACTGTCACGCAGCACGGCCCTGCGGAGGTTGTCGATCACGCTGTTCATCGGTCCGGTCGGCATGTTCTTCCCTCGGTGGGCGTCCCCGCCCACCCTCTACCTCTTATCTGCCGCACGACGATGATTTGATACACGACTTTCCCCGACCGTGTAAACCGAGCAACGCCTACGCGCCGATCCGCGGCGCCGCCGGCGCCGCCCACAGGGACCGCATGGACGGCGCGGCTCGGCCCCGGAGGGCGCTGCTGCCCTGCGGTGACGCTCAGGGCGGCGCGGCCGGCTCGCCAGCCGGCCAGAACCGACAAGCCGCCGTGGGCCGCTGGCGGAAGTTGTGGCCCCGACCATTGCCGCAGAGTACGACGGCCGGCATGTCCGACCAGATTCCCGACCCCTGCACTTCCGCGCCATCGACGCCGACCGCACTACGCCCGCCGAACAAGTCCATTACGTCGAACGCCACGATGGCGTCCTGGTGATACGAAAGGGGGGCGTTAATCGACGGGCCAGGGTGATTTTCCGAAGTCCAGAAATGACAGGACCCTGCGATTTCTCGCAGGGTCTTGAAGAATGGAGCCACGGGGATTCGAACCCCGAATCCCACAATGCCATTGTGGTGTGATCCCATTTCACTATGGCCCCGTGGGATCGATCGTTAAAGTAGCGAACCCGCGCCGCCCTGTCAATTCCCGCCGGGCGACCCGTCGAAAAACTCCGCTGGACGGATCGGCCAACCTTTCGCAGAATGCCGGAGCTTCCAGTGACGTTCTCGCCCGGCATGAACTACACTGAAGGCAGCTTTCGGAATGAACCGAACGATCCCCCACCGACAGGAACGAGTCGTGAACAAACGTCTCCTCTGGACCCTGGCCAAATATCTGGTGGCCGTCGCGCTGCTGGCTTTCGTGGTGTGGCTGAACTGGGGCCATCCCGAGAACCCCAACGACCGCGGCCTCGGCTACGTCTGGCAGCATCACGTCGTCCAGGGCCAGCCGATCGACTACGGCGCCCTGACCCTGGCGTTCCTCTTCTTCGGCGCGGCGGTGCCGATCACGTTCGTGCGCTGGTGGGTGCTGGTCCGCGCTCAGGATTTGCCGTTCAGCGTCGGCAACGCCTTTCGCCTGGGGGCGCTCGGCTTCTTCTTCAGCACGTTCCTGCCGGGGTCGGTCGGCGGCGATCTGGTGAAGGCGGCCGGCATCGCCCGCGAGCAGAGCCGGCGCACCGTGGCCGTGGCGACCGTCGTCATGGACCGGCTGGTCGGGTTGTGGGGCCTGTTCTGGATGGTGGCGCTGATCGGCGGCGGCTACTGGGCCTGCGGCGGTCTGGAAGGGACGGCGGCGGGGCCGTCCAAGCTGATCGTCGGCGTGTCGCTGGCCGTCGTGCGTCCTGTCGCTGGTCGTCTGGTTCGCGCTGGGCCTGCTGTCGGAGGCGCGGGCGACCGGCCTGGCCGACCGCCTGGCCCGGCTGCCGAAGGTCGGCGGCTCGATCGCGGAGTTGTGGCGGGCTGTGTGGATGTACCGCAAACGCCAGCGCTTCGTCTTTCTCGCCCTTTTGCTGGCGCTTGTCGGCTTTTTGGGCTTCATTCCCGCCTTCTACTTCGCCTCCGTGACGCTGGCCGACGCCGGCGGCGGATCGGTCCCTACGCTGGTGCAGAACTTCCTGTTCGTGCCGATCGGCCTGGTGGTCCAGGCGGTCGTGCCGCTGCCGGGCGGCATCGGGGCCGGCGAATACAGCTTCGGCGCACTGTTCCGCTGGTTCGGCTGCCCCGAACCGAACGGCGTCCTCAGCTCGCTGGTCTACCGCGTGGTCGGCCTCGGCCTGAGCCTGCTGGGCTATCTCATCGTGGCCGGGATGGGCGGCGCGACCGCGCACGGCCGCGGCCCCTTCGGCGCCCGAATCGCCGGCCCTGACCGACGACGGCTGGCGGCGATCCGAGGGCGTCGTCGCCGCGGACGGCGTGACGCAGTAATCCTTCGGCGAGCCGGGGGCGTCAGCCCCCGGAGACAAGGTGCAATCGCCGAACCCATCCTCCGGGGGCTGACGCCCCGGCTCGCCCCTCGCGGAGCAACTGACATGCGCGTCGATTTCTACGGCCTGGCCTTCGAGGCGCCGCGAGTCACCTTCTTCCTCCGATCGCCGTGGCGCGTCGCACCTGGAGCATCGCCTGTTCGACGCCGTGCGCGGCCTGCCGCGCGTCGAGCCGGAAGAGGCGCCGGACGAGCGCCGCGTCCACATCAACGATCCGAAAACATGGCGAACGGCCCTCCAGGCGACGACGCGCGTACTCAAGGGCTGGGAGGAGGAGGCCGATCCGGGCGGCGAGAAGCGGTCGTGGCGCTGGATGCTGGAGGCCGACGCCAACGCGGCCGGCTACGACCACCAGGGCGAGCCGGTGAGTCTGTGGTGCTTCCTGCGGCTGAGCCTCGACCGCGGCGGCCTCGACGAACCGGACAAGGGCGAGGACGTCGATCTGGACGGTTTCGGCCTGCAAATCCACGGCGAGCGCTCCGCCCCTTGACCGCCCCCCTTGCCCCGTTACCATGAAATTAGCGTGAGGCGCATCGCCCACGCATTCGATTCCCCGCGGCGCGACCAGCCCCGCGAGAAGGAGAACACATCCATGCATCCAGCCATGAGATTCTGGCGCCACGCGCGCCGCGCCTTCGCCGAGAGCGGCGGTTACGGCGCCTGGGAAGGCCGCGGCCACGGCTGCCGGCCCGGCGGCGGCCCCTCCGAGGAAGGCGGCGGCGAGGAAGGCTTCGGCGGCGGCCTCGGCGTGCGCCGGCCGCTGCGCTTCCTGGCCTACAAGCTCGGCCTCGACGACCGTCAGGTGACGGAGATCGCCCGCGTCCTGAACGAGTTGAAGACCGAGCGCGCCCAGGCGGAGGTGGACCGGCGGCGGACGATCTCCGCGCTGGCCGACGCCCTGGTCGGCGACGCCTTCGACGCCGCCAAGGCCGCCGAGGCCGGCGCCCTGCGCGTTCGGAGCGCCGAGCGACTGCGCGACGCGGTCGTCAAGGCGCTGCAGCAAATCCACGGCGTGCTGAACCCCGATCAGCGCGGCCGGCTGGCGTACCTGATCCGCACGGGGACGCTGGCGGTTTGAGGTTTCGTCTGCGCCGCCGCGGCCGACCGGGGCCGCGGCGGCCTCTCACTCGATTCGGCCTTACTCGATGTCAACGCGATAGCTCACCATCCACAAGTCAAGCTGCTCCAGCCGAGTCTTCCAGCGGCCCTTGAATTCCTTCATCCACCGGCGATTCTTGGGCGAGTCGGGCGCGTCCACCACGACCTTCACGAGGTTGTCTCGGTAGACCACGCCGCTGTGCCGCCAGTGTCCTTCCACTTTTGGGTTTCGTAACTGGCGGCCCCGAAATGATCGGCCACTTCGAGAACGGCCTCGGCGAGCCATTCCGGGGCGCCTGTCGGCCGTCATTGAACTGGAGGGGAAGCAGCACCTCGAATCGCCGCCACTTGCTGCTCCTAGGTCGTCTTGCCCTTGACGGTGAAGGGGATGTTTTGATCGGCGAGCGCTTCCAACGCGGCTTCTGGAACCAGATGTTCCCCGGAGCGGAGAATCCGGCCCGAGAAGCGGCCCAGGAAAAACGCCAGGGCTTTCTTCTCGGTATCGCGGTCTGGGAAAGTGATTGTAATCATCGGATGATTCCCTTGGGCGCCATCTCAACGTTCCTTCACCGGCGGCGCCTCACTCCGGCCCCACCGCCGCGTCCACCTCCGCTCCCTCCAGAGCGCGCAGGAACAGCACGAGCGCCTGCTGGTCTGGCTCCGGCAAGTCCCGCGCTTGCAGCTCAGGGGCGAGGTACACGCTCCGGCGGCCGCCTTGGAGGTGGAACTGCACGGCGCCCTCCAGCGTCGCGGCCGAGCCGTCGTGGAAGTACGGCCCGGTGCGCGACAGACCGCGCAGCGTCGGCGTCTTGTAGGCGCCGATCATCCGCAGGTCCTTTCGGCCTAGCGGCAGCGAGGCGAAGCGGCCCGGCTCCTTGCCCGGCTCCGGCGCCGTGAAATCGACGCCCAGGTTGTGGAAGCCGCCGTCGGTGAACTCGCCGCCGCCGTGGCAGGCCGCGCAGCCGGTCTTGCGCTCTTCAAGGTCATGAAAGAGCCGATAACCCCGGTAGAGCTTCTGCGCGGCTTCGGCCTTCGTCCCCGCGTCGAGGCCTAGCCGTTTCCGGGCGGCGTCGTCGAGCGCTTTTTCGTAATGCTCCGCCTTCAGCTGGTCGGTCTTCGCCGCCTTTTGCACCGCGACCGCGCAGTCGTGGACCGAGTCGGCGGCCAACAGCGTGCGCAGGTAGGTCGCCAGCGCCTTGCCGACGGCGTCCTGCGTCGGCTCGTTGCCAAAGACATCGGTGAACTTCCGCCGATATTCGGCGCTGGCGCGCAGCCGGCGGACGACGCCGCTCCAGGCGTGGAAGGGCAGCTTGTCTTGCGGCGCCGTCTCGTCCGCGACCGTGCGCTGGACGACTTCCTCCAGCGAGCCGACGCGGCCGTCCCAGAACTGACGGCGGTTATAGACGCAGTTGACGAGCGTCGGCGTGTTGAAGCCTCCGTGATCGCGGGCGTCGTCGGCGAAGTTGGCGTGGGGCTGGTGGCAGGAGGCGCACGCTCGGCCGCCCTCGTCGGTGAGCCAGGTCGGGTCGTAAAAGAGCCGTCGGCCGAGTCGCCACTTGTTGAGCGTCGGCGGGTTGGAAGCGGGATCGGACGGCAGGAAGGGACGCGGGTCGTCGAGGCCGGCGGGGACCTTGATCCGCACCACGTCCTCCAGCGCGGTCAGCGGCGCGACCGCGCCAGGGAACAGGGCGAGAGCGGCGGCCGCCTTTCGCCACTGTCGGCGGCGGGTTCCAGAACTTCGGCAGCTCGGCCCATTCCGGGTCTTTTTCGACGACGAACTCGATGGGCGCGTCCGGCAGCACTTCTCGGCGGCTCGGATCGAGCCAGCCGACCGGATCGCCCTCGTCGGCCTTCACCGCATCGCCGGGCAGCGCGGGCGCCGTCGGCCGGTCGGTTTGGTAGCGCATCGCCGGCTGACAGCCGATTGACAGCAGGAGGACGAAGGAGCAAGCGGCCCGTTTCACGACCTAATCCTCCCTGTCTTACGCTTTGTCCTTCGCCCTTCGCACTTATTTCTTCACGGCCGCCGCCCGCTGTTCCTTGGCGAGGTCGGCCAGCATCTTGGCGACGGCGACGAGGCGCTCCTGGTTCTTGGCGACGTATTCCGCCGGGCCGCCCTTGGCGGCGACGTGCTCGGCGATGTCCGGGGAATCGACCATGTCGATGGCGTCCCACGGACACCAGCGTTCGCACAGGGAACAGCCGATGCAGCGTTCCAGGTCGATGTCCACGAAGGACTGGACGGACGGCTGGTCCTCGCCGGGCACCTTGTAGATGCAATCGACGGGACAGACCTCGATGCAGGCCTCGCAGCCGGTGCAGTTGTCCGCCCGGACGACGGCCAGTTCCTTGGGGAGCTTCTTGCGAGCCTTGCCTGCGCCTTTGGCCATGAGTGGGATCCTTACGTCCGGCGAGCCGGGTCGCGTAAGCGCCCGGATTGCAGTTGCTGAAACCATCTCCGGGCGCTTACGCGACCCGGCTCGCCGGGGCAGTCGCGGCGAGTCAACCCAACCCAATAATAAGCATCAATCGGCGGGAATGCTAGTCTCGCCGGCCGCCTCCGCCGGCGGGACGGCCGCGTCTTCCGGCAGCACCGGCTTCGTCGCATCGACGCCCAGCCACAACAGCACGGCGATGACGTAAATGGCCGCGTAGATCAGGAAATTGAGGTTGTAGCCGGGCAAGAGGCCGGCCTTCAAGGCGTCCTTGAGAACTCCGCTTTGGCTGGGGTCGGCCTTCAGGGCGTCAAGGTTCAGGCCGTGCGCCAGGAAATAGGAGTCCCGCGTCCATGCTGAGGATCTTGCCGGTGAATAGGCACCGGCCGCGCCGCCCAGGTTGCCCACCGTGTTCATGCAACCGGCGACGATGGCCGCGTGCTTCTTGCCCACGTCCTGACAGACCGACCAGGCCGAACCCATCGCCAGGTCGTTGAAGAAGCCGGACAGGGCGATGGCTAAGGCGAAGGTCAGGGCGCTCGGTGCAATCAGGCAGGCCAAGTAACAGGGGACGCAAAGGGCATGGCCGACCATGCCGAACATGCGCCGGCCCCAACGGCGGTCGCCGGTTCGGCGGATGTAGCGATCCGTCAGCCAGCCGCCCAGAATGCAGCCCACCGCCCCGAAAATAAGCGGCCCGCCCTTTGTACAGCGAGCCGATCAGGTCGTCCTTGAGGACGCCGTGCTGCTCTTCGAGGTAGGAAGGAAGATAATTTAGATTAAAATACCACCCATAGGACATGAGGAAGTACATGATGCACAGCGCCCACAGGGAAGGGCTGCGGAGCAGCCGGCCCCAGGGGACCGCGGCATGCGCCCGTTCGGTCGAGGCGCCGACGCCGGCTCGGATCAGTTCGCGCTCGGCGGCGTTGACGCTCCGGCTTCTCCTCCGGCCGGTTGCGGAAGCGCCAGACGAAGAAGACGCACCAAACCAGGCCCAGGCTGCCGAACGTCCAGAACGCCCCGCCCCAGGAGAGCGGCCCCCAAACCACCAACAGCGTCCAGATCAACGGCGTCAGACCACCCACCAGGCGGCCCGACATCCAAACCAACCCCTGGGTGAAGCCGCGTTCCGTGGCGGGAAACCAGTTGTGCAGGGCGCGCGTGATGTTCGGATAGGCGCCGGCTTCCCCGACGCCGAACAGGAAGCGAATGACGACCAACGCCCCGAAGCCGACCAGAATGACGCCGCCGATCTTCAGGCCGGCCAAGCCGGTCAAGGCGGTGAACAGCGACCACCAGAGAACGATGCGGATGAGCGTCTTGCGCGGCCCGAACACGTCGCCGATCCACCCGGCGGGGATTTCGAAGAGCGGCGTACGCCAGGCTGAAGGCGGTCATGGCCCAGGCCAGATCGCCGACGTCGGTGAAGCCGAGGGCGTCGCAAATGGGTTTGGCCGCCATGCCGATGCTGGCCCGGTCGAGGTAGGTGACCATCGACAGCGAGCAGGCGAAGGCGAGGACGCCGTAGCGGACAAAGGTGGGGCGAGCGAGGAGCGGCTTGGAGGAGAGGTCGGCGTTCATTGCGCGGGGTCGATCCGGGGCGCGTCGGGGAGGAACGGGCGTACCGCCACTGTACGAATGCGGCGGGACGGGGGAAAGCGCAAAGCCGGCCGGCGATGGACGATTTCTCACTCCTCGCCCCAGCGCCGCAACAGACTGTGCGGCACGGCCAGCTGATCACAGATGCGGCCGACGACGAAATCCACCAAGTCCTGGATCGACTGCGGCTTCGTGTAGAACGCCGGCGACGCCGGCAGCACCACGGCGCCGGCCTCGACGCAGGCGACGAGGTTGCGCAGCTGGATCAGGTGCAGCGGCGTCTCGCGCGGCACCAAAATCAGCTTTCGACGCTCCTTCAAGTGGACGTCGGCGGCGCGGTGGATGAGGTTCTGCGACAGGCCGTGCGCCACGGCGGCGGCCGTACCCATGCTGCACGGACAGATCACCATGCCGCCGGTCAGGAACGAGCCGCTGGCGACGCCGGCCCCGAAATCGCGGTAATGGTGGTAGTGCAAGCGCCGGCCCCACGACGCCGGCGGCGGTTCGCCCAGCACGTCAGCCGGGTCGCCGAGCAGTTCGTTGGGATCGAAGGCGTCCAGCAGGATCTTGCGCTCCAGCTCGCGCTCCATCACCTCGACCGCCGACGGGCTGATAATCAGATGGACGTTGCGCCCGGCGCGGAGGAGCGTCTCCAGCAGGCGCACGGTGTACGCCGATCCGCTGGCTCCCGTGATTGCGACGACCAGATCGTCGGCCGCCATCGCCGCCCCCCTTCCTCGCCCCACCGCTATTGTAGGCGCCCCCGGAGCGGAGGCGCTGGAACAGGATCGCCGATCGTCGTAATATGACTCCACTCGCCCGGCGGACCCACCTGAACCCACCACTCCGCCCGAGACGGCGCGGCCGACACAGGAGACTCGCACCCATGGGCATGTGGAGCACGATCAAGGGCTGGTTCAACATCGGCGGCGTGAAGGTCAAGATCGACAGCCTCGTCCCGCGGGTGTCCCGATCCAGCAACACCCTCAACGCCAAGGTGGCGCTGACCACGAAGACCGATAAACAGATTCTGAAGGTCAAGTATCTCTTTCTATGGCGGAAGACGACCGGCAAGGACGCCGAGAAGAAGACGGAGCAGCAGATCTACGGCCAATCGGTCCTGGACACGCCGTTCGAGCTGAAGGCCGGCGAGACGAAAGTGCTGGACATGCGCATCGACTACGTCGTCCCCGCGCGGCTGCAGGACCGGGGCGGCATGTTGGGGGCGGTGGGCAAGCTCGGGGCGTTCGCGGTCAGCGAGAAGGACGAGTACCTCGTCATCGCGGAGGCGTCGGTGAAGGGGACGGCGTTCGGCCCCAGCGACACGGTGCGGGTGCAGATCGTGGATTAGGAACAGGGCGATGCGCATCGGCGTCTTCGGCGGCGCCTTCGACCCCGTCCACTTCGGCCACCTCATCCTCGCCGAGCAGTGCCGCGACCAGGGCCGGCTCGACGAGGTGCGCTTCGTCCCCACGGCCCGGCCGCCGCACAAGCCGCACACCGCCGCCCGCTTCGATCAGCGCGTCGAGATGCTCGCGCTGGCCGTCGCCGGCAATCCCGCTTTTCATGTGGATGAGATCGAAAAAGACCGTGAAGGCCCCAGCTACACCGTGGACACCCTCGCCGAATTGCGTCGCCGACGGCCCGGCGACGACTTCTGGCTCCTGGCCGGCGGCGACGTGGTGCGCGACCTGCATCTCTGGTACGAGCCGCGCCGCCTCGTCGAAACGGCCGGCCTTCTCGTCATGGCCCGACCCGGCACGCCGCCGCCCGACCGGGACGAGCTGGGCGCCCGGCTCGGCCTTTCCGCCGTCCGTCTCGAAGTCGTCGAGGCGCCGCGGATCGACATCGCCAGCAGCGACCTCCGCCGCCGCGCCGCCGAGGGGCGCAGCCTCCGCTACCTCCTACCCCGCGCCGTCGAGTGCTACGTCCGCGACAAGCGGCTCTACCAGCGCAGCGAAAGAGACGCGTCGGAGCCGCGACCGTAAGGGAGCGGTATTAGCGAAGACCGCTCCCTTACGGTCGCGGCTCCGACGGACGTCAAAAAAAAGGACCGGGCGCCGTCCAGGGACGGCGCCCGGTCCTTATCGCTGACCACGAAGCGTTATTTCGACTTGGCGTCGATCTCGGAGGCCTGGTCCTTGTGGTCGGGGTTCAGGGTCACGGTGACCGTCGTGCCCTTCTTGATTTCGTCCAGCTTGCAGGTTTTGCCGTCGCACTGGATCTTTGCGTCCTTGGCGACCGTCAGCTCGTGGTCCTTGCCGTCCTTGTCCGTCACGGTGATCTTCAGGTCGGCGGCGCTGACGGTGGAGACGGTGCCGGCGACGGTGCTGGCCGCCTTGTCGGGCGCCGCGGCGGAAACCTTGTCGGCGCGGGCGGCCGAACCGACGAAAGCAACCACGGCCAGGGCGGCGACCAGAGACAGAAGCTGCTTCATGACCTTCTCCTTAATTGCAACTCCGCGCACGCAGCGCCGCCGAGATGACCCCTTGCCATCCCTTCCAGACGCCGGTTCGTGGGAGAGTATGCCTGCGATAATTCTGGGGACGTGCAAGGGTTTGGCCCACGCGGCCGGGAAATCCTTGCCCCAATTCTCATCTCCCGAAAGGCCCTCGCGCCCTCCTAGTAGATTCGCTCACTCCTTGCAAGCGGCGCGCCTATCCGCCGACGAATCGGCCGGACTCTTCCGCACGGCGAGAAACCCGGTGAAATATCTCGCTGCCGGATTCGCGATCGGAGCAAGGGGGAGGCCGAAAAACGACGGAATGAGACATGTCTTGCCGAGACGTAGGCAAGGGTCTGCGCAAGACGGCCCGGAAGCGGCTCCGCCCCTCGATCTTGGCCGGCCGACGGCCTATAACAATCGGTGGAGGCGAGCCGACTGGGGGATCGTTTCGCAACTTCCGGGCCGGTCCCGCGGCCAACGGCGTCCGGGTATCTCCCCGATCCGAAAGGGTGGTTGATGAATCTGCTGTTACGGCCGGTTCGGTCGTCGCTCGGCTCGAAGTACGTCATGGCGGTCACCGGCCTGGTGCTGCTCCTCTTCGTGATCGGGCACATGGCCGGCAACCTGCAAATCTTCCTCGGCAAGCAGGCGCTCAACGACTACGCGCCACCACCTGGAGGAGCTATGGATGCTCCTGTGGACCGTCCGCGTCGTGCTGCTGGTCGCGTTCGTCGTCCACATCTATATGGGTATCCGCCTGTGGCGGCTCAACCGCCGGGCCAGGCCGATCGGCTACTACCGCGACGACACCGTCCAGGCCAGCTGGGCGTCGCGGCACATGCTGCTGACCGGCCTGGTGATCCTGGCCTTCGTGATCTACCACCTGCTGCACTTCACCTTCGGCGTCATCGACCCGGAGCATCACAAATGGGTGCTGCCGCTGTACACCGCCCCCGAGCCGGGCGCTCAGCCGCACTGGAACGTGGCGGCGATGGTGGTCGGCAGCTTCCGGGTGTGGTGGATCAGCCTCAGCTACGTCGTCGCTCAGGTCTTCCTCGGCCTGCACCTGTGGCACGGGGCCGGCAGCTGGCTGCAATCGCTGGGCCTCAACAATCGCCGCTGGCAGCGCGTCATTCACGGCGTCGGCGCCGTCGTTGCGGTCCTGATCGTCGTGGGCAATTGCTCCATCCCGCTGGCGATCCTGGCGGGATGGACGCCGTCTTGATGGCGCTGCCCCTACCAGCCCCGAGCGCAAGCGAGGGGTTGCACGGAACCCCTCGCTTGCGCTCGGGGCTGGTAGAATCATCATCCGTCGCTCCCTGAGAGGAGGCGTCTCCATGAACCTCGACTCCCGCGTCCCGCCCGGCCCCCTGACCGAGAAGTGGGACCAGCATCGCTTTCACATGAAGCTGGTCAACCCGGCCAACAAACGCAAGTATCGCATCCTGGTCGTCGGGACCGGCCTGGCCGGCGGTTCCGCGGCCGCCTCCCTGGCCGAGCTGGGTTATAACGTGGACAGCTTCTGCTTCCACGACTCGCCGCGCCGCGCCATTCCATCGCCGCCCAGGGCGGCATCAACGCCGCCAAGAACTATCAGAACGACGGCGATAGCGTTTATCGTCTTTTCTACGACACCGTCAAGGGCGGCGACTTCCGCTCGCGCGAGGCCAACGTCTACCGCCTCGCCCAGATCAGCGTGAACATCATCGACCAGTGCGTCGCCCAGGGCGTGCCGTTCGCGCGCGAGTACGGCGGCCAGCTGGCCAACCGCTCCTTCGGCGGCGCCCAGGTGTCGCGCACCTTCTATTGCCGCGGCCAGACCGGTCAGCAGCTGTTGCTCGGCGCCTACCAGGCCCTGTGCCGCCAGATCGAAGCCGGCCGCGTCGTCATGCACCCGCGCACCGAGATGCTCGATCTCGTCGTCATCGACGGCCGGGCGCGCGGGATCGTCACGCGCGACCTCGTCACCGGCAAGATCGAATCGTTCGTCGGCGACGCGGTCGTTCTGGCCACGGGCGGCTACGGGCCGGTCTTCTACCTGTCCACCAACGCCATGCACTGCAACGTGACGGCGACCTTCCGCGCTTACAAACGCGGGGCTTTCTTCGCCAACCCCTGCTACACGCAGATTCATCCGACCTGCATCCCGCAGACCGGCCACTACCAGTCGAAGCTGACGCTGATGTCCGAGTCGCTGCGCAACGACGGCCGCGTCTGGGTGCCGAAGAAGGCCGGCGACAAACGGCCGCCCAACGAGGTCCCGGAGGCCGACCGCGACTACTACCTGGAGCGGAAATATCCGAGCTTCGGCAATCTGGCCCGCGCGACGTCACGTCGCGCGCGGCCAAGCAGGTCTGCGACGAGGGCCGCGGCGTCGGCGAGGGCGGCCGCGGCGTCTATCTCGACTTCGCCGACGCCATCGGCCGCCTCGGCAAGGAGGTCGTGCAGGACCGCTACGGCAATCTCTTCGACATGTACGCCCACATCACGCACGAGGATCCGTATCAGGCCCCGATGCGCATCTACCCGGCCGTGCATTACTGCATGGGCGGCCTGTGGGTGGACTACGAGCTGATGAGCAACGTCCCCGGCCTGTTCGTGCTGGGCGAGGCCAACTTCTCCGACCACGGCGCCAACCGTCTCGGCGCCAGCGCCCTGATGCAGGGCCTGGCCGACGGCTACTTCATCATTCCCTACACGATGGGGAACTACCTCGCCTCGTCCACGGCCGAGCTGACCAAGACGAAGGTCTCCGCCGACCACGCCGCCTGCAAACAGGCGGAGGCGGAGGTGAGCGATCGCCTGAAGCGGCTTCTGTCGGTCCACGGCAAGCGGAGCGTGCTGTCGTTCCACCGCGAGCTGGGCAAGGTGATGTGGGACGACGTGGGCATGGCGCGGACGGCGGCCAGTCTGAAGCAGGCGCTGGCGAAGATTCCGCAAATCCGCGAAGAGTTCTGGCGGAACGTGAGCGTGCCGGGCGGCGGCGGCGAGATGAATCCGGCCCTGGAGGACGCCAACCGTCTCTCGGACTTTCTGGAGTTTGCGGAGCTGGTTTGCCACGACGCGCTGGACCGCGACGAGTCGTGCGGCGCCCACTTCCGCGAGGAGCACCAGACGCCCGACGGCGAGGCCCAGCGCGACGACGAGCATTACTGCCACGTCAGCGCCTGGGAACACAAGGGGGCCGGCCAGTCCCCGGAGTTGCACAAGGAGCCGCTCGTGTTTGAGTATGTGAAGCCGAGCGTCCGGAGCTACAAATAGGGCCAAGGTGCATTTAGCCCCGGAGGAGTGGCGGTGCATAGCCAGGGGTGAAACCCCTGGATTCCTGTATTCATGCACCGCCGCCCCTCCGGGGCTGGAAGGGAAGGGCACGGTTCGCCGCGGAATCCAGGGGTTTCACCCCTGGCTATGCACCGCCGCCCCTCCGGGGCTTTGACACCCCATCAAGGAGTCGATCCGAAATGAATCTCACCCTCCACGTCTGGCGTCAGAAAGGCCCACAAGATCCCGGCCGAATGGAGCGCTACGAGGCCCGCGACGTCAGCCCGGACATGTCGTTTTTGGAGATGCTGGATGTCGTCAACCAGGAGCTGGTCGAGAAGGGCGAGGAGCCGATCGCCTTCGACCACGATTGCCGCGAGGGCATCTGCGGCAGCTGCTGCCTCATGATTAACGGCCGGGCGCACGGCCCCGAGCGCGGCGTCGCCACCTGCCAGACGTACATGCGCAATTTCAAGGACGGCGACGTGATTTACGTGGAGCCGTGGCGGGCCAGGGCGTTCCCGGTGGTCAAGGATCTGGTGGTCGATCGCAGCGCCCTGGACCGCATCATTCAGGCGGGCGGCTATGTGTCGGTCAACACCGGCGGGGCGCCGGACGGCAACGACGTGCTGACGCCGCGGCCGAATCAGGAGGAGGCGATGGACGCGGCGGCGTGCATCGGCTGCGGCGCCTGCGTGGCTGCGTGCAAGAACGCCTCGGCCATGCTGTTCACGGCCGCCAAGGTGTCGCACCTGGCCCTTCTGCCGCAGGGCGACCCGGAACGGGGGCGGCGCGTGCGGCGCATGGTGGAGCAGATGGACCGAGAGGGGTTCGGCAACTGCACCAACTACTACGAGTGCGAGGCCGCCTGTCCCAAGGAGATCCGCGTCGAGTTCATCGCCAAAATGAATCGGGAATATCTCGCGGCCGTGGCGGCGGGCAAGGGGGAGTGACCCGTCGGAGCCGCGACCGTAAGGGAGCGGGGGAGAAGACCGCTCCCTTACGGTCGCGGCTCCGACGAACCGACGAAGAAGGGGGGCCGACGCGACCCCCCTTCGTCTGTTTTCGTCTTCTCTTGACCGAACGGCGTTAGCGGCTGGCGACGCCGGACGTCGGCTCCATGTTCACGCGCGTCTCCAGGCCCGCGCGAACCGTCACGTCCTTGCTGAACACGACCGGCTGGCCGTCGCGGACGTACTCGGCCTTCAGGGTGTAGTGGAAGTCCTCGCCGGCCGGCAGCATCGGCGACGTGAAGACTCGCTCCGACGACGTCGAGATGGTGGCCGCGCCGTCGATCGTCAACTTGGCGTCGGCCGGCAGCGACACGATGATCGTGGCGGGCGCCGGGACCGCGCTCTCCTTCGGCTTGTCGGTCGGCTTGGTCGGGATCTCTTCCGGCTTGGTCATCGGCTTGGTTTCGACCGGGACTCCGACCGGGGTTCCCCACTGGACGCCGCCGGTGCAGCCGCTCCAGGCGCCGCCGCAGCAGCCGGAATAGCCGCCGCCGCAGCAGCCCGAGTAGCCGGCGTAGCCGCCGCAGCAGCCGGAATAGCCGCCGCCGCAGCAGCTGGAATAGCCGCCGCCACAGCAGCTGGAGCCGCCATGACGATGACCGCCGAACAGGCGGTGCCGGCCGCCGCCGCAGCAGGAGCCGCCGCCGCCGCAGCAGGAGTAGCCGCTGACGACATAGCCGCCGCCGCCGCAGCAGCTGGAGTAGCCACTCCAGGCGCCGCCGCAGCAGCTGGAATAGCCGCCGCCGCAGCAACTCGAGTAGCCGCCGCCGCAGCAGGAGCCGCCGCGGTGGCCGAACGACTGCATGTCGCCGCCGGTCGTCAGGGCCATCATCAACACGACACTGTACATACCAAACCCCTCCACGTTTAAGGGAACTCCGTGCCTACCCCCTCATGAAAGCCCCGGTGGGCCAGAACCCGGTGTGGCAGACAGGATCCGCGTTGCTCTTCTCGCTTGGCCACGTCCCCGTCCCGCTCAAGGAGCGTTCCCACGACCCGGACAGGTCGAGCCTGTTTCGCTGACGCCGCACCAGCGGCGGCAGTCCTGGCCGGATCGCACCAACGCCGCCTCACACGTGGATGCGTGAGAAGGTAGGTGTTCCTCACAACATAGTAAAAATAGGCAAGGGCACGGTCAATAGCACTCTGGGCAAATTGGAGCAAAAAGTGCGCCCATCCTTCGGTAGAATAGGAAACTTCGCTGGGGCTTCGCCGGAAAACGGCGCTGGCGGACTGGACGGAATCGGGTTCGTAGGTTTCTCACCGAGCCGTTGCGGCCGTGGCGACCGTTACAACCCGCACAGTCCGCCGCTTCGTCGCGGGCTTCCGCTCTTGCGCGAATTGACTCTCCGGTCGTTCCGGATTAGCATCAAAGGCTGGTTGTGCAATCCAGGAGGTTTGGGAAGGCGGATGTCTTCGCCTTTTCGGATCATCCGTGTCGCAAGGGTGGCGTCTCGATGAACCGCGTTTCCCTCCGGCCCGCGCTGCTGGCCGTCGCCGTCCTACTGGCCGCCCGGCCGGCGTGGGCGGCGATCCCGCTGAAAGAGCTGACGCAGGAGAAACTCCGCGACTGGGTGGCGGCCGCCGTGAAGGCGAGCCGCGCCGACCCGGCCCGCGCCGCCTTCTGGACGGACCTCGACTCCCTGATCGTGGTCGATCCCACCCGGATCGTCTACGAACCGAACCGGGGCGTGCCCGTCCTTCATTGGTACTGCGAGCCGCTCCGCAAACTGGACGTCGAGGAAAGCACGAAGGCGAGGGAAGACCTGCTAAAAATTTTGCGTTACGCGATCCGGGAACACCACGAAGGGCTGCTCACCAGGGAGGACGCCGGGCTGCTCGAGATCGGGAGCCACATCGTGCTGTCCTCCCAGCGGCCGCCGATCGTGACCGTGAATCCGGAGGAATGCGAGCGGTTGCGTCGGGAACTGGCGGAGGCCCGCGCGGAGGTGGAACGGTTGCGCCGCGCGGAGCAGCCGCGCCGTTACGTCATGGTGGTGCAGCCGTCGTCGATGATCTACTACGACTGCGCCAGCCATTGCTGGCTTCCGGGTCCGGCGTCGGTGGTGTACTACCCTACCGGTTCGGGTCCGGCGCCGCGCCGGGAGCTGCCGCCGCCGCCGGTCTTCACGCCGCCGGCGCCTCCGCCGGAAAAGCAGCTGCCGCCTCCGCTGGAGCGGCCGCTGCCGCCGGAGAGAAACGAGAGCGGAGCGGAGGAGGCCGTCCGCGTCTTCTGGGTGGGCTACCGAAGCTATTGGCAGGGCGATTACGACAAGGCCCTGACGAGCTTCGATTCGGCGGTGCGGCTGGACGAGGACGACGCGCGGTTCTGGTACTACAAGGCGCTGGCGGAGCGGGCGCTCGGCGACGCCGTGAAGGCGGAGGCGTCGGCTCAGCGCGGCCGGGAGCTGCACGCCGCCCGGAAGCCGAAGGCCGAAATGGTGAGCGCGGCCCTGGAACGGGTGCAGGGACAGGAACGACGGTTCCTTCACACGCCGGAGATCGTGGCTTCCGACGTATCGGATGGACGATAGAGGTCGTTTAGCCGCGACCCGAAGGGGAGCGCCGCCGACTTTCCTCGCGTCGGAGCCGCGACCGTGAGGGAGCGGTTTTCGCCCCGCTCCCTCACGGTCGCGGCTCCGACGCGCGACTCTTTCGCCGTCGCCTCCGCAGGACGCCCCGCGCAAGGCGGAGGACGAGGCCGACGAAGACCCAGGCCCAGACGCCCAGCGCCGCCCAGACGAGCACCTGCGGGATCACGTCGAGAAACGGCAGCTGAAACTGATTGGCCAGGCTGCCGGTGCAGACGGTGTACATCCCGATCGGAAAGACCACCTCCCAGTCGCCGTGCTCGTAGTTCAAGGGGAAGTGCCGGCGGAAATGCTTCCACGCCGCCAGCGCCAGCAGCAGGGGAATCCACCACGTCGCCGTCGTCCAGAACAGCAGCGTCACCCCCTTGAGGAAGGGCAAAAGTTCGGTAAGCAGCGGCAGCCGGTGCGCCTCTCCCACCAGCGACACGCCGGCCAGCGTCGCGATGGCCATCGCCCCCATGTTGATCCAGTAGGCCGGCGTCAGCTCGCGCGGCGGCAGCGGCAGGAAGACGCAGCGGTAAAAGATGAGCGCGATCAGCCAACCGTAGAGCATCCCGCCCAGGAGCCAAAACGCCAGCGCCGTGAACAGCAGCGGTTCGAGGATCCCCGGCGACACATCGTTGGCGACGAGGCAGCCCAGCACGCAAATCGCCTGCGTCGCCACGACGGCCAGGAGCCAGCCGCCGTTGACGCCGTGCTCGAACGGCGGCTTGACCTTGTCCTCGATGAGGATCGGCAGCACCGTGTAGGTCAGGCCGAACCACAGCGCCAGCCCCACGCCCCACAGGACCAGGCCGATCGCATCGGCGCGGTACAGGACGACGCACTGACTGCCGAGGATGCCGGCGGCGGCGACGGCGGCGAAGAAGCCGGGCGCGCGGGTGTGGTCGTGGAGGTCGGCGCGCACGCAGCGACGGTGCCGGACGCAGCGGACCAGCAGCAGCACCCACAGCACGGGGAAGAGGACGACGTTGAGCCAGAACAGCGCCAGCGCGACGCCTACCAGGCCGGCCCGCGCGGCGGCCAGGGAGACGATGCCGGTGGCCATGACCACGGCGAAGCTGTTGGGCGGCAGATCGCGCGTGGACAGGCCGACTGGGGCGGGGCCCGTCGCGGCGCTCATGTTCGCCCCCGTCACCGGCCTGACTCCGCGTTCATCACGCAGACGTAGCCCTGGTCCGGCAGCTGCACGCAGGCGTAACCCACGGTTTTGAGATCCGGATTGAGCAATGGTACGCGGTGGTAGAGGGTGTCGATCCACCCGTCCACCGCGGCGCCGGCGTCGGGTTCGCGCGAGACGACCGACGCCCGGCCGGCCTTGCGGCCCTCCTTCGTCGCCCCCGGAAGCGATGCGTCCTCGTCGTGCATCCCAAGACCCTGCACGGCCGGCTGGTCGATGTTCTTCGCCAGATAGCGGGCGTGCAGTCGGCAGCCCTTCGACAGCGCTTCGTCCAGCGCCACCGGAGACAGACCGGCCTTCCGGCGGTAGACGTTCAGCGCCTCGACGGCCGCGGCCGCATACGCCGCCTCGGCCTCGTCCGTGTCGCCGGCCGTATGGAAGTCCCACGTCCGCCGCCACGCCTCGCCGCCGACCGTCGCCGCCATCACGACTGAGTATTTCGCGCCGGGTCGCAGCACAGCTTTCGGGACCAGGCCGATGCCGTATTGCGGTGCGCCGTGGATCGCCGGATTTTTCGGAGTGGAGACATAGGCTTCCACCTCCTTGCCCGCCTCATCGACGAGCCGGGCCTCCACGTCCGCGACGGCGGTGCGCGGCGGGAACAGGGCCGTCACCGCGTAGCCCGGCGCGGCCTTGCCGTCCGCGTCGGGGATGGGAAGCTCCTCGCCGGGAGGGTAGGCCGTCGGCACGTCCTTCTGGCCGGGGCCGGGGTAGAGGACGGCCTCGGCTGGGCCGCGCTCGCCTCGGCCGCTCTGGGCGTCGATCACCCAAACGAAGCCGCCTGCCGCGTGCGGTGCAACGCCGACGCCCACTCTTTGCAGACTTGCATCCAGCACCACCTCGCGGGCGATGAACGAGGCGACGCACCAGTCCGCCGACGATTCCGGCCCCGCGCCGGCGTCCACCAGCGCCCGCCGGGCCGTGCGACGGCCCTCGTCGGTCGCGCCGGGCAGGGCGGGATCCTCGTCGTTCCAGTTCAGGTCTTTTTTGTCGAAATTCCGTTCCAGGTAGCGGGCGTGGTCCGTGCAGGGAGCGGACAGATCGGGATCGACGGAGACGGGGTCAAGCCCCGCCGCCTTGCGGTGGGCGTTCAGCCGCTTGAGGAAGGCGTCGATCGCCCGCCGCGCCCCTCGTCCGCGCCGGCCGTCGTGAACGTCCAGGCGCGCGACCACGCCTTGCCGTCGGCCTGGGCGGACAGGCGCACCGTGTAGGTCCGGCCTGGCGCGAGCGGCTTTTTGGCGATAATGCAGATCGTGTTTTGCTGGGCGTCGGCGTGACGGGGGTTGGCCGGCGCCTCAGGCGACGACGCCCACGCCTCGACCTCCTGGCCGTCGGCGTCGAGCAGGGCGGCGTGGGCCTTGCGGACGGCGACGCCCGGCGGAAAGCTGGCCGTGACGGGAAAGCCCGCGACGCCGTCGTGGGCCTCGGGGATGGGATCGGGAACTTCGTGGCCGGGGAAGGCGACCGGGACGTCCTTCTGACCGTCCACCGGGTAGATCACGACGCTGTCGGCCAGCGGAGGCGCGGGCGCGTCCGGCGGGTCCATCGTCGCGGCGAGCGGAGGCGCAATGAACATTGCGGCGCCGACGGCCGCTAGCAGTGCCAGGGCCGCCGCCGTGGTCAGGATTCGACCCGATCGGCGAGTCGGACGCGTGAACTGGATGCGCATGATGCGATCGACCTCCCGGTGATATTGCCGCAGCTTCGCTGCCCCTCGTTCCTCCTCGCTCCTCGTTCGCTCCTCGTTCCCAAGCTCTGCTTGGGAACGCACGGGTGCGAGAGCTTCTGCTTCGCGTCCCGCGCGGGGGCCAGACGCGAAGCGGAGCTTCGCCGACCTGCGTTCCCAAGCAGAGCTTGGGAACGAGGGACCGAGGGAGGGCTGAAGACCCAGGGGCGAACGGAGCCGCTGCCCCGCCGCCTTCGGTTGCGGCCGCGCCCCCGCAAGATACAATGGAGCCAGGCGTATCCCCCTCCTTCATTTGAGGACCGGAGGCGCCGCGCAGCAAGGGGCTTCTTCATGCCGTTGTCGCTCACCTGCGACTGTGGAGCGCGGTTCGAGGTCGAGGACGCGCTGGCCGGCCAGACGGTCAGCTGTCCGGAGTGCCAGGCCAGCCTCAAGGCGCCGGCCGCGCGCCGGCCGGTCGTGCGCACCAGCAATTTCGCCCTGGCCAGCTTCCTCCTCGCCATTGTCGGCGCCTTCACCGTCGTCGGCACCGTCGCCGCCGTCGTCCTCGGCCTGATCGGCGTCGCTTCCATTCTGCGCGACCGCGAGCGGCTGGGCGGCCTTGGCTTCGCCGTCACCGGCATTGTGCTGGGGGGTGCCTTCACCGCCCTGACCCTGTTCAGCCTCAGTCGGCTGGAGTTCTTCGGCGCCGCCATGCGGCGCAGCCAGATGATCGGCCAGCTGGACAAGAGCGTCGATCCGAACAAGGACGTGGACGTCAGCGAGGGCGGTTTCCGCATCACCAAGCCGATGACCTGGTGGCGCGCCGGCAAGGACCTGCAATTCTTCCCGGCCCAGCCGCTGCTGCGGGGCGACGCGGCGCTGCTGCTGGTGCAGCCGGACATGGGCGCCTTCGTGGACGTGCAGGTCGAACCCGCCGCCGACCTCGGTCCCATCGACGATTACATCCTCAACCGCATCAAGCCCGACTCGGCTCACGACAACGAGGCGGCGCCCGATGGGAGCGTGGAGAACCTGCGCGGATTCAGGAGCGCGAGACCCTTTCCAGCCGCGACCTGCCGGGCGGGGACGGGGTTCGGGAAGCGCACGAGCTGACCGTGAAGATCAAGCTCGACAACAAGGACTGGACCATGCTGGTCCGCACCTACCGAACGCGCGGCGGCAAGCTGTTCATCGTCCGCGGCTTCGCGGAAACGAAGACGTATGAGCATCTCCAGGGCGCCCGCGAGGAGATGCTCAGGGTGATCGACTCGTTCAAGGTGACGCCGGGTTCCTGACCGACCGGAGGCGAGCGGACGTGCATGCCTGTTTCTATCACGAGGACCGCGCCGCCGTCGGCATTTGCATGCGCTGTCGTCGGCCGATCTGCGCGGCCTGCACCACGCGCCTGGACGGCGTCAACCACTGTCACCAGTGCCTGAAGGAGCTGAGCCGCCGCGCGGCCGAGCCGCGCGTCGGCAGCGGTTCGGGCTTCGCCGTGGCGCTGGTGTTGCTGCTGGTCGGCTGCTTCTGTCTGTTCCTGGAGTGCCTGTTCCTGGTCGAGGGGCGGTTGGCGCCGTAGAGAATGACGTCGCGTTGTCGGAGCCGCGACCGTGAGGGAGCGGGGAGAAGACCGCTCCCTCACGGTCGCGGCTCCGACAAGCCGCCGGTTAAGGAGTCTCTCATGTCGGCGGAAGGCGCGGCGGTCATCCGGCCGCGGACCACGGGCGAGCTGCTCGACGACGCCTGGCGGCTGGTTATCGCCGACGCCCCAGCCCTGCTGCTCTTGAGCGGCGCCTTCCTCGCTCCCGCCTTCGCCGCGTTCGTCCTCCTGGCCGGACTGCCCGCGCCGGCCAACCCCGCCCTGCGCCTTCTCCCGCCGCTCGTGCCGCTGATCCTGTTCGTTCTGACCGGCGTCGGCTCCGGCGCCTGTCAGGAATGGCTCCGCGCCTGCGCCGAGACGCGGAAGCCGTCTCTGGCCGGCTGCCTCGTCGCCGCGTTCCGCCTGGGATTGCCGCATTCCGCCGCCCGCGCCCTCGCCCTGGTCGGCCCGCTGCTCGGGCTGGGCGTCTGGCTCTCCATGGTCGGTCTCACGGAAAAGCCCGGCGGCACGGCCGACGGCTGGCTGCTGCTCTGGCGCCTCCTCATCACGGCCGTGGCGTGCCTGCCCGGTCTTCTGCTCTGGCCCTTCACGGCGACGATTCACGCCTTTTTGGCATCCGGTAAGACGCGGACCTCGGCGGACCTCGGCGAGTATTTTCGCCAGCTTGGCGCCGACACCGGCAAGAGCGGCGTCACAACGCTGACGCGGACGGCGCTGCTGCTGCTCGTGATCGTCAACCTGGTCCTGCTGGTCAAGGTCGGCCTGTGGATCCTGGACGGGCTGGCGGGGCTGGACGCGGCCTTCGTCGGCCTGCAACTGTCGATCGCCAACCCAATCTACGATCTGGCACTGGTCCTGTTCGCCTGGCTGCTGCTGGCCCCCTTCTTCGAGGCGTCCAATTTCCTCCTGTACGTGGACGGCCGCAGCCGGCACGAGGGGCTGGATCTGCAGGTGCGGGTGCAGCGCGTCTTCCCCACGACGGAGCGGCGCCGCGTCGGGGCGCTGGCCGTGCTGGTCGGCCTCCTCTGGCTGGCCGCGCCGGCCCGCGCGGACACGACCTATGACGCGGTTCACGCCGCCCGTCAGGACGTGCAGACCGTCCGCCGGAAGGCGGAGGCGCAGGATCCCTACCGCGGCGCGCCCTGGCAGGACCGCGCTCGATCAGACGGCCGACCGCCTGGAGCGAGCGGCCGGCCGTCAACGGTTCGGCTGGTTCCGCAAAGTGATCGACGATTTCGCCGGCCGGCCGAAGGACGACGCCCTCCGCGTCCTGGACGATCTGGACCAGCGTCTCGCCCTCCTGGAGGAAGCGCTGCCGCATGGCAACGGGACTCACCAGGCGACGCCGAGCGACGACTTCAAGAAGCTGCTGCAGCAGTCGGGCGGACGACGGCCGGCCGTGCAGCCGGAGGACGACACGGACCAGAAAAAGGCCGACGACGAGAAAGACAAGAAGGACGACGACAAGAAAGACGACAAGAAGGACGAGCCGGACGACCAACACGGCCATCCGGCGCTGATGGGTCCGGGCTGCTGTCCCTGGTTGCGGTCAGGTCGGACTGATGCTGGCGGCCGGGCTGATGCTGGCCGTCCTGCTGGTCGGCGTGGTGATGTTCATCGCCGTGCGCAAGAAGGGGCCGGTGGCCGCCCGGAAGCCGATGGTTCCCGCGAAATCCGTGCAGCAAACGACCGAACGCCACGAACCGCTGCCAGTCGAACGGCCGGCGGCGGAGTGGCAGCGCGAGGCCGATGCGCTGGCCCGCAAGGAGGAATACTTGGAGGCGGTGCGCGCGCTCTACCTGGCGGTGCTGTCGCTGCTGCACCTGCGGCAGCTGCTGCGCTTCGAGCCGACGCGGACCAACGGCGAATACGTCCAGCAGGTGCGGCTGGCGCCGCAGGCGCCGCCCGCCCTGCACGCGGTCTTCGAGGAGTTCACCTGCCTGTTTGAGAGGAAATGGTACGGCGACCGCTCCTGCGAGGCGGTGGAGTATCGGGCCGCCCGGAAGCTGGCCGAGGAGGTTCAGGCCGTGGTGCGGGAAATTTAGGAGGAAGCCCCGGAGGGGCGGCGGTGCATAGCCAGGGGTGAAACCCCTGGAGGCCGGGGCCGGGGCCGGTCCATCGGTCGTTTCCTCAGCCCCGGAGGGGCGGCGGTGCATGAATGGGGTCGCGCTCACCGCCGCCCCTCCGGGGCTGGATCGGGAGGCGCGGTCGCCGCGGTCTCCAGGGGTTTCACCCCTGGCTATGCACCGTCGCCCCTCCGGGGCGGAATGGGGCTGCTCTCACCCACGTTGCCCCGGTTCCATAAAACACGCTCATGTCGCGTCCCCTCGCCTGGCTCTTGGTCGTGCTGCTGTTCGGCGTCTTCGTCGGCGCCGTGGCGTACGTCCTGCGCGAGCGGGCCGACGCCGGCAAGGGGATGCCGCCGTATTCGATCTACTCGCACGGCGCCCGCCGCGGCGCGGCCGAGGCCGCCTACGTCCTGCAACAGGCCGGCTGGACGCCGGTCGCCGTGACCCGGCCCATTCAGTACACGAAGGCCCGCGGCCTGCTGATCCTGGTGCAGCCGCAAGAGGACGAGGCGCCGGACGCGGCGGACCTGACCGGCGGCGTCAGCGACGAGGACGCGACGGCCATGCTCGCGCTGGGTGGCGCACGGCAACACGCTGCTGGTGCTGGCCAAAAAGGCCGACGGCATTCATCACGTCCTCGACGAGACGCCGAACGAGGACGCGACGACGACGGACCAGAAGTTCGTCGAGGTGAAGCTCGACCCCGAACTCGACCCGTCGTTCGGCTACCTGCGCGACATCCACGCGCTAAGCGTCGGCAGCCGCAGCTATCTGCCGCCGAGGGCGGGGCGCCTTGCCGCTGTGGTCGGTGGGCGGCCGGCCGGGGGCGATGGTCGTGCGACACGGCGAAGGGCGCGTGATCCTGGTCGCGGACCCGTCGCTGGCGACGTACAACGGCCTGTGGGACGCGACGACCAGCCCGCCGACGCTGCGCGACGACAACGTGCTGTTCCTCGTGAACGTGGCGGCGATGAACGCCGAGGACGGCAAGGTCTACTTCGACGAGTACCACCACGGCTTCCAGTCCGGCGGCGGCTTCTGGGGCTATTTGCGCTATCACGGAGAGCATTTACTGCTCTTGCCGCTGTTCCTGGCGGCCGGGGCGGGGTTGTGGTTGTGGGCGGTGCGGCTGGGTCCGGCGACGCCGACGCCGCGGACCAGCGAAACCGACGCGGTGGATTATGCCTCGGCGCTGGCCCGCCTGTACCGCCAGGCCGGGGCGCGGCGGCGACTGGCGCGGACGCTGGCGCGCGGCTTCCTGGGCGCCCTGACGCGGCAGCTGCGGTTGCGGCGCAATGCGCTGCCGGCCGAGGTCCTGGCGGCGTGGCGGCTGCACGATCCGGGGCCGTCCGGCGAGCGGCTGCAGGGGCTGCTGCGCGGCGTGGCGGAGCTGCGCAAGGGCGACGTGACGGAGAGCCCAGTTGCTGGACTGGTCGCAGCGGTTCGACCAGTTCCTTCAGGAGATGGAAACGGCGGAGCGCGGCCGGATGGGACTGAAGGCGAAGAAGAGCGCACGGCGGTGATCGTGGCGAGCCGGGCGGCCGATTCGAGAGGACAATCGTCATGCAAGCCGAGGGGGCGGTCAACGTCGCCGATCTGGTGGGCGGGATGCTGAACCGGGCGGAGCGCGTGGTGGTCGGCCAGCGCGACAACCTGGAAATGGTGATGCTGGCGATGCTGTGCGGCGGCCATGTGCTGCTGGAGGGCGTGCCCGGCACCGCCAAGACGCTGATGGCCCGCACCCTGGCCCGGCTGATGGCGCTGGAGTGCAAGCGCGTGCAGTTCACGCCCGACCTGATGCCGTCCGACATCGTCGGCACCAACGTCTTCAACCTGCAGAACAGCCAGTTCGAGTTCCGGCCCGGCCCCGTCTTCACCGACCTCCTCGTGGCCGACGAAATCAACCGCACGCCGCCCAAGACGCAATCGGCCCTGCTGGAAGTCATGGAAGAGAAGACCGTCACGATCGACGGCATCAGCCATCCCCTCTCCGAATTGTTCACGGTGGTGGCGACGCAGAACCCGATCGAATACGAGGGGACGTACCGTCTGCCGGAGGCGCAGCTGGACCGCTTCCTGCTGAAGCTGCACATCGACTACCCGGCGCCGGACGAGGAGGACCGCATCCTGCGGCTGTACCAGGGCCGCGGCAGCCTCGGCCCGCCGCTGGACATTCTCGGCCCGATGCAGACGGACGGGGCGGCCGGCGCGGGGACGGTGCGCGGCGGTCTGACGCGGGCGGAGATGACGCAGGCGCGGCAGGCAGTGGGCAAGGTGACGGCCAAGCCGGACGTGCTGGCGTACGTCGGCAAGATCGTGCGGATGACGCGCGAGATGGACAAGGTGCTGATGGGCGCCAGCTCGCGGGCGGCGGTGCATCTGTTGCAGGCGTCGAAGGTCCGCGCGCTGCTGAGCGACCGCAATTTCGTCAGTCCCGACGACGTGAAGCGGGTGTGCCGGCCGGTGCTGCGCCACCGCATCACGCTGCAGCCGGACGCCTACGTCGAGGGCTTCACGACGGACGACGTGCTGACGACGGTGCTGGAGCGGGTGGAGGTGCCGCGCTGAAGTATGTGGCGGCGCCGTGCCGGATCCGGCGCGGCGCTGGGCGGCGTACAGGCTTGGCGGATCATCGGCATGTGGCGCGGTATCAGCGGGAGGGACGGTTGTTTGTGTAAGCGGGTACGAGTATGACCGAGCAAGAATGGCTGGCGAGCAACGAACCCGCCCGGATGCTGCGTTTCATTGCGGAAAAATGCGGCGCAAATCGACGAAAGTCAGGCCGCCGCAAGCTGCGTCTATTTGGCTGTGCCTCCTGCCGCCAGCTTTGGGAGCAAATGCCCGATCCGCGGAGCAGGCGCGCCGTTGAGGTGGGAGAGCGTTTGGCGGACGGCAAGGTGAGCGAAGCGGAACTGGAGGACGCCCGCACCCAAGCCGCTGAGGCGAGGCGAACTGTCGCGCAGCGAACTTTTGAGAGAACGTTCCGGCGCGAATTAGAACCCCGACAAGCAGTGCTGGCGCGCGGTTGGTTGCCGGAGGATGACTATAAGGCTGCCCAGGCCGCTGCTACGGTTTTGGAGAGAGAAGTCGGTAACTTTGCCTGGGCAGGCTTGTCCTACAGCTTCAGCAGCAATTGCCCGGAGTATCCCATCTTTATCCGCCGACGCACCGGGCAGGCGCACTCGCTGCGTTGCCTGTTCGGCAACCCGTTCCGCCCCGTCGCCCTCCATCCCCTATGGGTGGCCAGGAGCGACAGCCGCGCCTCCAAGCTCGCCGCCGACATCTACAGCGACCGTGCCTTCGGCCTGATGCCGATGCTGGCGGACGTGCTGGAGGACGCGGGCTGCACCGACGCCGACATTCTCGCCCACTGCCGCGGGCCGGGGCCGCACGTCCTCGGCTGCTGGGTCGTCGATCTGCTTACGGGGAGAGAGTAAGCAGCCGGATTTTACGGCGTCGGTGGAAACGACAAGTCTGCGAGCCGTTTGACGGCAAACGGAGAGCTGGCGAGTTTGCGAAGCAGGGCGTCATCCGCCGTGATGAGCGGCAGTCCCAGGCGACGGGAGAGGGCCACATAGCAGGCGTCGTAGGCCGAAATGACATGGGCGAGCGCGATCTGAAGCGCGTCGGTCGCCAGGTCCGCTGTCGGGGTGCGATTCAAGCGTAACGTACAGAGCTTCTGAATGTCGCGCTCCGCCTTGTCGGGCGGATGCCCCGACCGCTGGACGTGTTCCGACAAAATGTTCGCGCATTCGACGTAGAAGAGGTCGGGGACGTATAGCTCGACCGGCGGCGCGGCGGCGAGGGCGAACAAGGCGTCGGCTGTCGCGGACTGTGGTTCTGCGATACAGAGCTTGATGCCGACGCTGGCGTCCACGACGCAATCCGTAATCGGTGCGGTCATCGGTCCCGGTCCTCGCGCAGCAAGACGACGCTTTCCGGCGAGCCGGGAGGAGGTGTCCAGCGACGTTCCCGCAGGTCGGCCAGCGCGGCGGCGTGCGCCGTCCGGGCTTCGTCTTCTTCCGCCAAGGCGAGTTCCAGGAGACGGAGCACCTCCGTCGAGAACTCCTGATTTCGTGCGGCCGCCCGCCGCCGGATGCGCTCATAAAGATCGGCGGGCACCGCTTCGACGTGCAACACCGGCATGACGTATCCTCCTGGGAACCGCTTCTCTCCATTCTACGGAGAACCGTTGACGGTCACATCCCATGCCGTAGCGCCCGCCCCGGCCGCTCCCCCGTGTGCTTGCCGCCGTCGATGACCAGCTTGCCGTTGACCACGACGTACACCACGCCCTCGCTGTACTGAAACGGCTCCGAATACGTCGCCTTGTCGGCGATGCGCTCCGGGTCGAAAACCGTCACGTCGGCATAGTTCCCCGGCCGCAGCAGGCCGCGGTCGGTGATCCCGATCTTGGTCGCGCTCAGCGAGGTCATCTTGCGGACGGCGTCCTCCAGCCGCAGCAGGCCGAGGTCGCGGACGTAGACGCCCAGCACCCGCGGGAACGTGCCGAAGCTGCGCGGGTGCGGATTGCCGCGGCGCAGCGGCCCTTCCACCGCCAACGCCTGGCCGTCCGAGCCGATCGAGCACCACGGCTGCAAGAGCGCCAGGTTCATGTCCTTTTCCGTGTGGTGTTCGTAGACGGTCGGCACCGAGCCGCCCTCCTCGATCAGCACGTCGAACAGCACGTCCAGCGGGTCGGGCGCCGGCTCCTTGCCCTTGCTCCGCGCGGCGATGACGCGGTCCATCGTCAGACCTTCATACGTCCCCTTGCCCGCCACCAGCATCCGCGACCAGTCGCCGCCGACCGCCGTGTAATGGTCGTACCAGCCCGGCAGCCCTTCGCGGATCTCCTTTTTCATCCGCTCGCGCTGCTTGGCGTCCTTCAGCCGCCCCAGCAGCGCCGTCGATCCCCCCTCGTGCGCCCACGGCGGGATGATGCTGACCAGATCGTTGCTGCCGCGCGTGTAGGGGTAGACGTTGGCCTGCACGTTCACGCCGCGCTTGCGGGCCTCCTCGATCAGCGCCACGACCTCGTTCATCCGGCCCCAGTATTTCTGATCCGCGATCTTCAAATGGATGATGTCCACCGGAAGGTTGGCGCGCTCGCCGATGGCGATAGCCTCCTTGACGGAATCGAAAACTCCCGTGCCCTCATTGCGGATGTGCGACGAGTAGATGCCGTGATGCTTGGCTGCGACGGACGCCAGCGCCACGATGTCGTCGGTGGTCGCCAGGGAGCCGGGCGGCATCGCCAGCATGGTGGACAGGCCAAACGCCCCGTCCTTCATCGCCCCGTCCACCTCGGCCTTCATCTCGTCCAGCTGGGCGGGCGTGGGCCGTTCAAAAGAGCTGCCCATCACGCCCTGCCACACGTTGTCCAGGCCGACGTAGGACGCCACGTTGACCGAGACGCCGGCGTGGTCCAGCACGTCGTAATACTCGCCCAGCGTCCTCCAGTGGACGGTCTTGCCGCCGACGACGGCCGTGTGCGGCGGCAGCTTGCCGAGATACGGGCCGGCCGATTGTCCCTCGCCGATGACTTCCGTCGTCACGCCCTGGCGGACCTTGCTCTGGGCGTCGCCGTCTTCCAAAAGCGTGTAATCGGAGTGCGAATGCATGTCAATGAAGCCGGGGGCGACGACCAGTCCCTTGGCGTCGATCTCGCGCTTGGCGGCCGCCGGCGGCACGCGGCCGACCGCCACGATCCGGTCGCCGCGGATCGCCACGTCGCCGACGTACCACGGATTGCCCGTGCCGTCCACGATCCGGCCGTTGCGGATGACGAGGTCGTATGGCTCCTCCTCGGTCGCTCCGGCGGGAACGACGACGGCGGTCAGGAGCAAACTCCCGAATGTCACGGCGAAAAATGTGGTCCGCATGGCAGCCTCCGGTGGACGAATCGTGGGTCCGACGGGATTGAGGCTACCCGACGCGGCGGGGAGGGGCAAAGGAAAACCGTTTAGCGGCGACCCGGAGGGGAGCGCGTCGCCCCCGCGCTCCCCTCCGGGTCGCCGCTAAACGGAATTTGCAATCAACATATATCGTCAATCGTTATTATCAGAAATGGTACGTCAGGTTGGCGAGCGCCTCCACGTCGTACACCTTCGGCCCCGTCACCGACGTTCCCGCCGCGGCGCCGAACTCCAGCTTGTGGAACAGAACGCGCATGCCGGCCGTCATGTCCACCGCGTCGGGGAAGCCGATCGGCGAGCTGGTCAGGCCGCGGTGGGTCAGCGGCGTGTTGACGTGGACCTCCAGCTGCGGCCGGACGAACTGAACCGGGGCGTCCGGGCTGTTATCCACGTAGAGGTTGTAACCCACGCCCAGGCTGGTGAACAGCAGCGTCACGTCGCGCATGTCCGTCGGCACGGCCACCGACTCGAAGCCCTCGAAATAAAAGCTGTCGATGTTGTAGATGAAGCCGACGAACGGCTGGAACACGGTCGAATCCAGGCTGCTCTCGCCGGCGAGGTTCAGCTTTCGTTCGGTGGGCAGGGTGAGCAACATGCCCACGGACACCAGATTGCCGGTGCAGCGGTCGTCGTAGATCGCGTGCTTGTAGATCAGGCTCAGGTCGCCCAGCTCGTCGTCCTGCACCACGTTGTCGCCGGCCAGCTGCACGAACGGCATCCGCACGCCGAAGGACGATTCGCCCTGGTCAAAGGTCTTCTCGAAGCCGATCGTTTCCCGGTACAGGTCGGCCTGGCCGACGCCGAACACGCGAATCGGCTGGTCCACGTTGTCATAGAAGTTGAAGGCGGTGTACACGCGGTCCTGCGGCCGAGGGCTTTCGTTCTCGGCGATCTTGTACGCGATGTCCAGCGGCACGGGGGCCACGAGTGCGGCGACGTTGCCGGAACTCGTCAGCAACCGGCCCAGGGGAGTGAGGGCGCCGGAAGGGGTGGTCACAGGCCCCGTGATGTGGGGGGGACGAAGATGTTGCCCTGCGCCGGGATAGGCCCGATCTGGTCGCCGAAGAAGGCCGGGGCGACGCTGGCGGCCGACTGGGTGCCGGCCTCCGATCCCTGGGCGAAGGCTTCGCCCGGCAGCGCCGAAGTCTGCGCCGGATTCGTTCCAGGCGCGGGGTTCGTTCCAGGCGCGGGGTTCGTTCCAGGCGCGGGGTTCGTTCCAGGCGCGGGGTTCGTTCCAGGCATCGGATTGCCCGGCGACGGGACGCCGGGGAAGAAGGGCGGCGGACAGCAGCCGCACCCGGCGGAGACCGGCGGCCCCAGCACCGCGCTGTCGGCCGCCGCGACGCCGGCCAGGGAAGCCAGACAGACGGCCGCGCCTGCTATATGAATCCATTTCATGTCCGGGCACTCCCTTGAGACAATTCTTCGGGCCGCCTGCGACGGACGATTTCGGGGGCTTCCCCAATCGGCCGTCGCGTCGCAACCGGATCCAACGGAACGACCGTTCCCTGTGGTCTTATCGTGAGAACCGGATTAGAGACTTTGCCGGTTCGGCCGGTTTTTCCCGAAACGCCGCCGGGAGGAGCGAGGGAATGCGGAGAAGGAAAGAGAGGCAAACGGGGCGATCTCCCCGGGCGCTGGCGCCGGCGATGCGCCAAGCCCCGGGGGTAGGACGAGTGAGCCGCCGGGGATCAATGAAGGATAACCACCTCCGGGTTGACCGTTTCCATCAACGAGACGTCGGGGTTGGTCAGGAAATCGCCGGTCGGGATGTAGTGGGCCACGATCGTGTAGTCGTCGGCGATCGTGTACGTGAAGGTCACGCTCGCCGTGGCCTGCGTCGCGTTGCTGGCGGAGAGCAGGACGGTTCCGAGAGGGACGACCGTCGTGTTGCCAGGGCGGATCCCTGGCTGGTGAACATGACGGAGCCGGTGGGCGGCCCGCCGCTGCCGCTGGTGTTCGTCACCGTCGCCGTGAACGTCACGGTGTCACCGACCGTCGCGGGGTTGTCGTTGGAAGTCACCCCGGTCGAGGTCGCCGCGTCCACCGCTTGCCCCACGGAGCCGTTGCTGGCCAGGAAGTCGCCGCTGGGCACGTAGAACGCCTGGATGGTGTGGTTGCCGACGGACAGGCCTGCGGTGCTGAAGGTGGAGGTCGCGGTATCGGCGCCGTTGGCCGTCAGCGCCGTGCCCAAGCCGAGGAACGTCCCGCCGTCGAAGAACTCGACCGTGCCGGTCGGCGCGCCGCCGCTGCCGCTGGTGTTCGTCACCGTCGCCGTGAACGTCACCGAATTCCCGAACGTCGAGGGGTTATCGTTGGAAGCCACGCCCGTCGAGGTGGCTGCGTTCACCGTTTGCGTCAGCGATCCGTTACTGGCCAGGAAGCCGCCGGTCGGCACGTAGACCGCCCGGATGGTGTGGCTCCCGGCCGCCAGGGTCGCGGTGCTGAACGTGGAGGTCGCGGTGTCGGCGCCGTTGGCCGTCAGCGCCGTGCCCAAGCCGAGGAACGTCCCGCCGTCGAAGAACTCAACCGAGCCGGTCGGTGGCCCGCCGTTGCCGCTCGTGTTCGTCACCGTCGCCGTGAACGTCACGTTCTGGCCGAAGTTCGAGGGATTGAGGTTGGAAACCACTCCCGTCGAGGTTCCCGCGCTGACCGTTTGCGTCAGCGCGCCGCTGCTGCCGAGGAAGTCGCCGGTCGGCGTGTAGACCGCCCGGATATTGTGGTCGCCGGCCGACAGGGTCGCGGTGCTGAAGGTGGAGGTCGCGGTGTCGGCGCCGTTGGCCGTCAGCGCCGATCCGGCGCCGAGGTCGGTCGCGCCGTCGAAGAACTCCACCGTGCCAGTGGGCGCGCTGCCGTTGCCGCTGGTGTTCGTCACCGTGGCCGTGAACGTCACGTTCTGACCGAAGTTCGAGGGGTCGAGGTTAGAAGCCACCGCCGTCGCGGTCGCCGCGTCCACTACCTGGGCCGCCGAGCCGTTGCTGCCGAGGAAGTCGCCGGTCGGCGTGTAGACCGCTCGAATGGTGTGGTTCCCGGTCGCCAGGGTCGCGGTGCTGAAGGTGGAGGTCGCGGTGTCGGCGCCGTTGGCCGTCAGCGCCGATCCGGCGCCGAGGTCGGTCGCGCCGTCGAAGAACTCCACCGTGCCAGTGGGCGCGCCGCCGTTGCCGCTCGTGTTCGTCACCGTGGCCGTGAACGTCACGTTCTGGCCGAAGGTCGAGGGGTCGAGGTTGGAAGCCACCGCCGTCGAGGTCGCCGCATCCACCGATTGCGTCAAGGATCCACTGCTGCCGAGGAAGTCGCCGGTCGGCGTATAGACCGCCCGGATATTGTGGTCGCCCGCCGCCAGGTTCGCGGTGCTGAACGTGGAGGTCGCGGCGTCGGCGCCGTTGGCCGTCAGCGCCGATCCGGCGCCGAGGTCGGTCGCGCCGTCGAAGAACTCCACCGTCCCGGTCGGCGGCCCGCCGTTGCCGCTCGTGTTCGTCACCGTCGCCGTGAACGTCACGTTCTGGCCGAAGTTCGAGGGATCGAGGTTGGAAGTCACCGCCGTCGAGGTTCCCGCGTTGACCGTTTGCGTCAGCGCGCCGCTGCTGCCGAGGAAGTCGCCGGCCGGCGTGTAGACCGCCCGAATGGTGTGGTTCCCGGCCGACAGGGTCGCGGTGCTGAAGGTGGAGGTCGCGGCGTCGGCGCCGTTGGCCGTCAGCGCCGATCCGGTGCCGAGGTCGGTCGCGCCGTCGAAGAACTCCACCGTCCCGGTGGGCGGCCCGCCGTTGCCGCTCGTGTTCGTCACCGTCGCCGTGAACGTCACGTTCTGGTCGAAGGTCGAGGGGTCGAGGTTGGAAACCACGCCCGTCGAGGTGTCTGCGTTCACCGATTGGGTCAGCGCGCCGCTGCTGCCGAGGAAGTCGCCGGTCGGCGTGTAGACCGCCCGGATATTGTGGTCGCCGACCAACAGGCCCGTGGTGGTGAAGGTGGACTTCGCCGCATTGGGGCCGGTCGCGGTGAGCGCCGATCCGGGGCCGAGGTCGGTCGCGCCGTCGAAGAACTCGACCGCGCCGGTCGGCGCGCCGCCGTTGCCGCTCGTGTTCGTCACCGTCGCCGTGAACGTCACCGGCCCCTCGAAGTCCGACGAGTCGTTGCTGGAAGCGACCGTCGTCGCGGTCGCCGCGTCCACCACCTGGGCCGCCGAGCCGCTGCTGCCCGCGAAGTTGCCCGACGGCGTATAGACCGCCGTAATGGCGTGGCCGCCGACCGACAGCGTCGAGATGGTGATCGTGGAGGTCGCGCTCTGCGCGGCCGACGGCGCCAGGGCCGTTCCCGGCCCGAGGTCCGTCGTCCCGTCGAAGAACTCGACCGCCCCGACGGGAACGCCGCCGGAGCCGGTCACCGTCGCCGTGAAAGTGACGCTCTGGCCGAAGACCGACGGCGTTTTGCTGGACGCCACGAGCGTCGCCGTCTGGAACAGGGCGGTTTCCGTCAGGATACCGCTGGCGCCCTGGAAGGCCTCTTGAGACCCCGCGAAGCCTTTGTAGATGCTGAGGATGTCCAAAGGCGAGTTCACCCAGACGCCGCCCTCGGTGGAGGTGGGATCCACCGGCCGGTGCAACAGCGGCGGGAACACGCTGGCCACGTCCGGCGCCGGCGCGATGACGAAGCCGTACAGCTCATTCACCACGTCGGTGCGGAACTCCACCGAGGTCAGCAACCGGCTGGTCACTCCGGCCCGGCCGAGCGTCGGCAGCGCCGCGACCCACGTGGCCAATTCACTGGCGCTGGCGGTGCGGCCCAGGAGCCGGGTGTAAAGCGACTGGACGAACGCATCGTCGGCGCCGAAGCGGGCGGTGTACTCCGGCGACAGGACCATGTCGGCGACGACCTGCTCGACCGTGCCGCCGTTCTGGAGGAAGCTCACGAAGCCTGCCTCGCCGGTGGGGTCGGGGCCGTGGTCCAGGATCCTCTGGTACAGCCCACCGACCAGGACGCCCAGCCCTTCCGGCGAGTCGATGATGGCGGCCGCGACCTGGGCCTGGCTCAGGGCGCCGCTGTTGAGGGCGTTGAGAAACGACCCGGCGTCGTTGGGGTTGCTCAGGTCGCCGGCCCGCTTCAGCACGTCGTTGAACAGGATGGCGACGAAGGCGGCATTGCTGCCCAGGCTGTTCGACGTGTCGAACGTGCCGGCGGGGAGATTGTCGCGCAGGTCGTTGTCGCCCAGGCTGCCCTGGCTGCCGCCGCCCAGGTCGATGCCGTCGGTCGGGCCGCCGGCCTCCAGCACGTTGACGGCCAGCTGATTGTCGTAGAACTCGTTGCCCTGGACCTTCACGTCCACGACGCCGGCCTCGCTCACGCCGGTGGTGATGACCAGGCCGGTCCCCGTGCCGTTGGTGCTGATCTGGTTGCCCTGGAGAAAGGCGCTGGTGACGACCGGCGTCTCGGTCTGAATGCCGCCGAAGATCGCGACGCCGGCCGCGGCCCCGCCCGTGAGACTGATGACGTTGCCGAGGATCTGGGTCCCCTGCGTGCCCGGTTCCAGGCGAATGCCGGTGACGTTGGGATTGGGGTCCGAAAAGGTGTCGTCCTGAAAGACCACGCTCGCCTGGCCCACCTGGGCCACTTCCACCAGGGGGCTTCCGGTCGAGGTTCCGGCGGCGGCGATAAAGGCGTCGTCGCGGACCTGATCCGGAACGGCGACGGAGGCGGCGGCGCGGTAGGCCAGCAGACTGCCGGTCGGCGCAGTCGGCCGCGAACGTGTCGCCGCTCAGCTGGTTGGCGCCCGCGAGCTGCACGTCCACCAGGTCCGGCGCCCGGCGCCGCCCCCGTTCGTCACGGTGGACTGGAGCAGCGCGTCGGCGCCGCCGGCGAAGACGACCGCGGCGGGGGCCGTGGAGTTGAAATCCGTGACGCTGGAATCGAGAATGGCCGCGGTCGTGTCGAAGACGACGCCGCCGGCGCCAACCAGGCCGACGTTGACGTGGTTCAGGGTGAATCCCGCCTGGCCGCCGCCGATGACGAGCGCGTTGGTGAGGTTGAATAGCGGGATGGACGACAGCGGGGCCGTCGGGTCGCCCTGGATGGTGAGGCCGGCGACGGCCGGCAGGTCGCTGTTCTGAATGGCGCCGGGAGAGGCGCCCGGCTCGATCTGCACGACGCCGCCGGCGCCCAGGCCGGGGGCGGCCAAGGCCTGCGACAGGCTGCCGAACCGGGTGACGTTGTCGGCGGAACCCGCCGGAACCACGAAGAACGTGGACAGGAGGGTGCGATCCTCCAGCGCCTCCAATCGCAGTCGGGCGGTGGCGCGGGGGCGGCCGCGTGGGCGCGGGCGGAGTGGGATCGGCGGAGACGCGCGAGGAAGTTCAGCATGGGCATTCCCTGGGGAAACGGGATGAAGGACACGGAACGAGGTTGGGCGGTCTCTGGAACATCTCGCCCCAGCAGCCTATTCCGCCCGAATCGCCCGAACTTTGTCCAAGGTTCTTCTGCATTGTATGAACGGAGCGGCATTCGGCGATACAGCGCCCCCCGGAGATTGGGGTCTTTTGGGAGCGTGCGCGGATTCTGGCCTATCGGAGAGTTTGCGGGTGCCATGCTTTCGCGGCCTTCCCCGGCTGCATCCGCCTTCCCCGGCTTTATGGGCCGCGAAAGCATGGGGTCGGCGACCGACATGCTTTCGCGGCCCCACATCTCTCGGGAGAGGAGACGGGTCGCCGAAGGGCCGCGAAAGCATGGCACCCGTAAGCCCACCACCAATACCGCCCCGGAGATTGGGGTCGTCCTCTCACGGCCGCGGCTCATCGGTCGGCCACAGCCGCGAATCCTCGCGGACGCTCCACCGCCGCGTCCCGCCGTCGGGCAGCCGGACCTCCGCCGTCGCCCGGAAATGATCGTCCTCCGCCTTGAGCGCCGGCGGCCCGGTCATCGTCTCGTCTCGCAGGCCGCCGAGACCCAACTCCTCCAGCGTCTTGGCGTAGTGCTTGTGGGCCTCATGGAAGTCGTGCTGAGCATAGTAAATGCGCATGAGCTGATGCTTGACCGGCCCGGCCGGGTCGGGGCGGAACGCCTCCGTCCCCGGCGCGGCCGTCGAGAACTGGACGTAGCCCCACGTCTCCGGCCGGTGCAGGTTGACCACGCCCTGCGGCGACCACACCCAGTTGTCCTCGCGCTCGCCGGGCGTTTTCACGTATTTGCCATTCTCGATTTTGGTCTTCCACTCGACGCGCGAATAGTTGACGCGCCACTGGTCGCCGTCGTGCGGCGGGGCCGGCTGGGCCGACAGCTTGCCGAGCACTTCCCACGGCAGGGCGATCTCCACCGACCAGCCGTGGTCCACGTCGCGCGGGTCGTTGAGCGTGCCGTCCACGTGAACCGCCGTTTTCAGGCCCGGAATCTCCCACGAATTGTCCGCCTTGCCGCCGTCCTTGTACGGCTTGTCCAGCAGCAGGTCCCAGCCGGTGTTGAGGGCGTTCATCTCGAACTCGGCGTAGTTGTGGTTGTCGCCGTCGGGGTCGATGAACAGCTCGAAGTCGTTGTCCTGGAAGATGACGGAGTCGTGCTGGGTGAGCGTGGCCCAGACGTGGGGTTCTTCCATCTCGGCGGCGATGTAGAAGTAGCGATCGTCCCAGAGCATCTTGGCCCGCGTGCGGAAGCGCGGCGCCGGCTTGCGGTCCCCCTCGATGTCGATGAAATCTTCGGTCCACGGGACCGCGTCCCAGGCCGCCTCGTCGATCCGCCCGTCGATCGTGAGGGGGCCGGAGGCGCGGCAGCAGACGTAATGCCGCGGCGGCGAGTACACGTCGGCGGCCGGGCCTGGTCCTGGCGCCAGCGGGTCGTCGATCGGGACGGGCTTCTGCGGATTGCACCCGGCCGCCAGCGCCAGCGCCGCCGTCAACCACAGCTGCTTTGTCATGGACGCACTCCCTCGGAACGCAGGCGAACGGGAGGATAGCCTATGGGCCGCGCCTTCCGCCGGCAGTCGGCCGCCGCCCCGACAACTTGACGCCGCCGCAACCCCAACCTAGAGTTGGGTGAACGCGTCGGCGCCGCTTGCCCCCTCGCACCATTCCCCGAACAGGAGCGTTTATCCCGTGCGCTATCTCGAACAGAGTTTTATCCGCTTTCTCAAAGAGGAGGACGGCCCCGCGGCGGTCGAGGTCGCCGTCATGCTGGCGCTGATCGTGATGGTCTGCATCGGCTCGTTGAACAGCCTGGGCCTCAAGGTCGGCAACACCTTCAGCACCGTGGCCTCCAAGCTCCACCTTCCCACCGGCTCCTGACCGCGCTCGTCGGCCGTCGCCCCTTTCCTTCCTCGCGCCCGACGTTCGGTTCGGGGTTCGCGCCTTCCCATCGCATCGTAGTCCCCCCGGATGGTAAAGTAGAGGCGAGCGGGGTTGCGTCAGCGCCCCGAGTTCGTTGCTCTCAGAAACGATGCGCACTCGGGCGCTGACGCAACCCCGCTCGCCCGCCCCGGTTCGCCAGGATATTTTCTCTCCGGGAACGGCCCAATGATCTCCGCACCCCCCATCCGCGTCGTGCTCGCCAAGGTCGGCCTGGACGGCCACGACCGCGGCGTCAAGGTCGTGGCCCGCGCCCTGCGCGACGCCGGCATGCACGTCATCTACGCCGGCCTGTGGCAGACGCCGGAGGCCGTCGTCCGCGCCGTCGCCGACGAGGACGCCGACTGGCTGGGCCTCAGCATCCTCAGCGGCGCCCACATGACCCTGGTGCCGCGCGTCCTCCAGCTGCTGCGCGAGGCGGACCTCGGCCACGTCGGCGTCTTGATCGGCGGCATCATCCCGGAGTCCGACGTTCCCAAACTCCTGGAGATGGGCGTGGCCCACGTCTTCGGCCCCGGCACGCCGCTTCCGGACATCGTCGCCTTCCTCCAGCGGAACCCGAGGCCGGGCCATGCTTGACGACCTGCTCGAGCGCTTCCGCCGCCGCGACCGCAACGCCCTGGCCCGCCTGCTCACCCTCATCGCGCGCGGCGAGCACGTGGATACTATTCTTGCCGGCCTCGGCGCGCCGATCCGTCCGGCGCGGGTGGTCGCGCTGACCGGCGGCGGCGGCGTCGGCAAGAGCACGCTGGCCGGCAAGCTGATGGAGCAGGCGCGGGTACATGGCCAAACGGTCGCCGTGCTGGCGTGCGATCCGCAAAGTCCGCTGACGGGCGGCGCCCTGCTCGGCGACCGCTTCCGGATGCCGTCGCGGGCCGACGACGACGGCGTCTTCATCCGCAGCCTCGCCGCCGCCGGCGGCCGCGGCGCCGTGGCCGAGCATCTCGGCCCACTCATCCGCGTCTGCGAGGCGTTCGGCTTCGACGTGGTGCTGGTCGAGACGGTCGGCGCCGGCCAGGGCGACACGGCCGTGCGCGCCCTGGCGGACGTGGTGGTGCTGCTGTTGCAGCCGGAGACCGGCGACGATTTGCAATGGGAGAAGGCCGGGCTGCTGGAGGTGGCCGACGTGGTCGTGATCCACAAGGCCGACCTGCCGGGGGCGGAGCGCGTCGAGGCCCAGGTGCTGGCGGCGCTGGCGTTGTCGGCGGGCCGGGCGCCGCCGGTGCTGCGCGTCAGCGCCGCACCGGAGCCGGCGTCGAGGCGTTGTGGACGGCGATCGCGGCCTGTCCGCCGCGCCGCGCCGGCCGGGACGCCACCGACGAATTGCTGCGGCTGGCCCAGGAAACGCTGGCCGGGCGGTTCATGGCGGCGCGGATCGAAGGCGACGGCGCCTTGCAGAACCTGCTCTTCCGCTGGCGCGGCGGCGAGCTGGACGCGGCCCAGGCGGTCGCGGCGCTGCTGCACCTGCTGGGGGACCGCCCGTGAAGGCGGCGAAACCCGTCTCGACGATCGGAAGTATACAGAGCAACGACGCCCCCGGACTGGTCCTGGCACGACGAGGAAACCCGACATGATTCGCCGATTCCGCGTGTTGACGGCTTGCATGGGCCTGGCGAGCGCCGCCCTTCTTCTGACCGGCTGCGGCCCCCGCCAGGCGCGGGCCGCGGGGCCCGCCGCGGCGGACGACACGCGCTACGAGGTCGAGGCGACCAAGGACGTCACTTACCGCGACGGCGACGACGCCGACAAGGACAAGCATAAACTGGATCTGTATTTGCCGAATGGCAAGAAGGATTTTCCGGTCGTGATGTTCGTCCACGGCGGCGCCTGGGTGTTCGGCGACCGGAACTTCTTCGGCGTCTACGAGGGCATCGGCAAGATGTTCGCCCGCCACGGCATCGGCGCCGTGGTCATCAGCTACCGGTTGTCGCCGCACGTCAAGCACCCCGAACACGTCAAGGACGTGGCCGCCGCCTTCGCCTGGACGCACAAGCACATCGGCGAGTACGGCGGTCGGGCCGACGAGCTGTTTTTGTGCGGCCATTCCGCCGGCGGCCATCTCGTTTCGCTGCTGGCGACCGACGAGAGCTACCTCCAGGCCGAGGGGCTGTCGCTCAAGGACGTCAAGGGCGTGATGCCGATCAGCGGCGTCTACGGCATCCCCGACAAGATGTTCAACGAGGTCTTCGGCAAGGACCCGGAGGTGCGCAAGCAGGCCGGCCCGCGCAACCACGTCCACGAGGGCTGTCCGCCGTTTTTCATCGTCTATGGGGATCAGGATTATCCATTTTGCGACGTGGCGTCGGAGGATTTTTGCAAGGCGCTCCAGGCGAAGAAGGTTTCCGCCGAGACGCTGAAGATCAAGGACCGCAACCACCTCGACATCATCGGCAGGACGACCAAGGACGACGACCCCTGCGCCGAGGCGCTGTGCAAGTTCGTCCTGGCGCATGTTAAGGAGTGAAACGGGCGAGGCGAGCCGCCGGGTTCATCCCATTGGTATCTACACAAAATGGCGCAGCTGCTCCGTCGTTAGCCCCGGAGGGGCGGCGGTGCATAGCCAGGGGTGAAACCCCTGGTCGAGAGGCTGGGTCGAGGAAGCCCCGGAGGGGCGGCGGTGCGAGATACCGCCACCCCTCCGGGGCTGAAACGGAGGGGAGGCCGGTCCTCGTTCCAGGGGTTTCACCCCTGGCTATGCACCGCCGCCCCTCCGGGGCGAAGGCAACGCCCGCGCTTGTGTAGATACCAATGGGTTCATCCCGGCGGTTTTCGCCCCAGCGGCGGGGATGAACCCTGCCGCTCGCCCATCGGGAAGTTGATGAACCACTACCGTAACAGCCACTTCACCACGTCGGGCGCCGCTGCGCGGTCGTCCGCCGCGAACTTGTCCGCCGCGCCGGCCGCCTCGTAGACCGCCTTCATCCAACGGCCCATGCCGGTCCCGTGTTGGTTGTGGATGAACACCTCGCCCGGCGCGGCCAGGGCCGACAGCGCCGACAGACCGCCGTACTTCAGCGCGCCCGGCAGCATCATCGGATCGTCCGTCGTCTTGACCTTCTCGAAGCGGAAGCCGTGTACGTCCGCCGCCGTCCGCTCCACCGCGTCGCCGCACAGCGCCGCGCCAGCAGCACCCACGGACCCGCCGCCTCAAAACCGATAAGATCGACCTGCTTCGTCTTTTCGTGACCGCGGACGTAGGCGATCGCCGTAAGAATGTCGTGGACGCGCTGGGCCAGCAGCGGCTTGTTGTAACAGAACGTATAGCCAGCGAATTTCGGATCGACGGCCGACGGCTTGTCCAGCGCCAGCTCGCCCACGTCGAACACGTCCACCGCGAAGATGCCGGCGCCGCCGTCGAGGATCTGCGCCGCTTCGGGGACCAGCTTGCCGTTCTTGAACAGGCTCGATTTGCCGTCGGGGTGGACCCAGACGACGACCGTGCCGTTGAAGTTGGCCCGGCACATGCCGACGGCCGGGACCTGTTCGCCGGCGCCCTTGCGGCTCAGCAGATAGCGGCGCGAGATGACGCCGCCCTGCTCCTGGCGGTCGCCGACCTCCTTCGCCTCCACGTCCTCCGACCGCGGCAGCTCGTCGTGGATCATCACGCGCAGGGCCGTGCTGATCACCCGGCGATACTCGTCCAATCCCTTCGCATCCTTGGGCAGCAGCGCCTCGATCTGTTGGTCCGACTCTTCCGTCAGCAGCTGCCGCAGGCGTGAGGCGTCCACCGCGTCCTTCGGCAAGGGATGCTGCTCGTCGTAGACCGAGAGGTTTCTCGTCGGCACGACCGGCTCGAACGGCTTCTCCGTCACCGGTTCCGGTTGGCCCAATTTGAGGTATTTATTGAACCAGTTGTACATGACCTCGCGGCTGACCTGGTTGTAGTTGTGCTCGAACTGCGGAAAAACCTTGGCCATGACGCGGTCCTCGGCCCCGTAGAGCTTGTACAGCGCCTTCAGCGACGGCAGGCCGGTTTCCTCGACGTGCAGCGTCCAGTCGTGAGCGCCGGTCATGCCGAGCGGCTTCGGCGCGAACAGGGCGGCCAGCTCGACATTGCCGGTCCCCTGACGCAGGTAGGAGGCGTTCTCGCAGACGCAGCCGCCCTGCATCTCCGTGGACACCATCACGGCCGGGAACGCGACCGTCGGCCGATCGTCCACGGCGCAGAGGATGAACGTCTGCGTGCCGCCGCCGCTGGCCCCGGTGACGCCGATCCGCGTCGGGTCCACGTCCGGCAGCGACAGCAGGAAGTCGAGGGAGCGGATGCTGTTCCAGGTCTGCAAACCCATGAAGCTTTGCAGCCGCAGTTCGGCCTCGGCGTCCGTGAAGCCCTCGCGGTGGGGGATCATCTTGCTGTCGCTGTGGCCGACCATGTCGTACTGGAAGACGACGCAGCCCATGCGGGCGAGTTGGGCCGGGAGCGCCTGCAGAAAGTAGCGGGCGCTGGCCTCGGTCTTCTCACCGCCACTCTTGATCGCCGCCTGGGCCGCCTTCTCGCCGGCGTCGAAAAAGCGAGCGTCCTCCCAGTGGCCGTGTGGGAACAGCACGCCGGGCAGCTTGCCGCTCTTGCCCTTGGGCCGGTACAGGTTGCCGCTGACGTAGTGGCCCGGCGTGCTCTCGAAGAAGACTTTTTCGATCGTATATTCATCGCGGTCGATCTTGCCGTGAATCACGGCGTGGAGCGGCGTCTTTTCGGGCATCGGCCAGAGCCCCTCGGCGACGAGGACCTGTTCGCGCAGGCCTGGCGCCGCGCCTTCCAGGTCTCGAGGTCGGTGGGCGGGGTGAAGAGAAAGTCCTTGTCGTTGAGGGTGCGGACCTTGCCGATGCGGGCGTCCTGCGGCTTCTGGCCGTCGGGCAGAACGCGCGTCGGATCGTCGGCCGCGCGGACGGTGGTCAGCGCCAAGGAGAGGACGAGGGCCGTGGACAGGGCCGGGAGCTTCATCGGGGTTCCTCCGCGGGGTGCGAGACGGCGAGTATACGCAGGCTAAGGCGCCGGGGCGGCGGCGTCAACTGGCGCGCCTGGCGAGCGGCCGATCAAGGCGGCCAGGGACGACGCCATGAACGTTGACCAGATGATTGCGAACGGCGTCGTCGGTGCAACGCGCCAACCGGAGAAAGAAACGCGGCAATGGGGCGGAGGTGCGGTTATGGATGATGGGCCGTGGGTTGACGCCGTGAGCGATCTCATGTCGGGAGGTCATGGCGTCCGTCAGCCGCTGCACGGCCTGCGCCGACGGGCAGTTCTGCCAGGTCCAGGATAGATGAACATCCGGCAGGCCGAGGCAGTTGCGAATGAGTTGTTCCACGTTGACCTGATTGGGCGTGTTGAACCTTCCCAGCAGGCCCAGCACATAAGCGTTCCATGCCGGCCACGCGCCGAGAGGCGGTGCGGGGGGCCGAAGCGCCTGCACCGACTCCCGCATCAGTTCCTCGACGTAGGACTCCCACGCCGAGACGCTCATGACTACGGCGGCGCGGTTCAAGGACGCCAGGCCGTATTGTCGTCCCGGGCTCCCCGTCCTGAGCTGGCGATGGATGCCGTTTAGTTCATCCGCATCCCGCAGCAGCGCCTCCAGATGAACCGAAAAGGCGTTGGAGGACAAATCAAGACTCCCTCGACAATTCCCGCGTCGTGGGAGACGAACCAGTCGCCCCGCCTCGCTGCTCCGCCGATCTAACGGCCTGAAGAGACGGACGCGAAAGTCAGCTGGTCCACATCGACGCCGGCCTTTTTCAGCTCGGCCAGCCCATCGATCAGTTCATCCGCCAGAACCGCATTCTCCACCATCTGAGCGGCCGCCCACTCTGGCGTCTCGTACCTCTGTTTCACCTCCTCGTAGCGCCCCGCCACATCTTCGGCGCCGAAATTTCCCCAGCTGAGGGACGTAATCAGAGCGAGTTTGTAGATGACATCTTCCGGCAGACTTGCCAGGAGTGCCTTGAGCTTCTGTTCCTCCGGCGGCGGCGGCCCGTCGTCCTCTCCGGGGTGGACGAACGGGTAGTCGGGATGCCGCTTCGGAAGCTCGGCGTCCCAGTAGTTGCGGATCGCCTCCGCCAGGGCGATCACTTCGCTGACCGTTTCCGAGAGCTTCATGGGGCCTCCATCGCAGAGACGCGGTACGGTTTGCTCTTCCGATAGTATACCGTGGTGCGCGGCCGGGTAAGCATGGTTGGCCTCGCCGGATGCGGTCGGGGACGCCATGCTTTCGCGGCCCAGGCGGTCGGGGATGAGCGGTGGAACCTGGGATCGGCCGCGAAAGCATGGCGTCCGGCGGAGAATGGGGATGGTTTGCAGAGCTTTCAGGGACATGCAGTCGCCCTCGCGTCACGAGTCCGGCCGGCCCGTTCAGATCTCGATCATCTGTACGCCGCCGTGTTCGGGGTTGCCGATCAGCCGCCGCCCCTTCGGATCGACGACCCAATCCATCAGCTCCAGCGGCACTTGCCCGACCATGACCGAGAATTCATCCGGGATTTCCCCGACGTCGCTGATGCAGTCGCGGCCCTGGATCGTGATGCGGACGGCCCGAACCATGGAAACTTCGACTTTGCCCCCGATCGTCCGCGCGGTTCGCGTCCTCAGCGGCAAGAGTCCGAGCTGCGCGATCAGGCGCCGTGGGACCAGCAGCCCCGTCGTCCCGGTGTCGATGAGGGCGTCCGTCACCTCGACGGTGCGCACCTGATCGGCGGGCAAGGCGGCCTGCGCGGCTTTGTACACATCTTCGAGGTTTTCCAGGCGAGCCGTGACGACCACTTTCCCCATCGGTTCCGTCTCCATCGTTGCCTCCGCGAAACAAAGGAACAGCGACCGAAAGACTCATGCAGCGTAACACGAACGAATCATAAGGGAAACCGCTTGCCTCCAGCGTCACGCCTCGCGCTTTGCCTGCCGTACGTGCCAGCACACGCCGGCTGGATCGACGATGTGGATTTCGCGGCCCCAGGGGAACTGGGTCGGCGGCCGGAGCTTTACGCCCGGGAACCGGCCGGGCAGGTCATTCGGCTCCAACTCCGCCCAGTAGGCGTCCAGGTCCGCGACCTCGAAGGTTATCATCTGATTCTTTTGCCACTCCGGCACGTCGATGTCTTGCAGAAGGAAGTAGGCGCCGCCGAAGCGCAGGCCGGCCAGCCCGTCCTGCCGCCACGTCGTCTCGAAACCCAAGGCGGCGAAGAAGTCGAGCGACTCCTGGAACCGCCCGCCGGACGGCACGAAGGGATACAGGGTTGTGGCGAGAGTTTTCATGGGAGGCATGAGGTTTCCGGGTCTGGAATCAAGTACGGGTGCCATGCTTTCGCGGCCTTCGGAGACCGGCCTTGTCGTCGGCGACGTGCCGGGCCGCGAAAGCATGTTTGCCCTCGCCGGATGCGGTCGGGGGACGACATGCTTTCGCGGCCCAAGCAGCCGGGGATGAGCGGCGAAGCCTGGGAGCGGCCGCGAAAGCATGGCACCCGGCGAAAGACCTTTTGGAGTGTAACGTAAACGGGGCATCAGGGAAACCGTCCCACAACATCCAATGGTCCTCTTGGAGCGAGGCTACTGCTACTCTCGCTGCCAACGCGACGCAATCCGGACGCGGTAATGTTCCCCGAAGTGTCGTGCCACAAACTCCGCTAGGCGGCCGATCTGCTCGTCGGTAAGCGGCCTTGCGTCAAAGAAGGCGTGAGGGCTTTTGGCCCAAACCCGCTCGTCGAAGCCGTGATCGAGAAAGACGAAAAAGCGCAGTCGGTCCCGCAATACCTCGTCGGGGAGGCCGCAGGATCGTAGCTCCTCGGCGTGATGCCGCAAGAAGTCGCTCCACTCATCGCGCCGCTGACGAAAGGCCATGCGTCGGCGTCCTCTTCCCCGAGCGCGAACCAGTTCTCGATAGGACATCAGCCGGCTCACGCCGGCCGCTCGCCGAGTTCCGCCATCCGCACCGCCCGCCGCTCCCGGTTCGACTGGTATATCGCCGTGAACATCGCCACGACCACCCGCCCCTCGCGCCCCGTCGTCAGCGGTTCGCGCCCCTCCCGCACCGCTTGCAGGAAATCGCGATCCTGCAAGGCGTGATAATGCACGACCGGGTCGATGCGCCGGAACTGTTCGCGGTCCTCCGCCTGCCAGCCGGCCAAGAGCGCCTCCTCCCCGCGAACCGTCCACACGTCGTTGAACGGGGCTTCCGCCATGCCGGTCACGCCGGCGATGAACGTCGCGCCGCCGTCCGTCTGCACGCCGACCGACGCCCCGTTGGAACCGTGGACGTGGACCTTGGTGTAGACGCCGGGTTGCTGCGCTACGCTCGTCACGACGCTTCCCAGGCCGCCGCTTTTGAAGCGGACCACCGCGACGGCCGTATCGTCCACCTCGACGGACGGGTGGTTGAGGTTGGCCCAGCAGCCGCTGATCTCCTCGATCGGCCCCATGAACCATTGCAAAAGGTCCAATTGGTGCGGCGACTGGTTGACCAGCACGCCGCCGCCCTCCGTGTCCCAGCGGCCGCGCCACGGGTCGGAGCGGTAATAGGCCTCGTCGCGCGAGCTGAGCATCACGAACGTGCCCAGCATCGGCCGGCCGATCTTGCCGGCGGTAATGGCCGCGCATCCGCCGCACCGGCTCGAAGAAGCGCCGCTGGCTGACGACGCCGAGCTGGACGCCCGCCTTGTCGGCCGCCGCCAGCATGGCGTCGCAGTCGGCCAGGTTCGCCGCCAGCGGCTTCTCGACCAGGACGTGGACGCCGGCCTCCGCCGCCCGCGCCGCCGACTCGGCGTGCAGCGGGTGCGGCGTGCAGAGGATCGCCGCCTCGGCGCCGGCGTTCTTCAACAGATCGCCGATGTCCGTGTAAGGACGGACGCCGTACTGCCCCGCGAAGGCCGCCGCTCGCGCCGCGTCGCTGTCGCAAACGGCGACGAACTCCGCCTCCGCGACGCTTTTCAGGGCGTCGGCGTGAATGCGCCCCACCTTGCCGCAGCCGACGATCGCCGTGCGCACCTGCCGCATTTACGCCTCCGGAAAATACTTCTTCCCCATCCGCCGCAGGAAGGCTAGCGATTCGGCCATCTCGCCCATGCCGTTCATGCCGTCCTCGATGCTGACCCAGCCGGCGTAATGGTGGTCGGCCAGGATGCGGAAGAGGGCGTCGTAGTCGTTGAGGCCCTTGCCGGTGACGCCGTGCCGCAGGTTCGGCGAATAGCCGAGCGTGCCGTCGGTCTGGCGCAGGTCGTCCAGCGTCGCGCCCTCCGCCAAGTAGCGGTCGCTGGCGTGCATGGAGACGACGCGATCGGCCGTGTCGCGCAGCAGCTGGACGGGATCGTCGCCGGCCACGATCGCGTTGGAGGGGTCGTATTGCACCCCGAAATGTTCCCGATCCGGGACGGCGTTGAGGATCTCCAGAAAAACATCCTTTTTCTGAGCGAATTCAGGGTATTTCCAGAAGCCGTCCTTGTAGTGGTTCTCCATGCCGAGGATGACGTCGTGTTCCCGCGCGACCGGCAGCAGCCGGGTGATCGCGTCCACCACCCACGCCACGCCCTGCTCGCGGGACACGTCGGGGTAGCGCTGACCGCTGAGGACGCGGCAGACCGACTTCGGCCCACCGAGCCGGCGGCAGACGCGGATGCGTTCGATTTGCCGATCGAGGGCGCGTTTACGGCCGTCGGCGTCGGGGTTGGTGAAGTCCGGCGAGCAGCAGAGCATGGGCATGGCGAAGCCGGCGGCGTGGATCGCCGCGCCGACGTGGTCGAGGTAGGCCGGTTCGAGGCTGGTGAAGAAGCCGTCGTACATTTCCAGGCCGTCGGCGTCGAGGGAGCGGGCCATGTCGATCCAGTCGAAGACCGACATGGTCCGGGCGCCGGCGATCGGCTCGATGTAGCACTTGGGGAAGGCGGAGATTTTCAGCGGCATCGGCAGTCCTCTCGAACGGCATTCCGGTCTTTGTACGAATTGCGTCCGGCCGGAATATCATACCCGTCGAGGGAAGGGCGGACGCGCACCGGAACCTACACCTCTAAAGGAGATGCGTTATGGGGTCGAAATGGCTGAAACCGGCTCTGATCGCCGTCCTGTCGCTCGGCGTCGTGGGCGCCACGCGCGCCGACGACAAGAAGCCCGCCGACGCCCCGCATGAGGTGAGTTTCACCGGCGGAATCCTGGCGGACGCGAGGGCCGATCTGTCCTCCCGCGTCGCCGGCACTGTGGACAAGGTGAACGTGGATGAAGGCGACCGCGTGAAGAAGGGACAGGCGCTGATCGAGCTGGACGCGCCGGAGCTGAAGGACGATCTGGACGCGGCCGTCGCCAAGCTGGACCAGGCGAAGGCGGTGGTCGAGCAGGCCGAGGTGGGGGCGCAGGCGGCCAAGGCGCGGACGACCCAGGCGGAGGCCTCGGTGGAGTCGGCGCGGGCCTCCGTCAAGAGCGCCAAGGCGGCCGCCGACTTCGCGAAGGCCGATGCGGATCGTGCGCGGCAGTTGAGCCTGACGCCAGGCACCATATCGAAGGAGGATTTCGAGGCGCGCGTGAACAAGGCCGACGCCGCCATGGCCGCGATGGAGGAGGCGGAGGCCAAGGTCAAGACGGCGGAGGCGGCGCGCGGCGCGGCCGTGACGGAAGTCGGCCAGTCCGAGGTTGCGATCAAGGCCGCCCAGGCTGGCGTGGCCGTCGCGCAGGCCGGGGTTCGCCGGGCGGAGACGCAACTGAGTTTCACGAAGATCGTCGCCCCGTTCGACGGCTTCGTGGCCCGGCGCACGGTCGATGTGGGCACGACCGTGGCGCCGCAGCGGCAGGGCGAATCGGTGCCGCTCATCACCATCATGCGCGACGACGTGGTTCGCGCCGTCTTCGACGTGGATCAGAGGAGCGCCTCGCAGGTCGCCGTCGGCGATTCGGTCGTGATTAACGCGCCGCCACTGGCCGTGGCGTTCAAGGGCAAGGTGACGCGGAAGGCCGGGGCTTTTGAATCCAACGGCATCGGGGACTCGCTGCGCGTCGAGATCCAGCTGCCGAACCCCGACGGCAAACTGCGACCCGGAATGTCCGTCACCGTCGAGGTGAAGGCGGACCAGCCAGGAAAGTGAGCGCCGTCCGCTCACACGCCGGCCGCGGGAAGACGAATCAACGGATCGCCTGAAGCGCCAGGGGCGTCGGCGGGCGACGCGTCGCCGGCCTCCGCCTCCAGCGCTTCGACCAGCCGGGCGGCCTCCTCCCGCAATTTCGGATCGTCTTCTTGCGCCGCCCGCTCCTGGAGGGCGGCGCCACGCCGCGGCGCCGGCGCCGAGCGATTCGATCAGGGCCAGCGCCCCCTTGCGCAGCTTCGTCGAGGGGTCGGCCAGGGCGGCGTTCGTCACTGCGGCCGCGCGGGCGTCGGCGGGGTCCTGCGACAGCAAAAACCGCGCGGCGATCAGGCGGATGCGCGGGTTGGGGTCGTCGATCAGATGGGCGAACACCTCCGCCGACCGCGCCGCCGGCGCCTTGCCCAGGGCCAGCGCCGCGTTCATGCGCAGGTCGTCGCGCGGGTCCGTCGCGCATTCGATCAGCGCCGGCACGGCCTCGGCCGGCAGCGCCTCCAGTCGGGCCAGCGCGTGCGCCGCGTTGGCCCGCACCTGCACCTCCGGGTCGTGCAGGGCGGCCGTCAGCTCCGGCGCCAGCTCCGGCGGCACCGACGCTGCCTTCACCAGGGCCGCCGACGCCACCTTGCGCATCTCGCCGCTGGCGTCCTTCAGGCCGGCCGACAGCGCGGGGACGACCTCGGGCGGCTGGATCGTCGCCAGCGCCCGCATGGCCTGCTCGCGCACGCTCAGCTCGCCGGTCTGGACGGCCCGCAGCAGGGCCGGCCCCGCCTTGACCCCCTCCGATCCGAACTTGCTCAGGGCCAGCGCCGCGTGGACCTGAACCAGGGCGTCGTCGTCCTCCAGCAGCGCACACAGGCCGTCGATCACCGCGTCCGTGGGGCCGGCCAGCCGCGGCAACGCCTTGGCCGCCTCCACCTTCACCTCGTCGGCCGGATCGCCCAGCGCCCGCAGCAGCGCGGCGACGACCTCCGCGCCGGCCTCGCCGCGCCGGCCCCACGCCTCGGCCGCCGCCGCGCGAACGTGCGGGTCGGCGTCTTCCAGCGCCGCCAGCAGCACGCGATCCGCCGACGCGTCCGACCCCACCGCGCCCAGGGCGCCGACCGCGCCGGCCCGGACGCGGGCGTCCTCGTCGCCGGCCCCCTTCACCAGCGCCGGGATGGCGGTCGCGGCGGCAGTCCCCATCTTGCCCAGCGCCTCGGCCGCGTTGACGCGCACCTGCGCGTCGATATGTTCCAGCGACCGCACCAGCGCCGGCACGGCGCCGTCGGCCGCCTCGCCCATCTCCCCTAGCGCCTCCGCCGCCATCGCGCTGACCCAGGCGTCCCGGTCGCGCAGGGCGCGGACCAGGCCGGGCGCCGCCTCCGCCGCCGCCTCGCCCATCTTGCCCAGCGCCTCCGCCGCCTTGGCCCGGACGCGGTCGTTGGAGTCCTGGAGCGCCTCGACCAGCGCCGGCGCGGCCTCGGCGGCCGGCTCGCCTATCGTCCCCAGCGCCTCGGCCGTCTCGGCGCGGACCACCGTGTCAGGATTGGTCAGGCCCGCCGCCAGCGCCGGCGTCGCCCCGCCGTCGAGCGTGCCGATCCGGCCGACGGCCTCGGCCGCCGCCTGCCGAACCGACTCGTCGTGGTCCTGCAACAGCGGCAAGAGGGCCGGAACCGCGGCCTCCGCCTTTTCCTTCAGCGACCCGAGCGTCCGGGCCGCCTCCGTCCGCACCGCCTCGGCCACGTCCGCCAGCGCCGCCGCCAGCGCCGCGACCACCGCCTCGGCCGGCCCTTCCACCTGGCCCAGCGCTTCCGCCGCGAGGCGCCGCACCGACTCGTCCTCGTCGCGCAGCAGGGCGATCAGCTCGGCGGCCGACGCCGACGCCGCCGGGCCGATCCGCCCCAGCGCCCGCGCCGCCTCGCCGCGCACCGCCTTGACCGGGTCGGCCAGCGCGGCCCGCAGCGTGGCGACCGTCTTCTCGAAGAGGCGCGTCGCGTCCCGCGCCGGCGCCGGAGCCTTCCTCCGGCTCAGACAGCCGAGCAGGCGACTCGGCCCTCCGAGGGCGCGGCCGCGGAGCCGCCTCCTGCGGCTCGGCCCCCGGTTCACCCCGCCGATCGTGCCCAGCGCTTCGACCATGCTCTCACGGACCCAGTCGCTGGGGTCGCGCCGCAGCTTGATGAGTTCCGGCGTCGCATCGAGGGCATGCAGGCGGCCGACGGCCCCGGCGGCGATCCCACGCACGGTCTCATGGGAATCGTGCAGATGGCGGACCAGGATCGGCAAGGCCGCCGGCCCGATGTCCGCCAAGACGCGCGGGATTCTGGTCGCGCTGCTCCTTGGTGAGAAACTCGATCGACCGCAGCGATTGGAGCAACGGGCGAACGGCCCCGACGCCGTGCTGCGGCAGCGAAAGCCGCGCCCGCTCGGCGATCGGCTCATGCGGACTCCAGAACTCCGCAATAGTCTCAGAAAGCAGCTTGCCGCGCCGCACCGAGGCGAACAGCTGTTGCAGCAGGATCAGGGTGAAGAACACCTTGAACCCGGCCAACAGCGCCGAGGCCGGCCACTGCACCGGATGAACGTAGGTGACGCTCAAGAAGTGATGCGCGCTGGCAAAATCCATCAAGTCCACGATGCGGAGGAGGTGGACGACCGGGTACGCCAGGAAGTCGAGGTAGGTCGGCGCGTTCTTCGCGCCTTCCACCAGACTGTACCAGTTCCTCCCAACGGTCTGGTACAGGCCCTGGTTGAGCATGGCGAAGCCGCCGACCGCGGCGACGGCGGCGGTCATCAGCAGCGGCACGCCGACCCGGTGGCCGTAGTGGACCAGATTGACGGCCAATTGCTGTCCCTTGAGGGGATTATGGACGGCCTTGTAGCCGCGGCCGACCTCGTAGCGTTCCAGGTCGATGAACATGTAGGCGAGGCAGGCCGTCACGCCAAGGAACAGCAGGGCCGCCCCGCTCAGCACGGCGACCCACGACGCCTCCAGCCCGGCCGCCCAGCCGAGCACGAGCAGCACGAGGACGACGGCCAGGAAGCGCGGCCAGTCGGCCCAGGAGAAGAGCGCTTCCACACCTCGAATCCCCAGCGCACCACGGCCCGCACGACCACGCCGAAGAGGCGCAAGGCCCAACGGACGACGCCGAGCTTGATGAGGACGACTGCGACGACGGCCGCCGCGGCCAGGCTGACGAGGACGAGCGCGGAGGAGTCGAGCTTGTCCCAACGGAGGTACGACGGCGCACCGCCCATGCGTGGAGGCTCCCATCCGGAGGGTTTTCGGCCCGCGCGTTCGGGCGGCCTCGATCCGAGCAAACCCGGCGCCAAATCAGGGCGACCGACTCGCGGGGCGATTCGCCCGCCAGCGCCAGAGGTGGGCCACGGCCAGAACCAGGGCGAACGCCGCGAAATAGGGCGCTGCTTGCAGGATGCGGCCCCCTCGCCAGTCCCAGGCGCATTCCTCTAGAAACATCAAGGCGACATACGCGGTCCAGCGCGTCGGCCATGCCCATTTGCGCCAGACGCCGGCAAGGGCGGCCGCCCAGAGAAGCAGCACGAATGGGATAAAGTCGAGCGGCGGCATAGTAAAATTGGTCCCGAGAGCGTTCGTCGCCTCAATCAGCGGGAACCAGAGCGCGAAGAGGCTGAGAAGCATCAACTCGCCGTAGGGTGCCAGTGCAGCCCACCGTGCCCACCGACCGGCCGAGGTACGGTAATCGCGGCGCACGAAGAAGCCCGCCACGGCCGCCGACAGCGAACACGCGGTCATCGCCCCGAGCATCGTGCTGAACACGCCCCACCAGACGCCGGCCACGATTTCGTCCACCAGATGAGCCTGATAGTTGAGCCGTTGAAGTTCACTAACCTGATGGACGTTCGGCAGCTTCTCAAAACCGGGATGCCGCCTGACGATGGATTCCTCCCAGTACTGGTCGGCATCGTTGAGCGCCTTGCCGCCCGCGGCGGAGCGGTCGATCGCCGCCGCCTGTTGCACGGCCGCCAAATCGGCCCAGTGTTGGCGAACCACCCCGACAAGCACCATCGGCCCCATGACCAGAGTGAAGGCCGTCAGTCCGGCGACCGCGCCCGTCGCCAGACCCGTCAGCACGTCGGCCCCACGGTCCCGCGGCCGGACGGTCCACTGAAGAAGCAATCCGCTGGCGGCGAAGAGGAACAGGCCGCCGCCGATGAACACCCAGGCAAACCAAGCTGGGATAAGCGCCAAGGCGAACAGCCCCGGCCAGGGGAGTTCCCAGCGGTCGTTTGGAGAAACGCTGTAGGCCGTGGCGAGTTCGGACAAGAGCGAGGGCAGCATCTTCAGGAACAGCCCCAGGGTCCCACGAGCCGCACAGCACGCCGATGAAAAGCACCCATGCGGCGGCGCGGACGTTTTGCCGCAACCAGCGCAGGAACTGCTGCGCCGTGCCCGGCGGCCGGACGCTCAGCGGGTCGCCGGTCAGCCAGTGGTCCAGGTCGTCCGCTAGGGCCGCCGCCGTCGGATAGCGCTTTTGCGGATCTTTTTGCAGGCACTTCAAGCAGATCGCTTCCAGGTCGCGATCCGCCCGCGGATTGATTTTCGACGGCGCCTCCGGTTCTTTCTCCAACACCTGGAGCACCACGTCCAGCGGCGTGTCGCCCCGGAACGGCGGCCGGCCGGTGAGAAGCTCGTAAAGGATCGCCCCGAGGCCGTAAACGTCGGCCAGCGTGGTCACGGCACCCTTGCGGCCCGACGCCTGCTCCGGCGCCATGTAGGCCGGCGTCCCCACGATCGCGCCGCTGAGCGTCGGGCCGGCGTCGGCCGTGCGCTTGGCCAGGCCGAAGTCGGTGATCTGCGGCTGGTCGTCGGCCGTGAGCAGGACGTTGGCGGGCTTGAGGTCGCGGTGGATGACGCCGCGCTGGTGGGCGTGATGGACGGCCCGCGCCGCCGCCGCCAGCAGCCGGGCCGCGCGCCGCGGGTCGTCAACCAGCCGCGGCGCCTGCCCGGCCAGGCTGTCGCCCTCGATCAGCTTCATGCTGAAATATGGGCGCCCCTCATGCTCGCCGACCTCGTAGATGGGCACGATGTTCGGGTGGTCCAGGTTGGCCGCCGCCTCGGCTTCGGCCTTGAAGCGCCGCACGTCGCCGGCGGAGGCGAACTGGCCGGCGAGAATCATCTTGAGGGCGACCGTGCGGCGGAGGCTGACTTGTTGCGCCCGGTAGACGACGCCCATGCCGCCGCGGGCGATCTCCTCCAGCAGCTCATAATCGCCGACGGTGCGGATCGTATGAAGAGATGCATCGGCCGGCGCCGTGCCGGGCGCGACGGTCGGGGCGTCGCCGACCGCGTTCACCTGTTGCTCCCGCTCGCCGTCCGCCGTCGATCCGGCCATGACTCACTCCCCTTATCCTGCCGGCGACTGCGTGAAGAATCAGGGGGCTGACGCCCCCCGCTCGCCTTGCTGTTACAGCATCTTACGAACGCCGTGCCTGTCCGCCGCCGCGCGGTCAGGGTAAAATGAGGCAAGGCCGGATCGCGCAGACTCTGACCAGCGCTGGCGAAATCGCACGCACCGCCGCCGCCTTTCCCTCGCCGCCGGCCCCGAAAACGGCCGCGTCGCGCCCGGCGCGGGGTTTGCAAAGAGGGCGGCCGTGACGCCCTTTCCTTCCTCTCTGTGGAGATGACAGCCATGAGCATCCGACCCCGAGCCATTCTGGCCCTGACGCTGGCCGCCGCCGTGGGTACGCTGACGACCGTCCCGGCCGCCGCGCCGGACGCCAAGGCGACGGCGACCGCCGGCCAGTGGGACCAGACCGTGGACAAGGCCATCGCCTACCTCAAGGCCCATCAGGCCGAGGACGGCAGCTGGGGCGGCAAGCAGGCGCCCGGCGTCACCGGCATCGTGTTGACCGGGATGCTCCAGACCGGCAAAGTCACCGCCAAGGACCCGGTCGTCGAAAAGGGCCTCAGGTACGTCGAAAGCCTCATCAACCCCAAGGAAGGCGCCATCGCCGGCAACGACCCGCACCTTAAGAACTACGTCACCTGCGTCAACGTGCTGGCCCTGACCGCCGCCGGCAGCGACAGCTACAAGGCGGTCGTGGCCGACGCCGCCAAGTTCCTCAAGGGACTGCAATTCGACGAAAGCCAGGGCAAAACTCCCAAGGACGACTTCTACGGCGGGGCCGGCTATGACAGCCATTCGCGGCCGGATTTGTCCAATACGCAGTTCTTCCTCGACGCCCTGAAGGCGGCCGGCGTGCCCAAGGACGACCCCGCCTTCCAGAAGGCGATGGTGTTCGTGAGCCGCTGCCAGAACCTCAAGAGCGAGGACAACACCCAGCCGTGGGCCGGCAAGATCGACGACGGCAGCTTCATCTACAGCCCCGCGGCCGGCGGACAGACCAAGGTGAAGGACGACGCCAACCCGGCCGACGGCCTGCCCGGCTACGGCAGCATGACCTATGCGGGGATCAAAAGTCTCATTTACTGCGGCGTCTCGAAGGACGACAAGCGCGTCAAGGCGGCCTACGACTGGATTCAGAAGAACTACACGGTGGACGCCAACCCCGGCATGCCGGGGCCGCGGGCGGAGTGGGGCCTCTATTACTACTATCACACGATGGCCAAGTGCCTGGAGGTGATGGGCGTGGACGAGGTGACGGACGCCAAGGGGCAGAAGCACGACTGGCGCGCCGACATCACCGCGGCCATCGCCAAGCGCCAGCGCCCCGACGGCAGCTTCCTCAACGAGAGCGACCACTGGATGGAAGGCGACCCGGACCTCGTGACCGGCTACGCCCTCATGGCGCTGAGCCATTGCAAGAAGAAATAAGAAAATCTCACGCAAAAGGCGCAAAGAACGCAAAAAAGAAAGACGAAATCATGAATCGGTCGCGCCGAGTTTGGTTCCCTCTGTTGTCTTCTTTGTGTTCTTTGTGTCTTTGCGGTGAATCTGCCTTCGCCCACCTCGTTCCAAAAACTAACCACGACCGCACCCTCCACATTCATCTGACGCGCGACGGCGTGACCGTGGACTACAGTCTGGAAGTCGCCCCGGAAACCGCCGCCCTGGAGCTGACCCGCGAAGAGATCGCCCAACTCTCCGATTACAAGGATTTCTACCCGGTCTATCTCAAGCACCAAAAGGCCGTCCTCGCCGACAAATTCGATGCGAAGCTCGACGACAAGCCGCTCGTCTTCGCCTGCGTCCGCAGCAACGCCGACGATCAAACCAACATCTACACCTTCCGCTTCACGGCCCCTTGGGAGCTGGAACCCGGCCGGCCGCACCATTTCTCCTTCTACGATGCGAATTACGACAAGGACGACTTCAGCGTGATGCGGCTGACGCTCACGGCCGACGACTCGGTGACGCTGGAGCAAATCGTCGCGCCGGACGAGGCGCTGATGGCGAAGCCGGGCGTCGAACGCAAGCCGAAAGAAGACGATCAGCTGCGCACCGTCAAGGCCGACGTCCGCGTGGGCGGGACCGCGGCCGAGACCCTGCCGGACCAACCGTGGCCTCCACAGGCCGCCGCGGCGCCGCAACCGGAGGCCGACTCGCTGCTGAAATTACTGCTCGACACCCGCCAGGGGTGGGCCGTACTGCTGGTGCTGGCCGCGGGCTTCGGGGCGGTCCACGCGCTGACGCCGGGCCACGGCAAGACGCTGGTCGCCGCCTACCTCGTCGGCGAGCGCGGCACCGTCGGCCACGCCGTCCTGCTGGGCATTACCACCACGATCACCCACACGGCGGCGGTGCTGGTCGTCGCCGGCCTGCTGCCGCTGTTCTTCCGCGACGCGCCGCCGGCCGACGTGCAGCGCATCCTCGAACTGGCCGGCGGCGTGCTGGTCGCAGGGCTTGGCCTCTTCTTGCTCCAGCGCCGACTGACCGGCGGCCACGACCACATCCACATCGGTGGCGGTCATCACCACCACGGGCACGATCACGATCACGACCATTCCCATCCGCACGACCACGTTCACGAGCCGCACGCTCATGGCGCGGCGGCCGTCCTGGCGCGGCCGGAGAAGGTGGGATGGTGGCGGCTGGTCCTACTGGGCGTGAGCGGCGGCATCGTGCCGTGCTGGGACGCCATCGCCATGCTGGCGGTGGCGATCTCGGCGGGACAGCTGTGGTTGGGCCTGCCGCTGCTGCTGGCGTTCAGCGCGGGCCTGGCCGGCGTGCTGGTGGCCATCGGCGTCGGCGTCGTCTACGCCAGCCGCTTCGCCGACAAGCGCTGGGGCGGGACGGAACGGCTGCGGCCGCTGATCCGCGCGCTGCCGCTGGCGAGTGCGGCGTTCATCACGCTGATGGGGCTGTGGTTGTGCTATGGGAGTCTGCACCCGTAAAATGCGATATCGAAAGGGGACAAGGCCATGATAACCCATCTTCCCGCCATGCCGCTGCCCACGGAAAGCACTCTGGACATCAATATTCGGGTGACGCAGCCCCTGAACGTCACGGCGTTTTCCGCGCGGCAGCGGGTCACGCAATATGTCATGCACGAACTCAGCACGCAGCTGGGAGGCGGCGCGCCGGAGCTGACCGTGGGGGAGCGCGTCTACTGGTCGGTTCCCGTCGTGTTCACTTTGCCGGGGAAAGGCGCGCTCGGCCGCGTGGGAACGCTGCGCGTCGATGCCGGAACGGGCGAACTGCTGACCGATCCGCAAACCGGGCGGGAGATGATGCACCATGCCGAGCAACTGGCTCAACGTGCCGCACTTCCGACAGGAACTTGAGTATTCGTGTGTGGCGGCCTGCGCCCGAATGGTCCTCGCGCACCAAGGCGACAACCGATCCGAGGCCGAGGTGCGTTTGCTCCTCGATACGCAACCGACCGGCACGCCCGCCCGCAATGTGATGCGCCTCTCCGACCCCGCCTTCGAGGTTCATGTTCGCGCGTCGAATCTGGGCGAGTTGCGAAGCGCGTTGGCCGACAATCAACCTCCCATCGTCTTTCTGCAAACGGGCGCCCTTGAATACTGGAGCATGGACATCTTCCATACGACATTATTGGTCGGCCTTGACGACGGGACTGCGGCCCTCAACGATCCGTTTTTCCCGACGGCGCCGCAAACGACCTCTTTGCAGACCTTTGAGAAAGCGTGGGCGGCGACGGGTCAGTTTGCGGCGTTCGTCCGGCCGTGCGCCCGGCCGTAGGGGCGCGTCATCGTGGGTTGATGGGGCTGTGGTTGTGCTACGGGAGTTTTAATCCCTGAAATGGAGGTTGATGGTCGCCTGGCGATCCGCCGAATTGTCAATTCGGTTGCTCAATGTCCGCCCCGTCCCGTATATCACGGTTTGGTCGGCTGGCCGTCACCGCCTTGCCATTTGCGGAGCGCGTCTTCCGGACAACCCAGATCGACTTTCTTGTAATCCTCCGGCAGCCCCTTCAGAATGATTTCCGGCGTAACCCCCTCTTCGGAGCCGCCGTTTGGTTTCTGAAAATCAAAAGTCTGTTGCGAGAAGTTTGGAGATTCTATCCAGAGACGACGGACCCGGAACGTCTTCTTTTCCAGAACTACTTGCATGTGCTTGATCGAATCGTGATCTTGCTGCTGGCGCGGTTTAAGTTCAAGACATACCCAGTAGTCGTCTTCCTTCGTAAGGCGGACGTTGAACCGCTCCTTCAAATTCCAGACGGGTGGGCCCACGGCGATCCAGGAGTAGTGTTCGAGACCCTCCTTTGAGGCGGCTCATCCAGTCTTCTGGATACCGCTCCGGCTGCGCAGGAAAGCCAAAGTCCGAAGGTAGGGAATACATGATTTCCTCCCGGTCGGATGGCCGGAAATCGTGGATTACTCCCTTCTTGTAAACGAAAGAACTGTCAAGAGAGCCGTCCTCCTTCCTGGCGTCGATGCGGATCAGGTCGGGTTTCTTGACGAACACCTCCAATCGAGAGTGCCGAGCCTCCCCCACGGTCGAATCGTAATCCGTCACCTGAACGGTGAAGTGCGATTCCTGGACCGCCTCGCTCGCCTTGGCCCACTCCCGCAGCACCACGTCGAGACGACTCTCGGCCTGCGCCGTGTCGTCCGCGGGCGGTGCCGGCTCGGCCCAGGCCGTCGCGGTCATGAGCGGAATCAAGAACCCCGTCCACGCCACAGCTGACGCAACAACCCGCATGGTCCTGACTCCTTTCGACCCCTGACCAAATCCGTGATACGCCGCCTCCCTTGTAACGATTTCCTGCAATGGAGGGAACGCCAAAGGAGATAAACCGCCCTCCTCAATCCGCCACCGGATAATACACCGCCGGCGCCGCCACGCAGCCCAGCCGCTCCATGTCCGCCGCCGCCGACCGGAACGCCCCCGTCAGCGCCGTGTGCGTCATGATGACCAGCTGCACCCGCGTCCCCTCCGCCTCGTCCGGCGCCTCGTGCTGGATCACCGACGCGATGCTGATCTGGTGCCGCGCCAGCACGCCCGTCACCTCCGCCAGCACGCCCGGCCGGTCGTCCACCAGCAAGCGCAGGTAGAACCGCGTGCGCACCGTGTTCGGCGAACGCAGCTGCGCCGCGCCCCGTTCGGCGCCCACAGCCGCAGCGTCTGGAACGTCCGCTGACTGCGGCCGATCGCCAGGTCGATCAGGTCGGCCGTCACCGCGCTGGCCGTCGGCATCTGGCCGGCCCCCTGCCCATAAAACAGCGCGTCGCCCACCGCGTCGCCGACCACGTAAATGGCATTGTAGGCGCCGCGCACCTGGGCCAAGGGCGCGGCCCGGCGCAGCAGCACCGGCGAGACGTGCAGCGCCAGCTGGCCGTCCAGCAGGAACGCCTCCGCCAACAGCTTGATGACGTATCCCAGTTCTCCGGCGAAGCGCACGTCGAGCGGGCCGATGGCGTCGATGCCGCGCCGCTCGATGGCCGACAGCGGCACGGCCACGCCGTAGGCGATGTGGGCCAGGATGGCCAGTTTATGGGCGGCGTCGGCGCCGTTGACGTCGAGCGTCGGGTCGGCCTCGGCGTAGCCGCGGCGCTGGGCCTCGGCCAGGGCGTCGGCATAGCTCCTTCCGCCCTCCGTCATGGCGGTCAGGATGAAGTTGCTGGTGCCGTTGAGGATGCCCTGGATGGCCGTGATCTGGTTGGCGGCGAGGCTCTGGGCCAGGGCGGCGACGATCGGCACGCCGCCGGCCACGCTGGCCTCGAAGGCGACGGCCCGGCCGTGCCGCCGGGCGGCGTCGAAGACCTCCGCCCCGTGCTGGGCCAAGAGCGCCTTGTTGGCCGTCACCACGTCCTTGCCCGCTTCCAGCAGCGCCAGCACCGCCCGCCGCGCCCAGTCCACGCCGCCGACCAGCTCGACGGCGACCTGGATGGTCGGGTCGCGCACCACCTGCTGCAGGTCGGTCGTCAGCAGCTCGCGCGGCAGGCGGACGGCCCGCGGCTTGTCGAGGTCGCGCACCAGGACGCGCCGCAGCAGCAGCGGCCGGCCGGCCCGCGCGGCCAAGCGTTCCGGCTGCTCCAGCAGCAGCCTGGCCACGCCGCCGCCGACGGTGCCGCAGCCGATCAAGGCGATGTTCAAGGGTTCCATGAAGGCGTTCACCGCGCAGGAAGCCGGGCGCGGAGAGGATTCTACGGCGAGGCGCGGGGATTGTCCCATTGGTATCCACACAACTTCGCAGGGGGTCGTGAAGCATCGTTTTTCGCCCCAGAGGGGCGGCGGTGAATAGCCAGGGGTGAAACCCCTGGGGAAAGGCGCCTCCCTTGGTTGATTCAGCCCCGGAGGGGCGGCAGGATCCATGAACCGGGGCGGTTCCGCCGCCCCTCCGGGGCTGAACCCGTGGGGGAGACGGGTCGCTCCAGGGGTTTCACCCCTGGCTACTCACCGCCGCCCCTCCGGGGCGGAAGCCGGAGCAGCCGCGCGCCGTCATGTTCCGGGATAAAGGCCGATTACGACGAGTTCTACTTCCGCGCGGTTGCCGTGGAACTGGAGCGGACTCTGTCCCACGCGCAGGGACCATCGATGTAATCGAACACGACACGGTTCGGCGGCAGACCGGCCGCTTCCACTTTGTTTCCTACCTCTTCCATCGAGTTCCCGACGGCGACGATCTCCGTGCCCTCCAGGTTCCAGGCGACGTGAAACCCTTCGTAGGCAATCAGTTTTTCCAGGGGAAAGCGAAGCCGATTTTCCTGAAATCGTTCCATCTCCGGCCCGGTCGGGTCGGGCGGCTGGCCGTTGCGGCTCATGATAGCTCTCCTGTCGTTGGGCGCGTCGAACTCCGGGCGCTCACGCGACCCGGCTCGCCGAACCTCTCTTATCCTACCCTTTCCCCATCCGCGAATCCATTTCGACCACCGCTCGCACGCCCCGCGCCGGCGCGCTACAATGACCTTCCGCCCGCCGCAAGGAGCCTCGGATGACTCGCGATCTGATCCTCGGCACCGCCGGCCACATCGATCACGGCAAGACCTCGCTCGTCAAGGCCCTCACCGGCATCGACTGCGACCGCCTCCCCGAAGAAAAGGCCCGCGGCATCACCATCGACATCGGCTTCGCCCACCTCGACCTGCCGCCCTTCCACCTCGGCATCGTGGACGTGCCCGGCCACGAGCGCTTCATCAAGAACATGCTCGCCGGCGCCACCGGCGTCGATCTCGCCCTCCTCGTCGTCGCCGCCGACGACTCCGTCATGCCGCAGACGCGCGAGCACCTCGAAATCCTCCGCCTGCTCGGCCTCCGTCACGGCGTCATCGCGCTGACCAAGACCGACCTCGTGGACGCCGACACCCGCGAAGTCGTCGAACTGGAGATTCGCGAGCTGGTTCAGGGCACGTTTCTCGAAAACGCCCCGATCGTCCCCACGTCCGCGCACACCGGGGCCGGCATCGCGGAGCTCAAGGCGGCCATCGCCGACGCCTGCCGGGAGGTGGAGGAGCGCGGCGGCCGCGAGTGGTTCCGCCTCGCCATCGACCGCGCCTTCGTCGTGCAGGGCCACGGAACCGTCGTCACCGGCTCGGTCACGTCGGGGAGTTTGCGGATCGGCGACGAGCTGGAATGGCAGCCGCGCGGCGAGCGCGTCCGCGTCCGCTCGCTGCAGAACCACGACCAGGCCGTCGAGGAAGTTCATCGCGGCCAGCGGGCGGCGATCAACCTGGCCGGCGTCCGCCATGAGGACGTGATCCGCGGCCAGGAGATCGCGACGCCCGGCTACCTTGTGCCGTCGCGCGTGCTGACCGTGCGGCTGCACTGCCTGGCCGACGCCAAGCGGCCGATCAAGCATCGGCTGCCGGTGCGCTTCCACCTCGGCACGGCGGAGATCATGGGCGTCGTCGCGCTGCTCGACTGCGACGCGATCGCGCCGGGCCAGTGGGGGCTGGCCCAGCTGTTCCTCGACGAGCCGGCGACGGCGACGTGGGGCCAGCCGTTCGTGGTGCGCGAGTCGTCGGCGGCGCAGACGCTGGGCGGCGGCCAGGTGCTGCAGCCGGTCGCGCGGAAGGTTCGCCGGCGGCACCTGGAGATGCTGGAGCGGATCGAGCGGCTCTGGACCGGCGACGCCGAGGAGCGCGCCCGGACGGTCGCCTGGTTCGGCGGCTTCGCCGGCTTCACGACGGCCGACCTGGTGCGCGGGGCCGGCGTCGGCCCGGACGAGGCGGCCGAGCAGATCGCCCGGCTCAAGGAGAAAGGCGATCTGGTGGAGGTCGTGACCGGCGGCGCCCGGCGCGTGCTGCTGCACAAGGACATGTTTGCGGAGCTGGAGGAGCGCATCCTGACGGCGCTGGCGGGGCTGCACGGGCAGTTCCCGCTGATGACGCTGCACGACCGCCGCAAGGTCGAGTCGCAGCTGGATTACGTCGGCGACGAGGCGCTGGTCCACGCCGCGGTGGATCGGCTATTGGCCGACAAGCGGCTGGTCGGCGACCTGCGGCGCATCGCCCGCGCCGACTTCAAGCCGAAGCTGAGCGCCGGCCTGCGCAAGCTCAAGGACAAGCTGGTCGCGGCCTACCAGGAGGCTCGCTTCCAGCCGCCGGAGCCGTCGAGCTTCGCCGGGGCGGCCGGCGGCAACGCGGCCAGCCTCAAGGACCTGTTCGAGGTCTGCGTCGCCGAGGGGTTTCTGGTCCACGTCGCCGGCGACGCTCTACCTGCACGCCGACGCCGACGCCGACATGCGCCGCCGCGTCAAGGAACGGCTTGCCCAGCAGGGCGGCGGGTTGACGGTGGCCGAGATCCGTGATTTACTGGGCACGACCCGCAAATACGCCGTCCCGCTGTGCGAGTACCTGGATCGAGTGGGCGTCACGCGGCGGGAAGGCGACCTGCGCCTGGCGGCCGGCGTGTGACGCCATGAACCCCTTCGTTTAGCGGCGACCCGAAGGGGAGCGCGGGGAGGCGCTCCGCTGCGCGTCGCGGCTAACCGGGGAACTGGTGTTTGGACGAATCCTTCGTTTCTCTTCGGGGAGAAGCGTCCGTGGCGACGTTCTGGCGAGTGCGGTTGCTGCTTCTGATCGCCGTGGTCCTGGCCCTGGCCGTCTCCGGCGGCTACTGGGGCGTCGCCGCCATGATTCGCTCCTCGGAGGCGGCCCCGTTCCGGCCGCACCTGGCCGAGTACCTGGCGGCGCTGCAGGGGCCGCCTCATCCGGGGCCAGCGCGCGGTAAAATGATCGTTGTCGATAGGAATACAAGAGATATCGACTCAGATGTCTATTTCGGCCTGCCGGCCTCGCTCCGCGCCTCCCGGCCGGAAGAGGTCGGCACGGTCGTGCAGCTGGACTACGGCCGCGAACCGGGACGGGGCGTTTACGGCAAGGACCGACTGCCCTCCTTCGTCCAGACCTGCCAGGTGACGGTCATCGACCGGGCCAGCCGGGCCGTCGTCGCGACCGCCCTGGTCCACGGCGGCGACCCGCCGGACCACATCGAGGACGGCGACAAGGAAGGCGTCGGTCCCCGGCCGACGCCTCAGATCCTCGACTACCTCAAGGGGCTGCCGCGACAGGAATCATGAGCGAAAACCCGTTCCGAAATCTCCCCGCCGTCCACGACGTCCTCGCCGCGGAGGCGCTGCGGTCGCTGGTCGGTCGGCACGCTCATGATCGCGTCGTCGCCGCCGTCCGCGCCGAGCTGGCCGAACTGCGTGAACAGTTCACCAAGGGATCATCCCCCGACGGCCGATCCGACGCCGCCTCCGTCGCGGCGCGCGCCGCCCAACGGCTGGAGCGCGAGGCCCGGCCTAGGTTGCGTCCGGTGATCAACGCGACCGGCGTGGTGCTGCACACCAACCTCGGCCGCGCCCCGATGGCCGAGGCGGCGGCGCGGGCCGCCCACGACGCCGCCCGCGGCTACCTCAACCTGGAGCTGGACCTGGATACCGGCAAACGCTCGTCGCGGCAGAACGCCGTGCGCGAATGGGTGCGCCGGCTGACCGGGGCGGAGTCGGCGACGGCGGTGAACAACTGCGCCGCCGCGACGGTGATCGTCTTGCGGGCCGTGGCGGCGGGCAAGGAGGTGATCGTCTCGCGCGGCCAGCTGATCGAGATCGGCGGCAGTTTTCGCATCCCGGAGATCATGGCGGTGAGCGGGGCCGTGCTGCGCGAGGTCGGCACGACCAACATCACGCGCCCGGCCGACTACGAACGCGCCCTCGGCCCGAACACCGGCGCCCTGATGCGCGTCCACGCCAGCAATTACCGCGTATCCGGCTTCACAAAGTCAGTTTCTTTGGCGGAGCTTGCCGCGCTGGGCAAGAAGCACGGCGTGCCGGTGATCGACGACGCCGGCAGCGGGGCGCTCTTCGACTTCGCGCGGCTGGGCCTTCGCGGGGAGCCGCTGCCCCGCGCCAGCATCGCGGCGGGAGCCGACCTGACGCTGTTCAGCGGCGACAAGCTGCTGGGCGGCCCACAGGCGGGCGTGATCGCCGGCCGCAAGGAGTGGATACAAAAGATCGAAAAAGATCCCCTGATGCGGGCGTTCCGCCTGGACAAGATGACGCTGGCGGCCCTGGAGGCGACGTTGCGGCTGTACCTGAACGAGGAGCAGGCGCTGCGCGAGGTCCCGGTGCTGCGGCTGCTGTCGATCCCGGTGGAGGAGTTGCGTCGGCGGGCGGAGACGCTGGCGGAGCGGCTGCGGTCGGCGGGACTGACGGCGACGGCGCGCGAAGATTCGGCCTACGTCGGCGGCGGATCGCTCCCGGACCAGGCGTTGCCGACGTGGGTGGCGTCGGTGGAGGCGGCCGGCGTGAGCGACGCGGAGCTGGCGCGACGGCTACGGGTGGGCGACCCGGCGGTGGTGGGCCGGTTGCAAGGCGGCAAGATGCTGCTGGACGTGCGGACGGTGTTCCCGGAGCAGGAGGAGGGGCTGGTTCAGGCGGTCATCGACGCGGCGACCGCTGCTCTGTAAACTGCGATAAGGGAGGCGATTGCGATGTTCACGGCAAATGAGTTGCTCTCTCTGGTGAAAACCCGTCCTTTCGAGCCGTTTCGCCTGGTACTTAGCGACGGGGGGACGATCGACGTACTCAGCCCCGAAGTCGTCAGCATCGGGCGGCAGCGCGCCATCATCGGGCTGCTCGATCCCAACTTCACGGATACTTTCTACGACCGATGGACTATCGTCTGGTATATGCACGTTACGCGCGTGGAAATGCTGAAGGGCGGTCCATCTCCCGCGGGTCCGCCGACCGGCCCCGCGGAGTCGCCTACACCAGCCCCGGTTTGACCGACTTTCCGGACCAGCCGCCAAAAAGGGAATGCAGCGACGGGATTTCAATCGCTTCCCTGAGCGACCCATCGCAGCGGCCGCGCCGGCGTTCCCTCCGTCGCGGCCGCTGCGGTAAGTGGTCGAGTTCCCCCATCCCTCACGGATTCAGGGTCGGCATGCCCGGCAGTTGGCGCCCCGCCTTGCCCATCATGGCCTTGACGAGCCGGGTGGACGCTTTCGTGATTTCGTCCTTGTGCGCCTCGATCAGTTTCTTCTTGTCGTCATCCGACAGCTTGAGATCGTCCAGCTTCTTGCCGGTGTCTTGCATCTTCTGTTGCAGGTCCTTCAGCGTGGCGTCTGGCGCGTTGGTCTCAATGGCCTGAGCCAGATCGTTCATATCCTTGATCTGCTCCTGAACAAGGCCGTCGGCGTTCCCGCTGCAACCGCTCAGGGCGAAAAACAGCAGGGAGACGCTCCCCAGACCAAGAAGCCTTTTCATGAGTCTCCTTCCCGGTGGCCGCGCCACCGCAACGGGAGGCGAGTCCCCCCGTCAGGCGACGGCGCTGCGTCGAGCCACAGGGGACCGGCCGCGGACGATTTCGCCTCATCCGGGATGAGGCGAGCGGTGGAGGAGGGTTCCTCCGAAAGGCCGGTCGCACACGGATGGTAGGGCGCCCAGGAAGGCGTGTCAACGAGCGGGCGGACAATTCGATCGGCGGGAGTCATCGGGCCGGCGCCGAGGCCAGCGGAGATCGCTCATCTGCACCTCTTGCCACGCTACGGTTTCCGCCCGGCCCGCATCGTATTCCGCCGACCGCCGGGCGACCTCCCGGCGCCACGCTTCGCTCAGAGTCGGCGGTCCCAGGCCTTGTTCCGGCGCGTTGTCCAATCCCGCAAGGAGCAGATCAACCAGCTCCCGTCGCTCGGAAACCGGAAGCGACTCGGCCGCCGCCAACACGCTGACAAGATTTGGACTCATAATATCCTCGAACCATCGATGGCCGTACATCTTACGCACTTCCACTGATTCATGCCAGACCGCGCCGCGTACTCGGGTGCGCCTCTGGAAGTCCCGTACTGAAGCACGGGCCTACAGGCAAAAGCCCCGTGAACGGGGCTGAAACCCTGGCAGCCCCGTTTACGGGGCTTCGGCCTGTAGCCCCGCCGTTGACGGCGGGGGACGCGGGCGCCTAATTCCAAGGCGCACCCCCGCGCGCCACGTGCTGGACGCATCCCAAACCGAAAACAATCTTACCACACGAGCGATTATTCCACTCGATGGGACGAAAGCTCCTTTGCCTCCTGTTGCACCGCCGTGTACCGCGCCCACGCCCCCGCGAAGTCCCGCCGCATCAGCCGCGTCATCGCCATGAGCCGCCGCGACTCGTCGTCGCTCCGCAACCAGTCCGCTTCGTCCGCTCGCGTCTGTGCTTCGTCCACCCGGCCCGACGCCAGCCGCCGCCGCGCCTCCGCCAGCACCCACGCGCGCCGCTCCTCCAGCGCAAACAGCAGCGACAGGTCGGCCTTGCAGCGCCGGCACGCCGGACCCTGCGCGTTCTCCGCCTTGCATGCCGGGCAGCGAATAACCGCCATCACGTATCCTCAAGATAGAACAAAACGTCCGCCAGCTCGTTCGACGCGGCCGTGAGATGGTCCCACTGACGGTCGGTCAGCGCCGTGCGTACCTTCTCCATCAACCGCTCCACCTCCGGCCTGTCCTCCGCCGGCGCCCTTTCCATTAACCGCTCCGCTTTCTCCAGCAAGGCGCCGCGCCTGCACCGCCTCGCGCTGGCCCTCCCGTGGGCCGGGCGCCAGCGACGGTATCGCCTCCTCTCCCGACTCGCCCTCCTCCATCCCCTCGTCGTCTCCAAAATCCTCCGCCTGGTCCACCCACAGACGGTCCAGCCGCTCGCGGGCCTCGTCGCGCTCCTCCGCCTCGAAATGCGCCAGCGCGTTCTCGATCACCACCTGCTTCTGCAAGCCCGTCGCCCGCTCCCGCGCCGACACCTTCAGCATGCCGTCCAGGTTCAGGTCCATTTGCACCACGATCGGGTTGCCCGCCGGCACCGGCGACAGCCCCTTAATCATGAACTTGCCGACCCGGTGGTTCCGCCGCACGTCGTCGCTCTCGCCCTGGTAGACGTCGATCTCCACCTCGCTTTGTCGGTCCCGGTAGGTGTGGAACAGCTCGCCGCGCGAGGCCGGCAGCGGCGTGTTGCGGCGGATGATCGGCGCGAAGCGGAACTCGAACGGGTAGCCCATCGTCTCGTCCAGGCACTTGATGCCCAGCGAGTGCGGCGTGATGTCCACCAGCACCGCCCCCACGTCGGCGCCGGCCACGATCGCCGCCTGCACCGCCGCCCCCATCGCCACGCACAAATCCGGGTTGACCTCCTGATGCGTCGGCTGGCCCATACGCTCCTCCAGCATCGCCGACACCAGCGGCGTCCGCGTCACGCCGCCGACTAGCACGACTTTGTCGATGTTCGTAGGCGTCAGATGGGCGTCGGCCAGCGCCCGCTGCACGCAGTCCATCGTGCGGTCCAGAAGCGGACGAATCAGCTCCTCGAACTCCGTCCGGCTGATTTCGACGTTGAGGTGCAGCGGCCGGCCCTCCTTCTCCGCCATGAACTCCTCCTCGATCCGCGCGAACGGCTGGAACGACAGCGTCTTCTTCGCCTCTTCCACCGCCCGCAGCACGCGGCCCGCGATACGAGACTGGCCCGCAGATCGACGCCGTGTTCCTCCTGGAAGCGGTCGCAGACGCGGTTGAGCAGCAATTCGTCGAAGTCGTCGCCGCCCAGCTGCGTGTCGCCGTGGCTGGACAGCACCTCGACCACGCCCTCCTGCGCCTGCACCACCGACACGTCGAAGGTGCCGCCGCCCAGGTCGTAGACCATCAGGCGCCGCAGCGCCTGGTGGCTGGGGTCGTAGGTCAGCGAGGCGGCCGTCGGCTCGTTGAGGATGCGCACCACCTCCAGCCCGGCCAGCTCGCCGGCCTCGCGCGTGGCCTGGCGCTGGGCGTCGTTGAAGTAGGCCGGCACCGTGATGACGGCCTTGTTGACCGGCTGGCCGAGTTCGTGGGCCGCCCGGTCGCGCAGCTTGCGCAGGATCATGGCGGAGATTTCCTGCGGCCGATATTCCTGGTCGCCGAGCCGGACCTTCACGTCCTGGCCCATCTTGCGCTTGATCGACTTGATGGTGCGTTCGGGCGCCAGCACCCACTGGTTCTTGGCCGCCTTGCCGACGAGCAGCCGGCCGTCCTCCGCCAGGCCCACGAACGACGGCAATATGGGATCGCCGTCCTCCTCGAAGACGTGCGGCTGGCCGTTCTGCACCAGCGCGACCTCGCTGTTGGTCGTGCCCAGGTCGATGCCGACGATGGTGTCCATGACGGTGTCCTCGCATTGCCGACCGATTAGAAACGGTTTCAAACCCCAGGCGAGCCGCCGGGTTTATCCCGGCGGTTTTCGCCCTAACGGCGGGGATAAACCCCGCCGCTCGCCCGGGATCGAAACGACTTCTTAGCCACTCTTCGCCACGCGCACCTGCGCATACCGGAAGATGCGCCCCTGCCACAAATACCCCCGGCGCACCTCCTCGACGACCTCGCCGGACGGCCGGCCGCTGTCGAGGACGACTTCCAGCGCCTCCATCCGATCCGGGTCGAACGGCCGGCCCACGGCGGGGATCGGTTCCAGACCGTGCTGCATCATCGTCCGCTCCACCCGCTGCAACGTCATGGCATAGCCAGCCGCCGTCGCCTCCAGCGTCTGGCGGGTTCGCTCGATAGCGTCGCGGGCGATCTGCCATCGCTCCTGCCGCGCCGGGTCCGACGGCCGCGCGCCGAGCAGCCGCGCCCACCACGACGGCCGCGTCGGCGCGTCCTTCTCCTTCCTGTCCTCGACCGCGGCTTCCTCGACGGGACGCAGGGCCGCCGACACGGCGTCCGGCGCCCGCTGCAATTCCCGGCCCGCCAACGCCACGGAATCATAGAGGTCCACCAACGACTTCAGCAGCGGCCGCAATCGCTCCTCGGCGGAGGCGTCGAAGAGGGGCGGCGGCGCGGCCGGCGCCTGGGCCAGGGCGTCGAGGGCGTCGGCCAGATGACGGAGCGTCTCCGCGTTCTGCTCCTGCTGGGCGCGAACCGCCCGCGTCTGCAAATGGACCTCGTGGCGGAGAGCGGTGAACTGGCCGACCAGCGTGGACAGATCGACGTCAGGCGCCGCGGCTGGCGGTTCCGTCGCGGCCCCGCTCGCCGCCGCGTCCGTCAGCCAGCGCCGAAAATCCTCCAGGATTGCGGCGATCGCCTCCGCCGTCAGGGCCGGGACGCCAGCGCCAGCAGCGTCGGAAGCGACATCCGGCGGCGGGGAATCCGACATGCGACCTCCTCAATAATCGCGTCCACGTTTTCCTTCTTGCCGGCCTCGAACAGCCGATGGCGCAGCCGGGCGTCGCGGTCGCGCAGGCTCTCGTAGGCCGCTCGAACGGCGGCGAAACGCTGGGCGTGGCGCTCCGGCGAGAACTGTCGCACCAGCTCCAGGTAGCGCCGGCGAATCGCCTCGTCGTCGGCGTCGTCCGATACGCCGAGCACGGCGTAGGGGTTGTCCACGAGTCGCCTCCCTCAATCCTCGTCGCCGTCCCAGTCGTCGAAATACGACCCGAAGAAGTCCGCCATGAAGCCCATCCCGAACGGGTGAGCGGCCGCCAGCGCATGCAGCCGATCCTGGATGTCGCGCAGTAGCTTCTCCCGCCGCGCGTCCGGTGGCAGCGCCTCCGCCAACCGCCGCGCGTCCTCCAGCAGCGGCCGCACCTGATGCACCGGCGTCCGTTCCAGCTCCCCGGTCATGTACGTCAGCGCCAGCCGGTAGGGGAACGTCGGGTTGGCCGGGAACTTCCGCCGAGCCTCCTCCAGGAAACGCCGCGCCGCCCGCGTCGCTTTCAGATCGACCAGGGCGGAAGTCACTTCCTCCATTTGCGATTCCGTAAAGTCGCCGCCGGCCGCCTTCTCGACGTAGGCCAGCACCTTCTTGGCGTGCGTCTTCTGGCCGTAATAGCTCACGCCGCTCTTCATCAACGCCTGCGTCAGGCTGACCAGGGCCGCGGCCGCCGCCGGCGTCGCCGGCTCCTCCAACCCCGCCTTGAACTCCGGGTCGAACCGCGCCTTGTACGGCCGCGGCAGCTTCAGCCGAATCGTCTCTACCAGCATCAGGTAGGCCAGCGCCAGTCCCGACGGCGTCCGCTCCTTCGCCTGCGCCAGCAGCTCCTCGCCGCGCTCCTTCCGACCCGCCCGGAACTCGGTCGCCGCCCAGCGGCCCAGGACGCTGTACGCCTCGGCCGGCTCATACAGGTTCAGGGCGGCCTGGTACTCGCGGCGGGCGTCGTCGTAGCGGTCGGCCAGGCTGTGGCCGCGGGCCGTCAGCAGGTGGGCCGTCGCCACGTGCGATCGCAATTCGCGGTTGAGCGGGTTCGCCTTCCAGGCCCGTTGCAGCAATTCCAGCGCCTCGCCGTAGGCTTCCTTCTCCAGCAGGATCTCGCTCAGCCCCTCCAGCGTCGGCAGGTGGTCCGGGAAGTGCGCCAGCAGCGCCGCGCCGCCTTCTCGGCCTTGTCGTTCCGCCGCGCCCGCCGGTGCAGCTGGACCAGCGCCTCATGCGCTTCGAGAAGATCGGGGGCCAATTCCAGGCAGCGCCGGTAGCACTCCTCGGCCGACGGCTTCAGAGGCCGCGGCCGATCGGGATGGTTGCGCAGATACGCCGGCAGCCGGGCCGTCTCTTCCAGGTCGGGGACGGCGGCGGCGTTGCGGCCCATACGCAGCCAGATCAGGGCGCGGACGCGGCCGGCCTGTCCCGCCGGCCACGCCCTGGGGTCGTCGGCGATCTCTTTTTCATACTTTTGCCAGAACTTGTGGGCCTCTTCGGGATTGGCCGCCCGCTCGTTGGCCAGCGCCTCCAGGCGGAAGAAGTTGGGGTCGGCGGCCGGCCGGCCGAAGACGCGCTTGTAGCGCGTCACGTCCTCCGGCCCCGTGTCCACGGCGGCCCAGTAGAAGCAGGACGCCAGCCGATCGACCATCGCTGGCGCCTCGCGGCGCAGGGCCGGCAGTAGCGCCTCGGCGTGGCGGAAGGCGACGGCCAACGTGTCCGGGTTGGCGAGCGCCGCCCGCACCTGGCGCAGCTGCGGCAGCAGTCCGGCGCCGCCCTCGGCGCGGTCGAGCTGGCGTTGCAGGGCGGCCTGCGTCTCCGGCGGCTGGGCGGCGCGAAATTCGGGGTCGATCACGAAGCGGAACGGGGCGGCGAGGCGGGCCGGCAGCCGATCCGCCGCCAACCGCTGCCAGTTCTCCAGGGCGCGGGCGTCGTCCCGGACGTAGTAGGCTTGCAGGCCGCGCAGCAGCACGCGCCACTCCAGAAACGGCGAACGCAAACCGATGGCTTGCAGCGTGGCGCGGGCTTCGTCGTCCTGCCCCGCCTCGGCCTGGCGGAAGGCGAGGACGACGCGGTCGAAGTCGGCGTGCAGCGCTTCGGGCAGCAGGGTACGGCCGGCGCCGCCCTGCTGCACGGCGGCGTCGGCGACGAAGACGGTGATGCGCCCCGTCGCGTCCGGCGCCTGGGCGGCCAGCCGCAGCGCCTCCTTCACCTCGCCGACCTGGGCCAGCTCGGCGGCGACCTGCTCCAGCCAGGCGGGGGTGGCGTGGTCGAATATCAGGGCGGCCCGGAGGACCGTGGCCGCGCCGCGGGTGTGGCCCTGGGTGTGAAGCTGACGGGCGCGGCCGAGATAGGCCCGGCGCACCGAGATCCTGATGCACCGGCGTCGGTTCGGACTTGTGGAGCTGCTTGGCGAGTTCCAGGCCCTGCTGAAACCGCCCCTCTTGCATCGCTTTTTCAGCACGGCCGCGCAGGGCCGACGACGACAGCGGGGGCGCGGTCGTGTGGTGCTTCTTCTTTGGCAAGGCGACCTCCCCCGCCGCGAACCGATCAGACGCCGGCCGCGACCGCGAAACCTCCTCCCTCCTCTTTCACTATACAAAAGGCCTCGGCGCTGCACCACCACGGCAGCGGTCGGTTCTTGACAGCGGCGAACGGTTGTGGTTTCTTCAGCGAGGATAGGAGAACCATGAAAACCCACACATTCACTTTGATTCTCTCGGGCGTCGCGGAGATAACCCCGGAACTGGCCGACGCCTTGTACGAGGCGACGCAGGGCGATGTTGAATTGAACCTGCGGGACGGGGTCGCTTTTCTGGAATTGGAGCGGACGGCCCCGACGCTGCGCGAGGCAGTCGCCACCGCGATCCGCGAGGTCGAACGGGCGCGTGTCGGCGTGCGCGTCGTGCGCGTGGAGTCGGAAGCCGCCAACGTCATTGCCAAGATCAACGCCGACCTCTTGGGGACGGTCGGCGGCTGATGGCGGGTCGGATTGTCTCAACTCATAATGCGATCGTCCGGCGGGTGTTTGGCCGGGTGATCCTGTCGCGCAGAGTCTGGCAGCGGCCGACGATCCTGGCCGGGATTGTCGCCCGGAATCTTTTCGAGGCGGGGCGGTTTCGCATTGTTCGCGGCGATGAGAATGAGGAGTGCCACGGCGGCGGCGGTCGCCGTGATGTGCAGGCCCAGACTTGTCCACGACAGCCCCTGGAGCTCGTCCGGGGTCAGGTCCCGATCCTCGGTGAAAGCCTGATCTTCCACCGCCAGCCGGAAGACGAGCGTCCCGCCGGCTCCCACGATCAAAGGGAGCAGGAGCAGGCAGCCGACGAACCGAGCCGGCCCGCCCTCGACCATGCGATTCCGGGTCCAGGGGAAGCGGCCCCCGATCAACGCGACGACCCCCACCAAGGCCAGGGCGGACTCGAAGATCATCCAGAACATCGGCGCACTCCGTGGAAAGAGTTTTGTCGCCGGCTTGGTCCTAAAGCGCCGCCCTTCGCCCCGCCTTGCTCGGCTCGATGCACGCCCCCGCCGTCGGCAGCATCTTGCGCGGGCTGCAGCGGCCCTCCGGATTGAACGCCGACCGCAGCCGCAGCATCATGCCCAAGTCTTCCGGCGTGAACAGCTTCGGCATGAAGTCGATCTTCTCCACGCCGATGCCGTGCTCGCCGGTGACGCTGCCGCCGACGCGAATGCACTCGTCCAGAATCTCGTGGCTCGCCGCCAGCACGCGCTGCACCTGATCGGCGTCGCGCTCGTCGAACAGCAGGATCGGATGGATGTTGCCGTCGCCGGCGTGAAAGACGTTGCAGATCCGCAGATCGTATTTTTGCGCCGATGCCGCTGGATGAACGCGCAGGATGTGCGGCAGCTTGCGTGCGCGGCACGACGCCGTCCTGCGTGCAGTAGCTCGGCGCCAGCCGGCCGACGGCGCCGAACGCCTGCTTGCGCGATTTCCACAGCAGCAGCCGTTCCGCGTCGGTGTTCGCCTTGCGCACCTCGCGGGCATGGTTCTTCTTGGCGATCTCGGTGATGCGCTCGGCGTCGGCGTCGAGGCCCGCCTCCAGGCCGTCGACTTCCATGATGAGCACCGCCCCGGCGTCGAGCGGGAAGCCGAAGTGAAACGCCGCCTCGACCGCCTGCAGGATCAGACTGTCGAGCATCTCCAGCGCCGCCGGGCACGATGCCGGCGCCGATGATGTCGCTGATGGTGTTGGTGGCGTCGTCCACCGTCTCGAAGACGCCGAGCAGCGTGCGATACGCCTCGGGGTTGCGCGTGATGCGCACCCAGATCTTGCGTGACGATGCCGAAGGTGCCCTCGGAGCCGACGATGACGCCGGTCAGATCGTAGCCGGGATTGTCCTCCGTCGGGCCGCCGGTCTGGACGACGCGGCCGTCGGGCAGCACGAATTCGACGCCGAGGACGTGGTTGACGGTGACGCCGTACTTGAGCGTGTGCGGCCCGCCGGAGTTGGTGGCGACGTTGCCGCCGATGGTGCAGGCGCCCTGGCTGGACGGGTCGGGGGCGAAGTGGTAGCCGTGCGGCTTGAGGTGGTTCGTCAGCCACAGGTTGACGACGCCCGGCTCGACGACGGCGATAGCGATTGCGATAATCGACTTCGAGGATGCGCTTCATGCGCGCCAGGCGCGATCATCACGCCGCCGCCGACGGGCAGGCAGCCGCCGGCCAGGCTGGTGCCGGCCCCGCGCGGCAGGAACGGCACGTCCAGCTCGTTGCAGACCTGGACGATCTGCACGACCTGCTCGGTCGTGGTCGGGAAGACGACGACGTCGGGCTTGTTCTTCTCGATGGTGAAGCCGTCGCACTCGTAGACGAGCAGCTCGCTGGGCGAGGTCAGGACGCCGCCGGCGGCCGACGACGGGACGGAGACGGTCGATGAGATTCATGAAGAGGATTCACCGCCAAGACGCCAAGGACGCCAAGAAAGCCAGGCATTCGGAGCTTGGGAATGTTATATGCTTTCGTCTTGCTTTTGCGTCCTTGGCGTCTTGGCGGTGAATCCTCTTCACTTCACGTTCGCCGCCCAGTCGGCCAGGCGCCGCCGCGCCGCCGTCATGGTTTCGGTCCAGCGCTGGTACGCCTCCGACTCGGCGCGGAGCGGCTCGTCGGCCTCGGCCGCGTCGCGCTCCGCCTGGTCCAGCCGCGCCTGCACCCGCCGCACCTGCTCGTCCAGCGCCTGCAACGACGCCTTCGCGGACGGCCCGGCGTCGGCGGACAGATTCGGCGACTCGCCGACCTCCGCCAGCCGGCGGGCCAGCGCCTCCTCGATGAACTCCAGCGTCTGCATCCAGGCCGCAATCGGCCGTCCTTCCGTCGGCTCCGCCGTCATGGCAGAATCCCCCTTTTGTCGATCTTCACAATCCTCCGTCCTGGCGGGCGGGATGATACCGTGGCGGTCCCGGATTTGGCAGGCCGATTTGCCACGGCGCAGCGCCGCGATATTGCTCTTCCCCTCGCGTCCGTCCGACGGTATACGTCCGCCCCCTGAGGGGGATTCCGAACGCCCATTTCGTCGGTACGGAGGGAGCCGTGTACGTCGCTTGTTCCACTCTGTGCTTTGCCCGCCATTCCTTTGAGGACGCCCTGCGCGCCATCGCCGAATTGCAGTTCACCAAGTTCGAGGCCGCCCTGCACGAGTCCGGCCCGCACCTGCGGCCGTCCGAGGTGACGGCCGACGTTCACGAGGCCGCCGAGCGCCTCCGCTACGGCGCCGGACTGACGCCGGCCGCCTTCTCCGTCGAGATCGAGGCCGACGACGACGAGGATTATCAGCGCCAGTTCCAGGCCGTTTGCCGGCTGGCCCGCGTCTCGGCCGTACCGTTGCTGACGATGTCCGCGGCCCCGGCCGACAGCGCCCTGGACGCCGAGGTGCGCCGCCTGACGCGGCTGACGACCGTGGCGGGCAAGGAAGGCGTTCAGGTCGCCCTGGCGACGCGCCTCGGCACGCTGACCGAGGATCCCGACACGGCCGTCGACGCTGTGTCAGCGCGTGCCGGGCCTTGGCCTGACGCTCGACCCCAGCCATTACATCGCCGGGCCGCACGCCGCCAAGGGATACGATCAGGTCTTTCCTTACGTCCGTCACGTCCAGCTGCGCGACACCGGCCGCGGCGCCAACCAGTTCCAGGTGCGCGTCGGCCAGGGCGAGGTCGAGTACGGCCGCATCGTGTCGCAGCTGGCCCGCTGCAACTACGACCGCCTCCTATCGGTGGACATCCGCGACACGGTCGAAACGCCGTTCGTCATGCAGCCGGAAGTGCGGAAGCTGAAGTATCTGCTGGAAAGTTTGGTGTGAACCGCGACTCGTTTAGCCGCGACCCGAAGGGGAGCGCTTCTCAACGCGCTCCCCTTCGGGTCGCGGCTAAACGGCGCACCCTACTCCCGCGGTCCCGCCTGTCGCACCGCCTCCGTCGCCTGGGCGGCGTAGGCCTGGAAGTTCGCGCGGAACAGACCGGCCAGCCGTCGCGCCTGGGCGTCGTAGGCCGCGGCGTCTGGCCAGGCGTCGCGCGGACGCAGCAGCTCCGACGGCACGCCCGGACACGCCTGCGGCACAGCCAACCCGAATACCGGATCGGTTAAGGCGCATACGTCGGCCAGCGACCCGTCCAGCGCCGCCCGCACCAAGGACCGCGTGTGTTCCAACGGCATCCGCCGTCCCTGCCCATACGCCCCGCCGGTCCAGCCCGTGTTCACCAGCCAGACCGTCGCCCCGTGCGCCCGCAGCCGTTCGTGCAACAGCGCCGCATAGCGCGTCGGGTGCAGCGGCAAAAACGGGGCGGCGAAGCACGTGCTGAACGTCGCTTCCGGGTCCGTCACACCGCGCTCGGTCCCCGCCACTTTCGCAGTGTATCCCGATAGGAAATGGTACAACGCCTGTTCCTGCGTCAGCCGGCTCAGGGGCGGCAGCACGCCGAAGGCGTCGCAGGTCAAAAACAGGATGGTCCGCGGATGGCCGCCGCGCCCGCTCGGCTCGGCGCCGGCGATGAAGTCCACCGGGTAGGCGGCGCGGGTGTTCTCCGTCCAGCGGGCGTCGTCGAAGTCGGGCCGCCGCGTCACCGGATCGACCACGACGTTCTCCAGAACGGCCCCAAAACGGAGCGCGTTCCAGATCTGCGGCTCGTGCTCGCGCGACAGGCGAATGGTCTTGGCGTAGCAACCGCCCTCGATGTTGAAGACGCCCTCGTCCGACCAGCCGTGTTCGTCGTCGCCGATGAGGCGGCGGCCGGGGTCGGCCGACAGCGTCGTCTTGCCGGTGCCGGACAGGCCGAAGAACAGGGCCGTATCGCCGGCCGGGCCGACGTTGGCGGAGCAGTGCATCGGAAAGACGCCGCGGAACGGCAAGAGATAATTCAGCACCGAAAAGACGGCTTTCTTGATCTCGCCGGCGTATTCCGTGCCGCCGATCAGCACGAGACGGCGTTCCAGGTTCAGGACGACGAAGACCTCGCTGCGCGTGCCGTCGGCGGCGGGATCGGCTTTCATGCCGCTGGCGGCCACGATGGTCAGCTCGGGCGGCCGGCCGATCGGCGCGCGCAGGAGGCGCTGGGCCAGCAGGGTGTGCCAGGCCGCGTCGGCAATGACGCGGACGGGGAGCGCGAGACGGGGGTCGGCGCAGGAGGAGCCGTCGCAGACGAAGAGGTCGCGGCCCTGGAGGTAGGCCCGGACGCGGTCGAAGAGGCGGTCGAAGACGGCCGGGTCCATCGGCCGATTGATCGGGCCCCACCAGATTTCATCGGGGCGAGCGGCTTCGGGGACGAGGTAACGGTCCTTGGGCGAACGGCCGGTGATGGCGCCGGTGTAGGCGGCGAAGGCGCCGGCGTCGGTCAAAAAACCCTCGCCGCGGCGCACGGCCAATTCGACCAGGGCGGCGGGCGGGAGCTGGGCGTGGACCGTGCCGGTGTGATGCAGGCCGAGCGCGGCGAGGTCCACTTCCGCGCCGGCGAAATCCCGTGCAGTCGTGACAGGGTCCGTGGCCATGCGCCGCCCGTCCTTTCCTGATGCGCCCGCCCCTTCCGGGAGCGGCATACGTCGGACAGGGGGCATTATACCAGGCGTACCGGAATTCAGGGCCGCGGGCGGCGAGCGACGTTGGTATGATTAAGCTACGCGGAGCGCTGCTGCGTCCCGCAATGGGAGGTGGATTTATGAATAGCGAATGGCCAGCCGATGCGGTCGAGCAAGTAACGCAGTCCGCCCATGTCTTGGCGGGGAGGTTGCAGGCGCTCCGCCCCGCTCTGGAAAAGGCCGTGCGGGATGGCGCCCCGGTTCACGTCGTACTTTCTCAAGGGACTCCGCTCCTTGCCGCCGTCCAGGGCCTTCTGGACGAACTCGACGCGACCAGGCGCCTCGTGGCCCCGGTCGTCGCCAAGCTGAACGCTCCCCCGCCTCCCATCGACGCAGCCCGCCTGGAAGCGGGGATGGAAGCGATCCGAAAAGGGGATTTCCGCGTCTACTCCGACGCCGAAGATATGGCCCGCGACCTAGCCGGCGGCTGAGGGGACGGCATGGCTTAAGCGTGCCGCAACGGTCGGCGCCGTCACATGTCGCCGGGCTTCAGCCGGTCCTGCGCCGCGTGACGGACGCGGAGGACGTTGACCGTCTGCCCCGTGATGGTGAAGAGGATGCGGTACACGATCCGACGCCGTCCGTACAGCAACTCGCGCAAGTCCACTCCGACGTCGGCCGCCTCATCGGCGGCCGAGTAGAGGGCCGGGTTGGTTTCCAGCTTCTCGACGATCCGGAACAGGCCCGAGCGCCAGCGGGCGGCGGCCGCCGAGCTGCTACGGGCCAACCACGCCACCGCAGCCGCGATATCGGCTCGCGCCCGTGGGCGAAAGATGACCTGGAACGACATCGCTCACTCCCCCGGGGCAAGAGGGAGATTGTGTTCTTCGGCCAACTTCTTCAGGAACTCCCGGGCCTCTGTGCCACGACCTGCCCGCACGTCTTCCAGTGACTCGCGCAGGATCGCCAGCTCCTTTTCCCGGTCGTAAGGCTCCGGCGGCGGGAAGAGGTCGTCATCCTCCGCCAGCTCCACGCGCACGCGCGCCCCTCCGGAAGTTGCGCCCCCACGTCCAGCACGACCACCCCGTTGACCACAGTGCCTTCGAGCGTCATCGGTCGTCCTCCTCCATCTCAACTCCATGAATCGTAACACACGGCCCAACGGCAAGCGACGGACGGGGGCGTGCGATCCGCGACGCCCCCGTCCCTCGGCCCGCTTCTCACGGCTTCTCCGGCGGCCGAGGCTTCGTCTCGGGCGGCTTCGCCGGCGGCGGGACCGGATTCTCAGGAGGTGGGCTGACCTTTACCGCGGGGCTGTCGCCGGCGCCTTCCTCCGCCGGACCCGACCGCACCGCCAGGCGTCCGATCACCGGGATCTTGTCCCAGTCGATCGGGTTGCCGTCGCCCGGCATGATGAGGTATTTCAGCAGCTGCTGGTCGATGGTGTTCTTGATGAACAGCGTCGAACCGTCCGCCAGGGCCGCATGGAAGCCGAAGCCGAAGTCGCCGCCCAGCGGCGGGACCGGCTTCTTCTCGTCGAACGCGATGTCGTCCGGCTTGGTCCACAGCACGGCCTCGCCGGCCTCCACGACCAGCAGTGTGTTGGCCGTCCCGTCCGTGAAGGTGGCCGGCATGTCGCGGCCCCATCGCCCCGTAGGGCTGAACCGCGGCAGGTGTGATCTGGAACGGCGCGCCGGGGCCGACGAACACCTGATAGTAGGTCGAGTACGGCTGCTTCGTCTTGCCGCGCACCGGGGCGTAGAGCTTCGGCATCTGCGCCAGCAGCTTCTTGTTGTTCGGCGAATCCCACGGCTCGTCGAGCTTGAACTGTTGGTAGAGGTCGCCCCCCTCAATGTAAGGCAGGATGGCCACGCGCCAGCTCAGCAGCGGCTTGCCGTCCTTGCCGCAGATGGCCGGCGGCGGCATGAACCCATTGGCGTCGTTGAAGCTGTGCATCGCCAGCGCGATTTGCTTCAGGTTGTTGCTGCTTCGGTTGCTGTCAGCGCTCCCTTGCAGCTGCAACGCCAGTCCCGCGACGGCCGCCGGATCGATCCTGGCCTGGGCGGACACGGTCACCATCGTTCCCTCGACGTGGACCGTGGCGGCCTTCAGCGCCTCTCGCAGCTGGTGGAGCAACGGTTGCAGCTTCTTGGCCGACTCCGGGTCCGCGAGCAGCTCTCCCCCGGCCGCGGCAGCAATTCGCGCAGCACGTACAGCGCCGTCTTCACCGACGTTTCGCCGTCGGCGGTCAAGGCCTTGTCGGCGTAGGCCACGCGCCCTTCCATCCGTATCCCCTCGTCCAGGTCGAGGGTCAGCGCGATACCGCGCCTGCAACAGCGGCTTGAACGGCAGAGCCTCCGGCGGCATGTCCTTGAGCAGCTCCCGCGCGTCCGCCTCCGCGTCCGGCTGGTGCGGCTTGAGCGGCTCGGCAGGCGGGTCGTCGCAGGGCGGCGGCTCCTTCTTCTCGACCGGCGAGGCGGGCGGCCGGGGCACCGCGGAGTTTGCCGGTTCCGAGACGGCGGCCTGGCTGCGAACCTCCACGCCCCGGCGTTCCCAAAGGAGAAACATCAGGGGATTGAGAGCGGCCGTGACCTGATGCTTCCCGGCCGCCAGCTCCAGCGCCTCGTCCAGCGCCCCTTGGCTTCTTCCGGGGCGGTCGGCAAGGTCAGCAGCGCCTTCACCTCCGGCGCCGGACCCCGCACGAACACGTTGTCGTCGATCGGCATCAGAGCCTGGCCCGCGTCGTCCAGGTACAGCGTTCGGCCCATGTGGCGCTCGACGGTGGCATGGCCGCCCAGGGCGTCCAGCATCTTGTCCCGGTCGTAGGCCTTCGCCGTGCGGACGATCATCACCCGTAGAATCGGCACGAGCGTGAGGCGTTCGATGTCGGTCGGCGGCACGACCAGTTGCTTGTGCAGGTCGGCCAGCAGATCGCCCGTCTCTTGCTTGTGCAGCTCCTTGTCCTTGTGCAGCTGTTGCAGCAGCTCCTTGCCCTCCGCGCTGTCCATCAAGTCGCCGACGCGAATGCTGACGAAGCCCGGCGCGCCGCGGACCAGGGCCAGGTCGGACGGCAGGGCCTTGTCGTCGGCGCGCAGCGGCGGCCCGTTCATCAGGGCGGCCGCGGCCAGTACGCCGGCCAGCAGCGGGAGCAGTCGGGGGATTCCAGGTCGGATCCTTGTCATGGTGCGCCTCCAAAGACAGGGGAAAGGTTCGGGTCTGAGATGGCAGGGGTTGATTGTCTCAGATTGAGAGGGGAACACAAGCGAAAAGCCGGCGGCGGCGACCCTTGGTATCTACATAAGACGGCCTGCGTCTGCTCCGTCTTAAGCCCCGGAGGGGCGGGGGTGCATAGCCAGGGGTGAAACCCCTGGCGCGAGGCGGCGTCCCTGGGTCGAGGAAGCCCCGGAGGGGCGGCGGTAGGCGAGGCACCGCCGCCCCTCCGGGGCTGAATCGGGGCGCGGCACGTCCTGGCCTCCAGGGGTTTCACCTCTGGCGATGCACCGTCGCCCCTCCGGGGCGAAAGACGGAGCAGACGCGCTGCCTTTGTGTCGATACCAATGGGCGTCGAACGGCGTTTCGCCCACGTCCTTGAACCCCGCCCCCCTTCCGGCCATACTGTTGCGTCCGCCGTCCGCGTCGCGGTTGTCGGGATGCGCCCGGCGGTCCCCGAAGGAGCGGTCCCATGCCTGACACGTCCCGTCCCCCTTCCGTGCCGGCGGCCCGCTTCCTGGAGCAGGTCCTGCTCGCCAGCTTCGTCATTCATCTCGTCGCCCTGGTCACGATGGCAACGTTCCTCCTGCCCGGCATACCCGTCGGATCGGAAGCGGGCGGCGGCGCCCGCCTGGACTACGTCGCCGCACACCCCCACCTGTGGCGGCTGGGCTGGCTGCCCTGGCACCTGTCGGCGGCCGTGGATCTGCTCACCGGCGTGGCGCTCGTTGGCTCGCGCTGGATCCCGCGCGTCCCCGCCCTGCTCACGCTGCTCGTCACCTTCGCCGCGGTCGTCGTCGAGCAGTCGGGCGAAATCCCTTGGGCCTTCCTGGGGCCGGCCGTCGCCGCACGCCGCCCGCTCGAATACAGCTACTTCGAGTACTGGTACGGCTACCAGCCTGTCCTCGTTTGGGGCGCCTCGCTCTATCTCGTCATGGCCCTCGGCTGGACGTGGTGCTTCGCCGCCGCCGGAACGTGGTCGCGCACCCTCACCTGGCTCTCGGTCCTGACGTGGGGCGCGCTGGCGGTCGGCAGCGTCGCCCTGTTGCTGCCGCGCGCGTGGCGCCCCCGCCCATCGCCGTCGCCGCGGCGAACGACGTCGGCTTTCCTCTCTTACTGGTCTGGTTAGTGCTGGTCGCGGAGCGCGTCCTGCGCCGCGCCCGTCCCGACGAGCCGCACGGCCGCATGGCCCCGTGGCGACACCCCTGGCCCGGCCTCGCCGGCCGCGCCATCGACGCCATCGCTGACAGCCGCTTCGTCCGCGCCTTCTGTGAATGGCTGCCGCTCGTCCGGCTCCGCAGCGACATCACCGATGTCATCTATGCAAATTATCTGGTGGACGCGGAACGGCTCTTGCCGCTCGTCCCGCCAGGACTGGAATTGCAGCGCCTCGGTCGGGGCGGCCACCTGGCGCTGTTCACGTCGCTCACCTACCGACACGGCCATTTCGGGCCGGCGCTGTTCGGGCCGCTGCGCCGGCTGCTGCCCTCGCCGGTGCAGAGCAACTGGCGCATCTACGTCCGCGATCCGCAAACGGGGTTGGACGGGATCTATTTCGTGACCAACGCCATCACTTCGACGCCGCACGCGTTGGGGGCGCGAATGCTGTCGGAGGGGATGCCGATGCACGTCCCACGGCGCGGCGCCGTCGTCGCCGCGAAGGACGGCTCGTTCACGGTCACGCTCGACCGCGGGACCGGCACGGCGCCCGACCTGGAGGCGCGGCTGCGGCCCACGGCGGCGGAGCTGCCGGCGGCCTGGGACGACTGTTTCGCCTCCTACCGCGACTTCCTCGCCTACTGCGTGCCGCAGGACCGCGCCCTGTCGGCTCAGCCCTGGTACGGCCGCATCACGCGCCAGGAGATCCGCCTCGGCATTCCGCTGGAGGAGTGTGAACCGCTGCAAGGTGAGGTGCGGTCACGCGCGGCCGAGCAGTACGTCGGCGGGACCGCGGCGCTCTGCTTCCGCGTGCCGCGCGTCGCCTTCCGATTCGACCGCGAGCGGTACGACTACCGGCGGCGCGAACTCGCTGCTCGGTGAGTCATTCGCCGCCGGTTCGACCCATTATCTTTTCCGCCGCGGCTTGCGCGGCTCGGCGGGACGGCCGCCTCCCGTCAGCCGCTCCAGGTACTGCCGGATCTGCTCTGGAGACAGGCCCTCCAGGCGTTCTTGCGCTGGCAGCAATTGCAGGACTTCCCGGCGCTCCTCCGGAGAGAGCGACTCCAGGACTTGCCGATGCTCCTCCGCCGGCAGCGACTTCACGACTTCGCGGAGGAACTCCGGCGGCAGCGATTGGAGGAGCGCCCGACGTCGTTCCGGCGACAGGCGTTCCAGGGCCGCCCGTTGCTCCTCCGGGGTCAACTGCCGGAAATGATCCTTAATGTACAAGTGCTCGAAATCATCCCACGTGAAGGCCATGACAGAATCCCCTTCGTAGGCCTCGAAGAGCTGCCCCATTAGCCGGCTCATCTTCTCCGAACGCTGCTGGTAAGCGCCCCGGCCGAAGCCCACCAGTTCCGGCGACGCACTGAACAGGTGCAGCGGCGCGTTGTGCGCCTCCTGCGGCAGCTGCCCCGCCACGACCACGCGTACCACGTCCGTGCCCCCACCGGCAATCATACACCCCCGCCTGCCGCTCCTGCCACGGCGCCTGCCCCGAAAGGTTGTGCGGGAAGCGAGCGGCCACGGCGAACAATCGGAATTGATCCTCGGGCAGCAGCTCGGACGGCGAGGGGCTGACGAGCTTGCGGTAGGCGACGTAGTAGCCGACCAGTTCCTTCATCGCCCAGGCGTCCAGCGCCTCGCGGTGCGACTTGAAGGTGATGAGGTTGTGCGCCGCCAGGCCGTCCAGCCCGTCCGGCAGTCGGCCAGCGAACCGGCCGCGGCCGCGACGCAGGATGACCACATCGAGGAACTGCTGCTGCTCCGACAGGTCGCGCTCGACCTCCACGGTGAACGGCGAGCCGCTGAAAAAGTCGGTCAGGAGCAAGCCGAAGAGGCGATGCCAATCGCGCAGGGCTTCTCGATCAACGGCCATCGGAGGATCCTCATCGTCACGCCCCCTCCAAGAGTCCCCGCACCGGCTGCCCCTCCGCAATGCGAACCGGCCGGCCGAGGCGGTCGGGCACTTCCGCCTCCGGCGGCAGGCCGAGGCAGTGGTACAGCGTGGCGGCGAAGTCGGCCGGCGACACCGGGTTGTCCATCGGAAAGGCGCCCTGCTTGTCCGAGGCGCCGTAGGCTTGGCCGCCGCGGACGCCGCCGCCGGCCAGCATCGCCGAGAAGACGTTGCCGTAGTGGTCGCGGCCCGCGTCGCCGTTGATCCGCGGCGATCGGCCGAACTCCCCCGTCCACACCACCAGCGTCTCGTCCAGTAGGCCGCGCGTCCGCAAATCCTCCAGCAGCGCCGACGACGACTGATCCAGGGCCGGCAGCAGCGTGTCGCGCAGCGACGGGAAGTTCGGCGTCTTGCCCACGTGGTTGCCGTGCGTGTCCCAGGCGGGCACCGCGACGCTGTCCTTGTGGCCGTTGTTGATGAACGCATCCGGATCTTTGCGATCCGGCCAGTAGACCGTGACCATCCGCACGCCGGCCTCGACCAGCCGGCGGGCCAGCAGCAGACTCTGGCCGAAGACGTTCATGCCGTAGCGCTCGCGCACCTTCTCCGGCTCGCGTTCCAGGCGGAAGGCCCGCTCCGCCGCCTGCGAGTCGATCAGGTCGAAGGCCCGGCGGTAGAGCGCGTCCATCTGCATCGCGGCGTCGTTGCGCCGCAACGAGTCGTCCTGGGCCAGCAGGTCGCGCAGATTTCTTCTTTGACGCTCGCGTTCCTCGGTGACATCCGCGGGCGGGGCGGTCAGCGGCGGCGCGAAGGTCAGGCCCTGGTCGGCCGGCACTTCCAGGCGGAACGGGTCGCCGACGCGGCCGAGAAAGCCGCCGTTCTGACCGGGCACGACGTTGGTGCTGGTCGTGACGGCCCACGGCAGCGCGACGAACGGCGGCACGGCCGGCGACCCCGGACGCAGCCGCGTCAGCACGGCCCCGTAGTGGGGAAAGTCATCGGCGTTCGGCCCGACCTCGCCGAGGGCGCGCGGCCGCCGGCCGGTCAGCATGGTGTGCCCCGCCGAGCCGTGGGCGTTGTCGCCGTGGGCCAGGGAGCGGATGAGGGCGTACTGATCGGCGAGCCGGGACAGGCGTGGTAGGTGCTCGGTGATCCGGACGCCGGGGACGTTGGTGGCGATCGGCTTGAACTCGCCGCGGATTTCCGGCGGCGCGTCCGGCTTCATGTCCCAGATATCGATGTGGCTAGGACCGCCGAAGAGGTAGACGAGGATGCACGACTTGGCTCGACCGAAGCTGCGTCCCGCCGGAGCGTCCGCCTGCGCCGCGCCGACGCCCAGCAGTCCCAGCGCGCCGCCCAGGCCGAAGCGCAGGCAGTCCCGGCGCGTCCAGCCGCGGCGCAGATCGACGGCGCTTCCTCGAATGCAGAACATGGCACGCCCTCGCGGTTCAATCCGTCTTCCAACGGTCCATCCTATCCCATCGCCTGCGGGACCGCGCTGGATTTTTCAGGCGCGGGGCCGTCTTTTTTCGGCCCCGCCTCATTCCGCAGCCCCCATTCCCGCCCGCTCGCAACCGATTCGTGCGGCAACAGAATTCCTTTCTGGCAAGAGACTTACGTCGGCGACCCCATTCGATTTCTCGTTTGCATTCGTTGTAATCGTGACCTACGTTACTGGTGTCCTCTGCTTTGGGGAGAAGGAGAGGACCTTGTGAGCCGCCGGCAGAGAGGGGATTGCCGGCGGCTCTTTTTGCGCGGACGGTTCGGCCCGCCGTCAACGGCGGGCCGACAAGCCGAAGCCCCGTCAATGGGGCTAAGACTATCTTTTAGCCCCGTTCACGGGGCTTTTGCCTGTAGGCCCGTGCTTCAGCACGGGCCTTCAGCACGGGCCGATTCGTGGTGCTGTGAGTTCTCGCCGCCCGCGCCCTTGGCGTCGCGGCGATTCCGCCGACAATGACCCTTGCACACTGGAGGCTTCGCCCAGGTTCCGTTGCAAGGGGCCGCATCATGGTCATGTTGTTACCGTAATCCTCGCATCCACGCTACCGCATCCGTCCACGTCCTTGCCCCCCCCCTGCCCCGCCTGTGCCCCGCTGGCGCTCTCTCCCGCCCGACCGGCCCGTCCGCCGTCCACACGGCCCGCGGCGTCCTGGCAGGGCCGGCGTATGCGTCCAGGGGGCATGATCCGGGCCGCGAGCAAGCGGCGGCAGCTGACGGACGATCAGCGGGCGATGCTATCGGAAGAAGAAAGAAAATGGTTGGCACTGAAAGGCAGGCAAAAAAGAGAAGAAAACCTCAAGGGAACGCGCGGCGAAGCCGGTCCTGGACGTGGCAAAAAAACAGATAAGGTCGCATCGTCCCAATCTGTTTCTTCCCGCGCAAGCCATCGGCGCGCGACCAGGCTGCCGCCGCCCACAATGTCTCTCCCCGCAAGGTCCAGCAGGCGCAAGCCGTCGCCGCCAAGGCCCCGACCTGGCGGCGCTCACCCCCCCGCCGCCTGCATCAGTCGCCGCGCCCCCCGCGGCCCGATCGCCGCCGCATCGGCCCCTTCATCACCCTCTTCTTCACCGTGTTTTTCCAGCCGTGGCGCGTCCGGCACCGTCGGGGTGATCGGGGCGTCGTGGGGATGCCAAAGGGCCAAGCCGAGGGCGGCAAGAACGGGCAGGGCTGAGGGGCAGGACGCGAGCATGGAGAAGAATCGCCTCCAGCGTGAGAGAAGGGGAAGGACGCCATGGATGGCGGACGGTGAACGGCAAGGGGACCATGGCCATGGCGCGGGCTATTCCGCTGGCAGCAGCGCGGCCGCCCGCTTCACCGCGGCCGCCCAGCCCGGCGACAACTCCCAGCCCAGCGCCGACCCGCACGCCGTGTGGATTCTGCGCACCAGGCCCGGCACGGCCGAGGGCAGCGGCGTGGCCAGGCGGGGCATGTACTGGAGAAAGTCGGCATCCGAAAACACCCAAAAGCTACCGCCGGGGGAGGGAATGGCAAGGTATTCCCCAGTGCGCTCGATCAGCCGGGGGCGGACAAGGAGTTGCCAGGAATCATCGGCGACAATCACCATCCCGTAAAGCGGCCGCGGATGGTGGCGCAGCACTTCGCGGAGATGCTCCACTTCCCACGCGGGGAGGGGCGGGGCATCCGCGGTCGGCGTGTGTAAGCGTGCAAGCGACTGTTCCACGGTGCTACACCCCCTTCTTGAATATGCGATTTATGGCGTCCGCAATCCGTTGGTTCGTCCGCTCGGCCGCCGCCTGTTGCTTCGTCAGCTGTTCCAGGATCGCCACCATCCTCTGTTGCATGTCCGCCGGCCGGTTGTCGCGGTCCTGTTCGTGCAAGACCGCCGAGTACGCCTCCTTGCTGCCCTCCTCAAGCGCTCCGGCGTGATGGATCTCCTCCAGCTTCATCCCGCCGGTAAGCGATTCAAACTCCTTGGCCAAATCCGTGGCGAAGGCGGTCGGGTTGATCTTGTCGAGTCCGACGCCGACCATCTCTTCGTACTTCGCCCTGAGCTTGTCCGTCGCCGAGGCGCCAGCGTTCAGGTACTCCACCAACTTCGTCGCGGAACTCTTGGCCAGGTTCTCGTTCAGGTCCGCCACGGCGTTGCGGAACCGCATTCCGTTGTCCGTCGCGCCGGCGAACGCCGCCTGCAAGTCCTTGAGCTTCGCGGCGTACTGGTCGAAAATGTTCAGCGCTGCCGAGGGGGTCTCCATGATGTTCTTTACCAACTCGTCGGACGGACCTCTGATGCCGCCCCCGCCCGTCGCCGGATGATCCAGAGGCGACTTAGCAGCGGCCAGGGCGTCCATGATCCCCTTCTTCAGGCCGGCGGCGAAGCTGTCCGCCGCCTTGTCGCCGGCCTCGTCGGCCATCGCCCGCCGCGCGGCCGCAAGGCTTTTCGCGGTATCCACTTCGCCCCAAATGAACCGTCCCGGGTGCTGCAACGCCGCGGCGAAGTGTTGCCCATTGTCGGCCAGCTCCTCCAGCTTGTGCCCCATGTGCTCAAACGTCTTCACCATCCCGGTCAGTCCGTCGATGATGACCGGGATTTCCTTTTCCAGCCAACTGAACCCCTCCTTGATCTTGGCCTTGATGTCGAGACCCTTGAGCCAGTCTTGAAAGCTCGAAGCGACGGCCGTGATTACGGGCGCCAGGCCGGCCGCCACGTCGCGCTGAATGCCCTTCAAGGTGGCCCCAAGGTGGTCCATCTCCTCCGCGGTGCGCGTCGCCCGATCCACGTCCTCCTGCGTGGCGATCGCCCCCAGCTTGCCGCCGGCCGCCTCCATCTCATGGATCGCCAGTGACCCCTTCTCGAAAACCGGGATGAGGGCTTGCCCCTCGCGGCCCATCAGGGTCATTGCCAGGGACGCGCCGCCGCCGGCGGCGCCCAGCTCACGCATCCGGTCAGCGATCATATCGACGGCGGCGCCCATGCCGCCCTTGGCCAGCGCCATGCCATCCAGACCGAAACGGGCGAATTCGTCGCGGGCCGCCTTACCTCCCTCTGCCGCTTCGTTGAGCTTGACGCTCAAGTGCCGGAGTCCTTCTTCCATCGCGCCGCCCGCGCGGCCGGCGGCGAATTGAAGCCCGGACAATTTCTCCACCCCAATGCCCAGCTCACGCGCTTCGCGGCCAAGGGCTTCCAGGTCGTTCACGCCCTCCATAACCCAATTGAAGGGGGCGGCCAGGGCGCCAAAACCCGCCTCGGCGGCGCCGACGACCGCCATCGTCTTGGCCACGCCCCCGGCGAACTTCTTCAAGCCCTTGTCGCTCTTGTCGAGACCCGTTATGAACGCGGCGGCGTCCAGCGCGAGCGTCACCGCCAGGTTGCCGATGTTCGTGGACATGTCGCCTCCGTATTGTCTTGGCCGATCGCGCGGGCGCGCGCCCAACCTCAACGTCGCGGCGGGCCTCGTCTTCCCGCAGCCCCTCGTTCCGGCGCCGGCGCTGGTACTCGTAAAAGTCGGCATACGGGCTGGTCGAAGGCGCGGCCCCATCCCTCCCTGCGCCGATCTCCTTTTCGATCTCTTCGATCTCCCGGACCCGCGCCAGCGCTTGCTCCCGAGTCACCCGCCCGGGAGAAGAAGAAGCCGCGGCGGGCAGGCAGGGGCCGTGCCCAACCCCGCCACAATCCCGCCGCGGTTGCTCGCCGGACGAACCATCGCCCGCGGCCGCCGCGTCCCGCGCGACCTCGCGGCCCACCTGTTCGCCCCTCGCCCGCATCGCGTCGCGCTGCACCGCCTCTGCCGTGGGCGCCCGGCCGCCCGCGTCCGTCATGCGACTAAGCAGCTGTTGCATGGTGCAAATGTTGTCGGCCATGCCGGCGTCCACGGCCTGCTGGGCCGTGAACATGCGGCCCTGCCCGAAGCCGGCCTTCACCCGCGCCTCACTGACGCCGCGGCCCCGTGCCACGGCCGCCACGAACATGCCGGCGTAGTGATCCACTTTGCTTTGCAGCTCCGCGCGGGCCTCGTCGTCCAACGGGCCGAACGGGTTGCCCTCCGACTTGTACTTTGAGGAGGTTATAAGGGTTGTGTCCACCCCGGCCTGTTCCGCCTCCCCAGAGTGGTCCTCATGCACGGCCAGAACGCCTATGGAACCGCACTGGCCTCCGGGCGTCACGTTGATTTCGCTGCACTGTGACGCCAGCCAGTAGGCGGCGCTGGCGCAGCACGGAATCGACCATCGCCACGATGCGTTTCCGCGCCCGGACGGCGGCGATCTTGCGGGCCAGCTCGTCAACGCCGTACACGCTGCCCCCGCCGCTGTCGAACAACATGATGATGCACGCGACCGTCTTGTCCGCGACCAGGCCGTCAAGCGCCGCGCCGATTTCCTCCGTGGAAATTCCGCCGGACGCTGCCTCCATCATGCCGATGCGCTGGCAGATGGTCCCAAAAACGGGCAGCACGGCCACGGCCCCCGACCGCTGCGTCCCGTCGCCGCTTCGCCGCGCGGCGATCGCGGCCTTCACCGCGTCGGGATCGGCCTCCTCCCCCGCAAGCCTACGTTCCAGCACGGCCCGCAGCTCGGCGAGCTTCTCGGGCAAGATCGCCCAAATGGACCGATTGAACGCGGCCGCAATTCTCTGGTATTTCACGATGTCCATACTCCTGTAAATGAGGCGGCGGCGCTCTGCCGCGCCGTGCCGGCCGGTCACACGTGCATCTGCAACGCTACAACAGGGCCGTTGCCCGGATCGACCAGCATCCCATCGCAGCGGAGCGTGAGCGCGGCGGCGAAGCAGTCGTTTTCGATCAGGTTGGGCGCCTCCCTCCAGACGATCAAATCGCCGGCGTTGACCTCCCGGATCTTGTAGTGCGAGAACGCCCCGAACAGGATCAGCTTCGCCTGGGAACCAACGGGGAAAGTGGAGGGCATATGGATGTTTTCCACGACGGGCCAGCCGTCGATCAAGCCGGGCTGACCGGGGCCTTGCGGCCGCTGGTAGATCGGATGCCCGTCGTCGTCCTTGAGCTGCTTGCACGACCTGGAAGATGGTTGGGTGCATCATGAAGCACGCATCCTGCGCCTTGTAGATCGGATCGACCGCGTAGGTGAGCGACAGGACTTCATCCGCGGTGATCACCAGATTGGAGATCGTCGTCATGGCGACGGGGGCCGCCGTGACGACGCCCTGCGGTTGAGAGTCGCCGGTCCCCAGGGTGAGGAAAATAATTTTGCGCCGCGCCACCCGCTGGCCCAAGACTTTGCCGAGGAACACCTCGCCGAACAGCTTGGAGTCCTGGATCAGCTCGTAGGGGAAAACCACCTTTTGGGAGTCGATTTTGTAGGCGTGCAGCGTGCTCAGGCCGAACGTCACGTCGGCGTAGGTCCGGGACGCGTTCTCGGGCAGCAGCACGCCCTGGTTGCTCGTGTCGTTCGTCGTCGGCTCGCCGAGGTCGAAGGCGTCCTCGGTGCGGATGACCGTGGCAAGCCGCCGCACCGGGAAGGACTGAAGAGCCAGCTCGATGTTGTCCGGGCGCTCCGTGGCAGCACTAGGTAGCCGCCCGCGTCGCCCTCCTGGCCGCTCAGCGCCGCCCTGATTTCCTGCAGGCCGTGTGCGTCCCGGAGGGCGAGCGGCATCCGGTCGAGATGCCGCTCGTCGTTGCCGCGGATGAACTCGGAAATCCGACCGGCCGGCGGCGGCCCGCCCCATCCCGCCATCAGCTCGCGGACGGCCCCATTGCGCAACTGTAAAAGCACGATTTTGCACTCCGTTAAGCGTGGAAAAAGATTGGACGTAGGGGCGAAAGCAGGCGGCCCGGAAGGAGGGCCGGCGAGCGTTCCGCAGGGATTGCCCGCGCAAATGCCGGGTCTCGGGGAAGACCGGCTTCCCGTCGAGGAACACGCTGACGTCAAGGAGCCGACCGAGGGTCGTCATCGCGTCAACGTGAGGCGCTGGGCGGACGAACACGGCGCCTTCATAACAGAACGACCCGCCCTTGAACCGCCCCGTGCGGATGGCCTCGACGATCGCCCGGCCTTCGGCGTCGTCCCGCAGCTCCGCACGCGCCAACAGACCATGCTTGTCTTGGCACAGGAGCAGGCGGCCGCCGGCCCCGCTCCACGCCAACGCCCGCCCCGCGTGGTCTATCCTCAGCGGCACGGGCGCCGGGTGGCGCAGCGCCGCGGTGAACGCGCCCGGCCTGATCGTCACACGGCCGCCGTCCGGCAGCACGTCCGACAGGCGGTTGAACCTCGCGGCGTAGAACTCCACAAGCTGTAGCCGGTCGTTCACTGGATCAACTCCCTCCGCCCTTTCGCGTCCACCGCCGACCGCCGGGGGCGAGACGAGGGGCCGAAACCCAGCCTCAAGCGCCCCGAACGGCCGACGGTGATCGTTAATGTCTCAATTCCGGGAGTGCGCCGATCGCCTCGCGTTCGCCGGGCAACAGCAGCCCAAGGCGTGCGAGATAGGCCGCCTCCGTCTCACCCGCGCACCGGCTCGCGGGCTTCGAACTCCCACCAGCCGGCCGGCCGGCTCCCCGGCCGCGGCTCTTCCCGGCCGTTGCTCGTCCCCATAGCGGCGAACTCGGGGACGGCGGCAGCCCCGAATACATGAAAGCGAGTTAACGCCTCTCCAATCTCACCCCAGGCGTCGAGCAGGCATTCCGGTACGCCAGGCCCGAGGCTCGGATCGAGGAAAACCCAGTCGCACCCGTCCAGCAGATTGGCGACGATCCGATCGTTTCTCGCGTAGTCCATGCGCCGCCGTAGCCCTGCTCGTTTCGGTCTCGGCACGTCAACCTCCCGTTTCCGGCCAGCCGCGGCGGCCGCACGTCCGCGGGCGGGTCCACGTCCAGCGACAGTTCCCGTAACAGCCGGGCGAACGCCAGCCGGCTATCCCTTTCGATACCAATTTCAGGCCGCGCCTTGGGCGCCCCAAATCGGTCCCGGTAGGTCAGGCCGAGGGAGTCGATGATTTTTCTCGCGGCCGCAGCCCGGTCCCATGCCTCGCACGAGAGGGTCAACAGGTCGCAGTGGTGTGACTCCAGCTCGTATTCTTCGACAACGGTGTCCACCATCGCCGCGTCGCGGCCGCCAGGTGCTTTGGAGGGCCAGGCCGGCGCGGCTTCGCCACCGCCCCGGGCTTCGGGGCCGGCTTCTGGGCAGAAGCAGGTTTTTGCGGCTTCAAGGTCATCGTTTGGGCCATTTCAAGTTGAACCGGGGGAGCATTTTTTCGCGTTTGAGTAGGGCCATGGTCTGCATCGGGCCCGCGCCAAAAAACCGACCGCCTATCCCCCCGGGGTGGCTCACAGCCCCCTTGTTCCCTCACGCCCGCACGTCCACGCCGGCCCCCGCCCCGCCCGGCGCAAGCGTCGTCGGCGTCGGCCGCGTCGTCGCCCGAGGCCGCGGGCCGCTGCCCTTGCCGCCGGGACGGAGGTAGCCAGCTCGCGTCATGGCGTCCACCACGCGGGCCACGTCGCCGATCGTCCACACGCGGTACACTCCGATCCGCCCCGGTTCGGTGAGAAAACCGCGACGGATGGCGGCGAGAATATGCCAACGGTCCACTCCGCATTCGTGCGCAAGTTCGCCGGTGGTCAACGGCCGATTGATGGCGTCCACATGCTGTGTTTGCTGTGTCATACAATCATTTTGCCACGTCGCGCGTCAGCTGACAATGCGGATATATAACAGTTGTTATATCGCCGCGTGTGCGGTCAGGTCGCCCACGGTGACGCACAGGGCCGAGGCCAACGCCAGCAACGTACCAAAGCTCATGCGCCGCCCGCGACGGCCGGATTCCAGCATGGCAATCATGGGCTGTGTGAGGCCAGCGCCTGGGCAGCGCCGCCTGTTCAAGCCGCGCTGCTTCCGAAGTTGACGCAAGCGTGCGGCGATCGGCGGTAGGCCTGCAACGGGGGAACGCTGGCGGCGCGGCATGAATTGTTGCTCCCAAAAAGCGGTCAAAGAGGCTATCATCCCGCGGACGCTTTCGATCCCACTTGCTCGTAGAGCCGGCGCAGCGCTTGCCGCGATCGACCGGGCCGAACGACGGCGATCAACCTGACCGTATCCTCGATAATCCGCTCTCCGTTGTCTTCAAAGGCGAGCAAGTCTTCCGCCTCGGCGAGAGTCATCCGCCCTGCGTCCACGTCGGCCATGAACGCGGTTCGCAGCGCCGCGGCCTCAGTCCGTAGCTCGGCGAGTTCGACCAACAGCATTGTGGCCGTCATGCACGACGACGATTTAATTTCATCCAGAAAGCAACCGGGAATCGCGCCGTTGAACACGACGCACCGCGCATTGCCGGCCTCGTTCTCGCACGCGCACACGGCGACGATCTTCATCGAATGCGGATTCTCATTGTGGATATAGGCCCGAGTGAATCGGACGCCGGGGATTTCGGAGTCGGTCCAAGGCCCAAGGTCGGGCGGCGGTCCCGGCGTGCAGTAATCGCCGTCGGTTTGCAAACGATACATGATATCCGCTTCATCGGCAAAGGCGGACAGGACGAAAAGCGGCCGGGCGTCGTAGGCGGCGAAGTCGATGAAGCCCCGCGCCGGAATCGCCACGCGGCTCAGCGTCTCTACACAGTCCGGCAAGCCGGCGCCTTGTGGTGGGCACTGGACGGTAATGGAAACCTCCACGGAGCGCTGCAGCCGGTTCACGACGCGCGTGCCCTCAATGCTCACGCCGTCGGGATCGCCAAGGTAGGCCAGACGACGCGGCCTCGGCATCGCCCATGCCAGCGGCGACCTTGCGGTAATCTTCCCGCTTGTCGGTTGGCGGGACGGCCACGCCGCGCCAGGCGATCAGGCCCGACGATCCGCCGGCGGCCTTCTTGCGACGGTTCTCTTCACGACGGCGACGACTTTCCCTGCTCACGGTTGCTGCCCTCCGTTCGATTCCAGGACGATGATGCGCGCCTTGTTCACTCGCCGCACGGCGACGCGCACGCCGGCGGCTTTCAGGTCTTCCGAGAGCCGACGCACGGCCCGGCCGATTCGATCGGCGCTGCCCAACCACGCGGCCAGCGACTTGAGCAGTTCCTACGGGCGTAGCTGGCCAACAGCGTTTCCAGGGCCGTCGCGGGGCCTGCCCATCGACCGCCGCTCGCCGCGACCAGGCCGGCGAGCGCGTCCACCAGCACGGTGGACGCGGCTGAAAAGACGGGTTTGGAATTTCGAGGTGGTGAAGATGACGGCAGAGACGGCAAGCCGGGGCGTTGATCGGCGTCCAGGCGGCCGTTGGCAGCGTCCAACCTTCGGAGCGGTTCCAGGCGACGTAGCCGGCGCGCGCAGCACGGTCAGGCGGCCCGCGACGGTCTTGGTTTTCAGGCCCGTCAGGCTTGCCAAAGTCTCGGCGAGAATCGGGTGACACTTCGCGGAGATAAACCCCAAAACTGCTAGAAGAGAATCCCCATATATATCTTCTAGCAGTTTTGGGGTTTTCGTTTCGGAAGTGTCACCGCCCCGCGCTACCGCGGCAACGTGCAGCGCGGAGAGAATTTTGGCGTCCCTTCTTGACAGCCGATGGGGCGGCTGAACGACCGGGAAATCCAGCTGTTCGTCGGTCAGCAGCACGGCCGGCTTGCCGATCAAGGCCAGCGTGCGGCAGACGCATGTATACAGCGCCTTCGCGTAGGCTTCTTGCCACGCGGAATGCCGGTAGCCCATCCTCGGCATCAGGACCGTTTGTCCGGCCGCCGTGGTGGCTTGCCAGGGGAGCTTGCCCCAGTCGCGGGGTTGGGCGGCCGCCTCGGCTTGGCCGGTCTGAAGCAGGCGCCGACGTATCGAAGCAGGCGGGATCGTGGGCGCGCCAAGGGCCACGATCAAATCAGCGTCGCGGAGATGGGCCACGTCGCCACGCCAATGGCCGATCAGGAGCTTCGGGGCGCCCGACGCCTTCGCCAGCGGCCCGAGCTGGTCAAGGACGGCCGGCGACGCCCTCCTGTGCATGAGGACGCCGATGGTCCCGACGCCGAGCCGGGCCGCATACCCTCGGATCAGGTCCGCGGCGGCCTTGGGTCGCGCCTGAGCGGTCATATGCACGGCGGCTTGCCAGACGGGCACGGCCAGCAGGTCGCGGGCGGCCGATGCCGTGGATAATGCGGCCGGTGGCGCGGGAGAAGTCTTCGGCCGACTCGCCGGCGAATACCACGATCGGCTTGTCCGGCAAGGGCAGCGTGCCGAGGGCCGTCAGCTCGACAGGGGGGATAGGTTTGGGGCCGTCGCCACGCTCCGGGGCCTTGCGGCGTTCGTCCGCGAAGGCGATGGAGACTTCCGGGTATTGGCCGCACGCCGCCGCGCTCAGCAGCCGCACCAGTCTGGCGGGTGGCCGCGGCGAAGTTCCCTGAATGGCTTTCCACAAGAACACGGCCCACGTCGCCGGCGGGTCGGAGTCCTTCGCCGCCGGGACAACCAATCCGCGGCTGGGTTGGTCGGGGGCGAGCGCCGCAACCCCGTTCCGCACGCGGTCCACAAGAAGATAGAATTTGTTCCAAAAAGGCGGGTCGATCCGATGGCAGGCGTCTTGCACGGCGTCGCGCAGGTCGGCGAGCTGTTCGAGCAATTTTGCCCGCTCGCCGTGGGCCGCCGCGGCGGCCGGAAGAACGAGAGGGCGCGGTCGCTGGAGATTACCACGGCGTCCCGATCTGCGGTGAAGCCGAGGAAGTCCGCCGAGCCCTCGCCAGCGTTGCGATGGCGTGCTGGGCGCCGTCCGCACGGTCTTTTTGCCGGTAGTAACCGCGGCGACGACATTCCTTGCCGTGTTCACACGTCGGACAAACGGCCATGCCCGCGGACAAGCCGGCCTCCTCGGCGAGCTTGACCTCGGCATAGTTACGGCAATTCCCGTCCAGATGCAGCGCATCGAGTGGCGTTCGCTTGGGGTAAGCCCGCGCGTCGAGCAAGGCGCCCGATACAAATCCTCGGCGGCGACGGCCTTCTTGTGGGAGTCCACCAGCGTCAGGGTTCGCCGGCGGCTTTCGGAGTCGGGGCAGTCGATCAGGGCTTGACGGACGGCGTGAAGCGGGTCGGCAGTGTGCGCGTTGAGGTAGAGGCCCGGCGTGCGCAGGGCGTCGCCGAGGCCCCTCCCTCGGGGGGATCATAAGAAACAACTAATACCGTGGTTGACTTCATCAGGATGATCGACTAACATCTCTGTACCTGCTGATCGATTTGCCGCCGGCGAGGTGTCACACTCGCCGGCGGCGTTTTCGTTCACGTCTCGCGGTTCACGTCTCGCGGTTGTCCGCACCTTGGCCGTCCTGGCACAAGTGATCCGCCCAGCGCCCGACGCGGCCGCCGCCGGCCGACAGCTCCGTCAAGATGTTGTCCAGCTGCTTCGCCGCACGCGCACGCCGGCGATCGGCGACTTGCTTGAGCAACGCGGCGAGCGGGGCCAGCACAGCAGAAGCGGCCGTGGAAGGCGGGGCCTCGGCGGCGGCCTGGTCAAGGACGCGCATGGGCATCAGCGGCCCCCCGCGGTCGGGAAACCGGCGTTGGCCATGGCCGTTGTTACCGTGGCCTGTTCCCGGTCTTTTGCGATCTCAAGCAGGCGTTTCAGAAGAAGCCTTTCCTTGGCAATGATGGAAATCCGGTCGCGGATTTCGGTCGCGCTGGGGAGATGCTCAAGCGGCGATCCGTCGAGAAATTGCAACACGGTGGTAGACCTCCAGGCACGTCGCGTCAAAAGTCGCCTGGATCAAGCTTACCGACCGCGCCGAAAAAAGAAGAACGTAAGATCCGGGAAAATTTCACGGAAATCCGGGAGAGCTAAGTCGATATGTCGCTTCGCCTTACAACCGCCTCCTTGGTGGAGGGCCGGAAGGTCCACGGGAATTTGACGTTTTCGAGGATGGCGTTTAGCTCATTAACCGCGTTGTGGATGCGTTTGTAATCCACGTCGCCGTCCTTGTCCGACCAAACGCTACCGGCAATGTCCGCAAACCGGACGGGCCAAGTTGGGTAGCTCAACAGAAACTGGAGAAGTCGGCTCAACAGAGTCGTGGCTTTCGCATTGCCATCCCAACGGATTTCGCCGATCCGAGCTAGGCAAAATTCGACCGTGGGAATGTTGGGCCGCGTCATAATGACGGGTGGCACGGGGGCCGACGCAGCGGCGTCCACAAGCGCCAGTCCCATCAGCTCGAGCCTCGATTCCACCAGCGACAACCGGGGATCGGGGAAGACGAAGACTTTGTTGAACCGGCGAGCTATTTCCTTGTCTAGCGTGTGCGTTCTCACCTTGATGATCACCTTCAGCTTGCCGTCGCCGCACGGGATGCCCTTGGGTGTTTTTCCAGTCGCCTTCGCGTGAAGGTCAAGGGCTGTCTGGGAAACCTCTCTGGCTATGTCCTGCGCCAGCACCACAAGGGCCTGAGTCGCGCTTGTGCAAGGCCGTCCGATCCCCGACGGGGCGGCCGGCAGCTGCCGCAAGGCGCGGGAGTCCGCAAGGCCCTGTTCCCGTCCATGGACGGCGGCGGCCGCAACCCGGCACGCGCGCGAGAGGGCAAGGAGCTGGTCGCAAAATTTCTCTCCCGTTGTCATCCGTGATAGGCGGAAAGCGAAGTCGGCGGCCTGGTGGAAGCAATCCAGCACGGCAGCTTGTAGCACCGCGACGGCCGGCGGGAGGGAGGATACGCCAGTTCGGAATTCCAGAGTCGCCCGATGGAAATCTTCGGGGGGTACGGCGTGGGCGGCGTCGCGGTCGATGGGCCGCTGGGGAGTTTTGCCATCGTGGGAGAAGTGGAGAATGAAATCTTCGATCATCGGCGGCGCCCCTTGCTTGATCCCCGCGGGAGGCTCCGGCCGGGCCGTGCGCCACAAGGGTAAGGCGCCGTCCCGACCAGAGCTTGCAGCTGGTAGCTACTCCAGCCGCCCGCGGAAATGCAGATGAGCGAGTATACCACGGGCCGCCCGGCGGTTTCCAGCGCGGCCGCCGGCCTGGTGGGAGCAATGGCCTCCGCTGTCCAGACTCCATTTCCACGTGACCTCCGTTCCGCCGCTGGTCGTGTTGGTCACGGAGCAATGGCCTCCGCTGTCCAGACTCCATTTCCACGGGGCTGCTCTTCCGGGAGGACGAAGAGGGTGAGGGCGGCCAATGACATGGACAGGGTTCTGATGAATCTGCGTCGGGGCTGCTCTTCCGGGAGGACGAAGAGGGTGAGGGCGGAGCAACGGCCTCTCCTGTCCAGACTCCATTTCCACGTCGGCCGACCGCCGCGCCGTGGGTCAGCTCGGCGAGGAGCAACGGCCTCTCCTGTCCAGACTCCATTTCCACGCCGATCTTGGGGGACGCATCGTCCCCCAAGATATCGCGGAGCAACGGCCTCTCCTGTCCAGACTCCATTTCCACGTGTCGTACACGACCGCGACGGTGATCCACGTCACCACGAGCAACGGCCTCTCCTGTCCAGACTCCATTTCCACGTAAACAAGGCTGCCATCGGTACTGGTGCCGATGACCGAGCAACGGCCTCTCCTGTCCAGACTCCATTTCCACGGTCGCCGCCGCAACTCCTTGCCAACGGCCGTTGGGGGAGGCGTCCCGCGAGCGGTTCCTGTTTCGCGCCCTCCCGCTGGGGAGGAAAACAGGGACCGCTCGCGGGCGTGGTCAGCCGACCGCCGCGCCGCGGCCCAGCTCGGCGAGCGCGGCGTCAACCTCGGCGTGAACGGCACGGGCGGCGCGCCGTCAGCGCGCCGCCGCAACGGACGCTTCATAGGCCCGGATCGAAGCCACAAGTTCGGAGTCGCCCTCCTCCGGGTGGGCGGCAGCGCGTTCGAGTATCGCCTTGTTCACCCGCTTCAGCATCTCCCGTTTCGCTGCCCGGTTCATGCGACGCCCCGCGCCGTCGTTCCACGCCACCTTGAACTGTTCCAGCGCCCACGCCAGGTGGGTCCTCAATGGCGGGATCGCCGAGCATGTCCTCGCCGTGCTTTTCCAGGGTGTCCACGATCTGGTCAAGGGCGCGCTCTGCCCACAGGACGGGACACCCGCAATGCAGCTCGCCGCGGGCAAACGCCTCTCGTCGCCGCTTGCATTCGGCATTCGTGGCATCGTCCATTCCTCCCATAGAGTAGCCCCTCAAGATCGACCGCCAGGTCTCAGCGAAGAAAAGCAGATGGGCCACGTCCGCGTACCAGTCGCAAGCCCAACATGTGGGATCGTCGGCCTTCGTGGATTCGGGGGTGTCCAGGACGGCTTTGAGGGCGTCCTGCCATTCTCCCAGGGCCATCAGCACGGCTGTCAACGCCACGAGGCGCTGTCGCCGCGTCTCGGGGGTGAGCGGCCTATCGTCCTCGAAGATGTCGTCGTCGATGTTGTCGTTGTCCAGGTCGTCGGAGCCGAAGTCGTCGTCGATGATGCGGCCGGCGAGGTTTGCCAGGTTGTCGGGCGCCGGGCCGACCGGGGGCGAGGAGTCGGCGCCTTCGGGTTCGTCCATCAGGACGACGGCGGGGGCGGGGACGGTTTTCGCGGTGTTCGTGCTGTCCATACTGCTGTCCTTTCTGATGCGGGCGAAGGTCCATGGCGGCCGGCGCGGAACGTCCACGCGGCCGGTTCTGCCGGTTGCGACGCGTGCGCCGTCCGTGGCGGGGTGGGGCGGGGATGCCGTTCCCGATGGGATGGGGGATGGTGATCGCAGTCGGCTCCGGGACCGCGGCCTCCCGGTGTGACGCTGAGCCGATCCGCCGTTGCCGCCGCGGTCGCGTGCCCGTGGTTTGCGCCGTCGGGCCGGCGGGCCTGTACGCCAGGTTCCCCACGCCATGGATCCGTAAAGGGGCGTCGTCCACGCCCGTTGGAGGATAAGAATCACGATAGCAGAACGCCGATGCTGCGTCAAGCAAAATTCCGCTATCGATCCGTCGGTGCGATTGGTATACTTTCGATGTACAATGCGTATCCACCAGCGCGGAAAGGAAGAGATGACTGACACCATGACGCCGATCGGCCTGAACCTCAAACGACTGAGAATCGCCGCGGGACTGACGCAACAGCAGCTTGCCAACATGGCCGGTTTGAGTCAGTCGATCGTTTCGCAGTGCGAGCAGGGCGTGAACGCGGACCCCCGCGGCAGCACACTCCAGGCGCTGGCCACGGTGCTGAAGACCACAGTTGATGAGCTGCTGCGCGTGCCGGAAGAGAAGGCCGACACCGACCAGGCGGCCGCCCCACCCAAACCATCGCCGGCCCTCCGAGGACGCCGGCGCAAGCCGAAGTGAGGCGCGCCGCCTACTTCTCCTCTGTGCCGCCCAGCTTGACCGCTAGCAGCCCGGCCTCCAGCTCCGCGGCGTCCTCGCGGCGGCGCAGGTCAAACAATTGCCCAGGCCCAACGTCCGCCGACGAGAAGGATCGGGCGGTCCATCCGCCCTCTTGGCGGGCGCTGGCGTTTGCCTTCGCTGGCCAGTGTGTAATCAGATAATCCCGATGCGTTTCGCCGCCTGTAAACCAGATTTGAGCAACGCACTGGCGTTCACGGCCGCAAGGGATCACCAGCAGCCAAATTGATTCGATGATGCGGCGCAGGGCGGCCCGCAACCGCAACCGGGCGTCGGCCTGATCCGGGGCCAATTCCAGAACCTCAAGAAGCGAGTGGGCCTCGCCCCAGGCCTCGGAAAGCGGGTGTGCGGCCTTCTGTCGGGATTCGGTCAGCCGAGCCACCAGGTCCCGCTTTTCCTCTTCCTTCCCGCGGAGCCGGCGGAAAAGCACGGGGCTTTCGCCGTGTTCATTCAAATCGGCCTCGAGGGCTGCGATTGACGCTTCCACGCGGGCCAGCTCCCCCGACAGGACCATTACCTCGTCCGGCGACTCGTTCACGTGGCCGGTGATTTCCTGCGGATTCACTTCCCTCAATAGGGACAAGATGGCGCTCTCAAACGTGTTGAAATCAAAGGTGGGGGAAGCGAGAGCAGCCGTGGATGACGCGCGGTTGTTTCGCAAAACGCGCGCGCGGCCGCCGTCGCGGTCCACTCGGGTATCGACATAGTACGTCGCCCCGTCGCGGGCGTCGCGCAGTAGGCCGGCGAAGAGGTTCAGCGTTTTGCCCTGTCGGGGTGGGGCGGTATCCAGGCGGCGCCCGGATCGGGCCGCCGACGCCGCGTCCCATTCGTCCTGAGTGATTGCGGCGGGGTAGTAGTTCGGGATCGACGGTCCATCGGCTTCCCCGCTTCGTCCTCTTCGTGGCTGGTGTTCACCAAGAACACGGCGGTCGGTGAGCAGCATGAAAACATACGTGCGGACCCAGCGGCCGGATGGCCCGATGGCCGGGACCTTATCCGCTGTCAGCTTCCGGACAATCCGGCTCTGACCATAACCGGCGGCCGCCAACTTGAAGACCCGTTTCACTGCTGTTGTCGCCGCTCGAATCAGAAACAGCTTGCCGCCGCGCTCTTCCACCCAGGCGGGGAGTCGGTGCGTCATGACCTCGCCTCCTTCGCGGGCGGCCTTCTTTTTCTCCGCCCACGCCTTGCCGTTCCGTTCCGACTTCATCGCGCTCTCGCCGTGGCCGCGGCTCAGCTCCATCATCATCATCATGACGGGTAGCGTATCGCTCTTGTCGTCAAAGATCATTTCGACCGGCTTGAGCTGGACGATCCGCACACCGGCTTGCAACAGGTTCAGCGCGAGCAACAGGGCCGGCTGAATCTCTTCACGCGAAAGCCGGTCGAGGTTTTCGATGATGAGGTACGACCCCCGCGGGACTTTTCCATCTTCCACCAGCCTGAGAAAGAGCGCCAGCGCCCGGCGGTCGTTTGTCCGATGCGTTCCGGTGTAAGCGGATCGCCCGAGGTCGCGCAGCGTGGTCGTCGCGTCCAAGCCGACGCCGTTTCGCTCACACCAGGCCGCGGCGGCTTCCGTCTGGCGGCGCAGCGAGTCGCCTTTTGCCTGGTCTGGGTGAGAAAAGCGGATATAGCTAAAAGCAGTGGCGGTTTTCTTCTGAGCAACGGCATTCATGGCGGCTTCACCTTGTTAAGGGCGCACCGTCAGAATACCGGATGCGTGGAATAAGGTCAAGACATGGTCGATTCGTTTCAAAGCCGGGCGACGCTCCGCGTCGGCGACCGCGACTACACCATCCACCGCCTCGACGCCGTCGCCAAAGTCGCACCCCGACGCGGCCCGCCTGCCGTACTCGCTCAAGGTCCTCCTCGAAAACCTGCTCCGCACCGAGGACGGCCAGACCGTTCGCGCCGACGACATCGCGGCCCTGGCCAACTGGGACCCGAAGGCGAAGCCGGACAAGGAAATCGCCTTCACGCCCGCCCGCGTGCTGCTGCAGGACTTCACCGGCGTCCCGGCCGTGGTGGACCTGGCCGCCATGCGCGACGCCATGCAGCGCATGGGCGGCGACCCGAAGAAGATCAACCCGCTCCTGCCGGCCGAGCTGGTCATCGACCATTCGGTCCAGGTGGACGACTTCGGCAACGGCCTCGCCTTCCGCACCAACGCCGACCTCGAGTTCCAGCGCAACCGCGAGCGCTACGAGTTCCTGCGCTGGGGCCAGAAGGCGTTCCGCAACTTCGTCGTCGTGCCGCCCGACACCGGCATCGTCCATCAAGTGAATCTCGAATATCTGGCACGGGTGGTGTTCACCGACGACTCGAACGACCGCCGCAGGCGTACCCCGACACGCTGGTCGGCACCGATTCGCACACGACGATGGTCAACGGCCTGGGCGTGCTGGGCTGGGGCGTCGGCGGCATCGAGGCGGAGGCGGCCATGCTCGGCCAACCGCTGTCGATGCTGATTCCCGAGGTGGTCGGCTTCCGGCTCACGGGCCGGCTGCCCGAAGGCGCCACCGCCACCGACCTCGTGCTGACCGTGACCGAGATGCTGCGCAAGAAGGGCGTCGTCGGCAAGTTCGTGGAGTTCTTCGGCCCCGGCCTGGCCGACCTGCCGCTGGCCGACCGCGCCACCATCGCCAACATGGCCCCGGAGTACGGCGCCACCTGCGGCATCTTCCCGGTGGACGCCGAGACGCTGCGCTACCTGCGCTTCACCGGCCGGCCGGAAAAGCTCATCCAGCTGGTCGAGGCGTACACCAAGGAACAGGGCCTGTTCCACACCGCCGCGACGCCGGAAGCGGCCTATTCGGACACGCTGGAGCTGGACCTGGCGACGGTCGAGCCGAGCCTGGCGGGGCCGAAGCGGCCGCAGGACCGGGTGCGCGCTGGGCGACGTGAAGCAGTCGTTCGCCGCGGCGCTGCCGGGCTTGCTGAGCACGGCCAAGGCCGAAGCCGGCGAACGTCGAAGTGGAACTGGCCATCGCCAAGGAGATCGGCGAAGGCTCCCCCGTCGCCGCCCGCTCCCCCGGCCCACGCCGACGGCGGGTACACGCCGGCCAAGGACCTGCATCACGGCTCCGTCGTGATCGCCGCCATCACCAGCTGCACCAACACGTCGCAACCCGTCGGTGATGATGGCGGCCGGCCTGCTGGCGAAGAAGGCCGTCGAAAAGGGCCTGCAGACGCAAGCCGTGGGTCAAGACGAGCCTGGCGCCCGGCTCGAAGGTCGTGACCGACTACCTCATCGAGGCCGGCCTGATGCGGTCCTGGAAGCAGCTGCGCTTCCACCTCGTCGGCTACGGCTGCACCACCTGCATCGGCAACAGCGGACCTTTGCCGGAGGCGATATCGCGAGGCAATCGCCGACGACGGCCTGGTCGTGGCGGCGGTGCTGAGCGGCAACCGCAACTTCGAGGGCCGCGTCCATCCGGAAGTGCGGGCCAACTACCTCGCCTCGCCGCCGCTGGTCGTCGCCTACGCCCTGGCCGGCCGCATGGACGTCGACCTCAAGACGGAGCCGCTGGGGACGGGCAAGGACGGCAAGCCGGTCTACCTCAAGGACCTCTGGCCGACGCAGCAGGAGGTGCAGGAGGCCGTCGCCAAATCCGTGCATTCGGAGATGTTCACGAAAGAATACGGCGAAGTGTTCAAGGGCGACGAGCCACTGGCAATCGCTGCCGATGCCGGAGGGCGACCTGTTCCGCTGGGACGCGAAATCCACCTACGTCAAGCATCCGCCGTACTTCGAGGGCATGAAGCCGAAGCCGGACCCGGTGAAGGACGTCAAGGGCGCCCGCGTGCTGGCGGTGCTGGGCGACAGCATCACGACCGACCACATCTCGCCGGCCGGCTCGATCAAGAAGGACGGCCCCGCCGGCAAGTACCTGATCGAGCACGGCGTCGGCGCCGCTGGACTTCAACTCCTACGGCTCGCGCCGCGGCAACCACGAGGTGATGGTGCGCGGCACGTTCGCCAACGTCCGCCTGAAGAACCTGCTGGCGCCGGGCACGGAGGGCGGCGTGACGCGCCACCTGCCCGACGGCGAGCCGATGTCGATCTTCGACGCCTCCGTGAAGTACCAGAAAGGAGGGCGTGCCGCTGCTTGATCCTGGCGGGCAAGGAGTACGGCTCCGGCTCGTCGCGCGACTGGGCGGCGAAGGGGCCGCTGCTGCTGGGCGTGCGGGCGGTGATCGCCGAGAGCTACGAGCGCATCCACCGCAGCAATCTGGTGGGCATGGGCATCCTGCCGTTGCAGTTCCGGCCCGGCGAAAACGCGGCGTCGCTGGGCCTGACCGGCGAGGAGGTGTACGACCTGGAGGGGCTGCCGGCGCTGCTGGATTCGGGATTCGCCGGCGGCCGCGAGATCACGGTGCGGGCCGGCGAGCAAGACGTTCCGGGCGCGTGGTGCGCATCGACACGCCGCAGGAGGTGCCGCTATTACCAGCACGGCGGCATCCTGCAATATGTGCTGCGACAATTGCTGGGGCGGAAGTAAGAGACCCCATTCTCGCGCACGACGCCGGGTGCCATGCAACGCCGTTCACGCGACGGCGATCTGTTTTCGGCGAAGTCGTTGGGCGGAACGGACTTCCTGTTGCGTGGCCGCCCGTAGGTCCGGAACCCCCGGGGGCCGCTCCCGCTTCTTATGGGGCCAATTCCGGGCCTTCTTACTCCCCTTCCGGGCGTAGCCGTCTTGCACCGCCCCGGCCAACTCCCCCGCCAGCGGCCGCCCGCGCCGGCCGGCGGCCGCCTGACGCATCGCCCGACGCAGCCGCCGCCGCGCCAGCGCCGCCGACCACGCCAGCGGGTCGCCGCCCCGGGCCACCACGGCCGCCGTCGTCATCATCCCCAACAGCCACAGCCCCAGCACCGCCCAGGCCAACTCCTCCTCGGCCGCCCGCGGCGTGCGGCTCAGCATCCGCCGCCTTTGCAGCGTCTGCTTGCAGGTACGGTAGAACACCTCCACCCGCCAACGCATCTCGTACAACAGCGCCGCCTCCGACGCCGGCAGCGACGCCTCGTCCCGCACGTCGGTCACCAGATACGCCTTGTCCTTGCCGCGCGTCAGCACGATCAGCCGCAGCACCACCGGCGCCCGGTCGCGCCGCGCCTCCGGCCACAGGTAAACCGTGTCGCGCCCCTCCCGCTCGGCGTAGCCCAGCCGCTCCAGCAGGTGGACATTCGAGCCGACCCGCAACAGGAACGACCGCCGCGCCCCCAGCAGGCGGCGGTACAGGTCGTAGCCGCTGAAGCCGGCGTCGGCCACGACGAGGGCGTCGTCGGGCAGTTCGGGCAGCATGTCCTCCAGGTGGCGGCGTTCGCTGGCCGTGCCCGGGCCGATGCGGAAGTCCCACGGCAGCCCCAGCCCCATGTGCCACAGCGTGGTCAGGAACAGTTGCGGCCCGGTCCCCTTGCGGCCGGCCCGACCCAGCGCCTTCTCGTTGGCCACGGTGCGCGGGCACTCCACCCGCGAGCCGTCGGCGGCGAAGACGCAGCGGCCCGCGCGCCGCCAGTGCTTGCCGGCGAAGCCGCGCATCTCGTGCCGCAGCCTCTTGGCCACGGCCGGCCGCAGCGAGGCCGACCAGGCCTGCACGGCCGCCGCCCAGCCGGTGTAGCCGCCCTGGCGTCGCCAGCGGGGGAACAGGACGGCGAGCAACTCCAGGGCGGCGGCGAACCGCTCGGCCAGGGTTTGCTCGGCGGACCAGGCCAGGAGCAGGGCGACCCAGACGATGCGTTGCGGGACCCACAGCAGGGCGCGGCGCAGCGGCCAGCGGGCGAAGAACTGGCAGGGCAGCCAGCGGCGGATGGCCTCCACGAGGGGGTGGGAGTAAGATGAGGGGGTGCGGATGTCGGGGCCTCCTTGCCTGGGGGGTCGTGACAAACCCCAGTGTAACGGAGTGCCCAACTCATGACACCGCCTCCCTTTACACGCCCCAGCCAGCGAACGCCGTGAACGGCGTTGGGTGCCATGCTTTCGCGGCTCTCCGCGACTCCGCTTGTCGTCCCGGACAAACAGGCCGCGAAAGCATGTTTCGCCCGCATCCAACCAGGGGGGTGCAGTCCTAACATGCTTTCGCGGCCCACTGACCTGAGAGGATTGGTCGAGTCGCGGAGAGCCGCGAAAGCATGGCACCCGGCGTGTCTGCTAAACTTGAACTATGGAACACCCCCGCGACGACGAACTGGTTGCCGTGATCGCTCGAGTACCCGGGGTCAGAGTGACGCACCATTACCGCGGTGAAAGCGTCGCTGAAGAGTATTACGTCCACTTGGCCGCAGTAGATGATGCCGCCCTTCACCGGTTGTGCGCATTGTCGGCAAGAGCCAATGCGCCTTTGCAGATCTACGAACACTCTACAAGTGAGTTCCGGTACACGCTGATCGTAAACGCCTACAGCCGCGAAATACTGTTGTCCGACACCTGAACCTGCGGGGAGGAAGAATGGCCACGGATGCTCTCACCGACTACCTCGACGCCGCCAGCGAGGCCGCCCGCCGCGGCGCGGCTGTGCTGAAGGAATGGCGCGCCAAGTTCTCGGTGCGCGAGAAGGCGCGCTTCGACCTCGTGACCGACGCCGACCTCGGCTCGCAGCGGGCCGTGCGCTCGTACCTGCAAGAGCGCTTCCCCGATCACGGCTTCCTCGGCGAGGAGGAGTCCGGCCCCAAAGGTCGGCTCGCCCCCGACGCGCCGCCGACCTGGATTGTGGACCCGCTCGACGGCACCACCAATTACGTCCACGATTGCCCTCTGTATTGCGTCTCCATCGGCCTGATGGTCGCCGGCGAGCTGGTCGTTGGCGCGGTGCTGGACCCGTCGCGCAATGAGCTGTTCCGGGCCGCGAAGGGCCGCGGCGCGTGGGTCGGCGAACGCCGCTTGCAGACCAGCCGGTCGGCTCGGCTCGATGAAGCGCTGCTCGCCACCGGCTTCCCGCCGGACCTGCGCGGCCAGGAGCGGCAGCTGGACTGGTGGCGTTATTTCTCCTTGCACGCGCGGTCGCTGCGGCGAACCGGATCGACGGCGATCAACCTGGCGTGGACAGCGGCCGGCCGTTTCGACGGCTTCTGGGCGTTTGACAACCACGTCTGGGACGTGGCCGGCGGCGTGGTGCTGGTGCGCGAGGCCGGCGGCGTGCTGACCGCGACGGACGGTGGCCCCTACGACCCGTTCTCCAACGAGGCGCTGGCCAGCAACGGGCCGATGCATCCGGCGCTGCTCGACGCGATGCGGAAAGGGCCGAAGTAAGATGCGGTTCGCCGTTACAGCTTCGCCGCCGCCTCGCGCGCGGCCCCGATGAAGCGGCGCATCTTGTCGGCGTCCTTGCGACCAGGAGCGCTCTCGACGCCGCTGGCCACGTCCACGGCGTAGGGCCGCACCACGCGCACCGCCTCGGCCACGTTCTCCGGCGTCAGTCCGCCCGCCAGGATGATCGGCACGCCCGGCCGGAACGCCGCGATCATCTCCCACGGCGCGGTTCGTCCCGTACCGCCGTGTTGACCGGCGGCGTGGCCGTCCAGCAGCACCGCCGCCGGCAACCCGCCCGCATCCCGGCAGGCGTCGAGGTGCCGCATCACCGCCTCCAGACTGGTCGCATCGCGCACCGCAAACGCCGGGATCAGCCGGAACGGCCGGCCGTCGCCCGGCTCGCAGGCGTCGCCGTGCCACTGGACGGTGCGCAGCCGCCGCCACGGCCCGATGAATGCGAAGATTTCGCACAGCGGCCGGTTGACGAACACGCCGACCGCCTCCACGAACGGCGGCAGCTCATGCAGGACGTTGGCGACCTCGGACGGGTCAATGCGGCGCGGCGAGCCTTCGTAGAAGTTCAGTCCGACGGCGTCGGCGCCGAGCCGGGCCGCCGCGCGGGCGTCGGCGGCGCCGGTCACGCCGCAAATCTTGATGCGAATGGGGTGAGACATGAGCGCCCGGCCGTTCCCTTCTCTTGCACTCCGGCGAGTTGCGGTCTACGATGATTTCATCCATTCCTGAAAAGGATAAAAGCTATGAAAGTCTCACGGCGGGACTTGCAGCAAACCCTGGACGAGGTCGAGCAGGACTTCGTCGGCCTGTGGCGGCAGATGAGTTCGCTGTGGGGCGTCAGTCCGACCATGGCGGAGATCCACGGGTTGCTTTATATCACCGGGTCGGCCCTGTCTATGGACGACATCATGGCCCGGCTGGAGATTTCGCGCGGCAACGTCAGCATGAACCTGAGCAAGCTGGTCGAGTGGGGCCTGGTCCGCCGCGTCCACCAGCGCGGCGACCGGCGCGACTACTACGAATCGCTCAGCGACGTGTGGGAGATGTTCACGCTCGTGGCCTCGCAGCGGAAGCGCCGCGAGATCGACCCGATCCTGAACACGCTGCGGTCCTGCCGCGAGCAGCTGTCGCCGGAGGCGCTGGGCGCCGCGGCCGAGGACGAACAGGCCGCGGAGCGACGGCGGCGCGTCGGCGATCTGCTGTCGTTTTTGTCGCTGATGGACGGCCTGGCGCAGCGGTTCTTCGACAGCCGCCGCGGGCTGCGCGAGGCGGTCGATCTGCTGGCGCATCCCGGCGAGCGGGGGACGTGACGTGAGCGGCTCGACGACCCAGCTCAGCGGCCCGTCATTTGTTCCAGCTTTTCGGGGTACCGAGCGCCTTGCACCGTGATCCTGGAGGCGGCGGTATCGATGTCACGGAGATCGTCGGACGTCAGCTCGACGGCGGCCGCCCCGATGTTCTCGTCCAAGCGATGCCGTTTCGTGGCGCCTGGGATGGGAACGATCCACGGCTTCTGGGCCAGCAGCCAGGCAAGCGCGATCTGGGCGGCCGTCGCCTTCTTCCGTTCTCCGATCCGGTCGAGCAGATCAATCAGGGCCTGATTCGCCTTGAGCGCCTCCGGCGTGAAGCGAGGCAGAGTGCTGCGAAAGTCGGAGCTGTCGAAGGTCGTTAGGAAAAGCTCATTGCCCATGCAGCCCAGGCCGAGGGCCGAAACTTCCAGGTCGCTCTTGCTGAGTTTGCGCTTCCGCATTGTTTTTCCTCCGAAGTAGCGTTCGTAGGCGCACCTCATCCACGAGGCTTACAGCTCCTGACGCGTGGGCCGGAACACGATCTCGTTCACGTCCACCGCGGAGAGGAGCCGGGCGGCCGCCTCGCCCAGGCTTTGTCTGGCGAACCGTCGTCGCCCCGGAGGGGCGGCGGTCCATACGCCAGGGGTGAAACCCCTGGGGAGAAGGCCGGCCCATTGAAGGCTTTCGCAGCCCCGGAGGGGCGGCGGTAGGCCGAACCACCGCCGCCCCTCCGGGGCTATTGATAATTTCCGCCTATCTCTCTCCCCAGGGGTTTCATCCCTGGCTATGCACCGCCGCCCCGTCGGGGCTGAAATCCCATTGCCAGACAAAGCCCAGCCCGCTGCTCGCTCCCGTGACGACGACTTTTCCTGCGATGTTATTGCTCATCGAACGTGCCACGTTGTTGGTAATGGGTTCACGCGTTATTCACATCGCGTATCCCGGTTTCTTGTATAGCTTCTCCGAGTTGTTAACGATGTCGGGTTGATAGACCATCTCCGCCCAATCCTGTGGTTTGACTTCTTCGATGGCTACCGAAACGGACTCTTCTCCATGGTTCAAGACGTTCATGACGTCTTTGACGATTTCTTCGGCGAGTCGAGCCTTCTGCTGTTCGGACTTTCCGGGCCAGAGCTTCACGATAACGTGAGGCATTGTTCACCTCTTCAATTCTCTAAGCAGCGCCACACGCCGGAGGTTAGCGTCGTCTGACGTTGCCAGTTTCCGGCAAAGGACATGAAGATACATCCCGCGCCCGGTAATCCGGACCCCGCCCTTTGAAATATCGAATGAATACACTCGTTGACCTTGCTGATGAACGATGTTGTCGCGACCGGCTTTGTCGTCGCACCAGAGAGCAAGGACAAACGTTACCAGCTCTACGTCTTCTGTTTTCACGCCGTTCAGACTCGTCTTCCGGACGGCAATCACACTGTTTGGCTGGAATCCTTCTGAGAGGCTGTTTGGAAAGCCCGGTCAGCTGTAAGACAGCTGCATGAGCCTCAAACCGTATCCCAGCGACCTGACGGACGCCCAATGGCAATTGATCGAGCCGCTCCTGCCGGCGGCTCGGCCCGGCGGCCGGCCGCGCAAGCACGACCTTCGGGCCGTCGTCCACGCCCTCTTTTACCTCAACCGGGAGGGCTGCACCTGGCGGCGCTGCCCCACGACTTCCCCCCCTGGCGCACCGTCTACGACTCCTTCGCCGCCTGGAAGGCCGATGGCGCCTGGGAGGCGGTCAACGGGGCCCTGCGGCGCAAGCTGCGGGTGGCGTCGGGCCGGCCGCACACGCCGACCACCGCGAGCATCGATAGCCAGACGGTCAAGGCCACCGAGGCGGCGACCGCCGCGGCTACGACGGCGCCAAGAAGATCACCGGCCGCAAGCGGCACATCGTGGTGGACAGCCTGGGCCTGCTGCTGGCCGTGCTGGTCACGACGGCCGCGGTCCCCGACGCGGTCGCGGCCCAGCAGGTGCTGGCGCCCCTGACCGAGCAGCGCTTCCCGCGACTGCGGGTGGTGCGGGCGGACAGCGCCTATGGCCGCTACGGCTTGCCGGGATGGGTGGCCCGGTTGGGCCACTTCGTGCTGGCGTTGGTCCAGCGGCCGGTGGGGGCTGTCGGCTTCGTGCTGTTGCCGCAGCGCTGGGTGGGGGAGCGGACGTTCGCCTGGCTGGGCCGCTATCGGCGGCATAGCCGCGACTACGAGCGACGCACCGATTCGAGTGAGGCCATGATTCGGATCCGTATGATTCATCGCATGGCCCGGCGCATCGAACCGGAGCCGAAAGCCGTACGATTCCGCTACCGCAAGCGGCGGCGGCGAAAGGCCAGTTGACCGCTTCCCAAACAGTCTCTCAGAAATGGAACGGCGAGTTCCACTGCATTCAGCCCAGCCAGTTCGACTACAACTATGGCACCGTCAATTTCGCAGTCGTTTAAGCTCGCGCCGAACCAGTCGCTCCAGCAGACCGGGGCCGCAGTCAGGCTCTCGCGCGACATGAAGTTTTCCCAGGCGGCCCCGGCTGCTGAGCGGGGTGTTCGGCGAAGCAGTCAGGCGTTCTACGACTGTTGCTCGCTTGCCGTAGGGCCGTCAGCGCGGGATACTGCGGGGGTCGCCTTGATTTCTCGGAGAAAGCCGTGAGCCTACAGGAACTGGAATCCGCAGTGAGCCAGCTGCCCACCGACGAGCTAACCGCCTTCGCACGGTGGTTTGAAGAGTATCTGGCGGACGCCTGGGACCGACGCATCGAAGTGGACATCAGGGCCGGCCGGCTAGACGAGGCCGGCCGCCGCGCGGATGCAGACTTCGAGGCGGGGCGGTGCAAGCCGCTATGAACCATTTCGCCACGCCCGATTTCTGGTATCGCTACCGTCACTTGCCGGAGGACGTGCGCGAGCTGGCTGACAAGAACTTCGCCTTGATGCAACAGAACCCGCATCACCCTTCGCTGCGGCTGAAGAAGGTCGGCTCGTTCTGGTCGGCGCGCGTCGGCTTGCACTACCGTGTTCTGGCGCGCGACCGGGTGGAAGGATTGGTCTGGTTCTGGATTGGCCCCCATAGTGAGTACGATCAGTTGCTCAAGAGGTAGACAGGTCCGCCGAACCAGCCGCTGCAGCAGACCGGCCACGCGAATGACGCTTCTTCGTGCTTCAGCGTCGGCGCCGCGTGAGCCGGCTGCTGAGCGGTGTCGTTCGGCGAGCGGAGGGCCAGGACTTTGATCAACGAGTTCCGTTCGGCACGACTCCGCTACGAACCCCTACGCAACGATCACGCCATCCTGTTGGCGGAGCCTCTTTGCGACGCTAGGGTGTACGAATTCATCACCGGAGACGTTCCGGATGCGAAGGCGTTGGAGCAGGACTTCGCTCAGCGGCAGGCTGGGCCCCGTCTCGAAAGGGCGAGCATTGGGTGAACTACGCTATCCTGAAAGCGGATGGTGGAACGCCGATCGGTCGCGTCGAGGCGACCGTGGTCACGGTTCGGGCGGAGGTGGCGTATCTGCTCGGCCCACGGTACTGGGGACGAGGCTACGGGTCGGAGGCGTTGGCATGGCTGGAGCAGTTTGTCGCCCAACGATATGGGGTAACGGAGTACTGGGCGACCACTGCGCCGGGCAACTTCCGCTCGCGTGCGCTGCTCGCCAGGGCAGGTTATAGTGCGGTCGTCGAGGGGCGCTGGCCCGAACTGCAGAGCTACGATTTGGGCGATCACGTCTACACCCGGCGGCTGACTGCCCGGACTCGGGACGCCGAACCAGCCGCTGCAGCAGACCGGGGCCGCCGTTAGACTCTCGCGCGGTATACTGTTCTGCCAGCGGCCCCGGTCTGCTGCAGCGGCTGGTTCGGCGAAGAGAGGGGCTCTGAAGTGCGGCTGCATCCGCTTTCCCTGGCGCTACGTTCCCTCCGCGGGGAGCGCTCACTGCATGGCCGGCCGCTCGCTTCCCCTGCCGACGCGGCGGCTCTCCTCCGGCGGCTGACTGGACAGGACTTTGGCCGCGATGCGGTAGCGTGGGGCCGGTGGCTGCGCGCCAACCGTCGGGTATACAACGCTGGCACGGATTCTCCCGCTGAACGAGCCGTTCCAAATTGAACTGAGTCGCCGTTGGATGGCCCGGTGGGATGAGCGAGTTGGGAGAGGGGCCATGTTTCCGCACTGGCTTCGGAGCCAAGCGACGGTGGCGGAACTGGAGTTGCTCTGTTGAAATCCTAGCTGGGTGACCATATAATGATGTATGAACACCACCAGACCGATGACCAAGTCGCCACGGGCCGTGGCTCGCGAACCTGCGCGTGGCCCGGGAGTCCCTGCCGGCCTACTCGTCGAAGTATTCCCGCAAGGACTACACCCAGCACCAACTCTTCGCCCTGCTGGCGCTGAAGACCTTCTTCCAGACCGACTACCGCGGCCTCACCCAGATGCTCGCGGACTTCGCCGAGCTGCGCCAGGAACTGGGCCTGGTCGATGGCCCCGCACTACTCCACCCTCTGCTACGCCGCCGGGCGGCTAAAAAAGGGGAGTTCGTCGTCCTCCTCTTCCGCGCCACCGCGCGCCCCGAGAAGGCGGCCTGATCGGCCCCGAACCGACGGCCGCGGTCGATGCCACCGGCCTGGAGAGCCGGCACACCTCCCGCTCCTTCTTCCAGGCGCCGGCTGCAAGCACCACTCCCGGCTGTGGACCAAGCGGATCGTCGCCTGCGAGACCGGCAGCCACTTCTTCACCGCGGCCAGGGTCCGTCTCGGCCCCGCCAACGACGCGCCGCCGTTCCGCCCGGTCATGGCCCAGGCGTCCCTGGCGGTCGATTACGACCGGGTGCTGGCCGACGCCGCCTTCGACAGCGAGGCCAGCCACCGCTACGGCCGCGAGGACCTGGGCGTCCGCTCGACGGTGATCCCGCTGAACCGGCGGAGCCGGGGGCGGAAGCGGCCCAAGACCCGCTACCGGCGGCAGATGGTGAGGCGCTTCCGCAAGGAGCCGAAGAACAGCCGGCGCCGGCGCGTCTACGGGCAGCGCTGGCAGGCGGAGAGTGCATTCTCCCGTCACAAGCGGCTGCTCGGCTCGGCCCTGCGGGGCAAGTCCGACGCGTCGCGCGAGCGCGAGTGCTACCTGCGTGTACTCACCCACAATCTCATGCTCCTCGCCGCTACCGGGTAGAGGATTTCAACAGAGCATCACAAAAGCACAACACAATCTTATCTTGTGAAGCCGCGTTGCGGCAGACCTCCCGGAAGCGAGAGATAACCTGATAAACCTCCGGGTGGTCGGCGAATTTCAGGTAGCACCTCTTTCAACTCTTCCAACAAACCACGGAGGTCCGCGCCACTATACCTCGCGTCGGCATAGTAGTCTTGCATCCGTTGCAGAAGCGGATACTGCTCGACATCCAACGCCCCTCCGAAGAAGATGGCGCTGTGAATCGGCTCCTCGAACTGGCACTGCGGCCAATTCACGGGCTGAGCCGCATCGGAATCCAGTTCGTGAACGTCGAGTGCCATGAGTGCCGAACCATCAGCTGACAACCGCATGTCACCGGTCTTGTGGGCCAGCAAAATGTCAGGGACTGAGTGCCGAACAATTCATTCTCTTGCGCCGCGAGATAACGCGACGGGGCCGTGAAGGTTTAGCCGCGCCTGCCGACGGCTGGCTAGGCTAACCGGCCGATCGCCGCTTGTCAATCCTCGCGCCCCTTGTTCTTTGGCGAACCATCATCCGGCCGGTGGCGGGGAGCGGAACACGGCGCTCAGCCGCCGGGGTTGCGGGCAACAACTTCCCACCGCGGCCCCGCTCACCTGAATCCGATGGTTCGGCCCGGATGGCCCCGGCACGAACGCCGTCCGCTTCTTGAACTTCTCCCGGCCGCTCCGTGCCGCTAGACTAAGGGGAAGGAGCTATGCCATGAACGCCACCGACACCTCCGCCGGCGCCGGTCAGTTCCAAGCGGACGAGGCGGCCGTCACCGAACACCTGCTCACCGGCAGGCTGCTCGACCCGGAAATCTACCGCCGCGTCCGTGCCCGCGCCGAGCGGATCACCGCCGAGCTGCGTCAGCGGTACGGCGACATGAACCTCGCCGTCGATCTCATCCGGGACGTGCGGGATGAATGATGCGCTACGTCCTCGATTCATCGGCCGCCATCCAGTGGGTGCTCCCGGAGAAGGATTCCGCCAAGGCGATGCGGCTGCGCGACGACTACCATAACGGCGCTCGACGAGCTCCTCGCCCCGGACCTATTCCCCGCCGAAATGCTCAGCGCTCTGACCAAGGCGGAACGGACCAAGCGGCTCAGCGTCGGCGACGCGCGCGTTCTCTAATATTCCATCATTGCGGACACGCCCGCTCTGCACGGCTACCTTCCCCTGCTGGACCGGGCGGGAGAGGTGGCGTCCCGTTTCCGGGTCGCCCTGTACGACTGCCTCTATCTGGTTCTGGCGGAGCGCGAGGCTTGCGAGCTGGTTACCGCCGATGTCCGGTTCCTCAACAGCCTCCGGTCGTACTTCCCATTCCTCGTAGACTTGGCGTCACTGCCCTGAAGCCGAACACCAAGCTCAGCAGCCGGGGCCGCTGGAAAGACGGTATACTCGGAAAGGGCGTGCTGCGGCCCCGGTCTGCTGCAGCGACTGGATACTCATGAAGGCTCTCGCCTGCGAAGATGGAGGGGGCGACCCGCCTCCCTTCGCATCACCCCAACCGGAGACCTTCCATGCGTTTCTTCCAACCCCCGCCGATGTCCGATCCTACGCCGGCGTCGATCTCCACGCCAGGTCCCTCTTCCTCGTCGTCCTCGACCAAGACGGACAGACCCGACTCAGCCGCAACCTGACCGCCGCACCGGAACCCTTCCTCCACGCCGTCCAACACACCGGCGTGGGCAACAAAAAGGCGGGCAACGCCTGGCCGAAGTGGGCCTTCAGCGAGGCGGCCGTGCTCGGCGCCCAGAAGGACGAACGCATCGGCGCCTTGCTCCAGCGGCTGGCCTCGAAGCTGGGCAAGGCCAAGGCGTACTCGGCGTTGGCCCACCAGCTGGGCCGGGCCTTCTATCCCATGCTGCACACGAAGGAGGTCTTTGATGTCCAACGCTTCGTGAGACACTGAAGCCGCGGAACGGCCGGCGAGCCGGAGCCGAACGGGCGCCCTTGGGGCCAGCCACAGCGATGACATGCCGTTGTCACGGGACCACGAGTCCGCTCGGGCATGTCCTGGGCCGCAGCCCCGGCAACCCGACGCTTGGATGGGACGCCGGCCGCGCCCGCTTCCCTTGCCGACCAAAGCGGAGTCCTTGACAGTCTGCCCAGGGGAGCGCGCTGCATCCGCGCCTGTGTCGGCGATGATTCGATCCAGGATCAGTCCGGGCGAGCCGCTGACGGGACGGAACTCGGCGGTGAGGATCGGTAAGGGCTCACCAGGATACGAGCCATCGTATGCAAAGCTCACACGGCGCATCCGTGTCGGCTCGTTCTCGTGGCCGACGCAGGTGACGAAGGGGTTCCGTCCCGTCGCCTCGGCCGCGTGAAACACGGCGACCGGGCTGGCGCCCGAAGCGATCACGGCGCCATCGGCGAATCCGATCCACTGGCCCTGGTACTGACGGAGGAGTTGGTCGCGGACATCCCAGTACGCGGCCTCGTTTTTGCGCCAGTTGGGATCGATTTCTCGAGCGATTTCGGGGGGCAGTCCGTCGGTCAAGCTTGTCATCGGCTACCTCGGGGACATCGTCGGAGCAAGGGCCATTCTATCGCCCCGGCGATGCGTCGAACAGAGAAAAGGGGATATAATAGATTTACGTACAATTAATCTACTGCATACCCCTTCTCGGCCCCCGGAACCATCTTTCTCCCCCCGCAGTCAGGTATTGCGGCGGGTTAGGTGACGCGCCTTACCCTCCTGGGTCACACCGGCGGGTCGGGAATCTTACCGATCTGCGCCCGCTGCGGGTCGCCGTTCTTGGGGGGCTGGACATTTTCCCTTGGGCAGGTCTTGCCACATTCCGTCCTCCAGCAAGGACCACTGCATCGCAGTCTTGTCGTAGTTAGGGGAGGCCGGGCAGACGCAGCGGCCCCAAATCTTATTGTCCTTGTTGGCGAAGTAGTAGTAGTTGTTCCGCTTGGCGTCACCGGCGTGACCGGCCTGAAGATCATCCGGGCGATCCTGGCCGGCCAACGTGACCCGCGGAAGCTGGTCCGGCTGCGCGACCGGCGTTGCCGGCGCACGGCGGCGGAGATGGCCGAGACGTTGGACGGCCGCTGCCGGTCGGAGTACGTGACGGAACTGCGTTGCTGCCTGGCGATGGGGGAAAAGTATCAGGAGGTGATCGGGACGCTGGACGTGGAGATCGCGGCCCAGCTGCGGACGATGCGTTGTCGGACGGAGTTGCCGCCGTTGCCGCCCCGGACGCGGCTGCGTGACCGCAAGCCGCACGACCCCCGTTTCGACGTGCGGACGGCGTTGTACTACGCGACGGGGGTCGATCGAACCGCGGTCGAGGGGATCGACGAGTTGCACGCGCTGACGCTGGTAAGCGAGCTGGGGACGGACTTCACGAAGTGGCCGACGGTGAAGCAGTTTGCGAGTTGGCTGGGGTTGTGTCCCAACGGGCGGAAGACGGGGGGCCAGGTGCAGTCGAGCCGGACGCGTCGGGGGGAGAATCGGGCGGCGATGCGTTGCGGCGGGCGGCCTGGAGCCTGATGCGGAGCCCTAGCGTGCGGGGCGTACCTGCGCCGGCAGCGGTCGCGTCTGGGGCGCCCAAGGCGATCACGGCGACGACGCACAAGCGGGCGCGGATCGTGTACCACCTGGTGCGTTACGGTGCGGCCTACGTGAAGGAGAGCGAAGCGGCGTATGCCGAGCAGGTGCGCGCGGCAGGAGAAGCAACTGCACCGCCGGGCGAAGGAGTTGGGCTTCGAGGTGAGGAAGATCGAGTCCGCGGCGGCGGCGGCGGAATAGTTCGGAAGTTCGGCCCGAGAGTGGCGAGTGAGCGCGGTGACGATGCGGTAGGACGGAAGTTGCAAAGGCGGAGCCGAAAGGTGAGCGCAGACGGTGCGCGCCGTGCGCCGCGCACCTGGCCGGGATCACACCTCAGCGCCGCCTCACTTCAGAGGGAAGTTCCTGGGGCGGCAGCCGACGGGGGAACGGCCGTCCATCGCGCGAACACCTGTTCCACCTCCTCGCGCGACACAGTCCCGGCCGCGATGCTCAAGAACAGCGCCACGATTTCATCGTTACTTGCGGACAGTTGAGCGCCATTGAGCCGCACAAAAATTTCAGCCACCGCCGCCCCCACGCGCTTGTTCCCGTCCACGAAGGGATGGTTGCGCGTCAGATGGAAGGCGTAGGTGGCCGCACAGGTCGCCAGGTCGGCCCCTCGTAGTGCTGCCGGTTGGCCGCGGCGAGGAGGGCCGTATTGAGCAACCCCTCATCCCGAAGGCCCGGCCGCCCTCCGAATTGCTCCAGCAGCTGGCGGTGGATGTCCAACACCTCGGCCTTGCGCGGAAAGAGCATGTCGTCGCCTTCCTACGCGAGTCGCTCATAGGCGTCCCTTCGCCGCTCGAGCACTTCGTGCGTGATCGTCTCCAGCAACTCGCGCCGCGAAGCGTCCTCGGCCGAGGCGCAGGATGAGTTGCCGATCTCCCACGGTCACATCGACGACATCGCCGATGCGGAGGCCGACCGACTCTAGAAGTACGGCGGGCAAGATCACGGCAGCGGAGTCGCCGTGGGGAACAATCGTCAGTTGAGGCATGGCCACCTCCTTTTGCTCATTGTACCAGTCCGCGAGAGAATCGAAACCTGCCGCCGAATCACTGATCCCACCGCGCCGCGCAAAATAATCCTACCCATTCGCCCCCGCCGTGCAAGCAAACCATGGTCCGCCGCGTCCGTCAAGCGGCTGTCGGGCCAACGGTTCGCGTGCCGACCGTCGTTCTTACGCAAAGGGCTGGCCGCTGCGGGATTTGCCCCTTCCCCATTTTCGAGCTACCGTTCCCTCGGATAGTCCGAAGATTCCGCCCAGGTTGCGCCCTTCCGTACCGTCGCGGGGGGCCGGCGCTTCCCTTGCGCCGTGGGCGCCTTCGAGAACGCGTTCATGCCGCAGGCAAATGCAGACAAGGTCGAGTGGGATCGGAGTCAAAGCACCCCCTCTCCGGGCGAGGCCGGCTTCGCCTTGCGCGCCCTGGCGCCCGGCCTCGATTCCTGGGGCGACTCGCGCCGCGACGCCGGCCCCGTCCTGTTCCGCGAATCGGGGAACACGGACGCCCGGCTGGCGAAACTGACCGAGGGTTCTGACGCCGTTCCCGGAAGTGGGCCAGGAGTTCCTGGGGTTCCGCCTCGTCGCCGAGTTGGGCCGCGGCGCCTTCGGCCGCGTCTACCTGGCGCGCCAGGGCGACCTCGCCGACCGGCCGGTCGCCCTCAAGGTGTCCACCGGCTGCTTCGCCGAGTCGCAGAAGCTGGCCCGACTCCAGCACACGCACATCGTTCCCGTCTACTCGTTCCACCGCGCCGGCTCGCTCCAGGCCGTGGTCATGCCATATTTCGGCCCGACCACGCTGGCCGACGTGCTGGACGACCTCGGCCATCGCGACACGCTGCCGGCCTCCGGCAAGGGCCTCGTCAGCACGCTGCACAGCCGCCGCACCCGCAGCGGCGTCGTCGCGGTCGTGCGGCCGCCGTCCGCGCCGTTGCGCCGTCGGCCCGCATCGAGGGCCGGACGGTGCCGTCGGCCGACGTTCCGGCCACCCTCACCACGTTGCGAATGCTGGAGGGTCTGAGCTACGTCGAGGCGGCCCTGTGGATCGGGGCGCGGCTGGCCGAGGGGCTGGCCCACGCCCACGAGCGCGGCGTGCTGCACCGCGACCTCAAGCCGGCCAACGTGCTGCTGACCGACGAGGGGCAGCCGATGCTCCTCGACTTCAACCTGGCCGAGGACGTGAAAGCGCCCGGCGAGGCCGGCCGCGTCGGCGGCACCCTGCCGTACATGGCCCCGGAGCATCTCGCCGCCTACCAGGGCCGGCCGGTGGACGTGGACGCCCGAAGTGATATTTATGCGCTCGGCGTCATCCTGTATGAGCTGCTGACCGGCCGCCATCCGTTCGGCAGGAGCGTGGGGGGCACGGCCGGCGCGTCCGCCGCGCTGGAACAGATGATCCGGGACCGGACGCGCCTGCCGCCGCCGGCCCGGACGCTCAACCGCGGCGTGACGCCGGCCGTGGATTCGATCCTGCGCCGCTGCCTGGCGCCGAACCCGGCCCGCCGCTACCAGACCGCCGCCGAGCTGCAAGAGGACCTCGACCGCCAGCGGCTGCACCGGCCGCTGCGCCACGCTCCCGAGCCGTCGCTGTGCGAGCGCGTGGGGAAATGGTTCCGCCGCAACCCGCGGGCCGTCACGGCCACGCGCGTCGGCGTCGCGGCCGGCGTGCTGATGGTGCTGCTGACGGCCCTGCTGTTCTGGCGCGGCGAGCAGGTGGCGCGCTACGAATCGGCCGACCGGCTCAAAGGCTTCCACGACGACCTGAACACCGCCCGCTTGCTGCTTGGCGCCCGTGCCGTCGATGTGGACGAACGGGTCGAGGGCAGTGCGGCCGCGCCGCGCCCTGGACCGTTACCCCGTGGACGCCGACGGCCACCGGCGCGACCAGCCGTTGTTCCAACGACTTTCGGAAGAGGAAAAGGGGCGCGTCCAGACGGAGCTGGGCGAGACGCTGGTGCTGCTGGCGTCGGCCGAGATCGAAGGCGGCGGCGAGCCAGGCGGCGTAAGCCCCCGGAGCAACGCCGAAGAGGCCCTGCGACTGAACCGGCTGGCGGAAACGTGCTACCCGGACGGCGCGCCGCGGGCGCTGTGGCGCAGCGGGCCGACCTGGAGGCGCAGCTGAAGCACGACGAGGAGGCGCGGCACCTGGCGCGACCGGGCCGCCGCGGCGCCGGTGCGCGACGACGGGGATACGTACCTGCTGGCGCGGGAGCAGGCGCAAGGGCCGGCTGGGGGAGGCGGCGGAGGATCTGCGGGCCGTCGCCGCGCGGGAGCCGGACAACTTCGCCGTGCAATTCCTGATGGGCAACTGCTGTCTGGACGGCTACATCGACGGGCTGGGCCAGGAGGCCGACGCCGTCGGCTGCTTTAGCGCCTGCATCGCCAAGCGGCCGGACTTTCCCGCCGCCTACGTCAACCGCGGCCTGATGCGGCTGCGCCGCGGTCTGTACGAGGAAGCCGAGGTCGATTTCACGCGGGCCGTCGAGCTGCGTCCCGGCCGGGCCGACTACCTTCTCAAGCGGGCCCGTGCCCGCGACGGGCTGCACCACAATCAGGAAGAGGTGGACGATCTGAATCAGGCGGAGGAGCTCGGCTCGAAGTCGGTGCTGTTGTATTATTTTCGGGCGGCCACCCAGCAGCGAATGGGCCACGATGTTTCGGCCCGGCGCGACCTGGACCGAGTGCTTCACCTGACGCCGGACGACGAAGAAGGCTTCGTGGCCCGCGGCATGGCGCGGGCTTCGGACGGCGACTCGGAAGGCGCCCTGGCCGACTTCTCGGAGGCGGTGAAGCGGAACCCGAACTCCGTGACCGGCCTCCAGGACCAGGGCATATGCTGTCGGAGGCGCTCCACCGCAACCGCGAGGCGCTGGCGCCGCTGGACCGGCTGGTGGACCTGTACCCGACGTTCGCCGGGGGGCACGGGCGCGGGCCGTGGTGCGGGCGCGGCTGGGGATGCGCGACGAGTCCTTGGCGGACCTCCAAAAGGCGCTGAAGCTCGATCCGACCAGCGGCGTCGTGCAGTACCAGGCCGCCTCGACCTACGCGCTTTTGGGCGCGAGCGGGAGGCGGATCGGGCGGAGGCGTTCCGGATGCTGTGCCGGGCGCTGCAAACGGGCTACGGCTGGACCGACGTGGAACACGACGACGACCTGGCGTCGCTGCGCAAGACCTGCGCTACGGCGACCTGGCGCGGACGGCCGGAATGCTGCGGCTGAACGCGGAACGATGACGGATGAAAAGAGACGTGCGTGCGGCCCTTATTCATCGTTCATCATTCATCGTTCATCGTTCCGAAGAGGAGGAAAGGCGTGTCGAACGAGCGGACGAACGGCTGGCCGCCGACGGCCGAGGCCGCCCTGGACGTGATGGAGCGATTCGGGGCCGAGCTGCGGCACGCCGAACAGGCGGCGCAGCAGATCCGCATTATCGTGACATCGGTGCAGGAGGGCCTGGGGGCCGACGCCGTCTTCTGGCATCCCGGCGCCACCGGCGATGCGCCGGCGGGCGTCGGCGTGGCGGAACTGTCCTCGGCGTGGCGTCAGGGCTTCCTCGACCACGTGCTGGCCGGCGCCGCCGGCGCCGGCCAGGTGCTGCGCACGTTCCTCGACCCCGCGGCCAAGCCGGCGGCGCCGTGGCCGTTCAGCGCGGCGCTGGTGCGCATCAGCCGGTCGCGCGGCAACTGGCTGGTCGCCCTGAGCTTCCACCCGCGGCGGCTGTTCGAGCCGGTGGACCTCAAGCTGATGCTGCTGGCGCGGCGGCAGCTGCTCAACCATCGGCAGCAGGCCCAGGTCTATGAGAAACTCAAGGACTCCCTTTTCGGTCTGGTGCGCTGTCTGACGGCCGCCATCGACGCCAAGGATCCGTACACCTGGGGCCACAGCGAACGGGTGGCGCGGATGGCGGTGCGGCTGGCCCAGCAGCTGAACATGCCGCCGGCCGTGCAGAGCGACCTGTACCTGGCGGGACTCTTGCACGACATCGGCAAGATCGGCATCCGCGACGAGGTGTTGCGCAAGCCCGGCCCACTGACGCCGGAGGAGACGGCCCACATTCAGGAGCATCCGGCGATCGGCGACCGGCTGGTCGGCCACGTCCGGCCGCTGCAGCACCTGCGGGTGGGCGTGCGCAACCACCACGAGCGCTGGGACGGCCGCGGCTACCCGGACGGCCTGCTCGGCGAGGAGACGCCGCTTCAGGCCCGCATCCTGGCCGTGGCCGACTCGTGCGACGCCATGATGCACACGCGGCCGTACCGGGCCGCTTTGCCGACGGAGCGGATCGAGCAAATCCTTTTGGAGGGGGCGGGGTCGCAGTGGGACCCGCACATCGTGGCGGCGTTCCAGGTGTGCCGGCAGGATTTGTACTCGATCTGCCAGCGCGGCCTGGGCGACTCGGTGTTCGCGGCGGTGGAGTGCGCCCTGAAGACGGGGGCGGCGGAGGAGACCTCGTCGCAGGTCAACTCGTCGCTCGGCGGCGGTGGAGATCCGGCGGTATAAGGTCGCTTCCTGGTTCCCACGCAGACAACGTTTTGCAGAGGCGGTCGTAAGGCCTTGTTTGTGGGTGCCATGCTTTCGCGGATCGGTTCCGAGCCAAGAAAGCTTCTCGACCGCCGCGAAAGCATGTTTCCCCGGCGGAATCATGCTTTCGCGGCGGCCAACCAGACGATTCTCCACTCCGACCGGGCCCGCGAAAGCATGGCACCCATCGGAAAAGAGAATCGTAATAAGTAGTTACGACCACCGTTGCAAAACATTGAAGAACGCGGGAACCAGAAGATGCCTCATTCCATGTATTCCTTGAAGTCGTCGAGTGGGGCGTCAAAGTCCGGGGCCATGTACAGAACGGTCCCTTTCAGCGTGCCGAGTTGCCGAGGCTTCCGCCGCACTTCCGCGTTCGCCAGAATCAGGCGCGCTATCGGCTGGTCGTTCTCCGTGATAACCACCTCGGCGCCGGGACTGAGGTGATGGATGATCTCCGCCAAATGGGACTGGGCGTTCTTGAATCGTGATGGTCGTCATGATCTTTCCTCCCTTTGCCGTTACGGATGCGTCGGCGGGATGAGCAGGCCCGGCGGCGACGGCGGCTCCTTCAGGCCGCTGCTCGGCCGCAACGCGCCGCCCAGGCCGATCAGCTCGGGGTGACGCGCCAGCTTGTCCGTGAACGTCTCCACGTCTTTGAGGATCATGTTCAGCTGCGGCGCCGCCTTCGCCGCCTGACAGGCCACGTCGTCCAGGTGATTATACAGCGACGGGTCCGTTAGCAGCTTGTTCAGCGTGCCGTCGCTCTGGCCGATCGCCTGCACCAGCTGGTCCACGTCGGCCAGTGTGCGGTTGAGGCTGGCCGAGGCCCTCGTCCAGGTTGCGGGCCAGCGCGTCGCTGCGGTCGGCCAGCGGCTTCGTGATCTTCTGCAAATTCTGCGTCAGGTCGTCCAGGCGGATCAGCGTCGCGTTGAAGCGGTCCAGGGCGTTGCGGCCCTCCTTCAAGAACTCGTTCGCGTTGCGGGTCAGGCTCGGGGAACGTCTCGCTGGACGTGCGCACGTTGCGGATGATGTCCGTCACGTTGCGGACGTTGTCGTCGCTGAGCAGCGCGGCCGTGCGCGTCAGCACCTCGTTGAGGCGGGTGATCGACTGCGTGATCTGGTCCTGGTTCTGCAGGAGCAGATTATCGACGCGCTCGCTGAGCTTCTGGAAGGCGCGGGCGGCGGCGGCCGCATCGTCGGCGTCGCGCGTGATGCGCGGAATGGCGTCCTGGGCCTGTTCCATCGCCTTGTTGGCCGACTGCGCCAGCTTGTCGACGTCGGCGTTGGTCTGGCGCAGGTCCGGCACGGCGTTGTTGAGCTTGTGGCCGAGGTCGCGGTACTCGCGGAAGGTGTCCTCCACCAGCGGCGTCATCTTCTCGATCCGCTGCATCGACTTGCGGATGTCGTTGAGCGTCTCCTGCGTGGTCGGCACCACTTCCGAGGCGCTGGGCGACGAGCTGATTGAAATTGCCGGCGCGGACGCCGGGCAGAATCGTCTCCGGCGCCACCGGCGTCGTGTCCGGCGCATGGCCCTCCGGCGGCGGCACGGTCACCAGATCGATGGCCGCGTCGCCGCCCAGCAGGCTGGAAACCAGCGTCACCTGCTCGTCCTTGCGGATGATGTACGGCTGGTCGAGGACCAGCTGGACGCGGACGGCGCCGGTCGCGTCATCCAGCGTGATGTGGCCGACCGCGCCGACCGGCACGCCGGAGCGCCGCACGGGGCGCCGGGCGTCAGGCCGCTCACGTCGTCCGTGAACTGGGCCGTGTACGTCGTGGTCGGCCGGAACAGGCGCGGCAGGCTGTTGAACAGCACGATCAGCGTGCCCAGCAGCACCAGCGCCAGCGCCACGAAGACGCCGATCATGATCCGCATCCATCGCCGATTCATTGTGCCTCCCCGCGCTCCCCTGTCGGGTCGCGGCTAAACGGCCGCCTGTGCCATTTCCTGCAACCGGTCCCGCGCCTCGCCCTCGACGAACTGCCGCACGCGCGGGTCCGGCGACTGCCGCAACTCGTCCGGCGTGCCGTCGAACAGCACCTGATTCTCGCCCGGCGTCAGCCGGCGACAGCGGGTAGAGCATCACGACGCGATCCGCCACTTTGAAGGCCGTTTTCATCTCGTGCGTCACGACGACGCTCGTCACCGGCCGCCGCTGCCGCGTTTGCAGGATCAGCTCGTTGATCACGTCGGTCATGATCGGATCGAGGCCGGTGGTCGGCTCGTCGTAGAGCATGACCTCGGGGTCGAGGGCCAGCGCCCGCGCCAGGCCGACGCGCTTCTTCATGCCGCCGGACAGCTCGGCCGGCTTCTTCGCCGTCGCCGCCGGCGGCAGGCCGACCTCCTGCCAGCCGCTGCCGCACGATCTCGCCGACCTCCGCCTCCGGCTTGCCGCCCTGGGCGTGCAGGCCGAAGGCCACGTTGTCGTAGACCGTCAGGCTGTCGAACAGGGCCGCCCCCTGGAACAGGAAGCCGAAGCGCCGCCGTTGCTTGGTCAGCTCGCGCTCGGGCAGGTCGGCCAGCACCTTGCCGTCGAACAGCACCCGGCCGACCGTCGGCCGCAACAGGCCGATGATGAGCTTGAGCAGCACCGTCTTGCCGCAGCCGCTTTCGCCGATGACCGCCACCGTCTGGCCGCGGCGAACCTCCAGATCGACGGCGTGCAGCACCCGCTGGCCGCCGAACTGCATCGACACCTGCTGCAGCGAGATCAACGGGGTTTCAGGCGGCGGCTCGGTCATGTCGGCGTACTCCGCTGGTATTGATTTCCGAGCCGCGCACGCAGCGCAGCGGAGTAAGCGTGGCAGGCCGCTTACTCCGCTGCGCTGCGTGCGCGGCTCGGACAACCTTGATCTCACAGCAAGCCCTTCCGCCCGTCGGCCAGAGCAGATCGTACAGGTTGTTGAGGAACAGCGCCAGGAAGAAATCCAGCACCAGGATGGCGATGAACGACGCCACGAAGGCCCGCGTCGCGGCCCGGCCGACGCCCTCGGCGCCGGCGCCGCTGTGGAAGCCGCGATGACAGCCGATGATCGCGATCGCGCCGCCGAAAAACATCGGCTTGATCAGGCCGACCGTCACGTCCCACATGCTCACGAAGCCCTGCGGTGTTCTGCCAGTAGAAATGGGCGTCGACATTGTAGACCTGCGTACACACCAGCGCGCCGCCCATCACGCCCATGAAGTTGGCCACGATCGTCAGCAGCGGGATCAGCAGCACGCACGCCAGGAACCGCGGCACGACCAGGTAATGCACCGGGTTGGCGCCGAGACAGGCCAGGGCGTCGATCTGCTCGGTGATGCGCATGGTGGCCAGCTCGGCGGCCATCGCGCCGCCGACGCGGCCGGCCAGCATCGTCGCCGCCAGCACCGGGCCCAAGCTCGCGCACCACCGACATGTTGATGATCGAGCCGAGCCGCGTGGCCATGCCGATCGAGTGGAACTGGGCGTAGGACTGCACGGCCAGCACCATGCCGATGAACAGGCCGGTGACGGCGACGACCGGGATGCTGCGCACGCCGACGGCGTAGAAGATCGGCGTCACCGCGCCGCGGGCCGGCCGGCGGAACGTCAGCGCGATCACCTCGCCGCCGAAGGCGCTCAGGTCGCCGAACTCGGCGAAGGAATCGCCGACCCGCCGCAGGAACGCCGTCAGGAAGCCGGCCCGTCTGGGGATCGTCGCCATGAGGTTCCCTCCGTTTTCGGCGAGCGGCCGGCGTGAGCCGGCTGATTCGCTCCATCAGCCGGCTCACGCCGGCCGCTCGCCGGCACCGCGACTCTACCGTTTCCATCGGCGGCCGAAGGTGGGGAAGCGGCACGGAAAAGGCCGGGAGAATCGTCCCCGGCCTGTCGAGCCGTCCGTCCCTACGGAAGATTCGCTTATTCCGCGCCGGCCTCGTACACTTCGACCGGCCGGCCGTTCCGCCACAGCACCCAGACGTGATAATGCCGGTCCCAGCGGTAGCCGGAGAAACTCGGCGCCGGCGTATCGTCCTCGACGACCGGATCTTCCTCGGCCGCCGCCCATCGCGCCTGCTCGGCCTGCTGGCGGACGCCCATCAATTCCATGCGGCCCACGAAGGCGACAAAAGCGCCGACCAGTGCCAGAATCGGAGTGCCGAAGCCCGTAAAGGGAGAGGCGAAGCCGACAGCGATCAGCAGCAGGGCCAGGGCGACGCCGACGGCCGACGCGATTTCCGTCGCCCGCACCCGGTCCATCATCAGCGCCAGAAAGGCGCGGAAGACCCGGCCGCCGTCCATCGGGAACGCCGGCAGCAGGTTGAACACCATCAGCGCAGCCGTTGGCTACCATCAGAATGATCGTGAACTTGGCGGCCATCACGGCCAGGCCGTCGTCGAGGCGGAAGGCCGTCAGCCCTTTGGGGAGCCAGGAACGCGGCCGGCAGCAGCAGACCGACGAGGACCAGATTGACGGCCGGCCCCGCCACGGCGATGGCCATCTCCTGAAGCGGCTTTTCCGGCATCCGCTCCAGGCTGGCGACGCCGCCGATGGGATAGAGGGTGATGTCGCGCGTGCGGACGCCGAACAGCCGGGCCGTCAAGGCGTGGCCCAGCTCGTGCAGCAGCACGCAGCCGAAGATCGCGGCCGTCAAGACGGTCATGACGAAGGCGTTGAACCAGCCGTCGTCCCACTGGCTGACCAAAACGAGGGCCGGCAACAGCAGGATTGTCGAATGTAGATATAACGGGATGCCGAAGGCCGTCCCGATTTTCCACGAGCGAAACATGACGCGCCTGAACTTTCCGTGGTGCGAGGCGAGCGGCCGGCGTGAGCCGGCTGATGAGGCGTATCAGCCGGCTCACGCCGGCCGCTCGCCGTTTTGGCCGTAACCTGGGTAAGAGGAAAAGCCTCTTTCTCCCCGCCGGAGGGATTTTCTCAAATTCTCTCATCCCCCGGCACGCGCAAGCCGACGACCCGACCTACAATTACATTGTAGGGGCGATTCCCGCCGGGCGCGTCCCTCGAAACGAATAAGAAGAGGGAGGGAGAGCCGTCTCCCGTGTGAACCTCTCCCGCCCCTTCCGCCCTCCGTTGGATGCACGAGCCGCGGGCGGCCCGCCCGCGCTAATCTTTGGTCAGGAGAACAACCCATGAAGCGCAACTCCAAAGGGGCCAAAAAGCGGCGCAAGACCATCCAGGTCTGGACGCTCGCGCAGGCCAAGTCCGCGGCGCCCTATCTGACCTCCGTCGTGCGCTCCTTGCGGGAGCACACCCTGGAAGGATTGGCCGGCCGCCGCCGGTTGCGTCATATCGACGAGCGTCCCGGCCGACCCGACCGCGACGCTCTTATCGCCAAGCAAGATGCCGAAGCCGACGCCCGTCGGGCCGAGGAGAACGCCTCCCAGGACGCCGACGAGCTGCTGGCCCTCGATATCCAACCGCTCGACCCTGTTCATGGCCAGGCCCTCGTTCCCTTCGTCCACGAGGAACAGCTGGCCTGGTACGTTTTCGACCTCTTCGACCCGCAATTGTTCCGCTTCTGGCGCTTTCAGAGCGACCCCGACGACACGCGCCGGCCCGTGACTCCACGGCAGCACGGCCGCGTCGAGGCCGCCGAGACGGCGTGAGCGGTTTTCGCATGGTGAGCGGGGGGCGTCAGCCCCCTGATGGTAGAACACTGTCACCGGCAGTGAGCGGCCATCAGGGGGCTGACGCCCCCCGCTCGCCGCTTTTTCCGGTCGCGCAAGCCGTGCGGGCGCCGACGGCAAGTATTTCCGTGCGGCGGGGTACTGGCGGCTTGTGGGCGAAGTCCTAGAATGGTGCAATTGAATACCAGCCGGCGACGACATCCATATCGGGGCAAGGGCGCCGGGAATTCACCTGGGGGAGCCGGGTTAGGCCTATGCTGGCGCTGAAAGGGCTGTTCATGGAAAAATGGATGTGCTGGGGCTCCATGGGGGTCGCCGGCCTGCTCCTGCTCCTGTTCCTGCTCGACATGTTTTTGGGCGTTCCTTTCGGCGGCGTCAGCATCGTTGTAGATATCGTGGCCGTCCTGGCCTGCGGCATCGTCCTCTACCTCGCCTACGACGCCCTCCGTGATTTGCGCTGAGTTTCCCCCCTACCAACCCGAAGCGCCAGCGAGGTTTGGACATCCCTCCTGGCGCTTCGGGTTAGTGTCTCCCACCGATGACCGATCGCAACGACTCAGGGTGCAGTCTTGTCCGGCGCCTCACCGTCACCTTGAAGGTGTGCAAAACCTCCTGGCCGCTGGCGTCCGTCACCGTCAAGACCACCAACGCCTCCGCTTCCGCGAAGTCGGTCGGGAGCTTCCAGGTCAGCCGACCGTCCGACCCCAGCTCCATGCCGGGCGGGCCGGAGTCCAGCTTCAGCTTCACGCCGCCCTTCTTCGACTTCACCACGGGTGCGTAGCGGTACGTCAAGCCCTTGACCGCCTGCGTCGCCGGGCGACTTGCCACGAACAGGTAATCCGTCCCTGACTTCTCCAGCAAGTCGTCCAGGTTGAAGCGCCGGAGGATGAGTTTGTCGTTCGACGCCGGCAGCACCACCAGCAGCTCCGCCTCCGGGATCAGGAAGAGGTGCTGGTCGAACGTCTGGGACTGTCCAGTCTGCCAATCTACCAAACCGTCGAAATCTTTGCTTCCCGGCAGCGTGACCAGCGGCCGTGTGTCTCCCGCGAGATGAACGTCCACGTTGAATATCGGCCCGCCCTTATCTCCGCGGCCCGCCTGCGCGAAAGAAAGGTAGTAGGAGCCTTGCAACGAAGGGACGGACCAGACGGCATGGCCGCCGCTGTTGCCGCTCTTGCAGATTTCCTTCGTCTCGGCCGTGAACTGGCCCTCGCGGGTGAACAGCGTCCGGCCGTCCGCGGACGGGAAGATACTGCCGACCGTCGTGTGCTGATAATACTCCTTGTACGTCTTCCCCTCGCGGACCAGGGTCTTCAGCCCCATCGGCGATGAGCCGATCATCCAGCTGGTCAGGACCTCGCCGTTGGCGCTGATGCGCCTTGCGTGCCGTCGTCGGGGACGCTGAGAAAGCCGCCCGCCCTTTCCGCCAGATGATAGTCGGCCTCCTTAAACGTCTCGGGGTCGAGGAAGAGGGCGCCGGCCGGACTGCCCGTAATCCCGATCACCAAGGGGCCGCGGGTCGCGGAACCCATCAGCATTTTCGCCACCGAGCCGCTGACCGGATTGGGCACGGTGATTTCCTTCTCGAACGTGGTCAGGCTCCAGCGCTGCAGGACGTGGCTCACCGGCAGGGCGATGAACAGCTTGTCCAGTCCGGCGGCCACCTTGACGTTGTCCTCGGCCAGCGGCAGGTACTTGACGATCTTGGCCTCGTTGGCGTCGAACACCGCCAGCTGGCGCAGCTTGGGCAGGTGGAAGATCAGGAAGCGGCCGCCGCCGCCGACCGTCACGTTATCCACGGTATCGGGCAACGGCCGCACGACCGTGTCCTGATCCAGGGCCGCCGGTTGAGTCGCCAGCGCCGACCCCGACATCGTGGGCGGGTTCCGCGGTCGAGTCGTCCACGGTCAGGGTTCGGCGGACGTGGGCGACCTCCTGGCCGCCCTGTCGAACCACCACCGCGCAGGCCACGGACGGGGCGACCCCAGTGCGCTCGAACGTCGCCGACCGCATGGCGCCGGCCTTGAGCCGCACCGTCTCGCCGCCCAGATCGACGTCGAAGCCCGCCCCGGCATCGACCGCCCCTTCGAGCGCCTTACCGTCGTCGGCCGTCGCCCCGGCGGCGGGCTGCCAGCGCAGGCCGCTCAGCTCGCTGAGCTTATAGGACTTGCCCCCTACCGTTACAGGGCCGTCGGCGACGAGGCCCGTCACCGTGCCGCTGGCGTAGTGGAAGGAGGCGCGCAGTTGAACCGGCCCATCCGGCGCCGGGACGGGGACCGCCTGGACGCGGTAGCCGTCGCCGTCCTTCTCCATCGGGAAGGAGCGGGCCTTGCCGTCTTCGCCGGTCAGCACCAGCTCCAGGCTCAACGGTTTGCCGTCGGGCACGATCGGCACGGCCCGCGCCCGGAACTCGGCCGGCTTGTGAATCGTGGCCCGCGTGAGGGCCGGCGGCTGGAAATCGAGCTCCGGCCTGGCGAGGAACGTCGTCAAGTGGCTGACGGGGATGACGAAGTTCACGCCGGAGCCGCGCACCCCGGCCACGACCACGCCGACGACCTTGCCGTCGGGACCGAGGACGGGGCCGCCGGAGTTGCCGGGGTTGAGCGCGGCGTCCACCTGGATGCGGTGCAGGGCGCCGTCCTTCATGCGCAGCGAGGTGACGCTGCCGATGTTGACGCTGACCGCCGGATACTCGTTCGGCTGGGCGTCCAGCAGCTTGCCGAAGGGAAAGCCCAGGGCGACCACTTCCATCGTCTCCGTGATCCGGTCCACGGAGCCGAGGGACAGCGCGGGCAGGTCCTTGACGCCGTCGGCCCGCAGCAGGGCGAGGTCGAGGTCTTTGTCGGCCCGGATCACCTTGGCCGTGACGACCCTCTGCGTCTTGAGGTCGGGGTCGATGACGACGGTGACGGAGTCGGCGCCCGCGACGACGTGCTCGTTGGTGACGAACAAGCCGGAGGAGTGGACGCAGAAGCCGGAGCCGCTGCCGCGGCCGTTCTCGACGTAGACCGTGGCCGCCTTGCCCAGCTTGCTCCGGTCGGCGCGGGTGAGGGGTTCCTCGCCCGCCCGGACGGACCCGACAAGGGCGGCGGCCGTTACAACCCCCAGGAAAGCAACGGAGAGACGCACGGCGAGATTCCTCGATGGCGAAGGGGTGGATGAATCTGAATGGAGCGTAACCGCCGTGCAGGGAGGGCGTCAAGGACGAAGCACAAGCGTTGCGATGGAACGGGCGCCCGCTCCTGTAAGCCCACCGAGCTGTGCGGGATCCACCGGCCCTTCGGCCCCGTTTAGCCGCTCTTCGCAGAAGAGCGCGTCGGCCAGAAGCGCTCTTCTGCGAAGAGCGGCTAAACATCTGCGGCCGCCAGCGCCGCCAGCGCCTCCACCACCTTCGCCGTCGTGTATTCCGCCGCCTCCGCCGCCACCGGCAGGTCCAGTTTGCGGATCGCCGCGCTCGTCACGGGGCTGATGCTCACCAGCTGCACTTCGCCGTTGCGGATGCGCCGCCGGGCCGCCGGGTCCAGCAGGCGGATCAACGCCTCCGCGATCTTCGAGCTGGTCAGCGTGATGTAGTCGATGTGGCCGTGGTTGATCTGCTCCAGCAATTCCAGGTCGATCTCCGCCGCGTCCACCTGCGAATAGACCGCGACCTGATCCACCTCCGCCACGGCCGACAATTCTTGACGCAACAGGTCGCGGCCGCGGTCGGCCCGCGCCAGCAGAATGCGCTGGCCGGCCGCCCGTTCCTTCAGCGCCGCGGCCAGACTCTCCGAGCGATACTCCGGCGGAATGAGATCGGGTTCCAGGTGGTATTCGCGCAGGGCGTCTGCCGTGGCCGGGCCGATGGCGGCCAGCTGCACCGGCCCCAGCGCCCGCACGTCGCGGCCGATCCGCCGCAGCCGGTCCAGGAAGAAGGCCACGCCGTTGGCGCTGGTGAAGACCAGCCATTGATACCGCGCCAGATCGGCGATCGCCCGGTCCACCGGTCCCCAGTCAGCCGGCTCTCTCACTTCGACGGTGGGCATCACGGAGACGATGGCGCCGAGCTGCTCCAGCCGTCGCACCATGTCGCCGGTCTGGCGACGCGGCCTTGTCACCAGCACGCGCTTGCCGAACAGCGGCCGTTTCTCGAACCAGGCCAGCCGCGGCCGCGGAACCGTCGTCGCGCCGACGATCAGCACGGCCGGCGCCTTCAGTCCGGCGCCATCGACCGCCTCGACCAATCCACTCAGCGGCGCCTCGACGGTGCGCTGCCGGCCGGTCGTCGCCCACTGCACGGCCGCCGTGGGCGTGTCCGGCGCCAGGCCGTTGTCCAGCAGGTTGCCGACGACCTGCGGCAGCCGGGCCATGCCCATGTAGACGACCAACGTCCCCGGAAAGCGCGCCAGCGCCGCCCAGTCGAGGGACGGGGTTTCCCCGCCCCTACTTTCCTTCTCGTGGCCGGTGACGAAGGCGACGGCGCTGGCCCAACGGCGATCCGTCAACGGCAGGCCGGCGTAGGCCGCCGCCCCCAGCGCCGCCGTCACACCGGGAACGACTTCGTAATCCACGCCGGCCTCGGCCAGCGCCTCGGCCTCTTCGCCGCCGCGACCGAACACGAACGGATCGCCGCCCTTGAGACGCACCACGCGCCGGCCGGCGCGGGCCGCCTCGATCATTTTCTGATGGACGCCGGGAACGCGCTCGGGATGGCAGCCGGGCAGCTCATCGACGCAAATCAGCTCCGCCTCATCTGCCGCGTAATCCAGCAGACAACCGGGTACAAGACGGTCGTACAGCACCAGATCGGCCTGCGCCAGGCATTCGACGGCGCGGAGGGTGAGCAGTCCGGGGTTGCCCGGTCCGGCGCCGACCAGGGCGACGGAAGAAGGCGGGTCCATGGCGGCCCTCGGTTCGCGGCGAGAGAGGTGTGTTTATCGTAACAGGCGGAAGGGATCATGGCGAGTCCCCCGTTTAGCCGCGACCCGAAGGGGAGCGCGCCTCGCCGACGCGCTCCCCTTCGGGTCGCGGCTAAACGGGGCGCCGTCCTTCCGATGGCGCCGATTCTTCCGCTTTTGCCGACAAGTCCGTGCGACCAAATAATCGCCTCACGGCTTTTCCCCTTGCGGACGGCCCTCCCTATAATGACCGTCGATAATAGCAGCAGGAGTCGCCGGGGCCGGACCCCGGCGCATCCCAACGGATGGGGAGAGACAAGATGCGCCGACTTTTCCTGATCGTCCCCCTGCTGCTGCTGGCGGGCTGTCGCAACGTCGAGGGGCCGTTTGCGCACCGGGACAATCCGGTGCAGGTGGACGACCCCCGCTTGACGCTCGAGGAGCAGAAACGCCTGGAACGCGATCGCCTGGCTCTGCCCGAGGATTCGCCGAACATCGGCCCGCCGACCTACTTCCAGTCCCCCGGGGCGCCGGACCCCAACGCGGTGCGCGGGCATTGATCCGCGCGGCGTCGGCCGGCTTCCTGGGCCGCACCCGAGAGGACGCACCCATGAAGCGCACACTGTGGATGGCCAGCGGATCGCTGCTGCTGCTCCTCGCCGCCTGTCAGGCGCCGGACGAGCGGGCGGCCCTGACGCCGCTGCCGGACGACGCCCCGCCGCTGCCCTACGCCGAGCTGCTGACGCGGGCGCGATACCAATCCACCCTCGCCACCGAGGCGTTCTACGTCGATAAGTGGACGGACGTGGAGGACGCCGCCCGCGGTCTGCAACAGACGGCCCGCTTTCTGCCCAAAGCCCAGGACGTGCCGGCCCGCCAGAAGGACGCGCTGCCGGTGGTGAGCGGCGACCTGTCGAAAGACGCCGGCCGACTGCTGGAGGCCGCGCGGGCCAAGGACGTCAAGGAGGCCAACGACGCGCTCCAGCAAGTCCAGCTGGTGGTGCATGAGCTGCGATTGGATAATTGAGGGCGCTCATGGAGCCGACGATTCCGTTCTGGTTCAAGCAGCGGCAGTGCAAGGCGGAGCCGGCCGGCGAGCACGCGCTGCGCATCACCGGACCCAACCTGGCCGAGACGTTTCTCCGCGTCGAGCCGGTCGGCGAGCACTGGCGCGCGACCCTGCGCCAGACCGCCGACGGGCCGGACGCCTCCTTCAGCGATCCTATTTACCCCACGGCGGAACAGGCGTGGCAGGCGGCTTTCGAGCTGTACCGCGTTCGCATGATCGTCTGAGATCGGAGCCGCGACCGTGAGGGAGCGGTCTTCTGCCCCGCTCCCTTACGGTCGCGGCTCCGACAACGCTATGTCACCGGACGCCGACACCCTGGTCGCCTGCTTGACGCCGCCCGGTCAGGGGGCCATCGCCACGCTGGCCGTGGACGGCCCGCGCGCCTGGGAGGCGGTGCGGCCGCTGTTCCGCACGCGCTCCGGAGCGGCCTTGCCGGCGGAGCCGTCGCCGGGCCGTTTCCTGCTCGGCCGTCTGGGCGGCGAGGTCGCTGACGAGGTGGTGCTGACGGTCAAGGCGGCCGGCCCGTCGCCGCGGCTGGAGCTGCATTGTCACGGCGGACGGGCCAACGTCCGCTTCCTCCTCGACCTCCTGGCGGAGCGCGGCCTGCGCGTCTGCGACTGGCGCGAGTTCTGCCGCCGCACTCAGCCGGACCCCCTCCGCGCCGCCGCGGCCGTCGCCTTGGCCGAGGCGCCGACCGTCCGCACCGCGGCGATCCTGCTCGATCAGTATCACGGCGCCCTCGCCGCCGCCCTGGACGCCTTCGCCGCCGCTCTCGATCGCGGCGACATCGGCGCAGCGTCAGCCGGCCTCGACGCCCTGGCGCGGTACTGCGCCGCTGGGCCGGCGGCTGACGGCGCCGTGGCGCGTGGCCGTCGCGGGACCGCCCAACGTCGGCAAGAGCAGCCTCGTCAACGCCTTGGCCGGCTACCAGCGCTGCATCGTGACGCCGACGCCAGGCGCCACGCGCGACGTGGTCACGACGCGCCTGGCCATCGACGGCTGGCCGGTCGAGCTGGCGGACACGGCCGGCGTGCGGGACGCGACGGATGCGCTGGAAACGCAGGGCATGCGGATGGCGCGGGAGACGACGGCCGCCGCCGACTTGTGTTTGTGGATCCTCGACGCCTCCGCGGCGCCGGTCTGGCCGGAGTTCCAAGGGGCCGTCCAGCTGGTCGTCAACAAAATCGATCGGCCGGCGGCGTGGGACCCGAATGAGGCGACCGGGGCCGTCCGCGTCTCCGCCCTCACCGGGGCAGGGCTGGCCGAACTGTGCGCCGCCCTGTCCCGCCGGTTGGTCCCCGACCCGCCGCCGGCCGGAGCGGCCGTCCCGTTCACTCCCGCCCTCGGCAAGGGCGTCCTCACGGCCCAGGAGTTTCTCCGCGTCGGCCCGGTGGACGAGGCCCGCCGCGCCGTGGCGCTCTTCGGCGAGTCGATTTATCGTAAACATCCGTGCCCGCGCCGCCGTCCCCCGCATTCTCCGGCCGCCGCCTATTTCCACCGCCGGAATCATTGGACCGGCGGCCGGATGTAATCTAGGCTTGCCTTGGCGACCGGCCGGTCATGCGACTCCCCCCGCCGGCGCCGGGGAATTGGAGTGAGGAGTGAGGAGGGGGGAGTGAGGAGAAAAGAGGACCGCAGTCATTCGTCTTTTCTCCTCACTCCCCCCTCCTCACTCCTCACTCCTCACTCTCCTCCCCCGCGAAGTTGGTCGCGTTCCACCAGCGCAACGAAAGGACTTTCGCCGTGGCCCCCCGGGATACGGGAGTACCCACCGCAACGGCGCCGAGCCGTCTGGTCCGGCAGCCGGGCGCCGAGCCGCTCCCCGGCTACCGGCTCCTGGAGCCGTTGGGCAGCGGCGGCTTCGGTGAGGTCTGGAAGTGCGAGGCTCCCGGCGGCCTCTACAAGGCCGTCAAGTTCGTCGGCGGCGACCCCAACTCCGGCGGCGGCCTCGCCGCCCAGGAACGGGAAGCCATCGAGCGCATCAAGCGCATCCGCCATCCCTTCCTCCTCTCCCTCGAACGCGTGGAAGTCCTCGACGGGGTGCTGGTCCTCGTCATGGAGCTGGCCGACCGCAACCTCCAGTCGGTCCTTTTCGACTATCAGCGGCAGGGGGCGCCCGGCGTCCCGCGCGAACAGCTGCTCCGCTTTCTCCGCGAGGCGGCCGAGGCCCTCGATGTCATCAACTTCGAGCACGGCCTGCAACACCTCGATGTCAAGCCGCACAACCTGTTCCTGGTCAGCAACCACATCAAGGTCGCCGACTTCGGCCTGGTCCACCGCCTGCCCGGCGCGGACACCTCATCGGCCAGCGGCCGCAACGGCGGCGGTACGCCGCTGTACGCCTCGCCCGAGACCCTGCAAGGCTCCCTCAGCCGCTACAGCGATCAGTACAGCCTCGCCATCGTCTACCAGCAGCTGCTGACCGGCACCGTCCCGTTCTGGTCGGCCAATCCGTACCAGCTGCTGATGATGCATGTCGCCGGCTCGCCCGACCTGTCGGCGCTGCCGCACGCCGATCGGCCGCTGATCACCCGGGCGCTGGCCAAGTCGCCGGAACAGCGCTTCCCCTCTTGCATGGATTTCGTGGCGGCGCTGACGCAGGTGGCCGACGCCAACGGCGAAGTGGTGCGAACCGGCTCCCGCCCCAATCCGTCGGCCGCGTCCCTGCCGGCCGCCGATGCGACGCGCGTCCTGCCCTCCGCGCTTCAGCAGAACCAGGCGACCATTCCGTCGGCCCAGCCACCCGCCTCGCCGTCCCTGCTCCTCGGCGAGATCGCCGCGCCCCCGACCCACCCGCCGACGCCGCCGGTCGCCGAGACGTCGGACGACTCGCTGCCCCTGCCGGAGCCGTCGGGGCTGACTCTACCGGGCTACCGATTCCTGTCCTGCGTCGGCCGCACGCCCTTCGGCTGCCTGTGGACTGTCCAGGCCGAGGACGGCCGCGAGCGCCTGGCCCACTGCTTCCTCTACCTGGGCCAAATCGGCGCCGAGGCCCGCACGCGCCTGCAGAACCTGCGTCACCCAGGCCTGTCGGATCGCGAGGTGTTCTGGGCGCCGCCCGGCTGCCTGGTGGTCGTCACCGACCTGGGCCGGCAGACGCTGCGCGACCTGTACGAGGAGTGTCGAGCCGGGGGCTTGCAGGGTGTGCCGCGCGAACCGTTGCTGGAATGCCTAGCCGCCGTCGCCCAGATCCTGGATGAGCTAAACAGGAGAGAAAAACTCGCTCATTTCGCCCTCAACCCGACCCAGCTGCTGGTGGAAGAGGGCCGCGTGTTCCTGGAGGACTTCGGCCTGACGCCGCTCCTGTGGCTGCCGGCCGGCCGGCCCGCCGCCCAGCTCAACCCCCGCTACAGCGCCCCGGAGCTGCACGACCCGGCGCCCAGTCCCACGGCCGACCAATACAGCCTGGCCCTCATCTACACGGAGATGCTCACGGGCATCTACCCGCGGTCGAAGTCGCTCGGGAGCAAGTCGGGGCGCACCGCCGGCCCGGCCTGTCCGAGACGGGTTCGGGGTCGGGGCTGCATCGGCGCCCGAACCTTCCGGGGCATCGACCGGCCGCGAACGCCGGCTCGCGGGTGGACCTGGACTTCCTGCCGGTCGGCGATCGGCCGACGGTGGCGCGGGCGCTGCACGACGATCCCGCCCATCGGTTCCCGAATTGCACGGCCTTCATCCAGGCCCTCCAGGCCGCCACGCCGCCGCCCGTGGTGTTGGAGGCCCACGCGGCGTCTCTGCCGGCGGTGGTCCCGTTCGCCCTGCTGATGGGCAAGGCGCCGCCGCGGCCGACGCCGGTGCCGCCGATCGAGCAGGTGGCGACGGACCTGATCGCCGCCGCCGTCGGCCCCGTCGCCGTCCACCATTCCGACCACGCCCGCTACATCGTCCACTCCGACGGCGCCTGGGAGTACCGGTTTCCGATCCGGCTATTCGCCAGCCTGTTGCGGCCCAAGCTCGACGGCTTCCGCCAGCAGTGGGACGCTCGGCCGGTGGGCGCCGACGCCGAGGCGTTTGCCTTCGAGATCCAGACCAACAGCAGCCGCGGCGGCTTCTGGTCGGGGTCTCGGCCGCGGCCGGCCGGGCTGAACGTCCAGCTGCGCTTCCAGCCGGCCGACGCGCCGGACATGAACCAGCGCGAGGCGGTGGTGCAGGTCGGCCTGTTCGGCGACCACAGCACGCACCCGGCGACGCTGCTGCCCTCGATGGCCCCGCGGATCTTCCAGAGCCTGCGGGCGTACCTGCAAGGCGCCACGGAGCAGCGGACGCGCGAGCGCTGGCCGTTCCTGCAGCGCGTCGGCATCTACCCGGTGCTGGCCAAGCTGGAGATCGGTAAGCCGCTGGAGGGCCGCGGCCGCGACGTATCGATGGGCGGCGTACGGCTCTGGGCGCCGGAGGAGCCGCCGAGCGAGTTCGCCTATCTGCACTTCCACGAAACCCCTAAGACGGCGCCGCTGGCCGTGCTCGGCCGGATCGTGCGCGTCCTGCCCCTCGACGACAGCGCCTATGAACTCGGCGTCGTCTTCGTGGCGGACGGGCCGGTGTGACGGGGCGCGGCCGTCGGAGCCGCGACCGTAAGGGAGCGGTTTTCTCTCCGCTCCCTTACGGTCGCGGCTCCGACGGACGCACCTCGAACGGCGTCTCGACCGTTTCCGCCTTGCTCCGCGTCGTCGTCGGATGGGTTTCATCCACCTCGAACGGCCGGCCGATGGTGTTGCCGGCCAAATCCTCTAGCCGCGCGTCGGCGACCAGCCGATACGGCCCCGCCGCCCACGGCTGCTTCGGCGTGAACCGCCAGCGCGTCTCGCCGTCCGTCACCGCGAACTCGCCGACGATTTTCCGCCCGGCAGCGTCCACCACCCACAGCATGTCCAGCAACAGAGCGTGGTCCATCGGCTTAGGGAACGTCACGACCAGCGGCGCCGCGCCGCCAGCCGCCGGCGCCGCCAGCCGCCACGTCTTCGGGTCCGGCGGCGTTTCGTCGGCGGCCGCCGCCCGGAACGTCTTGCGGAACGCCTCCTTGAGCGGCTCGCCGTTCGCGTCCTTCCATTCGCGGTCAATGACGAGCGTGTACGTCTTGCCCTGCTCCAGCACGGGGCCGACGGCCCTTGCGCGGCTTGAGGCCGCGCTTGATCCGGCCGGGGTCGATGAAGAGCGTGAAGCGCTTGCCGTCCGGATCCCAAAGCTCCTCGCCCAGCTCCAGGAAGGCACGCTCGATCGGCTTGCCGTCCGCGTCCAGCAGATGGATGCGCCGGTACGCCTCGCCGCGGCTCATGGGCGAGGTGAAATGGAGGTAGAACTTGAGCTGGTTCTCGGGCAGCTTGTCCGCGGTAGGGTAAACTTGCTCGACGGCCGCCGCCGTCGTCGCCGGCCTGGGCAGAAGCAGCGATTTTACAACGGCGCTTTGTCCCTTTTGTCCGCCGGGGATTCGGTCGGGATGGTAGACCGCCCGGTAAGGAACGCCGCGCGCAGGGGAAAGCGCGGCGTGAAGCGGAGTGCGCCGTCCGCTACGCGGTAGGCGCCGAGGACGGGCGGCCGCTGCGTCGGGTCGGAGCCGTCGGCCGGCTCGACGTACAGCGCGAACAGGGCGGCCCACTCGTCCGGCTTCCAATCCACGTGCGATAGGGCGTCCAGGGCGTCAGCGGGTAGGCCGGTCACGTCCACCGCCGCGCCGCCGTCGCGGATGGCGACCGCGGGAACGTCAGCCGCCTTGCCGAAACTGCACGCTGACACGAACAGGATCGCCGCGAGGGCCGGGCGGAAATATGCAAGGGTCTTCATGAGGTGAGCCTGAGAGTTTTGGGCGAGCGGCCGGCGTGAGCCGGCTGATGAACGCCTCCATCAGCCGGCTCACGCCGGCCGCTCGCCTTTGCGTTTACGGCAGCTCGATCGTCTCCAGCGTGGCCGGGGCGCCGGCCTTGGCGCGGGAGAGGACCAGGGCGTGGTCCTTGTCGAACACGTCCAGCTGTTCCACGCCTTTGAGGTTGTCAATCGTCTCATACGGCAGGCCGGCCGTGGCGCCGTTCTTGATCGGCGTGGTGATCGGCTCGGCCTTGGCCACGCCGTCCAGCGACACCTTCATCACGCCGCGCTTGTTGTTGGCCATCAGCAGGTAGTCCTTGCCGTTCTTCTGGTAGACGACCATGTCGAGCGGCCGGTTGCCGTTGCCCAGCTCGGCGATGGTGACGCCCTTGACCAGCTGGCCGGGCTTGAGGTCGGCCACGGGGATCTTCACCAGCGGCGTGCAGGTGTAGGCTGCCAGCAGGTTCGGCTCCGCGCCGACGTCGTACTCCACGAAGGTGCGCACCGGCGACTTGGTTTCGAGGCGGCCGTGCGAGCCGTGGAAGATTTCGACGCTGGAGCCTTCGTCGGCCTTGTCGAATGGGAAGGGGATCGAACGGAGGTTGGAGGAAAAATCCTCGTTGGACATGCCGGCGATGTAGAGGCGGTTCTTGACGAAGGCCAGGTGCGTGATCGCCTCCTGCCGGCTCTTGCCCTGGACGGGGTTGGGCAGCGTCGCCCGGCTGAATTTCACATCTTTGAGATCGAACGGCTCAATTTTGCTGGAACGGTCCACGCGGAACAGCAGCGGGGCGGCGTCCGGCCCCGTGCCGCGTGAGGCCGACACGTAGACGTTGCCGGAGATCGGGTTGACGGCCACGTCGTTGAGGAGGAGCTGTTTGGAATCGACGCCGACCATCGAGGCGATCTTGCCGTCGAGGTCTTCGACCTTGGGCCGGGCGTCGCTCTTGGCGGGCGTGCGGTCGCCGGTGTCCAGCGCGAAGACGGCGGCGCCCTGGGGGTCGCCGACGAAGAGGATGCCTTCGGGTCCGAAGGCGAGGGGGCCGGCCGATTTCAGGTCGGGCGCGCCTTGCTTGAGGCTGTCGGTGAGGTCGGCGGCGCGGCTCGCGCCGGCGAACAGCAGCGCGGCGGCCAGGGACGGCAGGAGGAAACGGACGCGCATGAACTCTCTCCTTGTGACAGAGGCCGGGCGGGTGCGGAAGAGCGACGCCCCCTATCATGCCGGATTTGGGGGCCAATGCAAGCAAGAAGTTCAGGGCGTCGGAGCCGCGACCGCGAGGGAGCGGTCTTGTACAAGACCGCTCCCTCACGGTCGCGGCTCCGACAAACGGGTTCCTTCCCGCCCCGCTCTCGTTTATCATAATAGGATTACCCATGCCCTGGCCCCGCGCAGGGAGGATCCCGGATGGATCATTTCGAGCAGGCCGCCGCCGACCTGGCCGCGGCCGCCGCCCCCGATCGCGACGCGGTCGAGGACGCCTACGCCGCCGCCCAGCGGATGCTGGCCGAGCTGGAGACGGCCGACGCCGCGGCGCGGCAACGCGCCCTGGCCCAGCTGGCGGACGTGCTGCCCAAGGCCGCCCTCGGCTGCGCCGGCGTCGTCGCCCTGGCTTGCGGCGCCCTGGTGGAGAACGGCGGCGACCCGGATCGGCCGCTCGACGGCGTCCTCGGCCGGCTGCCCGAAGCGCTGGCCGGCGCGACGGCCTTCGCCGACGCCTGCCGCGACCATGCGAAAACCGCCCCGCCCGACGACGAGGACGGCGGCGACCCCGTCCAGCGCTTCGGCGACGTGGTCGCGGAGGCGCGGCCCGCCGAGGCCGTCGCCTGGGTGCGCTCGACCTGATCGGCATGGCCGTCCTCGCCGTGCTGTCGCGGTCCCCTGACGGCCGGCGGCGGGCGGCGCGGCCGGAATTGCTGCGCCAGGCGCAGTGCTGGCCGAGCTGCACCCGCGGGCGAAGTTCCTGGCCGAGATGCTGCGCGTGCTGGACGACGAGGAGCTGCTCGTGCTGCACCCGGCGACCGGCGGCGGCTGGAAGGTGCGCATCCGTGGAATATCCGACAATTTCCAGCTGCATACGCTGCTGGCGGACGCGCTGATCGGCGATCCCGAAAAGGGGCTGTTGCCGGGCCGCCGTCCCGATCCGCGCGTCGCCGCCGCGGCGCGCGATCAGCCCGTCGATCCGGCCGCCGAGCTGGCCGAGGGTGCGTTCAACCTGCTGGGCTGGCAGGCGCTGCGGCCGGATCGAACGCTGCCGGCCGGACAGGACGGCACGGAACACTGGGTCTGGAACGAGGGTGCGCCCGCCGACATCGAGCGCTTCGACGGCGTGCGCGTGGTGCTGTTAGGGTCGCCGCCGTACCATCGGACGTGGAACGCCGACCGTCGTTTCGAGGACATGCCGGCCGACCTCCGCGTCGTGGAGACGCTGACGCCCGACGCGGTGAACCGTTGGCTGGGCCGCATCGCCGCGGCGCCGCGAACGGCGATGAATTGACCTTACCAGCCCCGAGCGCCGGCGAGGGGGGTCGGGGCAATCCCCTCGCTGCGCTCGGGGCTGGTAGGAGAGTTTTGAAACCGCTTTGAAGGAATCGCATGAAGTACGCCGTCCGGTTCTGCATTTTGGGGGTGATACTGGCAGGTGCCGCGGCCTGCCTGGGCGGCCCGGGATGGCTGCTGCTGTGGCCGGCCGTCAGCTTCGCGCTGATCGGCGGCGCCTACGGCGGTCTGGGACCGCGAGTCTGCGGCAAGCGGCCGGACGGCCGAATGGCCTGGTGGGCGGTCTTGCTGCTGTTGCCGTACCTTTTGATGACGTGGATCGGCTGGCACGCACTGCGGCGGTTGAGCCGTGAGGCGTGCTGCGACGAAGTGGCGCCGGGCGTGTGGGTCGGCCGACGACCGCTGCCCGGCGACCTGCCGCCCGACGCCACGCTGATCGTCGATCTGACCGCCGAGTTCCCCGCCCGCCGGGCCGTGCGGCGCGGCCGGACGTATCTGTGCGTGCCGACCCTGGACGCGATGGCGCCGGAGGAATCCGCCCTGCGTGCGGCCGTGGAAACGGCGGCGAAATGGTCGGGAACGGTCTACATCCACTGCGCGCTCGGCCACGCCCGATCCGCGACGACGGCGGCGGCGGTGCTGATCCGGCGCGGCCTGGCGGCGGACGCTGAGGCGGCGGTGGCGCTGATGCGGCGGGCCAGGCCGCGCATCCGGTTGGAGAAATCGCAAGAGCGGCTGCTGGAACGCATGGCGGCGCCGATCGTTTAGAAGCGGCCCGTGAGCGCCGCTCCGCCGACCGGCGATCCGTAGCACCCGCCGCCGACTTGTGCTACAAATCACGGACTATGGAACCCCTCCGCTTCGGCCCCCTGACGCTGCGCTCGCGCTACCTGCTCGCCCCGCTGGCCGGCTACACGAACCTGTCGTTCCGCCTGGCGGTGCGCGAGCTGGGCGGCCTCGGGCTGGCTACGACCGACCTCGTCAACGCCCGCGCCATGCTGCAATTCAGCCGCAAGACGATGGAGCTGCTGCAAACGTGCCCCGAGGACCGGCCCGTCGCCGTGCAGATCTACGGCTCCGAGCCGGAATACATGGCGAAGGCCGCCCAGTGGCTCGAAGACTACGGCGTTTCGTCCATTGATATCAACATGGGCTGCCCCGTTCACAAGGTCACGCGCGGCGGCGGCGGCTCGGCGATGATGTGCGACGCCGGCGGCACGGTGAAGCTGGTGTGTACGGTGGTCGAGGCGGTGCGGCTGCCGGTGACGGTGAAGATGCGGCTGGGCTGGGACGACGACCAGCTGACGGCGCCGTTCTTCGCGCGAGTTCGAGAAGGCCGGCGTCGCGGCCGTCACCATTCACGGCCGCACCCGCCAACAGGGCTTCGGCGGCCGCGTCAACCTCGACGGCATTCGCGCCGTCGTCGAGGCCGTCGCCAAAATCCCGGTCATCGGCAACGGCGACGTGCGCACCTTCGCCGACGCCGATCACATGTTGAAGTACACCGGCTGCGCTGGCGTCGCAATCGGCCGCGGGGCGCTGCTCAACCCCTGGTTCTTCGCCCAGCTGGCGCGGCGGGACGAGACGGGCGACCCCGGCCCGCCGGCGACCTACGCCGAGCGGCTGCACTTCATGCACCGGCATTTCCATCTGCTGGTGGGACACCGGGGCGAACGTTTCGCCTGTCTATCGTTCCGCAAGGTGGCCAACTGGTACTGCCGCGTGCTGCGGCCGGGACATGACATTCAGCAACGGCTGATGATGATCGAGAGCATCGCGGCGTTCGACCGGATTGTCGAAGAGATCAAAGCGGTCCTGGCGGGGCGCGTGGGGCGGGATTGGCCGGAGGCCGACGTGAACATCCGCGTGCCGAGCGGGCCGGTCGAGCGCTGGTGAAGATTTCGTTTAGCCGCGACCCGAAGGGGAGCGCGGCGGCCGCGGGACTCATCTATCGGGAGGCGCCGGGATGAAACTGAAAGTGGTTCTCCACAAGGCGGAGGAAGGCGGCTACTGGGCGACCGTCCCCGCCCTTCCGGGGTGCGTCAGCGAGGGCGACGCCTGGGACGAGACGCTCGCCAACATTCGCGAAGCCATCGCGTGCTACCTGGAGGCGCCGACGCCTCCGTCCACCGACGACGACCTGTAAGTAGGCCCGTGCTTCAGGCCCGCCGTGAACGGCGGGCCTACACGCCGAAGCCCGGTAAACCGGGCTGCCAGAGATTTCAGCCCGGTTTACCGGGCTTCGGCCTGTAGGCCCGTGCTTCAGCACGGGCCGGCTTGCCGATGACGCCTCCAATATCGAGAGGGGTGCCCGCGTCCCTGTCAGCGACCTTGACCCCCCCGTCCGTCGTATTAGAATGGGGACGGCCTTGAGACGGCCCGCACCCCGTATTCCGCACCTCATGGTCCAGGCGGCTGTTATGAAAAGGGCACAGTGGATCGTTCTTCTGGCCGTGCTGACGGCGATGGTCTTTGGCATCACCTTCGCCGTCAGCTCCCTTCCCGGGCGCAAGAGCAGCGGCCCCAAATCCGTGCCGCAGACGCGGTTGACGTTCGTGGATGTGGAAACGAGGTTTCCGGCGCCGGACCCGGACAATCCGGGGCAGGAGCCGCCGCCGGTGGAGTGCGAGCTGGGCCAGGCGCAGGCCCACGACTTCTGGTTCAAGAACGACAACGCCCAGGACCTGCCGGTCGGCGTCTTCTCCAAGACCTGCCAATGCACCAGCGTCGAGCTGTGGCTGGCGCCGAAGGACTGGACCGGCGTGCCGGAGCCGGCCAAGCGGGACGAGGCGGCGAAGCAGCTGGAGTCGGCGGCGACGAAGACGGAGCTGAAGGAAAAGGAAGGCGGCGTGGTGGTCCCGGCCGGGGCGGTCGGCCTGCTGCGGCTGACCTGGAAGGGCGATCGGTTAGGCCCCAAATCGCTGTCGGCGACCCTGTGGATGGGCGAGAAAGGCCCGGGCCCCAGCAGGTATTTGACATCTGGACCGTCTTCGTCGGCCCGCTGCTGGCGAAGGCGCAATATAACGTCGGATCGTTCGCCACGGACGAACTCCCCCAAACGGTCTACGTGGAGTGCTGGTCCTCGACGCGTTCGGAACTCCCGCTGGACGTTAAACTGGTTGACAACCGATGGGAAGACAAGGAGGCTTCCAACCCGTTTGAGCTGGGCGCGCCGGTGAAGATGACGGCGGAGGAGCTGGCCGCGATGCGGAAGGCGTGGCCCGGCGGGACCGTGCTGGCGGGCTACAAGGTGCCGATCACCCTGCGCCGGCGCTCGAAGGACGGCACGACGCCGCTGGACCTCGGCCCATTCCGCCAGCACCTGGAGCTGAAGACGGCCGGCGCCAAGGCGATCCAGACGATCCTCTCGGGCTGGATTCGGGGCGAGCTGGGGCCGGTCGATGAGAAGGCCGTGCCGGTGCGGTTCGAGCCGTTCGACCGCACCAAGGCGGTCAGCCAGCTGATCCAGGTGGCGAGCGACGCGGACGTGACGCGGCTGGAGGTGGTCAAGGACCGGACGCCCGATTTCCTGACCGTAGGCGAGGATTCGTTGACCCAGTCGAACAAGGTCGGCGGACGAAAGCTCTGGAACCTGGAGGTGCAGTGGGTTCCGAAGAGCGGCGCCGACGGTGTCTTTCCCCGCGACGAGGACGGCTACCGGGACAGCGCCGTCTACGTCCGGCCGGTGTACGCGAAAACGGGCGGACCATCGCCGCCGTGCCTTCGCATCCCTGTGACGGGGAAGGCGGACACGCAATAACAAGGAATGATGAATGATGAACGATGAATGATGAATTGTCTTTGATTCATCATTCATCGTTCATCATTCATCATTTTGAAAGGAAGGAAGGCCGTTGACTCAGCCATCGAACCATGACGGTACTGCCGACGCGCCTCGCCGGTCGGCGGCTGCGGGCAAGACGCCCTTTCTCCGCTCGCGGCGGCTGACCTTTCAGCTGGCGGCGTTGGGGCTGATCGCGGCGAGCGGCCTGTGCGGGACGGGGCTGGCCTGGTTGCTGCGGCCGGCGGAAGTGTCCGACAAGAGCGGTCCCGAACCGGCGGAGGCGCTGGCGCCCTACTTCCACGGCTGGGACAAGCCGGAGCTGGTGCTGGTGCTGACGGCCGACCAGCACGGCTACCTGTCGCCGTGCGGCTGCTCCGAGCCGCAGAAGGGCGGCCTGGAGCGGCGCTACAACTTCCTCCGGATGCTCAAGGAGCGCGGCTGGCCGGTGGTCGCGGTGGACCTCGGCAACGTGCCGCAGGCGGAGGCGCCGGCCGGGCTGCCGAACAAGCAGGGACTCATCAAGTATCGCTACGCCATGCAGGCGATGAAGGAGATGGGATACACGGCCGTCGGCCTCGGCGATCACGAGGCGTCGATGCCGCTGCTGACCGCGCTGGCGGAGTTCGCGCTGAACGAGCCGAAGCCGCGCGTGGTGTCCGCGGACCTGCTGGACCGCGACAACAACTACCCCGGCATGACGAAGTCGTGGCAGCAGGCCGACGCGATCCCCGGCATGAACCTCAAGGTGGGCGTGACGGCCGCGCTGGGGCCGTCGGTCTACGACAAGGTCAAGGCGAAGGACCCGTCGGCCAAGTTCGGCAATTCGGCGCCGGCGCTGCGGACCGTGCTGAAGGAGATGGATGCGGCGAAGATCGACCTGCCGATTCTCATGTACATGGGCACGGTCGTCAAGGCGCCGGGCGGCGCGGAGGCGGAGGCGACGGCCTGCGCCAAGGCGTTTCCGCAGTTTCCGCTGATCGTGGCGGAGGACGACTCCGACCTGGCGCGGTCGTCGCCGCTGTGGGCGACCGACGCCAAGACGGGAGCCAAGACGATGCTGGTGTCGCTGGGCTACAAGGGCAAGGCGGTGGGCGTGGTGGGCGTCTTTCCGGCGAGCCGGGCCGCGTCAGCGCCCGGAGGCCGGCCGTTCGAGTTGCGTTACCAGCTGGTGGAGATGGGCCCCGAATTCGCTACGCCGAAGGACCGGGAGAAGGGCGGCCCCATCCTCGACCTGATGGAGGAGTACACGAAGGAGTTGAAGGACCAGAATTATCTGGCGCAATACCCGCAGGTGAAGCACCCCAACCAACTCCAGGATCCGATGCCGAAGTACGTGGGCACGGCGCGCTGCCGCGACTGCCATGCTTCGGCGTACAAGGTGTGGGCGGAGTCGAAGCACCACGACGCTTACCAGACGCTGGTGGACAAGAAGCGGCCGTCGAACCGGCAGTACGACCCGGAATGCATCGTGTGTCACACGGTCGGATTCGGCTATGTGAGTGGGTTCAAGTCGGAGAAGGCGACGGCGAAGCTGGAGAACGTGGGCTGCGAAAGCTGCCACGGCCCTGGCAGCCTGCATGCCAACGACGCGAACAACCCGGCGTTGCGGGCGGAGATGAACCCTTGGAAGGTGCCGCCGAACGAGACGGCGGTGCAGAAGGAACGTCGCCTGCAACGGATCGACGACGCCTGCCAGCGTTGCCACGACCCGGAGAACGACGTGAACTGGACCAACGGCGGCTTCGAGCGCAACTGGCCGAAGATCGCGCACCCGACGCCGCCGTCGGAGAAGCAGGACGCGGCCGGGCCGGAGAATTAGGCCCGATCGGCGCTCCGCGATGCGACGGCGCCCGGCGCACCGGATGGGGTGGGCCAGGCGCCGTCGCTTTCACGTGCAACATTCAACAGGCGCGGGTGCGCCTCTCGATTTTGGACCTGGCCCGGCCCGCCGTGAACGGCGGGCCTACAGGCTGAAGCCCGGTAAACCGGGCTGCCCGGGATTTCAGCCCCGTTCACGGGGCTTCGGCCTGTAGGCCCGTGCTTCAGTGCTTCAGGCCCGCCGTGAACGGCGGGCCTACAGGCTGAAGCCCGGTAAACCGGGCTGCCCGGGATTTCAGCCCCGTTCACGGGGCTTCGGCGTGTAGGCCCGTGCTTCAGCACGGGCCTTGCCGACGACGCCTCCAAAATCGAGAGGGGCGCCCACAGGCACCGCCCGTCTTTTCTCCTTGCTGGGTCGGCGTTACAATGAGAAGCAAAAGGCACGACCACGGGCACGGCAGGGGGAGCAGCAGGCTCCGCCCCGTAGTTGTTGCTTCTCGGAGGGGAGGTGCGGAGTGAACTTCTCGGAGCAGCCGCCCTCGAAACAATGGGCGGCCTTGAAGTACCGGGGAGAAAAGTTCGCGGAGGTCTGGTTCAAACCCGAGGACCAGCCGTTTGCTCTTGCGTTTCGGATCCCCCAGGAAAGTTTTCAAATTCCCGGCATTGGCGAGCTGTTAACGACGGAAAACCTTCTGACGGCCGTGGGCGTAGCGGCGGCGGAGGTTGAATCCTGGCGCCACGAAGGCGCCTCCTCCTCCGGCGCGAGCGGATCCAATTCCGAACTGGGACGTCCTCTCCCGCCGCCCTCGCCAGACGTCGCCCACCTGAATCTCCACGTCCGCCTGATGCCGCCGTCGCGGGCGGTCGCCTCCAACGAGGTCCGTGAGCCGGAGATTCCGGAGGCGAAGTGGCAGGATCTCGAAGCCCGCTGGAAGGCCATCCTGGAGTGGGAAGCGAGCATGGATACGCTGCGCATCAGCATGGAAAGCCTTCGGGCGGAAATGGAAGCCTCGTCGAGGAGGACGTTGACGACGGACGAAAAGTTGCACGCCCTGAACGCGGACGTGACCCAATGGAACAAGGCAAAAAGCCGCGTCCTTTACGCCCTGCCGAAGGTGAGAGAGTTTATCCACCGTTCCACCTGGGCGACGGGCGCACCCGAAAGGAAGAAGCTGGAGGAGCTCTTCAAGGGCCGCATTCGACCTCGGATCCCTTTCCCCCAGGTGGATCAAGTGGCGGCACAGCTTGAGGACTTGCTAAAAGACTGGCAGGCCTTATCCGCGCACGGTACGTCGGTCTACCACGAATGCAAGAGCGTCGCCGCGGACGTTCAGGGGGCCTTGAGGACCCTCCAGGGCAGTGCGGCTGCGAACGCAACCAAACAAAGGGGCGCAACCATTGCAAAAGGCAAGTTTTTCTAGCGCCTGCGCCGTTGGTCCGGGGCTGAATGAAGGGGCCGCCGGGCGCGGCCAAAAAGAAGAACGCCCGGCGACCGCCTTCTAGCGTCCCTAATACCACAAATTCCCTGTTGCTAACTCCTGCAACATCAAGAAGTTGCGTCGCCCCCTTCCGGTGCAACCCCTTGCAACCTCCCGCCGCCCCCTGCCACAAAGCGAACATGCTACAGTCATGCTACACTCCGGCGATCATGGGATGAATTAGATCGTTTAGCGGCCGCAAATGAACAGCATATCTCAACCGCACGGAGTGCCTGAACGATACGGCAAACCCGACGGAAACTTCCCCGTGTGAAGGCAACCGGACGGCCGCACGAGCTTCCTCGCCCGTGCTGCTACGGGTACACTCATCCCGGCCGCTCGAAGCATCCCGCTGCAACTGAAGTCGGAACGGAGGTTTTTGCCATGCCCGACCCGCTGTTGACGATGCGAAACATGTGCGATCTGTACCAGGTAACGCGGTACACCATATGGCGCTGGTACAAGGCCCGATTGCTTCCACCACCGATCCGGGTGAGCCGCACGCTTCGCTGGAACCGCGACGAGGTCGCTGCCGCGTTGAAGGCCGCGGCCGAGCGGAACTGAAAACGCCGAGGGCCGGGTTCGTCCCGGCCGCGTGATGTAAAAAAAGCCGGCGGCGGGCGCCACACCCAAACCGCCGGCTAAACTCTTCAACCGAGGGAATCATGACACAAGCGACCGCAAAGTGCAAGCCGGAGCCGCTGGCCGACGACGCATACAAGGCCCGGCTGAGGGCCGACATGAGCAGAGCGAGAACCGGCTGCAGCAACCCCCCGCCGCCAAGCCCGCCCGCCGCCCCGTCCTGAAGACGCTGGCCGAGGTTCAGCCGCTTTCCGTCGAATGGTTGCGACCCGGTTGGCTGCCCCTCAACGCGGTCACCGTCCTGGACGGCGACCCCGGCCTCGGCAAGAGTACCATCACCCTCGACTGGGCCGCCGAGGCCACCCGCGCCGGCAGCGACGTGCTGCTGCTGAGCGCCGAGGACAACCTGGATAGCACGCTCCGCCCGCGGATCGAGGCCGCCGGCGCCGACATGGATCGCGTCCATTCCCTGGAAGCCGTCGAGACCGACGACGGCGAGGAGCCGCCCGTCCTGCCCTACGACATCCCGCTGCTCGAAGAGCTGATCGTCGCCCACAAGGTGAAGCTCGTCATCATCGACCCGCTGATGGCCTACCTCGACGGCAAGATCCACTCGCACCACGATCAGGACATGCGGCGGGTTCTGCATCGCCTCAAGATGCTGGCGCAGAAGCACCACGTCGCCATCGTCCTCATACGCCACCTGAACAAAGACGATTCCACCAGGAACCCGCTCTACCGCGGCGGCGGCTCCATCGGCATCTCCGCCGCCGTCCGCTCCGCCCTGCTCGTCGCCCGGGCCCCGGACAATCCCGAGCAGTTCATCCTGGCCCAGTGCAAGAACAACTGGGCCCCGCTCGCCGTCTCCCATCGCTACATCATCGAGACGGTTCGCCTTCCCAGCAAACGCGACATCGAAACCAGCCGGATCAAGTGGCTCGGCGAGGCGCATTTCGAGGCGGCGGACCTGATGGCGAGCAGCGCCGCCGGCCCCGACCCGCTCGCCGACGCCGAGGACTTCCTCCGCGAAGCCCTGGCCGCTGCCCCGCAGCCCCAGGCGAACGTCGTCCAACAGGCCATCGACAAGGGCATCAGCGAGCGAACCCTCGACCGCGCAAAAGCCAAGATCGGCGTCCAGTCCGTCAGGTCGGGCCGCACCTGGAACTGGCAGCTTCCACCACCCCCAGACGGTCAAGGGCGCCAGCCCAACCCTCTCCCCAGCCTGGCGCCCTTGATCGACATCGCCGACTCGCACAACCTATTTCCCGGAGGCCACCAATGACCGAGGACAATCGCCAACGCCGCCGCGCCTTCGCCGGCGCCTGCGCCGCCGCCGCGCCGCCGCGAACCGGCGCCGAATCAAGTACGCCGAACGGCAGGTCCAGGCCGAACGCCTGGCGTCGGCGAACCGCAAGCCAGCAGTCGCGGTCGTGCAGTCCGCCGCCGATCCTGCGCCGGCCGCCGTAGACGGCGGCCCCGTAGCTGTCACCCAGTTGCGGTAGACAGTTGCAAGCGCAGCCCGCGAAAGGGCAAGTGGACACACCGAGAACGCTATCTTTACGTCCAGAAGACGTACATCGAGTGTGTGAAGTCGGATAACCCTACATCCCATAATCGCAGGGAAAAAGTGCGCATCCCGTGTAAGCGCGTACAGGCAAACTTGCCAAAACGGCGGTCAGGAGAGCGCCTGTGGGTTTGCGGTAAAATTTGGGCGGGTTTTGGCAAGGGGCGCGGGTGGCCTGCCCGAACCGGTGCCCGCATGGTCCCGGCCTACCCCGATTGGTCGGGCCGTGCCCTGCATCCCACCACGCCCTCGGCCGGCTGGTTCAGCTGTGGCACGTGGTGCGCCGGCAGCTCCGGAGCATATCCCGGCCGCCGGGCCGCTGCTCGTCCTCCTGCTGCTGGTCCTGCCGTCGAGCAGTCGGACCTTGCCGTCTCCTTCACCCGCGTTCTTCTCTGTCCGGCTTCTTTCGCTTTCTCGGCATAAGCAATGCCCTCGGCGGGCAGCCGCCCTCAACTGCCGGGCAGGCTCTTACAACCTCCCTCTCCGGACCTGCACGTCGGCCGTCTGGTTGACGGGCCGCATCCCTGCGGCTTCCCCGCCATCCGTGGCGGAGGCGGCCGTCCTGGCCGCCGAGTTGAATCGCCATCCATGGCTGGCCTCCGCCGGCTGGCGCCGGCTGCGCCCCCGCGGGCGAGCATTCTTCGGCCGCCTGTTGCGCCCGCGATCCTCTTTCAGCGGCCGGGCGGCGGCCATCGTGGCCGGCCCGGCCGTCGCCGCGTCCATGCGGCGAGCTGTGACGCCGCGCCGGACACGTCCCTTCGACATGCCTTGCGTCGGAACTCGGGCCGTGCCGCCCCGGCCGCATCGTGCGGCACGCGGCCGGCGCCGCGGCGGCCCAGGAGGCCGCTTCCGCCCTCCCAGGGCGGCCCCTCGGGCCGGGGAGGCCCGGCGCTTCCGGTCGCGGCCCACGACATTCCATACGGCCGGTAGAAGAGACTCATAGTCTCAGTTGGCACAATCTTCCCGGCGTGAAGGGAGCTTTTTGAAGGGGATGTGCGGAGGCGGTTCGGGCGGCGCGTCGTCATCGAGCGGATCATCCGACGCGTTCGGGAAGATGGCGGACGGCGACCCTTCCTGCCGTGTGCGGTCGGAACGATCCGACGCATACGCCCACCATGCAAACGCCCCCACGACGGCCACCCAGGCGATCACCATTCCCGCATCCCACACCGTCTGCCGCCAGGTCGAAGGCGGGGCTGTATCCGCCCGTCGCAGGCTGAATCGCCACAGCCACGCGGTTAGCAGCACACCCGCAACGCAGCACAGCGAGACCACCGATTGCAGCAGTGACAGTCCGTTGGCAGCGAAACCGAAGACGACCAGCCCGCCCAGCATGGCGAGTACGCCGACCTCGGACCACTCCAGTCGCTTTTTCGCGGGGGATTGGCTCATTTCTTGCCCTGAGGGGGCCCGAAGCCCCCATACGGCGACACGACCGCTCTCCATTGCCAATTTCCCAACTTGGAAATTCTACTCCGCCGCTTACCCTCCCGCCAAGGGTCGAGGCGGCTCATGGACAAGTCCCCGCATACCGCGAAGTACCGCCGGCTGCTCGGAGCCTTGCGTCAGGCCCGCGAGTGCGCCGGCCTTACCCAGGGTGAGGTCGCCGCCCGTTTGCGCACCTACGCCAGCTTCGTCAGCAAGGTCGAATCCGGTGTATGCCGCCTCGATGTCGTCGAACTGACCAGCCTCTGCCGCGCCTACAGGACCGACCTCGTCGAACTCCTCCGCCATGTCGGCCTCATCGCTTGAATCTCCAAGGCGCGAACCCATTCCGCTTGCCGCCCGTCCGAATTACAGCGATGATGAAACGGCTCGGAAGCGAAGACACCGGAATGAACAGCAACCCGCGCGAATGAAATGATGGAAGCGGCGTCGAATCTCCGCCAATTCGTTTCCGACCTGCTTACCGGCCCGCTCGCGGCAATCGAACTGTGACTCGGTCAGCTCCTCTCCTGCGCCGCTTGCCCGCGTCCTACTTCGATGCGAGGAAAGTCACATCGCTGAAAAGGTTCGGCTGAAGCTTGTTGTATTCGGTCTGCGGCACCTTCAGGTACGCCCACGGCTTGCCGGTCAGCCGCGTCGCGTTCTCGCACCACAGCCGCGCCGCCCGGTCCTTGTTGGCCACGTTCACGTCCTCCAGCCCCTTCGTCTCGACCAGGTAGCGACGCGCCGTCGTTGGTCACGGCCACGAAATCCGGCTCGTAGTACCGCAGGTTGCCCGTCGCGTCGGTGTACTCGATGACGAACTCGAATTGCTCCGGCAGCTTGGCGAAGCGCGCCACGTCGTCGGCGTCCTGCAGGAAACGCGCGAACTCCTTCTCAAACTCGTTGTCGCACGGCACCAGATTGAACACGCACTTGCTCGCCTTGAGCGTCTTGCCGCGACCACGGGAACGGCGGCGTCTCCGACAGCGACCGGCCCACGTCCAGCAGTTGTCGGCTCCAGTTCCTGCACGACCAGCTTCGCGCAGCGCCGCCACGAACGTCTTGACCGTGACGTACTGCGGCGACGTTGCTCGCCGATCGCCTTCACCATCTCCGGCGTACCAGGTCCACGGGCCCGCCGAACGCCTTCCGTTCCAGGAACTCGCGCACCTTCGGCGCCAGCGCCGCGAACTGCGACGGCAGTTTCACGTCCTGGGCGATGCGCCGGGCGTAGTAGCCGATGACCTCCTCCGCCGTCTGCGGCGCGGGGATGGTGTACTCCCGCTCCATCAGCTTTTGCAGCGTCATGAGGTCGTGCCCCTCGTACCGGAACTCCTGCGCCGCCTTGTCGTCCTCCTTGCGCGGCAGCACCGGGCAGGTGAACGCCAGTCACGTCGAGCGCCGGCGATCTCATCCGCCAGCGACTTCTTGCGCACCAGGATCGGGCTCAGCTGCGGCAAGGCGAATGTCCTTGTCGCGCTTCTCGGCCATCGGGCTCGATGGCGACGATGGACACCTTGTCCTTGCCGATCTCGAACTTGTCCAGTTGCAAGTCTTCCTCGCGCTCCAGCTGCTCGACGAACTCGATGAACTTCCTGTTGCCGATCACGTCCACGCGCTCGATGTAGCCGTTGCGGTCGTCGCGGAACATCAGCCGCAAGCCGCGGCCGACCGTCTGCTCCGGCAGGATGTTCGCCTTGGAGGTGTACGGCCGCAGCCCGACGATCACCGTCACGCTCTGCACGTCCCAGCCCTCGCGCAGCATGACCACGCTGACGATGCAATTCACCGGACTTTTGCCGTCGTCCACGTCGCGGGCCACCGTCCGGGCCTCGTCCAGGTCCTTTTTCGACACCTCGCCGGATCGGTCCGTGTGGATGACCAGCAGCTGGTCGCCGCCGAACTCCGCCGGGTACTTCTTTTGCAGCCAGTCGCCCACGTCGTCGGCCTCTGCCGTGTCGTTCATCATCACGAACAGGACCGGCTTTCGGCCAGTGGCGCCAGCTGGTCGCGGTACTCCTTCCAGCGCTCGACGCCGGCCGCGAGGTAGGCCTGATAGCGGATACTGGCCATTTCCGACGGCTGCTCGGCGATTCCCTTGGCGACGCCCTTGAGCGGCCGCTTGACGATGTTGTCGATGATCGCCTGCTTGAGCGGGTAATCGAAGACCGTCCAGGAGAACAGCTGCCCCTTGGTGTGCCGCGGCGTGGCGGTGAAATCGAACTGGGCCGCCAGGCCGCCGGGACGTCGCCGCGTGCAAGTCGGCGGATGGTCTTGTTCCATTCGCTCTCCTCGTCGTGCGTGTGGTGGGCCTCGTCGTTGAGCACGACGACCGGGCCGCCGCGCGCGGCGATGCGCGGCAGAAAGTCGTCGACCTCTTGCGTCGTCGGCCGGCGGCTTCGGCCCCAGCATCGCCGTCATCACGTCCGGCTCGTCGTCGTCGGCTTCGGCCCGCTCGTGGATCTGCTGGATGTTGGTCAGGTATAGCGCCCCGCGGAGCCGGCCCGCTCGCCTTCGCCGCGCATGTAGCACTGGAAGTCCCAGAAGATGCGCAGCTCGTCGGGAATCATCGGGTCGTGACGTGAAGATGCGGCCGCCGGCGAAGTCGGTGCGCAGCCGCTCGAAGACGATGACGTTGGGGGCGATGAGCAGGAAGGTCTTGGCGTAGTCGTCGCGCGCTTCGGCCACGGCGTTGAAGTACTGCCAGGCGACCGCCAGCGCCATGACCTTGGTCTTGCCGCTGCCGGTCGCCATCTTGACGCAGTAGCGGGCGAAGTCGTCGTATTGCAGCAGTTTCAGGTCCGGGCGGCCGGCGAACGTTTCGATCAGCGCCTTCTGGCGGCGGACCTTGGCGACTTCGTAGAGGTAGATCAGCGTCTCGATGGCGTGTTGCTGGGAGTAGTGGTAGGCGAATTTGCCGGCCGTCGCGGAGGCGGTGGTCGGTGAGAAACCAGTGGTTGAGGAGGCGGCGCGTCGTGGGGGTTGCGCCGGTGTAACCGTCGGCGCCGCCACTTGTTCACGGCCTCGCGGAGGGCCGGGACGCAGGGCGCGGTGGTGGTCTTGGCGTCGAACAGCGGGTTGTCGGCGTCCTTCTTCTTGCGAGCCATGAGCGTCCTTTAAGGACCGGCCGGCGGTTCCCCCATGAGCGTAGTGGCAGACTTTCGCTAGTCACCCATCTCTAATATCCGTGATAACGGCGCCGGTTGCTACAATCCCTCTTTCGTATCTAGGTTTTCCGGCTGGCGCACAGCCAGGGAACCGTTGCCGCGCCTCTTCCATCTGCGCACTCAGTACCGCGCTGCCACATTGCGGCCATGAAGGGATAAACCACCTCTGCGGTCGAGCGTCGGCACAGCTGCAATACGATTTTGGCCATTGTCTGCTGCGTCTGCTGATGGCGAACAACGATTCGCAGCGCCGCTTGCAGTCCGAGACGCGATCGAGCGTTTCGGCGGAGTCGCTCCAGCGACATATTCTCACCGGTCATCCAAGCTGCCGAAGCCGCGGATGCTTCCGTCCTGCCGCGAGTCTCAGCAGTCATGGTCGATCTTCGGCACGATGGTTAGGCTCCAGAGTTTCGCATCATCCACCCAGTCTACCCGCCCGCGCGGGTCGGTCGCCACGGTCTCCCACCTGCCCAACGGGGGCGACTCGCTGCCACAACTGGTGAGCGGTTCCGCCTACTTCACCGTCGACCTTGATCGTCTTCGTCGTGTCGTTGCCCAGAATGTCGATCACCTTGACCACCACGTGTATTCCCCGGCCTCCTCGTAGCTGTGGGTCGCCGCCGCTTCCAGCTTCGGCTGTTTCCGCGTCCGGAACGTCTGCCACTGGTTGTGGAACGTCTTGCCGTCGTGGTCCCAGTCCACCGCCCAGTAGTCGATCCACTGCGACCAGTGCTTGACCGCCGTGCGCACCTCCTCCGGCACGTCGTCCGGCGGGATCACGAAATCGCTCAGCGTCAGCGTCACGTCCAGCCGCTTCGCTCTTGACGTCCACCGACAGCGCCGCCAGCTCGAAGAACTTCACGTCGCCCTGATCGACGGCCCGCTTGTCCATCACGTCGCGCGGGATGCGCAGGAAACGCAGTTGACGTTGGCGCGCTCCGCCTGCTGGCGGGCGACCTCGTTGACCTCGAAGGCGAAGTCCCAGCCGAGCACGTCCACGCCGTTGGTGGTCGGCGCGTCCTTGCCGGTGCCCATCGCCCGCTTGAACTCGGCCGCGATCTGCCGCATGTCGCCGTCGCTGACCGGCGCCTCGACGCCGCCGACGTGGACCAGCCGGCCGTTCTTGACGCCGTGCAGCATCGTCCGCCGGCCAGCGGCTGTGGCGTGGTACAGCCGGAGGATGAAGTCGATGTACTGGCGCTGGCGCTTCGCCGCGTGTTCCGGCGTCTCCGGCCGTCGGCGGCGAACTTGGCCCGTCTGCCAGAGCTGCCGCTCGTACTTGCCGAGGTTCTGCACCAGGAACGGCCGGACGTCTTCGATGTTGAGCAGGCGCTTGCGGGTGGTGTGGATGGCGAAGCGGCCGAGGTCGCAGGCGATCCAGCGGCGGTTCAGCTTCTCCGCGACCGCCGCCGTCGTGCCGGAGCCGCAGAAGCAGTCGAGGATGAGGTCGTCTTCGTTGGACGAGGCGCGGAGGATGCGTTCGAGGAGGGCTTCGGGCTTTTGGGTGTTGATAGCCGGTCTTCTCGTGCGACCTGCGACTTAATCGATGCTGATGTCAGTCCCACATGTCCTGCAAGCTGTACACCTTCGATCTCATCTAGGTATCTCTTCTGCCGCGGCACGGTGCCTGGAGACGTTTGAACTACAAGTCCGTCCTTGCCGATCAAGCTCTTCCATCTTGCTCCTTCGAATACCGCCAATGCGCTTGTTGACGCCCGAAGCACTTCGATACGTAGGGTTGCCCTTTGGCCGCTCCGCCGGGTCCGAGTCATGTTCTCGCAGCTGGTACCATCGCCGTCCGTCGTCATCCCTGTAGTCGTAGAAGTTCGTCGCATATTCCTCGCTAAGCGCAGGTACTGCGTGTTCCATGTCGTATTCTAGTAGCTTTCGTAGTAGAACAGTATGATTCGTGGATCGGCCGTAGTGTTCGCTTCCTTGCGTTGCGTCTCGCTGTGGCGTCTGTCCTCTTCCAGACGATCTCGTTTCGGAAGTGGTCGGTTCCGAAACCTCGTCCAGCACCGCTTTCGCAGTAATGCACGACATGCCAATCCAGATGGACATAGATGCTTCCCGTTCTCCGCCAGCAACTCGTGCAGCATCGCCACTGTCTCATAGAACCATTGTAGATACGAATCGATTCCCCGTCCCCAGGTGTCCCGGTACGCCTTCTGCTCGATGATGCTCGGCTCCTTGGTGAAGGCGAGTCCGTCGCCGTCGTCGTCGTCGGGGGCGTCGGGGACGGCGGCGGTGAAGGAGAAGTCGGCGCCGGTGTCGAACGGCGGGTCGATGTAGATGAGATTGACCTTGCCGGCGAACTCGTCGAGCAGCGAGGGCAGGACGTACTTCTTGTCGCCCCAGATGAGGCGGTTGCGCCAGGGCTGGGCGTCCGGCTGGCGCGCGGAACAGCGTCCGGCCGGCTCAGCGTCGATTCGTTGACGGTCTCGACGTCTGGAACGGCAGCTTCACCCGCAGCGGCAGGACGCGCTTGCCGTTGGCGTCGTACTTGCCGTCCCAGCGCAGTTCGGTCGTGAGGGGCATCGGATTTCACTCATTCCAGAGGTCGAGAAACCGCAGCCGATCCCCATGGCCGGCCTTCTTCGAGGCGCGCCAGACCCGCCTGTCTTATCACACGGCGAACACGCCCGCCATCAGAATCGCCGGCGTTTTCGACAAGACCCGCAAGACGAGCCCCTGGTCGTGCCCTAATCGTCCCCTCCTTGCATCACTTCGCAGAAGACTCGGGGAAAGAAGACAATTTCGACTGCACACGTCCTTGCACTCCTCGGTGTTCGCTTCGCAACGGCCGGCAGACACAGCTTATCGTTGCACCAGTCAAGCAGTCCGTGTGCCGGCCTCCCCATCCTCATCACCAACACAGCACCAGTACCGCCTTTGCTTTGTCCGGCAGGCCATCGAACTCGTGCCGTTCCGCGGCGGCGACCGCCAACCTCGACCGTCGCCGCCGTCGCCCCCAGCCGTGGGTGAGGGGCGACGGCGGCGACGGTCGAGGTTGGCGGTGGGTGGGTGATCGCCGCCGCTGCACTACGTCAAACAGGGGGTCACCGGCAGCGGCCCCGACCCCACGACTGGCAACGCCCGTGCCATGAGTACATGGCACGGGCGTTGCGGGTTGTGGGGACGCGGCCGCGACCAATGAGGGAGGGGACTCGGGACGGACTCTGGTCTCAGTTGGCCCTTTCTAAAGATCCATCTTATCTCTCTTCCTCCCCTCTTACCCCTCCGGCTTGTCTTCGTCGGCGCCCGGCCGCCTCCGATCCGGCGCAACTCTCGTGCCGTTCCGACTCCAAATTATCTTTGAAATTCCGCCTGTTTTTGCCGGTTTTTCCTTGACAAACACCTGTACGGATGTTACCTTGGATGCTCAACAAAATGGGCCGGTCGCTGTTGACGCAGCTCCCGGCCCGGGCCCCGAACCTGTACTGGAGGTCCGAAACCGTGAGTATCTTCCTGCACTGCACCCCGCGCGTCAACGTCAAGTCAATTCTCCGTGGCGGCATCGACCCCGCCTACTCCCGCACGCAATGGTCCGTCTGTTGGTTCTGCGCCCCCTGCCGCCGAGCGTGGGCGATCGCCCACGTCGCCGACCGCCACGGCGTCTCTCCCGCCGAAGTCGCCGTCCTGCGCGTCGCCATCCCCCGCGCGTGGCTGACGCACCGCGGCCGCGCCTCCTGGACCTGCCCCCGCGTCGTCCGCGACATCGTCGCCGTCTCCCTCCCCTGCGCCGCCTGAGTCGCCCTGGCAGCTCCGGCCGGCGACGCGCCGGCCGGGTTCCCCTTCTATGGAGCAATCAGAGATGAAACCTCGTACATTCTCCCTCCGTCTCCGCATCACCAACGACGCCGGCGCGACCTCCTACTACAGCGTCCGGCCCGTCCTCCCCGACGTCGGCGGGCCCGTCGTGGCCTTCAACCTGGCGAAGCTGGCCGGCCCGTCCTCGCCGGTCTACCTCGTCGCCGTCGAGATCGGCGGCATGGCCTCGTGTGACTGCCCGCAGCACGACAAGGCCGGAAAATGCAAACATGTTGATTCGATGATGGCAGCCGGCGTTCTCCCGTCCGCCCTCCTCGCGGCGCTGGTGAATCGGTCGAAGCTGCTGGACGAGGCCCAGGCGATGCTCCAGCAGACCGAGGAGAAGCTGGAGAAGGCCGAGGCCGACCTGGCCGCCGTCTCCGCCCGCGCCGTCCTTCTGCAACAGGAAGTCGCCGCCTACCACGCCCGGAAGCCCCAGCCCCGCCGCCGGCCCGCAAAGAAGGAAGCGGCGTGAGACGTCAACAGGGGCCGGCCCGATCGGGCCGGTCCCGCCCCTATTGTGTACTGGTCAAGCCGACCACGGGACGATACCACCCAATGAAGGAGTGAATACCCATGCGAAAGTCGAAGAAGCGCCGCGGCCGCGGGGAAGGGTTCGATCTACTATGCGCGAGCGACGGCCGTTGGGTCAGTTCCGTCGTGACCGGCTACAAAGCGGACACCGGAAAGCCCGATCCGCAAGGTGGTCTACGGCGCCACCAAGCAGGAGGTTCAGGACAAGCTCAACGACCTGCTTGCAGAAGGTCAAGCGCCGGCTTGCCGGACGGCGACAAGCTGACCGCTCCGCTCGCGTCCTGGAGTTCTGGCTCGATTGCCACGTCAAGCCGAAGGTGGACGCCGGCAACCTACGCCTGCTGCACAAGCAGCGCGTGAAAGACTACCTCCTTCCGCAGCTCGGCCATTACGCCGTCGCCTCCCTAACTCCGTTCATGGTGCAGGCCTGGTTCGAGGACCTGGAGAGGCGACGGCCACATCGCCGACCTTCGGAACAAGTGCGGCCAGCTGCTGCGCCGCTGCCTCGACCAGTGCGTCGACTTTGGCTACATCCAGCACCAACCCGGCCCGGAAGCTTGCCCTGCCCAGCACGCGGGCCGAGGAGATGCATCCCCTCGACGCCGCCCAGGCGGGCCGCCTTCCTTGCCATGGCCGAGCCGCCATCGCCTCGCGGCTTTCTGGCTGCTCGCCCTGGACTCCGGGATGCGTCAGGGCGAAATGCTGGCCCTCACCTGGGCCGACGTCGACTTTCGAGACGGGAACGTGTGTCGCGTCACGAAATCCGTTCGCACCGGCGACAAGGCCGCGCCCGCGGGTCAAGGACGTGAAGACGAAGGCGAGCCGCCGCCGCATCCGCCTCACCCGCCGCACGCTCGACGCGCCTGGCGGGCCCGCTTCGGCGGCCGGCTGGTCTTCTCGGCCCGCTGGCCGCTTCCAGCCACCGAGGGGAAGCAGCGCTATGTGAACAAGGCGAACCTGCGGAAGACGTTCCGCCAAGCTTGCTGGGGAAGGCCGGCCTTGCCCGCGATCCGCTTTCATGACCTGCGCCACACCCACGCGACGCTGGCCCTGCAGGAAACCAAGAACGTGAAGGCCGTCTCCGCCCGCCTGGGTCACGCGGACGTGCGGGTCACCCTGAACACTTACGCCCACTACCTCCCCGTCATGGAAGAAGAGTACGTCTCCGCGATGGAAACGCCTTCTGGCGCCCGCCCGTTCCTACGCCGCCCGCGACGCAACCGCTTGAGCCGCAGACCATTTCGGCCGAATCATCCCTGAACGCTGATGCTACACTTATGCTACATTCGGCCCTGGCGGCAACGCCGGTCCGATCATAAGTCCATAACGGGATCAATTGAAAGCTTATGGCTCAGACAGAAAAGAAGAACGCCCGGCGACCGCCGCCGGGCGTCTTCTATGGGGAAGAGTTGGTGCCAATAGGGAGTAAGCGCCCCTCCTCATCCGAGGGGCGTGCTCGCAATCGGCCGCGGCGTCGGCCGCCGCTGGTCGATTCACCGAATGAATGCGGCCGCCGACCGGCCTTGCGCGCAATTTCTGATTTTTTTGGGATTCGGGAAAGGCCCGCGCGCGGTATGATTCCGACTGGCCTTTTCCCCGCGAGCGCGAACATCATGACCGTCTCTCCGCGGGCCGCCGGCCCTCTGCTGTTGGCCCTGCTCCTCGCGTCGGCCGGCTGTTCCCCGAAGCCGACGACGATCGATCCCGCCGACGAAGCCGACGGTCCCGCCTGGTTCGAGGACGTCACCGACGCCGTCGGACTCGACTTCGTCCACGACCCCGGACCCACCGACGCCTACTTCATGCCGCAGTCGATGGGCTCCGGCACCGCCTTCCTCCACGACAGCGACGGCACGCTTTACCTCTATCTGATCCAGGACGCCGGGCCGGACTCGAAATCCGTCAACCGCCTCTACCGCCGTGAGAAGGACGGCAAGTTCAAAGACGTGACCGAAGGCTCCGGCCTCGGCGTGGCCGGCTACGGCATGGGCGTGGCCGTCGGCGACGTGAACAACGACGGCCGGCCCGACGTGCTGCTCACCGAGTACGGCCGCATCCGCCTCTTCCTCAACCTCGGCGGCGGCAAGTTCGAGGACGTCACCGCCGAGGCCGGCCTTAGCGATCCCCTCTGGGCCATGTCCGCCGCCTTCTTCGATTACGACCGCGACGGCCTGCTCGACCTCGTCGTCGTCAATTACCTCGATTACGATCCCAAAAGAGATTGCCTGTCGCCGGAGGGCAAGAAGGACTATTGCGGCCCGAACATGTTTCCCGGCACCTGCAGCAAGCTGTTCCACAACGTCACCAAACCGGGCGGTCGGCCGCGCTTCGAGGATGTGAGCTTCGCCTCCGGGATCGGCCGGCTGCCGGGGCCGGGCCTGGGCGTCGCCTGCGCCGACTTCGATGGCGACGGCTGGCCGGACATTTTCGTGTCCGACGACGGCCAGCCCAACCGGCTGTGGATCAATCAGCACGACGGCACGTTCAAGGATGAGGCGGCGTCGCGCGGCGTGGCCCTCACGTCGATGGGCAAGGCCTTCGCCGGCATGGGCATCGCCGTCGGCGACACCGGACGGCTCCGGCCTGCTCGACTTGTACGTCGCCCACCTCGGCAGCGAGACGAACACGCTCTGGAAGCAGGGGCCGCGCGGCCGGTTCCGCGACCGCACGGTCGATTCCGGCCTGACGACCGGCCGCTGGCGAGGCACCGGCTTCGGCGCCCTCCTGGCCGACTTCACCCTCGACGGCGCCCTCGACGTGGCCGTCGTCAACGGCCGCACCGTCCGCGGCGGGTCGGCCCACGACCCGGGCCTCGGTTTCTGGGAAACCTACGCCGAGCGCAACCAGCTCTTCGCCAACGACGGCGCCAGCAAGTTTCACGACATTTCGCCTTCCAATAAGGCCTTTTGCGGCTACTGGAACGTCGGCCGCGGCCTGGCCTGCGACGACTACGACGGCGATGGGGCACCGGACCTGCTGGCGACCTCCATCGGCGGAAAGGCCCGGTTGTTCCACAACGTGGCGCCGAATCGAGGCCACTGGCTCCAGGTGCGGGCCTTTGATCCCAAACACCACCGCGACGCCTACGGCGCCGAGGTGCGCGTCCGGGCCGGCGGCCGGGAGCAGCTGCGGCTGGTCAACCCCGCGCAGAGCTACCTGTGCAGCAACTCGCCGCTGGCCCTGTTCGGGCTGGGCCAGGCGACGAAGGTGGATTCGGTCGTCGTGTCCTGGCCGGACGGCAAGCGGCAGGAGTTCGATGGCGAACCGGTGGATCAGGTCATGGAGATCGCCGAACGGGAGGGCCCGCGCCATGACGCCTCGGCGACGCGGCCTGAAGCGGCTGCGCCCGAGGCCGTAACGCCTGCCGAGCCGGCTCACCACTCGCCCTTGTCACAGGCACGGCAGCGGTTACAGTTATTATATAGAGAGGCGTTCCGCGCCCCCTCGCTGCGGAGCGTCTGGAACGGAATGAAAACAGCGCGAGAAGCGGCGCCCCGACCGTCGTACGGCGTTTGAGACTTCATGGAACGAGCCATCGCGCTTGGAGATGCTTCTGATGGATACCTCGACCTCCCCCACGCCCGGCGAACCGCCCGCCTCGTCGGCGTCGTGCCCGGACCTCCTCGGCGAGACGTTCGATGACTTCCGCATCCTGCGTCAGCTGGGGCAGGGCGGCATGGGACAGGTCTACTTGGCCGAGCAGGTTTCACTCAAGCGCAAGGTCGCCGTCAAGGTGCTGCGCGAGGACATCGCGGCCAATCCGACGGCGCTCGAACGGTTCAAGGCCGAGTCGAAGACGGTCGCCCGGCTCAGCCACTCCAACGTCGTCCAGGTCCACACGTTCGGCGAGCACCGGGGCCGCTGCTACATGGTCCTCGAATACGTCGAGGGGAAGAGCCTCGGCGACTACCTGACGCGCCAGGGGCCGCTCGACGTGCCCCTCGCCCTCAGTATCATGCGGCAGGTGGCGAGCGCCCTGAATCGCGCCAGCGAGATGGGAATCGTCCACCGCGACATCAAGCCGGAGAACATCCTGCTGACCCGCAAGGGCGAGGCGAAGGTGGCCGACTTCGGCCTGTCGCGCTGCCTGGCCGTGGAACCGCCGGTCGATCTCACGCGCGCCGGCACGACCGTGGGCACGCCGCTGTTCATGAGCCCCGAGCAGGTCGAGGGCAAGACCGTCGATCACCGCAGCGACATCTATTCGTTCGGCGTCACCTGCTACCAGATGCTCACCGGCCGCACGCCGTTCGGGGGCAGCAACGCCTTCGAGATCGCGCTGAAGCACGTGCGCGAGGAGCCTCGCCCGTTGGCCGAAGTCCGCCCCGACCTCCCGCCGGCGCTCTGCGCCGTCGTCCACAAGATGCTGGCCAAGACGCGCCGCGGCCGCTACCAGTCCGCGCGCGACTTGCTCAAGGACATTGCCCGCGTGCGCGAATCCCTCGGCGGATCGACCACCGCCCTGCCGGTCGGCGCCGCCCAGCCGGAGGCGACGCCGTCGGCGAACCCCTCGTCATCGGCGCCCGCGCTGCGCCGGAGGCGGCCCAAGGTGCGGCGCCGGACGCCGGCCCTGGGAGTGCCGGCGCTGGGGGTGCTGGTGGGGCTGGCCGTTCTGCGCTCCTGTTCGTGGGCGTTGCGATCGCCTGGCATCGACTGGCCGCCCACTCGGACCCCGTTGCCGCCGCGCCGCTGCCTCCCCCGGCTGACGTCGCCGTCGCGTCGCCCCTTCCGGCCGCGTCGCCCCTTCCGGCCGCGCCGCCGGCCGCTCCCGTCGTGCCGCCGGCCTCACCGGTCGTGCCGCCGACCGCGCCGCCGCCTTCACCGGCTCCACCGCCGCCCCCGCCGGACGCCGCCGCGGCGGGCGCCGCGCCTCAGGAACTGGGGCGGGAGGAAGCGCTCAAGAAGGTGGTGGAGCAGCACCTCCAGGAGACTTCGCCGAACCCGGCCGGCGTCGGAGACTGCATCGATCTCGGCGTCCTTTACCTCGACCGAAGCAACTTTTCCGAGGCCGAGGCGCTGTTCGCGCGTATGGACGAGTTCCGATCCCCATCGACGTACCACTTCGTCGGCCGCCTCGGGCTCGCCGTCACCGACGCCTTGAAGAAGGACTACCGCGACTCGCACGCCAAATTCGCGGAGCTGTTGGACTCCAAGGACCGGGACAACCGGCGGGAGATCCTCAACGACTACCTGGTGCAGAAGCCCGAGTTTGCGCGGTGGGTGAACGAGGCCAATTCGCAGGACTGCGCGGAACGGCTTCGTCGATTCCCCGGCCTCCCAGGGGGAGCATCACTTCCCCGACCGAAAGCCGTTTCGGAGACCATAGCACGTCGCTCGTCCGTCGCCCCGACGGTCTTTACGGCGCCAAAAAGCGGACGTCGTAGATTAGCTTTCGCCGAGATCCTCGGCCGTCCGCCGCGGCGCTCAGGGCTTGGAGACCAGGCTGCGCTTTTCTTCCGGGCTGAGCGGGCCGTCGGAGACGGCGATCTCGAAGACGGTTCGCTTGATTTCCTTGCCGCGCCAGGCATAATGCTGGGCATCGTTACCGCCATATTTGTGGCCGAAGCCGGAGCCGGCGAAGCCGTCCCACCCGTCGTGCATGACGCAGATCAGGCCCTGGGACTCCGGGAACTTGCGTCGCGGCCCCTGGACGATGCCGAGGTGCCGCCCCTTATACTCATCCTTGTTGGCGCCGTTCCACCAGAAGCCTTCTTCGGGAGTAGGCGGCTTGCCGTTCTGGAGTTGGTCGGGTGTCAGCGGCAGGATCAGCGCCGCCCCGGTGTCCATGCGGCGCAGGCGCAGGTAGGCGAACGTGGTCGGCGCGAACTTCAGCGGAATGGCGATCTGCTCTCCCTTGGCGTTCTTGGCGTCCGTGTCCCACACGGAGGGGTCGTCCGAGCGAAACAGGATCGTCCAGCTCGCCGGCGCGGGCGCGGCGTCCGGCTTGTCGGCCGGGGCCTCGCCCCGCGCCGGGGCGACGGCGGACAGAATCAACAGGCCCGCGACCTTCACGGCAAGGCGGACGCTCGCCCACGCCCGCCGTTCCGACCGTTTCCCGGGACCGCAAGAAATGCATGTGCCGCCGTGGAACATGGTGACCACCCGCCCTCAAGGACCATGGGTTCGCATCGTTACCGCAAGAAACTCTCTGGTATGTCTTGAGGTTTGTCAAATAGGCTGGTTCACACTGAGACGTGCTCTGTTGAAATCCTTGGCGGGGCGGGCGTATAATGGTATTATGAACACCAGCAGACCGATGACCAAGTCGCCTCGGGCCGTGGCCCAAGAGCGCTGCGCCTGGCGCGGGAGGTTCTGCCCGCCTATTCGTCGAAGTTCTCCCGCAAGGACTTCACCCAGCACCAACTGTTCGCCGCCCTGGCCCTGAAGACCTTCTTCAAGACCGACTACCGGGGCGTCGTCCGGTTGCTGGCCGACTTCGCCGAGTTGCGCGAGGATCTCGGCCTGGCCGCGGCGCCCGACTACTCGACCCTCTGCTATGCCGCCAAGCGGCTGCTAAAAAAGGGGCGTTCGTCGTACTCCTCTTCCGCGCCACCGTGCGCCACAGGAAGGCGGGTTGATCGGCGCGAAGCCGACGGCCGCCATCGACGCCACCGGCATGGAGAGCCGCCACACGTCCCGCTACTTTTTCAAGCGGGCCGGCCGTAAACACAACTCCAGGCTGTGGACCAAGTTGGCCGTGGCCTGCGACACGGCCAGCCACTTCTTCACCGCAGCCACGGTCAGCCTCGGCCCCGCCAACGACGCGCCGCAGTTCCGCCCTCTCATGGCCCAGGCGTCGCTGGCGGTCGGCTACGACCGGGTGCTCGGCGACGCGGCGTTCGACGGCGAGGAGAGCCACCGCTACTGCCGGGAGGACTTGGGCGTCCGCTCGACGGTGATCCCGATCAACCGGCGGAACGGGGGGCGGAAGTGGCCCAAGACTCGCTACCGGCGGCAGATGGTCAAGCGGTTCCGCAAGAAGCCGCGGGGCAGCCGGCACAAGCGCGTCTACGGGCAGCGCTGGCAGGCGGAGAGCGCCTTCTCCCGACACAAGCGGCTGCTCGGCTCGGCGCTGCGGGGCAAGTCGGATGCGTCGCGCAAACACGAGTGCTACCTGCGGGTACTCACCCACAACCTCATGCTCCTCGCCGCTACAGGTTAGAGGATTTCAACAGAGCAACTGAGACGCCCATTGTTCACACCCGTGGCATTCGCCTGCGCAGGCGGGTAGACTGTGTACGGGAGGCGAATATGGACCGGCGAGCTATTCAGCGGATAGAAGCCAAGGCCACGCGGATAAGGCGAAGGATCGACCCGCGAGCCGTTATCCGCTGGTGCGTTATCAGCGGTGGGATGGTGGGGGCGCTAGGCGTTTTCCTGTTGTGGCTGGCGACTGTGCCTTCCTCCGATCCCATCGGCCCGATTGGAATGGGCGCGATGTTCGGCGCTCTGGTCGGCGGCTGCGTCGGCGTAATCGTCGCTTCGCTCTATCGAGCAGCCGTGATCGCGATCGACCAAACGGCGATCCGCCGACCCGACACTGATTCCAAGGACCATCCGGAAGGAAATCAAGATATTGTAGATTAGCTTTATCCGATATCACTGGCCATGATGGCTCGGTGGCGCGCTCGACTTCCCGGGCCGGTCGCGGACGCAAACGTGCCTCCAGACCGTAGTGCGCAAAGTAGGCCGCCGCTCCGCGGCGGCCTACGAGCTACGGCACGTACAGGAACTCATTCCGGTTGAGCATCGCCAGGCAGAAGTCCGCCAGCGCCGCGGCCGCCGCCGGATCGACGCCGTCCGGCATGTCCGCCGGCGCGCCGACCGGCAGGCCGCGCGCAGGCGGTCGCGCAGCAGCTCCGTCTGCGCCGTCAAGAAGTCGAGCGCCGTCCGCCGCTCCTCGTCGCGCGGCGGACGGCCCAGCGCCAGCCGGTAGGCTCGGTCCACGCGGGCGGCGTCGTCCGGCCCCGCCTCGTGCAGCAGCCGCGCCGCGAACGCCTTGCTCTGCTCGTGCAGGAACGGCCCGTTCAGCAGCACGAGCGCCTGCGGGGCGAACGTGCTGACCGCCCGCACCGGGCACGGCGACAGCGTGTCCGGCTGGTCGAACACCTCCAAAAGCGGCAGGTGCAGGTTGCGTTTCGAGAAGAGGTAGAGGCTGCGGCGCGTGTGCTGGCGCGGGTCGGGCGTGACCAGCCACAGGCCGTCCGGCTCGCCCTCGCTGAAGAGGCGGTCGTAGACTTCCGGCTCCAGCGGCGTCTTGACCATCGGCCCGCCGACGGCGGGGTTGAGCGTGCCGGCCGTCGCCAGCACGCCGTCGCGCAGCGCCTCGGCGTCGAGCCGGCGGCGGTTCATGCGCCAAAGAAGATGGTTTTCGGGGTCGATGCGCTTGCCGTCGGCGTCGGCCGATCGTGAGTCCTGCCGGTAGGCGTTGCTCAGCACCATGAGGCGGTGGACGTGCTTGAGCGACCAGCCGTTTTCGACCAGCTCGACGGCCAGCCAGTCGAGCAATTCAGGGTGGGTCGGCGGTTCGCCGTGGGCGCCGAAGTCGTCGGGCGTGGCGACGATTCCGCGGCCGAAATGATGCTCCCAGAGCCGATTGACGATGACGCGGGCCGTCAGCGGGTGGTCGGGCCGCGTCAGCCACTTCGCCAGGTCGAGACGGCTGAGAGGCGAGCCGGGGGCGTCAGCCCCCGGAGGCAGCAACGCGGTCGGAAATCCTGGTTCGACGCTGCGCCCCCTTCTGGCTGAGGCTGCCGCGCTTGAGGACGTAGCTGAAGCGCGGCGACCCGTCCTCGGCGATGGTCCACGCCTGGGCCGGCGGCGCCGGCCGCTGCGCCTCCAGGACGTTGGCCTGACGCCGCAGCTCCGCCCGCTTCTCCCGGTCGGCCGGCGGCAGCGCATCGACGATCTCGTCCCACGTCACCTTGATGAGCACGTCGGCCTGTTCCGCGAGCTTCTTCTGTTCCGGCGTGCGTTTATCCGGTTCCACGGCCAGGGCGTCGCGGTAGGGCGCTTCGAGCTTCGCCTTCTTGGCCTCGCGCAGCCGGTCGCGGACGGGCGCCTCGATGTCGGCTGCCTGCTTGCGGAGCGGGGCGATCTTCGCATTAAGCTCCTCGTTTTGTCGCTTATTCTCGTCGCGCTCGGCCGGCGTGGCGAGGTCGATCTCCTTCGGCTGGGCGGCGCTGAAAAAGGCCTGGAGGCGGTAGTAATCGGCCTGGGGGATGGGGTCGAACTTATGGTCGTGGCAGCGGGCGCAGCCGACGGTCAGGCCGAGGAAGGCGGCGCCGACGCCATTGGTCATCTCGGTGAGCAGCTCCTGCCGCAGCACGGCCTGGTCCAGGTTGCCGCTGGTCTGGTGGACGGGGCCGCAGCGGTTGAAGCCGGCCGCGATCGAGTGCTCCGTTTTCTCCGGCGAGCGGGGGGCGTCAGCCCCCTGATTCATCAGATCGCCGGCGAGCTGTTCGGTGAGGAAGCGGTTGTAGGGCATATCGTCGTTGAAGGCCTTGACGACGTAATCGCGGTAGCGCCAGGCGTTGGGCCGTTCGCCGTCGGCCTCGTAGCCGTTGGACTCGGCGTAGCGAGCGACGTCGAGCCAGTGCTGCGCCTGGCGTTCGCCGAAGTGGGGCGAGGCGAGGAGGCGGTCCACGACGCGCTCGTAGGCGTCGGGCCGGTCGTCGGCGAGGAAGTCTTCGAGTTCCTTGGGCGTGGGCGGCAGGCCGGTGAGGTCGTAGGTGACGCGACGGAGCAGGGCGGCTTTGGAGGCGGGCGGCGACGGCTTCAGCCCGGCTGTATCGAGGCGGGCGAGGACGAAGGCGTCGATGGGATTCTTGACCCATGTGGGATCGCTGACGTGCAGTGAATCGACGCGAACGGGCTTGCGGAAGGCCCAAGGGGCCGGGGCGTCCGGCGGCGCGGCGGTGCAGAGCGACGGGCAGAGTAGTGCCAGCAGCAGGGGTAGACGGCGACGCATGGGACGGCCTCCGGGCGCGGGAATGCTTTCCGATTCACCGATCATTCTCGCCGCTGATGGCCCGCAATGCAAGAAGACCATACGACCTGCTGTACTGAGCCGCGGATCGCAAATTCACGGAACCCATGGCCCGGAGAACCAACGATGCAAGCCGTCAAGATCATCGTTTGGGAAGAGGAAGGGGCCTGGCTCGGTTACCTGCAAGACTACCCGGATTACTGGACCCAGGGCGAAACCCTCGATGACCTGAAGGAGCACCTCAAGGATCTGTATCAGGATGTCACCAGCGGCACGATCCCCGGAATCTGCGCGTGGAAGAACTGGTGATTCCGTGAAGCGCGTGGATCTATCAAGTGCGTGGAGGGGCAGGGCTGCGATTTCGTCCGGCACGGCGGCAAGCACGACTGGTATCGCAACCCGAGAACCGGCGTGGCGCAGCCCGTCCTGCGACACCGGGAAATCAAGGACAAGCTTGCGCGGCGAATCCTGTGCATGCCGAGCGATAACGCCGACGGTCCCGGGTCTTCTTGAGAACAAGCCCGGAGATCGCCAGTCATCCGCCCCGCCCAGGTCACTCGCTATGGTCGTCCCCGGCCGCCGGCAGCTCGCCGAAGCCGGCCGCCCGCCGCATCCAGGCGCTGGTCTGCCAGTTGTCCACCGGCGGCTTGTCCGGCTGCACCGGCGGCAGCGCGAACTGCAGGTAGTCGGCCAGGGCGTTGACGAACGGCTCGTACAGGCCGCGCAGCTCCGTCAGCTTGGCGTCCACGGCCGGCCCCTCGCGCAGCGGCAGGCCCGCCGCGCCCAGCTCCTCCCGCAGCGGACGCAACGTCTCGGCGGGCAGTCGGTCGGGCTGCGGCGGCCGCGGCGGCGTGCGGAACGTCATGGCCAGGTCCACGGCGGCGTGGCGGGCCGCGGCGAAGGTCAGCTGCGCCTGGTAGCGCAGATCGTCCGCATTCCACCCCGGTCAGCAGCAGGGCGGAGGCGTCGAGCATGGCCGTCAGCGCCGCCAGCCACGACTGGTTGTCGTGCTGCGAGCGGTAGAAGCTGAGCACGGGGAACGACAGGTGGCTCTCCAGCAGCTCGGCCGACCAGCGCTCCCACTCGGCCAGCAGTGGGGCGGCCGCGGCGACGCCGGCGCTCGACCGCCCCAGCCGCAACAGCAGCTGGGCGGCGCTCGGCGGCGAGCCGGCGCGGGCGTCTAGCAGCGAGATGGCGACCTCGCGGCGCGAGAAGGCCTGATACAGCACCGGCAGGTAGCCGATGATGACGGCCATGAAGCCGAAGCCCAGGCCGGCCTCGGCCACCGACAGCAGCCGGCCGAGCGGCGAGGCTTCGGTGACGTCGCCGTAGCCGAGCGTGAAGAACGTCTGGCCGCTGAGGTAGAAGAGCGTCAGGAAGTCGCCCGGCTCGCCCGACGGGTTCAGCGGCGAGGCCAGGGCGACGTGCAGCAGCGCGAACCCGGCGATCAGGCCCACGGCCCACACGATGAACAGGATCGGCAGCGACAGGGGGCCGAAGACGCTCAGGAAGCCTTCGCGCCGCTTGCCCGACGACAGGAGGCGAGCGGCGGCCCCCCACACCGCCCAGGCGGATCGGTAGTAGAGGCGCGTCGGCCGCCACCACCGCAACGCCAGGCGCCGCGGCAGGATCATCGCCTGAAAGCAGTCGGCGAAGTTCAGGACGATCAGGGCCACGCCGGCCACGGCTGCGACGATCCGCATCGATGTCCCGTCTCCGAAAGGATGGCGACGGCGATCATCTTATGCCACGATCTTCCCCTGTCGCTCCCTGTCGCTCCGACGCGCCCGGAAGCGCACCTCGCCGAGCCGCCGTTCCTCATGCGTCGGCCCGAACCCCGTCAGCACCACCGGCGCGATTTCACCCAGCCGCCGCACTATCTCGTCGCGGCCAGTCGGCGTGAGGATCGGTTCCGCCCGGTGCAGCTCTTCCGTCAGCCGGCCTTGCCACGACAGGTCGGGCGCCGCGGCCGGTGCCGGCGTCGCATTGCGGTAGCCGTCGCAAATCGAAAAGCCGCTATCCGGGATCTGATCCAGATGATTCACGACAAGGCCGTCAAGCCGGCCGGCGGACGCGGCGGCGTAGCGGAGCAGCGGCAGGTCCAGCCAGCCGCAACGCATGTCCCCCTGCCATGCGTTCCACGGGTTGCCGGGGTCGCGCAGCCGCTCCGTCAGCTCCGGCGCGAACGTCGGCAATGGTCCTTCGCCGTGGCGCGTGGCGTAGGCCCGCGTCACGCCCAGCACCGAAACCGCCTCCACGTCCATCGCTTCCACAAGCTCCCAGGCGTGGTGCGTCGTGACCGTGCTCCAGGTGGTGTACGGATGGAAGCCGCGGTACTCGTCGAGCAGCACGCCCTGCGCCCCCTCGAATATCGCGGTCGTACACGCGGGTATTTCGTCGGAATACCGTAACCCCCTGGCGGATCGCCTCGCCCAGCTCGCGGGCCTCGTCCGTCGCGTTCAGGTCCCAGAGGTCGAAGTCTCGGAGGGCGTCGGCGATGACGCTGGCGACGAACTCCTGCATTTCCAGCAGCATTCGTTGACGCAACAGCTCCAGCTTATCGCGGAGGACGGCGCGGTCGGCGAGGTCGGCCGCGAAGACGGCGTCGCGGCCGTGTTCCAGCCAGTAGCGGCGCGCCTCGCCGACGCCCTGGCCGCAGGAGCCGTGCCGCCCCGCGCCGCGGGACAGCTCGCGCAGCCGGTTCAGCGCTCGGTGCCATGCCGTTGTCACCAGGCAGTGCGGGTGGACGGCGACCAGGCCGGTCGGATCGGAGACGCCCAGCTCCGCGAGGTGATCGGCCTCCCGCAGCAGCGCGGGCGGGTCGATGACGACGTTCGGGCCGAGGTAGGTGCGGACGCGGCCGGGGTCGGCCAGCGTGCCGGCGCCGAACTGCGAGAAGGTGTGGCGTCGGCCGTCGGGCAGCTGGACGTTGTGGCCGGCCTGGCAGCCGCCGCAGTAGCGCACCACCAGCTCGGCGCCGAATGCGCGCGTCAGGAAATCGACGGCGGCGCCCTTGCCCTCGTCGCCGAAACCCAGGCCGACCGTGATGATGGCTCGCTTCATGACGAGTTTCTCGTTTTGGCGAGCCGGGCTGCGTCAGCGCCCGGAGTGCGGTCGCCGACGCGGCCCGGCTCGCCTCGGTTTATCGGTCTCTGAAATCTTCAAACGGCGCCAGTCGCCCGCCGCACCGCCTGCGCCACCGACGCGGACGCGCCGGCCTCCTGCAGGTCGTCCGTCCAGGTCCGCCACGTCCACCCGGCCCTCGGCCACGCCGATCGTCGAGGCGATCAGCTCGCAGACGCCGGCCGGGTCCTCCAGACGCAGCACGTTCTGGCCCAGCAATTCCACCCAGCGGCCATGCACCGCCGGGTTGTCCCAGTGGGCGTCATCTGCGGCAAGACGTAAGTAGACGTCGTAACGCCGCCGCAGCTCCGTCGACCAGCTTCTCCACCGGAGAGGTCGTGCCTGCAGCCGGTCGCCGATGCACCGCTCCACTTCTCGCCGCTTCGACCCGCGGGTACGGGATCTCGTCGCCGATCAGGAACAGGTAGCCGCGCTGGCCGCGCTTCTCCCAGCAGTCGATGGCCGTGTGCCGGGCCATGAAGTACATCGCCAGCTCGTACGACTCCGTGATGTGGCCGCCGCCGCCGCCCTCCAGGTACAGCCGGCCGAGGTCGTCCTCGATCTCGATGCCCGACTCGAACTGGCCGACCTGCAACGGCGCCGCGTCGCAGGTCGCGTCGCCGATCGCCCCGATCAGGATCTGCGGGTGGTCCAGGTAACGGCCGTCGATCAGCAGGCTCATCAGCCGCGGCAGGTTCGCCTGCAGGATGCGCGGCACCCCCTGCATCGAGCCGGTCACGTCGAACAGCACCGCCACGGCCCGGCTCTCGGGGTGGACGTCGCTGTCGCGCGATTCGCGGAGTTTCACATTACGCGGGTCCATTTTCTCGTGGACGCCGCGCTCGACCTCGCCCTGGCGGACGGCGTGATCGTGCTCGAAGGCGTCGCGGCCGGTGCGGGCGCGGACTGCGCCCGGTCGCGGTACTCGTCGTCCGACCATCGTGTGCTGCCCATAACGGACTCCTCGGAAGGGCGAAAGGAGAATGCGTCATAACGACACTTATGGTACGCGCCTGTTTGCGTCGAGTCAACACGATGGTGGAAGAATTCGCGCGACGATGGATTTGCCATGCGCCAGTGGGGTGGGTATGCTGGATCGTTTAGCCGCGACCCGAAGGGGAGCGCTTCGGCGCCGATGCGCTCCCCTTCGGGTCGCGGCTAAACGGACGGAGGATACCCATGTCGATGCGACCGCGTGCGATCGGATTCGTCCTGCTTCTGACGCTTCTGCTATCGGCCAACGGCCCGGCGGCCGATCCGCCGAAGGACGACGCGGGCTGGAAGGACCTGTTCGACGGCAAATCGCTGGACGGCTGGAAGGCGTGCGACTTTTACGCCCCCGGCAAGGTCCACGTCGAGGACGGGGCCGTCGTCATGGACAAGGGGAAGATCATGACCGGCGTGGTGTACACGCGCGGCGACTTCCCGAAGATGGATTACGAGTTCGTCTTGGAAGGCAAGAAGATCGACGGCGACGACTTCTTCTGCACGACGACTTTCCCGGTCGGCGATTCGTTCTGTTCGTTCGTGGTCGGCGGCTGGAGCGGCCGCGTGGTCGGCCTGTCCAGCATCGACGGCGAGGACGCCTCCGAGAACGAGACGCGGACGAACAAGGAGTTCAAGGACGACCAATGGTACAAAATCCGCGTCCGCGTCAGCCGGAAGCGGATCGAGGCGTGGATCGACGGCGCGAAGGCGGTCGATCTGGACACGATGGATCGCAAAATCTCGATCCGCGTGGAGTGCAACGCCTGCAAGCCGTTCGGGATCGCGACGTATCAGACGACGGGGGCGATCCGCAACCTCCGCGTCCGGCCGCTGAGCGAGGCGGACAAGAAAAAAGAATAAAACCACGGAACACACGGAACACACGGAAAAAGACAAAGAAAGTCTTTTTCCGTGTGTTCCATGTGTTCCGTGGGGCTTTGCTCCGTATTGCGACAATCACACGATTTGAAGTAGAATTACACGGAATTCGGCCGGGCGGCGCGGGTCGCCCGGCCGCGTCATTTTCCAGCGGACGTGAGGGCGCCACCTACCGCCCCTCCCCGGCCCGCAAGCGGGGAGGTTAGGGGCGGGACGATTACCAGTCATGGCCGCCTGGCTCGCTAGCGCCGGTGCAAGGTGAACGAGCCGTTTTTGCCGTCGCCGTCTATATACACGAACACGATCGTGTCGTCATCGACGAGGACCCCGTGGTTGTCGCCGCCGGCGCCGCCCCGGACGGCCTCCACGTCGTCCGACAGCCAATCGACCCTGCCGTTCCGAACCGTGCCGCTGACCACGCGCTCGATCCCGTCGCCGATGGTAAACCGCGCCCGGAACGACCGGCCGTCCCGCTCGATCACCTTCAGGCTCAAACCCTTGTCGTCGTTGACCCACACGGACCTCGGCCGAAACGGGTCGGCGGCGTGCGCGCGCCGACGCACACGAGCGCCACCACGCAGGCCGCCAACCATCGCACCGAACGCTGCTCGGTCATGTGACACCTCCACACGGGTGTAGAAAAGGGGGTCGGACGGCCAGCGGTTAAAGCGCCAGAGACAGGCGGCGCCATCGACGATGATCCGACGAGAGCCTGTCTTGCGGAACGCCATCTGTCACGCCTCTGAGGCCGCCGCACCCCAGCCGCCGCGCCCACCCATCCTACCCGTCCCCGTCCAGCCCGCAAGCTAATTCCGCCGCTATGGTCGCCGGGAGGGCGGCGGGGGGTCAAGGGGAAAGGGGGCGCATGAAAAAAGCGGCGTGACAACCACGCCGCTTGAAGTCTGACCCGACACGCTTATGCGGACGCGCGGCCCTTGACCGTCTTTGTTCCCTTCGATGCTGACGATAGAATGCTTCGGGCGGAACGGCGTGGTCACAAGGGAGTCGCCATGTCGGATAAAGATGACCTGAAGCAGTTGGCCAAAGAAGTGCGCGACCTTGCAACCGGGGTCGCGGAACTTAAGGCCGAAGTGAAGAACCTGGCGCTTCACCACGGCGAGCTAGTGAAGCGCGTGGATAAGATCGAACAGTTCATCGACAAGGCGAGGCCGAACCTTTGGGTGGTCACGGGCGCGCGAGCGCTGGTCATGGCGGTAATCCTGTCCGCGCTCGCGGGCGTCGGTACTGGCGTGTACGCCATCGGGCAGAGTGCCTTTTGGCTGGGTCAGTTGTCCGGCGACTCGAAGCGCCACGACACGGACATCAACCGCCTCGACAGTGACATCCGTGAACTGCGCGACGACCTGAAGCAAGTCCCGCGAATTCACGCGGGCAAGGTCGCCGACGTGGGCCGCACAAAGTGGTCATTACCGACGCCAACAAGAAGGACTGGGATTTGACCGTCGGCCCCGATGCAAAGGTTACTATCGACGGCAAAGCCGGCAAGATCGGCGACGTGAAAGCAGGCGATTCCGTTGCCGTCTACACGGACAAGGACGGGAAGGTGATCGCCATCGACGTGAAGCCGGACTAGCCGCCGTCCCGCCCGAATCACACGATTTAACCCGGAATCACACGAATTAGCACTTTCGGGAGCTAAATCGGAGCAAAGCCGTTCCGTGGTTCGTCACTTGCACGCCGCCGGCCCAAGCAGCAGCAGCAAGCGGACCTGGGCCTTGTTGTAGGCGTTGACGGCGCTGATGTAGTTGAAATGGGCCATTTCCAGGCCGCGGAGGCTCTGCAGCACCTCGGCCGTCGAGGCGCCCGGCGCGTTCTGCTTCAGCCGCAGGTCGCTGAGCCGGTAGCTCTCGCTGGCCCGCTTGATCTGCTCCGACGCCTTGTCGATCTGCTCGCGCCCGACCAGGATCGCCTCCCGCGCCTCGCGCACGCCGAGCGTCAGCTTGCCGCGCAGGTCGTCGTAGCTCAGCTCCACTTGCCGCCGCTTGCTTTCCGCCAGCCGCTTCTCGTCCTTGGCCTTGAACAGCTCGGTCAGGTTCCAGCGCGCCTCGACCCCTACGTCGAAGCGGTTGGTGAACGTCATGCTCGCATCGGGGCCGGCGCCGAAGGCGCCCTCGCTCAGGCACAGGTCCAGCGTCGGCAGGTACTTTTTCGGACCTTCCAATTCCGCCATGCCGCAGTCGATGGCCGCCAGCAGCCCCTGCAATTCGCGGACGCCGGGGCCGTTCGCCAACGCCTGGGCGACCAGGGCCGAGGCCGGCGGCGTCGCGTCCACCACGTCGATCGGCGCCAGCGCCTCGTCCACCGGCACGAGCGGGGATTCCGGGTCGAGGCCCAGCAGGTAGGCCAGCTTGGCCGAGGCCGCGTCGCCCTGCTGGCGCAGCTTCGCCTCGGCCTGCTCCGTGCCGGCCAGTTCCGCCGCGACGCCCTCCGCCAGCACCTTGCCGCCTTCCTTCTCCAGGTCCTTCGCCCGCTGGAGCAATTCGCGCTGGTTTTTCTCCAGGATCTGCGCCACCGACGCGCCACGGCGGGCGGTCAGCAGGTCGATGTAGGCCTCGGCCGCCTGCTGCAGTTGCTCGTAGTTGATGCGGCTCAGCTCGCCCTGCTGCTGCCAGCGCTTGCGCTCGGCGTCGATGCGGAGGAAGGTGGCCTCGCGCACGTCGAAGGCGGTGTGCAGATCGACGCCGGGATAGAGGGCGCCGAAGCTGGAGCGCGTCAGCGTGCCGTCCTCGTTCTGGATGCCGCCCTCGTGGCGGTAGTAGCCGACGCCGGCCGTCACCTTGGGCATCCAACCCTTGGCGGCCAGGTCGTTCTCGACCTGGCTCTCGTGGACCTTTTCGCGGGCCAGGGCGATCTGGGCGTTGCGTTCCTCGGCCAGGCGGAAGACGGCGTCGAGGTCCACCGGCGTCGGCGCCGGCGAGCCGGGGGCGTCAGCCCCCGGAGATAGGCCCTGCGTTGGCGCCGCGCCTCCGAGGGCTGACGCCCCCGGCTCGCCGACGGCCGGTTCGTAGTCGGCGCGGCGGACGGCGTCGCCGCGGGCAGGGATCGGCGGCGTGCTGGAGGCGACGTAGGGCACGTCCGGGAAGGCGCCACGGGTCAGCGTGGCGGCGCGGTCGGCGCAGCCAGCCGCCAGCAGCGGCAGCCCGGTCGCGCACAGGCCGGCGGCCCAGCGGCGCAGACGCAGGGATCGGGCCATGACGGAAGTCCTCCCGCGGAGGTCGAGAAACGGAGCGGTCTGTCCCGTAACATCGGCCGGCCGGCGGCGAGAACTTTGCGGATAGTGCGGGAAATACGGACGCCGAGCGACGGCGCCGCGTCGTCACAACCCGCAGCCCCTTCGCGTCGGCCCTTTCTCGCCCGGCTTGCCCCGCCAATTTGATTGACAGGTCCGCCGGATCTTTTACACTGGATAAAGGGAACCTTGTCTTCTCACCCTTCTCGAAGCCTTTCACCCTCCATCCGTGAGGTTGCCGTTATGCCGCGAAGAACCGTCCGCCGTGAATCCAGCGTCGGCCTGATCGTCACCCTGATCTTTTTCATCCTCACCAGCGTCGGCCTGGGCGTGGCGACCTACTACGGGTTCACCCAGCAGGACCAGCTGACCAAGGACAAGAAGGCGGCCGAGGACCTGATGAAAGACGCCAAGGCCCAGGCGGACTGGTATCAGTTCCAGGCGCTGCTCGCCCGCACCTGGCTCGGTGCGACGGACGGCATGGACCAGCACACCGACCCCGCCAACGACAAGTCCCAGACCTACGACCAGCTGCTCAGCGTGCTGTACGGCAGTTATCTGGACGGCTCGCTCGGCAAGAACAGCAAGAGGGCCGACCCCTCCGACAAGACCGTGGTGGCGGACCTGATCGCCAAGGAGGAGGCCAAGAAATTCAAGATCGCCAAGGAGGACAAAAACAAGCAGGCGACGCTCCAGGACGTGACGATGGCCTGGAACAAGGAGAAGATGCGTCCGAACATCTCGTATGAGGACGCCTTCAAGGGGATGGAGGCGCTGTCGGACTATTACCAGAAGCAGGCGACGGCCGCGGTGCAGGCCAAGAACGACGCGCTGCTGGCGGCGGCGAACAGCGACAAGGAGAAGGCCGACTTCAAGAAGGACTACGAGACCCGGCTGGCCGCCCTGACCACGGCGAACCTCGCGGACAAGGCGAAGGCGGACCAGGACAACGCCGAAGTGCGGACCCAGCTGAAAGACGCGCTGCAGAAGGTCGCGGACGCCGGATCGGACAAGGCGGAGGCGGTCAAGAAGGAGCACGCCCTCGTCGTGGCGCGGGAGGCGACGATCAAGGAGTTGAACGCCCGGCTGGGCGAGCTGAACGACCGGATCGCGCTGGCGGAGCAGAAGACGCAGGAGACACCGTCGGAGGGCAAGCCGATCCCGACGGATTGGAAAATCGTTCGCATGAACCCTTCGGGGAAGCAGCCGTTCATCAACCTGGGCACGGCGGAGAACGTTCGGCCGGGGCTGACGTTCAGCATCCACGGTCAAGGCCCCGACGGCCGGCCGATACCGGCCAGCAAGGGGACGCTGGAGGTGCTGAACGTGGTCGGCGACAACCTGTCGCAGGCGCAGGTGGTGAGCGTGAAGGACGCGTTCAAGGACCCGATTTTGCCGGGCGACTACCTGTACAATCCGATCTTCCATCCGGGCGGCGAGCAGCACGTGGTGATCGCGGGCCGCATCGACATGCACGGGACGAAGGGGGACGACCTGGAGGAGTTCGAGCGGCTGCTCAAGCGTCAGAACGTGGTGGTGGACGGCTACCTGGATCCGCAGAGCGGCGACGTCAAGGGCCGGCTGACGGTGGGGACGGACTACCTGATCCTCGGAGACGACTCCGACGCGAAAGAGGGGACGCCGGCGGCGGACAGCCTCAAGAAGTTGAAGGAGCAGGCGCGGAGCAACGGCGTGCGGATCGTGTCGGCGCGGGACTTCCTGGACTTGATCGGCTACCATACGCCGTGAGTCGGAGCCGCGACCGTGAGGGAGCGGGGACAAAACCGCTCCCTTACGGTCGCGGCTCCGATGGGACGTCTCCCTCCCCAAGTTTTCGCTTAAACAGATCGACAACCATCCGATAGCCCGTCAGCGCCAGCGCCGGGTCGTAGCGCGGCCCCTCGTCGCGCAGGAAGGCGTGCGCGCCGTTGAACTCGTGCCAGGTGAACAGGACGCCCGCCTCGGACATGCGGGCCTGGATCAGCCGCCGCCCTTCCTCCGGCACGTGCGGATCCTGGCGCCCCCAGACCATCATCATCTCGCCCTTGATCTCGCCCATCCGATCGAGGCTGTCGTCCTTGAGGCCCCGCCCGAGGCTCCGCGTGTGGATGTCGGTCGCATAGAAGCAGGCGCCGGCGAGGACCTCCGGGTTCATGGCGGCGCGAAAGGCGAGATGGCCGCCGATGCAAACCCCCATCGCCCCGAGTTTTCCCGTACTGGCGGGGTGAGACTGGAGGAGACGCAGGACCGCGCGGGCGTCGTCGTCGTAGGCGGCGACTGATTTGGAAACCTTGTCCTGGTTGCCGCGCTCCGCGCCGGCCGGGTCGTAGGCCAGCACGGTCCCCGGCGCCTCCAGCTCGTGGAAGATCTCCGGCACGGCGACGACGAAGCCGTGGCCGGCCAGGAGGGCCGCGGTTCGTTGGATCGGGCCGGTCTGCTGGAAGATCTCGGAGAACAGGACCAGTCCCGGATAGCGGCCGGCCGCGACGGGGCGGTAGACGTAGGTCCGCATCGTTCCGGTCGGCGTTTCCAGCTCGTGGGTTTCCGATTGGAGAATCACGGACGGACTCCCTCGTCAAAGGGTTCGATGGGGCGGTCGGTCCTCGCGCGGCGACGGGCGTCGGCTTGGGATTTGCATCATTATACGGTTAGTGTCATGCGCCGCACCCCCCTCCTACCGACCATGGGTTGATCTCATGCAGGACCAACCGCCGGGTCGCCTCCCCGTCCCCATCTCTCAACCGGACCAATCGGAACTCCTTATTCTCGCCGCGGAAGCGGCGATCCTGGACCGCGCGACAGGACCTCAGCCGGACCACCCTGAACACGTTGCGGCGGCTGTTGGGCGAAGAGGTCGCCCACCGGCAACCCGGCCAGGGTGCGCAGCCCGACGCGCCCTCCGGGCAGCCGCGTTCCCATCAGGAGCGCGGCGGCCGTCGGCGGCTCCACGTGCTGGTGGTGGAGGATCGTGCCGCAGTGCTTGAGTCGTTGTGCCAGCTGTTGGGTCTGTGGGGCCACGCCGTCACCTCGGCCAAGGACGGCCCCGAAGCCATCGCCGCCGCCTCCGCGTTCCCGCCGGACGTGGTGCTGATGGACATCGGCCTGCCCACGATCGACGGCTACGAGACGGCCCGCCGCATCCGCCGGGTGGTCGCAGGGGCGAGGCCGCGGTTCTTCGCCCTGACCGGGCGGGGGAGGCCTCCCGACCGGGAGCGGTCGCGGAGCGAGGGGTTCGCCGGTCATCTGCACAAGCCGGTCGAGCCGGCGGAGCTGAGCGAGGTGCTCGTCCAGATCGCCTCGGACGAGGTTGTCGAGCCAGGCCGTTCCATGCGGCAGGCGACGTGAGCCGCGCGGCGTCGGTGGGCAGGACTATTCTGGCCGCTTCAAGAATCCCGTCCGCATCCACATTACTTACGGCGAGACCGTGCAACGACGTCCGTTTGCCCGGCGGCGTCCGCTGAGCTACCTTTCGGTAGGAGGCAAACTCATGGCCGAACCACCCCCGTCCCGCAAAAACCGCCGCCGCAGCCTGCGCCGCCTGCCCAAGAGCCGGGTCCGGGTCACCTGCCGCCGCGGAGGTTTGGATCTGGGGCCGAACCTGGCGGTGTCCGTGGTGGACCTCTGTGAGGGTGGAATCCGTCTGGTCGTCATGGAAGCTCTGGAACCGGGCCGGGACGTGTCCATCGGGCTGGAGGGACAAACGCACAGCCGGCCGACCCTGCGCGTCGGCAAGGTGGTCTGGTGCCTCCCCACCGCGGACGGGGTCTTTTGGGCCGGCGTCCGCTTTGAGAAGGGGCTGCCGTACTCATTCGTGCTGGAAGTCAGCCGGGAGCCTGCGGCCAGCGCCTGAACCGTGGACCGTGTCCATGCAGGCCCGCTTGCTTCGGTCGTCGCCATTTGCCCTTGCATCTATTGGCAGCTATTCTTAGGCATTCCCGTCCTTTGGCGCCCGCAGGCTCGCCGGCCCCCCGGCGGCGCCGCTGGCATCGTCGGAGGACGACGTGTGAACGAATGGTTGGATCCGGCGAACGCCGGCCCCGTGCTGACGTCCCTGGTCATCTTCGTGGCGGAAGTGTGCGTGGTCGCCATCGGCACCACCCGCACCATCTTCGTGGCGAGGGGCCTGAAGACGCCGGCCGCCCTCCTCGGCCTGTTCGAGTGTTCCATCTGGCTGTTCGCGGTCGGCCAGGTCTTCCAGAACCTCGGCAACCTGGGTTGCTCCGCCGCCTACGCCGGCGGCTTCTCCCTCGGCAACTACCTCGGCGTACTCCTGGAAGAGAAGCTGGCCGTGGGCAGCGTCCTTTTGCGCGTCATCACCCACCGCGACGCCGCCCCGCTGGTCCGTGACCTCGCGGCCGCGGACTACGGCGTCACCCGACTGGACGGCCTGGGCGCGGTCGGTCCCGTCCAGGTCGTCCTCACCGTCGTCCAGCGCCGCCGGCTGGGACGCGTCATCGCTATCATCAAGCGCTTCGACCCCAACACTTTCTACTCGGTGGACGCCTTGCAGTCGGCGGCGGCCGGCGTCTTCCCGCTGAGGCGGGCGTGCCCGCGCGGCTTGTTACCCTGGCCGTTCCCGTTCTGACGCATCGCCCGCACCTAAGGACCGCAGTACGTCCGCTGACTCCACCGGCTCCTGCACGGCCCGGTTGATCCAAAGGCCGTGGCGCCGCTCCCGTCCCTACCGACGCAACAACCCTTGACGCTGGCCTGCACGGCCCGGTTGATCCAAAGGCCGTGGCGCCGCGGCGGCGATTCATCACACGGGACAGGTTGTCGGGCCGATGGATGCGTCGCGCCGGCTGGCCCAGGAATGGAAAGGAGCCGACGGGCTATTCATGTTCCCCGCCGGCCGCTTGACCTGTAAATGACTCTATCCTAGTTCACGCCGGCCGGCGGCGTAGGCTCCACGACCGGGAGGCAGTCGCTCGTCTTGTCGCAGACCACGGCCCCAGCATGCAGCCGCTGAATGTCCAGGCGGAGGCGGTCGATGCGGTCCACCGTGTTCTGGGCCTGCTCGCGCGTCGCCCGCGCCTGGTCCCAAATGATCGATAACCGCTGGTCCAGTTTGGCCAGCAGTTTGAGCACTTCGTCCGCCTTCATAGAGCGACCCTCTTGCTCGGTAGTTCGGTTCCGTGATTTGGGTCGCCGCCGTGGGGGCGCGCGGCGGGACTCCGGCAGGAAGTATAGGTCACGAGTCCAGACGACGTAGGCGGCCCGCCGCGCTGGAGCACGCGGTTCGGGTCGGCATGGTCCCGTCGAGTCCGGCGGTCCCGGTCGCTAAACCGAAGCTGCCGGAGACTGAAATCGCCCCGTTCACCCCCGGCGACGTGAAGGCGATCCTGGCCGCGGTCACGGGCAACCGGCGGAAAAGGTGGAAATCGGCTGAAAACAACCCGGCGTGGAAAAAGAGATGGGCCGTAACCTCAACAGGTTACGGCCCTTTACGTCAAAGCCGCCTCAGGGATTTGAACCCTGGACCCCCGCTTTACGAAAGCGGTGCTCTACCGCTGAGCTAAGGCGGCGCACGTTCGGAACGTCCGGCCAGGGGGCCGTCACCCGATTCGCAGATTATCCTACCGCGCCTGCCCGGCCAAGCAAGTCCGATCCGAGTCGCGCGTTTTCGCTTCCCTTGCCGCCCCGGCCGCCGTAGGATGCTCTTCGTCTCCCCGTATGCCTCCGTCCAAGAGAAAGTCCCGCCCATGGCAGAACCCCAAGCCGTCTCCGTTCCTTTGCGCCGAATGACGCAGGCGGAACTGGACGCCTTTCTCGAAAAGGCCGCCGACATCCTGCGCGGCAACGTCGATCATTCCGAGTTTCGCGGCTACGTCTTCGCGCTGCTCTTCTTCAAGCGCGTCAGCGACGTCTTCGAGGAATCCGTCCGCAAGCTGGCCCGCGACCTCGGCGAGGACCTCGCCAACGACCCCACGATGCAGAAGAAAGCGCTGCCCTTCGTCGTTCCCGCGGATTCCCTTTGGGCGGCGGTGGTCGGCGTCCCCTCCACCCAGCTCGGCCAGGCGCTCAACGACGCCATGCTCGCCATCGAGCGGGCCAACGCCCCGAAGTTCGACGGCATCCTCACCAGCAAGATCGACTTCAACAAGCAGGATGAGCTGCCGCGCTCGAAGCTCGTGGACCTGAAAAATCACTTCTCCGGCCGCAAGTTCGACAAGGCCCACGTGCCCGATGGCCTCTTCGGCGACGCCTACGAGTACCTGATCCGCACCTTCGCCAGCAAGGCCGGCAAGAGTTCCGGCGAGTTCTACACGCCGCGCGAAGTGTCGTACCTCATGTCGGAGATCATCGAGCCGGCGGAGCAGCACGAGGTCTGCGACTGGGCCAGCGGCTCCGGCTCGCTCCTGCTCCAGTGCCGGGAGTACCTGCGCCGCCACGGCCGGGACCTCAACCGCCTCTTCCTCTTCGCCCAGGAAAGCAACGTCGCCACCTACAACATTTCGCGGATCAACCGCATCCTGCATGGGGTCAACTCCTGGGCTTCCGCCAGGCAATCCGCCGTTAATTTATATTAATTGTGTGAATATGATCTGACACCCTATTTCCGCAATGAAAGATCGTCCGTAAGATAAATGATGAGCGACCAGCGGCCAAGCTGGTAAAGATAAGGCAAGCAGGATACAACAGGCGAGGCTATAGGCGCGTTCCTGTAGCAGCTGTGGCACGTGGCTGATTGAGTCTCGGCGTTGGCCTGTAGGTGGACTGCGCTGTGGAACAACAAACGGAACCTCTTTTGGTGGAGTTCGGCCTGGACGAGCGCGGGCCGCCGGAATTGTTTCGCTCCGCCAACGAAGTGGGTGAGGCGACACTGAATGGCTATACTCACGTCTTGCGCCGGGCTTGGAAGAACTTCGACGGCCTGGTTGGAGTCCTGTCAGTCCGTGGCCGCCCTACGGTCTACCTCCAGTACCGACCAGACCGCGGTCGCATCAGCGCGCCGGAACAACAGCGATTCTGGAGCAATGGCGTCGCGCCGATCTTGGTGCGAATCACATCGCAGGAGGTCCAGGTCTATTCCGGTCTCCGATCGCCTGCCATGGCTGGTGAAGACGTAGACGCCGATAAACGGCTCGTCGCTGCGTTTGAGCGAACGACACAGGCCCTTGAACTACGGGAATTCCTGCGGTCGGTCGAGGTGGGCACAGTCTACGACCACTACCCTGAAAACTTTGACCCGGCGCAGGCGGTCGATCGGCGGCTCGTGGAGAACCTTCGAGCGGCGCGGCAACTGATGTCGTCGGGTCACAACGCCCCGGACCTGCCGTTCATCCACCGGATATTGGGAGGGATTCTCTTCACATGCTATCTCGAGGCCCGTGGGGCTCTGATCGACAAGGACTTCGGCAGGCTTGGCGCGGGGGCGAAAAGCACGTTCCGACAGGTCCTCAGCCTTCCTGAGCCGACGGTGGTACGGGGCGCGCTCACCCGTTTCTTCGGTCGACTCGGTCGGTACTTTCGGGGTAACTTGTTCGACGATAATTTCGCCCACGCCCTCAGTAGCCTACGAGATGAAGACCTGGCCACGCTGCGCAAACTGATCCGGGGTGACGATCTCGGCACCGGCCAGATGGTGCTGCCATTCGATGTCTATGACTTCAGCGTCATCCCGATCGAAACCATCAGCGCCGTCTACGAGGACTTCATCCGCGCCGAGGACTCCAAAGCGCAGCGAAAAAGGGCGCCTACTACACCCCTCCGAAGCTCGTTGAGTTCACCATTGACCTAGCCACCGAACCGGAAGCCGACCTGACAGGGAAGCGGGCGCTCGACCCCGGTTGCGGCTCGGGTGCGTTCCTGGTCTCGATCTTTAACCGGATGGCCGAAGCGTGGGTGCGGCGCAACGGGCGGGCAGGGAACGGCATGCGTGCGCAAGCCCTGGCGAAGATCCTCCGCGAACAGATCTGTGGCGTGGACCTCAGTCTTATCGCCTGTCAGGCGACGTGCTTCAGCCTATACATGGCAATGCTGGACTTCCTCGAGCCGCCGGAAATCCGAAGGCTCGGGCCGGAGCGGTTGCCGAACCTTCTGCTGAGCGGTTCGGAGAAATGCCGTCAGAACGGATCGCGCACGGTGGTCCACGGCGACTTCTTGTCCTCGCTCTCTGCCCTCGAGCCGCAAAGATTCGATCTGATCGTGGGAAACCCGCCCTGGGTCGCCCGCGGCAATGTCGAGAAGGAACCGATGGCGCAGTGGAGAGCGAAACACCCTGCGGCTGAGTTCCCGACTCCCGCCGGGCAGGTTGCTTGCGCCTTCATGTGGGAAGCGCCGCGCTACTTGAAGCCGGACGGGCGGGCCTGCCTCCTGCTTCCCGCTGGAGTTCTTCTCGGCGACCAGACGGACGATTTTCAGCTGAAATGGCTTGGGCAGCACCGGGTTGAGAAGATCGCTCACCTTTCGGATCTCCGTTTCTTCCTCTTCCCAGGCGCGGATCACCCTACTGTGGCGATCCGATTCATGAGCGGAGTGTCAGGTTCCGAACACCAACTGGAGTACCTAACTCCGAAGGCGAACCGTGCATCGCTGCTTGACAACGTTGTGGCAGTCGAACCGGACGACCGCAAGACGCTCGCTCTGGCGGAATTCCTGTCGAGCGCGGGGCGTGACGAGGCAGCTTTGTTTTGGCTGAGCTACAACTGGGCTTCACCGCGCGACCGAGAGTTCCTGTCCCGTTTGCGCGAGTCGCCGCCCCTCAGCAAGCTTGTCGGCGAGCCAGGCGAAAACAAGCGATGGAACAAAGGCCAGGGCTTCCAAGAGGCCAGTTCACGGGAAAAACATCCCAAGAAACCTTTTTGGGAACCCGGCCACCTCTTTCTGGACGCAGAGCGGCGGTTTGGGCTGATGCTGGCTGAGGGGGACGCCGTGCCAGTAGGCGAATCCATTCGGGGACTCCGCCGAGCACCTGAGGAACGGCTGTTCAAGTCTCCCCTGGTCATTTTCAACAAGGGCTTCTCCAAGATCGCGTTCGCGCCGTTTGACGTTATCTTCCGTCATGCGGTTGCTCTGTTGAAATCCTTGGCGGGGCGGGCGTATAATGGTATTATGAACACCAGCAGACCGATGACCAAGTCGCCTCGGGCCGTGGCCCAAGAGGCACTGCGCCTGGCGCGGGAGGTTCTGCCCGCCTATTCGTCGAAGTTCTCCCGCAAGGACTTCACCCAGCACCAACTGTTCGCCGCCCTGGCCCTGAAGACCTTCTTCAAGACCGACTACCGGGGCGTCGTCCGGTTGCTGGCCGACTTCGCCGAGTTGCGCGAGGATCTCGGCCTGGCCGCGGCGCCCCACTACTCGACCCTCTGCTATGCCGCCAAGCGGCTGCTAAAAAAGGGGCGTTCGTCGTACTCCTCTTCCGCGCCACCGTGCGCACAGGAAGGCGGGTTGATCGGCGCGAAGCCGACGGCCGCCATCGACGCCACCGGCATGGAGAGCCGCCACACGTCCCGCTACTTTTTCAAGCGGGCCGGCCGTAAACACAACTCCAGGCTGTGGACCAAGTTGGCCGTGGCCTGCGACACGGCCAGCCACTTCTTCACCGCAGCCACGGTCAGCCTCGGCCCCGCCAACGACGCGCCGCAGTTCCGCCCTCTCATGGCCCAGGCGTCGCTGGCGGTCGGCTACGACCGGGTGCTCGGCGACGCGGCGTTCGACGGCGAGGAGAGCCACCGCTACTGCCGGGAGGACTTGGGCGTCCGCTCGACGGTGATCCCGATCAACCGGCGGAACGGGGGGCGGAAGTGGCCCAAGACTCGCTACCGGCGGCAGATGGTCAAGCGGTTCCGCAAGAAGCCGCGGGGCAGCCGGCACAAGCGCGTCTACGGGCAGCGCTGGCAGGCGGAAGAGCGCCTTCTCCCGACACAAGCGGCTGCTCGGCTCGGCGCTGCGGGGCAAGTCGGATGCGTCGCGCGAACACGAGTGCTACCTGCGGGTACTCACCCACAACCTCATGCTCCTCGCCGCTACAGGTTAGAGGATTTCAACAGAGCATCATGCGGTCCAAGCGATATCTGGCCCCGAAACCGATCTCGACCTCTTGATGTTCCTCACGGCAACGCTTCTCTCGCCGCTGGCGAATTACTTCGTATTCCACCTGACATCCAAGCCAATTTATCGAGGCAACCCGCTTCTGAACGAGGTGCTGAGAATTCCGTTCCCGTTGCCACAGGACGCGCCAGGCCACGACGCAGCCGAAGCGGTGCGTGCAGTGGCAGCGGCTTTCGATCGCGTGGGCAGCGATCCCCGCTTTGGGGGGATCGGCCACGAGCAGCTTATCATGGACGCAAGGCGTGAACTAACGAAGCACGTTTACTCCTATTTCGACGTGAATCCCGACGAGGAAATCCTCATTGAGGACACGGTAAGGGTACTACAGAAGAGCGCCACGCCATCCCGCAGTTCTAACATCCCGACGCTGGCCGCACCCAATGCCAGTCATCGTACGCGCTACGCAAATACCCTACTGGACGCGCTGCATGAATGGGCAGGAGACACGCGCGGCCGGCTCAGTGCAAGCTGTGTCCTCTCGGAGAAGGTGGGCGTAGGAGTCCTGACGATAGCCAAAACTCGCGGGCTCGCAGCGTATAGCGAGACGAGAGCTTCGGCCGACCTCGAACAAGCCTTGTCGCGTTTCAGGGCGTCTGCGCCTGATCGCTACGGCAGCCTAGTCTACCTACGAAACCTAGCCGTCCTTGAGACGGATCGCATGCACGTCGTAAAGCCGCTGACCATGCGGTTTTGGCTCCGATCTGCGGCGTTGAACGATGCCGACGCCGCCGCCTCGTACCTGCTTACCCGAAAGACAGGGAGGATGAAAGCATGAGAGTTGAGGGTGAGGCAGACGACCTTTTCCAGGAGCTGTTTCTCCACGGACTTGTACCCCAGATCCTCCGTCTTGTCGTCGATACATGGGGCTTGTTCCAGCGGCCCACTGATGATGAGGACGAGCCAAAGATAACCAACCGGCTCGTTGCCGCGATGGAACTTGAGAGGCGCCGGCGCCGGGCGCGGTTCCGAGTTATGGCTCACGTCAAGGATCTTGAAGGCCTTCAATCAGAGACGGGGAGAGGCTTCGTTGAGATCGACATCTACATACCCATTGGCTTCGACAGCCGCTGTTACTTCGGCATCGAAGCGAAGAAACTGAACACGACAAGTCCCGGCGGAAAGTGGGAGTCCCAGACGGGTGACTACGCAGGCAAGGAGGGAATGGGCTGTTTCGTGGATGGCCGCTATGCCAAGTATCAGTGGGAAGGGGCGATGGTCGGCTACGTTATGGATGGAAAATGCGTGAAGGCGAAGACGAGCATCGGCAAGGCCATTGAGAAGAGAGCCGGCCCCCTTCGCGTGCCTGTTCCGTGTCCCCTTCACCCTACGGAGCCTTCCCGACCATCCCCACGCCTTCGAGACCCGACATCAATTGGATCGCGGCGAATTCGCCATTTATCACGTACTCCTGGCTGCATAGCAAACGCCGTGTGCAAATTTTCGCCGTAACCCCTTATTTCTCAACGAGGGGCCAAGGGGGAAGATGGCGATGGGACAAGGTCACGCCGCAGGACGGCCTTTGCGTCGTCGTGCCCCGCGGCTTCGACGAGGGCAAGATCCCCGCCATTCTGGAACGGAAGAAAGACTGGATAGCCGACGCCCTGACGCAGGCCCAAACCAGGCGACGATTCCTTGAGCCGCAACCGGCGCGGCATCTTCCCGAACGGTTGGATCTTCGCGCCATCGGCGAGGCGTGGTCGATCGTCTATCGCCGGGACGATACGAAATCCGGACTGTGGCTTCGTGCGGCGCGGGGTGAACTGACGATCTCCGGCAGCCGCCTGGATCGGAGCGACATCGTCGCCAAGCTGAAGGAATGGCTGCGGCGGCGGGTGCGCGACGGCCTGTTTCCACTCGCTCGCAACCTGGCGGACAGGAACCGGCTTGAGCTTCGCGGCCTTTTCGTGAAAAGCCAGCGCACGCGCTGGGCGAGCTGCTCGGCGAGCAAGAACCTGACGCTCAATACCAAGCTGCTCTTTCTGTCGCCCGAACTGGTGCGATACGTCTTGATTCACGAACTATGCCACACCGTTCACATGAACCATTCCAAGGAGTTCTGGCGGCTGGTCGCGTGCCTGGAGCCGGGCTATCGGCTTCGGGACGAGGCTTTGCGAGAGGCGTGGAAGACGCTTCCTCCGTGGATAATGTAAGGCCACGACCGGCGATCCCAGGCACGCATTCGTCCGGCTGGCGGCTCGCGGCGGCGGCCGAAGCCCCGGTGCTCGCGGAAGACCTCGTCGGGGCCGAGGCCGGGGTGGTAGAGCAGGGCGTAGAGCAGGTTGCTGTGGATGGAGGAATCGTGAGGGGCGGCGGCGACGGCCTGGCGGTAGCAGGCGACCGCCTCTTCGAGGCGTCCCTGGTCCTTGTACGCGTTGGCCAGGTTATTCAACGCCCCCGGCGCTTCGGGCCTGAGCCTCACCGCCCGCTCCAAGCAGTCCAGCGCCTCGTCGGCCAGGCCGCGCTCGGCCAGGACGCGGCCAAGGTTGTAGAGCGCCTCGGCATCGTCCGGGTGCAGGAAGAGCGCCTGGCCGAGGCCGATGCGGGCGTCGTCGAGTCGGCCCAGGTCGAGCAGGGCGACGCCCAGGTTGTTGTAGGCCGGGGCGAAGTCGGCCTTGAGGCGCACGGCCTTGCGGAAGCAGTCGGCGGCCTCGGCGGCCCGCCCCCCGTCGAGCAGGGCGACGCCCAACTCGTTGTGCATGCGGGGGTCGCGGGGGTCGGCCCGGAGCCCCGCGGTAGGCGTCGATCGCCTCGTCGCGGCGGCCGGCGGCGCGGAGGAGGTTGCCGAGGTGGAAGTGGGCCGGGGCGTGGTCGGGCTTGAGCCGGATCGCCTCTCGGAACTGTTCTTCGGCCTCCTGCGGCCGGCCCAGGCGAGCCAGGGTCTTGCCCAGGTCGTGACGGGCCAGGGGGTAGTCGGGCTTGTGGCGGACGGCCTGCCGGTAGTGGGCCGCCGCCTCGTCGGTCTTGCCCAGCTCGGCGAGGCAAGGACGGGCCTCATCATCTGCGAAGTTAGAAAGGCGTAATAGGGAAAGGCGCGACGCCGAGATCTAGAAGGCCTTGAGGAATAGGAACCCGATCCCCTGAAAAGCATGAGGTCGCCGGATGGCGGTAGGTGTTCTGAGGAGGATGCTATCGGGCCGCCTGCCGGGCGTCAAACATTTTTCCGCATTTTCATGGCGAGCATTGCGGTCTCTATTCCTCAGCAAGGCGAACCACGCGGCCATCGCCAGACCGCCGCACAGGTCCACGACTGGCACGCCGTTCGCTAGACTAACTTTACAAGTCCGCGGCGGCCGGAAGCCGGTCTCCGGCCCGGCGTGGTATGATCCACCGGCTCCTCGATTCCGACCGTGACATGATTGCCTTCGCGTGCCCTCACTGTGGCGCCCCGCTCCGGGTGGACGAGAGCATGGCCGGCCGAACCGGGCCGTGTCCGGCGTGCAGTCAGATCGTGCGCGCCCCCACGGCCGGGCGCTCGAGTGGAGTGCGCGCCCCCGGCCAGCAAACCGTCCATCCTCCCGCCGCGGCGGAGGACACGGCGCCCGCCCTTCCCGATTCCCTCGATCTGGCCCCGCCCCCGGACTACCCTTTCCTGGCGTCGCCGCAGGGCGCGGACGAGATGGGCCGGCTTGGCCCCTACCGCGTCCTGAAGGTCCTGGGGACCGGCGCCATGGGCGTCGTCTTCCAGGCGGAGGCACCCACCTCCGGCGCCTGGTGGCCCTGAAAGTCATGCGGCCGTCCCTGGCGGCCAGCGCCGAGTACCACCGGCGATTTCTGCGCGAGGCCCGGCTGGCCGCCGCCATCGACCACGAGCACATCGTCACCGTCTATCAGGTGGGAGAGGACCGCGGCGTCCCGTTCCTGGCCATGCAGCTGCTCCGTGGCCAGACCCTCGAAGACCGGCTGGAGCGGGCCGGGGGCCGGCTGCCGCTGCCCGAAGTGCTGCGCGTCGGCCGAGAGATTGCGGAGGGTCTGGCCGCGGCCCACGCCCGGGGTCTGGTCCACCGCGACGTCAAGCCGGCCAACGTGTGGCTGGAGGAGGGGCGGGGCCGCGTCCGCATTGTCGATTTCGGCCTGGCCCGCGGGTCTGAGCCGGACGCCCAGTTCACTCAGGCGGGGGCCGTGATCGGCACGCCCGCCTACATGGCCCCCGAGCAGGCCAGCGGCGCGGCGGTGGACGCCCGGTGCGACCTGTTCAGCCTGGGGGCCGTGCTATATCGGGCCGCCACGGGCGAGTCGCCGTTCGGCGGCAAGGACACGCTGTCCGTCCTGCATGCGCTGGCGACGCGGACGCCAACGCCGCCGCACCGGCTCGTCCCCTCCCTGCCGCGGATGTTCTCCGGCCTGGTGATGCGCCTGCTGGCCAAGGATCCCGCCGACCGGCTGCAGTCAGCCCGGGAAGTGGTGGACGCCATCGAGGCGCTCGAGCGCGGGGAGACGGAGGAGGAGGCCGACGCCTTCCCCCCGGAGGAAGCCGCTCCGCCCCCCGCCCCTGTGACAGAGAAGGAAGAGCCGAAGCGGAACGAGGCGCGCCGGAGCGCCCCCGCGTCCGTCGAAGGAAGAAGCAGCCGAAGGCCGGGAGGGACTGGGGCCTTTGGGTGCTGGCGGCGGGGGCGGCGCTGCTGGTCGTGGCCGCCCTGGTCCTCCTCCTCGCCGCCCTCCGCCATGCCGGGTAGCGACTTCGTTTGTCGTATAAGTCCTATACGTCCCATAGGGCTTATCCGACGAACGAAGACGCTATCCGGTGAGGGCGGCCTAACCGTTGCGCTTTCTCTGGACTAATCCCAGACCACTCCTCTATCATCTCCCTTCCGCGGTCGTCCCCGATTCCCATGCGGAAAGGCGGTCCCATGCCCGGCAAGCCGATGAACGCGCTCTACCGGCAGGCCCGTCGTGCGGCCGTGTGGGGCGTCGCACTCAGCCTGGCGTTGGGTGTCGTCAAGCTGGCCGGCGGCTGGCTGGGCCATTCCGTCGCGCTGACGTCCGATGCGGTCCATTCCTTCGGCGACGCCCTCACCGCAGCCGCCGTCTGGGGTTCGCTGCTGTGGGCGCAGCGGCCGGCCGACCGCGAGCATCCCTACGGCCATACGCGGGCCGAGGCCGTCGCCGGGTCGAACGTCGCGCTGCTGCTGGTGCTGTCCGGGCTGGGCATCGCCTGGGAGGCCATTGCGACCTGGGGCGAACCCGCGCCGCCGCCCGAAGCGTACACCCTGGCGATCGCCGCCGTCAGCGTCGTGCTCAAGGAAGTGCTGTACCGCTACGAGAGCCGCGTGGCCCACGCCACCGGCTCCGGCGCCGTGCGCGCGGCCGCCTGGGACCACCGGCTCGACGCCCTCGGCTCGCTGGCGGTGCTGATCGGGTTGTCGCTGGCCTATTGGGGCGGGCCGGCCTGGCGCTCGGCCGATCGCGCGGCCGCCCTGGCGGTGGCCCTCGTCGTCCTCTGGGCCGGCGGCGCCTTGCTGTGGGGCAGCGTGCAGGAATTGATGGACCGACAGGCCGAGCCGGAGATCCTGGACGTGGTGCGGCGCGAGGCGTCCGCTGTGCCGGGCGTTCGGGGGGTGGAAAAGCTCCTGGTGCGCAAGACGGGTCTGGAATATCTGGTGGACATTCATGTCGAGGTGGACCCGGAGGCCAGCGTCCGTGAGGGACACGCCGTCGGGCACGCGGTCAAGGACCGGCTGATGGGATGCATCGCCACGATCAAGGACGTTCTGGTCCACATCGAGCCATCTCCCCATCCAGCGTTGTCCGAGCCGCGACCGTAAGAGAGCGGGGGAGAAGACCGCTCCCTTACGGTCGCGGCTCGGACTCTCGGGCGCCTTCGCCGCAACGGATTGCGGGAAGCAGCCACGGCGGCTATTCTTGGGGAAATGAGCGATGTCACCCAGGCGCTGAACGCCATCGAGCGGAGGCGACCCGCAGGCCGCCAGCCGGCTGTTGCCGCTCGTCTACGACGAGCTGCGTCGCCTGGCCGCGCAGAAGCTGGCGCAGGAAAAGCCGGGACAGACGCTCCAGGCCACGGCCCTGGTCCATGAGGCGTACCTGCGGCTGGTCGGCGGCGACCCGGCTCAGCCGTGGAACGGCCGGGGCCACTTCTTCGCCGCCGCGGCCGAGGCCATGCGCCGCATCCTGGTCGAGAACGCCCGCCGTCGCCGCAGCCTCAAACGCGGCGGCGGTCACGTCCGCTGCGACCTCGACGGCCTGCAACTGGCCGCGCCGGAGCCGGTCGAGGATCTGCTGGCCCTGGACGAAGCCCTGAATCGGCTCGCCAGCCCTCGATCCGGTCAAGGCCGAGCTGGTCAAGCTCCGCTACTTCGCGGGGATGACCATCGAGGAGGCCGCCGACGCCCTCGGCATCTCGTCCGCCACCGCCAAGCGCTACTGGACCTACGCCCGCGCCTGGCTTTACCAGGCCGTCACTGGCGTCCCCCGGAATCGGGAAATTCACAACCCGGATGATCCGATTCGGTCGCGGATTTCGCACGGTAAGGAAGAAGCCCCTGACCTGCGCGTGAGGAATCGGAACCATGACCGACGAAACGGTCTTTGCGGCCGCCCTGGAAAAGCAAAGTCCCGCCGAGCGATCGGCCTTCCTCGACGAGGCCTGCGCCGACGATCCGGCCCTGCGCCAGCGGGTCGAGGCGCTGCTGCAAGCCCACGACAAGGCCGGCGACTACCTGGAGCAACCCGCCGTCGAGCAGATGGCGGCCGATGGCGATCCGGCCCAGGGCGCCACCGCGGCGCTCGACACGGCGATCCGGCCCGAATCGGTTTCACCGCCGACCGAACCGGGCGACGACGAAAAGGACGCCCCGCTCGACTTCCTGCAGCCCTCCACCAAGCCCGGCTCGCTGGGCCGGCTGGGACACTTACGAGGTGCTGGAGGTGCTCGGCCGAGGCGGCTTCGGCATCGTGCTGAAGGCGTTCGACGAGCTGCTGCACCGCGTCGTCGCCATCAAGGTCCTGGCCCCGCAGCTGGCCGCCACCTCCCCGGCCCGCAAGCGCTTCCTGCGCGAGGCCCGCGCCGCCGCCGCCGTCCGCCACGAGAACGTCGTCGCCATCCACGCCGTCGAGGAGCAGCCGATCCCCTACCTGGTCATGGAGTACATCGCCGGCGAGACCTTGCAGCAGACGAACTCGACCGGATCGGGCCGCTCGACGTGGCGGAGGTGCTGCGCATCGGCCGGCAAATCGCCGAGCGGCCTGGCGGCGGCCCACGCGCAGGGGCTGATCCACCGCGACATCAAGCCGGCCAACATCCTGCTGGAAAGCGGCGTCGAGCCGCGTCAAGATCACCGACTTCGGCCTGGCCCGCGCCGCCGACGACGCCAGCCTGACGCAGTGCGGGCGTCATCGCCGGCACGCCGATGTACATGGCGCCGGAGCAGGCCAAGGGCGAAACGATCGACCACCGGGCCGACCTGTTCAGCCTGGGCAGCGTGCTGTACGTGATGTGCAGCGGCCGGCCGCCGTTCCGGGCCTCCGGCACGCTGGCGGTCCTCAAGCGCGTCGCCGAGGACACGCCGCGGCCGATCCGGGAGATCATCCCGGAGGTCCCCGAATGGCTGTGTGCGATCATCGCCAAATTGCACGCCAAGAAGCCGGAAGACCGCTTCGCCTCGGCGAAGGAAGTGGCCGACTTGCTGGGGCGCTGTCTGGCGGAGCCGCAGCTGCGCGGCGACGTGACATCGCCCCCTTCGGAACCGGCGGCGCCCCAGAAGTCCGAACAACTGCGGGAATGCCTTGAATCTTCGCCGGTCTCCTCGCCCCCCCTCTCGGCCGGACGCGCCGGGATGATCGCGGCGGTCGCGCCCTCCGGGTTAGGCGTGCGCCTCGGTGGGGGATGGAGGCCGCGAAGGACAAAACTCCTCCTTCTCGTTGCAACGCTGCTGGCGATCGGCGCGGGCGCGGCGGTTTGGTTGGTGTGGTTTCCGCCCTGGGCGACGCCGTTGGAAAAGCGGCTGCTCGGAACCTGGGATGGCAGCGGCAAGATCTCCGGGGCATGGAGTTTTGATGTTACCCCCGACCCAGCGCATGGAATTCCGGGTGGGAAAGCGTCGGGCTGGGCGGACAGCACCACAACGATCTTAGCCGACTTCAAGGCGGATGGAACCTACACCTGGAGCGTACATGAGAAGGGAGAAGGGTTCTCGATAGATTTCTCGATGCCGAAAGAAGGCGCCCCACCGCCTCGCTGGGAAGTGGTTCGCGCTCAGGGAAACAAGCTAACCGTCCGAATGTCTGGCAAAGAAGTGGTCTTTAATTTCCAAGGTGATGACGCCTTCACGCTGGACACTTCGGGGCCGACGTCACGCGGCACAATAATCTTCCGCCGTTCCGGCAGGCCGTAGGCGCCTGGATTCCATCGTCCATCCACCTCGGTGCGCCACGGGCGGCCGCCGTGGTAGAATAACATCAATCTCGCATCCAGGAGCCGTGCCATGTCCACCGTCACCCTCGAAGAAGCCCAGGCCCATCTGCCGCAGTTATCGGAGGTTAACCCATGACCCTTCAACTCATCTTGTCCCCCGACCTGGAAGAGCGTTTGCGCCAGGAGGCCGAACGTCGGGGACAGCCCCGCGAATCGGTGGCGATGCAACTGCTCGCGGAGCATCTGCCGCCGCCTCTGGACGAGCGCCGGGCCGCCGCCGTCGCGATGCTGAACCGCTGGGGCGAAGAAGACGCGAAGTTGCCCCCCGAAGAAGCGGCGGCGAACGCGGCCGTGCTGCGCGCCCTCGACGAGGATCGGCCGTCGTACCGTAAACTGTTCGCCGACGTTCTTAAGGACGACCCGCAATGACGCGCGCGGTGCTGCTGGATTCCGCGCCGCTCGGGCTGCTCACCGCGCCGCCGCGGAAGCCCCACGCCCAGGCGTGTTGGCAATGGCTCGCGGGGTTGATCGCCGCAGGGGTGCGCATCATCGTCCCCGAAATAACCGATTACGAATTGCGGCGGGAGCTGCTTCGGACGGCCCATGCGGCGAGCATTCGGCGACTCGACGCCCTCGCGCAGGCGATGGAATACTTACCCCTATCAACGGCGGCCATGCGGAAAGCGGCCGAACTGTGGCGCTGGCCCGGCAACAGGGCCAGCCCACCGCGGGCGACAACACCATCGACGCCGACATGATCCTTGCAGCCCAGGCGCTTACGCTGGGCACCCCTGCCGTCGTCATCGCCACGACCAATGTTGGCCACCTCTCCCGCTTCGTCTCCGCTGAACTCTGGTACAACATCCACCCTTGAGCCGGTTGCAAAGACGTGATTCCCGAAGGCGGCGAGGGACGCTTGCTATACCGCTGATTCTCGATAGCCAGCCTTCGCAGGCCATTCGCCGTTGCCCCGCGAATCCCTAAAACATGCCCATCAGCCGCATCGGACAGCGGCCCGTCCCCCACCAAGGAGCAACGATGGCCACGGCCACGAAGCAGCGTTCGGATATCAAGGACCCCAAATTGGCGGCGCACGGCAAGAAGCGCATCCTCTGGGCCGACAGCGACATGCCGGTGCTGGCCCGCATCCGCGAGCGCTTCGCCAAGGAGAAGCCGTTGGCCGGCGTCCGCATGGCGGCCTGCCTACACGTCACGGCCGAGACGGCCAACCTCGCCCGCACTCTCCAGGCCGGCGGCGCCGACCTCGTCCTCATCGCCTCCAACCCGCTCAGCACCCAGGACGACGTCGCCGCCAGCCTCGTGCAGGACTTCGGCATCTCCGTCTTCGCCGTCCGCGGCGAGGACACCGACACCTATTACAAGCACGTCGTCGCCGCCCTGGAGCACGAGCCGCAGGTGACGATGGACGATGGGGCGGACCTCGTTTCGGCCATGATTTTCGTGTCCCTCGGCCGGCTCGATGACGTTCATGCCCAAGTGCGCGGGTGGCGCAGAAGCTGTCGCCGGCCGAGCGCAATCGCATCATCGGCCAGGTGATCGGCAGCATGGAGGAGACGACGACCGGCGTGAACCGGCTGCGGGCGATGGAGCGCGACGGCGTCCTCAAGTTCCCGGTGATCGCCGTGAACGACGCCCAGACCAAGCACTTCTTCGACAACCGCTACGGCACCGGCCAGAGCACGCTCGACGGCGTCATCCGGGCGACCAACGCGCTCTTGGCCGGCCGGCGGCTGGTGGTGTGCGGCTACGGCTGGTGCGGCAAGGGCGTGGCGCTGCGGCGCGCGGCCTCGGCGCCAACGTGATCGTGACGGAAGTGGACCCGATCCGCGCCCTCGAAGCGGCGATGGACGGCTTCCAGGTGATGCCGATGGCCGAGGCGGCGAAGGTCGGCGACATCTTCATCACGGTGACGGGCAACGCCGGTATCATCCGCGGCGAGCATTTCCAGGTGATGAAGGACGGGGCGATGGTCTGCAACAGCGGCCATTTCGACGTGGAGCTGGACCTGCCCGCCCTCCAAAAGCTGTCCGCCAAGGTGACGAACGACGTGCGGCAACACGTGGACGAATACCAGCTGAAGAACGGCCGGCGCGTCTACGTGCTGGGGCAGGGGCGGCTGGTGAACCTGGCGGCGGCGGAGGGCCATCCGCCGAGCGTCATGGACATGAGCTTCGCCACGCAGGCGCTGGCCACAGAATACTGTCTGAAGAACAAGGGCAAACTGACGGCGGCCGTCCACGTGCTGCCGGCCGAGCTGGAACAGTACGTCGCCGGGCACAAGCTGGAGTCGATGGGCATTCGCATCGACGAGCTGACGTCGGAGCAGAAGGCGTACATGACGGGGTGGGAACAGGGGACGTAATTCCCACCAGCCCGAAGCGCCAGCGAGGGTTTCGACAAAATCCCTCGCTGGCGCTTCGGGCTGGTAAGGCTCGCAGAAACCCATGTTTACCGGATTGATCGAGGCGCTCGGCGCCGTCCGCGAACTGACCGCGGACGGCGCCGGTCGTCTTCTGGTGATCGAGGCGCCGGCGCTGGCTGCGGACCTGACGCTCGGCGAGAGCGTGGCGGTCAACGGCTGCTGCCTGACCGTCGTCGCCCACGACGCCGCGACCTGCCGCTTCCAGGCGGGGCCGGAGACGCTGCGCCGCACCAACCTCGGCGAATTGCAGCCCGGCGATAACGTCAACCTGGAGCGATCGCTGCGCGTCGGCGACCGGCTCGGCGGCCACATCGTGCAGGGCCACATCGACGGCGTTGGCCGCATCGACCACATCCTGTCCGACGGCGAGTGGGTGATGATCTGGTTCGCGTGCCCGCCGGAACTGTCGGCGCAGATGGTGAGCAAGGGGTCGGTCGCGGTGGACGGCGTGAGCCTGACGCTGGTGGACGTGGAGGACGGCCGATTCAGCGTGGCGCTGATCCCGCACACGCTGGCCCACACCACGCTCGGCTTCAAACGGCCCGGCGATCCCGTGAATCTCGAAACAGACCTGTTGGCGAAATACGTCCAGAAGTGCCTGGCGGCGCAGAAATCCTAAATGGACCAATCGGCTAGACAAACCCTGTCCTACCTCCGCAATCTCTTCGAGGAGCGCGGCCTCCATCCCAAGAACCGGCTGGGGCAGAATTTCCTCATTGACCTAAACCTGCTGGAATTGCTGCTGCGGACGGCCGAGCTGACACCCGACGACGTCGTGCTGGAGGTCGGCAGCGGCACTGGCGGTCTGACGGTGCGCCTGCTGGAGGAGGCCGGCGGCGTGGTCAGCGTCGAGGTCGATCCGGCCTTCGCCGTCATGACCGACGAGGCCGTGCGCGACCACCGCGACCGCGTCGCCCTGATCCAGGCCGACGCGCTGAAGAACAAAAACGAGCTGAACCCCGACGTCTTGCACGCCGTCGCGGACCTCAAGCGGCGCACCGGCGCACCGTACTTCAAGGTCGTCGCCAACCTGCCGTATGCCGTGGCCGTGCCGGTGATCTCCAACGTGCTGCTGTCCGACCTCAACGCCGAGCGGCTGGTGGTGACGGTGCAATGGGAGATTGCGGAGCGGTTAACGGCGACGGTCAGCACGAAGCCTTACGGCGCCCTGGCCGTGCTGACGCAGAGCATTGCGGACGTGACGGTGGTGCGGCGGCTGCCGCCGACCGTGTTCTGGCCGCGGCCGCAGGTGGACTCGGCCTTCGTGCTGATCCGACCCAACCCGGCCAAGCGCGAACACGTCGGCGACGTGACGCGCTTCCGCCATTTCCTCCGCGACCTGTACGTCCACCGGCGCAAGAACCTGCGCGGGCGCTCGTGAGCCTGCCGAACGGCCGTTTCGGCAAGGAGGAAGTGGACGCGAAGCTGACGGAGTTGGGCATCGAGGGGACGACGCGCGCCGAGGCGCTCGACCCGGAACAGCATCTGCGGCTGTGCGCGGTATTTGGTTGATCGGGTCGTCCGGGGAGCGTAGAATCCATCTTCCACGAGGAGGCGTCGCTTCTTTCCAATTCCAGCCCGTTGCGAGACCCGCCATGTCCCTGCGTCTTTCCTGGCGACGGGTCTCCGTCGCGGCGCCGCTCGTGGCGCTGGCAGGCCTCGCGGTCTATGGGGCGAGCTACTTCGTGACGAAAACACGGCCGCCAACCGAAACCGCGCCGCAGGCTGACTCGCAGGCCGTCGCCCGGCGGGCCGGTGAGATCCTGCGCACCAACTGCCATCGTTGTCACGGCAAGGCCGGGGCGATGGAGGGCGGCTTCAATTACGTCCTCGACCGATCGCGCCTGGTCGCCCGCAAGAAGATCGTGCCCGGCCGGCCGGACGAATCCGCGCTGCTGAAGCGCGTCCGCGACGGCGAGATGCCGCCGGAGGGCGCCGATCCCCGGCCCAGTCCGGACGATGTCGCCGTCCTCCGCAGCTGGATCGAGGCCGGCGCCCCGGACTTCGGCCCAGCCCCGCCGGAGCGCGGAATCGTCGCCTTTGCCGATCTGCCGCGCGCCATGAAGGATGACCTCGCCGGTCTGCCGGAACGCGACCGCCGCTTTATCCGATATTTTACCCTCGCCAATCTCCGCAATGCCGGCCTGGCCGAGGACGAGCTGGAGACGTACCGCCAGGCCCTCGCCAAGCTGCTCAACAGCCTGTCGTGGGGCCGCGAAATCGCGACGCCGCGCCCGGTCGATGCGGAGAAGACGCTCCTTCGCATCGACCTGCGCGATTACAAGTGGGACGAGGCGGCGTGGGACCGCCTCGTCGCCGACTACCCGTATGGGTGTGTTTCCGAAGGCGAGGCTTTCCAGATCGTCGCCGAGGCCGCGGGGTGCGCCGTGCCGTGCGTCCGCGGGGACTGGTTCACGGCCGTGGCCGCCCGGCCGCCGCTCTACTACGAACTCCTCAAGCTGCCGAAAACGGACCTCGAGCTGGAGGCGCTCCTGCACGTGGACGCGGCCGAGGACATCCGCGCCGACCGCGTGGCCCGCGCCGGTTTCGCCGACTCCGGCGTGTCGCGCAACAACCGCGTGATCGAGCGCCACGAGTCCAGCTACGGTGCCTACTGGAAGAGCTACGACTTCGCCGGCGGCGCCGGCCTGAAAAATATCTTCGCCCACCCGCTCGGTCCCGTGGGCGCCGCCGAGTCGTTCCAGCCCGACGGCGGCGAAATCATTTTCGACTTGCCCAACGGCTTGCACGGCTTCTTCCTCGTGGACGGGGCCGCCAAGCGGCTCGACCAGGCGCAGATCGCCATCGTAAGCGATCCGAAACGTCCGGAACATGCGGTGATCGCCGGCGTCTCCTGCCTGTCGTGCCACGCCCGCGGCCTCAATGACAAGGCCGATCAGGTCCGCGAACACGTCGAGAACAACGCGGGCGCCTTCGCCAAGGCGGAGGCCGACTCCGTTCTCGCCCTGTACCCGCCGCGCGACCGCTTCACGGCCTTGCTCCGCGGCGACAACGACCGCTATCGCGCGGCGCTGGAGAAGACCGGCGGGCGCACCGACCGCTCCGACCTCATCGCTGCTTTGACCGCGCGGTTCGAGGCGGATCTCGATCTCACGCAGGCGGCCGCCGAGGTCGGCGTGAAGCCGCAGGAGGTTGCGGAGGCGGTGGCGGCGTCGCCGTCGCTGGGCCGGACGCTCGGGGCGCTGCGCTCCGAGGGCGGTACGGCGCCGCGGCAGCAGTTCGTGGAATCCTTCGCCGAGCTGCTGCGGGCGCTCCGGCTCGGCGAGCCGTTTCGCCCTGCCGAGTTGCCCGTGCAAACGGCGGTGAAGGCGCGCGTCGCCGTCGATCTGCCCGAGCCGTTCGATCAGGTGAAGACGGGGGGCGGCGGCCGATTCCTGATTTTCTACCTCAAGAACGCGAAAAAGTTGGTCATCTTCGACGTGTTCCAGGCCCGGATCGTCCACGAGATCGAGGCGCCGGACGATGTGCGCTACGCCGCCGGCCGCGATAAGCTGCTGGTCGTCTTGCCCGGACAGAAGATCATTCAGCGATACGACCTGCGCACGTTCGAGCGCGAAAGATCGCGCCGGTCCCCGGCGGCGGCACGGTGTTGACGGCCCTGATGGGAAGCGACTCGCGGCCCCCTGGCGCTCTGGTGCGGCGGCAACCTGATCCTGATGGACGTGGACCGCCTCGAACCCCTGGCGGTCGAGGGCAACAACTTCAACAGAACGAAGCAGTGGGGCTTCGGGCTGGACGTCTCCGCGGACGGCCAGACGTTCACCGGCTGGAACCCCAGCCTGTGGCCCGCCGCTTTCGCCGTGATGCATCTGGCCGATGGAAAAGCTCGGAACGGCTCCGCATCGCTTGGGCAATTCGGGGAATGGGTCGTGCCCAACGCCGACGGCCGTCTGATCTTTCGGTCCTTCAGCCATCTTTACACCGGCGGTTGCTCTGTTGAAATCCTCTAACCTGTAGCGGCGAGGAGCATGAGGTTGTGGGTGAGTACCCGCAGGTAGCACTCGTGTTCGCGCGACGCATCCGACTTGCCCCGCAGCGCCGAGCCGAGCAGCCGCTTGTGTCGGGAGAAGGCGCTCTCCGCCTGCCAGCGCTGCCCGTAGACGCGCTTGTGCCGGCTGCCCCGCGGCTTCTTGCGGAACCGCTTGACCATCTGCCGCCGGTAGCGAGTCTTGGGCCACTTCCGCCCCCCGTTCCGCCGGTTGATCGGGATCACCGTCGAGCGGACGCCCAAGTCCTCCCGGCAGTAGCGGTGGCTCTCCTCGCCGTCGAACGCCGCGTCGCCGAGCACCCGGTCGTAGCCGACCGCCAGCGACGCCTGGGCCATGAGAGGGCGGAACTGCGGCGCGTCGTTGGCGGGGCCGAGGCTGACCGTGGCTGCGGTGAAGAAGTGGCTGGCCGTGTCGCAGGCCACGGCCAACTTGGTCCACAGCCTGGAGTTGTGTTTACGGCCGGCCCGCTTGAAAAAGTAGCGGGACGTGTGGCGGCTCTCCATGCCGGTGGCGTCGATGGCGGCCGTCGGCTTCGCGCCGATCAACCCGCCTTCCTGTGCGCGCACGGTGGCGCGGAAGAGGAGTACGACGAACGCCCCTTTTTTAGCAGCCGCTTGGCGGCATAGCAGAGGGTCGAGTAGTGGGGCGCCGCGGCCAGGCCGAGATCCTCGCGCAACTCGGCGAAGTCGGCCAGCAACCGGACGACGCCCCGGTAGTCGGTCTTGAAGAAGGTCTTCAGGGCCAGGGCGGCGAACAGTTGGTGCTGGGTGAAGTCCTTGCGGGAGAACTTCGACGAATAGGCGGGCAGAACCTCCCGCGCCAGGCGCAGCGCCTCTTGGGCCACGGCCCGAGGCGACTTGGTCATCGGTCTGCTGGTGTTCATAATACCATTATACGCCCGCCCCGCCAAGGATTTCAACAGAGCAACCGGCGGTGTGAAAGAGATCTCGGCCGACTGGCTCGTCGGGTGGATGTTGCTGCCGACGGAAGACGCGCGTTTCTTCCTCGCCGCACGCGGCCAGGAGGCAGCCGTCTGCACGACGGCTGACCGCCGGCAGCTGTTCACCTTCCAGGACGACGCCCTGGCAGGGATGAATGGGTCGAGCGTCACCCACCGCTGGTACAACTTCCAGCACGAGCCGCGCATCCACTACTTGCCCCGCGCGAACCTTCTGGTCTTTCTGCGACAGGACAACAAGCAAATCGTGGTCCGGCCCTTCGACCTGATCGCCGAACTGGACAGGACGGGCCAAAACTACTTGTTCGTCCTGTCGCCGCCGAAGACTCATACTACGGCTGGAGAACCGTATGCGTATCGGCTGGATGTGAAATCGAAGTCCGGCGGCCTCAAATACAAGCTGGAAAGCGGGCCGGACGGAATGACGATATCGGGGAGCGGCGAAGTGCGCTGGGACGTTCCGGCCGCCCAGAAGGGCAAGACGGTCGCCGTCGTCGTCAGTGTGCGCGACGCCGTGGGGAAGGAGGCGCTTCATTCCTTTGAGGTGACGGTCGAGTGAGGCGGCCGCTTCCGGATCCCGTCGGCGCTGCGGCGACTCCGCGAGTGCGATTGAAGAAAAGAGTGGGCGCTGAGGGATTCGGACCCCCGACCCCCTCGGTGTAAGCGAGGTGCTCTAGCCGCTGAGCTAAGCGCCCTCAAAACTCTACATATCCAGAATCAGCAGCACCCCCGCGACGACTGCCAGGATCGCCGCCGCCCACGGGAGGAACGACCCGATGGGGTCCGGCCATTTGACCAAGGGCAGAAGTCCCTGGATGATGACCCAGATCCCCAGAAGCAGGATGCCCTTTTTCCTGATGATGCGGATGGCCACGTCGTTCTCCCTTCCTTGGGTTGTGAAATGTCTCGACCAGCCCGAAGCGCCAGCGAGGGAAGAAAACCCCTCGCTCGCGCTTCGGGCTGGTCGATGCGCTCAGACCGAATAAGAACTGCCGCAGCCGCAGGTGCTCTTGGCTTGCGGATTCGTGATGCTGAAGCCCTGGCGGTGCAGCTCGTCGTGGTAGTCCACGACCGCCCCTTCCAGGTACATCAGGCTCCGCTTGTCCACCGCCACCTGGATGCCGTGGAAGTCGTAGACTTCGTCCAGCTTGTCGTTGACCTGCGGGTCGAGGTCGAGCTTGTTCTGGAAGCCGCTGCAGCCGCCGCCCACCACGCGCACGCGCAGGTACAGCTTCTCCGGCGCGGCGCCGTTGGCCGGCTGCTGCTCGGCGATGATCTGCTTCACCTTCGACGCCGCCTTCTCCGTCACCGTCAGCGGCGCCGTCGGCGGCGCCTGGACGGGGGTCTGTTCCGCCATTTGAATCGACATGCGAACTGTTCTCCTGTTCTTGTCCTACTTCGGAATGCCCGCCGCCCGTGCGGCAAGCGTCAAACTATCGCCCCTCGGTGCAGCGCGAAGGCCGGGCTGATCGCCCGCAAATACTGCACCGCCCGCACCGTCTCCTCGACGGCGTAGTCCACTTCGTCCGGCGTCGTGAACCGGCCCAGGCCGTAGCGAATACTGCCGTGGGCCAACTCGTCCGCGACGCCGATCGCCCGCAACACGTGGCTCGGCTCAACGCTGGCCGACGTACACGCCGACCCGGAGCTGACCGCCACGTCCCGCATCCGCGTCATCAAGGCGCCGCTGTCGATGTACCCGAAACCGAGGTTCAGGTTGCCCGGCAGCCGCTCCGTCGGATGGCCGTGCAAGAACCGTGTCCTCCAGCTGGCCCTGAATTCCTTCCCGCAGTCGTTCCCGCAGCGCCTGCAGCCGTTCGGCCTCTTCGGCCATCTCCTGACGGCATAATTCACACGCCGTCCCAAAGCCGACGATCAGCGGGACCGGCAGCGTGCCGCTGCGCAAGCCGCGTTCGTGGCCGCCGCCGTCGATCTGTGCTTCCAGCCGCACGTGCGGCTCGCGGCGCCGGACGTACAGGGCGCCGACGCCCTTCGGCCCATACATCTTATGGGCCGACAGGCTCAGCAGGTCGATCCCCATCTCGTCCACGTCGAGGGGGAGTTTCCCGGCCGCCTGCACCGCGTCGGTGTGGAACAACACGCCGCGCCGCTTGCACAGCCGACCGATCGCGCGCACCGGCTGAAGCGTCCCAATCTCATTATTGGCGGCCATCACGCTGACAAGGACCGTCCGCTCCGTGAGCGCCGCTTCCACCTGCTCCGCCGTCACGCGGCCGAACCCGTCCACCGGCAGGATGGTCACGCGGAAGCCGTCACGCTCCAGCCGCCGCAGGGGGTCGAGGACCGCGTTGTGTTCCGTGGCGACCGAAATCAGGTGGTCGCCCTTCTTGCGGTAGGCCGCCGCGACGCCCTTGAGGGCGAGGTTGTTGCTCTCCGTGGCGCCGCTGGTGAAGACGATCGTGCGCGCCTCGGCGCCTATCAGGCCGGCAACCTGCTCGCGCGCCCGGTCCACCGCCTCTTCGGCCCGCTGGCCGAACCCGTGCTGCCGACTGGCCGCGTTGCCGTACTGCTCCGTGAAGTACGGCAGCATGACGCCCAGCACGCGCGGATCGACTCGCGTCGTGGCGTGGTTGTCCAGGTAGATCGGTAAGTTCACCATTCTCACGCGGTCTAGGCGAGCGGCGCGGTTCCCTCTCCGTCATTCTACCCGGTTCGCGGAACCGAGGCAGCAGGGATTCGGAAAAAGAAGGAGGGACGAGAGAAACGAAGGATGCGGTGCTACTTCTGAAATTCGGCCCGAATCGGCGAGAGGGCGTTCACCGATTCCAGCTGCTTGAGAAGGTCGGGATTGGAGGTTTGGACATGGACGCCGGGGAAACCAAAGGTCAGGCCCTTGGCGACGATGGCCTTCGGCTCCGCCGATTTGCCGCTGAAAAAGAAGTACACGGCCGTTTGCGTGTCGGCGCCGGTGTCGAAGCTCAGATTGGACAGGACCACGGGCCGGTCGGCGGCGCCGTCGCAGTCGGCCACGACCAGCCCATACGTCTTGATCCCCTTGAAGCGGAGCGAGTCCAGGGTCATCCCCGGACAGGCGCCGTACAGCTGCACGAGGGTGTGTGTCTTGCCGTCGCCGTCGAAGGTGATCCCTTTGAGATGAAAACCGGGGGCGTCGTTGACGTTCAGGAGCTTGTCCATCGCCCGGCCCGTGCCGCCCCATACGGCTCGGTGTTCCGGCGTCGCCGACTCGATCGTCAGGTTCTCGATCTTGCTGACCGTGACGTCGTCTTCCTGGAGGTCGGCCGCCAGGACGATGTGATCGTTGGGGCGGGCGTGCTGGAGCGCCTCCTTCAGGGAGCGAAACGCCTTGTCGGCGCCGCTCGGATCGACGCGGAGCGGTTCGCGATCCGTCGATCCGTCGGTTCGAGGACCGTTGGAGGAGGCGATCGCAATCAAGACGCCGACGACGATGAGGACCACGGCCGCGGCCGCCCCGATCACGATCCAGAGGCGCCGGCCCGACAGGAGGGGTGGGGTCACGGCCCGGCCGCTCATCCCCGCCCGCGGCGGGCCGGGGCGCTTGCCGGATTTCGGGGCGGTGTCCAGCTGAGCGGCGGGATCCACGGTGTCGGAATCCAGCTTGTCCCAGGAGGCGGCTTCCTCTTCTTCCGGCGGGGCGGCCGCGGGACTCCGGGCCGGCGCGGGAGCGACGGCCGGCCGAGCCGGGGCGGGCGCCGGTCGCAGTGGTACGGGCGACAGGGTCGGGCGCACCGGTGCCTTGGCGACGGGCGGCGCGGCGGTTGCAACCGGCCGGGCGGGGGCCGGCGCGGGAGGCGGCGCAGGGACGGCCACGGGCGCGGCCGGCATCGGCCCGCTCTTGCGCAGGTTGACGAACGGGGCCGACGGGACCGGGGCCGCAGCCGGCATCGGCCCGCTCTTGCGCACGTTGACGACGGGGGCCGACGGTGCGACGGCCGGCGGAGCGGTCGCGGGGGCCGACGACGACGGCGAACCGTTGGACACCTGCCACGGCTTGCGCGTGCCGGACGGCGGATCGCTGGAGGCGCCGGTGCGCGTCACGTCGCTGCCCGGGACGCCGCCGCCCATTGCGGCCGGGCTGAGCTGCGGCATCTCCGCCTCGGGCGGCGGCGGGATCGGCGTCGTGGTCCACGGCGCCAGCGCCTCCGCCACCTCCATCGGCGTCTGGTAGCGCTCGGCCGGATCCTTGGCCATCACCTTTTCGAGGATGGCGGCCAGATCCTCCGGCACGTCCGGCCGCAACAGCCGCACCGACTTGGGCTGCCGCGTCTGGTGCCAGATCAGTTTCTGCGCCACCGTGCCTTCCGCGAACGGCGGCCGGCCCGTCAGGATGAAATAGAACGTCGCCCCGAGGCTGTAGATGTCGGCCCGGATGTCCACGGCATGGCTGTCGAGCGCCTGCTCCGGCGCCAGGTAGTCGGCCGTGCCCAGGACGTTTTCGTCGTATTTCTTGGTGAGGATGTCGTCGTTGTCGTGGAAGAAGCGGGCCAGGCCCATGTCGAGGATTTTGACGATGCCGTTGCGATCGACCAGGATGTTGCCCGGCTTGATGTCGCGGTGGACCAGTCCGGCCGCCTCGTGGGCGTGCTGGATGCCGAGCGCCGCCTGGCGGATGTAGTGGGCCGCCCGCAGCACGTCCATCGGCCCGGTGCGCTTGACGATCTCCTGCAGATTGGCGCCGTCCACGTACTCCATGACGAGGAAGTGGAGCTTCTCGTCCTGGTCGATGTCGTAGGCGCGGACGATGTTGGGATGGTCGAGGGCGGCGACGGCGCGGGCCTCGCGGTAGAAGCGTTCCAGCGAGGCGGGGTCGTCGGCCTTGGCGGTGGGCAGCACCTTGACGGCCACGCGGCGGCGCATCAGCTTGTGTTCGCACAGGTAGACGCTGCCCATGCCGCCGGAGCCGAGCCGTTCGAGGACCTTGTACTTGCCGATGGTGAAGCGGCGCCACTTGCCCTGGAGGAACTGCTCGGCCTGGAAGTGGGTGAGCAGTCCGTCGGCCACCATTTGGCCGGCGAACTTCCCCGGCTCGGGCGGAATGGCGCCGGACGACGCCATCTTGGCGACGTAGGCGTCGAGACGTTTCTCGTCCAGAACGCCGGACTTGCGCACCAGATCGAGGAGTTCGTCATTAGTGGCTGGCGCCGGCATCGGCCTACCCATGGCTGACGCAAGGAGAACCCACGACGCGATCGAACGGTTCGTTTACCATAGCAACTATAGGTCGGGGGCGGAAGGGAGGGGAATAAATCCTTGCCCGGCGGCGGAATTCGCTCCCGGACGGCGCAACCGCCCCATCGGGAAAGTCTGACAGGGTTCGGGGATGATTGCAAGACCGGGACTCACGTTTTTTTAAGAAGTTTCCCCGTTCCGGCGAGCGGCGCGGCGTCAGCCCGCCGTGGCGGCCGGCGCTTCGAACACACGGCGGGCTGACGCCGCGCCGCTCGCCCTGGTACAATGGCGGGATAAGCCCCTCGCTCCGCACCCAATTCCCGGTCGGTCCATGCCGCTCCCCATCCGTCATCTCCCCGTCCTGCAAAACTGGGATTGCCACGTCTGCGGTACCTGCTGCCAGGAGTACCTCGTCACCGTCACCGACGAGGAGAAGAAGCGCATCGACGCCCAGGGCTGGGACCGCGACAAGGACCTCGGCGGCTTCGCCCCGTTCGTCCGTCACGGCCCGCCGTGGGCGCGGAAATGGCGGCTCAACCACCGGCCCGACGGCAGCTGCGTCTTCCTGAGCGAGCAGGGCCGTTGCCGCGTCCACGAGCGGCACGGCTACGAGACGAAGCCGCTGGCGTGCCGGCTGTTCCCGTTCGTGCTGATCCCGACGGGCGACCACTGGAGCGTCGGCCTGCGATACGCCTGCCCGTCGGCGGCGGCGAACAAGGGCCGGCCGCTGCCCGAACACGATCCGGCGTTGAAGGAGTTCGCCGCCCGCCTGGCCGAGCGCGAGAAGCTGGCGCCGCAGCCCGACGGCGCGCTGACGCCGCCGCCCTCGTTGCAGCCCGGCCTGAAGGTCAGCTGGCCCGACGTGCATCGCGTCGTCGAGGCGCTGCTTGGCTCTTCTGCGCAACCGCAAGGAGCCGCTGGAACGGCGGCTGCGCAAGTGCCTGGCGCTGGGCGAGCAGATGCGCAAGGCGAATCTGAAACACCTCACGGGCGCGCGGCTGGGCGACCTGCTGACCGTGTTGCAGCGCTCGGCCGACACGCTGGCGCCGGACAATCTGATGAAGGTGCCGCGTCCGGGCTGGATCGGCCGGGTGCTGTTCCGCCAGGCGACGGCGCTGTTCACGCGCAAGGACCACGGCCCGAACCGCGGCGTGGCCCGCCGCGGCCGGCTGGCCCTGATGCACGCGGCCTGGCGCTTCGCGCGCGGGACCGGCCCCGTACCGCGGATGCACGGGGGCCTGCCGGAAACGACGTTCGAGGAGGTCGAAAAACCGCGCGGCCCGCTGCCGCTGGAGGCGGAGTATATTCTGGAGCGCTATTATGCGATGAAGGTAGGCTCGGTGCAGTTTTGCGGCCCGGCGTCATTCGGGATGCCGTTTTGGGAGGGCTTCGAGCTGCTGGCGCTGACGTATCCGATCCTCCTGTGGGCGTCGCGGATGTACCGGGAGGGGCCGCGCGAGGAGGCGGTGGTCAAGGCGCTGACGGTAGTGGACGATCATTTCGGCTTCAACCGCATCCTGGCGACGTACCGTCAGCGCACCGGCTTCCGCATCCTGGCGCGGCAGGGGGAGCTGGCGAAGCTGATTGCGTGGTATAGCCGGTAACCGTCGCTGTGGAGGAGAGGCATGGGGCACCCGAAATGGAGCGAGCGGCATATCACGGATGCCGCCCAGCGAATCCTTGAGCAGATACCTTCCCGCGCGATCGACCGCGGCTTGGATGTGGTCGATGGTTTTTCCATCGTCATGATGGTGCTGTGGTCGCTCCTACTGTGGGAGCGCAAGGTCGGCCGCGTGGCCTTGGAGAAGATGGGCGTGGATCCATTCGACCTTGCCCGCGGGGTGGATCGTTTGCTGGATGCCAAGGCGAGGGAACATCCCGTCGTTTACGACTCCAAAAGGGGACAATTACTGTTCGCAAAGACTCGTGAGGTGTACCAGAGATGGGACTTCGATGCCCTGCTGGAGCCGCTGCTCCAAACGGCGGAACGCGAGGCGTTAGACCTGAGCCATACCTGGATCGGCTCGGAACACCTGCTGCTGGCCGTCGTGCGGCTGGCGGATCCGGCGCTTTCGCAGATCCTTCACCAGCATGGCGTCGAGTATAGTAAGGTCAGGGAAGCTGTTCAGAGCATTCTCTCCTCTTGTGGGTGAATCATGGCTACTGCAACGATCTCGCTCGAAGTCGATGCGGACACGGCCCGCGCCTTCTCCGCCGCGTCCGAGGATGAACGGCACAAGCTGCAACTCCTGCTCGGCCTTCGCCTGCGGGAATTGACCGCCCGGCCCCCGCGCCCGCTGAAGGAGATCATGGACGAAATCGGACGACACGCCGAGGCACAAGGCCTGACCCCGGAAACCCTGGAGTCGCTTCTCCGCGACGAGTGAAATGCGGGTCGTCATCGATACGAGCGTCATTGTGAGCGCCTTACTGCTTCCGCGCTCCGTGCCGCGCCAAGCCTTCGACGCCGCGGCCTCGCGCGGCAACCTGTTGGTGTCCGAGGCCACGGTGGCTGAGTTGGACGACGTGCTGCGCCGGCCGAAGTTTGACAGATACGTCCCCGAACCGATGCGCATGGAGTTCTTCGCCGCTCTTGTGTTGACTGCGGAGAATGTTGAGGTCAACGAGGCGATTACGGTGTGTCGTGATCCCAAAGATGACAAATTCTTGGAATTGGCTGTGAGCGGCCAAGCGAGCCACATCATCAGCGGAGACGCCGATCTTCTCGTACTCCACCCGTTCCGCGAAGTTTCCATCCTGACGCCGCAAGCGTTCCTCGCGGGTCTATCGGCATAGCGACCGGACTCGGCCCGCCTCTCACACCACGCTGTACGGCGCCGACCGATCCACCTGCTTGCGGCACAGCTCCGGCACTTCCGCCTCGCTCTTGAGATGCCGGATATCGCGCATCCCTTCCGCGATGAGTCGGCCGTAGCTCGTCTCCACGGCGTTCTCGTCGTGCTGGATCAGCACCACCGTGATCGCCCGGCCGGCCCGACGCAGACCGCCCAGCGCGATCGCCGTCTCCTCCGGCACGTCCGGCAGCACCGCCACGATCGTCGCGTCGCGCGGCAGCCGGCTCGTCGTCTCCGTGACCAGCTCGGCGAAGGTCAGGCCGTCGGTCAGCTCCACCCGCGCCAGCGTCTCGCGGATGCGGTGCAGCTGCTCCACGCCGCGGCGCGTCTCCACGATCAACGGCTGTAAGCGATGGCTTTCCTCCTTCACCGCCGTCGCAGCCCGCGCCGCCTGGCGCGTGCGCGGGTCCTCCGGTCGCTCACGCTCCCGGCTCGCCGGGCGGAGGCGGTCGGCGGCGTCGCGGCCGTTCGTCACCAGACCCACCTGCTGGCCCATCTCGTAGACCGCGTTGGCCAGCGCCAGCGTCGCCGTCACGGCCAGCTCGGAGCGGAACGGCTCGCCGCGCTGGGGGTAGCCGGCCGTGTGGAAGTCGAGCAGCAGCGTCGCCCCGGCCAGCGTGGACGGCTCGTGGACCTTGCTGTGCAAGGCGCCGGTGCGGGCCGTGGCGCGCCAGTGGATGCGGCTGAGCGGGTCGCCCAGTTCGTAGGGGCGGACGCCGGCGACGCGCGTCGGATCCTCGAACAGCCGGTGCGTCAGCAGCACGTCGCCGATCGGCCGGCGCGAGGTCAGGTCGTAGCCCTCCAGCGGGATGATGCGCGGGTAGACCATCAGGTAGGCTGGCGCCGCGTCCACGCGGAAGCGCCGATGCAGACCGAACAGGTCGCCGTTCTCCATCATCAGCGGGCCGATCTGGAAGTAGCCGCGGCCGAGGCATTCGACCGAATAGTCCACGTCCACCGTGCCGCCCGCCGACAGCATGGCGATGCGCAGACGCTTGCCCTTCACCTTGAGCTTCGGAAAGCGCTTGTCCAGGGCATCTTTAGGCAGTACGTCCTCCAGCAGCACCCACGGCACGGGCAGCCGGCCGCCGTTTGTCACCGTCACGCGCACCTTGATCCGCTCGCCGATCTCGGCCGTGAGATTATGACGATCCTTCTCATCCTTGTCGTCTTCTTCGGAGGCCGACTTGGGCGGCGTGCAGGCGCGGGAGGCGGACAGGTGGTTGATCCAGGAGCGGGCGAGGATAGCGCGTGAGGAGGAGCAGACCGAGCAGGACGTACATGGAATAAGCCAGCAGTCCCGCGTCGAGCAGCAGGGCGGCCAACAGAATCAGGAGGACGGCGATGTACCATTTCATGCGCGTTATCCGGCGAGCGGGGTTGCGTCAGCGCCCTGAGTGCGCATCGTTTCGGAGAGCGCAACGATCTCGGGACGCTGACGCAACCCCGCTCGCCTGGATTTACTTCCCCCCACCCGCGTGCCCCGCCAGCTTCTCGAACGCCTTGAGCTGGTCGGCCATCTCCTTGTCCTTCGGCTTCAGCCGAACCGCCTTCTGCTGGATGTCCACGGCGTCCTTCAGTCGGCCGGCCGTGGCCAGGGCGCGTCGCCCAGGCGTGCAGCACGTCGGCGTCGTGCGACTCCGTCAGCTGGCCCGCCTTCTCCAGGTCGGCCAGGGCGCCGGGCAGGTCGTTCCGCTCCAGCCGCACCTGACCGCGGACGTAGTAACCGCCGGCCTCCCGCGGACAAAGCTTCACAGCCCGTTCGGCGTCGGCCAGCGCCGCCGTCAGCCGGCCCTTGCCGAGTTCCATTCGGCCGCGCACGGCGAACGCCGGCCCCATCTCCAGCCCCTTGGAGAAAATCGGCTCCAGTAGGCCGGCCGCCGCGTCCGCTCCCGCCTCGCCGTCGAGCGCGTCCTCCGCGCAAACGACGCGGTCCAGCGCCCCGGCCCAGTCCGCTTCCTTGCCGGCCGGGAACTCTTGCAGCTTCGCCAGCGCCTGCCGCCGCTGCATCAGCCGCAGGACGTGCTCGCAGGAAGCGGCGAGTTCGGGACTCTGTTTATCGAGCTTGCCGGCCTTTTCGGCCTGGTAGCCCGCCTCGCGCAGCGTCCCCAGCGCCAGGTCGGCCCGGATCAGGCCGGTCAGCACCTCGTCGTCGGGGTCGGCCTTGGTCAGGTGATCCGCCGCCGCGGCGAAGTCGCCGCGGTGCAGCTCGACCAGGCCGAGGATGCGCTGCTCCTTCTCGTGGAACTTCTGGTCGCGCGCCTTCGACGCCAGCTCGAAGGCGTCGTCCCAGCGCCGCAGCCGCAGCGCGAAGTCGGCCGCCGTCAGCAGGCCGTCGAAGTCGTCGCCGACCGCGGTGACGTAGCGGCGCAGGTACGTCGCGGCCTCGTCCGTCTTGCCGGCCGCCAGCGACAGCCGCACCAGCCCCTCCAGCGGCTGCGCCGCTTCCTTGTCCACCGTCAGCGCCAGCTGATACGACCGCACCGCGTCGTCCGGCCGCTTCAGATCCTCGTACACCAGGCCGCGCAGGACGTTGCCGCGCACCGTATTGAGAATATCGGGATCGTACTTGATCGCCTCGTCGAGATGTTTGTCGGCGTCGGCGTCGTGGTCGGTGCGGTACTCGTCGCGGGCCAGGTGAAAGTACGCCTGGCCGCGGTGCGAGTCGTTGCCGTGCTGCGTCAGCGGCTCCAGGCACCTTGCGGGCCGCGTCGTGCTGGTTCTGGTCCACGAGCAGCGCCCCCAGCTCCACGCCGTACAGGTCGTTGCCGGGGTAGCGGCGCACCAGCTCGCGCTGGGCCGCCGTCTCGTCCTTCGCCGTCGCCGCCGCCTTGACGTTCAGCTTCAGCAACGCCTCGTCGCCGGGGTGGTAGAACAAGCCGACGTGCAGCACGCGGCGGGCGTCGGCGTCCTTGTCATTCCGGTGCTCGATGCGAGCCAGCGCCGCCGCCACGTCGGCGTCGTCCGGCGCCGCCGCCAGCAGCCCCTCCAGCGCCTTCGCGTCGGCCATCTCCTGCGCCGGCTTCAGCGTCAGCCACGCCCGGTAGTACCGGCTCACGCTCTCGTGGAACGCCCGGAACTGATCGAAGTCGGCCGGTTCCACGCGGGCCTTGTCCAGCCGCATCGTGAACGCCACCGTCAGCGTTCGGCCGTCCTCCGACAAGGCCGCCTTGCGGGTGAACTCGCCCCACGGCGACGTCAGCGTCTGATCGCTCGGCGTGCCGTCCAGGGCGAAGAGGGCCGGAATGTGGACGATGTAGGTATGATGGGTCTCGAAAGTCGAATAAAACTCCAGCGGCGTCTTGCGGTCGTAGTCGAGGTTGTAGGCGACGAACTTGCCCCACACCTTGCTGTCGGCGACGCTGCCCTCCTTGTCCGGGTCGCCGCTGAACTGGTCGCCGACGATGAAATCGACGTGGGCCTTCACCGGCCGGTCGAAGTCGCGCAGCGACTCCTCGTCGATGTCCAGCCGCACCAGTCTGGCCCTGCTGTTGGCGTCCTGCAATTCGGCCGTCACCTGCCGCCGCCGCTCGCCGACCGGGACCTCCAGGTAGGCGTCGCGCTCGACCAGCGACGCCGTGCCGTAGGAAGTCACGTCGCGCTCGCAGCGCGTGGAGCCGTCGGGGCCGACCCAGACATTCGTGACCTGCTCCATGCGGTTGTCGCGCGGGGCCGGCGGCGGGGTGCGCGTCAGGCGGATCGCCCCCTTGTCGTCCACGACGTAGCAGAGGCGGTCGCGGTCGTCGTGCGGCAGGAAGTCCCAGCCGGCCAGGCTGGAGGTGGTGTCCACCCAGTGCTCCTTGCCGTCGATGGTCGCCACGAGGATGGCGTGCGAGCCCCACGGCGACGGCACCGCCTTCAGCACCTGGCCGTCGTCCTCGGCGCCGAGCGTGGCCAGCTCCACCTTGATGCCGACCTCACGCATCATGACGGCGAGGAGCTGCGTGCCGTCCTTGCAGTCGCCGTAGCGATTCGCCAGGATTTCGGAGGGCTTATGGGGCGTATAATCGTGCATCTCGCCGGTGGAGACGTAGCGGATGTTGCGGCGCATCCAGTAGACGAGGGCGCGGGCCTTGGCGATCGGGTCCTTCAGGCCTTTCGTCACGTCGTAGGCCGTCTGATGCACGTCGCCTGTGCAGACCCAGCAGTCCTCGCGCAGCTTCTGCTTCCACTGGCCGATCGCCTCCCACGACGGGAACGTCGAGCAGGCGACGCCCTTGAACAGCGTCTCCTTGGAGGGCAGGTTCTCGTCCTGCGGCAGCTGGCGGTTCAGCTCCGATTTCCAGGTGTAAAGGACGGTATCCTTGTCCTCGGTGCGGATCGGCTCGATGGACCCGACGAACGAGGCGTATTTCAACGGCATCGACTTGGGCAGCCGGACGCGCAGCTCGTCGGTGACGCAGGGGTAGGTGGCGTCGCCGAAGGTGTAGCGGGTGAAGAACTGGCCGGCGTGTTCGGGGTTCTTGCCGCGCACCGTCCATTTGACCTCGAAAACGTCGCCGACTTCGAGGTGGGGAAAGCTGATGATGAGCTGCTTCTCGTGGTCGTAGACCTGGTAGTCGGTGCTGACGTCGCGCAGCTGCACGTCGCGCGGCTCGATGGGGGCGTCGTGGCCGTCGGCCTTGTGGATGACGGCCGTGTTGAGGGTGAGCGTCTCGTAAGACGGGTCGTAGCTGAGATTGCGGTATTCGCCGAGTTTTTCGATCCCCTTTCGGCCGTTGAGGCGGGTCACGTCGTGGACGACGGTTTCGACGGTGCCGTCCGGCTCGACGAGGTAGCTGGTGCTGGCGTGGAGAATGCAGGCCGCGGCGTCGTCGAGGTAGTCCCTGGGCACGTCCTTCCAGACCTTGGCGTCGTAGTGGAAGGGGTCCGGCTCGTGGGAAGGCCCGACGGGGACGGGCCACTTGTCGCCGGCCCGCACGGCCGCGCCGCCCAGCGCGGTGCAGCCGAGGACGAGGAACGCGAGGAAGGGGCGAACCAACCGTTGGGGTCGGAGCATCGACGGTCTCCGGAAGGAAAGTCGGACGGACGACTCCATTGTGCCGGGATGGGGAAAACGGCACAAGGTCAGGGGCGGCGGCCGACGAGACGACGAGACAGGGGGAGAGTCCTGACAGGCGCCGGGTGGCGTGACTGCTTGAAGCAGCGGTATGATAGGGTTGGCCCGGCGGAATCTCGCGCGAGAACCTGCCGGGCCGTCTGAAGGAGGCTATTTCATGAAGGTGAAAGTCATCCTGCGCCCGAAAAGGAGGGCGGTTACTCGGTGGCCATCCCCGCCTTGCCCGGTTGCTATTCCGAAGGCGAGACGGTGGAAGAGGCGTTGGCCAACATCCGCGAGGCGGCCGAAGGCATGATCGAGGTCATGAACGAGCATGGGGAGCCGTTCCGCGGCCTGGAGCCGGTCGCCGAACCCATCGTGCGTGAGATCGAACTGTGAAGCGCGTTTCGGGCAAGGAGTTGTGCAAGGCCCTGGAGCAGAAGGGTTGGACGCTCGCCCGTATCAAGGGCGCCCACTTTCACTATCTCAGTCCCGATCGGTCCCGCACGGTCCCCGTCCCGGTTCACGGCAACCGCACCATGAAGACGGGGACGCAGCATGACATCATGAAGCAGACGGGGTTGACGAATCGGGATTTGTAGAGGAGCAGTCTGGAAACCGTCAACGCCACCCGCAACGACGCAGGATGACGTAGACGAGGATCACAACGAACACGGCCGCCAGGAGGCCCACGGGGATTCCCACAAGGCACCCGACGGGGGGATACAGCTGGGGATCCAGCCAACTGACTGTGAACGCCATGGCCGTCCAGACGGTGAAGAATGTGATGAAGGAAGCGACGATGGAAGCAAGGAAAAGTAAGCCAACGCCGGCCGCTGCTGCCATTGCCATGCACCCCTTCAGCGGCGGCCGGCTGATCGCCGCATCATCGTCGGGAGGGGACGAGGGATGGACGTCGTACCACGCCGGGGAAGGCGTCGATTGAATCGCGGCGTCCAGAGGGATCGAACACCAGGAGCAGCGGACGGCCGTCGGCGGGTTCTCCCGGCCGCAGGAGGGGCAGAGTTTCGGGCCTCGGGTGACGTCGGTGCTCATGCGACGGCTCGCAAAGGTTCCGGTCACGCCTTCGCGACGGCCGCGGCGGCAACATCCGAGACGACTTTACGGATGAGCTGCCAACTCTCGCGGTGATACGGCTCCGTCAGGTCCAGCTTTTGCCCCGCGCCGCACCGCTTTTTGTTCCCGGCCTTTTCCTCGTAAATCGCCCCGGCCACACCTCGGTTGTGAACGTACACGTCCCGCGTCGCCTTGATCTCGGCGAGGCGGTCGATCTCGTCGGCCGTCGGGCATCCCAACTTTACAAGGTCTTCCAGGTATGAAAACCAGTCCCGGACCTTCCGGTAATTCAGTTCGTTCAGTTCGCGGTTGACGGCGGCGAGCTTGACCGACTCCAGGTCCACCGCGGCCAGGATCACCGACATGGGGCCCTGCTTCCGCTCCAGCCTTTGCGGGTAGGCCAGGAGCCATTGCCGCAGGACGCCGAAGACGAATTCCTCGAACAGCGAAACGAATTGTTGAAGTGTGGCGGCCCTCAAGTTTTCGGTGACGTACAATCGCGCCTTGCCGGGCAATTCCTTCTCGGTCGTCACGTTCCCGGTCGCCGAGTTGTGGATCCGCACCTTGCCGCCGCGCTTCATGTACCTCAGGACGACGCGCCAGGCCGCCTTGGTGTTCGCGTAATAGTCATGCGCCGCGTCCAGGTCGGCGAGGACGGCGTCCCGCAGCCCCGCGATCTCGTCTGCCAAGGACATGGCGTCATCTCAGAAGTCAGGGAGCGCGTCCAGGATCCGTTGCACGGCCTCGCCGTCGGCGCCGGGGCCGAAGTCGATGATGGTCTCTTCCGGCTCGTCGTCGAGCGAAATGGCATCCTCTTCCACCCAGTATTTCACCCCATGCGCGTCAAGCAGTCGCTGAACCTCCGCCAGCTGACTCACCGGCACCCAGAGGTACGGTCCCGCCGTGCCGTGGTCCGATACTTGCAGCGGCTTCTTGGTAGAGCTATCGTTCACGCTTCCCTCCTTTCGTGATCGCCATTGTACCAGCGCCGTCCGGCCGACGGCCGCATAAGGGCGACGGAAAGACGTGGGGCCGGTTGCCAACCGGCCGCTGTCCCACGGCAGGTTGGCAACCGGCCCCACATTCACCGATCCCGATTCTTCCACCACGCCTTCCACTCCGCCTCCGACGGCCCCAGGTCCTGGCCGGTCAGGTCCTTCAGCGCCGCGTGGGCGGCGTGGGCCACGATCGGCTCGGAGTCGGACAGCAGGGGGATCAGGTCGGGAATGAGCGTTTTGGCCTCCTTCATGGCGGCGGCCAGGGCGGCGGCCCGGCGAATCTCCGCGTCCTGGTCCTGGAAGTAGCGCGTCAGCGTGTCCGCCTTCATGCGCGTCAGCCGCTCCGCCAGGGCGTCGCGCGCCTTGCTCTTGTCCTCGCCGCTCAGCTGCGGGATCGCCCCGGACAGCGCCTCCGTGTACGTCACGCCCTTGCCGTCGCGGTACTTCCGCACCAGTTCGTCGCGGCGCTCCGCCGGGGCCTGCACCAGCTCGCGGGCCATCCGGCCGCCTTCCGTCTCGTCGGCCGGCGGCCGCACCGCCGTCAGCGCGTCGCCAGGCCCCGGCCGGTCCTTCGGCTCCACGCCCTTCAGCGTGTCGCCGCTGAGGCCGCCGCTGTGGAGCGTCACCGCGTCCTTGACCTTGCCCTTGAGGGCCGCGGTCAGGTCGTGGGCCATGTTGGCCCGCTTCAAAAACAACAGCGCGAAGGAGGTGTCCACCATGGCCGGGTATTCGCCGTGCCAGGAACCGTCCGCCCCCTGGTTGGCCACGAGGATCTCCGAACCCCAGGCGTACCAGTCGTGGCCGCCGATCGTGTCCAGGTCGAGGATGACGGCCACGCGCTCCAGCGACCAGAAGAAGTAGTACGACTTGCCGCCCACCATTGGGCCCTGCCCGCCCTTGGCGGAGCGCCGACGGCCGTGCCCAGCGCCGCCAGGGCCTTCTTGAGGGCGCCGTCGGCGGCCAGATTGGGGGCGGCCTTGCCTTTCTCCTGGGCGGCTTCGGCCGCCACTCCGTGGCCCACCTCCAGGCCGAGCACGCCGGCGCAGGTCATGGTCGCGCTGGAGCGGACCAGGAGTCTTCCGCTCTCGTCGAACGCGGGCGTGTAGGCCCAGCCGCCGTCGAGGTCCTGCGTGACGCGGAAGCGCTGTTCGACGCGGGCCAGCGCCTTTTCGACCGGCAGGCCGTGTCGCCGGGCCACCCACAGGGCCAGCGTGGCGAACTGCGTATTGGAGTTGTCGCCCGTCCTTTGGAGGGCGTCTTCCACAGGCGCCGGATCGATGCGCACCAGTTGATCCTGGATCTCGCGGGGCAGGCCTTTGACGGTCGGTTTGACGGGTTTGCCGTCCGGCCCCTTGTCCGGCTTGGGCGCGTCGTGGACGGCGCTGGTGAGGCGGCGGACCTCGGACTCGGCGACGTTGGGGCAGGTGTAGGACCAGCCGCCAGTGGAGTTCTGGCCGGCCAGCAGGCGCACGGTCATCGACTGGATGAGCGGCTCGTCGGCCGGGTCGCCGAGGCGGTCGAGGAAAAGGATGGAAAGGGCGAGCGTATAGGTTTGAGTCGTCGTGACGGCGGCCGGCCGCACCACCTCGACGGCGCGGCGGACGGCGGGGTCGTCGGCCGCGGCTCCACACTCCAGCAGGGTCAGGCCGACCAGCGCCGTGGCGCCGGTCGGCTGCATGGATCGGTCTCCGCCGGTCAGCGCACCGTCGCCGCGGAGGAACTCCACGCCGCGGTCGATGGCCTTGTCGATGGCGTCTTGATCCACCGCCCGCGCGGCCGATCCCATCCCGGCCAACACGGCGACGGCTGCACACCCCGCCAGCAGCGCCCGCTTCATGATCGCCTCCGCGTAATCGGACCCAACGGACTCCCCTTTTGAGAATACCCGCTTCGGCGGGGAACGCCAGCGCTTTCGCGGCGCTTACACACCCCCGCTCGCCGCTTCCAGCACGCGCCGCGGCGTCCCCATGTCGATGACGTGGACCTCTCCGAGCCACGCCGCCGCCTCCGGCCGGGAGAAACCTTTCTTCGCCGCCGCGATGGTCGCCGTGTGCAACGCACGGATCGTCGGACCAACCGGCTCTCCCGTGTCCGCATCCAGTCCAGAGGGAACGTCCACGGCCAGCACACGGGCGCCGCTCGCGTTGATCGCCTCGACGATCCGGTCGAACGGCGGCCGCACCGGCCCTTGCAGACCGCTGCCGAACAGCGCGTCCACCACCCATTCGGCCGACGCCAGCTCGTTCCGCAGCGCCGCCTCGTCCACGGCGGGACCGGGCCGCGCCTCGACCGGCGGCCCGCTCCGGGCGAGGATGCGGTGCATGATCGCGGCGTCGCCGGTCAGCTCTTCCGGCCGGGCGAACAGCAGCACGCGCACCGCGACGCCGGCGTTGTCGAGCCAACGCGCGACCACGAAGCCGTCGCCGCCGTTGTTGCCCTTGCCGCAGCAGACGACGACCGGCCCCCGCGCCCCCAGCCGCAACAGCAGCTCCGCCGTGCCGCGCCCTGCGTTCTCCATCAGCACCACGCCGGGCACGCCGATGTCCTCGATGACGCGCCGGTCGAGCGCCCTGGCTTGCTCTCTGGTCAGGAACATCGAGTCCGACTCCCGTTGTGGTGACAAGATGACAAGATGACACGGTGAACCTGCTGCTCACCTAGTCACCTTGTCACCTTGTCATCTTGTCATGTCTTCACCGGCTGATCCGCAACCCGCCGCCCTTGAGCAGATTCTCCACCTCTAAAGGCGTGATCCAGGCGAAATCGCCGGGCAGCGTGTGCTTCAGCGCGCTGGCGGCGACGCCCCAGTCGAGACCCTTTTGCAGGTCGCCGTCGAGCAGGCCGTGGATCAGTCCCGCCGCGAACGAGTCGCCGGCGCCGACTCGATCCACGATTTCCACCTCGTAAGTCCGCGTCTTGAGGATGCGGCCCTCGCGGCAGGCGATGGCCGTCCACTGGTTCTTCCACACCAGCGGGTTGTCGCGGATCGTGATCGCCGCGGCCCGCAGTGGGAAGCGGCGCGTCAGCTGCACGGCCGTGTCCTCGTGGTCCTTGCCCACGACGCCCAGCACCTTCTCGGCGTCCTCCTCCGTCGTGATGAGCACGTCGCAGAATTGCATCAACTCGGTCATGCGGCGGTTGGCCTCGGCCTGCGTCCACAGCTTCGCCCGATAATTGAGATCGATGCTGACGCTCACCCCGGCCGTTTTCGCCACCCGCAGCGCCTCGGCCGTCGCCTCGGCCGCCGTCGCGCTCAGGGCCGGCGTGATGCCGCTGGTGTGGAACCACTTCACGCCGCGGAACACGTCGGCCCACGGGACCATTCCCGGCCCGATGTGGGCGATCGCCGCGTCCTTGCGGTCGTAGAGGACGCCGCTGGCGCGGGGCGGCGCCGAACTCCACGAAGTAGAGGCCGACGCGGTCTTCCGGCGTCCAGACGACGTGTTCCGTCGAGACGCCGGCCTCGCGCGCGTGGTTGGCGACGAGCCGGCCGAGCGCGTTGTCGGTCAGGCGCGAGACCCACGCGGCGGATCGGCCCAGCCGCGCCAGGCCGACGGCGGTGTTCAGCTCGGCGCCGCCGACCTGCACGTCGAGGCTGCGCGTCTGCTCCAGGCGGCGGAAGTTCGGCGGACTGAGGCGGAGCATCGCCTCGCCGAACGTGACGACTTCGTGCGGCATCGGATTTACCCGGTCTTCTTTTGGCGAAATTCGGAAACGACGGCGGCGTATCGGCGGGCGAGGTCGCGGATGCGGTCGAAGTCGCGCGCGGCCACGGCCTTCGGATCGACGAGCTGTCCGCCGACGCCGAGGCAGCAGGCGCCGGCGCGGAGAAAGTCGGCCGCGGTGGTCAGATCCACGCCGCCGGTCGGCATGAGCCGGATCTGCGGCAGCGGCCCGCGCGTCGCCTTGAAGAAGGCCGGCCCCAGCACGTCGGCGGGGAACACCTTGACGATGTCGGCCCCCGCCTCCCACGCGGTCAGGATCTCGGTCGGCGTGAACGCCCCCGGCATGACCAGCTTGTCGTAGCGCTGACAGAGACGAATCACGTCGAGGTTGACGGTGGGCGCGACGAGGTACTCGGCCCCGGCGAGGAGGGCGGCGCGGGCGGTTTCGGAATCGAGGATAGTGCCGGCGCCGAGTAGGAGGCGGTCGCCGAGGGCGCGACGGACCTGGCGCAGCACGTCGAGCGCGTCGGGCACGGTCATGGTGATTTCGACGACGTCAATGCCGCCGTCGGCCAGCACCGCGCCGCCTCGACGAGCTGCTGGCTGTCCGGCGACCGCACGACGGCGACGACGCCGCAATCGAGAACGCGGCGCAGGTCGGATTCCTTGGACATGGGAAGACGCTCCTCGGGGCCGGTGCGGCTATTGTGCGGCCGGAGAGCGCTAGCGGACAGAGCCGAAACCGTCGCATCACTTTTTCTCGCGGCGCAGGGCCGCCCGGGGGAGGTGCTTACGCACCTCCTGGCGAACCTGTCTCGCGATCGCCACGGCCTTGCGCGCTTCGGTCAAGGGTGGTTCCGTCCCTGCACCGGGATAACGCAAGACGGTGGCGTATCGTGTCAGGCCGTCTTGAACCTTCCTCTCCAGCTTGGGGCGGAGCCTGGGCGGCAGTAACGCGCGCAGCTCGCGAATGTTGTGCGTCTTCGGGAATGGGGTCGCCAGGAACACGAGCAACGCTTTGACGTACTTCTCGACACATTGTTGGGCGTGAAAGCAGACCACGTCGGTCGGGCACTCATCCTTCAGGGTGAGCATGTGGGCTGCTGCCAAGAGGTCTCTGTCCGCCTTGGCGAGCCATTCGCGAATCACGGCAGCGACGGTGCTAGCAGGCGGCATACAGCACCTTGCCTTCCCGCGCCGCCGGCCATTCGATCGTACCGACGACGTTCTTTCGCCAGGCGAAGTCCTCCGGGCGGGTGATGATCACGTCCACGGGAAGCTCGTTGTCGTGAATCACTTGCATTATCTCCAATCCTTTGTCGCGGACGCTTCCCTCGAAGTCCATCACGACCAGCAAGTCCACATCGCTGTCCGGCCCGGCGTCGCCGCGCGCGTGCGAGCCGAAGAGAATTACCTGCCGAGGGTGAAACTTCCGTACGATCCGCTTCACCATGCGGTCAATACGGGCCCAATCGGCCGTTCTCTTCGCCGCCCTGGGCATGGTCCGTATCTCCTACCGCAAAGAAGCTATCGCATTCCAATACGCGGCGCAGGTCGGATGCGCTGCTCACGAAAAAGCGCTCCCCGGCCTCGTTATTATAGCGGGGCCGGGGGAGCGCTTCCGGACAGGCGACGCTGGGCGGCGCCGGCTCACATCCTCAGCGGCTTCCGCCCCGCCGCCCGCCGCGCATCCGCGACCTGTCCGCGGTGGGTCATGGGGTGCATGATCGCGAGGAGGAGGCACTTGCCGTAGGCCCCCACGAACGGCGTCAGTTCGGGCGGGCAGTCCTTGCACGGCTCCAGCTTCCAGGCTCGCCCCTCCGGCGCTGCGCAACCCGGCTCGCCTGGCCGAGGATTCGGTATTGCCGGCCGTTTTCCGGGTGTGCTACCATCCCCCGTGCGATGAACGAACTCTCCTGGTCCACCAATGACGACGGCGCCGGCCTGTTGACATGGCAGCTGCAACAGGCTGGCGTGCCTCCCCACAAGCTCACCGCCCAGCGTCCGGATTTTCTCATTATTTCGCCGCCGAAAACCGGATCCACCTGGCTGGCGGCCAACCTCCGCCGCCACCCCCAGGTCTTCGTGCCGAAGGTCAAGGAAGTCAAGTATTTCAGCGCCTTCTTCGAGTCGCTCGACGTGGGCTGGTATCTGGACCATTTCGAGCCGGCGGCCGGGCGCGTGAAGGGCGAGGCCTCGCCCTGCTACGCCCTCCTCCCCGTGGAACGAATCCGTCTGATTCGCCGCCTCATGCCGGACGTGAAACTCATCTATTTGATGCGGGCGCCGGTAGCGCGGGCCTGGTCCCATGCCAAGCACAATCATCGCTACGGGGAAGCCAACTTCGCCTCGCATCCCACGGCGCTCGAATCGGTGTCCGACGAACAATGGCGGGCCAACTTCCTCCACGACTGGGCGCTCGCCAGCGGCGACTACCTCGGCCAGCTCCGGCGCTGGCTGACGGTCTTTCCGCGCGAGCAGATTTACGTGGGCTACTTCGAGTCCATTGTTCACCGCCCGGCGGCCTTACTGGGCGAAGTCTTCGCTTTCTTGGGCGTCAACCCGGATCTAGACCTCTCCGCCTTTCCCCTCTGGGAACGAATCCTGCCCGGTCCAACCAAGGAACTGCCGTCCCGTCTCGGTTCGTTCTTGCATCCGCTGTTTCGTGACCGGACGAGGGAGCTGGCCGTCTTCCTGCGGGAGCGTTTTCAGCTGGAACCGCCGCCCGAGTGGCAGGCGGTCCCGAACGCCGCGGGCGACGACTCGCCTCCCCCAGTCTTCCGGCCTTTCGCCGGGAACTCGATGACGGCTACCTGGCGGGGGTATTGGATCAGGCGCACGCATTCCGCTCGGCGCATCGTCTGATCGTCGAGGACCATCTCGGCTATCGCATCGTCTTCTGGCGCGGCCGGCTGTACGCCCTCGCGGTGGCTTCCGGCCCGACCCACCCCGCGGATGTCGAGGCGGCGGCGCTGAAGCGTTCTTCAGACGACGGGAATTGGTTCGTCGCCTCGACGCTGGCCGAAGTCAGGGAACGAGTGGCCCGGTACGTCTCCGATCGGGACCGGGCGCGGCTTCAGTCGCTGGAAGCGGACCTCCAGGGCGCCCGCGAGCAGCTCTCCCGACTGGCGGGGCGTCTCGGCGAAACGGTCCACGCCCTTCGGAGGCTCGAAGGCGAAACCCTTCGTCTTGCCGCGAAAGAACGCGCGCTGGTCCGGGCCGTCCGCAAGGGCGGCCGGCTCCTCCTCCGCGGCTGGCGCCGCTTCCTCGCCTCCTTCGCCGGGAGGCGTCTCGAACGGAGTTTGTCCGAACCGAAGGGGAAGGGAAACAGGGTCGATTCGGGGTTCTCTGTTCGGTAGAATGACAGGTATTGTTCCCGGAGATATTCCGCATGAACTCGACGACCGAACAGTTGCTGGATGCCGTTCTGGCGCTTCCCAACGGCGACCGCGTGGAATTCGTGGAGGCGCTAATCGCCTCCTTACAGCCCGACGATCGGCCGCCCTTCGATGAATCCTGGCGTGAGGTGATTCAGCGTCGGTCGGCGGAGCTGCGCTCTGGTCGTGTGAAGGCGGTCCCGTGGGTCGAGGTGAAGCGGCAACGCGGGAGAAGGGCGGTGGCTAACATCCTTTTTCATCCGGAGGCCCAAGCCGAATACGACGCCGCGCTTGCCTGGTATCAATCGCGCAGTCCGCGGACGGCCCTGCGGTTTGAGGCGGAGGTGGAACGTATTATGGGTTCGATCAGCGCCAGTCCGGAGATGTTCCCGAACTATGACGATGAGCATCACTTCGCCGTGCTGCGGCGATTTCCCTATAGCGTGGTGTATCAGGTTCAACCCGGCCAAGTGTCCGTGATCGCCGTGGCGCATTCAAGTCGGTCGCCCGGCTACTGGCAGGGTCGGGCCTGATGGATTAGCGACCGCGCCGCCGGCTTTATTCGCCAGGATTCGCTAAAACTCGTACACCTTCCCCGGCTCGGCGATGTGGACGTTCGGCAGGCCGTGCCCCAGCACCTGCGCCGCCGTCTCGTCGTGCCAGCGCGCCTTGAGGTGCATCGCGATCACCGGCGTCCCTGCGGCGATCTTGCGCGTCTCCTCGGCGAACTGGTCGGCCGTCAGGTGCTTCGCCAGTCCCGCCATGAACGCGCCGGAATTCGGAAACGACGCTTCCAAAAAGGCCGTCTTCAGATTCGGCGTCCGCCGGCACCGCTCCCACACCGCCTCCGTCGCCGCCGTGTCCGTCACGATGGCCGTGGCGACCGTCGGCCCCTCGATGATGAAGGCGAACGTCGGCACGACGTGCGTCACGGCCACCGGCGTCACGCGCAGCCCCTCGACCTCCACCGTCTTGCCGTCCTCCAGCAGCGACGTCCGCAGGTAGGGCGGCGTCCGCTGACTGGAGATGCGGATGAAGTCCGGCCAGATGCGGTCGTTGAACAGGTCGCGCTGTAGGCAGTCCAGCACCGACGCGCTGCCGTGGACGCAGACGCCTTCCGGGAGGGCGCCGTAGACGTTTTCCAGGAAGATCGGCAGCGTCGCCAGATGGTCGATGTGCGTGTGCGTCAGGAAGACGTGATGGATCTTGGCCTGCTCGGCCAGGGGGCCGTACAGGCCGAGCGCGCCGGCGTCCACGGCGATCACGCCGTCGATCACGTAGCTCGACAGGTAATGGTACGCGCGGCCCGCGCCGATCGCGGACGGGACCAATACGACTTTCATAGGCGCCTCTACTGGTCCTTTTTCTCGACCACCCAGACATTGCGGTAGTATACCGGATTGCCGTGGTCCTGGAGGTTGATGGGACCGGGAGAGTCGGCCTCCTTGTCGCCGTAGCCGGTCTTGGTCGGAATGTCCTGCTTGTCGTGGACCTTGACGCCGTTGTGGACCACGATCACGACGGCGTCGGCCGTCTTCTTGCCGTCGGCGTCGTAGCGGGCCGCCTGGAAGTCGATGTCGTAGGTCTGCCACGACAGCGGCGGATAGCACATGTTGACGGCCGGCGGCGTCTGCTCGTAGACCGCCCCGCACTCGCTCTTGTCGCCGACCAGTCCGAAACTGTCGAGGACCTGGATCTCGTAACGCCGTTGCAGATAGACGCCGCTGTTGCCGCGCTCCTGGCCGCGCACCTTCGGCTTGAACGGCAGGCGGAACTCGACGTGCAGGTGGAAATCGCGGAAGGTCCGCTTCGTCGTGGCGCCCTGGGCGAGCAGATGGTCCTCGACGATCTTGCCGTTCTTCCACTCGTCCACGCTTGAGCCGTCGAAGAGGACGAGGGCGCCGCTGGGCGGCTTCGCTCCTTCCATCGGACTCTTGCGGACGACGCGCATGAGGTGGAACTCGGCGCCGTCCGCGCGCCCCGGTGAGCTTGCCGTCGGCGATTTCGCCCTTCCAGCCGGCCCCGCTGAAGAGGGTTTTGCCGTCGGCGGTGCGGGCGGCGGCCTGGACCTTGGCGCGGCCGTCCCAGCCGTCGCCGGGCAGGCCGCCGACCAGGAAGTAGGCGGTGAACTGGCCGTCGCCCTCGGCGACGACCTGGGCGGCAAGTTTGTCGTGGTCGGCGGTTTCGCCGACGTACTCGCCCTGGACGGCGAAGTCGGGTCCGGCCTTGTCGGCGTCGAGGAAGACCTCCGCCGACGGTTTCGGTGCGGCGAAGGCGGCCGTGAGCAGCAAGAGAAGGCAGCGTGTCATCGGGGATCTCGCGGGTGCGGGCGGTCGCAGGGCCGTTGGATAGGGTATAGCCGATGGCGGTGGAATTGTAAATGACCTGAGGGATCCTTGGGATCTTCCAGGACGGCCAGACCCCTATGTCCTGTGCGGCAGACCGGCGGCGCCCCTGGCGTTGGCAGGGAGTGGTCACCGGATTATAATCCTCTGCGATGCGAGGAGCCCGATGCGATTGACGAACCGCCCCGCCCTACGTCGTCGGCGTCGTCTGGGAGGACGTTATGGACGGGTTCATCCGATTTGAGTGCCCCGCCTGTCAGAAGAAGCTGAAGGCGCCGCCGGAGCAGGTCGGGAAGAAAGCGCACTGCGCGTGCGGCCACCGCATGAACATACCGCTATCGAAGACGGCCGCGCCGGCGGCGCGGGCGAGCAGGCCGGCGCCGCCGGCGCGGCCGACGCCCCGCGCCGCGTCGTGGCCCTGGGTTGCCGTGGGCGCGGCCTTGCTCACGATCGCGGTAGGGTTCGGCGTGTGGCTGCTGTGGGGCTTTTTGAACCCGACTCGACCTGCGCAGCCGCCCGCGGTCGTCCAGGCGGCTCCTCCGACGCCTCCGAAGGTTCCTCCGGCCCGACCGACGCAGGATCCGCCGTCCGCATCGACGCCGATGGACCCGCCGCACGACCACCTGGCCCCGCCGCCGACGGAGCCGAAGAAGCCCGACGCCTCCTCCGGCGCGCCCCTTCCGGGATCCGCTGGGCCGCGCCTCACCTACGTTGGGAAGCTCGCCGCGGAGATGAAAATCACCGGCATTGGCATGGTCGCTCCCCTGGCGGATCTAGCGCCCGGTGAAACCTCACCGCTCACCTTCCCGTCCGGGACTCAGGGGCTGGATTTGACCATCGTGTTCCAGGGCGCCCCGCCGGACGGCACGACCCTCGGCCGTTCGATTCGCAGCGAAGCCGGGCCGGTCACGCTGAAGGGGTTCGTTTTCCTCACGGAAGAGAACAACGCCACGGGCGAGTTCGTGGCGAGGCTCGGCTGCGAGCCGGAGAATGGCCCGTTTGCGGATGGCAATTATCAGACGACGGTGATGCTCAACGACGAGGCGATCGCCGTGTTGAACTGGACCGTCGGAAAGAAGTCGCCCAGGTAATCGGGACGGCCGCAGCGATCACGACCGCTCATATCGGTTGCCCGGCAGCCGCCGGATGGCCCGCTTCATCTCCATCGTCATCAGCGCCCCGGCCAGCTGCGGCGCCGTCAGCCCCAGGTGCTGCGCCAGCTCGTCCACCGTCCGCACGCCGTCGGCCAGGAAGTCCCACACGCGCCGTTGCTCGTCCGTCAGGCCCGGCGGCGGGGTCGTCGCCGCCGGGCGCGCCGCCGTCTTCGCGGCCTGGCTCACCGCCGATACGCCGTGCAGCTCCTCCAGCACGTCGTCGGGGCCGCGACACAGCACGGCGCCGTCGCGGATCAGGGCGTTGCAGCCGGCGCTGGTCTCGGCGTCGGGTGGTCCCGGCACGGCCATCACGGTGCGGCCCTGCTCGGCGCCGTGGTGGGCCGTGTGCAACGCCCCGCTCCCCTCGCCGGCTTCCACGATCACGATCACGCGCGACAGTCCGCTGATGAGCCGGTTCCGCGGTGGGAACAGGCCGGCCAGCGGCTCCTGCATCATGCTCGACTCGGTCAAGAGGGCCCCGGACGCCGCCACCTGATCGGCCAGTCCCCGATGCTCCGGCGGGTAGATGCGCGACAGACCGCCGGCCAGCACCGCCACCGTTCGGCCGCCCGCCTCCAACGCCGCCCGGTGAGCAATTCCATCAATCCCTCTCGCCAGTCCGCTGATTATCGTGACGCCCGCACGCACCAGTCCGGCGGCCAGCTTCGCCGCCGTCCGCCGGCCGGACTCCGTGCAGTGCCGCGAACCGACCAGGGCCACGGCGCCGGCGTCGGCCGCCGTCAGCTCGCCGCGAACGTACAGCAGCAGCGGCGGGTCGGGGATGGACGCGATGGATGCGGGATAATCGGGAGCGCCCTTGATGAGAAGGCGGACCTGCGCCTTGGCCGCGCGCTCCAGCTCAGCGTCGATTTCGGGGTTGGCGGCCGCTCCGAGAACGGCCTGGGCGAGTTTCGGCCCGACGTTCGGCACGTCGCGCAGCTGGGATTCCCTGGCGCGCAGGACGGCGGCGGCCGAGCCGAACCGCTCCAGCAGGGCGGCCGCGGTGCGCGGGCCGACGCCAGGCGTCAGGTGCAGGGCCAGGAGGTCGCGCAGTTCGGCGGACGGCGGCATGGCGGGCCTCCGCGGCGGCGCGTCAAGACGGATAAGGCAGCGGGTCGGCGGCGCCGTCGGGGTCGTAGTAGCGGTGCAGGGCGTAAACGGCGGCCACGACTTCCAGGACGCGGTTGAGCCGCCGCCCGGCTTCCTCGGCAAAGGCGGCTTCGCCGCCTCGAGCGACTACCGGCGCTCGCCCCGTGTCCTTCCCCCACGACACCCATAAGACGCCGTCGGCTTGCGCCCGGCGGTCGTGGTAGAACGGCAGCCCCACGCCGGCCTGAATGTACTGGGCCCGCGACCGGCTGAAGGCGTCGCCCTCGTCTTTCAATTCGCGGAGGTAGCACGGTGGCTCCTGGCGGGTGAAGACGCCCCAGGTCCGGCCGCGCGGTTTGGGCAGCAGCCGGGCGCCCGCCATGTGTTCGACCAAGCCATGAATCAGGCCGGTTTTGTCTGCTTCGTATTGCCGGACCCACTCCGGATCGATGCGGTCCCGACCGAAGTTTTCGCCCTCCTTGCGGTTGCCCAGGAAGCCCAGGGCCAGTTCGCGGCTGAGGGTGATGCCGTGCGGGCGGAAGATGTGCGCCCGCGGATCGTAGATCAAGACGTACGTCAGATCGGCGTTGAGCTGCTCCTTGGCCGCCGCCCACTGGCAGAACAGCTTGCAGGCGCGCTGGAACATGCGAACCGGATGTCCGTGGTCCACCAGTTGGTCGATCAGGCGGCGATCCGATTCGGGCGCTTTCGATTGGTAAAAGGAGTGCAGCTTTTGGAAGAGGTAGGCGGCCAGCTCGACGCGGCGGTGGTGGGCTGGCGTCAGCGGCTCCGCGCATTCCACGTTGACCACACCGCGTACCTCGCCGTCGTCGCCGTCGATCAGCGGCACGGCGATCTCCGACTTGCAGTTGAAGTCGGGGCGGCCTTGATGGAATGAGCGCCAGGGGCGGCCGGCGTCGGGGATCTGCCGATCGAGATCCTCAATGAGCAAGCCGATCTTCCAGGCGCCGGCCAGGGCGCAAACGGAACGGTCCACCATCCCGGCGGCGTTCGCCACCAGCGGGAAGCGCGGAGCGCTCCGACCCTGGTCGTCGGTTGGGAACCGCGGGCCGTCGTGCAGCGGGGCGTAGCGATCCTGGTTGAAGAGCAGCAATCGATGGCGCTCGTGCCCGTCCATCGGCTCGTCGTTCGTCCAGTGGACGTTGCAGTGCAGGCCGGCGGAGGGAAAATCGAGCTGCCCGCTGAGGGCGGTCGTGAGCATCGCCGCCCGCCCCCCCTGGTCCTCCTGACGGGCGGCCCGGCCGAGGACGGCGATCAGCTTATGGGGCGTCCTGGGCGCGTCGTCGTAGGCCTGCGAGAGATCCAGGCCGGACGCCTGAAGCCAGCCGATGAAGTAGCGCACCGCCAGCTCCAGGGACTTGATCGTTTCGGTGTGGCCGTCCTCCGAGTCCAGCGAGCGCCCGTTGGACGACGCCGGCCCGCCGCGCCGCCAATTCAGAAACAGGGCCACGGTGGACACGCCCCAGGCCAGGCGCACGCCGACGACCCGATCCACCTGCTCGCGCACGCGAAAGCGGCCCGGCGCCTGCGGCGGCTCCACGCCCTGTGGAAACGGGGGATAGATCATGCGCCGGCCGTCGTCGAAGATGACGCGCGTGGGCAGATCCGGCGTCCAGACGAAGCCGTACATCGTTTCGGGAAAGCGCAGGCCGCTGGTGTACAGCAAGTCGGTGCGGTTGAAACAACGGTTGCGAAAATACGCCGCCTGCCCGTCCGGCGCGAGCAGTCGGCAGAAGGCCTGGCAAGCCGTCGCCACGCAATTCTTCTGCTCCTCATAGAAGTCCTTGTCGCGCGTCCGCCCTGGGTCCACCGGATTGCCCGGGCCGAGGACGCCGATAGTGTCCACCAGGAGCCGGTAGGCCGCTGCCGTCTCCGCACGGCTGAACAGCGCCTGCACGTCGTATTTCAAGTGTTTGAGGCGCGTCACGAACTCCGAGAGGCTATTGCCGAGCTTGGCGCCCTGGAGACAATCCACCAGCGCCGCCTTGCGCGGCTTCTTCTGATTTGGATAGACTATCCGCAGGACTTCGGTTTGCGTTCCTCCCGGGAGTGTGGACAGAATCTCGTTAAGCGTGAGTTCGCCCAACTGTTCGGGGGTCAAGGGGCACAACACGGGACGAACCGCCCTTTTCCGGTCTTCGTCCTTATACAGCCCCGTGAGCCGGTCGCTGTGGGCCTGTGGCGTCGGGCGCCTACGCCCCCCGTTGCTGTTGCTCGGCATAGCATCTCCTCGCTTTGTCACACGGCCCCAGGTGTCCAATGCCTTGCCTCCTCGGCTGGGCGCCGCCGTGCGCACGCAGGTTCCATCGTTCCGCGCAAAGCGGTGCGCAATCGAGCGGTTTCTCGCGGGAAGGGCGCGCCACCATTCACTCCTCGGCTCCCACCGTCCATCAGCGGTTGACGCGCAAGACCTCGTTTTGCGCACCTGCCGTGGAGAAACCAAGTTACGGCAGGAAAACGCCATTGGCCGGCCCATCTTCCGACCCATCGCGCCTTGAATGAAGGCAGTGCGACGGGGAAGAGAGGTGGAAAATGCGTTCCAGTATTCTCGGCGGGTTCAGGAATCTGCTTGCTCGTCTTGTGATTAGCACGAAGGCGCCCCGCGTGATGTGACGGCGCGCCGCGCCGGCGCACGCGGTTCACTGAGCTGATGTTGACCGCCGCGCGCGCCGGCCGGCGCGGCTTGTGGCTGCTGCGGTGCGCGTCGGCGGTATTGCGGTCTCTGGAAGAGGCAGAGGAAGCCGCGTGCCGCAACACCCAGGATCGGCTGCGTTGCCGCCAGGGGCGCGACTGCCACGATCAGGCCGACCATTGCCTGACCCAGGCCGTCCTTGGCGGCGCGGCCAGCGCTCAGCAGGCCGCCCTTCGTAACCTCTGGACAGCCGCGTCGTACATGAAATGAGCCCCGTCGCAGGGGAAGGGCGGCCCACGCCCGGCACGGCGCCGGCGCGGGGCCGCCCCGTTGCTTCCGCAACGCGGAGATAGTAAGGGACATAGCGCGGATTCCCTACCGCCGAAGCCACGAGTGGAGGGAAGGGGGAACGACCCGCCTGGCCTGTTATGGAATGAGAGGGCCGCCGCGGTCCCTGGCGAGTCCACGGCCGCAGCGGCCAACTTCCGCCTTGTACTGTAACCGACCGTGCGCTAGTACGCCACTAACTTCTGGCAAAATCGTCCAACGGGGGAACGAGTCAGGATCTTTGGTGCAAAATGGCGCTCGTTGCGGTAGGTTGGTCTGAGGGGTGGGAATTACTCCGCCCCGGGTCGCCGTGTTTTCACCCAACTGCAGGACCGCAGCCATGTTGCCGCAACCGCTTTCTCCCCCTTCCGCCAGCGCCGATGACCGTGAAAGTCGGGTCCGCGTCCTCCTGGATCAGCTCCGCCCTCACGTCGAGCGGGCCGCACGCCGCATGGCGGAGTCCCTGGTCGATTGCCCCGACGCCCAACTCTTCGGCGCGCTGGAATTCGCCCTGCGCGACCAGGCCCACGACCTGGCCGCCGCCGCCCACCAGACCGGCCTTGCGGGCCGGAAAAAAGGGGGTGTCAGGGCTGCAGCATCGCCTGTCCCGATTGTGGCCGACCCGCCCAGTTCATCGACTACCTGAGCCGCACTCTGCTGACCGTCAACGGCGAGGTGGATTCGAGCCGCGCCTACTACTACGGCGGCCCTTGCCGGGGCGGGCATTGCCCCTGGGACCGGATGCTGGGCCTGGACGGCGGCCGCCAAAGCCCGGCGGTGCAATCGTTGACGGCCCTGGCCGGCGCCCTGGAGCCGTTCGGGCGGGCCGACGACCGGCTGCGTCGCCTGGCCGGCCTGCGTCTGTCCGCCTCCACCTGCCGCCGCGTCACCGAGGGCGCCGGCGACGCCTTGCGTCAGCGGCATCGCGATGGCGAGCCCGTCCGGGCCGAACGGCCGGCGGCGTGGGACTTCACCCTGCCCGACCAAGACGGCCAGTCCTTCTCGGGCACGGTCGCCTATCTGGGGCTGGACGCCTTCGCCGTGCCGACCCGGCGCGGCGGCGGCGTGGACTGGCGGATGCTGTACGTGGGCCTTTGGTACGACCCGCGCAAGGGCCACACGGTCTACCTGTCCGACTTCGAGGTCGTGGCGAACTGGATGCGGCGGTGCGCGGTGGCGTGCGGCCTGGGCGTGGCGGAGACGCTGGTGGCCCTGACGGACGGGGGCAACGGCCTGGAGCGGGTGCTGCGGCAGGCGTTCTCGGAGGCGGTGGTGTTCGTGCTGGACTATTACCACGCGGCGGAGCGGCTGCATGCCTTCGGGGGTCTGCTGCACGGGCACGATCCGGGGGCGGCGCGGGCGTGGGCGGAGGAGGCTAAGGGGGTGTTGTGGGAGCGGGGCGGCCGCGACCTGCGGGACTGGCTGCGTGGGCTTCGCCTGCCGCGGAAGGCCACAGAGGAGTTGCGGGAGGGCTTGCGGGGTCTGTTGGGGTACGTGCAATCGAACGTGCATCGGATGGACTACCCGGCCTACCGGGCGCGGGGTTGGGACGTGGGCAGCGGGCCGACGGAGGCGGGCTGCAAAGTGCTGGGTGGCCGCCTCAAGGGAGCGGGGATGCGCCGGTGCGCATCGGCATCGGAACAAGTGGCGGCGCTGCGGGCGCTGTACGCCAGCGGCGACGGGTTATGGGACGCCTTCTGGGACCAACGCCGTCGGAAAAACTACCAAAGGAAGTGAACGGCTCCCTGGTCCGACGGTCCAACGGTCTCGACGGTTCGTCACGGCACTTTCAGGTGATCGAAGATCCGTTGCAGCAGGTTTTCCGACGTGATTTCCTCGGCCTCGGCCTCGTAGGTGACGCTGACGCGGTGGCGCAGCACGTCGGGGCCGATCGTCTTCACGTCCTGCGGCGTGACGTAGCCGCGGCCGTCGAGGAACGCCTGCGCCTCGGCGCCGCGCGCCAGGAAGATCGTCGCCCGCGGGCTGGCGGGGTACTGGATGTACGGGCCGAGGTCCAGGCCATACTCGGCCGGCCGGCGCGTGGCATGGACCACATCGACGATGTAGCGCTTGATCTTGTCGTCCACGTAAATGCGGTCGAGGCCGGCCCGCAGCTCGAACAGGTCGTCCGGTCCCAGCACCGGCTCGACCAGGAGGCTCGGCTCGACTGCCGCCATGCGGTCGAGGATGGCCAGCTCTTCCTCTTTGTTCGGATAAGTGACCTTCAATTTGAGCATGAAGCGATCCACCTGCGCCTCGGGCAGCGGGTAGGTGCCTTCCTGCTCGATGGGGTTCTGCGTCGCCAGCACCAGGAACGGCTGTTCGAGGCGATAGCTGGCGTCGCCGATGGTGACCTGCTTTTCCTGCATCGCTTCGAGGAGGGCGCTTTGCACCTTGGCCGGCGCCCGGTTGATCTCGTCGGCCAGCACCAGCTGGGCGAAGACCGGCCCCTTCTTGACGCTGAATTCGCCCGTGCGCGGGTTGTAAATCTGCGTGCCGATCACGTCGGCCGGCAGCAGGTCGGGCGTGAACTGGATGCGGCTGAAGACGAGGCGCAGGCCGCGCGCCAGCGTCCGCACGGCCAAGCGTCTTGGCCAGGCCGGGCACGCCTTCGAGCAGCATGTGGCCGCCGGTCAAGAGGCCGACCAGCAGCCGGTCGATCAGCGTCCGCTGGCCGACGATCACCTTGGCGATCTCGGCGTAGAGCGGGTCGAGGCGTGCGCGCAGCTCGCCGACCTTGCGGTTGATCTCCTGCACGTCGGCATTCATGTCCGTGGTCCGTAAGTTTGGCGACCGCCGCTTGCTCGTCGCTCCGGATAATGTACTGTGTGGGGAGACTACGGACTATGGACGAACGACGAATGAAGCGCATGAGCCTCAAGCAATTCGGCGACATCGTGGCGCGCGTCATGGAGACGCTGCCGGCGGCGTTCCAGCCGCACCTCGACAACGTCGTGGTGGACGTGGAGGAAGAGCCGGACCTGCGCACGCTGCGGCGGGCGGGTTTTTCGAAAGCGGAGATCGCGGAGGGCCAATCGCTGCTGGGATTTTTCGACCCGCTGGAGCTGCCGAGCAACTGGGCCGGCGACGTGGTGGACGCCGGCGCCGTCCTGCACCGGCTGGTCATCTACAAACGGCCGCTGGAGGAGGAGTATCCCGAACGGAAACGGTTCCTCATCGAGATCCGCAAGACGGTGGTCCACGAGCTGGCCCACCATTTCGGCTGGACCGACGCCGAACTGGAGCGCTTCGACGACAATCCCGACCCGTTCAAGGATGATTTTAACGATCTTCTATAATTAAGCAAGGCGAACGGCTCCTGTCCTGAACACCTGACGACGCACTCGCTCCACAGTATCCTCGTCGGGCTTGAACGCCGGTTCTGGAAGTGAAGGCGAGGGCAAAAAGTGGCTGCCGGAGAAAGGAGTCGCCCTTACCTTCTCGTTGTGGGTATGCACCATGAGCGCGTGGAGGGCGAGAGCGTCCCGGACGTTGTACGCCAGCAGGGTTTCGAGCGCCTTAACGTTCTTCTTGTTTCGGTACTCGTTCCACAGCAGCACCGCGGCGAAGCCATCGACATCCTCCAGGCCCGGCCGGGCGATGCCCACCTGCCGTTCACAGCCCTTCAGGCCGCCTGTGACGCCGAGACTGCGGAGTGGATACATCACGTCGATGTGGGCCTGGGGAAGCCGGACCTGGAAGAACCGCTCGATGAAGGGGACATCGAAGGTCTTGCCGTTGTATGTCACCAGCAGCGGGTAGTCTTTCAAGTCCCTGGGGAACTCGTCCAGGTTCTTGCCGTTGATGTAGTACCGGACGGCTCGGCCGTCGTACAGCACGGCGGTCGTGATCTTGTCGGACCAGTAAAGTCCGGTGGTCTCGATGTCCACGAAGGCACAGGCGTCCCGGAAGTCCCGGTAGAGTCGCCATTGCTGGTTGCTCGGCAGATTCTCGGCGAAGTAACCGATGTTCCGCTCCTCGTAGTTGCGGACGGAATCCTGGATATGGCGAGTCCAGGATTCTCGAAAAGAGCGCAGCGGCCGGCCCGATGCCTGCTGGACGGCGGCGTCCCAGGACGTGACGCCCGCCGCCCACAGGCTCCGCTCTGTGGTTTCGCCGATTCCGGGGATGTGACAGAAGGTGTTCGTCAACATGGCAAGGTGCTCGCCGCAGAGGATGCCGCTCGCTTGCGCTAGCGGTGTACGAAGATTCGTCCATCGGGGCGCCACTTGACCTCGAAGCCGGGGTCGGGCTGCTGTAGCGCGTGTTCGCAAAGCGCCGCTGCGTTCAGCGGACAGGCGAAGCACTTGCGGGGCCGGCGCTTCACCGGGATCGGTTCGCGCTTGGAGAGCCAGTACTCCAGTGCCCACGCCAGATCCTTTTCCGCCTTCTTCTGGTCGTACCGAAACAAGAACGCCTTCCAGCCCTCTGATTGGACAGTTCTTGTCTTGGATCCGCCAGCCACCAACGCAAGCCTTGCTTGCTCGCAGTACTCGGAAATCTTGTGCAGCGTGCCGTCCGCATTGAAATGGTGGAGGAGGGCGGCTTTCGTCAGGGCGGCATCCCGAAGCCCGTTTCCGGAACCGGCCGGCGGGAACAGCACGATCCCAAAACAGAGCTGCTCCGTCGCAAATTCCATGCTCTGGGTGAGCAGGGCGTAAATCTCCGCTTGTACTTCCTGATCGCGGAAAGGCTCCTTGGCGCCGGAGAACTTGAAGTCGAGGAGTAGCAGCGCCTTCTTGCCTTCAAAGGCAAAGAAGTCGGGCCGCCCACGAATCCGAACGCCGCGGAAATGGCCTTCCAGCTCCCGCTCACAGATGGTGAGCTTCTTGCCCGTTCGGATGGCCTGCTCGACTTCAGCAGCGGAGACCGGCTGGGCTTGGCTGACGAGGGCCGTGTGGCACACTTCGCCCAACTCCAGGGGCGGTAGGTCCACCCGGACTTCGGGATGCAGCCGTTTCAGATGGACCTTGTATTCACAGTAGTATTGCTCGGCGATTTCCGAGGGCCACAAGTAATTCAGCCCATGACGGAGTTTCTCGGCCATAGCCCTGACCTCTTGTTCGTGTCCAGAGCCGTCAAGCGGCGAACCACCTCGGCGCGTTCAGGCTTCGTCCAATAGATCCAGAGCATCCTTGCCTTCCTCGGTCAAACCATCGGCGCCGAGAGAAAGCGCATGAGCGCAATAGCGGCACAGCGGCCGCCGGATTCTGACGACCTCACATTCTTCGCCCTGCATGAACTTGGCAACGTCCTCCACGGCGGCCGGGGCGTCCCAGCAGACCCTGCTCTTAAAGGGAGGCTCAGCCCACCCGCCACATTGGCAGCATTTTTCAGCTTTCACTTTTACGCCTCCTTTGACGCGCCTTCTTGTCTATTGTCTTCTGATGCCATTGGCGGCGAAACGACAGCGTCCACCACGGATCTGTCTTGATGTCGATTCCTTCGCCCTGGTGGTCCCAGAACCATTGCACGGCCAAGATCACGGCCCAGCCATGGGGGTAGTCGAGTTCTCGCAGCTTTTTCGTCAGCTTGGCAACACACCTATCCGTCAACTCGATTTCGCTGTACTCCTCACCCGGCAGCGCCATTGAAAACCATTTGACGGCGCTGTCTTCGAGTCTATTGGCGTCTTCCACTGCGGCGGCAAGCAGCGCACCGGGAGCGGCGAACTCCGGGTCGAACCGAATCCCTTTGAGCGTCTCCGCCAAAACGCACCATTCCTTGAGGGCGTACATATCCTCCATTTTTCCCGTTTCCTCGGCCAGTGCGTTGTTCCAGATCTTCTTGGCGTTGTCCGCCATCGCGCGGGCAAGCAGAGCAGCCCAGCACTCGATGGCCTGATTGAGAGCGGGGGCGGAGTCCCCCACGATCTCGACGGCCCTGGGGGCCGGGTAAACCGAGTAGCGCGTGTCGGACCGGGCCACGTCGTCCTCCTTTCAACGGACTATGGTCATTCTAGGCAAGATGCCGACTCATGTCAACAGATCTTCGGACAAAACGATGACAATAGAGCATGCCTTACGGAAGAGGAGATCGCGGAGGGCGAAACGCTGCTGGGATTTTTCGACCCGCTGGAGCTGCCGAGCAACTGGGCCGGCGACGTGGTGGACGCCGGCGCCGTCCTGCACCGGCTGGTCATCTACAAACGGCCGCTGGAGGAGGAGTATCCCGAACGGAAGCGGTTCCTCATCGAGATCCGCAAGACGGTGGTCCACGAGCTGGCCCACCATTTCGGCTGGACCGACGCCGACCTGGAGCGCTTCGACGACAATCCCGACCCATTCAAGGATGATTTTAACGATCTCTGATAGCAATTATTCGGCTTGCCAGCCCGAAGCGCGAGCGAGGGGTTGCGTCGAACCCCTCGCTCGCGCTTCGGGCTGGTTATGAAAAAAGCTCTTGACGCCGGAAGTGAGTGAGTATACACTCACTGTAAGAGGAAAGGCAGGCACCCCATGAAATCCACCGTCAAGCTGTCCTGCGAAGAACGGCGAGCGGCGATCATCAAGGCCGTGCGGTGCGTCTTCGCCGAACGGGGATTCGACGGCACCACCACCCGCGCTGGCCGAGGCGGCTGGCGTCTCGGAGGCCCTGCTGTTCAAGCACTTCCCCCACAAGGAAGCTCTCTTCGCCGCCATGCAGGAATCTTGCTGCAACGAGCAGGAAGCCGGCACGTTCGAGCGGCTAACCGCGCTGGAGCCGTCGTCCTCCACCCTCGTCCTCCTGGTGCATTTTCTTGTCTCCAAAATCGTGGCAGGTTGTGCGTCCGGCGGCGAAGAGCAGACGATCCGAAGCCGCTTGATGCTGCGGAGCCTCGCCGAGGACGGCGACTTCGCCCGCAGCTGGCTGGCCCATCTGGCGTCGGGGTGGATTCCGAAGGTGGAGGAGTGCATCGAGGCGGCCGTCGCCGCCGGCGAGGCCGTGCAGGGGCCGGTCCTTCCCGGCCTACGGGGCTGGTTCGGCCACCACCTGGCTGCTATGCTCGCCACGAACCTGCTGCCGGCCCTGCCTGTCGTGGACTACGGCGTGCCGCGCGACAAGCTCGCCGAGCAGGCCGTCTGGTTCGCCCTGCGGGGGATGGGTCTGAAGGAAGAGGCGATCCGCCGCTACTACAACCCCAGGGCGCTGGCTCTGTTCGCACGTTAGGGAAGCGGCAGGAGGGCGGGGGTTTCCCCGCCCTTCGGCAGAGGGTGTGTAAGCACCCACTCAAGAGGAAACAGTTCATGATAGGCATCTGGATCGGTACGGCGGTCGTCGCTTTGGCGGCGGTGCTCGGGGTGGTCTGGGGTCGCCGCGCTCTGGACGCGCGGCGACTGAACGCCGCCGCGGAGGCCTATGCGAAGCGGGAGGTCGCCCGGACGCGACACGCCGGCCTGCCCAGGAAGGCAGGCGATGGCCACGGAAAGCGGGAGAGGACTCGCGGAGTCGCAGGACCCGTCTAATCATTCGCCCTTCGTTCCTTAAGGAGAGGGAAGCATGAGCGTGAGCAACACGGCCCCGGCAGGGGCAAGCGGCGGCTGGGTGCGAGCGGCGATCGTGTGGACGGCCACGGTGCTGCTGGCGGCCCTGTTCACCCTGGCGGGCGTCATGAAGTTCGTCAGCGCCGACGCGGTGAACCAGTTCGCCGCCGTGGGCTACCCCTACTGGTTCTGCATCCTGATCGGTGCGATTGAGGTCGCCGGGGCGGTCGCGCTGCTGCTCCCCCGCACCGCCTTCTACGCCGCCGCCGCGCTGGGCGTCGTCATGGTCGGCGCAGTCCTCACGCTCCTGCTGCACGGGCCTGCGGTCGGGTCGGTCGTGCCCCTCGTGGTCCTGGTTGTGCTGGCGGCTGTGGCGTACGCGCACCGCCCCCGATTCAACCGATAAAGCAAGAAAACAGACAGGCGAAGAGGAATTACTCAAGGAGGGACATCCATGCTCGTCCTCACTCGGAAGGTTGGGGAAGGGATTCTGGCGCCGAGCTGCGGGCTGACGGTCACCGTGCTGGCGGTCGAAGGCGCGACCGTCCGGCTAGGCGTCGAGGCGCCGGCCGAGGTCGCCGTGTTCCGCGAAGAGGTCTGGTGCCGCATCCGCGCGGAAACGGAAGGTGAACCCATCTCCCCCTGATCCCTCCCAACCGCGTCGCGGCAGGGTCGCAACGATGAGGCGGCCGGCTACAATCGCCTCATGGAAATCACCGACGCCCTCCAAATCCCCGACGGGGAGCTGATCTTCACCTTCGCCCGTTCCGGCGGGCCGGGCGGTCAGAACGTCAACAAGGTGGCGAGCAAGGCGATCCTGCACTGGGACCTCGCCGCCAACACGTCGCTCCCGGCGGACGTGCGGGAGCGGCTGCGCGCCGGCAGCGGCGGCGCGTCACCACCGAGGGGGAGTTGGTCATCCAGGGCCAGCGCTTCCGCGATCAGGCCAAGAACATCGACGACTGCCGGGAGCGGCTGCGCGAGATGGTCCTCGAAGTGCTCAGTGTGCCCAAGGTGCGCAAGAAAACCCGGCCGTCGCGCGGGTCGAAGGAGCGACGCATCGCCGCCAAACGCCAGCAGGGTCAGCGCAAGGCGGGGCGGCGCAAGCCAAGTTCGGAAGAATGACCGATTTCATCTCGGATGGTCCCGTCCCGGTTCTGGCCATAGCAGGTTTGCGGAATGTAGCGGACGCTCTCCGACTCGCTTCTCTCCTCTTTGCCACGGCCCGGTCCACGGATTGCCGTTTCATCGTGCGACAGGATCGGGCGTTGGCGACCCGACCCGCTTTGCACCTAACCGGACAGGGGAAAATGAGATGAAAAAGGGCGATCGGAACAGCTGCGGCGGACTCCTCAACAGCTGCGGCAGCCTCATGAACAGCTGCGGAGGTCTTGTCGGCAAGAATTCCTCCGCGTCTCGGAACGAAGCGACTCCCGCGGCGGCGCGACTCGTGGCCGTGCAGCGGGCCTGGCAAGCCGCCCGTGCGGTCCTTGCGTAACGTCGTTCGTCGGAGGGAGGTGGCGGCACGGGGCCTGGCTGGGACTCGCATTTCCAGCCGGACCCCGTGCCCCGTGAGGAAGGAGGATGGGAGGGGTGTCTGCACGCGGTCGGATGGGACTCGCTACCACCCTTCCGCGTCCTTCCCTCATGGCACTTGGCGCGCCAATGCGCGGGTTCCATCTGTGGATTGTTCTTAAGCCGCTCACATCAAAGTGTTTACGTCGTGGAGATTCGCCTGCGCCGGATGCGCCGCCTTTATCAGCGTCTCGCCGTTTGCGGTGTTTCACCGCAAGGGGTTGTCGCATTCCGCCCCAACTGCCGCATTTTCCACCAGCACGGAACTTTGCACATTTAATGGCGTGGAAACCGGATTATTTGTGCAGCCTCCTGATTTAAAGCTTTGCACTTGAACTGTCTCTAAAGTACCGATTGCACTTAAACCGCCGACTCTGCACAAAAAGCGCGGCTGGGGCGGGGCAAGGGCGATCGGGGGACGGCAAGGGCAAAGCCTCAACAATGAGGACTTTGCACAATGGCTGAGAAGGAACGGAAGGATGAGACGGCGCAGGAAGCCGCAGCAATCGAAGTCACGGCGGAGATGGTGGAGGCGGGCTTCCGGGTGCTGGCGGCGTCTGGAATAGCGGATGACTATCTGGAGGCGGATAGATTACTGGTTGAGCGAATATACCGCGCCATGTCTGCACTTCGGCCGGGTCCAATTCGGCCGCCACGTTCGGGGTGAGTATGTCGTGGAGCCTATGGCCAAGGCGTGCTAGGAACATGCATTTTGCGGTGAAGTCCACCATCACGGTGACGGTAATCGGAGCCGGTGTGTTGTGGCCGAAGTCGTAGATGTTCGCTGGAGTCAGGGCCAGCAGGCGGTCGCTGCCGTCCACGAACATCATCGCGCTCCAGTGGACTATCTCATTTCGCCGCTGCGAAGTGCCGCGGATTGCATCCAAGAACGAACCCCAAAAGGAAGAGTAGGTGGTACCATGCTTCTTCTTCATGAGCCTTTCGAGGATCGAGTGTAGCGTGCCCGCGTTGACGATCCTGAAGAAGATTATGCCGGCCACGTCTGGCGGCATATCGCACAGGGTGGCGAAGATGAGGCATAGAGCCTGTTCCAGCTTTGCATAGGCCTGAATCGCCCTCCCGCGGACGGCCCAGAACCTCTCTTCGATGAAGGCGTCACCGATCTCTGTGGGGAACTGCTTGGAGTCTTTCGGCTCAGCCATTGGCGTCTCTTCCTTCCTGTCGGGCCGCTTGCCGCCGAACCTTTGCGCCTCCACTGCGTCTCCACTCTGGAGACGACAACAGAGATTTGCCCTATGTTCGCCGCCCGTCCCTCTCACCCTTGGCCAGCTTGCGCCGCGCTGCCGCCAGTAGCAGCGCCCGCGCCCACGCGGCCATCCCCTCCGGCTCATCGGCCGTAGCCTGCTGAATCATCGCGTGCTGCTCATCCGTGACCGGAATCCGCAGGTGGATGTCCATCCGGGCGTCGCCATACTTTCGCGGTCTGCCTTTAGCCATGCGAGAATCTTAGCCAAAAAATCCGTCCGCCGTCAACTGCCAAGCTACATCCTTGGCTAGATAAATGCTATGCTGCTGGACGTAAACTCCGTGGCACAAAGCAGGTGCGGCGATGGATATTAGGGAAGTGAAGGCGTGCGAGATGACGGGCGACGCGCGGATTTCGTTCCGGGACGGGTCATGGCACGTCCACAGCCAGAGCGCGAGCCGCTTCTACAAGGTCAACCCGTCGCCGACCGCGCCCGCGTGCGAGTGCGACGACTTCGCACTCAACGGCAGCGGGACCGGCAAGCCGTGCAAGCATATCCTTGCGGTGCGGATGTTGCTGGAGCGCCAGCTAAAGGGCGAGCCGAACCCGGACCCGGCGACGGCCCCGGCCCGGCCGCCGCGAGCGACCTACCGGCAGGATTGGGTCAACTACAACGCCGCGCAGGCCAATGAAAAGGATCATTTTCAGGTGCTATTGGCGGATTTGTGCCGCGGCATCGTCCAGCCGCCGCCACACCCGAACGGCGGGCGCCCGCCCATGTCGATGAACGACGCGGTGTTCTCCGCCGTCTTCAAGGTGTACGCTCTGGTGTCGGCCCGTAGGTTCATGAGCGACCTTCGGGAAGCGCACGATCGCGGCCACGTCGGGCGGGTGTTGTGCTTCAACAGCGTCCTTCGGGTGCTGGACATGGCGGAAGTGACGCCGGTTCTCATGGCGATGATCCGGCAGAGCAGCTTGCCGCTCCGCTCGGTGGAGCGGCAGTTCGCCATCGACTCCAGCGGCTTCGCCACAAGCCGCTACGTCAAGTGGGTGGACGAGAAGTACGGCGTCAACCGTCAGAAGACGGAATGGGTGAAGGCGCACCTGTGCGTCGGCACGAAAACGCAGGTGGTGACGGCCGTGTTCATGGATGAAAAGAACTCCGGCGACTGTCCGCAATTTGACCCGTTGACCAAGGCGACGGCGGAAAACTTCGTGATTGAGGAGATGAGCGCGGACAAGGCGTATCTCAGCAATGACAATCTGGAGTTGATCGTCGGCATGGGCGCAACGCCGTTCATTCCGTTCAAGTCAAACAGCCTGCCGGGCGGCGCGGAGGTCTGGCGGCGGATGTTCCACTACTTCCAGTACCGGCGGGAGGAGTTCCTGACGCACTACCACCGGCGCAGCAACGTGGAAAGCGCGTTCAGCATGATAAAGCGGAAGTTCGGCGATGCGGTTCGGGCAAAAACGGACGTGGCCATGCGGAACGAGGCGCTGGCCAAAATCCTCTGTCACAACGTCGCCTGCCTCATCTCCGCGTGGCATGAGTTGAAGATCGACCCGTCCGCCTGGACGCCGAAGGGCGGGCCGGACAAGGACGACGGGCCGCAGGACGTGCTGCGGTTCCCGGCGCGGTGAACCGGCGTCCCTTGACGGCCGCGCCGTTCCACCTTCACAATGGTTGCAACGGGACGCCGGGAGTAGCTACCCGGTTGAGCCTGCCCGCCGCGCCGCGTTTACTCCGGCGCGGCGCGGCGGCAGGCAAGCCCGTCACCGGAGTACGCGACGTGTTCAAGCGCCTTTTGTGCGCTGCCATCGACACCAATGCCCTGTTTACCGTCATGACGGCAGCCGGCCTAATTGCCACCGTGGTCGTTGCGTCCGCCTCCATGCCAACAGGCGCCATCGTCGCCTGTGTGCTGATTGCGGTCCTCGGTTCGATTGTCGCCGGGCGCCAATTCGCCCGCGCCTACGCTGAGGCGGTCGAAGCGGAAAGGTTGTTTCAAGTCGCCAAGGTCCATTTTGAGGACTGTTCGGAAGAGTGGAAGTCGGCCTTGAATGACTTGCTGGACCGCGGCAGCGTCAAGCAGACGGACGTAAAGGACGAGACAGGGTTCCGCCACTGCGGCTTTGTCTACTTGGACGCCCCGGTGGGGAGGTTCTATCTGATCCCGTCCTTTGCCAAGAGCGTCAAGCGGCTGGCGAAGGAGTGGAAGGCGAGTCGGTTGCACGCAAACCGGCCGCCCTGCACTTAAAGCCACCCTATGGGTGCGGTCTGAGTGCAAAGCTGTCGCAGGGCGCTTGGCCGTTCGACCGGCCACAAGCTGCCATTGAAGCCTTCGTCCTTGGGCTTCCGTTCCGGGGCCATGCCGATTACGAACACACGCGGTCTGCTTTGCGGGGTGAAATGGCAGGCGTCCAGCACGAAGGCGTCGAGCCAGTAGCCCAGCTCCGCCAAGCGCAGCGCCGCCGTCGCAAAGTCCTCCCCCTTCCGCGAGGACAGGAACCCGGTCACGTTTTCCAGCATGACCAGCGGCGGCCGCCGGTTCTTCAGCGACTCCAGCACCGTGGCGAAGCCGAAGAAGGTTGAAGAGTGGTTGCCGTCCAGGCCGCGATAATGCCCGGCCAAACTCAGGTCGATACAGGGGAAGGAGGCCGTCATCAACGACGGCCGGCCGGGAATGCGCTCGATGACTTCCGCGGTATTCCACACGTCGCCAAGGTGAAAATGCCCTGACTTACCGAAGCGCGCTTCGTAGGCCGCCTGCTTCTTCGGGTCGATGTCGTTGGCGTAGACGCACCGCCACCCGGACGGTTCCAGCCCCGCACGCACCAGCCCTATCCCGGCGAAGAACTCGCAGAAGGTCTTGCCCGCCGCGCCCGCCGCTTTGCGCCGATTCAAGGATAGGGCTTTTGTCTTCACTCGATACCTGCAAGCGGAGTTTCGGTACGCAAAGACCGTGTACTTATAGACCGTGGAATCATCGTCTTCAAGTGCGACAATCTCAGTTCATGGACGATTCCAGTCCGAAAGTCATGTTCGGCAATCGGGTACGCCAGCTTCGCAAAAACCGCGGCTGGAGCCAGGAGGAATTCGCGCACCGCGTCGGGCTTGATCGCAGTTACATGGGCGGCGTCGAACGCGGAGAGCGCAACGTCAGTCTGGAGAACATCTGCCTAATCGCCAAGGCGTTGGACGTGCCTCCTGCCGAGCTGTTCCAGGGCTGGGAGGCTTTGCCCATTTGATCACCACGCTGGCCGTTCTCGACGGCGCCGTTCTGCGTGGGCCGCAGCAACCTGCCGCAGGTCGGTCGCCGGGAACGGGAGAAGCCGGCGTGGATGGCGTGGTGGTGTTCTACTGTCCCACGGCACTTGTCGCAGTACAGGCGTCGTGTTCGCTGGCCCAGGATGGATTCGGTCGAGCTGGTCTCGTGACGGCTTTCACTGTGTTTTTGGCGCCCTATTTAACCGAGGAGGGCTGGCCGGCCGGCGGCCGCCAGTCGGTTGGCAGGTTTGCGGTGGCCGATGGTTCGGCGTTACTTGGCATCGAACTCCGGCGCGCATACGACTCCAGGAAACCGCACGCCGAACATCGGAAGGTGCCCACTGGAATGCACTTGTCCGCCGGGACATCCGTGCTATGCCAGAAGGACTTCTGCGGCGCCCCCGCGACCCAGTTGCTGACCAGACGCTTGCCGCCTGCGTGATGATCGACGATGAACCCCTGCACCATCTCGCCGTTGCACTTGGGACACCGAGTCGTTTCCGCGCTCATGTTGGAACCTCCGAAGAAGGGATTGGGGAAAACGGTCATCCGCCAGCTGAACGCCGATTCGCCAGCGTGCCGCGCCCGCTCATCCTACCGTCCCCTCCCCGGCCAGCAAGCGGATTCCACGGAGCGGCGCGGAGCTTTACTTGGGCCGTTCCGACATGGGATCGGCAGTAGCTGCGTCAGGGCCGGCGGCGTTGGCGCCTACCGTATACGCCGCCGGCATCTGCCAATAGGCGTTGTTTGACGACGAGGGGGCGCTCGTTGCTTTCGGCATTCTAGCCAGGACGATGGGGAGGGTGATGGTGTCGCCGACGGCGCTGGCGCAAGTGTCGGGGCAGCACCACGCCAAATCCCATAACATCTCCAGCGGCGAGCTGCCGCTGACGCAGGTGTCCGACTGGCCCTGCGGCGACGCGCGAACGGCCGCGTCGTATTCGAGAGCGTAGCCGACGCCGCCGTAAGGTTCCGGCTGGCTGCTTGCGAGATTGCGGATCGTGCCACAGCCGCCCGACAGGGCGGCGAAGAGCGCCAGTAGAGCGATCCGACTTCTACTCATGTCGCGGCTATACTGAGCAACGGCGGCTTAAATCAAGACCGGCTGCCCTATGGTCGCCGGGAGGAGCGGCGAGTGGTGTGCGCCGAAATGCCAGCCAGCGGAATCGGCTGCGCGTGCTACAAAGCCGGCAAGGCTCCGTCACCGAATCTACCCGTCGGCCGGCTTACGCCCGGCCGCTCGCCCAGGTCCGCTCGATGAACGTCGTGTCCACCTTGCCGGCGATGAAATCGGGGTGGTCGAAGATTTCGCGCAGGCGCGGGATCGTCGTTTTGACGCCTTCCACCACGAACTCGGCCAGGCGCGGCGCATCGTCGCCAGGGCTTCCGTGCGGGTCGGCCGCCACACCAGCAGCTTGGCCGCCAACGAGTCGTAGTTGGGCGGGATGCGGTAGCCGGTCGTGACGTGCGAATCGAGCCGGACGCCGGGACCGCCGGGCGGCTGCCAGCGCGTCACCAGGCCCGGCGACGGCCGAAAGTCGGCGTCGGGGTCCTCGGCGTTGATGCGGCACTCCATCGCGGTGCCGCGGTGCATCACGTCCTCCTGGCGGAACGACAGCGGTTCGCCGGCCGCCACGCGGATCTGTTCCTTCACCAGATCGAGGCTCGTGACCAGCTCCGTGACCGGATGCTCCACCTGGATGCGTGCGTTGACCTCGATGAAGTAGAAGCGGTCCTGCGCATCGACGAGGAACTCGCAGGTGCCGGCGTTCTGATAGCCGGCCGTCTTGGCCAGGCGCACGGCGGAGGCGCAGATTTCCTTCCGCACGGCGTCGGGCAGGTTCGGCGCCGGCGACTCCTCGACCAGCTTCTGGTGCCGCCGCTGCAATGAACATTCGCGCTCCCAGAGGTGAACGACGTTGCCCTGGCGGTCGCCGAACAGCTGGACCTCGATGTGACGCGGCCGATCGATGTAGCGCTCCAGGTAAACGCTGCCGTCCTTGAAGGCGCTCTCGGCCTCGCGGCGGGCGGCGTTGAGGCCGGACTGGAGCGACGCCTCATCGCGGGCCACGCGCATGCCGCGGCCACCGCCGCCGGCCGCCGCCTTGATTAGCACCGGGAAGCCGACGGACGCGGCGAAGCGCAGCGCTTCTTCTTCACTGGCGATCAACCCGTCGCTGCCGGGCACGATGGGAACGCCGGCCTTCTTGGCGAGCTTGCGAGCCTGGTCCTTGTTGCCGAGGAGGTGCATGGCCTCGTGCGGCGGGCCGATGAACTCGATTTTGCAGTCGCGCACCTTTTCGGCGAAGCCGGCGTTCTCGGACAGAAAACCGTATCCCGGATGGATGGCCTGGACGTCGGCCAGCTCGGCGGCGCTGATGATCTGGGGAATGTTGAGGTAGCTCTGGTTGGCGGGAGCCGAACCGATGCAGATGGCCTCGTCGGCCAGGGCGAGGTAGGGCGCCCCGCGGTCGGCCTCGCTGTAGACGGCCACCACCTCGACGCCCAATTCCTTGCAGGCGCGGATCACCCGCAGGGCGATCTCACCGCGATTGGCGACCAGGATGCGTTGAAACATGAGTAGTGGTTGGTGGTTGGTGGTTGGTGGTTGGTGGGACGATCCGAGGGTGGACAAGTGGCCCGCGGTTCTTCCACTATCCACCAACCACCAACCACCAACCACTGCTATGCCGTGGGATCGATCCGAAACAGAACCTGTCCGTATTCGACCGCCTGCTGGTTCTCGACCAGGATTTCGGCGACGACGCCTGTGCAGCCGGCCTGGACGTCGTTGTACAGTTTCATGGCCTCGATCATACCGACCACGGTGGTCGGCGTGACGCGGCTGCCGACGCGGACGTACGGCTCGGCGTCGGGGCTGGGCTGGGTGTAGAAAGTGCCGACCAGTTCACTCTTGATTTCCAGGAGGGTTTTTGCTGATTTTTCGGCCGGCGGGGCGGCGGCGGTCGGCGGAGCGGAGGCGGCAGGGGCCGGCGAGCCGGCGGCGTAAGCCGCCGGAGGAGGCGCTACGACGGGGCCGCCGCGCAGCAGACGGATGCGGCGGTCGCCGTCGCGCAGGTCGATCTCGTTGAGGTCGTGGCGGCTCATCAAGCCGGCGAGGAACCGGACGGTTTGCGCGTCGAAAGGCCCGCCCACGTTCTTGGGTTGGTCGGCCACCGTGTCCTTCCCTCCGTCGTCCTCGATAATCTTTCAGAGCCGCGACCGTAAGGGAGCGGCCTTCTCCCCCGCTCCCTTACGGTCGCGGCTCGGATCGTGCGACGGTCAAGACTCAAGTTTTCCGTGCGCGGTCACGAAGCAGCCCCAACTCCCGCGGGGTGGACGTCAGCACCTCGCAGCCGTCGGCCGTGACGCGAACGTCGTCCTCGATGCGGACGCCTCCCCAGCCGGGAAGGTAAATGCCCGGCTCGACGGTGAACACCATGCCTTCGGCCAGCACGTCGGTCGAGTTGGCCCGGAACCACGGTGCCTCGTGAATCTGCAAACCGATCCCGTGGCCGAGGCCGTGGTTGAAATAGTCGCCGTAGCCGGCGTCGGCGATCACGCCGCGGGCGGCGGCGTCCACCTCCTTGGCCTCGACGCCCGGCCGCGCCGTCCGGACAGCCGCGTCCTGGGCCGCCCGCACCACCCGGTGAATCTCTTCCAGCCGGGCGGCGGACATCGCATCCAGTTGCGCGAAAGACGCTTTTGTACGGGTGGCCAGAACGCGAGTCAAGTCGCTTTTATAGCCGCGGACGCTGGCACCCCAATCGACGAGCAGCAGGCCGGACTCCGACACGCGCTTGTCCGTCGGCGGACAGTGCGGCAGGGCGGCGCGTTCGCCGACGGCCACGATGGACGGAAACGCCGTACACTCGCCGCCGGCCCGGCGGACGTTGGCCTCCAGGGCGTCGCTCAGCTCGATCTCGGTGTCCTCCGGCCGCAGCAGGGCGACGAGGGCCGTGAACGCCCGCTCGGCCACGGCAATGGCGCTGCGGATGCGCCCCAGTTCGTCGTCGTCCTTGACCATGCGCAGCTTTTCGACGCGGTCGGCGGCCTTCCAAGCCACGGTCGGTCCCACCTCTTTGAGATACTCGAACTCGGCCACGGAGACGACGGCGCTCTCGAAGCCGACGGAACGGCAGCCGAGCTTGGTCAGCACATCGACGGACGCCTCGGCGATGCGCGTGGTCGGCTTACGGATATGGGTTTCGAGATCGGGGCACTCGTCGGCGATCTGACCGACGTAGCGGGGGTCGCTGACGAGGACGACCCGGTCGCGGCTGAGGACAACGGTGCTGCTGTCGCCGGTGAAGCCGGTGAGGTACGTCACGTTGACGGGGTTGCTGATGAGGAAGGCGTCCACGCCGTCTTCCGACAGCTGGCGCGCCAGGCGTTCACGACGCGCGGCGGTGTGATCCATGCGGCCCCCAAGCAAGTACGAAGGATGAAGTACAGGGTACGGAAGAGGGGGCGCGGATAGAAGGCGCAAAGGCGAGCCGTGACCCGGCTTTCCCTTCTGCGGAGGAAGCAGGTATAATCCCCACATGGAACGATCTTCTATCACCGTCGAGAACGTCGGGAACCTGGAGGCGGCCGGCAAGCGCTTGCTCGAAGAAATGCTGGGTCAGCCGCTCCAGGAGAATCAGCAGGTCTTCATCATGGTCCTCTCCCCCGGCGCCGAGCCGGATGAGGAGGCCCGCCGCCAGGCCCGTGCGCGTCTGGAGGCCGTCTTTCAAAAGACCGCCGCTTACGCCGCCGAGCGGGGTGCGTCCGAAGAGGAGATCGACGCCGCCGTTCTGGAAGCGACGGAGCAGGTTCGTCACGGGACGCACTGATGCGCGTCCTTCTTGACTGCAACATCCTGGCCTGGGCGACGCCCGGAAAGACCAACGCCGCACGAGAAGTGCTGCTCTTGCTGACGCAACCGCCGCATACCCTGATTACGGCGGCTCCTCTCGTGTCATGAGAATGGCCGGGCGGAGATCGTTCCGCCCGGCCAGGAAGTTCCGGCCCTCCTCGGCAAGACCGCTGCCTCCTCCAAGGGGCGTCAGGGGCCGATGTTGTCGCCGCTCGTGGAGGCATGGTTGCCCACGATGAGCGTGAATAGGTCGGTGAACGTCCCCAGGGTGTAGACGCCTCCGCCGATCCCTGGGGCGCCGTCGGCCTCGTTCAGGGTCACGAGGTCCTTCGTCAGCGCCAGGCTCGATGTTCGGTCGTTGTACGCGCCGCCGCCCAGGCCGGCCCCGCCGCCAGCCCCGTTCGCCTCATTGAGGGTCAGGAGACTGTTGTCCACCGTGGTCGTGGCGCCAAGCAGGTTGGCGATGCCGCCGCCCTCGCCGTTGCCGCCACCCCCCTGGGCCTGGTTGAGGTCGATCACGCAGTCGCTGACGGTGACGACGCTGACGCCCAAAGACCCATAGACGGAGGAGTTGAAATTCGACAGGTAATTGAAGATGGCGCCTCCCGCGCCGAGACCGGCGTAGACGGTCCCCGCGTCGCCCTGCACGCGCTGTGGACCGGCTCGGCCGCCATCACGATCCATCGGCGACAGCACCTGTTTCAGCAGGAAATGCGCTGGTACGACTGGATCGTGCGCTCCATCGCCGTCGTGGCCGTGCCGATGGTGTTGCACGGCCTGTACGACACGTTCCTGAAAAAGGAAATGAACGCCCTGGCGCTGGCGGTTGCGGTGAGCAGCTTTCTCTGGCTGGCGTTTCAGATCAGCCGCCTGCGCGGCACCGACGATCAAACGGCCCAGGCGAACATGCTGCGCGAATACCAGCGGCGGCGGAACGCGATGCGGGCGCGGTAGGGGCGGCGCTGCGTTCGGTCGGATGGCCAGTGGTGCAAGGCCGTGATGAATCTCGGGATCGTGGCGAGTGGGGGCATGTACGATAGCGCATGGCTGACGGTGCCGAAGCAAGGAAAGAAGGGGCAGAGGGGCGGTGGGGCGTGGGGCGGTTCGGCTGACGGTTTTTCCTTGCGTTCATCTCTCCCACCGGGTAGCATCCCAACCGTGTCTTACGGGCCGACAACCTGTTCTCTATTGGGAAGGAATGCGCCGATGAAGACTTGTCTGGTTTTCTGCCTGCTCGTCGCTGGGAGCGCCTCGACACTCTTTGCAAACGCCGCGAACAACAAGCCCATCAACCCTCCTGGCAACGGCCAAAATGTGGTCGTGAACGGCGACATCGACCATGCAGACTTCTCCATCCCAAACGGCAACATCGCCTCATTGCACGTCAAAGGAAAGGTGGATGGGCAATCGACGATTACTATCGCGGAAGGTCGGTGTGGCGGGGGAGTAACGATTGACGGCAAGGTGGATGGGCAATCGACGGTCGTGATTCGCGCGGCAGGAGATGTTGTGATCGGGGATAAGCTCGACGGGCAATCGTCAGTGGAGATCACCACATCCGGGAGTGTCACGATCAACGGTGAGATTAACGGCCAGTGCAAAGTCAAGATCGTCTGCAAAAACCTGACCATCAAAGGACCGATTGACGGCGGCAAGGGGAAAACCGTCGTAGAGTACAAATGCTCCGGTCAAGAAAATATTGGTCAAGTCAAGGACGCGACGGTTACGAAACTCAGATGACGCCGAGCGCCTACCATCCAACCGGGCCGGTTGCCTTCGCTGGGCAACCGGCCCGGCTCGCTTTCGGAGATCGCACAGGATCGCGTCCGCCGACAAGGCATAAAAGGCGTCGTGAATAGATTTAATCTATTAACGATCACTTTTATCCTCAGTATTGGAGATGCGCTATGAGGACAACCGATTTGTCGGCCGGCCTGCTGGAGCGGCTCGCCCAAGTGCGCGAGCGGCGGTCGGAGCTGCGTTTCGAGCAGTTCCTCGCCACCGTCGGGCTGTTGGCCGAGGATGAGACGGGCCATTCGCTCTGGGAGGTCGAGGACGCCGAGTTCGCGGCTGCCCTGGAGTGATTCGCCGCCGACTTGGCGCGCCGTGAGTAAGGGCCGGCCGCGGAAAACCGCTGCCGTGTGACCTTCGCCAGTCCCCGTATGGCCGCTTCCAACAGCCGCTGAGCCGCCTCAGCGGAGAACTCAATGCTCGGCCGTCGTAACCTTGCGGGCACCGCGGCGAAGCCGCAGCTTTTCCCCGGTTAATTGTCGCAGGCGCCGCGCGGACCCGGCAAAATACGCTTGGACCTGTTTAGTGGTCATGCCGCACGTCTTCTCGGCGATTTTCTCCTTGATGACGTCGAGGTCATCGAGGTAGTCGTCCAGGGTCGCGTATTTCGCTTTCATTGCATCACCTCGAACGGAGTAAGGATTATCAACGCCTGCTCGTATCCGGCAAGACGGTTCACGGCGTTGAAAAGGGCCCACTTGCGCTGATTGGCGAGGTGCCGGTGATTCCAACTTACCACGATCTCCAGGCCGGCGACAGTGGCGATCGCCACGTGGCGTGCGTCGTCCCGTTTTTTGGCGGGGATAACGCCCGCGCAAGTAGGCTTCGGCCAAATCTTCACTTTTGTCGCTGAGCTTGAGGGTGGTTGGCGCTAGCTTGTTGATCTCGCGCACCATTCGCGCCGCCGCCGGTGCGGGCGCCAGGCCGATCTCCTCGAGAACGACTGTCGAGATACAAGGCGCGTACAAGCCGGAAGCACATTGGTGCAAGAACTGCTTCGTCGGTTCCCGCAGCGCTCGGGGTTGGTTGTCCAGCGTCATGCCCCAAACGCTGGTCTCGACGTAGACCCTTTTCCCGGCGCTCGGCCCGGCGGAAGGCTGCCGATCCTTGCTCCTGCGCTGCGCGGCCATCTTTACTCAACTCCATCCACGCCTTCAGCACCGGCTTTCGCTCGTTCAAGGGCTACGCCTGCACCTTGGCCAGCGCCCGCATCGCCCCCTCCAACAGCCGCTGCCCCGCGTCCGGCGCCAGCTTGCTGCTGCGGGCGGTGCGGGCCTCGTAGCCGCCGCCGACGAACGCTTGGGCCGTCGGCACGTAGCCGAGGTGCTCGTTGGCCAGGCTAACCACCCACGTGAAGGCGTGACGCGACGCCTTTTTGATGCGCAGGCCGTAGTCGCAGAAATACTCCGCGCCGTTGGTCGCGATCCCCAGCGGGCCGATGCGGATCGCCTGTACCTCGGCCGGGAGGATCGGCGTCTTCTTCCGCTCCTCCGCCACCAGCTTCCGCTCGTTGGCGTAGACCGCCTCGACCTTCTGCTCCTTCGTGTTGTCGCTGCCCAGGCCGAACGGCGGCCGTTCGCGGTCCACGTCCGGCCCCGGCCGGACCTCCACCGGGGCCGTCTCCTGCACCGCCGCGACCGGCGCCTCCTTCAGCCACGTCATCCGTTCCGCCGTGCGGATCGCCTCGCCGGCCAGCTTCATCCCCATCAGGTCGGCGTAGTCGGGGCCGAATTCGGAGTTTGCGGATAGATTATCGACCTGCGTGATGTCGCCGCACGGGCCGAGCAGGAAGACGACCGGCGTGTCCTCGCCGTAATGGGTTTTGATATGCTTGCGCAGGTATCCGGCGTAGTCGGGCGAGAACTGGTCGCCGCCGACGACGGTGCTGTGGCAGGCGAAGTGGACGACGAGGCCGGCGACCTTGTTCTTGACCGCCGGGTTGCGAAAGGCCAAGACGCCGACGTCGGGGTCGATGGGGCCGGCGGGGCGGACGATCTCGTCGTGGTGCGGCGTGCCGGGCTTGCCGGGGTGGGTGATCTCCCGGCCGTCGCGCATGAGGAAGCGGCGGTTGAAGGAAAGGTTCGGCTCGGCGCCGAAGCCGACGCCGGCCTCGGCGGCGTGCAGCGAGTTCCAGGCCTGGCCGACGGCGGCGGCGATCGCCCGAGCCATCCGTTCGGTGTAGACCGGGTCCTCGTCGCAGCCGAGACAGCTGGCGACGGGGCCGCCGCTGTGCGTGTGGTTGGCGCCGATCAGCACGTTGTCGCCGGGAATCTTCGTCGCCCCGACGATCAGCCGCCGGGCCGTCTCGACGGTCGGCTTCGTGATGAACAGCGAATCCACGCCGACGAGGGCGGCCGGCGTGTCGCCGTCGAAGACGACGCAGGCCGACGCCAGCAGTTTGTCGCGGACGCCGGTCCCCTTGCGCTTGAAGAAGCCGCCGGGCATTTCCATGCCCACGTCCGGCGTAATGTCGCCGACGCCGAAACCGACCTGCAACATGGCGAGGTCTCCGAAAGCTGCCGATCCGTTGAGCCGCGAGCCGCCTTACCACCGCGCGGCCGCCGACATGAACATCAGCCCCCAGCAGGAGAGCACCAGGCCCAGAGACACGGCGATGCCGATGATGGCGCAGACCTGCCCCGACTTGGTCGCGGCCCGGCCCGACGGGTCCATCTGGCCGGAGTCCATCTGGGACAGGTCCGTCGAGGCCATGACCAGGGCGATGATGCCGAGGACCCAGCACACGATCCCTAACCAGCAGAAGCAGAGGCAGAGGACGCCCAGCGTCTGCACGGTCGGGCCGCGGTGGGGGAACATGCCGGAGTAGCGCCGGCCGTAGCCCCGGTCGTAGCGGGGCCGGCGGGAGGGGTAGTCGTCGTCGTAATCGTCCGGCGTCCCGGCGCGGGCCTCTCGGGGGCGGCGGTCCCGGCTCCGGCGTCAGCGGGACGGATCGCGGCGGGACGAACGGCTCGGCGGTGAACTCGGCGCCGCAGGCGGGGCAGCGGACGACGCCGCCGATACTGGCCCTCGGGCACGTTGAGTTTCCGCTGACACTCAGGGCATTGGGTAATGTCCGCCATGGCGGCTCCGGGTTGGCTATGGCATCGGGACGGAGGTATTTTTCATGGTACGACAACAGCGGCCGGACTGCCATAAAACAAGCAGTGGCGAGCCGGGTCGCGTCAGCGCCCGGAGTTCCGTGCTCGAGACGTCATCTCCGGGCGCTGACGCGACCCGGCTCGCCGCATTCGTCAGTAGTGGAAGGGGAGGGCGAGCCATGTCCGCGGCGGATGAAGGATGGATGCGTCGCGCGCTGGAGCTGGCGGAGCGCGGCCGCGGCGCGGCGGAGCCGAACCCGCTGGTCGGCGCCGTGCTGGTGCGCGGCGGGCAGGCGGTCGGCGAAGGGTGGCACCAGCGCTACGGCCAGGCCCATGCCGAAGTCCACGCCCTGACGGCCGCCGGCGCCGACGCGCGCGGCGCCGCGCTTTACGTCACGCTGGAGCCGTGCTGCCACCACGGCAAGACGCCGCCCTGCACCGATGCGATCCTGCGGGCCGGCGTGACGCGCGTGGTCGCCGCCATGAGCGATCCGTTTCCGGAGGTGGCCGGCAAGGGGGCCGATCAGCTGCGCCAGGCCGGCGTCGAAGTCGAGTTCGGCGCTGTGCGAGGCGGCGGCGCGGCGGCTCAACTCCCCCTACCTGACGCTGCTGGCGACCGGGCAACCTTACGTCCACGCCAAATGGGCCATGACCCTCGACGGCAAGATCGCCACGCGCAGCGGCGACTCGAAATGGATCAGCAACGAGGCGTCGCGCCGGCGAGTCCACGCCCTGCGCGGCCGAATGGATGCGGTGATCGTCGGCATCGGCACGGCCCTGGCCGACGACCCGCAGCTGACCGCGCGCCCGCCGGGACCGCGCACCGCTGTGCGTGTGGTTCTGGATAGCAAATGTCGTCTGCCGGCCGAGTCCGCGCTGGCGCGGACGGCGCGCGAGACGCCGACGCTGATCGCGGCGACGGCGGAGGCGCCGGCGGAGCGGGTCGCGGCGCTGCGAGGCGCTGGGATGCGAGGTGCTGACTCCGCCGGCCGCGGACGGGCATACCGACGTCAAGGCGCTGCTGGCCGAGCTGGGCCGGCGACGCATGACGAACGTGCTGGTCGAGGGCGGCGCGGGCGTGTTGGGGGCGTTCCTCGACGCGGGGGTGATCGACGAGGTGCATGTCTTCATCGCGCCGCTGCTGGCCGGCGGGGCGGAGGCGCGGACGCCGATCGGCGGCAAGGGCGTCGAAAAGATCGCGGAGGCGCTGCGATTGACGGAGATGCGCGTCGAGACGATCGACGGCGACGTGCTGGTGCATGGGTGGCGGTGAGCGAACCGGGCGAGCCGGGTTGCGTAAGCGCCCGGAGTTGCCGGAGAGGAATCATGCGGAAGAAGGCGTGGGCGACTCTGCGGGGCCGGACGGGAACGTGAAGGGCGGCGCGCCTGGCGCCAGCTGTTCCACCCGGGTGACGTGCATGTACCACACGGTCATCCAGCGGTCAATCAGGGTGTCCGTCGCGTTGGGGTCGAGCAAGCCGACTACCATGAGTTGCCGGCCGGGCAGGACGACTTCCGGACTCTTCACCTCGACCGTTCCCCCGTCGCTCAGGATGAGGCGAAACGGCACGAACGGGCGGGTCTTCAGAAGAGTAAGCAGATTGTTGGCGTTGAACATGGCGCGCGGTCCCTCCTGCCCAAATAATAGCCGCCAGCGCCAGCAACGTCAATCACGACGCCGCTGGCCGTCCCCCCCGTATTCCCTATAGTGTTTCGTAGTTTGCGCGGACCTTCCCCCCGGCGTGATATTCCGACCCTTGAAGGAGCGTGGATGGCGTCGATTCCGGCGAAACTGGCCCTCGAAGACGGAACGGTCTACGCCGGCCGCGCCTTCGGCGCGGCCGGCGAGGCCACCGGCGAGGCCGTGTTCAACACCAGCATGACCGGCTATCAGGAAGTGCTCACCGACCCCTCCTACAAGGGGCAAATCGTCGCCATGACCTATCCGCTCATCGGCAATTACGGCGTCAACGCCGACGACCGTGAGTCCGGCAAGCCGCAGGTCGAAGGCTTCGTCGTCCGCGAATTGACCCGCATTCCCAGCAATTTCCGCTCGCAAGGCTCCCTCGACGACTACCTGCGCGACCACGGCGTCCTTGGCCTGGAGGGGATCGACACGCGCGCCCTCGTCCGCAGGCTGCGGGTTCGCGGCGCCATGAACGCCGTGCTGTCCAGCGTCGATCTCGACGACGCCTCGCTGGTCCACAAGGCCCGCACCCGGCCCGGCATCGTCGGCCGCGATCTGGTGCGCGAGGTCGTGCCGCCGCGGTCGTTCGACTGGACGGAGGGGTTCGTCAATCCGTTCGTGACCTATCTGCCGTCGCGGCCGCCGACGCATCACGTCGTCGCGCTCGACTTTGGCATGAAGCACAACATCCTGCGCTGCCTCGTCCAGGTCGGCTGCAAGGTCACGGTGCTACCGGGCACGGCCACGGCCGACGACGTGCTGGCGCAGAAGCCGGACGGCGTCTTCCTCTCCAACGGCCCCGGCGACCCTGAACCGTTGACCTACGCCGTCGAGACGGTGAACCGTCTGGCCGGCAAGAAGCCGATTTTCGGCATCTGTCTTGGGCATCAACTGTGCGGCTTGGCCTTGGGCGGCAAGACGTTCAAGTTGAAGTTCGGCCACCGCGGCGCGAATCAGCCGGTGCTGAATCAGCGCACCAACAAGGTCGAGATCACGACGCAGAACCACGGCTTCGCGGTGCGCATCGATGACCTGCCGCTCGACCTGGAGCCGACGCACATCAACCTCAACGACCGCACGCTGGAAGGCATGCGGCACCGCCGCTTGCCGCTATTCAGCGTGCAGTACCATCCCGAGGCGTCGGCCGGGCCGCACGACAGCGGCTACCTGTTCGAGGAGTTTCGCAAGCTGATGGGGTGAGGAGGCAGGCCGCGCATGACCATGCTAGGAATCGTTCACGTCGTCTGTAGCATCCTGGCGCTGCCCCTCGGGGCCGTGATCCTCCTTCGGGCGAAGGGAACGAGGTCCCACATCCGCCTCGGCTGGGCTTACTTGGTTTGCATGATTTGCGTCAACGGCCTCGGGCTCGCCATCTTCCATCTGACCGGCGGCTTTAACGTCTTTCACCTTTTGGCGATCCTGAATTTGGCTATTATCGAGGTCGCCATCCTCCACATCGTCTATCGGCGCCGGATGCGGAACTGGCTCTGGCGCCACTACCAGTACATGAGCTGGTCCTACGTCGGCCTGCTGGCGGGGGCCGTCAACGAGGCGATGGTGCGCGTGCCATTCCTCAATCAGGGAGGCGCGGGGCCGCCCCCTGGCTGCAGCTCTCGGTTACGGCCGTCCTGCTCGGTCTATCCGCCTTGATGATCTTCTCGAAGCAGACGTCGCTGTTGGCCCGCTACGGCCCCCAAGGCTGACCGGCGGGTCTCGTTCTCGGAGAGGAGTTCCGCCATGCGCTCTCTCGTCCTCGCCTGCGTCCTGCTCGCACCGTCCGCTGATCCCGGCTCTATCGTCGAAAAAGGCACGGTCCACTTCGCGCCGGCCAACGACCAGAAGGAAGTGCCGCAACTCTACCGGCTGGAGCCGCGCTCCTTCGATTACACGATGCAATGGATGTACAACCTACCCGGATATGACATCGGCGTTTACGACGTGCGCTTTCCGTCGGCTGTCGAAAGCCCCACGCCGCAGAACAACACCGTCTACGCCGAATACTACCGGCCGGAAGGCAAGGGGCCGTTTCCGTGCGCGATCGTGCTGGACATCACTGGCGGCGACCAGGCGATTTCGCGCGTCATCTGCACGCACCTGTCGCGGCACGGCATCGCCGGCCTGTTCGTGCAGATGGCCTACTACGGCCCGCGCCGGCCGGCCGGAAGTCATTTGCGCCTTCTCAGCCCCGATTTCTTCCAAACCACCGCCGCCGTCCGCCAGACGGTCCTCGACCTGCGCCTGGCGACGGCCTGGATGGAGGTGCGGCCGGAAATCGACGCGAAGCGCCTCGGCATCGTCGGCACCAGCCTCGGCAGCTTCATGGCGGCGCTCACGGCCGAGATGGAGCCGCGCCTCGGCCGCGTCGCCCTGCTGCTCGGCGGCGGCGGCCTCGCGGACGGCTACTACGACAACCCCCGCGCGGCCGACTACCGCCGGGTCTACGAGCTGCTCGGCGGCAGCAAGGAGAAGTTCGCCAAGCTGATCGCCCCCTACGACCCCATCACCTGCGCCGCGAATCTCAAGAGCCACAAACTGCTCATGCTGGAGGCGAAACACGACGAGGTCGTGCCGCCGAAGATGGGCGAAAATCTTTGGCGCGCAAGCGGCGAGCAAGAAATCGTTTGGTATAATAGCGGGCACTATACGTCGGTGATCTACGTCGCCGACGGGCTGGAGCGCGTCGTCAAACATTTCTCGGCGGCTGAAGGGTCGGACGCTTCCTCACATCCCGGAGACGCTGCGATGATCCGAACCGTTGGCCGAATGCTCCTCGTATCCGCGGTAGCCGTCGTGATGCTTCACGTCCGGGCCGCGCCGGCCCCTGCGCTTCCGGTGCCCGTCGAGGAAAGCGCGATGGGCCGCATCCTGGACTTCCAGAAGAGGCTAAATGAGCGGATCGACTACTCACTGCTCGTTCCGACCACGCTGGACCAGGCGCTGGATGCGCTGCTGACGAAGCAAGGCGTTCCATGGACGGACAACGGGGCCGCCTTCGTCGCCGCCCAGCAGGACCAGCAAGTCATCTACAAAACGGAGGTCGATAAGATTGGCCCGATGACCGGCGTGACCCGGGCGACCATACTCAAGAAGCTGCTGGCGCATATCCCGAACGACAGCGGCAACGGCGCTCCGACCTACGTCCTCCGCCCCGACGCGGTGGAAATCACTACGCGGGGGGCCGTGGCGCAGGAGTTCTACGCCGGCCGGCGCGAAAACCAGTTGCCGCCGTTGGCCTACGCCTCTTTCAAGGAGGCGCCGCTGCGCGAGGCGCTCATCGAACTGGCGCGCACCACGCAGAAGAGCGTGGTCCTGGACCCGAGGGCCGAAGAGGAGGGCAAGTCCAAGGTGACAGCGGAATTCCTCGGCGTGCCGGCGGACACGGCCGTTCAGGTGCTGGCCGACATGGCCGGCCTCCAGCTCGTGCGGATGGAGAGCGTCTACTATGTTACTTCCCCGGCGAACGCTCGTCTCTTGCGTAAGGAGATCAATAAGCGTAGGTTGGAGGAGGAAAAAGAGGCGGGGAACCAGGACGTAGACCCCCTGAATCTCCCCGTGATTCCGTGACGCACTTCGGGGCGGTCCCCGTCGTTCCCCCTTCTGTACGAGGAGTCGAACACATGCGCATGGTTCCCCTCTGCTGGCGGACGCTCGCCGCCGGGGCCGTCCTGGCCGTCGCCTTCAGCGCCGCGCCGCTCCCGGCCGCGCCGGCCGCCCCCGATAAAGACAGCAAGGACAAGACCCTCAACTCCGTCGAGAAACTCCGCCAGCAGCTCGACAAGCCGATCACCATCAAGCTCGAAAACATGACGCTGGCCGCCGCCGTCGAGCAGCTGCGCAAGCAAACCAAGCTCAACATCGTCCTCGACAGCCTCACCATCCAGCAGCAGCTCGGCATCGCCCCCGAACAGACGCCCCTCACCGGCCCGGTGGACCTCAAGGACGTGAAGGTGCGCACCGCCCTGCGGACGCTCCTGTCGCCCTATACGCTCGACTACGTCCCCATCGGCGACACGATCGTCGTCACCACCGAGGACATGGCGATGACGCGGCAGCTGCGGCAGCGCATCAGCGTGGACCTGGACAAGGCCGAGTTCGCCGCCGCCCTGAAGCAGATCGCTCATGAGACGGCCACGAACCTCATCCTCGACGCGCGCTTCGAGAAGCAGGCCCAGGCAAAGGTGACGCTGCGACTGGAGGACGTGCCGATGGAGACGGTGGTGCGTCTGCTGGCCGAGATGGCCGGCCTCAAGCCGGTGCGCGTCGGCAACGCCCTGTTCGTCACCAGCAAGGAGAATGCCGCCGAGATGCGCCAGGATCCCGACCTCGCGCAGCCCAATCCGGGCGCCAACGCCCAACAGCTGCAGCAGCTGCAGCAATTGCAAATCCAGCTCGGCAACGCCAACGGCCTGGGCAACCTGGGCGGCGTCGCCGGGCCGGCCGCCCTCGCGCCGATCACCCTGCCGGCTGTGCCGCCGGCCGTAACCGCGCCCAAGGACAACGCGCCGGCGCCCGACGCCAAGCCGGGCGACGACAAGCCGAAAGAGGGGAAATAGCGCTCCTCGCCCCTTCGTCCCTCGTTCCCAAGCAGAGCTTGGGAACGAGGGCGGCCATCCATCGCTTGCGCTTCGGGCTGGTTTCTCAGCGCCTTCTTGTCCACTCATCCCGAGCGTATTTCTCCGCGACCAGCGCTCGCACGCGCTCTTGCGGCCATTCCACCTCCGGCGTCTCGGCGCCCCACGCGGCGCGGAGGCGGCGCTTGATTTCCTCCGCCGGCAGGTCCAGGTTGCGCAGGAAGGCGGCGTGATCGCGGCCGGCCCGGTACTCCGGCTGCCGCGGCGGCGGCAGCAGGTAGCGCCCCACCGCGATCCGGATCGAAGGCGTACAGCAGGTGCCGTGGTGCAGGAGGAAGCGCCGTTTCCGCTGCTGGGCGTTGCCGGAGAACTTGCGGCCGGCCGCGGCGAGGTCGCTGATCCCCGCCTGCTCGACGCCGTGCTGTTCCGCCAGCGCCGCGGCCACGCGGCCCAGGATGAAGGGTACGACGACCGGATGCCGGCCAGCTCCGGCGCCCGTTCGGCGTCCAGCACCAGGGTGTAGAGCAGACAGCCGGGGCCGAGCAGGACGGTCCCGCCGCCGCTGGAGCGGCGCAGGATGGGCACGCCGTCGGCGCGACAGGCGGCCTCGTCCACTTCGTCGGCCAGGCGGCAACCGGCGCCGAGGACGACGGCCGGCCGCAGCTGCTCCCAGACGCGCAGCACCTCGCCGCCCGCGCCGGCCTCGGCGCAGCAGCAGCGCCTCGTCCAGGGCGAGGTTGTCGGCCGCGGTGGGTAGGGTGAGGTCGAGGAAGCGCATACCGTCATCTTAGGAGCCGCTTGTCGGAGCCGCGACCGTCAGGGAGCGGGGCGGCGCACCCGCTCCCTGACGGTCGCGGCTCCGATGGCGCCTACACCATGAACGGCAGCAGCTCGTCGTAGCGGAGCGGTTGCGGGAACTGACCGCCGAGGAAGTGGTCGCCGTTGACGACGCGGTAGCCGCGGACGACGCGCATTTCGGCGGAAAGGGCGAAGGTGTGAGCGGAGTTGATGAATAAGACAGCGAGAACGTCACCGGTCGCGAAGGGTCGAGCACAGAGAAGGCCGGCGCCGCGAACCGACAGGTTATGAACCCAGCCGGGAAGCTCCTCGTCCTCGCCCACCACCCGGATGATGCACGGCGTCAGCCGGCCGGGGGCGATGCGACGCGACCGACGGCGTTCGGCCCGTCGGCGTTCGGCGGCAAGTTTAGCGACGATGCGGGTGTTCATGGTGTAGCGGCCGTGCCGGGAAACCCTTGCAATCCTAGGTCGTGTTCGGGGGCCGGTCAAATAGGGCGGCGAGCCGGGTTGCGTCGGCGCCCGGAGTTCATTGCGAGTTCAGAAGCGACACGAACTCCGGGCGCTGACGCAACCCGGCTCGCCGCTCGGTCCTTTCCCTGTAGCATGAATGGGGCCGCCCGCCGCCCCGAGGACTTCGATGCGCCAGCTCGCCACCCTGCCGAACGCCGACGCCGCCCAGACGCTCGCCGACTATCTGCAAACCCTGCGGATCGACACGCGGCTGGAACGCCTGCCGGACGGCTGGATGGTCTGGGTGCTGGACGAGGACCGCCTGCCGCAGGCCGCAAGGAGCGGGACGAGTTCACCCAAAACCCCTCCGACCCGCGCTTCGCCGCCGCCCGCCGGGACGCCGAGGCGCTGCGCCGCCGGCTGCGGAAAGAGGAAGAAGAACAGGCCGTCGCCGCGGCGCCGCCTCGGCCCGAGCCGTTGGGACCGGCTCGCGTCGGCCCCTGGACCCGCGGCCTCATCGGCGTCTGCGTCCTCGTGTTCGTCCTGGACGCCGGTTACGTCTTCATGCAGAACCGATCGCAAGGGCCCCTCACCGCCCTGGGCTTGGCTCTGCATCTGGCGCCCGACGCCAAGACGCCTCCCAGCCCCATCGAACAGGCCCTGGCATTCTCCTCCTATGAGATGAAATTAAGCGCCAACGGCAAGGAAGTGATCCTGCCCTGGCCGCGCCAGATCCTGGCGGGCCAGGTGTGGCGGCTGGTGACGCCCATCTTCCTGCACTTCGGTCCATTCCACCTGCTGTTCAACATGGTGTTCCTGTACCTGCTGGGCGGCATGATCGAGGAGCGACGGGGGCCGTGGCGCTACCTCCTGCTGGGGCTGGTCTGCGCCGTGCTGTCCAACGTCGGCCCAGTACGGCCTGAGCGCGATCGCCTGGGAAAACGGCCGAGTCGGCGCTTCAGATGCCGGCGCTGTTCGGCGGCATGTCCGGCGTGCTGTACGGCCTGTTCGGCTACGTCTGGATGAAGGGGCGTTACGAGCCGGCGCTGGGCCTGGCGCTCAGCCCGCGGCTCGTCTTCTGGATGATCGCCTGGCTGTTTTTGTGCATGACCGGCGTGTTCGGCCCCATCGCCAACATCGCCCACGTGACCGGCCTGATCGTCGGCGTGGTCATCGGGGCCGCACCGCACCTGTGGCGACAAGTACGCGGCACACGGCCCACGTGAGCAGGGCGGCGGCCAGCACCGGCCAGAAGAAGTACGGGAAGCCGGGAAAGGTCCGCGCGTCATAGTACGCTCCGAACGGCCCGCCGAGCCAGAAGAAGCCGCCCAGGACCGCCCCCCAAACACTAAGGACCACGAAATCGATCCGGTATTGCGGCCGATCGCGCAGCAGCAGGGCCAGCCAGAAGTAGGCCGGCGCCAGCAGCGGCACGAACCAGCGGATGGTGCAGCACGTGCCGCCGTAGTTGGTGGACAGGGCCGCGTACAGCAGCCAGACGCCCAGGCCCCACAGGCCGAAACAGACCGTTTCCATCCGCCGCAGCGCCCACCCGGCCGCCGGCAGGGCCAGCAGCAGCGTCGGGTTGGAGGTCACGAAGCCGCGCTCGCCGAACAACAGGAGAAAGGCGTAGACCGCGAAGGCGCCGAGGTCGGCGTGGTTCCAGCGGCCGGTCAGGTTGTCCGCGCAAAGAGCGATCCGGGATAGTCGAAGAAGGCCGGGTTGGCATTGGGCGGGCCGAGCGTGCCGGCGTAGCTGTAGGTGACGGCATGGTGCAGGACCGCCCACGGCAGGGCGGCCAGGGCGATCCACAACACGGCGGTCGGCCGGCGCAGACGGACGGCGGCGGCGACCGCGGCGGCGGCGAGCAGAAGGCCGCCGGTCGGCTGTTCCAGGGCGTAGGCGAAGCCGGCCAGCGTGCCGATGAGCAGGAGACGGCCAATTCGGAATGATGAATGATGAATGATGAATGATGAATGGAATCGGGCTTTCCTTCCTCCTTGGAGGGCGGACGCAGGGCCGCGAGCTGGAGCAGCACCGCCACGGCGGCCGCGAGGCTGGGCAGGTGGCTGTTGACGTTGCGGCTGTAGGCGGGGACGACAGTGGCCAGCGCGAAGCTCGCCGTCAGTCCGGCCGCCCATCGCGGAGACAGGCCGAGGACGCGGCCCAGTCGATAGAGACACCAGACGGCGGCGACGTAGGCCAGACCGGAGGAAAGAATCGTACAGAGGTAGCAAAAGGTCTCTTTATGATCGGCGGCGCGGAAGCCGAAGCCGTCGTGCAAGACAAGATAGGGCACGGCCAACAGGAGGGCCAGGGTCGGCGGCTTGTCGGAGTAGTAGCGGCCGCCGGGAATCGGCCGGATCTTGTCGCTGACGGCCGCCTCGAACCAGGGAGAGCGGTCGATGGCCAGGGTGTGCCGATCGACGAGGGCCTCGACGGTGGCCAGGCGGCTGGCGTCGTTGGCGCCGGCGTGGGAAGGGCTGGCACCGGCCACAGCGACTGCGACGGCCGCCAGGACGATCACGGTTTCGAGGAGGCGGTCGCGGCGGCCGTTTAGCCGCGACCCGGAGGGGAGCGCGGGGGGCGACGCGCTCCCCTCCGGGTCGCGGCTATACGAGTCTCCGTCGGATCGCGTTTCAGATGAACAGCGCTTCGACATAGCCTTCCGGGTCGAACGGCTCCAGCGCCAGCAGCATTCTACGGCCGCGGCAGACGCCACAGGTAGACTACTCCCGGCGCACCGCCCGCGCAGGCATATTGCCCGTCGCGGGAGAAGTTAAAAGCCAGGTGAGGTACCTTAGCGAGATTCGTCGCCGGGAAGGAGCAAAGTTCCTGACGGCTGGCCAAATCCCACAAGTGGACTTGACGATCTTTTTGGGTCAGCAGTCGTTTGCCGTCCGGACTCAAAACGATAGGATAGCCGGAGATCCCCATGCCCAATTCCTCAACCTTCTTGCCGCTGTTCACGTCGTAGACGTACACCCCGGTATCCGATCTGCCGAAGATCCGTTGGCCGTCGGGGAAGAAGCCGCGCAGGCCTCGATCCCGGTAAGATTCTCGAACGCCTTGACCTCTTCACCGCTGTCGGTGCGGTATACCTTCCAGGGAAGTTTACCCTCCACTTGGCGGAAGAGGTATTGGCCGTCCGGTGAGAAGAAGGTGAAAATGTCTGGATTGCAGAGCCACTTCTTCACCTCCCTGCCGTCCTTCAAATCCAGCAGACGTTGGGTTCCCGGCGACATGGTGAGGAGACGGTCGCCGCGCGGCGACACCGTAAAGTTCCACAGGTCGTCGTTGCCATGGAACTCGCGCAGCGGCTCACCGTTCAAGTCGTAAATGTGAAAGATCGATCCGGTCTTCTCTCCCGTGAAGATTTCCTTGCCATTCGGCAGAAAGGCGGTGATGTACCCCCTCATCGGCTTGCCGACCAGCTGGCCGGTCTGGACGTCATAGAGGAGCGCCTCGTCCCCGTCGCCGGCAATCAAGCAGCGGCGGTCGTCGGGAGAGAAGTTCGCCGTGTAGATGCTGCTGGGCGCACCCACTGAATCTGCCGGAGTTCTTCGCCCTTGTCCGGGAGGATCGTAACGAGTCCCCCGGCCTTATTCTCCGGCGCCCTCTTGGGCCCACAGGACGATCGAACCGGGCGGTGATGATTTTTCGATCCCCCTCCTCGACCGTCACCTCTTCGCCGTAGGCCGTCACGCCGTCCTTCTGGACCTCCACCTTGTGCGCGCCTGGCCTGACGCGGATCTCGGCGCGCTTGCCGCCGTCCTGCCAGCTAACGGTCATTCGATCGCCGTCCACATAGACGTCCGCATTCGGCTCGTTCACCTCGACCACGTAGACGCCTTCCGTGGTTTTCACCCTGAACACGATCAAGGCCCCCAAGATGACCAGCAGGAGCACCACGGCAATCCCGGCGCCGATGAGCCACGCCCACACCGGAATCCGCCGACGCCTGGCGCGTTTCCGACCGCGACGGGGCTTGTCCGAATCCGCCTTGCGCCGGCGGCTGATTGAACAACATGGCCACGGAGCGCAGGCCGCCCAGCTGACTTTCGTGGATGCTCTGCTCCGCGTTTTTCGCTTGCGGCGGCGCGGACAACTTTTGGGCCGGCCCGGCGGTCGGTTCGGCTGTCGGCGGCCGAGCGCGGAGGGCGTCGGTCAGGGCGGTCGCCAGCTCCGCCATGGAGGCGTAGCGATCGTCGATCTTTTTGGCCATCGCCTTAAGGCAGATCGCCTCCAACTCCGGCTCAAGCTCCGGGCGCAACGTCGAAGGGGCCGGCGGCTCGTCCATCAACACCTGGGACAACATGGCCATGGCGTCGCCGTGGAACGGCAGGCGTCCCGTCAAGAGTTGGAAAAAGATGACGCCCACGCTATAGACGTCGCTGGCCGGACCGGTCGCGTCCACGTCGCCGCTGACCTGCTCCGGCGGCATGTAGGCCGGCGTCCCCAGGACGGCTCCCCGCTGGGTGAGCCGGGGGTCTTGTCCCCGCGTGCGGCGAGCTAGGCCGAAGTCCATGATGATCGGCTCGCCGCGCCGGTCGATCATGATGTTTTCCGGCTTGAGATCGCGATGGATGACGCCGCGCCTGTGGGCCTCCTGCAGCGCCAGGGCGAGCTTGCGAACGAGCAGGGCGCTCTGCCGCGAAGTGAAGGGGCGCGCGGCTGCGATCTCCGCGAGCGGCTTGCCTTCGATGTAGGCCATGGTCAGATAAGGAGTGCCGTCGATCTCGCCCACGTCATGGAGCGGACAGATGTTGGGGTGGCGCAGGGTGGCCGCGGCCCGTGCCTCCCGAAAGAACCGCTCCCGCACTTGCGGCCCGTCCCCGGCGTCGAAGTGCGGCGCCTTCAGAGCAACCGGACGATCGAGCTGCGTGTCCTGGGCCAGGTAGACGGCGCCCATGCCGCCCCTGCCGAGGAGCTTGAGGATGCGATACCGGCCAAAGGGTGCGGGAAATTCCTTGGGGAAGCGCGTGGCTTTCGGGTCGTCCAACGGCGACTCGGGCGCGGCGCCGGTCGTTGCTTGCTCCGAGGCGCGAGGAGGTTGGTGCGCCTCCGTGTCGCAGGGAAGCATCCAGCCCCTGCCCGGCGTCTCCCGGTTGGCATGGACCTCACGGAGGCGGTGGAGGAAGCTGTCGCCCGGCAGCGCCGCCGCCTTTTGGCAACAGTCGGGACAAGTCTCCAGGTGCGTCAAAACGGCTTTGGCCTCGGCGTCGTTCAACTTACCGAGATTGAGCGCCTGTAGTGTTTCGGTTGTTGGGTGGGTCGTGAGCGTGGCTGGCATCCGACGGACTCCTCGGGTTGGACGTCTGAGCCGTCGCCGCCCTGTCCTTGCCACGGCCCTTCTAAAGAGGAAGTGCCAAAGTTGAGCCGACATTTTGCGAAAAGCACCGTCACGTCATCAAATCCCCGGCTTCTTCGCGCAAGCGCTTGAGAACTCGGAACTTGGCTTGTACGACCGCGCTTTCGGAAAGCGCCAGTTCCTGGGCCACCGCCGCCGCGGAAAGGCCGTCCAGGGCGAATTGAATAAAGGCCTGCCAGGTTTTCGGCTCAAAGTCCGGCTGGACGACGGCGAGCAGCTTTCTCAGGAGATGCAAGTCGTAATCCCGATCCCACTGGCGGGCAAGGTCGCTTTTTGGGTCTTCCAGTTGGGCGAGGTGCCTTTCCGTTTCCCCATCGCCTCGCGCACGCCCACGCTTCCGGCCGGCCTTGCGGAAGGCCCGGACCCGGTTCATGGCGACCTGCCGCAGCCAGGCGCGAAAGGAGCCGTGTCTCCGCCGCTCGAACGCCGGAAGCCCGCGCAGCAGCACGACGAAAACCTCCTGCGCCAGGTCGTCCGCGTCGTCGCGCAACCCCGGAACTCCGGCCAGCCAGGACCGAATCAGCGGCAGGTAAACGTCCTTCAGCTTGTGCCAGTCCGCCGACTCGGGGCCCGCTTCCTTGAGACGGTCGAGCAGGCTGAGGGACGTCGTGTTCATACCTTGCCGCCTCGGCAATGGGAGCGGTTGTGTGAACTCAGGCCATCAAAGTATTGAACCGCCGCATCGTTTCCGTCTCTCTCACACAAACAGCGCTTCGACATAGCCTTCCGGGTCGAACGGCTCCAGGTCGTCGAGCTTCTCGCCGACGCCGATGAACTTGACCGGCAGGCCGAGCTTCTGCTTGATGGCGAAGATCGCCCCGCCCTTGGCCGTGCCGTCCAGCTTCGACAGGATGATGCCGGTGCATTGCACCGTCTTCTTGAACGTCTCCGCCTGGGCGATGGCGTTCTGGCCGGTCGTGGCGTCCAGCACCAGCAGCACCTCGTGCGGCGCCCCGTCGATGCTGGTTGCTCGACCACGCGATGGATCTTTTCCAGCTCGCGCATCAGGTGCGTCTGCGTGTGCAGCCGGCCGGCCGTGTCCACGATCAGCACGTCGAAGCCGCGCGCCTTGGCCCGCTCGCAGGCGTCGTGGGCCACGCTGGCCGGGTCGCTGCCCTGCTGGTTCTTGACGATCTCACAGCCGATCCGCTGCGCTCCAGATGGTCAGCTGTTCGACGGCCGCCGCCCGGAAGGTGTCGCAGGCGGCCACCAGCACCTTCTTGCCGTCTCTCTGAAGGCGCTTGGCCAGCTTGGCGATGCTGGTCGTCTTGCCGGAGCCGTTGACGCCGGCCACCAGGATCACGGTCGGCCCGCTGGGGTTCCAGTGGATGCTCGACGCCCTCGGCGGTGAGCATGGTCCCTGAGCTGCTGCTTGACGAAGGCCTCCACGTCGCCGGTGATTTCCTTGTCGAGAAAGGCCTGGCGGACGCGGCTCGACGATCTCGCCGGTGGCGGCGACGCCGACGTCGGCGAGGTAGAGGCGCTTTTCCAGCTCGGCGAGGAAGTCTTTATCGACCTTGCCGCGGCAGGCGGAACAGCGAGGCGATGCCCGAGAAGACGCTGCGCGTCCGGGCCAGGCCCTGCTTGATCTTGTCGAAGATGGCGCGGAAGACCATGAAATCGCCTCGGTCAAGAAGATTTTACCGCAGAGAACGCAGAGAAGACAAAAACAAGTACCGAAGGAACCACATCCCTTGGAACCATTCTGTTCTTCTCTCCGCGTTCTCCGCGTTCTCCGCGGTGAAACTTTTTCGCTTAATTTCTCGGACGCAGGACATCCAGTTCTTGGTCGGAAACCGTGCAGGCGCCGATGGCGTGTTTGCCCGGCCCGTGGCAGTCGCTGCCGGCCGAGACGGCCAGGCCCAGCCGCGCCGCCCACGCCCGCAGCTCCCGGCCGCGCGACGCCTTGACGGCCGGGTAATCGACCTCGACCGCCCCCAAACCCAGGTCGCGCAGCTCGGCCAACGTCTCCACCGTGCAATCATAAGGAGGGTGGGCGTAGGCCGCAACGCCGCCCGCCGATCGCACCAGCGCCGCCGCCTCGCCGACCGGCAGCCGCTTCTTGGGCGCGACGGCCCGGCCGCCGTCGTGCAGCCAGCGGGCGAACGCCTCGCGCACCGATCCGGCGAATCCCTGCCGCACCAGCATCTCCGCCAGGTGCCGCCGGCCCAGCGCCTCGGGAGCGGTCGGCAGCGGCACGCCTCGCAAGTCAAGGGACGCGCCGCACGCCCGTAATCGCTCCACCATCTCCGCAAAGCGTTCCGTGCGACCACGGCGCACCTTCTCCAAGGCGGCCGTCAGCGGGCCGTCGTCGGTGCGGAAGAAGTAGCCGAGCAGGTGCAATTCCCGGCCGCGAAACTCGGCCGTGATCTCGACGCCGGCCACGACCTCGACGCCGGTCCCGTCGGCCGTCGTACGGGCTGCGGCGACGCCGCCGACGGCGTCGTGGTCGGTGACGGCCACGGCGGCAAGGCCGGCGCGGCGGGCCAGCTCGACGACCTGGGCCGGCGTGTAGGCGCCGTCGCTGTGGGTGGTGTGGAGGTGCAGGTCGGCCCGGCCGGCGAGACGGCTGCGCGAGGCCAGCTGACACAGGGCGGTGAAGGGTTGGCGGGCCGGCATGGATCACGCGGGGTGGGCCGCGTCCTGGCGAAGACGGTCGAGGACGCCGTTGACGAAGGCCGGCGAGCCGGCCGAGCCGAAGCGGCGGGCCAGTTCGATGGCCTCGTCCAGGGCGACGTTGGCCGGCGTCTCCGGCGTGAAGAGGAGTTCGTAGCCGCCCAGGCGGAGGATGTTGCGATCGACGACGGCCATGCGGGCGATGCGCCAGTTCTCGGCGGCGGCGGCGAGTCGGCGGTCGATGTCGGCGGCGTGGGCGACGACGCCGTCGTAGAGGCCGAGGCTGAACGGCTCCAGCGCCGGGTCGCGCAGCCGCTCGCGCACGAAGGCGGCGATGACCTCCCGACCGACGCCGGGATTGAGGTCGTGCTGCACCAGCAGTTGCAGGGCCACTTCCCTGGCCCGCGAGCGTCGAAGCATGACGGCGGTCCTCTTCGGTCAGGGTAGCGATTCCGGGCGGCCCGACCAACCGCTTCCTTCCGTCCGAGCCGCGCACGCAGCGCAGCGGAGTAAGCGGACTCCGCGGGGACGCCGCTTACTCCGCTGCGCTGCGTGCGCGGCTCGGACGAAGGGCCGCTCAGAACCAGCCTCCCGTGATCGGCAGCGTTTGGCCGGTGATGTAGGCGCTCTCCTCGCAGGCGAAAAACAGCACGGCATGGGCCACGTCCGCCGGCACGCCGACGCGGCCGACGGGGATCTGCTTCTCGTACTCGGCCAACACTTCCGGCTTAAGACCGGACAGCATCGGCGTGCGGATGACGCCCGGCGCCACGGCGTTGACCGTGATGCGGCGCCGCGCCAGCTCTTTGGCCATCACTTTCGTCAGGGCGATCACGCCGGCCTTGGCCGCGGCGTAGTTGGCCTGGCCGTGGAAGCCGACCAGGCCGGAAACCGACGCGATGTTGACGATCCGGCCGCCGTCGCGCAGAAGGTCGGCGCCCAGCTTCGAGGAGTAAAACACTCCGTCCAGGTTGGTTTTCAGCACCGCGTGCCAGTCGTCCGGCGTCATTTTCTTGACGGTGCGGTCGCGGAGGACGCCGGCGTTGTTGACGAGGACGTCGAGTCCGCCCGCCTCGTCGGCGACGCGCCGCATCAGCTGCTCGACCGACTCGTAGCGGCTGACGTCGGCCTCGATCACGTGGACGGCCGGGGCGTGCAGGGCGCGGAGACGTGCGGCCGTCTCCTCGGCGTCCTTACGATTTTGGCCGTCCGGGTCGTCGAAGTAGTTGACGACGCAGACGGCCCCGGCCTCCGCGAACGCCTCCAGGATCGCTGCCCCCATGCCGCGCGAGCTACCGGTCGTTAACACGACCTTGCCGGGAAAACTGTAGCGGACCATCCGTCGCTCCCTCCCGATTCCTTCCTCACACTGGCGAAAACCGCGCCGATCTGCTAACGAATACGGTGAGTTGATCCGTCTGGACGGGAGGACCGGGTCGTGACACTGCGTTCGTTCGCTCGAATCGTCCCGTTCCTGCTCGCGCTGGCGCCGATCGGCTGCGGCCTGGCGGACTACGAGTACAAAATGCAGCTCGCCGACGCGCGCCTGGATCGCATCATGGCGGAAAACGAACTGCTGGGCGACCCACTCATCTTGCCGACCGGGGACGCGGCACCGGCGGCGAACGTCTTTCTCCGGCCGCCAAAGGGCGTCTCGAAAAACCCCGTCGATCCGACGGAGACGCCGCTCCATTATTCGGCGACGGCCGGCGTCTGCACCGACCTGTATCTCTGGATCGGGGCCAAGGACGACGACAAGGACAAGCTCAAAAAGCGGATCGAGAACTGGCTCAGCTCACCGATGGCGACCTGGCAGCCCTGCGCCGTACAGCCGCCGGACGGACGGCCGGAGATCGCATTCGACGCGGCGGTGTTCACGGGCGTCAACGCCCCCGCCTACCGGGTGTACCTTCACACGACGGTGAGCGGCGTCCCGGCAGCCGTCGTGTTCAAGGTCGCGCAGCCCGCCCCGGCCGGCGCGGACGAGGCCATCAAAACGAGCCTGGAATCATATGCGGACGCGGCCGACGCCCTCAAGGCGCGGGCCGACTTCGTCAAGAGGAGCAGCCGCTGAACGGCCCCCCGGCGCTCACTTGTTGGGATACGGCTTTTGCCAGAAGTTCTCCCCGGTCACGTTGAAGGCCGGCTTCGTCTCGATGGTACAGTCGCCGTTGACGCGCACCTGACACGACAGCCGCATCTCGTCCTCGTGGCCGATGGCGGCGAACATCGTCAGCGGATGGGCGGCGAGGTTAGCGCGTTCGATCAGGGTCTTCTTATTGAGATTTTCCATGCCCTTTTTGACCAGAACCCGGCAGGTGCCGCACAGGCCGAGGCCGCGGCAGTTGAGATAACGGTTAATGCCGGGGTAGACGCATGATGCCGGCCTTCATCGCCTCGTGCCGCAGGTTGGCGCCCTCCGGGACCTCGACTTCCTGTTTTTCGTTGACAAACGTGACCTTGGGCATGGAAATGGGACCCTTGGTGGGACGAAAGATTAAGTAGGACGCCTCCTCGCCGTCGGGGAGGTCGGGGCCATTGTACGAAGCGGCGGGCAAACGGCGAGCGGCCGGTCGCTGAACCGTGGAGGAGCCTGACGATTAACTCGGAAGCCCCCAAGGCCGTGCGTCTGGCCCACATCAGCGACATCCACGTCACGGCGCCGGCCTGCGTCTGGCGGCGCGAGGACTGGTTCAACAAGCGCCTGTCCGCCTGGATCAACCTGCGCTTCCTCGGCCGCGGCTACCGCTTCCGCCGGGCCGACCACGTCCTGTCGGTGCTGGCCGACGAGCTGCGCAACGGCGGCTTCGACCGCGTTCTCTTTTCCGGCGACGCCAGCGCGATGGGGTTCGAGGAGGAGGTGGCGCGGGCGGCCCACCTGCTGCAGCTCGGCCGGCCGGACGAGATGTCCGGGCCTGGCCGTGCCGGGCAATCACGACTACTGCACGACGGCGGCGGCGCGGGCCGGCCATTTCGAGCGGTTGTTTTCCTCGTGGCAGGCCGGCGAGCGCGTCGGCGACGCGGTCTACCCGTTCGCCCAGCGCGTCGGCCACGCCTGGCTGATCGGGCTGAATTCCTCGACGGCCAACCGCTGGCCGTGGGACGCGCGCGGCGGCGTCGGCCGCGACCAGCTGCGGCGCCTGGAGGAATTGCTGCAGCGGCTGGAGGGCGGGCCGCGCATCCTGGTGACGCATTATCCGATCTGGCTGGCCAGCGGCCGGCGCGAGCCGCGCATCCGCGCCCTGCGCGACCTCGACGCCGTTGTCGAGGCGGCGCACCGCGGCGGCGTCGGCCTGTGGCTGCACGGCCACCGCCACAACGCCTATTACCATCCGCCGTCCGACTTCGCCCCGTTCCCCGTCGTCTGCGCCGGCAGCGCCACCCAGAGCGGCCGCTGGTCGTACAAGGTCTACACGCTGGACGGCTATCGCCTTCGCGCCCAGAGCCGCGTCTACTACAAGGACGACGATCGTTTTCACGACGCCGAATCGTTTGAGTTGGATTTGACGTGAGGGGACGTTGAAAAAGTTTAGCGGCGACCCGGAGGGGAGCGCTCCCCTCCGGGTCGCCGCTAAACGAGTACGAAATCTTTCCTACGAAAAATCGAAGGGGCTTCTCGACTCCAGAAGGGCGGCCTGGGCCTGCCGGACCTGGGCGATCTCCTGCTGCAGTTCCGTCGCGTCGAGGACGCCCTTCCGCTTCAGCGCCTCGACCAGGGCCAGGACCGTCTGCGCCAGCAGGACGATCGGCGCCTCCAGCTTGTGGCGCAGGTCGTCTGCCGACTCCAGCGCCCGTCGGGACCGCGCGTCCGCCTTGGCCGCGTCGCGCCGGGCTTGCAGGTCCATCTCGCTCAAGGCTCGCCCCCGGCTACTTGTAATGCTTGATGTCGGTGACCTCGACGTCCCACCGGCGCTTCCCTTCCACCACGACCATGAATCCGGTTGCTTCCACTCGCTTTTCCATCTCGGCCTCGGTCATGTGCGTCTTGGCCTTTTCCTTGTTCGCCAGCGCATCCTGCAGCTCCGGGCTCATGAACGCGATGATCACCGGCGGCCGCTCTTTGAGACCGAGGGCACCTGCGAGGTCTTGAATGTCGTTGGGTTCGGCGATGTACCACCAGAATCCCGCGGTGGAGCGCTTCGAGGTCCGCCTTGCCGCCCTCCGTCTGTGAGCCGGGCTTGGACAGGTCGATGATAGTGAACCGCGCGTGGTCCAGGTCGTTGGGGTTGAAGGGGGCGACCGGGACGGCGAGAATGGTGTCGCTCATCTGAAGCTTGGACAGAAAGTCGCCGCCGCGCGGCCCCGTCGTGATCGAGATGCTCTTCCAGCGCTGCCGTTGCGCCTCGCTCACCGTCTTGGGGGTGGGCGCCCCGCCGCGCCGGACCCGTTCCTGGCCCCACGCCCGGCCCGGTTCCGGGGCCTTCGCCGGTCCCCGTCCCCGTACCGCCGACGCCCTTGCTGGGGTTGAAGTCTTTGCCGCTGAGAACCTCGTCCAGGCCCCGAATCGATTTCAGCGCTTCCGGATCCGCGTTGACGTAGTGAGGCGGCGCGAAGGTCGGATCGTTCGGTTTCGTGACGGCGGTGAGGTCCGGCCGATCATTCTGGGTGTTCGGGTTGGTGGTGTTTCCCGCGTTGTTATTGTTGGCCTGGACGCCCTCCTTCAAGGGCGCCTTGCCGCCGCGGTCGTCGCCGGAGCCGCTGGGATTGCCGCCGCCGCCGCCGTCGTTCACAAACGTGACGGCTTCCGTCGGGATCTGCTTGTTGGTCTTGATCCACCCCAGGGCATAGGCGAGGACGAAGAGCAGGACGACGCCGATGACGAGAGCGTGGATGGCCCACGAGGCGATGTGTCCCACGATCCCTTCCATCCACGGATGATAGCGCAGCCAGATGGTGTCGGCCGGCGGTTGCTTCGGGGCCTTCTTCGCGGTCGGGGTCTTGTCCGGCTTCGTTGCGGTTGCGTTCGCCATGATGCCACCTGCACGACGGGACATGAGGGCGCCTGGACGGCGCGGAAAGGTCTTCTCCTCCACCTTACCTGATGCGCAACCGCCCCGGCAACCGGAAACTCAGAGGAAAAAGTGCGCCGTGCCATCAACCCCGAACCGTGCTCGTGGTCGCAAAAACGGTGGGCTCTGGATAGGGGAGTCCGTCCGCCCCGCCGTCAACGGCGGGGCTACAGGCCGAAGCCCGGTAAACCGGGCTGTAAGCGTTCCGCCCCGTTGACGGGGCTTTTGCGTTTAGGCCCGCCGTTCACGGCGGGCCGGACCCCGTCGAGGTCCAAAATCCAGAGGCGCACCCGCACAAAAATCCGTACAAATTACCCATCTCAGCATATTTTCTCCCCCGACTTGCCAAACGAGTTCCGCCGCGCCTATACATAATAATTGAGCAATGATGAAGTTGCCCGCGTCAGCGACGACCGGCACGGCGAGGAGTGCGCCGCCCAGTCGTCTCCCTTCCCCGCCGATCGCGCCGCCACTGGAACGGCCCCGCAGGCCCCGCCGAACTCACGCCTTCCCACGCATCGGGAACGACCCGTGTCCTCCACCCTCCTTCCTTCCTCCTTCCCGGAGCCAGCTATGGCGTTTTTCATCTCGGTGTTCTCTCTCAAGCGTCTCTTCTCCGTCCGGCGTCCTCGGCCGCGCCCCGCGATCCGCCTGCGTCTGGAGGGTCTGGAGGAGCGCTGCACGCCTGTCGTGACCGACCTCAGCACGATGGCCACGTTCACCACCATCCAGGCGGCCGTGAACGCCGCCAACCCCGGCGACATCCTCCGCGCCGACGCGGGGCCTACGCCGAGAACGTGACGATCAACAAGCCGCTCACCCTCCAGGGCGCCAACCACGGCGTCAGCGGGACCAGCGCGTCGCGCACCGCCGAATCGATCGTGGACGGCACGACCAACAACGGCGAGACCCCGTTCGACGTCACCGCCAACGGCGTCACCATCGACGGCTTCACCATCCAGGGCGCGACCAACGCCAACGATCTCGGCTTCGGCGTCGTCCTGGGCGCGGGCACGTCGGGGTCCACCATCGAGAACAACATCATCCAGAACAACATCGCCGGCCTGTCGCTGGCCAACAACCCCAACGGCAACCCCACGGTCGTCCGCGACAACCTCTTCCAGAACAATAACCAGGCCGGCCCGATCTCCGGCACGGCCATCTACACCGACCAGTTCAACGCCGGCGGCGCCCTCGCCAACGTCGTCATCGACTCCAACACCTTCCTGAACAACCAGGACACAGCCGTCAACTTCGCCTCAAGCTCGCCCGCCTCGCAGACGAACATCACCATCACGAACAACGTGATGACCAATGACGGCAACGCCGTGTTCCTGGCCGACACGAACGGGGCCGTGATCTCCGGCAACACGATCAGCGGCTCGATCGGCTCGCAGGTCGTGCTGGCCGGCGGCGACGCCAACGTGCAGATTACGCAGAACTTCATCCAGAACGGGGCGACCAACGGGATCCTCATTCTCGAAGACGCCGCCGACGGCTACACGACGACCAACTCCAGCGACACGATCAACGACAACAGCATCAGCGGCAACGCCACGTCGGGCCTGACCATCGACTCGGGGGCCGGGGCGTACACCGGCACGCTCGACGCCGCCAACAACTGGTGGGGTTCGCCGTCCGGCCCGACCACGCCCGCCAACCCCGCCGGCACGGGCGACAAGATCATCGACCCGAACAATCAGGTGAACTTCTCGCCGTTCCTGACCAGCGGGACCGACTCGCAGCCGAACACGCCCGGTTTCCAGCCGGCCGCCAACGCCGCCAACGCGCTGGTCGTCAACGGCTCCGCCGGCAACGTCACCGTCGTCGTCACGGCCACCGGCCCGGACAGCGGGAGCTACACGATCAACGGGGGGACGCCGATCCCCTTCAGCGACATCGCCAGCTTCACGTTCATCGGCGGGACCAACGACGTCCTGGTCATCGACAACCCGCCCGGTGCGCTGTTCGCGCCCCCCGGCGGCGTCTTCTACGACGGCAGCGGCAGCGGCGACAGCCTCCAGATCGAGGGCGGGGACGCCATGACCGAGACGTTCACGTTCAGCCCCAACGAGGCCAACGGCCAGCACGACGGCGCCATCGCCCTGACCGAGGGAACGGTGACGGCCGATTACACCTACACGAACCTCAGCCCGGTACTGGTCAACGCCGGCACGCCCAACGACGTCGTCTTCAACCTGCCGAACAACGGCCAGGACAACCAGGCCGTCATCCAGCCGTCCGGCACGGCCGGCATGTCGGAGATCGTGAGTCAGGACGGGGGCTTTGAGACGACCACGTTCGCCAACCCCATCAACTCGCTGACGATCAACGCGGCCGGGCCGGCGGGCCAGACGATCACGGTCGGCGCCCTGCCGGGAGGCGCCGTGACCCTCGTCAACGGCGCCGGCGTCGGCGTCCTCGACTTCAACGCCGGGGACCAGGCCGTCGGAACCATCACGGGGACGCTGACGGTCGCCGGGCGCGTGGCGTTGCAGTACGGCGGCGTGGTGCAGATCAACCTCGACAACGCCGCCGCGGTGGGCGCCGTCGCCGGGCCGAACACGACGGATCGCGACACGGCCTTCACCGGCCTGACGGCCCAGGAGCGGTTCGTGCAGGCGCTCTACCTCGACGAGCTGGGGCGGGCCGGCACGAAGGCCGAACTGGACGTCTGGGTCGCCCTGTTCAACGGAGCGGGCGTCACCCAGCAGCAGGCCCAGGCCACGATCGCCTTCGACATCGAACACAGCATGGAGGCGCGCGACAACCTGGTCCGCAGCTGGTACGTCGCCTTCCTCGGCCGGGATGCGGTCGGCGGCGAGGAACAGAGCTGGGTGGCCGCGCTGCAAGGGCAGACCGAGGAACAGGTGCTCAGCCAATTCCTGGCGACCCCCGAGTTCTACAACCACGCCCAAACGTTGTTCGCGACCGGGACGGCGGATCAGCGGTACGTGGAGGCGCTGTATCAGGTATTGCTGAACCGCCCCGCCGGCGCCAACGAGGTGGCGCCCTATGTGAACGCCCTGCCGCAGCTGGGCCGGCAGGGCGTGGCGTTCGACTTCCTCACGTCGCTGGAGTTCCGCACGGACCAGTTCGAGGGCTACTACGACGCGCTGCTGCATCGGCCGTCGGACTCGACCGGCCTGAGCGGTTGGGCGTCTTCGGGCCTGGACCTGGCCGCGGTGCGCGTCGATTTCGAGTCCTCGGTGGAGTTCTTCATCAACGGCTAGGAAGGGTGGGGCGCCCGCGGAGCGGGCGCCCCACGTTTCCGTCCCCTTTTGCGCTTGCACCTCATCCGCGCCGCGATCATGATTGAAGGCGCCGCCCATCCCCCGCCATAACGTCCACCGGCCGCGTCGTCTCCTGCGGACGACGCCCCGCGTCGGCTCTCACGCCTGGCTCCTTCCCCTGGGCCTGGCGAGGCTGGCGTTGCTTCTGCCGGCCGGCGCCGGGGGCGCAGAACAAGGACGGCCGTGACGAGCAGCTGACGGCCGTGTTCGAGCCGAAGGCGATCCCGGCGCTGCTGGCGTTATGTGTACTCGAAGGAGGCTTTATGTCGTTAATCATCGCTGAGGAGCCTATTCCCCTGGCCGCCGACGCGGACGGCGTCGTGCGCATCGGCGGCACGCGGGTGACGCTGGACACGCTCGTCGCGGCCTTTCGGGAGGGGGCTTCCGCCGAAAGCATCGCCGATCAGTACCCAGCTCTCTCCCTGGCCGACGTCTACACGGCGGTCGGGTACTACCTGCGGCGCCAGGCCGAGGTGGACGCCTATCTGCAACGCCGACGGCAACTCGCCGCTCAGGTCCGTCAGGAGAACGAGTTGCGGTTTCCTCCGCTCGGCGTTCGGGACCGCCTCCTCGCCCGCCGCGGCAAGCAAGGATGACTCGACATGCTGCCGCTCCTCGTGGACGAGAACTTTAACAACGACATCGTCCGGGGCGTCCGCCGACGAAACCTGTCGGTCGATCTCGTGCGCGTGCAGGACACGGAGCTGTCGGAGGCGGACGACCCAACGATTCTAGAATGGGCCGCCCAGGCCGGGCGCGTGGTACTGACGCACGACGTGAGTACGATGACGCGCTACGCCTATGATCGAGTGCGGGAAGGGAAGCCGATGCCGGGAGTGTTCGAGGTCAGCCGCGAAGTACCCGTCAAGACGGCGATCGAAGAGATCCTGGTGTTGGCGGAGTGCAGCTTGCCGGGCGAATGGGAAGGACAGGTTCGTTACTTGCCGCTCCGTTAGACGCGCGGCTGACGGACGTGTTCGAGCCGAAGGCGATCCCGGCGCTGCCGGCCTGAGCAATGAAACGGAGGAGAAACCATGAGCCAGGCGCCAACCAAGCGCGCACGGTTGACGGATGAGCCGGAACCGACCTGGGAGATCGCCCGTTTGTTCCCGCCGCAAGGCCAGTGGAGCGAGGGGGAATACCTTGCGCTCGACGGCAACCGTCTGGTGGAGCTATCGAACGGCAACCTGGAAGTGCTGCCCATACCGACGACAACGCATCAACGGATTGTCGCCTACCTGTACGGCGTTCTCCTGGCGTTTGCGAACGCCCACGATCTCGGTGAGGTACTAATCGCGGCGCTGCCCGTCCGGCTGTGGCGCGAAAAATTCCGCGAGCCGGATGTCGTCTTCATGCGGAAGGAACACGCCGACCGCATCGGCGACGAGTTCTGGAAGGGAGCGGACCTCGTCATGGAAGTCGTGAGCGGCAAGGGCAAGGAGCGCCGCCGCGACCTCGTGGACAAGCGCCGCGACTACGCCCGAGGCCGAATTCCCGAATACTGGATCGTCGATCCGCGCGACGAGCGGATCACGGTCCTGCGCCTGGCCCGCAAGCGCTACGTGGTCCACGGCGAATTCGGCAAGGGAGCGACGGCCACGTCCCACTTGCTGCCCGGCTTCACGGTGGACGTGAGCGAAGTCCTATCCCATCAGGTCGCCCCGGCGCCTGAGCCGAAGGCGCGGCGGAAGCCGAAACGACCGCCGTCGAGGTAGGCCGACCGGGCGAGCCGCCGGGTTTATCCCATTGGTATCGACACAAAGGCAGCGCGTCTGCTCCGTCTTAAGCCCCGGAGGGGCGGGGGTGCATAGCCAGGGGTGAAACCCCTGGCGCGAGGCGGCGTCCCTGGGTCGAGGAAGCCCCGGAGGGGCGGCATGCCTCGCCTCAGCGCCGCCCCTCCGGGGCTGAATCGGGGCGCGGCACATCCTGGCCTCCAGGGGTTTCACCCCTGGCTATGCACCCCCGCCCCTCCGGGGCTTAAGACGGAGCAGACGCGCTGCCTTTGCGTCGATACCAATGGGATAAACCCGGCGGTTTTCGCCCCCAACGGCGGGGATAAACCCCGCCGCTCGCCTGCGCTAGACGGCCCCGTTCGTCCCCTGCCCGCCCAGAAACTGCACCCGCACGTCCGGCCCCTGGATGTGGTGCAGCAGTCGGCGCGGCAGCGAGCAGCGGATGCGCACCGTGTCGCCGTCGTACTCCTGCCGGTGGATTTCGGCGTGGGCCGCCAGGTACGACAGCACCTTGCCGTTGCCGGCGTCCGTCTCCACCGTGGCCTCGGTGAAGTCGGAGGCCAGCATCTCGACCACCGCGTCTTGCAGACCGTCCAGCCCTTGCCCTGTCGCGGCGCTGACGGCCACGGAACGCGGGTGGTGCGCCTGCAACACCTGCACAAACGACGGGTCGGCGACGCGATCCGCCTTGTTCAGCACCAGCAGCGCCGGCTTGTCCTTGCAGCCCAGCTCATCCAGCACTTTATCGACCGCCTTTATCTGCTCCTCGGCCTGCGGATTGCTCGCATCGACGACGTGCAGCAGCAGCCGGGCCTGGCGCGCCTCCTCCAACGTCGCCTTGAATGACGCGATCAGATGGTGCGGAAGGTCGCGGATGAAGCCGACCGTGTCGCTCAAGAGGACGCGCCCCCAATCCTTGATGTGCCACTGGCGCGTGCGCGTATCCAGCGTGGAGAAGAGCTTGTTCTCGACGTAGACGCCCGCGCCGGTCAGCGCGTTCATCAGCGTGCTCTTGCCGGCGTTGGTGTAACCGACCAGCGAGACGGTGTGTTCCTCGCGGCGGCCGGCGACCTCGCGCTCCTTGCGCGCCTGCACCTCGTGCAGCCGGGCCTTGAGGTCGCGGATGCGCAGATCGACGAGGCGGCGGTCCTCTTCGAGCTGCGTCTCGCCGGGGCCGCGCGTGCCGATGCCGGCGGCGGCGCGGCCGAGGTGGCTCCACATCTGGCGCAGGCGCGGCAGGGCGTACTCCAGCTGGGCCAGCTCGACTTGCAGCCGGGCCTCGGCGGTGCGGGCGCGCGTGGCGAAGATGTCGAGGATCAGCTCGCTGCGGTCGAGGACCTTGACCTTGGTCGCTTTTTCGAGGTTGCGGATCTGCGGCGGCGACAGGTCATTGTCGAAGACGATCACGTCGGCGTCGGCGGCCTGGGCCTGCTCGATAAGCTCTTCGACCTTGCCCTTGCCGATGTAGGTGGCGGGGTGGATCTTGAGGCGCCGCTGGCAGAGGCCGCCGACCACGACGGCGCCGGCCGTGGTCGCCAGGCCGCGCAGCTCGTCGAGCGGATCGCCGGGCGGCCACGGCCGTTCCGGCAGGGCCACGCTGACCAGGAAGGCGCGTTCGGAGTGGACGGTCAGTTCGTCGCGGGTGGTGTCGAGCGTCACGTTGGGATTAGTTCCTCCTGAAAGCGGCTCAGGCTGGGGCGTCGCGGTGTGCGGATCGAAGGGATGTTACGCGGCGCCATCTTGCTATTATACCACGACGCCGGCGGAGCGCCGGGGCACATTTCTCCTTGCGGGTCCGTCGCTCGGCCGTGTACATTGACCGTAAGGGTGTTGCGACGCGCCTTCTTCCCCACGACTGTTCGCCATGCCAAACGCGACCCTCACCTGCCCGCACTGCTCCATGAGCCTGACGACGGCGAAGGCGTTCGCCGCCGGCAGTCGCTTCCGCTGTCCGCGGTGCGGCGCCGCCTTCGCCGTCAGGACGCCGACTGTCGCTGGCGTCCGGCCCCTGCCGCATCCTGCGGACGACGCTCCGCGCCGCTCTCACGCCTGGCTCATTCTCCTGGGTCTGGCGGGGCTGGGACTGCTTCTGCTGACCGGCGCCGGCCTGGCGCTGGCCGTGCATTTTCTGCCCCGACGGGAAGGCCCACCCGTCGCCGCCGCCCCCGCGCCGACTCCGCCGGCGCCCGAGGCCGACCCGCTCGCCCAACCGCCGACGCCTGACGTTCCCGTCCCTATTTCGGATAAGAACGACCCGCCAAGACAGAATCCGCGGCCGTCCGACCTTCCGGCCGCCCAGCCGCCGGAGCTGGCGCCGCCGGAACAATCGGTGCTGGAGCCGGAGGAGCAAGAGAAGGTCAACAAGGCCATCGATCGCGGCCTCGCCTGGCTGAAGAAGACGCAGCTGTCCGACGGCAGCTGGGCGCGGGTCCACGGCGTCGGTCTGGCGGCCTTGCCGGGGCTGACGCTGCTGGAATGCGGCGCCCCGGCCGACGAGCCGCACGTCCGAAAGGCCGCTGAATTCGTGCGCCGCGGCGCTCCTACCCTGGGTGCGACCTACGAGCTGGGCCTGGCCATCCTGTTCCTGGATCGCCTCGGCGATCCGAAGGATGAGCCGCTCATCCGCACCCTGGCCCTCCGTCTCATGGCCGGCCAGACCCCCGCCGGCGGATGGTCGTATCAGTGTCCGATCCTCAAGGAGAAGGAAGAGGAGCGCCTGCGGACGGTCCTGGAGGCGACGCGGCCGCGCTCCTCCCTGGAGCTGACGACGAAGTCCGGCGACCGGACCCCCGACGATCTCTTCCTCCGTTCGGACGACGACAGATCGGATCGGCCGGCCGGCGGCACGACGGCGCCGCCGGGGCCGACGGAGGAGGAGCGGAAGGAGGCGAAACGGCTGTACGACAAGCTGCCGGCGGACCTCAAGGCAATCCCGGCCCTGAAGCCGCCGACCCGCGACGACGCCATGCCGGACGGCGACGATTCGGACAACTCGAACACACAGTTCGCCACGCTCGGCCTGTGGGCGGCCGGCCGGCACGGCGTGCCGATGGAGCGCTCCCTGCACCTGCTCGCCCGCCGCTTCCAGGTCAGTCAGACGCCCCGCGGCGGATGGGATTATCACTATCGGCTCCACCCCCGCAGCGGCGAGACGCCGACCATGACGGGAGCGGGATTGCTGGGCCTGGCGGTCGGGCACGGCGTCACGTCCGATCTGAAGGGGGCGGACGTGGAGGCGGCGGGCGAAGATCCCCGGGTGGAGAAGGGCATGAAGGCGTTAGGGGAACACATCGGTTTGCGGGTGGACCGCGCCCTGCGACGCAAGGGTCCGCGCGGCGTCAATTACTATCTCCTGTGGTCGATCGAGCGCGTGGGGATGCTGTACGGCCGCAAGACCATCGGCGATCGGGAGTGGTATCCGTGGGGCGCCGAGGAGCTGGTGGACTCCCAGAGCGACGACGGCAGCTGGCCGAAGATGTACGAGCCGCCGACCGACACGTGCTTGGCGCTGTTGTTCCTGAAGCGGGCCAACCTCGCCAAGGACCTCACGACCAAGCTGCAATTTCTCACGCAGGTGAAGAAGCCGTGAGCGAGGATCTGACGCGGGAAGAGGTGCATTCCGTCGCGGATCGGTTGGTGGACGAGCTGCTGGCGGCGGCAGGTGTGACGCGGCCGCCGGTGGACGTGATCGAACTGGCGCGGCGGCATCTGCATTTGCCCATCCGGGAGGAGGCGCGGCCGAATCGTCGCAGGTCGGGCGGCGCCATTCTTCTCCCGACCGGCGCCGGCGCCGAGGCGCGGCAGTGGGCGGCGGCGCAAGCGGTCGGCGCCCGTCTCAAGCCGGATCTGTTGCGGCGCCTGGGCCTCGACCCCGCCGCGCGGATTGGGTTGACGGCCGAGTCGTTCTCCGGCCTGATCGCCCAGCGGCTGCTGACGCCGGCCGCGTGGTTCGCCGCCGACGCCCGCGCGGCCGGCTGGGACGTGGTCGAGCTGAAGCGCCTCTACGCCACGGCCGGTTACGAACTCGTGGCCTGGCGCCTGCTCGACCTGCCGGAGCCGTGCATCATCACCGTGGCGGCCGACGATCGCGTCCTGCGCCGACGCAGCAACGCCTGGCCCATCACCAAAGCCCTGCATCTGGCGGAGCGGGAATGCCAACGCCGCGTCCGACACGACGGCCGGCCGCAGGTCGTCTCGGCCGGCGGCTGGACGGTACAAGGCTGGTCCATGCCCGGCCCGGACGGGCAGCGCGAGATCCTCCGCAGCGTGGTAGACGGGGAGATGGGGGAATCCGCCGTTTAGCGGCGACCCGAAGGGGAGCGCTCCGACCAAGCGCTCCCCTTCGGGTCGCGGCTAACCGATCCCCCGTGCGCTCCCCGCCGTTTGATGAAGAATCCGCCTTTACAAGACGCACGGCGCCCGACAAGATGAACGGGATGATGGACGGCGACAATAGGCCCGCCGTCGAAAACTCGCACGATTCTCACAGGAAGCGAACGGCCATGGCTGACGATCGCGTGCCGATGACGAGAGACGGCTACGAGAAGAAGAAGGCCGACCTGGATCGGATGCAGAACATCGAGATGATCGAGGTGGCCAAGCGCATCGCGGCCGCCCGCGAACTCGGCGATCTCAGCGAGAATGCGGAATATCACGCCGCCCGCGAAGACCAGGGGATGCTCCAGGCGCGCATCGACTCCCTCAAGGCCACGCTCGCCCGCGCCTTCATCGTCGATCGCAGCAGTCTGCCCGCCGACACCGTCGTTTTCGGCGCCCGCGTGCGCATCAAGAACCTGGCGTCCGGCGACGAGGAAGTCTATGAACTCGTCGGCCCCGGCCAGGAGGACTACGACAACAATAAGATCCTCACCACCAGCCCTCGCGGCCAAGGGCTGCTCGGCAAGAAGAGCGGCGAGATCGCCGAGATCAAGATCCCGCGCGGCACCCTCCGCTACCAGATCCTCGAAATCTCGTTCCCGCAGTGACCGCGCCTCTCCCCGCTCCCTCACGGTCGCGGCTCCGATAAGGCGCGGTCGTGCCGTTCCATTTTTATGAAATTCTATAGAAATTCCATTGACGCCCCCTTGCGTTCGGATACGATTTTGATAGTAGGGGAGATGGCGCCAGGAGGCGTCCCGGTGAGTGGAACATGGACCCGCGCCTGAATAGTGTGCATTTAGAGGCTCCGCGCCGGCAAGACTACCGTCGCGCGCGAGGCGCTGCTGCACGCCCGCGGCTGCCAAACGCTCTACGCCGAACGAGAAGCCGACGAACCGGACTATTCTCCTTCTAACACCCTTATACAAAAAGCCGATCATCCCGACCCCTCCGCCCTGTCGTGCTGGCTGAGTGACGATCAGTACATCTATCCGTTGAAGGTCGGCCTCAACACCGTCGGCCGTTCCTCCGACAACGACGTGGTCGTTTCGGACTGCTTCATCTCCCGCCGCCACTGCGCCATCCTCGTCCATTCCGAAGACGGCTATGAGCTGCACGACACGGCCTCGAAGAATGGCGTCTTCCTGAACGGCGCCCGGCTCGCCTGTCCCACCTCACTGAAGTCCGGCGACACCATCCGCATTTGCGACCGCCAGTTTGTCTTCGTCTCCCGCGAGGGCCGGCGCCAGCACCATGCCGGCGTCACCGCCAGTTTTTGACCGTCCAGCCGTTCCCTCCCGACCCGCCGCGCCTATCCATTCCAGTAGTCGGTTTCGCCGCTCGGCACGAGAGAAGCCGCATGGGCACCAACCTCACCATCTTCCAGAAGGGCCTGATCCTGCTGGCCGTCCCCCTGCTGTTTCAGCTGGTGTTCTTCGCCGTGCTGCTCAAGCTGGAGTGGGACCAGAACGAAGTCGAACGCTGGGCCGTCCACACCAAGGAAGTGATCGCCCAGACGGAAACGTCGTACCGCTATCTGGTGGAGGGCGTCAGTTATGTCCGCCGACTGGCCCTGACGGGCGAAGACCCCTCGACGGCGCCGGTGCTGCGGGAAGCCCTGGAGAAGACGCCGGACGAATTTCGGAAGCTGGAAGAGCTGGTCCGTGACAAACCTACCCAGCAGGCGAAGGTCGTGGACGCGGCGGCCGACGCCGACCGCCTGCGGGACTGGCTTCGGAAGGTCAGCGATCAGATCGCGTCTCACCACTTGGATGAGGCGATCGCCCTGGTGCGAGACCCGGCGGGGCAGGACCTTCTCGATTCCGTGCGCCATAAACTCGACGTGTTCCTGATGGAGGAAGGGCGGTTGGACCGGGAGCGCACGGGACTTCTGGAGGACTCCCAGCGGCGCGGGATGTGGCTGATCGGCGTCGGCGTCGCGCTGTCGATCTTGCTGGCGCTGGGGGTGGGGTTCTTTTTCGGCCGAAACGTCGTCGGCCGGCTCGGTCAGCTGACCGACAACGTCCGCCGCTGGGGCGAGAAGAAGGATCTGACCAAGCCCCTTTCCGGGCGCGACGAAGTGGCGCGGCTGGATCGGGTGTTCCGCGACATGGCCAAGGCGCTGCGGAGCGCGAGCAGGAGAACGAGATGTTCATCTACAGCGTCTCGCACGACCTCCGCTCGCCGCTCGTCAACCTTCAGGGTTTCAGCGAGGAATTGAATTATTCATGTAACGACCTCCGCGCCGCCCTGGCGGACGGCGAGGCGGCCCGGCCGCGCGCGGGAGGTCGCCGAGAAGGACATCCCCGATTCGCTGCACTACATTAAGACAGCGGTGTTCCGCCTGTCGGGCATCATCGACGCCCTGCTGCGGCTGTCGCGCGTCGGCCGGGTGGAGTACCGGATTCAGCCCGTCAACGTGGAGGAAACGGTGCGTCGCGTGGTGGAGGCGCTGGAAGCCACGATCGCGTCGCGGCAGGCCGAGGTGACGGTCGGCCCGCTGCCGCCGGCCCAGGCCGATCCGACCGCCGTGGAACAGGTTTTCGCCAACCTGATCGGCAACGCCGTCCACTATCTCGACCCGTCGCGGCCCGGCCGCGTCGAGGTCGGGGCGCTGCCGCCCGGCGCCGGAAGCGCCGCTGGAGCTGCAGACGTATTTCGTCAAGGACAACGGGCTGGGCATTCCCGAGGCGTACCAGCCGCGGGTCTTCCTGGCCTTCCAACGGCTGCACGCGAACGTGGCCCAGGGCGAGGGGGTCGGCCTGGCGCTTGTCTATCGCATGGTGGGGCGGCTGGGTGGTAAAATCTGGTTGCAGTCCAGCGCGGGAATCGGAAGCACTTTTTTCGTGGCCTTGCCCGCGGCGAACGAGCGACCGGCCGAGACCATGACCGCAACGCAGGAAGGACAAGGCGTCCCATGACCACACGACCCGTTACGATCATCCTGGCGGAAGACGACGACGGCCACGCCACGCTGATCCAGCGCAACCTGGAGCGGGCCGGCCTGGCCAACGGCTTTGTCCGCCTGCGGGACGGACAGGACGCGATGGACTATTTCCGCGGCGAAGGCGCCCACGCCGGCCGCGTCCTCGACCCGTCGGTGCTGCTGCTGCTCGACATCAAGATGCCGCGCGTCGATGGGATCGAAGTCTTGCGAGCGCTGAAAGCCGATCCGCGCACGTCGCTGGTTCCGGTCATCATGCTGACCACGACCGACGACCCGCGCGAGGTGCAGCGCTGCTACCAGCTGGGCTGCAGCGTCTACGTCACCAAGCCGGTGGACTACCAATCGTTCATCGACGCGGTCAAACGGTTGGGACTGTTTTTGCAGGTGGTGCAGGTGCCGCGGAACGGGGACAGCGATGGCGCCGGTTAGCCGCGACGCGCAGCGGAGCGCTCGGGACAAAGCGCTCCGCTGCGCGTCGCGGCTAACCGACGACAAAACGAGTCGGAAAGGCCGCAGATGCCCTCCGAACGGCGACAGACCGTCCTCATTGTGGAAGACGACCCAGGCACCGCCCGCCTGGTGCGCACCCGGCTGGAGCGCGCCGGCTACGCCGTCGAATCGGCGGCGACGGCCGAGGCAGGGATGACGCGAATCCGCGGCGGCGGCGTGGATCTGGTCGTCCTCGACCAGCGGCTGCCGGACGGCCTGAGCGGGTTGGAGCTGTACGAACGGATCAAGGCGGCGGGCTTCGACGTGCCGGCCATCCTGGCGACCGGCTTCGGCGACGAGGCCACGCTCGTCGGGGCGATCCGGGCCGGCGTCCGCGACTTCGTGCCCAAGACGGCCGACTACCTGAACTTCTTGCCGCCGGCCGTGACGCGGGTGCTGCAACAGGTCGCCGTCGAGCGCGAGCTGGTCGAGTCGCGGGCGCGGGCCAGGGAGGCGCTGGTCCGCCAGAAAGAGCTGGAAGCGGAGATCGCCGAGCGAGAACGGGCGCAACATGAGCGCGACCGGCTGTTTCAGGAGCTGCAAAACGAGGTCGAGCAGCGCAAGCGGGCGGAGGAGGCGTTGCGGGAAGCGGATCGGCGCAAGGACGAGTTCCTGGCGATGCTGGCCCACGAGCTGCGCAACCCGCTGGCCCCCATCCGCAACGCCCTGGAGGTGATGAAGCAAAGCGACGCCGCGCCGGAGGCGCTGCGCCAGACGCGGGAGATGATGGAACGGCAGGTGCAGGTGATGGCCCGTCTGGTGGAAGACCTGCTGGACGTGTCGCGCATCACGCGCGGCAAGGTGGAGCTGCGGAAGGGTCTGGTCGATTTGCGGGCGGTGGTGGACCGGGCCGTCGAGACGGCCCGGCCGCTGATCGAGGCGCGGGGCCACGAGTTCACGATGGACCTGCCGCCGGAGAGCCTGCCGGTGGAGGGCGACGCGGTGCGGCTGGCGCAGGTGATCGCCAACCTGCTGAACAACGCCGCCAAGTACACCGAGCCGGGCGGCCGAATCCGCCTATCGGCGGGGCGCGAAGGCGGCGAGATCGTGCTGCGCGTCCGCGACACGGGAGTCGGCATCGCGCCAGACGTGCTGCCGCACGTCTTCGACCTGTTCGTCCAGGAGGCCCACCCGTCGAACCTGTCGCAGGGCGGCCTGGGCATCGGCCTGACGTTGGTGAAGCGGCTGGTGGAAATGCACGGCGGCCGGGTCGAGGCCCACAGCGAGGGGGCGGGCAAAGGCAGTGAGTTCGTGGTGCGTCTCCCGGCCGCAGAGGCGACGCCGCCAGGGCCGGAACCGGGTCCAACGACCGGCGGAAGCGCGGCCGGGAGGCGGATCCTGGTGGTGGACGACAACGCCGACTCGGCGGACAGCCTCGCGGAGCTGCTGCAGTTCTGGGGGCACGAGGTGCGAACCGCGCACAGCGGGGCGGAGGCGCTGGACGCCGCCCGCGACTTCCGGCCCGACGCGGTCCTGCTCGACCTGGGAATGCCGGACATGAACGGCTACGAGGCGGCGCGGCTGTTGCGCGATCGGGCTGGGCTGAACGGGACGGCGTTCATCGCCCTGACGGGTTACGGTCAGGACGCCGAACGGCGGCGCTCGGCGGAGGCCGGCTTCCAGGCCCATCTGGTCAAGCCGGTCGATCCCGAAGAGTTGCGGAAGCTGCTGGCGGGACTGAAGGACGGATGAACAGAGCCGCGACCGTGAGGGAGCGGGGTGAGGTTCCCGCACCGCACCCCGCTCCCTCACGGTCGCGGCTCCGACGAATTGAATCCTCAAGGAGAACCCATGACGCTCAGGCGATTGTTGCTCGCGGCCGGCGTGCTGGCCCTTCTGGGGTCCGCGGCCTGGTGGACCCAGCAGGCCGGCTGGAGCACGGCCCAGGCCGTCGAGGAGCCGGCCGCGTCGGTCGGCCTCAAGATGACGGCGGCGGCCGACCATTACGTCGGAATGCTCAACGACGAGCAGAAGGCCAAGGGGCTGTTCGCCTTCGACGACCCGGAGCGCACCAACTGGCACTTCGTCCCTCTGCAAAAGGACAAAAAACCGCTGCGCAAGGGGCTGCGTCTGGACGAGATGACGGACGCCGAGAAGGACGCCGCCCGCGACCTGCTGAAGACCGGCGCCAGCGACGACGGCTACAACAAGGCGATCACCATCATGAGCCTCGAAAACATCCTGCGCGAGCTGGAGAAGAACGGGGCCAACGTTCGCAATCCGGAATGGTACTTCGTCAGCGTTTTCGGCAAGCCGGCCAAAACGGGGGAATGGGGCTGGCGGATCGAGGGCCACCACCTGTCGCTGAACTTCACGCTGAAGGACGGCAAGGTGATTGCCTCCACGCCGGCCTTCTTCGGGGCCAACCCGGCCCTGGTGATGGAAGGCGACAAGAAGGGGCTGCGCACACTGCCGGAAGCCGAGGACATCGCCCAGGAGCTGTTCGCCTCGCTCGACGACGACGAGAAGAAGGTCGCCTTCCAGGCGAAGCAGTTCCCGGAGATCGAGGAGGGCAAGGCGAAGCCGAACGCCGGCGCCCCGGTCGGTCTGCCGGCCTCGAAGATGAACGAGAAACAGCGCAACGTCCTGCTAAAGTTGGTGCGGACCTACGCCAACCGGATGCCGCCGGAGGTGGCGTCGGCCCAGCTGGCCCGCGTGCGTGAAGCCGGCGTCGATCCGATCACCTTCGCCTTCTGCCGCGACGACGACAAGCCGGGCCGACCCTACACCTACCACGTCCAGGGACCCACGTTCCTCATCGAGTTCCTGGACGTGCAAGCCGACAGCGCGAACAACCCCGCCAACCACATCCACAGCTGCTGGCGCAACCTGGCCGGGGATTTCGGTGTGGAGGCGAAATAACCGGCGCCGGTGCGCCGGATTTTCCGACATCGTGTCGGAAAATCCGGCGCGGTTCGATTCAACCTCTTTCCCTGCCGTCCTGGCTGTTTCTGACTCAAGTCCTTTCTCTTCATTGACTTAAATCGAATCTGCGAGAAATGTGAGAACTTGGCCCTCGATCTGCTAAAGGAGGAGCCATGCGGGTTCGGCGGGAATGGCCGCAACCCCGATGAATCACGGTTCGTTTAGCACGGCGCCGGAGTGTCGCCTGAGGCGCCGGCCACAACCCCCCAGGGTGTGGTTCCTCAGCGGAGGGGTCGGAAGGGACGGAGATCGCCCTTGGGCCCATGATCCCGTCCTTACGACCCCTCCGGTCGGGGGAAAATCTCACGCTTCGTTTAGCCGCGACCCGAAGGGGAGCGCTCCGACCAAGCGCTCCCCTTCGGGTCGCGGCTAAACAAACGACGCTCCTTCACCCCATCATCCTCCGCGTTAAATCGCCGTAAACGTCGATGCGTCGGTCGCGCAGAAACGGCCAGTTGCGGCGCACGTCTTCCAGCCGCCGTCGGTCGCATGGCGCGATGACCAACTCCGGCTCATCCTCGGCGGCCCGCCCCAGCACGATGCCAAACGGGTCCGACACGAACGACGATCCCCAAAAATCGATCCCTCCCTCGTCCGGCCCCTCGTGGCCGACGCGGTTGACCGCCGCCACGAAGACGCCGTTGGCGATGGCGTGCGATCGCTGGATCAATTCCCACGCCTCCCGCTGCGAGGCGCCGTATTCCTCCTTCTCGTGCGGGTGCCAGCCGATGGCCGTCGGGTAGAGCAGCACCTCCGCCCCGTGCAGGGCCGTCAGTCGGGCGCCTTCCGGGAACCACTGGTCCCAGCACACCAGGACGCCGATGCGGCCGAAGCGCGTGTCGAAGGCGCGAAAGCCGGTGTCGCCGGGCGTGAAATAATACTTCTCGAAGTAGAGTGGGTCGTCGGGGATGTGCATCTTGCGATAGAGACCGAGCAGGGCGCCGTCGGCGTCGAAGACGACGGCGGTGTTGTGGTACAATCCCGGAGCGCGGCGCTCGAACAGCGAGCCGACGACGACGGCGCCGGCCTCCTTCGCGGCCCTGGCCAGCCGTTCGGTCGAGGGGCCGGGGATCGGCTCAGCCAAATCGAACAGGGCCGGGTCCTGGCGCTGGCAGAAGTACGGCGACCGGAACAGCTCCGGCAGACAGACGATCTGGGCGCCGGCGGCGGCGGCCTTGTGGACGGCGGAGACGGCCTTGTCGAGGTTGGCGGCCGGCGACTCCTCGCAGCGCATCTGGACCAGGCCGAGCGTGAACGTGTTGGACGAAGGCGCGTTCATGAAGTTCTCAAAAAAGAGAGGGAAATGGCGAGCGGGGTTGCGTAAGCGCCCGGAGTGAGTTGTAGTCTCCGAAACAATGCGCCCTCGGGTGCTTTACGCAACCCCGCTCGCCTTTGAGTTCGTACCTCCAACCATTGTAAGGGCGGGACGGGGAAAGCGAATCATGGCGGATCGAATCGACGAAACGAAACCGGACGTGGCGGCGCAGGTACGGCGCCATCTGGAGAGCCTGCGCGCCGCCGGCGTGGACTGGCTGCCGGCCCACGCCTCCCTTTCGACGGCACCGTCCGAGGCGTCCGCGACCGATGCCGCCCCGAAGCCGTTGTTCGACGTGGGACCGGAGCCGGCCGTCCCGGCCGCGCCGGCCTACGCCGAGGACCGGCGGCGCGAGCTGACGCTGCTGGCGGAGCAAGTCAGCGGCTGCGTGCGCTGCAAGGAGCTGGCCGCGACGCGGACGCAGACGGTGTTCGGCGTCGGCCGGATCGACCCGGACGTCTGCTTCATCGGCGAGGCGCCAGGCGCCGACGAGGACGCTCAGGGGGAGCCGTTCGTCGGCAAGGCGGGCCAGCTGCTCACGCGCATCATCGAGGCAATGGGGATGAAGCGTGCAGACGTTTACATATGTAATATCTTGCGTTGCCGCCCGCCGGGCAACCGTCAACCGCTGCCGGACGAGGCGGCCCACTGCCGCGAGTGGCTGGAGAAAACGCTGGCGCTGGTGCGACCGAAAATCATCTGTGCGCTGGGCGCGTCGGCGGTGAAGTATCTGACGGGGACCGGCACGGGCATCACGCGGCTGCGCGGCAAGTTCCTCGACTACCGCGGCACGCCAGTGCTGTGTACGTTCCACCCGTCGTACCTGCTGCGCGACCCGACGAAGAAGCGCGAGGTCTGGGAGGACATGAAGACGCTGCTGACGCGGCTGGGCCGGCCGATCCCGCAACGGTGAGAAAGGCGCCGTCGGCTGTTTGTCGCCGGGAAGGAGGTCGAACTGTGAAAGTTGCTTCGGCGGCGGAAATAGGAGCCGATTTCGCGGGCTATCTGAAGGCCAGCCAACAGGGTCCCGTGGTCGTGACTGCGCAACGGCAAACCCGTGGCGGTCCTGGTGCGGACGGCGGGCGCGGAGGATCTGGATCGCCTGCTCATGGGCCATTCGCCCCAGCTGCAATCGATTCTGGAGGCGGCCCGAAGGCGGTTTGCGCGGGAGGCGGCGTCTCGCACGAAACCTTCTGGAAGGAAGTCGAGGCGGAGAACGCCGGCCGGACCAAGAAGCGAAGCAATGCGCGAAAGGACGGCCGAACCAAAGGCCGAAGTTGACCAGGGCGGCCATTCAGGTTTCCCGTGTTTCAACGTTCTTGCGGGCGATGTCAGCACCTCCGCTCACTCCGCCGCGTCCGGGTTTTCCTGGATCAACGTCCACAGCTCCAGGAACTTGCCGCGCACGGAGGGATCCAGCTGGTCGGCCAAGCTCGCCGGCGGCTTGAGAAGACGAATCAACTCCTGAACGTCGGCAATGTCTTTGAGACGGAGCGAGTTGGTCAGGCCGGACGCGAGCTTCAGCTCGATCAGCTTCGGCAGCGACAGGTAACGGACGCCGTCCCTTTCGACGCCGGCGGCCGCCGGGTCCGGAAGCGCCACCGGCTTGAGTTTGCCGTCGCCCGGATAGTCTCCGACCGTCAGGAACTTGATGCGCACGCCGGATTCCGCGTCGCGCAGGTTCTTGCTCCCCGGAAACAGTGCGACGTATCCCAGGCCTTTCAGGCGTTCGTGGATGCGGCGAAGGCCGTCCTTCGTCACGAGGATGTCCACGTCCTCGGTGAAGCGGCGGTAGCCGTGGAGGAAGAGCGCCATGCCCCCGGCCGCCGCGTAGGGCACGCCCAGCTCGTCCAGGCGCCGGGCGACCCGGCGCAGCGTCCGGTGGACCGCGCTGGCCTCCTCGAAGTGCATGCTTCCCTCCTGGAGCGCCCATCGAAGATCCTGATCGAGTTTCGTTTCGTAGGCGATCATGGCGTCTCCCGACGGCGTTCACGCCGGCAGCAGCTCCTCCAGTTTGCGCTTCAGCGTCTTCATCGTCACGCCGGGGTCGATCAGCACGGCCGTGTTCGGCCGTGATCGCACGTGCCTGGCCCAATCCGCCTGTTGCTCCCCCAAAATCAGGATGCCCGCGCAGGAGAACTGCTTCCGGCCGGCCTCGTCGATGACGTGCTCGAAGACGAGCCGGCCGTCCTCGCCCGTCGTCCGGGCGTCCACGATCAGCGCGTCGAACGGCTGCTGGCGGAAGCGGTCCAGGGCGCGCTGCGGGTCCGCCGCGATCAGCACGCGATAGCCCTGCTCCTTGAACCTGTCGCGCAGGGCGTCCTGCAACCGCTCGTCGCTCTCGACCACGAACAGCGACCGCCCCGCCGGCCCGCCGCCCGAACCGGCCGGCCCGCCCGCGGCCTTGCCCTCCACGTCGCGCCGCGCCGCCCGGATCGCGTCCAGCAGCTGCGACGGCGTCTGGTAGCGCTGCTCGGGCGACCGCGCCGTCATCGTCTCGTACAGCTGGAACACCGACGCCGGCGCCTGCACCTCCTCGCGCGGCAGCTCTGGCAGGTCGTCGAAACGCTGCTTCCTCATGCGGGCGTGCTTGTCGCGCGTCATCGCCAACGGCGGCCGGCCCGTCAGCATTTCGTAGAACACGCACCCCAGAAAGAAGATGTCGCTGCGCACGTCTCCGGACTTCACGTTGGTCGCCCGCTCCAAGCCGGCGTAATCGACGGTACGATCGACCTTGTCCTTGCCCTTGGCGTCCTTCTCGAGCATGGCGAAGAACTGGGCCAGGCCGAAATCCACCAGCTTGGCGCCGCCCGAGCTGGAAATCAGCAGGTTGGTCAGCTTGACGTCCCGGTGCGTCACGCCGCGCGAGTAGGCGTAGACCAGGCCGGAGGCCGCGTCCTCCAGGATGCGCAGCGCCTCGACCGGCGTCAGCTTTTTGCGGATTTGCAGGATCTCACGAAGGTTGCCGCCCTCCACGAACTCCATTACGATGAAATATTGCTTGGTCGTCGGGTCCTGGCTCATCGTCAGCACCTCGACGATGTTGGGGTGCTTGAGCGTCTGGCCGACCCGACCCTCGCGGATGAACAGGTCGATGCGCTGCTGGTCCTCGCTCCAGCGCTTGCGCAGCACCTTGATGGCCACGATGCGGCCGTCGCGGGGGTCGTCGGCGCGGAAGACGCGGCCGAAGCTCCCCGACGCCACCTTGTAGAGGATGCGATAGCCGCCGAGGAAATAGCCGGTTTCGTCGCCGGACAGCAGCTTGCCGCTCTGCCAGGGCGTCAGCCAGCCCCGCCGCTCCAGGGCGCGCAGCATCGTAATCAGGTCCGGCGGCTTGCCCCCGAATTCGTCGAACGCCTCCGCCAGCTGCGCCTCGGTAATGAGACCGATCTTGACGGCGAGACGACCCAGCGCGAGGGGATCCTGGATTTCCATGAGGGTCCTGCGACCTAACCGACCTGGAGACGCGTTCCCCGGCGGGCGGGCTGGGGCCGTTTCCCATTCTACCCGTTGCGCCGGCCGTGCCAAGCGCTTGTGCGGCCGGCCGGGCGACGTTTTTGCCCTTGCCGCTAGCGCGAACGGACGTTATACCCCCCATCCCGCAAGAGCCAGGGACAGAGGAGGAAGCCGGTGGACGCAAGCAACAGACGACGTTCGGCCGGTCGCGGCCTCCTGACGGCCGTGCTGGCGGCGGCCTGTCTCGGGTCGGTCGGCTGCGGCACGTTCTGGGACGACGTGACGCGCCGCGATTTCACCTTCAACCGCCTCTTCAGCCACCCCGATCCGATGGTGGTGCTGCGCGACAGTCAGGATCCGGACGACCGCGCCCGGGCGCTGCGGTCGCTGCGCGAGCCGTTGCAATACGGCGGCAATCAGCACGACCAGGACGTGGTCGTGACGGTGTTGACGACGGCCGCCATGAGCGATCGTCAGATCGTCTGCCGGCTGGGCGCCATCTCCGCGCTGCGGCACTTCAAGGATCCGCGGGCCATCGAGGGTCTGAAGGAAGCCTACTACCGGGCGGGCAACGTCAACCCGGAGACGGCGACGATCCTGCGCTGCCAGGCGCTCGACGCGCTGGGGGCGACGGGTCAGCCGAACGCGGTCGAGCTGCTGGTCAAGGTGGTGAAGGAGCCGCCGGTCGAAGGGGCGATCGAGGACAAACAGGCTAAGATGGACGAGCGCATCGCCGCCGCCCGCGCCCTGGGCGCTTCAAGGAGTACCAGGCCACCGAGGCGCTGGCCGACGTGCTGCGCACCGACCAGGACGTGGCCCTGCGCAACCGGGCCACGGAATCGCTGCGCACCATCACCGGCAAGGAGCTGCCCGCGGACTACGAGGCGTGGGCGGATTTCCTGAACAAGCCGGAGGGCCACGACGCAGTCGTCAAGGAGAAGGCGCCCAACTGGATCAACCCGGTCGGCTGGTGGAAGAGCGATTCGGAAACTCGACCGTAATCCTCCTCGTTCTCCTCGTTCCTCCTCGTTCCCGAACAGAGTTTGGGAATGAGGAGGACATAAATAACGCTCTGTTCTGGAGGAGACGCAGATGCCGCCCGCCAAGGTCGCTCTGGTGACCGGCAGCGGCAAGCGCCGCCTCGGTTGGCACGTCGCTCAGGCGCTGGCGATGCGCGGCTACGCCCTGGCCGTCCATTACCGCAGCTCGCAGGCCGAAGCCGCGGAATCCGTCGAGACGTTCCGGACGCAGGGCGTCGAGGCCGGGCCTTCCCGGCCGACCTGACCGATGAGGGAGCCGTCCGGGCGCTGATCGATCAGGTGCTGGCCCGCTTCGGCCGGATCGACGCCCTCGTCAATTGTGCCGCCGCGTGGCAGAGCAAAAAGCTGGAAGACGTGACCGCCGCGGACGTGCGCCTTTTCTTTGAGATCAACACGCTCAGCACGTTCCTCTGCGCCCAGCAGGCGGGGCTGGCCATGGTGCGCCAGCCGGAGGGCGGCTGCATCGTCAACCTCGGCGACTGGGCGGTCGCCCGGCCCTACGTCGGCTACGCCGCCTACTTCCCGTCCAAGGGGGCGATCCCGACGCTGACGCGCTGCCTGGCCGTCGAGTTGGCCAGCCGCAACCCGGCGGTGCGCGTCAACTGCGTCCTGCCCGGCCCGGTGATGCTGCCGCCGGACCTGCCGGCGGCGGAGCGCCGGCAGGCCATCGACGGCACGCTCGTCAAGCGCGAGGGCCGGCCGGACAACATCGCCCAGGCCGTCCTCTTCTTCCTCGACAACGACTTCGTCACCGGCGCCTGTCTTCCCGTAGACGGCGGCCGCACCATTTTCGCTCCGGATTCGGTTTAATAACGAACCGGCCCGGTCAGGCGGTGAATCGTCGCCAACAGCTCCTCATCCTGGTAAGGCTTGACCACGTAGCCGTCGGCGCCCAGTTCCTCGGCCTTGCGACGGTCGCCGGCGGCGTCCCGCGATGTCACCATCACCACCGGCACGCCGCGGTACGCCGCCTGGCCCTTCACCGCCGACAGGAACTCGTAACCGTTCATGCGCGGCATGTCCACGTCCACCAGCATGACGTCAGGCGCCGGTCCCACGGCCAGCAGCTCCAGCCCCTCCCGGCCGTCCTTCGCCTCGGTCGCCGTCCAGCCTTCGCCGCGGAGGAGGTCCGTTAGGGTGCGCCTCATGCTCGGCGAATCGTCCACGACCAGCACCGACAGCGCCCGTGGGGCCGGTTGCCAACCGGCCTCCTGGCGCGGCCGGTTGGCAACCGGCCCCACGGGCGGCCGCGTGAATTCCAGCGGATTCAGGATCAGCACTAAGTTGCCGTCGCCGGTCAGCGTCGCTCCGCTGACGCCGTGGACCTTCCGCAGATGCGTCCCGAGGTTCTTCACCACGATTTCCCGGCCGCCCTGCACCTCGTCCACGACCACGGCCGTCCGACCTTCGCCCGTCTCGACCAGCAGCACCGACCGCCGCCCCCTGTCCGCCGCTTCCGGGGTGCGCAGGCGCAACGCCTCGCCGAGCGCCATCTGAGGATAGATTTTATCGCCGATCTGTATAGTTCTTTGCTCCGCTTCCGCTCCGAGGCGGGCGACATGGGCGACCGACGCCAACGGCAGCGCGAAGGTCTGGCCGCGCGCCCGCACTAGCAGGGCGCGCATCACCGCCACGGTCATCGGCAGGCGGACCACGAACGTCGTCCCCTCGCCCCTCCGCGAGGCGAGCGACACCGACCCCTTGAGCCGCTCCACGCACGACCGCACCACGTCCAGGCCGACGCCGCGGCCCGATGTCTCGCTCACCGCTGGCGCCGTGCTGAAGCCCGGCTCGAACACCAGCGCGAACAGCTCTGTCTCCGTCATTCGGGCCGCCGCATCCGCCGACGCCAAGCCGCGCTCGACGGCCCGGCGCCGCACCGCTTCCCCATCGACGCCGCCGCCGTCGTCGCCGAGCCGCAGCACGACCTGATCGCCCTCGTGCGCCGCCCGAACCGTCACGCGGCCGCACTCCGGCTTGCCGCGCTCGCGCCGGAGCTTGGCCGGCTCGATGCCGTGGTCCACGGCGTTCCGCAAAAGGTGCATAAGCGGCTCCGCCATCTCCTCCAAGACCGCTTTGTCCACCTCGACCGATTCGCCTTCCAGCGCCAACTCGACCGGCTTGCCGGATCGCTCGGCGACCCGGCGGATCGTGCGGTGCAGCCGCGGCGCCACGTCGCCGAAGGGGACGAGCCGGATGTGCATGAGACGGTCGTGAATCTCGCTCAGGAGCCGCGCCTGACGGCCCATCAGGTCATCGGCGTCGCCGTTTGGCTGCGAGCTGGCGTCCAGGCGCTGCTCGAACGCCGTTCGCGCGATCATCAACTCGCCCACGAGTCGCACCACCTCGTCTAGCCGTCGCAGCGGCACGCGGACGAACGACTCCGCGGTGCGCGTCCCGACCGGCGTAGCGGGCCCGTCGGCGGACGCGGACGCCGGTTCGGCGTCGCCGAGCAGACGGTCATAGACGGCGTAGAGCTTCTGGAGAGCGGCCGTATCCTCCTGTCCTGCGGTCAGGTCTTCCAGGCAGTCGGTGGACGCTTTCAAGAGATCGGTGATATCCGGTGTGGAGGAGAACCCTTCGGATAGGCGGTCGAGCAGGTCCTCCATGCGGTGGGCCAGACGGGTCACGGCGCCGAAGCCGACCACGGCGGCGGAGCCTTTAAGGGTGTGGGCGGCGCGGCGCACGGCCTGAACGGCGTCGGCCGCGCCCGACCTCAGGGCCGGCAGGTGGGAGCGGATCGTCTGCAAGTGGTCGGCCGCTTCCTGGAGGAAAATCTCCAGCAGTTCCGGCTCGATGGGATCAAGGGTGCGCGTCATGGCCGCCTCTTCATTGGGTCCGAGCCGCGCACGCAGCGGAGCGGAGTAAGCGGTTGCCCACGCCCGCTTACTCCGCTCCGCTGCGTGCGCGGCTCGGAAAAACTTCGCCAGGCATCGGCGGCTCGTCCAGCGCTTCCGCACCGTCCAGCCCGACGGCGGCTCGGCTCGGCGCGACCGGCGCGGCCGGAGCCGCCCGGGAGCCGGAAGGCGCTGACGGACTCGCGCAGACCATCGGCCAGGCGCGCGAGGCGGCCCACCGCCTCCGCCCCCTCGCTCGCCCCGGCCGCGGTTTGCTCGGTGATCTCGGAGATCTCGCCCATGGCCTCGCTGACGCCCCGCGAGGCAGACGCCTGCCGCCGCGCCTCCTCGAAGATCGAGTGGATCAGCGCCGCCAACGTCTGCGACACCGCGTTCGATCTCGGCCAGCGCCTCCCCCGCCTGTTCGGCCACGGCCGAGCCTTCGACGACCTCGCGGGTGCTGACCTCCATCACGGCCGTCGCCTCGCCGGTCTCGGCCTGGATGGCCTGCACCAGGCCCGCGATCTTGCGCGTGGCGGCGGCCGAGCGCTCGGCCAACCGCTCGACCTCCTCCGCGACCACCGCGAAGCCGCGGCCCGCTTCGCCCGCCGCCGCCGCCTGGATCGAGGCGTTCAGCGCCAGAATACTCGTGCGATCCGCGATGTCGTCGATGAGCTGCACGATCTCGCCGATCTGCTGCGACGACTCGCCCAGTCGCCGGATGCGCCGGCCGGCTTCCTGGACGCGCTCGCGGATGCGGCCCATGCCGGTGATGGTGGCGCCGACGGCGGCGGCCCCGCGCTGGGCGCCGGCCAGCGCCTGGCCGGCCACCTCCGTCCCCCGATCCGACGCCCGCGCCACGTCCTGCGCCGACTTCGCCATTTCCCCCACCGACCGGCACGTCTCGGCGATCCGCCGCGCCTGCACCTCCGTGCCGCGCACCAGCCGGCCCGCCGAGGCCCGGATTTCGTCGGAGGCCGCGCCCACCTGCCCCGTCGCCCGCTTCACGTCGCCGATGATTCGGCGGAGTTCGCCGATCATGAAATTAAAGGAATCGGCGATGGGGCCGGTGATGTCCTTCGTGACCTCGGCGTCCTTGGTCAGGTCGCCCTCGGCGACGCCGCTGATCTCGCGGAGCAGCTTGCGGATCGCCTCCTGAAGCGCGTCGCGCTCCTCGCGCGACTGGATCAGGGTGAGCGTGTGGTCGAGCATGGCGTTCAGACTGGCGGCCGTGCGCCCCAGCTCGTCGTCGCTGGAGACGCGGGCGCGGGCCTGGAACTCGCCGACGCTGATCCGGCCGAACAGCTCGCGGATGTCGGCCGCCTGGCGCGTGATTGATCGCGTCGCCCGGTAGGCGCCGCCGACGGCCAGCAGGAGGCAGCCGACGATCCCCGCCAGGGCGATGGCCGTCGTCCGGTACGCCCCGTTGGTCCGGGCCGTAAGCAGACCCGTCAACTCGGAATCGACAGCGTCCGCCAGCGCGAAGTCGGCGTCCGCCGTGCGGGCCGTCCGTTGTTGCTGGTACGGGCCGGCCAGTCGATCCTGCAAGGCGGAGGCCGCGCGGAACGCCCCGCCCAGATCGCGGCCCAGCGCGTCGGCGAACGACGCCTCGACGCGGTCCCGCTCCTCCGCCGGAAGCGCGTCCGCCAGGCGCGCAGGCGGTCGGCCTCGGCGGCAGCGCGAGGCAGGGAGGACAGCAGCGCCGCGCCGAGGAAGTGCGGGCCGGCCTCCGGGTCCAGTACGAGTCCCGAAGACGCGTGAACATCGGACATAAGGGCGGTAATATCCGCAAGAAGGGCGGCGTGTTCGTCGCGGCTCGCTTCCGGTTTCATGCCGAGGACGCCCGCCTTCAAGGCGGCCCAGCGCGTTCGGATCGCCTGCCATTTCTCGGTCGTGTGCAGGTCGGCGCCGTACTTCGTCTGGAGGGCGTCCACCGCGGCCGCATCGGCGTCCGCCTGCGCCGCAGCCGCCTCCAGATCCCCGCGCGCCGATCCGGCCCCGTTGAGTGTTCGGGCCGCCAGCGCCCGGTGACGAATCACGTCGCGCAGCAGCGCCCGCAGCGGCCGCGCTTGCTCCACCCCTTCCAGTTCCCTGCCGGCGGACCCCGCATCGCCGGCGCTCCGCTGCACCACGATCCAGGAGAGGATCCCGATCAGCAACAGAAACGGCAGGCCGACCACGGCCAGCTTTTGACCGATTTTCAGGTTCTTCAGAGTCAGCCAACCGAACAAATATCTCATGGGACGTTCTCCCGCCGGCTGTCGAGTTCCGGCCGCCGCATCCGGGGCGACCGGAGCAGTCCTTCCAGGTCCAGGACGACCGCCGCGCCGCAGACCCCGAGGAGGAACGGCACGGCCAGCGCCGGCGCGGCCAGACCATCCGCGGGCAGGGACCGAAGGCCGCACACCCGATCGACGACGAGGCCGGTCGTCATTTCCTCCTGCGCGGCCCGCACCACGACGAGCCGCCGCGCCGGTGCAGGCGCGGCGGTCGCCAGGCCGAGGAAGGCGGCCAGATCGACCACGGATAAGACTTCGCCGCGCCAGTTCGTCACGCCCAGCAGCCAGTTGGGCAGGTGGGGAATCGGTGCGACGGAGGGGAGGCGCCGCACTTCCAGCACGCCGGCCAGGGGCAGGGCGAATTCCTCCTCATCCAGGGTGCAAATAAGGTGCGTCGCCTTCGCCCGCTCCCGTGGGCCTCGCTCCACAGTCGCGCCGCCCATTCCTTCCGCCGCGCCCGCCGTCCGTCGTCCGTTGCTTCGACCAAAGGATTTTGGAAAGCCGGATTGGCGGAAATGTCGTTCGGGAGAGACTGGCTCGCGTCCGGCGCGAACGCGCTTTCCGTCGTCGGCGGCATGGGAACGTCGCCCGGAACCTCCAGAGGATGGTCCCGGCGAAAGCGCTTGAAACTCAGGCGGCGGTTCCGGCTCCCACGACGAAAGGAGCGGGATTTCCGGCGCCGCAAGCTCGTCGGAGTCCGCCCAGGCTGGGAACACTGGCTCTTCTGGATCTCCCAGGGAGTCGTCCGATCCGGCCGGCTCCGAAACGCCCCGGCGGCCCGGATGGTTCTCGCTGAGGTGCATGAAATCCCTCCGGCGGCGTGGGCGGTCAGGGCCGGACCTGTTCGATAAGCCCGTCCACGTCTTCGAGGAAGACCGTGTAGGTTTCCGTCCACGAGCGGCGGCCGGAGGGCGCGAGGAACCGGCCGGCGCACAGGGCGAACGCTTCGTTCAGGAACGCCCGGAGCCGGGAAGCCGCGTCCACGAACTGTTCTCTCGGGTCGCGGTCGTCGCGGCGCCGCCGCAAGAACCGCCACAGCGCCTTGAAAACGTCGTCGTCGAGCCGGTCGTGCAGGGGCGCGCGGCGGCGAAAAAGGCGTCCGCGGCGGCGCGGGTCTCGGCCGAGCCGTCGCCGAAGCGGGCGCGGACGAAGCCGGCCACGCCCTTGGCGACGGCCAACATCGCTTCGACGGCCGGCAAGGCCCGACCGGCGTGGCAGTCGTCCTGCAGCTGGGCGCGGAAGGACTCCAGCGTCGAGAGCAGCTGCACCAGCTCAGTCTCCCAGGCCAGGTCGTGGCGGGCCGGGTCGAGTTGTCGTCCCTTTTGCAGATCGTTCATGGGTTGACCTTCGGGGCGGGAGCGCGTCACCGGGCGGCGGCCTTCTCCAGCGGGCAATACCGTTGCATCACGCGCAGGAGGCTATCCGCCTCGAACGGCTTGGTCAGGTAGAGCGTCGAGCCGGCCAGGCGGCCGCGCACCTTGCTGAAAATGCCGTCCTTGCCGGAGAGCATGACGATGGGAAGCCGTGAAGTCTCTCGATCCTGGCGCAGCAGCCGGCACAGCTGGTAGCCGTCCATGCCGGGCATGGCGATGTCGAGCAGGATCAGGTCGGGCGCTCCCCGCTCGCGCAGCACGTCGATCGTCGCAGACGCGTCGGCCGCGGTCCACACGGCGTAGCCGCACCGCTCCAGGGTCAGGGACACGAGCTTGCGAATGGTCGGGCTGTCGTCCACCGCCAGGACGGTCTTGCGCGGCCGCGGCTCGGCCTCACGGGCGGCCGCCTCGGCTCGCTGCCGCGCCAGGGCTTCCAGAGGAGTGTGCAACGCACGGTCGTCCGGCCGCAGCTGCAGGGCCGCCCGGAACTCCGTCTCCGCCGCGACGAACTCCTTGAGGTTGAGAAAAGCGATCCCGAATAGGCGACGGGCGGCGAAGTCGGCTGATCCGGCGGCCTTCAGCCGGCGCAAGGCGGCGAGGACGCGGTCGGCGTTGACTCCATCGAGGTGGAAGAACGCCTCCATGTCGTCGAGGCGCAGCAGGGCGCGGCATTCCGGGCAACGATCCGGTTCGTCCTGCGCCTCCGTCCGACACAGCGGACACTGCCAGGCCAGGCGGAGCGGCGCCGTGACCCGACTCGGCGCGACGGGCGCGGCGGGGACCGGCCGGCGCGGGACGGAGCCGGGCCAGGCCGGCCCTGGCGCGTTCGTTGGCGGGGTTGAGCGCCAGCACCTTGTCGAGGCACGCGGCCGCCTCGTCGGGAGAGTCGGCCACGTTGGCCAGCCACATCCAGGCCGACTCATTCCCCGGTTCGGCGGCGACGACGGCCCGCAACAGGGCGCGGGCGGACGGCTTCCGCGACGCCTTGGCTTCCGCGACGCCCGCCTGGAAGCGGGCCGAGTGGGCGGCGGCGCGGGCCGCGCGTGGGCGGGGTTGAGCGCCAGGACGCGCTCCAGCGCCGCCAACGACTCGACCGCGGACTCCTCCAGGCTGGCCAGCCACATCCACGCCAGCTCGCAGGATGGGTCCGTCTCCACGGCCCGCCGCACCAACGGCCGCGCCGCCGCCTTGTCGCCCCCCTTGGCGAACGCGACGCCCCGCTTCAGCCATTGCAGCGCCTCTGCTTGCGACACGCCGTCCCCCGGGTCGGTCCCCGTCACGCCGTTGCGACGCCCATTCGGCTTACTTCTTCATGAAGCGATCGATTCCTTCTTCCTTCCAGGTCTTCAGAGTAGCAAAATCCTTCGGGCCGATCCGCACGCCGATGGCGTTGACCGGGTAGGCGTGCTGCTTCTGGATCTCCTCCCAGTTCTTGCGCACGGACGGGTCCAGCCGCATGACGCACCTCGTAAGAGTGATTCGGAACGTACTCGACCAGCCCCGAGCGCGAGCGAGGGGTTCGGCGTCACCCCCTCGCTCGCGCTCGGGGCTGGTCGAGCGCTTTCCGTAGGCGCCTCAAATCTGGAACACGGATGGCGACTTGTCGAATCGGAATCGTTTCCCCAGGCGAAATAGTCGTCGGAAGACGAAAGGACGACCCGAACGGAAGGCGTCAACGGAACCGGCACGCTCAAACGATCAGGCAGACCCGGAAGCCCGCGTCGCGGTCGCGTCCGGAGGGGACCATCTGGTTGCGGGCCGCCGATCGGAGGAATCGCGCCGGATTGCGCCACGATCCGCCGCGGAGGACGCGCTGCCGTCCCGAGGCCGGGCCGCGCGGGTCCACGGCGTCGCCGTCGGGATAGGGGCCGTACCAGTCGGCGCACCACTCCCAGACGTTGCCGTGAACGTTGAAGAGGCCCCAGGCGTTCGGCGGGAACACCCACACCGGCGTCGTCCCTTCGCGGAACAACCCGTCGCCTTCGGCCTGGCCGTTGTAATTGGCCTGGTCGGTCGAGACGCCGCGCCGGGCCAGAACGGCGTCGCCATGCCGGCGCGGCAGGCGTACTCCCACTCCGCCTCGGTCGGCAGGCGGTAGGCGCCCTCTTTCTGCCGCTCGCGGCCGGCCAGCCACTCGCAGAACGCCCGCGCGTCGTTCCAGCTGACGCAGACGACGGGGTGGTCGTCGTCCTGCGGAAAATCGGGGCGCTTCCAGTTGCACCAGGGGTCGAGCCGCCACTCGCCGCTCGGCCCGCGATGGACGCCTTCCTTCCTTTCCGCCTCCGTAATATATTTCGCCTCGCGCACGAAGGCGCCGAATTGGCCGCGCGTGACGGGATGGGCGCCGAGGAAGCAGCCCCGTGCGATGCGGACCCGCCGCGGCTTCTCGTCGGCGTTGCGCTGCGCCTCCTCCGGCGGGCTGCCCATGAGGAACTCGCCGGGCGGGACCCAGCCGAACTGCATTCCGAGGGCGTTGACGAAGGCCGGGCCGGGCCGCGAAGCAGCCGAGAGGCGCGGGGCGAGAGGCGAGGCGGAGGGCGAGACGAGATAGGCGGAAGGCCGGGCGGCGCCCGGAGTGGAAGCGCCGGCCCCGCGCCTCTCCCCCTTGGCGCCTTGCCGGCCGCGGCGGAGAGCGACGAACGGCGAGGGGCGGTCGGCAAGGGGGGCCGAGGCTGGCGCGGCCGTGGCGCACGGTTCCAGCAGCGGATCGACGAGCGCGTCGAACCGGCTGCCGAGCCGGGCCAGCGCCTGCCCCAGGCCGCCTAGGACCCCGGCCAGCGGCGCCGACAGCCGCCGCAAACTGTCGCACATCAACTCCCCGGAAGAATCCTCGTTCGACTCGATCTCGCGCCGGAAGAAGTAGGCGAAGGCCGCCGCCAGCAGAGGCGGGTCGCCGGCCTGGTCCCGCAGCAGCCGGGCCAGTCGCGGGCGCTCCGCCGCCAGTGCGTCGGCGACGAGCTTCTCGGCCCGCCCGGCCGCCGCGGTCAGCCCGGCCGGCTCCTCCCGGTGTGCGTGGGACGCCGTCCGCCGTTCCAGGTCTTCGAGGGCCGCATCATCCAGGCCGATTCGCCCCTGCTCCCGCGCCTGGCGCCATTCGGCCAGGCAGGCCGCCCGTTCCTTTTCCGACAGATCGCCGAAGCGCCGGACGTTTGCGCCGCGAACCGGCGCAGCTGGTCCTCGATCCAAAGCGCATCTCCGGCGCCGCCCGCACGAACCGACCCCAGGGCGCGGCCGGGGACCAGAGCGGCGGCCAGGGACCGCCACGTCCGGCCGGCGGCGTGATCGAGGGCCGCGGCGAGGGGGCCGGCCGGCTGGGCGAGAAGGCGGGCGACGAAGTCCGCAACTTCCTCGTCCGATTCGGGGATGGCCTGTCGGAGATGGAACGCGATCAGGGGAGCGAGCAGTGTCATGGGGAGGTCCGGGGAGGTTGCGGCGCCGCGTTCGGGCCGTCTATGGGGAGGCTACGTCCTCCTTCGCCCATTTACAAGGAATAGCTCATTCATCCGCAACCGGGTTTTTTGCCTTTCCTGATTCCTGTGCTAAAGTTTTCCCGCCTGACCGTAATCGGGCGCCAGAGGAAGTGCGCGGCCGCGCGATCCATCCCACCGGAATAGCGATCAATGACGATCCGTCCCTCCACCCGAAAGGTCGTGATCCTCACGTCCTCGGCCGTCGCCGTGGTCTATCTCGCCTACCGCGTCTTCTTCACGCTCAACCTGACGACGTCCTACGCCGTCTTCGCCTCGCTGTTTCTCTTCGTCGGCGAGTTCTACGGCGTCATGAACATGCTCCTGTACTTCCTGCAAGTGTGGGATGCTTCCGAGCCGCCGCAACAACCACCGCTGAAGGGCGTGCGGACGGTGGACGTGTTCGTGCCGACGTACAACGAGGACCCTGACCTGCTGCGCATGACGCTTCAGGCCTGCCAGCGGCTGGACTACCCGCACAAACGCATCTACCTGTGCGACGACGGCAAGCGCCCGGCCGCGGAGGCGCTGGCGAAGGAGCTGGGCGTCAACTACATGATCCGGCCGGACAACCGCCACGCCAAGGCCGGCAACCTCAACCACGCCTTCGCCAAGACCGACGGCGAGTTCATCATCATCTTCGACGCCGACCACGTTCCCGACCCGCACTTCATCACCCGCCTTATCGGGTATTTTGAGGACGAAAAGCTCGGATTCGTGCAGACGCCGCACGCCTTCTACAACTTCGAGTCGTTCCAGGCCCGGCTCAACCACGCGAAGGGATCGTACTGGGAGGAAGGGCAGCTCTTCTACCACGTCATCCAGCCCGGCCGCAACCGCTGGAACGCCCCGATCTTCGCCGGCAGCGCGGCCATCTTCCGCCGCAAGGCGTTGGAGGAGGTCGGCTATATCGCCGTCGAGACGATCACGGAGGACATGCACACCGGCCTGCGGATGCATTCAAAGGGCTGGAAGTCGCTGGGGATCAGCGAGCGGATGATCAGCGGCCAGGCGGCGCAGGACGTGACCACTTTCCATTCGCAGCGGCTGCGCTGGGGCGAGGGCAACCTCAGCGTGCTGGCCCACGACAACCCACTGACGATGCGCGGCCTGAAGTGGGGCCAGCGCCTCTGCTACTTCGCCACGATGATCAACTGGTGCGGCGGCGTCTTCAAATTGCCGATCTACCTGACGCCGCTCCTGATGCTGTTCACCGGCGTGCCGCCCGTCCGAGAGTTCAACTGGACTTTGGCGGTCCTCATGATCGCTTACATGTTCGTGCGCCATCCTCGGCGTCAACTACGCGAGCAACGGCTACGGCTCGGTCTGGTACTCCGAGCTGTTCACGATGGCCAGCTTCTGGACGCAGGTGCGGGCGACGATGCGGGCGATGTTCTGGCGCAAGTTCCAGAAGTTCATCGTGACGAAGAAGCGCGGGCGGCAGGCCAAGAGCATCTGGCCCTTCGTGCGACCTCAAATTGTCCTGATCGCCGTCAGCATCCTCGCCCTGGTGTGGGCCTGGGCGCGCGTCGGCATGGGGATTTCGGACGACCCGTTCAAGCCGCTCCTCGCCACGTTCTGGGTGGGCTTCCACATGCTGCTGGCGTACCTCGTCGTGCGCCGCGCCCTGTGGCCGGACGACCGCCGTTATTCCACGCGGCACCTCGTCCATTTGCCCATTGCATATACGGTGGGCGACTCGCACCGCGGCGTCGGCGTCACGATCGACCTGAACGACCAGGGCGTCGGCTTCGTCGCCTACGAGCGGCTGCCGGAGGGCGGCCCGCTGCGCCTCACGATCACCGGCGCCGGCGAAACCATCGAGCTGCACGGGACGCTGAAATCGGTGCGGAACCTGGTCCCTGGATCGTCCGATCCGGCCGGGGCGCCAGGCGGTTTCCGCTGCGGACTGGCGTTCGGGGAGTTGACCGACGTTCAGAAGGACGCGGTGAACCATCTCTGTCTGCACTACGCCGTGCCGCGCCTTTACGCCTATTACGGTCAGGAACATCAGCGCATGGAACAGGCGGTGAAGGGGCAGCTGGCCCGCCTGTTCGGGCGCCGGCGCTCGGCCGTGCGCTACGGCTACCGCCTGCCGGTCGCCCTGCGCCTGAAGGAGGACGGCCCTCTTCTGCCGGCCGTCACCGAGGACGTCAGCTCCAACGCCCTGGCCCTCGTGGTCGAGGAGGCGCCGGCGGAGGGCGCCGAATGCCCGTTCACGCTGACGACGCCGCTGGGGGAAGCGGCCGGAAAGGGCCGCGTCCTGCGCGTCGTGCCGCGGCGGTACGCTTCGCGGATGTTTTACCTCTGCGTGATCGAATTCATCGAGTTTGAAGGGGGCGGCCGGATCATTCTGGAGGCGCTGCTCGGCAAGGGCGCGGGTACTCGGCTGCGGCCGGTCCTGACGCCGGCGCGGCTGCCGATGCCGGTGCCGGTCAACCGGCCGCTGGCGGTGGGCCTGGCGGCCGCCGCCGTGCTGATCGTCGCGGAGCTGGGCCTGTTCCGCTGGACCTACAACGACGACTTCTTCCTCCAGCAGGTCGCGCGGCTCGATCGGCCGCTGACCCCGGAGGAATCGGCGAATGTAGATCGCCTTTACGCGCAAACGATGCGCGAATCCTACCCGTCCACCGACCGCCTGGTCTTGCTGGGTCGGTCGCTGCAGCACATGGACCGCGGCGGTGAATTGGCCGAGGTCACGAAGATCCTCGGCCCGCGCGACCGCGGCAACCAGGGCCTGCAAATCGCCCTGGCCTTCGCCTACGACCAGCGCGAGCAGTTCGACCAGGCGGAGGCCGAGTACGACCGGCTGCTCAAGGCGCTCGACGCCGGCGCGGTCCCCGAGGCGCGGCGCGAGGAGCTGACGGCGGGGGCGGCCCGCTGCGCGGTCCACGCCGGCCGGCTGGAGCTGGCGGCGGAGCGCTATCGCCGGCTGCTGGCCCGCTATCCTGACCATCCCGCCTATCGCAATGAGTTCGCCGGCGTCCTGCTGAACGGCGGCCGGCTGGACGAGGCCGCGGAGTTGTACGAGGGGGTGAATCCGGATTACGAGGGCCGCGTGCTGCTGGTGATGATCCGCGTCCAGGCGAAGGACGCGGCCGGCGCCGAGCGCGAGGCGCGGGCGCTGCTCCAGGACAACCCCGGCGACGCCACGGCCGAGGGACTGCTGGCCGACGTGCTGAACCTGCGCGGCGATTACCGCCAGGCGCGGTCGATTTACGAGCGGCTGCTCAAGTCGAACGCCGCCGACCAGAAGCTGGCGATCCAGCTCGCCCACACGTCGCTCTGGGCCAAAAACTACCAGGAGGCGCTGCAACGCTTCCAGGCTGTCGCCGATCAGGGGGCGCTGGAGAACGCGGACACGCTGCGGAAGTTCCCTGACCTGCCGCGCGCCTACTCGAGCGCGGCGGCGAACGCCCCGGACGTTTCGGAGATCGGCCGGCCGACCGTGCTGCACCTCGCCGAGCAAGCTCTGGCGGCGAAGGACAACGACGCCGCCTACCTGGCGCAGCTGGGCTGGGTGCTGCACCGCGTCGGCGAGAGCGATCAGAGCGCGGCGGTGCTGCAACGGGCCTTGGACCTCGACCCGAACGACGCGGCGACGCGACGGCAGCTGGCCAGCGTGCTGACGGCGAGCGGCAAGGCGGACGAGGCGCTGCGGCTGTTGCAAGGCCGCGAGAACGACCGGGAGGCGCACCTCATGATGGTGGACGCCTACGCCGCCGCCAAGGACTACAGCGGCGCGGAGCGAGAATGTCGGGCGCTCCTCAAGGACCGGCCGGACGACCTCGACCTGCGCCGCAAGCTCGCCGACGTGCTGAGCTGGAACAAGCAGTATCCGCAGGCGATCGAGATTCTGGAAGAACTGGTAAAAAAAGATCCGAATAACAAGGAATGCCCCGTCCGGCTCGCCGAAGTCACTCTCTGGAGCGGCGACTGTACGCGGGCGCTGAAGGAGTACGAGGCGCTGCTGACGGCGGACTTCGACCGGCCGGCGTTGTGGTGGGGCTTCGTGGACGCTGCCGCGGGGGCGGACGCAATGACCGACGGCCAGGTCCGCGTGGCGCTGGCCGTGGCCGACAAGACGCGCGCCGGAGAGCATCGGTCGGAGCGCGCGGTCGAGGCGTTCCGCAAACAAGGCAAGGACATGGCGGAGGCGGCTTATCTCACGCGGCTGGCGTGGGTGCTGAGCCGCCATGCCAAGGACCCGGTTCGAGCCGGAGAAGTGCTGGACATGGCGCTGGCGCTGCGGCCGCGCGAGCCGGCCGAGCGCAAGGAGTTGGCCGGCGTGCTGGCGGCGGCGGGGCGGTACAAGGACGCCCTGCGGATGTACGAAGGCCTGGAGCTGGCGCTGCAGGATCGGCTGCCCCTGGCGCGGATCCACGCGGCCGCCGAGGACTTCGACGGCGCCGCGGAGCAGTGCCGGCTCTTTTTGGAAAAGCAGCCGCTGGACAAGGACGCACAACGCCTGCTCGCCGACGTGGCCAGCTGGAAGGGCAGTTACTCGGAGGCCCTGGAGCTGTTCGGCCGGCTCGTCAAGGCGTTCCCGGATGACAAGGACTTCCGTAGGAGGCAAGCGGAAACGACGCTCTGGAGCGGCGAGGCCGCGCGGCGCTCGTCCTGTTCCAGGCGGCGCTCGCGGACGACCCGGAGCAGCCGCTGCTCTGGCAGGGATTCATGGAGGCGGCCGGCCGCGCGGAGCATCTGACGCCGGAGCAAACAGCGAAGGCGCGGGAGATCGCCGCGAAGCCGATCCCGGACGAAGCCCGCAACGTCGAATGGATGGCCCGCGTGGCGTGGGTCCAGGCTCGGTTCCTGGACGACAAGGAAGGCGGCCGGGCGCTGGCCATGCGGGCGGCCGCGCTGCCCTCGCAGGACCCGGCGGCGCTGACCCGGCTCGGCTGGGTCTGCTGGCAGATGGGCGACAAGGCGGCGGCGCAAAAGGTTCTTAGCAGTGCGGTCGCGCTGAAGCCGCGCGTCCTGGCGGTTCGCAAAGAGTTGGCCGGAGTGCTGACGGCCGCGCAGCAGTTCGCGGAAGCGAAGACGCTTCTGGAGGAGTTGGCGAAGGACGATCCGACCGACCCGACGTTGGCGGGCCGGCTGGCGCAGACGACGCTTTGGGGCGGCGACCCGGCCGGGGCGCTGACGCAATTGCACCAGGCATTGACGGCGAATTTCGACCAGCCGGGGTTGTGGCCCAGCTACATCGACGCCGCCGCCGCCCTGACCGGAGGAACACTCACGCCGGATCAGCTGCGAATGGCGCTGCGCATCGCGGAACGGCCCCTTCCCAAGGAGGCGCCGGATCAGGCGTTGTACCTGTCGCGCCTGGCCTGGGTGCTGCACCGCGAAGGGGAAAAGGTCCGGGCGGCGGAGCTGCTGGATCAGGCTGTCGCGCTGGACCCCGAAGATCCGAAAACGCGCCGAGAGCTGGCCGGCGTGCTGACCGCCGCGGGCAAGAGCGAGGCCGGGCTGCGTCTGTACCAAGGACTCACGCTCGACCTGGACGACCGTTTTCAACTGGTGGTGCTTTACAGCGCGGCCCGGAGGTTCGCCGACGCCGAGAAGCAGTGCCGCGCCATCCTGGCGGAGAAGGCCGACGACCCTCGCGCCCATCGCTGGCTGGCTGACATCCTGCTGTGGAGCAATCAGTACGCCGCGGCGGTGAACGCGTATCAGCAATTGCTGGACGCGAACTTCGAGCAGCCGGTCCTATGGCCGTCGTACATCGAGGCGGCGGCGCGAGGAGAGACGCTGACGGAGGAGCAGACCCGCCTAGCTCTGCGGATCATCGACCGCAAGGCCGACCCCGCCCCGGACGCGGTCACTCAGGCTCGCGCGGCCCTGGTCCTGTACCGGCACGTCGAGGAGAAGGCCGCGCTGCCCGCGCTCGGCACTCAGACGGCGGGGCTGCTGGCGTCGCCGCTCGCGCCGGCGGGATGCCTGACGGCGGCGGCCGTCGCGGCGGAGCAGGCGCGGCCGACGCGATCGAAGGCCATGCTGTCCCAGGCGCTCGCCTCCCGGCCCCACGATCCGACGCTTCTCGCCCGTTTGGCATGGGTTGCCTATCAAATGGGGGAAATCGCCGAGGCCCGCGGTCTGATCGACGAAGCGATCGCGCTGCGGCCGCAGGCACCGGCCGTCCGCCGCGAGCTGGGCGATGCGCTCGTGGCGACGGGGCGGCTCGCCGAGGCGCTGCCGTGGTTCGAGGGGCTGGCCGCCGCAAACCCTAACGATCAAGAGCTGCGGGCGCGGCTGGCGCTGGTGACGGTCTGGAGCGGCGCCTACGCCAAGGGATTGGAGCGCCTGACGCCGCTGTTGCAGGCCGATTTCCGGCAGCCGGCCCTGTGGACGGCCTTCGTGGACGCCGCTTCCGGCGCCCCGTCGATGACGAGCGAGCAGGTGGACCTGGCGTTGCGGATCGCCGCTGGGCCGATCCCCGTTGAGGGGGAAGAGGCCCAGACGTTGTTCCTGTCGCGGCTGGCGTGGGCCTTGATTCGGGAGGGTCAGCGCACCAAATCCGAAGCCTGGCAGCTCGACGCAAACAAGCTCCTCGACCAGGCGATGAAGCGGGCGCCACGGGGACCGAAGACGCGGCGGGAGTTGGCGGGAGTGCTCGGGGCGGCGCGACGGTTCAAGGAGGCGCTGGCCATTTACGAGGATCTTGCTCGTCAATATCCCGAAGACGTAGAATTACGAATGCTGCGGGCGGAAGCGACCCTGTGGAGCGGCGACTTCGCGCGGGCGGTCGGCCGATTCGAGGAGCTGCTGCCGTCGAACCTCGACCGGCCGGAACTCTGGCGCGGTTTCGTGGACGCCGCCTCCGGGGCGCCGTCGCTGACGGAATCGCAAGGCCGGCTGGCGCTGCGCCTGGCCGACCGGCCGCCGCCGTTCGCCGACGCGGACGAAGAGGCGGCGTACCTGTCGCGGCTGGCGTGGGCGCTGAATCCGCGGCCTGGATAAGGACAAAACGGATGAGCGATGGGACCGGGCGAAAACGTTGCTGAGCCGGGCCGTAGGTCTGGGGCCGCGCGACGCCGCCGTGCGCCGGGAGTTGGCGGGCGTGCTGGCCGCGGCCGGCATGAACGACGCCGGCGTGGCGATGTACGACGGCCTGACGCTGACAACAGCGGATCACCTTCAGCTGGCTGGCCTATACGCCGCGTCGCGGCGCTTCTCCCAGGCGCAGGAGCACTGCCGCGCCGTCCTGAAGGAGGCACCGGACGACCTCCGCGCCCGGCGGTTGCTCGCCCGAACCGCGCTGTGGGGCGGCGATGCGGCGTCCGCACTGGTGCAGCTGGAGGCGCTGCTCCGCGAGGATTTCGAGCAGCCCGATCTGTGGGTCGATTTCGTGGACGCGGGCGCGGCGGTTCGAGAGATGAAGCCGGGTCAGCGGGAACTGACGCTGCGCATCGCCGATCGGCGAGCCGGGTCGCGTGAGCGCCCGGAGGACCAGCGGCAACCCATCCTGTTTCTATCCCGATTGGCGTGGATTCTGGTCCGGGAGGGCAAGGCGGCGAACGACGACGGCCTGCTCAAGCGGGCCGGCGAGCTGCTCGACCAGGCGCTGGCCCTGCGGCCGAACCTGCCGGCGGAACGGCGAGAGCTGGCCGGCGTCCTGGCCTCGGTGGGCAAGAACCGGCAGGCCCTGGACCTGCTGGACGACCTGGAGGCGACGGACGCCGACCTCCCCTTGCGGGCGTCGCTGCACGCCGCCCTCAAGGATTTCGCCGCCGCCGAGAAGGAAGCCCGGCAGCTGGCCGAGCAGGCGCCAGGGGACTTCGAGGCCCAGTACCGGCTGGCGAACATACTCAGCTGGAACAAAAAGCACGACGAGGCGGCCCGCATCTACCAGGCGCTGGCGGCGAAGTCGGACGACCCGCGCCTCGCCCCGCGGCTGGCCGAGGTCGCGCTGTGGTCGGGTCAGTACGACGTGGCGCTGGACCGCTATTATCGCCTTCTCCAAGTGGACTGGCGGCAATCCGACCTGTGGCAGGGCTACCTCGACGCGGCGGCCGCGGCCAAGGCGCTCCCGACCGACCCGCACAAGGCGCTGATCCTCCGCATTTGCGAGAAGCTCTTGACGGCGCCGCCGGCGGACGCAGAACGCCTCGGCCGATTGGCCTGGGTGCTGCGGCGCGTGGACGAGCCGAAGAAGAGCGTGGTCCTTCTGAAGCAGGCGTTGGAGCTGGACCCGAAATTGCGCGAGCTGCGGCGGAACCTGGCGGAGGCGCTGACCGCGGCCGAGGAGTACGACGAGGCGGAGAAGCAGTATCGGATCCTGCTGCAAGCGTCGCCGTGAAAGCGGTCGGAAACAGACTTTATCTGTCTAAAATGTCTTAGGATTGTCCGAGCCGGGTACGCAGTAGAGCGGAGTAAGCTGTGGCGATCGCGATTTCGCCCCGGAGGGGCGGCGGTGCATAGCCAGGAGTGAAACCCCTGGAGCGACGACCAACCTCCCCCATGGATTCAGCCCCGGAGGGGCGGCGGTGCGATGTACCGTCGCCCCTCCGGGGCTGAAACCCTAGGGAGAAACCGGCCCTTCCCAGGGGTTTCACCCCTGGCGATGCACCGCCGCCCCTCCGGGGCTGAATCGCCCAAGGGGCGCCGCCTCTTCCCAGGGGTTTCACCCCTGGCTATGCACCGCCGCCCCTCCGGGGCGAAAACGACACGTTCTCAAGCTTCCAGCATGACGAGTAAATCGAGACTGTAACTTTTGAACTCGTCCTTGGGTCGGCTCTGTTCGTCCCGCTTGGCCTCGTCGTCCGGCGGGGTCTGCGCACTGTTCTCTGGCGCCTCGCGGCTCCGTTGCTCGCTCATGAAGCTCTCCCGGTTTCCAGGTGGTCCATTTCTCAGCGGGGGCTGGAAAAATCGACGCCGGGGGAGATTGCAGGAGCGACGAAGGCCACGTCGAAGGAGGGATGGGCCGACGCCCGAACCTGCGTGAGGCGACCGACGGGCGGTTCGCCCTCAAGCGAAATATAGGTCACGAAATGAAGAATGGGCGAAAAGGCGGCAAATCCGTTCGTTCCGGAGACGCCGCCGCGGTCGTCACGGGAACCGCACGGTGATGTAGGCCATCGCCTGGGCCGCCTGGTAGACGGGCGACAGGATCACCTGGGCGTCGGCGCCCACGGTCAGCCACGGCCGAACGTCGTCGGACGCCAGCGCTCGGAAAGTGTTGTAGTTGTTGAACTGATTGTCCCAGCCGATGCCGTACTGCAGGGAGTACCAGCACTGGTTGGAGTGGGCGAAGTAATCGCGGCTGAGCCATTGCTTCCACTCCAGCCGAGCCTCGTAATAGTTGTAGAAACCCGGTGCGAAATAGGGATGGATCGTTCCGATCAGGAAGTCCGGCGAGGAGGTGGGCAGGACGGATTGCTCGCGGTAGCCGAGCAGGTCGGTGGTCAACACGACCTTCAGCTGACACGGCGGCGGCAGGATTTCCACGTCGTTGTTGAGGAACAACTCCAGCGCGTCGTTGTCGTCGGAATAATGGTAGTACGTTCCGGTCCCGCCGAACGTCCAGATGTGCGCCGGCTGGAAGTCCAACCCGGCGCGGGCGCCGTAACGGTAGATGTCCTGGCGCAGCGATTCGCCGTTTTCCTCCACGTTTTCCAGAAAAAGGCCCGCCCGCCCCGTCACCAGATCGCAGAAGGCATAGCGGGCGCCCGTGTCAAACGTCACGCGATCCGAGAGGCGGTCGGGGAACATTTCCAGGTTGGCTTGTCCATAAACCAGCAGGCGGTCCTCGCAGCAAAACTTGTCCTGAAAACCCACAGACAGGATGTTGCCGACCAGCGGCCGGTCGTCCTTGGGGACGAGGTTGGCGCGGCGAAGCCGAAGCTGAAGAACTCGTCCTCGTCGCCGAACGGCAGCTGGGCCTGGGTGCGGTAGAACGTCCGCTCGATGTGGGCCAGACCGTCGCGGCCGTGCTCCTGGAAGTAATCGACGTCCCCCGTCGCCCGCGGCTGCAGCTCGAGCCCGGCCCGATCCAGCGCCGTCTCGGCCTCGTACTCGCTCGGGTCGATGTGAACGTCCTGGGCGTACTGGTCGATGGCGTTGCGCGTTTCGAGCAGCGTGCTGAAGTCCTGGCCCAGGTCGAAAAGGGCTGACGTGTTGGACGGCTCCAATTCGATCAGGCTTTTCGCGATGGGAACGACCTCGTAATGCCGCCACAGGTCGTCCTTGACCTCGCCCTCCAGGTGGGAGCCTTCCTGCTCGGTACAGCGGGCCAGGTAGTCGAGGCGGAGGCGCTCCAGGGCGGCCTGGCTTTCCGGGTCGGCCAGCGTGGCCGCCGCCTTCGCCGCCTCGGCGGTCAGCACGTCGCCGCCCAGCCCGGCCGCCAGGCAGGGGCCGAACGCCAGGCCGGCGCGGGCGTCGCGCTGGGCCAGCGCCGCCAGGTCCGCCCGCAGCCGTTCGTCGGCGCTCGGCGCCTGCATCTCCGCATAGGCCGCGGCGCCGGCGTCGCGCTTGTTCGCCGAGTAGAACACCCGCGCCTGCTCCCGCCGCGGCACGAGGAAATCGGGGTCGGCGGCGATCAGCGGCGCGTAGGCGTCGGCCGAGGCGAGGAAGTCCTGGCCGGTCGCCAGCGCCGCGCCAGCGCCAGCCGGCCGCGCACGTTGGTCGGCGACAGGGCCAGGATCGCCTTGGCGGTCTCGACCGCGTCGCACACCTTGCCGGTCTGGCGGTCGATCCGGCCCTCGGCGTCGGCCAGCCGGATCAGCGCCGCCAGGTTGTCCGGCTCGAATTTCAGGACCGTCTGGGTCATTTCGACGGCCGGCCCGTCGTCGAAGTCCGCGGAGAACAGGTCGGCCAATAGCAGCCGGTTGCGGGCGTCGGGGCTGGTCAAGCTCGTGATCTCGCCCAGGACCTGATGCGCCTTTTGTGGATCGCCTATAGCTTCGAGCGACCGGGCCAGGCCGTAATACGCTTCGGGGATGCGGCCGATCGGCCGGGACAGCACCAGCTCATATTCCTTGGCCGCCTCCTGGCATTTCCGCTCGTCGCGCAGCACCTTGGCCAGGGCCAGCCGCACCGTCAGGCAGGCCAGCTCGTCGGCGGGTTGTCCTTGAGGAAGGCCCGCGCCTGCGCCTCGGCGTCCTCCGTCCGGCCGTCCTTGCCCAGCGTGCGGACCAGCTGGCCCATCGCGGCGCCGTCGTCGGGCCGCTCGGCGAGCAGCCGCTCGCACACCTCCGCCGCCGCTCCGAAATGACGCTGCGTGGTCAGCGTGGACGCGACGCCGACCCTGGCCGTCCGCGCCTGCCGCACGCTGGGGGGAATCTTGCCGTATTCCGCCTTGGCCTTCTCGTCCTCGCGGATGAACTCCTCCAGCTGCCCCAGCGACAGGCGCACGTCGTAATCCTCCTCGTTGGCGCGAAGAAAGGTCTGGTAAATCTGCTTCGCGTCCAGGTACTCCCCGACGAGCTGGTGGTACTCGGCCCGCGCCAGCGACGCGCTGCGCTGGTAGGCCGGGTCGGAGGAGACCTGATTGAGCAGCGCCAGCGCCTCGCCCGGCTCGAACAGCTTCATCTTGACGCGCGCCAGGCCGAGCAGGGCGAAGCCGCTGTTCGGCTCGACCTGGAGGATCTGGTTGTAAGCGATCGCCGCCGGCTCGTAGTTCTCGGAGGCGTACAGGGCGTCGCCCAGCCCCTGCCGCACGCCGACGGCCCGCGGCGGCACGGTCGGCCAGCGCCTGCAGCGCCTCGACGGTCTTCTGCCGGTCGTCCATTCGGGCGTAGGCGCGGGCCAGGGTCGCCAGCGTTTCCGCGTCGTCGGGCTGCCGGTCGAGCCGGGCCTCCAGGAACGGCAGGGCGTCGGCGGGCCGCTCCAGGTCGATCAGCAGGTCGGGCAGGCGCCGCGGGGCGCGCGGTCCTCCGACCGCACGCCGGCCAGGTAGTCGTCGTAAACCCGCAGGGCGTAGGCGAAGTCGCCGTCGAAGACGTAGGCGCGGGCCAGCTTGACCGCGGCCTCGCGGTCGCCCGGCGCCGTCTGCAGCACGCGCACCAGCGCGGCGATCGCGGCGGCGTACTCCTTCGCCTGGACGGCCGCGTCGGCCAGGCTGACCATCACGTTGCGGTCGCCGGGCTTCTGGGCGGCCAGGCGGCGGTACAGGGCCAGGGCGTCGCGCAGCCGCCCGGCCTGGACCAGGACGCCGGCGTATTCCTCGCGCAGCGCGAAATCCTCCCCATAGCGCTTGAAATACTCTTCAAACCGTGCAAGGGCCACATCCCACTTCTGCTGCCGGACGGCGTTGCGCGGCCCCGAGCAGGACGGCCCGGTCGTCGTCCGGCGCCGCGGGCGCGTCGTCGGCCTTGCCGAGGGACCGCGGCGGAGGAAGCAGGGGCGGCGCCTCCGTTTTCGGCGGCGGGGGCGGCGGCGCGACGGTCTTGCGCGGCGTCCAAAGCACGTCGCCGCCCTCGGTGGGCGCGATGGTGGGCGACTCGCTCCGCGAGTCGCCGTCCAATCGCGGAGCGATTGGACCACTATCAGCAGCCGGCGACGGTTGGCTCCCGCGCGGCCGCCAGGGATCGGGCGACGGATCGGCGGCCGGCTCGGGATTCGCAGGATGGACCCGGGCTTCCCAGACGACATCGGGAGGTTGCGGGGCGGCGGGGGCTTCTTCGCCCCGGCCGTCGGGAGGGCGGACGGAAATCAGAATCAGTACGAACAGACAGCCCGGCGCCACGAGCCGCGGTACGGTTTTCGGGAACCGTCCCTGCCGCGGTGTCTTGCACGGCATGGGTCACTCCCCGGGGGTTTTGGCGATGACGCCGGCCTTCGGCCGGGCCGTCCCTTCCTCCACGACGCGCGTCGTCCAGGCGGCCTCCCGCCGCGTCTGCGCCGGCCGCCAATCGGATCGTCGCCTTCAGGTCTCCGACCGCCTTGGCCGTCCCGTTCCAGGCCACCTCGCGCCGCTCGCCCGGCTGCACGTCGCCGAGGGCCCAGCGGATGGTGCGCGTCGCCGCGTCGTAGGCGGCGTTGTCGGTGCCGCGGACGAAGGCGAGGCCGTCCGGCAGCGTCGCGGTCAGCACGACCTGACGCGCCGGGGCCGAGCCGTCGTTGGCCACGGTCAGGCCGAACAGGCCGGTGAACTCCGGGTGCAGGACCGTCGGGCCGGCGGCCGTCACGCTCAGACGGTCGTCCTCGGCGCGGCAGACCGCCTCGCGCTGGACTGGCGCCACGCCCTGGGCCTGCACGCCGAACGAGGCGCGCAGTCGCCGGGCCGCGTCGGGGTCGCCGGCAGGTTGACGACGCGCGATTCGCCGGGCGCCAGGGCGCCGACGCCGGCCTCCAGGTCCGTGCCTTTCGCACAGGTCAGCCCCTCGCCCATGAGGGCGTGCAGGGTCACGTCGCGGGCCGCGACCGTACCATTATTGCTTACGACGATCCGAAAAGTGATGGATTGGCCGATGACCGCCGCGTCGGGGCCGGTGACGTTGAGGGCCAGCTCCGGCCGCGCGACCTGGACGGTGCGGGCGCTGGAGGCGCGGACCTGGAACGTGGCGTCCACGGCGTTGCGCGTCGGGGCGGCCGGCTCGCCGGCTTTCGGGCCGAGGCGCAGCCGCAGCGTCGCCTGCTCTCCCGGCGCGAGGCGGCCCACGCGCCAGATCAGTCCGTCGGCGGTTCGCTCCGGCGTCGGGGGCCCGGCCAGAAGCTCGTAGCCCGCGGGGAGCTGGTCCGTCACCGTCACTCCCTCGGCGGGGCGCCGCCGCTGTTGCGGACCACGATCTCGATGGGGAACGGTGCGCCCAGCTCGATGCTGTCCGGCAGCTTCTGGTCGATGGCGAGGAGCGGTTGGGGCGGCGGCGCCGCGGGGTCCGCCGCGAACGCGGGAGGCGCGATTGCGCCGAGGACCGCCGCCGCAGCGCCAATGAGGAGCCGGAGCGTCGCTTTCATGGACCGCCTCCCAGTCCGGGGGACTGTGCCGGCCGAGGCGAGGTCCGTCAGGAGCCGTCGCCGGCGGAGGGTCCGCACGCCGAACACGTCTTCGCGTGAAGGGCGCCCTTATAACAGGCCGCCGGGAAGAGACAAGCCAGGCTTGGCCGGACGCGCGAAGCGGCAACGGGGGTGGATGGGGGAAAGGAGTGAAGCCAGGTCAGCGCAATGCGCCGGCCTATTGAGCGATTTCAAAGGTCTTATATTTGCCGGTGGGCGTTTGCGGCTGAACGTCTTCCTTCTCGATGTTGTCTTGCCAGTGGGATCGGATCGCCTTGAGAAACTTTTCCACCGCATCGGCCGGGCCTTCGGCCAGCAGCTGCACGCGGCCGTCCGGCAGGTTCTTGACCCAGCCGCTCACCGGGTAGTCCTTGGCGATTTCGACGGCCGTGGCGCGGAAGCCGACGCCCTGTACCTTGCCGCTGTAGAACACCATGTCGGCCTTCTCGGGCTTGGCCGGCGGGTCCGCGGCGGCGCCGGCGAACAGCAGGAGCAGGGCGGCGGCGGGAAGAGGCATCGGAACCCTCCGGGAGAAGGGGGCGGGTTTCGGGATGGTGCTATCCTATCGGAGCCGCGACCGTGAGGGAGCGATTTTCTCCCCGCTCCCTCACGGTCGCGGCTCCGATGAACGAGCGATCCGGCTTGCCACGGCGTCCGCCGCGCTTACGATGACCCCAATTCGCCCGGCCGCCCGTCGCGGCGCTCGCACACAAGGGGGAGATCATGCAACGACTGTTCTGGTCCGTCGGTTGGGCCGTCGCGCTGAGCTGCGCCACGGCGGTCGCCGCCGACAAACCCACCATCCTCGACGTCTGGCCGGCCAAGCCGCCCGGCGACGCGGTCGGCGTCGGCGCGGAAAAGGACACGGCGGACAAGAATGACCCGAACGTGATCCAGTCGATCACCAACGTCTCGCAGCCGACGCTGACCCTCTACCGCCCGGCCAAGGACAAGGACACCGGCGCGGCCGTGATCATCGCGCCCGGCGGCGGCTACACGAACCTGGCCTGGGCCAAGGAAGGCGTCGAGCCGGCCGAGTGGCTCAACTCCATCGGCGTCACCGGCGTCGTGCTAAAATACCGCGTGCCGCGCCGGCCCGACAACCCCAAGGACCAGCCGCCGATCCAGGCTCTCATGGACGCGCAGCGGTCGGTCAGCCTCGTCCGCAGCAAGGCCAAGGAGTGGGGAATCGACCCCAACCGGATCGGGATGCTCGGTTTTTCGGCCGGCGGCCACCTGACGGCCTGGACCGCGACCAACTTCGACAAGCGCGCCTATGAGCCGATCGACGACGTGGACAAGGTTAGCTGCCGGCCCGACTTCGGCGTCGGCGTCTATCCTGGCGGCGTCATCGCGCGGGACAGCGAGGCGCTGAGTCCGGAAATCCGCGTTTCCAAGGAGACGCCGCCGATGTTCCTCGTCCACGCCGGCGACGACAAGGGCCGGGCCGAGAACAGCGTCGAGCTGTTCCTGGCCTTGCACAAGGCGGGCGTGCCGGCCGAGTTGCACGTCTACGAATCGGGCAGCCACGGCTTCGGCCTGCGGCCCACCGCCAAGCCTTGCTCCACCTGGCCGCAACGTTGCGCGACTGGATGAAGGACCAGGGTCTCCTCAAATCGACCGCCCCGTAACAGGGGTGGGGAGTTTTTCTCTCATGGGACCTATAGATCCCATGGGATCTAGAAGTGCCCCATGAGCATGGTCGTGAAGAGGGAAAAAACACACAACCCCGGGGCGGCCAGGCGTCGTGCCTGGCCGCCCCGGGGCGCGTCGGATGCCCTGGGAGAGAGTGGTTCGATCAGGCGCAGATGCAAACGGCTTCGGCCTCAACCATCTCCACGTCCTTGCGGTCCATTTCGTCGAGGATCACGGGGTGCCAGGACAGTTCCCGCCGGCTGGGAGGAACGTAGTTCTCACGCGCCCAACGACGCAGGCGCAGTTCCTCGATGAAGTCGATCTCCGCAGCGACACTGCTTAACATAAGCCAATTCCCTCAAAGGCCGAAGAGTCTTCCCATTTTTGGGAATGTACCCCAAAAGTATATCGAGCCGCTGCCGAAGAGCAAGGATCCTTTTCGATTTTCATCCGAGATTTTCGACTGCCCATGCCGCGCCGCCGGAATCGGTCCTCCCAGCCTCCGCCCCTTCCCAAGGGGGCCGGAAGTCGTTAGGCTTCTATACCGTGGGACCGGCGACGCCGTCCCGCGCCGCGACCGTCCTTCCCTGCGAAACGGCGACCATCATGCACTGGCTGCGAACCGAATATCTCCTCAAGGGCCTCTTCCTCGGCCTGGTGCTTTACGCCGCCCTGGACCAGGCCGCCGTCCCGCCCGGCGAGAGCACCTGGGTCCATTTCGCCTGGGTCAACCTGTCCGCCGTGGCCGGGCTGGCGATCGCCTTGTCGATCGCGGCGGCAATCCGGTTGCGCGAGGGGTTCCGCGTGCGCGGCCGGCCCCACCTGTTCGTCCTGTTCCTTCTGCTCGAAAGCCCCTGGCTGGTTTACCTGGGCGTCATCGCCGGCACGCTCTTCGGCCTTTACTGGATCCATCAGGGGTCGTGGGAGAACTCGCTGCTGGCGCCGGTGCTGGGCGGCGGCGTCGCGCTGGGCGTCGTCTTCGGCCTGCTGCGCCAGGTCCCGCGGAAGCTCGCCCGGCTGGCCTACGGCCTTGTTCTGATGGCCGTCATGGCGGGCGGCGTGCTGTTCTGGCTCGGCCAGTTCGACTACTTCGGCCCCCTGCCCTACATCTACCTGCCCTATCTGAACCAGGGTCCGCAAACCCAGGTCCTGTTCGCGGCGCAGATTCTGGCGGGCACGGCGTTGTTCTACGTGCTGGTCGTGGCCGGCCGCGAGGACGAATCGGAGGCGGACATCGCCGCCGTGTGCGCCGGCCTGGCCGTCGGCATCGGCGCCTTGAGCCGGACCTTCCTCGAAGGCGAGACCCTGGCCCACGTCGGTTACCTCTTCTACCTGATCCCCGCCCTCCTCTACGTCGGCTACGCCTACCGCGCCCTGCCGTGGCTGCGCGTGGTCAAGCACGCCTTCCGCGGCCTCAGCTTCGCCCAGGTCGGCGGCCACCGCCGCGCCCTCCAGTCGTTCCGCCGCGCCCTCCAGCTCGACCCGAAAAACAAGCTGGCCCTCCAGGGTCTCTGGAACGTCCACCGCTCGCTCGACGTCAACGCGCTCGCCGACGATCCGCAGACTTTGGCCCTGGTCGATCTCGACCTTTGCCTCGACCGGGCCGGTTCGCTGCTGGTGCAGGGCAAGCCGACCGCGGCCCAGCTGAACGAGGCGCACCGGATGCTCGACCTGGTGCTGCGCTTGCGGCCGCAGCTGCAGCCGCCCATCGACTACTGGCGGGCCGTGGCCCACACGCACTCCCGCCAGTACGAGGAGGCCGCCGCCGAGCTGACCCGGCTGCTCGACCCGGTCCACTACGGCCGCGACAACCCGCAGCGCCAGGCCGTGCTGCTGCCGGCGTGGCAGCTGGGCCTGACGCTGTCGGAGGAGCTGCGGCGGCGCGTCGGCGCGCCGCAGCTGGCCCAGACCGGGCCGGCGCATGGAGGCCATCGCCGCGGTCGAGCGGCGGCTGGCCGAGAACAACGGCGACGAGGCGGCCTGGGGCCTCAAGCGTCTGCTCTACAGCGAGTTGACGGAGGCGGAATATTTCGAGACGATGGGCGACCAGCCGCTGGCGCCGTCCAGCGGATCGCGGGCGTTCGACTACAACTACGTGCAGCAGCTCGGCCTGGCCCTCATCGACGACGACAAGCAGCTGGCAGCGCGGCGGCGCCGTACCTGCGCATGGCCGCCCACGGAATGCCGACGCTGGGGCCGACGCTGTTCTTGCAGATCGCGCAGGCCCAGCAGCGCGTCGGCAAGCTGGAGGAGGCGCGGCACAACCTGGAGCTGGCCAAGCGCGCCGGCCGATCGGTCGGCGCCAAGAACCTCGCCGACGCGGAGCGGCAGGCCTACTTCTACGCCGTGAAGCCCCTCGCCGACGCGGCCCAGGCGGCCGGCGACCTCGACGGGGCGATCGAGAACCTGCACCTGTACGCCGAGTCGGAGCGGAGCGGCCTGGAGACGCTGCGGACGCTGGCCGACCTGTACGAGCGCAAGGGCGATCCGCTGATGGCCCTGCGCGTCACGGAGCAGGCGCTGCTGTACAACCCCCGCGACAAGGACCTGCTCGGCCGCAAGGACAAGTATTACTACTCGGTGATGCCGGACGACTTGCGGGCGCGGCTGGATCTGGTCAAGAACGGTTTCGACTTCGACTACTGTATGCGGCGGGCGCGGACGGTGCTGGACGGTCGGTTGCAGAGCGACGCGGAGTGGCTGGACGTGGCGTCGCACCTGATCCAGTTGGCGATGGTGGTGAAACCGGAGAGCCTGACGGCGAAAGTGCTGTACGCCCGGCTGCGGCTGCGGTTCGGCGAGCGGGACGAGGCGACGGCGCTCTTGGAGCAGGTGCGGGATCCGAAGCCGGAGCGGTTTGAGAGCGGCGAGGACGAGGAGGCGTGGTATCAGGCCTGTCAGCTGCTCGGCGACCTGTACATGGAGGCGGGCCGGCCCGATCTGGTGGTGACGTGCCTGACGGAATTCCGCAAGAGCGCCAAGAGCGGCGCCCGCACGCTGTACAAGCTGGGTCAGGCCTACGAGCAGCTCGGCGACCGCGCCAAGGCGGTGAAGTCCTACGAGATGGTGACGGCCTACGACGGCAACCCGCTGGTCTACGACGCGCAGAGCGCGCTGAATCGGCTGAAGGCGTCGTGAGCGCCGGTTAGCCGCGACGCGCAGCGGAGCGCGGGGAGGAGCGCTCCGCTGCGCGTCGCGGCTAACCGGGACCGCTTTACACGATCTTTTTTCCCGATTTCTCCCCGGATCGTGCCGAGGCCAGCTGCGCCTTCAGCTCCGACGCCGTGAGGACCTGGGTGTCTTCGAGGAAGCTGTCGTTGACGGACGGCTCCGGCTCCGGCGGATGTTGGGGCGGCAAGGGGTTCTCGCGCGTGCCCATGAGGTTGGCCCACGGGTGCCAGTCGGGCACATGCATGCAGATGGTCCGCACCGCCGCCATCAGCGGCATCGCCAGGAACAGGCCCGGAACGCCCCACACCAGGTCCCAGAACAGGCACGCCAGCATCACCGTCGTCGCGTTCAGCTCCATGCTCCGGCCCATCACGACCGGTACGACGAAATAGCCCTCCAGCATCACGAAGAGGACGTAGAAGACCAGGATGCCGAGCGGCACCCACGGGTTGTCGCAGCTGATGAAGGCGTCCAGGATCGGCGGAAACCCGGCGATGATCGGGCCGATGTAGGGCACATACCAGAGCACGGCCGTCAGGAGCGCCCAGGTCCACGGCTGGCTCAGGCCGAGCAACTAGTAGAGCAGGCCGAGGAACAGGCCCATCGAGAAATTGATGATGGTGCGCCAGACGAGATAGGAGCGGATCTGCGTCGCCATGTCCTTCAAGGCTGCCACGGCTCGGCGCTGCGCCGCTCAGTCGGGCCGAAGATCGAGACGAGGTGCCGCGACAGCATCCTGCCCTCGATCAGCAGGAACAGCAGCACGAACAGGATGAGGATGACGCCCCAGAGAATTTCGCGATCCGGAATAGCCGATCGACGTCACCATGTTGACGAAGGCGTCCTTGGTCGGGTCGAAGAAGGAGCGAATGGTCTTGAACAGGTGGGAGCGATTGGGGTCCTTGTTGAAGTACTGGTCGTCGTCGCCGATCACGGGCGCCATCGCCGAGATCTTGTCGCGGAAATGACTGTACATTTCCTGTTGCTTGACGTCGGAGCCGACGTCCAGCACGAACTTGCTGAGCGACAGGCCGAAGGCGATGGCGACGAGCAGGGTGCCGATCACCAGGCCGCCCACGGTGGTGAAGCAGGCCAGCGCCCAGGGCAGACGCAGCCGCCACACGCACGGCCGCAGCCACGGCGGACGGGCGCGGCCGGCCACGCCGGGGAGCGGCAGGCCGCTCTTGTTCAGCCACGTCGCCACCGGCCAGAGCATCGCCGCCAGCAGCAGGGAGATGATCGCCGGGATGAAGATGGGGCTGCCCAGGTAGAGGGCCAGGACCACGCTGAACAGGATGAGGGCGTTCAGGCCCCATCGCGTCGCCGTGCTGAGGTTCAGGTTCATATCACGTCATGGGCCTTTCCGGATCGGTTCGCCCTCCGCATTCCGCCAGGCGCGGAACGATCCCGGAGAACTATCATACCGCACGGGAAGATCGGCCGATAGCGGTTCGTCGGGGCCGCGACCGTAAGGGAGCGGATTGGGCTAAAACCGCTCCCTTACGGTCGCGGCTCCGATTGGGTTCCCGCGTGAATCTGTTTCGCCGCCTGGACGGTGTTGTGCAGCAGCATGGTGATGGTCATGGGGCCGACGCCGCCCGGCACCGGCGTGATCGCCGAGACGATCGGCCGGAGGGCGTCGAAGTCGGCGTCGCCGGCCCAGCGGCCGTCCGACGTGCGGTTCATGCCGACGTCCACGACCACGGCGCCCGGCCGCACCATGTCGGCGCGGAGCGTGTGGAGCTTGCCGATGGCGACCACCACGACATCGGCGGTGCGCGTGAGCACGGCCAGGTCGCGGCTGCGGCTGTGGCAGAGCGTCACGGTGGCGTCCACGCCCTTTTGGGAGAGGATAAGGGAGAGAGGTCGGCCGACGATGTTACTGCGTCCGATCACGACCACGTGGACGCCGGCCAGGGGGATGTTGTTGCGCACGAGGAGCTGCTGCACGCCGTAGGGCGTGCAGGCCAGGAAGCGCGGCCGGCCTGCGGCCAGAAGGCCGAGGCTCTCCGGGCCGAAGCCGTCCACGTCCTTGAGCGGCGACACGGCGTCCATGACGGCGGCCTCGTCGATGTGTGGCGGCAGCGGCAGCTGGACGAGGATGCCGTGGACGGCGGGGTCGGCGTTGAGATCGGGCGACCAGCGCGAGCAACTCGGCCTGGGGGATGGAGGGCGGCCGATGGTGCAGCCAGCTGGCGATGCCGGCTTTTTCGCAGGCTTTTTGTTTGCTTTTGACGTAGCTCTGGCTCTGCGGGTTGTCGCCGACCAGCACCGCCGCCAGGCCCGGCCGGACGCCGGATGCCTGGGTAAAGACGGCCGCATCGGCGGCGATCTCCGCCTGCATCGTCTGGGCCAGCGCCTTGCCGTCGAGCAGGACCGCGGTCATGGGTGCTTCCAAAGGCCGGCGAGCGGGGGGCGTCAGCCCCCTGATGACTTCATACTGTCGGCGACTGCATAAAGAATCAGGGGGCTGACGCCCCCCGCTCGCCGGGCATGGTTCACTTGACGTCCAGCAGCTCGACGTCAAACAGCAGCGTCGAATTCGGCGGGAATGTCGTCCCCCTGAGCGTCGCCGCCGTAGCCGAGGTCCGGCGGGATGATGAGAGTGCGCTTGCCGCCGACCTTCATGCCGGCCACGCCCTCGTCCCAGCCCTTGATGACTCGGCCGGCGCCGAGCGGAAAGGAGAACGGCTTGCCGTGGTCCACGCTGCTGTCGAACTTCTTGCCCTTGGTCTTGCCGCCGTCGGTGGTCAGCCAGCCGGTGTAGTGGACCGTGACCTTGTCGCCGGCCTTGGCCGTGGCGCCGTCGCCGACTTTCGTGTCGATGTATTTCAGGCCCGGATTTGGTGGTCACGACCTTGCCCTCCGGCTTGTCGTCCGCCGCGTTGGACACCAGGACGACGCACTCCGGCGCAGGTGTGGGGACCGCGCGAAGGGCAACTTGTCGTCCGCCGCGTTGGACACCAGGACGACGCACAGGACGCCCAGGCCCACGATGGCGACAAGCGGAACCCAGAAAAACTTCTTCATGCCTTTTTTCCTTTCGGAGAAAGGGTCGAAGCGGATGTCAGCCGATCCTGCTTTCATACCAGATTCGCGGCCGGAATGCGACGGCCTTCCTTCAAAGGACGCCGCCCTGTCGCAGAAAAAAGTAGCGCCGCCAGGACACAGGCCGACGGCGATGACGAAGCCGCGGATCAGCCAGCGCGGCAGCCGCCGGCCGACGACGGCCCCGTAGTAGCCGCCGAACGACGGAAGCCACGGCCATCACCGCGGCGTAAGACCAAATAATCTTGCCGTCGGCGACGAAGACCACGATCGACACGCTGTTGATCGTCGCGACCAGAATGGTCTTGACGGCGTTCAATTGATGGATCGTCGCCGATGCCCATGAAGCTGAGCGAAGTCAGCATGAGGATGCCGATGCCGGCCCCGAAATAGCCGCCGTAAACGGCCACGAAGAACTGAAAGACGACGACGGCGGTCTGCACGCCGAGCGAGGGCCGGCCGGTCTCCGGGTGCGGCGGGAACCAGCGGGTCAGGTACGGCTGCGCGAGGAACAGCAGCGCGGCGAGCAGCAGCAGCCAGGGGATGACGAGCTTGAAATAGCCGGGGTCGGTGCGCGTCAGCAGCAGCGCCCCGGCGAGGCCGCCGAGCACGCTGGGCGCGAACAGCAGAATCAGCCAGCGTCGGTTGCCGCGCAGCTCGCGGCGGTAGCCCCACGCCCCGGCCAGCGAGCCGGGCACCAGGGCCACGGTGCTGGTGGCGTTGGCGACGACGGCGGCCTCGCCAGGCCCAGCGAGCGCAGGGTAAACAGCAGCGTCGGGAACGTCAGCAGCGTGCCGCCGCCGGCGACGGCGTTGACCGCCCCCGCGGCGAAGGCCGCCGCGCACAGCGAGCCGTAGACCCAGACGATTGCCAGCATCAGCGCCACCGCACCACGACGCCGAGGTACTCCTCCTTGTTCTTGAGCAGCCCTTCGTAGGCGGCCCCGAGTTCCTCGGCGCGATGCGGATGCGTGACGAGGCCGTCCAGGCTCAGCCGGCCGGAGGCGAGGGCGGCCAGCAGCCAGTTCTGGGCCTTGTTGATGTCCCAGGCGCCGGCCAGCCGCGTGTGGGCCGGCTCGAACAGCATGTTGCCGTGCGCCCCGTCACCTCGATATAGCGACGATGCAGATCGTCGTAGAAGTTGACGTCCTTGGCCTTGCCGCGCGGGCTGCCGACGACGACGACCTGGCCGCCGTCGCAGGCCAGCGACATGGCGACCGGCACCGCGTCGGGAACGCCGGTGGCGTCGGCCACGATCTCGGCGCCGCGCTGCTCGAGGAACGCCGCCAGCTGCTCGCGGACGTGGCCGGCCGCGGGGTCGATGACGTGATCGGCGCCGGCGGCGAGTCGCGGCCTGGCGGCGCATGGCGACGGCGTCGATGCCGACGACCGGATGGGCGCCGGCCGCGATGAGGCAGCGCAGGGCGAACTGGCCGATGACGCCGAGGCCGAGCACGGCGGCGGAGCGGCCGAGCGTGATGCCGGCGCGGATGGAGGCGCCGAGGCCGTAGCGGGCGACGCAGGCCCAGGCGGCCTTCTCGGCGTCGAGGCCGGCCGGCAGCGGCCACAACTTGCCGCGCTCGTGGCCGATGCGTCAGCAGCTCGGCGGAGGCGTGGTTGCCGGGATAGCTGACGCGGTCGCCCGGCTTCCAGCCGGTCACGTCGGAGCCGACGGCCGCGACGACGCCGGCGGCGCTGTAGCCGGGCCTGAAGGGGAATTTCCAGTCCGGCAGGTTCGGGTCCTTGAGCCATTGATGCGTGCCGGTGTAGACGGCCAGTTCGGTGCCGGCGCTGACGACGCTGGCCTCGGTGCGGACCAGGATTTGGTTGGGCGCGGGATCGGGCAGCTCGACTTCGCGGACGGCGACGGCGTGCGGGGCGGTGAGGACGGCCTGGCGTGCTTTCATGGTTCCCTGCGGCGCGGATGCGGGATTCGTCCAGTTGACCGGATCAGTCTACAGACTCCGCACTTCGCCGCCAGTTCCGCGGTGAGAAGCGATCAGGGCGGCGGCGCGACGGAGTTCTGCCTGGCCTGCCTGATCTCGTACAACTTGATGTCGCGGAGGAATTCGCGCATCATCATCTGGTAGGATCGGCGAACGCTGGCCCGGTGCTCCGGATGGAGGTCCGTGCGCCGTTCCAATTCCGCCAGGCGCTCTTCCAGGTTGCGCAGCTTCTCCTTCGTCTGCTCGTATCCCTCGGCCGTCAGCGGTTCGCTCACAGCATCACCTCCACAACGCCCTTGGGCCGACCCCGTCGATCCGTCGCGAACTGTAGGGCGGCCCAGGCTTCAAAATCTGCGTCGTCCGACGCCACCATGATCTGGAGAAACGGCCAAATCGCATCGGTGTCAAGCCTTCGGGCCTGCCGGAAGTAGGCAGGGCCGGGCAAAAAGACCACGTCCACGTCGTTCGGAGCCAACTTGCCGGTAACAAAGCTGCCATTCACGAGGAGGCGGCGCACGCCCGCCGTTCTGGCCGCCTCGATGAAATGCAACAGCTCGCTTATCTCCGCTTCCCGTTCCTCGGAGCCGCTTCCGAAACGTGCTGCCAACTCGTCAACGGAGCAAAGGTGGATGCCTGGCGGTAGATTGCCGAAATCATCGAACGGGGGCGCCATCGTTCACCACAGTCCCTTGGGTGAGAAGCCGAAGTTCCACGCACATCCGTATTTCTCATTGTCCCGATAGGCTCGCGGTTGTCAACGCCGCCCCTTATTGGGGAGCGCCTTGAGGCGGGCGGCATCCTGAGACATCCGATTCTCTCCTCTCCCGACTGCTCTTTCCGTACCCTGTCTGGAGACGCGCTCGAACCGCACTTCGTCTCCAGCGGTGCATCCATGCTCCCCTCGCGGACGACTTTCCTCTTGCTGACCGTCGGCCTGCTGCTCTGGCTGGCCGGCCTCGCCGCGCAGTCGCTGCAAGGCGTCCTGCCCGTCTGGCTGGAACAGATCGTCGTCCTCGGCAGTCCGTGGGCCGTCTTCGGCTTCGACGGCTGCGTCCTGCTTCTCTTCGCCGCCGACGCCGCCTATGCCTGGCGCGCCACGCGCTTCGGCCGCATCGCCGTCCGCCGCGAACGGCCCGCCCGCCTGTCGCTCGGCGTCGATAATGAGATCGTCCTTATCCTCGACAATCAGTCGCGCGACCGCCTGACCCTCGACGTGCGCGACGACGTTCCGGCGGGCTTCCGGGCCGACCCGATCGTGCAGCGCACCGTCGTGCCGGCCCTCGGTCAGTCGCGGCTGCCGTACCGCCTGCTGCCGACGCAGCGCGGCAACTTCTCCTTCGGCGACGTGTCGGTGCGTTGCCGTGGGCCGCTGGGCCTGGCGTTCTTCGACGGCCGACTGCCGGCCGGGGAAGCGGTGCAGGTCTACCCGAACCTGCTGGAGGTGCGGCGTTACGAGGCGCTGGTGCGGACGACTCTGGTGCGGGCCGGCGGCTATCGCGCCAAGCGGCTGCCCGGCGCCGGCCGCGAGTTCAGCCACTACCGCGACTACTCGCCCGACGACGACTACCGTCAGGTCAGCTGGAAGGCCACCGCCCGCCGCAACAAGCCGATCACCGCGATCTTCGAGGCCGAACACAGTCAGGACGTGATCTTCTGCCTCGACATCGGCCGGATGATGGCGGCCCGCGTCGGCGCCCTGACCAAGCTCGACCACGCCATCAACGCCGTGCTGATGCTCACCCACGTCAGCCAGACGTTCCAGGACAACCTCGGCCTGCTCGTCTTCTCACACACCGTCCATCTCTATTTGCCGCCGGCCAAGGGCCGGTCGCAGCACGCCAAGTTCCTCCAGGCGCTCTACTCCGTCAAACCGGAGTATTGCTACGTCAATTACCGCGAGGCGTTCAACACGCTGATCGGCCGCCACCCCAAGCGCGCCCTGACGATGGTGTTCACCGACCTGCTGGACGCGACGGCGTCGAAGGAGTACCTGGAGGCGGCGGCGCTGCTGCGGCGCTTCCACCTGCCGCTGACGCTTGGCCGTGGCCGACGTGCCGTTGCAGAAGCTGGCCGCCGAGCAGCCGCGCGACGCCGAACACCTGTACAATGTGCTGACGGCGCGCGACCTGCTGGCCGGCCGGTCGGAGATGCTCCGCAGCCTGGAGCGGCAGGGCGTGCTGGTCCTCGACACGGCGCCGGAGAAGCTGACCATCGACGCGGTGAATCGGTATTTGGCGCTGAAGACGGGGATGCGAATGTGAAAACGATTCACCGCAAAGACACAAAGAAGAAAGACAAAGAGCATCAATTGCAAATATCTACCATTTTTCCGCCTTTCTTTGTGTTCTTTGTGTCTTTGTGGTGAATCTTCTTTGGGCGGCAATCATGGACCTGTCCTCTTTCCTGCACGACCGTCGTCCCTCCTGGAAGCGGCTGGAGGAGCTGCTGGAGCGCGCCGAGGGCAGCGGCCTGGCCTGCCTCAACGAGGACGAGGCCGTCGAATTCGGCAACCTCTACCGCCGCACCGCCTCCGACCTCAACCAGGCCCAGACGTTCGTCAGCGGCGACGCCACCGTCCGCTACCTCAACGACCTCGTGGCGCGGGCCTACCTGCTCATCTACGGCAAGACGCCGCATCGACTGGCGCGGCATGGCCGATGTTCCTCGTCTGCGGCTGGCCGGCCGTGTTCCGCCGCTACCTGCCGCATTTCCTTATCGCCGTCGGACTGTTCGCCTTCGGCGCGGTCTTCGGCTTCCTGGCGTCGTACTACGACAAGGACGTCGCCCGGCCGTTCCTCCTGCCGACGGACATGCAGACCATTCAGCCGCGCGAGGAGGGCCAGAACGACCCCACGCCAGCAAATGTCCACCGGCGATTTCAGCGCCTTCTCCATGGCTTCCTTTTCACGCACAACGCCACCGTCACGCTGTTCGCCTTCGCGCTGGGCGTCACGTTGGGGATCGGCACCGTCTGGTTCATGTTCGAGAACGGCCTGATGCTGGGCGTTCTCGGCGCCGTCTTCTGGGACGCGGAGGTCCACCACCCCGGCCACGGCTTTTTTTTGACATTTATCACCGGCATTGTGCCGCATGGCGTGCTGGAGTTGCCGGCCTGCTTCATCGGCGGGGCGGCGGGGCTTGTGCTGGCGCAGGGCATGATCCGGGCCCGGCCGTGGCCGCGCCGCGAGGAGATGGCCCGCGCCGGCAAGGAGGCGTTTCTGCTCGTGTCCGGGGCCGTGCCGCTGCTGGCCGTGGCGGGCGTGCTGGAGGCCGGCGTCGCCCGCGCTTCGGACGTGTTCATCTCCAGCATGGCGAAGCTGACCGTGGCCTGCGTCTTCGCCGCGCTGTTCCTCGCCTATACCCTGCTGCTCGGCTGGGGAAAGAACCCGTACTACCGGAGGGAGGCGCCGTGATCCTGCACGAGGTCCTCACCACCGAGAAGGTGCCGTTCAGCTACCGCGTGGCCGGGCTTGGCTCGCGCACCCTGGCCTGGCTGATCGACTTCTTCTTCATCGCCCTGCTGACGGTCGCGGGCACGCTGTTCGTCTTCGGTGCTGGAGATGCGTCCGGGAGGGCATGGGGATCGCCCTGTTGGCCCTATGGGAGTTCGCGGTCTACTGGGGCTATTTTCTCCTGTTCGAGTGGCTGTGGAACGGGCAGACCTTGGGCAAGCGGGCGCTGGGCATCCGCGTCATTCAGAACACGGGGACGGCCCTGACGTTTTACCATTCGGCCGTGCGCAACATCGTGCGCTTCGTGGATTCGTTGCCGGGCGCCTACGCCGTCGGCTTCGTCGTGGCCGCCTGCAACCGCGAGAACCTCCGGCTCGGCGACTTCGCGGCCGACACCCTCGTCGTCCACGTCGAGCAGCGCGTCAAGCCGATCCGGGCGCTGGTCGAGGGCCGCACCGAGGCCGACCACGCCCGGCTGGCGTTGTGGCGGCAGCGGCTGGCGTCGCTGGCCCGCGAGCAGAAGCAGACGCTGCTGGACCTGTGCCTGCGCCGCGACCAGCTGCGCGTGGCCGAGCGCACGCAGCTGTTCCGGTCGGCGGCGCAGTTCTTCGAGAGCCGGCTGGAGCTGGCGCCGGAGCAGTACGAGAGCGACGAGAAGTTCGTGCTGCAGCTGGCCGCGGTGGTGAGCGAACAGGGGCCGCCGGAGGACGGGCCGCGCGGACCGACGGGGAAGCCGGGACCGAGACGGCCGTAACTGCTAAACTAGGATGAACGTGCCGATCCCCGTTTGAAGCGGTTTGCAAAACCAGCCCCGAGCGCGAGCGAGGGGTTCAGCGCCGCCCCCTCGCTGGCGCTCGGGGCTGGTAGGGAAACCGCTTCGAAACGATCGTCGAATGCGCGGACGCCGATGATCTGGTTCACCTGCAAGAAGTGCGGCAAGAAGCACGGCCGGGCCGACAACCTGTCCGGCACGCTGGTCTTCTGTGACTGCGGCCAGGGCAACCCGGTGCCGTGGCAGAGCAACACGACGGCGCCCGAGACGCCGCCGGAACCGCCGCGCCGCCCCCTACCGCCGCCGCCTCGCCCAGCCGACAACCGCGGCCGGGACTGGGATCGACCGCCGCCGCGCCGCTCCCCGTATGACGACGACGAATGGGACAACCGCCGTAGGCCGTCAGCGCCTATGCCTCTGCCGCTCGACGACGCCTCGGCCGGCGACCTGCTGCGCCGCCGCCGCGCCCAGGTCTTCCGCCGCCGACGGCCGGGCTTCTGCTTCAACCACGACGACGTCGCCACGGAAAAGACCTGCGCCGAGTGCAAGGAATTTTTCTGCCCCAACTGCGTCGTGGAGCTGCAGGGCAAGACGCTGTGCGGGCCGTGCAAGAACTTCCTCGTCCGCGGCCTGCACCGTCCCGGCAAGGTTCCACCGCTGGCCATCGTGGCCGTGATCGTCGGCCTGGTGAGCAGCCCGGTGACGTTCTGTCTGACCTTTTTCGGCAACGGCCAGATGGGCGGCGTCGGGGCCGTGGTCCTGAGCCTTATCGGCCTGGCCATCCCGGTCGGCGGCTTGGTGGTGAGCGGGATGGCCCTGCGGCAGATCGAATCCCGGCCGAACATGGGCGGCCGCGGCCTGGCCATGACCGGCGCGACCAGCTCGCTGGTCGGGGCGCTGTGGTGCGTGACCGTGGCGTTCCTGGTCATCCTGCGCATGGCGCAGGGCTGATCGGACGTAAGAGAGATCCGTCATGGCGTTGTGTCCTTCCTGCGAGTACCCGATCCCCGACGACCGCGAACGGGTCGGCGCCCGCTGCCCGAACTGCCGCGAGCCGCTGTACGAGCCGCCGGAGCGCTTCGGCCGGCCGGTGCGCGAGGGGGAGGGCGCCTGCGGCGTCCATCCCGAATGCGAGTCGGTGGGGCCGTGCGGCCGGTGCGGCACGTTCATGTGCGAAACCTGCCGCACCAAGTGGCGCGACCAGATCCTGTGCGCCGCCTGCGTCGATCGGGCGATGGAGTCGAAGGAGGCGGCGCCGGAACAGTCGCGGACGCAGCTGCGCCAGGCGATCCTGGCCCTGAGCATGGGGATCGGCGCCTGGGTGCTGTGCCTGCTGGGCCTCCTCGTGGCCGGCCTCGGGGTGGAGGCGAGCGGCGGGCGGCTCGAGGCGGTGATCATCTGGCGGCCTGCTGGCCACGGTCGCGCTGCTGGCCGCCGCCGGCGTCGCCCTGTTCGGCATGGGCCAGGCGGCGGCCGTGCTGCGGGCGCGAGGAAGCCACATGATCCTGGCCACGATCGGCCTGGTGATCGGCGCCCTGTACGTCGGCGTGTTCATCGGCCTGTTCGCGCGTCTCCATCTACCTGACATGCGTGAAGGCCTTTCCGGAAAGGGATTCCATGCTTTGGGAGATCGAAATTCGACCCAAAGGGGCGGACGGCGAACAGGCCCGCGTCGCCGAGGAGTTCGGCCTGCTGACGCACCGCCGGGGCGGCTCGGCCGTGGTCAGCGCGACCGCCCACGGCTGGCTGCTGGAAGGGCCATTGACGCGCGATCAGGCCGACCGGCTGACGCGCGAGCTGCTGGTCGATCCCCTGGCGGAAAGCGGCGTTCTCGGAGCGTTGAACGAACATTTTTCCCATAGGGGGCCAATCGCTCCGCGATTGGCCGGCGACTCGCGGAGCGAGTCGCCCACGATGGGCGGCCGGCTGGCGACGGTGCTGTACAAGCCCGGCGTGATGGACCCGGCGGCGCTGAGCGTGGCGGACGCCGCCCGCGACCTCGGCGTGACGGTCGATTCCGTGCGCAGCTTTCGCCGCTATTACGGGCCGCCGTTGTCGCCGGAATCGAAGGCGGTGCTGTTCCGCAAGGTGCTGGCCAACGAGGCGGTGGAGCAGGTCGTCGAGGGGCCGCTGACGCTGGAGCATCTGACGGTCGGCGCCCCGTACCGCTTCCATCTCGTCGTCGTGCCGCTGCGCGACCTGGACGACGCCGGATTGCAGAAGCTGAGCCGCGACGGCCAGCTGTCGCTGAGCCTGGCCGAGATGCGGACGATCCAGGAGCATTTCCGCGCCGCCGGCCGCGACCCGACCGACGTGGAGCTGGAAACGCTGGCCCAGACGTGGTCGGAACACTGCTCGCACAAGACGCTCAAGGGCAAGATCGAGTTCGAGCGACGAAACCGGAGTTCGGCGCTATGAAAATCTGCTTGAAGGAGACGATCTTCGCCGCGACGCAGGAGGTGCGCCGCCGGCTCGGCGCCGACGACTGGTGCGTCAGCGTCTTCGAGGACAACGCCGGCGTCGTGCGCTTCGACGAGAAATATCACGTCTGTTTCAAGGTGGAGACGCACAACCACCCGTCGGCGATCGAACCCTACGGCGGCGCCAACACCGGCCTCGGCGGCGTGATCCGCGACCCGATGGGCACCGGCCTCGGCGCCAAGCCGGTCTGCAACACCGACGTGTTCTGCTTCGCCCCGCCGGACACGCCGCCGGAAGCGCTGCCGCCGGGCGTATTGCACCCGCTCAAGGTGATGAAAGGCGTCGTGGCCGGGGTGCGCGACTACGGCAATCGCATGGGCATCCCGACGGTCAACGGCGCCGTCTGCTTCGACGAGCGCTACCTCGGCAACCCGCTGGTCTTCTGCGGCACGGTCGGCCTGATCCCGGTGGACCGCTGCACGAAGGCGGCCCGGCCCGGCGACCTCATCGTGGCGGTGGGCGGCCGAACCGGGCGCGACGGCATCCACGGGGCGACGTTCTCGTCGGTGGAGCTGACGGCGGAGTCGGAGACGCGTGAGCGGCGGGGCGGTGCAGATCGGCAACGCGATCGCGGAGAAGAAGCTGCTGGACGTGCTGTTGCAGGCCCGCGACGAGGGTTTATACAACGCCGTGACCGACTGCGGCGCCGGCGGCTTCAGCTCGGCGGTCGGCGAGATGGGCGAGGCGCTGGGGGCGGCGGTGGAGCTGGAAAAGGCGCCGCTCAAGTACGCCGGCCTGTCGTACACCGAAATCTGGATATCGGAGTCGCAGGAGCGGATGATCCTGGCCGTGCCGCCGGACAAATGGGAGCGGTTGCGGGCGCTGTGCGCCGGCGAGGACGTGGAGGCGACGGCGATCGGCCGGTTTGAGCCGATGGGCCGATTGCGGCTCTCGTATGAGGGAAATCAGGTCGCCGACCTAGACATGCACTTTCTGCACGACGGCCGGCCGCCGGTGGTGCGGCAAGCGACATGGCGAGCCGGGGGCGTCAGCCCCCGGAGTGCAGGTGCAGCCACCGAACCCATCCTCCGGGGGCTGACGCCCCCGGCTCGCCAAGAGAACTACACCGAAACCCTGCTCCGAATCCTGTCGTCGCCGAACGTGTGCAGCAAGGAATGGATCATCCGCCAGTACGACCACGAGGTGCAGGGCGGCAGCGTCATCAAGCCGCTGGTCGGCGTCCACGAAGACGGCCCCGGCGATGCGGCGGTGGTCGCGCCGGTGCTGGGATCGTGGACCGGCTTCGCAGTCGGCTGCGGGATCAACCCGCGTTACGGCGACCTCGACCCCTACGCGATGGCGGCGGCCGCGGTGGACGAGGCGGTGCGCAACGTGGTCGCGGTCGGCGCCGACCCTTCGCGGATCGCCCTTCTCGACAATTTCTGCTGGGGCAACACGGATCGGCCGGAGGTGCTGGGTTCGCTGGTGCGGGCGGCCGAGGCGTGCCGCGATGCGGCGCTGGCCTACGGCCTGCCGTTCATCAGCGGCAAGGACAGCCTCAAGAACGAGTACCACGCCGGCGGACGCAACATCGTCATCCCGCCGACGCTGCTCATCAGCGCCCTGGGTCTCGTCCCGGACGTGCGCCGCTGCGTGACGATGGACCTGAAAGAGCCGGGAAATATCCTCTATCTGCTCGGCGCGACGAAGGACGAGATGGGCGGTTCGCACTACCATCTGGTCCACGGCCTCGACGGCGGCGCCGTGCCGCGGGTGGACCTGGATTCGGCGCCACGCCTGTTCCGCAAACTGCACGAGGCGATCGCGCGCGGCCTGGTGCGGGCGTGCCACGACCTGAGCGAAGGCGGCCTGGCGGCGGCGGTCGCGGAGATGGCGTTCGCCGGCGGCGTCGGCGCCGACCTGACCGGGCTGGCAAAGGCGGGCGGCCTGCCCGACGCGGCGCTGCTTTTCTCGGAATCGCAGACGCGGTTTATCGTCGAAGTGACGGCGGCGAACGCGGCGGCGTTCGAGGCGTGCGTCGGCGGTCTGCCGCTGACGCGGTTGGGGCCGACGTGCAAGGAACCGCGGCTGCGCATCGCGGGGGCGGACGGCTCATGGGTGGTGTGGGCGGCGCTGAAGGCAACCTAAAGACCTCATGGCAAGGGCCGTTCGGCGCGGGAAGCCGCTTCGAGCCGGCCGCCCCGCCGTGACCCCTCCGGCGAAGGAACCGTTGGAAGTCCGCTTGCGGTCGGGTATTCTGATTCCATACGGCCGGGCCGGCCGGCCCACGTCCACCGGGGCAGCCGACGGGAGCGACCATCCATGACGGCGCGCGCAGTCCACTGGCACGAAGGGATGTTCCTTCGGCCGCACCATCTCCAGGCGGCCCAGCGCCACCTCGCCCAGCTCCAGCACACTGCCGATCAGTGGGACCACCCCTTTTCGTGGGGGCTGCGCATCTTCGACCTCGACCGCGACGCCCTCACCAATCACCGCCTCGCCGTGCGCAGCCTTCGCGCCCGGATGCGCGACGGGACGCTGATTTCGCTGCCCGAAGACGGCGAGCTGCCGGTGCTGGACCTCAAGGCCGCCCTGCCCGGCGAGGGGGCCGTCACCGTCTTTCTCGGCGTGCCGGTCCTCCATCTCGGCCGGCCCAACCTGGCCGGTGCCCGGTTGGGCGAGGGCCGCTATGTCCTCGACACCCTCGACCTGGAAGACGAGAACACCGGCCTGCACCCGCAGCCCATCCAGGTCCGCCGGCTGAACTTCCAGCTGTTGCTGTCCACGCAGGACCACGCCGGCTACGAGGTGATCCCGCTCGTCAGCCTGGAGAAGTCCGCCGGGGCCGATCCGGCGCCGCAGGTCCACGTGCCCTACATCCCGCCGCTGCTGGCCTGCGACGCCTGGTCGCCGCTCCAGGTGGACCTCCTGCAATCCGTCTTCGACCGGGTCGGCCGCAAGATCGACCGCCTGGCCGAGCAGATGACCTCACGCGGCATCTCGCTGGAGAGCAACGCCCAGGGCGACGCCCTCATCATCGCTCAGCTGCGTTGCCTCAACGAGGCCTACGCCCTGCTCAACATCCTCGCCTTCGCGCCGGGCGTCCATCCGTTCACGGCCTACTACGAGCTGTGCCGGCTGGTCGGCCAGCTGGCGATCTTCGGCGACACGCGCCGGCCGCCCGACCTGCCGCGCTACGACCACGACGACCTCGGCGGCTGCTTCTACGCCGTCAAGAAGCATCTCGATTTCCTGCTCGACCGCATCGTCGAGCCGTCCTACGAACAGCGGCCGTTCCAGGGCGCCGGGCTGCGGATGCAGGTGGCGCTGGAACCGAAATGGCTCGATTCGCACTACCAAATGTATGTAGGCGTCAAGAGCCGGCTGCCGGACGAGGAGGCCAAGCGGCTGCTGGAGCGCGGCGGCCTGGACATGAAGATCGGCAGCTCGGAGCAGGTCGATCGCATCTTCAAGATGGGCGGCGTGGGCCTGCGTTTTCAGCACAAGCCGGCCCCGCCGCGCGTGCTGCCGGCCGCGCAGGGGCTGATCTATTTCGAGGTCAGCCGCGGCACGGAGGAGTGGCAGAACGTGCAGCGGTCGCTGACGTTGGCCATCCGCATGAACGAGACGCGCATCGCCGGGCCGGTGGAGGGCCAGCGCATTCTGACGATCAAGTCCGCTCCGGGCCAGACGACGACGATGGAGTTCACGCTGTACGTGGTCAAGGCGGACACGCCGTGACGCCTGACGGATTTCGCGGGTCGGCTTCTCCTCGTTCCCAAGCTCTGCTTGGGAACGCACGGCCGCGAAGCTCCGCTTCGCGTCTGGCCCCCGCGCGGGACGCGAAGCAGAGCTTCGCCCACCGGCGTTCCCAAGCAGAGCTTGGGAACGAGGAGAGGAGGCGCTGTACGTGGTGAAAGCGGACGCGCCGTGAAGCCCGGCGGCTTTCGCGGGCCGGCGCGCCAGGTTGCGGCGGCGCGGCGCGTATGGACATAGGGAGGCCGTAACAGGGGACGACCATGCGCGAGGAAATCGCGGAGCTGGTGCATCCGGTCGTGGCGTATGCGCTGGACCTGCGCCTCGGCTGGACCGCGGCGAGAAGCCGGATTTCGGATCCGAGCAGGCGGAATTGCGCGGCCGGCTGAAGACGCAGAACGAGGCCCAGCGCTGGCCGGAGTACGCCGGCGACGGCGAGCGCTTCCTCGGCGTCCGCTACGCTCTGACCTGCTGGGTGGACGAGGTGCTGATCGATTCGCCGTGGGAGCGCGAGTGGAACGAGCGCAAGCTGGAGGAGCAGCTGTACTTCACGAACGACCGCGCCTTCCGCTTCTGGCAGCAGGCCGACGTGGCGCAGGCGCGGTCGGGCACGGACGCGCTGGAGGTGTTTTACCTGTGCGTGATGCTGGGGTTCCGCGGCGAGGGGCCGACGGCGCCGCAGACGCTAGCCGGCTGGCGCGACGCCGTCGAGGAGCAGCTGACGCGCGGCCAGAGCAAGAACTGGGCCGGGCCGCAGGAAATGCAGCCGGACGTCTACGCCGCCCCACGTCGCGGCCGTGATCGGCTGCGGGTGGTGCTGATGGCGCTGGTCGTGCTGCTGGCCGTGCTGATCCCGACGGTCACGTTCCTGTTCGTGCGGCCGCCGCACTGAGGAGGTCCGCGAGTGGGCGTATTCACCTGGCTAATGGGCGTTTTGCGGGCCCCGCCGCTTTGCTGCTGCCGTTTCTGTCCAAGGCGCGGCGCAGCACACTGCTGCTGCGCATCGTGATATGGACGGTTCACCTCCTGATCGTGGCGCTGATTCTCGTCGGCCTGCACTTCCTCAACCAGGCCTCCACATCGACACCGCCATTCCGCATCGCAGCCGATTCCTCGCCGAGAACTGGCTGCCGATCCTGTTCCTGATGGTCTACGTCCTGGCCTGGCTCGGCTGGTGGCTGTGGAAGCTGCTGGTGACCGACGACAGCTACGCCGAATTTCCAGACATTACGGAGGCCTGGGAGGATGCCATGCAGGCGCTCCAGCAGCAGCGCATCGACCTCCGCGAGCTGCCGCTGTTTCTGCTGGTCGGCCGAACCGAGGGGTCGATGGAGGCGCTGTTCAAGGCGTCCCGACTGCCGCTGGAGGGCCGGCCGGCGCCCGCTCGCAATGACGCCCCGCTGCACGTCTTCGCCACGCGCGACGCCGTCTACGTCACCTGCGAGGGCGCGTCGCTGCTCGGCCGGCACGCCGCGGGGCTGGCCGGCGAGGGCGGCGAGGGCGAAGCCAACGTCCCCACCGACGACGACGACCCGCTCGACAAGACGAACCAGCCCGGCAAGGCGCCCGGCGCCGTGCCGGAGATCGCCGCCGTCATGGCCCGCGCCGCGCCGAGCGCCGCGACCTGTCGGCCGAGGAAAAGCGGCAAGATTCGCCTGCTGATGCGCCAGGACCGCGTCCGCCAGCCGATCGTCCGCAACGCCGCCGAGGTCGAACTGCTCGGCGCCCGCTTCGAGCACCTCTGCCGTCTGCTGGTGCGCGACCGCTGGCCGTACTGCCCCATCAACGGCATGTTGGTGCTGCTGCCCTTCGCCGCCACCGACACCGACCAGGACGCCCTCGACGCGGCCGCCGCCTGCCAACGCGACCTGTCCGTCGCCCGGCGCGTGCTGCAAGTCAACTGCCCCACGCTGGCGATGGTCTGCGACCTGGAGACGGCGCCGGGCTTCGCCGCGTTCCTGGAACAGTTTCCCGAAAAGCAGCGGCAGCAGCGCATCGGTCAGCGCAGCCCAATGGCGCCCGCCCTGGAGACGCGCGGCCGGGCCGGCGACGCCGAGGCGCGGACGGCCATGCTGGAGAGCCTGGCCCAATGGATCTGCGCCTCCGTCGCGCCCGGCTGGGTGTACAAGCATTTCCGCATGGAGTCGGCCGACGCCACGGCCGGCGTCCCGGCCGGCCCCGCGCTGAGCCGCACCGACCCGATGGAGGCGTCGCGCGCCGGCAAGGGGCCGCGCCGCGGCGCCGGCCGCGCCGACGTGTTCCGACACGAACGCCGAGCTGTTCCAGTTCATGCACCACCTGCGCGAGCGGCAGCGGCGCCTCGGCCGCCTCCTCAGCCGCGGCTTCATCCTGGAGGACGAGGACCCCATCATGTTCGGCGGCTGCTACCTAGCCGCCACCGGGGGAGACCCGCAGCGCGAACAAGCGTTCGTCGCCGGCGTCTTCCACCGACTGGCCGGGGAGGAGAACTTCGTCTCGTGGACGACGCAGGCGCGGGCGGAGGAGGATGCGTATCTACGTTGGGCGCTGTACGGGCAGATGGCCGCCGGGACGCTGTTCCTGGGAGTCGCCGCAGTATGGTTGTACCTGTTGTGGCCGGGGCTGTTCGGGCGGCGCTGAATCCTTGAGGATTCGTCCAGCGTTCCCCGTTTAGCCGCGACCCGGAGGGGAGCGCGGGGAGCGCGCCCCTCCGGGTCGCGGCTAAACGAAGGAATTCCTGTACGATTCCTTTGTTCCTCATCACCCACCGAGCCAACCTTATGCCTGAACAGTACGACCAGATCCAGCAAGCCGTGCAAGCGATCCGCGCCCGCTGGTCCGGCCGGCCGCGCCTCGGAATCATCCTCGGCACCGGCCTCGGCGGCCTCGCCGAGGAGATCGACGCCGAGGCGGCGCTCGACCTACGCCGACATTCCGCACTTCCCCGCATCGACCGTGCATTCCCATGCCGGCCGTCTTGTCTGCGGCCGTCTGGCCGGCCAGACCGTCGTGGCGATGGAAGGGCGTTTCCACTTTTACGAGGGCTATTCGCTCCAGCAGATCACGCTGCCCGTGCGCGTGATGAAGGCGCTGGGCTGCGAGGTCGCTGATCGTGAGCAACGCCTGCGGCGGCATGAATCCGCAGTTCGCCAAGGGCGACCTCATGGTCATCGAGGACCACATCAACCTCATGGGCGACAACCCGCTCATCGGCCCCAACGACGAGCGGCTCGGCGTCCGCTTCCCGGACATGTGCCGTCCGTATGATCGGGAATTGATCGCGCAGGCGCGGCGGATCGCCCTGGAAGAGAAGATCGTCTGCCATCAGGGCGTGTTCGTGGCGGTGTCGGGGCCGAACCTGGAGACGCGGGCCGAGTACCGCTTCCTGCGCGGCATCGGCGCCGACGTGGTCGGCATGTCCACCGTGCCGGAGGTGATCGTCGCCGTCCACGCGGGGCTGCGCATGCCTCGGCCTGTCGGTCGTGACGGACGTTTGCCTGCCGGACGCGCTGGAGCCGGTGAAGCTGGAGGACGTGATCGCCGTGGCGAACGCGGCGGAGAAGAAGCTCCGCGTGCTGGTGCGGCGCGTGGTGCAGGAGTTTTAACGGACATGGGCGACCGAGATAAGGCTGTATTGCCCGGCGGCCCCGCGAGCTGACCTGCCGACGGCGCTGGCCGTGCTGTTCGCCTCCGCGCTGCCGAGCCTGATGATCTGGCTCGTGTTCGTCGTTCTCGGCCGCGACGATGCGCCGGGTGGCTCCGCGGCCCCGTCGATGCGGTCTGGAAAATAACGACGATCGCGTTCCCGCTGCTGTTCATGGTGCTGTGGGAGCGGCGTCGGCCGCGCCTGACCTGGCCGCACCGCGACGACCTCCTGTTCGGTCTCGGCTTCGGCGTGGCCGTCGCCGCCGGCATCTTCGCACTATACTTCGGCTGGCTACGGTCGTCGCCGCTGCTGCAAGCGGCGCCGGCCACGGCGATCGGAGTGTTGCAGAAGTTCGGGGCCGACCAGCTGCCCGGATTCCTCCTCGTGGCGTCGTTCATCGCCGTGGGCAATTCCCTCCTCGAAGAGTATTATTTCCGCTGGTTCATCTTCGGCCGGATGCGCGCCTTCCTCCCGCTGCCGTCCGCGATCGCAGCGAGCGCTCTCGTCTTCATGGCGCATCACATCCTCCTGCTGAGCGTCTACTTGCCGGGGCAGTTCTGGACGCTGACGGTCCCGCTGTCGCTGTGCATCGCCGTCGGCGGCGGAATCTGGTCGTGGCTGTACGCTCGCACGGGGTCGCTGTACGCCCCCTGGCTCAGCCACGCGATCATTGACGTCGCCATCGGCGTGGTCGGCTGGGATCTGATTCACCGCGTCGGCTGACGCGCCCGCCGGCGCTTTTTTCTTGCCCCAGCGGTCGGTTCGCCGCTACCATCCCTCTTATTGCCTGAGATACGCCCCATCCACTTCCGGGGAGGCGCCTCATGCGTCTGTTGACCCTGACGACCGCAGCCCTGCTGCTGGCCGCCCCACTGACCCGCGCCGACGACCGCAAGCCGCCGCCGGACGCCGACGCCCAGGCCAAGGCCGAGGCGCAGATCAAGGACCTCTTCAAAGACGACTTCGCCAAGCGCAAGCCGGCCGACCTGCAGGCGTTGGCCGCCAAGCTCGTTCAAGAGACCGCGGACGCCGACAACGATCCGGCCCGCAAGTTCGTCCTGCTGCGGCTGGCGTCGGAGGCCGCGGCACGGGCCGGCGACGCCGCGGCCGCTCTCCACGCCATCGACGCCCAGGCTCAGGAGTTCGCCGTCGATGCGCCGGCGCTGAAGGCCGTCGCGCTGGAGGCGGCGCTCCATGCGACCGGCGGCGCCCCGTCCGATTGCCAGGCGATCCTCGACGCCGCCCTGGAGCTTGCCGACGAGGCGAAGGCGGCCGACGACTATGACGCGGCGGATCGACTGCTGCACACGGCCCAGTCGGCGGCGACGAAGTTGGGCAACCATCAAACGGCGACGGCGGCCGGCGAGCGGCGCCGGCTCGTGGACGCGATGCAGAAGGAATACGAAAACGTCAAAGGTGACTTCGCCGTACTCAAGGACAAGCCCGACGATCCCGACGCTTGTTTACAAGTCGGGCGGTTCTTGTGCTTTTACAAGGGCGACTGGGAGAGCGGCCTGCCGCTGCTGGCGTTGAGCGGCGACGCCAAGTTGAAGGAGCTGGCCAAACGGGACATGAACCCGCGCCGCGTGTTCACGAACCCCGGCGAATTTACGGACCCGACCGACCAAGACGCCCTGGCCGACGCGTGGTATGAAGTGGCGGAGGTCGAGACCGGGACCAAGGCGGTGCAGATCGAGCTACACGCCTACGCGCTCTACAAGGCGGCCGTGTCACAGCTGTCCGGGCCGACTAGAACCAAGGCGGAGGAGCGGCTCAAGAAGCTCGACAAGGTTGCGGAGAAGCTGGCGGTCGGGGAAGGCAAGGCCGGGCCGGAGCCGGGCTGGTTCGTGCTGTTCCGTTCCGCCGACCCGCAGCTTTGGGACACCGACGCCGACAAGGGCAAGAACAACTTCGCCGTCTCGCTGAGCAAGGCGCCCGACGGCGTCAAGTTCCTCAAGCTGAAGCAGGCCGCCGGCAAGGACTTCGTCATCATCCCGATGACCAACGACGCCTTGAAGATGCGAAGCGACGACGGCGTGATCGGCTGGCAGGGCGAGGGATCGGTCGCCCTGAGCGCATTCGCACCTGGGCATCTATCGGCTGCCGTTACGAGACCCCCGATTGGGTGAAATCGCCGTCTACCACGTAGCGGTCGGCATGAACGCCGTCGGCTGGGGTTTCGGGCATCGGGTGAAAATCGGCACGTCCCAGGGTTACGGCTGGGCGGCGCGCCCCTGCCGTCCACTGTGTTCGAGATCGCGGTGAAGGCCGGCCCGCTGACCGAGGGGGAGGCGAATCACCTGCTGGAGAAGAAGGGTAAGTGAGTGACCGCGCATCATTACTTGAGCCGTGACATCGCGTTGTCGGAGCCGCGACCGTGAGGGAGCGGTTTTCTCCCCGCTCCCTCACGGTCGCGGCTCCGATCCATCCAGGACTACCGCCATGAACGATCGCCAACGGTTTCTCGATGAACACGGCAAGCTGACGCGCCGCTATTTCCTGCGGACGGGTGCGGCCTGCGTCGCCACGGCCGGCGGCTGGTCGCTCACGGCCAGGGCCGAGCCGCCGCCGGAGCTGGCGAAGGCCCTGGACACGCTGGGCCCCTTCTTCACGAAGCAGGAGGACTTCCAGGACGTGTCCCGCGGCACGCCGCTGCCGCACTCCCTGCCCGAAGAGAAGAAGCGCGAGGTCGGCCTCACGCGCGAAACGTGGAAGCTCGAAGTGATCTCCGACCCGGAACACCCGGCGACGCTCGGCCGACAGCTGACGAAAGCCGACGGCACGGCGCTGGACTTCGACGGGCTGATGAAGCTGGCCGAGAAGCACGCCGTCCGCTTCGCCAAGGTGATGACCTGCCTGAACCTCGGCTGCCCTCTGGGCATGGGCGTCTGGGAAGGTGTGCCGCTGCGGGAGGTGGTCTGGCTCACGCGGCCGAAGGAAAACCTCCGCCGGGTGTTCTACCACGGCTACCACAACGACGATCCCAAACAGATGTTTCAGAGTTCGCTGCCCGTCGGCCGGGTTCTGGAGGACTATTTCGACCTGCCGCCCGTCATCGTTTGCTACAAGCTGAACGGCCAGTGGCTGGCGCCGAAGCGCGGCGGCCCGGTGCGCATCGTCGTACCGGAGGGCTACGGGTTCAAAAACGTCAAGTGGCTCACGCAGGTCGTGTTGACGAACCTGGACCACGCCAACGACACCTACGCGAACGGCAACAACGACATCGACAGTCCGCTCAAAACGTTCGCCGCGACGCTGTCGGTCCCCACCGAGGTCAAGAGCGGCGCGGCGATCCCGATCACCGGCTACGCTCAGGTCGGGATCGGCGGCCTGTCGAAGGTGCAGGTCTGGATGCACCCCGCCGGCGACGCCGGGCCGGCCGACGATCCGTTCTTCGTCAAGGCGCCGTGGACCGACGCGGAGGTGCTGGGTCCGCCGCGGCGCTGGGGCGGCGGCCTGGCGGACGACGCGATCCCGAAGGACACGATCGGCTTCGACTCGGCCGGCAAGCCGCGCACATGGCCGATGCGGCTGGCCAAGGTCCACTGGGTGGCGCTGCTGCCGGGTATGCCGGCCGGGGAATACGTCCTGCGCTCGCGGACGGTGGACGAGAAGGGGATCGCCCAGCCGATGCCGCGGCCGTTTCGGAAGTCGGGACGTGCCGAAATTGAAGAGGTCAAGATTACGGTCAAGACGTGAGCGGGCGCTACTGTGCTTGCGATATAATGTATAAGGACGGGTGCGGCGTCGTGCGCTCGAAAGGCGGTGCCAACCATGCAGACGGAAGTCCTTCCGGGGTGGGCTGAGATGACGGCCGACGCCGTCGGCCGCGCCCTGGAGAACGCGCGGACCTCATCGACGCCCCGGCGAACCGCGAGAGAGGCTCTCTTCTTGGCCCGCCAGCTGCACCGGACCGTTCTTGCCTTGCGCGCGGCGATCCGGGAAGAGACGGCGCAAGGCGTGGAGGCCGGGGCGTTCGCGGTGGAATTCGGCCCGGTGGCGCAGGCCTTCGACGACCTTCTGCCCAAGATCGGATTGCTGCTCGACAAGGTGCCCCAGCAAACCAACGGCAAACTGCGCCGGCGTCTGATGGACAAGCTGCGCCTGATCGAAACGGAAGTGATCGACGCCAAGCAGTACCTTGCGAAGTACCTGGAGGCAGTGAAAAAGCCGCTGCCGCCCCTCGACTCGGAAACCCTCCGCCGGGGCCGCGAAGACGCCGCGGCCGGCCGCATGGAAGACGTGCGAGAGGTGATCGGGCGCCTGGAGGCCGGCGGAGAGTTGTAGCCGTGGCGTCCGAAGAAGGGTACGCGCTGAAGTTGACGGACGAGGCGAAAGCCCAGCTTCGCGCATTGGCGGGCCTCTCGCGCCGGGATCGGATTCGGCTGTTCCTTTCCATGCACCGGCGGCTCAGCCGCTTGTCCGACGCCTTCCGCGACGACCTGGCGAATCGCGTCGCGCCTGGTTCGTCCGAAATCGTCTGGACGCTCGCCTTTTCCGGAGATAATGGAGAGCCGCTGAGATTCGCTTTTGTCGTCGATGTGCGCGCGGCCGCGCATGGAGTCCTGGAGATCATCACGGTGCAGCGCGTTGACACGTGACGGCCGGCATGTGCCGCGGCCGTTCCGCAAGTCGGGGCGAGCCGAGATTGAAGAGGTCAAGATTACGGAAGACGTGAGTGAAGGCAAAAAAGAGTGGAAAATTGTTGCGTCTCCACTCTCAAAATGCTAGTCTCAACCCCTGTAGTCGAAGCCTCCTTCCCAAACGCCGTCCAGCGGCCAGGATGTTTGGCTCGCACATGCGGGCGGCTCGCATTTGTTGTTCGTCCTGGCCCGGATACCACCCGACATGGGCAGACAGGGAGTGCTTCGCCTCAGTAAGGGAGGCTCCCCGTGATCCGCTTCACCTGCCCATCCTGCAAAGGTGTTTTGGAAGCCCCCGAACAGCTCACCGACAGCGAGATGTCTTGCGGCCGCTGCGGGCAGCGGCTACGCGTTCCGGCCCTGCCACTCACCAAGACCGTTCTTGGCGTGCCCCTGCCAGCCTACCAGGCGTCGGCATTCCCTGTCCCGGCCCCGCCGGCGGCTTCCCGGCCAGTCGCCCCTGCAATGCCGCGTCCCGACAAATTCGTCTGTCCCGCCTGTGGCCGCAAGTTCAAAGTGAATGGCCGCGTCGCGGGCAAGAAGACCACCTGCATCGGCTGCGGCGTCTCGCTGTATTTCACCGCAGACGGGACTCTCTCGACTCTCCCGGTCCAGTCACGCGGCAGTCCGCCGGCGCCATCCCGCAAGGCGGAGGGGTCCTCACCGGACTGGCTGCCGGACGTGGATCAGGCAACACGGTCAAATCCGCTCCTCATCCCGACGAAATCCCCCGCCGACGATTTCGGTTTCGACAGCCAGGGCGCGGACCTCGAGGATAAGCCACGAAAACGGTCATGGAAGCCGTACCTCTTCGGTGTCGCGGCCTTTTTCTTGGGAGTGGCGGCGTTGCCGGCGGCCATCGTCCTTGCCTCTACTGATCGCTGCGCAAAGGTGGTCAAGTTTTCTCAAGGGCCAAACCAGCCTGGGCAAAGAAGGATTGGACCAGACGCGGTCTCTGGCGAAGGCGAGCGACAGCTAGGTGGAATTGCTCGTGCAATTCCTCCAAGTCGCGGCACACGACGTTGGCCATCTGGACATCCTTGAGGTGATGCCCACCGCCTTCGTCCCACGGGTTGAGATCCGGGGCGTAGCCCGGCAGCGTCTCCCGCCAGACCCGGCCGGGTAGGCCGGCCACGAACTCCCGGACGGCCACCCGGCGGTGGATGGGCGAGCCATCCCAGATCACCAACAACCGCTGGCCTGCCACACGCAGCAAGTGCTTGAGGGACTCGATGCTATGCATCCCGTTGAGCGACTCCTGCCGCGCCAGGGTGTACACCTTCCCCTCGGGCGTCATGCCGCCCATGACCGACAGGTGGTTGCGCGTCTACTTCTCGCGGATCACCGGCGTCTGCGCCTCGGGGGCGTAGGTGCGGACCAGCCCCGGCAGCAGGTAGAACCCCGATTCATCCTCGAAAACCAGCACCCGGCGCTCGCGCCGCGCCCGCCGGCGCAGCTCGGGCCAGACCTCGGCGCGCCAGCGCTCGATAGCCTGCTCGTCGCGCTGGACGGCCCGCCGGATCGGCGCCTGGGGCGTCCACTGCAACTCCCGGAGCAGGCGGCTGACGTGGTCCTTGTGGTACGAGACGCCGAACTCTTCCTTGATGACGCGGGCGATGCGGTGCAAGTCCAGACGTGGCCGCGGAAGCCGTAGGCCTCCGGCCCGTGCCAGAGGTATTCGGGGATCAAGCGCCTCTGGGCGGGGGAGAGCTTGGGGGGGTGGCCAGGCGAGCAACGCGCCAGCAGGGCTTCGGGGCCGGCGTCGCGGGCGCGGGCGAGCCAGCGGCTGACGGTTTCCTCGCGGGCGCCCAAGGCATCCGCGATGTCTCGCTGAGACCAGCCTTGTTGCTTCAGGGTCAACGCTCGCAACCTCCGCCACTCACGCCAGTCATCAGGGATGATGTCCGACGCATCCATACCCCTATTCTATCGGTTGAAAAACTTGACCGCCTTTGCGCAGCGGTCAGTAACTGGCTAGGCGTACTGCTGGCCGTGCTTGGCGCTTGCCTCAGTCTCTCTGCAGTGGTGTGTTCACTCGCCAACAGGGGGGCCGGTTTGGCGTTGTCCACCTTGAGTCTGCTGGCTTGCGGAGCGGCGGTGTTCGGAGCCGTCGCGCTGGCTGGCGGCGTAAACGGTCTGCTCCAAGCGAGAGCCGAGAAGAAAAAGGCGGTGGGCGCGAATCCTGAAGTCCTCCAGGAATCGGCGAAGAACAAGGCACCGGAGCCGAAAGACGCCTCGAACGACGACGATCCGGATCCCGCCGATACTCCCAAGTCGGATGAGAGGCCAAAGCCCGTAGATCACCCCAATCCGGCTCACAGGGATACTCCCGAGCCGGATGAGAGGCCAAAGCCCGTAGATCACCCCAATTCCGATCCTTTGACGGTGCTGGTCAAGGAGTTGGATAGCAGCGACAACGCTGTCCGAGTCCACGCCGCTCAGGAACTCGCCAGAATGGGGGAATCCGCGAAGCCGGCCGCCCGCGCCTTATGTTCTGCGGCGACAAGCGATTCCAAGGAAGTTCGTCAGGCGGCCATCGAAGCCCTGGAGAAGGTCCAGCCGGACTTGGCCAAGCCGGTAACGACGCTGCTTGTGGATGCCAACAACTCCTATCTGGCTGCGCAGCAGATAGCGGAAATGGGTGATTCCGCTGCGCCCGCCATCCCAGTCGTGATCTGGAATTTCAGGCATCTGAATGGAGATGTTGTTTTCGATATCGAAGCCCTCGCCAAGATCGGGCCGATGGACTCGGAGGCGGTTGGGGCCATCATCGATGCTGCGGCGTCACCAACGGATCACTTGGGCCAAAAACTCGGCATTGAACAGGAACCCGCCTTGACCGAATTGGGAAAGCTAACGCAGAACCACGGAAGTCTTCGTCGGGAGATCGTGACCTGCCTGGTGAAGACCATAACAGACTGCGAGGCAGGGCTTGGCGGTAAGGGGGGGCCGTATTATTACACCAATTCAGCGTTGGCCGCGATGGGATCGCTGGGGGAGTACGGCAGCGACGCCAAGGACGCGATCCCGGCTCTCAAAAGGTTGAAGCTGAACGCCAACCTGCAAATTCGTGAGGCTGCCGCCTCGGCGTTGGAGAAAATCGACAAGTAGCGAGTGCGACGCCCTGGAGGATCGCCCATGCCCTGGCCGATGTCGCAGGATTACAACGAAGCCATCCAGTCCCCGGCCGCCAACTTTCAGGACCCTGACTTGCGCAGCGGCGACGCCGTCGTCAACCAGCTCGGCATACCCATGCCCTACTCCGGCAGCTTTGCGGACGTGTATCAGGTGCGCGGTCCTGACGGCTCTTGGTGGGCGGTGAAATGCTTCACCCGACAGGCGGAGAGTCTGCGCGACCGCTACCATGAGATCAGCCGACACCTGAGCCAGGCCAAGATTCCCTTCATGGTGGACTTCACCTACCTCGAAATGGGCATTCGCGTCGCTGGCAGGTGGTATCCCGTCCTCAAAATGCAGTGGGTCGAGGGACTCACCCTCAATCGGTTTGTGGGGAAGTATGTGGACAATCCCGCCATGCTGGAGGTGCTATTGCAGGTGTGGGGCGCATGGCGACGTGGCTGCGTTCAGCGAACGTGGGTCACTGCGACCTCCAGCATGGCAATATCCTCTTGGTTCCCGAAGCCAACACAAACTCGCTGGCGCTGAAACTGATCGACTACGACGGCATGTGGGTGCCGGCGTTGGCCCGGACGAAGTCGGGAGAGGTGGGCCATCCGTGCTACCAGCACCCGCAGCGGATCCGTGAGGCGACGTACAGTTTCGAGGTGGACCGCTTCCCTCTCCTGCTGATCGCCGCGGCGCTATGCGCTTTGAAGGTCGGCGGACGGCCGCTGTGGGAGAAGTACGACAACGGTGACAACCTCCTCTTCAAAGAGACGGATTTGCGGGAGCCGAGGCGCTCCACTCTGTTCAACGAGTTGCTCCGAGTCGGGGAGCCAACGACGGCGGCGCTGACAGCCGCTATCCTCAAGGCGTTGCAAGGCGGGTTGGCATCGGCGCCACTACTGGACGACCTGATGCCGGCGTACCGTGGAACCGCCGCGCCGGCAATCCGTTTCGCTTGCCCGCGCTGCCGTACCGTGCTACAAACGACAGAAGATCAGGTCGGCAACAAGTTCCCCTGCCCCAACTGCGGGCAACGGCTTCAGGTGCCTGCGGCGAGCCCAAGCGCCCCCTCCAGTAGCGGCGCGGCATCCTAGCCTGATGGAAGCCACCCGAAGTCCTGAGAAAGCACGAGAACAAGGGAGCGGAGAGATCGTATGCCGACCCTGCATCTTCCCGATGTGCCCGCGGAGGTCTACGACGAACTGCGGCGGCGGGCGGCGGCGCACCAATCGACGGCCGAGGCCGAGGCCGTCGCCGTGTTGCAGCGCGGGTTGGCAGTCGAGCCGACCCCCGCTTCTCAGGCCGAACTACTGGACGAGTTGCGTCGGCGCCGCTTCACGCCGCCGCCCGGTACGCCGGACAGCGTGGAATTGTTGCGCGAGGACCGCGCGCGATGATGACGTCCCCCATCGCCTGTGTCGTGGACGCCAGCGTCGGCGTGAAACTGGTGCTCGTGGAAGTGCTGTCCAACGAAGCCCACGCCTTGTTCTCGCATCTGGCGAAAGACCCGGCGGCGCGGTTCTTCACCCCTGACCTGTTCGACATCGAATGCGCCAACATTCTGTGGAAGCAGGTGCGCCGCTTTGGTTGTCCGCTGGCCGACGCTCAGCTGCATCTGGCCCGACTCGGGGCGCTGGCCGTTCAGCGCGTTCCGGTCCCGACGCTGGCGGCCGATGCGCTAACGATCGGCTCCTCTTACGGGATTAGCGCCTACGACGGTTGTTATGTCGCCCTGGCGCAACGCCTTCGCGTACCACTCGTCACCGCGGACTCCAGGCTGGTTGCCGCCATGGCCAGCGGCCCATCTCCGGTTCTCGACCTTGGCAGCCTGACCATTCCTCCTCCACCGCCATAAGCGGCTGGGGCGACATCGTCCTGGGCCTTATGGAGACCGGACATGACCCTGACCTATGCGTCTTACCTCAAATTGGACCAGCTGCTGCAATTGCAAGAGCCGCATTCCAATCCCGAGGAACACGACGAGCTATTGTTCATCATCAGCCACCAGGCGTATGAGCTATGGTTCAAGCTGCAATTGCACGAATTGGAAAAGGTCCGCCGAGACTTCAAGGACGATCATCTGTACGGCGCCATCGCCACGTTCAAGCGCGTTCGCACCATCATGAAAGTGATGGTGGAGCAAATCGACATTCTGGAGACGCTGACTCCGATGTCGTTCAACAGCTTCCGCGATCGGCTGGACACGGCGTCGGGCTTTCAGTCGAGCCAGTTCCGTGAGTTCGAGTTCCTGCTCGGCTACAAGCGCGAGGCGATGATGCGCTTCCAGCAGCCGGGTACGCCGGCCTATGATCGGCTCCTGCGCCGGCTGCGCGAGCCGTCCATCGTGGACGCCTTCTACGACTTCCTGGAGCGGCACGGCGTCACGATCCCCGCGGAATTGCGCACCCGCGATCCGACGGCGCCTACCGCGCCGAACGAGACGGTGGAGGAAGGGATTCTGCGCCTCTACAAGACGCAGCCCAATTTGGAGATCCTCTTCGAGCTGATGACCGACTTTGACGAGGGCTTTCAGGAGTGGCGCTACCGCCATATCAAACTGGTCGAGCGCAGCATCGGCAGCAAGAGAGGCACCGGCGGCTCCCTCGGCGTGGAGTTCCTGAAACAATCGCTGTTCCACCCAATCTTCCCAGACCTGTGGGCCATCCGGCACAAGCTATGATCCACGACATTAAGCCGCCCATTACGGATCGTCTGAAGGTCTGGCGCGGCGATGGCAGACAGGGCCGAACGACCGCGCCCGCCGGACGACGGGGTGTTGCGTTAACGCCACAGACGGGCGCAGCCGGGTGCGGAGTCTACCGCGGCTTTCGGGGGACGTTCACTTGCTTGAGATCGATGACGAGCATGGACGAATCGATGTATCCATAGAGCATGCCGTTGGAGCCGAAGAGCGGGACGACGGCTTCCCCGTCGCCCCAGCTCTTCAGGGTCAGGATGAGGGTGGCTGAATCAACATCGATGGCTAGGCCGACACGATCCTGTTTGTCCGGATCGAATGGGTTTTGCTCCTGGGACGAAGGCGATTGCCACGGCCGGTCGCTAAAATACTGCGTTCCAAATCCGACCAGGGTCTTGTCCCCATTGTGTTTGTAGTGCGGACCTTCGCGATTCACTTCCGGCCTAAGTTTGGCCGTTGTGTAGCTGACGAAATGCCGCGCCGACTCGTTGCTGGCGATGTGGATTTCGATCACGTTGATCGTGTCGCGATCATCCGGCTTCCTTCGTGCCCACTCCCAGTTGTCTTTCAGCAGCGCTCTGGCGGCGGCCGTATCGGCCTCGGATGGGGTCGGAGGGTCGGCCTTGGCGGCCGGCGGCCCAATCAACATCAGGATCGCGCAGGCGAAAGCCAGCAGCATCGGCCCTGCAGAAGAAGCGGATCGGCAGCGTTTCATGACAGCTCCTTTGGTGATACGAAGACGGCCAACGCCGATTGTCCGGCGCCGCGGGGCCTGCGTCAAGGGTCCATTCGGGTTCGCTGCCGATCTCGCACCCCCACGTTGGCCGTCGCCTCACTCATTTTGCTTGTCCGCTTTGCCTGAACCGTCCACACCGCGTCCATCAGCCGGTGCTCCGTGAACTCCGCCCCACACGAAGCGGCCCGACGACGATCCGCGAGTGGTGAATCCCTTCCAGCGTGGAATCGAATGCCTCGTTATCTGCCTTGCATTGTTGCGGTTGTGCGCCCAGGAGAGAGCATCGCTCGGGGATGCCATTTCAACGGTCCTTGCCCAAGGGTGCGGCTATGGGGGCTGGGGTCTGCCTGCTGTTCCTACCCGTCGTCCTTGGGGTTCCCTTCGCCTGCGTCGGGGTGATCCTGATGCTGTGCGAGTGGAGCTGGGGCAAGCCGGTGGGCAGCATGGGCTCGACCGGGATTCTGGCAGGTTTCGGCCTGTTGTGCCTGGCGACCATCCTTCTGGTATGGCTCATCGTGTGCTTGGGAGGGCGATAACCCCAGCTTCGGCGGAAGCCGTCGCCAAGCCCCCCCTTCCGACCTCCCCTTTCCTCCCCGAACCGTCCGTACAATGCCCCCGCCCTTTGGCCGGCGTCCGCCGACGAAGCGTCTCCCGATAAAGGCAACTCCATGATTTATGACATTTCACCGCCGCTTTCGCCCCACATCGCCGTCTGGCCAGGCGACACGCCCATGACGCGCGAAGTGCTGATGGAGATCGGCTCGCCGACGGCGGATGGAGGTAATTTTGGCTCCAACATCACGCTGTCCACCCTGCGAGCCACGGTTCATCTCGGCGCACATGCCGACGCCCCGAGCCACTACGGCACCGGCGCCCCGGCCATCGACGCCCGGCCCCTCGACTACTACCTCGGCCCCTGTCAGGTGATGCGCGTCGCCGTCGGCCGCGGCGGCCGCGTCGCGCCGGAAATGCTGCCCGGTCCTATCCGGGCCGAGCGCGTGCTGATCGCCACCGGGACGTATCCGAATCCCGAGGAGTTCAACACGGACTTCGCCGCCCTCCGCCCCGAGCTGGTGGAATGGATGCACCAGCAGGGCGTGAAGCTAATCGGCGTCGATACGCCGAGCGTGGATTTGTTCGACTCGAAGGATCTGCCGAGTCACCGGATGTTTTTACGGTGCGACATGGCGATCCTGGAGGGGTTGGTCCTGAAGGACGTGCCGGAAGGGTTGTACGAGCTGATCGCGCTGCCGCTGCGGCTGGAGGGGTTCGACGCCAGCCCGGTGCGGGCTATCCTACGGACTCCGACTGCGAGCGCTACGCCGGGCGCGGGCTGACCAATACGCCCCGAACCTCCTCCCACAATCCCGGCGACACGTCGCTGGGATGGTGTTCGGCGACCGACTTCAGCCAGTCCTCCGGCAAGCCCCCGTAAGCCAGCGTCAGCGCCGCGGCGGCGACGGCCGGCGATCGGCTCATGCCGGCGCCGCAGCAGACCAGCGTCGAAATCCGATCGCGGACGAGGGCGGCCGTCGTCTCGACCGCCAGGGAAAGCAGCGCGGGGCGGTTGCCGACGCCGTCGATCAGCGGGAAGTGGCAGAGGATCAGGTCGCGCGGCAGCGGCAGCGGCGGCTCCTCGGCGGATAGCTGCACGACCGCCTCGACGCCAAGGTCGAACAGCCGGCGAAACGCTTCGCCGTCGCCGGCGTGGCCCAGCCATAAGAGGTGTGGACGAATCTGGTTCATCGCTATTCCCCCGCCCCGGCGCCACCCACCACTCCCTGACGGTCGCGGCTCCGCTCCCGTTGTTCTTTCGGGCGCTAAAGGGAACGGAGGCGCCCCCTCGCGGTGAGATGGCATTCGCGGCAATCAACACCGGAGCGCGGGCGCCTCCCGCTCGCCGGGGTTGTTATATTCCGTCACGAACCGGATGGGGGGAGCTGCGCCGGGGGCCGGGCCGACGACATATCCAAGCGCCTTGAGAGGTCCGACAAGACGGTCGCCCTCCGCTTTGGCCGCGGCGGAAGCCACGCCGGCGTGGGCGATGGCCGTGTACCAGAAGCGCTCCTGGTTGCGCGGCGGCAGACCCGCGGGGTCGAGCTGCAGCTCGCGCACCGTGTCCCGGTCCCAGCGCAACTGCTTGAGCAACGCGGCCAGCTCGCGCCAGGTCATGCCGCCGGAGATCGGTGTTCCGTCCGAGCGGGTGACGCGACGGCCGATCAGGATGTGCAGCAGCCCCAACAAGTGGCCGCGCGCCGTGCCGTGGTGTCGGACGGCGTTCAGAAATTTGCGCAGCGGCTCCATGCCCACGCTCCGCCGGCCGAAGGGGAAGGCGTCGTCGGACCTCGCCCCAGGTCGGCTCCCTGTCCCTCCCCTTCCACCCATGCTATCATCGCAAATAGGGTTCCGAAACACCACAGGGGAACCCTCGCAAAATGGGCGCTTGGGGTAATTCGGGAAGGCGGGGCAAATGACGTGCCGCGGCGCGACCCTGGTAATAGGTCTTATCGGCTGGGTGGCCGGGGCGGGGCCAGACAAGCCGCCGACGCCGGAGACGGGATTTCAGGAAGAGGTTCCGGTCAAGCAGGCCACGCGGCTCGACTGGACGTTCGCCGCCGCAAGTCTCGGTCCCGATGCGGCCAAACTGCCGGACTCTTACGATTTGACGCGGCAGCAGTACCAACTCTATGTTCCGCCGGCCTATGACGCCTCGAAGGCGTGGCCGCTGGTGCTGATCGCCTCGCCCGGCGACGAGCCGCTCGGCTGGCGTTCCTGGCAGAAGACGTGCGAGGACCAGGGGGTGATCTTTTGCGCTCCGTATGGAGTCGGCAACAACGTCGCCGCCGGCCGGCGGGTGCGGATTCTCCTGGACGCGCTGGACGACGTGCGGCGCCGTTATCACGTCGATCCCGACCGGACGTATCTGGTGGGCTTCGGCGGCGGCGGTCGGCCGGCCTGCGCCGTTGCCTTCGCTCTGTCGGAGTTCTTCGGCGGCGTGATCGTGGCGGACGAGGGGATATCGCTCAACGGTCTGGAATATCTGCGATGGCGGGCGCGCGATCGCCTGTCCGTCGCCCTGATCGCACCGGGAAAGGACCACCCGCTGGGGCCGTATTTCGACGACATGGGCGTGCGCTGCAAGGTGTGGCCGGACGCAAAACCGTCGGCGGACGGGCCGGCGTCCGCGCAGTTGGCGGAGGTATATGGCTGGCTGGCCGCCGACGTGGATCGGCGGCGGACGGAGGCGCGGCGCGTCCGGGTCTGGCGGCGCCGGACGAAGCGTACACGAACTTGCAGCAGGCCGCGCTGGCGGTGGACGAGGCCCGGGCCGAACTGGCGCGGCCGGACGGCGCCTACCGGGCGGCGACGCTGCTGGAAGGCGTCGATGCGCGCTGGGGCCGCACCCAGCCGGCCGAAGCGGCTCGCGCACTGATGCAGGATCTTCGCACCGATCCGGCGCGGCGAAGAAGTGGGAGGACGAGAGGGAAGTGGAGGAGCACCGCGCCCTGGCAGCGCAAGCTGGGCTGGCCGAGCGGCGGGGCGACCTGCGCGGGCGCTGCGGGCCTGGGACGCGCTGGCGGCGGCGCACGCCGAGACGGCGGAGGGAAAGAAAGCGTCGGGAGAGGTCAAACGCCTCACGGCAGCGCTGGCGGCGACGCCGTACCTGGGGCTGACGGTGGACGGCGAGCTGATGGTCCAGTCGGTCGCGGCGGACGGCCCCGCCGCCCTGGCCGGGCTGAAGGTCGGCGACCGGCTGACGAAGTTGGGAATGACCCTGCCGGCGACGACGGACGACCTGCGGGCGGCGATGCGGGGACTCAAGCCGGGCGACGCCGTGGCGGTGGACGTGGTGCGCGATGGACAGATGCTTACGGTGTCTGTGAAGGTGGGTTCGCCGCCGGGGAAGAAGTAGGGCGCGTCATAGCCCTTCGGTGGTCATGTGAGCCCCGCGAGTAACGAACAAGGTCTGTTCGTCCGCGCCGTAGAAGACCTGGAATCGGAAGAAATGGACTCTCATCCGATTCTGGGGGTCAATGAGCTTGAACTGGTAGGTCATGCCTTGCCCGCCGAAGAGGGATGGGACTCGCCGAAGCGCAGAGGTGGGCGACGTAGGCAGGCGCTCCCGGAGATGGAGTTCCACTTCCACCCAGACGAAATCCGTTAGCCCCCAGGATCGGATGTGCCGCCGCGCCGCCGGGTCCACGACGGTGCGGTAATTCACGGCTTGGCCCCTCCTCCATAGTAACGCCTCTTATGCTCCGCGACTTTCTCCCGCACCTGCTCCACCGATAGGCCCAGGATTTCAGCAAACGCCTCGTCAACGGGCAAGGCCTTGGACAAGTCCGGCGGCGGCAGGGGGTCGGCGAAAGACGGCCAATCGCGGAAAACCTCCTCCTCCAGCCGACGGGCGTCGTCGATGAGGGTGAGAAGACGGGGCAGGTCGGCGGGCGCGGACCCGCGTTGGGCCTGATGCGCCTCGGCCGCGCGGCGGGCGCCGTCCATCGCCTCTCGCACGGTGAAGAACAGGCGGCGGATCGCGTTGCGCTCTTCCTCGTACTGTTGCACCGTCATCCAACCGTCGTCCGGCGGCGCCAGGCTGCGGAACGTCCGCTTCCAGGTGTCGGGCAGCTGCTCGCCCAGTTGGATCGCGGCCTGGATCACGGCGTCGAGCGATGGCGCCATTCGCTCAGGCTCCCGGCCGTCCAGGAAGCGGCGCAACAACTCCGCGCGGTCCAGTGTATATTGCAGCGCGAAAATATCAGTAATAGCGATGGTCATGATTCGGTCCTCACCTTCGGCGGCGGGGCGGCGCCGTCAGGGCCATTATACGGCGCCCGCGGCGGTTCGGCGCCTTCCTCCTGCGATCCCACTTCGCCGTCCGGCCAGAGGCTGCGCCACGCCGCCAGTCCTCGCGCCTCCGCCACGCCGTTGATGCTCAGCCACGTCCCGGACCCGATATAGCGGTTGTCGCGCCCGTCCCAGGTCGTCGTTCGTCTCCAGCCGTCGCGGTCGGCGTAGCCGGCGCAGCTCAGCAGCGCGTCGCGGAAGGAGAAGGCATTGCCGTGCGCCGTAATGCGCACGCCGGCAGGCAGGGCCGTCAGCGCCGTCGCACGCGCCGCCGTGATCGTGTCGCCCGTCAACTCCACGTCCACCGCCGTCGGCCGCCGCGCCCCGGCGCCCACAGCGCCAGGCCCGCGGCGGACGGGTCGCGCCCGTCCAGCGTCGTGTTGACAATGCGGACCTTGCAAGTCGTTTGGTCACCGACCTCCACCGAGACGGCCGTGCCGCCGGTTTCGACGCGACAGGCTTGCAGCGTCAGCTCGCTCCCGTTCCGAACCACGATCCCCGCGCCGGCCGGGGCTGAAAGGCGGCAGTCCGTCAGGCGGAGGGCGCCCCGTTCGCTGCAGATCAGTCGGCCGGCCGCGCCGCCGGGGAGCGAACGCAACTCCAGCCCCTCCAGGGTCAGGTCGCGGTCGGTCGTGAGCAGCGCCTGCCACGGATCGGCTGCCGCCGCCGTCTCCAAACAGGGTCGTTCGCCGGACGCCGCCCGCACGGTCAGCGAGCGGCCGCGCCAGAACAGCGGCGGCGTCGGGAAGGGGCCGGGGCCGTGGACGGTGACGACCGCGCCGTCGTCCGCCGCCGCGACGGCCTCCGCCAGCGTGGCGAAGCCGCCGGGCCGCCCTTCCACGACAAAGGGGAGCCTCAGAGGGGATAAAGACGCCGGCGTCGCCGCGCGGGGATCAGCGTCCATCGCACCGCCGTCCCGAGCAGCAAGCCGCCAAGGATGAACGCACAGACGGCGCCCGCATGGGCACGCCGCGGCCGGGCAAGAGAAGGCGCCGGCGCCGAATCGTGAAGCGGTTCGGCCGCTTGCTCCGGTGGAGCGAGACAGGCCTCCAGCGCCGCCGCCGCGTCGGCCGCCGTGGGGAATCGCTCCACGGGAGCGCGGGCCATGAGGCGCTCCACCACGCCGGCGACCGCGTCCGGCAGGTCCGGCCGCAGCTCGCGGATCGGCGGCGGCGCGTCGATCCGGTGGCGCAGCAGCTTGGCCGAGCCGGCGCCGCCGGAAAACGGGGGTCGTCCTGTTAGCAGATGGTAAAAGGTGCAACCGAGGCTGTAAAGGTCGCTGCGGCCGTCGATCGCTTCGCCGCCGCCCCGTTCCGGCGCCATGTAGTCCGGCGTGCCGTCCAGGTCGTCCGCCGCGCTGGGCGTCCCCATCCGCCGGGCCAGACCCATGTCGAGCAGCTTCACCGTCACCGGCCGGCCGTCGCCCAGCTCGGTCAAGGCGCCGGAGTCCCAGTTCGCGCGCGGCGGATGGACGAGCAACAGGTTCGACGGCTTGACGTCGCAGTGGAGCAGGTCGCGCTCGTGGGCGTACTGCAACGCCCGAGCGGTCTGGCGGACGGCCTCACACGCCAGCGGTACGGGCAGCGGTCCCGCCTGCGCGGCGAGTCGGCTCAGGTCGATCCCCTCGACGTGTTCCATGACCAGGACGAGGGCGCCGCGGGCGCGGATGGCGTCGTAGGCCGCGACGATGTTCGGATGCGACAGGCGGGCCGCCGCCTCGACTTCGCGCCGGAAGCGACCGGCGGCCGGCGCCGGCGATTGCGGTCCCGGACCCGGAGCGCCGCCCAGCACCTTCAGCGCCACGACCCGTTTCATGAGGCGGTGTTCCGCTTTGTAGACGCTGCCCATGCCGCCGGCCCCGATCCAGTCGAGCAGGCGGTAATGGCCCAGGCGCAGCCGCCGCGCCTCGCCGGCCAGCACCTGCTCGACCTGCCACGCCGTCAGCAGGCCGGCGGACGCCAGCTCCCGCGCACGCAGCCGCGTCCCCTCGACGGGATCGTCCGGCTCGTCGGGTCGAGATTCCGACCAGACAATGGCGAGTCGGTGGAGCTGTTTTGGGGAGAGAAGACGGGCGGAACGGAGGGCGGTGAGCAATTCGTTGGCGTCGGTCGGCGGGGTGGGGTCGCGGCGGCGGGTTCTCATCCTGAGTCCCTTCAAGGCGTGATCCATCGGGCGCGGCGTCCCGGCCGCATCCTCGGTGTGGTGTGCAAGGTAACATATTCTCCGTTTAGCGGCGACCCGAAGGGGAGCGCGTCGCCGACGCGCTCCCCTTCGGGTCGCCGCTAAACGGAGAACCTGGACGAATCCCACGTCACCCCAGGTTCACGTACACCGTCTTGACCTCGGTGTACAGTTGCAGGGCGTACTCGCCGAGTTCGCGGCCGATGCCGCTCATCTTAAAGCCGCCGAACGGCGCCGCCGCGTCGAACACGTCGTAGCAGTTGACCCACACCGTGCCGGCCCGCAGCGCATTAGCCAGCCGATGCGCCTTGCCGATGTCGCGCGTCCACACCGCCGCCGCCAGGCCGTAAAACGTCTGGTTGCCGCGCTTCACCGCCTCGTCCACGTCCTTGAACTTCAGCACGTTCATCACCGGCCCGAAGATTTCCTCTTTGGCGATCTTCATTTCATCCTTCACGTCGGCGAAGACGGTCGGCTCGATGAAGTAGCCGCGGTCGCCGCAGCGCTTGCCGCCGGCCAGGAGCTTCGCGCCCTCCTTCTGGCCAGCGTCGATGTAGCCCAGGATGCGGTCGAACTGTTCCTGCGACACCTGCGGCCCCTGCGTCGTCTCCGGGTCGAACGGGTCGCCGACCTTCTGCGACTTGGCCTTCTTCACGATCTTCTCCACGAACTGGTCGTGGATCTTCTCCTCGACGAAGAGACGGCTGCCGGCGCAGCAGCACTGGCCCTGGTTGAAGAACAGGCCGACGTAGGCGCCCTGGACGGCGGCGTCGAGGTCGGCGTCGGCGAAGACGACGTTGGGGCTTTTGCCGCCCAGCTCCAGGCTGATGCGCTTGAGGTTGCTCCTGGCCGCCGCCTCCATGATGATCTGGCCGGTCTTGCCCTCGCCAGTGAAGGCGACCTTATCGACGTCCATGTGGCCGCTGAGGGCGGCGCCGGCCGTAGGGCCGAAGCCGGGCACGACGTTGACGACGCCGTCGGGGAAGCCGGCCTCCTGCGCCAGGGCCGCCACGCGCAGGGCCGTCAGCGGCGTTTGCTCGGCCGGCTTGAGGACGACCGTGTTGCCGCAGGCCAGCGCCGGCCCCCACTTCCACGCCTGCATCAAGAGCGGGAAGTTCCAGGGGATGATCTGGCCGACGACGCCGACCGGCTCGTGGCGCGTGTAGCAGAAGTACGGCCCCTCGACTGGGATGGTCTTGCCGTGGTTCTTGTCGGCCCAACCGGCGTAATAGCGGTAGGCCTTGATGGTGAGCGGCAGGTCGCCGGTCAGCGCGTCGCGGTACGGCTTGCCGTTGTCGAGCGATTCGAGAGCGGCCAACTCTTCTTTGTGCTGTTCGATGAGGTCGGCGAGCTTATTGAGCAGCCGGCCGCGCTCGGCGGCGCTGGTCTTGGGCCAGGCGCCTTCCTCGAAGGCCTTGCGGGCGGCCTTCACGGCCAGATCGATGTCGGCCTTGTCGCCCTCGGCCACCTGGCAGATGGTTTCGCCGTCCGCCGGGTTGACGGTGGCGAAGGTCTTGCCGGAGACGCTGTCCTGCCACTTGCCGCCGATGAACAGCGGCTGGTCCTTGTCGCCGATCTGGGCGAGCACCTTGGCTTTCCATCCTTCGTGACTTTGCGGGGCGCTGCTCCGTACCTTTGGTTGAGCCGTAGCCATGAGTGGGTCACTTTCCTGAGAGAGCGGGTTCTTCCTCAAACTATCAGGAGGGACAACGGCCCGCAACGGGCGGCGGCCCTGCTTCGTCGCTCTTTACCGCCCACCGTCTGGTAGAATCAGGGGTAGTATCGCCTTAGGGGGAACGAGGGTCTTCATGAGCGCCATCAAAGCAACCTGGAAGAACGGCGCGGTCGTGCTGGACAACCCCGCCGATTGGCCGGAAGGCCATCGGCTGGTGGTGATTGAGGAACGTTCGCCTGACGTGGAGTTCATGACGGAAGCCCAGCAATCCGATGACCCCGAAGCCATTGAGCGCTGGATTGAGGAACTGCGCGCGCGCCGGCGCTGACGATGACGCCAGAGCAAGAGGCGGAAATGACGGCGTGGCGGCAGAAAGCTAAGGAGTTCAATTTGCAAGCCAGGCGCCAGCAACAGATGGGAATAGGCGCACTTCGTCGGGAGGAAGATCAGTTCGGCTCGCAGTCCGAATCCATCACGTAGCCGACGGCCCGGACAACTTCCCGCAGAGTGAGGTCATCCAGTTTGCCGATAGGGCCGGTCGCCAGGTCGATGTGAAGGGTCGGGGCGTTGAACAGGGATTCGCCTTGAACGACGCAGTCCTTGCTCATGCCGAATTGCCCGGCCTTCAAGGCAACGCAGTTGGCGAGTTTCGACCGCACGGCGAACTTCGCGGATGTGATTATGGCGGCGACGGCCCGGTCGCCGCGGTTCAACTCCTCGCGCGAGACGACCACCACGGGATGAGGCGGGATTCGCGGATCCGAATACAGGTAGATTTCGTCCTGCTGGATCATCTCAGTACGGGTTCTCTTTCATCCAGGAAACGGTCGCCTCATGCGACGATCGCAGCCACGCTTCGCGCGTCTTCCGGTCCTCTTCCTCCTCTTCCAGCAGCTCCCGAAGCCGTTCGTACTGCTCGGCGCAGCAGCACGATCGTTCCGCCGATTTCCGGCGCGGAAAAATGCACCGCCTCCCCGTTCTTCACTGCCTGCTGTTGTTCATCCGTCAAATCGATGCACATGATATTCCCCTTCCACCCAATCCTATCCCACGACCGGCCCTCCTCACAAGCCCGCCGATCCTTGTCCCCTTCCGTCTGGTAGAATAACCGACGGCATTCGCCCCAGGGGAGGCGCCGTCATGTCCGCTGTCACCCATCGCCTACCGCTCCGGGCGCCGCGCGGCCCCGAGCGAACCTGCAAGGGCTGGATTCAGGAAGCCGCCCTCCGCATGTTGCTCAACAACCTCGATCCAGAGGTCGCCGAGGATCCCGATCGCCTCGTCGTCTACGGCGGCAGCGGCAAGGCCGCCCGCACCTGGCAAGCCTTCGACGCCATCGTCGCCGCCCTCCGCAAACTGGAAAACGACGAAACCCTCCTCGTCCAGTCCGGCAAGCCGGTCGGCGTTCTCCGCACCCACGCGATGGCGCCGCGCGTCCTCATCGCCAACAGCCTCCTCGTGCCGAAGTGGGCGACGTGGGAAGAGTTCCGCCGCCTGGAAGCGATGGGACTGACCATGTACGGCCAGATGACGGCCGGCAGTTGGATCTATATCGGCACACAAGGGATCTTGCAAGGAACCTATGAGACGTTCGCCGCCTGCGCCCGGCGGCATTTCGGAGGCACATTGGCCGGGCCGGCTCCTCGTCACCGGCGGTCTCGGCGGCATGGGCGGGGCGCAGCCGCTGGCCGCGACCATGAACGGCGCCGCCTTCCTCGGCGTCGAGGTCAACCCGGAGCGCATCGAACGCCGACTGCCGACCGGCTACCTCGACCGCATGAGCCGCGACCTCGACGAGGCGCTCGGCTGGCTCGACGAGGCCCGGCGGAAGCAAGCAGGCGCTATCCGTCGGCCTGCTCGGCAACGCCGCCGCCGTGCTGCCGGAGCTGGTCAGCCGCGGCGATCACGCCGGACGTGCTGACCGATCAAACGTCTGCCCACGACGCCCTCAACGGATATGTGCCCCTCAAGAAGTCGCCGAACGAGGACCTCGACGCGCTTGCGGCGCGACGATCCGGCCGAGTACGTCCGGCGGGCGAAGGAGTCGATGGCCGTCCACGTCCGGGCCATGCTGGAATTGCAGCGGCGCGGGGCCGTGACCTTCGACTACGGCAACAACCTCCGCGCCCAGGCGGCCGAGGCCGGCGTCGCCGACGCCTTTCGCATCCCCGGCTTCATCCCGGAGTACATTCGTCCGCTGTTCTGCGAGGGCAAGGGGCCGTTCCGCTGGGCCGCCCTGTCCGGCGATCCGGAGGACATTTACCGCACCGACGAGGCCGTGCTGGAGACGTTCCCGGACGACGAGGCGCTGGCCCGGTGGATTCGGCTGGCGCGCGAGCGCGTGAAGTTTCAGGGATTGCCGGCCCGTATCTGCTGGCTCGGTTACGGCGAACGCGCCCGCATCGGCCTGCGCTTCAACGACATGGTGCGGCGCGGCGAACTGAAGGCGCCGATCGTCATCGGCCGCGATCATCTTGATGCCGGATCGGTGGCGTCGCCGAACCGCGAGACGGAGGCCATGAAGGACGGCTCCGACGCCATCGCCGACTGGCCGATCCTCAACGCCCTGGCCAACACGGCCTGCGGCGCCGGCTGGGTCAGCGTCCACCACGGCGGCGGCGTCGGCATCGGCTACAGCCTCCACGCCGGCATGGTCGTCGTCGCCGACGGCAGCGACGACGCGGCCGGCCGACTGCAACGGGTGCTGACGGGCGACCCGGGGACCGGGGTGATGCGGCACGTGGATGCGGGATATGAGGAGGCGGTTCGGTGCGCGAAGGAGCGCGGCGTGGCGGTGCCGGGGTTGAACTATTGACAATGGCGAGCGGGGGGCGTCAGCCCCCTGATTCTTCGTACCGTCGCTGACCGAATGCGGAATCAGGGGGCTGACGCCCCCCGCTCGCCTCCTTTTTGCGCCCAACCACCAAATACTGCCGCGTGTAGAACGCCCGCGCCCGGCCTCCCGTCAGCAAACACAGCGTCTCGCGCAGCCACGTCCGCCGATAACGACAGCCGACGTGCTCCACCGTCAGCCCCGCTTGCACGAACAGGTCACGGATGCCGTGCAGCGTGAAGAAGCGCAGATGTCCCCGATCCAGGATGCCGCGCTCCCGATACTCCCAACGGCCGCGCAGCAACCTCCATATCACATCGCCATTCTGCACGTTGGGGACGCTCGCGATCACGCAGCCGCCGGGCACCAGCAGTTCCGCCGCCTCGCGCAGTACGCGCCACGGGTCGATCAGATGTTCCAGCACGTCGGCGAAGATCACCGCATCGAACGACCCCGGTGAGAACGGGAGGCCGTCCGCCTCCACGTCCGCCGTGACGACCTGATCGAGATGGCGCCGCGCCGCTTCCGCCGCCTCCGCGACCAGCTCGACGCCGGCCACGAAATAGCCGTGCTCCTTGAGCAGCGCGGCCCAGTTCGCCCGCCCCGCAACCGACTTCCAGCACGCGCCGGCAGTCCGGCGGCACGAGGGCCGCCACGTCCGGCCGGGCCTGGACATAGTAAGGAGCCGGCCGATCGCCCGCCTGAACTGCCGCCCCGGTGCGAATGCGTCCCATCCGTGGAGTCCTCGCGCTCATAAGGTCGCCGCACTGTACCGCCTTCGTCCCGTCGGCTCCAGCCCACCCCGCCGCTTGCTCCCTGTCCGCGGCGCCGATAGAACACCTCCATGACGCGCTTCACCTTCCTCCTCTGTGCCGTTCCCTTCCTGGCGACCGCGACCGCCGCCCCGGCGGAAACCGTCCACGTCTACGCCGCGGCCAGCACCAAGGACGTGATCGAGGAGATCGCCCACGCCTTCAAAGACGAAACGGGGATCGCCGTCGATGTGACGCCCGCGGCGTCGTCTATTCTGGCAAAGCAGATCGAGAAAGGGGCCGACGCCGACCTGTTCCTGTCCGCCGACGAGGACTGGGCCGACTACCTCTCCGACCGCAAGCTCGTCGAGAAGCGGCGCGACCTGCTGGGCAATCGCCTCGCCGTCGTGACGCCGGCCGACTCCAAGCTGAAGATGGCGGAGCTGGCGGACATTGCGGGGCCAGTCGTGAAGCAGCTGGCGCTGGGCGGCCCCGCCGTGCCGGCCGGCCGCTACGCCCGGCAGGCGCTGGAGAAGGCCGGCGTCTGGGACAAGGTCAAGGATCGCGTCATCGAAGCCGCCGACGTGCGCGCCGCCCTGGCCCTGGTCGTCAAGGACGAGGCCGACGCCGGCGTCGTCTACGTCACCGACGCGAAGGAAGCCGGCGACAAGGTGCGGACGGCCCTCATCGTGCCGGACGACTTGCACAAGCCGATCCGCTATCCGCTGGCGCTGCTGCACACCGATTCGATCAAGCCGGAGGCGCGGAAATTCTACGAGTACCTCGCCGGCGACAAGGCGGCCGCCGTCTTCCGCAAGGCGGGCTTTACGGTCCTGCCGTGAAAGGCCGGTCGTGCCCTCGCTGTTCCTGGGACTGGCCCCGGAAGACTGGTACGCCGTCGGCGCCAGCGCCGTCGCGTCCACTCTCGCCGTCCTGGTGAGCCTACCGTTCGGCCTGGCTCTCGGCTGGCTGCTGGCCCGCCGCGCCTTCCACGGCAAATGGCTCGTGGAAACGCTCCTCAACCTGCCGCTGGTGCTGCCGCCGATCGTGACCGGCTACCTGCTGCTGTCGCTGCTGGGCCGGCGCGGCTGGGTCGGCGCCTGGCTGGATGCGACTTTTGGCATCCGCATTGCCTTCACCTGGACCGCGGTGGTGCTGGCCGGCGCCGTGATGGGCTTTCCGTTGATGGTGCGCGCGATCCGCCTCGCCTTCCAGGGGACCGACCCACGGCTCTACCAGGCCGCCCGCTCGCTCGGCGCCGGGCCGTTCGACGCCTTCCGGAGCGTCAGCCTGCCGCTGGCGCGCAACGGCGTCCTGGCCGGGGCCGTGCTGGCCTTCGCCCGCAGCCTCGGCGAGTTCGGCGCCACGCTGATGTTCGCCGCCAACCAGCCGGGGCGCCGCACCCTCGCCCTCCAGATCTACACGCTTTATGAGTCGCCGGGGGCGGACGACGAGGCGCGCATGTGGGGGCTGGTCGTCGCCTCCCTCGTCCTGGCCGCCGGCGCCCTGGCCGTGAGCGAAACCCTGGAACGCCGCGGAGCGCGCCGTGAGTCTGCTTGAGTTCTCCTGTCGGCTCCGTTACCCCTCCGGTTTCGTGCTGGACGCCGCCTTCACGCTCAACGCCCCGATCGCCGCCCTGCTCGGCCCGTCCGGCAGCGGCAAGACCTCCATCCTTTCCATCACGGCCGGTCTCCGCCGACCCGATTCCGGCCGGGTCCGTCTTGGCGACACGACGCTGTTCGACGCGGCGACCGGCGTCTGTCCGCCGCCGGAAGCCCGCGGCGTCGGCTACGTCTTCCAGGACCATTTGTTGTTCCCGCACCTGAGCGTCCGCGACAACCTGCTCTACGGCTGGCGACGGCGGCGGCCCGGTTCCCGGCCGATATCCTTCGACCGGGTCGTGGCGGTGCTGGAGCTGGGCGGCGCGCTGGACCGGCCGCCGCACACGCTGTCCGGCGGCCAGCGGCAGCGCATGGCGCTGGGCCGGGCGCTGTTGTGCGGGCCGCGGCTGCTGCTGCTGGACGAGCCGCTGGCGTCGCTGGATGCGGACCTGAAAAGCCGCGTACTGGATTACGTGGAACAGGTGCTGCGCGAATGGGACGTGCCGACGCTCTACGTGACGCACGATCCAGCGGAGGCGGCGCGGCTGGCGCGGCAGACGGTGCGGCTGCGCGAGGGACGGGTGGAGGTTTGAGCGCCCCATCTCGATCATACCGTTCAGGCCGGCCATGGATGGGCGACGCCGTGCGTGGCGACGAGGTGATTCCGCACAGCCGCATCGGTGCAGCACCCAGGCGGCGGAAGAAGTTCGGCAGCCGACTCGAATAGTCATTGAAGACAGCGGGCCGTGGATTCACCCCGTGAGCTACCTCATGGCGAACCCGGAGAGCGTAGGCCAGCCGTTGCTCCGCTTGGGCGGCGGAGCAATGGCGCCAGGTCCACGAAGGCCGAATGTCCGGCAACCCAAGGGCATCGGAAAGGATCGAACGCACGTTGTCCGCGCTCGGCGTGTTGAATCTTCCCAGCTGCCCGCGAATCCAGGCGTTGTGGATCGGCCAGACGCCGAGCGCGGGCCCTACCGGCCGCAGGGCTTGCAACGCCTCACGTACCAGCTCCTCAATGTACGCTTCCCAGGCCGATAGGCACATCACCACCGCTGACCGATTCAGCGCCGACAACCGAAACGGGCGTCCCCGTATACTCGCTCTCAACTGGACGTGTGCGTCGTCCAGATCCTTGGCGTCGGCCAGGAGAGGGATCAAATGGCTGGTCAGGGCGTTGGAGGACAAGGGCCAACTCCTTATGATGCGACCGCCCGCCCCCGCTATTTGCGCGTTTTAGTAGTCTTGAAGTTCATCTTGTCCACGTCGATCCGCGCCTCCTTCAGCTGCGCCAAGCCGTCCTCCAGCTCTAAGTCTGACGCCCTCATCAGCACGGCGATCGCCTCAGCCCGCGGCCCGAAATCCTCCTTCAACGACTGGTATTCCGCGGCCAGATTGTCCGTGCCGAAGCGCCTGCGGCCCAGGTACATGATGAGAGCGATCTTGTACAGCGTGTCGTCCGGCAACCCCTCCAGAAGTTCGTGCAGTTGCTTTTCCTCCGGCGGCGGAGGCCCGGAGTCTTCCCCAGGAAGCATCAGAGGATAATCCCGGTGCCGCTTCGGCCCCTCGACCTCCCAGTAATCGTCGATGGCCTGCGACAGACGAATCATTTCCTGGATGACCTGTGACAGCTTCATATCACCCCTCCGCGAAGATCGTAGGCCCGCACTTCTTTCCCGATTCTACCCCCTCCGAACGGGAGCGCCTACCGCCCCGGCGGCGTCCCCGTCCGCCGCAGTCGCGTCAGGGTCTCGAAGAATTGCGGAGAGACGTCGTCCTTCATGAATTCGGCGGAGCCGTCGGCGAACAGCACGTTGAGGCCGCCGGGGTGCAGGCCGCCGAAGGCGCGGCTGGGGCCGATGTACGGGGCGTCGGCGGGATCGACGCCGCGCACCGTCGGCGAACCGCCGGCCGTCCACGGGCCGTTATTGCGCTCCGTCTCCGTCGCCATCAGCGTCTCGCTCGCGCCGGCCGTCAGGTCGTCCCGCTTGACGGTGCGGTCGTAGCCGAACATCCCGGCGTTCGGGTCGGACAGCGGCAACCTCGCCGCGTCGGGGCCGACGCCGGCCAGGCCGACGTAGTCGGTATGTCCAGGCGCCAGGTTCGGGGCGCCGGCGTGGGCGGGGCAGACGCAGACGGGAGCGGTAGTGTGCGCCACCGCCGCGTTGGGACCGGCGTCCCAGGCCAGCGACGGGTCGAGCTGTCCGTAGAGGGACTGCATTTGCTCCGCGTCGCGCGTCTTCTGTTCCAGGAAGGGCGGCAGGGCCGAGAGCCAGCTCAGGCGTTTGTCCGGCGGCAGGCCGGCATTGGGCAGCGTACCGGGAGGGAAGGCGCCATTGGTGGTGTCGTAGTTGAGTACGGCCGCGCCGATCCGGCGGAGGTGGTTCTCGCACTCTAGCTGCTGACTGCGGACGCGCAGCGTGTAAAATACGATCATCAGCAGCCCAAGCACGGCCGCGATGCAGCCGGCGCCGCCGAGCGCCATGCCCGCCAGAGCGAGGCGACGGCCCCGCAGTCTGCCCTCGGCGCCGTGGACGGCGCGCACGGCGTTCAGACCGATCCAGACGGCGGGGATGCCGGTCAGAATGAGAAACACCGGCGACGCCAGGCCGAGGAGAAAGCTGACGACGGCGGCCCGGCTCAGGGCCGGCGCGGCCGGCGGCGGATCGTTCAACGATTCTTCGGAGGGACCGCTCTGCACCCGCGCCTCCTTTCCCATCACGGCCCGCGGCCGGAGCGGATCCTCAATCGTCGTCGATCGCGCCGGTCATTTCCGGCGATACTTCTGGAGCGCTTCCGGGTGGCGCTTGAAATACTCCTGCCGGAGGATCTCATGCTTCTCGGCCGGGTCGGCTTCCGCCAGGTGAAGATTGGCTCGATCCTCCCGAGTCAGCTCGTATTTGGCGAAATCGGCCAGAGCTTCTCGGCGCCTGAGGCAGGGCGCCCTGGCGGGCCGGCCGTGGGTTGGGGCGCGCCTTCAGCGCATTGGCCCAGTCCACCCATTCCTGGCGGCGCCGGCGATCTTCCTTGCGGAGGGCGGCCAGCTTCTCGGATCGTTGCGATTCCGGCAGCGCCGCGACGGCCTCCCGGTCGGCCTGCGGCAGACGCGCGATCCAGTCGTTCTGGCGCAGCTCCTTCACGATCGCCAGCCGCTCGTTCCGGTCGGCGGCCTGTTCGATCCGCCTTTGATCCGCCTCGGGCAGCCGATTCACCCAGTCGGTGTAGCGCTCCAGCACCTCCCACAACCGAGTCTGCGCCTCGGGGTCCTGGTCGTACAGCTCCCGGTCGAACTGGCGCATCTGCTCTTGCCGATCCGGCGGCAGCGCCTGGAAGGCCCGCAGGTCGCGGAGCAGTCGGGCGTAGTGGTCCGGGTCGGCGCGGTAGCGGTCGAGCAGGCGGCGGTTGTGTTCGACCTCGTCCGGCGCGGGGCCCGACACGGCCAGCACGGGGACCACCGCCCCGAGAAGGATCGCCGCAAGCAGGGGAACGAAACGTCGCATGGCCGGCACGCCCGCAGGCGCCTCCCGTCACGAACCGGGGCTGTCGTCGCCGAACAGGTCGGACTGCTCCAGCTGTTTCAGATATTCAAGGTCGTCTATCTTGTCGTAATAACGCTTGTTTTCGATGACGCGGAGGTCGCGGGCCAGATCCTGGTCGGGGTTGGCGGGCGGCTGGACGGCGAGGCCGACGCCGACGTAGCCGGCCGCGACCGCCGCCAGCAGCGCCGCCGCCCAGCCGGCCGCGATCAGCCACGGCCGGGGCCGGCGCGAAACAGCCCTCGCCCGGATCGGCGCCAGCTTTTCCAGGGTTCGGTTGGTGAAGCTCGGCGACGGCCCCGGACGGGGCAGGTGATCGAGCAGGTCCCAGGTCTTCTTCAGCGTTTCGGCCTCGGCGCGGGCGGCCGGGTCGAGGCTGATCCGCGCCTCCAGGGCGCGACGCGCCTCGCCGGCCAGCTCGCCGTCGAGGTAGGCGACCAGGTCGGCCTTCTCCTGCTCGCTCAGGGGGGGATTGTCTGCCATGGGATGCTCCTTGCAGAGTGAGGAGTGAGGAGGGGGGAGTGAGGAGAAAAGCAGAGCCGCGGCGGATTGTCTTTTCTCCTCACTCCCCCCTCCTCACTTCTCACTCTCTTCTTCCACTTGCGGGGCCGGCTGACCGTCCATGTAGACGTAACCGGCCAGGGCCGCGCGCAGGTTCACGCGCGCCCGGCTCAGCAGCGACTTCACCGCCTTGGTGGTCAGTCCCATGACCTCGGCGATTTCCGCGTAATTCATGTCCTCGAACTTGTTGAGGACGACGGCCACGCGCTGCCGCTCGTTCAGCCCGGCCAGCGCCTCCTGGATGACCGCGGCCAACTCCTGCCGCTGGACTTTCTGCATGGGGCCGCTGCGCTGGTCGCGGACCAGCTGCTCCTCCGGCCGCGATCCGAGCGGCCCCGAGTCGTGGACGGCCAGCGGCGTCGTCGGTTTGCGCTGGCGGCTGCGCAGGCTGTTCAGCGCGAGGTTGTTGGCGATGGTGAACAGCCAGGTCGAGAACTTGGAACGCGGCCGGTATTTCTGGCGCACCCGGTAGACGCGGAGGAACACCTCCTGGGCGAGATCCTCGGCCTCGTCGCCGACCAGGTGGTGCATCACCGCGATGAGGCGATGCTGGAACTGCTCGACCAGCTCCTCGAAGGCACCCGGCTCGTCGGCGCGCACCCGCAGCATCAGGCGGATGTCCGGGTCGCGGAGGGCCAGTTGCGCGCTGGTCTCGCCGATCGTTGCCACGAGAGCCTCACGTCGGCCGGATGGGGCCGGTGTCCGCCGCCGCGCATTAAACCCCGGCGGTGGGAAGGGGTTCCGGTGCGGCCAGGGCCGAGCGCCGCAGCTGGCCGCAGGCCGCGTCGATGTCCGCCCCCTTGCGCTGCGCACCTTGACGCTGACGCCGTACTGCTTCAGGATCGCCGTGAAGTCGTTGATCGCCTCCTGCGTGGGCCGGCGGTACGACAGCCCCTCCACGTCGTTGAACGGAATCAGGTTGACGTGGGCCTGCCGGCCGCGCAGCAGTCGGCCCAGCTCCGCGGCGTGGGCCGCCCGGTCGTTCAGTTCACGAAGCAGCACATATTCATACGTCACCTGCCGCCCGGTGCGTTCGTAGAAAGCGTCGGCCGCTTCGAGGATGGCGGCCAGGCCGATCGTGTCGTTGGTCGGCACGATGCGGTTGCGCAGGGCGTCGTTGGGGGCGTGCAGCGACACGGCCAGCGAGAACTGCCGGCCCAGCTCAGCGAGGCGGCGAATCTTGACCGGGACGCCGACAGTGGAGATGGTGACGTGCCGAGCGCCGATGCCGAGGCCGGCGCCGTCGGCGGCCGTGGCCGTCTCCAGCGCCTCCAGCAGCGCATCGAGGTTGGCCGTCGGCTCGCCCATGCCCATGACGACAATGTTGGTAAGCCGTTCGTGGGCCGGCAGCAGATTGCGGGCGTGCAGCATCTGTTCGAGGATCTCGGCGGACGACAGGTTGCGGACGACGCCGCCGATGCCGCTGGCGCAGAAGACGCAGCCCATGCCGCAGCCGACCTGTGTGCTGATGCAGACGGTGCGCCGGTCGCGCTCCGGCAGCAGGACGCACTCGACGACCTGCCCGTCGTGGAGCCGCAAGAGCAGCTTTTGCGTGCCGTCGCTGGACGAGAGGCGGCGGTCCACCGTCGTTCCGAGCGGGACGAACTCCTCGGCGATCTGTTCGCGGAGGACGCGCGGCAGGTCGGTCATCTGGTCGAAGGACGTGGCCCGTCCGACGACGACCCAGCGGCGCAGCTGGCGGGCGCGGAGCGGCGGCTGGCCGTGTTCCCGGAGCCAGCTCAGCAGCTCGTCGCGCGAGAGTTCCAGGAGTCCGCGGCGCCCCGCGTCTCGCGGCGGATTCAGGATCGGAAGTTCCATGCGATCATTGTACCTGTTTTTCGCGGACCCGGCGAGCGGCGCCGAAGCCGAGTAGCGGCCTAATTAGAGTCGTAAGTCCTATCGGTATCAGGACAGAAGCCCAATGAGGCCGCCACCGGGAACCTGCGGCGCTTTTAGGGACCGCTTGGCCCAGTTGGAGCAGAGGAAGAAGCGCGACGGGAACCCTGCCGAACCAATGGCCCCTTGACCGCGGAAATCGCCGCTGCCAGAATAGGCGGGGTGCAGCAACACCGAAGGACGTGCGGATCGCTTCCGGTCGGCTTGGGGTATTCAAGCGCGGCCCGCCACCCTTACCCGGTAGTGTAACGGTAGCACAAGAGATTTTGGCTCTCTTTGTCCAGGTTCGAATCCTGGCCGGGTAGCTCAGACTCAATCAGTCTCACGGAAGCGCAACCGGCCTCAACCTCTTGTGACATCAAGGGGTTGGGGCCAGTGCCCTTCCTCCCCCCACCGTCCTTTAGCGCCTCAACCAGTCTCAGATGATAGCTCTCGCTATCAGTGGTTTGTGCAAACCCGGTGCAAACCGGCGCACAAACCGAGTCGGTCTCGGTCGCCTTCATCGGGCCATCGGCAGCGGCGGACGGCAGCAGCGCCGGCAACCCATCGACCGCGCCAGCGAGGTCGTGAAGCCGGACGTGGGTGTAGACGTTCATCGTCAGGCGGATGTCGGAGTGCCGGGCCAGTTCCTGCGCCAGCTTCGGGCTGACTCCACTTCGCTCCAGCAGGGTGATATAGCTGTGGCGCAGGGCGTGGAAGTCGGCGACGCGCCCGTCGGCGTCCCGGTAAGGAAGGCCCGCGGCGGTCAAGATGGCCAGGGCATAGACCATCATCCGGTCGTTCCCGGTCAGCCCGAGGAATTCGACCTTGGAACCGCCGGCGGAGGATAGGAGCGCTTGCAGTTCCTTCTCCGGCAACGCCCGGCGTTCGTGGCGCCGGTCGGTCTTCGCGTTCAACCGCGACAGCGAAACCATCCGATCCCGATCAACCCGTTCCTTCTCGAACAGCCAGCGCGCGAACCCCTTGACGGCGGCAAGGCAGCCGTTGCTGGTGGAGACGCCGATGCCGCGGCAGAGAAGCCCTTGGAGAGTCTTTACGGTCGCCCGGGGGTAGCGCCGCTTCTTACCGGCGCCGACGGCCTCCAGCCCTTCACGCCGGAGGACACGCGCCAGCTGCGGGGGACGGACGCCACGGCCGGGGGCGTCCGCTCGCTTCCGGCGCGCCCGGACGCCCGCCTGCGGACGACGGGGAGCCAGCGGGCACTCGCCGATCCGGTTGTGCTTCATGGCCGCACCTCGTCCGCCGACAAAACGACCGGCCGCTTGCGTTACCCAAGGGGCCCGAATGAGGACTGCTCGAAACCCCGTCGTGGCGCCGTCTCCTGGCCGCTGAACTCGCCTTCGGGGACCGTGGCAACCATCCCCTCCGTCGCACCTGGCGGCCTCCGGGCGCCGGATCGCACCAGTCCCCGCCGCACGGCGTCTGTGCCCGTAAGGCCGACACACGCTCGTTCTGGCTGCGTGCCCATGACCGTCGCCTCCCGCCCCACGGCGCCCATGCCTGTAAGGACGTAAGACCGACACGCTTGCGCGGCGCCCCTTTCCTTGACCGGCAACCACGGGCACGGATCGGCGACGAGCGGCCCGCTCGCCGTGCCAGCCCGGCGCCCCCGGCCCGCGCCGGCTCTGCGGCGGCCGCGGGGCGTGTCGGCCAATAGTATACACGATATTAGCGCAGAACAGAAGTATGGAATGAGCGCCGTTGGACGCCAGTGGCGCATTGCCGTCCCGCGAGGGTCGGGCCGGCGCGAAACGGGAGTCTCGCGGAGGGCGTTCCCGAACGGGAGTTCGGGAACGAGGGGAACGAGCGGAAAGGGATTGCTCGTCGGCGCCTGCCGCATGGTTTGCCATCGCCGGCTCACTCCCTCTTCGATGCGCTAGGATCACGGTGCAGAAGATGTAAACCAGCCGGGCGCGGACGCCCCGGTCGCCCTGGACGTAGAGGTCCAGGGCCCGGCCTGGCGGTCGTACACGAAGACGTTCTCAAAGGCGCGCTTCTGGGGGCGCTTCGTGAACTGTCCCTGCTCGTCGTAGCCGATGAAGGTGTCGGTGTAGTCGTCCGGGTAGGCGAAGTATATAGTGCTGTCGGCCGGCCCGAAGGTAGGTCTCGACCACGCAGCGGTGGCCGCGGCCCTGCGTTTCCTTGTAGAACTCGGAGAGCTTTTCTGCCAGCAGACGGACGGCCTCTTCGTCCCATTGGCGCTCATCCGGCATAACAGTCAACTGGGGGCAACGGTCCTCTTGGTCGCCTCTGCCTTATTGGGGCGATGCGAGGTCGTACCCCGTGGCGCGCCCGGCATCCGCGGCGGCGCCGTCTTCCACATCAGGGCGACTTCCTCCGGCGTCAGGCCGTAGGCCGCGTTCACCAGCTCGGCAACCCGCCGCTCCAGTCCTCGCGCCTCCGCGGCCAGCGCCTGCAGCGGGACGATGGTGATGGGGCACCCGATGTCAGTCGTATCTTCCGTTGCGTCGGGACTCGTAGAGCCAAGCCAGGAACTCATCGAGGTTCTCGCCCTTGGGCCAGACGCCGCCCATCGCCTCCAGGGCGGCCTCATCAACGGGCTTGACGCCCCTGGCCTCGGCGTCCTGGAGCAGCCGGGCCAGGCGTTCCTGCGGCGTCGGCCCATGGGACAGGGGGCGGGCGGCCGGCGCTTGTGTGGAGATTGGGACTTGCGGACCACGGGCCCTGCCTTCCCGCTCACCTTGCGCCGGATGAAGGAGGCGGCCGCGGGGAAGGGAAGCGGAACCCGCAGCCGCCGACCGATGCGGCATCCCGCGCCCGGGGGTGCGGCGCGTTGCCCGAGACCATTCTACCCCGCCGACCAGATGAGGGCCAAGACGGGTCAAGCCTACCGCTCAACATGCTTGGCACTTCCGCGTGCGTAGCCGTAGCCGCCCGCCACGCAAGCGATGAAGGTCAGAATCCGCTCAAGGAATTCCGGCCGATTGTACGCCAGGAACAGCCAGCAGAGACACGCGGTCATCCCCATCGCGACGACCGCTACCGCAGTTTTCAAACACAGCGCGCGGAAGGCGAACTCCTGCTTCCGTTTCGCCTGGCGCTCCCGGTGGCTGAGCGACTTGGCAGGATCGGTGCGCCGCGAGTCAGGTACTTTCCGGGGCTGGCTTCGGCCAGAAGTCTTGGGCATGTTCGCACCTCCTCGTTTGAGGACGGTGCGAGCTTATCACACCGGGCGCAAGAGGAGCGTAGCTTGCGCCGATCTCACTGCGGACGGGGTATCAACTGGATGCGCCCCTGCACCGTCTCGATTGTCAAAGGCACCGCGGATTTCTCAAACCGACTGCGTGTGTCCGCGCAGAGTTGACGGAACGCGGCATCATCGGTGTCATGGTCCTCTCCATAGACCGCATCGAGAACATCCTGGACCGGTCTTGGGTCTCGCGGTCGGAGGTTTTCCTCGTCCCACAGGGCAAGCAGTAGCGCTCGCTGTTTCGCGGCCCGACCGAAACGGACCTCTTTCTTCCGGTATCGGAAGCCGTCGGTCCCGAACGGGCCATTGGGAAGGTCTGCGGTGGTCTGCTGAGGTATGGTGCCGTCGGCTGATGTCTCACCGGGTTCGTCGGCGGCACGTCCGGCCAACTCGCGCTCCACCCGGACCCCGGCTTCGAGTAGTGCGTGTTTCTGACGATGCGTCAGTAGTAGCTGTTCGGATGGCGGTATCCGGCAAACGTGCGTGAGGTATGCCATGATGTGGGTGGCGGTGACGGGGCCACCGCCGGCGATCCGCCTCAGTTCCTGTGGAACGGGCAGGGATGGTCGGGAGGCGAGAGCCTGCGCTATGACAGCACCGAGCTTGTCAAGGAAGGGTCCGAGGCCGGCCTGCTCGATGGCTGCGTTGATGTCTTCGGCGGCAGGCCTTTCGGGAAGGGGCGCGACAGGGTTGAAGTGCAGCAAGGAACTCGATGTGGGTTTCGTGGCGGCCAGCAGCCTCTCCGCGAATTGGACAATATCCCGGCGCATCAGGTCGAGGAAGGCGGGTTCCCTGGCATCCTGGCTCAGCAGACGGCCGACCACTTCCGGCGTCGGATCGCGGGTGAACTGCAATAGGTTCCGGGCGTAGCTTCCGTGCCCTCGGGGGCAATCCCAATCGTCCATGCAGTCCTGTAGCCCAACGGCCCGTAACGCCGCGCCTACGTCCTTCAGGGAATCGGCGATCCGATGGTGAAAATCAGTTGCACGGCCAAGGGGAAGGTCCGGACGGGACTTCATGCAACCCGCCAAGCCCGCGAGGGCCGCTTGCAGTTTTTCCCATAGGGGCAAGTCCTCGGCCGGCAAGGGTTCTACCGCGGAAGTGCGTGAGTTGCGGTCCCAGTTGTCCGGCGGCTGGAGAAGCGGGGAGGGGGCGGCCGAACCGGCGACGACGGTGCGCTGGCGATCGTCGAGATGCTTGGCGGGGGCTTTCGGAGCCAAAGCATTCGCGGTCTCTTGAATTGACGCAGCTCTGGCCTCCTGGGCAGAAATGTCGCGGGCCAGGGCGTACTCGCCTATGAGGCCTCGCACGGTTTCGATGGAGAGGTTCCGGAGGTACTTCGCTTTGCAGTACGAGTCTAGCCGGTCAAGCCCGGGGACTGGCGGCGTATGGAGATGGATCACTGGAGGCTTCATGATTCCACCGGCCGCATCGGCGTACATCCACCGCTCCAACTCGCCTAGCGTTTCAGGCTGTCGTTGGTGGGGATCGTAAGGGGTTCGGTCCCTCTCGGACACGGCTGATTCCGTAGAACCTGAGACGACGACCGACAAGTTGATTAGGTAGTGGTAGCAGTCCTGAATGGAGCGAAGAGACGAGCGCGGGCCGTCTCTCCAGGCGAGCGCATGCAGAGCGTTGACTAGCGGAACGCCAAAGCAATTGGGATCAGGGTGGGCGTACTTCTGAGCCAGCTGAATTAGCCGGCTCCCGATCAGTGGTTTCAGTTCCTCTACGCACGCCCTTGTCGCCTTCACACAGCGCTGTTCGTCTTCCGATGACCACGGCTTCCTCTCTTGCGCATTCAGCCAGTTGATTGCGGCTTGGATGACAGTATCCAGTCGGCCTTTGACCGCGGCGACGTATTCGGCATCGGACATAGAGCGTTACCCTTTTATGAACGTCAGGCAGAGCAGGGTGCGGAAGAGACGGAAGCCACTGCCCGGCCTGCTAGTCCTTCTGCGACCGCTTGGGGCGCGATGGAGTGCTCGCTCCATTCTAAGCGCTAGGGCTATTTCGAGAGAAGCGCTGCTTATGCATCAGAGGATGCGCATGACGCTGTGAAGCGGCGGCAAGGCCATTTCGTGAGCCGAGGGGATGGATGATCCCTCGCCGTTGTGGCACGGTCTCCTGACCGTGCCATGCGACCCGACCGAAGATCGCCGCCGCCAGAAGAGGAGACCTGCGGTTGGCGGCGGTGGCAGGGTCGGGAAACCTTGCCACAACGCGGAAGACGCCCCTGAAAAATGACAGGCGGCAGACATGGCGCTGGACATCGGACGCCGCAGGTGGAATAATGCCCGTCGCGCTTGGATTTCGCACCACGAAGGCGCCTCATGGCGACGCCGCCCTCGAAGCCTTCCGAGAACACGACCGAATCGCACGTGGCCGCCCCGTCCGCGACGCCCGCGCCCGTGTCCGGGTGCACGATCTCCCAGGCCGGGCCGGCGCCCGGACCTCCTTCTAAGGCCCGGCTTATTTCTTGACCGCCGGCGTCCTCCGCCGTCATGAGCAGCGTCTCCGTTTGATTTCGGGCCTGCGGGCTTTTGGGCCGAGCGAGGCCAAACGGAGACACTCATTGGTATCTACACAAGTGGGCGCGGCTGATCTGGCTTCCGCCCCGGCGGGGCGGCGGTGCATAGCCAGGGGTGAAACCCCTGGGGAGACGACCGACCTCCCCACGGATTCAGCCCCGGAGGGGCGGTAGGCGAGGCGCCGCCGCCCCTCCGGGGCTGAATCGCCCAAGGGGCGCCGCTTCTTTCCAGGGGTTTCACCCCTGGCTATGCACCGCCGCCCCTCCGGGGCGAAGACGACGCCCCCGACGCCCTGCGAACTTGTGTAGATACCAATGCGGAGACCCTACTGGCGTGGCAGGTTTCTTGCCGGACGGGCGACTCTCCTTCCATCTTCCACGGGTTTCTGGCCTTCCGGCGGCCCGTTTCCCCACGCGGCACGGTCCTTGCCTTGGGGTGGAGCCGAACTCAGAAGCGGCGCCGCAGCGGCAGGCCGGCCGCGCCGGCTTCGCGAGAGCCTGGTGGCGTTCGGCCGTGGACGTGCAGACTCCGGCCCTGGCGCCTAATCCTGGGCGGCGTCAGCATCGCCATGTCCGCCGACGTGGCCGAGACGACCCTGATCCGCGCCGCCCCGGGGGCGGGAGGAATGGCCCTGTCCAGCTCTCCCGCCTGTTGCTCGCGCACGAGATCGTACTCAAGGAGGCGCGCGCCATGGCCCGCAAGGCAGCCGAGGACGGCGACGACGGGACCAACGACCTGCTGGTCAGCAACGTGATCCGCACGAACGAGATGCAAGTGTGGTTCGTCGGGGAGCACCTGGTCGATGGGCCGCTGGTCCATGCCGACGGGAAGGCCGCCGACTGACGCGGCGACCGGCGTGCGGCCGCCGCGATGACGCTTGTTCCGGAGGCGAAAACGCGCCGAAGAGATCCAATGTCCGAATTCCATCGCCGAGACTTTCTGAAGGGCGCCGCCGCGTTCGCCGCCGGCGTCACCGCGGGTCTGGCTTCAAGAGTGGCGGAGCGGACCTACGCCTGATCGTCGTCGGCCTCGACGGAGTGCGTCAAGTGCAGGCCCAGGTCGCGGAGTTTCTGCCGCAGCGTCTGCCGGGCGATCCCCAGCAGGCGGGCCGCCTGGAGCTGGTTGCCGCCCGTGTACTCCAGGACGCGGGGCAGCAAGAGCCGGTCCACCTGGCGGTGCGTCTCCGCGTACAGGTCGCTCGCCTCAGGCCCGAGCCGTTGGCGGATGAAGGCTTCCAGGCCGAGGTCCGCCGACGGCGCTGCCGGGCCTGGCAAGTCGAGCTCTGGCGCCGAGTTCGGGCAGGAAGGCCGGCAGCAGCGTCGGGCCGCTCGCCCGCAGCAGGGCCTGCTTGAGCACGCTCTGCAACTCGCGGATGTTGCCCGGCCAGGCGTAGCCGCGCAGCCGCTCCAGCGCCTCCGGGGCGACCTCCCGAACTTCCCGGCCCAGCTCGCGGCTGAAGCGCCGCAGGTAGTGCCGCACCAGCAGCGGCAGGTCGTCGCCGCGCTCGCGCAAGGGGGGCAGGTGGATGGTGAAGACGCCCAGCCGGTAATACAGGTCCGGCCGGAACTTCCCCTCGGCCGACCAGGCTTTCAGGTCGCGGTGGGTGGCCGCGATCAGCCGCACGTCGGTCCGGACCGTCTCGTTGCCGCCGACGCGCTCGAACGCCTGCTCCTGCAGCAGGCGCAGGATCTTGGCCTGCAAGGCCAGCGGCATGTCGCCGATCTCGTCGAGGAACAGCGTGCCGCCGTTGCACTGCTCGAACTTGCCGATGCGGCGGCGGTCGGCCCCGGTGAAGGCGCCCTTCTCGTGGCCGAACAGCTCGCTCTCCAGCAGGTTTTCGGGGATGGCCGCGCAGTTGAGCGCCAGGAACGGCGCTATCGGCCCGCGTACCGTGCTGGTAGATGGCCCGGGCGACCAGTTCCTTGCCGGTGCCGCTCTCGCCGGTGATCAGCACCGGCACGTCCTGGGCGGCGACGCGGCCGATGGCCTTGTAGACCTCGCTGCATGGCGGGGCAGGAGCCGACGATGGCGCCGTCCGCGTCCGGGTCGGCGGCCGTCTCGGCGACGACGGCCGGCTCGCGCATCCGCCGGACCACTTCCAGCGCCTCGCCGACCACCCGCCGCAGCTGGTTCAGGTCGAGCGGCTTGAACAGGTAGTCGTAGGCCCCGTGCTTCATCGCCTCGATGGCCGCGTCCGCCCCCTTGGCCATGGTGATGAAGATGACTGGGATCCGCGCGTCGATGCCGGCGGATCTGCTGGTAGACCTCCAGGCCGGACTGGTCGGGCAGACGCAGGTCGAGCAGAATGACATCGGGCGGGTCGGCGCGGACGCGCTCGAGCCCCTCGGCGCCGGTGCCGGCCACTTCGACCCGGTGACGGGGGGCGGGGAACGCCTGGCGCACCTGCTCCGGGATCAGGGCCGGGTCGTCATCGATGAGCAACAGGTGGGCCATGATCTCGTTACTCCGTTTCCAGGTCTTGGCATTTTATTCGCAATCGTGATGTTCGGCTCAACCGGGCATCAATCAATCCCGGCCGGCCCGCCATCGGGAACAAAAAAGATGCCTGAGACGAACGTGCAGCCGCCCTTGCCTCCTGACGAAGCGGCCCGGCTCGCAGTCCTCCGCTCGCTGGAAATCCTGGACACGGCCTCGGAAGAGTCCTTTGACGAACTCACGGCGCTCGCCGCGAGTATTTGCCAGACCCCCATCGCGCTGGTCAGCCTGATCGACCAGGATCGGCAGTGGTTCAAGTCCCGGTTTGGCTGGGCGGCGACCGCAACGCCCCGGGATGTCTCTTTTGCGCCGACACGATCTTGAGACAGGATCTCCTGATCGTCCCGGATGCGTCCGCCGACGAGCGGTTTGCCAGCAGCCCGCTCGTGACCTCTGATCCGGGCATCCGGTTTTATGCGGGCGCCCCCTCGTGACCCCGGAAGGTCATGCGCTGGGGTCGTTGTGCGTCATCGACCGTCGGCCGCGGCAATTGACCGCCGAACAGGCGCAGGCCTTCCGCATCCTGAGCCGCCAAATCATGGCGCTGGTCCAAAGGCGCCGGCACGTCGCCGAACTGGAACGCATCACCCGAGAGCGCTTGCAAGCCGAGCAAGCCCTGAGCCAGGAACGCTCTCTCCTCCACGCGCTCCTGGACCACATCCCCGACAAGATTTATTTTAAGGACGCTCAGAGCCGCTTCCTCCGCATCAACAAGGCCCTGGCTACGTTCTTCGGCCTGGCCGACCCCGCCGAAGCGATCGGCAAGACGGACTTCGATTTCTTCACCGAGGAACATGCCCGGCCGGCCCATGAGGACGAACAGGAGATCCTGCGCACCGGCCGGCCCGTCATCGGCAAGGAGGAAAAAGGGGTCCACCTCGACGGCCGCATGGGCTGGGTTTCCACCACCAAGATGCCCTTGCGCGACACGGATGGCGCCATCATCGGCACGTTCGGCGTGTCCCGCAACATCACCAAGCTCAAGCTCACGGAAGAGGCGCTGGCCCACGAGCGCGATCTGCTTCACACGCTCCTGGACAACCTCCCGGACAACATTTACTTCAAGGACGTCGGCGGCCGCTTCGTCCGCATCAACAAGGCCTTGACAAGTTACTTCGGCCTCAGCGACCCCGCGCAAGCGATCGGCAAGACGGATTTCGACTTCTTCACGGAGGAGCACGCCCGGTTGGCGCGTGAGGACGAACTGCACATCGTCCGCACGGGAGAGCCGTTGGTGGGCAAGGAGGAGAAGGAGACCTGGCTCGACGGCCACGTGCGGTGGGTCTCCTCCACCAAGATGCCCTTCCGCGACCCGGACGGCCGGATCACCGGCACGTTCGGCGTCTCCCGCGACATCACGAAGCTCAAGCGCACCGAGGAAGCGCTGCGCGAGAGTGAACAGCGCTGGCGGAGCCTGACCGAGGCGCTGCCGCAGCTCGTCTGGTCCGCGACGCCGGACGGCGCCTGCGACTACTTCAGCACCCAGTGGACGGAGCACACCGGCGTCGCGGAGGCGGACCTGCTCGGCTGGCGCTGGCTGGAGACCCTGCACCCCGACGACCGCGAGCCGACGCGGCAGTTCTGGCTGGAGTCCGTGGCGGGGCGTCACCCCTACGACGTTGAATACCGTGTCCGCCGGCACGACGGTGAATACCGCTGGTTCAAGACGCGTGGCGTGCCGATCCGCGACGGCAGCGGCAACATCGTCAAGTGGTTTGGGACATGCACCGACATCACCGACCTCCGGCAGACCGAGGAGGCGCTGTGCGCCAGCGAACAGCGGTTCCGCATTTTCGTGGACCACGCCGCCGATGGGTTCTTCCTGTTCGACCAGCAGAGCCGCATCCTGGACGTGAACCGCCTGGCTTGCGAGACATTGGGGTACACCCGGGACGAGATACTCGGGATGACGCCGTTCGACTTTGACCCCGACGTCGCTCCCGCCGGCCTGGAGGAGATCAAGCGCAAGCTCCTCGCCGGAGAGACGATCGCGTTCGAGACCCGACACCGTCGCAAGGAGGGGACGAGCTTTCCGGTCGAAGTCCGGGGCAAATCCTTCTGGGACAGTGGCCAGCAACGCACCGTGACGCTGGCGCGGGACATCACCGACCGGAAGCGGGCCGAGGAGGCGCTGCGCGAGAGCGAGGAGCGGTTCCGCGGCACGTTCGAGAACGCGGCCGTCGGCATCGCCCACACGGACCTCGACGGCCGCTTGCTGCGCGTCAACGAGAAGTTCTGCGCCATCCTCGGCTACACGCGCGAGGAATTGACTGCCCTCCACAATGGACGCCTTGGCAGGACATCACCCACCCCGAGGACTTGCCGGCCAGCCTCGAGCAGTTCGACCGCCCTCCTGCGAGGGCGAGTCGCAGCAGTTACTCGCTGGAGAAGCGTTATGTCCGCAAGGACGGCTCGGTCGTCTGGGGTCAGCTGTCCGTCTCGCTCCAGCGGACGCGGCGGGCAGGCCCGCCTACGTCATCGCGGTGATCCAGGACATCTCGGAACGCAAGCGGCTGGAGGCGGAGCTGCGGCAGGCGAAGGAGGCGGCGGAGGCGGCCAACCGGGCCAAGGACGAGTTCCTGGCCAACGTCAGCCACGAGATCCGCACGCCCATGAACGCCATCCTCGGCATGACCGAACTGGTCCTCGACACGCCGCTGACCGAGGACCAGCGGCAGTGCCTGAAGACGGTCAAGTCCGCGGCCGACAACCTGCTGGGCATCATCAACGACCTGCTCGACTTCTCCAAGATCGAGGCCGGCAAGCTCGAGCTGGACCCGGCCGACTTCTCCCTGCGGGCGGCGGTCGGGCGACACCCTGCGGGCGCTGGCCGTGCGGGCCCACACGAAGGGGCTGGAGCTGGTCTACCACGTGCAGCCGGACGTGCCCGACGCCCTGGTCGGCGACGCCGGCCGGCTGCGGCAGGTGCTGCTCAACCTGGTCGGCAACGCCATCAAGTTCACCGAAGAAGGCGAGGTGGTCGTCTGCGTGGAAGTCGATGGCCGACCCCGACCGCCGTGCCGCCGGAGGAGGTCGGCCTCCGCTTCACGGTGCGCGACACCGGCATCGGCATCCCGCCGGACAAGCAGGAGACGATCTTCCGGGCCTTCGAGCAGGAGGACACCTCGACCACGCGCAAGTACGGCGGCACCGGCCTGGGCCTGACCATCGCCGCCCGGCTGGTGGCCCTGATGGGCGGCACGATCACCGTGGACAGCGAGCCGGGCCGGGGCAGCACCTTCGCCTTCACGGCGCGGTTCGGGCGGCAGCCGCATCCCTCCGGAGCCGGTCGCCGCCCGGCCGCCGGTCCTGCTCCACAACCTGCCGGTGCTCATCGTCGACGACAACGCCACCAACCGCCGCATCCTGGAGGAGTGGCTGCGCGGCTGGCAGATGGAGCCGACGGCGGTGGGCGACGGGCTGGCGGCCCTGGACGCCCTCTGGGACGCCGTCAGCGCTGGGCCGGCCGTACGCGCTGGTGCTGCTCGACGCCCGCATGCCCGACACGGACGGCCTGGCGCTGGCCGCCAAGATCCGGCAAGCGGGCCGAGCTGTCCGCCACGCGCATCATCCTGCTGACCTCCGGGGACCGCCCCGGCGACCTGGCCCGGTCCCGCGAGCTGCGGATCGACGCCCATCTGCTCAAGCCGGTCCAGCAGGACGAGCTGCTCGAGACGATCTACCGGGTGATGAGCCGCGGCCGCAGGGCGGCGACGGCCGGCGTGAGCCGGCCGACGCTCCGCCAGCAGGCTCGACGCCGGCCGCGTCGCCGGCCGCCACTGCCGCTGCACATCCTGGTGGCCGAAGACAACGAGTTCAATGCGCAGCTCCTGGAGCAACTGCTCGGCCGGCGCGGCCACCGCGTGCGGCTGGCGAACAACGGCCGGGAGGCGCTGGCCCTGGCGGAAGAGGGAGGCTTCGACCTGCTGCTCCTGGACGTCCACATGCCGGAGCTGGACGGCTTCCAGGTCGTCCGGGCGATCCGCGAGCGGGAGCGGACCGCCGGGGGCCATCTGCCCGTCATCGCCTTGACGGCGCGGTCGCGGAAAGAAGACCGCGAGCGCTGCCTCGCGGCCGGCATGGACGATTTCCTGGCCAAGCCGATCCGGGCCGCCGACCTGTGGGCGGCGATCGACCGGGTCGTGGGCGCGGGCCTCCCTGAGCCCGTCCCTCCTCCCGCCGACGGCGAGACAGAGCTGGGTCTGCTCGACCCGCGCGTGCTGCTGGCAGCTTGCGCGGGCGACGCCGCCATCCTGGAGGGGATTTGTCGGGCGTTCCGGGCTGGCCTGCCGGGGCAACTGAGGGCGGTGCAGGACGCTCTGCGGGACCGGAACGCGCCGCGCCTCCGTGAGGCCGCCCACAAGTTGGCCGGCATGGTCTCGGTATTTTCCACCACGGCCGGCGGCACGGCGTCGGACCTCGAGGATCGCGCGGCCGACGGCCGGCTGGAGGAGGCGGAGCCGCTGGCGGCCCGACTCGCCGCCATGGCGGAGGAACTCCTGCGCGGGATCGATAGGTTGTCGCTCGAAACCCTGCAACGAGGGGCGGGGGTCGCCGACCCCGGCCAGACCGGCCCCTGAGCAGCACGCCCCGGCGGCGGGCCGAGGGGGCCGCGGCCTGCCTGGGGATGAAGCGCGCCACGCCGCAGAAGAAGATGAAAAAGCTCGCCATATCCCGTCCAAATTAGTGCCACCCCGACAGCGATTGTGCCACCGGAGCGGCGCCGCGCCGGCGGCGCTTTCCCCGCCGTCCTCACGACCATCTCACCCCGTCGGATCCACAAGTCCCTTCCGTTCCCCACTTTATGAGGCGAAGCGAGAGAATGTTCGCCTTGCCGGTACGGCCTCTGCTATAGGCCGAAGCCGGCAAGCGCAGGAGCAGCGGTGGAGATGCAAGAGCGCCGGCACAGCACCCTGACCCGTCCACGCAAACGAACGCTCCGCGTGGATCTGACGGGGGCGACCTGCATCGACGCCGCGGGGAAGACCTGCCTTGCGACCATGCGCCGCCAGGAGCCAAGTTTCCAGTGACGCGACCGCATGAACTGTGTTTCCTCTCGCATCGGTACGGTCTGACATAGGAGTTCAACCATGAAGACGGCACCCAGCAAGGAATCTCGAAACTCTCACATCTCGACCGCAGCCGCGCCAGCCCCTCCGGACGAGGCGCCCACGCGAGCGCCGGATGGTACATCGACCGCCACGGCCGATCCGCCCCCGCCCCCCAAGGCGCCTGCCACGCCGACAGACGGTTCGCCTCGTGTCACCCAGCCCCAACCGTCCGTCGCCACGCCGCCTATGCACCGCTACCGGAAGTGGCTGCTGTTGGTCGCGACCGTGGCCGCGCTGGCGGTGGGCGGTTACTTCCTCGTCCCGCAGGTAGTTACGGCTCTGAACACGGTGAGCACGGATGACGCCTACGTCAACGGCCACGTCACCTACGTAGCGCCGCGGGTGTCCGGCCAGGTGGCCCGGGTCCTGGTGGACGACAACGACCGCGTGAAGAAGGGGGACGTGCTGGTCCGGCTCGACCGGGAGCCGTACGAGGTGCAGGCCGCGCTGAAGCGCGCCGCCGTCGAGTCGGCCGAGGCGAACCTGACCGCGGCCGAGGCGCAGGCCCGCGGGCTGGAGGCCCAGGCGGTCGGCCAGCGCTGGAAGCTCCAGCTCGCCTCCGAGCAGGTCAACGCCCAGATCGCCCAGCTGAGGGCCCTGGCGGCCGCCCTGAAGACCCGGCAGGCCACGCTCGACGAGGCCCAGTCCGAGTACGAGCGCGGCCGGCGGCTGCTCGCGTCGTCCGCCGTGAGCCGCGAGGACTTCGATCAGCACGAGTCGCAATTCCGGGTGGCCGATGCCGCGGCCGCCCAGGCGCGCGAGGACGTCTACCAGGCCCGGGCGGCCCTCGGGCTGCCGCCCCAGGCCCAGGACAAGAAGGACCTCACGGCCGTGCCGCCGGACCTCGACCAGACCGCCTCGGCGGTTCGCACGGCGCTGGGCGAGCTGACGCAGACCATGACCCAGCTCGGCGAGCCGCTCCTGTCCACCGGCCTGACGCCGAAGCAGGCCCTCGACGAGTTCCAGAGGCGGGCCAAGAACGGCGACGTCGATCAGCTGCTCCGCGACCTGATCCCCCGCGTCCCCGCTGTGCTGCAGGCCAAGGCCACGCTGGCGCAGGCGAAGCACGACCTGGAGCAGGCCGAGCTGAACCTGCGTTACTGCGACATCGTCAGCGACATCGATGGCGTGGTGACCCGCCGCAACGTCAACCCCGGCAACGACGTCCAGGCCGGCCAGAGCCTGATGGCCGTCCGCTCGCTCACGGAAGTCTGGATCGACGCCAACTTCAAGGAGACGCAGCTGGCCGACCTACGCATCGGCCAGCGGGTGCGCTGCGAAGTGGACATGTACGGCGGCCGCAAGGAGTTCGAGGGCCGCGTTGCCGGTTTCACCATGGGGACGGGCCAGACCCTCTCCCTGCTGCCGGCGGAGAACGCGACGGGCAACTACGTCAAGATCGTGCAGCGGCTGCCGGTGCGCATCGAGCTGACGGACTACGACCCGGACAAGACCCCGCTGTTCGCGGGTCTGTCGGTCACGCCCACCGTGTACTACAAGGAGCCGCCCACGGGGCCGGGCGCGGGGAAAGTCCTGAAACTCCCGGCCAGCCTTCCGACCGGCCCGGCGGACGCCAAACCCTGACCCGAAACCATCCCCCTCACCCCCGACCCCTCTCCCCCGAAGCGGGGGAGAGGAGAGTCAGACTTCCTCCCCTCTCCTCTCGGGGAGAGGGGTCGGGGGTGAGGGGAGGGAGGAACGCATCATGAGCAGTGTGACGCTTAGCCCTGCCGGCGCCCGACCGTGGGTGATCAACCCGTGGGTCGTCGCCCTCGATCGTCGTCGTGCCCACGTTCATGGAGATCCTGGACACCACGGTCGCCAACGTGGCCCTGCGCTACATCGCGGGCGGCCTGTCGGCCGCCCAGAGCGACGCCGACTGGGTCATCACCAGCTACCTGGCCGCCAACGCCATCGTCCTGCCGATCACCGGCTGGCTGTCGTCCCACCTCGGCCGCCGCAACTACTTCCTGCTTGTCGATCGCCGGCTTCACCCTCGCCTCGGCGGCGTGCGGGTTCGCGACCAGCCTGTGGCAGATGATCCTGTTCCGGGTGATCCAGGGGCTGGCCGGGGGCGGGCTCCAGCCGTGCAGCCAGGGCGTCCTGATGGACAGCTTCCCGCCCGAGAAGCAGGGCACGGCCATGACGCTGTTTGCGGTCGCCGCCATCATCGCCCCCATCGTCGGGCCGACCCTGGGCGGCTGGCTCTGCGTCGATTACGACTGGCGCTGGATCTTCCTCATCAACGTCCCCATCGGCGGCTTCTCCCTGATCGCGGCTTATTTCGCCGTACGGGACCCGGAATACATCAATAAGGAGCGGGCCGCACTCCGCGGCCGGCCGCTGAACTTCGACCTCATCGGCCTGGGGGTGCTGGTGCTGGTCATGTCCTGCCTGGGAGATCATGCTGAGCAAAGGGCAGGAGTGGGACTGGCTGGGCGACCCGTTCGGGCGCGTGCAGACGCTCGTCCTCGCGTTCGTGCTGGGGCTGGGCTTCCTGATCTTCTGGGAGATGCGGAGCAAGAACCCGATCATCAACTTCCGGGTGCTCAAGGACCGCAACCTCGCTGTGTCCTGCGTCATCCTGTTCTTCGCCTTCGCCGCGCTGTACGGGGCGAGCATCGCCCTGCCGGGGATGCTGCAGTCGCTGTTCGGCTACGACGCCCTTCGCTCCGGGCTGGTGATGTCCCCGTCGGGCGTCTCCTCGCTGGCCGCGATGGTGCTCGTCGGCGTCCTGATGGGCCGGGGGGGCGACGCCCGCTGGATGGTCGCCATCGGCCTGGTCGCAATGGCCGTCGCCGGCATCTGGATGTCGCAGATGAACCTGCAGATCAGCCCCCTGGAGGTGATCCTGCCGCGGATGCTGCTGACCCTCGGCCTGGGGCTGCTCTTTTCCCCGATCAGCGTGGCCGCCTATAAGTACATCCCCGCCCACCTGCGCGGGGCGGCGGTCGGGCTGTGCTCGCCTGCTCCGCACCGAGGGCGGCAGCGTCGGCACGTCGATGTCGCAGACGATCGTGGACCGCCGCGAGCAGTTCCACGTCGCGCGGTTGGGGGAGCATCTGCACGCGTTCAACCCGCACGTGACGGACTTCATGGACCAGGCCCGACCGCTCTTCATGCAGCAGACCGGCGACGCGGCCGCGTCGCAGCAGATGGCCGTGCAGACGCTGGACAACCTTCGCCAGCAGCAGGCCGCGTCGCTCGCCTACTTCGACGTCTTCTGGATCACCGGGGTCGTGGCGGCGGCGCTCGTCATACTGGTGCTGTTCATGAGGCGCTCGGTGGCCGAGAAGGGCGAGCACATCGGGGCGGAGTACGACCTCCGTGCTTCGTTTAGCCACGACCGGAAGGGGAGCGCATCTTCCAAGCGCTCCCCTCCCGGTCGTGGCTATTAAGGAACGGTTGGCGTCCACCGCCCGACGGCCGCTGGCGTCATTCGTGCCAGCCTGGCGACGGATTCGCCAACCGGACGTCGATGGATCGGCGACGCTGGCTCCTTGCTTTCCTGGTCCGCTTCAAAACGTCCGACGCAAGTCGCTGCGGATCCGCATCTTATGAGCCGCAGCTGCGAGATTCGCCTCACTGGCACGGCGTGCGCTTAGGGAGTAGGAAGGGCGAACCTCACACGGGATGCGGGAGACATGCAGCATGGTTACCGACCTGATTACTCTCCTCGGAATATTGGCAGTCGCCGCGGTCGTCGGCGTCGCATGGCTTGTGACTCTCGCCTTCGCCGGTAGGCGATGGCGAGCCGCGCTGGATCGGTACGCCGAACGAGAACAGGCGAAGGGAATCTACTTACGGAGGGCCTTCCCTGCTCGTCCCCCGTCGCAAGCCGGGGCAACGAATCGCGGCGCCGCTGGGAGGGCGTCATGGCCGAAATGATGGATTGCCTGGTGAACTACTTCAATCGGGACATTGGCGAGAATGGACTACCACGCCGATACTTTTCGTATCACGTCGTCGCAGGCCCCGGGCCGACCCCCGACTCGGGCGTGGCGACCGTCGCCACCCTGGCCGTCTTCGATCCCGCCGAGCGCCGCGACAGCGTCCGCGGTGTTCCACGCCGTCCGCGAGGGCGGCCCGGCCGCGGCCATCGCCAGGGCGGTTCGCTACCTGGACGCCTACCACGAACAGGACCGCCTGCAGAAGGTGCAGACCGTGATCCGCTGCACCGCGTGCCAGTGAACCGAGCGGGCGGCGCCCGACCGGGGCTCCATTACATCTAAGGAGAATCATCATGTCCAAGTTTACCGACTTCCGTGTGGCCGTCCTTGCCACCGACGGCTTCGAGGAACGGGAGTTGACGGAACCCGTGCAGGCGCTCAAGGCCGCGGGGGCGCGGGTGACGATCGTCTCCCTCCGCCCCGGAGAAATCCAGGGGGTCCGCCACGACCTCGACAAGACGGTGAGAGTCACGGTCGATCGCACGATCCGGGACGTCATCGCTCAGGATTTTGACGCGGTTCATCTGCCCGGCGGTACGGTGAACGCCGACGCCTTGCGCCGGTGCCGGAGGTGCAGGCGTTCCTGCGGGCGATGCAGGACGCCGGCAAGCCCTTCTCCGCCATCTGCCACGCGCCGTGGGAACTGGTGTCGGCGGGGCTGGTGGGCGGGCGGACGCTGACCAGCTACTACACCATCCAGGACGACGTCCGCAACGCGGGCGGCGAGTGGGTGGACCGCGAAGTGGTCGAGGACGGCAACTGGGTGACGAGCCGGCGGCCGAGCGACCTGCCGGCCTTCAACCGGGCCATGCTCGGCCTCTTCGCGCACAGCCGATCCGCGGCCCCCAGGTGATGTCGTCTGCCAAGCCCTGCGCACTCGCTCTTCCAGAGGGAGTGCGCAGGGTGAAGGAGAAAGAGAGGTCAAAATGAAGCGGCGCGAGTTTCTCACGATGATGGCGGCGACCGCGGCGGCGCCCTGGCCGCCGGCCCCGAGCCGGGCGACCCGGCCGGGCTGGAGAGGCCCAGGGAGACGAAACGCGGCGAGATGCTCTACCGCCAGCTGGGCGGCACCGGCGAGGAGGCGTCCGTCATCGGCCTGGGCGGCCACCACATCGGCCGGCAGAAGGAAGAGAAGGAGAGCATCGAGATCATCCGAACCGCCATCGACGCCGGCGTCACCTTTATGGACAACTGCTGGGACTACCACGACGGCGGCAGCGAAATCCGCATGGGCAAAGCCCTACAGGACGGCTACCGCAAGAAGGTCTTCCTCATGACCAAGATCGACGGCCGGACGCGGAAGGCCGCCGCCGAGCAGCTCGACCAGTGCCTCACCCGCCTGCGAACCGACGTGATCGACCTGTTGCAGTTCCACGAGGTCCTCCGGCTGGAAGACCCCGACCGCATCTTCGCCGAGGGCGGGGCGATGGAGGCGGTGCTGGCCGCCCGCCAAGCGGGGAAGGTCCGCTTCATCGGCTTCACCGGCCACAAAGACCCGCTGGTGCATCTGCGGATGCTCGAAGTGGCCGCGCTGCACAAGTTCCGTTTCGACACGGTTCAGATGCCGCTCAACGTCATGGACGCCCACTTCCGCAGTTTCGGGCGGAAGGTCGTGCCCGTGCTAGTGCGCGAGGGCATCGGCGTGCTGGGCATGAAGCCGATGGGCGACGGCGTCATCCTCAAGAGCAAGACGGTCGCGCCCGTCGAGTGCCTCCACTACGCGATGAGCCTGCCGACCTCGACCGTCATCACCGGCATCGACAGCCTGGAGATCCTCAAGCAGGACCTGGAGGCGGTGAAGACCTTCAAGCCTCTGACGGAGGAGCAGACCGACGCGCTGCTCAAGAGGACCGCCGAGGCCGCCGCCGAAGGTCGCTACGAGCGGTTCAAGACGACCAACGGCTTCGACGGGACGGCCCAGCACCCGGAGTGGCTGGGGGCAGCCGATGAGGGCCCCGGATAGGGGTAGTTTCCACCCAAGTCTTAAGGGCACGCGAGAGGCCTTCGCCTGCCCGGCGATTAAGAGAGGAATGCTCTGATGAAAGAAACCGTCGGCTTCATCGGCCTGGGCGGCATGGGCCTGGCCATCGCGGCCAATTTGCTCAAAGCTGGCTTCGGCCTCCGCGTCTACAACCGCACCGCCGACAAGGCTCGGCCCCTGCTGGAGCGAGGGGCCGTCCTCGCGAGCAGCCCGGCGGAAGCGGCCGAGCCGGGCGGCGTGGTGGTGACGATGGTGTCCGACGACCGTGCGCTCGAAGAAGTGACCCTCGGCTCGAACGGTTTTCTGGGCCGGCTCGGCGAAGGCGTTCATGTCTCGATGAGTACGATCGCGCCGCGCACGGCGCACCGGCTGGCGGAGCTGCACCGGGAGCGAGGCGGCCGCTACGTCGCCTCGCCGGTCTTCGGCAAGCCCGAGGTCGCGGCCCGGGCGAAGCTGTGGGTCGTGACCTCCGGCGACGCCGCGGCGCGGCGCGGGTGCGGCCGCTTCAGGAGGCGACGGGCCAGCGGGTCTTCGACTTCGGCGACGACCCCGGCGCCGCCAACGTGATCAAGCTCGCGGGCAATTTCCTGCTCGGGGCGGCGGTCGAAGCGATGGCGGAGGCTTTCACCCTCGCCCAGAAACACGGCGTGCCGCGGCGACAGACCTACGAATTCTTCACCCAGACCCTCTTCGATTGCTTCGTCTACCGCGGCTACGGCGAGCTGGTCGCGTCCGAGCACTATCAGCCGGTGGGGGCGCGACCGTCGCTCATCCGCAAGGACTACGGGCTGGTCCTGGAGGCGGCGGCCGAGGCGCTGGTCCCGATGCCGCTGGCCGGCTTGGTCCACGACCGGCTGACGGCGACGGTGGCCAAGGGCCGCGACGGAGTCGATTGGTCCGGCTTCGCCCATGAAGTGTCGGAAGGCGCCGGGCTGTAGCCGGCCGCGCACCGCCCCCGCCTTGCCTCCCCGTGTCGGGGGAGGCAAGGCGGGGGCCGCGGCGTTAGTGTGCGGCCTGCTGCACGGCGGACTGCAGCTGCTGCAAGATCCTGCTGTCCCGCGAAGTTGAGTTGCTGCTGCACGACGGTGAGTTGCCGCTGCAATACCGACTGCTACGCTCCGCCAAGTTGCAATTGCACGTTGGGCAGCGGCAGCTGCGCGGCGTTCGTCGCCTGCTGCAGCACCACGGCGCTGATCTGTGCTTGTAGATCATTCACCTGCTGGCCTTGCGCCGCCGCCGTCGCCTGGCTCGCGTTCTGCTGAGCGCAGGCGTGCGGCGCGCAATCACGGCCAATGACACCGCGACGGCGAACCGCCTGTTGGCAAGAAAGATAAACGTCTCCCTTCCTCTCAATGCAAGTTCACCGCGTGGTGTTCCGAAAGCGAGGCGGAACCGACCTGGGGAGACGATCCCTCATCGGCCCGGCGGGCCTCCAGACGGAAGAAGGCTTCGATCTCGGCGATCTCGCGCGGGCTGAGGCGGAACTCGGCGGCCCCCGCAACGCCCTTGAATTGACCGGGCCGCCGCGCGCCGACGATGGCGCCGGTCACGGCCGGGTGACGCAGCACCCAGGCGACGGCGACCTCGGCCGGCGGCCTGCCGTAGGGCCGGCCGATGGCCTCCAGCAGGCGCACCAGCCGCAGGTTGCGGGACAGCAGCGGTTCCTGGTAGTCGGGACTTTTCCGCCGCCAGTCGTCGGGCGGAAGCGCCGCAACGCGCTCGCGCGTCATCGCGCCGGTCAGCAGACCCGACGCCATCGGTGAGTAGGCGATCACGCCGATGTGGCGGTGGTAGCAGATCGGCAGGACCTCGTCCTCGGCCTCGCGCCGGACCAGCGAGTACGGCGGCTGCAGCGACGCGACCGGGGCGATCGCCTGGGCCTGGCGCAGCTGATCGACGCCGAAGTTGGACACGCCGACCCAGCGGACCTTGCCCTCCCTCTGGAGCGCGGCCATCATCGCCCACCCCTCTTCAATGTCCTCCGGGGGTTTGGGCCAGTGGATCTGGTAGAGGTCGATGCAGTCCACGCGCAGTCGGCGCAGGCTGGCCTCGCACTCGCGGCGGATGGAGTCGGCCTTGAGGCGGTTGCCGATCCGGCCGCCCTCGTCCCAGACCATGCCGCACTTGGTGAAGACGTAGGGACGCTGCTGCAAGCCATGCAAGGCCCGGGCGACGACCTCCTCCGAGCGGCCGAGGCCGTAGACGGCGGCCGTGTCGATCCAGTTGACTCCGGCGTCCAGCGCCTCGTGAATGGCGGCGATGGAGTCGGCGTCGTCCTGGGCGCCCCAGCCCCATTCGTAGCCCGCGCCGCCGATGGCCCAGGCCCCGAAGCCCACCGGCGTGATATTCAGGTCCGATTTCCCCAGTCGCTTGACGTTCATCACGGATCTCCATCAGGGCGAGATTATTCCAATGAGTCGGGCGGACGCGGTGCAAGTAAAGCAAGCCCTGCGCCAGGGGCCGATGAAACGCCTTCCCGTCATGCCAGGGGGCGGAAAGAGGAGGGAAAAGCCGCTGGAATTGTTCCATCACCGACTGACAGGAGCGGAAGGTGGCAGCGAACTTGCCTGCGTGGCCAGAAGCGTGCCCGAACGGACGGCTGCGAAAACGGAATAAGCCCTTCACTCCCCGCCGGGTTTTACGAAAGAGACACGCCGGCGGGCCGGTGTGTGCTCCGCAACTGCCGCGTTATTTCGCTTATTAGGGCAGGAAAAGCCGGGTATTTGTAGTACGGAGCAAGTCGCTTTTTGCCTTACGGCGCGCGGCGTGCTTTTCACCCCTCCCGTCAACAGGACTCGGAGCGGGCGGCGACCCGGCAGGCGCCGCAGCCGACGCCCCTCCATCCCACGAACGCGGAAGGAGAACGACATGTTGCGCACCATCCTCGCGGCCTGGCGGCCCGCCACTCTGGCGGCTCTGCTGGCCCTGGCGGTTGCGCCCGCGGCTGTACGGGCCGCGGGCCACGGAGGCGGCGGATACCACGGCGGATTCAATTACGGCGGTTACCACGCCGACGGCTACCGCCCTGGCTACTTCGGCGGATACCACGGCGGGTACGGATACGACCGCCGTGGCTACGGCTACTCCGGCGGCTACTACTCCCCGAGTCTGTACGGCTCCGCCGCATACCTTTCGGGCGGCTACGACCCGCCGCCGGACTTCTACAACTCCCCCGACTACTCCACCACCACGCCGGACTACGGCCTGTCAGCTTACTACGCCCCCGACGCCGCAGCGCCGGCGCCCGCCGCGACCGCAGCGGCGGCGGTCCCTGGCTCTGCGCCGCCCCGGCCATTGTCGATGTGAACGTCCCGGCGTCCGCCCAGCTCTGGTTCAACGGTGCCGCCACGAAGCAGACCGGGGACGCGCGGCGATTCACGTCGCCGTCGCTCATGCCGGGCCAGGATTACACATACACCGTCCGGGCGCGCTGGACCGACAACGGCCACGTCACGGACGAGACGCGAACCATAACGGTGTATGCCGACAGGCTGACTTTCGTCGATTTCACCGAGCCGGCCGCCTCGGCGTCCAAGTAGCGCGGCGAGCGGCCGGCCCACGCCGGCCGCTCGCCGGCGGGCGACGGGAAGGAAAGGAGAAGATCATGTGGATCGTTCGGATGGCGTTGCGCCACATGCACACGTTCGTCGTGGCGGCGCTCATGATCGCGGTGCTCGGCGCCGTCAGCGTCTACCGCATGTCCACTGACATCTTCCCGTCGGTCAACATCCCCGTCGTCTCGGTGGTCTGGCAGTACACCGGCATGCCGGCCGACCAGATCGAGACCCGCATCATCTTCGTCAACGAGCGCGTGCTGACCGCCTCCGTCAACGGCATCGAACACATCGAGAGCCAGTCGCTCGACGGCGTGGGCGTCATCCGCATCTACTTCCAGCCCGGCGCGCCGATCGCGGACGCCGAGGCCCAGGTGACGGCCACCTGCCAGACGCTACTAAAGGTCATGCCGCCGGGAATCACGCCCCCGTACATCGTCCAGTACAGCGCCACCAGCGTCCCCATCGTGCAGATCTCCGTCTCCAGCGACACGCTGACCGAGCAGCAGATCTTCGACTACGCCCAGAACTTCATCATCCAGCAGCTCGGCACGGTCCAGGGCGCCCGCGTCCCTCAGCCCTACGGCGGCAAGCAGCGGCAGGTGATGGTGATGCTGGACAGCAACCAGCTCTATGCCCGCGGCCTGTCGCCGCAGCAGGCGGCCACGGCCGTCCTGAACCAGAACCCGATCATCCCGGCCGGACCCGCCAAGATCGGCGACACGGAGTACGACGTCAAACTCAACAGCAGCCCGGACGCCGTCCAGGGGTTCAACTCCCTGCCCGTCAAGACGGTCAACGGCGTGCCGGTCTACGTCAAGGACGTGGCCCACGCGCTGGACGGGTTCGCGGTGCAGACCAACGTCGTCCGCCGCGATGGGCGCCGGGCGGTGCTGATGACTGTCCTGAAGGCCGAGGGCGCGTCCACCATCAGCGTGGTCCAGCGACTGCGCGAGGCCATGCCGGCCATCCAGGCGCAGCTGCCGCCGGAACTCAAGATGGAATTTCTCTTCGACCAGTCGGTCTTCGTCCAGGCGGCCGTCCAGGGGGTGCTACGCGAGGGCGCGATCGCCGCCGGCCTGACGGCCCTGATGATCCTGCTCTTTCTCGGCTCGTGGCGCAGCACGCTCATCGTCGCCACGTCCATTCCGCTGTCGATCCTGACGTCGATCATCGTGCTGTGGGCGCTGGGCCAGTCGCTCAACATCATGACGCTGGGCGGCATGGCCCTCGCGGTCGGCATCCTCGTGGACGACGCCACGGTGGAGCTGGAAAACACCCACCGCTTCCTCGGCATGAAACAGCCGCTGCGCCGGGCGATCCTCGACGGCGCCGCCCAGATCGCGGCGCCGGCGTTCGTCTCCACGATTTGCATCTGCATCGTCTTCGTGCCGGTGGTCTTCCTGACTGGCCCGGCCGCCTACCTGTTCATCCCGCTGGCCCTGTCGGTCGTCTTCGCCATGCTGGCGTCGTACTTCTTGTCGCGCACGCTCGTCCCGACGATGATGCTCTACCTGCTGCCCAGGGAGGTTCACCTCTACAGCGGCGAGGGCGACGGACAGGGGGAGAAGAAGCAGAAGCGGGGTGGTTTACTCTCTTTCATCGGCTACCCCTTCGTGTGGCTGGCCGGCGCCGTGTGGCGCGTGCATGAGGCCTTCGACCGCCTCTTCGAGCGGCTGCGGTCGGCCTACGGGCGGCTGCTGGGGGGATTGCTGGGCCGGCCGTGGCTGTCGGCGGCGGCGATGCTGGCCTTCGCCCTGGGGTCGCTGGCCCTCTTCCCCTTCCTCGGCCAGGACTTCTTCCCGGCGGTGGACGCCGGACAGTTCCGCCTGCACGTCCGCGCCCCCGCCGGCACGCGGATTGAGGAGACGGAGGCGCTCTTCGGCCGGGTGGAAGACGCGATCCGCAAGGCCGTGCCGGACGGGGAGCGCTCCATGATCCTCGACAACATGGGGCTGACGCAGTCGTTCACCATCATGGCCTACGTGGACAACGGCACGGTCAGCGATTCCGACGGCGAGATCCTCGTCTCGCTCAAGCCGAACCACCGCCCGACCGCGGACTACGTCGCCCGCCTGAGGGACGAGCTGCCGAAGGGCTTCCCCGGCTGCACGTTCTACTTCATGCCGGCCGACATCACGAGCCAGATCCTCGACTTCGGCCTGCCGGCGCCCATCGACGTGCAGGTGGTCGGCATCGATCGCCCGGGCGACCTCGCCGCGGCCAAGAAGCTGCAAGCCGAGATCGCCAAACTCCCCGGACTGGCCGACGTCCACCTCCAGCAGGTCACCGACCGGCGCGACCTGCAACTCGACGTGGACCGCACCGAGGCGGCGGAACTCGGCCTGACGGAAACCGACGTGGCCAACAGCGTGCTGGTGTCGCTCAGCTCGACAAGTCAACTGTCGCCCAACTACTGGGTCAACCCGCAGAACCGCGTGAACTACCGCGTCGCCGTGCAGACGCCCGATTTCAAGGTGAACTCCGTTGACGCGTTGATGAACACGCCGATCATTGTCGGCCCCGCGCAACCTGGCGCGGCGGGGACAGGCGACGCTACGAGCGCCGTGATGAACACGCCGAACGCGGCCAACCAGGTGCAGCCGCAGCTCCTGAGCAACCTGACGAACCTGCGCCGGACCACGTCCGAGCAAAACATCAACCACTACAACGTCCAGCCGGTCTACGAGATTTACGCCAACGTGCAGGGCCGCGACCTGGGGACGGCGTCCGCCGAAGTGCAGAGGGTCATCGACGCGGCGCGGCCGACCTTGCCGCGGGGCAGCACCATCGCCCTCCGCGGCCAGGTCCAGAGCATGAACAGCTCCTTCGCCGGGCTGGCCGGCGGGCTGGTGTTCGCGGTGCTGCTGGTCTACTTCCTGATGGTGGTCAACTTCCAGTCGTGGCTCGACCCGTTCATCATCCTCACGGCTCTGCCGGGGGCGCTGGCCGGCATCGTCTGGATGCTGTACCTCACGCAGACGACGGTGAGCGTGCCGGCCCTGATGGGGGCGATGATGTGCGTCGGCGTGGCGACCTCGAACAGCATTTTGCTCGTCACCTTCGCCAACGAACAGCGGCGATCCGGCGCCCAACCCTCTCCGAACGGGGGAGAGTTGGCTGAGAGGCACGACGCCCGCAGCGCGGCCCTGTCGGCGGGGACGACGCGGCTGCGGCCGGTGGTCATGACCGCCCTGGCCATGATCGTCGGCATGGCGCCGATGTCGCTGGGGCTGGGCGAGGGCGGCGAGCAGAACGCGCCGCTGGGCCGGGCCGTCATCGGCGGCCTGCTGGCGGCCACCGCGTTCACGCTGTTCTTCGTGCCGGTCATGTACCGTCTGCTCCGCCGCCTGGCCCCGCGGCCGGAGACGGAAAACGACGGCGCGGCCGCGGCCCCGACGCAAGGCAAGCCCGCGCCGGCCGCCAATGGATCGCCCTGAAGGAGGACCGATCATGGACGGGACATTGTGTATCGATGAAAGCCGTTCCCCCGCAGTGGACGGGCGTACGAGACCACCGGCCGCCCCCACACTAGGGAGCCGGTTCGGCTGGCGAATGCCCGCCCTCGGGGCGTTGCTAGTCGTCGGCGGGGGCGCGCTGCTTGCGACGGGAGCGCTGCCGCGCCTGTGGCACGACAAGGACGTCCAGTCCGCGGCCGCCGCCCAGGCCGCGGCCCCGCTGGTCGTCATGACCGCCGTCGCCCACCGCTCGCCGGCCGACGCCCAGCGGGCGTTGCCCGGCAACTGCCTGCCGATGCTGGAGACCTCGCTGTTCGCGCGCACCAACGGTTACATCCGGGAGCGGCTGGCGGACATCGGCGACCGGGTGAAGGCGGGCCAGCCGCTGGCCCGGATCGCGGCCCCCGACGTGGACGACCAGCTGGCCCAGTCGAAAGCCGACCTCAGTCAGGCGGAGGCCAACCTGAACCTCAACAAGGCCAACGCCGAATACGCCCGAACCACCCTGGCACGGGACCAGGCGGCCGGCCTGGTCGCCGTGCCGGCGCAGCAGCTCGACCAGGACCGGGCCGCCGACCTGTCGGCGCAGGCCAGCGTGAAGGCGGCCGAGGCCAGCATCCTGGTCTACAAGGCGACCGTGCAGCGGTACGCCGATCTGGTCTCGTTCCAGGAGATCAAGGCCCCCTTCGACGGCGTGGTGACGGTGCGCAACTACGACATGGGGGCGCTCATCCTCGCCGACAGCACGGCCGCGCTGCCGATGTTTCACGTGGCCCAGATCGACGTGGTGCGCGTGTTCGTGAACGTGCCGCAGGTTTTCGCCTCGCAGGTCCGGCCCGGACAGACCGCCTCCGTCTACCGGCGTGAGGACCCGAATCGCAAGTTCTCCGGGAAGGTGACGCGCACGGCCAGCGCGCTGGACCCGAACACCCGCACCCTGCTGACCGAAGTCGATGTGCCGAACCCGGACGCGGCCCTGCTGCCGGGCATGTACCTCCAGGTGGACTTCAACTTTTCCAGGCTGGCGCCCTCGCTCATGATCCCCTCCGCGGCGGTGACCAACCGCGCCGACGGGGCGTGGGTGGGCGTGCTGGACGGTCAGAACGCCGTGCATTATCAAAAGGTCCAGATCGGGCGCGACTTCGGCACGGAAATCGAGGTCCTGGACGGGCTGAGCGACGGCGCGACGGTGATCGTCCGGCCCGGCGACGAGTTGGCGGATGGGACGGTGGTTCAGCCGGCCGGCGCCCCACAATCCAAGTAGGAGGCCGCCATGTTTACCAGCGTCAAGCGACTCGCCGTTGCGCTGGCGTTCTTGCCGCCCGTGGCCCCGGCCCATCTCCATCCGGCAATATCGTCCAGAGACCACCACACGTCATGGGCGGGTAAAGGGGCACGTCACTGGCCACTCTCAATGAGGGCCAAGACCGCCCGGCGAATGGGCGCTGGCAGCGTCGGCCAGGCATCGAGTATGCGGGCCAGGTCGGGGTCGGTTACAGGGGTTGGCGCGGGGCCGCTAGGAGGCGGGTTCGATTCTTTCCGTGCAAACCCGCGTGCAAACCGATCCAGGCCATCGCCGGAAGCGTTGTCCGGTAATACTTTATGTTCATCTTGGAAGGTCTTTTGGCTCTCTTTGTCCAGGTTCGAATCCTGGCCGGGTAGCTGATCGATGGGCCGCAAGTCTCTCGCCTTGCGGCCCATCTTCATTTCTCGATGGCGACCGAACGTTGCCACGAAGCGCCATTCCGTCACGCGCCCGCCCCGTCGCCCGGCGCCAGCTCGAGCAGCATCCCCTCCCACGGCGGCCTCGGCCGTTGCAATCGCCGCCGAATCGCCTAAACTCAAGGACGATCGAGGCCCGTCGTCCGGCAGTCGAGACCGCCATGTCCCAACCGTTGGGTCCGGATCGCCAGTCGCGGGCGGACGCGCTTCGCCGGGAACTGGAGGACGACGACCGCGACCGCCGCATGATCGCCTGGCTCAGGAGAAGTGACCGGAAGGTCCGGCGCTGGACAGGGGCGCGACGGGTGGGATAATCCCCTTCGCGATTGAGTTCCGCATCACGGAGGCGCCTCATGTCCACGCCGCCCTCGAAGCCTTCCCAGGACGCCACGGAATCGCACGTACCTGCCGCGTCGGCCGAAGAGGCCACGTCTCCCCCCTCGCCCGGCGGGACGGCGCCGCAGACCGGCCCGTCGCGGGCGGCGCTATCGGCTGGGGCGGCCGTGGAGGCGCCCGGCTATGAGTTCGTCGGCGAGTTGGGCCGCGGCGGCATGGGCGTCGTCTACCTGGCTCGAAACGTACTCATGGACCGGCGCGAGGTGCTCAAGGTCGTCAATCGGGCGCTGCTCGACAAGCCGGGTGTGATGGAGCGCTTCCTGCGCGAGATCCGCGCGGCGGCGATGCTCAACCATAACAACGTGGTCAAGGCGTACAGCGCCGTGCAGGCCGGCGAATCGATCGTATTCGCGATGGAATACGTCGACGGAGAGGATCTGGCGAAGGTGGTGCAGCGTCAGGGGCCGCTGCCGATCCCCTACGCCTGCCACTACGTCTCGCAGGCGGCGCTGGGCTTGCAGCACGCCCACGAACATCAGATGGTCCACCGCGACATCAAGCCGCAAAACCTGATCCTGTCGCGGCAAGGAAAGAAGCACGTCGTCAAGGTGCTCGACTTCGGCCTGGCCAAGGCCAAGCGCGAGGGCGAGGCGGTCACGGACCTGACCGGGGTGGGGGCCATGATGGGCACGCCGGCCTACATGGCGCCGGAGCAGGCTCGGGACGCGGCCAGCGCCGACATCCGGGCCGACATCTACAGCCTGGGCTGCACGCTGTACTTCCTGCTGACCGGCGCGCCGCCGTTCGCGGGAAAGAGCCTGTTCGAGATCCTGCAGGCGCACGTATCGACGGAGGCGGCGCCCCTCCAACAGGTGCGTGCGGAGGCGCCGGCGGAGCTGGCGGCGGTCACAGCGAAGATGATGGCGAAGGATCCGGCGCGGCGCTTCCAGAAGCCGATCGAGGCGGCGCAGGCGCTGGCCCCGTTCATCAAGCCGGCGTCCCAGCCGAAGAGCGCGCAGGCCTGGGCGCCGGCCGCCCCATCGGCGCCCGGCCCGGCGGATCAGAAGAAGGAAGAGGGGCCAATTGCGGCCGCGCCGTTGCCGGCTCGGCCCGACGTCGCCCCGCAACCGTCCCGGACGATCAACGTCGAACCGGCCCCTCGACCGCCGGAAGGGAAAAAGGGGAGCGGCCGACCTCCCGCGACGGTTCGTCCCGGCAAGCAGGCGACGATGAGCGAGGTCGCCTGGACCGAAGTGGACGGCGTGCTGTACGGGGCGCCGGCCAAGCGCCCGACGCGGAACAAGGGCGACACGACGACCGCCGCTCCGATCAAGAAAGGGAGCGCCGAGGCCGGCCGGCCCAGGGCCAAGAAGCGGGTGAATAAAGGGCTGATGGCGGCCAGCATCGTGATGGTCCTGCTGCTGGCGGCCGGCGAGATCTGGCTATGGAACGGCGGCACCCTTCGAGGAAAGAACCAGCCGGCCGTTCCCGTCGCGGAGCCAGCGTCGCTGAAGTCCACGACGCCGGACAAGGGGAGCGTTCCCCCGCCGGCGCCGCCGAGGCCCGCGCCTCTGGGTGGAGACAGGGATCCCCTCCCGCCCATCAAGCCGCCGGCGAACTCCCCGAAGCCGACCAAAGAAGAGGCGCTCGCGGCCATCAAGGCGATTGGAGGCTCCTTCTACTCCGACGATAACCTGGATTTGGCGAACCGCGACGCGAAGGATTCCGACCTGTCCTACGTGAGGGCGTTCCCCAAGCTTCGGAAACTGGACCTCATCGGCGGCAATATCACGGACGCCGGACTGGCCTATCTGGCCGAAACGCCCATGCTGGAGGAACTGTCGTTAAACCAGGATAAAGTCACTGGGCACGGGATTCAGGTGCTCGGTTCCTTACCTCACCTCACCCGGCTCTATCTCAATCCCAAGGAGGGGGCGTTTTCGGCATCGGATTTCCAGGTGATCGGGAGGTGCAAAGAACTCAAGTATATCCACATCGGGTTCACCAAATTGCCCACCGGGTCGCTTCGGTTCCTGAGAGACCTCCCTCGCCTGGAGGATCTGGACCTTCCTTACGCGGGCGTCACCGACGAGCACCTGGATGATGTCGTGGCGTGTAAGACCCTTGAAGAGTTGAATCTCCAGGGAGCAGAGATAACGGGAGACGGCCTGAAGAAGCTGGGCCAGTCGCCTCGACTCTCTATGTTGAGACTAAACGCTGTGGAGACGCTTTCCGACGGGGACAAGGCGGCGTTCGCCAAGGATCGCCCCCATGTGAAGATTAACTAGGGCGACCAATAGCCGCTCTTCACCGCCGCAGCAGCAAAATCAAGTTCACCAGCAGACTCAGCCCCAGGAGGCCGCCCAGCACGCCGATCCACACCCACGCCATCGGCGGACCCGACGGCCGCTCCGCCGTCGCCTCGTCCTCCTCGTCCGCGGCGCCCTCCGCCAGCTCGCGCAGCGTCCCCGCCTCGATCTTCCGCCGCGCCAGCTTCGGAGGCTCGCCCAGCAGCAGACATTCCAGGTCGATAATCAGGTCGTCCGCACTGGCGTAGCGCTTGCGCCGGTCCTTGGCCATGAGGAACTCGACCAACTCGCCCAAACCGGACGACAATTGTTGGTTGAGGTGGTCCGGCGGCGTTAGCTCCTCGCTCAGGTGCGCCTCGAACAGGCGCTCCACGTCCTTGTGCGGGAACGGCGGTCGGCCCGTCGTCATGTGGTACAGCGTCGCCCCCAGCGAATAAAGGTCGGCCCGCACGTCGATGTCTTCGCGGCCCTGCACCTGCTCCGGGGCGATGTAGTACGGCGTGCCGATCGCCAGGCCGCGCTCCCGCTTCACCTGCTTGCGGTCGGCCGAGTCCCGCGCCATGCCCAGGTCGGCCAGCTTCGCCACGCCGTCCGCCGTCAGCACGATGTTGGCCGGCTTCACGTCCCGATGGACCAGTCCCCGCTTCGACGCGTGCCCAGCGCCTGCGCGATCTGGATCACGATCTCCAGCGCCTCCCGCTCGCCGTACACCTTGCCCGCGTCCAGATCCTGGCGGATCGTTTCGCCCTCCACCAGCTCCATCACGAAGTAGTGGATGGGGCCGGCCGAGCCGACGTCGATGGCCTGGACGATGTTGTTGTGGCTGAGCTTGGCCGCGACGTGGGCCTCGCGCGTCAGCCGCCGCAAAAACTCCGGGTCGGCCGCCAGCCGCGGGTGCAACACCTTGACGGCCACGAGCCGGTCCATGCTCACCTGGCGGGCCTTGTACACCACGCCCATCGACCCCTGGCCCAGCTTCTCCAGCAGGAGATAGCCGGGGATTTGCTGTCCGAGCAGGGCGGCCAACTCCTTCTTCGCCCGCCGGGCCTGCGCCGCGGTCAGCGCCCCGCCGCGCGTCAGGCGGATCAAGAGCGCGTCGGCGCCGGCCTCGCCGGCGCCCGATCGGCCCGCCTGCGCCTCCTCCGCCGACACCAGGCCGCGGGTGAGCAGGGCGTTGAGCAGCCGCTCCTCGTCGAGGCGCGGGTCGGAGCGGGGAGTTTCGGACATGCGCTGCTCCTGGCGAGCCGGGCCGCGTAAGCGCCCGGAGGCGCGGCGTCATTGCTCGAACGATCCTCCGGGCTCTACGCGACCCGGCTCGCCTTCAACGAAATTTCACGGCCGCATCGCCGCGCCGGCGCTTGCCTGCCCGGCGACGCGACTGTTAGTATAAACAAAACTCGAACCCGACCCCACGGTGGTGCGTCGATAGGGTGAGGCCGCGACTCCGGGCGCTCACGCGACCCGGCTCGCCGCCCGCGGTCGGCCGGGCATCCCACGAGAAAGGGAATCCATGAACCCCAGTCCCAACTCCGCCCTGGACGCCAGCGTGCTGGTCCTGAACAAGCTGTTCATGGCCGTCCACATCATCTCCGTCCGGCGCGCCTTCTGCCTGCTGTTCAAGGATCTGGCCGAGGTGGTGAGTCTGGAAGACGGTCAGTTCGCCACCTACGACTTCGCCACCTGGCGCGAGGTCAGCGAGTACCGGGCGCGGCACTTTCGGCAGGAGGACGACGACTGGGTCCGCACGGTCCAGAGCGAGATCCAGGCGCCGCGGGTCATTCGCCTGACCGGCTTCGACCGGATGCCGCGGCAGACGATCAAGTTCAATCGGCGGAACATTTTTGCCCGCGACAACAACCAGTGCCAGTACTGCGGCAAGAAGTTCCCGACCTCCGAACTGAGCCTCGATCACGTCGTCCCGCGCAGCCAGGGCGGCGTCTCCACCTGGGAGAACATCGTCTGCGCCTGCGTCGCCTGCAACGTCAAAAAAGGCGGACGCACGCCGAAAGAGGCCCATCTGCACCTGATCCGCAGGCCGGAGAAGCCCAAGCGCAGCCCGCTGCTCAACCTCAAGCTGACCCACAGCAAGTACCAGTCGTGGCGAACCTTCCTCGACAACGCTTACTGGTCGGTCGAGCTGAAATGACCGCGGGGCGGGCCGAAAGGCCCGCCCTGATTGTTTAGAAAGTCGTTTCAAATCTTTCCCAACCAGCCCCGAGCGCGAGTGAGGGGTTCGGTCAACCCCCTCGCTCGCGCTCGGGGCTGGTTTTGAGACCGCTTTCTAAGGTTGCGAAAATTCTTCGCTTTTTTGCTGGCCTCTTGGCGGTCATCGGGGTTAAATACCGTGGCGTATCCTTATCGCCCAAGGCACCCCCACATCTGAAGGAGAGAAGCATGAAGGACAATCTGACCCGGTGCGCCGCGCTGGGGGCCGTCGGGACCGCGGGCCTCGCCGCCCTGGCCGCCACGGCGCTTCTGCCGTCACGGGCCGCCGCCGAGGAGCGTCACCCGCGCCTCCGCAAGGCGATCGACGCCCTGAAGGATGCCCGCGAATATCTCGACAAGGCCGACCACGACTTCAACGGCCACCGCAAGGAGGCGATCGAGGACATCGACCGGGCCATCGACCAGCTCGAGAAGTGCGCGAAAGTCGAGCGGTAAGCGGAACAAACCACGGAACACACGGAAGACACGGAAAAAGACAAGCAATCGCTTTCGTCTTTTTCCGTGTCTTCCGTGTGTTCCGTGGTGGATTGCCTGGTCAAGGTCGGGCGGCGGCGTAACGGATCAGGCCCGTCCAGAAACGGTCGTGGTAAGCCTCGCGGCAGGTCCGCAGCCGCCACATCTCACTCGAACCGAGGTAGACGACGCGGCCCTTGCCGACGGTCTGCCCGGCGAGGAACGGCCTTTCCCGGCCGTTGGCCAGCACTTCCTTCGGGTCGTCGATCGTCGCCCACACGGTCGCGGTCGGCTTGACGGAATCCACCGGATAGGCGCCGTAGAAGCCGCGCTTCAATTCCGGATTTTTCACATCCCCATGCGTCCCATAGAAGAACTCGTCCCAGCCAGCCAGCGGTCCCTTGCCCTCCGGGTCCAGGTTCAGGAAGGCCGGCGCCTTGTCGGCGCCGGGGAAATGCAAGGCGAACGGCTGGTCGGCCGTGCGATCGAGATCGTCCAGGCGGTTGTCGCCGGGCGCCACGGGGTAGAGGTCGAGGATGGGCTGAAGCTTCTCGGCGTTGGCCTTGCGGGACAGCGGCGAGGTGTTCACCGGCCCGGCGACCACGACGAGGCCGCCGCCGCCCTCGACCCACGTTTTGAGCAGTTTCATCTGGTCCGCGTCGAGTTGCAGCCAGTCGGGATCGAAGGCCACGATTACGTCGTAGGAGGCCAGGTCGTACTCCCGATCCACGTCCTCGGTTTTTTTACGCTCGATGGCGTCGGGGAACTTCTTCAGCAACGTCGCGTTCTGCTCGACGCCTTCGCGCGGCTGGTCGCGGCCGGGCGGCGCCTGCAGGTAGACGGCCAGGCGGAAGCCGCTCTTTCCGGCGTCGCGCCAGCAAGTTGCGGACGAACTGGTACTCGCGCGTGGCGGCGCCGGCGAACAGCAGCACGCGCACCGGCTTGTCATCGGTCTTCTCTCGTGGCATGGCGGCCCCTCATGAATCAACCACGGAAGACACGGAAATAAACCAGCGGTGTGTATTTGTCTTTTTCCGTGTGTTCCGTGTCTTCCGTGATTACAGCCGGTCGAGCGAGTCGATCCAGCGGACCAGCTCTTTTAGCGTGGCCGCGTCCATGTACTGCTGGCCCATGTCCTTGACTTCCTTGTAGATCGCCGCGTACTTGTAGTCGGCCAGCTTCTTCTCGCCGTTCTTGATGAGGTCCTTGAGCGGATCCTTGCCGCCGGCCACGATGTAGAAGCTCAAGGGACGCGTCACCGACCGCTCCTTGGGCGGGATGCCCAGCGTCGCCCCGGTCGTGGCGACGGCCCGGTACAGGTCGCGGTTGTGGAAGGCGAGGTAGAACGCCATCTCGCCGCCGACGCCCATACCGTGCAGCACCACGCGCCGCTTGTCGATGCTGTAGGCGGCCAGCATCGCCTTGACCGCCTCCTGCACGAAGTCGGCCTCGTCGCGCTTCCAGCCGTCCTCGCTCTCCGCCAGCGGCATCACGAGAATCAGATGGTTCTCGGCGCAGTAGTCCTCCCAGGCGCCCTCGAACTTCTTGACGTCGTCCTCGCGCACCTTGCCGGCCGGATGCAGCCACACGACCAGGGCGTAGGTGGTCGCCGGATCGTACTTCTCCGGCACGTAGACGTAATAGGCGTGCGTGTTGTCGGCGCTGGCGCGCTTGAAGAAGCCGACTTCGGGCTTGCCGTCCTTCTTCGGCGCCTGCTTGGCCGACGCCTCGCCGGTCAGCTCGGCCGGCACGTCGCCGGGCTGCTCGCCGAGTTTGAGCGAAAGCGTGTCCGGCTTGTCGCTTCCCTTGTGGGCCACGTCGAGCTTCACGTCGGCGCCTGGCCGCTGGTGGGCCATCAGGTCGAGGAAGCGGTCGCGGTCGATGATCGGCTGCTTGCCGGGCGGCTGACCGGGCAACGGCGGACAGTCGATCCGAAGGATGCGGTCGCCGGCCTTGACGCCGGCCTGGTCCGCCGGACTTTTCGGATAGACATAGCGCACCACCACGCCGGGGCCGGGTTCGTCGCGCACCGGCAAGACGCCGAGAAAGCCCTGGCCGAACTCCGCCACGGCCCCGCCCAGCGTCACGGCCTTGAGGTCGATCGGCTTGCCGTCGCGCTCGATCTTGATCTCGATCTTGTCGCCCTCGTACTTGGAGCCGAGGCGCATCTGCAGCTGCACCTGCGTCTCGACCGGCTTGCCGTCGATCTCGGCGATGCGGTCGCCGGGCTGCACGCCGGCCTTCTCGGCCGCCGACCCCGTCTCGACGCTGGACACAATCGGCCGGGTCGTGTACGGATCCTGCGTCTGGATGTTGACGCCGAAGACGCCGCGCTTGAGGTCGGTCCCCTCCTTGAGCCGGGGCAGGATGGCGTTGACGTCTTCCAACGGGATGGCGAAGCCAAGGCCGGAATCGTACATCTCGAAGCCGGCCGTCTGGCCCTCCTGGTAGGGCGAGGCCGGCACGACGACGCCGACGACGCGGCCGCGCAGGTCGATGAGCGGGCCGCCGTAGTTGGCCGGCGAGATGCGGGCGTCAGTCTGCACGGCCTTGCCCCAGATGCGGCCGGTCGCGCTGACGATGCCGACGGCCACCGACGGCGGATCGTTGATGGCGTCGGGCAGGGTGCGGCCCAGCACCAAGGCGGTCTGGCCGATCTTGATGTCGGCCCTGGGCGCCGCCGTCGGGACCGGCAGGCCGCTCCCTTCGATTTTGAGGAGCGTCAACATGCGCGTCTGGTCGGTGGCGATCACCTTGGCCGGGAAGCGCCCCTTCTGGCCGGGGACCGACACGTCGATGGTGGTCGGCTTGTTGGCGAAGTTGAAGGCGCTGGAGACGATGTAGCCGTCGGCGCTGACGATGAGGCCGCTGGTCGGCCCCAGGCCGTGGCGGATCATGGCGCCGCCGGCCCCGCGCACCAGATCGGTGCCGCCCTGCGTCTCGATCTGCACCACGCAGGGGGCGACCTGGGCGACGGCCGACTTGACGGCCTTCTCCTGGAGATCGCCGAGGTCGTCCGCCCGCACGGCCGGGGCCAGCAGGGCCAGGGCGGCGAGGAGCAGGAGGGTTCGTCGTTGCGTCATATGTTGAGTTCCTTGTTTCCTCAGCCCCGGAGGGGCGGCGGTGCATAGCCAGGGGTGAAACCCCTGGAGGAAGGTCGCTCCCTACCATTGTTTCAGCCCCGGAGGGGCGGCGGTGCGGAATGCGGTCGCGCTCACCGCCGCCCCTCCGGGGCTGGAGGGGGAGGGCGCGGGCCGCCGTGGCCTCCAGGGGTTTCACCCCTGGCTATGCACCGCCGCCCCTCCGGGGCGGAATCGGCTATTTCTTCTCCTGCGGCTTCGCCAGCGTCAGCTCGATGGTCGTCAGCGCGTCGCCGCGGCGCACCTCCAGCTGCACCTTCTGCGTCGGCGCGTAATGCACCATCATCTCCTTGTAGCCGTCAATGGTCTTCACCGACACGCCGCCGACGTAGACGATCAGGTCGTCGGATTTCACGCCGGCCAGCGCGGCCGGCGAACCGGGCTGCACGTCCTCGACGTACGGCGGCGTGACGTCCACGGGGTCGGCCACCAAAACGATGCCCGTCATCTCGCGCAGCGTGCGGTCGAAGCTCCGGCCGACCTTGTCCTTGGGGCCGTTCGGGTTGGCCTTGACGTACTTTTCCTTCTGCCGCCACAGGTCCACCATGCTCGTCTTGACCGTCTTGCCGTCCGGCTGCGTCACCTCCGCCACGCCGCCGATTGGGATGGAGTAGTTCATCCAGGTGCCGGTCAGCTCGTTGCGCAGGCCGCGGCCGATCATGCCGATCAGCTCGCCCTTGCGCGTCGTCAGGGCGCCGCCGGACGCGCCCGGATTGTTCGTTACCGCATCCACCATGTAGACCTTGCCGCTGTAGGGCATCTCGTAAAAGCCGTTGCGGCCTTGCAGCTTGGCGTAGGCCGTGACGACGGCGTGCTGCACCGAGACCGGATCGTCGCGCGTGGCGATCTCGAAGCAGTTGCTGAAGGCCAGCACCTCCGTGCCCACGTCCACCGGCGGTCGCAGGGCCGCCTCTTCCAGGTTGAAGTACGGCAGGTTGTCGATCTTGTCCGTATCGCTGCCGGACTTGATCTTGAGGAGGGCCACGTCCAGCTCCGGCTCCTGGGCCACGATCTCGGCGTGGTACTTCGTGCCGTCCCAGAGGTGGACGCGCAGGTCGCGCGTGTCGAGCAGCGTGGCGTCGGCCGTCAGGACGTAGCCGTCCGGCGAGATGAGGAAGCCGGTGCCGAAGCCGGGCAGGCCGTGCAGGCCGCCCGAACCCCAAATCTTGACCATCTTCTTGTTGACCGCATCGACCACCGGATTCAGGGAGTCGTCGGCCCGGACGCCGGCGGCGAGACAGAGCAGAACGGCCGTCGCCACGGCGCCGGTTCGGGTGAGTCGATTCATGGGGGTCTATCTCCAGCGAGCGCCGTCCGTCCGTTTAGCGGCGACCCGCAGGGGAGCGCGTTGAGGGAACGCGCTCCCCTACGGGTCGCCGCTAAACGGGCGAACGCTTACTTCTCGATCGTGAACTTGACGTTGGTCAGCACCGCGTAGGTTTTGTCCTTGTAGCGCACCTCCATGCGTCCGGGCAGCGATCCGCCCTCCTGCGGGGCGTAGTCCGACAGGTAGACCTCGCACGGATCCTCGTCGCGGTCCACCGTGGACTCGAAGCCGATCAGCTCGCCGGTCGGCGCCTGCGGCATGTACCACTTGTCCTGGTCGCTTCGTCGGAAATACCACTTGGTGGACACGCCGGCCTGCTGCGTCCGCAATACGTCGCACATCACGCGCTTGCGGTAGTCGGGCGGCGAGCCGACGACCGACGGCGGGTAGAACGGCTCGACGCCGCCGTCCACGTACTCGCCGGAAAAACCCTTCTCGCCCTGCGTCAGCAGCTGGCGATACTGATACAGCGCCAGCAGCAGGCCGCCGCTGTCGTTGGGACGCATCAGCTTTTCCAGCTTCGTTTCCTCTGGGTCCGTGCTGAGCGGATCGAGGGCGTAGTCGATGCCGTCGATCGTGGCGGCGATCTGCTCGTTCTTCTGGTCCTTGGCCGGCGGACGAATCGACGCCTCGGCCGACGACGCCTTCTTGCCGATGATGCAGTCGGCCTTCACGGTCCACTGGCCCTGACGGCCGGTGAAGTCGCCGGAGCGGTGAAAGGCGTCCAGCAGATCATCGCGCTCCTGTTTGTTGAAATAGTAGTTGGCGAAGCCGACCTTGGCGACGAAGAGCTTGGCGGCGTCGGTGTTGGCCGGCGGCGGCGGCAGCGGCTGCGGGCCGGTCGGCTCTTCGGGGTGCGCACCCCGCCGATCGGCGGGGTGCCCTTGTCCGGGATCTCCTCGGCCGTCCGGCCGGGCAGCCGCACCAGCACCTCGTGGCGCTCCGTCACGTCATGGCGGAAGATCATCGGCACGCGCCAGCCCTTGGGGTAGATGCCGAGCCGGTTCTTGAACTGGTTGATGTTCCGCATCGGCAGGCCGCCGAAGGAGATCAGGATGTCACCGGGGTTGAGGCCGCGGCGGTCCACCTCGGAGCCGGACACCAGCCGACTGACGATCAGGTCGCCCAGGCCGCCGTCCTCGTTCTCCGGATCGACCTCGGCGCCGAGCGTGGCGTGGTCGCACTCCATGCCGGCCCGCAATTCGCCGAGGAAGTTCTTGACCATGTTGACCGAGATCGAGTAGGCGGCGCCGGAGTTGATGCGGTCGCTCTTGCCCAGCGAGCCGGCGCTGTTGATGCCGATCCATTCGCCCTTCATATTGAACAGCGGCCCGCCGGAGTTGCCGGGGTTGATGGCCGTGTCCACCTGGAGGCAGTCGCAGTATTCCAGCAGCGTCCCGGTCGGGTGTGGGATCTTCTGATAGCGGTGGACGCCGGACACCATGCCGAACGTCGCCGTCGGGTTGAAGTCGGTCGCCAGCAAGAGCGGATTGCCCAGGGCCAGCGTCATGTCGCCGGGCTTGACCAGATCGCTGTCGCCGATGGCGACGACCGGGAACTTGACGGTCTGGTTCGGCTTCTGGATGAGCTTGATGAGGGCCAGGTCGCCGGGACGGTCGAGGCCGACCAGCACGGCGTCGTACATCTCGCCGTTGGCCATGCCGCAGTGGAAGTAGGAGCCGACGGCGGCGGCGACGTGGAAGTTGGTGACGGCGAAGCCGTCGTCGGTGATGATCTCGCCGGAGCCGCCGCTCTGTCCGCCGGGCGCCAGCACGGCCAGGACCGGCGCCTTGACCTTTTCGATGAGCGCGATGCGGTCCTGCTCGGCCTTATCAAGGCGCGGGTCCACGTCCAGGGCATGGGCCGACAGCACGAGGACCAGCCCGGCGACGGCGGCGAACGCCGGCCACGAACGGCGGATTATATTGCGGATGCTCATGGGGATCCTTTCAGCGGTTAGCCGCGACGCGGAGCGGAGCGCTGGGAGGAGCGCTCCGCTCCGCGTCGCGGCTAACCGCTCACTTCGTCACATAGGCGTCGGCCAAAATCGCCTTCAGCCCGATGTCGTTCATCTTGTCCTCGTCGAGGTGGGTGACGACGATGCGCAGCTTTTTCACGTCCTTGATGTTCCGCACCACCGGGACCGGCCCCGCCGTCTTGTCCTTCTCGCCGCGCACGAAGACGAACTTGGCCAGCTCGATGCCGTCGCCCTCGATCCGCACCACGACCGGCCGGCGATCCGGGCACCTCGCGGTCGAGGCCGACGACGGCGTGGAACTCGCGGTAGTCGCCGTTGAGGTCGTAGACCAGCTCCGTGTGCGAGTGCAGAGCCAGGCCCTTCTCATACGGGACGTTGTTCAGCTCCAGCGGCCGTTCGTCCAGGTCTTTGTCGCAGCGGTAGCGCCAGTCGCGGTACTGGTCCACGGTGCGCTCCTCCGCGAACAGCCAGAACCGTTGTTCCACGGTGGAAGGCGTCAGGTCGGACAGGTAGTCGCGCTTGCCGTGGCTGTAGTCCATCTTGACGACCAGGGCCGTCGTGTATTCGATCTTGGCGCCGGACGGCGTCGTCACCGTGAAGCCGGTCGGCGTGCTCTCGGCCGCGCTGACCATGACGAGATCGTGGTGCGCGTCGGACAATCGGCACTGCACGACAGCGGCGTCGGGGTTCGGCTTACGGCTGAAGGCCATGCCGAAAATCTTGGCCAACGACAGCTTGCCCTCCTGGCCGCTGGTCAGCGTGAAACGGATGCTCTCGCCGGAGTCGTCGGCCTCGCCGATCAGGCCCTCGACCGCGTTGGGGCCGGCGTCGGTGGTCCGGGCGACCACATCGTGGTTGCGCGAGGTCTTGTCCAGCACGTCGGCCCACGCCTTGCGGTTCTTCTCCACCTGGGCGTTGGCCAGCATCGACGACAGCGACGACAGCGGGAACGTCACCTCCTGGCCGGCCAGCAGCGTCACCGCCGCCTTGTCGCCCTTGATGGAGAACTTGGCGCAGTGCAGCTGCGTGCCGTCGGTCAGCTCCACGTCCGCCCACGCCAGGTTGGCGGGCAGAGGACCAGTCTGTGGGCCGAACGTCAGGGTCAGCACCTGATCGATGGGCGTCGTCACTGGGCCGGACGCCGCCTTGAGGACGACCTGCTTAGGGGAGATGCTGACCAGATCGCCGGTGATCGTTTCCTGCTTGAGAGTTTTCAGCTCGGCGGACCAGCCGGCGGAGGCGCACAGGAGCAGAACGAGCAGGCTACGGCGCAGGGGCATGATCGACCTCGCGGCGCGGGTGGATGGCGGAGAGGGGCGGCAGTCGCGTCTTCGGTCCATGATAAACGAATGGGGCGCGGGCGACGATGTTAGTTCATCGTTTAGCCGCGACCCGAAGGGGAGCGCGTCGCTGACGTGCTCCCCTTCGGGTCGCGGCTAAACGACATCGGCGGACGACCCGTCAATCGACCCGCGTCTTGCCCGTCAGCAGGTCCTTGAGGATCTTGCCGATCCGCGCCTCGGTGTCGGCCAGGTCGCGCATCTCGTCCTGAACCTCCTTGTAGTGCGCCTTCTCCTTGTCGCTCTTGCCGTCGCCGGGGACCGGCGCCTGTTCGCCCTGGTATTCGTGGGCGTACAGCTCGGTACGCTTGTTGATGCCGTCCTGCATGGAGCGCAGCAGCTTGAGTTGGGCGATGATGTCCACCAGCGGGCCCTCGCCCGGCTGCTTCGGCTGCCCCGGCGGCTTCGGCTGCTGCTGCTGATTCTGCTTGTTCTTGTTGGCCTCGCGCTGCTTCTTCAGCGCGTCCACCATGTCCTTCAGGTGGCCGATGATGTCGTCCTCGATCGCCACCGTCACCTTGCCGGTGTCGGTTTCGTTGAGGCGCTTCTGAACGCGGCCCATGTCCTGACGGACCATCGTGAACATCTCGGCGAAGGCCACCGCCGTGCCGTCGTTGTCCAAAAGCGCCAGCGTCCGGTCGGCCTCGTCAATGATCTTCTGCTCGCTCATCTTGGCCTCGACCTGGCTGGCCGCCAGGTCGATCGCCTTCTGATCGGCCTTCCGCATGGCCTCCTCGTTCTTGCTCAGGCGGGCGTCCGTCACTTCCTTGTCGAGGGCGGCCGTCTGATCGCGGACGTCGATCTGCCAGGCCAACATGCGGGCGCAGCGGGCCTGCAAGCGCTCCAGGATGCGGTCGATCTCTTCCTGGCGGTCCTGGTTGATGATCTCTTCCAGCTTCTTGATGGCCTGCTTGAGGTCGTCGGCCGTCTTGCCGGCCGGCGCCGTCGCGTCCTTCTTGTTGTCCTCGTTCAGCTTGTCCTTGGTCGCATCGCTGTCCTTGGCGCCGTCCTCGATCTTCTTGCGGACGTTCGGATCAATCGGCTTTTGCTGCGGCTGCGGCGGCTGGGGCGGGGAGTCGCCTCCGTCCGACTGCGAGGAGTCGCCCTTGCCCTGGCTCGGCTGGCCCTGGCTGGGCTGGCCGGCCGACGGGTTGCCCTTGCTCTCGCTGGGCTTGCCGTCGCCGCTCATGGGGGACTTGGGATCGCCGGCCTTGGCGTCGGCCTTGCCGTCGCCCTTGCCCTTGCTGTCGCTCTTGGGGTCGCTCGGCTTGCCGTCCGAAGGCTTGCCGTCGCCCGGCTTGCCGTCCTTCGCCTCGCCCGGTTTGCCGGCGCCGGCCTTGCCGTCGGAAGGTTTGCCTTCCTTCGCGTCGCCCGGCTTGCCCGGCTTGCCGTCGCCTGGCGAACCCGCCTTGCCCGCGCCCGGCTTCGGCGACTCGGCGCCCGTGGCCGACTTCGCCTCGTTGCCCTTGCCCGTGCCCGGCTTGGAGTCGGCCTTGCCGTCGCCGGCCTTGGCCTCGCCCGGCTTGCCGTCGCCCGGCTTCGCGCCTTCCTTCGGCTGACCGCCCGGCTTGCCGTTCGCGTCGCCCGGCTTGGCGCCTTCCTTCGCCTCGCCCGGCTTGCCGTTCGGATCGCCCGCCGACGCCTGCTTGCCCTCGCCCGGCTTGCCGTCCTTGTTGTCGCCGGACTTCGCGCCGTCCTTCGCCGCGCTCAGCTTGTTCTCGCCGCCCTTGGCGCCGTCCTTCGACTCGCCGGACTTGCCGTCCTTGGAATCGCCGCCCTTGCCGTCCTTCGCCTCGCCCGGCTTGCTCTCTTTATTGTCGCCGGCCTTGCCGTCCTTCGGCTGACCGGCCTTGTCGCCTGGCTTGCCCTCGCCGGGTTTGCCGTCCTTGTTGTCGCCGGCCTTATCGCCCGGCTTGCCCTCGCTCTTGTTCGCGTCCTGCTTCGGGCCCTCCTTGCCGTCGCCCGGCTTGGCGTCTTTGGCGTCACCGCCCTTGCCATCCTTCGATTCGCCCGGCTTGGCCTCTTTATTGTCGGGCTTGGCGCCGGCGTCCTTCGCCTCGCCCGGCTTGCCGCTCTTGTCGTCGCCGGCCTTGCCGTCCTTCGACTCGCTCGGCTTGTCGCCGCCGTCCTTGTTCTCGCCGGTCTTGGCCTCGCCCGGTTTCATGCCGTCCTTGTTTTCGCCCGTCTTGCCGTCGCTCGGCTTCATACCGTCCTTGTTCTCGCCGTCCTTCCCCTCGGCCGGCTTCATGCCGTCCTTGCTCTCGCCGGTCTTGTCCTGGCCGGGCTTGGATTCGGTCGGATCGCCCTGCTTGCCGTCCTTCGCCTCGCCCTTGGGGCCTTCCGTATCGTTCTTGGCCTCGCTCTTGTTGTTGGGGCCGGGCTTGTTGTCGTACTTGGCCTCGCTCTTGTTGAAATCCGGCTTCTTGGCGCCGGGGTCGCCCAGCGCGCCCTTGATCTGCTGACCGATCTTGTCTTGCTGCTTCGCCAGGTCCGCGCCGCTCTTCTGGTTGCGGTCGATCTGCGTGTTCTGCCGCTGCTGGGCGACGAGGGCTTCCTGGAGCCGCTGCAGCAGCTTGATGTTTTCCTCGATCTTCTTGTGCTTCTCGGAGTCGGCGTCGTCGAGGTTGTCGAGGATGGCGATCAGCTTCTGTATGGCCTGGTGCAGTTCCGCGTTGTCCTTGAACGCCTGGCCGGCCTGCGTGGCATTGTTTTTGATCGCTGCCGCGTCCGTCAAGAGGGCGTCCACGTCGTGGAACTTCTGTTTCACCTTGAGGGCGTCGATTTCCGTCAGCACCCGCTGAAGCACCTGGACCGTCTGCCTGTCTTCTTCCTTGTCGCTGGTGGCCAGGCGGTCCTTGAGCTTGATGACCTCGTTCTCGAAGGCCTCGAACTTATCGCGGAGGTCGTTCTCCTGCTTGACCAGTTCGGGCTGCTTAGCCGTCGGATCTACGGCAGCGGCCGGGGCCTTGGGGTCGGCGGGCTTGGCCGTCGGGTCGTCCGCCCGAACGGTCAAGGCAAACACCGCAGCCGTCACGACGAGCACGGCCAGGAGTCTACGCGTCATGTGGAATCGTCCTCTCACGTCTGCGGGGACTGAGGTCCCCGGTGGATACGTTCCGCTCTTACGGATAATTGACGATCCGAACCGCCTGCGCCAACAGCGGAAGCGCCGTTCCTACTAGCCTGAAACGCCAGCGAGGGATGACGTTCCACCCCTCGCTGGCGCTTCAGGCTGGTTACGGCTCGAAAATCTTCCCTTGCACGTATTTGAAGATGGCCTCCGTGTCGTTCTTCAGCTGCTGCACGCCCGTGTCGATGCCGGTCAGCCGGTCCTTCAGCGACTGGAGGTTCTCACGGCCGCGCATCGACTCCAGCACCGCGTACAGGTCCTTCATCAACGTCGTCATCTTCGGCTTGAGGTCCGTGCTGGCCGCACGCGCCGCGTCGATGTGGTCCTTGTCCGACATCGCCTTGTCGTCCAGCGCCTTGCGGAAGCGTGCGATGCCGTCCTGCGCCTGCGCGAAGTCGCCGTTGGCGGCCAGGAGGTCTTGCAGCTTCTCCAGGATGTTCTTCCGCGTGTAGTCGATCACTTCCTTGTTGACGACGTTCAACTGCTCCTCGTGAAGAAGCTTGTCGTACTTATCGACGGCGGTTCGCGTCTCCGCCAGCGCCTTCTCCAGCGCGTCGATGATGTTCCCCGACCGCACGCTCTGCTGCAACAGCTCCGTCACCTTCACGTCCGGGTCGTTGACCTTCGCCAGGGCCAAGGTCAGTGCGGCCGTCTCGTCCGCCAGGTCGTCGCGGGAGTCCTTGCCCGGCTCGCGCTCACTCTGCGTCAGAGCGTCGAACTCTCGTTTGTCCATGACGAGCCGGCCGAGATCCTGGAAGCGCTTGTGCAGGGCGCCGTACTGCTTGGCCTCGTCCTTGCCGATCTCGGCCATCAGGACGTTCTCGCGCACCACGAGGAAGGTGAACGTCTCCTTGCTCTTGCTGGCGTGCGGCAGCGGCGCGCCGTCCGGGCCGGACTGGTCGATGGCGTCGGCGTCCGACGCCTCCAGCCAGAAGTCCATGCGGTAGAACGGGTGGTTGTCGTCCAGCGCCACCTTCTGCTGCCACAGCGGGAAGTCGTAGCCGAGCGGATCGCCCTGGACGTCGGCCCACGTGTCCGGCTGCACCTGAACGTCGCGCACCAGCTGGCGGAAGGGCGGCTCCTGCGACCGGGCGAGCAGCTGCTTGACCGTTTCCGACGGCATCTGGTCCCGCGCCTCGCGCACGATCTCCGCGAACCGTGGCGGGGCGTACGTGCTGACGTTGCGGCCGGGCGCCTCCGGCACGTCCGTCGCGCCCGATCCCGTGGGCGCCGTCAGGCTGAAACGGTAGACGATCGATCCGAGGGCGTGGTCGTCGGTGATGCGGGCCGTCACCGGGACGCGCACTGCGCCGTCACCATGTAGAACGCCTTCTTCTCGCCCTTGGCGGACAGGCTGGCGCCGTTGCGAAGGAAGGGGATGCTCACTTCCTTGAGGTCCGGGGCCGTATCGACCTGCGCCTGAATCTTCACCTCGCGCCGGCCCTTGACGCCGTCGGCGTCGGTGAACTCCAGCACGAGCATCAGGTCGCGGCGCACGTCGGGCAGCTGGATGCGGAACTCGCGGCGGTTGGGATTGATGGCGAGCGGCATCCGAAGCACATCGCCGTCGCGGGCCGGCTTCACGACCACCAGGAGCGGGTCGTCGGCCGCCGGCTCGACGTGAAGCCCCGCCTCCCGGAGCTTGTTCGGGTCCTCGACGCGGACGCGCAGCTCGCGCAGGTCCCTGCGGGTTCTTCGCCTTGAGGAACACTTCGTTGAGGGTCCTTGGTGACGTGGCCGGTCAGCACCAGGTCGGTCCCGGCCGGCACGTCGATGCGCTCGCTCTCGGCGCCGACGTCGGCCTGGTGAACGTCGTGGGCGGCGAACGGCTGCTTCTGGCCGCGGAGCCAGCCGAGCGTCGTCGCGTCGTCGGGCCGGAAGAAGAGGTAGGCGGGCTGCTGTTCGTCCACGATCAGCTTGTCCAGCTTGGGCGGCTCGACCAGCGTGATGGAACGGCGCGGCGTGAAGTAATCGTCGGCCTGCACGCCGAAGCTGATCGACTCGTCCAGACCCTTGAAGTCGGCCTGGTACTCGTTGTCCGAACCGCGATCCAGGGTTTGCTGGAGAGTGCTTTTGTCGCTGGAACCGGACAGGTAGATTTTCTCCGGCACGTCGAGGCGCCGCAGGGTGCGGCTCATTTCCGGCTGGGCGGCGCGGGCGTTGACTCGGTCGATCACGTCATGCACGGCGGCCAGGCGGTCCAGGTGCTGCGAAATTGCATCGACGTCCTTGAACTCCGCGGGGCCGTTGGCGCCGGCCGCGGCCGCGGCGGTCGCTACGGCTTCCACGGTGAGGTCCTCGACCGGCCCCTTGCCCTCCCATGCCGGCAGCGTCTTGGGCAAAGGCAGGCCGTCGAGCTTTTCGGGCTTGAGGTCCGCCCAGCGCAACGGCCGCCAGCCGCCTTTCGCCGTCGGGTCGGCCAGGAGCCACCGGCCCGCCTCGTTCGGAGCCGCGGCCCGCACGTCGAACTTGCGGAGCGCCAGCGCCGCCTCGTCCACCGTCAGGCCGGCCGCCGCGTCTCGCGGCGCCGCGCTGAAGGGCGGCGCCGGCACGGCGGCGCCGATCAGGTCCGGCCGCGCCGTCAGGTCGTTCCAGCGCAGGGCGCGCCAGCCTTCCGCCGTTTTCGGATCGGCGATGGCGTATTCAATCGCCCGCAGCCGCACCGACGGGACCGGATTGCCCTTGCCGACCTTGAGGCCCTCTTCCGGGACGTTGACGAACTCCAGCTGCGACTGCCGCGGCCAGATGGTGTTCTTGAGGAGGACGTCGCGCTCGAACCAGATGCCGGCGATCTCGTTGAAGCGGGAATAGCCGATGCGGCCGGCGTGGACGTGGGTGATCAGGTCGAAGGCCAGGCACGCGCCGCCGACCACGAGGTAGAGGCCGAGCGTCAGCGCCACCGCCAGGACGCCGCGACGGACGAGGCGGCCCCAGTCAAAAGCCTTCTGGACCGGCACTTTCTCGACGCGCTCGGACGCTTCATGGACGGTTTCCAGGACCATGGCCGTCGAATAGCCCTGTTTCTCCGCTTCCTTGAGGTCGGACAGCTCGACGGCGGTGATGAGGCGGTCGCCGAGCAGGTCGGGGAAGCGCCGCTCCAGCACGAGGGCCAGGGCCGGGTCGCGGAACTCGCGCCACATCCGGCCGAACACCAGGAGGAACACGGCGGCGGCGATGGCGGCCGACACCGCGACGAGCAGCGCCAGGCGCACGCCCCACGGCAGGATCTGCACCCAGTCGAAGGGCGGCACGCCGAGCGCGGCGGTGGCCTTGAAGACGCCGTAATCGAGGGCCAGGCCGATCCAGAACCACAGGGCCAGATAGAGGACCAGCAACAGCGCCCCTTCCAGGCTGACGTAGGCCCGGATGTAGCCGCGCAGCCGGGCCAGCGGGCTGCGCACGCGCCGCTGGTATTCGCCCATGTTGCGGGCGCTGGGAGGGGGGGTGATGGTCGCCATGAAGAATCCCCGATTTCGTTTAGCCGCTCTTCGCAGAAGAGCGCGCTCTTCTGCGAAGAGCGACTAAACGCTCATTTATGCCAATCGCAACAACTTCCGAATCAACCACTCCACCGACATCAATCCGATCAGGACCGCCAGCGCCAGCCATCCCAGCTGAAGGCGATCCGGCAGGAACCACGGCCCAATCAGCAGCGCCAGGACGCCGGCCAGCAGCACCCAGCCGGCCAGGCCGAGGTTGCGCCCGATCGAGAAGCCGCCCGCCGAAACCACGCCGAACGTACCCAGCAGCGCCCGGCTGCCCAGCGAGTCGTTCCACGACACGACGGGACGCTCCACCCGGAATAGGAAGAAGCCCACCGCGAAGCCGACCGCCAGGATCAGGCCGAGCGTCACGATCAGCCACAACGGCATCCACGCAAACGGCGCCTTTTCGTCCCAGACCGCCTTCGGATCGCTGTGCGTGGTCGTGGTGCTTTCCGTCTCGGACATGCACTTGGGGATCAGGCCCGCGTTGCTCAGGTTGAAGTACAGCCGCGGCCGGTCGTCCTGCGGGGCGCCCTCCTCCAGCTTCGGCCGTTGCAGCTTCTGGGCCAGCTCCGCGTAGTCCGCCGGCGCCATGCGCGGCTGCACGTCCTCGTCCAGGTAGCTGGCCGTCTCGTACATCCGCGCGAAGTCCGGCCGCGTGTTGTCCCGCTCCGGGTCGGACGGCTTGACCGTGAACTTGTGCTTCACCGTGTCGCCGGTGTCGCTCACCGTCAGCACCATCTGGTAGTCGCCCTCGACCGGCGCCTGGAAACGCACCTGGAACCAGCCGGGACTGTTCGGCTTGGGCGTCATGATCCAGTCCTTCTTTTCGAGGGCTTCCACGTCGTCCTTCTGCCGCTCGTCCTCGTCCTGCGTGCGCTGCAGCTGGTCCCGCAGCAGCCGGTCGGCGGCGCTGAGGTCGTCGCCCCGCGCGACCAACTCCTTCAGCTTCACGACGTCCTTGTCCGTCATCTTCGAGGCGAGGCGCGGCGCCGTGATCTTCACCACCGGCTTGGCGTCGTCGGGCAACGGCTCGCCGCCCTTGCCCTCGATCTTCGCCGCCATCACGATCGGCTGGCCGACCGTGAACTGCCGGCCGAAGTTCGTCGTGATGCGCTTGATCACCTTGCCGTGATGCAGGCCGCCGGCGTAGTGCGTCATTTTCGTCCAAAAGTGCTCCAGATACGACTCGTTCTTCTGCCGCAGCCGCCACATCTCGCCCCACCCCAGCCAGACGACGCGCAGGTTGGGGTCGGCCGGGTTGCTCAGGACGAGGAACGGCATGAGCGAGTCCTCGCCCTTGGAGTTCTTCGACTTGACGCTCGGATCGCCGAAATAGGCGGCCGTCTGTGAGCCGGGCTTGGCGCTCTCCACGGGGTAGAAGTTGTAGAAGCCGCGGTTGACGCTGTGGTCGGGCTGGATCGGGCCGAAAAACTCCTTCCAGTCGTCCAGGAACTTCACCGGCTGGTCGGCCGTCTCTTCCTTGAGCCGCAGGAACTCCAGGTCGGGTGTCGCGTCCTTGAAGTCGAGCGGCCAGGCGTGCTCCGTGTCGCGATTGAACTCCTCCAGGCGGATGTCCTTGGGGACCACCGGCAGCTTGTCGAGGATCGGCCCGAAGCGCCGCTTCTCGTCCTCGCGCGGCCCGGCCAGCTCGACGGTGTTGACCGGGCCGGCCACGTAGATGAAGCCGCCGCCCTTGTCCACCCAGCCGTCGATGTGATGGTTCTGCCCGTTGGGGTCCAGCTCGTCGCGGCCGAACAGCATGGAAATCTGCTTGTCGGTCAGCTGATCCCAGTCGGGGTCGAAGGCCACGATGACGTCGTAGTCGCTCAGGTCGTAGGGGTTGTCGTCCTTCTTGTCCGCGCCGACGTCGTACTGGTCGGGGAACTTGGTCAAGAGCTGAGCGTCCTGAATGACGCCCTCGCGCGGCCCTTCTGGCCGGGAGGCGGCTGGAGGAACGTGGCCACCTTGACGCGGCCCTTGGTCTGGTCGCGCACCAGGATGGCCTGCACGAACTGGTACTCGTGCGTCGCGGCGCTGGCGAACAGCAGCACGCGCAGCGGCTTCTTCTGAACGATCAGGCCGGCCGGGTCGCTGACGTGCTCCGTCGCCGCGAAGATCTCCTTGGGCGCCCGCGGAATGTGGCGCGGAAGCGGAACTCCGAGTCGGGCAGCGTCTCGCCGATCTCCCACTTGTGGACCGCGCCGAGTGCGCCCTTGGTCAGGTCCACGCCGGCGGCGGCGGCCAGGACGGCCGCGTCGATCGGGAACTGGATCTCGGCCCGCGGCGGGTTGCCCGTGTCGAACTTCACCGGCTGCGGCGGCCTCAGCACGATCTTCGACGGCAGCAGCACCTCCTGCGGCTTCGCCTTGCTGGGCGCGGCGCCGGCTTCTCGTCCACCGACTCCACCAGCCGGATCGGCAACGGCTCCTCCTTGCCCTCCTTGTCCTTGTGGACGTAGCTCAGCTCCAACTCGACCGCCGCCGGCTGATCGGGCAGACCCTCGCCCGTCACCTCGACCACGGCCGGGAACTTGTCGTCGGGCTGGATCACCGCCGGCACCCGCAGGTCGGCGAATTCAATCTTGACCTGCGGCCGCTCCTCGCCGATCGCCACCACGAAAAGCGGCACATGATCGCGGCGGGCGTGCTCCTTGAGCTGATCGAAGGCCGTCGTCGAACCTTCGGTGCTGCGGCCGTCCGTGAAGACGATGACGCCTTGCAGCATCTTCTTGCTCTCGTTATCCACCAGGCTCAGGAGCGAATCGCCGACGTTGGTGTTGTTGAGGAAGGCAGCGTCCTTCTCGACCAGATCGTCGTTGAGGTCGAGGAAGCGGCGGAAGCGCTCTTGGCGTTCGGAGGGCCAGTCGGCCGGCGCCTTGACATCCGTGCCGGGCTTGAGCCACGCCGCCCAGAACTCCGGCGGCAGGTCGCCCGGCGGCGGCGCGGCGTGGTCCGGGTCGGGGCCTTTGAGCCAGGCGTCGAACTCCGCCCGCGTCCAGTTGCGGTTGTCCTTCGAGAAGTGGAGGAAATCCGGGTCGAGGCTGCGGGCCATGCGGAAAACGTCCACCGGGTTCTTGGCTTCCAGCCGCTTGAGGAAGTTCTCCTTGTCGTCGGCGAGGAAGGCCAGCACCTTGTCCTGCCGCGTGGGCAGCGTATCGAGCGGCCGGGCGTCGGTGGGGATGTCGTCCTTCTCGTAGACCATGCTGCCGGACACGTCGAAGACGACCAGCACCTTGGAGCGGTGCGATTCCTCGTGATACTCGCTGACGGCCGGCAGCATGAAGAAGAAGGCGAGCAGCGTGAAGACGGTCGCGCGCAACAGGCCGAGCAGCACCGCCCACAGGGGGCCGACGCCGCGGCCGTCGCGGGAGTACATGGCGGCGACGTAGAAGAAGCCCGCGGACAGCACCGTCGCCGTGATGAACCACCAGGCATACCCGGCCGGGACGTAGCGCGGATGGACCAGCAGGCCGACGACGCCGAGCATCGCCAGCGCGGCGCCTAGTACGGCTAGAATGATCCAGCCGACGGCGGGCCGCAGGTTCCGGCCCAGCAGGTAGCCGATCATGACCGCGACGAACACCGGCGCCGAGAGGAGGACGAGGACGGCGATCTCGACGGCCCTCAGCACCCGGCGCCGACTGCCGGAGAACGACTCGTTCCAGTTGCGGCAGCCGGCCCAGAAGCCGAGGCCGAGACAGGCGAGAAAGAACGCCCCGCCCATCGACAGCCAGAGCAGAAGCCCCCCGGCGTCGCGCGGGTCGGGCGTCGGCGTGCTGTAGCGCTCGAAGATCAGCCGGATGTGTTCCGGGAGCAGGTCCGGCCCCAGCACCCGAAAGACGTAGACCAGGGCGCCGGCGATCAGCAGCGCGAACAGGATCAGGCCGATGGCGGCGTGAAGCAAAGTGCCCACCCAGGACGGTGCGGGGCCTGCATGGCTTGTGCTCGACTCATACGTCGTTATCCTTCCGGCGACCGACGCCGGCGAGTTGTCGCTTCAAAAGGTCCCCTGATTCACGTCGTTTAGCCGCGGTTCGCAGAACCGCGCTCGGTCGGAGCACGGTTCTGCGAACCGCGGCTAAACGCTCACGCCGCCGCCTGCGTCCGCGTCGCGCGGGCGCCAGCGCCCCCTCCCCCTGCTTCAGGTGGAAGCTGAGGTGGACGGCCAGCGCCTGCTCCGCCACGAAAACTAGACCGATCAGCAGGAAGAACCACACCATCTTGGACAGGTCCGGCGGCGGTTCCTTGAATTCATCAAAGTTGGCGCCGGGCGAGCGCAGGGCCACCTTGCCGCCGGCCGTCAGCCCTGGGCCGCCAGACGCCTTCCGCAACAGCGCCTCGTTCGACGCCCGGCTCAGGTCGCTCTCGGCCTCCGTGTCGATGTTGAAGGCGTACGCCTGCAGCTCCGCGGCCGGCGCCGCATCGCCGGGATCGGCCTGCGGGACGAACTCGAACGAGTAGACGCCCGGCCGGGTGATGTTGTGCAACACTTGCTGATAGACCGGCACCGCCTCCGGCCCGCCGGGCTGGAGCGTCAGCGTCGGCATCCCCTCCACCACCGGCTGCGGTACTCCCTGGCCGTTCGCGCCGGTCGCCGCCTTGTTCCACGGCGACGGCTGCGACTCGAAGAAGCGGCGCACGGTCGGCTGGTAGCGCTTGGCGTCCAGCTCCGGCAGCGCCAGGCTGGTCCCGACCAGCCGGCTCCGCTGCTCGCTCGTGCTGATGAGGTACTCCTGCATCTGCTGGATGAACACCGGGTAGCTGCCGGCGATCGGGCTGCCGGCCCAGTCGTTCCACGCCACCGGCGGCAGGCCGCGCGGCGACGTGCCGGCCGTCGTCAGGAACGCCAGCACCCGGCCCTTGCCGTAGGGCCGCGTCACCACCAGCGGGTCGCCGTACTGGAGCGTGTCGCGGAAGGCGTCGATCTCGTCCTTGAGCGCCTTCATCTTCGGCTGCGCCCACAGCTCCGGCATACTCGGCCGATCGGCGTCGTCCTTGGCGCCCGGATCGTGAACCAGATCGTCAAAGACGCGAATCAGGTCGTCGAGGTACGGCGAGGTCAGCGCGTCCACCATCGCGCTGTGCGCGGTATCGACGCGCTTGCGGTACGGCTCGAACTTCTCGTCCTCCCCGGCCAGCTCGGCGACTTGGGCGATCACTTTGTTCATGTAGTCCTGGGCCTGGCGCTTGTACTGGTCGATGGAGTTGCGGTTGGGCAGCACGACCACCGGCTCGGCCTGGTACGGCTCCGGATCCCACTTCGACCGCGACTGGCAGCGCCAGTAGCGGTTGATCGTCAGGTAGCGCAGCCGGTCTTCCAGCCTCACCAGGCCGCCCTTGTCGGTCGGCGCGGCGGTGCGGCCGCGGATGATCGGATGGCTCTCGTCGGGGAAGAGAATTTTGGGCTGCTTGTCGTTGATGAGCCGATTTTCGATCTCGTCGGGCGACATCGGCGGCGACGGCTCGCTCTCCAGCAGCACGGGGAACAGGTGTTCCTCTTTCGAAGCGCCCTTCGGCTCCGCGAACAGCTTGTCGTTGTCCTCCAGGTGCGGGTTGTTGAACAGGCGGTTGTAGAACTCCGGCAGCGCCTTGTCGCCGAGGAAATAGGCGACGCTGCCGCCCCGCGCCACATAGTCGGCCAGCTTCTGGAGAGTTTCCTTATTCTTGATTTCCGATACGTTGACGAGATAAATATCGGGATACTGGTCGAGCTTGATCTTGTCCAGTTCCTCGACGATACAGCGGTCCATGTCGTAGGAGACGGCGGCGTCGAGCGCCCGGCGGAGGTACCACAGGTCGCCGTTCTTCTTGCGGCTGGACTCCGGGCTCCGTCCACGACCAGGACCGGCACCTTGCGCACCAGGGCGACGACCGTGTCGCGGACGTTGTCCGCTTGCAGGCCGGCGTCCTTGGGGTCGTCGTCGATCTGGACGCGGACCTGGACGAACTCGGCGTCGGCGCGGCGCTTGCGTTCGCGCTCCTCCGGCGGGTCGTTGGGCTTGACGTCGGGGCGCTTCTGCTTCTTCTGGAGCACCAGCCGGAACTTGTGTTCGGTCATCACGCCGGGCGGCAGCTTGTCGGTCTTGGACTTGGCGTTGGCCGGCGCCAGGTCGTTGGACCCCTCCTGGCGGGTGAACAGACCGTAGGCCGACAGGTCCTCCTTCAGCTCCTCGTGGTCGTCGATCTTGCCATTCTCGCCGACGAAGATGCTCCGCGTGAAGACGTGGAGGAAGGTCGTTTTCGGGGCCGTGCTGTGGTTGAAGACGCCGACGGTGAACTCGACGGGCGCGCCCTCGGTGGCGATGGGCGACGTGGACCGCAGCTCCTGGATGGACAGGTTGGAGTGGGGGGTGATGTTCTCGCCGTTGGGGCCGCGGGGGGCGTCGGCCACGTCGATGAGGCTGAGGTTGGCGCCGGTCCCCGTGAGGGTATCGACGGCCTTGGTCAGCGCCTCGACGTCCGGCCCGGTCTTCCAGTCGTGTTCGCGGAAGTCGCTGACGAAGTGGAGGACCTTCTTGCCGCGCGGCTGATTGGCGAAGACCTCGCGGGCCTTCTCCACGGCCTGGATGGGATCGACATGGACGGCGGACGGGTGCAGGCCCTTGAGCTTGGTTTCCAGGGCCTTGCGCGAGCCGCCGTCGAGTTGTCGCCCCGATTTGCCGTCGTCGGGGAAGACGGCGTCGCCCGGATCGGACAGCAGCACCACGCGCATTTCCTGCGGCGTGCTGGCCTTGGACAGGGTTTCCGCCAGCTTCTCGACCTGTTCCTTGGCGACCTCGAAGGAGTTGGAGGCGTTGCCCTGCACATCGACGAAACGATCGCCCATACTGGGCGTGTCGTCGAGGACGACGAGGTGGAAGGCGGTCTGGCCGGTGTCGCCGCCGAGGAGGAGGCTGCCCAGCAGCAACCCGACCAGCACCACCAGCAGACAGCGCAGCGCCAGCAGGATGAGCTGCTCGATGATGAGCTTACGGCGGTTGCGCTTCTGCGACTTGAGCAAGAACTCCATCGCCGCCCAGCGGATGCGCTTGAAGCGCATGCGGTTGATGAGATGGATCAGGATCGGGGCGCTGACCAGCGCGCCGCCGGCCGCCATGAACCACGGGTTTGCGAATTCCATTGCCGAGAACCTTATTCAGAATGATGAATGATGAATGATGAATTGTCTGAATTCATCATTCATCGTTCATCATTTTCCTCACTGCGGCCCGCGCGCCGCGTCGCCGCTGGCAGGACGCGGTCGTCCATGCGGTGGTGCAGGAACTTGGTCAGCACGGTGTCGAGATAGTCGCTGGTCCGCACCAGATGGTAGTCGATGCCGATGCGCGTGCAGCCGCGGCGCACCTCGGTCAGGTAGTCTTGCAGCGCCTCCAGGTAGCCGTCGCGCAGGCGCGCGGGTCGCACAGCAGATGCGGCAGCTCCTCCATGCCCTCGAAGCGCGTGGTGCCCGTGAACGGGAAGACCATCTCGTCCTCGTCCAGCACGTGGAAGATGAGAATGTCGTGCCGCCGTTGCGTCAGCATCTCCAAGCCGCGGAACAGCACGTCGCGGTCGATCAGGAGGTCGGAGATGATCACGATCATGCTGCGCGAGTGCAGCGTCTCGGTGGCGCGCCGCATGATCTTGTCGATGTCGGTCTTCTCGCGCGGCTTGCTGACGTGCATCGTGTTGACGATGGCGTCGATGTGCGTCATCTGACTGCGGGCCGGCACAATGTGGCGCACATCCGAGTCGAAGGTGATGCAGCCGCAGGCGTCCTGCTGGCGCAGGAGCAGATAGGCGAGACAGGCGCCGGCCGTGCAGCCGTAAGCGTATTTATTGAGCGCCCCCCGGCCGTAGTGCATCGACTCGCTGACGTCCACGAGAAGATGACAGCGCAGGTTCGTCTCGGCCTCGTACTGTTTAATATAATAGCGGTCTGTTTTGGACCAAACCTTCCAGTCGAGGTGGCGAATGTCGTCGCCGGGCGTGTATTCGCGGTGCTGGACGAACTCGATGCTGTGTCCGAACACCGGACTGCGGTGCATGCCGCTGATGAAGCCCTCGACGACCTGGCGGGCCGCAGCTCCAGGCGGGTGATCTTGGCGATCGTCTCGGGGTGCAAAAAGCGACGCGGGTCTTCTTCTTTGACTGGCACGGGTGCGGATACCTCACTGCGCCTGAATGACGAATTCCTGTTCGGAGGGCGTGTTCTTGAAGCGAACGGCCCAGCGTTCTGGACTCGGCGCCGACCGATCGGGCGCAGCGCTGGGGGTTGCCGTGCGCCGACGGCAAGCGCCGCAAGTTGACTCCGTGGAGCAGCGCCATTCGGCGCCGCCTTCACGATGATTCCTTCGCCGCCGTAGATGGAAACGTCCTGGCCGCCGCTTTCGTTGCAAAGGACGGCCAGCCGAGCGCAGCACATTCGCAGCTTGGACTTGGCCCGCTCCAACTCCACCTCCCAGCCGGGCTGTTGCGGCGTCTCGAAGCGCAGCGCCCGATCCCCGGCGAAGGCGCACTTGATTTCGCCCACTTCGGCGGCTAGAAGCAGAAGCTCGTCAACAAAGCGCACCAGGTTCCCTTGGTTTCCCCAGATATACGCTCGGACCAACTCGGCGATTCTCTCTTCGGCGGTCATAGCGGATGAATCCTCCTGGGCAACGAAGGCCAAGCGTCCAACAGTTCTTTCAGGCCGAAGCCGGATTCAAAGCGGACTTCACCGTACAATTCCGCTTTCTGCACGATGGTTTCGGGCACGTCGATTTCCAAAATCACCGCGCCGCCCTCATCCGGAAAGAGACAAGCCTTTCGTTCGGCCGCCACTTCCGGCATGCCGTAAGGATAAGGCCCATGCGTTCGGGCGGTGGAGAATCCCTCGGCGCGAATGGGACTGCCCGGTTCCCTGAAATTCGGGTCCGGCCCGTCCCGCAGGATCGCTTCCGCCCGCCGTCTGGTTGTCCCGTGCCGCAGGCGCACGAGCGGGTCGCCGGGCGCCATCGTCCCCCACTCCCTCTCCCTCGCTCGCGCTCGGGGCTGGTGATGGAGACATTACGACGCGAAAATCTTCTTGAAGCGATCGTCGCGCGACAGCTCGCTCTCCTTGCTCGGCGTGTCCTCGATCAGCTTCTTGACCACCACGTCGGGCGTGATGCCTTCCGAGGCGGCCGTGAAGTTGGTCAGGATGCGGTGACGCAGCACGGGGTAGGCCAGCGCCTGCACGTCGTCGGTCTGGACGTGGACGCGGCCGTGCAGCAGCGCGCGGGCCTTGCCGCCGAGGATGAGGTACTGCACGGCTCGCGGGCCGGCACCCCACGACAGCCAATCGCGGACGAACTTCGGCACGCCCGGCTCGCCCAGGCGCGTCTGCCGCACCAGCGCTAGCGTGTAGCGGATGACGTGATCGCTGACCGGCACGCGGCGAACCAACCGTTGCAGGTCCAGAATCTGATCGCCGCCTAGCACCGGATGCACCTCTTCGTTCTGCAGTGCGGTAGTCCGGCGGGCGATCTCGAACTCCTCGTCGAACTTCGGGTAGCGCACGAAGACCTTGAACATGAAGCGGTCCTGCTGCGCTTCGGGCAGCGGATACGTCCCTTCCTGTTCGATCGGGTTCTGCGTGGCCAAAACGAAGAACGGGTCGTCGAGCTTGTGGCGGACGCGGCCGACCGTGACCTGGCGCTCCTGCATGGCCTCGAGGAGGGCGGCCTGCGTCTTGGGCGGCGTGCGGTTGATCTCGTCGGCGAGGATGACGTTGGCGAACAGCGGCCCTTGGAGGAACTTGAACTCGCGGGCGCCGGTCGAGCGGTTCTCCTCGATGACCTCGGTGCCGGTGATGTCGGACGGCATGAGGTCGGGCGTGAACTGGATGCGGCTGAAGGCCAGCGACAGCGACTTGGACAGCGTTGAGATCATCAACGTCTTGGCCAGGCCGGGGACGCCTTCGAGAATGCAGTGGCCGCGGCTAAAGAGCGCGATCAGCAGCTCCTCGATCACTTCATCCTGGCCGACGATGACGCGGCTGAGCTGGCGCTTGATGTCGTTGAAACCGTCGCGCAGCCGGCGCACCGCGTCGAGGTCGTCCTGGCCGAGGTCCTCGGTGACGGGCGTCACGGTCGGGCCGGACGCCGGGGCCTTGTCGATCGGCGATCCGATTTGGGGGCTGAACTGGTCGCTCATCAGGGGGGTCTCGTCTCAAGAAGGAGTGTTCAGTGTTCAGTGTTCAGTGTTCAGGAAACAGGCAACCTTGGTTTCCTGCTGAACGCTGAACACTGAACACTACCGTTGATAGATGGGCAAACAGGCGTTATCCAGCTGCATAATGGCCAGGTGGACGGGGGTGATGAAGGCCGGGCCGACCTGGCCGCCCTGCCAGCTGCCGTCCGAGCTTTGCTGCGCCTTCAGCTTCGGGAAGGTGTAGGCCCGGTAGGTGCTCCACTTCAGGGCGTCCTTGTCGCTGCCGAACAGCTTGGCCCAGCCGTCCTCGCCGAGCTTGTAGATGGCCTGGGCGAAGTAGTAATGCGTGTACTCGTCGTGCTGGCCGAAGCGGATGTCGCCGACCGGCTGCACGGCCGCCCGCGCGAACTGCAGCCACTTCTTGACCAGCGGCGAGTTGTAGTCGCCGGCGCTGAAGCCGCACGAGATGGCGGCCGAGGTCAGGGCCGGCCGGCCCTCGCCGCCGCCGCCGCCCGCCAGGCTGTAGATCACGCCGCCCTGGTCGTTGGTCGATTCCTGCAGGTAGTTGACGGCCCACGGGATCGCGTCGGGCGGCACGGCGATGCCCGCGTCGCGCGCCGCCCGCAGCGCCTGCACCTGCGTGATCGTCACCGAGCCTTCGTCGAAGTTGTTGCCTTCCTTCGCCGAGACGTAGCCCCAGCCGCCGAGCTTGAGCGGCTTGCCCGTCTTGGGTCCTTGTAGCGCGTCGATTCGCGCTCCGTCTGGGCGTCGTGCGTAAACTTGGCCGCCCGCGTCAGCATGTCCTCCAGCTTCTTGCGACGATCGCCCTCTTCTTCTTCTCCATAAATACAGGAGAGGAAAAGAAGGGAATAGCCGTGGCCGTACATGTAACGGCCGGCCTCGCCGGGGATGTTCGGGTTGCCGATCATGCCGTTGGGCATGGAGCGGGCCATGAGCCAATCGACGGCGCGGCGAATTTGGTCTTTGTACTTGCCCTCGCGGAGGGTGCTGCCCTCCATGAGCATGGCCATGCCGCTCAGGCCGGTCATGGTGAGCGGGTACTGGCCGCCGAACGCTTCCCAGTGGCCGTCCTTGCTCTGGGTCTTGGCCAGCCAGTCGAGACCCTTGCTGACGCAGGGCTGGTACTCGGCGGGAATCTCGTCGGCGCGGGCCTGGTTGCGGCCGGCGCCCAGGCCGAGGAGGGCCAGCCCGCCCAGGCCGGCCGCCCCGGTTTGCAGCGCCTCACGCCGCGTCACGCCGCGCGGGCGGACGCCCTGTTGGTCGGTCGCACGCATGGATCGGCTCCTTTTGGGAATGCGGGGCCACGGGCGCGACGCCTCGCACGCTTGATGACGATTCAACCGGGGCTTTCTGACATCCTGGCGCAAAAGGGAAAGTTTCCCACAGGCGGGACGGGCGGGTGCAACGGATTTTATTGAAGCAAGTCGGCCGACGGCGTGCAAGGGCGCGGCCGTTTAGCCGCGACCCGGAGGGGAGCGCGGGGAGAACGCGCTCCCTTCCGGGTCGGGGCTAAACGGCCGCGGTGGAAGCCCTCACGGCGCCGCCGGCTGGTTGCTCTCCAGGCGGATGTCGATCCGGTTCTGCGGCTCGGTGAACTCGATCGTGCCATTGCGGTTGTTCACCTCCAGGCTGTAGAACTGACCGCCGTTGTAGCTGTCGTGCGAATGGTCGTTGGTGGACTCGCCGGCCTTCGGTGGTCCGTACTCCAACTTGCGTGAGCCGGTGCTCTTGTCGATCACGATCAGCGACTTCGAGGGAGACCCCGCGGGCTGGAACCCGTTCATGTACGTCTGCGACTGGCCCGTCAGCAGCAGCATCGGCATCTCCTCGAATTGGTTCAGCACCATCTGCACGTTGGTCGCGGTGTAGCGCCAGTGCCGTGCGCCGTTGCTCCGCTTGAACGCGTACACCTCGCCGTTGGCGTTCAGGCCGCGGAGGCCGCAGCCGGGCATCAGGTTCGTGCTGAACCGCGTCGTCGGCGCCGGCGCGGCGTCGGGCACGATGTACACGTCCAGGGCGTCGCCCAGCACGGTGTAGGTCGCGTCCTTTTCCACGGGTTTCGCGTCGTCGAATTTGCTCTTGGCCGTCAGCACCTCCTTGCGCGTGGTCAGATCGACGACGCGCACCCGGCCGTCCGGCTCGATCACGCCGGCCAGATCCCCCTCACCTCCCTCGTCGCTCTGCAAGACGATCGACTTCGGCGCGAACGCCTGCTTCCACAAGTCCTTGCCGGTCAGCGGGTCGTACAGCCGCAGCGTCACGGCGTCGTGGTCCTTGTCGGCCGTCAGGATGTTGCGGCCGACCAGGCGGATGCGGTCGTCAAAGATCTGATGGAAGTCGGGCGCCCCGACGGTGGCGCCGTCGTAGGTGCGGAAGACGCGCGTCGAGGCCGGCTTGCCGTTCTCGGCCATTTCCACCACGAAAACGTGCTGGTCGTCGCCGAAGAGGCGGCTGGACGAGCTGACGTCGGAACGCGTCCACAGCACCCGGCCGCTGACCGGATCGACGGCCGTCAGCGCGTCGCGCATCTGCAAACAGACGGCGGCGCCCTCCAGCGGGCCGACGCGGCCGAGGTGCTGCGTCCAGCCTTCCTTATAGACGATCTGCACGCTGCCGTCGCGCGGGTCCACCGTCAGCGAGTATTCGTTCGGCTGCGGCACGGCGCCGGCCGGCGGGCCGTTGACCTGATCGAGCAGGTTCTTCCGCCACATCTCTTTGCCATGCACGAGGTCGAGGCCGACGATGATGTTCCCCACCGGGACCACCGCCAGATGACCCAGCGTCATGTACGAGCACTCGGGCGTCGGCGCCGGCTGCGTGTTGACCTGCTGCAGACCCGGTATGAAGGCCTGCGGCTGGTTCATGTTCAGGTTGCCCAGGACGATGCTCTGGAACATCGTCCCGTTGACGGCGATCGGCGCCCAGCGCGCTTCGCGGGTCGTCCGGTCCACCAGCTTGAGCGACATGGTTCCGTAATACAGACCGAGGCTGTAGCGCTGGTAGAACGGCAGCGGATCGCCCTCGTGGGTGAATTCGTAGCTTTGGTTTTGCGAATAGTTATAGTTGTCGCGTTCCTCCTTCGGCTTCGCGACCCTGCCGCCCAACCCCAGGCGCGGCGGATCATCCAGGTTCGCCCACAGCCGCTTGTCGGACGCCGCTTCGTTGAACAGGTCGGCGCCGGTCTTGCCGTTGATCACCTTGACATCGGGATAGCGGTCGCGCAGCACGCGGTAGTAGTAGGCGGCGTCCTCGAGCAGACCCTTGCGCGTGTTCAGCCGGGCCAGGCACTCCACCGCGCGGGCCGCCAGATCGGGATCCTGCGTGCGGGCGCGGAGCAGACTGAGCTGGCGCTCAGCGTCGATCAGCGACTCGTCCCTGTCGTCGTTGAGCAGTTGCTCGGCCAGCCGCAGCCGGGCCTCCTGGCCGACCGTGAACAGTGAGCCGAACATCGCCACGAACTGGCGCAGCTCGGCCGGGTCGTTCCGGGTCTGGACGTCCTTCCAGCGGGCGGCGATGCGGGCCTCCAGCGGCTTGCGCTCCTCCTCGCTGGCGCTGGCGACCATGGCGGCGATGCGGCCCTGCACCAGCACGTCCGGCGCCGCCTTGACCATCGGCTCATCGACCTCCGGCAGCAGCACGTCCGGCTGGGCCTCCGCGTTGACCTGCATGTACAGGTCGAATGCTTCGGTCAGCTTGCGCTGGTCCTCCTTGCCTTCCGCCATAAGACAGAGGTATTTCGTGCGCCTTCGCCGCGCCTCGGCCTTGTCCGATTCGGTTGCGGTCGCCGGCAGGTCGGTCGAGCAGAGGGCGGCGTAGTCGGCCTGGTACTTCTCGGCCTGGTTGAAATGATGCTGGAAATACTGGGTCAGGGTGTAATACAGCTTCTCGCGGGCCTTGTTCCGCAGCTCGCCCGCCGGGGCGGTGCGCAGCACGGCGCGGAAGTCCTGGACGGCGTTCTCCAGGCTCTTGTCGCCCTGCTCCAGGTTCATCTCGCCGCGATCGAACAGGCCCTCCAGATCGTTGGGATTGGCGTTGAGCCGGTCGTTCATCTCGGCGACCTTGACCTTCATCTGCGGATAGGCCGTCACCGCGTCGTTGTTCTGCGAGATGATGGCGCCGTCGAAGAAGATCAGGTTGCCGGGCGTGCCCGCCTCGGCGGCCGTGTGGTCGGCCGGGACGTGGGCCTTGCTGTGGCCGACGACGACGCCGTGGTCCACGTCGATGGCGCAGATCTCGGCGTCCTTGCCGCCGCCGAAGCCCGCGAGCGGGACGTAATAGACGTTGTCGCTGGCGGCACCGAAGCCGGTCGGCTCGCCGGTCTCGACGGCCTCCCACGGCTTCTCGCCGTTGCTGAGGTTGTAGGCCCGCACGACCTTCTGGCCGACGACGATCGCCTTGCCGTCCACGACGCCGCCCAGGTAGAGGTCGCCCTCCTGGCGCGGCTTGCTCCAGACGGGCGAGCCGTCCTTGAGGTTGATGCAGTGAATCGAGTTGGAGTCAAAAGCGGTGAAGACCACCTTGCCGTCCTGGATGATGGGGGCGGACGACCGCCAGCCCTGCTGCGGCAGCGTCGGCTGGATCAGCTGGCCGTTGGGTCCGAGGATTTGGCCTCCCGGCAAGATGCGTGCGCCCGGCGGCAGGCCGTTGGCGGCGACATCGGTCTTGTCGCGATAGGGGTAGGCCCACAGCAGACTGTTCTGGAGCAGGTCGATGCCGATGACGTAGCCGAGGTTGGTCGGGCAGACCAGCACGCCATCGCCGTAGGACAGATGGGCGGCGTTGATGCGGCGCAGGGAGTCGTCTTCGAGCTTGCTGTCGCGGGAGACGCCCAGCGGCAGGACGAAATCGATCTGGGGCTTCCAGACGTGTACCCCGTCGCCCTTGATGTTTTCCAGGCAGATCAGCCGCAGCTCCTGCTGCTTCTCGGACAGGACGTAGAGCTTGCCATTGACGGCTAGCGGCGGCCCGAGGAAGAAGCAGCCGTTCAGCTCGCTCTTGGGGTCGGTGAACACTTCCGGCTGCCAGACGCTGCTGCAGCCGCGAGACAGGTCGAAGGCGGCCAGGCGGTTGCTCTTGATCCACTCGACGACGTCAGCGGACCAGCCGAAGTTTTGCTGGGGCTGGCCGGGGAAGCCGCCGGCGAAGCGATACATCGGCGGCTTGGGCACGGCCAAGTCCGCGACGGTATAGGCGAAGTCGCCGTCGATGCTGAGCGTGCCGGTGGTGGTGTTCTCGAAGACGATGCCAGGGCGCAGACCCTGGTCGATGTAGGCCTGGGTCCACTGGCTGAGGGCGCTTTGCCGGCTGCTGTCCATCATCCATTCGAGGCTGCCTTCGATGGGGGAATACCCGATGGTTTTGCCGCCGTCGAGGTTTCGAGCCACGATGCCGGAGTGCGAGCGGTAGACGACCAGGGAAAGCTTCTTCCCTTCTTTCTTGGTGGTGACGTAGCCGGCGACGGGGAACTGCGGCGACAGCACCGGCTGGTGGACACCCGTGAGCTTGTCGGAAGCCTTCCCGAAAAGCTCGGTCACCTTTCGGCTGAAGTCCTCCGACGATGCGGACAAGGCGCCCGGCATGGGGGAGTCCGCGGGGATGCTCGTGTCGTAGTTCCAGATGCGCCACATGAAGGCGGGGCCGCCGTCGCCACGGCCGGTGTGGCTGACGTCGCCGCCGAAGTAGTTCCACTGGCGGGCGACGGGATCGGCGGGCGGGGCGGCGGCGGCGAGGTAGTCCTGCAATTCGGAGATGGTTCGGGTTTCGTCTCCGAGCTTGATCTCTCGAATGCCGCGGTTACGAGCGGTCTGCCACATGAGGTCTTCGTCGGCCTTGTCGCCGACCTGGCGGAAGGCGTAGGCGGCCCGGAAGAGGGCGTCCGGCGGCATGACGTCGGCGCCGCCGGCCCGCGTCAGGAGCAGACCGTAGTAGCGGGCGGCGGTGCGGAAGTCGCCGGCGTCCATGAAGTGGGTGGCGAGCAGGTCGGCCGCTTCGCCGCCGGCGTCGGTGTGCAGGTAGTTGCGGACGACTAGGCCGAGGTACTTCAGCCGCTCCTCGGTGGAGTCGGCCCCCTTGGCCTTTTGCAGGTACTCGGCGGCCGCGGGGCCGGCGTCCTTGTAGGCCTTGTAGACTTCGAGGCCTTCGGGCGGCAGACCGGCTAGGAGGCGATTGGCCTCCGCCCGAACGCTGGTCGGCACCTCGATTTCCTTGCCGTCGGGGCCTTTGCGGAGGAGCGGGGCGAACTTGTCTTGCTGGTCGTTGAGGACGTGCTGGAGCGCCTCGGCGACTTCAGGCCAGCGCTTGGCGTCGATGTAGTCGCGGGCGGCCTCAATGTGCCGCCGGGCGTCGGTGTCGCGGGGCAGGTCGAAGGAGGCCGCATCGGCGCTGCCGGCGGGGTTCGGCTGCACCGGCACTCCCCCCGGACCGATGATGATCCGCCCGGCCATGATCGGCGGCGCCGGCGCCGCCGGCGGCGCCGTCCTGCGGAACTGGGCGAAGGCAGCGGGGAGGCAGGCGACGGTCCCGCAAGCCGCGACGGCCGTCAGAACCACGAGGACCCGGCGGAGGCTCCACGACATTGGCGTTCTTCCTTAATTCAGAACCCTGTCGAGCGCGGGACGAGGCAGGCCATAGCGATTGTCGCACGCGCGTTGGCGTGCTGGCAAGCGGAAAACCTTATCATACCAGACGAATCGGCGCCGGTCGGCGATTGGCGAGCGGGGTCGCGTCAGCGCCCCGAGTATGGGCGCATCTCGGGGCGCTGACGCGACCCCGCTCGCCCGGACGCGATATAATGCCGTTTTATGGTTTTCTCGCGGAGCCGTCCCGATGCCCCGACCTGTCCCCCCGCCTCCCAATTCGCGCGGCGACATCCGGCCGGTGCGGCGGCGCACCCGCACCTTCCGCCCCAATTATCTTTCCTTCGCCGGGACGTATCAATGCAATCTCAGCTGTCCGCACTGCTGCGTCCCGATCGAGTGGCCGGATCGGCTGGAGATCGCCGCCGCCCTCCGCTTCCTGGAGGACGCCCGCGCCGAGGGCGTCGAGACGCTCGGCCTGACGGGCGGTGAACCCTTTTTGTATCCGGAATTCGTCCATACGGTCTGCCGGAGGGCCGCCGAGCTAGGTTTTCGCTTCGACAAGATCATGAGCAACGGCGTCTGGCACGCGGACGCCGCTCACCTGGAATCGGTGCTGTCGGAGCTGGCGGCCGGCGGCTACACGGGCAAGCTCGGCCTGAGCGTGGACAAGTTCCACGGCGCCCACACGGCCAAGGCGGCGGAGTTTTGCCGCGTGGCTCGGCGCGTGTTCGGCCGGGACAACATCGTGTCGCTGTCCTACGCCAGCCGCCGGCCCGACCTGGGCCTGGAGCCGGTGCAGGCGCTGGCGCGGGAGCTGGACGCGGTCGTGGACTGGTCGGAGCTGCTGCACCGCTATCTGATGGTGTCGCCGGAGCTGACGATTACGCTGAACTGGAACCACCTGGCGCCGGTGGAGCGGGCGGAGCGGTTCACGGGGGCCTGGGACGGCGACTGGTTCGCGGAGGACTACTGCGAGGGACCGGGCCAGGCGCTGATCGTGACGCCGCGCGGCGAGGTGAAGCCGTGCTGCGGCTTCGCGTCGGACCTGGATCAATTGACGATCGGCAATATCTACAAGGACACGGTGCGGGCGATCATCCGCCGGGCGCGGAAGCACCCCTACGTCGGCAAGGTGTTCCGCGAAGGTCTGACGGCGATCCGCAACGAGATCCTGGCGCGCGACCCGAACGCTCTGCCGGGGGCGACGACGAACCACTGTTATTTCTGCTGGTATGTGCTGACCCAGGGCGTTTTCGATCGGACGCGCGACGACCCGGCGGATCAGGTCGGAAGCGGCGGTTCGCCGTGGGAGAAGATCAAAATAGCGCTGCCGATGGCGGACGGGGGACCGAAAGGGTGTGCAAGGGGCGGTTGTGGATGAGGGACGGTCCAAGCCGGCTCCGTCGCGCCGCCGATTCCGCGTTGTCCACCGCCGCCGTTTCCGCTATATCCGCCGGTCGGACCACCTTGCGGCCCCGCACGGAGGCGAGCGGCCATGTCGGCCCGGAATCGGTTCATCCTCGTCGGCCTGCTGGCGCTGGGTCTCGCCCTGCGCGGCTACCACTACTTCCGTGAACCGTCGATGTGGCACGACGAGGCGGCCGTCGCCGTCAACGTGCTGAACCATACCTACGCCGATCTGCTGGGGCCGCTCACCTTTCATGAGGCCGCGCCGCCGCTGTTTCTGTGGCTGGAAAAGACGGTCTGCCTCGCGCTCGGCGACGGCGTGTATGCGCTGCGGCTGCCGGCCTTCCTGGCGAGCTGCGTCGCCCTGCCGCTGCTGGCGTGGGCCGCGTGCCGGCTGCTGGAACCGTGGGCCGTGCTTTGGGCCGTCTTCCTCTTCGCCGTCTCCGAACAGCTGGCCTGGCACGCCTGCGAGGCCAAGCCCTATGCCTTCGACGTGCTGGCCTTCGTCGTTCTCATCGCCCTGTTCGCCGCGACGCGAACGGCGCCGCTGTGGCAGCGGCTGATCGCCTTCGCCCTCCCCGCTCCTCTCCTGGTTTTCCTGTCTTATCCAGCCATTTTCCTTTACGGCGGCGTGTTGGCCGCGTCGGCGCCGGCGGTCTGGCGCGAGAAGAAGCCATCGGCGTGGGGTGCCTACGGGCTGCTCACCGTCGCGGTCGCCGGGTCGTTCCTGGTGCTGCTCGTTGGACCGATCCGCGCCCAGCACGATCCGACTATCGCCTCTTGCTGGGAAAGCGCCTTCCCCGACTGGGGGCGGCCGTGGACCGTGCCGACATGGACGCTTTTCTCCACCCTCGATATCTTCCGTTACTGCTGCAAGCCGCTGGGGATGCTCCTGGCGCCGCTGGCGGTGCTGGGGGCCGTCGTGCTGTGGCGGCGCGGGCAGTCGGGCCTAGTCGTGTTGCTGGCCGCGCCAGTGCTGCTGGCCCTGGCGGCGGCGTTCGCCCATCGGTATCCCTACGGCGGCGCCCGCGTCCTGGTGTACGCGGCCCCCGCTCTCGTCCTGCTCATCGGCGCCGGGACGCCGCCGGCGTGGGACTGGCTGCGACAACGGCATCGGCTTACGCCGGCCGCGCTGGCGCTCCTGTTCCTGCCGCCGCTCGTCGCCGCCGGCCAGCGCGTCGTTCGCCCCTGGGAGCGGGCGGACACCGCCTCGGCGTGCGCCTACGTCGCATCGCACCGCGAACCGGACGACGCCGTCGCGGGCAACGACTGGACGCATCAGTACTACTTCCGACGGCTCGGGCCGGCCTTCCACTCCCATCCGGTTGCAGATGCAGAAGATCGCTGCTGGGTCGTTTACACGGCGGAACAACCGCCGGCGGAGCGACTGACCGGCGCCGTCGGCATGGGGCCGTCGGGGTGGGTCGCCGGTGGAGCGGCGCGAGTTCGCCTTCACCACGGTGCTGCTGCTGCAACGGCCGGGCGCGCCGGGAACTCATGTCGTCAGCGAGTCTTTTGAGGGAGATCGTGCGAAATGGCGACCCTAGCAACGCCCCCCGAACGGACGACGCTTTCCGCCCGGCCGTGGCGGACGACCACCGGCCCCACGAAGGCCACGGGAAGGTCGGTCAAAATCCTGCGCTGGCTGGCGGTCGCGCTGATCGCCGTCGGCGTGCTCGGCCGGCTGGTGCGCTACTTCCTCCCGTTCCCCATCTGGGGGGATGAAGCGTTCGTCTGCTTCAACCTGCTCCACCGCGACTTCGCCGGCCTGACCCACGGCCTGGAATACGCCCAGGTGGCGCCGATCCTCTTCCTCTGGGGCGAGTTGGCGACCGTTCGTCTATTGGGGTTCTCGGAACACGCCATGCGGCTTTTGCCGCTGCTGGCGGGACTGGCGTCGCTGGCGCTGTTCTGGCGACTGGCCCGGTCCACCGTCCCACCGCTGGCCGCCGTGATCGCGGTCGGCCTGCTGGCGGCCGCCCGCTGGCCGATCTCGATGGGTACGTTCGTCAAACCGTACAGCGGCGATCTGCTGATGGCGCTGGTGCTGCTCGTCCTGGCCGTGGAATGGCTGCGTCGGCCGCAGCAGCTGCGCTGGCTGGTCGTGCTGGCGCTGGCGGCGCCGGTCGCGCTGGCCGCATCGTACCCGGCCGTGTTCGTGGCCGGGGCCGTCAGCCTCGCCCTCTTGCCGACGGCCTGGCGCTCGGGCTGGGCCGGCCGCGGTCTGTTCGTCGCCTACAACCTCCTGGTGGCGGCGACGTTCCTCGGCACGTACTGGCTGGTCGTCCGGACGCAGCTCGACCCGGGGAATGGCTCGGTAAGTCAGTACCTGCAGACGTACTGGGCCGACGCCTTTCCGCCGGCGTCGCCATGGCCGCTCCTCAAATGGCTGGCGCTGGTCCACACGGGTCAAATGATGGCGTACCCGGTCGGCGGCTCCGACGGCCTCAGCACGGTCACGTTCCTGCTGTTCACGTTCGGCGTCTGGACGTGGTGGAAGGGCGGCCGACGGTCGCTGCTGGTGCTGTGGCTGGCGCCGTTCGCGCTGAACCTGCTGGCCGCGGTCCTGCACCGCTACCCCTACGGCGCCAGCTGCCGGCTGTGCCAGCACCTGGCCCCGGCCGTCTGTCTCCTGGCCGGGACAGGCATTGCAGCGCTCGTGGAACGGTTCGTCCAGTCCGAGGCGCTCCGGCTGCGGTGGGCGGTCTGGCTGAGCGTCGTGCTGGGGATATGCGCCGTCGGCGGCATGGTCTGCGACGTGATCTACCCGTACCGCGATCCGGAAACACGCTGGCTGGCGGACATGCCTGGCAAAATCCTCGCTTCCGTGCAGCCCGGCGACGAGGTCGTCGTCGCCCAGGATCGGTACGGCGTGCCGCCGACGTTCCGGTGGTATCTGGAGTCGCAGAATCGGGACATCCGCTGGCAGGGGCAAATCGACTGGGACCGGCTGGCGGATAGGAAGAGTCTGACGACCGTGAATGTATGGGTACATCGCACTCATGAGACGGTCGCGCCGCCGACGTTCGAGGCGCCGCCGGCGCACGGCTGGACGGCGGCGGAGCGGACGCCGTACACCACGCGGGGCGGCAACGGCGAGTGGACGTTTTACGTGGAGGTGTGCCGCTGGGCGCGCCCGGTTACACCTCTTCGTTGATCTGATCCATGATCCAGCGGTCGATGTCGCGGAGCATGTCGGGGTGGATGCGGTGGTTGGTGGCGTAGGTGTTCATGCGGACGTCGAGACCGGCCGTGTAGAGCAGGCGGAAATCGGCGCGGGCCAGGCCGAGCGGGGCGACGGCGTTGGCGATGCCGTGGCCGATCAGCACGCGCAGCCGCCGCACGTCGGGCAGCCGCAGCAGCGGGCCGCCGCGCGGCATGACGCCGTTGAGCGAAACGACGCCGCCGAAGCGCTCGGGGTAGAGCAGGCCGAGACGGTAGGCCAACGCCGCCCCTTCGCGGAAGCCGGCCAGGTAGATGCGTTCGGAATGGACGTGGATAACGGCGGCGGGTGTCCTCGATGGCGCGGAGGACGTAGTCCTCGATCTGGGAATCGTCGGCGCCGTCGCCGCCCCAGCTGAAGGCGGGCCGGCCGTCGGGCCGGACGCCGAGGGCGTGGGGGCCGCGGAGGCTGATGCAGATGTAGTTGCGCCGGCTCAGGCGCGGGGCCAGGCGCAGCACCTGTTCGTCGCTGCCGCCGTGGCCGTGCAGAAACACCACCAGCGGATAGGGATAGTTCGGCTCGTAGCCGGTGGGCAGGAAGGTGCGCAGCGGCCAGCCGCGCACGGCCTGCACTTCGGAGGTGTAGAACCCCTCGCGGGGCCGGAACAGACAGGCGGGGAAGTCGGTACGCGCCATGGGGAATCCGATTATTCCGGGAGTAGGAATTCTTCCGATCACGCCGGCATTGCGGCCGCGGGGGCGAGTCTTCTGGCCCCGCGGCAAACCGATTCGACTCAAGTAGACCGGCCAAGTCTACGATTGGCCCTCCGGAGTGTCAACGCGCGCCCTGGAGTCAAACCCATCGAAAACAAGGCGTTTTCGCCGTCGGACGACGGAATGCAACGGTTGGGTGAAGTAGGCGGGAGGGCGGAATTTGGCGGGGTCGCGTCCGCTTCGCCGTCCGCGACGGTTATGCCGGGCGAGCAGCCGGCGTGAGCCGGTTGATGAGACGCATCAGCCGGCTTACGCCGGCCGCTCGCCGCGTCAGCCGCCGAGCAATCCCTGCTTTTCCAGGTACTCCATCAGCTGGACGGCGGCCTCCTGCGGCGACGTGGCCGTGGCGTCGAGGGTGATTTCCGGCTGCGTCGGCGCCTCGTAGGGATCGTCGATGCCGGTGAAGCCCTTGAGCTGGCCGGCGCGGGCCTTCTTGTACAGCCCCTTGGGGTCGCGCTGCTCGCACGTCTCGATCGGCGTGGCGACGTGGACCTCGATGAACGGCAGCTTGGCCTCGGCGTGCAGGGCGCGGACGACGTCGCGGTCCTTGCGGTAGGGGCTGATGAAGCTGGTCATGGTGATGACGCCGGCGTCGGCGAACAGCTTGGCGACCTCGCCGATGCGGCGGATGTTCTCTTCGCGGTCGGCGGCGGAGAAGCCGAGGTTCTTGTTGAGGCCGTGGCGGATGTTGTCGCCGTCGAGGACGTAGGCCAGCCGGCCGCGCTGCACCAGGGCGTGTTCGAGCGTGAAGGCGATGGTGCTCTTGCCGGAGCCGCTGAGGCCGGTGAACCAGAGGGTGGCGCCCTTCTGCTTGAGCAGGGCGGCCCGTTCGTCGCGGGTGACGTGGCCTTCGTGCCAGGTGATGTTGGTCGCTTTGATCTCCGCCATCCGGTCTTGCTCCTTGCTCTGCGGGCGCTGTCGATTTCGGCGAAACGTTGTTGTATGGATTTGGCGAGGCGGGTCGCGTCAGCGTCCGGAGAGGGTTGGCGCAGATCAAGGCGCCGCGCCGCCGGCCCGGTTCGCCCGATTGATCGCGTCCTTGATCCAGTTCGGGTCGATGCGAAAGCCGTTCACGTCCAGGACCGGAGCGTCGGTGCGAACGTTGAGCAGGACATCCACCGTGTCGCCCTGCTGCTCCGTCTTCGCTTCCACCAGGGCGTACACCGCCGGGTTGAGGAATTGCAGGGAGGCGAAGCCGAGCGGGGACGCCGCGCCCAGCTGCTGGGCCAGCTCCTCGGGTTTCATCTCGCCCTTGCCGAGCCGCTCGTTGAGCTGGGTCAGATGCGCCTGGAGCAGGTTCAGCCCCGCGCGAACGGCCTCCGCCCCGTGCCGGGCGCCGGCCGCGTCGGCGAACCTCAGCCGGGAGTCGATTTGCAGCTCCAGGCGGTCCCCCGCGTCCGGCGCCAGGGGCGCCAGCATCAGGGCGATGCTCGCCGTCTGCGTCTCCGTCACCGGCAGAACGTCGTCGCGCAGGCTGGGGGGCATCTTTTGGCCGAAGGTCTTCAGAAACTCCGGCGGCACGTTCAGGCCGATCACCGCATGGAACTCCGGTTGCGCGGCGAGCCGAAGGGCGGCGGCCAGCGGTCCCTTCGGCCGGGCGCGGCCGGCCGTTTGCTGAACTCCTGCAACACCTTCTCGGAAGGGCCGATCAGCACGAGGTGGTCGTTGATGGGATGAACGGCGATCGCCCCCAGGGCGCTGAACAGCCCGGAGAGCAACGGGCGCCGACCGGCGTCGTAGGGCTTCTTCGTGGAAACGATCGCCAGATACGCCTGGTACGGCGAGTCGTTGCGGGGCATCTCCAGGAAGACGACGGTGGCGCGGTCCACGTCGGCCGGCTCGAGGTGCAGGAGGAAGGGGACGGCGACGAAGCCGGCGTAGATCAGTTGATCGGCGCGGGGGTCGGCCTTGGCGATCCTCCGGCGGAACTCGGCGAACTGCGGCGCCACGGCCAGGTCGGCGAACCGCACCGAGACGAAGCCAGCGGCGTCTGCGGGGACCAGGGCCAGGTCCGGCGGCAACGGATCGGGCGCCGGAGGCGGGGGTGGATCGGGCGCCGGCCGTCGAATCGGCGACTCAGGCGCCAGCAGCCGCGGCCCGAGGAAGCCGGCCAGTAGGCCCAGGGTCACGCTCATCAGAACGCCCAGCACGACTCCCGGCCGCCGTCGCACCGCCCGCATCGTCCGTCGCAGCACGCGCCGCACCGGCCCGACCGGACGGGCGTGGACCGGCCGACCGTCGAGGAAGCGCTGCAAATCCTGGGCGAGGTCGTGCGCCGTGGCGTAGCGCCGCGCCGCTCTTTTTCCAGGCAGCGCAGCGTCACCGCCTCCAGATCGCGCGGCGTCTTCGGCCGCACTTGCCTCGGCGGCACGGGGTCGTCCGAGAGGGACCTTCGTCAGCGTCTCCAGCGCACTCGGTCCCTGAAACGGCGGCCGGCCGGTCAGGCACTCATAAAGGATCGCCCCCAGCGCGTACACGTCCGTCCCCGGCCCGACCTCCTTCGACTTGCCGCCGGCCTGTTCGGGGGCCATGTAGCTCGGCGTACCGAGGACCGCCCCGGTCTGCGTGCGCCCCGCCGCGTCCATCTGCTTGGCCAGGCCGAAGTCCGCCACCTTCGGCGTACCGTCCTCGGCCAGCAGTACGTTGGCCGGCTTCAGGTCGCGGTGGACCACGCCCTTGTCGTGCGCCGCATGGACCGCTCGCGCCAGCGCCTCGACCAGCCGCGCCGCCTCCCTTGGCGGCAGCGGCGTCGCGTTGAGCTTCTTGTCGAGGCCGCCCCCGCAGCAAAATTCCATCGAGAAGAACGGCTTGCCCTCGTGCTCGCCGACTTCGTGGACCTGGACGATGTTGAGGTGCTGCAAGCGGGCGACGGCCTCCGCCTCGATACGAAAGCGCCTCAGCTCCTCGGCCCCCGCGTGGGAACCGGACAGGATCATTTTGAGAGCGACGATGCGGTTGAAGCCGATTTGGCGCGCTTTATAGACGACGCCCATGCCGCCGCGGGCAATCTCTTCCAGCACCTCGTAACCGGGCACGGACGGCAGCAGCGGCGGCGACGGCGGCGGGATGGGAACGGGCGCCGTGGTGTCCGCCGAGGAGGGCGCGCGTCGTGGCGCGTCGCGGCGCCGTCTTTCGATGAGGGCGAGGAAGACGGGGATTCCGTATCGTTGGGTCGGCTGGACATGTGGGGGTCCTCCGCCTGCGAGCATCGGCAACCGTCCCAGCGTATCGCATCGCACTGCCGTCCGCCAGAAAAACCGGGCCTCCATCCCGCCGAGAGAAACGCCGACCACGGCCATGATTCCCACTTGTGTACCCCGAACGGACTGGTTGCGCCAAACCGTGCGCCAAATGGCGCAACCTTGGCGCACCGCAAGTCGTTGGCCGGCCTGGCTTTTTCGACCTTGCGCCATTGCGCCAAGGGGGACGGCGCCCCCGCCAAAGTTCCTGTCCGTTGGCGGGCGGCCCCTGAGCGTCGGAGGGCGCCGGATCGCCGCCGCACGTCGTCCCTGAGCGACCGCCCGCCAACCCGCCAACCCGCCAACCGCGCCGGAAGAGGGACGACGCACCGGCCGGCGTCGGGCCACGTCGATCGGACCTGGACGGACGCTTGGCCATGTGGACCTCGAATCGGCGGGGACGCGGCGCGGAGGGAGTGTACCATGCGCGAGGGGCGTCTGGGCAGGGCAAGTGGGAGAGGAAATATCTGCGGATGAGCGCCGAGGGGCGCAATCAGCGGCCGACGAGAAGAGTCGGCGAGTCGCTTTTTAACCGAAAGAATGATGGGACTCCGATTCTTGTGACACCGATTTTTGACGCTTTGCTCGCCTTCCCCGATCCGGTACACTAGGCACAGCGAGGGTCCGGAAGCTTTCTGACGCGGATGGAGTCATGCCTTTGCGCACCTTGCGCTGCGCGATTGAGGATCTTGACGGCTGGTATCCTCGCCTGTTGCTTGAACCCCACAGCGTCGCTTGTGTGGCCGTCATGAGTCGGTATTCGGTCCCTCCCGCGACGTTTGAAGTGACGTGCGAAAGCGTCACATCGCGCTGGCTCGGCGAGAAGAGCGCTTTCCGGCTGGAGGTTTCGTGGGCGGAGTTGGGGCGCCGACACCGCCGGAAGGCGGCCCAGGCCCTCGACAACACCTACGGCTGGGGCGCCTGCGTCGTGGTGTGAGCCTTCTCGGCCAAGGGACATCGCATCCGGGTCTCACGACATGGCCCGGCGGAGGCATGACATGGCGAAAGCGAAGGCCAAGCCGTACCCGCCGTCGCTGCTGGAGCTGATGGCGTCGAAGACGGCCATTCTCCTGAAGGCCCGGACGTTCGCGGACATGGGGATGGCGGAAACGGCGCAACCGATGTGGACGGCGGCGGCGAGTTGCGAGGAGCGGATCGCGCCCCTCCTGGACGCCCTCGGCCGGAACCTGGAGGCGGCGGCGAGTCGCATCAGCGCGGCGTCCTGCTGCCAGAAGGGCGGCGACCTGAGCCGGGCCGCGAACCTGTACCAGGCGGCCCTGGCCGCCCCGCTCCGCCCCAACACGCGCCGGGACGTCGAGGCGATGCTCGCCGCCTGCCTGGACGAATTGAGCCGCACCGCCCCGAACGGCTCGTCGCGACGAGGGGGCAAGGTGCAGGCGGGAACCTGACGCGGTAGGCAGCTTGGGCCAGCAACGCTGCCGTGCAACCCTCGGGCAGGGGCCGGCAATGGCTGCGTCTGCCGTCAGATAATCTCGACCGGGAAGGACACCATGTAGATTTCGATCTGCTCAAACCGTTCGAGGAGCGTCTTCTTGTAGGCAGCCATGAGGTGCTGATTCTCCGGGATGTCCTCGACGTCAACCGTGAACCGGCGCAACTCGTCCTCGTAGCGGGGCCCCTTCGTGGACCCAGGCGCCGATCACCGCGAAGGCCGACATCGAGACGGCCCCGAACTGCGCGATCAGCTCATCCCGGGTCTGTTGAAACCTGTCCGGGCTGACCGGGCGACCGTCGTTGTGCGTGAGCGGCAAGAGTATCTCGTAACGTCTTCTCCGCATAGTCCGGCCCCCCGCGGCCGAGTTCCTGGTAGCTCACGCCCATCCCCTTGAGGACGCCGAGAATGGCCTCCGGGACCATGTAGACATCGTCGGCATAGCAGTCGATCCGGCCGCGGCGCGACATTTCGATCATCGCCTTCGCGCTCTCCGCCCGGTCGGGGATTTGGATTCTGACCATTTGCATTACAAACCTCCTCGCCGCAAAGCCCCAGACGATCCCCCCATGATTCTACCGCGAGTCCGGTCGCGCCGACAGCCCCGCCGTCCGGCTCAGCCGCCTCAGCTGGCGGCGCTTCGCCGGGATCGGCGGGCAACGGGGAGTCACATCAGCGCGGCATCCTGCTGCCAGAAGGGCGTCGATTTGAGCCGGGCCGCGAACCTGTACCAGGCGGCTCTGGCCGCCCCGCTCCGCCCCAACACGCGCCGGGACGTCGAGGCGATGCTCGCCGCCTGCCTGGATGAATTGAGCCGCACCGCCCCGAACGGTTCGTCGCGACGAGGGGGCAAGGTGCAGGCCGGAGCGTGACGGGCCGATGAGGCGACAACGTAGATTCCGGTTCCATCGGAGCTGAAGGTCCGGCCCGCCGTGAACGGCGGGCCTAAACGCAAAAGCCCCGTAAACGGGGCTGCAAGCGTTCAGCCCCGTTTACGGGGCTTCGGCCTGTAGCCCCGCCGTTGACGGCGGGGCGGACGGACTCCAATATCGAGAGGCCCACCCGCATAGGCTCCGTCTTGTGAGGCCGCCAGCCGGAGGGTAGACTATGAGTTGAGAAGGGTTGTGCTGTACCCGCGACCAGCATTGTGGCTGATTCTAGCGGAACGCACTGGCGACACGACGGCGTTCGGCCGGGTGCTTCGTGAACCATCGCCGCCCGATCACAGCCATCAACCTCGGCGGAGAAGGGGAAGCGCTTGGGGTTGTCAATCAGCAGCGCCCCGCAGCTCTATCCGCTACTTGGGGACACTGTTTGACGGGCGAAACGCTTGAGCAGCTGGCACAGCGGGGGCTGGACTTCCTCATTTGCCCTAACACGCAACTGCCGATCAACGACGATTCTGTGGATCTCGTCATCACGAACTCCGTGCCGATTGACCACGTGAGCCTGGGTGGGCCTGGGATACAAACGAGCGAAGTTTACCGAATTCTGCGCCTGGCGGTCGGTGGATTCACGATGGGACCGTGAGGTATACGAAGCCATGAGACGATTCCGAGAACTGCTGAAGCCCGACTTGCTCACCCCGAAGGACGAGCAAGATCGCGCCTCGAAAGGACTCGCCGGCGCCGTGGCGGAAAGCAACCTGCGATGGTGGAAAGGCTCCAGAGGGTTGCCAGCCCAAGGGAAATGCCTCCTGATCGCGGTCGCCCCGTATTCTCAGTACGACTTGACGCTGCTGGACCTGATCGACGAGACCCTCGACGCCGAGCGGCCAGCGAGGGCGCCTGTTTACGTCGTCAACCTGCTGGAATATGACAAGGTGGAGCAAGTAGGCCAGGATTTCCCTGGAATCGCTCAGGTGCATCAAACCCCGCTGGCCGCCGTCTGGGAATCGGGGCGCCCAAGAAAGTGGCGTGGGGAAAGCAGGCGAGGGACTTGGCAGCGGAGGTGCTTGGGCGTTCAGCCGACGAGTGGTTGCGGAGGGTCAAGGCTGAATCCCCAAGCTACGCGAATGTAGCGAGACAGTGATCCCTTCGCCGAACAACCCGCACGGCGGCCGGCTCTCGCGGCACCGACCGCATACTCTGGGAAGCCGCCGATCGCGTGGCCGGTCCGTGACGCCCTCGAGTCTCGCCGCCCCGCTCCGCCACAACACGCGCCGGGACGTCGAGGCGATGCTCGCCGCCTGCCTGGACGAATTGAGCCGCACGGCTCTGAATGGGGCGTCACGGCGAGGGGGCAAGGTGCGGGCGGGAACGTGACGGAGCCTCGGTCGCCCGTGGCGGCTCCGCCGCTTTTCTCGCCCTTTTCGGGTTCTCTAATATGGCCAGCGACGGCATGAAAAAATGGCCCAGCCTGCTGCACGCGTGGGCAGCCATCGGTGTCGGCTTGGCAACCGTACGATCCCGCCGCCAGGCGAACTGGGGCGCCACGCAACGCCTGATCGACGCCGCTCGTCCGAAGCTCGCAGCGGAATCGAAGCGACTCCAAGAACTGATGAAAGCATCCCAAAAGCGGCTCGCTCCACTTGCGGATCCGCTTGATCTGGACATGGGCCTTCATCGCTGGCTTGCAGCCGAAAGGGAAGAAGCCTATTCGGATTGGCTGGAGTGGATTGTTCGGCAAGCGAATACAGCAAACCAGATCTTCAGGCTCTTCGATCTGGAACCGCCGACCGCAGGTTTGCTGCCATCCGATAAGGTGATGGTGCAGCGCGAATACTGCATCCCTTACGGGCACATTGGCCAAGAAGGGCGCTTGGACCTCGTGATTCGCTGCGATGGCCACGCACTGATTGTCGTAGAAGTCAAGAAGGGAGACGCAGAGGAATCGGACACGACCAAGCACGCGGGTTACCGGCGCTGGCTTGACGAACAACACTATCCGAAAGAGCAGAAACACTCGGTGCTTCTGGCCGCGTCTGCGGAAGACGAAGTATACGAGGATTTCGTTTTTCTTTCCTGGGAAACGGTGTGCATCAACATGTGCCGATTCGCGATCGACCTTCGGAACGAAGGCCGTGTGACAAGCGCGGCGCTGGTCCTCGCGTTCGTCGCCGCCGTGGAGCAAAACTTGCTGGGCTTCTCGGCCGCCCAGCTTCGAGAGGTCTGGCACGGCCGATCCGCGACCTTCAACCCCAGGGTGGTAGATCACCTCGAGCGTTTTCTCGACAATCGGGAGCCGTAAATGAAATCCGTCAGAAAACCAAACAACGAGCCACGAACGCGACTGCTCGAGGAAGGTGCCCGCTCGTACCTTGACGCGGTGACCGCCCTGATCGAGTATCAAAAAGAGGTGCAGAAGAAGTGCAGGGAAGTATTGAGGAGGCACCTTGACGATTACGGTGCGGCGCTCAAGGTTCCATTGAAAGAAAAAGATATTCGCGACGCCGCTTGGCCTAAAATCGACGAATGGGAGGGAGACTACTGGAATCTGGGCGCGGAGATCGTCCTCAGGAACGTGACACCTACGATCCGCTGGTGGGAAACTTACTGTTGTCTCGGCGTTGAGGATTCCAAGCTGATCTGTTGGGTCGGCGAGTGGTTTCCTACAAGAAGGATCGCCGCAGACTTATACCAAACGTTTCACCGGCTGAATGGCCAAGTTATGGTCGATGAGAACATGCTCTCGATCTTTAAAGCTTTAGGAGACAACGAACGAGCCACGTTTGATGAACCGCTTGAAGAGCTACTCGAAGAGTGGATTCGGCTTTGGAAGAAGGTCGGGGGAATGAAGCAAGCCTTCAAAGCGTAACTGGATGCGGACCCCTCGTCGCTAGCGCTCCTGGTCACATAAGGAGACTAGGGTGCCAGCATGCTGGTCGGACACGGGCCGGGCGGCGGTTGGCCCGGTCCTTCGAGGTACGGCAACCTACTTCAAGAGCTTTTCTGGGGTCGGGACTCCTCTCGCCCCTCTCGTTCCCAAGCTCTGCTTGGGAACGCACGGCTGCGAAGCTCTGCTTCGCGTCCCGACCCCTCGCCGGACGGGAAGCAGAGCTTCCCGACGTGCGTTCCCAAGCAGAGCTTGGGAACGAGGTATCAACGAGGTATCAGGTGCGCAGCGGCGGACAGCGGACGGTTTCCGTCCTCACGAAGGCGGCGGAGCGGCCGCCAGATGGGCCGCCGCCTCGTCTCGACGGCGAAGGAGATCCGCATTGTTCGGATCGTCCTTCAGCAGCCAGTTGAGATGGAAGCGGGCGGCGAACCAATCCTTGTCGGCCTCGGCTTCGGCCGCACGGGCGAGATGCCACTGCCGCGCCGTGGGAGCCGTTTGCCAGTCTCCCCCCTTGGCGTCGAGCGTCCGCCGCTGCTGCTCCAATTCTTCGGCGGTCAAGGGGCGCAACGCACCTTCGTCCGTGAAGTCCTGGCTGGTATGCACCAGCACCCAGGCGCGCAGACGATCCGGGTCCACCTCCGCAGGCGGGGGTGGGAAATCGACCTCCCACAGGCGAGCGGCCTTGTCCCGGCAGGCGGTGACGACAGTGCGGCCATCCGGGCTGAACGACGCTCCCAACACCTCCGCGTCGTGCGTGAGCCGTTGCAGCTCCTTGCCGCTGGAGGCGTCCCACAGCCGGGCGGTACGATCCGCACTGGCGGTGAGGAGCGTGCGGCCGTCCGGGCTGAATACCGCCCCTAACACCTCCGCATCGTGCGTTAACCGTTGCAGCTCCTTGCCATCGGCAATATCCCACAGGCGGGCGGTATGGTCCCCACTGGCGGTGAGGATCGTGCGGCCGTCGGGACTGAATGCCGCCGCATTCACGGGGCCGTCGTGCCGGAACTGGCGCAGCTCCTTGCCGTCCGCGGCGTCCCACAGGCGGGCCGTACCGTTCCCGGCCCCGGTGACGATGCGGCGGCCGTCGGGGCTGAACGACGCCGCATACACCCCAGCATCGTGCGGGAGCCGCCGCAGCTCCTTGCCGCTTTCGGCGTCCCACAAACGGGCGGTCTGGTCCCCACTGGCGGTGACGACGGTTCGGCCGTCGGGGCTGAACGACGCCGCATACACCGGACCGTCATGGGCCAGGCGGTGCAACTCCTTGCCGTCGGCGGCGTCCCACAGGCGGGCGATTCGGTCGTCGCAGGCGGTGGCGATGGTTCGGCCGTCGGGGCTGAACGACGCCGACCACACCTCCGCGTCATGCCGGAGCCGGAGCAGCTCCTTCCCGCCGGCGGCGTCCCACACGCGCGCGGTCTTGTCCCAGCTGGCGGTGAGGACCGCTCGGCCGTCGGGGCGAAACGACGCCGCATTCACGGCGCCGTCATGCCAGAGCGCGAGGCGGGGGAAGGACCGGCCCCGCTCGACGATCCGGCGGACGCAGCTCGGCCGCAGGGGATCCTTGGCGGGCGCCACCTCGTAGGCCCGCAGCATCCAGCTGAGGCTGTCGCGGAGGTTCCCCGCGCGGTACTCGGCGTCGCTTTTGTTGGCATAGCTGCGCCCCAGGAGGGAAAGCTGCTCGTTCAAGCTGTCCAGCGATTTCTGCAATGCCTTGCCGTTCTTGTCCGCCGTTTCATAGTTCTTCTGCGCCTGGTCCCAGGCGCCCAGGAGCAGCACGAACGCCGTCGTCACGACCGCCGCTAACAGCACGAGCATCCCCGCCGCCACGGCCAGCGGCGCCCGGTAACGGCGCACCTGTTTCCCCAGCACATACACCAACGACGGCGGCTGCGCGCGCACCGGCTCGCCGCGCTGCCACCGCCCCAGGTCCGCCGCCAGGTCCGCCGCCGTCGCGTAGCGCCGGGCCGGCTGCTTCTCCAGACATTTCAGACAGATCGTCTCCAAATCGCGCGGCGTCTTCGATTGCAGCCGACGCGGCGGCACGGGATCGTCCGATAGCACCTGCATCACCGTGTCCACGTCGGTCGGACTCCGGAAGGGCGGCCGGCCGGTCAGGCACTCGTACAGGATGGCCCCCAGCGCGTACACGTCCGCCGCCGGGCCGATCTCCTTCGATCGGCCGCCGGCCTGCTCGGGGGCCATGTAGCTCGGCGTGCCCATCACCTCGCCCGTCCGCGTCTGACCGGCCTCGTCCAGCTTCCTGGCCAGGCCGAAGTCGGTGATCTTCGGCGTTCCATCCTCGGCCAGCAGGACGTTGGCCGGCTTCAGGTCGCGGTGGACGACGTTCTGCTGGTGGGCCGCCTGAACCGCCTGCGCCAGCGTCTCGACCAGCCGCGCCGCCTCGGCCGGCGGCAGCGGCGTGCCGGCGAGCTTGCGGTTGAGGCCGCCCCCGCGACAGAACTCCATCGAGAAGAACGGCCGGCCCTCGTGTTCGCCCACTTCGTGGATCTGGACGATGTTGGGATGCTGCAAGCGGGCGACGGCCTCCGCCTCGGTGCGGAAACGCTCGCGCTCCTCGGTCCCCGCGTGGGCGCCGGTCAGGATCATTTTGAGAGCGACGACGCGGTTGAGCCGAGCTGGCGGGCCTTGTAGACGACGCCCATGCCGCCGCGGCCCAGCTCGCCCAGGATCTCGTAGCCGGGAACAGACGGCGGCGGCAGGGACGGCTGGGTTACGGCGCCGGTGTAGCGGGTGGCGTTCGGATCGTCGGAGTAGCGCGTCGCCGCCGGGTCCGCCGCGGTGGGCGTCGGGCCGTAGCGAGTCGCGTCGGCGTCTTCCGGCGCGGGCGGTGCGGCGGGCGCGGATTCCGGTTCGTCGGGTCGAATGGACATGAGCGCGGTTCTCTGCTTGCGATCCTGGCAGATCGCCCCAGCGTATCGCACCGCGCCGCCGCCGGCCAGAACAAACAGGGCCCGATTCTGCTGGCGTTCGCCGCCGCGCCACGCTACGCTAAACCTTCACCGGGGTTTCCACCCCCACACACCATCGCCGTCACCCAAGGGAGGCTCCTCATGGAAAAGAAACGTCGTGAATGTCCCGATTGCTCCGGCGAGAGCTTCGATCGCCGGCAGTTCCTGGCGCCGCCGGCGTCGCCGCCGCGGCCGCCGCGGGTGGTCTGCCGCTGTTCGCCACGGCCAAGGCCCTGGCCGCCGCGACGCCCAGCAGCCCGCCGAGACCGCCGTCAAGGGACTCTACGACACGCTCACCGACGAGCAGAAAAAGGACATCTGCTTCGACTGGGACTACAAGGAGCAAGGACAACGGCCTGCTGCGCACCCACGTCTCCAACAACTGGCAGATCACCAAGCCGCACATCCGCAGCGACTTCTACACCAAGAAGCAGCAGGACGTCATCCACGACATCTTCAAGGGCATCATCAACCCCGATGGTACGACCGCTTCCTCAAGCAGCTCAAGGACGACACCGGCGGCAAGGAATGGGGCGAGCGAGCAGAGCATCGCCATCTTCGGCAAGCCGGGCGGCGACAAGTTCGAGTTCGTCATGACCGGCCGGCACATGACGCTCCGCGCCGACGGCCACAGCCAGGACCACGTCGCCTTCGGCGGCCCGATCTTCTACGGCCACGCCGCCAGCGGCTTCAACGAGAAGGTCCACCATCCCGGCAACGTCTTCTGGCCGCAGGCCGTCGCAGGCCAACAAGGTCTACCAGATGCTCGACGCCAAGCAGCAGGCCAAGGCGCCTGGTCGCAGAAGCGGCCGCAGGAGGCGGCGGTCGGCTTCCAGGGCGACAAGGGCACGTTCCCCGGCATCCCGGTCGACGGAGCTGACCGACGAGCAGAAAAAGGAGCTGCAAAAGATCCTGTCGATGCTGATCGAGCCGTACCGCAAGGAGGACCAGGACGAGGCGCTGGCCTGCCTGAAGAAGCAGGGCGGCCTCGACAAGTGCAGCCTGGCCTTCTACAAGGACGGCGACATCGGCGACGACGGCGAGTGGGACAACTGGCGGCTGGAAGGGCCGTCGTTCGTCTGGTACTTCCGCGGCGCAGCCGCACGTCCACGTCTGGGTCAACGTGGCCGACGACCCGACGATCAAGACGAACGCCAAGGGGTGATTCCGGGGTTTAGAAACGATTTCCCTAACGGGCGAGCCGCCGGGTTTATCCCGGCGGTTTTCGTCCCCACGGCGGGGATAAACCCCGCCGCTCGCCCAGTTTGGACGCGCTCCCTCACACCCACCCGGCCGGGTCGCGTCGAGGCGGCTCGCCCACGACCGCCACGTCCGGCCATTCCGCCTCAAGACGATCCGCCAAATCTTCGACGCCGCAGCGCTCGGTGGCGTAGTGTCCCGGCAGCACCAGGGCCAATCCCTGCGCCTGGGCGGCTAGGTAATCGTGGAACCGCGCCTCGCCCGTCAGCAGCACGTCGGCGCAGGCGCGGACGGCGTCCGCCAGCAGCTCGCCGCCGGCGCCGCAGGCCACGGCCACGCGGCTCACCGGATGCTGCGGATCGCCGATCATCTGAACCGGGCCGCAGCCGAGCGCCGCCCGCACCGCCTCGGCGAAGGCGCGCAGCGGCCGGGGTTCCGGCAGCGCACCGAGCCGGCCGACGCCCTGCGGCGACGCCGTCGGCCGCAGCGGATAGACGTCATACGCCGGCTCCTCATAGGAATGGGCGCGGCGAATCGCCGCCATCACCGCCTCCACGCTCCCCTCGGGACAGACCGCCTCCAGCCGCCATTCGGCCGCCTCCTCGCGCCGGCCCTTTTGGCCGACGGTCGGATGGCTCGCCTCGGAGCCGAAGAACGTGCCCGTGCCGAGGAGGCGAAAACTGCACTCGCTGTACTGGCCGATGCGGCCGGCCCCGGCGGCGAACATCGCATCGGCGACGCGCTGGAGGTCCTTCTCCGGCGTGAACACGACGACCTTGAACGTCCGAGCGTCGTCGCGGCGCCGCAGCGGGCCGACGCCGACCAAGCCGATCCGCCGGGCCAGGCAGGGCGTTGATGCCGTCGCGGCGCGTCGTCGAAGGCCGTGTGCGGGCTGTACACGGCGACGCCGGCCCGCGCCAGCGCCAGCAGCATCCGCCCCTCCGCCGAAGCGTCCGTCAACCGCTTCACGGCTCGGAAAAGGATGGGATGATGCGTCACCACCAGGCTGGCGCCCTCCGCGACGGCCTCGGCCGCGCTGTCCGGCGTGACGGTGAGACAGGTCATGATGCGCCGCACCTCGGCGGTGCGTTCGCCGAGCAGGAGGCCGACGTTGTCCCAGTCGGCGGCCAGCGCCGGCGGAGCCAGGCGCTCCAGGAACTCGACGACGGCGGCGACGGTGGGCATGGCTTCTCCCCTTGAAGAGCGCGGTGCGGTCAGGGGGCGTCCGGGGCGGCGGTAAAGAGCGTGACGTCACCACTGACGGCGATCCCGGCCAGACGGCGGCCGTCCTCACTGAACGACAAGGAAACCAATTCCGATCCGTGTTGCCGTGTGACGAGGGCTTCGCGGCCCGAATCGACGTCCCATAGCTGCACCGTGCCGTCCTTGAGGGCGATCGCCAGGCGGCGGCCGTCGGGGCTGAGGGCGAAGGCGTTGGCCACGCGCGACTTGTCCTTCGGGGCGAGGTCGGCGTCGCCCACGTCCACCGTAAGAATCGCGTCCGGCCTGTCCCGGTCCCAAACCGTTATCCGCACCGCCCGCGTCTCCGGGTCCACCGACGACTGGGCCAGGCGGCGGCCGTCCGCGCTCACCTTGGCGCCTCCGAAGGACAATCCAGGCTCCTCCAGTTTCCTTAGCAGGCGGCCTTCCGGCACGTCCCATACCGTCCAGGGTCCGTACCCGGACCAGAGGACGGCGCCGTCGGCGCCGAGCGCGATTCCGACGACTGGCCGTTGGGGCACGTCCAGGTCCGCTCCGGCTCGGCACCCTCGCCCCACACGCGCACCACGCCGTCCTCGGTCAGCGCGGTGATGCGGCCGTCGGCGGCCCAGGCGACCGTCGTCACATCCTTCCCGCCGACGTCCAGCGTCCGCTCCTCCTTGCGAGCGTCCAGGTCCCAGACCCGCAGGGCGCCGGCGGCCGGACAGACCAGGCGCTTGCCGTCGGGGCTGAACGCCGACGGCCGTCCGGCGGGGTGGGGGGTGAACTGGAACGGTTTTTGGGCCGATGCGTCGATCGACCAGGTCCGGCCGTCGGCCGCGTCCCAGACGACGACGCCGAAGTCGCCGCCGGCGGCCAGCCGCCCGCCGTCACGACTGAGGGTGATCGAGGAGATGGGCGGCGCCTGGCCGGCCAGTCGTCGCTGCGGGTACGGCTTCCCCGTGTCCCACACGGTCACGTCCTCATCGTTCACGTTGATGAGCCGGCCGCCGTCGCCGCTGAACGCCAGGCAACCGAAATACTCCCCGTGCGTCGAACCCGTCCAGCGGGCGGCGGCGACCTCACGCCCCGGCGTCAAGTCCCAGAGGGTGATCTCGCCGTCCTTGTCCTTGAGGGCCAGCCGGCGGGCGTCCGGCGAGAGGGCCGCGATCGTGTCCGACAAGTTGCTGCACTCCACCTTCCGCTCCGGCTCGTCCTTTCCGAAGCGCCGGACGTTGAACACGACGCCGGGGTTCAGCGTCACGTACTCGACGGCGCCGCCGTCGGGGGTGAAAAAGAGTGTTTGGGGATCGACGAGCGCGTCTTTGCCCAGGTCGAGGCGGAGGAGCGGCTTTTCCCCTTCCAGGTCCCACGCCGCGAGATCGTGGAAGCCAGCGGCCGCCAGCCGCTTGCCGTCCGGGCTGAAAACCACGTTCTGGTAAGACGCGCCCTCGTCGGCCTTGAGCGAGTGCTCCTCCCGGCCGGACGCGAGTTCCCAGACCTTGATCGGGCCATTCTCCAGCGGGACGGCGATCCGGGCGCCGTCCGGGCTGAAGGCGGGGCAGGCGAACTCGCCCGGCTCGCCTTCCAAGCGGCGCTCTTCCTTTCCCGTGACGGCGTCCCAGACCCGAACCGCGCCGTCGCCAGGGGCGCCGGCCAGCCGCTTGCCGTCGCGGCTGAACGCCAGGCTTGTGGCGCCCTTTTGCAGCCGAGACCGATCGGTCAGCTTCTCGGGTTTGGCGTCCCAGGCGGCCGCCTGCTTCTTCGTCCGCAGGTCCCACACCTGGACAACGCCGAGGGCCCAGGCGACGGCCAGGCGGCCGCCGTCCGGCGTCACGGCCATGGAGGAGGCCAGCGGCGACTCGGCCGGCAGGCGGAAGCTCTGCACGCAGGCGCGGCGCAGGTCGTGGACGAAGTTCCACTCCCACTGCCGCCGCGCCGGTGGGCACTCCCCCAGGAGGCGGTCGGCCGGGCCGAATTGCAGCTCGAGCACATCGCGGTAGGCTAGTTCGACCTTGAACAAATACGAGCTTTGATCGAGCTTATCGTTGGCCTCCGCTAGGTCTTGCCGCGCCTTCACCGCCGCCTGTTCGGCCCGGATCGCATCGCCGCGTGCCGTTTCCGCCTTTTGCTTCGCGGACTGGGCGTTGTCGCGGGATTGGTCCGCCTTGACCTTCTCCCCCTCCGCCCTTTGCCAGAACCAGACCGCCGCGCCGCCTCCGGCGCCAGCGCCAGAGCCAGCGCGAGCAGCCCCACGGCCGACGCCGCCGCCGGACGCCGCTGCGCCCACAAGCCCAGCCGCTCCACGGCGCCGACGCGCCGCACCACGATCGGCCGACGCTCCAGGAAGCGGCGCAGGTCGTCGGCCAGGGCGCCGGCCGTGGCGTAGCGGCGGCGGGGTTCCTTGCGCAGGCACTTCAGGCAGATGGTTTCGAGGTCGCGCGGCACGTCCGGCTTGCAGCTGCCGCGGCGGCGGCGGGTCGATGGTCAGCACCTGGAGCATCGTGTCCAACGGCGTCTCGGCGCGGAAGGGCGGCCGGCCGGTCAGGAGCTCGTAGAGGATCGCGCCCAGGGCGTAGACGTCGGCGGCGGGGCCGACCTCGCCGGCCCGGCCCCGCGCCTGCTCGGGCGCCATGTAGCTGGGCGTGCCCATCACGGCGCCGCTGGCGGTGCGGCCCTCCTCGTCGAGCCGCTTGGCCAGGCCGAAGTCGGTGATCTTGGGAACGCCGTCGGCCGTCAGCAGAATGTTGGCGGGCTTCAGGTCGCGGTGGACGACGTGGCGCTGGTGGGCGGCGTGGACGGCCCGCGCCAGCGTCTCGACCAGCGCGGCGGCCTCGCGCGGCGGCTGCGGAGCGCCGGCCAGCTTGCGGTCCAGCGCCCCGCCCTCGACGTACTCCAGGGCGCAGAAGGGTCGGCCAGCCGCTTCGCCGACTTCAAAGATCTGCACGATGTTCGGATGCTGCAAGCGGCCCAGCGCCTCGGCCTCCTTGCGCAGCCGGGCCACCTCCTCCGGCCCGGCGAAGTCGCCGGCCAGGATCATCTTGAGGGCGACGACGCGGTCCAGCGTCCGCTGGCGGGCCTTGTAGACGACGCCCATGCCGCCGCGGCCCAGCTCCTCCAGCACCTCGTAGCCGGGGACGGCGGGCAGGAGCGGCGGCGACGGCGGCGGCACGGCCGACGGCAGCGACGACCCCATCGTGTCGGCGGACGGCGCAGAGGAATCGGCCGGCGCGGCGGGGCGGGTGACGGGTTCGGGCATGGGTGCGTCTCACGGTGCGGGTTGCAGGTTTTCCACTCATTCTATGCCGACAACCGCTTTGCTCTGTCGAAATCCTCGGGGGTCTTTCCGAGCCGCGCACGCAGCGCAGCGGAGTAAGCGGGGGCAGGCCGCTTACTCCGCTGCGCTGCGCTGCGCGGCTCGGACGGATTCGGACGGATCAGGTACAGGCGCGAGAGGATTTCGACAAAGCAAAACCGCTTCTAAACCTATTTCTCCACCGGCTTCCGCATCGGAAACGCCTTGTTCGGGAACGGCGGCTGCGGCGGCGCCTCGACCGGATGCTCCTTGATCTCCTTTTGCAGATACGCAATCGCCGCTTTCAGCTGGGCGTCCTCCCCCTCGAACGTGGCGTGCGGCAGGTTGTCCACCACCATGTCGGGATCGACGCCGTGGTTCTCGATCAACCACTTGCCCTCCGGGCCGTATACGCCGAACTCCGCCGCCGTGGCGATGCCCTTGTCCACCAGGTAGTCGTCGCCGCTGAGCCAGATCTCGCCGCCCCATGTCCGCATGCCGATCACCTTGCCGACGCCCAGCCGCTTGATCCCCTCCGTGAACGCCTCGCCGTCCGACGCCGTGTTCTCGTTGCACAAGACCACGACATGGCCGCGGAAGGCGTACTGCATGTCCCACATCGGCGCGTGGCCGACGCGGCTGCTCCAGTAGAACCACGCCTTGCGCAGCAGCCGGTCGAGGATCCAGCTGTCGATGTTGCCCCCCTCGTTGTTGCGCATGTCGATTATCAGTCCCTGCCGCGTGAACACCGGGTAGAACTCCCGCGCCCACGTCCCGAAGTCGTCGGCCTCCATCGCCCGGAGGTGGACGTAACCGATCTGCTCCTTGCCCAGATCGTCCACCATCTTCCGCCGCGAATACTCCCAGTCGTGATAGCGCAGGTCGGCAGCGTCCGTGTCGTCGATCGGCTTGACGACCACGTCGCGCGCGTCGCCGCCGTCGGCCGGCTTGACGTGCAGCAGCACCTGATTGTCCGCCTGCCGCCGCAGCAGGATTCCGACGTCGGGGACCGACAACGTCGCCGTGCCGTTGATCGACTCGATCACGTCGCCCTCGTGGACGTGGACCTGCGGCCTGGCCAGCGGGGCGGCCCACTCCGGCTCGTCAGGGTCGGTCTCGTAGACGTGGCCGACGCGGTAGCCGCCGGCCTTCTCGTCGCGCGTCAGCGGCGCCCCAAGGAACGACGGCGGGAAGTCGTCGGCGCCCCTTGCGCACGTCGCCGCCGCGGACGAAGATGTGCAACGCCGACAACTCGGACACCATTTGGCCGATCAGGTCGGCCAGCTCCGCCCGACTGGCCACGCGCTCGGCCAACGGCTCATACTTCTTGCGGACCTCCTGCCAGTCCACGCCGTGCAGGTGCGGGTCGTAGAAGTAGTCGCGCTCCAGCCGCCACGACTCCGCGAACATCTGCTTCCACTCCTCGCGCGGGTTGACCGTCAACGTCCAGTCCGTGAGCGGCACGTCCTTCTTGGCCAGGTCCACCGACGACGCCGAGGCGTCGATCACGTACAGGCCGTCGTCCTTCCGCACCAGCAGCTTGTCGCCGTTCTGCGACAGCTCGAACGATTTCACGTCGTCCGTCATGTCCTTGACTTCCACTTCGCCGGTGGTCACGTCGGCCCCCTTCAGCGCCGCCTTCTTGTCGCCGGCCGGCGTCGAGAGCCAGAACAGCACCTTGTCGCCGACCTCCAGCGACGTGTAGTTGCCGGCCGGGACCGGGACCTCGACCAGCCGCCTTTGGATCCCCTTCAAATCGATCTTCACGTCGTCGGCCGCGTTGGCCGGCTTGTCGTCCGGCGCCGCCTCGTCCTTGGGCAGCCACGGCGAGCGCAGCCCCTCGGTAAGGGCGATCTGAAAAATCTTCGTCTTCTTGTCGAGGAACGGCTCCGGCTGGTAGGTCCCCACGGATCCTCGACGCTCGATTTGAAGTTGCGGTCGGAGAGGAAGTAGAGCCAGTGGCCGTCGGGGCTCCAGGCCGGGCTGTAGCTGTCGTAGCGGTCGGTGGTCAGGTTCGTCACCGTCCCGTCGGCGACGCTGTAGACTTTGACCTGGCGCAGCAAGTTGCCGGCCCCGGTGACGTAGGCCAGCCACTTGCCGTCCGGCGACCAACTCAGGTCGTCGAAGCCGTCGGGCGACTTCGTCTCGGCGATCTTCTTGTTCTCCTTCTTTTCCACGTCGTAGAGGAACAGGCGCAGGTTCTTGTCGTAGTGGGCGATGAGCTTGCCGTCCGGCGACGGCACGGCGTTCCAGCGCAGCACCTCGGCGTTTTTCGTCAGCTGCTCGGCGGCGCCGACGCCGTTGACCGGCAGCGTCCACAACTCGACCTCGCCGCTCTCGTCGGACAACGCCACCAACTTCTTGTCGGACAGGAAATGCGCCTCCCGATAGCGGACGCCCTCCTTGCGTTCCACTTCGACGAAGCGGCCGGTGCGGGCCGGCGCGACGAAGACCCGACCGCGGGCCGTCAGCGCCACCTTCCCGCCGTCGGACGACAGGTGGGCCGAGGTCAGGTAGTCGAGCGGCCTGGAGACGATGTGTTCGCGCTCCTGGTCGAAGTCCGATTCGAGCGCGATCGGCACGACGCGATCTTCCCCGGAAGCGATGTCATAAATCCGAATGTCGGCGCCGAGTTGGTAGGCGATGCGGCCGTTGTAGAGCGAGGCGGACATGACGTCCCAACCGGCGTGTTGGGTGTGCTGCTTGAGGTCGGAGCCGTCCGCCTTCATCGACCAGAGGTTCATGGCGCCGTCGCGGTCGGAGAGGAAGTAGACGCGGTCCTTCCAGCACATCGGGTTTTTGCTGGTGCCGGGGAAGTCGGGCGTGAGCGGCATGGCCTCGGCGTCGCCGCCGCTGTATTTCCAGACGTTCTGGGCGGTGCCGCCCTTGTAGCGCTTGGTGTGGCTGCCCTGGAAGGGCAGGCGCGTGAAGTAGAGCGTTTTGCCGGCCTCGTCGTAGCTCCCGTCGGCGGCCTGGGCGAGGGGGACGACCTTGCGCACGGCGGTGACGTTCTTCTGGCTTATGTCGAGGGTGACGAGGCGCGTCTGCGGCAACGTGGTGTCGGCGTCGGTGCCGACGAGGATTTTGCCGGCGGGCGTCCAGCCGACGAACACGACTTCCGCGGCGTCGAAGGTGCGGCGGCGGGGCACGCCGCCGACGAGCGGCATAGTGTAGACCTCGGTGGGTCCGTCGTAGTGGCCGACGAAGGCGACGGTCTTGCCGTCGGGCGAGACGGCGGGCAGCGACTCGTCGGCGGGGTGGCTGGTGAGGCGGACGGCCTCGCCGCCCTTGTCGGCGACCTTCCAGAGGTCGCCCTCGGCGACGAAGAGAATGCCGTCCTTGCAGAGGGCCGGCTGGCGGTAGTAGCCGACGGTCCCGGCGGCTGGGGCGGACGGGGTGAAGACGATCGTGGAGAGAAGAACGCAAGTCGCGGTGCGGAACAGTCGCATGGGGTCGGCGCCCTCGGGGTTCGGTATCTTGTCTTGAAGGGTAGGGGATGAGCGGCGGCCGTGCCAGGGCAGTCGGGGCGAGGTGGGTCGCGTCAGCGGCCGGAGTTCTTGTGATTTCAGAAACGACAGGCCTTCCGGGCGCTGACGCGACCCGGCGGACGATCCCCGTGAGATGAGACTCTCACGGTTTCGGCCCCGGCGTTTCCGTCCGCACGGGCGGCGAGGTGAGGTCGAGGTCGGGACGGTTTACCCTGGCCCACTCGACGAAATCCCACATGTTGTCGAAGTGCTGGCCGCATTGCCAGCCGAGCTGGCGGACGAGGGCCGTGCCGCGCTTCTCGTCGGCAGGTGGGCATTTTAAGGAGATCGACCAGCTGCTGTTCCGTGAAACGTTCCGGCGGAAGGGGTGAGTTTTCCGTCAGTTCTGCAAGACCAGCCCACAGGTTTTGAGGAGCCGCCACAGTTCCCGAGGCTCCGACGAGGACTGTTGAACGATGTGCCGCCTCGTCCGGCCCCATCCGCGCCGCCAACGCCGCCAACGCTTCCGATAGATGGGACAAGGCGTCCGGGCCGTTCGTCTCGCCCATTGCTTCGACGACCCGGCGGGCGGCCGCGGCCGCCTCGTCCGGCCCCATCCGCGCCGCCAACGCCGCCAACGCTTCCGATAGATGGGACAGGGAGTCCGGGGAGTTCCACTTGCCCATCGCTTCGACGACCAAGCGGGCGGCCATCGACAACAGCCGGGCCGCCTCGTCCGGCCCCATCCGCGCCGCCAACGCCGCTAACGCTTCCGATAGATGGGGCAAGGCGTCCGGGCCGTTCGTCTCGCCCATTGCTTCGACGACCCGGCGGGCGGCCGCGGCCGCCTCGTCCGGCCCCATCCACGCCGCCAACGCCAACAACGCGTCCGATAGTTCGGGCAGGGCGAAGGGATTGTTCGTCTTACCGCCCATCGCTTCGACGACTAGGCGGGCGGCCACCGACGACAGCCGGGCCGCCTCGTCCGGCCCCATCCGCGCCGCCAACGCCGCCAACGCCTTCGATTGATGGGACAAGGCGCCCGGGTCGTTCGTCATGCCCATCGCTTCGACGACCAGGCGGGCGGCCATCGATGACTGCCGGGCCGCCTCGTCCGGCCCCATCCGCGCCGCCAACGCCGCCAACGCCTTCGATAGCTTGGACAGCGCGTCGTGGTTGTTCGGCATGCCCATCGCTTCGACGACCAGGCGGGCGGCCGCGGCCGCCTCGTCCGGCCCCATCCGCGCCGCCAACGACGCCAACGCTTCCGATAGATCGAACAGGTCGAAGGAGTTATGCGTCTCGCCCATCGCTCTGACGACCAGGCGGGCGGCCATCGACGACAGCCGGGCCGCCTCGTCCGGCCCCATCCGCGCCGCCAACAACGCCAACGCTTCCGATAGATGGGACAAGGCGTTCGGTTTCTTCTCCTTATCCATCGCTTCGACGACCATGCGGCCGGCCATCGACGACAGCCGGGCCGCCTCGTCCGGCCCCATCCGCGCCGCCAACGCCGCCAACGCTTCCGATAGGTCGGAACAGCGCGTCGTGGTTGTTCGGCATGCCCATCGCTTCGACGACCAGGCGGGCGGCCACCGACGACAGCCGGGCCGCCTCGTCCGGCCCCATCCGCGCCGCCAACGCCGCCAACGCGTCCGATAGGTCGGACAGCGCGTCGTGGTTGTTCGGCATGCCCATCGCTTCGACGACCACGTGGGCGGCCGCGGCCGCCTCGTCCGGCCCCATCCACGCCGCCAACGCCGTCAACGCTTCCGATAGCTCGGGCAGGGCGAAGGGGTCGGTCGGCTTACCGGCAATCGCTTTGACGACCGGGCGGGCGGCCATCGACGACAGCCGGGCCGCCTCGTCCGGCCCCATCCGCGGTGCCAACGCCGCCAACGCCTTCGATAGCTTGACCAAGGCGATGGATTCGTTCGTCATGCCCATCGCTTCGACGACCAAACGGGCGGCCGCGGCCGCCTCGTCCGGTCCCATCCGCGCCGCCGACGCCGTCAACGCTTCCGATAGATAGGACAGCGCGTCGTGGTTGTTCGGCATGCCCATCGCTTCGACGACCAAACGGGCGGCCGCGGCCGCCTCGTCCGGCCCCATCCGCACCGCCAACGCCGCCAACGCGTCCGATAGCTCGGGCAGGACGAATTGGTCGTCGGTCGTCTTGCCCATCGCTTCGACGACCAAACGGGCGGCCGCGGCCGCCTCGTCCGGCCCCATCCGCGCCGCCGACGCCACCAACGCCTTCGATAGCTTGACCAGGGCGACCCGGTCGTTCGTCTTGCTCAAGGCCGCCGCCACGTGCCGGGAGGCGGCCCGGGTGAATTTCAGGACTCCAATCATCCGAGTCCGAACCGATCAGCCCACAGTCCGTTTGGACATCGAAATCGCAGGCCGGATCCTGTAGCCGCGCCATAAGCGCTTGCTCTGCTTTCCGCCGCCTCGCCGGGTCCAGGCCGAGCGCCGCATGGACGGCCATGTCCGCCCGATTTCGCAGCTGCTCGGCCGTTCTGGGATTCGCCAACGCTTGCTCCACGAACAAAATCCGTACGCGCTCTTGCGCGGGAGACAAAGCGGCCAGTTGCCAGACGGCGTCGATCTCGGAGGGATGCGGCGTGTAGGTGTCATGCCCCAGCGGCCGCAGCAAGCTCTGGGCCAGCGTCACTTCCAGTTCCGCCTTGGCGCCGCTGATCTGCTTCTCCCGCTCGGCCAACTTTCCGAGAGCGTCGTTGGCGTCCTTCTCGCGCCGCCGGGCGTCGAGATAGTTGGCGTTGGCCTCGACGGCGAAGTAGGCCGAAAGCGCCCCTCCCACCAACAGCGCGATAACGAACGCCAGGAGCAGCCCGGCCGCCGCCGCCTGCGCCGGATGCCGCCGCACCCACTTCCACCCTCGTTCCCAGCCCCCCGCCGGCCGCGCCCGCACCGGCTCGCCCTTCTGCCACCGCTCCAGGTCCTCCGCCAGCGCCTCCGCCGACCCGTAGCGCTTGGCTGGCTCCTTCGCCAAACATTTCAGGCAAATCGTCTCCAGATCCCGCGGCACCCCCGGCCGCACCTTCGACGGCGGCGCCGGCGCCTCGGACACGACCTTCCCCAGCACGTCCAGCAGCGCCTTCGCCTGGAACGGCGGCCGTCCCGTCAGCAGCGCGTACAGCACGCCGCCCAGCGCGTACACGTCCACCGCCGTCGTCAACCGCTTCTCGCCGCCGGCCTGCTCCGGCGCCATGTATTCCGGCGTTCCCACGATCGCGTTCGACCGGGTCATCGCGGCGACGTCGCCTTCCATCCGCTTGGCCAGGCCGAAGTCGGCCACGTGCGGCTGACCGGCCGCGTCCAGCAGGATGTTGCCCGGCTTCAGGTCGCGGTGCAGCAGCTGACGCTGGTGGGCGTGATGCACCGCCCGCGCCGCCGTCGCCAGGAGACGCGCAGCCGCCTTCGGATTGTTCCGGTATCGCTCAAGATGCTTATCGAGACCGCCGCCTTCCACCAGCTTCATGGTGAAGAAGTGCAAACCGTCCTGTTCGCCGACCTCGTAGACCGGCACGATGTTCGGATGGTCCAGCCGCGCCGCCTCGTCCGCCTCCTGGCGGAAGCGGCGGACGTCCTCCTCGTCGGCCAGCTGCCCCGCCCGGATCACCTTCAGGGCCACGAGCCGCTCCGGCGAAAACTGCCGGGCCTTGTAGACGACGCCCATGCCGCCGTGGCCGATCTCCTCCAGCAGTTCGTAACCGCCGAAGCGGCGCGGCAGGCGGGAGGAGGGCGCCTCGACGGCCGGCGGGTCGGAATAGCGCGTGGCGTGCGGATCGGCGATGGCCGGCGTATCCGAATAGCGCGTGGCGTGCGGGTCGGCCGTCGGCAAGGCCGCGAATGCCTTCTCGATGAGGGCGGCATGGTCGGGCAGGCGGCGGCGGTACTCCTCGGCCGTGGGTGTCTCGCCGCTCCGGCCGCGGTAGTACAACTCCAGACGCAACAGGTCGCGCAGCAACCAGGGCTGGTCAGCCGCCTCCCCATCGGGAAGGAATTCCTCCAGCCGCGGCCGGCCGCCGGTCTGCCACGCCGCCTCGAAGCGGTCGCACACCGGGTTGATACGTCCGGCCACGCCCGCCGGCAGCGATTCCGTGGGGTCGATGGGCTGGCTCATGGCGGCGAAACCTCCTCGCGCCAGAAGATCGCGAATCTCCGCAAGCTTGCGATTCACCGTGCGCGGCATGCAGCCGATTTTCGCCGCAATCTCCTCGACGGTGCAGCCCTCCAGCTTGCTCTGGGCGACCGAACGCAGCACGTCGCTGCCGAGCTTGGCGAACAGGCGGCGGGATTCCTCGGCCACCTGGGCGGCGAACTCCGGCGTCGGCTCCGAGCCAATCGCCCGCGCCAGCACCCCCTCGGCGTCCTCGGCGTCGGCCCCCGGCAGGTCGGATTCGGGGCGAACCCGGCCTCCGCCTCGTTTGGCGGCGAACTCGTCCCGCTTTTGGTGGGCGGCCTTCCGAGCGGTCAGGACCAGCAGGATGCGCCACAGGTCGTTCCGGTCGTCGAGCGCGGGAAGCGCCCCTTGGCGACGCCGCCGAAAAAGCTGTTGAAGGCGCCGAGGGCGACGTCCTCCTCGTCGGCGGGGCCGCGGGGCGCCCTGGAGTCTGGCGCGGGCCAAGCCCACCAGCCGGCGAAAGTAGCGCTCCCAGAGGGGCTGGACGGCGTCGCGTTCGCCGCCTTTGAGCAGGTTGATCCAGTGGGTGACGGAACCGTCGGATGACATGGGCGGACGCCTCCCGGACGATAGGGAACCGACTCCCCGATTGTACTGGCGCCCGGCGAGGGGCGCCAAAGGTATTCCGGCGGGCTTTTTTTTCGTGTCAGGGTTTCGCGTCTGATGGGCGTTCCCCGGGCGAGGGACGCCGACTCCTCTCGGAGAAACCGAGGCCGACGGTCGGCCTTGGGGGCAACCAGTCTCCACACAGGACGGCGATCCTTGCGACGGGACGGCTCCTCGTTCGCACCGGATAGGGTCCGGGCATAGCGAGCCGAAGCAGGAGTTAAAGCGATGCGAATGTGTTGGAAGCTGATGCTGACCGGCGGGATCCTTCTGGGGTCGATGGCCGGCCTCTCGATGGCGTCGCCCGCGGCGAAGGCGGGGACGGTGCATGACCAGGCGGCGGCAAAGGCCGGCGACTACTGCACCAAGTACCTCTGCCAGAAGTGCTACAACGGCTGCTGGTACACCGTCTACGTGTGCAACGACTACGACCAGGCCATGGGCTGGTACAACGCGCAAAGCGGGAACGCCCGAGTCGTCGCGCAGAAATAACGGCGCCTGCCAGCCGCGATTCTCGCGACGACCGCCGGCCGACGGGTTCGGTCCCCGTCGGCCGGCGGTCGTCGCTTTCCCTCGTTCCCGATCTCCTGTTCCGGATCCGGTCGTTGACGAAACACCGTGATGGCGAACCGGGTCGCCCCTTGAAGCCGCCTCCCGCCGCCGGATACACTATCCCGCGTCCCTCGCCCCGTTCCGGAGACGTTTCCATGATCCTGCATTCGCTCCTCGCCGCGGCGCTCGCGCTGGCCGCCGCCGACGCCCCCAAGGACGACTCCAAAAAAGACCTCGAAAAGCTCCAGGGCGCCTGGACCATCTCCAGCATCACCTTCGACGGCGGCGAAGTGCCGGCCGACATCGTCTCCAAGCTCCGCTTCGAGGTGAAGGGCGACGAGTGGGCGATCAAGGGGGAAGACGAGGTCGCCAAGGAGTACGGCAAGGCGACGCTGAAGCTGGACGCGACCGCCAAGCCGCGGTTGATCGACTTCCGCGTCGGCGAGGGCAGCGAGAAGGGGGCCGAGATCGAAGGCATCTACGAATGGACCGGCGCCGACGAGATCAAGATTTGCGCCAAGGTGCTGGGCAAGGAACGGCCGACCGAGTTCGCGTCGGCGGAGAACTCGCGCGTTGCGCTTCTGGTGCTGCGGCGGGAGAAGTGAGAGGCGCGAACAAGGATACGAAGCAACCCATGCCGCCGCGTTTGCGGGTCGGAATTATCGGGCTAGGTCGTCGCTGGCGGCGCTGCCGCCCGGCGCTGCACGACCTGCGCAACCGGCTGACGGTGCGGGCCGTCTGCGACCAGCGGCCGGCTCGCGCGGAACAGGCGGCGCGGGAGTTCCGCTGCGCCGCCGCGGCGGGGCCGACCGACCTGCTCGACCGCGACGACGTGGAAGCGATCCTGCTGCTCGACGCCCCGTGGTTCGGGCTGTGGCCAATCGAACAGGCGGCGCGCGTGGGCAAGCCCGTCTTCTGCGCCGTGCCGTTGTCCTGCGACGACGCCCACGCCGACGAGGTGGTGCGCCGGGTGCGGACGGCCCGGTTGCCGGTCATGGCGGCCATGGCGCCTGCTCTGTCCCCGGCCGTAACGCGACTGCGCGATCTGCTGGCGACGCGGCTCGGTCGCCTCCGGCTGGTGCGCTGTGACTGGTGCGGACGGAACGCCGTCGCTCGTCCAACCTCCCCGGCGCCCTCATCCTGCCGTCGTTGATGCACGCCTGCGCCGGGCTGATCGGCGGCGAACCGGCGGCCGTGTGGGCGGCCGCGTCTCCGACCGTGCGCCTGGTTTCGGTGCTGCTGGAGTTCGACGGCGGCAAGGCGGCGCAGCTGAACCTCTGGACGGGAAGCGGCGTGCGCCCGGCGTGCCGCTTCCAGGCGGTGACGGAGACCGGCGCCGCGACCGCGGTATGGCCGCGCACGCTCCGCTGGCGCGACGGCGGGGATTCACACACCGTCCGGGCGCCGCGCCGCTCCATGCCGCGATTGCTCATGGAACGGTTTCTCGATGCACTGGCCGCCCGGACGCCGCCGGGGCCGGATTTGGAAGAAGCGTATCGCGCTCTGCTATGGGCGCGGGCGGCGCGGCGGAGCGCGGCGGAGGGAGGCCGCGTGGGAATCGAGACGCCGGCCGTTCGCCGTTGATCTTGAGCAGGAGACGGTCCCATGCGATACCTGGCGCTGGCCACCGACTACGACGGCACCCTGGCCCACGACGGCCGGACGGATGAGCCGACCCTCGCCGCCCTGGAGCGGCTGCGCCAGTCGGGGCGGCGACTTATCCTCGTCACCGGCCGCGAGCTGGACGACCTCCAGAAGACCTTTGCGCGGCTCGACCTCTTCGAGCGCGTGGTGGCCGAGAACGGTGCCCTGCTTTATCGGCCCTCCACGAAGGAGGAAAAGATCCTCGGCGCCGCCGCCGCAGTCGCTTCTGGACATGCTCCGCGCCCGCGGCGTGCCAATCTCCGTCGGCCGTTCCATCGTGGCGACGTGGGTGCCGCACCAGGCCACGGTCCTCGACGTGATCCGCAAGCTCGGCCTGGAGCTGCACCTCGTCTTCAACAAGGGTTCCGTGATGGTGCTGCCGCCGCAGGTCAACAAGGCGACCGGCCTCGCCGCGGCGCTGGACGAGCTGAAGCTGTCGCCGCACAACGTCGTCGGCGTCGGCGACGCCGAGAACGACCACGCCTTCCTCGCCGCCTGTGAGTGCGCCGTGGCCGTGGCCAACGCCCTGCCGGCGCTGAAGGAGCGGGCCGACCTCGTCACGCGCCGCGACCACGGCGCCGGCGTGGCGGAGCTGATCGACCGCCTGCTGGCCGACGACCTGGAGGAACTCAGCCCGCGACTGCGGCGGCACGACATCCTGCTGGGCGCCCGCGCGGACGGCACGGAGGAGCGCATCGCCCCCCACGGCGTCAACGTGCTAGTGGCGGGGTCGTCCGGCAGCGGCAAATCGACGTTGACGACGGGGCTGCTGGAGCGCCTGGCGGGGGCCGGCTATCAGTTCGTGGTCATCGACCCGGAAGGGGACTATTCCGCTCTGGAAGGGGCGGTGGTGCTGGGCGACCCCAAGCGGGCGCCGCTGGCCGACGAGGTGCTGGGGCTGCTGGAGGCGCCAGGCAAAAACGCGGTGGTCAACCTGCTTGGCCTGGCGCTGGAGCAGCGGCCGGCCGCCTTCGCCGGCCTCCTGCCGCGGCTGCAGGAACTGCGGACGCGCACCGGCCGGCCGCACTGGGTCGTCGTGGACGAGGCGCACCACCTGATGCCGGCCGAGTGGACGCCGGCGCCCCAGACGATGCCCCAGCGATCCGGCGGGATGCTTTACATCACGGTCCACCCCGACAGCCTGGCCCGCGCGGTGCTGGAGTCGGTCGATCTGCTGCTGGCCGTGGGCAAGGGGCCGGAAAAGACGGTGGAGGGGTTCTGCAAGGCGGCGGGGCGCGAAGTCCCGCACCTGGCGCCGGTTGAGCTGGCCACGGGCGAGACGCTGGCCTGGCGCCCGGCGCGGACGAAGCGCCGGCGCGCGTCCGCACCGAGCCGCCGCGCGGCGAGCGCGTCCGGCACTCGCGGAAGTACTCCGAGGGCAGCGTCGGGGCGGAACGCAGCTTCGTCTTCCGCGGCCCCGAAGGGAAGCTCAACCTCAAGGCGCAGAACCTTGTCGTGTTCCTGCAAATGGCCGACGGCGTGGACGACGAGACGTGGATGCACCATTTGCGGCAACACGACTATTCCCGATGGTTTCGGGAGAAAATCCGCGACGACGAGCTGGCGGCCGACGCGGAGACGATCGAAGCGCAGCCGGACGCGACGCCGCGCGGCAGCCGGGCGGCGATCCGGGCGGCGGTCGAGAAGCGCTATACGCTTCCGGCGGATCGGCCGTCGGGGATGTGAACCCTCGTCCGTTTAGCCGCGGTTCGCAGAACCGCGCTCCTCCGAAGCGCGGTTCTGCGAACCGCGGCTAAACTTATTCCCCCTCCGGCCCGATCTCCGGCGCCTTGACCAGTTCCACGCCGCCGGGGCGGGCGACGGCGTACTGGAAATTCGTCATCGGCGTGCAGGCCGCCCCGACGCGGCCCTTGGGGTCCAGGGCGAGGAACGCTACCTGCGCCGGATGGACGCCGCGCCGCACCGCCACGGCGTTGACGCGGCGAACCGCCCGCTCGCACGCCTCCTGCGGCGATCGGCCCGCCCGCATCGCCTCCACGATGAAATGACTGCCGTTGATGCGGATGATCTCCTCGCCGACGCCGGTGCCGCCGGCCGCGCCCGCCTCGTCGTCCACGTACAGGCCCGACCCGATCAGCGGCGAATCGCCCACGCGGCCCGGCAGCTTGAACGCCAGGCCCGACGTCGTGCAGACGCCGCCCAGGGAGCCTTTCTTGTCGAGCGCCAGCACGGCGACCGTGTCGTGGCTCGGCGGCGGCTCCGGCGTTTTCGCTTTGGGCCGCTTCTTCTCCCACTCCGCCACGCTGTCCGGCGTCAGCAGCGTCTCCAGCGGAAAGCCTTCCTGCAGGGCGAACTGCTGTGCCCCGGCGCCGACCAGCAGCACGTGCGGCGTCTTCTCCATCACGCGGCGGGCCACGGCGGCGGCGTGACGCACGTTTTCCAGCGCCGCCACGCCGCCGCACGTCAGGGTCTTGCCGTCCATAACGCAGGCGTCGAGCTGCACCGTGCCGACGGCGTTCCCCAGTCCGCCGTAGCCGACCGAGTGGACCGTCGGGTCGTCCTCCACGGCCTGTCCGCCCACAATGGCCGCGTCCAGGGCGGGTTTGCCGTCCGCCAGCAGGGCCGCCGCCGCCTTCACCGCCGTCTGGCCGAACGGCCACGTCGCGATCACCACGAAATCCGCCATGCCGACTCCCCTCGCTCGCGCTCGGGGCTGGTTTGGAAACCGCTTCGAAACGACCCCGGCATGGCAGCCAGAATACGCGTTTACGCCGAAAAAGACACCGGAGACCGGCCGGCCGGCCGCATTTCGCGGGAAAATCGGCGAGCATTTCGACCGACTTTGCGAAAACCGCTTGTTTTCAAGGGAAATTCGATTGACATTCGCGTCCGCTGCCTCTACTCTCTCCCCTTAATACGCGGCTTTTCCCACCCCCGCATCTATTTGAGAGGAAAACGATGGCCGAAAACAAGTCCAAGGCCGACGGCGCCAGCAAGCCGATGTCCAAGTCCGCGGTCTTCCAGGTGCTGTCCGAGAAGACCAACCTGACCAAGAAGCAGGTGGCCGAGTTCTTCGACGCCCTCACGGACCTGATCAAGCGCGAGCTGGGCAAGAAAGGGCCGGGCGCCGTCAACGTCATCCCCGGCCTGCTCCAGCTGAAGCTGAAGCGCATGCCCGCCACCAAGAAACGGATGGCCCCCAACCGCTTCAAGCCCGGCACGATGATGGAAATCAAGGCCAAACCGGCCCGCAACGTGATCCGGCCGCGGGCGCTCAAGGCCCTCAAGGAGTTGGTGCAGTAAGTCCGTTTTGGTGAGCGGCCGGCGTGAGCCGGCTGATCCGAGTCATCAGCCGGCTCACGCCGCGCCGCTCGCCGACGGTCTAGCCCGTCCCGGCCGCGTCCGCTATGCTGGACGTGGATTTCGACCTCGATGGGGGCGGACGGGCCTTGAGCAAGCGCAAGACGCAGACGCAATGGCCGACCGATGCGCCGGCGCCGGACGACCTCGCCGGGGTCGATGGCGATGTTGCGCCTCCGGCCTCGCCGGACCTCCCGGCCGATCCTCCCGCGCCGCTGGTCTGGAGCGATCTTCCCGTCGCGTCGGTCCTGCCGCCGTCGCCTTCCATCCCGTTGGAGGACCGCCTCCACCGGCTGGAAGCGGAACTGGCCCGGCTGCGTTCCATCCCGGCGGCCGAGGCGCCGCCCGTCCCACCCGACCCGACCGCGTCCATTGTCCGCGAACCGGGAGGCTTCTGGGGCGGCGTTGGTAAGCGCCTGTTGGCGCCGTCCCAGCCCGCGGCGCCGCCGCCGAGGCCGGACGCCCTGGCCTCGATGGTCCCGCCCGGCGTGCGCCGCAGCTGGTTCTTCTTCGACGCCCTCACCGAAGTGCGGGCGATGTACTGGATGTATTTCGATCCGCGATATCGTTTATCCTGGTTCGGCCGGCTGGGTCCGCTGGCGATCGCGGCCCTGATCCTGACCTCCGGCTTCTGGATGCCGGGGACGGGTTTGCCGGTCGTCGGGCTGATTGTGGAAAAAGTCGTCGATCTGATCCTGGCGTACATTCTGTTCAAGCTGCTGTCCCACGAGGCGCGGCGTTACCGCGAGACCGCGCCGGACCTGCCGCGGGGGCTGCGGCTTTGACCGGCCCGGAAGGGAGTCCCGACATGATCCGGCTCGGCGTGAACATCGACCACGTCGCCACGCTACGGCAGGCCCGGCGGGCGGAGGAACCCGATCCCGTGGCGGCCGCGCTGCTGGCCCTGCTCGGCGGCGCGGACGGCATTACCGTCCACCTGCGCGAAGATCGTCGTCACATCCAGGAGCGCGACGTGCGCCTGTTGCGGCCTCTGGTGACGAATCGTCTCAACCTGGAGATGGCCGCAGTGGACGCCATCGCCGACTTCGCCTGCGCGATCAAGCCGGACGAGGCGACGTTGGTGCCGGAGCGCCGCGAGGAGCTGACCACCGAGGGCGGTCTCGACGTGGTGGCCCACGAGGCGGCGGTGGCTCGCGTCGTGCAGCGGCTGAAGGCGTGCGACGTTCACGTCTCGCTGTTCATCGATCCCAACGCGGTGCAGATCCACGCGGCCCGGATGCTCGGCGCCAACGCGGTGGAGATCCAGACGGCCCGCTATTCCGAGGCGAAAACGCAGGCGCAGCGCCAGCAGCGGCTGGAGGAGCTGCGCGAGGCGGCGCAGCTGGCCCGCGATCAGGGGCTGCACGTCCACATGGGCCACGGGTTGACCTACACCAACGTGCAGCCGGTGGCGGCGATCGAGGAGGTGGAAGAGCTGAACATCGGCCACAGCATCGTGGCCCGCGCCGTGCTGGTCGGCATGGAACGCGCCGTGCGCGACATGAAGGAGGCAATTCGGCAAGGGCGCGTCGGTTAGCCGCGACGCGCAGCGGAGCGCTGGTCCCAAGCGCTCCGCTGCGCGTCGCGGCTAACCGACGCGGTTTTTCCGTTGCCTCCGACGCCGCCGCGCTCTACAGTGCGACCTATCTTGCCCTGCTGCGACCACAACGGGAGAGGCTGCGATGGGATCGGTGCGCGTCCGTCTGTCGATCATGATGTTTTTGGAGTACGCCCTGTGGGGCGTGTGGGCGGTCAACCTCTCCGTCTACCTGGGCGGCCTGGAGAGCTTCCGCGAGGACCTCGGCTTCAAGATCAACATGGTCTTCCTGACCATGGCGATCGCCAATATCGTCGCCCCGTTCGTGGCCAGCCAGCTCGCCGACCGTTACTTCTCGACCGAGCGCTACCTCGCCTTCAGCCATCTGGTCGGCGGCCTCTTCCTGCTGTTCGCCTCGCCGCTCCGCCTGCTGCTGCCGCTGCCGCCGCCGTGGAACATCCAGAGCTACGACCTCATCTTCTGGGCGATGCTCGGCCACTGTCTCCTCTACGCCCCGACCGTGGCCCTGACCAACTCGCTGGCCTTTCACCACCTGCCCAACGGCGAAAAGGAGTTCGGCGCCATCCGCCTGTGGGGCACCATCGGCTGGATCGTGGCCGGCCTCGTCTTCGGCGGCTGGCTGGGCCTGCCCAGCTGGGCGCCGGCCCTCGTCGGCGTCCTGCATTACAAGCCCGCCATGGGCGACTGCCTCGTCGTGGCCGGCGTCCTCAGCCTGGTCATGGCGGCCTTCTGCCTCGTCCTGCCGCACACGCCGCCGGCGCCGAAGGTCGAGAATCCTTGGGCCGTCCTCGCCGCCGTCAAACTGGCCCGCAAGCCGTCATTCGCCCTCATGCTTATCGTGGCCTTCTTCGTCTCCACGGAATTGCAGTTCTATTACGTCCTGACGCCCAACTTCTTCCACGACGAGCCGGGCCTGTCGCTGTCGGAAAAGCAGCTGAACGCGGCCGCCGGCACGACGCCGGCGCAAGGCAAGCTGCTCCTGCGACTGCTCGATACGAACAACAACAAGAAGCTGAGCGATGCGGAGCTGAAGGAGTCGGCCGATCGTCTAATCGAGGTGAAGGCGGCCCAAACCGCCCTGAGCGGGACCACCGAACCGGCCGACGCCAAGACGCTTCAGACGAAACTGGAAGACGCCCACGCCAAACTGCCGGACGGGCGCTCCGCCGCGGACGTGGCGAGCTACGTCGTCACCGCCGTGGACGACACCGGGGCGAAGACGATCACGGAGGCGCAGCTCACCACGTTTCTGGAGGGCGTAACCCCTCTGGAGCCGAAGATCGTCAAGGCACGGGAAGCGTTCGCCGCCGACGCCACGGAAAAGGGCGGCCTGGACCTGTCCGAGGCATGGGTCGGCCCGGTCATGACGATCGGTCAGTTCTTCGAGATCGTGATGCTGGCCATCCTGCCGTTGGCCCTGGCGCGGCTGGGCTTCACGCTGACGATCGCCATCGGCATCGGCGCCTGGGCGCTGCGTTACGCCCTGTTCGCGCTGGGCCAGCCGGTGTGGCTGGTGCTGGCCTCGCAGGGGTTGCACGGCTTCGGCTTCGGCTTCTTCTTCGTCGGCTGCATGATCTACAGCGACCGCATCGCCCCCAAGGACATCCGCGCCAGCGCCCAGAGCATCATCATCCTGGTCAGCTTCGGCTTCGGAATGCTCGTCAGCTCGCTGGTGGCCGGGCCGATCGCCGACTATTTCGAGTACAATTGGCACTACATCTTCCTGGCGCCGGTGGCGGTGCTGGTCGTCTGCACGATCGTCTTTTTGATCGGCTTCCGGCCGGAGCCGGCTGTCGAGGAGGGTGCGCCGGACGGCAAGCCGGCGCCGCCCGAGAAGCAGGACTTCATCCCCGCGACCGAGGAGCAGAAGTACCATGTGACCGCGCCGCGGCGAGCGGCCGGCGTGAGCCGGCTGATGAACTCCATCAGCCGGCTCACGCCGGCCGCTCGCCAAAATCCGGCAGCGCCGCGCGGTCGGTCTTGATTCCACGACCGGCCGTTTGTTACCTCCTTCCGCCCTGGCCCAGGGCGAGGAGGGGTCATGCCGAACCGACACACCACGCGGCCGGTCGCCGTTGGCGCCTTGTTTCTCGTCCTCGCCGGCGCCTCGGTGCGGGCCGACGACCCGCCGCCCTCGCCGCCCGGCGGTTTGTTCACGCCGGCCTGGCCGCCGACGCTGGACGGCGCCGCAGTTCGTCCCACGACCTCTTCCACCCCCGACTTCAATCCGTGGCCGGAATGGGAGCCGTCGCAACCCGTCCCGCAAAATGTCCACAGCACGACGGCCGGCGAGTGGGGTTCGCTGACGGCCAATTCCGTCCTGGGAGACGCTGCCAACCCGTCGGACTGGGATGACCCGCTGCATCCGCGCGAGTGGAAGACGGACGGGGACTGGCGTTGTCCCGTGCTGGGGCCGATCTTCGTGTTCGGTCAGTTCGGCGGCGGCGGTACGGAAGTCGCGCAGCAGGACACCAAGGTGTCCGGCCAGACCGGCCTCGGCTGCAAGTGGGCGCCGCTGCAAGACGCGGAATTCACCGTGCGCAGCGGCCCGTCGATGGCGTACACCGACCCGCTGCGGCCGGATCGCACCCAGCAGCGCTCGGAATGGCTGATGGAAGTGGAGGCCCGCTGGCCGATTTTCGGCAAGGTCGGTCTGGAGTTCCAGGGCAAGGCCGCGCCGGCCCTGACGCCGCTCGACCACGACTGGATGGACCAGGACCTCGGCCTGACGGCGCCGATCTGCCCCGGCGGCACGGTGCGTTTCGGCGCCCGCCATCACTGGGAGAACACGCCCGACCCAACGCCCGCATCCGATAGTATGCAGCTCTATTTCGGTCTGGAATTGAAGAGATGAGGCCGTTGCCGTCGGAGCCGCGACCGTAAGGGAGCGGGGAGAAGACCGCTCCCTTACGGTCGCGGCTCTGATGGTCGCGGCTCCGACGGCCGCGGTCCCTACTACTTCTTCCCCTTGACATTGTCGCCGGTCGGTTCCGAGATAATGACGATCCTCGTCACCGCGTTGCTTGGCTTGGCGTCGGTTTTCGGATCGGCGTCCTTGTCCGCGTCTTTCTTGTCCGTCTTCGGCGCGGCCAGCGTCACCTTGACCGTATCGCCGATCTTCAATGTGTCCAGCGTGGATTCATAACCGGGCAGGTCGGAATCCTTGCCCTTCAGCGCTTTCAACTCGTCCTTCGTGTACTGCTTGGGATTGCCCTTGTCGTCGAACTGCACCGGCGGATCCGTCGTCCGCACCTTGACGTCGTCGGCCGTGTGGAAGTCGATGTTCTTGTAGTCCTTCTTGATGGAGTAATCGGTGCCCTCCTGGAGCTGGGCCTTGAGGGCGTGCGCTTGCATCCGCTGCATCTCGCCGTTGAGCTGCTGCACCAGGCGCTGATATTCGCCCGGATTGCGGCGCGGGCGATTTCGGACTGCGTCTTGTCGATCCGATGCTGATCGCGGACCAGCTGCTGGACCTCCCGGTTTTCGGATTGGCCCGCGCCGGGCCGCAGCACCACGCGATCATTTTCGACCTTTACGGTGAACAAGCCGTCCGTGCCGGGCGTGCTAATCAGAGTGCCCGTGAACTCGCCAGGCGGTAGGTTGTCGCCGTCCACGTCCTTCGCGGTGTTGGAGCTGGTCTTGTTGGCCGCGAGGACCGGCAGGGCCAAGAAACAACCGCACACCAGGGCGGTCGCCAATCGTCTGCTTCGCATCGTCGCTCCCTCCGCTGCGCCTTCTGGGTTCCCGTCTCATTAGACCCCGCCGGCCGGGAAAAGTTCCGCTTACCGCCCTTCCGCCGCCGCACTGCCGGCCAGCCAGCCCGTGCTCCAGGCCGCCTGGAAGTTGTAGCCGCCGATCGGCCCATCCAGATCGAGCAATTCGCCGGCGATGTACAGGCCGGGGACGATCTTGCTCTCCATCGTGCGCGAATCGACCTCGGCCAGGGCGACGCCGCCGGCCGTCACCTCCGCCTTGCCGAAGCCGAGCGTGCCCGTCAGCGGCAGCGACAGCCGTTTCAGGCAGGCCGCCAGCCGGGCGCGCTCCGGCCGGCTCAGCGCGGCGGCCCGGCGATCGACCGGCAAGTCGGCCCGCGGCAGCAGGGCGTCGCACAGCCGCCGCGGCAGATGCACGGCCAGCACGGCGGCGAGCTGCTTCTTGCCGGCCGCGGCCGTCTCGACGCGCAAATGTTCGTCGAGGTCGGCCTCCTTCCAGCCGGGCAGAAAATCCAGCTCCAGCGCGAGAGAGCGCGGCTGCGGATGGCCGCTGACGACGCGGCTCAGGTCGAGGATGACCGGCCCGGACAGGCCGAAATGCGCGAACAGCAGCGATCCGCGGCCGGCTTGCAGGGCCGTCCTCCCTTCCATAACACGCACCCCCACGTCGGGCAAGGTAACGCCGCGCAGCTCGGCGACCCAGGGGGCGTCCACCGTGATCGGCACGAGGGCGGGGCGAGGCGGGACGATGGTATGGCCGAGACGGGCGGCGACGGTGTAACCGTCTCCGGTGGTTCCGCTGCCGGGGTAAGATTGACCGCCGGTGGTGAGAATGACGCGGCCGGCCGAGACGACGCGGTGCGGCGTGGTCAGGGCGAAACCGGGCGGCCGCACCTGGAGGTCGCGGACGGGTTCTTCCAGGGCCAGCGTCGCGCCGCTGCGGCGCAGCCGGCGCAGCAGAGCGTCCAGCACGTCGAGGGCCTTGTTGCTGACCGGGAAGACCTTGCCGGTTTCCTCCACCTTGACGGCGACGCCTTCGGCCTCGAACAGGTCGATCACGTCCTGGACGCCGAGGGCGGCGAGGGCGGAGTGAAGGAATCGGCCGGGCGGCCCATAGGCGGCGACGATGCCGCGCTCGTCGGTGGCGTGGGTGAGATTGCAGCGCGTGCCGCCGGACATGAGGATCTTGACGCCGGCCTTGCGGTTCTTTTCCAGCAGCAGCACGCGCCGGCCGAGTTCGGCCGCGCGGAGGGCGGCCATCAGCCCCGCCGCGCCGGCCCCGACCACGACCACGTCCCAGACGGCGTCCGACATGAAAGGGATTCTACCCCCTTACGCGGCACGCCGCCTCCTCACTTCTTCCCCGTCTGTTTCTCCAGGTACTCGGCCCGGAGCTTCTCCAGCGCCTCGGTATTACGCGTCTTTTGGATATCGGCACTCCCGTAGCTCTGTTTGATTCCGCCCGCCTTGGACGTGCGCTCCTGCCTGACGGCGCGGTGGAACTCGCCGCCGTGCTTCTCGATTTGCCGGCCGTGCTCCGCACAGAGGAGCGTCTGCGGTAGGAATTCGAGCCGGCCGGCGTCGATCCTCTGCCGGCAAATCTCACAAAATCGCACCTTTTGAGACATTCCAGGCTCCTTTCATTGGGCGACGGGCGCGGTATCGCTTCCCCCAAGCATTTCTACGGCGCGACGACCCCGCTGTGACGGCGAGCGCCGAACGCCGCGCCGCGCGCCCCGGATTTCTCCTCGTCTCCTCGTTCCCAAGCTCTGCTTGGGAACGCCTTCCGCGAAGCTCTGCTTCGTGTCCCGCGCGGGAGCCAGACGCGAAGCAGAGCTTCGCGGCCGTGCGTTCCCAAGCAGAGCTTGGGAACGAGGGGCAACGAGGGGCAATGGGTCCAATGAGCTCTGCGCTGCGCGTCCCGGATTTGCGTAGACTTGGCCTGTCGGCGCGCCCTCGCCCCTGGAGGCCCCGGATGCGGCCGCTCAAGGTGCTCTTCCTCAGCGCGGAAGTCGCTCCGTTCGCCAAGGCCGGCGGCCTCGCCGACGTGTGCGGCTCGCTGCCCAAGGCGCTCGCCGCCCTCGGCCACGACGTGCGCGTCGTCATGCCGGCCTACGCCGCCGTCGAGGCCGCCGCGCGGGCCGGCAACGCACGGCGTCCGACCGAACCCGATCACGCTGCGTGTGCCGATGGGTTTCGGCGCCGTCCCGGCCGGCGTCCTCGAAGCGACGCTGCCCGGCAGCGCCGTGCCGGTCTATTTCATCGCCGAACAGCATCTGTTCGGCGATCGGCCGTTCTTCTACGGCTACCGCGACGATCCCTACCGCTTCGCCTTCTTCAGCCGGGCGGCGCTCGACCTGACGATCGCGGCCCTCGGCTGGCGGCCCGACGTGGTTCACGCCCACGACTGGCACGCGGCGCCGGCCGTCACCTGGCTGGCCACGGCCGGCCAGGCCGACCCCCGCTACGCCGGCCTGCCGACCGTCTTCACCATCCACAACCTCGCCCACCAGGGTACTTCTCCCTGGCAGGTCTTCGATTACCTCGGCATTCAGACGCACCGCCTCTTCGAGGAGCCGCTACGGCGAAGTGAATTTCATGGCCCGCGGCGTCTACCACGCGACCATGATCAGCACCGTCAGCCCGACCTATGCGCGGGAGATCCTGACATACGAGGGCGGCTGCGGCCTCGACGGCCTGCTCCGTCATCGCCACTTCGACGTTCACGGCATCCTCAACGGCCTGGATTATTCCGTGTGGGACCCCGCGACCGACCGCCGCCTCGCCGCCTCGTTCGACGCCGCGTCGCTGGACCGCCGGCCCGCCAACAAGCGGCGCTGCAAGAGCGGGCCGGCCTGCCGACGCGCGACGACGTGCCGCTGGTCGCCATGGTCACGCGCCTCGACTGGCAGAAGGGACTCGACATCACCGGCCACGTCCTGCACCTGCTGCTGAACGACCACGCCGGCGAGGCCCAGTGCGTCGTCCTCGGCGCCGGCGCGCCGGGCTACGAGGAGATGCTCCGTCATCTCGCCGCCCACCATGGCGGCAAGATGACCGCCTTCCTCGGCTACGACGCCGAGTTGGCGCCGCTGATCTACGGCGGCAGCGACGTTTTCCTGATGCCGTCGCTGTTCGAGCCGTGCGGCCTCGGCCAGCTGATCGCCATGCGCTACGGCTGCGCGCCGGTGGTGCGGGCCACGGGCGGCCTGGCCGACACGGTTCGGGCCGGCGTGACCGGCTTCACGTTCCTCAACTACAGCGCCGACGATTTCTGGAACGCCCTGCGCGAGGCGCTGTTCGTCTACCGCAACGACCCGGAAAGCTGGCGCGCCATCCAGGTCAAGGGCATGACGAGCGATTTCTCGTGGGAGTCGTCGGCGCGGGCGTATCAGCAACTTTACGGATGGGCGATTGCACGAATGCGCGGAGGGTAATCCGCACAGCGGCGAGCGGGGGGCGTCAGCCCCCTGATGACGCCACACCGTCGGCGAACGCGTGAAGTAATCAGGGGGCTGACGCCCCCCGCTCGCTGCTGCCCCACCAGCGCGCAAAAAACGACCCGCCTCCCCCGAAAGGGAAGCGGGCCGTTTCGCGTTCACTCGCTGCATCTGAATCAAACGAGACCCTGGAGCGGCTTACCGTCGGCGATGGCCAGCGGCCGGCCGAGGTTGTCGCGGATCTGCGTGGTCGGATCGAGGCCCATGCCCTTGTAGACCGTGGCGAACAGGTCGCCCAGGCTGGCGGGCTTGTCCTTGACGTCGGTGCCGTCGTCGCTGGTCGAACCGTAGACCTGGCCGCCCTGGATGGCGCCGCCGCCCAGCGCGACCGACCAGCACCGCGCCCAGTGGTCGCGGCCGCTGTTCTGGTTGATGCGCGGCGTCCGGCCGAACTCGCCCATCCACAGCACCACGGTGTTCTTCCACAGGCCGCGGTCCACCAGGTCCTTGACCAGGCCGCTCATGCCCTTGTCCAGGCGCGGGCCGTTGCCGTTCTTGATGGCGTTGAAGACCTGGGTGTGGTTGTCCCAGCCGCCGAGGTCCACCTCGACGCAGGTGACGCCCTTCTCGACCAGCTTGCGGGCCATCAGGCAGCCCATGCCGAAGTTGTTCTTCGCCCCGCCGTACATCTCGATGGTCTCTTTCTTCTCGTCCTTGATGTCGAAGACCTTGCGGAGCGGCGAGACAGTGAGGTCGAAGCCCTTCTTGTAGATCGACTCGTGGGCCTGGGCGGCGCTGCCGGCGGCCTCGCGGTCCTCCGCCGTCTTGAGCGTGGGAAAGGTGCCGCCCTCGGCGAAGTCGTCCTCGATCGTGCTGAACAGGCGCTGGCGGCGGCGGAGACGCTCTTCCAGCTCGAGATCCTGGCCGAGGCTGCCGGGCGGGGCGATGTTCTCAGGGGGCTGGCCGGGGTTCTGGACGCTGAAGGGGGCGAAGGCCATGCCGAGGAAGCCGGGGCCGATGCGCTGGGCGACGTTGCCGATGCCGATGAAGCCGGGCAACGGCAGATCCTTCGAGGTCAACAGCGACGACGCCACGGCGCCCATCGCCGGGAACTGCACGACCGGGTTGGGCTGCTTGCCCGTGTTCATCAGCACGGTGCCGCGCTCGTGGCTGCCCTCGTTGGTCACCAGGGAGCGGATGAGCGACAGGTGCGCCATCTGGTTGGCGATGGTCGGCAGCACTTCGGAAATCTCGACGCCGTCGGCCTTGGTCTTGATCGGCTTGAACTCGCCGCCGTTCTGGCTGCCCGGTTTGAGATCCCACAGGTCCATGTGGCTGGGGCCGCCGCCCATCCAGAGGATGATGAGGCTTTTGTTTTCCTTCTTGAGCATCGGCTCGGCCGCCCGGAGGCCGCTCAGGAACTGCATGCCCGGAACCGCCAGGGCGGAAGCCCCCGCGACGTGCGTGAGGAAGTGCCGCCGAGTCATCCCCTTCATCATGATTCCCCCCTGTTCGTGAAGACCGGCCGCCTGGCTCATGCGCCCGTCGGCCCTCTTCCCTAGCATCGTCCGAAGTCGGTTCGGTGTCAAGGATTGTCTGTTGGTTTGCGTCCGCCGTTTGGCGTCGTCGAACCTTGGACGCGGCCGTTTGGCGAAGAGTTCCCGAAATGCGAAAAAGAATCGCGGCGCGTTTAGCCGCGACCCGAAGGGGAGCGCGGGGAAGGAGCGCTCCGCTGCGCGTCGCGGCTAACCGCTGGCATTCCCGCCCATCGTGCATTATCATCGAAAGGGTTGTGCCCCACCCGCGACTCTCCACCCACGGAACCTCTTCTCATGGCCTCGCACATCACGCGGCGCGTTTCCTGGCCGGCGCGGCCGGATTGGCCGTCGGCGTCCCGGCCACGCTGCTCGCCGACCGCCTCCTTTTCCACCCGGCGCCGTTCACCGGGACCACCCACGAAGTCCCCCGGCCCGACTTCGCCATGCCCGGCCCCTTCCCCGGCCGCGTCATCGAGGTGCGACGGCCCGACGCCGTCTCGCCGCATTATGTCGTCAACCAGCCGGTCGTCTCCTCCATGCTCGACCAGGGCATGGCCGCGCTGACCGGCGCCGACGTGGGCGACGTTTCGGCGTGCTGGGGTCGCTTCTTCCAGAAGGGCGACCTGGTCGGCATCAAAGTCAACCCCGTCGGCCGCGGTCCCAAGGCCGACGAGAGCTGGCGCGTCGCCGGGGCCGTCGGCGCCATCTCCAGTCCCGCCCTCGTCGTCGAGGTGGTGCGCCGGCTCCAGGGTGCCGGCGTCAAGGCGCGGGACATTGTCGTCTATGACCGTTACGCCGAGGAGTTCATCGACGCCGGCTATGCGGATTTGGTGGGGCGCGAGTTGCCGGGCGTGCGCTGGGCGGCGTCGGCGGTGCGCTACAGCGACACGCAGGTGGACGTGACCGGCTTCGACGACGGCCGCGACGGCGAACGCCTGTCGGTCGAGGCGCAGCGGCGCGTCACCGGCTACGACCCCGACGTCTTCACCGTGATGGGCTTCTGCGGGCCGCAGCACAAGAACGACGAGCGCCGCTACCGCTCGCACCTGTCGCTGATCGCCACGCGGCTGGTGGACAAGATCGTGACGCTGTCGGTGCTGAAGGACCACCGCTCGGCCGGCGTCACCCTGGCGCTGAAGAACATGTCGCACGGCCACAATAACAACGTCAGTCGCAGCCACTTGTCGGGCGTGGACTACGGCGTTCGCGGGCCGGATCGGCTGATGGGACCGAACCAGTGCAACACGTTCATCCCGCAGGCCGTTTCGCAGACGCCGCTGCGGCGAAAAGCGACGTTGCACATCCTCGATGGGCTGATCGGCGTCTACGAGGGTGGGCCGGGCTGCTGGAACCAGACGTGGGGGACGTGGCGGGCGAACCGCCTCTTCTTCGCCACCGATCCGGTGGCGCTGGATCACGTCGGCTGGGACCTGATCGATCGAGTGCGGGCCGAGAACGGCTGGGCGCCGGTGGCCCGGATGGGCCTGGACGAGCAGTCGCCGGAGGCGACGGCGGCGACCGCCGCCGCCCCGCTCGGCGGCGGGTTGCTCGGCGGCATGACGCTGTACGCCGCCGCCCAGAACCTCCACGCCGGCCGCGCCTCCGAGGTGTTCAACATGCGCCAGCCCGACCACATCGTCCTGGCCGGCGAGCTGGGTCTCGGCGTCTTCCCGCGCGAGCGGATCGAACACCGCATCCTAAACGCGGAACGATGAACGATGAATGATGAATTCAAGAGGGTCTCCTCCTCGTTCCCAAGCTCTGCTTGGGAATGCAGTTCGGCGAAGCTCTGCTTCGCGTCTGGCCCCTCGCGCGGGACGCGAAGAAGAGCTTCCCGGCCGTGCGTTCCCAAGCAGAGCTTGGGAACGAGGCGCAACGCGGAATGATAAACGATGAATGATGAATTCAAGAGGGTCTTGAATTCATCATTCATCGTTCATCATTCATCATTCCGGAGAGGTTACTGCCCCGACTGCGCCTCGAAGTGGTAGCCGGTCTGGCGTTCCTGTTCCTCCTCCTGGATGATGATGCGCGGCGTCACCATGATCAGGAGGCTCTCGGCGCTGCGGCCGTAGCCGACGTTCTTGAACAGGCGGTTGATGTACGGGATCTTGCTCAGGATGGGCGGCCCGTACTCGCTCCGCGACTCCGACAGCCGTTTCAGACCGCCCATGACCACCGTGCCGCCGTCCGGCACCGACACCGTCGTGTCGATGGTGATGGTGTTGACGACCGGCTGCTGAATCAGCTGCGTGAACACCACCTGCTCGGTCGGGCCTGGATGGCGCTGCCGGAGAAGACCGGCACCACGACCGGGAACGTGCCCACGATGCCGGGCACCAGGTTCGTCAGCGTCACGCCGTTGGTGGCCTGGCCTTGCGCGATGCCCGCCGGGTTGCCGAAGTTCAGCCGGACGAAGCGGCGGTCGGCCGAGATCACCGGCTGCAGCGTCAGCGACACCGAGCTGCCCGAGTTCGTGATGACCGGCTGGAAGGTCGGGTTGCCGTTCGGCGCGATCGTGACGTTCACGTTGGTCACGAACGTCTGACTGTCCTGCACCTGGATCGTCGCCGTCTGGCCGTTGAAGGCGGTGATGCGCGGCGCCTGCATGACGTTGACGCGGTTGTCGCCCTGCACGGCCTCCATGAACAGGAAGACCTGAATCTGGCTGAGGAAGGCCAGACCCAGCGAGAAGCCCGGCACGTAACCGCCGTACTGCGGGATCGTGTTGATGAAGCTGTTGGCGCCTCCCACCTGATTGATCGGAATCCCCAGGTCGGACGTCAACTGGTTGGGGCCGGACAATCCGGTGATCAGCTTGCTGGGGTTGAAGTTGTTGATGAACCCCGGCTGCTGGAACGCCCCGGACACCAGCTGCGGCCCGAAGTTGGCGTTGGCGGTCTGGTTCGTCACGTTCACCGAGAAATCGACGCCGATCCGCTCGAAGAAGTCGTCCGAGATGCTGATGAAGCGCACTTCCAGGGCCACTTCCTGGTCCTGCAGCCGCCGCAGCGAGTCGAGCAGGTCCACGATCTGTTCCTGGATGTCCGGCGTCTGATCGACGACCAGGCCCATCGTCAGCGGGTGGTAGTCGATGGTGCCGGGGCCGCCCATGTCGCTCCAGCTGCGCGGCTCGACGGTGTTGGTGATGAGCTTCATCAGCTCCGCCTCGCGCGTCGCCGTCGGGGCGCTCTTGGTCACCGTGGCGCCGCTGGGGTCCGTGGCGAACGGCGAGCCGGTCGGCGAGCCGGTCGGCGTGCCGGAGCCGATCGCGTAGGCGCCGGTGATCGGCGTCGGCGTGTAGGGCGGCTGGTTGACCGGGCTGGAGGGTGTGCCCATCGGCAGCACGCCGGCCGAGTTCGGGATCGGGATGACCAGGTCGGCCACCTGATAGACGACGCGCTGCATCTTGCCCTTGGCTTCCGCCTCCGTCGTGATCTGCAAGCACTCGTCCTTGATGATGTAGGTCAGGTGGACCTGCTTGAGGATCAGGTTCAGCGCCGACTTCAGCGAGATGTTTTCCAGTACGAGCGAAACCGGCTGCTCCAGGCTGACGCCCTGCTCGTTCAGCGCCCGCTGATCGACGTAGATGTTGATGCCGGTCGTGGCGCGCAGGTCGGTGATGACGGTGTCGAGCCGGGTGTTCGAGAAGTTCAGCTGCGGGACCGGGTTGGTCAGCTTGCGCTCGATGTCGCGCTCCTTCTCGCTCTTGACCGGGGCGGTGTACATCCCGATGCCGCGGCCCTTGTTCTGCCGTTCGATTTCGGGATCGACGATGAGCGGTTTGTTCGGGTCATACGGCCCCATGTTGCCGGTTTCGTTGAGCGCGTGCAGGGCCGTATCCGCCCGCTGCTCCTTGAGGTCCTTGTACTCCTTGAGGTTCTTCGCCCTCTTGGCGATTTCCACGGCGGCCAGGGCGGTGGTGTTGTCGAGGTCCAGCTCGTGGGCCTCCTGGGCGGCCGTCTCGGCCTCCGCGTATTTGCCCTGCGTGAAGGCGTCGTTGAACCGCTTCATCGCCTCCGAGACGTTCTTTTCCTTGGTTTGCTGGGCTGTCAGTTTGCCTTCGCGGGTCTGTTCAATCAGGTGGGTCTTGCTGGTTTCGGCCGCGTGCTGTTCTTCCTCGATTTTGAGGATCTTGAACTTCTGCAGCCGTTTCTCGACCGGGGCGCGGAGCAGGGCCGTCTGCTGCGCATCGACCTGCTCCCTGTCCAGCGAGGCCAGGTAGTCCTCCAGCATTTCGATGGCGACGGCGGTCTGGCCGACGCTGGCCTTCTCCTGGGCCTTGCTCTGCACGTCCAGGCCGTCCTTGCGGAGCTGCTGGAACTTGACCTGCCGCATGGCCTCGGTCGTCTTGATCAGGCTGGACCCGGCGCCGTCCGTGGCGTGGGCGTGGCCGGCGGTCGCGTCGGTCGGCTTGTCCGGGGCCGGCTGCGGCAGCGGCGTCGCCTCGTGGGCGCCGGCGCCCGTGCCGTCGGCGGAGGCCAGCTGCACCTTGTCGGTCTGGACCACGCCCGGCTCCCGCATCAGCTCGCGCCAGCGGGCCGCCCGCGCCTCGTCCAGCCGCCGCGCGTCGATGGCGGCGAGCAGATGGGCGGCGGTGGCGTACTCACGGCGGTTGTAGGCGGAGTTGGCGGCGTCGAAGGTCTTCTGGTCCTGACGGCACTGCTGGGCGAACTCCTCGGCGTCGATGCTGCGGATCAGGCTCTCGGCCTCCGCGTGCAGGTTGTACGGCCCGGCGCAGACTTCCTCGGCGATGTTGCGGGCGGTGGTGGTGGAACCGCGGCTCAGCTCGCGGCGGGCCATGTCCAGCTTGGCCGCTCCTTCCGACGGCGGACCCTGGACGACCGGGCCGGTCGGGGCCGTGCCGGCGGGGCCGGTCGGGGCCGCGACGGCGGGGGCGGCCGGCTTCGGCGCGGGTTGCTTCAGGACGACGGCGCGCGACTGGCGCACCCAGGTCAGCTTCGCCTCGACGGGCTGGGCGTCCTGGCCGAAGCCGTTGGCCAGCTCGCGGGCCTGGAGCAGGTCGTGTTCGGCCAGGGTGCAGCGCTGGAGCGGATCGCCGTCGCCGCAATTGATCGCGTCCGTGGCGTGGACCATCAGCCGGTTGATCTCGCGGTGGGCGAGAAAGGCGCACTGCGACAGCGCATAGTCCGGCGACTCCTCATTGGGTCCGAACGTCGCGTGGAGCTGCACCGCTTCCATCGCCTTTTGACGGGCCTCCAGGAGCTTGTTGTCGCGCTCCAGCCGGCCGACCTCGGCCAGCAGCTGGTCCGCCCTGGCCCGGTTCGGGTCGGCGGCGGGGCCGACGAGCGGCGCCGGGACCGGCGGCGGCGTTGCGACCGGCTGCGCCGGCGGAGTCGGCTGGGCGGGGTGCGGCGCGTAGGCCGAATTGTTGACGGCGACGGCGACGTCGTTCCCCTTCGGCGCGGACGGCGCCGTGGCGTGCTTGTCGTCGGGCTTGGGCTTCACGGCGACGGCCGGGGCCGGCGGCTGCAATGGCGCGCCCTTGTGCTTGAGGCGATCCGTCTCGATGTCGGCCAGCACCTTGTCGGGCCGATCGCCGAAGTCCCAGGCGCTGTAGCCGCCGTGCAGCTGCTGGGCACGGAAGGCGGCGCGCTGGGCCTCGTCGTAGCGGCCCTGCTGCATCAGCTGGCGCGCCTCCGCCAGCAGCTTGACCGATTCTTCCTTGTCTTGGTTCTGGCGGGCGGCCTCCACGTCCTGGCGCAGCTTTTCCGGCGAGTCCTCGAACAGGCCCCAGGAGACGGCGGGCAACGTCCGCAGCTGGGCCAACGTCTTGATGGCGTCGTCGATCTTGTCGTCGGCGAGCTGGCCGCGGCCCTGCTTGAGCAGCGCGAGGGCCTGGGTCTTGGCCTCGGCCGGCGCCAGGTCCTTCTTCTTGGCGGCGGAGGCCGGGTTAGTCCGCGCCTCGGCCCGGGAGACTTCGGCCAGCAGCTTGTCCGGGTTGTCCTCGAACCATTGCAGGTCGGGCTTCAGCGCGCGGGCCTGGTCGATGAGCTGGCGCGCCTTGAGGAGGTCGCCGGCGTCGATGGCCTTGCGGGCCTGGGCCAGCAGGACGCGGGCCTTCTCGGCGTTCTTGTCGTCCTTGGCCGGGGCGGCGGGCGCCGGGGTGAACGCCTGAACGACGCCCGGCTCGGCGTCCGGCTTGGCGGAGGCCTGCACCACGCCCGCAGAGGCGAGCCGGGTCGCGTCAGCGCCCAGAGTCGGGGCGGGTCGGGTGGCGTTCGCGCTCGGAGTCGGGGCGGGCCGGGCGGCGTTCGCGCTCGAAGCGACCTTGCGGGCGGCTTCGATGTCGATGAGCGCCTTGGCCGGCGTGTCGCCCCACAGGGTCATCGACCAGGCGGCGCTGGCCTTTTCCGACTGACGGGCGTACTGCTCGGCCCGGTCGTAGTCCTTGCGGGCCAGGGCGTTGCGGGACGCCTTGAGCAGGGCGTTGGCGTCGGTGCGCGCCTTGGCGAGGTCGTTCAAGACCCAGGCCGGCGAATCCTCGTTCCGGGCGAAGGCGACCTTGAGGGCGACGGCCTCGTGGGCTTCTTTATCGGCCAGGTCGAAATCGCCCTGGATGAGGTGGGCGCGGGCCTGGCGGACCAGGGCGCGGGCCTGGATGACGGGATCCCCGTTGGCGGGCCGGGCGGCGTCCGCGCCCGGAGCGGCGACGCCGGGAAGGAGGCCGACGCTGCACTGGCGGAACGTCTGGCGGTCGGCCGCGGTGAGGTACTGTTCGTTGACGGCGACCCGTTTGAGCAGCTCGACGGCGTCGGCCTGGCGCTTCTCGTTGAGGGCGACGCCTGCCAGGTGGAGCTGCTGGGAGGCCGTACGGCGGGCCTCCAGCGCGGCGCCGTTGTCCTTGAGCAGGCGCGTCAGCTCCTGTTGTTCGGTGGTCGTGAGCAGCGCCTGCCCGACCGCGGCCCCCTGAAGAAGGAGGGCGGCTTTCTCATAGTCGCCGCGGCGCTGCGCCTCAATGGCGTCGTTGAGCGCGGCGTGGGGGTTGGCGGCCCGCGCGACCGGCGGCGACGCGGCCGGCGTGACGCTGGGCGCCTGGGCCGCGGCCGTCGCGGCACCCGCGACGAGGCCGACGACGAGGAAGAACCCGGTTCCGACATGTGCCCTAGCCACCATGGCCTCCTTTGCAATGCGCCCCGTTCCGCTCGAAGCGACCCCCCCAAACGGCGGCCGATCCCTGCTCCGATGACGAACTTCCGGCGGCCATCCCCGCCGCCCACGTTCCCCCGGCGGCCCTTCGACGGCCCCTTTGCCGGGCCGGAAGACCTTTAGACTTTCTCTTTTGCTCAAGACAGGGGTGAAAAGCGGCGGGACCATAACGACCGCCCCCGACGAGGTCAAGAGCAGGTCGGAGGCGAATGACGGCGGCGCGGGCGGCCGGGGTCCCGGCGGCCTCCCCCTCGACCGAATCCGCTGGAGATCCCCGCTTCCCCGTTCGATCTATTCTTCCGGTTCACCCACGGACGACCCCGAGGATTGGCGCCATGTTCGATGAGATGGAACGGTTGCGCGACGAGAAGGATCTGTTCACGCTGCTGAGCCGCTATGCGGCGCTGGCCGCGGCGGATCGTTCGCTGTGGCAGGACCGCTTGCGCGAGATGGACGGCGTGGAAGGTCGGCAGCTGGTGCGGCTGCACGGCGAGCTGCTGGCCTACGGCTGGCTGGAACAGAACACCGGCCTGACGCCGGTGCTGCGCCGCGGCGAGGCGCCGGCATGCTACCGGATCACACCGGCGGGCCTGCGGGCGCTGAAGCAGCTGCGTCAAGAGCAGCCGCCGGTCGGCGTCGCAGGGCGTGACGATCATGAGCGGCGGCGAGACGGCGGAGACGGTGGAGGAGTTCGGCTTGGCGGAGAAAATGACGCACGTCTCGACCGGCGGCGGGGCGTTTCTGGAGTATGTGCAGGGGAAGCCGTTCCTGACGCTGGCGGAGATTGACGAGAAGTAATCAAAACATATCGATGATGTGTTCGCCGCCGTGCGCGGGGTTGCCGATCAGACGCCGGTTCACCGGATCGACCACGAAATCGAGCATTCCCAGCGTGATCCAGCCAATCAGCACCGGGTAGTCGTCGGGAACCTCCGCAACGTCGGTGATGCAATCGCGCCCTAAGATCGTCAGGCGAACCGTGCCGTAAACCTGAACGGTGATCAGACCGGTACTGCTGCGGGCACGCCGGGCGCGTCCGGGCCGCAGCCCGAGCCGGTCAATCAGCCGCTTTGGCATCGACAGGATGGACGCTCCCGTGTCCACTAGGGCGTCGTTCACGTCCACTCGCCGCACTTGATCGGCAGGAAGACTTCCCCGATCCACCTGATAGAGGTCTTCCAGGCTCTCGATCTTCGCTGTGACGAGGACGCTTCCCATCGTTGGCGTCTCCATGATGTTCTCCGGAGCGGAGTGGATGGGCCGCCGCTATTGTATCGCAAGAGAGGACCGAATGCCGCGTTCACGCCGAAAACTTCAGCGAATCGGCCAACCGCTTCAACCCCTCCGCAATAGAAGTCTTCGGCTCATACCCCAGGTCGCGCCGCGCCGCCGTAAGGTCGAACCAGTGCGCCGTCGTCAGCTCGCGCACCACGAACCGCGTCAGCGGCGGCTCGTCGCGGCGCCGCAGCAGGGTGTACGCCGCTTCCAGCAGCCAGCCGGCCGTGTACGCCAACCATGTCGGAACCGTCCGCGTCACCGGAGGCGCATCGCCTGCCGCCAAAATACCATTTACCAGATCCCACAACGGTATCGGCTCACCGTTGCCGATGAAGTACGCTCTGCCGGCGACCGGCGAACCGGGCGCCAGGCGGTCGGCGGCAAGAATGTGGGCGTCGGCGGCGTTGTCGATGTAGGTGGCGTCGATGCGCGGGTCCATCCGACCAATGCGGCGCAGCCGACCGGCGCGGCCGCGCTCCAGGATGCGCGGCGTGAGGTGGTTGTCGCCGGGCCCCCAGATCAGGTGCGGACGCAGCGCGACCGTCGCCAGGTCGGGGCCGTTCGCCGCTAGCACCAGCCGCTCCGCCTCCGCTTTCGTTTTCGGATAAGCCGCTTCGTAGTGCGTCGGGTACGGTACGGATTCGTCCACGCCTTCCATGTCGCGGCCGTCGAAGACCACGCTCGGCGAGCTGGTGTAGACAAGGCGGCGGACGCCATGCTTGCGGCAAGCGGAGAGGACGTTTTGCGTGCCGACGACGTTGGCGCGATGGTATTCGGCGTAGGGGCCCCAGACGCCGGCCTTTGCCGCGACGTGAAAGACCACGTCGCAACCAGCGACCGCCATGTCCACGGCGCCGGCGTCGGCCACGTCGCCCTGAATCTGCTCGACGCCGAGAAGGTCCAGGGCGGGATAGCGGCCGCGCGACAAGCTGCGCACCCGGTCGCCGCGATCGGCCAGCCGGCGGACGATCGCGCCGCCGAGGAAGCCGCCGCCGCCCGTCACCAGGGCGTTCATCGAAGTTCCTTCTCCTCGTGGGGCAGGTTGCTAACCTGCCGTTGGAAATGGCAGGTTAGCAACCTGCCCCACGTCATCCCAGTTCCTTCCCCGCCCACACCGCCAGCTTCTCCCGGAAGATTTTGGCGTTGTGCCGCACGTCCACCGGGAAATTCTTGTGAAAGAGGATCGTCTTAATCGTTTGAGTATGCGGCCGGGCCGCCCCCAGCGCCAGCAGTTCCTCCCGCAGTATCGCCCGCGGGATTTGCACGTCCTTCTCCGGCTCCACGCACAGCACCGGCTCCGTCGAGCCGTTCCGCGCCACGCCCACCAGCGCCGTTCGGTAGACCCCCTTGTGAGCGTTGAACACGCCCTCGCAGGAGATCGTGTAGTACGTCCGCTCCGGCGTCACCACACGCTGCGACTTGCGGCCGCAGAACCAGACGCGACCTTGTTCGTCCAGATAACCCAGGTCGCCCATGCGGTGCCAGAAGCCGCCGGCCGGGTCGGCGATCTTCGCCAACTCCGTCGAGGAGGGGCGGTTGAGGTACGCCTTCGTCACGACCGGACCCCGCACCATGATCTCGCCAATATCACCGCGCGGGACCGCCAGGCCGTCGTCGTAGGTCGGGATCGGCTCGTCCCGAATGTGGATAATGCGGACCTCCATTCCCTCGACCGGCCGGCCGACGCAGACGCCGCCGCCCTCCGCCGTCCGCGCCCGCGTCTCGCCGAGGATCTCGTCGCTGCCGATCGAGCAGACCGGCAACGCCTCCGTGGCGCCATACGGCGTGTGGACCTGCACGCCGTCGGCCAGCAGCGATCGGAAGCGCTCCACGGCCGACGCCGCCACCGGCGCTCCGGCGGAGACCACGCGCCGCAGCGACGGCAGCTGGACGCCGTGGATCACGCCGTAACGGCCGACCCGCTGGATCAACGACGGCGAGCCGAACAGGTTCGTCACGCCGAATTCGTGGACCGCCTCGATGATCTTCCGCGGATCGACGTGGGCGGGTTTCGTCGGGTCCATCTGCGGCAGGACGGCGGTGATTCCCAATGCCGGCGCGAAGAGTCCGAAGAGAGGAAAAGTCGGCAAATCGACTTCGCCGGGTCGGATGCCGTAGAGGCGGCGCAGCAGGTCCACCTGGGCGTTGAAGATTTCGTGGGTGTAGACGACGCCCTTGGCGACGCCGGTGCTGCCGCTGGTGAACAGGACGGCGGCCGTCTCGTCCGGCCGCGGCTCGACCATCGGGAACGAACGCCGGCCGCCCAGCTCGCGGACCTGCCGCAGCGTGCAGCCGCGCCAGCCGAAACGGGGGCCGACCGTCACGCAGCAGCGGATCGTTTCGCGCGCCCAGCGGAACAGCGTGCGGGCCAGGTGCGCCTCCGGCACGCCGATGAACGCCTCCGGCCGGACTTCGTCGAGACAGACGCCGAGGTTCTTGGCGCCCATGCCGGGATCGACGCCGACCACCACGGCCCCGGCCTTGAACAGCGCGAAGGCGAGGGCGTACATCTCCAAACTCGGCGGGACCATCAGGACGGTGCGGACGCCGCGCGTGACGCCGACGCGCTCGAGACCGACCGCCAGACGGTCGCTCTCCTGGTCCAGCTCGCGGAAGGTCAAATGGCGGTAGCGGAGTCGGCCACGACGGTCACGGCCGCGCGGCTGGACGAGGGCCAGCGTTTGCGGCCGATCCGCGGCCATCGCGGGCAAGTGGGCGGCGATGTTTCCGGGGGATGCGGCGCTCATGATCGTCGGGTCGGAGAGGGCGATTCCGACCGATACCCTAGCAGATTCGCGGCCCCGCGTCTTGCTTAGGGGGCGGCGCACGCAGCCGGAATCCATACCTGCCGGCGCGGAAACCATGCGACACCGCCAACGTCCCGTCGGGAGTGAACGCCCAACCGCGTGGTCGCAACATCGAGCGAAGCAAGCCGCCCGGCCGCGTCCCATTGGTATCTACACAAGTCGGTCTGCGTCTGCTCCGTCTTAAGCCCCGGAGGGGCGGTGGTGCATCGCCAGGGGTGAAACCCCTGGCAGGCCAGGACGTGCCGCGCCCCGATTCAGCCCCGGAGGGGCGACGGTGCATCGCCAGGGAGCTTTGCACTTGAACTGTCTCTAAAGTACCGATTGCACTTAAACCGCCGACTCTGCACAAAAAGCGCGGCTGGGGCGGGGCAAGGGCGATCGGGGGACGGCAAGGGCAAAGCCTCAACAATGAGGACTTTGCACAATGGCTGAGAAGGAACGGAAGGATGAGACGGCGCAGGAAGCCGCAGCAATCGAAGTCACGGCGGAGATGGTGGAGGCGGGCTTCCGGGTGCTGGCGGCGTCTGGAATAGCGGATGACTATCTGGAGGCGGATAGATTACTGGTTGAGCGAATATACCGCGCCATGTCTGCACTTCGGCCGGGTCCAATTCGGCCGCCACGTTCGGGGTGAGTATGTCGTGGAGCCTATGGCCAAGGCGTGCTAGGAACATGCATTTTGCGGTGAAGTCCACCATCACGGTGACGGTAATCGGAGCCGGTGTGTTGTGGCCGAAGTCGTAGATGTTCGCTGGAGTCAGGGCCAGCAGGCGGTCGCTGCCGTCCACGAACATCATCGCGCTCCAGTGGACTATCTCATTTCGCCGCTGCGAAGTGCCGCGGATTGCATCCAAGAACGAACCCCAAAAGGAAGAGTAGGTGGTACCATGCTTCTTCTTCATGAGCCTTTCGAGGATCGAGTGTAGCGTGCCCGCGTTGACGATCCTGAAGAAGATTATGCCGGCCACGTCTGGCGGCATATCGCACAGGGTGGCGAAGATGAGGCATAGAGCCTGTTCCAGCTTTGCATAGGCCTGAATCGCCCTCCCGCGGACGGCCCAGAACCTCTCTTCGATGAAGGCGTCACCGATCTCTGTGGGGAACTGCTTGGAGTCTTTCGGCTCAGCCATTGGCGTCTCTTCCTTCCTGTCGGGCCGCTTGCCGCCGAACCTTTGCGCCTCCACTGCGTCTCCACTCTGGAGACGACAACAGAGATTTGCCCTATGTTCGCCGCCCGTCCCTCTCACCCTTGGCCAGCTTGCGCCGCGCTGCCGCCAGTAGCAGCGCCCGCGCCCACGCGGCCATCCCCTCCGGCTCATCGGCCGTAGCCTGCTGAATCATCGCGTGCTGCTCATCCGTGACCGGAATCCGCAGGTGGATGTCCATCCGGGCGTCGCCATACTTTCGCGGTCTGCCTTTAGCCATGCGAGAATCTTAGCCAAAAAATCCGTCCGCCGTCAACTGCCAAGCTACATCCTTGGCTAGATAAATGCTATGCTGCTGGACGTAAACTCCGTGGCACAAAGCAGGTGCGGCGATGGATATTAGGGAAGTGAAGGCGTGCGAGATGACGGGCGACGCGCGGATTTCGTTCCGGGACGGGTCATGGCACGTCCACAGCCAGAGCGCGAGCCGCTTCTACAAGGTCAACCCGTCGCCGACCGCGCCCGCGTGCGAGTGCGACGACTTCGCACTCAACGGCAGCGGGACCGGCAAGCCGTGCAAGCATATCCTTGCGGTGCGGATGTTGCTGGAGCGCCAGCTAAAGGGCGAGCCGAACCCGGACCCGGCGACGGCCCCGGCCCGGCCGCCGCGAGCGACCTACCGGCAGGATTGGGTCAACTACAACGCCGCGCAGGCCAATGAAAAGGATCATTTTCAGGTGCTATTGGCGGATTTGTGCCGCGGCATCGTCCAGCCGCCGCCACACCCGAACGGCGGGCGCCCGCCCATGTCGATGAACGACGCGGTGTTCTCCGCCGTCTTCAAGGTGTACGCTCTGGTGTCGGCCCGTAGGTTCATGAGCGACCTTCGGGAAGCGCACGATCGCGGCCACGTCGGGCGGGTGTTGTGCTTCAACAGCGTCCTTCGGGTGCTGGACATGGCGGAAGTGACGCCGGTTCTCATGGCGATGATCCGGCAGAGCAGCTTGCCGCTCCGCTCGGTGGAGCGGCAGTTCGCCATCGACTCCAGCGGCTTCGCCACAAGCCGCTACGTCAAGTGGGTGGACGAGAAGTACGGCGTCAACCGTCAGAAGACGGAATGGGTGAAGGCGCACCTGTGCGTCGGCACGAAAACGCAGGTGGTGACGGCCGTGTTCATGGATGAAAAGAACTCCGGCGACTGTCCGCAATTTGACCCGTTGACCAAGGCGACGGCGGAAAACTTCGTGATTGAGGAGATGAGCGCGGACAAGGCGTATCTCAGCAATGACAATCTGGAGTTGATCGTCGGCATGGGCGCAACGCCGTTCATTCCGTTCAAGTCAAACAGCCTGCCGGGCGGCGCGGAGGTCTGGCGGCGGATGTTCCACTACTTCCAGTACCGGCGGGAGGAGTTCCTGACGCACTACCACCGGCGCAGCAACGTGGAAAGCGCGTTCAGCATGATAAAGCGGAAGTTCGGCGATGCGGTTCGGGCAAAAACGGACGTGGCCATGCGGAACGAGGCGCTGGCCAAAATCCTCTGTCACAACGTCGCCTGCCTCATCTCCGCGTGGCATGAGTTGAAGATCGACCCGTCCGCCTGGACGCCGAAGGGCGGGCCGGACAAGGACGACGGGCCGCAGGACGTGCTGCGGTTCCCGGCGCGGTGAACCGGCGTCCCTTGACGGCCGCGCCGTTCCACCTTCACAATGGTTGCAACGGGACGCCGGGAGTAGCTACCCGGTTGAGCCTGCCCGCCGCGCCGCGTTTACTCCGGCGCGGCGCGGCGGCAGGCAAGCCCGTCACCGGAGTACGCGACGTGTTCAAGCGCCTTTGTGCGCTGCCATCGACACCAATGCCCTGTTTACCGTCATGACGGCAGCCGGCCTAATTGCCACCGTGGTCGTTGCGTCCGCCTCCATGCCAACAGGCGCCATCGTCGCCTGTGTGCTGATTGCGGTCCTCGGTTCGATTGTCGCCGGGCGCCAATTCGCCCGCGCCTACGCTGAGGCGGTCGAAGCGGAAAGGTTGTTTCAAGTCGCCAAGGTCCATTTTGAGGACTGTTCGGAAGAGTGGAAGTCGGCCTTGAATGACTTGCTGGACCGCGGCAGCGTCAAGCAGACGGACGTAAAGGACGAGACAGGGTTCCGCCACTGCGGCTTTGTCTACTTGGACGCCCCGGTGGGGAGGTTCTATCTGATCCCGTCCTTTGCCAAGAGCGTCAAGCGGCTGGCGAAGGAGTGGAAGGCGAGTCGGTTGCACGCAAACCGGCCGCCCTGCACTTAAAGCCACCCTATGGGTGCGGTCTGAGTGCAAAGCTTCGCCAGGGGTGAAACCCCTGGAGCGAGGGGGCGTCCCTGGGTCGAGGAAGCCCCGGAGGGGCGACGGTGCTTCGCCTAGCGCCGCCCCTCCGGGGCTGAATCGGGGCGCGGCACGTCCTGGCCTGCCAGGGGTTTCACCCCTGGCGATGCACCACCGCCCCTCCGGGGCTGAATCGGGGCGCGGCACGTCCTGGCCTGCCAGGGGTTTCACCCCTGGCGATGCACCACCGCCCCTCCGGGGCTTAAGACGGAGCAGACGCGCTGCCTTGGTGTCGATACCAATGGGCCGCGTCCGAGCGGATGGAAAGAGCACTTTACTTCGCCGATTCATCTATCCGATAGGTCACCATCGATCCCGCCGGGAGAATATCCTTGAAGGCCCCCTGCGTCCCCGCGAGGGCCTCCAGGGCGGCATCGTCGTCGGCGGCGCTGGTGCGGCGGCGCGCGGCGGTGGACGCAGTCGTGAACTTGCCGGTCAGCTTGAGCACGATGGGCACATTCTTATTCTGGGCGTTGACGACGTGGACGACGAGCCGCGTTGCCGTCCGCGGCGAGGAACGCCGTCGCCTTCACGCCGTCCGCGGCCCCCCCGACGCAGCCCGTTTCCACGACGCGCATGCCGGGCTTGAGCGGCTCGGCCCATTGGCGGAAGAGGTAATAGGGCTTGGTCAGACGGTACCCGTTCCCCCAGTCGATGTGGATCAGGGCCTCGCCGCTGTCCCGCGGCGGGTAGACCCAATCATAGGCCATGAACACGTTGGCGCCGCCCTGGAATACCTCGTGCATCTCGACGCCGTACTTTATCGCCGACTCGATCATCCCCGGCGAGGCGTCCTTGTCGCGCGCACCACTCGGTCATCCACACGGGCCGCTTGCCGGCGAGTTGCCGCAACGCGCCCAGCGGTCGCCGCGCGGGTCGTAATCGTGCGCGGCGATCACGTCGAGGTGCTTCGGGGCGATCTGCAGGAGGCGCGGGACGTAGTCCTTGGCGGCCCCCACCGCGCTGAGCGTGTTCGGCCCGACGAGCTTCGGGCGCGGCACGTCGGGATATTTCTGGGCCATCTTGTCGAGGTATTCGCCAACCGTCTTGAAGAGCGCGGCGTACCGATCGGGAGGGAAGAAACAGCCCGGCTGGGTGTGCGGCCAGTCGCATTCGTTGGCGATGGTCAGGTACTGGATCGGCACGTCATTCTTCTGCATGTGCGCCAGGAACGCCCAGAGGTACGCGGCGAATTTCAATTCCAGACCCGGCTTGAGCGTGGCGCGGGCCTCGCCGCCGCCGGACGCCTCGCCGTTGGTCTTCATCCACGGCGGCGGCGTTTCCAACGAAGCGAAGATCTCCAAGTCCGGCCGCCGCTTGGCGCGGCCTTGGCAAATTCGATGATGGGCTTGCAATACTCGAAGTTCTTCTCGTCGAAAGCCGGCGTGTACGGATCGGCGTTGTCGTTCTCCGGCTCGTGGACCTCGCGGATCAGGACCTGGAGGTAGCGCGTCGGCACGCGGGCGAACATGTCGTCGTAAAGCTGTTGCTGCAAGTCGTCCTTGCCCCTTGCGGCCAGGCTGGTGATGTGCCCCTCGAAAAGGACCGCGCCGGCGCCGAGTCCCTCAAACACCTGTCGAATTCGCGCGGGATGCACGTTGATCACCGTCTGGTCTTCCGCGCGGGCGGGGAAGTCCTCGTTTGGCGTGGGCTTGGGTTGAACCGGGGGTGGAGGCGGCGGCTCGGGTGGTTTGGCGCCGGGCGCCACAGCCGGCGGCGCCGGAGGGGGCGACGGGGGAGGCGTCGGAGCGACCGGTTCGGCGGCGGATTTCGGAAGCTCCTTTGCGGGGGCTGGAGTCGTGGCGGGTGGGTTTTCCGCCTTGGCTGAAGGGGCGGCCCGCGCGACGGCGTCGGGCGGGCTCGACGGGGGCGGGGTGGCGTCGGAGCGATTCAACCAGAAGAACACCGCCGCGCCGCCCAGGACCACCAGCACGGCGGCGCCCGCCAAGAGCCATAGCCAGGTTTGTTTTCCCTCCTCTTTATCCTTTTTTCGGGCTTTCCTCCCCTTTTTTCTCTTGTCCCTGGCCGGACCTGGGGTGGTTTCGCTCACGCCTTTCCGGGAAGGTTCTTCCTCCGTCGCGTCTAGTGGTTCCGCGGATTCCGACGCCTTCTCGGCGGCGAGCTTTCGCAGGACGGAATCGTATCTCTGGCGCTTGGCGGAATCGAGGAGCGTGGCCTTGGCCTGGGCGATTTCCTTCGACAGGCGGCTATGGATCGGGGCCTGGGATCCTTCTTGATGCGTTTTCAGCTGGGCCGCGCGGCGCTGGGCCGCCTTGGCGATGACCGCCGCGTCGGTTTCTTTCGGCGAAACACCGAGCAAGCGGTAGTAAGTGACCGGGCGCTCGTCTTTGGGAATCCCCAGCCACTTCTCGTAGGGATCCAACATGGGTTCAAACCTCCAATCCCTCCGGCCAGGTGTCGTGCGCCGCATAACCGACGCGCTCTCTGGCCGGCCCCGCGTCATAGTATTCGCGCTTCGGCGGCCGGCTGCACACATAGACGACCGCGAAGCGGAAATCGTTTGGCGCCTCGGCGGCCTGCGCGAAGAAGCGGCCGGCGTCGCCGGGACTCAGATAAACGTCCGGCCCCCAGTCGATGGAAGCCAACTCCTCGGCGTGCGCGGTTTCGCGGACACCACCCCAGTCGGGCGGCAATGACGCTCATCCCGTGCGCTTCGGAATAGGCCCGGCCGGCCGCTTCCTGGAAGACCTTCGTCGCCGCATACCAGCCGCGCGGCGTCGGAGGCGAATCGGCCGTGATCGGAAGCGGCCCGGTGAAGCGCTGATGCCAGACTACCTGCCCGCTGCTGGCCAGCACCAGCCGCCGCACGCCGGCCAGCCGCGCCGCCTCCAAAACGTGATAGACGCCGACCACGTTGTTCGGCAGCAGCTTCGTCAGGAAGTCATCGTCGTCCGGCGTGGCGGCAAGATGGATGACCGCCGCCATCCCTTGAGCCGCCCGCCGAACCATGTCCCCGTCGGTGACGCTGGCCGCGACGGACTCATCGGCCCCCGGCGTCGGCCCGATGTCGAGGCCGCGGACGCAATGGCCGCGCGCCTTCAACTCGCGGACGACGGCCTGACCGATCCGGCCCGCCGAGCCGGTGACGAGAACGTTGAGGGATGGGGCCACGGGAAAGTCTCCGGCCGTATTGGGGTGCGTCGTCCGTCCGAGGAGTCAAACTAGCCGAGAAATCCCGCGCCGGAAAGGACATCCGCTTGCATGAAGAAATGCTCAGCGCTGCGCAGCGAGTTGCGCAAAAAAAACAGACAGGTTCCCTGCAAATGGGAAGGGCCGCGGCGGCGTCCGATGGACGCGCCCGCGGCCCGTGGTTGATCCAGACGCCTATTACGGATGCGCGACAGGTACAGGCCCCGCTGCCGGGCCGTACCAACCCCACGGGACGGCGTTGAAGATGCAGAGCAGCAAAAGGATCGCGAGCAGGAGGCCGAGGATGCCGCTCGGGCCGTAGCCCCATCGGCGGCTGTACGGCCAGGCAGGCGCGCGCGCCCATAAGTAACACGACCAGGAGAATCAGCAGGATCACGCCCATGGCTCTTCCCTTTCCGCGTCAGAGGATCGGCAACCGCCCCAACGAGAGCGGGTGTTTCGTCTGAAGGAAAGCGAGAAGGCATGTTCCGTGCCGTGAGAAGAGGAAAATGCAGCGCCGATCAGAGAGGCGACCCCTCGCCGTTGCGCCCATTGACGCGGTGCAAAGGGTCATACGTTTCCTGATCACGGGGCGCCTCACGCCCGTCGCGCCGCGGCAGCAGGACGACCAAGAGGATCACGGTCAGCAAGACGCCAGCCGCCGTGAAGATGCCGATCAGGATCTGCGGAAATGTGAGCATCCGTTCATCCCTCCTCACTATAGACCGTCTGGATCAGCCCCTTGATGTAGCCGAAGGCGAAGGCGAACGCCAGGGCCGCGCCGGCGTCGCCCTCGATCCTCGGAGCGTGGTCCGGCATGACCATGCCGTCGTAGCCCACTTCCTTGTAGACGCGCAACGCCCGCAGCATGTCCACGTCGCCGTCGTCGGGGAACGTCTCCTCGAACTTGCCGCGGCCGCCGCGGATGTTGCGGAAGTGGACATTGAAGATTTTGCCCGCCTTGCCGAACTGGCGGATCACGTCGTAGATCTCTTTGCCCGGATCGTCCAGCATCTCGGAGACGGTTCCCTGGCAGAAGTTGAGGCCGTGGTAGGGGCTGGGCATGGTTTCGACGAAGCGCTGAAGCCCCTCGACGGAGCCGAGCACGCGGTGGACGCCGCGGTAGGTCTTTCCGCGAGGCAGGGCGGGGTCGTGCGGGTGGCAGCAGAGCCGCACTTTGCTCTCTTCCGCGATGGGGACCACGCGCTTGAGAAAGTACGTTATCCGGTCCCACATCTCCTCATCGTTGGCGGGCGCGCCGTCCAGGGGCGGCGCGCCCTTGAGCTTGGCGTAGTCGAAGCTGCTGTAGCCGGCGCCGCCACGGCCGGGGACCGTGCCGGTGCGCAACACCCCCAGCAGAGTGAAATTGTACTTGACGGCGGAGATCCCGACCTTGCCCGCGTTGCGGATCATTTGACAGATAGCGTCGATTTCGCGATCGCGCTCCGGGCTTTTGCCGAGAACGATGTCGGGCATCTCCGCCCCGGTGACGAGCGAGCTGCTCATCGGCAGCGGGACCATGTCGAGCGCAACGCCGGCTTTCTCGACGCGGTCGCGCAGCTTCGTCAGGCCGTCCACGGACCACGCATCGTCGAGCCGGCGCGAGGGCAGGGCGCTGCAGATGTGCTGTACGCCAAGGGCGGCGAGGACTTTGAGGTCGGCGTCGGAGGAGTGGTTCTGGTGGCCGAGCTTCATGCGACCCTTCTTCGGGGGATCGGCCTTCGGCGGCTCGTCGGCGCGAGCGGCGGCCGCAGTCAGCGCGGCGGCGCCGGTGACGGTCAGGAATTCTCTGCGGTCCATGTCGGCCTCCCAAACAAGGGCCGGAAAAAGCCCGCGCCCCTCACACTTGAAAATCGAGGTTGCTGAGGAACATCCGCTCGTTGCGCGAACGCGGCGTCAGGCGAATGAGGGAATCGCGCAGCCAGCACAGCACCGGGTTGCGCCACTGGAGCATGGACCCTAGCCGCCGCGAATCGTTCACGACCGCCGCCGTGCGGTCGAACCGCGCCTGCTCGTAGGCGCAGGGCGGCGGCCGCATCGCAGCCTTCGCCCAGACGATGGGCGAGCACGACGGCGTCCTCGATCGCCTGACAGGCTCCCTGGCCCAGGTTCGGCGTGGTCGGGTGGGCGGCGTCACCCAGCAGCGTGACTCGACCCTCGCCCCAGCGCCGGACGGGCGGCCGGTCGCAAAGGTCGTTGCACAGGATGGCCGGCTCGTCCGTGGCCTCCACCAGCGCTGGGATGGGAGAGTGCCAGCGCCGAAGGCGTCCAGCACGTCCCGTTTCCGGCCGGCCGGCCCGTCCTTCCCGCCCTCCGGCCGGTTGACCGTACCGAACCAGTAGGTGCGGCACTTGCCGATGGGCAACATGCCGAATTGGCCGCCCCCGCCCAGCGTGATGCTCGTCAGGCCGGGGGGGTAGTCGGGGTGCTCGAAGCGGGCGACGCCGCGCCAGGCCGCGTAACCGGCGTAGCGCGGCTTGCCGTCGCCCAGCAGCTGCTCGCGCACCTTCGACTTCAGGCCGTCGGCGCCGACGAGCACGTCTCCCTCCTCGCGGCGGCCGTCGGCGAACAGAGCCGTCGCCCCGCGGTCGTGCCGCTCGAAGCCGACGCAGCGGGCGCCGAGGCAGACGACCCCGGCGGGTAGGGCGCGGACGAGCAAATCCAGCAGGTCGGCCCGGTGGACCCCGACGCTGGGCGCCCCCAGTTTCCGGCCGACATCGGCCAGCGAGGTTTCACCCAGGAGCTGGCCGCGCCAGGAACGCATCTGGCTGCGGTCGATGGCGGTGCTGACGGCGGCCAGAGGCTCCCCCAGTCCGAGGAGGCGCATGGCCCGCACCGCGTTGGACCACAGGGTGATGCCGGCGCCCACCTCCTTCAACTCCGGCGCCTGCTCGAACACCGTCGCCTCCCGACCGGCCTGGCGCAGCGCGAGGGCGGCGCTGACGCCCCCGATGCCGCCCCCGATAATCAGCACCCGTCCGGCCCCGCTCGACATGTTTCGACCTCGCTCGCTCTACTCCTGGACTCGAATGCGCCGCACCCCGAAGGCGATCAGCCGTCCCGGCACGTCCCGCAGCCACGGCAGCGAGCGCAGGACGCGCAGCCACCAGGGCGGCCGGAACGGCCGGTCGGCCCGCAAGGCCGGCGCGGCGAGCTGCTCATCGGCAGCGGGACCATGTCGAGCGCGACGCCGGCCTTCTCTACGCGGTCGCGCAGCTTCGACAGGCACTCCACGGACCATGCGTCGTCGAGCTTGCGCGATGGTAGGGCGCTGTAGATGTGCTGCACGCCGAGGGCGGCGAGGAGCCTTCAGGTCGGCGTCGGAGGAGTGGTTCTGGTGGCCGACCTTCATGCGGCCCTTCTTCGGGGCGTCGGGCTTCGGCGGCTCGTCGGCGCGCGCTGTGAGGACGGCGGCGCCGGCCGCAGCGGTGGTCAGGAAGGTTCGGCGGTCCATCTTGTTCTCACTTCATGATTGCCGCTCGGCATCCCGTCACACAACGCGCCCGCTAATGATAGATATTGCATGCTGGCAAATCCTTTTTCAGCGCTGCGACTCCTGCCGCCGTCACGCGCGGGTTGTTGCCCAGTTGCAGCCCTCGCAAATTCTGCATCCCGGCCAGTTCCTTCAGCCCCGCGTCCGTCACTGCCGTACCGCTAAGGTCCAGGTCTTGCAAGTTCTTCATCCCGGCCACGTCCTTCAGGCACGCGTCCGTCACCGGCGTGCCCCAAATGGTCAGCTCTTGCAAGTTCTCCAGGCCGGCCAGCTCTTTCACCCCCGCGTCCGTCAATTTCGTGGCGCTGGCGTTCAGCGTTTGCAAGCCCTTCAGGCCGGCCAGTTCCTTCAGCCCCGCGTCCGTCACCTGGCCGTGATTGAGGTACAGCCTTTGCAAGCTCGTCATCCCGGCCAGCTCCTTCAGCCCCGCGTCCGTCACTTTCGTGTTGCGAACGTCCAGCGTTTGCAAGCTCGTCATCCCGGCCACCTCCTTCAGCCCTGCGTCCGTCAGCGGCGTGTTATTGAGGTACAGCGCTTGCAAGCTCGTCAGCCCGGCCAGCTCCTTCAGCCCCGCATCCGTCACTTTCGTGGAGTTAAGACTTAGCCCGAACGCGGCCCCAGGATCGGGCAGCTTCGCCAGCACTCCTTCTTTCCACTCGGAGAACTGAATCACCGGCATCAATCCCGGCCGGGGCTTTTCCCTGAGCCTGGAACTTGGGCGCTTCCGTTGGGATCATTTTCATCCAACCGACGCCGGCGCCGGCGTCCGTCCACGCCTTGACGATCTCCGGCGACAGCGGCTTGGGTGCATCTTTCTTGTCGGCGGCCGCACCGGCGAAGACGCCCAGACCGCAGCTCGCCAGCACGGCCAGCACAGCCAGGCGGTGCTGCGTTGTCGCTTGTCTTTTCACGCTCGCCTCGCTTGGAAAGGTTGTCTTGCACTACGGTTCAAGGCCACGGAGGTCGCCGCGCCCGTATATGCTTGGAAGGGGGCCCGCAGCCACGGTTCCTGTGCCGACAACTGCGACAACGTGACGCCGGCGTCCCGGCCCGTGGCTTCCGGCCGTCACTCGCCCGTCGCCACGTCCCACAGCATGACTGTCTTGTCAAAGCTCCCCGAGGCGAGTGTCTTGCCGTCGGGGCTGAACGCAACAGCGGTAACCCGGTTCGTGTGCCCCTGGAGGGTGGCCCGCGGTCCGGGGCTTGTGGACGGCGGCCGCCAAGGCGCCACTGCCAGCCAGGACAAGCCGAGCCACAACGCCGCCAGTGCCGCTGTAATGAGCAGAAGCCATAAGCAGAAGTGCTTCATGACCCGTTCCCTCACCTGATGGTCAAGGCTGTCGGATCGCACGGCCCTAGCATTCTCACCCCGGCCGCCCGTGCCGTCCAGCTAATTCGCCGTCGGTGTCTTCAAAATGTAGCTACTGACCTCCTTGGCCGACAATCCGCCAGCCGCGCCGACCGCCAGGAACTGCCCGTCCGGCGAAACCGCCACGGAATAGAACGCGCCCAGCGGCAATTCCTCCGCCGTCAGCATCTTGCCCTGCTTGACGTCCCACGTCGCCAGGAAGCCGTGGTTGCGCGGCGCCCCGCCCACGCTCACCAGCCGGCCGTCCGGCAGGAAGCGGAGGCTGTACACCCAGCCGGGGTGCGCGATCGGCCAGCCGACCGGCTTCAGGTTCGGGTTGACCAGCTCGCGCATCGACGCTCCCATCAGCGACATTCCAGACCTTGATTGAGCGGTCGCTGCTGCCGGAGACGATCGACTTGCCGTCCGGGCTGAACGCGGCCGTGAAGACGCCCTCGCGGTGGCCCTTGTCGAACTCCTTCTCCTTGTAGCCCTTGAATTCCTTCACGAGATTGCCGCTCGCCGCGTCCCACAACTTCAGGCTCGTGTCCAGACTGCCGCTCAGGATCTGCTTGCCGTCGGCACTCCAGACGACGCAGTAGACCGGGGCCGGCTGCGGCTGCTGGCCGGGGGCGACCGGCATGGCGGGGTGGGCGTTGATCTCCTTGATTTGCTGGCCTTTCGCCACGTCCCAGATCCGCACCTTGCCGTCGTGACAGCCCGTTGCCAGCTGCGCGCCGGTGTTGTTGAAGGCGACCGCGTCCACCAGGTTCGGGTGCTGTAGCGTCTTCGTCGGCGCCTCCGACGCGATCTTCCACGCCTTGACCGTCTTGTCCGCGCCGGCCGTGTAAAGCGTCGTTCCGTCGGGGGAGAAGACCAGGCCGGCCGCCGCCGCGGCGTGGGCGAAGCTCTGCGACGGCTTGATGTTGTCCACCGTCAGAGGCAGGCCGTTTTGCGGCGGGCCGATGCTCCAGGTCTGGATGGACTTGTCCTCGCACGCCGCGGCCAGCATCTGGTTGTTGGCGCTGAAGACCAGGCCGTTGATCGGGCCGGGCGCCTTGAACGTCGCCAGCAATTTGCCATCCGCGAAGTTGTACAAACGCACCGTCGCGTCGGCGCCGCCTGTAGCGACCAGGGCGCCGTTCTTCGACGCGGCCACGGCCCGGATCGGCTTATCGCTCCCCTCGAAGGCGCGTTCGTTCGCCCCCGTCGAGGCGTTCCACAGCTTCACCTTGCCGTCGGCGCCGGCCGTCATCACGCGGGCGCCGTCCGGCGTCGGCGTCACGGCCAGGACCGGCGAACCGACCACGACCGACCGCGCCCAGCTCAGTGTCTCGACGGTCGCGGTCTTGTCCGCGCCGCCGGCCACGACCGCGGGGGCGTTCGGCAGGAAGGCGACGACCTGGACGGCCCCGGCGTGCGGAAACGACTGGATTTCCTGGCCCGTCGCCGCGTCCCAGACGTGGACCAGGCCGTCGGCGCAGGCCATGGCGATTTTCGTCTTGTCGGCGCTGAACGACAGGCCGGCCGCGTCGGCGGGCTGCGTCAGTGACAGCGACTTCCTTGCCGTCCGCGACCGTCCACGCCTTGACCGTCTTGCCGGCGGCGGCGCCGATTTCGAGGCCGTCCTTGCTGACCGCCACGGCCGTCACGGCGTCCGCCAGCGGGCCGAACGTCTTGACGACCTTGCCGGTCGTCAGGTTCCAGAGCTTGACCGTTTTGTCGGCCCCGCCGGAAACGGCCTGCACGCCGTCGGGCAGGATAGGCGCAACCGGCGACGCCGCCGGCGTGGGCGTCGATCGCCGACAGCACGTTGACGTCGGTGAGGCGGACGGTCTTGTCGGCCGACGCCGATACCAGAGTGCGATTGTCCGCGAGGAACGCCAGCGACTTCACCGCCCCGGTGTGGTCGCCCAGCGCCAGCAGTTCCTTGCCGCCGGCCGCGTCGAAGACATGCAGCAGCGTCGCCGGTCGCGTCGGTGACGGCGACTGCCACGCGCTTGCCGTCGGCGGATAAGGGCGACGGCCGAGGCGGGAGCGGCCAGCGCGATCACGACCGGCTTGGCGTCGTCCTTGCCTCCGGGGGCTGCGGCCAGCGTCCACATCTTCAGCGCCTTGTCCGCTCCGATGGAGGCGATTTTCGTCCCGTCGGCGCTGGTGCCGACGCCGACGACGGGACCGTCATGGGCCGCGATCGACTGGACCGGCTTGCCGTCGGCCGCGTTCCAGAGCCGCACCGTCTTGTCGTCGCCGCAGGAAACGACGCGGTCGCCCTTCGGCGTGAACAGGGCCTGGCGCACCGGGCCGTCGTGGCCGGCCTGCCAGGCCAGCGTCGCCGTCCACAGTTTCGCCGTCTTGTCGTCGCCGGCCGTGATGACGTGCTTGCCGTCGGCCAGAAAGACGGCCGCCGTGACGGAGGCGTCGTGGGCGTAGAACTCCTGCATCTTGCCGTCCAGGCCGTAGACGCGGGCGCGGTCGTCGGCGCCGGCGGCGACGATCCGGCTCCCGTCCGGGCTGAAGCCGACGCCGCGCACCTCGGCCGGCGTCGTCACCGTCGCGGCCGGCTTGCCGTCGGCCAACGTCCAGACCTTCACCGTCTTGTCGGCGCCGCCGCTCACGACCTTCGCGCCGTCCTTCGTAATGTCCAGGCTCGTCACCGCGGCGCCGGCGTCGATCTTCAGCCTGGACATGCCCTTGTCCACGTCCCACACCTGCACCGTCTTGTCCGCCGAACCGGACACCAATTCTCCCTTGGGCGTGTAGGCCAATGCCGTCACCCCTACTCTGCCCTCCCCCGCCGCCGGGGGAGGGGGAGGATTGGGTTGGGGAGCGGCCAGCGTCTTGACGTCCTTGCCCATTGCCAGATCGAAAATGTGGATGCTATTATCCGCCAGGCCGGCGGCCACGATCTTGCCGTCCGGGCGGAAAGCCACCGCCTGTACCGCGGCCGGCAGGTTCGGAAACTGCTTCACCACCTTGGCGTCGGCGGTCGTCCACACCGTCAGCGACTTGTCGGCGCTGCCGGCCGCCACGTCGGCCCCGTTATTGCCGAACGCCACGCAGGACACAGCGAGCGTCGGGCCGGGAAACGCCCGCTCCATCGCGCCCGTGGCGAGGTTCCAGAGCCGGGCCTGCTTGTCGGCGCAGCCGGTCAGCAGGTGCGTCCCGTCGGGGCTGAGTACGGCCGCCGTCACCTTGTCCGGGTGGGCGAACAGTTTCGGCGCCGCGGCCGGCAGCTGCCAGACCTTGACACGACCGTCGGCCGATGCGGACACGAGCTGCTGGCCGTTGGGGTGGAACGACAGGCTCGTCACGGCGCCGTCGTGGGCGCCGATCGTTTCGGCCTGCTGGCCGTTGGCCTGGTTCCAGAAGCGGATGACGCCGTCGTCGCCGGCCGAGGCGAGGAGCTGGCCGTTGGGGCTGACGGCGACGGCGCCGACGGCGGTGGGATGGCCGGAGAACTGGCGCTCCGGCTGTTGCGGCTTCGTCGCATCCCAGCTGCGGACGATCTTGTCCGCGCCGGCGGTGAAGACGTGCTTGCCGTCGGCGCTGACGGCGGCGGACGCGACGGCGTCGGGGTGCGTCAGGACGCGCGTCGGCGCGACCGGCAGCGCCCAGACCTTGAGCTGGCCGTCGCCGCCGGCCGTGAGCATCTGCGTCCCCTGCGCGTTGAAGGCGACGCCGGCGACGGGGCCGGCGTGGGCCGTGACGTTGCGGACGAGCGCACCGTCCGCCGCGTTCCACAGAATGAGACGCTGGTCAGCCGTGCCCGCGGCGACGAGGACGCCGCTCAGTGACACCGACGTGACAGCGGCCGTTGCTCCGGGATAGACGCGGACTTGCTGGCCGTTCGCGGTGGTGGAGAGGCGAACCGTCTTGTCGGCGCTGCCGGTGAGGATCGAGGCGCCGTCGGCGGACAGGGCGAGGGCCGTGACCGCGTCGCCGTGTGGGGCGGCCAGCGCCCGGGCCGGCGCCGGCGGCAGCGTCCAGAACTTGAGGACGCCGTCGGCGCCGCCGCTGAAGGCCAGATTGCCGGCCGGGCTGAGTGCGACGGCCGACGCCGCGCCGGTGTGGGCGCCGATCACGGCGATGGGCTGGCCGTTGGTCGGGTTCCAGAAACGCAGCGTCTTGTCGGCGCCGCAGGAGACGAGCAGCTGGCCGTTGGCGGAGAAGGCGACGCCGAGGACGGGGCCGGTGTGGCCGGCCAGCGCGAACGCCTCCTTGCCGTCGGCGGCGTTCCAGATTTTGACGAGGCCGTCCTTACCGGCGCCGGCGACCTTCGTGCCGTCGGGGCTGAGGGCGACGGCGTTGACGGCGTCGGCCATGGCGTAGTTACGCAGGGCGTTGGCCGTCGGGAAGTCCCAGATTTTCACGGTGTTGTCCGCGGCGCCCGAAGCGACCATCGTGCCGTCGGGGCTGACCGCCACACTGAGGATCATGCCGGTGTGGCCGCCGTTCGGCCCGCCGAACGACTTGAATTCCTTGCCGGTCGCCGCGTCCCAGACCTTAACCGTCTTGTCGAAGCTGCCGGTGACGACGTACTTGCCGTCCGGCGTGAAGGCGGTGGAGTATACGGATTCGGCATGTCCCTTGAGGACGATGGCGCCGTCGGGCGGCGGCGGATCGTCGGCCCGGAGCAGGGAGACGACGAGGCCGCCGAAGAGCGGGACGGCCAGGACGGTCAGCAGGGCGGAGGGCCGCGTCAACGGATGGCGGGTCATGGGAGCCTCCGAAGGAGATCAGGTGGGAGGGCGCCGGGGCGAGCCGGCGAGCCGGGCGGCGTCGGCGCCCGGCGCCGGGGAGGGTTGTAGTGTCGCATGACAGGACGGGGCTGTCAATCGTCCCAACCAGCCCCGAGCGCGAGCGAGGGGTTCGGCGCCGAACCCCTCGCTCGCGCTCGGGGCTGGTTGGGAAACCGCTGGGTCCCAATATCCTTTCTTTTTTTCCTTGCGTGCGGCGCGGGGCGCGTTACGCTGAGCCTTATCCCTTGGTGGTGTGACCAGCCCCGGGTTTCTCCTCGTTGGGGTCCGTCGCCTGCGGCGCGGCTCCTCACACCCCCATTCTTCCCATTCCGACCGCCGGCCGAGCGAGGAAGCCGGCGCACCACCCCACCCCCTCGCGGAGGACGACCCCATGCACCCGAATCGCCGAGCCTTTCTGAAGGACGTGGGCCGAGGAATGCTGGCCGCCAGCGTCGGCCCGACCCTGGTCGCCGACCTCTTCCCCGGCCGGCTCCGCGCCGACGAAGTCCCCGAGCGGTTGAGCTTCGGCAAGCTCGACGCGCTCGTCGCGCTGATGCAGGAGACGCCGCCCGACAAACTTCAACCGCTGCTGGCCGAACGCCTGCGCAACGGCGCCGACCTGACGCAACTCACCGCCGCCGCCGCCCTGGCCAACGCCCGCGCCTTCGGCGGCGAAGACTACACCGCCTTCCACACCATGATGGCCCTCGCCCCGGCCTTCCACATGGCGCAGGAGCTGCCCGAGGAACGCCGGCCGCTGCCGATCTTCAAAGTCCTCTACCGCAACGCGACCTGCCTCCAGGGCCACGGCGGCGCCACCGGGGCCGACACCCTTCGCCCCGTCAAGCCGGCCGACCTGTCCGCCGACAAGTCCGGCGCCGACGCCCTGCGCGAGGTCGTGGACCGCAAGGACATGGCCGCCGCCGACCAGACCTTCGCCGCCCTCTGCCACGGCAAGTTGGACGACGCCTTCAACCAGCTGCTCCCCTCCGTTCAGGAGGAATTGGAGGTCCATCGCGTCGTGCTGCCGCACCGCGCCTGGGCCTTGTCCGGCATCATCGGCATGGACTACGCCCAGGTTCTGCTGCGCCAGTCGGTGCATTACTGCGTCAAGAATGCGTTCGGAGGCGGGGGCCAAAACCATCGGACGCGCCCCGCCGCCGGCGTCGTGCTGCCGAAGCTGCTGGACCAGTACAAGCTCATCGGCAAGGCCGCCGGCACGAAGGCGGCGGAGGACGCCTGGGTGGACAAGATGAGCCAGACCATCTTCGGCTCGACGCCGGAACAGGCCGCCGACGCCGTGGCCGCCGCCCTGGCCGAAGGGATCGCCCCCGACGCGATCGGCGAGGCCCTGTCGCTGGCCGCCAACCAGCTCGTGCTGCGCGACAACGGCCGGCCCAAGGCTGTCAACGACGCCAAGCCGGCCGGCAGCGTCCACGGCGACGGCATCGGCGTCCACGCCTGCGACTCGGCCAACGCCTGGCGCAACATGGCCCGCTACTCCGACGCGCACAACGGCGTCGCCTGTCTGATCCTCGGCGCCTACCAGTGCGCCTTCGACCGCACCGACCGCGGCGGCGACTTCCTGAAGTGGGAGCCGTACCCGCGCGCCGAGGCCCGCGAAAAGATCAAGACCGGCGACGCCGCCGCGCTGCTGGCCGCCGCCGAGGACGCCATCAAGCACAACGACCAGGCCGGCGCCTGCGCCGCCGTGCAGCGCTACGGCGACGAAGGCCATCCAGAACGTCCGGTGCTCGATTTGCTGCTGCGCTTCGCGATCAGCGAGGACGGGGCGCTGCACGCCGAGAAGTACTACCGCACGACCTCGGAGGAGTTCGCGTCGCTGCGTCCGGCCTTCCGCTGGCGGCAGCTGGTCGGTCTGGCCCGCGTCACGGCCAGCGAGTACGGCCGGCCGGCGCCGGGTTACGCCGATGCGTGTAAATTGTTGAACGTGTGAATGCGGATTCCCTACCAGCCCTGAGCGCCAGCGAGGGGTTCGGCGCCGAACCCCTCGCTGGCGCTCAGGGCTGGTTTTGCATACCGCTTCTCGTGGGCGTCCTCATGCACGAAACCACTCATCTCCTGCGCAATCTGGTCGCCCTGCCGAGCGTCAACCCAATGGGCCGCGACCTCCACGGCCCCGACTTTTTCGAGCACCGCGTCACCGCCTACCTCGAAGACTTCTTCCGCAACCTGGGCGTTCGCTCGGAGCGCCAGGCCGTCGCACCCGGACGCGACAACATCCTCGCCTGGTACGAACCGGCGGGCGCTCGCCGCACCCTCGTCCTGGAGGTACATCAGGACACGGTGCCCACCGACGGCATGACCATCGACCCTTTCGCGGCCCGCATCGAGGACGGCCGGCTCTACGGCCGCGGCGCCTGCGACGTGAAGGGCGGCATGGCGTCCATGCTGACGGCGTTCGCCCGCCTGGTCCGCGACAAGCCGACCGGCGCCGCGCACGTCATCGTGGCCTGTACGGTGGACGAGGAATTCACCTTTCTCGGCGTACAGACCTTGGCCAAGACCGATTGGCGCGGCGGGACGACCGGCCCGGTCGAGGCCGTCGTCGCCGAGCCGACCGGCCTGGACGTGGTCCACGCCCACAAGGGGGCCGTCCGCTGGGATCTCATCACGTCCGGCAAGTCGTGCCACAGCTCGCGGCCGGAACTCGGCGTCAACGCGATTTACCACATGGCCGCTCTCTTGCCGCACATCGAGCGCTACGCCGACGAGCTGCGGGCGGCGCGCGTCGATCCGCTGCTGGGGCCGGCCACGCTCAGCGTCGGCCGCATCGAGGGCGGCGTCAGTGTCAACACGGTGCCCGACCGCTGTCGCATCGAGATCGACCGCCGCCTGCTTCCCGGCGAGGACGCCGACGCCGCGGCCGGTCTGCTATTCGCCCACCTCCGCGAGCGCAGTCGGCGACGCCGTCGCCTTCTCATTCGGCGACCCCTGGCTCAGCGCCCGCCCTGTCCCCCGAAGGCTCCGCGGACCTCGTCGCCCGCCTCCTCCGCGCCGCCGAACCCGTCGCGGGCCAGCGGCGCGTCACGGCCGTGCCCTACGGCACCGACGCGGCTCCGCTCGCCCAGTCCGGCGTCCCCTGCGTGGTCTTCGGCCCCGGCGACATCGCCCGCGCTCACACCTGCGACGAATGGGTCCCACTGGAGGAAGTCGCGCAGGCGGCCGAGATCCTGTACCGGTTGGCGTGTTCGGATTGAGGCGAGCGGCCGGCGTAAGCCGGCTGATGCGGCGCCATCAGCCGGCTTACGCCGGCCGCTCGCCGCCGCCCGTTTCGGATCGGCCTTGCATGGGACGGCCGCCGCGGCTATACCTCGCCGCCCCGGAAGGTTAAGAGGAAGGCCGAAAGGCCGTTCACGGCAGAGGAGGCCGAGACATGGCGGGCAGCAGCAACAAGGGCGCCGCGTGGAGCTGGCGCCGGTTGGCGGTCGGGGCGGCGTGCGTCGCCGGCCTGGCGACGGCGAGCTACGTGGGTTGTCGGTTCTTGCCGCGCGCCACGGCGGAGTCGGCCGCGCCGGCCAAGCCGGCCGCCTCGGCCGTGGCGCCGCCGGCCGCGACTTCGCCGTCCGATTACGACAAGCGGCCGGTCGCCTTCCTCAACGGCAACGAAGCCATCACCCGCGAGCAGCTCGGCGAGTACCTCATCGCCCGCTACGGCGCCGACAAGCTGCCGCTGCTCGTCAACAAGCTCATCATCGAGGAGGCCTGCCACGCCAAGGGCATCGACGTGACGCCCGCCGAGGTCGAGGCGTCCTTCGCCGAGGACGTCGCCAGCATGGGCGGCGGCATCACCCAGAAAATGTTCGTCGATAACATCCTCAAACAGTATAAAAAGAGTCTCTTTGAGTGGAAAGAGGACGTGGTGCGTCCCAAGCTGCTGATGAGCAAGCTGGTGCGCGACCGCGTCAAGGTCACGGAGGAGGAAATCCAGGCCGGCTACGAGGCCTATTACGGCGAGAAGATCGATTGCAAGGTCATCTACTGGCCGCGGGGGGAAAAGGAGATCGCGCGGAAGCAGTACGCCGCCATCCGGGACAGCGACGCGGAATTTGACAGCAAGGCCCAGATGCAGGCCAACAGCCGGCTGGCGGCCACCGCCGGCCATCTGGACCAGCCCATCGGCCGTCATACCACCGGCAACGACGAAATGGAGCGCGCGGCGTTCGTCCTGCAACCGGGCCAGATCAGCCCCCTGATTGACACGGCGGACGGCGTCGTGGTGGTCAAGTGCCTCAAGCGCATTCCGCCGGACACCACCGTCAGCCTGGAGTCGGTGCGGCCGAAGCTCTACAAGGAGGTCTTCGACAAAAAGGTTCAAATGGAGATCCCGAACGTGTTTAAGGAGCTGCAGAAGCAGGCGCACGCAGACCTGCTGCTGAAGGACTCCAACAAGCCGGAGGACCTGACGGAGCAAACGCGGCAGCTGCTCAGCGACGGATCGTCCGGCGGTCCAACCAAGGGCGTCGCGCCGGCGTCCAAGGCACATTGAGCGCCGTTTGGCGAGCGGCCGGCGTGAGCCGGCTGATTAGATTGCAATCAGCCGGCTCACGCCGGCCGCTCGCCTTAGCGCTGTTCATCCGGCCTTGGACGGGATACCATGATGCGCACCGCGCCGACCGTCGGGAGAGGCCCGCCGACCATGCCCGTCCGCATTCCCTGCCCCCGCTGCAAAGGCCCCTGCCTCGTCGCCGAGCAAAACGTCGGGACGCGCGTCCACTGTCCCCACTGCCGTCAGCCGTTCGTCGCCGCCGCCCTCGATCCGCCGACCGCGCCGCCGCGGCTGGAAGTCGGCGACGCCACCTCCGTCGGCCGCATCTGCAAGCGCAACGAGGATAGTTTCATCGTCCACCACCTGGCCTGGTCGTCCGTGGATGGATTTCAGGAGATCGTCCTGCTGGTGCTGGCGGACGGCATGGGCGGCTACGAGGCGGGCCACCAGGCCAGCCAGCTCACGACGCAGACCGTGGCCGCGACGCTGGCGCCGATCCTGTCGGGGGCGCTGACGGGCCAGTTCAAGGCGTCGGCGCCGGACGTGCTGGCGGAGAACATCGACTATGCCTTGCTGGAAGCCAACCGCGCCGTCCACCGCAAGGCCCAGAGCGATCCGGCCTGCAAGGGCATGGGAGCGACGGCGGAGGTGGTGCTGATCTGGGGCGGCCGGGCGCTGATCGGCCACGTCGGCGACTGCCGCGTCTACCACCAGCGCGGCGGCCAGCTGACACAATGCACCAAGGACCAGACGCTGGTGGCGCGGATGGTCGAGCTGGGGACGCTGACGCCGAAGGAGGCCCGCTCGCACCCGTCCCGCAACGAGGTGTCGCAGGCGGTGGGCAAGCACCCCGATTTGTCCCCCGCCCGCTACGAAATCCTGCTGACGGCGGGCGACTGGCTGATCGTCGCCAGCGACGGCCTGCACGCGCACCTGGACGACGCCGACCTTCAGGCGGACGCGGCCCGGCCGGCGGCGTCCGCGGCGGAGCGGGCGCGGCGGCTGACCGCGGCGGCGGACGACCGCGGCGGCAGCGACAACTGCACGGTGCTGTGCGTGCGCTGCGGGTGATTCGGGGGTGCGCCTCTCGATTTTGGACTTGGCCCGGCCCGCCGTGAACGGCGGGCCTACAGGCCGAAGCCCGGTAAACCGGGCTGCCCGGGATTTCAGCCCCGTTTACGGGGCTTCGGCCTGTAGGCCCGTGCTTCAGCACGGGCCGGCTTGCCGACGACCCCTCCACAATCGAGAGGGGCGCCCGATTCGGTGATTTTTTCGGATTTCCCCTTGTCAAGCGGAAAGCGTCGCTGCTACACTACTTCTATCCAGACGGCTGGATACCCCGCAGGGCGCCGTGGCTCCGGCCCCTTTAGATCGTTCCTCCTAAACGTCCCCTGCGGGAACGTCACGCATGTTTGCCATCAGCCGCTCTAGCTCCTCGCCATGCTCCCGCCGATCGGCCCTTCCAGCCGCCGCACCCGGTTTGTCGATTTCCTGCTTGCAGGCGACGCCGACGGGCGGTACGATTGCTGATAAGGCGCATTCGATTAGCGAACCACCCTCTGTCGTCGATCGCCCCGAACCATCCCCCCAGGCAACCCACACGCGAAAGAGAGCGCTCCCATGACACCATTGTTCGCCAACTGGCTCGGGCCGCAAGAGATTGTCATCCTGCTCGTGATCGGCGTCCTGCTGTTTGGCAGGAAGCTGCCCGAGGTGGGGCGGTATCTCGGCAAAGGGATCGTCGAGTTCAAGAAGGGCATGAAGGGGCTGGAGGACGAAATCGACACGGCGTCGTCGTCGCGTCCCGAGGCGCCGGCCCTGGAGCAGCCGCGTCCGCCGCAGCGCGTGATGACGACGGCCCCGAAATTCGAGGACGCCCCGAACAACATTCAGACCCCGCCGAAGGTCTGAGCGATCCCCGGTCGCAGGCGGCCCCCGGCGCGAGGTGTGAACCCTTTTTCCGCCTCCCGCGTCTGATAGGGGGCCGCAACGGCGGCCCGTCGATGGGCGGCTAACTCAGCGGCTAGAGTGCCATCCTCACACGGTGGAAGTCACAGGTTCGAATCCTGTGCCGCCCATTCGGGTTACGACGAGGGGGCGGTCTAGATTCCAGATGGGATTCTAGACCGCCCCTCCGTCATTTGACGTACGCCCCTCCCCTCCCCTTCGACTCCCGGCGGCGGCAAAGCTGGAGGTGGAATGCGCATCCTCCTGACGAACGACGACGGCGTTTACGCCCCCGGCCTGCGGGCGCTGCTGCCGGAATTGCGGCGCCTGGGCGAAGTGGCGGTGGTGGCGCCGGCCACGGAGCAGAGCGCCGTCGGCCATTCGGTCACGATCACCACCCCGCTGATCGTGCAGGAGATCCAGGACGACGAGCGCCGGCGTCTGGGCTGGGCGGTGGAGGGTCGGCCGGCCGACTGCGTGAAGCTGGCGCTGCGCGAGCTGCTGTCGGCGCCGCCGGACCTGATCGTCAGCGGCCTCAACGCCGGCTCCAACGCGGGCATCAACGTCCTGTATTCCGGCACCGTGGCCGCCGCCATCGAGGGCGCCTTCTTCCGCGTCACGAGCATCGCCTGCTCGCTGGAGTACAGCAAGCCGACGCCGCCCGACTTTGGGCGCGGGGCGGTCTACGCCCGCCAGGTCATCGAACAGATCGTGGACCGCCGGCCGGAAGCCGGTTCGCTGTTCAATATCAACATCCCCGACCTGGAAAGGCACACGCCGCGCGGCGTTCGCGTCGTCCCGCAAAACCTCGCCGCCTACGTGGAGAGCTACGACCGCCGCACCGACCCGCGCGGCCGAGTCTACTTCTGGTCGAACCCGGAATTCGGCTGCCCCGACCCGCACCCCGACACGGACGTGACGGCGCTGGCGGAGGGCTGGGTGACGGTGACGCCGCTGCAATTCAACCTGACGCACGAGGCGCGGCTGCAGGAGGCCCGTGGGTGGCAATGGCATCTGTAAACCAGCCCGAAGCGCAAGCGAGGGGTTGGACGTCGCCCCTCGCTTGCGCTTCAGGCTGGTAAAGACTACGCCTCCCGCAGCTTCGCCTCCACCGCCTTCCAGGCGTCGTCCAGCACCTTCTGCGCCGCCCCGCGGATCAGCCCCTGGGGGACCATTTTCAGCAGCCCTCCCAGCTCTTTCACCTCCGCGATCCAGTGCAGGTGCGTGCCGGCGTCCTGCGGCGCCAGGCCCAGCGCCGCCTCGACCGTGCTGCTGCTGCCGACGCCCTTGCTGGTCAGCACCATGCGGGCCGACGTCGGCGGCGCCTTCTCGACCACCTGCAGCGTCACGTCCAGCGTGCCGCGCGAACGCCAGGTTCGGCCGCACCTTGAACGTCGCCCGGTCGGGGTCGTCCCGCGACACGTTTTCCACGTCGAGGACGCACGCCGCCAGGAAGCGGGCGTCGGTCAGCTTCGCAAACACCTGATCCGGCGGTTGGGGGAAATCGCGGTCGCCCTCGAAGCGCAGCATGGCAGCCGTCCTGTGGATGGTTGGCGAACGGGTAGAAGACCAGCCGGTTTCATTCTACGATCGAAGCGTCGGGGCCGCGACCGTGAGGGAGCGGTCTTCGCCCCGCTCCCTCACGGTCGCGGCTCCGAAAAGTCCCTGATTGAAGTTATTTTCTAAGCGGAGCGGCGCCAGGCCGCCGACGCCGCCTGCTCGCGCACCTCGCGGACGAAGCGCTCCCAGGCCGTCGCGTTGGCCGGCGCCTCGGCGCTGACGCGATCGAGGTCTTCGAGCAGCTCGGCCGCGCCGGCGTAGGCGGCTCCGCCTGGCCGGTCAGCCGGGCCAGCACGCCCTCCAGCGCTTCGGGCATCGCCTTGTTCTTGCCCTTGCGCGGGGCGGCCGTCGCGGAGGCGGACCAGCCGGCGGCGATCCGGCCCAGCGCCCGCAGGTCGGCGGCGGCGTCGGTCTCGGCGTCCGCCGGAGCGACGGCCAGCCAGCACGGCTCGCCCAGGCCGCACAGCTTGATGACGCCCTCCGGCGTGCAGACGAACGACGCCGCCTGCAGCGCCCCGTGGACCATGCCCGCGTCGTGGGCCGTCCGCAGGCCGAGCGCCGCCTGCGACAGCAACCGGAACCACACACCCGGCGCCGACGACAGGGCCGGCCAGTCCGATCCCGGCAGGCCGGTCAGCCACTCTTGCAGCACGGCCGGGCGGCCGGCGATTTCGAGGACCTCGTAAGTCGCCGCGACGTGGACGTGACGGACGGCGGCTGCGGCGGCGAAGCGTTGGCGAAACTCGTCCGGGTGGACCGCGTCGTGCATCTCCGACTCGGCCAGGCAGCGCAAGCAGCGCCTCGCCGTTGCGGCGCGGGTCGAAGACGCGGTAGACGGTCTCGCGCGGCCCCGATTGCAGCCGGTCGATCACACGCGCCGGCCCCAGCACCAACCCGTCGAGGTTGCCGGCCTCGATCAACGCCATCTGGTAGAGAGTAAGGTAGTTGCCTGCCAGCAGCAGCTGCCGCAGCGAACGCCGCTGCCGCCGGGCCTCCTGCAGCAGGGCGCCCAGCGTGTCGGCGTCCACCAGCTCCAGCGAGCGCAGCAGGTCGCCGAGACGGCGGTCGGCCGGCTCCGCTTCGCCGCTCATCGGCAGGACGCCCGGCGCCTCGCCCTCCGCCGCTGGCGCCGCCGGCCGTTCGCGCCGCGGCCCCATTAGCGTGAACACCGCGTCCGCGCCGACGACCGGCGCCTCCTTGGCCGCATCGACGCCGGACAATTCGCGCATCTTACGGCGATACCACTCTCTCATGTCGCTGAGATGGCGGTCCATCTCCGTCCGCCGTTCCGCCACCTCGCGTTCCTTCTCCTGCAACTGCTCGGCCTGCTGCGCCAGCCGGGCCGACGTGGACGCGACCTCCTCGGCCTTCTCCGCCACCTCGGCCTGCTTCCGTTCCAGCCGCGTCTCGCCGTGCAAGCAGCGCCTGTTTCATCTCGGCGACGCGGCCCTGCCACTCGACCAACTGCTGCCGGAACGCCGCGACCGAAAGGCGATGCTCGTCGCGGGCCACGTGCAGGGCCAACTCCTCGGCCCGGACGCGGTCGGCGTGGCCCTGAACCTGCTGCCGGGCCGCTTCCAGGTCGTCGCGGCTCTGGCGGGCGTAGCCGTGGACCTCGGACAGATGCTCGCGCAGCTGTTCGCGCGCCGCAGCAGCCGGTCCATGCCGACCGCCGCCCGCGTTTCGAGGTCCGGCAAGCCCCGCATCAGCTCCAGCGCCTCGGCGCGGGTCGTCTCGAACTCGCGCCGCGTCTGCTCCGCGGCCTCGACGGCCGCCTGCCGATCCGCGTCGAGGGCCATCCGCTGGGCGACCAGCGCTTGCCGCTGGCCGTTCAGCGAGTGCATGTCCTCGCGCAGCCGTTCCGCCTCCGCCATGAGCATCTCTTCGCGGCCGGTCAGCTCCTGTCCCATCGCGTCCAGCTCGGCGGCCCGGTCGTCCAGCCCCTTGCGGACGGCCTCCAACTCGGCGGTCTTGCGCTGCCGCTCTTCCTCGGCGGCGCGGGTCAATTCCTCCAGGCGAGCGACGTCGGCCCGCAGCTTCTGCTCCTGCTCGGCCAACGCCTTTTGCCGCTCGCTCAACTCCTCGGAACGGCGCCGCAACTGTTCCTGCAGCGACGTGAGCGTCTGCTCCGCCTTGGCCAGCGCCGCCTCACGGTCGCGCAACGTCCGCCGGTCGGCCGCCAATCGATTCTGCAACTCCTCCAGCTGGGTCGTGCGCGGCGATCAGCCCGGACTGCTCCGCCTGCTCCGACGCCGTGGCGTCCTGCCGCGTCTGATGGTCGTCCAGCTCCTTTTGCCGGGAGTCCAAGGACTCTTGCGCCTGGCGCAGCTGGGCCACGGCCGCGTCCATCGTGGACCGGCTCTCCTCGAAGCGGCGCCGCTCCTCCTGGAGCAGCAGGTGGTCGTTGTCCAGCTCCTCGCGCAGCCGCCGCGCCTCCTCCTGCCGCGCCTTGAGGTCGGTTTCGGACGCTTCCTGCATAGCGCGCTGGTCGCTCAGCGCCTCCTCCTGACGCCGCACCTCCTCGCGCATCCGCTCCACGCGCGTCCGCAGCGTGGCCAGCATCGCCTGCTGCCCTTCCAGCGCCGCCGCCCGCTGTTCCACCTGGGCCGCCGCCGCCTCGTAGGACTCCTTTTGCTTGGCGAGTTTATCCATCTCCAGGGATTGTTTTTCGTGGAACTCGTCCATCTGCACGGCCTGCTCCTCCAGGTTGCGCAGATCGCGCTGCAGCTGTTCGTAGCGCTTGTCCACCTCCAGCGCCCGTGTCTCCAGCTGCTTCTGACGCTGCTCCAGCTGGCCCTGAATGCGGTCCAGGCGCACGAGGTCGGCCTGGTGCTGCTTCTGTCCCCGCTCCAGGGCCGCGCGGTCCTCCTCCACCTTCCGCTCGCGGTCCTCGCACTCCCGGACGCGCTCGGCCAGCTGGCCCTGCAATTCCACCTGGCGGGTCGCAATCTTCCGATGTTCTTCTTCGAGGACCATCCGGTCGCGCGCGAGCTGTTCGGCGCGAGCCTCGTTCTCGGATCGGCCCAGCTCCAGCTCCTGGCGCACCGCGTCGGCCTGAACGGCCAACTCGTCGATCTCGCGCTTGCGCTCCTGCAACCGTTTGGCGGCCTGGCCGATGGCTTTCTGCTTCTGACGGAGGCGGTCGCGGCGATTGCGGTAGCGCTCGTAGAGCTGTTCGCGGATCTGGTTCATCTGACGGCGGATGGCGCGGGCCTCTTCGTGCTGCTTGCCCGCCGCCTCGCATTCCTGCCGTAGCCGATCCACTTCCGCCTCGCCGGCCCGCTGCGCCTGCTCGCGCCGCTCCAGGTCGGCGGCGGCGGCGGCCAGCGCGGCCTCCTTCTCCTGAAGCCGGCGGCTGGTCGTCTCGGCCGCCTCGGTCTGGCGCCGGCACTCCGCTTCCAACTCGCCGCGCAGCTGGTTCCAGTGCTGCTGTTCCTCTTGCAGCGCCTCGGCCCGCGCCTGCAGTTTGGCCTCATGCGCCGCGATCTCGCGCAGCCGTTCGTCGGGAACGGCCGCCGGTTCGCCGCCGGAGGGCGGCGGCGCCGCGCCGGGCACCACCGACGCCGTGATCTCGACGGTCCCGAGCGTGATGCGATCGCCGTGGCCCAGGTACGTCGAGCCGGCCGGCCGGCCGTTGACGGCGACGGCCTGCACCGGGGCGAGCTTGCGCAGGCTGGCGCCGCGGGCGTGCCGCGAGATGAGGCAGACGACCGGGGCGACGTTGCCGCCCGGCAGGCGCAGGTCGCAGCCGGGGACGCCGCCGATGAGGAAACCGCCGTCGCCGACCTCGTAGACGGTGGGCCGGCCCGTGCCGGATCGCACTTCGAGGCGGACGACCGGCAGACCGGACGCCGAAACTTCGGGAACGGCCGACCGGGCCAACTTTGCTGAGGCTTGGGGCATACGGAGCATCCGCGCAAGGGTCTTCCGTGAGCGGGGCGACTGGCCGCGGATTGGACTCGATTTCACGGATTTTGGAAAGGCCAACCGGAAACGGCGTCCGGCCTGTAGGCCCGCCGTGAACGGCGGGCCTACAGGCTGAAGCCCGGTAAACCGGGCTGCCCGGGATTTCAGCTTCAGGCCCGCCGTTTACGGCGGGCCTACAGGCTGAAGCCCGGTAAACCGGGCTGCCCGGGATTTCAGCCCCGTTTACGGGGCTTCGGCCTGTAGGCCCGTGCTTCAGCACGGGCCTACAGGCCGACGACGCCTCCAAAATCGAGAGGGGCGCCCCGAAACGATGCCCCCGCCCCCGCCGGCACTTCACCTTGCACGCCCTTTCCGAACCCACTACACTGCGGTTTTGGGGCCAAACAGCCCAGGGGTGGAACCCTCCTAACGGATTCACAGAGAATGCATTACGACCCCACCAACCCTCTCATCGTTCAGGGCGATCGCTCCGTTCTGGTCGAGGTGGACAATCCCCGTTACGCCGAAGCCCGCGACGCCCTGGCGCCCTTCGCCGAGCTGGAAAAAAGCCCCGAACACATCCATACCTACCGCCTCACGCACCTGTCGCTGTGGAACGCCGCCGCCGCCGGCATGACCGCCGACGCCATGCTCGACGTGCTCCGCACCTACAGCAAGTTCCCCGTGCCGTCCAACCTCGCCGCCGACCTCGCCGAAGTCGTCAGCCGCTACGGCCGCGTCCGGCTGGAACGAATGCCTGAATCTCGAGTGCCACGGCTGTGTCAGCCGTGTCAGCCGGCCCAAACACGGCTGACACAGCCGTGGCACACGCCGCCCCGACCTCCGGCTCGTCTGCAAGGACGGGCCGCTGCTGGAAGAGCTGGCCCGTCAGCCGAAGGTGAAGACGCTCCTCGGCGAACGGATCGACGCCGTGAGCTTCCGCGTCGAGCCCGCTTCCGCGGCGTCCTGAAGCAGGCGCTGATCGCCGTCGGCTACCCGGCCGAGGACCTGGCCGGCTACACCGAAGGCGCCGCCCTGCCGATCCACCTGCGCACGGTCGCGCGCTCCGGCCTGCCGTTCCACGTCCGCGACTACCAGCGCGAGGCGGCCGACGTCTTCTACGCCGGCGGCGACGCCCGCGGCGGCAGCGGCGTCATCGTGCTGCCGTGCGGCGCCGGCAAGACCATCGTCGGCATCGCCGCCATGGCCCTGATGAAGCGCAACACCCTCGTCCTGACCACCGGCATCACGGCCGTCAAGCAGTGGCGCCGCGAGATCCTCGACAAGACCGACCTCACCGAGGACGCAGGTCTGCGAGTACACCGGCGACACCAAGGAAATCGGCCCGGTCACCCTGGCGACGTACCAGATCCTCACCCACCGCAACGACAAGACGGAAGAGTTCCCGCACTTCCAGCTGTTCGACCAGCGCGACTGGGGCCTGATCATTTACGACGAAGTGCATCTGCTTGCCGGCGCCGGTCTTCCGCGTGACGGCCCACATCCAGGCGCGGCGGCGGCTGGGCCTGACGGCGACGCTGGTGCGCGAGGACGGCCGGGAGGCCGACGTGTTCAGCCTGATCGGCCCGAAAAAGTACGACGTGCCGTGGCGCGAGCTGGAGACGCGCGGCTGGATCGCCGAGGCCACCTGCACCGAGGTGCGCGTGGCCATGCCGGAGCCGTTGCGCATGGAGTACGCCGTGGCCGAGTGGCGCAACAAGTACCGCATCGCCAGCGAGAACCCGGCCAAGGACGACGTGGTGGCCGCCCTGCTGGAGCGCTACACCGACAGCCGCGTGCTCATCATCGGCCAGTACCTCAAGCAGCTGCGGCGGCTGCGCAAGCGCTTCAACCTGCCGCTCATCACCGGCCAGACGCCGAACAGCGAGCGCGAGGACCTGTACAACAAGTTCCGCCACGGCGAGGTGCGTCAGCTGATCCTGTCGAAGGTCGGCAACTTCGCCCTCGACCTGCCGGACGCCAACGTGCTGATCCAGGTGTCGGGCACGTTCGGCTCGCGTCAGGAGGAGGCGCAGCGGCTGGGGCGGATCCTGCGGCCCAAGACCGGCGGCGAGGTGGCCCACTTCTACACGCTGGTGACGCGCGACACCCGCGAGCAGGACTTCGCCCACCACCGCCAGCTGTTCCTGACCGAGCAGGGCTACAGCTACCGCATCGCCGACAGCCTGGAGCTGACCGAGCTGTTTCAGGCGGCGGGGTGAGGAGATTCATGCTCAACGACCCCCCGCGTCCCACCGCCGGCGCCCGCATCCCGGTGAAGCTGCACCGCCGCGTCTGCCTCATTCAGACGGAAGACGCCGTGCTGGCCGAGGAGCTGCTGGCCCGCAAAAAGCTGGCTCAGGACGTCGTCGGCCGGCTCACGGATCGCGTCCTGCTGGTGCGTCCCGGACGGGTCGAGGCGGTGATCCAGGAATTGCAGCGGATGGGACATACGCCGCAAGTCGTCGCCAAGGAGCCGGGGCGGCGCACCGGCTGACCGCCGACCATCATGCCGAACGCCGACCCCACCCTCTGGTCCGATCTGCTGCGGCGCACCCTGTCCGCCTACGACGAACCCCTCCTGCGCCAGGTCGCCGCCCGTCTCATTCGGCCGCGCAACCAGTGGCCGGTCGAGGAGCTGATCGACCGCTGCGTCGCCGCCGTCGAAAACCCGGCCGTCCTCGACCGCCGTCGGGCCGATCTGGAGACCGACCCGCGCCGCCTGCTCGCCCTGATCGGCCACAGTCGCCAGCCGACATGGGACCTCGGCAATCTCATCGAAATGCTGCTGGCCCTCGGCTGCCCCGACGGCCTACAGCCCGTCTTCGCGCTCCTGCAAGCTGGCCTGCTCTTCCCGCGTCTGCCGGAGGGGGCCGGCTCAATCCGGATCAAGACCTTCGAGCAATGGCTGGCCTTTCCCGGCGCGACGGGACTGACCGTCTTCACGCCGCCGCTGATCGCCTCGCGCGCCGTCGGCGAAGACCTCGGCCTGCCCGACCTGTCTCTCGGCACGAAGAAATCCGCCGAAAACGGCGAAGTCCCACCAACCACCAACCACCAACCACCAACCACTATTCAAGAGGCCGACGGCCTGGAGTGGCTCCTCCGCATGGCCGTGCTGTGGCAGCAGACGGCGACGGCGCCGTTGCGGCGGACGCAGCAGGGCGATTTCTTCAAACGCGATCTCGATCGGCTGGGACAGGATCCGCTCTTGAACGGCCCGCCCGCCGACCGGCTGATCGACGTGCCGGACATGGGCTTTTTCGTGACCGTGCTGGCGGAGCGCGTGGGCGTGCTGCGCGAGGCGGAGGGCGAGGTCCGCGTCGGGTCGCTGCCGGCGGAGTGGGAGGCGGGGCTGGCGCCGTCGCTGGAAGCGCTGTGGTCACAGCTGCCGCGGCTGCGGGCGTGGAACCCGATCGACGGCTGGCGCGGCGGCGAGCAGCCGGCCGGCAATCCGTTCCCGTCGGCGTACCTGCTGGCGTTTTTGCTGCTGGCCCGCCTGCCGGCCGACGCCTGGATCGGTCCCGACGCGGTGGAAGCGTGGCTCAACGAACATCATCCCTACTGGAAGGATGAATTTCTACGGCCGTCGCGCCGTGAGCCGTGGATGGAGACCTTCTTGCTGGGCGTGGCGTATCCCCTGCGGCTAGTGCAGGCGGTGCGGGACGGCGACGCCTGGCGCGTGCGCCTGTCGCCGACCGGCCGCTGGCTGCTTGGGCTGGGCGAAGCCCCGGCGCTGGAAAGTTCGTTCACGCAGATGCTGCTGGTGCAACCCAACCTCGAAATCATCGCCTACCGACAGGGGCTGACCTCCGCCCTGGTCGCCAAGCTGACGCGCTTCGCGGCGTGGAAAAGCCTGAGCGCGGCCTGCACGCTCCAACTGGAGCCGGACACGGTCTACCGCGCCCTGGAGTCCGGCGAAACCTACGAGTCGATCCGCCAGGCGCTGGAGCAGCACAGCACCAAGGCGCTGCCCGGCGCGGTGCTGGACCTGCTGCGCACCTGGTCGAACAAGCGCGACCGCATCACCATTTACCCGGCGGCGACGCTGCTGGAGTTCGCCACGGCGGAGGACCTTCAGGAGGCGCTGGCGCGGGGCGTTCCGGCGACGCGCATTTCCGACCGCATGGCGGTGGTGGCCAGCGAGGACGGGATGGAGTTCCGCCACTTCCGCCTGGGCGGCACGCGCGACTACGCCCTGCCGCCGGAACGGTGCGTGACCGTCGAGCCGGACGGCGTGACGCTGCTGGTGGACCTGGCGCGTTCCGACCTGCTGCTGGAAACGGAGCTGCCGCGCTTCGCCGAGCGCCTCGACGCGGCGCCGACGGCGGGCCATCGCTCCTACGTTCTGACGCCGGCCTCGCTGGAGGCGGCGCGGGCCGGCGGGATGACGCTGGGGGCGCTGGAGGCGTGGTTCCAGCAGCGGACAGGCGAGCCGTTGCCGCCGGCGGCGCGTCTGCTCATGGCAGGCGGCGAGGCGCCGGCGGTGCGCTTCCAACGGCATCTCGTGCTGCACGTCGCCGCCGCGGAGACGGCCGATGGCCTGATGCAGTGGCCGCCGACGCGCGCGCTGATCGCGGCGCGGCTGGGGCCGACGGCGCTGGCGGTGGAGGAGGAACAGGCGGACGAGCTGCGGCGGCGGCTGAAGGCGGCGGGGGTCGCGCTGGCGGAGTAAAGATGAAGCGAAGGCACTTGGTTTTGCTTGGCAATGGGCTTAGCCCCGGAGGGGCGGCGGTGAATAGCCAGGGGTGAAACCCCTGGAGAAAGGGACGGCTCTAACACCCCGTTTTAGCCCCGGAGGGGCGGCGGTGAGCCTGCCCACCGCCGCCCCTCCGGGGCTGAATCCGTGGGGGAGGTGGGTCGTCGCCCCAGGGGTTTCACCCCTGGCTATTCACCGCCGCCCCTCCGGGGCTAAGCCCATTGTCAAAGGAAGCCTAGCCAATCAGCAGAAGCACGGTGTATCCTTCAAGGAAGCCGCGACCGTCTTTGCAACCCCGCTCGCGGCCGTCTTCAACGACTTGGCCTAGTTGAAGCGGCTCGGCAAGTTCTATGCGGCGGTCGGGAGGGCGTGACGGGCCGTTCGCCGGGCGTCGTCCATCTACCGATGTCCCGTAAAGAGATATTCTATGGCGCCACCGAAGTTCGAGCCGGAGCGTCTTGAGAAAGCACCGCTGTATGCTCCCACGAACGAACTGGGGGTCGTATTCCTCTTTTCTCATCTTTGTCAGCGCATGCAGCTCCACATCGAGAGCATCCAAGCGGGCTTTCCCGATTGCATCGCCCGCCAAAGGGTGGGTGGAAAGGAGCGGCGAATCCGAATCGAGTTCGAGTTTCGCTCCAGCAACTTTCGGGCGCATCGTCATCCGGTGGAGGGTTGCGATTGGATCGTTTGCTGGGAACACGATTGGGCGGACGCGCCCTCGAACTTGAAAGTGGTCGAACTGTCCCGCTACTTCGGGCGCGGCTTCAACGTCTGGGTCATCGTCTCTCCGCCTCAAGATGATTTGCCCGCAAGAGGCAAGCATGTTTTTGGGAAACGAGTGGGCAAAGGCGATTTGGTCCTTGTCTACGAGTTTTCGCCCAAAATGTGGTTCCGCCACATCTACACGGTCATCGACGAGGGCGAGTGCAAGAGATATACCAAGAATAAAAAAGGAGAAAAGGGCGTCTCTTATCTGCACACGATCCGCCGGGTCTGCATGCTTCAGCCGCCTTTGCCTATGAAGGTTCTTCAGAACGACCGCTGCTCTGTTGAAATCCTCTAACCTGTAGCGGCGAGGAGCATGAGGTTGTGGGTGAGTACCCGCAGGTAGCACTCGTGTTCGCGCGACGCATCCGACTTGCCCCGCAGCGCCGAGCCGAGCAGCCGCTTGTGTCGGGAGAAGGCGCTTTCCGCCTGCCAGCGCTGCCCGTAGACGCGCTTGTGCCGGCTGCCCCGCGGCTTCTTGCGGAACCGCTTGACCATCTGCCGCCGGTAGCGAGTCTTGGGCCACTTCCGCCCCCCGTTCCGCCGGTTGATCGGGATCACCGTCGAGCGGACGCCCAAGTCCTCCCGGCAGTAGCGGTGGCTCTCCTCGCCGTCGAACGCCGCGTCGCCGAGCACCCGGTCGTAGCCGACCGCCAGCGACGCCTGGGCCATGAGAGGGCGGAACTGCGGCGCGTCGTTGGCGGGGCCGAGGCTGACCGTGGCTGCGGTGAAGAAGTGGCTGGCCGTGTCGCAGGCCACGGCCAACTTGGTCCACAGCCTGGAGTTGTGTTTACGGCCGGCCCGCTTGAAAAAGTAGCGGGACGTGTGGCGGCTCTCCATGCCGGTGGCGTCGATGGCGGCCGTCGGCTTCGCGCCGATCAACCCGCCTTCCTGTGCGCACGGTGGCGCGGAAGAGGAGTACGACGAACGCCCCTTTTTTAGCAGCCGCTTGGCGGCATAGCAGAGGGTCGAGTAGTGGGGCGCCGCGGCCAGGCCGAGATCCTCGCGCAACTCGGCGAAGTCGGCCAGCAACCGGACGACGCCCCGGTAGTCGGTCTTGAAGAAGGTCTTCAGGGCCAGGGCGGCGAACAGTTGGTGCTGGGTGAAGTCCTTGCGGGAGAACTTCGACGAATAGGCGGGCAGAACCTCCCGCGCCAGGCGCAGTGCCTCTTGGGCCACGGCCCGAGGCGACTTGGTCATCGGTCTGCTGGTGTTCATAATACCATTATACGCCCGCCCCGCCAAGGATTTCAACAGAGCAAACGACCGCCTCATACCAGACGACGCCATCTATGGACAGAAGTTCAACAGGAAGATTACCGAACACTGGTGGCGGGTCCACGAACTCATTGTTCGGAGAAACCCGGATTGCACAGCCGTCCTGGAACGTTTTTCGCCATCGAAGGTCTGATATGAGAAAATCTGGCCGCCTCTCCCTGTTCTCCCTGCTCCTGGCCTGCGCTGCAACGACGCCGCTGACCGCCGCCGAGTCGCCCAGCTATTCCAAGCAGGTCCGCCCTTTCCTCACGCGCTATTGCTCTGAATGTCACAACGCCAAGGATTTCCAGGGCGGTCTCAACCTGGAGTCCTACGCCACGCTCATGGAGGGCGGACAGCACGGCCCCGTCCTCGTCGCCGGCAAAGCCGATGCCAGCCGCATCGTCGGCCAGGTTGAGGGCAAACTGAAGCCGACCATGCCGCCGAAGAAGGCCACGCGCCGGCCGACGCCGGAAGAGATCGCCGTGCTGCGGGCCTGGATCGACGCCGGGGCCAGGGACGACGGCGGATCGACCGTGATCGCTCTGCCGGACATCAAGGCGCGCACGCACGTCACCGCTCCGGTCGCGGCGCTGGCGTACCGGCCGGACGGCAAGCTCCTCGCCGCGGCCGGCTGGCGCGAGGTGCTGCTGATCGACCCGACCAGCGGCGACGTCGTCGGCAAGCTGCCAGGACAGACGGGCGACGTCACCGCGCTGGCGTTCAGCCGCGACGGCCTTCGGCTGGCCGTGGCCAGCGGTTCGCCGGGCGCCGACGGCGAGGTCCGCATCTACAAGACAGCCGCCGGCGCTCTTCCCGCCGATTCGCCCGCGGAAACCATCGCCGCCCACAAGGACGCCATTCTCGATCTCGTATTCAGCCCGGACGGCAAGACGCTCGCCACCTGCGGCTATGATCGGCTCATCAAGCTGTGGAACGTCGCAACCGGTCAGCTGATCCGCGAGCTGAAGGACCACAGCGACGCGGTCTACGGCGTCACCTTCAGCCCCGACGGCGCGCTCCTCGCCAGCGGCTCGGCCGATCGGGCGGTGAAGGTCTGGCAGGTCGCCGACGGCAAGCGCCTCTACACCCTCAGCGATTCCACCGACTGGGTGTACAGCGTCGCCTGGAGTCCGGACGGCCATCGCCTCGCCGCCGCCGGTGTGGACAAAAGCATTCGCGTATGGGAAGTATCGGCGCAGGGCGGCAAGCTCATTCACGCCATCTTCGCCCACGAGGGGCCAGTGGTCCGCGTCGCCTGGTCGGCGGACGGCAAGACGCTGTATTCGCTGAGCGAGGACCGCGTCGCCAAGGCGTGGGACGCCGGCCGCATGGTGGAGCGCGTCGTCTATCCAAAGCAGCCGGAGGCGCCGCTGGCGCTGGCGGTGCGGCCAGACCAAAAACAGATCGCCATTGGCCGCTATGACGGCGCCCTCGTCCTGCTGGAGGAATCGACCGGCAAGGCAGCAGGCCAGCCCCTGCCGGCCAAGCCCAAGCCGCCCGTGCTGAACAAGGCCACGCCGTCGTCCGCCGTGCGCGGCCAGACCGTTCGCATCCACCTGGAGGGCCAAAACCTCGACGGCGGCGAAGTGACGGCCAACCTCCCCGGCTTCAAGGCCGTCGTCGCGCCCGGCGGGACGGCCGCTGCCCTGGACGTGGACGTGACCATCCCTGCGGACGCCGCTCCCGGTTCGTATTCGCTGACCGCGAAGACGGCGGCCGGCGCTTCCGGCCCCCTGGCGCTGATTGTCGATCGGTTTCATCCGGTAATGGAGGTCGAGCCGAACGATTCGCCGCGAACCGGCCAACCGATCGCACTGCCGGCCACCGTCGTCGGCGCCATCGGCAAGGCGGGCGACGGCGACTACTTCCGGTTCGAGGCGAAGGCCGGCCAGGAGGTCGGCGTGCAACTCCTCACGGCCGCGATCGGTTCGAAGCTGGAGCCGGTCCTGGAGCTGATCGGCCCGGACGACCGGATCGCGGCGGAAAGCGCCAACGGCCTGCTCGGCTACACCTGCCCCACAGCCGGCGCCTACGCCGTCGGCGTCCGCGACCGCGAGTACCGCGGCGACGCCTCAATGTTTTACCGATTGAACATCGGCGATGTCCCCATTGTGACCGGCGTCTTTCCGATGGGAATCCAGCGCGGCGGCGAGGCGGACGTGCAGGTCGAGGGCGTCCACCTCGGCCCGGCGCGCACCGTCCACGTCAAGGCGCCGGCCAACGCCGCCGTGGGGAGCCGGCTGCCCGTGCCGCTGGCCGCACCTAACGGGGCGCCGCTCGGCGACCCTTCCGTTCTGATCGGCGAGTTTCCGGAGGTCACATCGACCACGGACGGGGCTGTGCTGCCCGTGCCGGGGACGGCGAACGGACGCATCGACCACCCGGGCGCGACGACGACGTATCGTTTCCAGGCGAAGAAGGGCCAGACGCTGTTCCTGGAGATCAACGCCCGACGTTTGGGATCGCCGCTGGATTCGACGATTGAGATCCTGGACGGGCAAGGTCGGCCGCTGCCGCGGGCGACGCTGCGCTGCCTGTCGAAAACCGTCGTCGTCTTCCGCGATCACGACTCGGCCGGATCGGGCATCCGTATCGAAAACTGGAACGACCTGGCGACGAATGATTATCTGCTCGCCGGCGACGAATTGATGCGCATCAACCAGCTGCCGAAAAACCCGGACGACGACTGCCAGTTCTTCGCCCGCAACGGCCAGCGGCTCGGCTACCTCGGCACGACGCCGACGGCCCACCCGATGGGCCAGCCGATGTACCACGTGGCCATCCACCCGCCCGGCACGGTGTTCCCACCGAATGGCCTGCCGGTCGTGACGCTGTACTGGCGCAACGACGACGGCGGCCCCGGCTTCGGCAAGGACTCGCGCCTGGTCTTCGACGCCCCGGCCGACGGCGAGTATCAGGTCCGCGTCGGCGACTCCCGCGGCCAGGGCGGCCCGCTGTATGCCTTCCGCCTGACCATTCGGGAGCCAAGGCCGAGCTTTAACGTCTCCTTCAGTCCGACCGCGCCGGCCGTGACGAAGGGCGGGGCGGCGGCGATCACCGTGAACGCCGACCGCATCGACGACTTCGACGGCCCGATCGAGGTGCGGCTGGACAATCTTCCACCGGGCTTCAGCGCCCCGCCGACGACCGTGCCGGCCGGTGAATACAGCACAACTTTCGCCCTGTACGCCGAGCCGACGGCGGCCGTGCCGGCCGGGGCGCCGCCGTTGAAGTTGACGGCCCATGCGACGATCGACGGCAAGGACGTGGTGCGCGAGGCGGCCGGCGGCGTCCCCAAGCTGGAGGAGCCGGGCGACATCGTGACGACGACGGACGTATCGGAGGCGACCGTCGCGCCCGGCGGCGAGGTGCGCGTGACGGCGAAGGTGGAGCGGCGGAACGGCTTTACCGGCCGCATCCCGCTGGAGGTGCGCGGCCTGCCGCACGGCGTCCACGTGCTGGACGTCGGCCTCAACGGCATCCTCGTCACGGAGAAGGACACGTCGCGGACCTTCGTTATCCAGGTGGAACCGTGGGTGGCGCCGATGGACCATCCCTTCGTGGTGGCAGCGCGTGAGGAGGGCAAGAACGTCGAGTTCGCGGCAAAATCGGTCCTTCTGCGGGTGAAGAAGTAGGGGATGGTGTTTGTGGCAAGAATCCGCCAACTGCCGCCGCTGGTCGTCAATCAGATCGCCGCCGGCGAGGTCATCGAACGGCCGGCCAGCGTCCTCAAGGAGTTGCTCGAAAACTCCCTCGACGCCGGCGCCCGCCGCATCGACGTGGACGTCGAGCAGGGCGGCGTCGAGCTGATCCGCGTCGTGGACGACGGCGGCGGCATCCACGCCGACGACCTGCCGCTGGCCTTCGCCAGCCACGCCACCAGCAAACTCAGCGGCGCCGACGACCTCTTCCGCGTCCGCACGCTCGGCTTTCGCGGCGAGGCGCTCGCTTCCATCGGCGGCGTCGCCCAGGCGGCCCTGCAATCGCGGCCGCCGGACGAAACCCACGGGGCCGAGATCGCCTGTAACGGCGGCGACCTCGGCGAAGTCCGGCCGTGGAACGGCTCCCCCGGCACACGCATCGAGGTCCGCCACCTCTTCTTCAACACGCCCGTCCGCCGCAAGTTCCTGCGCACGACGACGACGGAGATGGGGCATATCTCCGAAGCGTTCACGCGGCTGGCCCTGGCGCATTCGCGAATGGACGGACGGCGCCGCACCTGACGTTGCGGCACAACAACAAGCTGGTTTACGACCTGCCGACGACGATGACGCTGCTCGACCGCGTCGGCGCCTTCTTCGGCCTGGAAACGGCCGGCGCCCTGTACGCCGTCGAGGAGCGCAAGGGCGACGCGTGCCTGACCGGCTACGTCGCCGACCCGTCCTGCGAGCGCGGCACGGCCAAGATGCAGTACCTCTTCGTCAACGGCCGCTGGGTCCGCGACCGCACTCTCGGCCACGCCGTCCAGGAGGCGTACCGCGGCCTGGTCATGACCGGCCGTTACGCGGTCGTTTTTCTCTTTCTTGACCTGCCGCCCGATCAGGTGGATGTGAACGTTCACCCGACCAAGTCCGAGGTGCGTTTCCGCGATGCGCAGGCCCTCTATCATCTGGTATTCAGCGCGGTGCGCGGCCGGCTGAGCGCCGAGAACCTGACCGCCCGCTTGCAGGCTCCTTCGACGATGCGTCCAACCCCCGCCGAGGTCGCGGTGCCGTGGTCGCTGTCGTCGCCTCCTGCGGCGGAGCAGCGGCTACCGTTCCCGCCCCATAGTGGGGCGCCGACTCCGTCGGCGCCCGCTTCGCCCGCATCCACTCCCCCCCAACCACCTTCGCCCGGGGATGCGGGCCTCCCGGCGCCGACGGAGCCGGCACCCCACCATCCCGCCTTCCCTCACAACCTCCCATCGCCCGGCCCGAACAAGGTCATTCAGCTGTACGACGCCTATCTGGTGATGGAGACGGAAAAGGGGATGCTGGTGATCGACCAGCACGCCCTGCACGAGCGCATCCTGTTCGACCAACTCCAGCGGCGGCTGCGTTCCGGCGCGCTGGAGACGCAACGGCTGCTGATCCCTGAGCCGGTGGAACTGACGGCGGAGCAGGCGGCGCGGGCGCTGGAGCACCGTGAGGCGCTGGCGGAGCTGGGCTTGGGGGTAGAAGATTTCGGCGGCGGCACGGTGCTGGTGACGAACGTGCCGACGCTGCTGAGCCGGCGTTCGCCGCAAGCGGTCCTGCGGGCCGTGGTCGATCACCTGACGGCAAAGGACCGGCCGCCGACGCGGGAAGTCCTGTTCAACGATCTGTTAAGTCTGATGGCGTGTCACGCGGCCGTCCGGGCCGGCGACCGCCTGACGCCGGAGCAGATGGCCGCGCTGGTGGAGCAGCGCGCCTGGCCGACGACATCCACCACTGCCCGCACGGCCGGCCGACTTCGCTGCTGTTCAGCCGCCACGACCTCGACCGGCAATTCCGACGAGTGTGACCGCGAAAAACGGACCTCCAAAATCCAAAGAGACGGCCGATGGTCAGCGAGTCGGCGCCGGGCAGGCCCCTCTGGTAAACAGACCGGCGAGGTAGGCCCAGCCCGCCGCGCCGGCCGTCGCGCAGCCCGCCATCAGGGACAAAGCAACCAGGACGACCGTGCCGGCGGACGAGCCGGACACGAAAGAGAAGGCAACGATTGCGAACACGCCGCCGACGCCCCAGCCGACGCCCGAGCCGAGGTAGGCCCCACATAGGATGTCCACCGGATCGCCGCCACGCCGCCGGACAAAACGCACGATGCACCCGTAGACAAGGCCGAATAGTCCGCCAACCAGAAGGGCGTTGGCGTAGGCAACGATTGGCGCGATCAACTCGGTAGGAAGGAAGAACTGCAGCACGGCCTTCACTCGGGAGTCCGCCGATTCCCTGAGTAAGAGCGCAACCGGCCAGTCGGGCGGGATCAGGAACAGACAAAGTAAAAGAAACAGCAACAAGAAGAACGGGACGCCGACGGCAAAATACACGACTTTCTTGCTCCGCATAGCCGCGGTGAAGACGGCGGCCAACAACCCTCCCAGCAGGCAGATCCCGAAAAAGATCGGCGCAGGCGCGAAGGTTGGAACCCGCTCGAACGGCGGGCGGCCAGGAACATACCACAGAGCCGCGCCGGCGGCGGCGGCGGCCGGAACCCAGACGAGGGCGGCGACGATCAGCGGTCTCCTGCGGGCGCAGATCAGGGCGGACGCCGTCAGGGCGGCCATCCCGACCGTGGCAGTACAACCCATCATCGTGCTCAGGATGGCGAAGCTAATCCGGTCGGCCAAGCCATTCCGAGCGATCGCCAAACTCCCGAACACCAGACACAATAGCAGGGGGGCGATCGCGATGCTTCGCAAGGCGACGGCGCCGGGCCGCTGCTGGATCCACCGTTCCCATCGCTCCCATCCCCTCGGCGGTCTGGCCCGAATCGGCTCGCCATCGAGAAACCGCCGGAGGTCGTTCGCTAACTCCTTGGAGGAGGCGTACCGGCCCTTCGGCGCCTTGGCCAGGCACTTCAGCGCGATCGTTTCCAGGTCGCGCGGCGCCTTCGGGTTCAGCCGACGCACCGGCTCGGGTTCCTGCTCCAGCACCTGCGCCAGCATGCTCAGAATATCTCCGCCCTGGAAGGGCGGCTGGCCCGCCAGCAGACGGTACAGGATCGCCCCCAGCGCATACACGTCCGCCGCCGGCCCGATCTCCTTGCTGCGTCCGCCCGCCTGCTCCGGCGCCATGTACGACGGCGTGCCCAGGATCGCCCCGGTGCGCGTCTTACCGTCCGCCGCGTCCATCCTTTTCGCGAGGCCGAAGTCGGCGATTTTGGGCCGGCCGTCCTCCGTCATCAGCACGTTTTCGGGCTTGAGGTCGCGGTGAATGACGCCGTGGTCGTGGGCCGCCTGTACGGCGCGGGCCATCGCCTCCACCAGCTCGGCCGCCTGCTTCGCCGACCACGGCCGGTCGTCCAGCCAGCTCGCCAGGCTGCCGCCGGTCACGAATTCCTGCACGATGTACGGCCGACCGTCGTGTTCGCCGACCTCGTAGACCTGGACGACGCCGGCGTGCGGCAGCTGGGCGGCGGCCTTCGCCTCGCGCTGGAAGCGCTCCAGCATGTCCGTGTCGGCGAACTCGGCGGCGAGGATCATTTTCAGGGCAACGACGCGGTCCAGGCGTTGGGCGCGGGCCTTATAAACGACGCCCATGCCGCCGCGGCCAAGTTCTTCCAGGATCTCGTAACCCGGAATGTGGACGGCGGCCGACGACAGGACCGGCGCGGCGGGCGCGATCGTCGGGACTTGATCCGGGGAGAGGACCGGAGGGGCGACGGTTTCGTTTTCCGCCGCCTCCCTCTGTACCGGCGGCGCCGATGGGGCGATGGTTTGGGATTCGGCCGCGACAGGCTCCGTCGGCGGCGGGGCCGTTCTCAAGACCTCTGCGGCGTAGGCGAGACAGGCGCGCAGGTCGGTCCCCTGAAGGCCCGGATGGTCGCTCAGCAGCTGCTTTCCGGGAACGCCGCGGGATAGGGAAAGGAGGATTTGACGCACCGACACGTCAAGATCGCGCACCATCGCCTCGACGGGACCGCGCCGGATGCGCCTCCGCCAGTCGGCGTCGAGGGTCGAGGGTTCGTCGGACATCGCCAAGAACTTTTCGGGGCCGCGACCGTGAGGGAGCGGGGTGCGGCGCAGGAACCTCACCCCGCTCCCTCACGGTCGCGGCTCCGACAAGACAGCACCAGCAGCTCCCGCGGCGACTTCGTTCTACCAGCGCCGGCAGGGGGCGTCAATGATCCGGTTTCCGCGCTTGCCCCGCCAACATATGCCACGCGAGGCCGGCTCAGTAGACGAACTCCGCCTTCACCGCCAGGCCGTCCACGCCGAGGTCGCTGACGTTGTGCAGGAACTTGCCCTGCTGCACGTCATCGACGAAGCTCGGCGTATCGACCAGGTTGAACCAGTTGGTGATCTCGTAGCCGAGGCTCAGGCGAAGATGCTCGCTCTGGTAGGAGACGCCAAAGGCCATCTCCGCCACCGGCGTGATCTTCCGAAAACTTTGATTGACGTTCGTCAGCGCCGTGGCGCCGTTGTTGTTGTACTCGGTCACCGTGGCGTTGTAATCGCCGGTCATCAGCGATCCCGCGGCCCGGCCGTAGACGCTCCAGTGGTCCAGCAGCATCCAATCGATCTGGGCGCCGGCCCGTACGCCGCCGCCGTCGTACTTGAGGTGGTTGCTCACCAAGTCCTGGTTGGCGTCGCCGCCGTTGTACTGCACGTTGAAGGTCTGGTCGATCTCGGCGAAGCGCAGGCCGCCGAACGGCCGCAGCGACAGCGCCTCGCCCAGGGACACGCGCCGACCCATCTCCAGGTCAAACACGTTGTACGACAGGGCCGCCTCGGCCGTGGCCCGACCCACCAGCTCGACGGTCCCCGGATGGGTCTGCGTGGCGAAGAGCAGGCCGCCGGCCGGCTGGATCAGGCCGCCGATCTGATCGTCGTGCAAATACGTGTAGTAGAAACCGATGTCGGGGCCGTCGTTGGGCATCCCATAGCCGGTCCCGATACGGAAGGCGCTGCGCGTGTGCCAGTCGTCCGACTGGATCGAGCCTTCCGGGTCGCCGTTGGCGTTGGGAGAGATGATGGCGAAGTCCAGGTTGCTGCGGTACGGTTTCAGATACAGATACTCAAAATCAGCGAAAACCATGCCCCAGGGCTGGCCGCTCGTCTCTCCGCTCATGGGGACGCCGGCGTCGCACGTCGTCGTCGTCGGCGCGGGGGGCAGGGGCGGCAGGCCGGGCAACTCGATCGGCGCGTCCGCCTTCGCCGGTACGACCGGGGCTGGAGGCGCAGGCGCCGGAGTCGGCGCGGGCAGCGCCGGAGCGGCGAAGGTCGAGGCCGCCTTGTTCTCGGTCGGCGCCATCGGCGGCGCCTTGTCCTCTGGCTGAGGGGCCGGAGCGACCCCGGCCGGCGGCGCGGAGGGCGGCGGAGGCGGGGCCATCGGCGGAGCGGCCACGGGCGGCGGCGCGCTTTCCATGGGCGGCGGGGGCGGCGGCGCCGGCGCCGGAGCAGCCACGGCCGGCGGCGGCGCATCCGGCGGCGTCGGGGCCGGCTCCGGAATCAGCGGCGCCTGGGGCGGCCCCGGAACAGGCGGCATGACCGCGGCTGGCGGCACGGGCGGGAACTCACCGCCGGGCGACGGGGGCGTTCCATCCCCGGCCAGGGCGATGGCAGCGCCCAGCCGGCCAAGGTGATTGCCGCACAGAACCGCCGCAACATCCTGTTCATCCTCATTCCCCCTGGGGCATGGGCGCGGTCCCGCGTGCGGGACGGCCGATACGAATACGGTCCTGGATGCGCGGGGAAATACCAAGGTTGGCGTTTGGCTGCAAGAGCAGTTTGCTCGGGCCGAACGAGCGTTGAGCGTTTCGGGCGCTCCTCTCGATTGTGGAGGCGTCGTCGGCAAGCCGGCCCGTGCTGAAGCACGGGCCTACAGGCCGAAGCCCCGTAAACGGGGCTGAAATCCCGGGCGGCCCGGTTTACCGGGCTTCGGCCTGTAGGCCCGCCGTTCACGGCGGGCCGGGCCTTGTCCGAGGTTCAGCGGGTCGTTACAACGAAGGGTTAGGGACCACGCGGAAATAAGAAGCGCGGAATCGGAGCCGCGACCGTGAGGGAGCGGTTTTCTCCCCGCTCCCTCACGGTCGCGGCTCCGACAAGCTTACGATGGTCCGTACCGCTTCTTGACCAGCTCGCGCAGCGATTCGGCGAACTGCGGATGGTCCTTCAACACCCGGTCGAAGTCCGCCTTGTGCAGCACGAACAGGTCGCACGTCGTGAGGGCGCGGACGGAGGCGCGCGCGCGGCTGGGCCAGCAGCAGGCTGACCTCGCCGAAGAAATCGCCGTCGGTCAGGACGCGCAGCACTTTCCCCGTGGAGTCGAAGGCCTCGGCCTGACCGCGGGATATGAAATACATTTCCTGTCCCATTTCCCCTTGCTGGATGATGGTCTCGCCGGCCTCGAAGACCACCGGGTTGAGCATCATGGCCAGGTTGTGGAGGAACACCGGGCCGCCGCCCTTGAACAGCGGCACGCGGTCCAAAATGTCGCGATTGACGATCTCCACCCAGCCGCGGCCGTCGCGGCCCATGAGGTCGTAGGCCGCCTTCGGGCCCCACGAGCCGGCCGGATAGTTGGGGAAGTCGTGCGGCGGCGTGTTCGCCCAGGCGTCGAGGAGCGGCTGGGCGACGCGCCAGGCCGCCTCCACCAGGTCGGTGCGGGAGAAGAGCGTCGCGTCGCCGATCATGCAGTTGTAGATCAGCACCTCGTAGCCCGTGCCGCGCGACGCCTCGAACGCCTCCCGGTAGTCGAAGCGCATGTTCACCTTTTGCAGGAACATGGCCGGCCCCGGCGTCTTGGCGTGGAAGCGCAGCTCGATGCCCTGGTCGGGCTGGATGTGGAAGATCAGCCGGTTGGCCTCCAGCACGTCCGCCGCCGGCGTGTCGCGGAACATCACCTCCGGCGCCTTCTTGAACTGCACGACGATCTCCGTGCCGCGCTTCCACAGCGCCTTGCCCGATCGCAGATAGATCGGGCACGCCCTCCCAGCGCCAGTTGTCGATGTGGAGTTTGAGGGCCGCGAACGTCTCCGTCCAGGACTGCGGATTGACGTCCGGCTCCTGGCGGTAGCCGACGGCGGGCGAGCCGTCGGCCTTCTTGCCGGGGCCGTACTGGCCGCGGACGGCGTGCAGCGCGACCTCCTTCGGCGTCATGACGCGCACCGCTTCGAGGAGCTTCGACCTTCTCGTTGCGGACGGCGTCGGGCTTGAACGAGGCCGGCGGCTCCATGCAGAGGTAGGCCAGCATCTGGAACATGTGGTTCTGGATCATGTCGCGCAGGACGCCGGTCTGGTCGTAGTATTTGCCGCGGCCCTCGACGCCGACCGTCTCGGCGACCGTGAACTGGATGTGGTCGACGTGGTTCTTGTTCCAGAGCGGCTCGAAGATGCCGTTGGAGAAGCGGAAGGCGAGGAGGTTCTGCACCGTCTCCTTGCCGAGGTAATGGTCGATCCGGTAAATCTGCGATTCTCCGCCAGTGGGCCAGCAGCGTGCGGTTCAGCTCGATGGCCGAGGGCAGGTCGTGGCCGAAGGGCTTTTCGACGATGATGCGGTTCCAGCCCTTCTCGCGCTTCTTGAACCCCGCCTTGTCGATGTGTTCGGAGATCATGCCGAAGATGGAGGGCGGCACGGCCATGTAGAAGAGGACGTTGCCCTCGGCCTGCTGCTCGGTGTCGAGCTTCTTGACGACCTCGGCCAGGCGGAGGTACGAATCCTGGTCGCCGAAGTTGCCCGGCGTGTAGTGGAGGCGGGAGACGAGGTCGGTCCAGACGCGCTCGTCGAACGTCTTGCGGGTGTTGAACTTCTTGATGTCGTCGGTCATGCGGGCGCGGAACTGCTCGGTGGTGAGCGGTTCGAGGGCGGTGCCGACGATGGCGAACTGCTTGGGCAGCAGGCCGTCGCAGGCCAGGTTGTAGAAGGCCGGCATGAGCAGGCGCTTGGTGAGGTCGCCGGAGGCGCCGAAGATGACGACGATGCAGGACGCCGCGGGGGGCGTCGTTCCCTTGGGCGACTCGCCGACGGTGCGCTGGATTTTGGTTTCATCGGACATGAATGGAAATCCTCGGGGGTCTGGTGTGGTTCAGGGCCGTGTGGTCGGTGCCCCGGTTGAGCGTCGTCCCATCACAGCTTCCAACTTCTTCACCCGCCGGGCTGGTACGGCAATCAAGGGTCGTGCCGGAAAGACCGGTCGGCCACAGAAGTCCATGCCCCTAGCAATTCTGCTAGTCTATCCCGACTCTGCCATACTGGCCCAAGCCGCGTTCTACGGGTAGAATTGCGTTTATGTCCCGTCATCTTATAGATCGAGGAGGTAGGCGTGCCGGAGCGAGAGTTTACAGTGCTGTCGCTGTTTTCAGGCGGGATGGGGCTGGATATCGGGCTCGAAAAGACCAGCCAGTTCAAGCATCTCGCCTGCGTGGAGAAGGTTCCCGCTTTCTGTGAGACTATCCGCCGCAACCGGGACGCTGGGCGGCTCGGCAATCGCGACCTCAAGGTCTATCAGCAAGACATCGCGGAACTACCGACTGAACAGGTCATGCGCGACCTGCGGATCGAACCCGGCGAACTCGATCTGCTGGTCGGCGGCCCTCCCTGCCAGACCTTCAGCACCACCGGCAAGCGGGCGACCGTCCAAGACCCGCGCGGCACGCTCCTTTGGCAGTTCCTTCGGTTCGTGCAAGACCTCCAGCCGAAGGTCTTCCTAATGGAGAACGTCCGCGGCCTCATGTCGGCGGCGCTGCGTCACCGGCCCATCAAGGACCGCCCTGACAAGGGCGGGTTTCCCCTCGAACCTGATGAAGAACCCGGCTCGGTCATAAACCGCTTCCTCCTTGATCTCCGCTACTCCTACCGCATCGACTGCTTCGAGGTAAACGCCGTCAACTACGGTGCGCCACAACTCCGCGAGCGGGCCCTCTTCATCGGCAACCGCCTCAATCGGCTCGTCGAGTTCCCAGAGCCACCCACGGCGAAAGACGGCTGGAGCAACAGCAACGGTCTTTGTTCGACGAGCCTGCTGACGGCAACGGTGACCTCAAGCCCTTCCGCACGCTCCGCGAAGCGCTGACAGGTCTTGTCGAGACGGACCCGGCGATAATGGATTTCAGCCCACGGAAGAAGCGCTACCTCGCCATGATCCCCGAAGGGAGCAACTGGCGGTCCTTGCCGCCCGAAGTCGCTAAGGAGTCGATGGGGAAGGCGTATCTCGCCAAGGGCGGCCGCTCGGGCTGGTGGCGACGGTTGACCTTCGACCTTCCTTGCCCGACCATCGTAACCATGCCCAACCACGCTGGGACCGCTCTCTGTCATCCGACCGAGACAAGGGCCTTGACCCTGCGGGAGTGCGCCCGCGTGCAGGAGTTCCCCGACGACTGGGAGTTCTGCGGCACTACTCAGCAGAAGTACACGCAAGTCGGCAATGCCGTGCCCGTCCGACTGGGCGAGGTTTGCGGTGAACTGCTGTCCCGAGAACTTGCCGACCTGTATAAGAGCGGGCTAAAAAGAGCCGAGGGGGACCACCCGCCCTATCGCATCGTCTACGTCAAGTCGCACATCCGAACGCGGCAATGGTACAAGGCCGGCCAGACCTTCGTATGGCAGCAAGGCGAGGACAATGGCCACGCCAAGTACCGTCCCGCGAAGACGGAGCGGAAGGTCAAGCTGCCCCCCAAGGAATGATTATGGCAAAGAAGAACCAGACCGGCGGCCAGTCAAGTCGCGGCTTTTACAAGGCAATCAAAACGCGCCGTCATAGCTTCCAGCCAACCCAAGTCGCGGAACTGCTGGCGCTGACGAACAAGGACCGCGTGGAAACTCTGTCGGAAGCGATCTCCACCTATATCGTCAAGAACTTGCCTGAAGCAATCGAGCGGCGCGAGGGGTTGGCCGAATACCGCACGAACCCCTACGTCCTTTTGACCTCGGCGAGCGTGATGCAGCTTGTTGAGGCAGACCAGTTCGCTAGCTTTCTATTCAACAACAAGCTTTACATGGGGCTGGAGACCTCGTTTGGCAAGTCTATCGAAACGGTACTCGTCTTACCGTACCCGGTGGGCTCGACTTCGGGCAGCAGGTGGCGCGAGCCGTCCGAGAAAGTGGAAGAGAGCAGCGCACTGGCGAACCTCGAACAAGAGGAGAAGGCCCAGAAGCGGATCGACTCCGTGTGGAGAGAGATCGACAAAGCGTGCATCGTCGGCAATCGTCGCTACATGGTCAGCATCAAGAGCGGCCCCAACTGTATCAACGACACGCAAGTCAAGGGTATGACCGACGCGATAGCCCAGCAGTACCAAACGTGGATGGGTCAGACAAAGCGCACTTACCCTGGCGTCACGGAGCTTGATATTGTCATCGGCCTGACCTATGGCACGGATCGCGCCACGAACAACAAGGAGAATCAGATTCTCGTCAAGCTGCTCCAGAAGGGCTTCGTGGAAGAGGATCGCACCACAAGGCCCGGTGTCCTGATCGACTCGGCCACTCGATCGGTGCGCGTCTATCGCTGTATCGGGATCAACTTCTGGTCACTGATTGGTAGCCCGTCGATGCCCAGCCAAGCCGGTTTCGTATACCTTGAGGTTCTCTTAGCCTTGGCCAAAGCCTTGTCGAAGGGCATGACTGCCGCGAGCCTTGAAGAGAGAGTGAACATGAAGATCCAGCAACTCTCGCAAGCGTTGGCGAAGCTCTCCTTCCCCCGCAACGGGCTTCCTTCGTGGATTCGCAAGCAATTTCAGGACCATGAACTCACTTGGTTGGCAGCGGCCATGTCCGCGTTTTATGACGAAGGCATCTGAGGCATGGAACGAGCACTCCGCGATAAGTTGGTCAATGGCAGCTTCGGTGACGTGCCCAAGACGCACTCGCAAAGGATGGGGGCGATCCGGGGAACGGGAAACCGCACGACTGAGGCTCGCTTTCGCGCTATGCTCGTGAGGGCAGGTGTCCGTGGCTGGACTATTCAGACGAAGAGCATCAAAGGCAAGCCCGACATCTACTTCCCCGATAAGAAGGTCGCCGTCTTCCTCGACGGCTGCTTCTGGCACGGTTGTCCTCAATGCGGACACGTCCCGAGTGTCAATCGTCCCTTCTGGAAGGCCAAGATCGAGCGAAACCAGCGTCGTGACCGTGAAACGGACGAAGCACTACTTCAGGCAGGCATCCTCGTGATCCGGTTCTGGGAACACGAACTGCGGGACGAGTCGAAGCAATGCATCCATCAGCTCATCGAACGAGTTGAAAAAACCGGATCGCTTCCGGTCGGCACTCTAGGCTGCTGACTCCTCGACCTGGAACCGCTGCCGGCGCCAGGTCGAGGAGAACCGAAGGATCGACGGAACGAGTTACGGACTCCCTGCCAAAAAGCTGCGAGCGTGGGCGCCCGGTTCCATCGTTCAATTCAGCTTCTTCCCCTCCCGCGACCGCGCCAGCTGGCGCTTCGCCGCTTCCATCACCTTCTCCGGCGTGAAGCCGAACTTCTTCTGCAACTCCTTCAGCGGCGCCGACGCCCCGAAGGTTTGCATGCCGATGCACTCGCCGGTCAGGCCGGTGTAGCGCGTCCAGCCGAACGTCGAGGCCTGCTCCACCGCCACCCGCGCCGTCACCGTCGGCGGCAACACGCTGTCGCGGTACTCGCGCGGCTGGTGGTCGAACAGCTCCCACGACGGCATCGACACCACCCGCGCCTTGACGCCCTCCTTCTTCAGCTGCTCGTAGGCGCCGACGCAGAGCGCCACCTCGCTGCCGGTTGCCATCAATATCACCTCCGGAGTCCCGTCCGAATCGGCCAGAATGTAGCCGCCCTTGGCCACGCCGGACGCCGAGGCGTACTTGGTCCGGTCCACCGTCGGCATCGCCTGCCGCGACAGGATCAGCGCGGCCGGCTCGTGGTGCAGCTGCATGATGACCTTCCACGCCTCGACCACCTCGTTGGCGTCGCCCGGCCGCAGCGTGATCAGCCCCGGAATCGCCCGCAAACGCGGCCAGCTGCTCGACCGGCTGGTGCGTCGGCCCGTCCTCGCCGACGCCGATCGAGTCGTGAGTGAAGATCCAGATGATGGGGATCTCCATGATCGCCGCCAGGCGGATCGCCGGCTTCGAGTAGTCGCTGAAGATCAGGAAGCCCGAGCCGTAGGGCCGGACCTTGACCAGGGCCATGCCGTTGAGGATGGCCCCCGTGGCGTGCTCGCGGATGCCGAAATGGAGGTTGCGGCCGCCGTGGTCGGTGGGGCCGAAGTCGCCGGCCTCGGGGAAGGTGAGGCGCGTCTTGGTCGACGGCGCCAGGTCGGCGGAGCCGCCGATCAGCCAGGGCACGTTCTTGGCCAGGATGTTCAGCACCTTGCCGGATACGTCACGGCCGGCCGCGCCCTTGGGGTCGGCGGGATACTGCGGCAGGTCCTTGTCCCACCCCGCGGGCAGCTGGCGGTGCTGCATCCGGTACAGCTCGTCGGCCAGCTCGGGGTACTTGGCCTTGTAGGCCTTGATCTTCTCGAACCAGGCGTTGCGCAGCTCGCCGCCGCGCTTGCCCATCACTTCCTTGAAGTGCTGGGGGACTTCGGGCGGCACGAGGAACTTGGCGTCCTCCGGCCAGCCAAAGTTGCGCTTGGCGCCCTTGATCTCCTCTTCGCCGAGCGGTTCGCCGTGGGCGCCGCTCGTGTCCTGCTTGTTCGGCGCCCCGAAGGCGATGTGGCTGTCCACGATGATGAGCGTCGGCCGGCCCGTCGTCTTCTGGAAGGTGCGGAAGGCCCGCGACAGCATGTCGAGGTCGTTGGCGTCGCCGACGCGCGTCACGTTCCAGCCGTAGCCGATGAAGCGCGTCGCCACGTCGTCGCTGAACGCCAGGGCGGTGTTGCCCTCGATGGTGATGTGGTTGTTGTCGTAGATCCAGCAGAGGTTCGGCAACTGGAGGTGGCCGGCAAGGGAGGCCGCCTCGCCGGAGATGCCCTCCATCATGCAGCCGTCGCCGCACACGGCGTAGACGTTGAAGTCGAACAGCGTAAAGTCGGGCTTGTTGTAGCGGCGCGCCATCCACTGGCCGGCCAGGGCCATGCCGACGCTGGTGGCGACGCCCTGGCCGAGCGGCCCGGTGGTCGTCTCGACGCCGGAGGTCCAGCGGTACTCGGGGTGGCCGGGGCACTTGCTGTCGAGCTGGCGGAAGCGCTTGATGTCCTCAAGCGGCACCGACGGCGTGCCCAGCCGTCTCGTACTCCTTGCTGACCGCCTTGACGCCGGTCAGGTGCAGCAGGGAGTAGAGCAGCATGGAGGCGTGTCCGACCGACAGGACGAAGCGGTCGCGGTTGGGCCAGATGGGGTCTTCGGGGTCGAAGCGGAGGAAGTTCTGCCACAGGCAATAGGCCACGGGCGCCATGCCCATGGGCGTGCCCGGATGTCCCGAGTTGGCCGCCTGCACGGCGTCCATCGAGAGGGTGCGGATCGTGTTGATGCACTTCTGGTCGATGCCTTGCTTGTCGCTCATGGAAGCTCCTGGTGAAGTTCCCCGTTTAGCCGCGACCCGAAGGGGAGCGCGTTTAGACGACGCGCTCTTCTGCGAAGAGCGGCTAAACGACGGGTCATTTGAGCGCGTTATGGAAATCCTTGAGGAACGCATCCGGCCCGTATCCCTCCGGCCAGACGAAATGGGGCGGCCCGGCCAGTTTCCCGGCCAGTTCATTTAACGACTTTTGCGCGTTCTCATTCCCCTGGCTCAGTCCGGCGGCCGCAAGGTAAAGCTGTTCCGCCGTATCCCAGTCCGGCTTGGCGCCGCCTGGCGGATTCTCGGCGAGCATCTTGCGGAGCGCTTCCGGGCTGAGCGACGGCGGTTTCAGCTTATCGGCGAGGGCGCGGGCCTGGGCAGGCAACGTTTTCTGGTTCTTCAGCGGCGCTTCCATCGCCGTGGCCAAGTTGTTGAAGTCGCCGTCCAGAGAGGGGTCGAGCCAGCGAGGCATGGCAGCGTACCATCCGCCCCACGGCAGCGACCCCGGCGTCCGGCCGTCGTAGCCGCGATCCCGCCGCCATTTCCCCTCGCTCAGGTCGTGATGACAGGCGGAGCAGTCGTACTCCGCGAACTCCGGCCAGGGGCGGTGGTTCGATTCCTCGGTGCGGTCGGCGAGCAGATTCAGGGCCGCCTTCGCCGAAACGATCTGGCCGACGGCCCAGTTCTTCGCCTGGAAATCGGGGTCCCGCTTCTTCGCCGCCTCGTTCCAGTGCGGCGGCAAGTTGACCAGGAACGCGCTGAAGTCGTACGCCAATCGCGGATGTCCGGCGGCGATCATGTCATGATTCATGTCGCGCCGCGGAAATCCATTTACGGGATCGTTCTTGGCGGCGCCGATGTGGCAACCCGCGCACGTCACGGCCAGCGCCGCCGGATCTCCTACCGGCGCCATCCCGTAATGGGCCTTGATTTCCGGGCTATAGCCTTTCCATTCCTGGCTCGTGTGCAACGGCAGCCACGTCCCGGCGTTGCCGTGGCAGGCTTCGCAGCCGACGCCCTGCCGCTGCTCTTCCAGAAGAAGGGGCGAGCCGCCGGCGGCGGCCTGCGGATTGGTGTGGCAGGCCAGGCACTCCGGCTGCGTCGCGGCCGGATGCCCTTCGCCGAAAACCTTCCGGGCGATGTCGCGGCCGAGGTCGCCCTGGAGCGCCTGGAACGCCTGAGCGTGCCGGTCCCGCGCCAGCCAGAGGGAGAACTCATTCTGGCCGACGACGTGCCCTGGAACTGGCTCGATGCGGCCGTGACAGCCGTGCGCCGAGCAGCCGGCCGTCCCCGTGAGGGCGAAGGAATCGGCGTGTCCAGGAAGGACGGGCCGTGATGCGTCCGGCGGCGCCGCGACCGGCGACGCTCGCAGCGCCAGCCAGAATCCCGGCAGCGCGAGGGCCGCCGCCGTAGCTGCAATCGATAACCATCGCCGAGCGTGCATGGCAATTTCGCTCCGAACCACTCTCTTCCGCGAGCGTTTCATAAATACCCGGCCCGGCCTCGCAATGCAACGATCTTGCGGAAAATTTCACAAGATTGCGTCCCGGATCGTTGACAGGCCCAAGGCGGGGTGTTAGAACAAGCCCCGCTGCTCTGGACGCCTGGACTATTCGGCGAGCGGCCGGCGTGAGCCGGCTGATGCAGCTATAATCAGCCGGCTCACGCCGGCCACTCGCCTTGCGTTTTCGGCAAGAGAACCTCGTCGTGCTTCTGTTCGACCGCAAGAGCTGGCCACAGCACCTCCCCTGGGTGGTCTTCCTGGTGATCGCCGTCATCGCGGCAACCATCGCCTACTTCGGGTTCGCCTACACTAGCAACCCGCCGGTCTGGCCGGGAGGCAGCAGCCTCCTCGGCCTGATCTACGGCGTCCTCGGCGGACTCATCATCCTGTTCGAGCTGCTCCTGTGGTTCCGCAAAAAGGTCCGCGTCTGGCGCATCGGCCGGGCGCAGACGTGGCTGCGCGCCGACATCTGGCTCGGCCTGCTGTGCGGGCCGCTGCTGATCTACCACAGCGGTTTCCGCTGGGGCGGGGCGCTCAGCACCGTGCTGATGATCCTCTTGCTGATCGTCCTGGCCAGCGGCGTCTGGGGGCTGGTCCTCCAGAACCTGCTGCCCACCCGAATGCTCGAACAGATCCCGGCCGAAACGATCTATTCGCAGATCGACCGGCTGTCGGCCCAACTCTCCGACGAGGCGCGGGAGCTGGTCCGCGCGACCTGCGGCCCGATGGAAGGCGAGGCGGAACCGACCGCAGCCGAGGAAGTCGCGGCGACTCCCTACCTCGTCGTCGGCGCCGTCCGCTCCGTGGGCCGCGTGTCGGGGAAGGTGTTGGAGACGCGCGTCGCGCCGACGGCGGTGCCGGGCGCCGAGCCGCTATGGGCCTTCTACAAGGAAACCATCGACCCCTTCCTGCGCGGCACGGCGGAGGGCGGCTCGCCGCTCCGCCTGCGGGAACGGGCGGCGCGGATGTTCGGCGAGCTGAAAACGCGCTTGCCGCCCGCGGCCCATCCCGCCGCGGACTCGTTGGCGGCCATGTGTGAGGAGCGCCGGGAGTGGTATCGGCAGGCCCGCATCCACTTCTGGCTGCACAACTGGCTCTGGGTCCACTTCCCGCTGTCGGTCGCCCTCGTCGTGCTGATGTTCGTGCATATTTGGGCGGCCCTCAGATACTGGTAGGCTCCGAGGACGATATGCCTCCTCAAACCGGACGGCAGCGAGCGGCTCGCATTCCCCTCGACTACTACAAGCGCCCGACGCTCCTCGACTGGGGGCGCGGGTGGCTGGCGCTGGGAATCGCCGCGCTCGTCGCCCTGGGCTGGTGGGCCACCGGCTGGCTGTGGGCCGGCCAGGGGCAGGCCTACTACTCGCGCGGCCCCCTGACGGCCGTTCACGCCTCGTGGGACTCCGACTGCGCGGCCTGCCACACGCCCTTCACGCCGGTCGGCGGCGAGGCCTGGGCCAAGCGCTTCGTCTCGGACGTCCATACGATGAACCAGAAGTGCGAGGCCTGCCACGCCGGGCCGCTGCACCACCCCGCCGCGACCCCGGACCTCGCCTGCGCCTCCTGCCACCACGACCACCGTGGCCGCGACGCCTCCCTGGTGCGCCTGGCGGACGGCGACTGCACCCAGTGTCACGGCGACATGAAGGCGCACATGAATACGGGATCGCCGACCCCGCAAGACACCGTCACGGCCTTCGCGTCCCACCCGGCGTTTAACTCCATTCCGAATACGGTCCATCTGAAATTCAGCCACGCCCGCCACATGGCGCTCGGCATGAATACGGACAAGAGCCAGCCGCAATTCACGCTGGCCTCGATCCAGAACGCCGCCGACCGCGAGCGCTACCAGCCGTATGAGACGGGCGGGCTGATTCAGCTCCAGTGCGGCGCCTGCCACCAGCTCGACGGCGGCGACTTCGGGATCAAACGCGACCAGCTGACCAGCGTGCCCGCTAACGCGGTCCTACCCGCGCGCGCCGCCGGCGCCGCCATGCTGCCGATCGTCTACGAGAACCAGTGCCGCGCCTGTCATCCGTTGTCCTTTGGGGGGGCGAAAGACGCCGTCCTGCCGCACCGGCTCCAACCTCCGCAGGTGCATCAGTGGCTGGAGGACTACTACACGGCCCAATTCCTCAAGGGAGACTCCAAGCTGTTCGAGCAGTTCGTGTCGGTGCGGCCGCTGCCGGGCAAGCTCCCCGAAGAAGAGACGAAAAAGGTCCAGGACATCGTTCAAGGCAAGGTCCAGGATTCGGAGCGCTACGTCTGGAGCAAATCGACCTGCGGCGAGTGCCACGAGCGCGAACACGACGACCAGACCAACGCCGACCGCATCGCCCCGACCAACGTCCCCGACCTGTGGTATCCGCACGCCGTCTTCGACCACACCGCGCACCGGGCCGTCGATTGTCAGCAGTGTCACGCCCCCGTCGCCTCGGAAGGGAAGGACTTCACCGAAGCGTCGTTGACGCAGATGGGCATGACGCTTCCGCCGGTTGCGACCTGCCAGCAGTGTCACGCCCCGCGCTCCGGCTCGGGCGACGCGGCGAAGGGCGGCGCCCGCTTTGACTGTACAGAATGCCACCGCTATCATAACGGGGACAACCCGCTCGCCGGCCTCGGCGCCAACCGGCGCGGCGCCTCTCGTCCTGGAAGTATTGAGGAATTCCTGTCGGGTAGTCTGAAAGCCCCTTGACAGCCGGCAGACCGTTGTTATCGCCGCGCCCCGAAACATTGCTTGCGAGACCCGATATGATCGTCCAGGCGCTCCACGAGATCCAGCACCGGCTCCATTACCTTCCGGCGGAGGAGCTGCAGGCCCTGTCGAAGCGGCTCAACGTGCCGCTGCACCGGATTCACGAGGTGGCCAGCTTCTACCCGCTTTACCGCCTGGAACCTCCGCTGAAGGTGGATGTCAAGGTCTGCCGCGACATGGCCTGCCACCTGCGCGGGGCCGATCTGCTGCGGCGCGGCCTGACCGCGCAGGCCAACGAGCTGGGCGGCGATCCGCCGCGGGGCGAGGTCGGCGGCGTCTCCTGCCTCGGCCAGTGCGACCACGCCCCTGCCGTGTCGATCAACGACCACGTCTATCTCGGCCAGTCCGAACAGAAGCTGCGCGACCTCATCAAGCTGGCCGCCGAAGGCCAGCCGTTGCCGCGCCAGCGCGCCGACCGCTCGCCGCTCCCCTGGAAGATCGACCCCTACGAAGGCAAACGGCCGTACAACGCGCTCAAGATGTTCATGGAAAAGCGCGACGCTGACGGCGTCATCAACGCCCTCAAGGCCGCCGACCTGCGCGGCATGGGAGGAGCGGGCTTTCGCACGCACCTGAAATGGTCGGCCGTCCGCGGCGCCCGTGGCGACGTCAAGTACGTGGTCTGCAACGCCGACGAGAGCGAGCCGGGCACCTTCAAGGACCGCGAACTGATGCGCCGCACGCCGCACCTGGTCATCGAAGGGATGATCCTGGCGGGGCTAATCACCGGGGCGTCGAAGCGGGACTCTTTACATCCGTCACGAGTACGAGGAGGAGATCGAGGCCGTCCAGGAAGCCATCGACGCCGCCCAGGCCCAGGGGGTCTGCGGGCCGAACGTCCTCGGTTCGGGTATTTCCTTCCCTCTCGACGTTTTCGTCAGCCCCGGCGGCTACATCCAGGGCGAGGAGAGCGCCCTGCTGGAGGCGATGGAGGACCGCCGCGGCGAGCCGCGCAACAAGCCGCCTTTCCCCACGACGGCAACGGCCTGTTCGACAAGCCGACCGTCATCAACAATGTCGAGACGCTGGCCTGGGTGCCGTCCATCGTGCTGCGCGGCGGCGAGTGGTATCGCGACCAGGGAATCAACGGAGGCACGGGCCTGCGTTTCGTCTCGATCAGCGGCGACGTGAAGCCGCCCGGCGTGTACGAGGTCCCCTTCGGCCAGACCGTGCGCGACCTCGTCTTCGGCACGGCCGGCGGCATGCGCGACGGCCAGAAGCTCAAGGCGATCGCCCCGTCGGGGCCGTCCGGCGGCTTCCTCCCCGCGCGGATCAAGCGTGAATTGCTGCCGGAGAAGTTCGCCAAGGAGCGCCTGCCGCCGGGGGCCGCGGATTACGACATTCTGGATCTGCCGCTGGACTTGAACATCGTCGGTTCGATGGGCGGGATGCTGGGGGCGGCGTTCGTGGTTTACGGCGACCGCTCCGACATGGTGGACCAGGCCCTGAACTGCGTGGAGTTCTACCGCAACGAGTCGTGCGGCAAGTGCGTCCCCTGCCGGATGGGTTCGGAGAAGCTGGTAGAGATGCTGGTGGCGTTGAAGGCGAAGGCCTTTCGGCGGGAAGAGCTGCCCGTGATCAGCGAGCTGGCCGACACGATGGGCATCACGTCGATCTGCGGCCTGGGCCAGGTGGCGGCCAATCCCATCGCCTCGGTGCTGAAATTCTTCCCGGAAGAGCTGGATAGGTATTTGGGCCGCCCCCGCTGACCGACCCCCGGTTAGCCGCGACGCGCAGCGGAGCGCTGGGACGAGCGCTCCGCTGCGCGTCGCGGCTAACCGACTGCTATGATGGACAAGCGCCCCGGAACAGGCCCTGTGGAGCAACCCGATGGACAGCCCCGACGACATCATCCCGACCCCCTTCGGCGGGCAGATGATTCCCATGCCGCGCTGGATGGCCGAGCTGAGCCAGCAGCCGCCCGTTCCGCTCACCATCGACGGCAAGAAGGTCCAGGTCAAGCGGGTGTCCGTCGATGCGGATCCCAAGGGCAAGGCCGTGCCGCGGCTGACGACCATCTACGACGCGGCCAAGCAGGCGGGGATCGACATCCCCATCCTCTGTCACCGCGAATACATGAATCCGGTGGCCGTCTGCCGGGTCTGTTCCGTCCAGGTCGGCTTCGAGGGCCGGCCGGCCGAATGGCGCCTCGCCCCCGCCTGCTATCGGCCGGCCGAGGCGAACATGATCGTCAACACGCACCATTCCAACGAACGCGTGCGCTCCTCGGTCAAGGTGCTGACCGAGCTGCTCCTGGCCGACCACCCCACGCCCTGCGCAAGCACAAGGCCCACGGCGACTGTGAGCTGGAAGTGCTGGCGGGGAAACTGCAGCTCGACCCAGGTCGCGCGTTGCCGCGCGCCGCGAGCGCCGGCCGCAAGATGACTCGTCGCTGGTCATCGCCGTCGATCACAACGCCTGCATCCTGTGCGACCGCTGCATCCGCGGCTGCAACGACATCCGCAACAACCAGGTCATCGGCCGCATGGGCAAGGGCTACCAGGCCAAGATCGCCTTCGACCTGAACGCGCCGATGGGCGATTCGTCCTGCGTGGCCTGCGGCGAGTGCATGGTGTCGTGCCCGACCGGCGCCCTCATCAACCGCAAGTTCGTGCGTCCCGAACCGTGGCTGAAGGAGAAGCCGCCGGTCGCGTCGGTGCCAGCCGACGGAGCTAGCCCGTCATCCGCTCTTCGAGGGCGTGGCCCCTCCCTTCCTGCGCTGGAACGAGGGGTCGGTGGTACGCCGCCGTTACAAGAAGGGAGACATCATCTGCCGCGAGGGCGACTTCGGCTCCACCGCCTTCTTCATCGAAGAGGGCACGGTCGACGATCTTCCTCAACGCGCCGTTCAAGCACGTCAAGGGGCAGAAGAACAAACGGGCCGGCGACAAGGTGAACTGGGGGCCGCTCGGCCTGATCCGCCACTTCACCAGCGTCCTGGTGAAGCGCAGTGAGGACAAGCGGGAGGAGGAAAGTCAGGCTCGCTACATCCCCATCGACGCCCCGGTCCCGCTGCGCTACGACAACCCCGTGGCGACGCTCGGCAAGGGCGAGATCTTCGGCGAAATGACCTGCATGAGCTCCTACCCGCGGTCGGCGACGGTGCGGGCCGAGGAGGACTGCACGGTGCTGGAGATCCTCCGCAACGTGCTCTACATCCTACAGCGGAACAAGGCGTCGCGGGCGCGGCTGGACGAGACGTACCGCGCGCGGGCCATCGACAACCATCTGCGGAGCGTGCCGATCTTCGCCAGCCTGCTGGGCGACGAGGCGCAGTTCAAGGAGTTCGTCGACTACCTGCGGCCGCGCGTCGAGCTGCTTCGGATCAAGCCCGGCGAGGTGATCTTCCGCCAGGGCGATCCGGCCGACGCCTTCTATCTGGTACGGATCGGCTTCGTGAAGGTGGCGCAGTCCCGTCCGGGCGGCGAGCTGGTCCTGACGTACCATGGGGCCGGGCAGTTATTTCGGCGAGATCGGCCTGCTGTCGCATCTGCCCGAGCTGCGCGACATGGCGCCGGCGGGCGTGCGCACCGCGACCTGCACTGCCCTGGATCACGTGGATCTGGTGCGGATCAAGGCGGAGGACTTCCAGCACATCCTGGGACGTTTCCCCGCAGTGCAGCGAACACCTCCTGAAGATCGCCCTGGAATACCTGGAGGTGGACGAACGGCTGCGCGTCAAGGTCGAGAAGGAATCGCTGGGCGACTTCCTGCGCCAGGGGCTGATGAACGCCCAGAGCCTGCTGGTGCTCGACCTGGAGAGCTGCACGCGCTGCGACGAATGCACCAAGGCCTGTGCCGACGCCCACGACGGCGTGACGCGGCTGATCCGCGAGGGGCTGCGCTTCGACAAGTACCTGGTGGCCAGCTCGTGCCGGTCGTGCCTCGACCCGTACTGCATGGTGGGCTGCCCGGTCGGCTCGATCCGTCGCCGCAACTCGCGGGAAATCATCATCGAGGACTGGTGCATCGGCTGCGGCAAGTGTGCCGAAAACTGCCCCTACGGCAACATCAACATGCACCCCTTCCCGACGGGCGAGAAGCGGCCCGACCCGCAGCGAGCCGGGCCGGATGCTGGCGGTGGTGCAGCAGAAGGCGACGACGTGCGACCTATGCTCCGACCTGGACGGCCAGCCGAGTTGCGTCTACGCCTGCCCGCACGACGCGGCCTTCCGCATGACCGGCGAGGACCTGTTCAACCGGGTGGAGCGCAACCGCGAGACGGCGGTGACGGCGGAGGGACAGCCGCGGCCGCAGGGGTGAGGGGGCCGCCGAGACCGACGCGGCGTGCGCCTTGCGCCAAACGGTGCATGGGACGTGGCACGATTCCGTTCCCTTCGTCCTGGTTGGATTGTCGAGCGGCTACGACCGGACGCCCAGGCTGACGCCGGCGATCTTCGGCGCAGTCATTGACAACTCGCGCTCGGCCGGTTAGCCCGGCCAGCCGTCGGCTGGCCAGGCTCTTGCGAGTCACAAAAGGTATGCCCGGTGTGCCACGGCTGTGTCAGCCGTGTTCGACGACCCCAACACGGCTGACACAGCCGTGGCACACCGACCGCGCAGGCATTCCTCATGGGACCGTCAATAAGGCAAAACGCCTAACCATCTGCTGTAGCAGACCAGGTTCTCAGCCGCGGATCATCGGATAACCCTTGTCGCGCCAGCCGCGGACGCCGCCGTCCATCGAAACGACGTGGGTGTAGCCCATCTTCTGAAGGTTGTCGGCCGCCAGGGCCGAGCGGAATCCGCCGCCGCAGTAAAGGATGATCTCGGCGCCGGCGTCGGGGAAGCGTTCCTCCACGTCGCGCTCAATGATCCCCTTGCCGAGGTGGACGGCGCCGGGCAGGTGGTCCTTGGCGTACTCGCTCTCTTCGCGGACATCGACGAGCTGCATTTTGTCGCCGCGGTCGAGTCGGGCCTTGACCTGATCGACCGTGGTTTCCCGGACGTGCTTCTTGGCGTCCTCGACCAGCTGAAGAAATCGGGGGGAGTGTTGGCGAGCCATGAGAGCCTCCTACGTATTTACAAGGTCTTTGGCAAAGGGGGAGAGTGTGCCACGGCTGTGTCAGCCGTGTTTGATCCGTCTGTGATCGGGTCGATGGTCAGCGGTCCAGGATGCTCGCCGGTCCAATGGCGCGCGCTCGACCAAACCCACTCGGTCGGCTGCGCGACAAGTCCGCGCCGCACGGGGTTGGCGTGTATATAGTCGATAACGCCGAGGACCGGCCGGTCGTTCCAAAGATTGTGATCGTGTCCGCCGCCCGTCTGCCAGAAGCGAAAGACGGTTTCTTTGCCCTCCCGGACGGTAAGCCGTTCAAGCCAGTGCGTGTTCTCTACCGACGTCAAGAACGCCTTGGCCCGGCTGGAAACCGGACGCTTCAGCGCGGCCAGAATGCGCTCGACCGAGTAAGACGCTTGCCGCGGACGGATCAGCAAGTGGACGTGTTCCGGCATGATGACGTAGGCCCAAATCGCAAAATCGAACTGGTCCCGGGCCTTCTGGATAGCTTCCACCACCCAGCCACGCGACCGATCTTTGGAGAGCAGCGGGTAACGCCGGTAACAGGAATAGGTGAGAAAATGAGCATGGCCCGGAATGTTGTAGGTCACCTTTCGTTTGCGATGAGGAGGGTTCATCGTGTTCATCCCTGCCTGTGCCACGGCTGTGTCAGCCGTGGAGAACGTGGTCAGTTCCTGAAACCTTGACGGTCACACGGCTGACACAGCCGTGGCACACAGGAGGTTGGGAAGATATGGGCAGTCCTCCGAAATTCTGACGGGCACACAGCTGACACAGCCGTGGCACACGAGAAATCGCGGACGCGCTGACTCTATACTGCAAGCGCGGCGCCTATGCACCCCTTCGCGGGTCCAATTCGTTATAGACATCCAGGGCGGGATCGTCCCAGCCCGCCGCGGCGGCGGATTCGATCTGCGCGGAAGGCGTCCTCCGCGTTGAAATCGGGTTCCGCTTCCTCTGTCTCTTCGATGCTCATTACGATCTTCTTTCTCAAAACTCCGCGCTTCCCGGCGTCCGCGGGAACGGGATCACGTCGCGGATGTTGGTCATGCCCGTCACGAACTGCACCGTCCGCTCCAGCCCCAGTCCGAACCCCGAGTGCGGGACCGTGCCGTAGCGCCGCAGGTCCAGATACCACCAGTACGCCGCCGGGTCGAGGTGCGCTTCGCGCATCCGCGCCTCCAGCACGTCCAGCCGCTCCTCGCGCTGACTACCGCCGATGATCTCGCCCACCCGCGGGACCAGCACGTCCATCGCGCGCACCGTCTTGCCGTCGTCGTTCTGACGCATGTAGAAGGCCTTGATCGCTTTCGGATAGTCGTACAGGATCACCGGCTTCTGGAAGTGCTTTTCGGTCAAATAGCGCTCGTGTTCCGCCTGCAAATCGCTGCCCCACGCCGTCGGGAACTCGAATGTCTGCCCTGACTTCGCCAGCACGTCCACCGCCTCGGTGTAGGTCAGCCGCACGAACGGGTTGGTCACAATGCCCTCCAGTGTCGCCTTGACCGTAGGGTCGATGCGCTCCTGGAAGAACTGAACGTCCTCCGGGCAGCGCTCCAGTACGTCGCGGCAGATGCGTTTCAGGAACGCCTCCGCCAGGTCCATGTCGTCACTCAGCTCGAAGAACGCCATCTCCGGCTCGACCATCCAGAACTCGGCCAGGTGCGCGCGACGTGTTGGAGTTCTCCGCCCGGAACGTCGGGCCGAACGTGTAGACCTTGCCCAGCGCGCACGCGAAAATCTCGGCCTCCAGCTGGCCGCTCACCGTCAGGTAGGACGGCCGGCCGAAGAAGTCCTGCTTGTAGTCGATGCCGCCGGCGTCGCGCGGCGGCTTGGCCGGGTCGATGGTGGTGACGCGGAACATCTGGCCGGCCCCCTCGCAGTCGCTGGCCGTGATGATCGGCGGATGGACGTAGAGGAAGCCTTGCTCCTGGAAGAACTGGTGGATGGACAGGCACACCTGATTGCGCACGCGGGCCACGGCGCCGAACGTGTTGCTGCGCGGCCGGAGGTGGGCCTTCTCGCGCAGGAACTCCAGCGAATGGCCCTTCTTCTGGAGGGGATACGTCGCCGGGTCGGCCCAGCCGTGGACCGTGATCGCCTTGGCCAGCACCTCGGTCGGCTGCCCCTTGGCCGGCGAGGCGCGAACCACCCCTTGCACGGAGACGCTGCAACCGGCGGAGAGTTTAAGGACCTCATTTTGGTAATTCGGCAGCGCGGCCTCCGCGATCACCTGGACGTTGCCGAAGGAGGAGCCGTCGTTGATCTCCAGGAAGCTGAAACCGCCCTTGGAGTCGCGGCGCATGCGCACCCAGCCCTGCAACACGCCTTCCCGGCCGACCGCTTCCGCCGCCGGGCCTCCGCCACGCTGATCTTGTCCATCGTCGTCTCCTGTTTGAGTTCCAGGCGAACGGCCGGCGTGAGCCGGCTGGTGCGTCCTCTCGTCGGCGACGGCATTCTACACCAGCCGGCTCACGCCGGCCGTTCGCCGCCGATCGGTCTTGTCCGCCGCGTCCGTCCGCCGTTACGATTCGGGAATGGCAACGGCCCCTGCCGCAGCGCCCGCCGAAAGGAGATCCGTCGTGTCTTCCTTGAGCCGACCCGCATCGTTCGCCCTGGCCGCCGCGGTGTGCGTGGTCTGTTGCGCCGCCGAGCCGCCGGCTCGGCCGAGCCGGCAACAGATCGCCCGGTGGGTCGTGCAGCTCGGCGACGACGATTTCTCCGTGCGCGAGGAGGCGTCGCGGAGGCTATTCGAGGCCGGCCCTCCCGCCGAGGAAGCGCTTCAGGAGGCGGCCCACGGGAACGACGCCGAAGTGGTCCGCCGGGCCAGGGACATCCTCGTCCGCTTCAAGTGGGGACTCTACGCGGACACGCCCAAGGACGTCGTCGTTCGGATCAACCGCTATCGGGATTCCGATCCCAACGGAAAGTTGGCCGTCGTCCAGGAACTGCTCGCCGCCGGCCCGTCCGGCTACCGCACCTGTTCAAGATCGCCGGCGCCGAGGACGATCCGGAGGTGCGCGGCCCGGTTTACAAGCTCATTAACGACGAAGTGAAGCGCGTGGCCCCGCAGCTGCTGCTGGAGGAAAAGTACGACGTGCTGGAGCCGCTGCTCGACGCGGTCTTCGCCAACGATCCCCAGGAGGGTGCCGAGGACTACGCGGCCTACTGGATGATGCGCGGTACGCTCGACGAACACATCGCCCATTTCAAGGCGCTGGCCGCCAAGGGAGCGGACGCCGAGAAGAATGGGGAGCTTGTCGCCCACCTCCTCCACGCCAAGGGCGACCTGGCCGGCGCCCGCGCGGCCGCCGACAAGGCCAACCGGCCGGAGCTGGCCGACGCCCTGCTGTTCGAGGCCGGCGACTGGAAGGCGCTGGCCGGCCGGCCCGTGCGAGCGCCGAGCAACGTCCCCTATGAGGTCCTCGGCTTCCAGGCGACCTACCACCGCCTCGCCGGCGACGCCCACGGCTTCGCCGCCGCCGTCGCCCAGCTGCGCAAGGACGTGGACGCGGCTCCGAATGATGATTATCAGCGTTTCCACCTCGCCAAAGTGCTATTTCTCAACGATCGGCCGGCCGAGGGGCTGGATGTGATCCTCCACATGCCGAACCAGCAGGCCGCCGCCTTCGAGATGCTGGCGGCGCAGATGCGTTATGCGGAGGCGCTGAAACTGGCCGACGACGCCATTGAGGCCAACTCGCCGGATGCCACGATACTGGAAATCCTCAAGGCGCGGACGCTGTATACGCTGGGCGAGAAGGACAAGGCGATGGCGATCTTCAGCCGCTACGGCGGCCAGATCCAGGGCACCGCCGGCGCCTCATGGCCGGAGATGCTGATCGACGCCGAGATGCGCGTCGGCCTCAAGAATCAAGCCCTGGAACAGGCTGCCTTGGTGCTGGCCGACTCGCGCGATCAGGGTTGGTCACAGCGTCTCTTCCCCAAGCTGTTCCCAAAGAAGGCCGAGACGGCCGAGACGCTGTGGAGAGCCCTGGAGGGCCTGCCGGACGACGGCGCCTCCAACACTGCCCGGGCCGAGGTAATGAAGAAGCTACACGGCCTGCTCGATGGCACTGCTGACGCCCACGCACTCGCGGACCTCGTGCAACGGATGGAGGTCATCTGGAAATACAATATCGCACCTGACGAACGGGTCACACGCCGCGCTTGCCGAGGCCGCCATCGCCGCGAAGGATGAGACGCTGGCCCGCTCGCTGCTGGAGAAGGCAGGCTCGGCGGCGGCGCTGATCCGCCTGGGCGACCTGGACGCTGACAAGAAGGAGTGGGATAAAGCAGAACATCACTACGCGCAGGCGTGGGAGAAGGACCATACCCAGATACTCGCGCTATACCTCGACGGCTGGGCAATGGCGCAGGCGGGCAAGGAGAAGGAGGGCAAGCGGCGCATGGAGATCGCCCACTGGGCGCCGCTGGGGGACGGTTCGGCCCGGTCGGCCTTCCTGCGCGGCCTGGAAGAACACGGCCAGCGCGAGGCGGTGCGGCGCGAGCGCGAGCTGCTGCTGCGGCTCAGCCCGGCCGGATCGCCCTTCGCCGTCGAGGCGATGCGCGAGAGGGCCATCGACGCGCTGGGCGGCAAAGACTACGCGGCGGCCGCGGCGGATCAGGAGCGGACGATGCTGCGCTGCCTCTACCGTAGCGTCAGCTTCGTGCAGCCCAGCGCCTACCTGAGCGTGCCGGCCCTCATCCACCGACTCAGGGCGCGGGCCGACGCCACGGCCGGTAAGTTCGACGAGGCGCGGAACGAAGTGGAGCTTGGCCTGGCGGCGCTGCCCGGCGATACGTTTATCCCGGTCGAGATGGTCCCCGCCTGGGACAAGGCCGGCCGCAAGAAGGACGCGCAGGAGCTGTTCGATCGGTGCATGGCCGTGCAGGAGAAATTCTGCCGAGACTATCCGAATTGTCCGTGGGGCCACAATTCCGTGGCGTGGGTATCGGCGTGCTGCCGGCGCAACCTGGATGCGGCCCGCGAACATGCCCTCAAAGCCGTGGCGCTGGCGCCGGACAACGCCGGCGACCTCGACACGCTGGCCGAGGTCTATTTCCAGCGCGGCGATAAGGACCAGGCCGTCGCCGCGGAGAAGAAGGCCGTCGATCTGGACCCGAAAAAGACGTATTACCGCAAGCAGCTTCAGCGCATCGAGGCCGGCGACCCGGCGGCGGAGCGGCCGGCGGAGGACAGTGAGGAGTGAGGAGTGAGGAGTGAGGAGGAAAGACAAGCCGGTCTTTTCTCCTCACTCCCCACTCCTCACTATCGGGAATGAGTTCCTTGAGTACCGCAAGAACTTTCGACCTGCCCGACCTGGCGGCCACCGAGTCGTTCGGCCGACGGCTGGGCGGCCTCCTCTTTCCGGGGGCGGTCGTCGCCCTGATCGGCCCGCTCGGGGCCGGCAAGACGCACCTCGCCCGCGCCGTCGCCGCCGGCCTCGGCGTCCCCGACCCCCGCGTCGTCACCAGCCCTACGTTCGTCCTCATCCAGGAGTACGCCGGGCGCCTGCCAGTCTACCATTTCGACGCCTACCGCCTCCGCGGAGAAAACGATTTCAGCGACCTGGGAGCGCATGAATACTTCGAGGGAGAGGGCGTTTGCCTGGTCGAGTGGGCCGACCGGGCGGCGCGCGTTCTGCCAGAGGAGCGGCTGCGCGTGGAGCTGGCGGTCGTCGGAGAAACGGCGCGGCGGGCGACGGTGGAGGCCGTCGGCGAGCGCTATGAGGAGGTGGTGCGGGCGCTGGGTTTCGGCGAACGGCCGGCGTGAGCAGAGCCGCGACCGTGAGGGAGCGGGGTGAGATTCCTGCGCCTCACCCCGCTCCCTCACGGTCGCGGCTCTGCTCACGCCGGCCGCGGCGATCGTCGGCGTTACAGCTCGATTTCGACGCCGTTGAGTACGCTCTGGGCCAGATCGACCATCGTGGTGCGCCGGTTCATGGCCGCGCGCTGCAGGCGGCGAAACGCCTCGGCCTCGGTCCAGCGATACCGTTTCATCAGCACCCCCTTGGCCCGCTCAATAACCTTGCGGTTCTGCAAGGTCTGGCGCAGGTTGGCGTTCTCCTCCTGCAAGCCGCGCCATTCGCCGAAGCGGGCCTGCGCCACCATCAACGCCGGGCCGATCTGGTGCGCCTCGACCGGCTTGATGAGATACGCAAGGACATGTTCCTCCAAGGCGCGCTTGACGAGATCGGCGTCTCGATCGGCCGTGATGGCGACCGCGGCGACGACGCGCTCCTGGTAAATCTGCCGCAGCGCGTCCAGGCCGTTCAGACCGGGCAGATGAATGTCGAACAGCACGACGTCCGGCTCGACTTCGAGCACGGTGCGCACCATGTCCGCCCCGGTGGCCGCCTCGCCGACGACCTTGTGACCGAGTTGTTCCACGGTGTCTTTCAGGAATTGGCGGACGACCGAGTCGTCCTCAACGAGCACGATGTTCATGGCGGCCACTGCTTGCGCAGCGCGTTGCATGACCGATCCCTCCTCAAGCCAGCCAGCCGGAACGGGAGGCACGCCGGCCAAACACAGCAAACCCGGCGCCGAATGCGGGGGCGGCAACCTGCGACGGAAAAAACCCTCTGGTAATAACGTAGCAGGTTCGCTGCGCCGTTCCAGCGGAAAGCTGGGCGGCGCGAAGGAATTGCGGTAAGGCGTGCGGGTCGCGCCGCTCGCCCCATGTTCAATCCCCACGATCCGGCAGCGTCAGGACGACGCGGAAGCCGCCTTCCGGTCGGTTGGCGGCGCCGACACGGCCGCCGTGCAGCTCCGCCACGCGCCGCGCCAGGGCCAGGCCCAGGCCGAACTGCGCGAAGTGCGTCGTCGAGAACGGCGCCGTCAGCCAGCTCATCTGCTCTTCGTTCGCCCCGGCGCCGTCGTCATCGACGGCCCATTCCGCCCCGCCCTCCGCGGCCGGCCCCAGCCGCATCGTCACTTCCCGCTTCGCGGCCTGGCAGGCGTTGATGAGCAGCAAGTGCCCGACCTGCCCCAGGCGCTGGCCGTCCGCGACGACCGGCAGCGATCGCGGCGCCTCGAGGTTCAGCTGCACCTGCGGGAAGCGCGGGCCGATACGCGCGGCCAGGCCGGCCGCCAGGTCGGAGAGATTGAGCGGCGACCGGCACAGGGTTAAAGGACACGTCAGATCCTGGATGGCGTCCAATTTGTACTTGCACGTCTCGGCCTGCGTGTGCAGCTCGGTCAGCAAACGCCGCTCGGCCGCCGCCTCGTCCGGCAGCCGCGACCGCAGGATGGCGATCGCGGAATAAATCGTTTGCAGCAGGTCGCCGACCTCGTGGCGGAGCGTGCGCGCCATCATTTGCAGCAGCCGGGACGACGGCGCCAGGCTGGATTCGGCGGGAATCTCCATGGTCGTTCCTCCACGGTGTGAGCCAATGGCTGGGCAGTAGTCTCCTGGTTTGTCCCATAAGACCTATAGGACTTATAGGTCTTATAGGACAAACCGAGACCGGGTGCCCCTCTCGATTTTGGAGGCGTCGTCGGCAAGGCAAGTCCCGTGCTGAAGCACGGGCCTACAGGCCGAAGCCCCGTAAACGGGGCTGAAATCCCGGGCAGCCCGGTTTACCGGGCTTCAGCCTGTAGGCCCGCCGTTTACGGCGGGCCGGGCGGCCGACCAGGCGGCGGAGCTGGGCGAGCGCCGCTTCAGCCTGTAGGCCCGCCGTTTACGGCGGGCCGGGCCAAGTCCAAAATCGAGAGGCGCACCCACCGAGACCTACCGGCCGGCCAGCCGCCTTGACACTAGGCGCGGCCGCCGATACCTTCCACCCTTCCGGCCGATTTCCCGCTCATGGGACGAGGTCGGCCGGACGCCGACGCTCCCTTTTGTTTCTAACGTATTCCGGGGACGGGCGATCGGCATCGACTGGTCCGACCCGCTTTCCAACCATCGAAGGGCGAACGCATGGTCCTGGTGGCCCCCGACATCCTGGAGGAAGTGCGGCAGCTGCCGTGGTACTTGCCCGCCTTCGGCGCCGCGCTGGGCCTGCTGCTGTGGCTGTTCGGCGGTCGCGGCCACCGCTTCTGGCTGGTCCTGCTGACGACCGTGGCCGGCGGCGTCCTCGGCCTGCATTTCGGCGCGGCCTACGACATGCAGCCGCTGGTCGCCGGCCTGCTCCTGGCCGTGGCCGCCGGGGCGCTGGCCCTGTCCCTGGCGCGGGTGGTGCTCTTCGTCATCGGCGGCGCCGCCTGCGTCTGGCTGACTCACACGCTGGCCCCGGTCCTGGACGCCCCCGCCGTCTGCTTCCTCGTGGGCGGTTTGCTCGGCGTTTTGCTCTACAAGGTTTGGGTGACGGCCCTTTCCAGTCTGGCCGGCACGCTGCTTCTCGCCTATTCCATCCTGGGACTGCTCGGCGGACTCGGCGTTTGCGACGCGGCCGGCTGGGCCGGCGAACAGACGGCCGTGCTGAACTGGGCCTGCGGAGCGTTTGCGGTCCTCGGTCTGCTGGCGCAGCTGCTGCTGGAGCGACGGCGCCTCCGCCGTCAGCAGAAACGGGACAAGGACCGCAAGGAAACCGAGGAACAGGCCCGCCCGCCGTGGTATCCGCCCCCTCCGCCGCGGCACTGGTGGGAATGGGGGCAGAAGAAAGGCGCGAAACGCGCGGCCTGAAAGGACGGCGCACCATGAGGCGTTTCCTCCCGTACTGGTTTGTCCCTCTCGTCCTGATTCTGTTCGGCGCCTTGCCCCGCGCGGCCGCCGACGACAGCGACTTCAAGAACCTGCACCCCAACGCGGGCCAGGGCATCCTACAGCCGTCCACGGCCGCGGCGCCCACCGACGCCGGCGACAAGACCGAGAAGCCGCCGCCGACCTTCGCTTATTTCGTGGCCGTGGTAGCGGCCGTCGTCGTGTTGTGCCTCCTTTGCGTCCCGAGCCGCAAGGCCGAGTCCTCGACCGCCCGCCGCTGATTCTTCTTCTCTGGAGGTCCCTCATGTCGGTCGCCGACCCGCTCGATCCTGTAGCCCTAAGCCACCGCATCATCGCCGGCGGCGAGTTGACGCGCGATGAGGCCCGCGACCTGTTCGCCCTGCAAGGGGAGGCGATCTACGACCTGTTCTACGCTGCCCACAAGGTGCGCCGCCGCTTCCACGGCGACCGCGTCACCTTCTGCAGCATCTTGCCGACCAAGTTCGGCAATTGTAGTGAAGATTGCAAATTCTGCGCCGAAAGCGGGCACTATGAGACCGGCATCGAAGCCCACCCGATGATGAGTGGCGCCGAGGTGACAGCGGCCTGCGCCGACGCGCGCGACCGCGGCGCCAGCGCCTTCGGCATCGTCAACAGCGGCCGCGGCCCGACGCAGCGCGAGTGGCCGAAGATCATGGAAGCCGTCCACGCGATGAAGGAGGCGGACGGCATCTGCCACTGCGCCACGCTCGGCCGGCTGACCGAAGACCAGGCCCGCGACCTCAAGGAAGCCGGCGTCCGTCGCATCAACCACAACCTGGAAACGTCGCGCGAGTTCTACCCGCAAATCGTGACGACGCACGCCTGGCAGGAGCGGGTGGACACGGTGCGGCTGGCGCAGCGGGTCGGCCTGGAGACGTGCTGCGGCTGCATCTTCGGCATGGGCGAGACGATCGAGGACCGCGTCAGCCTGGCGTTCAGCCTCAAGGAGCTGAATCCGAACGTGGTTCCGCTGAACTTCCTGTTCCCGATCGCCGGCACGCCGCTGGAGAACGCGCCGCGATTGAAGCCGATGGAGATCCTGAAAATCGTGGCCGTGATGCGGCTGATCCTGCCGCGACAGGATTTGAAGGTGGCGGGCGGCCGGGAGAAGAACCTGCGCGATCTGCAAAGCTGGATCTTCTACGTCGGCGCCACGAGCGGCCTGATCGGCAACTACCTGGCCACGGCGGGCCGGGCGAACGAGGACGACCTGCAAATGATCCGCGACCTGGAGCTGACGTGGTGCGACGACCGCGTCGGCGATGCCGACCCGGCCGTGCCCGCCGCGCCGGCGGCGGTGCGGTCGCCGCGGGAGCTGCCGGTGTTGTCGTGACGCTTGGCATCTGGCGACAAGTGAAGTCGTTTAAGCGATGATAGCGCCCTCTGTTTTTCGAGGAGTTCGACATGGACGGCGAACATCCCTTGTTCATCCCGCAATTCGTGGAGGCGCTGCGTCTCTTGTGGAGCGGCATCATTCGATGTACCCTCGCATTCCCCCACAAGGGATCTTTTTCGAGTCGCTTGTGGAGAGAGCGTTCCTAGCCGTCGGTTGGCCTCGGAATCAGGTGATACCGACCGCACCGAACAGCCCCAGCCACGACCTCACCGTTGGAGCGACCAAAATATCCGTCAAAACGGAGACGGGACTGGGCACTAAACCGACCCGTATCAGCATCACCAAGCTCTGCACCACGGAAACCGGCGAGTGGAACTCGGAAGCCCTCATCCGCCACGTACTGAATCATTTGGCGCGTTACGAGTACATTTTAATGCTTCGTGCCATGCTGTCGCCCGGCGTGGCCTATCATTACCAGCTGCTCGATGTACCGTTAGACCTGTTGCGTCGCATGGATGGCCTCACGGCGCAGCCCGTTGGCACGCGCACTAACCGCCGCAGCTTGGGTATGGACGTGCCAGGCGGCGGCGTACTGTTCCATGTCCACTTCGACGGCGCCGACGGGAAATGCCAGATCCAAAGACTCCAGGTGGAGAACTGCCGGATGCTGCTCGAATGGGACCAGCCCACCGACGCCTGAGCCACCTCCCTTACTCGCATTTCTGCGATTTGCGAAAGACCAGCCAGTAGCAGTGTTGGCGGCGTGCATGGTGGGCCGTCTTCCACTTCGGATCAACGATGGGCCCTTTTCGGGCCTTGACAATGCAGTCGCAGGCGAGGAAACCGGCCGCCGCCGCCGCCTTGATGACTTCGACGTGCGCCCACTGGAAGCGGTGGTTGTGAATGTAGTCCGCGATCTTGCAGAACAGGACGCCTTCCGGCCGGAGCACGCGGTACGCTTCCGCCATGAAAGGCGGATACAGGTGCGAGAAGTTATAGCCGTTTTCGGCAGGGGATTTCTCCCCGAGGCCGAAGCGCTTGTTGAAGTCCTTAATGCGGTCTTTGCCCTGGTTCGGTACGTGCGGGGGGTCATAGACCACCACGTCGAATTCTTCGCCCGCGAATGGCATGGCGCGGTTGTCCCCCACCACGTCCGGCTTGTGCTTCGGATCGATGTCCAAGCCCACGACAGGGCGTGACGTGCCTACCCAAAACCGACCTTGGTTGACCGTAGCGTCGAGAATACGCGTCGGTCGCTTGCGCGGGTAGAAGTCGAGCATTTTTTCCAGAAGTTCGGCGTCGGTCCCGTACCAGATGGAGGGGAGGGGGTCGTAAGACCGGGGCGGCGGCTCCTGCGACGGTTCCGGGAGCGGGAACAGGGGAGTTGCATCAACCGGCGTTTGGCGGCGAGGCATGTTTGTTTCCTTCGCTCCGAGAGTAAGCGGATTTGTGGGCCGTGTCCAGTCCAGCAGCTCAGCGGCCATCCGCTTTTCAGGTTAAATATAGCTACACAAATTGGTGGGTCAATGTCAGTTGACTTGTTTCCCTGATTTTTTATTGCTACATTTTTCCCATGCGAGGCAGACCCAAAAAGCCCGAAGGGGAGCGGCGCAACAACATCCTCCGCGTTCGACTGACGGACGACGAGCGGCGTATGCTCGATCAGGTTGCGCAGGGCAAAGCGTTGGATACGTCCAGCTGGCGCGGGCCGAACTGGTCGCCTTGGCAAAGAAGTCGGCCGCCCAGAAGTAATTGCCTACACAAATCAGGACCGCCGAATCTTCTCATGGCCGCCTGGCTGGACGACGACCTGACCGACCGCCGCCGCCGCGGCCTCTACCGCGTCCGCCGCCGCTTGCAGTCGGCCCAGGGGCCGCGCGTCCGCCTGCACGGCCGCGACTTCGTCAACTTCTCCTCCAACGATTATCTGAATCTCGCCGCCGACCCGCGCCTGGCCGCCGCCGCCGCCCGCGCCGCCCGCCGCTATGGCTGCGGCGCCGGCGCGTCGCCGCTGGTGTCCGGTCTGTTGCCGCCGTTGCGGGCGCTGGAACGCGCCCTCGCCCGCTGGGAAGGGACCGAGGCCGCCCTGGTCTTCAGCAGCGGCTTCGTCGCCAACCTCGCCCTCGTCAGCACATTGGCCGGCCGCGACGACGCCGTTTTCAGCGACGCCCTCAACCACGCCAGCCTCATCGACGGCTGCCGCCTCTCCCAGGCCGCCGTCCACGTCTACCGCCACGCCGATGTCAATCACCTCGAAGACCTGCTAAGGCGCGAGAACAGAGCCGCGCGCCGTCGAGTGATCGTCACGGATTCCGTCTTCAGCATGGACGGCGATTGCGCCCCGCTGGCCGGATTGGTGGAGCTGGCGGAGCGGTACGATTGCCTTCTCCTGCTCGACGAGGCCCACGCCACCGGCGTCGTCGGCGACCACGGCCGCGGTCTGACAGACCTCCTTTCGGCCGGCAGCTATCCGTCGGAGCGGCTCATCAAGATCGGCACGTTGAGCAAGGCACTGGGATCGCAAGGTGGCTTCGTGTGCGGCTCACGGCGGCTAGTCGCGTGGCTGGTCAATCACGCCCGGCCATACATTTTCTCGACGGCCCTGGCGCCGCCGAGCGCCGCCGCCGCCCGCCGGGCGGTCGAAATCGTCCAAAAGGAGCCAGAAAGGCGTAATCATCTGTTCAGTTTGATCGAGCGACTGCACACCCGGCTGCGCAAGACTGGGAACCCGGCGGCCGTGTCCCCATCTCAAATCGTTCCCGTGATCGTCGGCGCCGCCGCCGCCGCAATGGCTGTGTCGCGCCGATTGGAAGAATTAGGCCTGCTCGTTCCGGCGATCCGACCGCCGTCGGTGCCGGAGGGGACGGCGCGGCTGCGCGTGAGTCTGACGGCGGGGCACACGGCCGAAGACGTGGATCGGTTGGTCGAAGCGCTGCGCTCTTGCGCGGGAAGGGTGGAATAGCGACGACCCGGAAGGAGAGCCTGTCCCCTTCCGGGTCGTTCTGCGAAGCCGTCAGTTGCCCGGGCCTACCGGGATCGGCGGCGGGACGGGTTGAGCCGGAGGCGTTTGGAGGATCGTGGGGGTTTGCGGCACGTAGACCGTGCCGGGGGCCGGGGTGACGTACACCGGCGCCGGGGCCGGGGCCACGTACACCGGCGGGGCGGCGACGATGACGCGGGGGCCGTAGTAATACCGGGGACCGTAGTAATAGTGACGGTGGTAGGGGCCGTAGTAGTAAGGCGCGGGGATTCCCACACCGATGAACACCCCCGCCCGGGCCGAACCCAACGGCAACGCCGCCAGCGCCAGGGCGGCCAGCAGGGCCAGGGTCACTGTCCGTTTCTTGGTCATGACAACCTCCTTTGGGATTCCTTTCGAGGACGCGCCTCTTCTTGCGTCGGACGGCCGCGCGGGTGGCCGACCGCTGCTTCCGTCCTCTGAACGCGGCCCATTGCACACCTTGCGCGGCAATCGGAAGCACACCAGCTTCCATCGGCGATCCTACCACCGAAGGTCAGAGTGGGAAAGGCGTTCCTTGCGCCGCTGGGCACGACTTTTGCCGCTCTTGTCTGATTGGACCGTTTTTGCCGATGGCTGCTCATCGACAGGAACGGGAGGGCATCACTGGAAGGAGAACGACGATGAAGCGATTGACATGGGGCGCCGGACTGGCGCTGCTCGGGGCCTCTCTGGCGTGGGCCGCGCCGCCGGCCGACAACCCGGCCAAGCCGGACAACCCGCCGAAGGCCGACGCCAAGGCGACGGCCGAAGTTTCCGACGCGGACTTCGTGCATACGGCGTCCGCCGCCTTCCTGGCCGAGATCAACCTCGGCCGCATGGCAACGGAACAGGCGGGCAACGCCGACGTGAAACAGTTCGGCCAACACATGGTGGATGCTCACACCAAGACCCTCGAAGAGCTCGACCAGGCGGCCGACAAGGCCGGCATCGCGCCCGCGAAGACCATGGACGAGAAGGCCCAGGATCTGGCCAAGAAATTGTCCACGTTGAAAGGCGACGCCTTCGACAAGGAGTACGTCTCCAATCAGGTGGCCGCTCACAAGGCGGCCGTCGGCCTGTTCGAGGCCGAATCGAAGGACGGCAAGAATGCGGACCTCAAAGCCGTCGCCGCCAAAATCCTGCCGGTGCTCAAGCATCATCTGGAGATGGCGGAAAAGCTCCCCGACGCCAACACGACGAAGCCCGAAAAGGCCAGCACGGACACGAAGCCCAGCAAGGACAAGTAGGGGCGGAGGAAAGTTTCCTAACCAGCCCGAAGCGCGAGCAGACGGGGCGATCCCTCTCGCGCTTCGGGCTGGCGTCGTTTCGTCCGAACGGCCTATGACTTCCGCAGCCGGCGGATTGGGTGAAAGGAAGAAAAGGACACAGTCAGCGGAACCGAGGCGTTGTTCGCTCCAAGACGTCAGCTTCCGGCGGACGTCGCAGGCGGTGGGGGCGGCAGATGCGCCTGAACTTCCCGGAGAATGGCCACCAACGGAATCGGCGGGGTCATGCCGTTCCGCTTGATGAAGTCTTGGGGGGGCGGCGACGACGATCCAGGTGTAATCGGCGACGCAATCCTTAATAAGCCCTGTAGCACAGCGCCCCTGTCGGTGGAAAGGCAACGGAACGGACGTGGCTGGAAGGGGGTAGTGGAACGTCCCCGTCACGGCCACGCCGTAAGCGAGCACGTCGGCGTCGTCGAAATCTCGGACGAGAACAATGAAGCGGTCCTTCGGGTTCACGCCGTTCGGATTGGAACCTGCGAGACGAGAAGGATCGTCCCGCGCGGATACTTCAGCGCCACGGGGTCAGCCCCCGCCCGTGAGAACGTTCGTAGGCGGGGTGAAGCTTTTCGCCGCGGCCGTCAAGCGGCCGGCGTCGAGAGGGGCCAGTTCCGCCAATTCCCGCTCGGCCTGTTCCGTCCTTTTACGGAGTTCATGGCTGAAGGCCGCGAGTGGGGCAGGCATCGTCTGCTTGCTGAAAAAATCTTCGAGATCGATCACGGAGATCGGCTCGGCGCCGCTCTCTTCCGTGGGCCGATCGTTCCATGCATTGCGCCAGGGAGTTTCGGCGCGGGTCATATTGGAAAGCTGGAGCGCGGAGTAAGGGTTGTACGCCTCCCATACGCACCGCACCAACGCCGCCGCCTCTCCCTGGAGGTCCGGGGCGGCTGCGAAGGCTTCGGATGGAATCGGGTTGACGCCCGGGCCGTCCGATAAGGCGTGAACCACGGCCGCGACGATGGGACCGTGCCGCCATGCCTCCAACTCGTCCGAAAACAACTCGCTCTCCCGCAGCACCAAGGACCACGCCTGGGCGTAGTAGAGCAGTTTTTGCAGCCGAAGGTTCGTCAACGGATCGGGTTCGTCGCCGGAGAGCGAAAGTTTGACGAACTCCTTGGCCACGGACCAAACCTGCGACATAGCGAGACTCCCTTGGCAGAATGGCGGCAATCCCTCAACTCATCATTCTATCGCCACGACCGGGGGCGAGTCCACGAGGTCCAACGTGGAAAGGCGTGATCGGGGATCTCAGGCGGCCTCGGAAGCCGCAGGGGCCGCCCCGGTCAACCGGACGCCCAGCCGCTCCTCCATCAGCGGGACGATCCCGGCGGCGCAGTCGCCCCACGTCGCGCCGCGGAACTCCGCGCGGATGCGGGCCTCGCGCCCCTCCCGATAGCCCGGCTCGAACAGCACGCGCCCCACCAGCTCGACGCACCGCGTCCCGTCGAGCGGATCGTGGTAGTCCACCCAGGCGCCGCCGACCTCCGGCAGAGACGTGGCGTTCGAGCAGACGCAGTGCTTGCCGTGCGCCAGACCCTCCGCCACGGGCAGGCCCCATCCCTCGTAATGCGAGGGGTAAAGGGTGAAAAGACAGTGCGCGTAGAGCCACGACAACTCCTCGTCCGTCGCGTCGAACAGAACGAGGATGCGGTCGCGCGCCATCGGGTCGGCCTGGATCAGCTGCCGCACGTCTTTCGTGGCCCAGCCCATCCGGCCGGCCAGCACCAGCGGCGGGACGCGGTCGCCGTGCGTTTCGATCAGCCGCCGCCAGACGTGGTAGAGCAGCCAGTGGTTTTTGCGGACCTCAAAAGTCCCCACCGACAGGGCGAACGTCCCGACGCCGGGCGGAAGGTTGGCGGGCCGGGCCGGGCGGTTGAACCCGGCGGGGGTGTCGCCCAGGCGGATCACCTCGACGGGCGGCGCTGCGACGCCCAGCTCTTCGGCCAGCGCAATCAGGTCGCGGCGCGACCAGCGCGAGATGGTCAGGATCAGATCGGACAACGTCAGCAGCTTGCGAATCCACGGGGCAAACAGCTGCACGAGCAGCGGTTCACACGCCTGAGGCAGCCTGGCCGGGATCACGTCGTAGACGATGGGAACCACCGCGAGCCGCCGGGTCTGCTTGATCCGGACCAAGGCGTCGAAGGCGCCGAGGTCGTCCCAACTCGCTCCGGGGATGAAAAGAACGTCGCCGTCCGCGAAGAGGTCCGGGGCGTTCCGTCGCAGTCCCAGCCGTTCGGCCCCGCGCACCAGATCCCGGCCGAGCTTCATCACCGAGGCGCGGCCTTGGCGGGACAGAAATGTTTTGAGATACTGCATGGCGCTATAGCCTTCACGGCTGGCCTGCTGCAGGTCGGCGGGAAGGGCGCGGTGCAGCGATCGGAGTCGGGCGCGCCACGACCGGCGCGGTTTCCGCGGCGCGGCGGGCGCGCTTTCCGATGAGCGAACCGCTGGCGCCGGGAGCGGGACGGCTTGCTGGGGGATCTCGATATAGCACTGCCGCCAGTCGTGGAAGGCGCAAAAGCGGAGGCGGAGTCCGGGTGCCTGCGTCAGCGCCGCGGCGAGTTCCGAGATGGTGCGCGGGATGCCAGTGATTCGGCCAGGACAGCGGAGGAGGGTGGTCACGTCGAGCCACAGGTTGGCGATCGGCACGGCGATCTCCCTTCGTTCCAGCGACGCTCAGCCCGCCCGTCGCGGGACGATGAGGCGCTTCAGCCCGCGCAGGAACAGCCCGGCCAGCACCGGAGGTAGGCGGCGGGGCGGACAGTAGCGCAGGTACATCGCCAGCAGCGGCCGCCAGTACATCGGCGAGCGCAGGCGGAATAGGCTCAGCTTGCGGGTCGTTTCCGGTTCGTCGAGATAGACGACGGCGTTCAGATCGACCAGGATGCGATAGCCGCCGTGGGCGGCGCGCAGGGTGAACTCCGAATCGGCGTGGTAATGGGGAAACATGCGGCCGTCATACAGGCCGACCGCGCGATAACAGGCGGCCGGCACGAGGGCGCCGCAACCGGGCAGCATATCGACCGGCACGGGACTGGCGAGACGGGCCAGCAGCTCGGCCTCGTCGGAGTCGCGCTCGCACACGTCGGCGAAAAGGCGTCGGCCCCAGTGCATCGTGGCCCCCACGCCCCAAACACGCCGCGGCTGGTCGAGGAACTGGATGCGGCAGCCCACGACGCACGGCGCGCGACGCTCGGCCGTCTCCACCAGGGAAGTCAGAAACGGGGGCGCGACGCAGGTGTCGTTGTTGATCGTCAGCACGTAGTCGAAGCCGTGGTCGAGGGCGTAACGGACGCCGAGGTTCGTGCCGCCCGTCCACCACAGCTTGCCGTCGCCAGGCAGAACCACCACGTCGGGATGGTCGCGGCCCAGCACCACCGCCGTGTCGTCCGGCGAGGCGTCATCGACAATAACCAGCTCATAAGCGTCGTATTCCACGCGCCGGAACGACTCGATGAAACGCAGCGTCTGGGCCAGACGGCCGTGGACGGGGACGACCACCGCGACCTTGGGGTTTGGCATGGGAGGCGCCTATTTCGGGGCGACGCCGGAACGGGCCATTCGCCGATAAACTCGCTTCAAAAAATCCTCGATCCAGGACGGCATCCGTCGGGCCAGGGCGCGGGCGATCGGCCGCACCAGTGGACGCGGCGCCGGGACGTGGGCGACGGTGCGGTTGAGGGCGCGGGCGCGATCGCCGCACTCCCGCAGGAGGCGATCCGGCCAGCGAGGACCGGCCAGAGCGGCGCGGCGTCCCAGCAGCCACGAGCGCTTCCAGAAGACGGCGGCCGGCGGCGCGGGGCCGCCGGACTCCGGGCGGTACGACTGCGGCGGCCGATAGCGGACGCGCGTCAGCCGGCCGCGCCGACCCAGGCCCAGCACCTGGCCGACGACGGCCTCGGCATCGGGATGCTCGGCGAACGCGGTCAGGACCGCTGCCGTCGCGCCCTCGGCCGGACGATCGCCTTCATGCAGATAACAAACGATTTCACGGCGAACCTCGTCGAGCCAACCGCCGGCGGTTCGCGCGCCGGGAACGAATCGAACCGTCCCCAGATTGGCGGCCAGCGTCTGCGCCTCGCGGCTGAGGTCGTCGGGAGCGGCCAGGATCAGCACTTCGTCCTGTTCGGTCGCTTCGTAGGCCAGGCTCGCCAGCGTCGCAACCAGGGCGCGGCCGCCGCGCTTTGGCCGGACGACGTAGGAAACCGCCGATGGGGTGGTATAAATAGTTTCTCCAGGACTCCGCGTGGGGGTCATGGGGGTGCCATGCTTTCGCGGCCCTTCCCCGACTTCTTCCGTCTCCCCCGACTGTGTGGGCCGCGAAAGCATGATGGCGTTCCCGACCCCATCATGCTTTCGCGGCCCACACAGCCCCGGAGGATCATCCCGGTCTCCCGAAGGCCGCGAAAGCATGGCACCCGACAGCTCTTCCGACAGCACCTCGACCCTAGGATTCACAACTGCCATGCGACCGCCCGGCCTGGGCCGGGCGAACCGCACTACGGCCGATTCGATCGCGTCCAGCGTTTGCTCCGCCACGCGCTCCGCGGTGAAGCGCTCGGCGCGAACCCGGCCGCGCACGATAAGATCCGAACGCAATCCGGGATCGTTCCATACCCGTTGCAGCGCATCGGCGAACGCTTCGGCCGTGTCAGCGACCAGCAGGGCCGCGTCCCCCGCCACTTCGGGGATGCTGCCGACCGGCGTGGCGACCACCGGACAGCCGCACGCCATCGCTTCCACCAGCGGTAGGCCGAATCCCTCAAACCGACTCGGAAACGCCAGCGCCGCTGCGCCTTCGTAGAGGCGGCGCACGGCCGGCGCCGAGACGTGCCCCAGGCACGTCACGCGGTCGTCCAGGCCGCGCGACGCCGTCTCGCGGTGAATATCGACGCCCGGCTGGACGGATTGGCCGGTCAAGACGCAGGCGCAATCCACGCCGCGGTCGCGCAGCAGCCGCAGGGCGTCGAGCAGCAGAATGTGATTCTTGTGCGGATACAGGTTTGCCGGGTAGAAAAAGTATTTTTCCGGCAGCGGCGGCAGATCGGCCGGCCAGTTCGCTTCTACGTCCACCACGCCCGGCGACAGCGGCGTGACGACGATCTTCTCCGGCGGGACGCCGAAGGCGGAACAAATGCTATCCTTGGAGAATTGTGAGATGGTCAGCAGGATCGTGGCGGCATGGGCCGTGTGCGGGTACAGTTCGGCCCGGATTTGTCGCTCCAGCGGCGTGAAATAATGTGGAAAAAAACGCTCCTGAATGTCGGCCAGCGTGGCAACTGTGGGCCGGTCGAGCAGGTCCGGCGCCAGGCAGTTCAGCGGGCAGAAGAACACGTCGAAGTGGTGGGCCTGGCGCAAGATCTGGTCCTGGTCCTCGAAGTAGATAGGGAGGACTCGATTGCGCTCCCCTGGATGAAGGCCGCGCAGCAGCTGGGCGACCGACGATTGCGCTGCGCCCCGTGGAAGAGCAGGAACCGATGCGACGAGCGCCGCACCATCCACGGCAGCAGGTGCAGGACGTACTGGCGCATGCCCCCGCCCGCCAGGGCCAGCGGAAACAGGTTGACGCCGATGCGGAGAGACTCCGGCCGGGGTTTCGCGTCCGGGAAGGACGGCGCATCGGGCGAAAGAGGGTCGCGCATGGTTCGGTCTCGCACCGGAGGTTCGGTCGCAACTCTATACCAGCGGGGGTTGTTCCGAACAAGGCGAGTCCGTCCTATGAGCAGGGCCATTGAAAGATTGACCTTGCCTCGTGGGGGGGATTGGAGATGGGTAGGCAAGCCCGTTTCTCGTGGAGCGCCTGGCATGAACGCCTTCACCCCCGGCAGCTTGCTTGCCCACCTCGCCCGCATCCCCGACCCGCGCAGCCCCCACGGCCAACGCTTCCCGCTGACGGCGTTGCTCGCCGCCGCCTGCGCCGCCATTCTCTGCGGGGCGCGCTCCTTCGCCGCCATCGCCCAATGGGGCCGCAGCCAGGACCTTGGCCTGATGCACCGTCTCGGCTTTTACCGCAGGCCGCCCACCCAAGGCGCCTACCGCTACCTTTTCCTCCGACTCGACGCCGAGACCTTGGAGGCGGTGCTGGGCGGCTGGATCGCCCCGCTCGTCCGCCCCGAGGCCGACCAACTGCGTCCCACGCCGATGGATGGCAAGACGGCCCGCGGCAGTCCTGGCCCGTTGCGATCCGCCGTCCACCTGCTGTCGCTCCTGGACGGGCCGACGGGGGGCGTGCTGCGACAGACCGCGGTGGACGGCAAGACCAATGAACACAAGGCGGCGCTGGCCCTGTTGGAAGGGTTGGTCCTGGAGGGTCGGCTGGTCACGGCCGACGCCCTGTTCTGTCACCGGGATGCGGCCGAGCGGATTTTGGAGCGGGGCGGGCATTACTTCTTCGCGGTCAAGGACAATCAGGAGACGCTGCTGAAGGACATCCAGGCCGCCTTCGAGCCGGCCTTTTCCCCCTACGAGGAGGCGCGGCGACGCAGCGAGGACGATACGGCGAGCAGCACCGACCAGCACGGGGGGCGGGTCGAGGTGCGGACGATTCGGACGACGCCGCGGCGGAACGACTACTTGGATTGGCCGGGCGTGGGCCAGGTGCGCCGGATCGAGCGCGTGGTTAAGTGCGGCGGTGAGGAGCGTCGGGAGACGGCCTACGGCATCACCAGCGCGGGTCCCGAATGGGCGGGGGCCGCCGAACTCCTGGCCTGCTGGCGCGGCCACTGGGGGATTGAGAATCGGCTGCACGGGGTGCGCGACGTGACGCTGGGGGAGGATGCCAGCCGCCTCCGGACGGAGGCGGCCCCGCAGGTGATGGCGGCGCTGCGGAACGCGGCGGTCAGTCTCCTGCGCCTCTTGGGCGCGACCAACATTGCGGAGGCGCTGCGGGCCAACCCTTACCGCGTCCCCGCCGTCCTCGCCGAATTGGGTATCGTGAATCTTTGATTGACCCTGGCCCGTCGGGCAACCGCTCTTGCAAAGCGGTCGCCCGGCGTGCTACTTTATTAACTCATCTTTTCAGTCGAAGTCGAACCGGGGCCGGCGGTCGCCCATTCCGCGCGGATCAGGTTCTGGATGTGCTGTTCGAGGGCCTCGGCGGCGTCGGCGAAGCGTTCAACGGGCGTCCCGTCCTGAATACTTAGCAAGTCGAACGACGACGAATAGGGCTTATGGGATTCATAAGACCTATAAGGTGCGCAACATCCCCCGGAAGTGACCCGGCCATGCGTGCGTTCCTGTGGGAGTTCTTCGTTTTCGGCCTGAAGGAGGCGCGGGCGTGCCTCTTCGCCGGTCTCTTCTTCGGCCTGCTCTTCCTGTCGCATCATCTCCCGCTGTTCGGCCTGCCGCGCTACGACTTCCTCTGCCTCGCCGCCGTCGCCATCCAGATCGTGCTGCTCGTCACGCGCCTGGAAACCCGAGACGAGGCCCATCACCCTCTGCGCTTTCCACGTCCTGGGCGTCGCCCTGGAACTGTTCAAGACCAGCCCCGGCGTCGCCTCGTGGTCGTACCCGGAGTACGGGTTTCTCAAGATCGGTAATGTGCCCCTTTACAGCGGCTTCATGTACGCCGCCGTGGCCAGCTATATGTGCCAGGCGTGGCGCATTCTGGAGCTGGATCTGGAGCGCTATCCGCCGTACGTGCTGAGCGTACCGCTGAGCGCGGCCGTCTATCTCAATTTCTTCACGGAGCATTTCATCGCCGACCTGCGCTGGGTGCTGGCCGCGGCCGTGGCGTGCGTCTTCTGGCGGACGCGGGTGCGCTTTCGGGTGACGGAGCGGACGCGGCGGATGCCGCTGCTGCTGTCGTTCGCCCTGATCGGCCTGTTCGTGTGGGTGGCCGAGAACATCTCCACCTTCCTGGGCGCCTGGGTCTACCCGGAACAGCGGGAGGCGTGGCGGATGGTGTCGGCGGGGAAAATCAGCTCGTGGGTGCTGCTGGTGATCGTCAGCTTCCTGATCGTCGCGGACTTGAAGCACATGCGCGAGAAGCGGCGGGCGCGGCCGGCGCCAGCCGTCACGCCGCGCGGCGGACCTCATCCGGTGCCGCCGGCGAGGGACGGACGACTTTTCGTCCACCCAGTAACCGCAGAACGAGGGTCTTGAGCGAGCGGAAAGAGAGTCGGCGCCGGCCGTGTTCCAGCTGGTCCAGACGGGACAGCCAGGAGACGTCCAGGCCGGCCGCCCGGGCCTCGTCGCTGAGGGCCACCCTGCGCACGACCTCGGATCGGGGGCGCCCGCCGCTAGCAGGGCAAGAAATCCGGCCGCCCCTGCGTCGCGTGCCGGCCCAGCAACAGCCGGTAGAGACCCTTCACGAAGACACGATCCGGGGCGCGCCAAAGGGCGTGCAGACGCGGCCAGACGGCCTCCGCTTCCAGGGACGCCAGGCGGGCCAGCCAGGAGATGTCGAGTTGCTTGGCGCGGGCTTCGTCGCTCAGCGCCAGCTGGCGCACCACAATCGACCGTGGCGCGCCTCGAGCGAGGACGGCGCGGAGCGCCGCCAGGCCTTCCGCGTCGGCCGGCCGGTCCAGCAGCAACGGGTAGAGGCGCGCGACGAAGGTCCGATCCGGCTTCCGCCACAGGGCGTGGAGGCGGCGCCAGACTTCTTCCGGTGGACACAGACCGGGTGGTTCAAAGGGCGCGGACCAGCTCAGGTTGTCGTAGATGCGACGGACAATACGCGAAGCGTCCATGTTCCCCCGCCCCCCTTCCCCCGCATCGACCCGTTCCCCAACGGGCCGCGGGCGCCTTCTATGCGGCGGGAAGCCCTTCGGCGTCAAGAGGACTTTATGGCAGTAGCAACCGGATCCGATCGGCGTTTTCGGCGATCTCCTGAGAAGATATTGCGCCGGGCAGCGCCCCTGTAATGCGGGACCAACCCTCTTACGGTCGCGAGGACCGATCGGGTCAGTCGCCCGAACTGTCGCGGTAGACTGACAAACTTTCGATCACGAATACGGAAACTTGACCATCGACCGGGCCCCCGTTCGCCGCGACCAGCGAGAACACCTGTCCGGCACACAGCTTTACGGAGAGAATCCGATCGGCGCCGGCGCCGACGGGGTCGTTGAACCCACGAATCGCCAGCCACGACTGTCGGTCCTGCGAAAGGACGCCGAACGTCAGCCGCCCGGCCTCGGGGCGGTAGCGCAGCCGGAAATAATACGTTCCGTCGGTCGGAGCGGTGAACGTCGGCGTTTCCACGGAATAGGCGCCCGGGTGCGCAGGCGTTCGCACGCGCAGTCCATCGGCCGTTCGTTCCGTCTCGGTATCGGGGGTGACCGGACGCCACCCCTCCGGGGGCAGGTCGGCCCGTCGGCCGCCGTCCGTTGCCTCGTCGGAGGGGAAGAGATCGGCCGGCGGCGCCTCTCCACATCGCAGCATTTCATCGAAGGACAGTCCCATTTCATTCAGGTCCGGATCCTCCGCATACTGCGTCACACTGGTCGTCCCGCCGACGACGGGGGCGCCGGGTTCGGACTCGCCGGGGACGAACACGGTGCATACGGGCAGCCGGCGCCAGTCGGACAGGTCCATGCGCGTGCAAGAGAGGAACCGCGCCTCGCCTTCCAGGAAGGCGGTGCAGACGAGAGGGTTGACTTCGCCGAACGCCGCTCCGGGATTGCAGGTGACGAAGAAGCACTGCTCCCGGCCGGGGTGGAGACGGTGCCGCGTGAACAGGAGTCGGGCCGGCGCGAGTGGGCGCTCGGGCGCAACCGCCGGCATTCGAGGGAACAGGGGCCGTGGCCCGCTGCGATGCGAAGCAGGTAGCCGGTCGGCCGGTCGCCGCGTTCCGGCAGCAGCGTGATGGAGAACAGCCGTGGGCCGTGCAGCGCCGCCGGGTCCGGCCGGCCGGTTCGGGCCAGCGCCGACGCCGCGGCCAGCAGTTCGCGGCGGGATTCGAGGCTGAAGCCGTAAGCAGCGGCGCAAGCCAGACCCCAAACCAGCGTCGCCGCGACGGCCCCACCGACTAGCCACAGGGCCGGCCGCGCCGCCTCGCGCATCTTCGCCGTCAGCCGCAGCGGCCGGGCCAAGGCCCGGAACGACGCCAGGCCGACACCGCCGAACACGGACAGCGGCAGGATCAGCGGCCCGGCGTGCTTCAGTTCAGGCAGAACGAAGAATAGCGCGGCCGCGTAATAGACGGAGAAGGCGGCCAGGCAGAGCGAGCGGCCGCGCTCGCCGCGGCGGAGCAGGCAGACGACGGCGCCCAGCGCGAACAGCCACGGCCCGGCCGCGGAGAGCGGTTCCAGCAGCCAGGCCGCCGCCGCTTGCAGCCACTTCGGCCGCGGCAACGGGGGCAAGTACGTCGATCCGTTGACCGGAAGATCGCGGTTGCGGCAAGCGTCCAGGGCACGGACGAAGAACCGTGGGAAGGACCACGTCCACCGGAATAGGTTCGGCAGGATCTCCTCCCGGTAGATTCCGAAACAGGCGGCGCCATAGGCTGGGCCGTAGCACGGGGCGGGGCTGGCGGAGGCGTGATGGTCGGCGTGCCACTGCTGCGCGGTCTCGGCGGTGTCCACGTCATCTCGGGAAACCTGAAAACTGTTTTCCAGGCCAAGGAGATTGCAGCGGGCGTACTCCCCGTAATAGGCCATTTGGAATCCGACGAGAGGACTTTGGGGCGAGGGCGGAGCGAGGACGCGAATGGCCGCCGGGGGCAGGGCGGCGCCGACGAGGAACGCGGCCGCCGCCGCCAGTCGATAACGCCAGGACGGACGCTGGCGCAGGACTACGACGGCCGTCCCCACCGCAATGAAGGGGACGAGCAGCAAGGCGTCGGGGCGCCAGCCGCAGCCGAGCGTGCAGGCGAAGCCGGTCAGGCCGAGGGCCGCCCCGTTCGCGGCCGCGGAGCGAAAGCGTTCGACCAGGCAGACCAGGCAAGCGAAGGCCAGCGCCGCGAACCACAACGGGCTGATGTTGCGCAGGGCGCGGATGGCGTAGTCGTTCTCCAGCGGCGAGGCCAGGAAGAGCAAGGCGGCGGCCAGGCCGGGCCAGTAGCCGCGGCCGAGGCGCCGGGCCGTGAGGAAAATCAGCAGAGAGACGGCCGTGCTGGTCAGGGCGCAGGCCGTGAGCAAGACCGACCAGCGGATGCCAAAAATCTCCCACAGCAGGGCGGTCAAATACAGATCGAGGACGCGAGTGGAATGCAGCGGGCTGAGCGGAGTGGCCAACTCTCCACCCGGGGGGAAGTGGGGAAGGGCGATTTGCGACTCCGGCAGGGGGAAGGCGACGGGCCGGCCGTCAGGGCCGTCTCGGAATCGCCGCAACTCCGCCCGGCTGAGGCCGTCCCGCTGTCCGGTGAGGAACTCGACGACCGGCTTCGACTCCGGCGCGTCGGAAAAGCGGAACACGCCGAATCCGCGTCCCGCCAGCAACGCCAGGGAGGTGCGGTAGACGTAGGGGTAGTTCCATCCTTCCCGCATGGGTCGGGTGGGGACGAGGAATTGCCGGCTGAGGAAATGGACGACGAGCAAGGCGGCGAGGAGGGCCAGCTTCAGGGCGCGACGGGCGTACAGGAGACGTCCGGGGCGGGCGGGCGCCGGGACCAGTTCCTCTCGCGGCGCCGCCCGGTCCATCGCCTTGCCCTCCCAAACGAACTCCCGGTCGCCCGACCGCGGAACCGCCGGCCGGGGCGCGAGTCAGGGGGAGCAGCGGCGGCGCGACAGGCCGCCTGGGATAGCCCTGGGAAGGTACGGCGTCAAGGCTTATTCATGGCGGCTGCTGATTCCAGGCGCCCGTCCGGACGTTCAGAAGCGCACACCGATGTTGAAGAGCAGGTTGATGTCCTGCACGTCGCTGTCGTTCTGGCGTTGAAGAATGTCCGCCCACGTATAGCCGTATTCACTGCGCAGCCCCGCCTGGAGGATGCAGCAGCCCCACGGGATTTCCAGGTCGGAATGGATCGCCAGGAACGCGCCGGCGATGACGTCGGTGCGGTGGCGGAAGTTCGTCACGTCCAGCTTTTCCGTGCCGTAGCGACCGCCCACATCGACGCCCACCCGCCAGTTGGTGTCCGGTTTGTCGCAATTGGCGGTCCCCCACAGGTACCACTCGCGGCCGCCCGAGACATTCAGGTACGTCCGGTTGAGGTCGCGGATCGTGACGTCCGTCACGGGGACGGCGGTGTTGGTCGATTGGTCGTTGAGATTGAGCAGGGCGTAAGTCGAGGTGCGGTCGCGGCTGGAGTTGTAGACGTTGCTGACGCCGAGATCGACGGTCCAGGCGGCGTCGGATTCGGTGTTGAAGAACAGCGTCCGGGCGCCGACTTCAACGTCCCAGCCCGCGGCCATGCGCGCCCCGAATGGGTTGCCGCCGAGAGGGAAGTCCAGGCCGTTGCGGACGTAGGCCTCGTAGCCGATCGGCCCGTTACGACCGATCGGCCCACAGCAGCCGAGACAGCGCGGGTAGTCCATCCAGTTCGACGGCTGGGCCGTGATCGGAGCCACAGGCCCGGCAGGCAGGAGGGGCGCCGGGCCGACGGAGGGCGGTGCGCCGGCCGACGGGGCGCGAAAGCGATCCGCCCGCGCCGGTATATGGCGCGGGCATGTCTTGCGCCCGAACCGAGCCTAGGCACAGCAAGGCCGCGACCAGACCACCCAGGCCGATGTGCTTTCTATTCATGCCGCCCTCGCCCTTTCGTGATCCCGCGTTCGCACCGCTCCGGGGCGGTGCGGACGCGCCAAGGCATCCCGGTTATTCTTCGGACGGAGAGGCTGCCGGAATTAACGGGAATGTGGGCCGTAACGGTTGTAACGACCGCCGGGACGCCCCACCGAGCCGCGGCCGGGTAAAATGGTCAAGAGGAGGCGATTGCCTGGAGCGTCTCCGTTGACCGATAGTGCCCCAGGCCCATATGGCCCATAGGACAAATGGCGATGAGCATCCACGAGCTGCGCGACTTGGGCGAGGCCCGTCGGTTCCTGTTGCAAGGGCTGTGGTGGCAGCGTGTGGCGCCGCCGACCGCGGCGACGGTGCGGCCGGCCCTGGAGTGGGCGTTGCAAGCGGCGTCGGGCGGCCAGGCGCTGCCGCCGCTCGGCTTTCTCGCCGACCTCGGCCAGGCGGCCTTCGGCGCGACGGCGCGGCGCGGCTCGGCCGATCCGCTGTCGTCCCGGGCCTGCCGATCAACGTGGTGCGAACCTACGAGGACCACGTCCTTGGCAAGTTTTACGCCGACGAGTCGTTCGGCCGGGCCGCCGACGCCCTGCGCCGCACCGAGGGCCGCGACCGGACGCGCGGCCTGGCGTTCGTCCTCGACCGCTTCCACGAGCGCCTCCGGCTTCGACGGCGCGGCGTTCAGCCCCGGCCTGCTCAAGGGGCTGCTGGACCAGGCGCCCGAGGACGTACTGCGTCAGGGCTGGGAATCGCTGCGCCAGGACGGCGCCGATGGTCTGAATGAGAGTCTGGTTCGGTCGCTGATCGAGGCGACGCGACGGACGCCCGAAGTGCTAGGGCCGGACGACGTGGCGGCGGTGGAGGCCGGCGACGCCCTGGCCGACGAGGGCGAACAGCTGGCGCGCCGCCAGGTGCGTCAGGCGGCCGTCGCCCTGGAGGCGGCCCTGCCGCGGCACAGGCCGCGCCCCCGCCGTGGTCCGCGCGAGACGCCCACGCGCATCCTCGACGACAGCGCCTATCCCGTAGGCGGCTTTTCGTCCATCTCTACGCGCGGCGGCATCGAGAGCCTTCTGCACTCCCAGTTGGCGTACATGGAGCCGGACGAACGGCCCGACCTTTTCGACGTGAAGTTCCTGCGCGACGAGCTGCTGTTCTACGTGCGCGACGAGAACCAGTTCCTGCGCCGGCGCCGCGCCTTCGTCTTCGCCCTGTACCCCGACCTGACGGCCACGCGCTTCAAGGACTCCGGGCTGCCCTACCAGCGCGGCGTGCTGCTGCTGGCCCTGCTGACGATGGCCGTGAAACGGCTGACGGAATGGTTGTCCGCGGACGCGCTGACTTTCGAGATCGTGTTCGTCGGCGACGCGGCGCCGCTGGCCTCGGAGCGCGACCTGCTGCGAACCCTGCTGCGCGAGCCGATCGTCAATGGAACGGTGCGCCTGGACGACGCGCCGGCCGAGGGAGTCGCGGCCTACTGCGCCGAGCAGGCGCGGCGCAGCCAGTGCAGCGGCCTGATCGTGGCCGTCGATCCGCTGGAACTGGAGGCGCGCGACGTGGATTTCCAGGCGCTGCGGATTGATGGGCCGCGACCGGAAGTGATCGGGGCCGACGCCGAGGAGGTGAGCGACGACTTCGACGCCTGGCCCGCCGCGCTGGGACGGCTGCTGCAGAGTTGGGTGTGAAGCGCCGGCGTCATCGCGCCCCGGCCGCCTCGCTTGCCATGTCCGTCGTTTCCATCGCCGTCAATGGTCCGCTTGCCGTATAGTAGTGGGCGAATCGTGTCGGGCGCGTCGAAGTTTTTTACCCCTCAGAGTCGAATGCCGTTAAGATAAGCGCAACTCCTCGAATGGTAATGACTTGCGATGCAGAAGCTATGTGGCGGCGTTCTGGCGGGCTACGGGCGACTGGGCGTTTCCCGCAGCGAAGCAACCCGCCGAGGTACTGCCAATACCAACTGCTTCAGAGTGCCAGCCATAACCCGTTGTCCCTGAAAATCTTACGCTTATCTTAATGGCATTCCCCTCAGAGTCATTTAGCGAATAGGAACGAAATATGACTGAAAGGTATCCGAAGTGCCAAGAGCACCACCAAGCAGGCCGCGAAGAAGGCGGCCGTGCGCCCCGGCCCGCGCGGACAAGGCGGACGGGGAAAGCGCCGTGCTCGCGAAGATCGCCGCGATGCCGGAACCGGATCGCGCCCTGGGCGAGCGGCTCCATGCGATCATCAAAGCCAGCGCGCCAGCCCTCTCGCCGAGACTCTGGTACGGGATGCCCGCGTATGCCAAGGACGGCAAGGTCGTCTGCTTCTTCCAAAGCGCGCAGAAGTTCAAAACGAGGTACGCGACGTTCGGCTTCATGCACGAGGCGAACCTCGACGAAGGCGCCATGTGGCCGACCGCCTTCGCGCTGAAGGAGTTGACCGCCGCCGAAGAGGCAAGGATCGGCGCGCTCGTGAAGAAAGCGGTGAGCTGAGGACTGAGTAACCCGATGGCGACGGAACGCGCGTCTTCTTCGAGCATTCCGGCGTCGAAACGAAAAAAAGGGTACGCAGCTCGATTTAAGTGGAATGAAATACCCAGTTAGCTCAATGCGTCGATGATTGGTCTTGAAACGAGCTGCGTCCCGTTCCTGACCCCTTTTCTTCACGTTTGGTGACCGCCCGGGTCGGTGCATCCGCTTCGGACCCGCGGTTGCCGCTTCGGCTGGGCCGGGGGCCGCAGGGTTTTGCACGAACCGACATCCACCTTGTGGGGTCTTGCTGGGGTGTTGAGTAGGTCGTCCTGAATGCACATTGCGCCCACCGTGTATTTCTCCGAGCACGCCATGACTACTAATCTCCTGAGAAGCCGCTGGATCGACCTTGATTCGGAAGAGCTGCTGTTCATCCTGCTCGAAATGATCGGGAAGCCCGGTCAGTACTCCGGCCGCGAAACCAACCCGACCAGTTTCTACCTCCCGTTGGCCGGCACCGACTGCCGGGTCAAGCTGACGTTTGCCGACAGCAAGCAGCTAATTGCCATCGAGCCCGGCCCGTCGTTCGACCCCGCACAGTGGGAGCGGGTGGCGCAAGAGATCGAGGCGACCGGGCCGATCAAGGTCGGGCGCGACTGTAGCTTCAGTGGCTACCGCGTGCCAGGTTCCTGGCGCGGCGAACGCTCCGGCGTGCAGGTACTGCCGCCCCCGGCAGACGCGCCGCGCGCTCCCTACGGAATCGCCGAGCACCCGTTCATCCTGGAGTTCCCGGTAAAAGCGGGCGGCGACATCCAGGTCACGAACTTCCGGCGGATGCGGGCGCACCGGCGCTTAACCTTCCTCCTCAACGTTCTCCTCATAGGCGGAACGACGATCCAGCCTCGCCGCCCACGACACCTGTGGGTGGTCCTGCACGAGCCCGGTGTTCCGTTTCAAGGTGCCAAGTGGGCCCAGGAATTCTATTTCGCCAGCTTCGGCGAGATCATTCGGGACGAACTATCGCCGACCGCGACTGAACTGCTTGAGTTGGTTGACCCCGACGCCTATTACGCGAAGGTGGGCCACGATGGCGGGAGCCTACGGTGCCCCGCCGATCTCGACGAGTCGATCTGCTGCTACACGAAACTTGCCAAGGCGAACCGGGACAAGTTCGACCGCGCCGGCTTCTGGCTGGACATGGCCTCTCGCCAGTGGACTCTTTCATTCTCCGCTTCGTTCGCCTCCCTGGTCATCGCCATCGAGGTGCTGGCGGAGTCAGGCAGGGACAACCGGGCGAGAAATTCCGCAACTTCATCGAGCGGTTCGCACCGGGGGCTAGCTTGGAGAACCGGCGTAGGGAGATGTACGCGCTGCGATCTGAGATTCTTCACGGAAGCGGCCTGATGGAGATGGACAAGGACGCTCACTTCGGCTGGGCTCCTCCTGGGCAGAAAGAGGAGCGCCTGTTGCGAGAACTCTGGGGGCTTGCGCGGATCGCCATTCGTAACTGGCTGAAGAACCCTTCTCCCCCCTGACACTGCTGCGCTCCTGGGCCACGGAGCGAGAAGAAGGTGTCAGCGAGAAGAAGGTGTCAGGAACCTTTTCTCTGGAAAGGCGCCGTGCCGGGCCCAAAAAGCGGGAAAAAAGTTCCTGACATCGCTGGGACCCTTTTCTTTACCCTGGATCGGTGAAACGGTCCCACGATTGCCAGGGCAAAGTACGACGCTGCGTTGGCGATCGAACTCCCCTAAATGGCCGGCTACGCAGGAGCGAACCGCGCGCTGGTGGACCACTTTTTTCGCCACGAGTTCGGCCGGCTCGTCGCTGTGCTGACCCGCTCGCTCGGCGTGCGACGCCCTCCGACTTGCGGGAAGGGAGAAATGGGTGTACAATGGGTACACAACCAAAGAGGCAGGCCCATGGCGAAGAATACATTCCACGTCCTCGAACAAGGAAAGCCGCTTAAGCATCCGCGTCGATCCGGAGCGGAAGGCGGTGATCGCCCGCGCTGCGAAACAGCACGGCCACACGATCAGCGACTTTGTCCTGGAGAACGCCTACCAGATGGCGACCGAACTGCTGGCCGATGAGGGGACGATCGTGCTCAGCAAGAAGCAGGTGGCCCACATTTTTGAAGTGCTCGATCACCCGCCCGCCAAGAGTGTCGCGGCCGTTCGCAAGCTGCTTACCGAGCGGTCGATCCTGGATGGCTGAATCGGAATTCACTGCTGTTGCACCGCTCGACGGGGGGCACGACCGGACTCCTTTTGACTGCGGCGTGCCGGCGCTCAATCTGTACTTGCGCAACTACGCCCTGCAAAATCAGAAGAAGGGCATCGTGCGCAACTACGTCACAACGCGCGCGGACAGCAAGGTCGTGGTCGCCTACTACTCGCTGGTCTATGCCGCGATCGACCAGAAGCGGCTTCCCGCCAAACTCGTGAAGGGCCTGGGCAAGTACGATATTCCGGTGATGCTGCTGGCGCGCCTGGCGGTGGATCATCGTGAACAGGGCAAGGGCCTCGGCAAGGCACTCCTCAAGGATGCGATCCTGCGCACGATTCAGGCTGCCGAAATCGCCGGTCTGAAACTCCTGCTCGTGCATGCCAAGGACGAAGCCGCGGCCGACTTTTACCGTAAGCACGGGTTCGAGCCGGTGGTGGATGACCCATTGAAGCTGTTCCTGCCTGTGCCGCTGTCTTCCGGATGAATCGGTCGGCAAGCGACACGGCGATCAAGATCCGCGAAATGGCCGGCTACGCATGAGCGAACCGCTCTTATAACGAACCCATTTGCCTCCCGCTCCTCTTCCCGGTAACATGCGTCATCCCCGCCGACCGCCTCCCCTGCCGAAAGGATGAGCCATGCGCCGATCTCTCCCGTCTTCCTTCGTCGCCGCTGCCTGCCTCCTCTGCGGACTCTGCCCCTCGGCCCACGCCGGCGGCTGGACCAATGTCCGGCCGCCCAACCTCGTCGCCGTCAATTCCGGCAAGCGCAACCACGTCTTCTCCGTCGGCGAACCCGTCGCCTTCACCGTGAAGGGAAACGCGGCCACGCGCTTCGAGGTCCGCGACTACTGGGGCGAGACGGTGGACCGGGGCGACGTTACCGGCGGCGGCTTCCAGGTGAACGCGAAGCTGCCGGGCTGGTACAAGCTCTACCTGTATGGCGCCCCGACCAAGGAGCCGTGGGGCGACGTGGTCGGCGGCACGACGTTCGTGATCTTTCGCAAGGATCCGCGCTTCCCCGACCTGCCGCCGCCGGGAACGCCGGGCGGACCCGACGACACGATGGACGAGGTGATGCGCGGCGTCACCGGCATGGGGCCGCAGCGCCACCGGGCCGACGCTGACAAGCCCGACGAGACCATCAAACGCCTGGAAGTCGAGTTGGCCATCGACCAGAAGATGTACCTGCCGTTCGATCCCGAACGCAAGCGATCCCTCTTGGTGGCCTTTCCCAACGGCACGAAAAACCTCGACGGCGTCAAAAAGATCGTCGCGCATTTCAAGGACGTGGTGGAATACTGGGAGCCGCGCAACGAGCCGAACGGCGGCAGCAGCGGGGCCGATTTCGCGACGAAGGAAATGAAGCCGTTCTACGACGCCGTCAAGTCGGTCGATCCGAAGCTGAAGGTGCTGGGGCCGGGCACGGTGAGCGTCAACCCGCACCTGCAGCCGTGGCTGGAAGACTTCTTCAAGGTCGGCGGCGCCAAGTCCATCGACGCATTTTCCTTCCACGCTTACAACTGCGTCAACGGCGACCAGGCCCTGGCGCGCACGGCCCTCGATTCGCTCCAGGCCCTGCTCAAGAAGTACGGCGCCGACAAACTGGAGAAATGGCAGACGGAACAGGGCTTTTTCGCCTGCGTCTACGGCTCCTATCAGCCGCGGCTGCAAGGGCGCTGGACGATGGTCGAGATGATGGTCTTCGAGCAGTACGGCATTCCCAAGGAGCACAACCACCTCTGGTACGACCGCAGCCACGGCTTCTGGGACTTCCCGACGTGGTGGGAGAACGACGACGGCAGCCTCAACCCGGCCGCGCCACTGATGCGCGTCTGGTCGGAGGAGCTGTACGGCAAGCACTTCGCCCGCGCCTACGATCTCGGCGCGGTCGGCAATCGGCTGTACGTCGGCAGCCTGTTCGAGGGCGGTGGTCGAAGCGTGGCGGCGTTCCAGAGCGCCGGCGAGCCGGAGGGCCGCGTCGAGCTGGACGTGAAGGGCGGCGACAAGCTCCATATCGTATCCGCGTTCGGCGTGGAAAGCGACCTACCAGTGAAGGACGGCCGCGCCGTGCTGACCGTGCCGGAATTGCCGGTGTACGTCGAGCCGGCGAAGAACCAGACCATCGCCGTCGTGCCGCAGGATTACGGCCCCGACCTGGCCCTGGCGCCGGGCGCGTCGGCCGTGGCGGACGGGTCGGCGGAGTATCCGACGGAGAAACCAGACACGCCGAAAGAGAAGCGCATCAACAACGACGTCGGCAAGATCATCAACGGCCAGTTCGAGAACTGGTACTGGGCGCAGAAGAAGGACGATCAGCCGTGGATGAGCAACGTGAAGGAGTTCCCGGCGGCGGTCGAGGTCCGGCTGCCGAAACCGACGGAGGTGGCGCGGGTGATCGTCTACGCCTCCCCGCCGTGGCAGCTGCAAGGGTCGCTGCTGCAATACGAATTGCAGTACGACGACGGCGGCAAGTGGGTGACGCTCGACAAGGTGGACGAGCCGACGAAGACGTACAAGGTGTGGACGCCGGTGACGCGCACGACCGTGGACAGCTTCTACTCTGACCGCTGGATCTTCCAGCACTATTTCAAGCCCGTGACGACGAGCAAGATCCGGCTGCTCGTCCATGACGTGACATGGGGCGGCGGGGCGACGAAAGACGTGGCCGACGCGGGCGGCCAGACCGGGTTGCATCAGATCGTGCTGCGCGAGATCGAAGTCTACGGGAAGTAGGTGGGGACGCGGCCGCCGGTCGGTCTTGCGTCGCTCCGCCGGCTTTGCGACACTCCCGCCCGTCCGGCCCGCCGCCCGCGGGCCGCGGAAGGGAGAAGGTGCATATCCATGTCCGGCCGGAGCCGACCGCCCCTCACCGAAATCGACGCCCGCCGCATCGTCCTGCTCAAGCCGAGCGCCCTCGGCGACATCGTCCACAGCTTGCCCGTCCTCACCGCCCTGCGCCGGCGCTTCCCGCACGCGCATATTCGCTGGGTCGTCAATCTCTCCTACGCCGACCTGCTGCGCGGCCACCCCGACCTCGACGAGGTGCTGACGTTCGACCGCAGCAGCTCTCGCGGCGGCCTGTGGAGCGCGGCCCGTTCCTTCCTCGGCCTGGCCGAGCAGGTGCGTCGGCTGCGGCCCGATCTCGTCGTCGATCTGCAAGGGCTGTTCCGCACTGGCCTGCTCGCCCTTCTCAGCGGGGCGGGCCGCCGCGTCGGCCTTAGCAGCGCCCGTGAGGGGACGCCCTGGTTCTACACCGACGTGGTGCGGGTCGCCGACTTCGAGGCGATTCACGCGGTCGATCGCCTCTGGCTGCTCGCCGAGGCGCTGGGCGCGGCGGATGGCCCCAAGGTATTTCGCATCCCGATTGGAGGTGAAGCGCGGCGCTGGGCCGCGGATCGGCTGGCCGGCTTGGCGCGGCCGTGGCTGATGGTCGCCGCCGGGTCGCGGTGGACGACCAAGCGCTGGCCGCCGGAGCATTTCGCCGTCTTGGTACAACAAGCCCAGGAACGTTTCGGCGGGACGGCCGTATTCATCGGCGCCGCCAGTGAGGCGGCCCTGGCCGGGGACGTGGCGGCGCAGCTGGCGGGGCCGGCGTGCAACCTGGCCGGCCGGACCACGCTGCCGCAATTGGCGGCGGTGCTGGAGGTCGCCGATGCAGTCGTGGCCAACGACACCGGGCCGCTGCACCTGGCCGCGGCGCTGGGCCGGCCCGTCGTCGCCCCGTATACTTGCACCAAGGTCGCTGCTCACCGGGCCGTACGGCGGCGAGGCGGGGGCCGTCGAGAGCCGCGTCTGGTGCCAGGGCAGCCGGCTGAAGCGCTGCCGCCGCATGGAGTGCATGGCGGAGCTGACGCCGGATCGGCTGTGGCCGCGCCTGGAAGAGGTTTTGCAGACATGGCAGATCCGAAGCCGCAGCGCCTGATCCTGGCCAGCGCTTCGTGGGGCCGGCGCGATCTGCTGGAGCGGGCCGGCTACGTCTTTGAGGTCTTGCCGTCCGGCGTGGACGAGCCGGAAACTGGCTTCGCCGACCCGCGCTCGTTCACGGCGACGGTGGCCTGGATGAAGGCGGCAGCGGTGGCCCCGCGCATCGACGCCGGCCTGGTGCTGGCCGCGGACTCCATCGGCTGGATCGACGGCGGCCCCGTCCTCAAGCCGGCCGACGAAGCCGACGCCCGCCGCATCCTTCGCAAGCTGGCCGGACGCGAACACGAGCTGTGGACCGGCGTGGTCGTGTGGCGCCGGCCCGACGACCTGCAAGTCTGCTGGCAGGAGCGGTCGCGCGTTGCCTTCGCCGCGCTGACCGACGCCGCGATCGACGCCTACCTGGCCACGCGCATCTGGCAGGGCTGCGCCGGGGCGTACGCCATTCAGGAGAAAGACGATCCGTATGTGCGCGTCGCGGAAGGGAGCGTCAGCAACGTGATCGGATTGCCGATGGAGACGCTTGGGCGCGTGTTGTCTTGGATGACGCAGAAGGGGGGTGCTCCTCTGGAATGCGGCGTCCCCTGATGCGCCCCGCCGTTCACGGCAGGCTACAGGCGAAAGCCCCGTGAATGGGACTGGAACGCCGGTCAGCCCCGTTCACGGGGCTTCGGCCTGTAGGCCCGTGCTTCAGCACGGGCCGTCCCTCATCTCTCTCTTCTCACGGCACGTCCGGATTGCTAAAGTAACATACTACCGAATAATCCAGCGGCCGCGCCCAGGCCGGAGGCCGACGGAGGAGCCTGTGGCGGCTTTCAACTACAGTCAGGTGCGGAAGGGCATGGTCATCGTCGGCGAGGACGGCCAACTCTACTCCGTCATCGACCGCGACCTGAACACGCCCGGCAACTGGCGGGCCATCCTCAATCTCAAGCTGAAGAACCTCAAGACCGGCGCCGTCACGCCGCGCCGGTTCAAGCCGGAGGACAAGGTCGAGGTGGCCTACCTCGACAAGCGGCCGATGCAATACCTCTACCAGGAGGGCGACGATTACGTCTTCATGGACAAGGAGACGTTCGACCAGACCACGCTCAGCAGGGAGTGGGTCGGCGATCAGATTCTCTACCTCAAGGAGAACGACGACGCCGCCGTCACCTTTTACGAGGGCAAACCGCTGAGTTTGGAGCTGCCGCCCATGGTCGAGCTGAAGGTCGTGGAGACGGAGCCGTCGCTCAAGGGCGCGACGGCCCAGGCCCTGTACAAGCCGGCCGTCCTCGAAACGGGGTTGAAAATCACGGTGCCGCCGTTCGTCGGCGTTGGGGAAGTGATCCAAATCGATACGCGCACCGGCGAGTACCTCAGCCGGGCCAAGTGAAAAGGAGACGGAGACTCTCGTGCCTTCCATTAACTACGTCGAACTGCGCCGCGGCATGATCATCAACGAGGACGGTCAGCTCTACCAGGTCATGGACCGCGACCTCAAGACGCCGGGCAACCTGCCCTCCAAGCTGCGCATCAAGGTGAAGAACCTCAAGACCGGCCTGGTGCAGGATCGGCGCGTCCACCCCGAGGACAAGGTCGAGACGGCCTTCCTGGAGACGCGGGCGATGCAGTACCTCTACCAGGACGGCGACGGCTACGTCTTCATGGACAAGGAAAACTACGACCAGATCACTCTCGGCAAGGACTGGGTCGGCGACCAGATGCAGTACCTCAAGGAGAACGAGGACGCCAAGGTCACGTTCCACGACGGCAAGCCGCTCAGTCTGGAGCTGCCGAACACCGTCGATCTGAAGGTGGTGGAGACGGAGCCGGCCCTCAAGGGGGCGACGGCCGCCGCCCAGTACAAGCCGGCCACGCTGGAAACCGGCCTCAAGATCACGGTGCCGGGGTTCATCAACATCGGCGAGGTCGTCCAGGTCGATACGCGAACCGGCGAGTATCTGAGCCGGGCGAAGTAACTGCTCAGTACGCCGCCTGTTTAGCCGCGACCCGAAGGGGAGCGCGTCGGCAAAGCGACTCCCCTTCGGGTCGCGGCTAAACGATTCCGGTCTTCCCTGGAATGACCAATTCTCACCGCTTCCACTTGACCCATCCCATCACGCTCGCGCCGATGGAGGAACATACGAACCTCCCCTTCCGGCTGCTGATGAAGCGGCACGGCGCCAGTCTCGTCTGCACGGAGCGCATCGACGCGGCCGACGTGGCCCGGCGCGACCGGCGGGCGCTGCGGATGCTTCACACGGAGCCGCGGGAACGGCCGTGCGCCGGCCAGATCAGCGGCAAGGATCCCGCCGTGATGGCCGAGGCCGCCCGCGTCGTCGCGGAACAGGGCTTCGACCACGTCGATCTGAACTTCGAGTGTCCGATTCGTCGTTTGCTGGGGCGCGGCGAGGGGGAGCGCTGCTGGCCGACCCGCCGGCCGTCGGCGCCATCGTCGCGGCCGTGGTGCGGGCCGTGTCGATCCCAGTGACGTTGAAGATCCGCAGTGGGCCGGATGCGGATCATGAGACGGCGGCGGAAGTGGCGCGGCGGGCGCAGGACGCCGGCGCGTCGGCGGTGGACGTCCACGCCCGCAGCGTGGCCCAGGCTTACGTCGGCGGCCCCGACTGGGGCGTGGTGGCGCGCGTGAAGGCGACGGCGACGATCCCGGTGCTGGGCAGCGGCGGCGTCCGCGAGCCGGCCGACGCCCTGCGTTTCCTGCGCGAAACCGGGGCGGACGGCGTCGCGATCGGCCGCGGCTGTCTCGGCAATCCGTGGATCTTCGGACAGGCGCGGGCGCTGTGGCGGAAGGAGCCGACGCCGCGGCCGCCGGTACCCAGGGAGCGCGGCCGGGCGCTGCTGGAGCTGGTCGAGGGGGAGTTCCGGCTGTACGGTTCGGCGGTGGGATTGCGGCGGCTGGCGCGAACGAGCTGCTACTTCGCCCGGTTCCTGCCGGACTTCGCGGCCTTCCGCGAGGCGGTCCACAAGGTCCGCGACCTGGCCGCCTTCCGAAGACTGGTCAAGCAACATTTCGGATAAGAGAGGACGAACCGCCAAGACGCCAAGAACGCCAAGAAGACAAATCTTGTATTTTTGGCGTTCTTGGCGTCTTGGCGGTTCGATTTTTGATTTAGAAGGTCGGAATCGTCACCCGTTCGCCGCCCTTCATGGCCGACTGGTGGGCGCAGATGCCGACCATCGTCCAGTTGGCCGAGGTCGCCGCGTCGGGCATGGCCGGTCGTTCGCCGCGGATGGCGCATCAGCCAGTCGTGGACCAGGTGCGGGTGCGAGCCGCCGTGGCCGCCGCCCTGCAGGAACGACAGGTGCTCCGCGTCCTGGATCGCCGCCGGCTGCGTGAAGCGGCGGATCGGCTCCGGCAACAGCCGGGCGTAGTCGGGCACCTTCACGCGCTTCGGAATCTCCGGCTCCGGCAGCCCCTGCGTGTGGATCACCGGGTCCTCGCCCTCGACCTGCTGCCACTCGAAACTCTTCTTGCTGCCGGTGGCGTCGAAGCTCTCGCGGTACTGCCGGGCCGTGTCGAACAGGCTGCGCGTCACCTCGGCGACCACGTCGGAATCGCGGATCTTGAACGTCGCCGTTTCGATGGCGAACGGGCTGCCGTAACGGCCGATCAGCTCCTCGCGGATGCGGCCGGAGCCGTGGCAGACGACGCTCTCGGCGTGCTTGCCCAGCAGCGCCAGGCACGGGCTGACGCAGTGCGTGGCGTAGTGCATCGGCGGCAGGCCCGGCCAGTAGTCGGGCCAGCCGTCCATGTCCTGCTGGTGGCAGCCGCGCAGGAACTGAATCCGTCCCAGCTCGCCCTTGTCGTACAGCTCCTTGACGAACAGGTACTCGCGGCTGTAGACGACGGTTTCCATCATCATGTAGACCTTGCCGGCGGCCCGCTGGGCCTCGACGAGCTGCTTGCACTCCTCGATGGTGGTGGCCATCGGCACGGTGCAGGCGACGTGCTTGCCGGCCTTCAGGGCGGCGAGGCTCTGCGCGGCGTGGTCGGGGATGGGCGAATTGATGTGGACGGCGTCGACGTTGGGGTCGGCGAGCAGTTTGTCGTAGTCGGTGTAGCGGATCTTGACGCCGAAGCGGTCGCCGCACTCGTTCAGCCCCTTGTTCGGAGCGGCGGCAAATGGCGACCATTTCGGCGTGGGGATGGTTCTGATAGATGGGGATGAACTCGGCGCCGAAGCCGAGGCCGACGACGGCGACGCGGATTTTCTTGTCGGAGGCCATGCTACGTCCTTTCCAGGGTGCGGTTTCGGGATGTCGGTGCAGAATAGTCCGGGCCGTGAGAGATTGCAAGCGCGAAGGGCGAACCTACCAACCTACCAACCACGTCTTTCCGAATGGTACAACCCTCCTACTTCCCCGCAAGGCAAGGCCGGGACGAGGAACTCCGATGGACCTGGACGCATGGATCGGGCGAATGGACGTGCAGCCGCGGCCCTACCAGCTGCGCATCATCGCCAAGGCCGTAGACCTCTTCCGGAACAAGGGGCTGCGATCCATCCTGATCGACAGTCCGACCGGCAGCGGCAAGACGGTGATGGGTCTGCTCATCGCCCGGGCGCTTCAGGAAACGCTGAATCTCCGCGTCGGCTGGGTGGCGATGCGACGCTACCTCTTGGCCCAGGCCCGCGTCGAGAACGAGACGCGGCGCATCGGCGTGGACGCCGCCTTCCTCTCGATGTTCGACCGCGATCCGCCGACCGGGCTGGACCTGCTCGTCGTGGACGAGGCGCAGCACGACGCCGCCCAGAGCATGACGCAGCTGCACCAGATCATTCGGCCGCGCTTCATCCTCGGCCTGTCGGCCACGCCGTTCCGGGCGGATCGCGTCAAGCTCTGCTTCGACGCCGTCCTCAAGGACGCGGGCATCGCCTCGCTCATCCAGGACGGCTACCTCAGCCCCTACCACCATTACACGATCCCCAGCCATACGCCGGCGTCGGTCGCCGGCTTCTATCTGCGCGACCGCCCGCGCTGGGGCAAGACGCTGCTGTCGTTTCACACGCTGGAAGAGTGCCGCGAGGCCGACGCCCTGTTGCGGGCGTGCGGCGTGCGGTCGGAGGTGGTCAGCGGCGACAGCGACCGCGACGCCCAGATCGAAGCGTTCCGCTCCGGCCGCCTGGACGTGCTGAGCAAAACAGAGTTTGGGAACGAGGACGAAGCTCTGCTTCCCCGCCAGCGCCGCCGTGAGGTCTGGCCCTAAGGTGCGCACGCCCCTATATAAGGCGTGCGCACCTTAGGGCGCCCCTTGGGGAAGCGACGGAGGGGTGCCGGGGTGGGGGCCTGCGGATTCGCTACAGACGGCAGATTGGCTACAGGCGACGCCTTCATAGATGCGCCGCCTGTCCATCCGCAGGCTCCCACCCCTTTCTCCTCCCTACAGCGCCACCCCCTGGCTGCGGCGTGAGTTCCGAAGTACGATCACCCCGGATCTGAAAAGGAAATTCTGTTGAGGTGCGCCATGGAAGACGTGGATCATCAGCGGGAACCAACTGGCGCCGGCGATAGCGGCGAAAAGGAACGTCGCCGTGCGAAGTGGCACGCAGCGGCGGAGGAGCGCAAGCGGCAGGGTTTGTGTCGCCAATGCGGGAAGCGGCTACCCAGCCCCGGTCGTCGGCTCTGCGGCGTGTGTGCAGGCAAGCAACGCACGGCGATGAGCGTTAAACGGCAAACCCGGAAGGCGAGGGGTCTGTGCCCCGAATGTGGCCATCGTCCAGTACTTAGCGTGGGGTATTGTGCGCCCTGCCGCGCGAACCGGAACAGACACATCGCGGCGTGTCGCCGCCGCTTGAAGCAAGAAGTGCTGGCCCACTACGGCGGTGCCTGCGCCTGTTGTGGCGAGTCCACGCCCGAGTTCCTGACAATCGATCATGTGAATGGGGGAGGAGTGCGGCACCGAAGGCTACTCGGCCTCAAAGGGATGGATTTCTACCGGTGGTTGAAGCGCGAGGGATTCCCGACCGGCTACCAAACCCTCTGTTTCAATTGCAACTGTGCGAAAGGGCTCCACGGCGCCTGTCCGCACCAACATGTTGCGCGCGGGAATGGATAGGCGGCGCATCTATGAAGGCGTCGCCTGTAGCGAATCCGCAGACCCCTAAAGGGCGCACTAAGGGGCGCGCGCCTTATAGTTAGGGGCGTGCGCCTTAGCGAGCGCAGAGGAGCGGGCGAGCTGCGGCCCTGGTGCAAGACGGTCGGCGACCTCATCAGCGGCGAGTACGACCTGGAAGGCACGGTGGACCAGTTCAGCGACTGGCGCGACTTCTTCGTCGGCAGCGGCGCGACGGCCGAAACGATGGCGGACATGAACCGCCAGAGCCGGTGAATGGGACATCGCGACCAGCCTGAAGCGCGAGCGAGGGGAAGCGTTCCCTCGCTCGCGCTTCAGGCTGGTCGTCCTCGCGCGGGTTGGACTGGAATTCTTTCACCCGCCACGGTATCCCCCCGGCCGCCCGCCGCCGGGGACGCCTCATGGTCTTGCGCGTTTTGAAAGATTTCCTCCGCCGCCGCCAGCTCGCCCACCACGGCGTCGCGCCGCGGTTTTCTGTGCCGATCGTCCGCGACGGCGCCCGTTCGGGCGTCTGGACCGTCTGCCCGGACGGCGTCACGCCGGACAGCGTCGTCTATTCCTTCGGGGTCGGCGACAACATCGCGTGGGATCTGGCCATGATCCGCCGCTTCGGCGTCGCGGTCCACGCCTTCGATCCGACGCCCGCCTCCGTCCGTTGGGTCCGCGCCCAAACCCTGCCGCCGCGCTTCCACTTCCACGAATACGGCCTAGCGGCCCACGACGGCGTCGTCCGATTCGTCGCCCCGCGTCGGGCCGGGGCGGTCAACTATACGCCCGCCGCGGACGGGGCTGCAGGCGCGTTGGTGACGGCCCCCGTACGCCGGCTCTCCACGGTCTGGGACCAACTCGGCCGCCGCCCTATCGAGATCCTCAAAATGGACATCGAGGGCGGCGAATACGATGTGATCGACGACCTGCTGGAATCGGGCGTTCCGGTTCGCCAGCTGCTGGTCGAGTTCCATCACCACTTCCCGTCGGTCGGCCTGGCGAAGACCCTGCGAGCCGTCCGGGCGCTAGAGGCGGCGGGATTTCGCATTTTTCACATCTCCCAACGGGGGCTGGAGTTCTCATTCCTTCGCTCCGCGTGAGTCCGTCTCCCCTTCGGTTCCCGTCGGCCGCTCGATTTTTCCATTTATTTCTTTTCTCGTCCCTTCCCGGATGGTAATCTCCATACCTAAGTCGCCCGGCGATCGGGCCGGGCAACGGTTCAAATCCATCGAAGGGTGACGATCGCCCGTTCGGAGCGCTCCCACGCTCCTGCCATCCAGAAGGAGAACCATCATGGCGCAGGTCCGGGAAATTCTACAGAAGAAGGGTTCGCAGGTGTGGTCGATCGGCACGGCCGCCAACGCGCTCCAGGCCGCGCAGCTGATGACCGAACACAAGATCGGCTCCCTGGTCGTCCTCGACCAGGGGCGCGTGGCCGGCATGTTCACCGAGCGCGACATCCTCCATCTCGTGGCCGCGGGGCGCGACCCCGCCCAAACGGCCGTCGGCGAGGCCATGACCGTCGAGGTCGTCTGCTGCGCCCGGGCACGCCGCTGGAGGAGGCCAAGTCGGCCATGAAAAACCGCCGCGTCCGCCACCTGCCCGTCCTCGGCGACGACGAGTCGCTGCTCGGCGTCGTCTCCATCGGCGACCTCAACGCCTACGAAACCGCCGACCACGAGCAAACGATCTTCCTCATGAGCGAGTACATCTATGGCCGTGTCTGAGGCGGCGCCCCAAACGAAACAACACGACGGCCCCGGGTCGCGCGCTGGTCGGATCGCGCGACCCGGGGCCGTTCCTCCACTCTGCGAATTCTCGTTCCCCTCCGTTAATGGGCGTTCAGGCACCTTGACGTTCGACGTGTGTTCCGCCGTGTTCAGCCCGGCCTCGCCGTTAATCAGCGCGTTCAGGCTCTTCAGATGGCTACCTACGTTATTGACTTCCAGGATCAGCAGGTCGGACTCCGGTCCGCCCAGTTCCTGAGCCAGCAGTGCGCCGGTGCTGCCCGGCGTGAGATTGAAGTGCGATTCCAGCCAGTTCCAGGACGAGCCGCCCTGCAACGCGACCGACAGATTGCCGGCCAACTGGCCGGTGTAATTGACGTGGGCCGTGGCTTCCTGCCTGCCGAGTTTGGCATTCACGCTCATCTGGGCCTGCGCCCCGATGTTGCCGTTCACATTGACGTTCACGTCTTCAAAGCCCGTGCCGCCCAACACGTTCACGCCCACCTTTGCGTGTCCCGTTATGGCGCCTTTGAACGACGTGGTGAAGTGGTCCCAATCGCTGCCCAGCTGGGCCGCCAGCGTCAGGTCGGTGTTCGTGATCGCCCCGAAGTCGGCCTCCACCGTCCGGTCGCCGCCGCCGCCGTTGAGGCTGATACCCAGCGTGGGCGCCGTGACCCCCTTGGTGAAATTGAGCTTGACCTGATCGTTGCCAGTGCCCAGGTTCAACTTCAGCTGCTCGGAGGTGGTGAGGGGGTTAGTGAGGGTGTAATCAATGACGTCGCTCCCCGTCTTCGAGTTGATGAGGATTTGCTGGACCCCAGTGTACGACGTCTTGTGGCCGTTGAGCGTCACCTGGATGTCGCCGTGGCCGTCGTCGCTGACGAGCATCGTGCTGTTGGATGCGTCGCCCTGCAGGGTGAGGATGTGGCTCGAGAAAATTACGCTGCTCGGGCAGCACCGCTCTTCAAGGCTCTCCAGCTGCGGCAGGACACGTCCCGATCGGCCCAGCCCCGGCTTCGACTCGCGAGAGAACATCAGGCATCTCCTTCGGCTTGTTCGTCGTTTTCCTACACCACCGTCGCTCCTTTCGAGGTACCGCCGTTTCCGGCGAAGCCTCCTCCGATTACTTTGATTCGTCCACCGGCCGCGCACGAGTACGCGGGGGACGAACCTCGGCCAGCTAATATCGGCCGACCCGCCCCCTCGACTTGAGGACGGCGGCGGAATTATTCCCGGCCTTCTTCATCAACCGGGAAACGGCCGGGTCCGATCCATATGACAAGGGCAGCCCCCTCCCTGCCCTCCCCCGCGGCGGGGGAGGGCAGGGAGGGGGCGGTCCCCTGGCGCGAGGCGTGCGTGAATCAACCGTTCTTTCGCAAGGTCTGGGGCGGCGCCACGGGCTGGCTCGACCGTTCGCGCAAGCTGGGCTGGTTTGACCTGATCTTCATCCTCGCCGTCGCCGCCCTGGTGGTCGGCCTGTGGCAGCTGGGCGTCCACTTGAACGAGCGGCCTCCCCATTCCAGCGAGGAGGCGGTTCGGTCCATCGACCTTTCGCCGTGGGCGTTGCCGCTCTACACGTTCTACTCGCTGATGCGCGGCCTCATCGCCTACGTCCTGTCGCTGCTGTTCACGCTCGTTTACGGCTACTGGGCGGCCAAGGACCGCGTCGCCCAGCGCGTCCTCATTCCGCTGCTGGACATTCTGCAAAGCATCCCCGTCCTGGGCTTCGCTCCCTTCCTGCTGCTGGTCTTCGTCAAGGCGTTCCCGACCAACAACGTCGGCCTGGAGCTGGCCGTCATCATCTCCATCTTCACCGGCCAGGCCTGGAACATGACGTTCAGCTTCTACCAGTCGGTTCGGTCGGTGCCCTCCGACATGCACGAGGCGGCGACGGTCTACCGCTTCAGCTGGTGGCGGCGCTTCAAATGGGTCGAGCTGCCGTTCTCGACCATCGGCCTGATCTGGAACAGCATGATGAGCTTCGCCGGCGGCTGGTTCTTCCTGGCGGCCGTCGAAGGCCTCGACATCGGCGACGAGCCACTACTGGACTGCCCGGCATCGGCTCGTACATCAAGAAGGCCTCGACCGGCGACGCCTGGGACTGGGGCGCCATCGGCTGGGGCGTTCTCGCCATGACTCTCATGATTGTGGCCCTGGATCAGCTGCTGTGGCGGCCGGTCGTGGCCTGGGCGCAGAAGTTCCGCGTCGAGGAAGGCGGGGCGCAGGAGGCGACGACTTCCTGGTTCCTCGATCTGCTGCGCCGGTCGCGGCTGGTGAATTCCCTGCTGAAGGGACTGGGCGCCGTGCTGCTGCGCCGAGAGGGCGGGAAGACCGAGGCGTCGCCCCCGGCCCTGGTGGACCCGACGCAAGGCTCGCCGCTCATGGCCTGGGTGTCGCGGGCGCTGTTCGTCGCGCTGGTGGGCGTGCTGATCTACGGCGGCTGGTGCCTCCTGCAGCTGATCCTTCAGTTCCATGCGGTCTCCTGGGGCGTCCTCCTGATGGACGCCCTCTGGACGCTGCTTCGCGTGCTGGCCGCCGTGGTGATCGGCACCTCTGGGCGCTTCCGGCGGGCCTGCTGATCGGCCTGTCGCCGCGGCTGTCGCGCGTGTTGCAGCCGGTCGTGCAAGTGCTGGCGTCGTTCCCGTCGCCGCTGGTCTTTCCGCTGGCCATCCTGGGGTTCCAAGCGGCGGCGAAGGCGCTGTGGGGAAGGGGCGACGACACGTCGGTGCTGGAATGGGGCAGCATCCTCTTGATGCTGCTGGGGACGCAATGGTACATCCTGTTCAACGTGATCGCCGGGGCCATGGCCGTGCCCGCCGACCTTAAGGAGGCGGCCCGCAGTTACAACATCCGCGGATGGCAGCGTTTCAAGGTCCTCTATTTTCCCGCTCTGTTCCCGTTCCTCGTCACCGGCTGGGTGACGGCGGCGGGCGGCGCCTGGAACGCGACCATCCTGGCCGAGATCGGCCAGGACAGCCAGGGCCGGATGTTGACGGCGCAGGGGCTGGGCGCGGATATCATGAAGGCGGCGGCCGGCGAGCCGGACCCCGGCGTCCCCACGGTGGAGCAGCAGACGCCTTCCAGCGACGCCAACTATCGCTATTTGGCGGCCAGCGTCCTGGTCATGTCCCTGGTGGTCGTGGTGTTCAACCGTCTCGTCTGGCACAAATGCTACCATCTCGCGGAGACGCGTTTTTCCATCGCTGGCGCTGAAAGGGGGCTGAACCGATGACGACCGACCTGTGCGAGGTGAAAGGCGTCTGGCAGCAGTTCCCCCAACCCAGCGGCACGCCGTTGCGCGTGCTGGAAGACGTCAACCTGGCCGTGCGGCCCAACGAGGTCGTCGCCCTGCTCGGCCCCTCCGGCTGCGGCAAATCGACCATCCTGCGCATCCTGGCCGGCCTCATCCAGCCGACGCGCGGCGAGGTCTTTTACCACGGCGAACCGCTCAAGGGCCTCAACCCCGGCGTGGCCATCGTCTTTCAGAGCTTCGCCCTCTACCCGTGGATGACGGTGCAGGAGAACATCCAGACGGTGCTGCGGGCGGAAGGGCTGGGAGGGACGGCGGTGGCCGAGCGGGCGGAGAAGGCCATCCGCATGGTCGGCCTGAGCGGCTTCGAGGACGCCTATCCGCGCGAGCTTTCCGGCGGCATGAAGCAGCGCGTCGGCATGGCTCGCGGTCTGTCGGTGGACCCGGAAATCCTGCTCATGGACGAGCCGTTCAGCCACGTGGACGCCCTGACGGCGGAGAGCCTTCGGGCCGAGATCCTCGACATCTGGTCGGCGCCGCAAACAGCGGCTTTCGTCGATCCTGCTTGTCAGCCATGACATCACGGAGGTAGCCTACATGGCCGACCGGATCGTGATCCTGGCGGCCAACCCCGGCCGGGTGCGCACCGTCGTGGAGAACAAGCTGCCGCGGCCGCGCGACTACCGCTCGCCGCAGCTGATCAACCTGGTCGATCGGCTGCACGAGGTCATCACGCACAGCGAAATGCCGGACGTGGCGCCTCCGAGCGGTCCGCAACCGACGGCGGCGGTCTACGAACCGCTGCCCGCCGCGCTGCCGAGCGAGGTGGTCGGCCTCCTGGAGTACCTGGACGCTCGCGGCGGCAAGGAGGACATCTACCGCATCGGCGGCGACACCAACCGGGAGTACGGCCAGGTCATCAACATCGTCAAGTCGGCGGAGATGATGGATCTGGTGGACACGCCGAAGCGGTTGGTGGTGCTGGAGCCGGACGGCAAGGCGTTCGTGACGGCCAGCCCGCCGGATCGGCAGGCGTTGTGGCGGCACCACCTGTTGCGGCTGCGGCTGTTCCGCGACGTGTACGAGGCGTTGAAGAAGCAGCCGCGGCGGGAGATCGACGACGACTTCGTGCGCGACCTGATCGCGCTGCACATGCCGCAGGAGAGCAACGACCGGGTGTTCCAGACGTTCCTGCACTGGGCGCGGTACGGCGACCTGTTCGAGTACGACGAGGCGACGGAGAAGCTGTCGCTGGCGGAGGAGTCGCCGACGGCGGCGGCGTAGCGTACCGCCGTCCGTCCGCCGGATTCGCCCGCCAAGGCTCCCGTTGGCGGGAGAGCCTTGGCGGGTAAATGTCCTAACCCAGCAACGACTTACGATCCGCCCGCCAACCCGCCAAGGCTGGCGGGGACCGCCGTCGAACGCCGTCGCCTTGCCGCAGGGAATGCAGCGCGACCATCGCCATTCGACCGGCCGGGCCTCGACATCGCTCATCGGCCGCAGACGAGGCTGGGTGGACGGACGCTTGGGCATGATGCACCTCGACGTTCCGGGGACGCGAGAACGCAAGAATACCGCGCGGAGGAGGGGTCTGGGTAGGTAAAGTGGAGGGGAAATGTCTGCGGATGAGCGCCGATGAAGGATGGACTGCCTCGGATCGCCGGGACAGAGTTTTGCCCGCGAACCATGAATGGGCTATAATCCGGGAGGTGCCTGCGGCTAATGAAATCGACCAGGGACCTTCAAGGCACCTACAGGTGCTGCCGATCCTGACTTCCAAGTCTTTGCGACCCCCACGGCCGGACCACGCCCGCTCACATGGCAACTTCAACCGTCACAGCCGAGACCATCAAGGGGCACCTGCTGAACGGATGCGGTTACGAAGCGGGTCTCGTTGAAGACGATTACCAGTTCGCCGAGGGCAAGTCGGTTGACGTGGCGGCGTTTGCGCACTACCCGAGGGACGCCCGTTCAGCATGTATCGCGGCCATCGACTGCCGCACGCGCGATCCCCAGGCCGAAGTGATGGCAGGGCGTGAATTGGGGGCTCCGCTGGTTTTCGCCTGCATCGACAATAGGGCTCAGGTTTGGAAGCCAGGCAAATCCGGCGCGGAGCGGCTTGAGAGCGACCTGTCCGCCGCCGGCGTGCGGAACTTCTTCACGCAGAACAGGACCGATCTTGCCCCACGCCGCATCTACGAAGCCAAGACGCGCGGGCGATTGCCCGACAGCGAAAGTCGGCTGCTATTTGTAGACCCTCAACTCCTGCCCTTCGCTGAAAAGGAGATGGGCGAAAGAATCGCTTTGGCCGTGGAGCGAGCTATCGACGGCCTGTATCACGCCTTCGACAAGTCGGAATTGAGCGACCAGGAGTGGGAGTGGGCTTACAAATACACGTTCCGGCTGCTAGCCGCCAAAATCCTCCGCGACAAACAGGTCAATGGTTTCATCCGGCTTGACCTCGGCAACCTCGAAGACTCGCTGGCAAGGGTGCAGCAACACTACGGGTCCGACGAAGGTGTTCAGCTAGGAGACTCCGCGAGAAGGCAAGCGCTGGAAGAGGCCGTCGAGGTCTTCAACGGGCTGGGCAACCTTCAACATCTGACTACGGAAACGCTGGCCGACGTGTACCAGCGCGCCTTAGTCACCGACCGAACCCGCAAACTGCTCGGCACCCACGCCACGCCGTCGTATCTGGTCGATTACATCCTGTGGAGACTGGCGCCTTGGATCGAGGATTCAGACCCCGCGCAGCTGCGGATTTTCGAGCCCGCTTGCGGGCACGCCCCCTTTCTCGTAGGCATGGTGCGGCTGCTCCGCACATTCGACACGGGCATGAGCCGCGCGGATTTAAGTCGGTTCTGCCGTCACCGATTCTTCGGCATTGACAAGGACCCCTTCGCGGTCGAGATTGCCCGACTCTCACTAACCGTGGCCGACGTGCCCTATTCCAACGGATGGAGGGGAGTGAAGCCGGGCGACATGTTTGCCGATGGCGTGCTGGAAGACGCGGCCAGAGACGTAAAGGTGCTTTTAGCCAACCCTCCCTTCGAGGGCGACAAGCCTCTGCGACTGCTGCAACGGACGCTGCCGCACCTTGCTCCGGGGGCCGTTTTCGGCGTCATCGTTCCCAGCACGCTCCTCTTCACCACCAAACAGGGGCCTACGTCGTTTCGACGGCAGCTTCTTGAGTCCGTCCAGTTGGCGGAGGTCAGCCTATTCCCCGACCGCCTGTTCAAGTTTTCCGACCACGAGTGTTCCGTGATTCTCGGCAGGAAGCACGCGACGAATCACCGTCCGCCGACGATGGTGCGATGCAAGCGAGTCCGAGAAGAAGGACGGGAGAACTTCAAAGAAGACTACCGCTTCACGAGCAACCGCATCTTCCCACAGACACAGCTCGCCGAACAACTCGACCAGATGTTGTGGGTGCCTGAGTTGACCGAAGAGCTTTGGCACTGGCTCGTACCGTGCCCGTCGCTCGAATCCATCGCCGTCCTTAATCAGGGCGTGCAGTACAAGAACAAGAACGACTTACCGGCAGGCGTCAAGACGGTCGCCAAGAAGAGTTTCCCCGACTCGGTTCCGGGCTTCGCGTCAAGCGAGGGCGACTGGTTCATCCATAAGCACCCTCCATTGGGTTATTTCAACCTGAGCGATCAGGAACTGTACCGTCGCCAGGGGTCTGGGACAACGACCGGTGCGCGACAAGTCGTCTTGAACTACCGATCAGCAGGGCGGGGCGTTTGGCGGCTCAAGCCGTTCATCGACCGCAAGGGGCGGCCGGTGAAAGGCAATTTCATTACCGTGCGCCCGCTCGATGTCGGGACTGACCTAGAGTGCCTGTGGGCTTTCCTGTGTTCTCCCCTAGCGAATGCTTTTGTCTACACGCACGCTCTCAAACGCGACGTTCTCATCCTTGATCTGAACCGGATGCCCGTCCCGAAGGCCGACGAGTGGGCGATCAAGAGGGTGGCCGCTGCCGCACGAGCTTATTTGGAGGCTGCCGGGAAGGGCATCCCGTCGCTCATCAACTCGGACGGGGTCAGCGAGGTTCGCTTGTACGAACTGCTGCGGCGCATGGACGCCGAGGTACTGCGATTGTACGGACTTCCCGCCAAGGCGGAACGGCTGCTTCTCGACTTGTTCGCCGGGCAGCAGCGGTTGGGCGTGCCGGTCCCCTTCGTCCGGTATTTTCCGCCGGACCACAAGGAGCAGGCCCGCTGTACGCCTACCTCTCGGATGCGTACCAACGGGCCCGCCGCGGTGAATCTCCTTCTCTGCCGGCGGAAGCGCAATCGGCCTACGACCGACTCATCGATAAGCGCGACGCCGAAGGACTCAGTCCGCAAGAGCGGTCTGAACTCTACGACCTACAGGCAGAGATCGACGGCCGGGACTACGCCACGAAGACGGCGGATTCCGGATGGATTGACTCCCTTGAATCGGAGCGTTGTAAGTCACTGGCCCAGTTGGGACGCCTGACGGACAAGCTGCTCCGACTGGCCGAGAAGGCGGAGGACGCCCAATGAAAGTCCGCCGCGGCCGCTCCCCAGGCCGCTGCAGCGAAGCTTCCCACTTCAAGCCTTACCTGAGAACGCTCTTCCGTTGTCGCTGTGCCTACTGTCAGACCCACGATTCGAGGCATGGCGGCCTGCAAGGAATGACGGTGGACCATTTCCGTCCGGAGAAACGGTATCCGCACCTTCGCCTGGCCTGGACGAACCTGTATTACGCTTGCGGGATATGCAACTCCCACTACAAAAAGGATCGTCCGACCGCGGCGGAGGAGAGGGCCGGCCGTCAGTTCGTCGATGTTTGCCGCACGGACTCGGATGAACATTTCCTTCTGGAATGGTCCGCTTCGGAATGCAGGTACAAAGCCGCAACGTCCACCGGGCAAGGACTTTTTACGCTGCTAGTACTTCACTTCAACGATCGCCCTGATCTGAGAAACTGGTGGCTCGAACTGGACGACGGTATGGCAAAGACGGCACAGGAGCTTGCCCAAATTCGGGCAGGACTGCGGCTGGCGAAGTCCATCGCACGCAGATACGACGACAATGATGCCAAGTCGCTATACCGGCAGCTGAGAGACCTGGAGGCAGCGTGCCAAGCCCGTCTGGAGAGCATTCTCGAGTACTTGCCATTTCAAATTACCGTGGGCAGGCCCGACAGGTGATCATCCGCCAGCTCGGCTGGCAATGCGGCCAGGCCTTCGCGAATCAATGGGACTTCGTCGAGTGGGTGCAGCGGCGCCGTCCCGACCTTGACCTCATCTCGCCGCCCGTCCGGCCGACGAATCCGTGAGGGCCAAAGAACCGGCTACAATAAGATCATCCCCCACGGAGGTACAAGTCATGTCGATCATTATTGCAGGCTTCGTCAAGAACGGCGTCGTCGTGCCCAACGCGCCGCTGCCGGAGGGAGCGTTCGTGGAGGTCCACGTCATCAACGGACCCATCGAGGTCCCGCCGGAGTTGCAAGCCGAACTCGACGCCTGGCAGCTGGCGGGCGCCGAAGCGCTGGCATTGGTTGAACGCCTGGTCCGGGAGGGCGAAACCGATGAAAAGGGGTGAGGTCTGGCGCGTCCGCTTGCCCTCCGTGCCGGGACACACCCAGGCAGGTATACGGCCCGCCGTCGTTATGCAGGAGGATCGGGCCACGCTGTCATTGCCGACAGTGGTGGTCGTCCCGTTCACGAGGCGCAGGCCACCTTGAGGTTCCCCGGCACATTGGCGGTGCAGCCCGACGGGCGAAACGGCCTGGCCGTGCCTTCGGTCGCCCTGTTGTTCCAGGTAACCGCCATCGATAAGACCAACTGCCTCCAGCCCCTCGGCGTACTCAACCCGGCGACACTCGATCAACTCTTCGCAGAACTCGACAAGCTGACAGGGCGCTGACGGTCGCCGGCGTCCCATTCCCGATCCTCTCACTCCCCCTTCTTCTCCTTGTGTTCCTCGATGAAGTTCGGCCCGTCCGGGCGGTACGCCCCCGGCCCGCCCTGGTAGCGCCGGCCGTGGTTCCACCACAATGCGATCCGCGGCACGAAGCACACGCCCGAATAGTCCCAGCCCCAGACGCCTTCCCACGGTTCCCTTGGGTCGCCGTGAAACGCCGAACCGCCGCCGACGTAATAGCCGGTGTAGCGCCCCGTGTCCGACGGCACGGCCCAACGCGCCACGCCGCAATCGTCCACCGGACGGCAGTCGGGACTCTGGCCCCGTCCGACCGCCGCCGTCGCCGCCAGCGCCGCCAAGGCGCCCAGCCAGCCGATGCCTCTTCGTCCCATAAATCGCTCCCCTTGAAGAGTCTGTTCCAAAAGATGCGGTCCCGAGCCGCGACCGTAAGGGAGTGGGTTGAGGTTCCGGCGCCGTCCCCCGCTCCCTTACGGTCGCGGCTCCGAAAGCCGTCACCCCTCCGGGTTGCGGTCGAATTCCTCGTACGGCAGCCGCACGCCGTCCACCGTCACCTGATCGGCCCGCGTCACGTTGTCCGGCGGGCCGAAGCCGGCGACGCCGTTGAACGTCACCACGTCGTCCTCGGACACGCCGTCGCCGCTCACGCCGGACCCACCCACCAATTTGTCGTTGACATACACCGGCGAGCTGCCGGGGAAGAACACCACGCCGTTCTGGTTCAGCGGGTTGAACGGGTCGCGGAAGTTCGCCTGCGGGTGGAACGCCGCGTAGCCCAGCACGCTCTGGAACGCCGACGCCGGCAGCGGCGGCCCCACGTCCAGGCCGGTCGTCGGGTCCACGCCGCCGTCGTTGAAGATCGAAAACGGCCCCGGCGGTTGGCCGTTGATGCCCTCCGGGAAAAACGGCTCCGCCAAATAGCGGAACGTCCGCGACGTGAACGCCGTGCCCGGCGCCACGCCCGCCACCTCGTCGATCGGCTGCAGCTGGCTGGCGTTGTCGTAATAGGCGTCGTTCCGCGCCTTCGCCACCGCCACGCCGATCGAGAAGACCGTCGCGTCCGGCATCCGGTACAGGCCCAGAACGGCGCCGGTCTCGTCCGTCACGGCGAAGACCATGCTGGCCCGGCTGCCCAGCGGCAGGCGGATCGCCGCCCGCGTGTTCTCGGCCTGGGCGATGTCCTGGTCGATGATCTGGATCACCTGCGACGCCGTTATGCCGACGCCGCTGTGCGGCGTCACCAGATAGCCGTCGGGCACGAACTGGCCGGCCTGGAACAGGTCGCCGGCCGGGTCAATCGGCTCGTTGACGCCGCTGTTCGGGTTGCCGACGCCCAGCGTGGCGCCGAGCGCCAGAGAGGTGCTCGGTCCCTGCAAACCGTTCGCCCCGACGGTGGGCAACGTGATGCCGTTCAGGTCGAGGCGATCCGCGGTCGGCGTCAGCGGGAAGAGAATGGTCGGGATGGCGGCCACTCCGCCGATGGAGCCCACGCCCAGACCGATCAGCGGCGCCCCGCCAATCGCCTCGAAGGCGATCGCCTCCGCTTCCGCCGCCAGGTCCGGCTTGTTCGGGTTGTAGCCGGACGACAAGGCGGAGTTCTCCTCCGAGGCGTAGCCGGTCGTGCCGGGGAAGAACACGCCGATGCCGCCCACCAGATCGGGCGTCCCGTTGACGAGCTGGTAAATGGGCAGGCCGCCCGGCAGCGTGCCGATGCCGCGCGGCTGGGCCGTCGGATCGATGCCCGAGATGTAGCCGTAGGAATTCGGCGGCGTCAGGGAGACGCCGGCCGGGATGTCCTGCAACGGCACGTTGAAGCGGCTGGGCAGCGTGACCGTGTTCCCGTTCGCATCGACGGCGGTGCTGGTGTCGCGGTTGGTCATCTCGATGCCAAACAAGTCCACCTGCGGCGTATTGACCACGCCTGGCGGGAAATTGCCGCCGACCTGAATCGGGGCGACCAGGCCGGGCCCGTACAGCGTCGAATTTGGATCCGTAACATCCGGACTTGAATCGACCTCGCGCTGCGTGATCGTCGTTTGGCTGATGAAATTGACGGTGCGCGAGGTGAGCGGAGCGCCAGTTGTTGGCGAAAAAGGCGCCGGTGCGGGCCTCGGCCAGGGCGCCGTCGATGGCGAAGCTGAGCGTGGCGGGGTTGGAGGTGATCTGCGGCGAGACGTTCCCCTCCACCCGCACGCCGAGCAGGTTGCCGCCGCGGTCCACGATCACCACGATGGCGTCGTCGGCCGAGTCCGCCGCCGCCGCCCGGTTGAGCAGCGTCTGCACCTCCCCGGTCGTCAGCTGGCCGGCGTTCGGGTTGACGGGCGCGGCCGGCAGAATCCCCGGAAAGACCTGATCCCCCGGGTTGGAAGTGACCGTGTCGGAGGGCGTAACGTGGAAAAATTGGTTCCGGCCCGACCCGCCGACCAGCGTGTCCGCCGCAGAATCGGCGTACAGCGCGTTCTGCCCCGTGCCGCCGATGAGCGTGGCGGGGCCGGAGCCGGCGATGATTTTGTCGGGGCCGGAGCCGCCGACGACCGTCGTTGGACCGCCGCCGGTGCGGATCACGTCGGGGCCGCTGCCTGCCTGGATGGTGGTCGGTTGCAGGACCGCGTTGTCCACCGTCGTCATGCCGCCGTCGGTCATGGTGATGGCAATGCTCTGCACCGCGGCCGAGGGGTCGCTGGCCACCGGCCCCTGGGCGTCGCTCACGACCAGATCGCCGTCCGCGGGGTCGAAGGAGACGTGGATGGTCTCCCGTCCCGGCCCGCCCACGATGGTCAGCACGCCGTTGCTCAGAACGGCGGAGACGGTCGGAACGGTACGCGGCTCCAGCTGTTCCAGCTCCAGTCGCGCGAACCGAGACCGGCGGCGGAGGGACGGGCGGGGGCGGAAGAAGTCGAGCAGGCCCATCGGGCTTCCTTTCGGGGCTTGGGGGAAGACGAGGGCCCGGCGCACGGCCGCGCCCTGTCCGACGAACCGGGACCGAATGACTGTCCCTTACAATCGGCACAATCGGCCCGGATTTTGACCCCGATTCGGAAGGTTCACGGATTTAGTGACGGTGCGCCCGGCGGCCGCCGGCTGGGCGCGGACGGAACAACCGGAAAATCTTGCCCCACGCTCACGAACGGCAGAGTCGTCGGCCGATATTGAAGCGGAGCGGAAGAATAAGGGTGCGCCGTGGGGGATCGCTCCTCTTTCAGCGCCGCACGTCCCCCCACACTTCCGCCGGGCCGGCGTCCTCATCTGAATGCGTTCGTCGCAGTTCCCGAAGAGGATGCGGTCATTTCCGTGAGATGGGCAAGGGCACGAGGGCCGAACCATGCCGGGGACGCGGATCGTAGGTCGATGGCTTTGGGCGGCGCTGATCTGTCCGTTATTCGCCGCGGCAGCCGCCGCGGACCCGGCGCCGCCGGCGCCGGCGCCCACTCCTACAGTCGAGGCGCCGGTCGCCCCGCCGCCCCCTTCGGAAGCGCCGGCCGCCCCACCCGCCGCGGACGCACCGGCCGCACCAGCCGCCCCGGAAGCCCCACCCATCCTCGATCCCGCGGGGGCGGCCGAAGAGCAGCGGGCGCCGCTCGGCTTCGCCGGTCCGTCCGGCGTCCTGCCGCGCGACCCGCTCGTCAGCCCCGACGCCGCTCCCATTGAGGATCGTTGGCGCCTCGGTTTCCCCGAATGGGACCGCTACGGCAAGGGCCATCCGGGCCAGGACGAATATCCGTACACCGAGGGCGACTTGTGGAACCCGTACAACCAGAACGTCCTCAAGGGCGATTACCCCATCATCGGACAGAACACGTTCCTGGAAATTACGGCCGAGAGCTTCCTGGACCTGGAAGCGCGGGAGGTCCCGACCGGGGCCACCACGTTCGAGAGCACCGCCCGGCCCGCCCAGCTTGACGTCTTCGGGCGGCCCGCGCAGTTCGCCTACAGCCAGAACTTCAGCTTCTCGGTCGACCTCTTCCACGGCGACGCCGGCTTCAAACCCGTGGACTGGCGCATCAAGGTCACGCCGGTCTTCAACCTCAACGACCTCAGCCTCAACGAGCTGGGCGACACCCAGCCGGACGTGCGCGAGGGCACGAGCCGCAGCCGCAACTACTTCGCCTTGCAAGAATGGTTCGTCGAGCGCAAGATCGCCGACCTCAGTCCCGACTACGATTTCGTCTCGGTGCGCGTCGGCTCGCAGCCGTTCACCAGCGATTTCCGCGGCTTCCTGTTCAGCGACACGAACCGGGCCGTGCGCGCTGTTCGGCACGCTGGAGGCCAACCGCGATCAGTTCAACCTCGTCGTCTTCGACCAGATGGAAAAGGACACCAACAGCGGCCTCAACGAGATCGACCACAACCGCGATCAGGAAATCGTCATCGGCAACTTCTACCGCCAGGACTTCATCTGGCCCGGCTACACGTCGGAGGGGAGCATCCACTACAACCACGACGAGCCGAGCACCCACTTCAACGCCAACGGCTTCCTGGTGCGGCCAGACCCCGACGGCATCTTCCAGCCGCACCAGCTCGACGTGGTCTACCTCGGCTGGGCCGGCGACGGCCACATCAACCGCTTCAACATCACGCACCAGTTTTACCTGGGCGCTCGGCCGCGACAGTGACAACCCGATCGCCAACCAGCCGCAGGACATCTGCGCCGAATTCTTCGCGGCGGAACTGTCTTATGACCGCGACTGGGCCCGCTTCCGCACGTCGTTCCTGTATTCGTCCGGCGACGGCAACGCCAACAACAGCCACGCCACCGGCTTCGACACCATCCTCGACGACCCCAACTTCGCCGGCGGAGAATTCAGCTACTGGCAGCGCCAGGCCATCCCGATCTTCGGCGTCAACCTGGTCAACGCCAACAGCTTCATCCCCGACCTGCGTTCCAGCAACATCGAGGGCCAGAGCAATTTCGTCAATCCCGGCCTGTGGCTCTACAACATCGGCATGGACATGGACCTGACGCCAAAGCTCAAGAGCGTAAACAACATCAATTTCATGTGGTTCGACAAGACCAACTCGCTGGAGACGTTCCTGTTCCAGGAGCGCATCCACCGCTTCATCGGAACGGACATCAGCACCGGCCTGGAGTACCGGCCGCTCTTGAGCAACAACGTCATCGTCACGTTCGGCTTGTCGGCGCTCGTGCCGGGCCAGGGGTTCTCGGACATTTACAACAACTTCCGCAGCACCGTGAACACGCAATTCGCCAGCTTTATGCAGCTCACCCTCCTGTATTGAGCCTCGTTTAGCCGCGACCCGAAGGGGAGCGCGTCCCGCGCGCTCCCCTTCGGGTCGCGGCTAAACGAGGACCACGCTTACTGGACGAATCCTGACCTTGACGCACCCATCGCATCCGCTATGAGAGTTCGACGGGCGCCGTTGCGCCGAGGGAAGGGAGGTCGGCGGCCCATGAATCGTCTGAACTGGCAGCGCTGGATGACGCGAGGCCCCATCGTCGTGGCGGGCGGCGTTCTGGCCGCGGTCGTGGTGGTCGTCGCCTACTCCCTCCGCGACGCGGTCGCCGCGGACCCCCCGGCCTCCGCCGCCGACGGCGTCAACCTCCTCAAGCAGACCAAGGAGGAGGCCGCCGCCAAGAGCGTCGGCTGCATCACCTGCCACCAGACCGTCCATGATCCCCATGAGAAAGAGACCTTAAATATCGGCTGCGTCGATTGCCACGGCGGCGACGCGTCGGCGAAGGACGTCCAGACGGCCCACGTCCACCCGCGCTTCCCCGAGGCGTGGGCGACCTCGGCCAAGCCCGTGCGGACCTACACGCTTCTCAACCACGAGACGCCGGAGTTCGTGCGCTTCGTCAACCCCGGCGACCTGCGCGTCGCCGGACATCAGCTGCGGCACGTCCGGCTGCCACGGCACGCAGGTGGGACAGGTCAGCAAGTGCATGATGACCACCGGCTGCATGTTGTGGGGCGCCGCCCTGTACAACAACGGCGCCATCCCCAACAAGCGCTGCTGCTACGGCGACAGCTACACCGCCGACGGCGTGCCGCAGCGGCTGGTGACCGTGCCGCCGCCGACCGAGGAGGAGTTCCGCAAGAAGGGCGTCGTGCCCTTCCTCGACCCGCCGCCGCGCTTCGAGATCACGCAGCCGGGCAACATCCTCCGCATCTTCGAGCGCGGCGGCGAATTCCGGCCCCGACATCGGCATCCCGAATCGGCTGGAGGATCCGGGCCGGCCGATCCTCAGCCGCCTCAGCGTCCGCGGCCTGGGCACCCAGAACCGCACCGACCCCACCATGCTCGGCGTCCAGAAGACGCGCCTGTTCGACCCGACGCTCAACTTCCTGGGGACCAACGACCACGCCGGCGACTACCGCTCCGGCGGCTGCAGCGCCTGCCACGTCATCTACGCCAACGACCGCTCCCGGATGAATTCCGGCCCCTATGCGAAGTACGGTCACCAGGGACTGAGCTTCTCGACCGACCCGACGATTCGCAAGGACGAGACGGGCCATCCCATCGACCACAAGTTCGCCAAGGGCAATGCGATCCCGACCAGTCAGTGCATCGTCTGCCACGTCCACCCCGGCACCAACGTCCTCAACAGCTACGTCGGCTTCATGTGGTGGGACGAGGAGACCGACGGCGAACTGATCTACCCGCCGGGCGGCAAGCACCTGACGGCCGAGCAAGCCGACCAGGCGCTGATCTCCAATCCGAACGAGTCGTCGGCCCGTAACAACCTCTCCGACCCCGAGTTCCTGTCGAACCTGACCGACCTGAACACGCGGACGCAACACACCCAGTTCGCCGACTTCCACGGCCACGGCTGGGCCTTCCGGGCCGTCTTCCGCCAGGACCGCCACGGCCATTACCTGGACCACGACGGCAACGTGATCCCGCACGTCGGCAACGCGGAGCTGCAGGAAGCCATGCGCTTCCAGAAGCTGCCGCCCAGCGAGCGCAAGCACGAACCGGGCGTCCCGGTCCACCTGATGGACATCCACCTGGAGAAGGGGATGCACTGCGTCGATTGCCACTTCGTCCAGGACGAGCACGGCAACACCCGCATCCAGGACGAGGTGCGGGCCGGCTGTGAGATCCAGTGTATCGACTGTCACGGCACCGTCAGCCAGCGGGCGACGCTGCGCACCTCGGGGCCGGCCTCGTACACGTCCAGCCCGGAGGGCGGCCGCGACCTGGAGGCGCTGCGCACGCCAAGCGGCAAGCGCCGCTTCGAGCGCCGCGGCAACCGGATCTATCAAAACGCCATGGTGGAAGACGGCACGACCTGGGAGGTCGTGCAGACCATGGACACGATCAACCCCGACAACAAGGAACACTACAACGCCAAGTCGGCCCTGGCCAAGACGGTGCATTTCGAGAAGGACGGCGCCGGCAAGGACAAGATGGTCTGGGGCGAGCTGCCCAAGGACGGCAAGTGCAAGTGCGCCCACGCCAACGAGAACATGAACTGCATCGCCTGCCATTCGGCGTGGAACGCGAGCTGTTTCGGCTGCCACCTGCCGCAGAAGGCCAACAAGAAACTCCCTGACTTGCACAATGAGGGCGACGTGACGCGCAATTACATTTCCTACAACTTCCAAACCTTACGCAACGACGTGTTCATGTTGGCCCGCGACGGCAACGCGACGGGCAACCGCATTGGGCCGGCCCGGTCGTCGTGCGCGATCCATGTTGGATCGTACAACGCCAACCGCGAGTCGATTTACTTCCAGCAGCAGACGATCTCCGGCGAGGGCCTGAGCGGCATCTCCTTCAGCACCAACGTGCCGCACACGGTGCGCGGGACCGACGGCACCAAGCAATGCGCCGACTGTCACGTTTCCAAGAACAACGACAACAACGCCATCATGGCGCAACTCCTGATGCAGGGGACCAACTACACCAACTTCATCGGCCGCTACGCCTGGGTGGCGGCGGGCGAGCACGGCCTGACGGCGGTGGAGGTGTCGGAGCGCGAGGAGCCGCAGGCGGTGATCGGCAGCCACCTGCACAGTCTGGCGTTCCCGCAGGAGTATCGCAAGCACCTGGAGCGCGGCGGCCGGCTGGAGATCGCCCACGAGCACCCCGGCAAGGACATCGGCGACCAGCTCCTGCACCCGGCCGAGAAGCCGGAGGTGCTGGCGGTGCAGAATCGCGGCGAGTACCTGTACGCTGCGTGCGGCACGGGCGGCGTGCGGGTCTTCGACATCGCCTTCCTCGACGACAAGGGCTTCTCCGAGCGCGATCAGCACGGCGCCGGTGTCGCCGCTGGGCCAGAAGTTCTACGTGCCGACGCGCTACTGCACGGCGATCGCTTCGCCGGCGACGACGGCCCCCGACCCGACGCGGAAGCACTCGGAGGAGAACCACGAGGCGCATGTCGCCGCGCTGTACGGCGAACTGTACGCCGTGGACAAGTACGAAGGCCTGATCGAGATCGGCGCCGGGACGCTCCTGGACGGCAACCCGGAGAACAACTTCCTGTCGCGCGACCTGACGTACAACCCGGACGGTCTGCTGTGCGGCGCCAACGCCATCACGATCGTCGGAACCTACGCCTACATCTGCTGCGACGCCGGCCTGGTGGTGTTACAGTTGGACGACCCGAAAAATCCGAAAGTGACGGCGGTCCTCGGCCCCGACAAGCTGAAGAAGCCGCACGCGGTGGCGGCCCAGTTCCGCTACGCCTATGTCTGCGACGAGGAAGGCATCAAGGTGATGGACGTGACGGACCTGGCGAAGCCGCGCGTGGTCAGCGCGATGCCGATGGAAGAGGCCAACGCGATCTACCTGGCGCGGACCTACGCCTACGTGGCCGGCGGCCGGCGCGGTCTGGTGATCCTGGACATCGAGAAGCCGGAGCTGCCGCGGGTGGATCAGGTCTTCGACGCGGGCGGCTGCATCAACGACCTGCGCGACGTGAAGCTGGGCATCACGTATGCGAGCGAGTTCGCCTACCTGGCGGACGGCCGCAACGGGATGCGGGTGGTCCAGCTGACGTCGCCGGAGACGCCGGGCAACGACGGCTTCTCACCGCGTCCGACGCCGGTGCTGATCGCGACGTACAAGCTGCCGGAGGGCGGCAGCGCGTTGGCGGTGGCCAAGGGCGTGGACCGCGACCGGGCGGTGGACGAGAGCGGCAATCAGATTGTCGGTGTTCGGCCGGGTGGGCGCACGCCGCTGAGCCTGGAGGAGCAGCACAAGATGTACCTGCGCGACGACGGCAAGACGCCGTGGGTGGTCAGCGACGACCCGGAGGACGCGCTGTACGAGTACCGCGGGCCGAAGCGGGAGAAGGCGAAGCCCTGATCCGAGGGTGAGAAGAGGAAGCCGCTTCCTGAGTCCAGTAAGGACGCCCGTCGGAGCCGCGACCGTAAGGAAGCGGGGAAGGCGCAGAAACCTCCTCCCGCTCCCTTACGGTCGCGGCTCCGACGGGCGTTTCATTTCGCACACCAGATTCAGGGATGGGCCGCCGCGGGCTTCGTCGCCGAGAAGAGGGCGAGGAGAGATCCGCGGCGGCCTTGTTGTACAGGCCTTGCCGGGCGTAGGCGCGGCTGCGAACCACTGGCCGGCCTGCTCGGCTTCGGCGGCCTGATTTTCGCGCCAGAGTTGCCGGCGTTTCTGGTGGTCCTCGGAACTTTCCCATGCGATCCACAGCCGTACTGTCTTGTCATCGCTCGCGGACGCGCTGCAGCCGCCGTCGGGGCTGAAGGAAACGAACCGAACCGGGGCCGTGTGCCCCCGCAGGATCGCGAGGGGCTTTCTCGTGCCGGCGTCCCATAGCCGCACCGTCTTATCCTGGCTCGCGGTGGCGACACGGGCACCGTCGGGGCTAAAGGGGCTTTGCACCACGGAAGCCTCTTGCATTATGGTGCAGGAGTCTGCACCATGAATCCGGCGGGCGGCTACAGGACATGATACGCGGCCGGGCGATCGACGCCCGGCCGCGTTCTTTGTGGAAGGCGACTGTCAGGGCACAAAAATGACTCAAGGAGAAACGTGAATCTGGCCGAACCTTCTGTTGACCTGTACCATCTGATGGTATAGAATCCTCATGGTGAGCAGGGATGAACTGGCCATGAGAGTAACTTAACGATGGCTGAAAAAAACCCGGAGCGGGTGGAAGCCTCACTGGCGTACCCGAGCCACTTGCTGGAACCGGAGGACGGCCTGTCGTTCATCGAATCCGAGGTCTTCGCTCGCGCCTGGAAGCGGTGCGGGCTGACAGACGACGATTTATTTGAACTACAGTTGCTTATCATGACCCACCCCAAATTACACCCGGTCATGGAGGGAACCGGGGGAGTGCGAAAGATGCGCTTTACGCCAGACGGCACGGCCGGAGGCAAGAGCGGCTCGCACCGCGCCTGCTACGTCTACTACGAGGAGTACGGCGTTGTGCTTCTCCTTACCGCATACCCAAAGAGCAAGCGGGACAACATCTCTATCGCCGGGCGTAATGCGATGCGCCGGATGGTAGAGTACCAATCCCAACTTCTCTCCAGAGGGCCGATCCGATGAATGTGCGAAAGGAACCGAACCAGTTGAAGAACAAGGCAGCGGAGCCGTCCGTGGAGAACGAGATCCTGGAAGCTCTTACTGGCTTCACGGATGCCCTAGAAAAAGGGGAAGTGACCAAGAAGTTCAGTTGTCGGCAGATCAAGCTGAACTTAGTCCCGACACACTACGGCCCGGATCTCGTCAAGAAGACAAGAAGGCTGCTAGGGGTCAGCCAGTCTTTGTTTGCCCGCTTCCTTGGAGTGTCCCCAAAGACGGTGCGGGCATGGGAGCAGGGCATCAACATCCCCCACAAAATGGCTTGTCGTTTTATGGACGAAATCCGCCAGAATCCACGGTTCTGGAATACGAGGCTCCGTGAGATCGCGGTAGCACGGGACGAAGCGGAGGAGTCTTCAGTCTGAGGGCGCAGGAAAAAACGCCGGTCGCAGTCCAGTTTTAGCGGACTAACTGCGAATCCGGCGCGTGGCAGCCGACGGGAAACCCGCCAGTGCTATAAGGACTTTATAGCTTCCCTCTCGGCTGGTTGCAACCGAAATCTGGCGGCGGCCGGCGCTCCGTCATGCTGCCGAGAGGGTTCTGTCATGAGCTACGGAGGTTACACCGGCGAGGCCAATCAGGTCTCCGGCGTCTTCCAGGGCAACTGCGGACACAGGCCGGAGCGATCGATCCCGCTCGGGCACAAGTTCCCGCCGTGCGACGATTGCCGGCGTGCGGTGTACTGGACGCTCGTGCGTCCGGCTAACACCAACCCCGGACGGTAAGTTGGGGAAACGGGTGTCCAAAGCGACCCCGGCATCAGTATGCCGGGGTCGCTTTCTTTTCTATCGAACACCAGAACCAGTCCTTGTCCCAAGGCTTGATCTGTTCCACCGACCACCCAAGGCGGTTGGCGAGCAACAGGATGCGGTCCTGATTCTCCTGGCAGAAGTATCCGCCGATAGCGTCGGCCCCGCTCCGCATCCGCGCCAGGAGAAGGCCGAATTCGACGCCATAAGCGAACACCGGATCGTCAGTCAGAAACGGGCAGATGAGGCTGTAGTTGGTCATCGGATCGCCTTCCCCGGCGAGTCGCCTATTCGTCCCGCTTCTTGGAGTTGGGCAGGAAGGGGACGGGACGACTCGCGCCCTCTAGTTCCTTGCGGGCCGCTGTCCGGAGTCGTTCCCGTATCCAGGCGGACAGCGCCAGCCCGGCAAGATCGGCGGCTTCCTTGAATGCCTGCTTCTCAGCGACCCCCAGGCGCATATCTAGGTGGAGCGTCTTCGCGCTCTTCGCGTCCACCGGGGGTCGGCCGCGCTTTTTCGCCATGTCTCTTTTGTACCGACAAAAAATGCGAAGGTCAAGCTACTGACCTACTATGTCCGTTTTATGTCTGTACAATATCTCGTGTGCACCAGTCCAGAAAACCAAGGTGTCACGTGGACCTCCGCGAGTTGAAGGGCCTGGAAATCGCCGCCCGCACGAAGATCGTCTTCGCCGACGGCATTTGGTTAGTTCCGTCCCAGACAACGGCGACGAAGTACAAGATAACGCTGGACGGCCGCGAGTCTTGCGAGTGCGACGATTTTACGCTCCGCCAACTCCCTTGCAAGCACATCCACGCGGCCCGGCTGGTGCGCGAGCGGGACCACGGCGGCAAATCGCCCATCGTCGTCGCCGACTCGCCGCCGAAGAAGCCGGCGTACAAGCAGGACTGGCCCGCCTACAACCTGGCGCAGACGACGGAGAAGCGCCGCCTACAAGTGCTGCTCGCCGAACTGTGCCGCAACGTCCCGCAGATGCCCAACGCGGAGAGAGGCCCGCGACGCATCCCGACGGCCGACGTGGTTTTCGCAATGGTCTTCAAGGTCTACACCTGTATGCCGACGCGCCGCTTCGCCTGCGACCTGGAAGACGCGCAGACCAAGGGCCACGTCTCCCAAGTCGCTCACTTCAACAGCATCATCCGGCACTTCGACAACCCGGAAATGACGCCGATCCTCCGCGACCTCGTCATCCGTGCCAGCCTGCCCTTGAAGGCCGTGGAAGTCGATTTCGCGGCCGACTCGTCGGGTTTTTCCACAAATCGGTTCGTAAAATGGTATGACGAGAAGTACGGCGTCACGCGGTCGGGCCACGACTGGGTAAAGGTCCACGTCATGACCGGCGTGAAGACGAACGTGGTTACGGCGGTCGAAATCCGCGGGCGGGACGCGGGCGACTCGCCGCTCCTGCCCGAACTGCTGAAGACCACGGCCGAAAACTTCGCCGTCCGCGAAGTGTCGGCCGACAAGGGCTACAGCAGCGTGGAGAACACGGAGGCGGTCTTCCAGGCCGGCGGGACGCCGTTCATCGCCTACAAGGCGAACACCACCGGCGCGGCCGGCGGCCTGTGGGAGAAGATGTACCACTTCTTCCAGTACCGCCGGGACGAGTTCCTCGCCCACTACCACAAGCGGAGCAACGTCGAATCGACGTTCAGCATGGTCAAGGCGAAGTTCCGGGATCACGTCCGGGCGAAGACCGACGCGGCGATGACGAACGAAGTCCTGTGCAAGTTCATCTGCCACAACATCTGCTGCGTGATTCAGGCGCATTGCGAGCTAGGAATCGAAGCCGAGTTCTGGCAGGATGAGAAGGAGCCGGCCGGATCGGCGGACGTGCTGCCGCTGGTCCGGCCGGGATAATTCCTGCACCACGGAAGCGAAGTCTGCACCACGAAAGATCGGCGTTAGGTCTTTCGTGGTGCAAAGCCCGTTCGGGGGTACATACCCATTTGATGCAAGATAGTTGACGTAACTCTGAAACGAGCCATCTGCCGGCGCGCCTGGGCTACGGCGACATTCATGAGCAACTTCCGCGTGGTGAGGACGGAGGCGGTGAAGGCCGAAACGCTCATGCAGTTGCGGGCCTCCTTGTAGAGACCAGCAACGCTGGCCGGCAGATGTCCCACTTCGGCCCCAAAAGCAACGCCCGGCATTTGTGTTGTCCCCTCGAAATAGGTTGGCTTGTCGCAGTGAGGGCAGATGACGATTCTCGGCACGTTTGGCCCGATGTCCGTCTTATGCAGCGCCTGTACTTGGCGAGTCTGAGCGTGCATGGGAGCCTTGTAGTACCCTTTATTCCCGCCCACGCCTAAGCCGCAATACCCGCACGTCCAGCTAACCTGCTGCATTTCCTGCGCCTGCAACCATTGATCGATAGCCATACGTTTCTATTCCCTCTTGTGGCATTACAGAGGCGGCCTTTGAGACGTGGCGGCCGGGAAGCCGACCGCCACGATTTCTAGCATTATACACTGGAAAAGCGCTGACGCGGCAAAGTCGGGCCAATCACGCCGCTGCCATCTCCAGCAACTCCGCGACCGTCCAGACGCGATCCGCCAGCCCGGCCGCCATCGCGGGCGTCCGCTTGTAGCCTGCGTCCTCCGAAAGCGTCATATGCGGTCGGCAATAGTTGTAGAAGGCGAAGAAGAGCGCCATCGCGGCTTCGTGGTTCTCCCACTTCTTGCTGAACGCATTCGTCAACCGCGTCATGCGGCGAACCGTCATCCGAGCCGTCAGATTGTGCCGCTCAACATGAGACGTGCAGACCTTGCTCATGTCCGGGTTGCCGTAGGCTGGCGTCGCTACTGCTGCTACTACCTGCGGCGGAGTGTACCGCCGCTCTTCGCCGTCCGGGAACCCGTAAACCTTGACCAGCCGGGCGAAGTCCACCCGCGTACCCAGCGCTTCCGGGATCGCCGTCCGGTAGGGCGTGAAGCCGTCCGTACTCAGCTGGAACCGGCCGCTCGTCGCGCGAGCCAGCTTCTCCGCGAACAGGTCGGTGTCGGCCGGCGAGCGCTTGCCCAAGTGCCAGGTGAGAATCAGCTTCGTGTCGCGCTCCAGGGCCGTGAAGCAGTAGGCGTCGCCGAACCACTCGGCGTAGTTCTGCCGCTCGCGCGTCTTTTCCTTGCAGCCGATGAAGGCCCATACCTCATCCGCCTGTACGTCGTCAACCGGCGCACCCTGGATGGCGTGGTCAAGGAACCGCTGGCAACGCTCGCCAGCCTCTACCATCGTGCGCAGGATCGTATCCCGGTGAACGCGCGTCAGCCGCTCCGTGGAACGCACCGAGACGCCTTCCAGGAGCATACACAGGCAGTAGACGGCCCGGTCGGCCGGAAGCCGTCGCCGGTCCTCGGGCGGCCGATTCGGGTCGGTGAAGGTGCGGCGGCAGGCGAGACACTGGAATCGCTGGTTGCCGTTACGGTCACGGCCGAAGCGGCGCGCAGTGTTCAAGCAAATGGGACACAACACGGCGGACTCCCTCTTTCATGTCGAGGGCGGGTCCGCTAGAATGCTGTTGCTGAGACGGCATTCGGGCCTTACCCGCCCGGATCGGTCTTGCCCTTGGACCCGTTAGCGCGAGTCCAAGGGTTTTTCTTTCCCTTCATTTTCAGTATAGACGGATAAATTGCAGGGTCAAGCCCGGTAGGGCCATTTTTCTGTATTTACTGAAAATGACTTCCGGCCTACAATAGCGACGGGCACTCAACCGTGGAGGTTCGCATGGCGAGCGTGGTAGGCCGAAGGGGACGGGGAAGCCGCCGGGGGAGAAGTTCGTCATGAAGGCGTTCCGGTTCCCGCCGGAACTGTGGGAGGCGTTCGCCCGCGTCGTGCCGGAGCGAGAGCGGTCCAAGACGATAAGGGGATACATGGAACGGGAGATAAAAAGGAGGGGCCGTGTAGACGGGAACGGCGCTACCGACTAGGCGGACGAAGGGCGACGTATGCTATAGTGGGCGGCCGATTTTTCTTGCGTACCGCCTGCGGCCCGTTTACGATTTTGCCGGGATCGGAGCGTTGCCATGCCAGCTGCCGGGTTCACAATCAAGTTGGGAGAAGGCGAAAACCGCATCAGCATCGACGCGCTCGCGGAGGCGCTGGAGAACGCGCTCGAAATGCTGCGCAGCGTCGGGCAAGAGTTCACACCCGCTGGAACCGTCGTGCGCTGGGAAGTCGTCGCCGCCTCCATGCGAAGCCCGCTGACCATGCGGTTCGCGCCCGGCGCAGGGGAATGGCAGGCTGCCGCGAGCTTACGGGAAGCGGATCGCTGAGGCGTGCGTCCACGGTCTGGCGAAACTGGAAAGGGAGCCGGAACTCCCTCCGCATTTCAATGATGATGCCTTGCTGGCTGTCCAAAAACTTGTCAAGGGCACGCAGAAGGAAGGGGCCAAGATGACGGTCGCGTTTGACCGGGCGGAAAGCGTCACGCCGACCGCGCGAGCCGTGGAAAACATCAAGCGGGTTGTGGAGAAGGCGAGAATCTATATCGACTACGGTACGCTGGAAGGGCGTTTGGAGGAAGTCTCCATTCATGGAGGCCCGCACTTCGTCATCTGGGAAGCCCTTACCAACCACAGAGTTGAGTGCGCGGTCGCGTCCGAGCTTCTGGACGAATCTATGAGGTTGATGGGCCGACGGGTGGCGGTCACGGGGCGCGTGCGATACCGGAATCGCAAGCCCACGTTGATACAGGTGGAGAGTTTCCGCCCTTTGCGGGACGTGAACGAGTTGCCGCAATTGGAAACGATGCCGCCCATCGACATTGCCGGCGGACTCAGCCCGGAAGAGTACGTTCGGAGAATGCGAGATGCCCAATAGCGCCTACTGGGACGCCTGCGTTTTCATCGCCGCCCTGGAAAAGCTCAACAAAGACCGCGTGGACGCCTGCTTGGATTTGGTGCGTCAGGCCAAGAGCGGGGAGTTGGTAATCGTCACGTCAGCATGGGCGATTATCGAGGTCAACAAACTGGACGATCTTGAAAAGGCGACGGGCGTACTCCGCGAAGATCAGAGCAAGATGATTCTTGACTTCTTCGAGAACCCGTACATCAAGGTCAGGCAACTCGATAGGGCGACGGCGGAATTGGCTCATGAACTGACGCGCACACACGGCCTGACAAACGCGGACGCCGTGCATGTGGCGACCGCCATACTCGCCAAGGTGGACGTTTTCTACACCTACGATGATGCCAAGAAGAAGCGGAAGGGATTGCTGAGACACGACGGGAAGATCGGCAAGCCCCCGCTCAGCATCAAGCGGCCTCCTTCCCCTACTCACGGCCCGCTGTTTGACAAGAAACCGGATGACGAACCACCAGCCACGCCGCCGATCAAGGCCAACGGATCAACACAAAGCTAGGACAGTACCCGAAATTCACTTCCTTTAGACCGGGTGCTGCTCTGTTGAAATCCTCTAACCTGTAGCGGCGAGGAGCATGAGGTTGTGGGTGAGTACCCGCAGGTAGCACTCGTGTTCGCGCGACGCATCCGACTTGCCCCGCAGCGCCGAGCCGAGCAGCCGCTTGTGTCGGGAGAAGGCGCTCTCCGCCTGCCAGCGCTGCCCGTAGACGCGCTTGTGCCGGCTGCCCCGCGGCTTCTTGCGGAACCGCTTGACCATCTGCCGCCGGTAGCGAGTCTTGGGCCACTTCCGCCCCCCGTTCCGCCGGTTGATCGGGATCACCGTCGAGCGGACGCCCAAGTCCTCCCGGCAGTAGCGGTGGCTCTCCTCGCCGTCGAACGCCGCGTCGCCGAGCACCCGGTCGTAGCCGACCGCCAGCGACGCCTGGGCCATGAGAGGGCGGAACTGCGGCGCGTCGTTGGCGGGGCCGAGGCTGACCGTGGCTGCGGTGAAGAAGTGGCTGGCCGTGTCGCAGGCCACGGCCAACTTGGTCCACAGCCTGGAGTTGTGTTTACGGCCGGCCCGCTTGAAAAAGTAGCGGGACGTGTGGCGGCTCTCCATGCCGGTGGCGTCGATGGCGGCCGTCGGCTTCGCGCCGATCAACCCGCCTTCCTGTGCGCGCACGGTGGCGCGGAAGAGGAGTACGACGAACGCCCCTTTTTTAGCAGCCGCTTGGCGGCATAGCAGAGGGTCGAGTAGTGGGGCGCCGCGGCCAGGCCGAGATCCTCGCGCAACTCGGCGAAGTCGGCCAGCAACCGGACGACGCCCCGGTAGTCGGTCTTGAAGAAGGTCTTCAGGGCCAGGGCGGCGAACAGTTGGTGCTGGGTGAAGTCCTTGCGGGAGAACTTCGACGAATAGGCGGGCAGAACCTCCCGCGCCAGGCGCAGCGCTCTTGGGCCACGGCCCGAGGCGACTTGGTCATCGGTCTGCTGGTGTTCATAATACCATTATACGCCCGCCCCGCCAAGGATTTCAACAGAGCAACCGGGTGCGTCAATGGATTTCCATATCACCACGACGCCTTTTCTCTTTGCGTCCTTGTTGTAGCGGGAGAAAGCAAAGTCCACACACTCGTCGCCTTTCTCCACCACGTAAACGAAGTGGCGTGGCCCGTCGAGTTTTGACTCCTCGCAGGTGGACGTAACGGTTATGTTCACCATGAACTCCTCGCCGTTCTCGCCAGCGATCTCGCCCTTTAGGGCTGTAGTAAGAGGTGGCGTTTCGCCTTCTCCCGGCCTCTGCTCTTTGATCGCACGAACCTGCTCTTCCTTTTCGTCCTTGTTCTGGCCGCCGTAGGCGAGGGTAGTCATCCCCGCTGTAGATTCCTTGCAGGTACGCAGCCTCCAAACCCAGTCGCAAGGGTATTTCTCATTCGGACAGGCTGGGATGATCCATTCCAGCAAGGTCTCCTTGCCGTCATGCCAGTTCACAGGCACGTCGATCTTCTTTTCGTGGGTTCGGACCAGATAGTTGCGGTTCGGCTTTGTCCTGTAGGACTGATACTCGAAATCGTACCCCTTCGTCGCGCTTCCCGGATAAACGTCGCCGATGATCGGCTTTCCATCAGGGTCAGTCGTGGGCGGATCGGCGTAAGGATGGGCAGCGGGAAGGGCGTTAGGGCGATCAACGCGAGGAGGACATGGCACATGTGCGGCCTTCCTTCGGGCTGAAGAGGCTAGTCATGGTGAAATTATGCGGCAAAGCCGATGCCGGAGCAAGTTCTATTTTTGTAGATCGGCAAGGAGGACAGGCATCGGTCAGTAGCACTGCCGCAAGGTCAGAGACGGAAGCTACTTGCGCCTCATCGTCCGCTCCAGCCGGTACTCCGTGAAGGGAGCATAGGAAGAATCGGTGTCAGTTCATTTTAAATCTAGAAATATGAACTGACACCGAATTTCCTCGCAGCGGGCACCTGCCGTCACACGGCCCGTGGAATGACCTCATGCGTCATCCGCGCTGCTTTCGCCTTCGATCGCCGCCTTCACGGTTCGCACGGACTGGCCCCGTCGGCGGGCCAAATCCGCCAGCGCGTCGGCCCGTGCGGCGTCGAGCCGCTGGGCCTCCTGGGCCAGGGACCGGTATTCGGTCAATTCTTTCGGCGTCAGCTTGCCTTGCTCGCTCCGGGCGATAAGCCTTCGCAGGCGGCGTTCCGCCGCCGCCGGCAGACGGGCCAGGGCGGTTCGCACCAACGTCTCTTCGTCCGGACTGGATTCGCCATTCTCTCCCTGGCGGACAATAAGACGGTGCTGGAACTCGCGCCGCTCGGCCGGCGAAAGCTGCTCGACCGCTTCGAGAAGCTGCTCCACAGTCAACGGACGGGCCCCTGATAGAGACGCCATCGCCGCTTCCTCCGTACTTTCGTCTCATTGTACCGGGCCGGGCGGCGCGACTCCAAGAGAAAGCGGGTACTGTCCTAGCTTTGTGTTGATCCGTTGGCCTTGATCGGCGGCGTGGCTGGTGGTTCGTCATCCGGTTTCTTGTCAAACAGCGGGCCGTGAGTAGGGGAAGGAGGCCGCTTGATGCTGAGCGGGGGCTTGCCGATCTTCCCGTCGTGTCTCAGCAATCCCTTCCGCTTCTTCTTGGCATCATCGTAGGTGTAGAAAACGTCCACCTTGGCGAGTATGGCGGTCGCCACATGCACGGCGTCCGCGTTTGTCAGGCCGTGTGTGCGCGTCAGTTCATGAGCCAATTCCGCCGTCGCCCTATCGAGTTGCCTGACCTTGATGTACGGGTTCTCGAAGAAGTCAAGAATCATCTTGCTCTGATCTTCGCGGAGTACGCCCGTCGCCTTTTCAAGATCGTCCAGTTTGTTGACCTCGATAATCGCCCATGCTGACGTGACGATTACCAACTCCCCGCTCTTGGCCTGACGCACCAAATCCAAGCAGGCGTCCACGCGGTCTTTGTTGAGCTTTTCCAGGGCGGCGATGAAAACGCAGGCGTCCCAGTAGGCGCTATTGGGCATCTCGCATTCTCCGAACGTACTCTTCCGGGCTGAGTCCGCCGGCAATGTCGATGGGCGGCATCGTTTCCAATTGCGGCAACTCGTTCACGTCCCGCAAAGGGCGGAAACTCTCCACCTGTATCAACGTGGGCTTGCGATTCCGGTATCGCACGCGCCCCGTGACCGCCACCCGTCGGCCCATCAACCTCATAGATTCGTCCAGAAGCTCGGACGCGACCGCGCACTCAACTCTGTGGTTGGTAAGGGCTTCCCAGATGACGAAGTGCGGGCCTCCATGAATGGAGACTTCCTCCAAACGCCCTTCCAGCGTACCGTAGTCGATATAGATTCTCGCCTTCTCCACAACCCGCTTGATGTTTTCCACGGCTCGCGCGGTCGGCGTGACGCTTTCCGCCCGGTCAAACGCGACCGTCATCTTGGCCCCTTCCTTCTGCGTGCCCTTGACAAGTTTTTGGACAGCCAGCAAGGCATCATCATTGAAATGCGGAGGGAGTTCCGGCTCCCTTTCCAGTTTCGCCAGACCGTGGACGCACGCCTCAGCGATCCGCTTCCCGTAAGCTCGCGGCAGCCTGCCATTCCCCTGCGCCAGGGCGCGAACCGCATGGTCAGCGGGCTTCGCATGGAGGCGGCGACGACTTCCCAGCGCACGACGGTTCCAGCGGGTGTGAACTCTTGCCCGACGCTGCGCAGCATTTCGAGCGCGTTCTCCAGCGCCTCCGCGAGCGCGTCGATGCTGATGCGGTTTTCGCCTTCTCCCAACTTGATTGTGAACCCGGCAGCTGGCATGGCAACGCTCCGATCCCGGCAAAATCGTAAACGGGCCGCAGGCGGTACGCAAGAAAAATCGGCCGCCCACTATAGCATACGTCGCCCTTCGTCCGCCTAGTCGGTAGCGCCGTTCCCGTCTACACGGCCCCTCCTTTTTATCTCCCGTTCCATGTATCCCCTTATCGTCTTGGACCGCTCTCGCTCCGGCACGACGCGGGCGAACGCCTCCCACAGTTCCGGCGGGAACCGGAACGCCTTCATGACGAACTTCTCCCCCGGCGGCTTCCCCGTCCCCTTCGGCCTACCACGCTGCGCCATGCGAACCTCCACGGTTGAGTGCCCGTCGCTATTGTAGGCCGGAAGTCATTTTCAGTAAATACAGAAAAATGGCCCTACCGGGCTTGACCCTGCAATTTATCCGTCTATACTGAAAATGAAGGGAAAGAAAAACCCTTGGACTCGCGCTAACGGGTCCAAGGGCAAGACCGATCCGGGCGGGTAAGGCCCGAATGCCGTCTCAGCAACAGCATTCTAGCGGACCCGCCCTCGACATGAAAGAGGGAGTCCGCCGTGTTGTGTCCCATTTGCTTGAACACTGCGCACCGCTTCGGCCGTGACCGTAACGGCAACCAGCGATTCCAGTGTCTCGCCTGCCGCCGCACCTTCACCGACCCGAATCGGCCGCCCGAGGACCGGCGACGGCTTCCGGCCGACCGGGCCGTCTACTGCCTGTGTATGCTCCTGGAAGGCGTCTCGGTGCGTTCCACGGAGCGGCTGACGCGCGTTCACCGGGATACGATCCTGCGCACGATGGTAGAGGCTGGCGAGCGTTGCCAGCGGTTCCTTGACCACGCCATCCAGGGCGCGCCGGTTGACGACGTACAGGCGGATGAGGTATGGGCCTTCATCGGCTGCAAGGAAAAGACGCGCGAGCGGCAGAACTACGCCGAGTGGTTCGGCGACGCCTACTGCTTCACGGCCCTGGAGCGCGACACGAAGCTGATTCTCACCTGGCACTTGGGCAAGCGTCGCCGGCCGACACCGACCTGTTCGCGGAGAAGCTGGCTCGCGCGACGAGCGGCCGGTTCCAGCTGAGTACGGACGGCTTCACGCCCTACCGGACGGCGATCCCGGAAGCGCTGGGTACGCGGGTGGACTTCGCCCGGCTGGTCAAGGTTTACGGGTTCCCGGACGGCGAAGAGCGGCGGTACACTCCGCCGCAGGTAGTAGCAGCAGTAGCGACGCCAGCCTACGGCAACCCGGACATGAGCAAGGTCTGCACGTCTCATGTTGAGCGGCACAATCTGACGGCTCGGATGACGGTTCGCCGCATGACGCGGTTGACGAATGCGTTCAGCAAGAAGTGGGAGAACCACGAAGCCGCGATGGCGCTCTTCTTCGCCTTCTACAACTATTGCCGACCGCATATGACGCTTTCGGAGGACGCAGGCTACAAGCGGACGCCCGCGATGGCGGCCGGGCTGGCGGATCGCGTCTGGACGGTCGCGGAGTTGCTGGAGATGGCAGCGGCGTGATTGGCCCGACTTTGCCGCGTCAGCGCTTTTCCAGTGTATAATGCTAGAAATCGTGGCGGTCGGCTTCCCGGCCGCCACGTCTCAAAGGCCGCCTCTGTAATGCCACAAGAGGGAATAGAAACGTATGGCTATCGATCAATGGTTGCAGGGCAGGAAATGCAGCAGGTTAGCTGGACGTGCGGGTATTGCGGCTTAGGCGTGGGCGGGAATAAAGGGTACTACAAGGCTCCCATGCACGCTCAGACTCGCCAAGTACAGGCGCTGCATAAGACGGACATCGGGCCAAACGTGCCGAGAATCGTCATCTGCCCTCACTGCGACAAGCCAACCTATTTCGAGGGGACAACACAAATGCCGGGCGTTGCTTTTGGGGCCGAAGTGGGACATCTGCCGGCCAGCGTTGCTGGTCTCTACAAGGAGGCCCGCAACTGCATGAGCGTTTCGGCCTTCACCGCCTCCGTCCTCACCACGCGGAAGTTGCTCATGAATGTCGCCGTAGCCCAGGCGCGCCGGCAGATGGCTCGTTTCAGAGTTACGTCAACTATCTTGCATCAAATGGGTATGTACCCCCGAACGCAAGGAGCT
>CAVYVK010000010.1:0-301020 GCA_963771935.1 uncultured Planctomycetaceae bacterium | reverse complement strand
AGGATGTCTTGGGAATGGTCGTACATGGCATAGCCCTGGAGAAGCCCCTCGCTGTGGGCCGGGATGCCGAAGAAGTCCGGTTCGGTGAAATCGAACTCCGAACCGAGGCCCGGCCCACGCCGCGATAAATAATCGACGTTGCCGTTCCAGCGCGTGCCCTCGATCGGATCGAGGCCGAGCAGATCGTAGAGGTCCAGGCCGAGGCCGAGCTGGAAGCCGAAGACCTTGTTATAGCCGACGTCGATCTCGCGCACCGGGCCGAGCGGCTCCCGGGCGTCCCCGGCGAGGTAGGGCGTGTAGAAAAACGGCACGTCCTGCAGCTCGAAGAAAGCGTCGTGCGCCTCGACCAGGGTCTGCGTCCTCACGTCCTGCCGGCCGGTCTGCGGGTTGAGGACCGGGCTTCCGAAAATAGAGAATTTTGGCGAGGTTTTGTCCTCAATGACGGCGTCGGCGACGTACACGAGCAGGCCGGGGTCGGACGGCAGCTTGCTGGAGAAGATGTCGGCGTGGACGACCTGGTACTTCGTGGCGGACAGCTCCAGCAACTCGTCGGTCTTGACGTAGATGTCGCTGGGCAGTCCGGGCTTCTTGAGCTGGAGCAGGGCGCGGAGGGCGACGGCGACGTTGTGGTTGACGTCGTAATAGACCTCGTCGGCGCGGAGGATGCGCATCTCCGGGCCGTTGCTCTGACGGATTTCCACGTTGCCGGCGAGGTAGAACTCCAGCCCGCTGGTGCTCTGGCTCTGGGAGTTCTGGATGTTGGTGATGAGCTGCTGGGAGTCGCCGCCCTTGGACCAGAAGACCAGGCGGTCGGCCTCCAGGTCGAGGAGGCCGACGCCCGGTACGTTGGCGACGGACAAGATGACGCCGCCGGTGACGAGGACGGGCTGCGTGCCGTCGGGCAGCGGTTTCTCGCCCTCGATGTTGAAGCCCTGCCCGTTGCGCGGGGCCACGCTGAACTGGCGCGGCCCGGGCGGCGGGGCCGGTGGATGGGCGGCTGCCTGCGACGGCGGCGGCAAGGGGATCGGCCCCGCCGCCCCTGGAGGCGGCGGAAGCACGATCGGCGCCGGCGGTCCTGACGGCGGTGCGGGCGGAGGCGGCGTGTCGGGCGGCGCACCGCCTTGCGGCTCCTGATAGCTCGGCGCTGCAGGGTGGGCGGCGAGGCCGGCCAGCCGGCGTCGGCCGAGGGCTTGCCGCGAGGCTGCGGAACGGCGCGTCGGCCCCGACGGCCGACGGGGCCGGAAGGCCGCGCTCCGTCCGCGCCCGCTGAACCAGTGGGTCGTCGGCCAGCGACTGCTGCCGGACCTTGCTCTTGTACGACCGGAGCTTGAATTCGCCGCGCGTGTTCAACGACAGCAGGCGCACCAGCCCGGTCTGTACGTTCGCGCTGTTGTCGAGCTGGACGTCGCCCTCGGCGTAAACGTCCATATGAAGGACTCCGCCTTGCAAATCGACGAACGTGACGACTTGCCTGGCGTGCAGCTGAACCACGCCTTGCTGGACGAAGACCTGGCCGCGGAAGACGACGACGCGCCGTCCGTTTTCGGTCCAGGTGTCGGCGTCGTCGGCGCCGACGACGATGGGCGTGGGATCGCCAGGGACGTTGCGCGAGAGGCGCAGCGTCTCGGCGGGCGGCGCGGGGGCGGCGGGCGGGCCGGCGCGTTCCTGAGCCGCGAAACAGGGCCGGCCGCCGTACGCTGTCGTCAGCACGACGACGACGAACGCTGCCAGCGGCCGGCGGGACCGGGATTGCCTCACTACGGATCCTCCGCTAACAGGGCCATTCGTGGCGCGATCTTTAGGGCGGCGGATTATAGAGGCGGGGGGGAAGTGTCAATGCGAGGTGAAGGCCGGCCCGTGGTTCACCACGGGCCTACAGGTCGAAGCCCCGTGAACGGGGCTGCAAGCGTTCAGCCCCGTTTACGGACGTGATCGCCGCTGTGACGCTGATGCGCGTCAGCGTGAACGGGGCTGCAAGCGTTCAGCCCCGTTTACGGGGCTTTTGCCTATAGCCCCGCCGTTGACGGCGGGGCGGACCTCGCAATCCTCACTGGAAAAAACTTCCAGAGGTGCTACAATACGAGCAGGACACCCGCCCCGCCCAGTCGTCCCTGTTCGCTGGCTTCACTTTTTTCCGCCTCGGCTTGGTTGCCGGGGTCACATTGAAGTCCGCAGCCCCTTTATCGTGAGTCCCCTGGTATTGTCGGAAACGAACTGACGTTTTTTCTCGCCGCCGGACCTGGAGCGCGCGGCCGGCGCCGCGCGGGATCGCCAAGGCGAACCTCCGGGGGCGTGACACACGGACCCTGTCCTATCATGAATCGGAGGAATGGTTATGGCCGTCGCCCGTAGCGACGATGGGTCGGGCAACCTGACCCGCAAGAGACTGCAACGCAAACCCGTGGACGTGGCCGTCGCCGCGCCTCCGCCCTCCGGCCCCGCGCCGGCCGGCGGACGCCCCTCGTCCAATCTGCGCCTGGACGACCTGTATCGGCTGCCGATGCCCAAGCTGTTCGCCCTGGCCGAGCGCGAGGGCATCGCCGAACACACCGGCATGAACCGCGGCCAGCTGATCGTCGCCGTGGTGCGCCGGCAGGTCGAGCGCGGCGAGGTGGTGCGCGGCTCCGGCACGCTCGAAGTGCTGCCGGACGGTTACGGCTTCCTGCGCAGCGCCGCCCACAACTACCTCGCCTCGCCGGAAGACATCTACGTTTCGCCCAGCCAGATTCGCCGGCTCGGCCTGCGCACCGGCCTGGTCGTCGAGGGGCCGATCCGCCTGCCGATCGAGGGCCAGGAAAACTTCGCCCTGATGCAGGTGGAACTGGTCAACGGACATGAGCCGGAGGAGAAGGCCCGGCCGACGGTGTTCGAGGACCTGACGCCGCTGCACCCCAACCAGCGGCTGGTGCTGGAAACCAACGCCGAGGAGCTGGCCGCGCGCGTCATCGACATGGTGACGCCGATCGGCAAGGGCCAGCGCGGCCTGATCGTGTCGCCGCCGCGGGCCGGCAAGACGGTGCTGCTGCAGAAGATCGCCCTGGCGCTGAAGCAGAACCACCCCGAGTGCTACCTGATCGTGCTGCTGATCGACGAGCGGCCGGAAGAAGTCACCGACATGGTGCGCACGGTGGCCGGCCAGAACGCCGAGGTGGTGGCCAGCACGTTCGACGAGCCGTCGTCGGAGCACGTCCACGTCGCCGACATCGCCCTGGAAAAGGCCAAGCGCCTGGTCGAGGACGGCCGCGACGTGGTGCTGCTGCTCGACTCGATCACCCGCCTGGCGCGGCCCACAACACCGAGGCGCCGTCGGGCGGCAAGCTGCTGTCGCGGCGGTCTCGATTCCAACGCGATGCAGAAGCCGAAGCGCTTCTTCGGCGCCGCCCGCAACGTCGAGGAGGGCGGCTGCCTGACGATCCTGGCGACGGCCCTGATCGATACCGGATCGCGCATGGACGAAGTGATCTTCGAGGAGTTCAAGGGCACCGGCAACATGGAGCTGCACCTCGACCGCCGGCTCGTGGACAAGCGCGTCTGGCCGGCCATCGACATGAACCGCTCCGGCACGCGCAAGGAAGAGAACCTGATGCACCCCGACGAGCTGGATCGGGTGCGGGCGCTGCGGCGCGTGCTGGCCGACATGCACCCCGTCGAGGCGATGGAGCTGCTCGTCAACCGGATGAGGAAGACGAAGTCGAACGCGGAGTTCTTGCTGAGCATGAATATCGCGTAGATCGCCAATACAAGCCTGAAGCGCAAGCGAAGGGTTGGACTTCATCCTTCGCTTGCGCTTCAGGCTTGTTTTCATTCGGAGCTTTGCAAGAGAAATCCTCCCGGAAGGCCAATTTCCTTGCAGACGGGTGAGTTTCCTTGCAGGGCGACTTTTGCCGAAATTGCTTGATTCTGTAGCGTTCATGATCTAGTCACACGTCCACCCTGTTGGCAAGCAGAAAGTGGGTAATGCAATGACTAAGATCGCGCGTCTGTACGGATATGTACTAGCGCCTGCGGCGGCGGAGCCGCTCCCCCCTTGACCCCCGCCGCCCTCCCGACGACCCGCGGCGGAATTCGCGTGCGGCGTGAACCGGGTCGGGTAGGATGGGCGGGCGCGGCGCTACAGAACAGTGATTCGGCCAGCCGTCGTTCGTGATGGCGGCGCTTGACTGTCAACGGTATGTCTTTCTCAAAGGAACGCGAGCCATGTCGAAGTCACCACCCCTTGTCGCCAGCCTACTGCTGCTGTCCCTGACGGGCTGCGGGCCGAGCAATTCCGGCTCGGCCACGAACCAGCCGGGCGCGCCGTCCGCCGCCGAAGACGAGAGCGCGGCCGACGCCGCCGTGAAGAAGCTGAACGGCAAAACGGTCGCGATGTCGCAGGCAAGGGCGTCATCGTCACCGAGGTGGACTTCACCCGAGTTCCCGTGACGGACGCGGACCTCAGCGTTCTGGCCGGAACCGAACACCTGCACAAGCTCAACCTTGCCGGCACGAAAGTCACGGACGCAGGGCTGAAGGCGCTGTCCGACCTAGGCGAACTTCAGGAGCTGCAACTGGGCGGGACAGCCGTTACGGACGCGGGCATGAAGGACCTGGCGGCGCTGAAATCGCTTCAGTCGCTGAACCTCAACAGCACCGCGGTGACGGACGCGGGCGTGCGGGACCTCGCGCCGCTGAAGAACCTGCAATCCCTGAACCTTGACGGGACCAAGGTGGCCGGCGAAGCCTTCGCGGACCTAAGCGACCTCAAGGCGTTGACCAAGCTGGAACTGGCCCGCACCCCGCTGACGGCCGCCGGCGTGAAAGCCGTCGCCAGCCTGAAAGGGTTGCAGACGCTCGACCTCACGGGCGTGCCGTTGAAGGACGCCGCAATGAAGGAAGTGGCGACGATTGCGAGCCTGCAAACTTTGGACCTAACCAACGTCAACCTGACGGACGCGGGCGTGAAGGAATTGGCCGCGTTGAAGGCGTTGAAGAAGGTAACCCTAAGGGGCACCCAGGCGACGAACGCCGGCGTCGCCGACCTTCAGAAGGCGCTTCCGGACTGCAAGATCGAACATTGACCAGCCGCGCGAATGACCAAAGCAGAAGCGGTCGGGCGTGAGTCGCCCGGCCGGAATTTCGTGTCAGCCACCGTCAAAAAGTGTCAAAGACCCAAATAGTGGCAAAGCCGCGTCGCCACAAGAACACATCACCGCCAACGCACACCCCACGAGGCGGCAAAGGAACTCCAACCATGACGATAAAAGCCGTCTGTCCGGCCTGTCAGGCTTCCTTCAACGTGCGCGACGAATTGCAGGGGAAGAAGATCCGCTGTAGCAAATGCCGGGAAGTATTCGTCGTGGCGGGAGCGGCAGGGAAGCCTGTCCAGGCGTCCAAGCCCACGGTTCCCAAGGCCGCCCCGCGCCCCGTCGGCGACGCCGCCATGTCCGGACCCCCGAAAACGAGCAAGGAGCCGGCTGGCCCCGCGGCGGCGGACATCGTGCTGGAGGAGATCCCGCGCAGCCTCCGAAGCGCCCCGGCGGCCGGGGGCTGGTCCTCGGCATCGTCGGCGGTGCCGTGCTGCTGGTGCTGCTGCTCTGCGGCGGGGCGGCGTTCGCGGTCTATCACTTCGTCTTCGCCGCGGGGCAGGCCGTCCAGGAGGAGTTGAAGCAGCAGCAGGGACACCAAGGCGACGCCCGACTTCTCCCTGACGGCCGAGGATCTCCAGGCGGAGTACGAGGCGGACAAACAGGCTGCCGTGAACAAGTACAAGGACAAGACAATCGAGCTGAGCGGCGTCGTGAAGGCGGTGTACGGAACCAGCGACCCCATGGTGGGACTCGTTGCCGGCAAGAGGACTCTGGGACTGACGTGCGTGATGGCTGACAAGGGATCGAAACCCCAGGTGGCCGAGCGGCAGACGGTCAAGATAAAGGGTCTGTGGGCGGCCTACGGCGAGTTGCCGGCCCTATACAATCGCGTGGTCGTCGAGACGGGGCCTAAGCCCGCCGGCCGATAAGGCCGCGACCGCACATGCCGCATCCGGATCACACGTCGGCGCACCCTCACGGGTCGGGCAGACGCGGGCACCCGGCCGGCGAACCGCGACGGCGGCGAATTTCCTTGCAACCCGTAAAATATCCTTGCAAGAGGGTTTTTCTTGCAAAGCTTTCATTCGGAGAAGGGGTTCATGGATTCGCATCAAGCCTACACCGAACTCCTGCGCCGCACCCGCGACGCCGCCGTCCTCGGCTCCTGCGCCGCACTACTCGGCTGGGACGAGCGCACTTACATGCCACGCAAGGGTTCCGCCCACCGCGGCGAACAGATGGCGTTGCTGGCGCGGATGACGCATGAGATGACGACGGCCCCCGCGGTCGGTGAGCTGCTGTCTGCCGTCGAGGGGAGCGACCTGGTGCGCGATCCGGCGTCCGACGCGACCGTCAACGTCCGCGAGGTTCGCCGCACCTACGACCGGGCGGTGAAGCTGCCGCAACGGCTGGTCGAGGAGCTGGCCCGCGTGACGACGCGCGCCCAGCCGGTGTGGCAGGAGGCGCGGCAGGCTGATGACTTCGAGGCGTTTCGGCCGTCGCTGGAAAAGATCGTGGCATTGAAGCGCGAGGAGGCGCAGGCCGTCGGCTACAAGGGCGTCCCCTACGACGCCCTGCTGGACGAGTACGAGCCGGGCGCCGACACGGCCGAGATCACGCGCGTCTTCGCGGCGCTGCGCAAAGAGCTTGCCCCGCTGGTCGAGGCGATCGCGTTGTCCGGCCGCAAGGCGCCGCGCGGCATTCTGGAGCGCGAATACCCGGTGGAGCATCAGCAGGCGTTCGGCCGGGCGGCGGCCGCCGCGATCGGCTTCGACTTCGACGCCGGCCGGCTGGACGTGACGACGCACCCGTTTTGCAGCGGCATCGGCCCCGGCGACTGCCGCATCACCACGCGCTACAACCCGCGCTTCTTCAACGAATCCTTCTTCGGCGTCCTGCACGAGTCCGGCCACGCCCTCTACGAACAGGGTTTGCCGGCCGAGCATCACGGCACGCCGCGCGGCGGCTACGCCTCGCTGGGAATCCACGAATCGCAATCGCGGTTGTGGGAGAATCAGGTCGGCCGCGGCCGGGCATTCTGGCAGCACTTCTTTCCGAAGGCGCGGGAGACGTTCCCGGAGGCGCTGCGCGACGTGAAGCCGGACGACTTCTATTTCGCGATCAACGACGTGCGGCCGTCGTTCATCCGCGTGGAGGCGGACGAGGCGACGTACAACATGCACATCATCCTGCGCTTCGAGTTGGAGCAGGGCTTGGTGAGCGGCGACCTGAAGCCGGCCGACGTGCCGGCGGCGTGGGATGAGAAGTTTCGGCAGTCGTTCGGGCTGACGCCGCCGACGCGGCGTGAGGGCTGTTTGCAGGACATCCACTGGAGCTTCGGCGGCATCGGCTATTTTCCGACGTACACGCTCGGCAATCTCTACGCCGCCCAGTTCATGGAGGCGGCGCGGCGCGACCTGGGCGACCTGGACGACGACTTCCGTCGCGGAGAATTCGGCCGGCTGAAGGGCTGGCTGAACGAGAAGATCCACCGTCAGGGCCAGCGCTGGCGGGCGGCGACGCTGTGCGAGAAAGTTACGGGTCGGCCGCTGGGACACAAGCCGTTGCTGGAATACCTGCGCGGCAAGTACGGGCCGCTGTATGGCGTTTCGTAAGCCGCGTTCGCCGGCTCAGCGCACCTTCGCCTGAAACCGCAGCACGCCGCTCTCGTCCGGCGCCAGTCGGCCGCTGATCTCCCAGCGCAGGATCATCGAACCCGCCTCGTTCTGTTCTGTCGTGAACACCGCGTCGCGATCCGCCTGGGCGCTGCCCGGCACGTATTCCAACCGCCCCGACAGGCTGTCCGACACCGCCACGTCGGTCAGCGGCTGGCCGCCGTGGTTGCTGTAGCGCAGGAAGAACGTCACCACGTCGCCCGGCTGGGCCGACTGGCGATCGGCGCACTTGAGCAGCAGCAGCGGCTTGTCCGGCGGCAGGGGATGCGGCTCGTTGCAGCAGATCGTGAAGTCGCGCGTCTCCAGCGTGCTGCTTACCACGTCCGTCGTGCCCTCCACGCGGGCCAGCGCGGCCGTGCCGACCACTTGATCCAGCTCGCTCACGCCGATCGGCTGGCTCAGCGTCAGCGCCAGCTCCACCTGCTTGACGAACCGCGTCCGCTCCCGCTCCGTCAGCTGTTGCGGCGCCGTCTGGCTGAGGAACGCCACCAGACTCAGGTCCAGCTGGCGCGCCTCCAGCACGCACACGCGCACCAGCCGGCCGACGCCCTGCGCCGCCGGTCGATCCGCTCGGTTTCTCCCGGCTGACGACCGACTTCAGCTCCGCATATTGTTGCTTTTGCAGGCTCGGCGTCCCCTGCTCCACCAGATTTTGGCTGCTAAACGATCGCGTATCTCCCAGAACGACGGCGGTTTCATTCACGACCAGCGGAAGCTCGCTGCGCATCACGCCGAAGCGCGGCGAGCAGAGACAGACCTCGTTGGAACAGACCACGCGACGCCGGCCGGCCGCGTCGGTGTATTCGCCGACCGTGTCTTCGGGATCCAGCCCGTGCAGCTTGCCGTCCGGGCCGATGCCGGCGCGTAGGCCGTGATCGCCGCCATCGTGGAAACACTCTTCCGTCGGCGGCCGGGGACCGAGGATCGGGTCGTAGAAGCCGCAGCCGACCCACGGCAGACACGGCCCGACGCGCGGCGGCGGCAGGGCCTTGTCGCCCGGCATAAGGATCGTGCCGGGGACCGAACCGTACACGCAGCTCCTCCGGCGGCGGCACCCGGCCGCCGAAGCGCACCACCAGCATCGGCCGGCCGAGGTCGCGGGCCTCGGCGAGCGGGTCACGGCTCGGCGGCACGTCGGCCTCCACGGGCCCCCCGGCGGCGTCGCGGTGGGCACGGCCTTGTCCGGATCCTCCAGGTAAATCACCTTCGTCACCAGCGATCCGGCCACGGCGCTGCGCAGGTCCGCCTCCGTCAGCACGATCGGGGCCGGAAAGTCGGCGGGGCCGACTCGCGGCGGCAGGAACAGCGTGCCGCGCACCTCCAGCGTCGGATAGATCGCCAACCCGGGCCGGTCGGCGAAGCCGGACAGCTGGACGCGGTAGATGTAACCGGGGCGCAGGCCGACCGCGACAGGGCCGTCGAACGTCCGCCCCTCCGGCCGGCCCTGGTAGAACGTGGCCTTCATTCCTTGCGGGCCGGCGAAGCGGACGAAGAGGAACGGGGACGGCCCTCGTCCCGGCAGCGGCGGCGGCGCTTGGGCGGCCGCGCCCAGCCCTGCGGCCCCCAGGAGCAGGACGGCCGAGATGGTGCGAAGGGTCCTCATCGGGTCGGCCCTCGGCGGGGTGAAGACGGACGGCCGGCCTAAGCCGGCTGGTGCGGCATGGGTCGTCGGTGATTCCATGCCCCACCATCCGGCTCACGCCGGCCGTTCGCCGGTGCTTACTTCATCGATCCGCCCAGAGCGGCCGGGCCGGGAGGCGGCGGCGGCAGGAACGGGGCCGGCGCGGCGGCCGGGGCGACGGCCGACTTGACCGCGCCGCCTCCGATGGGCGGCAGCGGCGGCAGACCCTGGCTGACCGGCCGAGTCGGCGCCAGTTCCGCCGGCAGAGCGGCTGGCGGCGCACCTTGCGGCCCAGGCGTCGCGCCGGGGAGCATCATCCGATTCGAGGCACCCGGCGCCGGCGGCATCTGAGGCCGCGGGGCGTACGGGTTCGGGGCGTCCATGGCCGGCGTGTTCGGCGCTTCCAGGTCGATGTGGCCGAGCCGCACCACCAGCAGGATGCTGCCGCGGCGGTGGGCCTCCGCGATCGGATCGACGCCCGGCTCCAGCCGCGACGAGATCAGCTCATCCACGCCCGTCGTCGCCAGATCCTGGAATTGCGGGTCCGGCAAGTAGATCACCTTCACCAGATAATTGCCCGCCGCCACCTGATTGAAATCCTCCTCGGTGAACATCACCGGCACGGAGCTGTGGGCCAGGAACGTCGCCGTCTTGACGTTGCCCGGTACGACTTCCAGCGTCGGATACAACTCGACGCCCGGCCGGTTCGGGATGTCGCTCAGCTTGAGCCGATAGATGGCGGCCTGGAGGAAGTTGTAGCGGCCGGGCGCTTCGAGGTACTGCGGCCCGAAGCCGACCCTGCCATCCGGCGTCGGGGCGAACCAGGCGATGCGCATGCCGTTGGGGCCGGTGAAGCGCACCTCGCGTTCGCTGCGCCGGGTACGGGCTGGGGGCGCCGGTCAGGGCGCCGACGGCGGCCACGGCGCCGGGCGGTCCTTCTCCCGGCACGAACGGGTTGCCGCCTTGCATTCCGGGCATTCCGAGACCACCGGGCATCCCGGGGCCGGACATTCCGGGCGGCATCATGTTGGGCGGGTAGTTGGCGCCGGGGCCGGAGAACTGGGCCGGAGTGACGCCGGATCGGGCGTCCGGGTTATAGCCGGCCTGCTGCACCTGCTGCACGAGTTCCAACGGCACGCTCTGGCGAACCATGGCGCGGGCCATGTCGGCCCCGCCGGGCGGCGCCGAGGTGTAGGGGGCGGCCATGGCCACCGGCGCGCCGTTCGGCCCCTGGAAGCCCGGCACGGACGGCGCGCACATCGCCTGGCCCGACAGGCAGCCGACGCTGCCGTGGTCGAACGCATGGCCCATGTACTGCCCCGTGCCGGCAGGCTCCGTGGACATGCAGCCGCTCACGGCGGCCAGCAGAACCATCGCCCCCGTCGTCCGTTTCATACCATCCCCCTACGTTCGGCCCACGGCCGGATTCCTTACCCAGACCCCGCCGTTCGCGGCGGCGCGCGACGGTTCCCCATCCGGGGAGAAAGGGCCGTGTTCGTTCGGATCGGTTGTTCCGCCTGTGGAATATAGTCGGCGTGGCTGGGGGGCGATCTTTCGTCAAACCCGGAAGAGTCGGCAGCGGCGGAACCGCCGGGCCGCCCATACGCCATTGTCCTCAGGCCCGACGGACGTATGCTGACCCCACACAATTCCGTTCCTTCCCAGGAGAAATCCATGACCGCCCCGACCCTGCTCCTCACGACCTTCGCCCTCTTCGCCCCGGCGCCCGACAGCCCGGCCGAGGCGAACAAAAAGGATCTTGCCAAGTTTCAGGGAACCTGGACCGTTCAAAGCGTCCTGCGGAACGGCGAGGAGGCGAAGAAGGACGGCGACTCGGTGACGTTCGACGGCGCCAAGATGACGATCGCGCACGCCGGGAGCGAAGAACCAACCGTCACGCTCCAGCTGGACGCTTCCAAGAACCCCCCGACGATCGACGTGACAGCCCCCGCCGGCGAAAAGGAAATGATCCTCGGCATTTACAAATTCGACGGCGACGCGCTCAAAATGGCCTGGAGCCGCCCCGGAAAGCCACGGCCGACCGAGTTCGCCTCCAAGCCAGACTCCGATACGTTGCTCGTGGTCCTGAAGCGCGACAAGAAGTGACGGTCGCCGGAAGGCCGCGCCGGGCAACGGTTGTGCGGAGCGGAGCGCCGGCAATTCGGCGAAATCTTTCGAGAACGCCATTGCCCTTCGCATGAGGCTTTCCTAAGATTGCTTTGACAACTTGGTGGGTATCTTATCCAGAGTGGCTGAGGGACTAGGCCCTGTGAAGCCACAGCAACCGGTTCTCCCCTAGGGAGAATGCTGGTGCTACCTCCTACCCGGCTGAGGCCGGGAGAGATAAGATCGTGTGCCCCGCACGCCTCTTCTTCTCTTGTTTCGCAGCCGGCCGGCTCGCGGAATCCTTCCTCTGGACGATACACACCTCCCGTTGCAGGCGGTCGCCTGCATTGGCATGCGCACCTGCCGGCTCGTGATCTCCGCGTTTGGAGGAATGCGTCCGTGTCTTCTCCGTTCGTTCGCGGTCTGAAGTGCCGCCTGTGCGGCAAGGCCTATCCCGACCGACCCCCTCAACTTCTGCACCGAGGACTTCGGCCCGCTCGAAGTCGATTACGACTACGACGCCATCGCCGAGGCCGTCAGCCGCGACAAGATCGAACTGCGGCCGCTACAACATGTGGCGCTACCAGGAGTTCCTGCCGCTCGACGGCGAGCCGACCGTCGGCCGCCAGGTCGGCGGCACGCCGCTGGTCCGGGCCGACCGCCTGGCCGCCGAGCTGGGCGTCGAGCACCTGTGGATCAAGAACGACGCCGTCAATTTCCCGACGCTGTCGTTCAAGGACCGCGTCGTGGCGGTGGCCCTGAGCAAGGCCCGCGAGTTCGGCTTCACGACGGTCGGCTGCGCCTCGACCGGCAACCTGGCCAACAGCGTGGCCGCCAACGCCGCCGCGGCCGGCCTGGACAGCCTACATCTTCGTGCCGGCCGACCTGGAGCGGGCCAAGATCCTCGGCACCAGCGTCTACGGGGCCAAGGTCATCGGCGTCAAGGGCACCTACGACGAGGTCAATCGCCTCTGTACGCAGGTGGCGTTCAAGTACGGCTGGGGCTTCGTCAACATCAACCTGCGGCCGTTCTACGCCGAGGGCTCGAAGACGTTCGGCTTCGAGATCGCCGAGCAGCTCGGCTGGCGGACGCCGCAGCACGTCGTCTGCCCGATGGCCGGCGGCAGCCTGATCGGCAAGATCCACAAGGCGTTCCGCGAGCTGCACCGAGATCGGCCTGATCGACGCGCCGACGTGCAAGTTCCACGGCGCCCAGGCGACGCGGTTGCAGTCCGATCAGCACGATGGTCAAGAACGGCTGGGAGACGCACCGGCCGGTGCGCAAGCCGAACACCATCGCCAAGTCGCTGGCCATCGGCGACCCGGCCGACGGCTACTTCGCCGCCAAGGTGATCCGCGACTCGGGCGGCTGGGCCGAGGACGTGAGCGACGCGGAGATCGCCGAGGCGATGGCGCTGCTGGGCCGGACCGAAGGCATCTTCGCCGAGACGGCCGGCGGCGTGACCGTGGCGGTGACGCGCAAGCTGATCGAGCAGGGCCGCATCCGCCGCGACGAGGAGATCGTGCTGTGCATCACCGGCAACGGCCTCAAGACGCAGGACGCGGTGGCCGACCTGCTGGAACAGCCGGCGGTGATCGGGCCGTCGCTGGAGGAGTTCGAGCCGCTGGTCGAGGGGACGCGCGAACCGGCGCTGGCATAAAAAGATTCACCACAAAGACACAAAGAACGCAAAGGAAGGCAAAGAGAAAATCAAATTCTTTGGTTTTTCTTTGTGATCTTTGTGTCTTTGTGGTGAATTCTTCATTTTTGGGAGGTACCATGGCGATCAAGGTTCAGATTCCGACGCCCATGCGGCAGCACACCGAGGGCAAGACCACGGTGGAGGCGTCCGGCGGCACGGTGCAGGCCGTGCTGGCCGACCTCGGCGCCAAGTACCCGGCCATCGCCGAGCGCGTCTTCCAGAACGGCAAGGTGCGGCCGTTCATCAACCTCTACGTCAATAACGAGGACATTCGCTATCTCGACAACCTCGCCACGCCGGTCAAGGACGGCGACGAGCTGGCGATCATCCCCGCGGTGGCCGGAGGCTGACCGAGCCGACGACGAGGCCCCGGACGGCGCCGCCGTCTTCCCGCTCATTCCCGCGGAGTTGGGCGTCGATCCGCTGCTGCTGGCCGTGCTGCACGCCGCCGTTTTCCTCTCCGGCTCGGACGAGGACGTCGTCCATGCCGCCGCCGCCGAGGAGGCGCTGGAGTACGTCGCCGGCTACCTGCAGCGGCTGGAGGGCGAGCGGCTGCGGCAGGTGCGCGAGGACATGGCCTGCCTGGGCGCCTTCGCCCGGCAGCGAGAAATGGCCGAAACAGCTGACGCAGTTCCTCAAGACGTTTCTCACGGACTTCGGCGTCGGCGACGGAGACGAGGCGTGACGATGGACGAATCCCTGGAACGATACAGCCGGCAGATGCGTTTCTACGGCGTCGGCGAGGCAGGCCAGCGCAGGCTGCTGGACAGCGCGCGTGACGCTGTGCGGCTGCGGCGCCCTCGGCACGGTGCTGGCCAACGCGCTGGTCCGCGCCGGCGTCGGCCATCTGCGGCTCATCGACCGCGACTTCATCGAGACGAGCAACCTGCAACGCCAGGTGCTGTTCGACGAGCACGACGTGGCCGAGAACTGCCCAAGGCGGAGGCGGCCGCCCGCAAGCTGGGCGCCATCAACTCCAGCGTCCACGTCGAGCCGGTCGTCGCCGACATCGACCGCACCAACATCCTGGAGCTGGTGCAGGACGCCGACCTGATCCTGGACGGCACGCGACAATTTCGAGGTCCGCTATCTCATCAATGACGCCGCCGTGAAGCTGAACAAGCCGTGGGTCTACGGCGGCTGCATCGGCAGCCACGGCCAGACGATGACGATCCTGCCGGGCGAGACGCCGTGCCTGCGCTGCGTCTTCGAGGCGGCGCCGGCGCCCGGCGAGGCCGGCACCTGCGAGACGGCCGGCGTGCTGGGGCCGATCGTCAACATCATCGCCAGCTTCCAGGCGGCCGAGGCCATCAAGATCCTCGCCGGCCAGCGCGACCAGATCAACCGCGAGCTGCTCTACTTCGACGTGTGGGAGAACGTGCAGCGGCCGCATCAAGATCGCGCCGCTGCTGGGCAAGGTCGATTGCCCTTGCTGCCAGCGTCGGCGCTTCGAGTGGCTGGAGGGCGAACATGGTTCGCAGACGACGAGCCTGTGCGGCCGCAACGCCGTGCAGGTGTCGCAGCGCGGCGCCGGCGCGGCTGAACTTCGAGGACATGGCCCGCCACCTGGAGCGGCTGGGCGAGGTGCAGTTACAACCGCTTCCTGCTGAAGTTCAACGCCGAGAGCTGCGAGTTCACGGTCTTCCCCGACGGCCGGGCCATCATCAAGGGCACCAGCGACGTGGACAAGGCGCGGACGCTGTATGCGAAGTATGTGGGGCATTGAAGGTTCGCCCAGAGGAGAAGCCATGCTCACGGTCGCCGAACCGGACCTTTTCCCTATTCCGATGCCCCTCCCCGTGCATCGTTTCAGCGTCCGCAGTATCATCGAATGATTGAAACCGGGGTGCTGACAGGGGACGACCGCGTCGAACTCTTAGAAGGATGGATCGTTGACAAGATGCCACAGCATCTGGGGCACGCCGGAGCGATTTCCGTTCTGGAGGCGAGGCTGCGCGGTCTCTTGCCCAGGGCGTGGGTCGTTCGCGCGCAATCCCCGATCACCCTGGAAGACAGTGAGCCGGAACCGGACCTGGCGGTCGTGAAAGGTCCGGTGGAGCGGTATCTGACGGCTCACCCCGCGCCCGAGGAAATTGCCTTCGTGATCGAGGTCGCCGATACGTCGATCGAGAGGGACCGAACGGTGAAGGGGCGGGCTTACGCACAGGCCCGCATTCCCGTCTACTGGCTTGTCAACCTGCAGCAAGTTAGTGTCGAGATTTTCTCGCAGCCGAAAGGCGGCAAAGCGCCCCGGTACAGTGCGCGGGAGGTTGTGGGCGTTCAACTCGGCGCCCCTGTCGTCGTCGGAGGAAAGACCCTCGGCGCCGTCCCGGTCGCCCACCTGTTTCCCAAGTGATTCGAGCGCGGAACCATGATCTATCTCGACAACGCCGCCACCAGTTATCCCAAGCCCGAATCCGTCTACCAGGCCCTCGACGCCTTCGCGCCAGAGCCTGGCCAATCCCGGCCGCGCCGGCCACAAGATGGCGCTGGCCGCCGAACACGCGCTCGACGACTGCCGCCATCTGCTCAACCAGCTCTTCCACGGCCAGGCGCCGGAGCGCTTCGTCTTCACCCTCAACTGCACCGACGCCCTCAACATGGCCTTCAAGGGCGTCCTCGACGACGGCGATCACGTCGTCACCAGCGACCTCGAACACAACAGCGTCAGCCGGCCGTTGCGGGCGATGGAGAAAGACGGCCGCATCACTCTCACACGTCTCAAGGCCGACGCCGACGGTTACATCAATCCCGACGACGTGCGCCAGGCCATCACGCCGCAAACGCGCCTCGTCGCCCTGACGCACGCCAGCAACGTCCTGGGCACGGTCCAGCCGGTCGGCGACGATCGGCCGCATCGCGCGGGAGCATGATCTGCTGTTCCTGGTGGATGCGGCGCAGACGGCGGGCGTCGTCCCCATCGACGTGCAGGAAATGAACATCGACCTGCTGGCGTTTCCCGGCCACAAGTCGCTGATGGGCCCGACCGGGCACGCGGCGCGCTGTACCTGTTCCGACGGGTACCGGCGCCGGTCGTCGGCCCGCAGGATTGCCACGGGCCTGGCGCGAAGGCGGCACCGGCGGCGATTCATCCAGCGAGACGCAGCCGCGCGAGCTACCCTACTTCCTCGAAGGCGGCACGCCCAACGTCCTTGGCATCGCGGGACTGGCCGCCGGCATCCGGTGGGTGCAGGAGCAAGGTGTCGAACGCATCCACGCCCACGAGATGGAACTGATCGAACGACTTCGTCGCCGGCTAGAGGAGATCGATGGCGTCACGGTATACGGCGGCCGCGACGCAGCGCGGCGGGTGAGTACGCTGAGCTTTCGGGCCGAGGCGCTGCGGCGCCTGATACTCGGCGGCGATCCTCGATTCCTCCTGTTCGACATCGCCGTGCGACCGGGGCTGCACTGCGCCCCGTACATCCACCGCGCGCTCGGCACTTTTCCCGATGGTACAGTGCGGGTCAGCGCCGGGCCGTTCAACATCGCCGAGGATGTGGACACGCTGGTTGAGGCGCTGGCCGCAATCCTTTCTTAACTACCTCGCCGACGCTGCCCATGTCTTCCACGACTTCTCGACGCGATCCGGCGTCAGGCCGGCGGCGTCCAGCGCGTGTTCGGTCGTCTGCTTCGGGCAACGTTCTCCTCGGGCATAAAGCCTTTTAGCAGCTCCGCAAACTTGCCGGAGGCGGGGCCGTAAGCGAAGTAGTCCGCCAGGCTGCCTTCCAGGGCCGACGCCTTTTCCGCGTCGATGGCGCCGTTCCAGATGTCCTTGGCGCTGCCCTTGGCGGCCCAGGCAGCGACTTCACGGCGATCGGAGGCCGTCCTGGGACCGCCGACCGCATGGTAGTACGTCGCCCGGCCGAAGCCGTCCGACAGCCAGCCCGGCAGGATCGTCTTGAGGCCGGCCTTGCGGGTCAGCATCAGCGCCGCCAGCTGCTCCGCCGCCTCGCCCTCCTGGCCGAGGTCCGCCTTCGACCGCGGCGGGCCGGCCGCGACGTGCAGCGCGTCGTCCTCCGCGTTGAAGGCCGCCGCGTCGTCGGAGTCCAGCCGCTGCTTATCGACCCGCCGCACGAACGCCGTGAAGTGATCTCGCTCCGCGAAGACGAAGACCACGGCTTTCGCCGACAACGGGATCCGTTTTGTCGTCGTAGCCGAGCGCCGATTTCGCCTGCGCATACTGCTTTTCCAGCAGCGTCCCCAGCTCCTTGAGGCGCTTGTCCCAATCTTTCGGAGCGTAGATCAGCAGATGGTCCGTCTCCCACGTGGCAAAATCGCCCGCCCCCGCCGTCGTCCAGGCGGCCTCGGCCGCCTGCTTGCGCTCCGCCGTCTTGTCCGCCGGATCGTCCGCCCGAACCAAAGCCGCGGTCAACGCCAGGACCGCCGCGGCCACGCCGATGCTGCGTCGCATGAATCGTCCCCCTTCGCCCAGTTCGCCGACCTCCAACTGGCGATTATACCGGACGGCGGCGGCGCCGCACCGAATTTTCCCCTTGGCGGCGCCGTCCGATCCAGGGATAGTAAGGCAGGAACCCGGCGCCCGCCCGCGCCCTGGATCGGAGGACCCTTCCATGTACCGGACGATTCCGCTCGCTCTGTCGGCCGCCCTCGCGCTGTTTTCGGCCGTCCCCGTCTTCGCCGCGCCGCTCAAGTCCGATTCGGTCGTCAAGGCGACGGCCGTCGCCGCCAAGCCCGACGCCGACGGCAAGCAGACCGTGACGCTGACGCTGGCCATCGACCCGGGCTGGCACCTCTACGCCAACCCGGTCGGCAACGAAGACCTCGCTTCGGTTCAGACCAACGTGAAGGTGAAGGGCGCCGCCGAGTTGCAGAACGTCAAGGTCGATTACCCCGCCGGCAAGCAGGTGAAAGACGCCACGCTCGGCAACTACATGGTCTACGAGGACAAGGCGGTCATCACCGTCAACGTGACGCGGGCCAAGGGCGACGACAGCCCGCTGGAGCTGACTGTCAAGGTGCAGGCGTGCAGCGACAACAAATGTCTGCTGCCGGCGGAAGTGAAGCTGACGGCGGCGCCATGAACGATTTTTCCGCCTTCGTTTAGCCGCGACCCGGAGGGGAGCGCTGTCCGAGCGCTCCCCTCCGGGTCGCGGCTAAACGGGCGCTCTCTGAGGATGCACCCCATGACCCCTGCGGCGACGGCAATGATGTTGCTGGCGGCGTCCGTCGCCGCGGCGGACAAGCCCGCCAACCACCTGGCCGGCGAATCCAGCCCCTATCTCCTCCAGCACGCCCACAACCCGGTGGACTGGTATCCCTGGGGCGACGAAGCCTTCGCCAAGGCCAAGAAGGAAGGCAAGCTCGTCTTCCTCTCCATCGGCTACAGCTCCTGCCACTGGTGCCACGTCATGGAGCGCGAGTCGTTCGAGAATCAGGAGGTCGCGAACCTTCTGAACAAGGATTTCGTCTGCATCAAGGTGGACCGCGAGGAGCGGCCCGACATCGACCACATCTACATCACGGCGCTGACCGCGATGCGCCGGCCGGGCGGCTGGCCGATGTCGATGTTCCTCACCGCCGACGGCAAGCCCATCTTCGGCGGCACCTACTTGCCGCCGGAGGACAAGCAGACGGCCGACGGCGACACGATCCGCGGCCTCAAGACGCTCATCAAGGCGGTGAAGAAGTTCCGCGACGAGCAAGCCCAAGGAGTTGCAGCAGCAGGCCGACGACGCGGCCGAGAAGACGACCGAATCTGCTGGCCGGCCAGTCGCGCGGCGCCGCCCTGGTCGGCCTCGACCGCGACCTCGTCGGCGGGGCCGTGGACGCCCTCAAGGACCAGTTCGACCCCACTTACGGCGGCTTCGGCAACGCCGACCGCAAGTTCCGCGGCCCCAAGTTTCCCATGCCGCCGTCGCTGCTGCTGCTCCAGCACCAGGCGGCCCGCACCAAGGCCAAGGACCTCGACGACATGGTGCGGACCACGCTCGACCACATGGCCCGCGGCGGCATCTACGACCACCTCGGCGGCGGCTTCCATCGCTACAGCACCGAACGCACCTGGACCGTGCCGCACTTCGAGAAGATGCTCTACGACAACGCCCAGCTGCTGGAGGTCTACGCCCGGGCCTACCAGTCCACGAAGAAGCCGCTTATCGAGCGCGTGCTGCGGCAGACGCTCGGCTTCGTGGAACGCGAGATGACCGCTCCGGATGGGGGCTTTTACTCGGCGCTCGACGCCGACGCGGACGGCGAGGAGGGCCGGTTCTACGTCTGGACCGACGCGGAGATCGACGCGGCGCTGGCGGACAAGGACGACGCGGCCTTGTTCAAGAAGGTCTACGGCGCGGACGGCGATCCGAACTTCGAGGCGAAGCACATCCTGGTTCTGCCGGAGTCGCTGGCGGATCGGTCGAAGGAACTCAAAACGACGGAAGCGGAACTGGAGGCGCGGCTGGCGCCGCTGCGGCAGAAGCTGTTCGACGCACGGGAAAAGCGGCCACGACCGTTCCTGCGACACGAAGATCCTGACGGCGTGGAACGGCGAGATGATCGCCGGCGAGGCGGCGGCCGGCATGGCGCTGGGCGACAAGAAACCGATTGAGACGGCGGCCCGCGCCGCCGATTTCCTGCTCACGCATCTGCGGACGAAGGACGGCCGGCTGCTGCGCACCTACGGCGCGGCGCCGGGTCAGAAGCCGGCCGCCCGCGCTCACCGCCTACCTCGATGACTACGCCTACCTCGTCCATGGCCTGCTCACGCTGCACGACGCGACCGGCGACAAACACTGGCTGGACGAGGCCAAGGTCGCTGACCGACGGGATGATACAGAATTACGGCGACAAAGACGCCGGCGGCTTCTTCTACACGGCCAACGACTCACGAAAAGCTGTTCGCCCGCGCCAAGGACCAGTACGACGGCGCCCAGCCGTGCGGCAACAGCGTCGCGGCGCGCGACCTGGTGCGGCTGTGGATCAAAACCGGAGAGGACAAGTATGCGAAGGAGGCGGAGCGGACGTTCCAGGCGTTGGCGATGCCGCTGAAGAACAACCCGGCCGCTCTGCCGGCGCTGGCGGACGCGCTGGCGCTGTACCTGGACGCGAAGGAGAAGAAGTGAGAGGCGAGCGGGGTTGCGTAAGCGCCCCGACTTCGTTGCGCTCTCCCGAGTTATTTGCGCACTCAGTAACGATGCGCCTCGGGGCGCTGACGCAACCCCGCTCGCCTCGGCGTCATTTCTTGTCCGCCGGCGGGTTGACGTACTCGACCGTCGCCGCCTTGCTGAACGCCTCGAACGTCATCTTGCCCGAGCCAACGTCGTCCAGCAGCTTCTTCGACGCGGTGACGACTAGCTTGGGCGGCAGCGGGGCGGGCGACGCCGCAACTGTCGTCGCAGGCGCCGTGCCCGTCGATCCGGCCCGGCCGCCGGTCAGTTTCTCGGCTTCCTTCGCCAGGCGGCTCGCGTTCTGTAACATGCCGCGGGCTTGCTCCTCTTTGCCGGCCGCCACACAGGCCTGCGCCACCTTATTGCAGAGTTCGACGCTCATCAACAAAACGGGAAGGTCGCCCTGGTTGTACCCTTCTTGCGAAATCCTCTTGTGATCGAGTCCTTCTTCTGCTTGTTTCAGAGCATTCATGTAGGCGTCGATCGCCTCCTTGGTTTTGCCCTGCTTCAGATGCAGGTCGCCCAGCAAAATGGCGTTGCGAACGTCGGTTAACCATTCCGGCGTCCCCTCGGCCGGGAGCGTCATCTGCGTGCCAACCTCCGTCGGCGCCGACGGCGCGCTCCCCGGTGGGGGGCCGCTGATGACGCCCGGCGGCGGCACACCCAATGAGCCAGGGGTGCCCGGCGGCCCCCCCCCGGTGGGAACGAATAGTAATCGGAGGGTAGGTTTTGCCACGTCGCTGCCGGAGGTATTCCATGGCAATTGGCGCAATTCGCCGTGCCGCGGAAGGTGACGGCCACGCTGATCCGCTCGCCGTCCCCCAGGCTGTCGAAGTGCTTGCCGTTGTCGGCCAGCACCTTGAGGATCACCGAGGACAGGGGGGGATGGGCGGGAACGTTCTTGGTTTCCGGCGCCGGCGCCTCGCCGTGGATTTCCTTGCGGATGCGGTCCCAGTCGTCGGGCGGCGCCTTGCCGCTCGTACCGGGGTCGTTTCTAGGGAGCGAGTCGAATCCCGTGGGTGGCAGGGTCACGGTGTAGACGACGCCGTAATCCTTCAGATAGACGCCCTCGGTGTGCGGCGCGGCGGTGTGCGGCGCGGCGGAATCCATGTGCTTCGCGAGCGTCAGGCGGCCGTCGTCAGACAACTGGGCGGGGCCGATCAGCGGGTAGTAGTGTATGGGGGGCGTCGGGCCGTAGGCCTCCGCGAAGGCGCCGTCCAGCAGCCGCCGCATGATCTCGATGTCTTCTTGCATGTTCGAGGCGAGAGCGGAGGCGGGCTTCCCTTCCTGATCGAAATCTCCAAACCCCTGCCCAGCCGCGCCGCCAGCCGCGCCGCCTGAGAACCGCCCAGGGAATTGAGCCAGCGCCGGCGCGGCGAACGCAGCCAGCCCCAGCAGGGCGGCCGGCCAAAGGAACGCGCGATTCATGGGTTGATTCCTTTACGGTTAGGGAACTGGGCGACGTACAGGGCGTCGAAGTCCTTTTGCATCGCACTGAGACGCTCGGTGGACAGGCCTTGCCACTGGCGCAGCTGCTCGCGGAGGCGGGCGATTTCCTGGCCGCGCTGCTCGTCGCGGTCGCGGCCGTCGTCGGCCAGCGCCTGGGTCAGCTCGCCCAGAAGACGTACGCGATCCTCCAGGGAGGCGAGGGCGCGGGCGTCCGCCGCGGCAGGCGGCGCGGCCGCGGGCGCCGGGAGGGCCGGCGGAGTCGTCGCCGGTTCGGGCGCGGCGGCCGGCCGGCCCCAGCGCACCACCATTTCGGACGATCCGACCTGGATTTCCAGGTGCGAAAGCCCTAGTACGGCGGCGACCAGCACTGCTGCCGCGCACGCCGTCAGGGCGATGCGCCGCCAGCGGCGGACGCGCCGCGCCTGTCGCTCGGCGGCCTGACGGTAGACGGTCGCCGCGTCCACCCGGACCTCGGGCGCCGGCGCCGTGGCCAGAATGCGGCGCACCTGGCGCAGGGCGGTTTCCTCGCGCCGGCATTCCGGGCAGCCTTCCAGGTGGCGTTCCACCTCGGCCCGTACCTCGGGCGCCAGCCCTCCGTAGACGAGTTCCGGCAATGCCGCACGAACCTCGGGGCAATTCATGGCGTGATTTCCTCGGGGCCGTAGCCCAGTTGCTCCAACCGCGCCCGCAGTCGGGACAGGGCGGCGGCGAAGCGCGACTTGACCGTGCTGGCCGGCGCCCCGGTCAGGCGGGCGATTTCCTCGAACGACAGACCCTCATCGTGGCGAAGGGCCAGGACGATACGCATCGGCTCCGGCAACTCCGCCGCAGCGCGGGCGAGCGCGCCGGCCAGTTCCCGGCGGCGGCACAGCATCTCGGCCGGGACCGCAGCGTCGGCCGGATCGATGGCCGGCAGCGGCGCGAGGTCGTGTCGCCTCCGACGGCCGGCGTCGCGGGCCACGTTCAGCGCGATGCGGAACAGCCACGACGGGAACGCGCCGCTCTCGCGGTAGCGGCCGGCCGACTGATAAATGCGCAGGAACACCTCCTGGCAGAGATCCTGAACGCGGTCGTGCCGGCCGGTGTAGCGGTACAGGAAGCGCGCGACCGGACGACGCCAGCGCTCGACGAGCGCCTCGAAAGCCGCGCCGTCGCCGCGTCGCCAGCGCTCCATCCAGTCGGCGTCGTGCGTCCCCATGCTATTAGGGTAAACGCATGAGACGGCCGGATCGACGAAACGACGGCGAAAAAAGGTAGGCAATCGTCCCCCGCCTGCGGTAGATTGTCTGTGCCGTCAATCCAGCGGGGCCAAGCGACTCCGCCGACGGCCGCAACCGAGGAGGTGGGCCGATGGGACCGGAAACCTGGTGGATCGTGGGCGTCGTCGTCGTGGCCGTGATCCTGATCCTCGCGGCCGTCGGGATCTACAACGGCCTGGTGGGGAAGAAGGTCGAGACGGAAAACGCCTGGTCGCAGATCGACGTACAGCTCAAACGGCGGCACGACCTCATCCCCAACCTCGTGGAGACAGTCAAGGGCTACGCCGCCCACGAGAAGGGGACCCTGGAGAGCGTGATCGCGGCGCGGAACACGGCGATGGGCGCTCACGGCCCGGCCGAGCAGGCGGCGGCGGAAAACGCGCTGACCGGGACGCTGCGGTCGCTGTTCGCGGTGGCGGAGGCCTATCCGGACCTCAAGGCCAACCAGAACTTCATGGGTCTGCAAGAGGAGTTGACGGCGACGGAGAACCGCATCGGCTTCGCCCGCCAGCACTACAACGACGTGGTCGGCCAGTACAACACGACGCTGATGCGCTTCCCGGCCAACCTCGTCGGCGGCCTGTTCGGCTTCCGCCAGGTCGAGTTCTTCCAGCTCGACGCCGCCGAGATCGCGGCCGTGCGCCAGGCGCCGCAGGTGAAGTTCTAACGCGGGTTGACCAGCCCGAAGCGCCAGCGAGGGAGGTTCCCTCGCTGGCGCTTCGGGCTGGTCCGGATTTCGCCGCATGAAGCCGACCTTCCGCGACCTGATCGCCGCCAACAAGCGCAATACCGTCTTCCTCGTGCTGTTCTTCTGCCTGTTCATCACGGCCGCGGCCGGGCTGATTGCGCTGGGCGCCGCCGCCTATCTCGATCCCGGCGCCGTGGCGTCCATCCGCTGGACGGAGGTGGGGCTGGTCGGCGGCGGCGCGGCCGTGCTGGCGCTGGTGCTGTCGCTGATTTCCTACTACGCCGGCGCCTCGATGGTGCTGGCCGTCAGCCGCGCCCGTCCCATTCAGCACGACGACGATCCCGAATTGTTCAACGTCGTCGAGGAGATGGCGATCGCGGCCGGCGTGCCGATGCCGGCCGTGTACCTGGTCAACGACCCTGCCCCCAACGCCTTCGCCACCGGCCGCGACCCGAAACACGCCGCCGTCACCGTTACCACCGGCCTGCGCCAGATCATGTCGCGCGACGAATTGCAGGGCGTGATCGCTCATGAGATGTCGCACGTCCGCAATTACGACATCCGCCTGATGCTGGTGCTGGCGGTCCTGGTCGGCATGGTGGTGATGATGTGCGATCTGTTCTGGCAAATGCTGCGCTTTTCGTCGGGCGGCTCGCGCCGCTCCTCCAGCAGCAGCGACGACAAGAGCGATGGCGGCGGGATTCTGGTGATCGTGCTGGTGGTGCTGGCGGTCGTCATGGCGATCGTGGCGCCGCTCCTGGCGCAGATCATCCAGCTGGCGGTCAGCCGCCAGCGCGAGTACCTCGCCGACGCCTCGGGCGTGGAACTGACGCGCTACCCGCAGGGTCTGGCCAACGCCCTGCGCAAGATCGACGCCGACCCCAACGTGTTGGCGACGGCCAACCGCGGCACGGCCCACCTGTGGATCGCCAACCCGGTCGAGAAATTCGAGGCCCGCGCCCATACGATGTTCGCCAGCCATCCGCCGCTCGAAGACCGGATTCGCCGGCTGGAGGCGCTGGTGCAGTGATCAGCCCCGGAGGGGCGGCGGTCAATAGCCAGGGGTGAAACCCCTGGCCGGCCGAGGTGTGCCGCCCCTCCGGGGCTGAATCGACCAAGGGATGTCGCCTCTTCCCCTGGGGTTTCACCCCTGGCTATTGACCGCCGCCCCTCCGGGGCTAAATGAAGGGGAAGGCGGGACGGCCCTGCCTCCGATTCCACGTCTCATCAATTGTCGCCCGCCACCCCAGGTACACGCAGGATGAAAATGAAGACCGTCTTTATCAGTTTTGCCGGCTTCGCCGCCCTTTCCCTCGCGGCTTCCGCCGCCGACTGGCCGCAGTGGCGCGGGCCGCAGCGCGACGGCATCTCCCAGGAAACCGGCCTGCTGCCGGAGTGGCCGAAGGAGGGGCCGAAGCTGGCCTGGCAGGTCAAAGACGTCGGCGACGGCTACTCGACGCCGGCTGTGGTCGGCGACCGCATCTATCTGCTGGGCAACAAGGGCATGGACGACGAGTTCGTGGAGGCCCTGGACGCCAAGGACGGCAGCAGGGTTTGGTCGAAGCACGTCGGCAAGGTCGGGCCGAACCAGCGCGTCAACTACCCCGGTGCCGCGCTCGACGCCGACGGTGGACGGCGACGTGCTGTATGCCCTCGGCTCCGACGGCGATCTGGCCTGCCTGACGACCGCCGGCGAGGTGCGCTGGGCCAAGAACCTGCGCACCGACTTTGGCGGCAATCCCGGCTACTGGGCCTACGCCGAGTCGCCGCTGATCGACGGCGACGTGCTGGTCTGCACGCCGGGCGGCAAGGAGGCGACGTTGGTCGCTCTGAACAAGAAGACTGGCGACCTGATCTGGAAGTGCCCCGTGCCGGGCGGCGACGACGCGGCGTACGCCTCGGTCATCGTCGTCGAGGTCGGCGGCGTCAAGGAGTACGTCCAGTTCCTCCAGAACGCCCTGGTGGGCGTGGAGGCGAAGACCGGCAAACTGCTGTGGACTTACGGCAAGACCGCCGAGAAGAGCCTGGCCAACATCCCGACGCCGGTGGCCCACGACGGCTACATCTACAGCGCCGCGGGCATGAGCGGCGGCGGCCTGGTGAAGCTGAAGACCGACAAGGGCGAGGTGACGGCCGACCCCGTGTACTTCGACGTGAACCTGCCCAACGCCATCGGCGGGTCGGTGCAGATCGGCGACTACCTGTACGGCGCCAACCAGCGGAACGGCCTGGAGTGCATCGAGTTCACGACCGGAATGGTGAAATGGAAGGAGATGAAGCTGGGGGCCGGCTCGGTCTGCTGCGCCGACGGACGGTTGTATTTCCACGGCGAGGACGGCCAGGTGGTGCTAGTCGAGGTCACGCCGGACAGCTACCACGAGAAGGGCCGCTTCACGCCGCCCGACCCGCCGGCCCACACCGGCATGAGCAAGGCGTGGGCGTACCCCGTCGTCGCCAACGGCCGACTCTACGTCCGCGACCTGGGGATGCTGTGGTGCTACGACATCAAGGATGCCAAGGGGGCGAAGTAGTTGATTGTTCAGCGTGACCCAAGAGGGTCTCGCCCTTGACCGGCGCGGCTGACGTGACCATAATCCTAGTCGTCATGGCTCGCCGGCGTCCGTTCTCCCTCGTGTTCGACCCACAGGTGCGGCGGCATCTGCGCAATCCCCGCCAAGCATCACTCTCTGATTCAGGCGGCTATTCGGGAGCAATTGCTGTTTGAACCGGAATCCGAGACGCGCAACCGAAAGCCACTGCAACAGCCGGCGGCCTTGGGGGCGGATTGGGAGATTCGGTTCGGGTCTGCGAACCGCTTCCGCGTTCTCTACGCCGTGGATCTCGAACGTCACGAAGTTCTGGTCTTGGCGGTGGGCGTCAAGGAGGGGAATCGGTTCCTCATCAGAGGAGAAGAGGTGGAACTATGAAGATTGCCTCGTTGGCCGAGGTGAAAACCCATTTCAGCGCCTACGTGAAGGCGAGCGAGCAGGGGCCGGTCGTCGTCACTCGCAACGGCAAACCCGTGGCGGTGCTTTTGGCGGTGACTGACGAGGAAGAGTTGGAGCGACTGATGATGGCCCACTCGCCGCGCTTGCAAGCGATCCTGAAGGCAGCGCGCCAAAGGATTGAGGCGGGCGAAGGAATCCCAGAAGAGGAATTCTGGGCCGAAGTGGAAGGCCGAGAGGAAAAGAAGCCGCGCCGCGCCAGGCGAAGTAAGGCTCCCTAACCGTGTCGCCGAGGCCGCCTTTCACGGCCGCTCTGGACCCACACGGATCGCCTCGCCCGGCCACTCCTTCTTCCCCGCGCCTGCGTCCCGTATCACCTCCTCTGCATCCGCCGCCAGAAGCGGCATCGCGTACTGCCTTGCCAATGCCAGCGCCGCGGCCGCCGTCGTCCGCGCCCCGCAGCATCGCCGCACGCCAGGCGCCGCCGCGCCTCGCCCAGCCGGGTCAGGCAGCGCTCGAACGGAAGCCCCGCCCGATCATACGCCTCGATCAGCTCCCGATACTCCATTTCCAGCTCCGGCGACGGCCCGACAGTCACGCGCAGGTAGTCGGCCCGCATCCGGCGGCGCGCCAGCTCTGCCCAGCGCGTTTCCGCGGCATACGGCGGCCGGAACAGGACGCTCTTGATGTCGAGGGCCGACAGCCGGCCGGCACGGAGCAGACACTCGAACACGTGGACCCATTCGTACACATCCACCGGCACCAGCGATTGGGCCAGCGTCACCGCCTCGTCCACCCGGCCGGCCAGGCAGAGGGCGTGGCAGCGGTAGGCCCGCCAGAGGTTCTGCCACGGGTGCGCCGCTTCCGGTCGATCCAGCAGCGGTCCCAGCCGGCCCAGCGCGATCAGGGCGTCGCCGCGCAGGGCGGCGTCGCGCTCCCGGTAGGCGGCCAGCGCGTCGTCGAACTGGCCCAGCATTTCGAGAGCAGATCGCCAAACTCCGGTATCGGCCGAAGCCCGACCACAACGGAGGCCGCCGCCAGTCGCCTCCGGGGAAGAAGCGCTGCAAGAGGTCTCGCTCCAGGGCGGGGGCGAGGAAGCGGTGTTTGGGGTTGTCCAGGGCGGCGAAGGCGGCGTCGGCCTCGTCCCACAGGCCGGCGTCGGCGTAGGCGTGGAACATCTCCACGTCCTCGCGCGCCTCTTCCAGCGTCGCCGGCTTCCGCCGGTCGGGCCGGCCGCGCAGGAAGCCGGCCCGCGCCGCGCCCCCTCCCGCCGTCCCGCCGGACCCAGCACCGGCTCGAAGGCCCGCCGCACCAGCGGATGCGCGTCGATCACCGGCGCTTCCCCCGCCGAAGCCGGGCCGTAACGGCCGACGCGCTCCAGCAAGCGCAGATGCACAAGATCGTCAATCTGTTTCGCCGTCCATTCGGCCGGCCGCGCCGCGAACGGCTCATAGGTCCGGCCCCACGTCTCGTGCAGAGCGTCCGCACTGGCGGACTGACGAGGTATTCCAGCAGCCGGCGTTCGGTCGGCGGGTCACGGAAGGCCGTGGCCAGGCCGATCACGTCCTGCGCCTCCGCCGGAAGAGCCTGCCGCCACGCCGCCAGCACGCGCGCCACCCGCTGCTCCTCCGGGCTGGCGCCCTCCACGGTCAGCGGCTCCGACAAGTCTCGCAACGCCGCCGCGTCGCCGCCGTGGTAGCGCGTCAGATACGACCCCAGCAGCTCCACCGCCTTGGCATGATGACCGCCGGCCGCCGCGACCGCATCCAGCACCTTTTCACCGCCGCTGACTCCGAGACTGGTCAGCAGGCCGCGGGCGCTGGCGGAGTCGAGGGCGGACAGTGAGATCAGGCGTGACGTGGCGGCGATGGGCCAGGGTCGGCAGGTCGAAGCGCGTGGTCAGCACCACGACGCCGGGCAGCGGTTCCGACGCCAGCTCCTCCAGCAGTCGGCCGAACTCGGGGTGGAGGAAGCGTCCCCGCCACGAGCCGTCCTCGTACTGCGCCACCTCGGTGCCGTCGAAGACCAAGGCCCAGCGTTCGCGGCGCAGGATCGGCAGGAGATGATCGACGCAGTAGCTGGCGGAAACATCGGAGGCGTGGGTGAGGCCCGCGGCGTAGGCGTACAGCTCGCGCAGACAGAGATCGGCGTCTTTGCCGCGGTAGAAACTCCACAAAAAAACGCCGTCGGGCCGTGGAGCGTGGGAGAGCAGCCGTTCCAGCCAGTGCTGAACGATGGCGGTCTTGCCCTGGCCGCCGGGACCGACCAGGGCCGCGAGGCTCGGTTCGGCGCCGGACAAGGCGGCGTCGAGGAGCGACAACTCAGCGGCGCGGCCGAAGAAGCGGTATGGCTCGGAGGTGCAGTGATGAATGTGTGGAGGACGAGACATAATGCTTTTTGGCGAGCGGGGTCGCGTCAGCGCCCGGAGTGCGTGCGCTTTCAGAAGCAATGCGCACTCGGGGCGCTGACGCGACCCCGCTCGCCCTTTTATCCCTGCGACTTCGCCGCCCGTTCCGGCCGCAGCGACCGCACCACCGTCCCCGCCTGCCACATCTCGCTGTCGGCCACCGCCTTCAGCTCCTTCTCCAGCTGCTGCGCGGTAGTCCGGCTTGCTGTTCGACTCCAGCACGCGCCGCGTCTCGTCGCCGTCGGCCACGCTCTTGTACAGCTCCTCGAACACCGGCTTGGAGGCGTCGCGGAAACGCTTGAACCAGTCCAGGGCGCCGCGCTGGGCCGTCGTCGAGCAGTTGGCGTACATCCAGTCCATGCCGTTCTCGGCGATCAGCGGGTAGAGGCTCTGCGTCGCCTCCTCCACCGTCTCGTTGAACGCCTCCGACGGCGAATGGCCGTGCTCGCGCAGCACCTCGTACTGCGCCAGCCACAGGCCGTAAATCGCGCCCATCAGGACGCCGCGCTCGCCGGTCAGGTCGCTGAAGACTTCCTTCTGGAACGTCGTCTCGAACAGGTAGCCGGAGCCGATGGCGATGCCGAGGGCCTGGGCACGCTCCACGGCCCGGCCGGTGGCGTCCTGGTGGACGGCGTAGCTGGCGTTGATGCCCTTGCCTTCGAGGAACAGCCGGCGCACCGTCGTGCCGGAGCCCTTCGGCGCGACCAGAATCACGTCGATGTCCTTGGGCGGCACGACGCCGGTCTGGTCGCTGTAGACGATGCTGAAGCCGTGCGAGAAGTAGAGCGCCTTGCCGGCGGTCAGCAGCGGCTTGAGGCGCGGCCATTGCTCCTTCTGGCCCGCGTCGGACAGCAGATATTGCACGATCGTGCCGCGCTTCGCCGCTTCCTCGAGGGAGAAGAGCGTCTTGCCGGGCACCCAGCCGTCCTGCGACGGCGAGGTCCCACGACGCGCGTCTTCTCGCGCTGGCCGACGATGACATTGACGCCGTTGTCCTTCATGTTGAGCGACTGGCCGCGGCCCTGCACGCCGTAGCCGAGCGACGGCCACGGTCTCGTTGCCCAGCACCTGCCGCAACCGCTCCGGCGGGTAGTCCGCCCGCTCCACCACGGTTTCCTTGACGCCGCCGATCTGAATCTGTCGCATGTTCGTCCCTTGTTTGTTATCCTTGCGCCGCGTTGCGGCGAGCGGCCGGCGTGAGTCGGCTGATACGTGATCAGCCGGCTCACGCCGGCCGCTTGCCGGGCCTTCGTGGCTTTATTCGCCCTTCGCCCTTCTCCAGAAGTACAGTACGGATTCGCCCTCCCCGGACAACGGACAACGGACATGCTCATCTTCGACGCGCACCTCGATCTGGCCTGGAACGCCCTCGACTGGAACCGCGACCTGCGGCTGCCGGCGGCCGACATCCGCCGCCGCGAGCGCCAGCTCGGCATGACCGACAAGGGCCGCGGCGAAGGCACGGTGTCGTTCCCCGAGCTGCGCCGCGGCAGGGTCGGCGTCTTCATCGCCACGCTGCTGGCCCGGCTGCTCGGCCCAACCTCGATGCCGGCCATCCAGCGCTACGAGTCGATGGAAGCGGCCTACGCCGCCGCCCACGGCCAGATGGCCTACTATCGCGCCCTGGAACAGCAAGGATGCCTGCGCTGGATCAAGGACTGGCCGAGCCTGGAGGCGCACGTCCGGGCCTGGCAGGAGCCGGGCGCGGAGGAGCGGGAGCCGCTCGGCTTCATCCTCAGCATGGAAGGCGCCGACCCGGTGCTGTCGCCGGAACAGGTGCGAGGAGTGGTGGGAGGCCGGCCTGCGCATCATCGGCCCGGCCCACTACGGCGTCAGCCCCTACGCCCACGGCACCGGCACGGTCGGCGGCCTCTTCCCGCAAGGCCGGCCGCTGCTGAAGGAAATGGAGCGCGTCGGCATGATCCTCGACGTGACGCACCTTTCCGACCAGTGCTTCGACGAGGCGCTGGACATCTACGGCGGGCCGGTGCTGGCCAGCCATCACAACTGCCGGGCGCTGGTCCCCGATCAGCGGCAGCTCACCGACGAGCAGATCAAGCGGCTGATCGGCCGCGGCGCCGTCATCGGGGCGGCGCTGGACGCCTGGATGCTCGTGCCCGGCTGGGTGCGCGGCAAGACGACGCCGCAGGAAACCGGCGTCACGCTGGCGACGGTGGTGGACCACATCGACCGCGTCTGCCAGCTGGCGGGCAACGCCCGCCACGCCGCCATCGGCACCGACCTCGACGGCGGCTTCGGCCGCGAGCAGTCGCCGACCGACCTCGACACCATCGCCGACCTGCAACGGCTGCCGGACCTGCTGCGCCGCCGCGGCTACGACGAAAACGCCGTCGCGGGCATCCTGCACGGCAACTGGCTGCGCTTCTTCCGCGAGGCGTGGACCCGGTGAGGAGAGCGCGGCCTTTGCTTCTCCCATGAAACTTCCGTCCCCGACGGAAAGGAAACCGCCGCACCGCAACGGAAACAGGCGCGCGGCGCTGGACGAGACTACGGCGTCAGGTAAAATTGCTTACTGCGGGCGCCAGGAAGGCCCGCCGCCGCGCAACGGGGCGCGACCCCTTTCCCAAAGTTCCGTTTTCTCCGGCGGGCGCGGCTTCCGGCCGCGCCGATCCGAAGACTGGCGGTTCATGCCCTCATCCGGCGATCCGACCCTGTTCGTCATTTTCCTCCTGATTCAGGGCGGCCTCGGACTCTTTCTCGTCGGGTTCTGTTGCTTTCTGTACTTCCGCCGCCGCCAGACTTTGCGCCGGCTGGCGGAATCGGAGGACCGCTTCCGCATTCTGTTCGAGCACGGCGGCGTCGGCCTGGCCCTGCTGTCGGCCGAGGGCGTCATCGTCCAGGCCAATCCTGCCCTGGAACAGATGCTCGGCTACGAACCCGGCCGGCTGTCCGGCCTGCGCCTTTCCGACCTGTCGCACCCGGACGATCGCGGCGACGACACCCGCCGCATGCGCCAGCCGCCCCCCAATCCCATCGGCGACCAATACGAGCGCGAAAAGCGGTATCTGCGCAGGGACGGAGGCGTCGTCTGGGCGCGGGTGGTGCGGGCAGTGGTGCGCAACGACGCCGGCGAGGTGCGCTACCACGCCAGCGTCTTGATGGACGTCACCGAACGACGGCGGCTGGAGGAGCAGGTGCGCCAGTCCCAGAAATTGGAGATGCTGGCGACCCTCGTCGGCGGCATCGCTCACGACTTCAACAATCAGCTGACCACCATCATCGGCAATATGAATCTGGTTTTGGAGGACCTGCGCCCGGTCCCGCAACGAGGAGTCCTGCGCAACCTCCGATCCTGGACGGCGTCGGCCGAGGAAGCCGCCCAGCGCTGCGCGGCCATGACTGCCCGACTGCTGACGTTCAGCCGCGGCCGCATCGGCGTGCAGCAGACCCTGCACCTGAATCAACTCCTCCCTGAGAAGGTGCGGCTGCTGCAGGCGGAGCTGCCGGCCTCGATTCGCGTCGAATGGCGGGCGGACGACGACGTGTGGTCGGTCCTCGGCGACTGGGCGCAGCTGCACCAGGCGATTCACGCCCTGGCCGTCAATGCCCGTGACGCCATGCCCGGCGGCGGCGTGCTAACGCTGACCCTGGCCAACCGCGTCGTTAGGCCTGAAGAGTGCGCCGCCGACCTGGAGGCGCGGCCGGGCCGGTTCGTCGAGCTGCGGGTGCGGGACGACGGCTGCGGCATGACGGCTGAGGTGCGCGCCCGGCTGTTCGAGCCGTTTTTCACGACCAAGTCGGGCCGGCTGGGGGCCGGCCTGAGCCTGTCCGAGGTGTATGGAATTATCAAGGGACATCAGGGGTGGATTCAGGTGGAGACGGAGCCGGGTCGCGGCTCGACGTTTCACCTGTATCTGCCGGCGGCCGTGGAGCCGGCCCCGGCCGCGGCCGACGCGGCGGAGCGAGAAGGGCGGCGCGTGCGTGCTGGTGGTGGACGACGAGGACATGGTGCGCGAGCTGGCCCGGTTGGTGCTGGAGCGGCACGGCTACCGGGTGCTGACCGCCAGCGACGGGGAGGAGGCGCTGGCGCGATACGGCGCCCATCCGGGTCAGATCGATCTGGTGCTGCTGGATTACACCATGCCGGGGCTGACGGGCTTGCAGGTGTTCGAGGCGCTGCAAAAGATCGACCCGCGCGTTTGCGTTATGTTCTCCAGCGGCTACGGCCTACAAGGCGACGCCACGCCGCTGCTGGCGGCCGGCGGCCGGGCGTTCGTGGCCAAGCCGTACCGGCCCGATGAATTAATACAGGCGATCCGCAAGGTGCTGGCCGAAAAGGCGGAGAAAGGCGCGTCGGTTTAGAGGCGACGGCGCTACCAGCCCCGAGCGCGAGCGAGGGGATCGCCCGAACCCCTCGCTCGCGCTCGGGGCTGGTAGAGGAAGCAACTCCTAAACCGGCGCGCACTGCGCCCGCCAGCGCAGCCAGTGATCGACCAGCACCAGCGCGAACATCGCCTCGCCCATCGGCACGAAGCGCGGCAACAGACAGGGATCGTGCCGGCCGCGCGTGGCGATCTCGGTCGGTTCGCGCGTCGCGCGTCACCGTCGGCTGCGGCCGCGGCAGACTGCTGGTCGGCTTGACCGCGACGCGGCAGACGATCGGCTCGCCGCTGCTGATGCCGCCGAGCATGCCGCCGTGCCGGTTCGTGGCCGTGCCGATGCGGCGCGGCCGGTCTTCCTTCCGAATGAAGGCGTCGTTGTTGCCGCTGCCGCGCATCCCGGCGACCGCGAAACCCGCCCCGTACTCAAAGGCCGTCACCGCCGGCAACGACAATAACGCCTTTGCCAGATCCGCCTTGAGCTTGTCGAAGACCGGCTCGCCCCACCCCGCCGGCACGCCCACGGCCACCAGCTCGCACACGCCGCCGATCGAATCCTGGTCCTTGCGCACCTCCTCGATCAGCGCGATCATGCGCTGGGCCGCCGCGGGGTCGGGACAGCGCACCGGCGTCGCTTCCACCTGCTCCAGCGTCACCGCCGTCGGATCGGCAATGTCCGCGACCACGTCGCCGACCTGCTTGACGTAGCCGAGGACGCGCACGCCGACGCGGGCCAGCAGCTTCTTGGCCACCGCCCCGGCCGCCACGCGGCAGACGGTTTCGCGGGCGCTGGAACGGCCGCCGCCGCGGTAGTCGCGCAGGCCGAACTTCGCGTCGAACGTGAAATCGGCGTGGCCGGGACGATACTTGTCCTTGATGTCGCCGTAATCGCCGCTGCGCTGATCGGTGTTGCGGAAGAGGATGCCGATCGGCGTGCCGTCGGTCTCGCCCTCGAAGACGCCGGACCAGATTTCCGGCATGTCTTCCTCCTGGCGCTGCGTGACGATCTTCGACTGGCCCGGCCGGCGGCGGCGCAGGTCGGGCAGCAGGTCGTCCACGCCGAGCGGCAGGCCGGGCGGGCAGCCGTCGATGATGAGGAGGTAGCCGGGACCGTGGCTGACGCCGGCCGTGGTGATGCGAAACAGCTCGCCGAAGGAATTGCCTGGCATGGGGTTGATTGTAGCAGCGTCCCGACCAGCCCGCAGCGCAAGCAAGGGTTTTGACCGACTCCCTCGCTCGCGCTTCGGGCTGGTGAGAACGATGCGCCTATGCCCGCGCCGTTCGCCCCAAATAGCGCAGCAGCATCGCCGCAGCTCTCTCGGCGAATTCCGGATCGTTAATGTGTAAATCCAGCTCCACCAGTTCCACGTCCGCACTCATCCAGTTGCGCAGGCTCTGGAACAGCGCGGCGTCGGCTTCCGGCTGCCAGAACGGCCCGCCCTCGCGGTCCAGCGCCGACACGCCGCGCAGCGGAACCAGCACCGCCGTCGGCCCTCTGGCGGCGCTGGCCTTGTGGGCGATCTCCTTGCCGAGCTGGTCGTTCTCCTCCGGCGTGGTGCGCATCAGCGTCACCTGCGGATTGTGTGAGTGGAAGCGCCGGCCGCGGTATTTCTCCGGCACGGTGTCGGGCGGCCCAAAGTTCACCATGTCCAGCGCTCCGAGCGAAATCACCTGCGGTACGCCGCGCAGGGCGGCGGCGGTCAGGCGGTCGCGGCCGGCGCTCAGCACGCCGCCGACCAGTTCGTCGGCCAGCTCCGTCGTCGTCAGGTCGAGGACGCCGGCGATTTGCCCCTCGGCGATGAACGTCTCCATCGTCCGGCCGCCCGTGCCGGTGGCGTGAAAGACCAGCGTCTCATAGCCGGCCGCCTCCACCTGGGCGCGGGCCGCGTCCACGCACGGCGTCGTCACGCCGAACATCGTCGCCGCGATCAGCGGCCGGTCCTCGCCGCCGGCCGCCGGCGTCTTGGCCCCGCGCACCATGCCGACGACCGCCGCCGCCGCGTTGGCCAGCACCCGGCGACTGATCCGATTCAGACCGCTGATATCCACCACAGGATACATCATGCACACGTCGCTCTGGCCGACGTAGGGCCGCACCTGACCGCTCGCCATGGTGCTGACCATCAGCTTGGGCACGCCGAACGGCAGGGCGCGCATGGCGGCCGTGCCGACGGCGGCGCCGGCCGAGCCGCCCAGTCCGAGGACGGCGTCAATGCGGCCCTGGCGGTGCAGGTCGAGGGCGATGCGCGGCCGCCCCGCGCCGCCGCCTCGACGGCCCGGCCGCGGTCGCCGGCCTGGCGCAGGGCGCCGAGGTCCGCGCCGGCCGCCGCGAAGACTTGTTCGCGTGAAATGTCGGGCGGAAAGGCCGGCGACCGCAGTACGCCGGCGTCCAGCACCAGAACGTCCACGCCGGCCTCGCGCAACAGGTCGCGGACGAAGGCGGACTCGACGCCCTTGGTGTCCAGCGTGCCGATCAGCAGGACGGCCATGAAAGCTCTCCGTCCGAACAGCGACCGCGACGTCGGAGCCGCGACCGTGAGGGAGCGGTTTTGGCTTCCCCCACTCCTCACGGTCGCGGCTCCGACGTCACGGTCGCGGCTCCGATGTCAGCCGCGGCGGTACTGGTCGTCCGGGGGCAGGTCCGGTCGCCGGCCGGGCGCCGGCCGCACCCATTGCCCCCCTGCCAAATCGTCCCTGTCGGGGTCGCCGCGCGTCTGCTCCCGGTAGGCCCGGGTGAAATCCGGGCTGACGTTGGTCAGCACGATCGAGTCGTCGGTGATCTCGAAAACGTTGATCTGCGTGACCAACAGAACAATCAGGGTGATGAGCCAGGTCAGGAAGGCGATCCCGGCGCCGGTCAGGACGATGAATCCGAGCGCCATGAGCGTGTCGCGTGCGGGGTTGGTGCGATCGTCGCTGCTGATTAGCAGGGCGATGGCGGCGCCCAGCAGAAGCAGGAACAGGGCCAGCCCGCCGAAGCCGATGAGATAGCGGATCATCCAGTGGTTCTTGTGCCGTTCGCACAGGGGGATCGGCACGCGCCGCCGTTTCATGAACGCGATCCCGAAGGGGATCATGCGCGCCCAGTAGGGCACCCAGGAAAACGTCTTCATCGGCCGGGCCGCCGCCGGCGCCCCGCATTTCATGCACACGTCGGGCAGGACGTCGTCGTCCAGGTCGTAGAAGTCCAAGCGAACGTCTGCCATGTCGGTATCTCCTGCCTGTTATGGTTCGATGCAGCGCCGCCGCGCGAGGTAGACCGTGGTGGCGTACCGGAGGACGACTCGGCCCTCTTTCTGCTGATCCGCGAAAAACCGCCGCAGCGCCGCGGCGAAGGCCTCCGCGGCGGCAGGCTCTCGTGGCGCCCACGAGGCGGAGAACGTCCGGCCGAGGACGCCCTCCTCGTCGAGTTCCTGCCGATTCTGGAATACCGTCCGCGAAGCGTCCTCGAACAGAGGGCTGTTCATCAACGGCTCGCCGGCCTGGCCGCGCGGTCCTTCCACCGCCGCGTTGTCCTCCACCGTGCGCACCACGGCCGTGTACGCCGCCGTACAGGGGTCGGAATCGTCGCGCTCATTCCACATGAGCGCGACGCGGCCTCCGGGCCGCAGGATGCGGTGGAACTCGCGCAGCGTCGGTTCCACGTCGAACCAGTGAAACGCCTGGGCCGACAGAACGGCGGCCGCGATCCCGTCGGGTAGGCCGGTCGCCTCCGCCCGTCCGGCCCGATAGACCGGCGCGGAGGCGAGCCGGGGTGTAAGCCCCCGGATTCGTCGGCCTCGGTGCGGCCGCGCATCTCGTCGTTCGGCTCGATGCCGATCACCGGAACGCCGCGGGCGGCGAACAGCCGGCTGGAGATGCCAGTGCCGCAGCCCACGTCCACCAGCGGCGTCGTGCCATCCAGGCCGCAGCGCTGGATGATGAAGTCCAGCGCCTCGTCCGGGTAGCCGGGCCGGTACTTCGCATATAGGTCCGACAGGCCTGTGAAGCGGCCGGTTGGGTTGGAACGGAACAGGTCGGTCATGGGCGTACCCCCTCCTGCGCCGGTTCCGACTCCAGGAATGCGAAGAGGTCCGCGATCTCTTTCTTCTCCAGCTGGTCCAGCAGTCCCTCCGGCATCACTGAGATGAGCGATGTGATTTTCTGATCCACTTCGTCCTTCTTCAGCGTCACCTTCGTGCCGTCCTTCAGCAGCACCGTGTACACGTCCCCTTGCAGCGAGGCCAGGCCCATGATCGTTTGGCCCTGCTTGGTGACGAACTGCGTCGAGCGGTACTGGTCGCTGATGACCTTCGACGGATAATAGATCGACTCCAGGATGTCGGGCCGCTTGAAGCGCTTCGACACGTTGGTCAGGTCCGGCCCGACGCCCTCGCCGTCCTGGCCGAACTTGTGGCACTTGATGCACTGCGCCTTGGCGAAAACCTCCCGGCCCTTCACCGCATCGCCGGTCTTCCCCTCCTTCTCGGTCAGGAAGGCCAGCAACTCGTCGTACTTGTACTTCGAGACGACCGGAGCGTCGCCGGCCACGTCCGGCAGCGGGGCTTCCTTCGGAAACGTCTGATTGAACCACTTCGACCAGGAACCCAGTTCCTTCTTCCAGTCGCCGTCGTCGGCGCCGAACTGCTTGCCGTTGCTCCAGGCCCGCAACAGCTCCACCACCCTCCAGCGATCGGCCTCGCCCAGCCGTCCCGCTGCCACCAGCGCAGCGCGGTAAGCGGCCGCGTCGTCCGGCTTCGGCCTCTCCGGTTCCTTCTTCAGCGCCTGCCACCACCTTGAACAGCTCCACCATGTTCGGCGAGTTCAGCGCCTCAACCAGATAGGCAAAGTGGCTTCCGACCGGATCCTTCAGAGCAGTTTCGGCGAGCGCGTCGTCTACGGCCCCGCGCGCCTCGCTCCCCGCCGGCAAGCGGTGAGCCAACTCCAGCAGGGCCGACAGCAGTTGCGGCTGCCGGTCTTCTTGCAAGCGCCGGGCCAGCGCGATCGTCACGGTCGGCGTCTTCTCGTCGGCGTTCAGCAACGCTTCGCGGGCCGACAAGTCATACGCCGCCAGCACTTCCTTGAAGATGTTCGCCAGGTAGCCGGAGAAGCTGTCGCCTCCCTTCCAGTCGTGCGTGCCCTCGTACCACTCGGCCACGGCCTTTTTCTGGGCCGGCGTCCAACCGTCGGTGAGAAAGCGCAGGCAGGAGAAATAATGGATCTGCTGTTGGCGGTCGCCCTTGGCGTCGAGCAGCGCCTGGATGATCTTGGCCGTGACGCCGTCGTCCGGCCCCAGCGTGTTGTCGCGGCGGAGGTACGTCAGCACCACGGCCAGCTCACGGTTGACGCGCCAGTCCTTCGTCGGGAACAGCTCCGCGCACTCCAGCGCGATGCCGCGCACGCTGCTGGGCCGTTTGTCCGCGGGCGTGTGCAGCAACGCCAATTGCACCGTGCGCAGGTATTGCAGCTGGGCCTCCGGAGCCTCCGGTACGCCCTTGTGCAGATGGTCGAAAATCGGCTCCTCGAAGGGCGCGGCCTGGTCGGTCTTGCACAGCGCGACCACGCCCTCCAGGAAGATGAGATCGTTCTCCTCCGTCCACAGGCGCCTTGTCCAGTCCTTGACCGACAGGCGTTGCAGACACAGCCGGGCGGCGGTGCGGACGAACCGATCGGGGTCCCCGAGCAGCGGCCACAGGTTCGCCAACGGCGCCGCCAGGTTGCAGCGAATCAGCGCCTCGCAGGCTCGGCGGCGGACGAGGGGATCGTCGTCCTTGAGGGCCGCGGCTAGGGCCAGGTGGGCGTCGCGGTCGTTGTTGACGCCGATCAGATAGACGGCCTGGGCGCGCACTTGCGGGTCGCGGTCCAGCATCAGCTGCATCAGACTGTTGACGTCCAGCGGCCGGCCCTGCATCTGCAGCAGCATCATCGCCTTGATGCGCTCCGAAGCCGGACGCGCCGCATCGCCGATCGCGGGGAATAACGCCTTTGATAGATCGACCTTCTTCTCTTTGATCCACTTCTCCAACGCCGCCCGGCTCCAGGCGGCCTGTGGTTGGGGCCATGAAAGCAAGGCGCCCGCGTCCGTCGTGGTATCCGATTTCGTGTCGTGGGGGCCGTCGTAGACGATGCGGTAGACGCCGCCTTGGTGTGCCGGCCGCCCATCGTGAAATAAACGGAGCCGTCCGGCGCGACGCCGATGTCCGTCACGTTCATAGGGGCGCCGGTGCAGAACTTTTCGAGGTCCAGTTTATAGGTCGCTCCGTCCGGCTTGAGGTGCGCGGCGTAGATGATGCCGAGCGACCAGTCGGCCATCAGGTAGGCGCCCTGGTACTTCGCCGGAAAGGCGGTATGTTCGTAGAACTCCAGGCCGACCGGCGAACCGCGGCCGACGTCGTAAATCGCCGGCAGACTGTCGATGTAATAGGACGGCGTGTTGGCCGAGCCGGTGCGCCAGACGAAATCGGCGCCGGGCGGGCAGTGGTTGACGCGCACGGGGCGATACCACGGCAGGTTCTCGTCCCCCTCCATGTCGCTGTCAAAGCTGAACAGTTCGCCGTCGAGGCGGAAGGCGGCGTCGAAGGCGTTGCGGAGGCCGCAGGTCACGAGCGCCGGGTTCCGGCCGTCCGGGTCGAGGCGCCAGACGCAGCCGCCGGGCGCCAGGATGTTCGCGCCATGGCCGTAGGGGTCGTTGAGCCGCGGCAGCAGCGTGTCCTCCGTCGAGCCGGGCTGGTCCTGGTCCCGGCCCATTTGACCGTTCGGCCAGCGCCTCAGCGGAGAATTCGCCGCCAGTTTGTCCACCTTGGCCCACGCATGGTTGCCGTTGATGACGTAGAGAGAGCCGTCCGGGCCGTGCAGGACGGCGTGCGGCCCGTGTTCGCCCATTTTGCCGTTTTCGCCGTAGGAGAGGATCAGCGTCGCCTCGTCGATCTCGTCCTTTCCCTTCGTGTCGCGGCAGCGGTAGAGGCCGGCGCCGTGCGGGCCTTCGCCCACCAGCAGCAGGGCGTCGCCGACCCAGCACATGCCCTGGCAGTTCTTGACGATGCTGCAATACAGCCGAACGTTCTGCAGCACGCCGTCCTTGTCGGGATCGGTGCAGAGCAGGACCGGCCCGCTTTCCTGGGAGACGAGCAACCGGCCCTTGGCGTCGAAGGTCATGTTGACCAGCGAGAACACGTCCTTGGGATCGGGATCCTTCGCCGCCTTCTCGACGCGGAAGCCTTCCGGCACGGTGAAGCGCGGGGCGCCGGTTTCCCCGGCGAGCGGGGTCGCGTCAGCGCCCCGAGCGGCGGCCAGCCCGGCCAGACAGACGAGGCCGAGCAGCGACGGCGACGGTTTGCACAACATGGAGAGGCTCCAGATGGCGAGCCGGGTCGCGTCAGCGCCCGGAGGAAGGGTTCCATTCATGGGACTTTCGCCTATTGAACCGCAGGGGCGCGGCGCTGACAAGGGTGCGACGGCCGGAGTCGGGGGACTTTTCCCGGAGGGAAGGGCGGGGGGTCAGGGCGACCGGCGCAATCCAGAGGTTTAGGCCGGACTTTTCCTCTTGTTTTCCCGGCCCAAGGTCGATATGCGAAGGGCACGCCGCGCGTCGGCCGCGCCGGGCGTGAATCGCAGACCTCCTATCCAGCGAACGATGAAACCAACGCGAACTCACAACCGACGGGGCGCCTGGATCGCACCCGGACTGTCGTTGCTGCTTCTCCTGCCGGCGGCGCTGCGGGCGGAGGAGGTGATCGACTGGACGCGGGACCCGATCTTGCCGCAGGATCTCGATGCGGAGTCGGCCGCTTCGGCCGGCTCCGTCCACGCCAACCGCATCCGCCTGTTCCGCATCACGCCGGGGTTTTTGAGCGACCCGGTCGGCCTCGGCGAACCGGACGAGGCTTCCGGCGAGGATGCGACCGCCGCCGACGGCGGGCCGGATTGGCTGACGGTGACGATGGGGCCGGACAACCCGTTCTTCGACCTGCGCCAGCCCGGCGATCCTGGCGGCGTGGGCTATTACAAAGTCAACACACAGGTGCAGCTGTTCGACACGCCCAGCACCGGCTGCTCCGTCTCGTGCCAGGCGGTGAAACCGGCCGGGCGGGACAACGACGGTCTGGACGACGGGCCGACGGTGGTGAGTCCGTCCTTTTCGCTGTTCCACGCGCTGGACGACGGCACCGCCATCCAGGGCTTCGTCGGCAAGCACGTCAGCCTCAACTCGACTTCGACGGGTCAGCTCGATCAGTCCGTGCAATTCGGCATGGCGGTGCAGCGCCCCATCCTGCCGGCGGGGCCGGACGGGTCGGGTAACGTGTTCGTCTTCGTGGAGGCGCTGGGCCGCTACCGTTACGACACGACGACCGTCAGCACGGGGACGCCCAACGGCCTGGAGGTGCTGCCCGGACTGCACTGGCAGATGGCGCCGAACTGGTGGATGTCCGGCGGCGTCGTCCTACCGGTGAACACCGCCCCGTCCACCGTGAATCAGTGGCAGATCACCTGTTCGTTTCAGTTCTAATCCGTGAATTGGCTGAGCGGATTGCGCCTCGCCCCTTTCTCACATTCGCGTCCGCCATTTTTCACCGCCCGATCCGGCGCCCTGACCTATAGTTGGCAGGAGAACCAAGCGCCCCCACGCCGGGGGCGGCTCCTCGCATTGGATGCGATCCAACCCTTGCGCCAGGCTCCCTCATGACCCAAACGCTATCGGCTCCAGGCCAACCGACCCCCGCTTCGTCGCCGCTCCAGGGGCCGTTCCTCGTCCTGGACCGCGACGACTTCCTGCCGAAGTTCAACGCCCGCGCCTGCTGGGTGCGTCACCGCCTCGTCGATCACCCACTCCTCGCCCTGCCGCGTTTGCTGGAGCTGGCGCGACAGCTGCCGTCCAAATACGTTCGCATCAACTCCGGCGCGGTCGCGGTGAACGCCACGCCCGCCGAGATCCCGGGGACCGGCCTCTCCACCGAGGACAGTTTCCGCCGCATCGAAGACACCAACACGCGGATCATGCTCAAGCACATCGAGCTGGATCCCGAATACCGCGACCTGCTGCACGCCTGTCTCGGCGAGGTCGAGGCGTTCGGCCACCCCGACTCCCGCCGCATTCAAAGCCGCGTCGGCTACGTGTTTATCTCCGCCCCGAATCAGGTGACGCCGTATCACATGGACCCGGAGATCAACTTCCTGCTCCAGATCCGCGGCAAGAAGACGTTCCACGTCCTGCCCGGCGACGACCGATCGATCCTGTCCGAGGAGGACATCGAGCTGTTTTACTCCGGCCTTCACGACCACCTGACGTTCAAGGAAGAGTGGAAGGGCCGGGCGACGCCGTTCGAGATGGCGCCGGGCGACGGCGTTCACATCCCGGTCAACCACCCTCACTGGGTGACGACCGACAATGAAGTGACGATCTCGTTCGCCCTGACGACCGAATCGGCCGCCACGAAGCGGCGCGGCGGCATATACGCCATCAACAGCCTGCTGCGCCGGCGCGGCCTGAAGCCGACGCCATTCGGCCGTTCCTCCCTCCGCGACTTCTTCAAATATCAGGGATATCGCCTATGGCAAGGCCTCCGCAACTTGCGACCCGGCGCGAAGAAGGCGCACAGTCACTGATCGCAGGGAACGACAAATTTTCTCCGGGGCCGCCGCCCGCCGCGTCGGCCCCCGGCCTTTCGTGGACCGTCGTGGACGACCCGGCCGAGGCCGAACGTCTTCGGCCGGCCTGGGTCGATTTGCTCGGCCGCTGCGAGCGCACGGGGTTGACGCAGACGCCCGACTGGCTGCTGATATGGTGGGATGTTTACGGCCCGCTGCAAGGCCGACGGTTGCGCCTGGTGCTGTTCCACGATTCCGGTCGGCTGGTCGGCCTGGCCCCGCTGATGCGCCGACGGCACTGGCATCGCGGCGTGCTGCCGTATCGCCGTATGGAATGGCTGGCGTCCGGCGAGCGCGAGGGGCACGGCCTCTTCTCCAATCATCTGAACGCGATCGTCGAGCGCGGCGCCGAGGAGGCGGTCGCGCGGGCCTGGCGTCGGCGCTTGCGTCGGGAGCGCTGGGGACGTGGGACGAGGTCGTGTTGCCCATGATGGACGGCGACGGCCCGATGCCGAACCGGCTCGCGGAAGCGTTTCGCGCCGCCGGCTTGGTAGTCGAAACGGTCGAGACGGCCCGCGCTCCGTACATCCCTCTGCCAGCGACCTGGGACGCCTATCTCGCCGGCCTGTCGGGCAGCCGCCGGCGCCACCTGACGCGCTCCCTACGCGCCTTTGAGGAGTGGGCGGGAGGAGAAGCGCGCCTGGAATGCGCGACCGACCTGGCGAGCCTGGAGCGGGGCAGAGAGGTGCTGGTCCGGTTGCATCACGGCCGCTGGGAGGAGGGCGGTCGCTCCGGCGTCTTCCGATCTCCGCATTATCTGCAATTCCACGACGCGATGATGCGCCGGCTGCTGGAGCGGGGCGATTTGGAGCTGCTGTGGCTGGTGGCGCGCGGCGAACCGGCCGCGGCGCTGTACGGCATGGCGAGCGGCGACACGGTTTATGCCTACCAGATGGGCCGTCGGCTGGACGTTCCGACCGCCGTTCGTCCGGGCGGTGTGATTCTGGCCCACGCCATCCGCCGGGCGATCGAGGCGGGGCGGCGCGAGTTCGACCTGCTGGCGGACGAGGCGCCGTACAAGCTGCAACTGGCCCCGGCGGCGCGGCCGCTCGTTCAGGTCCGCGTCGTCCGGCCGGGGCTTCGGGAATCCGCGCGGCTTCTGATGGAGCGAGGCGTGGAGTCCGTCCGTCCGCTTCGGCGGGCGGTGCGCGGCGTGTTCGGCCGGCTTTTTGGACCGCGCTCCGTGGAAACATCGAAAGAAGAATGAAGCCGGCTCTATTCCGGTTCAGGCTGAAGGAGGAACGGCCGTTACCCGCTCTTCGAGTCGCTGTTCCGGTGAATGAGGTTGTACCGGACCCCGTTTGAGCGCATACCACCAGTCGAGGCAGCCGCGGAGGTGCAGCTCCACGTTGGGCAGGCCCTGGTAACAGGGCGACGAGTCGCGCGGCAGGATGCGACTGTCCATGCCGGGACGAACGAAGCCGCCGTAACCCGACAGGCAGCCGTCGTAACCCGCCTCCTCGACCAGCGCGGCCGCCTCCGGGCGGAAGTTGTTTCTCCCCCCGAAGGGGTAGGCGAACCAGCGCACGCGCCGCTCCAGCTGCTGTTCCAGCACCGCCTTGGACTCGAAAATCTCCTGTCGCGCCTCCTCAACCGGGGCCGTGCCGAGGTTCGGGTGGCTGACGGTGTGCGAGCCGATCTCGTGGCCCATCGCCGCCATCTCGCGCACGTCGTCCCAGGTGAGGTTAGGCATGACCGGCAGGCCGCGATCCCAGGGGAAAATGCGATCCGTACCGACGAAAGCGGTGGGCACGAAGAAGGCGGCGGGCAGGCCGTGTTCCGTTAGCACGCGGGCGGCGAAGAGGTTGTCGCGGTAGCAGTCGTCGAAGGTGACGGCCACGGTGCGCGGCGGCGCGTCGCGGCCGGAGCGAACCGTGTCAAACACCTCGGCCAGCGGCACGACGCGGAAGCGGCTGCGGAGCATCCGGCACAGGGCGCGGAAGCGGCCGGTGGAGACGGTTAGGCCGTCTTCGGGGATCTGATCGGTGACGCGGTGGAAGAGGAGGATGACCATGAAGCGCCGGCCGGCCTGCCATGCCATCCACTCCTGCGCCGCGGCGCCCGAATACCGATAGGCGGCGCACAGGGCGGATTTCGTCCATTTTTTGAGGCGATTCATGGAAGGCCGTGTCGGTGGAATGCGGTCGTAATGCGGGCGACGCCTTGTTGACAGCGTAGGTCAGAATCCATGCCGCCGCAACTGGGAGGCCGCCGCAGACCCCGGGTTCAGGAGTACCTTCACCCGGGGCTTTATTGGAGTCGCCCAAGGGGCTCCAGAAACAAGCTCCCGCGGAGTCCGGAGGACGACCGTAATAAAGCCCCGGGTGAACGTACTCGTCAACCCGGGGGCAGCTTTTACAAATCGCCATTCCATTCAATGTCGAGCGTGGACGCTTCCACCAGACTCACACGGTTCCGGCGGGCGCGGCGCCGGAGGGAGGCGAAGGCGGCGAACTGTCCCAGAAACGGCACGGGATCGTCGGCGCGGAAGAACACGTCGCGGCCGCCGAAGAAGGCGCCGGCCCAGCGGCGCAGGCGCCCCCACGAACGGAGCGAACGCGGCAGCTGTGCCGCCGTCAGCACCGTGTACATCGAGGTCCGTCCGCGACGCGGCTGAAGCAGGCTCGCCGCCTCGCCGAGAAACGCGGGCGGAAAACGTGGATCGTCCGCGAAGAGATGGACGCCACTCGTCGTCCGGGGATTGCACTCGATGGCGAACAGCCGGCCGTCCGGCGATTCGATGAAGTCAAAGGCGATCTGCCCGGTGAAGCCCTCCGCGCGGACGAACGCCTCGACCCAGGCGCGGCTGGCGGGGTGGTCCAGCGCCGCAAAGGCGATCGCCGCGCCAGGGCCGAAGGTGAATTCGGCACGGTAGGCGGAGTGGACGGTCAGCCGGCCGGAGTGGGCGACGCTGTAGGTGCAGACCTGCTGCCCAGCGATGTAGTCCTGCGCCACCCACGGCCGGCGCTCGCTCATGTCCGTCGGAAGGTCGGCGGCGCTGCGCGGCCGGAGGACGGTGTGGGCGGCGAACCGCGAATAGACCGGCTTGAACACGAGGTCGCGTCTCGACGCCAGCGCCTGCCGCGCCGCGTCCGGCGAGGTCAACAGGGATGTCGGTGGGACCGGAAGGCCGTGTCCGAGAGCGGTTTGCACAAACAGCCATTTGCTGTGCAGCCGACGCAGCGTCTCGATGTTCTCCGTGAAGACGCGGCAATGGGGCGCCAGACGATCGCGTGCTTTTGCAACATAAAAGATCTCCTCACACGTCGGAATGAGAAGATCGATGCGCTCGCGGCGCACGACGCGGAGGAGGGCGTCGATATAGGCGCCGGGATCGCGGTTGGGCCAGGGGACCACGTAACTGCGGGCGACGGCCCGCGACCAGCGCGACGGGTTGCAGCGCAGGCTCTCGGCCACGACGACGCGCCAGCCGGCGCCGCGTAACAGGCGGGCCAGCTCCAGCGCCGCCGCGGCCCGGCCGCCGGTGAGCAGGACGCGCCTCATGGCGGCCCGTCCGCCGGCCCCGGCTTGCGGCCGATGAAGCGGTAATACGGCATCGGCAGCCAGCGCAGCCGGGCGCGATGTTCGGAGAAATGCACGGGCGTAAAGCGCCGATGTAGGTAGGGGGCGTGGTCCGGGCTGAGGAAGACGTTGTCGGGACCGAACCAGAGCGGCCAGAAGGCGCGGGTGGACCAGGGATGGCGCTTCCATCCGGGGTCGGGATGCTTGCGGCCGACGTAGAAATCGACGACGCCGACGGCGCCGCCGGGCCGCAGCAGCCGCCAGGCGTGGTCCACCGCCAGGAACCAGTCGGGAATCATCGTCAGCGAATACGAAAACGTGACGACGTCCACCGGGGCGCGCGGCGGCTGGAACGTCGCGGCGTCGGCCTCCACGACTTCGACGTTGGTCCAGCCGCGGGCCGCGATGCGCTGGCGAGCGGTCTGCAGCAGGCCGGAACAGAGATCGACGATAGTGATCTGGCCGAGACGGTGGATGCGGTCGCCGAGGTGTTCGAGGTTGGCGCCGGTGCCGCCGCCCATCTCGACCCACACGCCGCCGTCCGGCGCCGGCAGCGCCTCGTACAGCTCGCGCCGACCGAAGAGGAAGCGGGCGCGCGATTCGTCGTAGGAGTCGGCCTGCGGGCCGTAGAAGCTATTGAGGCGCTCGGCGTGCGTCCGGCCGCGGATGGGCGACAGGAAAAGGTGATAGAGGGTCTTCAGATTGCGTCCAAGAGACATCGGAGTGAGACTCAGTGTTTTAGCCCCGGAGGGGCGGCGGTGAATAGCCAGGGGTGAAACCCCTGGAGCGCGGATAGAATGCGGCCGCGCTCACCTCCGCCCCTCCGGGGCTAAAATGCGAGGGAGTTGGCACGTCTCTCCTCCAGGGGTTTCACCCCTGGCTATTCACCGCCGCCCCTCCGGGGCTGGGTCAAAACGTCAGCGCCACCGCCCCCAGGCTCAGCCCCGCCCCGGTGCCGACCAGCAGTACGCGCTGGCCGCGCCGCACGTCGCCGGCGTTGACGGCCTCCGCCAGCGCCAGCGGGACCGAGGCGGCGATGCAGTTGCCGCGCGTCGGCAGGTTCAGCACCAGCTGCTCCGGCCGGAAACCCCAGCGGGCCGTGCATTGCGCCACGCCCAAGCGGCTGGCCTGGTGCGGCACCACCCGGTCGAACGTCGTGCGGTCCCAGCCCAAGCGGTCAAAGAACGAATCCAGAAACGGCCCCATCACGCGCACGGCGAGCTTGAGGACGGCCCGGCCGTGCATGTGGAACTGGTTCTGATCCGGCGTCGTGTCCGGGTCGTTGGGGTGATGCAGCGAGCCGCCGCCAGGGAACTCGGTCAGCTGCGCCCCGCTGCTGAAGGTGGCGAAAGCGGCGCCTTCCACGGCGCTCGCTTCGTCGGGACCGCTCGCGGTCAGCACCGCCGCCGCAGCGGCGTCGCCGAACAGCACGGCCGTTTCCGGCTCGCACGGACCCATCATGTGGGACGGGATTTCGCTGCTGCAAATGAGGACAGTGCGATACGCCCCCGAGGCGATCAGGGGGGCGGCCGTATGCAGGGCGACGAGGAAGCTGAGACAGGTGGCGTCCAGGTCGAAACAGAAGCTGCGGCCCTCGGTCAGACCCAGCTCGCGCTGGACGAACGCGGCCGTGCAGGGGATGAGCTGCCGCCGCGACACCGAGGCGCCGATGATGAGGTCTACGTCGTCGGCGGCGAGGCCGGCCCGGTCGAGGGCGTCGCGCGCTGCGAGCGCGGCCATGGCGACGACGCTCTGGCCGGCGCCGCGCCGGCGGCGTTCCCGGACCCCAAACGTCTGTTCAACCCACCCCGGAGATAGGGAGAGTTCTTTTTCCAACTCGGCACTTTCCACGCGGCGCGACGGCAGATAGGCGCCGATTCCGGCGATCTTGACCGCCCGACGGACGAAGGGCCGTCGGACGGCGCCGCTCCGTTCCGTCGCCGCCGGCAAGACGGCGGTCTGCTGGGCCATGGGACGCCTCGGAGAGAAAGGTAGTGGGCACTAACTTAACATACCGGGAGAATAACCCGAAGGTTTCATTCGTGTCGAGAGGAACCGGCGACAGTTTCGACGTGCCGCTCGAACGCCTCCGGGCAATGGCTCGGCACCACCGCCACGTCCGGGTTGGCGACCGCGAAGTCGTGCAGCCGGTCGATCGTGCCGCGCATGGCGGCGGGGTTGTCGATGAAGAGGTGCGTCACGCGGTGCGGCGGCCGGCGTTCGCGGTACGAGGCGCTGAGCCAGACGCTGTCGGCGGCGAAGAGGATACGGCCGCGCGGCGTCTGCGCCAGCAACCCCATCTGGCCGCGGGCATGGCCGGGTAGCTCCATCAGCACGGCCGAGCCGTCGCCGAACAGGTCGTGCGTCGGTCCCAATGTCCCAAGCGGCGGCCCGGCGAACGGCGGCAGCAGGGTGGCCCGGTGGTCGAAGTCGTCCGGCATCAGGGCCGGCACGAACGCCACGGCCAGCGCCGCAGACCGCGCCGCCCGGCCACGTCCTCATACGCCGAGCGCAGGGCGATCAGGTCGGCGGTCGGGAAGTCGCGGAGGCCGGCGACGTGATCAGCGTGGAAGTGCGACACGACGACGCGGCGCACGTCGCGCGGCGCCAGGCCGAAGCGGCCGAGCTGGGCGACGACGGCCAGGTCGGGGCGCATGTGCATCGGCGTGACCCAGCGGTAGAGGCGGAACGGCAGGCGGCGAGTAGCGTCGAGCAGGCGCGGGGCGTAGCCGGCGTCCCACAGCAGCCAGCCCTGCGTCGGGTGCCGCAACAGCGCGGCGACGGAGTGGACGACGACGCGCCGGCGGCGGCCGCCCTGGATCAGATGGTGTTCCGAGGCGGTGCAATAGCCGGTGTCAAGGAGGTGACACTGCGTCAGCGTCGTCGGCATGGGAGCATGATCCCGTGGTCCCGGAGGGGCGAACCGCGACCTCTTCCGCCGCCAGTCTACAATGAGACCGGGGCCGTGTCGCCTGGTTTTCTCCTGGGAGGTTGGCATGAATCCGGACGATCTCCGTTCCCTCTTCGAGCAGGTCCGGCAGGGGCGGCTGAGCGTGGACGCCGCGCTGAAAGGGGCGCAGTCCGCCGCGGTGGCCGACCTCGGCTACGCGCAGGTGGACCTTCAGCGGCGCCAGCGCTGCGGCTTCCCCGAAGTGATCTTCTGCGAGGGGAAAACAGCGGAATGGGTCGAGGGCGTCGTGCGGCGGCTCGTCGAGGCGGAGCAAGACTGTCTCGCCACGCGCGTCAGCGCCGACCAGGCCGCCCACCTCGCGGTCTCCTTTCCGCAGGCGGAACAGGACCGCGTCGCCCGCACCTTCTGGCTGCCGGCCGCCGGCCGCGCCGCCCCGACCGCGGTCGGGCGCGTGGTGGTGCTGACGGCGGGGACGAGCGATTTGCCGGTGGCGCAGGAAGCCGTCGTCACGGCGAAGGCGCTGGGATGCGATGTGAAGCTGATCGCCGACGTGGGCGTGGCCGGCATTCACCGACTGCTGCGACACCGCGACCAGTTCGCCGGGGCCGACTGCATCGTGGTCGTCGCCGGCATGGACGGGGCGCTGCCGAGCGTGGTGGGCGGATTGGTCGATTGTCCGGTGATCGCCGTGCCGACGAGCATCGGCTACGGCGCCGCGTTCAACGGCGTGGCGCCGCTGCTGACGATGCTCAACGCTTGCTCGGCCAACGTGGTCGTGGTGAACATCGACAGCGGCTTCAAGGCGGGATACGTGGCGGCGCTGATCGCGCGGCGGGCGACGACCGGGAAGGAGTCTGAGCCGCGACCGTGAGGGAGCGGTTTTCTCCCCCCGCTCCCTCACGGTCGCGGCTCAGAACAGATCAATAATCGATGCGGGCGAAGCGCCAGACCGGGACGTGCGGCGGCAGGCTGCCGTCGTAGTAGGCCTGGTCGCCGATCAGCGCCTTCAGTTTTTTCAGGGCCTGGCGTCGCACTGTGACGTAATAGTAGTCGCAGCGCGTGTCGCGCACCAAATCCCATATCTGATAAAGCCGATCCGCTTCCAGGAGCATTTCGTGCAGCTCCCAGGAGTTCGACAGCTCCATGGCCTGGCGGTTGTCGAGGTGCTGGCGGTAGGCCCGGTTGAAGGCCAGCATGTCGTTGACCAGCGACCGATCGGGGAAGCGCATGCAGTCGTACAGCGGCGGGGCGTCGCACAGATCGGCGTAACGGCGGCGCAGCAGCTTGAGGTCCGACGGAAAATCCTCGCCGCGAGTGAGAACATAGCGTACCTCTCGCGGGTCGAGAATTTCCCAATCCAGCGCCAGGTCGCGCAGGGCCGGGCGCACAGTGACCAGGGCGTCGAGCGCGTCGGGGGGATCGGGCCGATCGACCGGCGACGCCGTCGCTTCCACGCCGCTGTGGAGGGCGGATACGCCGTCGTCGAGAGGGTTGGGCGATTCGGCCGGCGACGAGAGCAATACGGCGGCCAGCGCGTAATTGAGCGGAACCATGGTCGGCGTCTCCTCAAGGGGTCCTGCGCGTACCATCCGTGGCCGCGCGAAAGGACGCCGCTCCGGCGCCCGGCAGACCTCCCGTCGGGTGGTTTTTGGGATGACAATACGTTCGGCGAAGGAGATGGAAGCGAAAAGGGGGTGATCGCCTCGGCGGGGCCGCCGGGAATGGGGAACTGGCGGCTAAAAAAGGTCCCGCGTCTCCCTCTGGTTAACCGTAGCTCACGGTTGCGTCCGATGCGTCGGACTTCGGCCCTCCTTGGCCTCTCTTTTCGGCCTTTTCTTTCGGCCGGCGTCAGGCGAAATGAGTTATTTCGCCAAAAATTCCCGCCTCCCCTAGCCAGGAGGACGCTCATTTCATAGCAGCGTTAGAGCAAACCCTGGGCCAAAAATCAATATCGCTTGAGAGGCTGGAACAACCCGGCGCGCGTTCTTCGCCGTTCCGGGGAGCGTCGGCCGCCGCAACTGCTTAATGAGTGGCCGCTTGCGTCTCCGACATCTATTCCGGTTGGGAGGACGCTCGTGCGGCGGCGGCCAGGGCGCCGAAGGCGCGCGAGCAACGAAAGGCGGGCGACTTGCTAGCCAGCTGGGCACGCGGCTGTGCGCTCCCCGGGCAGAAAACCGATTGGCGCTCGCCGCAGCGCCCGCATTTCCGTCCATCTTTGCGCCGCTTCATAGGGAGAATGGTTCTCCCTCGCGCCCCGTTTGCTATGGTGTATCGCATGCGCCCGGAAGCCCCGCAACCCTCAGCCCCACGGCATCAACATGAAATTAATCGTGGCCATCATCCGGCCGGAGAAGTTGGAGGCCGTGCAGGCCGCCCTGAATGAACACGACGTCTACCTGATGACGGTGAGCGACGTGCGCGGCTGCGGCCGGCAGCGCGGCTTCACGGAAGTGTACCGCGGCTCCGAATTCGACGTGCGGCTGTTGCCGAAGTTGAAGCTAGAGATCGCCGTGAATGAGGCGTTCGTGGAGGCGGCGGTGGAGGCGATCGTCCACGCCGCCCGGACGCCGGAAACCGGCCAGATCGGCGACGGCAAAATCTTCGTGCTGCCGCTGGACGACTGCATCCGCATCCGCACGGGCGAACGGGGCAGTCCGGCGATCGGACCGTAAACGATGAATGATGAACGATGAACGATGAATCAAATGTTTGTTTGATTCATCATTCATCGTTCATCATTCATCATTCCGAAGTGATTCCCCGGGGGCCGGGCGCGAGGCCCGACCCCCGTTCCGACACAGCTCCACTGCGAAGCCCCCCCGGAGCGGCCGACCCAGTAACCGCTGGATCCGGGGAGTGTGCGCTTCCACCCAGGAGGGCGGGCGGCGCCGGTTTCCCGCAAACCCGGCGCACAGTAGAGCCTGACTGACTTGGTGTTCGGTGACGAAGCCGTCCGGCGGCACGCGGCCGCAGGTTGGTTGCGACGACGGGCGGGTGTATAGCGAGGGGCAGGCTCGCTTGCAAGAGCAGTTTGCGGCCGAGCGCGTCCCGCCGTTGACGGCGGGGCGGCCCTTCGGGCCGGTCAACCCGCCCGCCGCGCCTTGGCGCCGCCGATGCGCTTCATTCTCCCGTCCCGCAGGGCGATCCCGAGCATCTTCCGAAAGCGCCGAAAAACCGATTCCTGCACATAGGGAATCCCGTATTTCCCACAGAGCGCCTGGAGGCGCGGCTGCGCCGACTGGTACTGCCGCAGGGTCAGGTCGGGCCAGACGTGGTGCTCGATCTGGTAGTTGAGCCACCCGTGCATCACGTTGTTGCCGTCGCCGCCGCAGCGGTAGTTGACGGAGCCGACGATCTGGCGCAGGTAGAACTCGCCCTTGCCGTTCTTGACCGGCGCGTTGAAGCGGTACAGGTCCTCGCCGGCGTGGTTGGGGACGATCATCAGGAAGGAGTGGAAGTTGGTGAGCGCCTCGGCCAGCAGGGTGTTGAGCAGCACGGACAGCCAGGCCCACGCCCCGAGGGGAAGAAAGAGGGCGGGGACGACGGCGAACTTCCATCCGGCGTAGGGGAGCCAGCAGCGCAGCCAGACCTGACGGCCGCAGGGATGGAACGGGTTGAAGAGGCACGGGTCGCCGAAGGCGATCGGGACCGCCGAGGGATTGCGGCGGCGGGCGGCGGCGTTGCGGTGAAGGCGCAGGGTGTTCGGCCCGTAGTAGAGCGGCTTCCAGGCGACGGAGTACACCGCCACCAGCAGCCAGCGGAGCCAGCGCGGCCGCGGCCGGTCCTTCTCCACGAGCGCCTCGACCAGGTCGGGATCGCCGGGGGCCTCGTTGAGGCGGCAATGGTGCAGCAGGTTATGTTCATGCCGCCAGGCTTCCGGCGTCATCCAGTCGAGCCAGTCGAGGGGCCTTCGCCAACCCCGCGCGAAGCCGCGGCTGGTGTACCGAGTCGGGACGCCGGGAACGCCGTCGTAGCCGCGGTGCAACAGATGATGGGCCATCACGGCCCAGCGGATGAAGGCGCCGAAACTGAGGGCGAAGGCCGAAAGAGGGTTGAGACACAGCCACGCCGTCGCGTAGCCGAGGACCGTCCACAGCCGTCCCCACCCTTCGATCTTTTTGAGGTGCTTGAAATCGTCCGCTCCGAGTTCGCCGTCAAGCTCGGTGCGTAACTGATCGACATCGGCGCCGAAGCGTTGCAGGTCGATGCGCGTCCAATCTCCCATCCGTGACTCCAGCCAGGGGCCGATTCGCCAGCTCCCGCCGTACACCCACGGCCCGGGCCGCGGGTGTACGCATCCTATGGGAATCGGACCCCGGCCGACATGCGAACCACGCCGAAGGCCGATGAAAACGGGAGTCGGTGCGCCCCGGCCCTCTTGTCCCGGCCGACTCCGGACGTGAGAATAGGAAAATTGGAGAGGCCGCAAGCGCAGAACCCCTGGAAGGGCGGCCTGATGGAAACAGCGCTGCGCGGAGGTTCGGCTCATGGGCGTCCTCGACCACTGGCACCCGGTACTGGCCTCGCAGAAGCTGCATCGGCGACCGATTCCCATAATGCTCTGCGGCCGGCAACTCGTGCTTTTCCGCACTCGATCCGGAGCGGCCGGGGCGTTGGACGACTGTTGCCCGCACCGCCGCAGCCGGCTGAGCACTGGCACGGTGGACGGCGAGCAGCTCGCTCGCCTACCACGCCTGGGGGTTTGGCGTCAATGGCGACGGCGAAAGTCCCGGCCACCCCAAACTGACCGCCCGCATGGTTAGCTACGACACGCGGGAAGCGTACGGTTACGTCTGGGTCAAGCGGCGCGGCGCGGCGGCGGAGTTCCCGGAGTTCGACGCCGCCGGCTACACCTGGATCGGCGTGGTCCATGAGCAGACCCCATCGCCACTCGAATTAGTCGTCGATAACTTTAACGAGTTGGAACACGCCGGCGTGAACCACACGACGTTCGGCTTCGACCAGGAGCTGCTCTCCCAGGTCCGCGTACAGATCGAGTCCTCGGACGCGCAGACCTACATGCTGACCAAGGGCGCCACCAAGCCCGGCCTGCTCATCACGCGTTTGTTCATCGGCTACCGGACGGGCTTCCTCTTCTGCTCGGACACGCGGACCTTCTATTCGCCGGTCTATTCGCGCATCGACCACTGGTGGGAGACGCCGGACGGTGCACGGGAGCGCGGGTCCGCTGGCGCGTCTACCTCTTTTACGTCCCGATCGACGACGACCGAACCGACGTGGTCCTGTTCGTGTACGGCAAAATGTCCTGGCTGTGCGAATCGCTGCTGTGGCGCCTGGCGCGGGATCATGCTTCACGAGTTCCGGAGGGAGATCCGGGCCGACGCCAAGCTGCTGGCCAACCTGGCCCACCACTCGCCCGGCATGGAAGGGATGAAGTTGAGCCGCTTCGACAAGATCCTCGGTCTGACGCGCGAGCGGATCCAGCGCATCTATCGAGGCCAGATCGACGGACGGGCCGCGCTGCCGATGGTCGAGAATGGGGCGCCGTGATGCGCCGCCTTACGGGGACTGACGGCCCTCACGTCCTTTGAGGTACAATGGGCGCATGGTCAAACCACGTGGCAAAGCCCCGGCCCCGGAACGTTGGTATCGCGGGGCTGATATTCCGCGATCCGCCATTCGCCGGTTCGTGCGCCAGGTCGCCGAGCGCTTCGGCCCGAACAAGATTATCCTGTTCGGCTCGCAGGCCTACGGCACGCCGCACGAAGACAGCGACGTGGACATCCTGGTCGTCATGCCGGCGCGGAACGAACTGGACCAGGCGGTGCGCATCCGCCTGGCCGTGGACCACCCTTTCCCATTGGACCTCCTCGTTCGCACACCTCGGAACCTAGCCTGGCGGCTCGCGGAAGGCGACTCATTCCTGCGGGAGATCGTGTCGAAGGGCAAAATCCTGTATGAAAAAACTGACGCGGGAGTGGGTCCGGAAAGCCGAGGTGGATCGCCGCGCCGCCCGAAAGCTCGCCCCAAGCCAGCCGCCGATGCATGACCTCGTCTGTTTCTGCTGTCAGCAGGCGGCAGAGAAGTATCTAAAGGCGCTCCTGGAAGAGCAAGGTCTGGCGATACCTCGGACGCACAACCTGGAAGACCTTCTCAGCCTACTGCTTCCGTCGCATCCTCCGCTGCGGTCGCTCCGGCGCGGATGCAATTACCTAACTCAATTCGCGGTGGACGCGCGGTATCCGGGCTTTCACGCCACGAAGTGCCAGGCTCGGGGCGCCCTGAGCTGGGCCGAGCGTGTGCGCGAGGCGGCCCGATCGCTCCTTGGCCTTCCTCTGTAGAAGAGAGCGCCTCGCGAATACTCCTTGCGCGAAGGCCGTCCGCTGGCGGAGCGGGCGTTGCGGCGTTATGATTACCTTTTGACTCGGTTCGCTCGCGCCGGCGGTGCTTCGCATGACCGACAATCCGGATCTCCACGAAGCGATTCACGGCGTCGGCCGTCCGCTCGTTCTCAGGAATTGCGACGGCCGCTGGGTCGTGGGCGAGTCGCCGGACCACGACGCCTTCGTTCCCGCCTGCCGCCTCGAAGACCTCGGCGACGCCTCCTTCCGCGCCGACCACCGCCTCCGTTACGCCTACGTCGCCGGCGCCATGGCCAACGGCATCGGCTCCGTCGAGATCGTCGAGGCCATGAGCAGGGCCGGGATGCTCGGCTTCTTCGGCGCCGCCGGATTGCCGCTGGCGCGCACCGAGGCCGCCATCGACCGCCTTTCCCGCAGCCTCGGCGACGCTCCGCACGGCTTCAACCTCATCCACAGCCCCACGGAGCCGGACCACGAAAACGCCGTCGTCGATCTCTATTTGCGCCGCGGCGTTCGGCTCGTCGAGGCGTCGGCCTATCTCGATCTGACGCTGCCGCTCGTCCGCTACCGCACGCACGGCGTCCACGCCGACGCCGCCGGCCGAGTCGTAACGCCTCATCGCGTCATCGCCAAGGTTTCCCGCGTCGAGGTGGCGTCCAAGTTCTTCGCGCCGCCGCCGGAGCGGATGCTGCAAGAGCTGGTGCGAACCGGCGCCCTGACGGCGGAGCAGGCTCGGCTGGCGGCGCGCATCCCCGTGGCGCAGGACCTCACCGCCGAGGCGGACTCCGGCGGCCACACCGACAACCGGCCGCTGGTGACGCTGCTGCCGACGATGCTGGCGCTCCGCGACCGGATGCAGACGCAACACCGTTATGAGGCCCCCTTACGGGTCGGAGCGGCCGGCGGCGTCGCCACGCCGGCGTCGGCCGCGGCGGCCTTCGTCATGGGGGCGGCCTACGTCCTGACCGGCTCCGTCAACCAGGCGTGCGTCGAGTCGGGATCGTCCGACGCGGTGCGCGAGATGCTGGCCCAGGCGGAGCAGGCCGACGTTATCATGGCGCCGGCCGCCGACATGTTCGAGATGGGCGTCAAAGTGCAGGTGCTGAAGCGCGGCACTCTGTTTGCCATGCGGGCCGCCAAACTGTATGAACTCTATCGGGGACACGCCCGCCTGGAAGACCTGCCTGCCGTTGAACGCGCCGCCCTGGAGAAGAACCTGTTCCGCGCCCCGATGGAAGAGGTCTGGGGCCAGACGCGCCGCTATTTCCTGGAGCGCGATGCGCGCCAGGTGGAGCGTGCCGAGCGCGAGCCGAAACATAAAATGGCGTTGTTGTTTCGCTGGTATCTCGGCCAGTCGTCGCGCTGGGCCAACGCCGGCGAACCGACGCGCAAGGTCGATTACCAGGTGTGGTGCGGCCCGGCCATGGGCGCGTTCAACGAATGGACGAAGGGGTCGTTCCTGGAGCAGCCCCGCAACCGCCGCGTCGTCGTCGTGGCTCGAAACTTGCTGTATGGAGCCGCCGTGCTGATGCGGCTGAACATGCTCCGCTGCCAGGGCGTGCAGCTGGACCCGAGGTGGACCCGGTTGACGCCGCTGGAACCGGAACGTCTCGATCAGGCGACGCGGTGAGGATACACCATGAGTCTCACCAGCTTTATCAACATGCCCAAAGTAAGGGCCAAACTCAAACCGCTCCGTCCTGGGCCGCCTCGCAAAATCCCCGTCGCGCTCGCGGTTGAACCAAGGAGCAAGCGCAACCAGATGGTTGGAACGGCATTCGACTACCTGCTGCGATTTGAACTGCAGCGCCGGGCGCCGCAGAGCGTGGCGAGATGCTGGACGGCCGAAGCGGCACCTGACCTCATCTGGAAGAAGACGGATCACGGCGAGATAGGTTTGCAGATAACCCGGGACGACCAAGGGGTGGTATCTGTCGTGAGGGGCCCTGACGACCAAGGGGTGATCCTTATCGGGAGGGGCCCCAGGCGCAAACGGTGCCCCCAATGGAGGGGATCGGGTTGGCACCGGACATGGCGGATCGAGGCGCAAGGTCGTCGAGACGGCTAAATCGGCGCATTCCGCCTACTTGAAAATCGCCTCGCCGCAGCGATCTGACAAAGCGGCCTTGGCAGGCCATGCCATCCGCCTGGCCAAGCTGACCGCCCTTGTCGCGTCTGGCAGGCGAGGTTTCGACCCGACATTCGAGGAGGCGGCCGCGGAGGATGTGGAAGACCTACTCGCCCTGCTGGCCCTCGTGCCGTTCAACGCACTGCTCCATGACAGGACGCTCTTGCTCAACCCGGTCTTTGAATTGGCATCCCTACTGGTCGGCGGCGCCGACGCGGACCTCATCTCTGGCGATACGCTCGTGGATTTCAAGACAACCATGAACAGCAGCATGGCGACCCAAAACCTAGACGAGCTATTTGGCTACTACTTGCTGGCCCGTCGTCAGCGCCAAGCTGACCCGACGTTCCCGGCGATAAACCGACTCGCGCTTTACTTCGCCCGGCATGGCTACCTGTGGACCTGGGATGCATCCACCTGGACGGGACATCCGCAGTTCGCCGAAACGGAAGAATGGTTTTTCAACCGTGCTAAGGAAGTGTTCCGAGCCAAGAAGCCTGGAGCGCCCCGGGCCCAGCCGCGCTGGCCGCCCTGAAGAAGCTGAAAATAACCTGGCCGTCAGGCGTGGAAATAGACCCGGCCGACATGAAGCTAACCCTGGCCGAGTTGATAAGAAGAGGGACGCTCCGCGGCAGGCTCCGCCTCCGTCTTGATGCTAGGAATTTGCGGGCTAGAACTGCGTGTCCATAAGAGGAAGTCGCTTTGAGCGCCATGGACAATTGCCAGCCCAACGGGACCGCCGCCCCCCTGGCGATCATCGGCATCGGCTGCCTTTTCCCCAAGGCCGACGGCCTCGGCGCGTACTGGGCCAACATCAAGAACCGCATCGATTGCATCACGGACGTGCCGCCGACCCACTGGCGGTCCGAAGATTACCTCGATCCCGACCCCAAGGCGCCCGATCGCGTCTACGCCGCCCGCGGCGGGTTCCTCGACCCGGTGCAGTTTAACCCGGCCGCGTTCGGCATCGCCCCCAGCAACCTCGAAGCCACGGATACGTCGCAACTCCTCGGCCTCGTCGCCACACAGATGGCGTTGGAGGACGCCGGCTACGCCGTCCGGCCGGACGCGCCTGGCAAGCCGTTCGACCGCCGCCGCGTCAGCGTCGTCCTCGGCGTCACCGGCACGCTGGAGCTGGTCATCCCGTTGGGGGCGCGGCTGGGCCATCCCATCTGGCGGAAGGCGCTGCAAGAGGCCGGCGTCGCGCCGGACGTGGCGGACGACGTGGTGCAGCGCATCGCCGACTCCTACGTCGGCTGGCAGGAGAACTCGTTCCCCGGTCTGCTCGGCAACGTCGTGGCCGGCCGCATCGCCAACCGCTTCGACCTCGGCGGCGCCAACTGCGTCGTGGACGCGGCCTGCGCCAGCTCGCTCGGGGCGCTGCACTTGGCCGCGATGGAGCTGGAGACGCGGCGGGCCGACGTCGTCGTCACCGGCGGCATCGACACGTTCAACGATATTTTCATGTACACGTGCTTCAGCAAGACGCCGGCCCTCTCGCCGACCGGGAGCGCCCGGCCGTTCGATGCGGCCGGCGACGGCACCATCCTGGGCGAGGGCCTCGGGGTGCTGGTGCTGAAGCGGCTGGACGACGCCCGCCGCGACGGCGACAAGGTCTACGCCGTGGTCCGCGGCGTCGGCGCCTCCAGCGACGGCAAGGGCAACGCCGTCTACGCCCCAAGGGAGGCCGGCCAGGTCGCGGCGTTGCGCAACGCCTATCGAACCGCCGGCGTCGCGCCCGACACGATTGAGCTGGTGGAGGCGCACGGCACCGGCACGCGCGTCGGCGACGCCGTCGAGGCGGCCGCGCTGACGGAGGTGTACCGGGAGACGGGCCGTGAAGGGACGTGGTGCGCGCTGGGATCGGTGAAGTCGCAAATCGGCCACACCAAGGCGGCGGCGGGCGCGGCCGGTCTCATCAAGGCGGCGCTGGCCCTGCACCACAAGGTCTTGCCGCCGACGATCAAGGTGGAACGGCCGCTCGACGGACTGCAACCGGGGGCGACGCCGTTCTACGTCAACGCAGAGAAGCGGCCGTGGCGGCCTTCCGCCGACCACCCGCGCCGGGCCGGCGTCAGCGCCTTCGGCTTCGGCGGCAGCAATTTTCATTGTGTCCTCGAGGAGGCGGAAGCGGACAAAACGGAGGTCGATTGGGACGGCGACGTGCAGCTGCTCGCCTTCTGCGCCGACGATCCCTCCGCCCTCGACGCCCGGCTGGCGGAGTGGCCGGCCGATCTGTCGTGGGACGAACTGCGTCGCCGCGCCGCCGAGACGCGCGCCGCCTGGCGAGCCGACGCCGCCTGTCGGCTGGTGCTGCCGGTCGAGCGCGGCCGCACCGACCCGGCCAGGGCGATCGCCGCCGCCCGCGCCCTGCTGGCCAAGCATCCCGACGGCAAATCGTGGCGCACGCCGGACGGCGGCTGCTACGGCTCCGGCGCACCGGCCGGCAAGCTGGCCGTGCTGTTCCCCGGACAGGGGGCGCAGTATCCAGGAATGCTCCGCGACCTGGCTTGCACTTTCCCGGAAGCGCTGCAAACCTTGGCCGACGCCGATCAGGCGTTCGCGGCGGGGCGGGACGATGAGCCGCGATTGTGCGATCAAATTTATCCGCAAAGCGCGTTCACGCCGGAGGAGCGAGCCGCGAATGAGGCGTTGCTGCGCCGACCGAGACCGCGCAACCGGCGCTAGGGGCCGTGAGCCTGGGAGCGTGGCGCGTGCTGGAGTCGTTCGGCGTCCGCGCCGACGCCTTCGCCGGTCACAGTTACGGGGAGCTGGTCGCGCTATGCGCCGCCGGATGGATTCGCCCCGAAGACCTGCACGTCCTGTCGAGGGAGCGCGGCCGATTGATGGCGGCCCTGCCCGGAGGCGAAGCCGGCGGGATGCTCGCCATTCACGCCTCCGCCGATACGATCGCGAAGGTTCTGTCAGAAGAGAAAATCGACCTGATATTGGCGAACAAGAACGCGCCTCAGCAGACGGTGCTGTCTGGATCGGCCGTGGAGGTGGACCGGGCGGCGTCCGCGTTCCAGGCGCGGCAGGTGCGGGCGACGCGGCTGTCCGTGGCGGCGGCATTCCACAGCCCCCAGGTCGCCGCCGCCGAGCCTGCCTTCCGGGCGACTCTGGAAACGACCGAGGTGCGTCCCGCCGCCCCCGTCTACGCCAACACCACGGCGGCGCCTTATCCGCCCGACACCGGCCAGGCCCGCGATCTTCTGGCCGGCCAGCTGGCCCGGCCGGTCGAGTGGGTCTCCGAAATCCAGAACCTGTTCCGCGCCGGCGTCCGCACCTTCCTGGAAGTCGGACCTGGCGCCCGTCTGTCCGGGCTGGTCAGCGCGATCCTGAGCGGATTGGAGCATGAAGTGCTGGCGCTGGACGCCTCCAGCGGTCAGCGTTCCGGCCTGTTCGATCTGGCCTGCTGCCTGGCCTGCCTGGCGGTGCTGGGGTACGGCGTTAATCTCAGCGCGTGGGACAGAGGCGGTCCGCCGTCGCGCCCGCAGCCCGACGGCAAGCACACGCTGCTCGTGCCAATCTGCGGCGCCAACTACGTCAAGCCGAAGCCGGATCGGCCGCCTCTCCCGAGACGGCAGACGCCCGCCGAGCCTCGCCCGCTCACGATCGAAAGCAACCCATCCACGATGAACGGTACTCGACCTTCTCATAAATCGCTTGTGGCGACTCCGGGGGCTTACGCCCCCGGCTCGCCTCCTACCGACGGAAATGCTCTGCAGCAAGCGTTGCGCGAGACACGCGATAGTCTCAACGCCTTGCAGAAAATGCAGGAGCAGACGGCCCAGCTGCACCGGCAGTTCCTGGAAGGCCAGGAGACGGCGCACCGCACCGTCCACCTGCTGGTCGAGCAGCATCAGCGCTACCTCCAGGCCGCGGTGGGGCAGACTCCGGCCGCGCCTGCTCCGGCGCTTACACAACCCGGCTCGCCGAAACCGCCGCCCCGGTCTTGCCGCCTCCCGTCGCCGCGCCCGTCGTCACCGCGCCGCCTCCCGTCGCCGATAATGGGCGAGTCGAAAGGGTGCTTTTGGAGGTGGTGGCGGAGAAAACGGGTTATCCGCCGGAGATGTTGGATCTCGACATGGCGCTGGACACCGACCTGGGCATCGACTCGATCAAGCGCGTCGAGATCCTGTCGGCGCTGCAGGAGCAGCTGCCGGAGGCGCCGGCGGTCAAGCCGGAACGCCTCGGCGAACTGCACTCCCTCCGTCAGATCGCCGCCTTCCTCGCCGGAACCGACGCCGAGGCCGCCCCCCCTCCGGGGGCTGACGCCCCCGGCTCGCCGGTGGAGATGACGCCGTTGCTTCTCGGCATGGAGAAAGTCGCCGCAGTCCTGCTGGCGGTGGTGGCAGAGAAGACGGGCTATCCGCCGGAGATGTTGGATCTCGACATGGCGCTGGACGCCGACCTGGGCATCGACTCGATCAAGCGCGTCGAGATCCTGTCGGCGCTGCAGGAGCAGCTGCCGGAGGCGCCGGCGGTCAAGCCGGAACGCCTCGGCGAACTGCACTCCCTCCGTCAGATCGCCGCCTTCCTCGCCGGAACCGACGCCGAGGCCGCCCCCCCTCCGGGGGCTGACGCCCCCGGCTCGCCAGCCGTTGCGCTGGAACGCCGGGTCGTGTGCGCCGTTCCTCTCGACGACGGACGACGCCGCGAGCCGGTGCGGCTGGCGCCGGGCGCCGAAATCTGGGTGACGTCGGACGACGCCGACCTGGCCGGTCGCCTGGCGGAACGCCTGCGCCGCGGGGGCTATCGCACACGCCTGGTCCCGGTCGTCGCCCTGCGCGGCATGGAGCCGTCGGCCACACTAGGCGGTCTGGTCCTCCTGGCGCCCACCGGCCAGCCGGACGACGCCTTGCTCAAGGACGCCCTGTTCGGCGCCCAACGTGTCGCCGACGCCTTGCGCCGCGCCGGCCGTGACGGCGGAGCCGTCTTTGTCACCATCTCGCGCCTGGACGGGGCCTTCGGCCTTGGCGATCTCGACCCGCGCCGCGATCCGCTGGACGGCGGTCTGGCGGGGCTGGCCAAGACCGCCGCCTGGGAATGGGCGGAAGTGCAGTGCAAGGCGATTGATCTGGGGAGCGACTGGGTCGACGCGGACGAGGCGGCCGACGCTCTGGCGGAGGAACTATTGCTGACCGGCCCGATCGAGGTGGGCCTGTCGCCGCTCGGGGCCGCAAACCCTGGAAAGCGTGGTGCGGCCGCTGTCCGACGCCAATGGCCGTCTGCCGTTTGGTCCGGGAGAGGTGATCGTAGCAACAGGCGGCGCGCGCGGAGTGACCGCCGCGGCGGCCGTCGCCCTGGCGCGGGCGTATCGGCCGACGCTGGTGTTGCTCGGCCGCAGCCCGGAGCCCGAGCCGGAGCCGGACTGGCTGGCGCCGCTCCAGGCCGAGGCCGAGATCAAGCGGGCGCTGGGCACGCACCTCAACGGCGACGCGACGCCGCGGGCCATCGGCGAACTCTACCACCAACTCACGGCCCAGCGCGAGACGCGGAGGACCCTGGAGCGCATCACGGCGGCGGGCACCCAGGCGGTGTACTTCTCGGTGGACGTGCGCGACGCCACAGCGACCGCCGCCGTGCTGCGCCGGGTCCGTGCGGAGCATGGGCCGGTGCGCGGCGTCATCCACGGCGCCGGCGTGCTGGCCGACGCCTTCATTGCGGACAAAACGGAGGAACAATTCGACCGCGTTTACGGAACGAAGGTCGGCGGACTGCGCAACGTCCTGGCGGCGCTGGACGTCGGAGGATCTGCGGGCGCTGGTGCTGTTCTCGTCGTCCACCGGCCGCTTCGGCCGGACGGGGCAGGTCGATTACGCCATCGCCAACGAGGTGCTGAACAAGACGGCCCAGCGCTACGGCCGCCTGCTGCCGCGCTGTCGCGTCGTCTCGGTCAACTGGGGGCCATGGGACGGCGGCATGGTGACGCCGGGGCTGAAGAAGCGCTTCGACGAGGAGGGCGTCGGCCTGATCGGCCTCGAAACGGGGGCGGAATATCTGGTTCGGGAGTTGGGGCAGTCCGCGGACCCGGCCGTCGAGATCGTGGCGCTGGCACATGGTGGGCCAACCGCTCCGCGGTTGGCCGGCGATTCGCGGAGCGAGTCGCCCACCATGCCGCCGCGCGGCCTCGCCGTCGCGTTCGAGCGCGTGCTGGACCTCGCGGAGCATCCGGTGCTGGAGTCGCACGTGCTGGACGGTCGGCCGGTTCTGCCGCTGGCGCTGACGCTGGAATGGCTGGCCCACGGCGCCGTACACGAAAACGCCGGCCTGACCTTCCACGGCTGCGACGACCTGCGCGTGTTGCACGGCGTCGTCCTCGACGATCCACCGCCGACGCTCCGCGTTCTGGCCGGCAAAGCGGTCAAAAAAGACGGCTTTTATCGTGCTACGGTCGAGCTGCGCGGCGTGCGCGGCGACGGCCGCGAGACGCTCCACGCGCGCGCCGAAGTCGTGTTGGCGGCGGACCTGCCGCCGGCCCCGCCGCCGCGGCCCGCAACGGCGCGGCCCATGTACGCCTTCACCCCGGAGGAGGTGTATCGTCGGGTGCTGTTCCACGGGCCGGATATGCAAGGCGTCGAGTGCGTCGAGGCCTGCGACGACCACGGCGTCACGGCGCGGCTGCGGGCGGCCCCGGCCCCGGCCGAGTGGCTGCGGCGACCATTGCGCCATAAATGGATCGCCGATCCGCTCGTCCTTGACGGCGGCTTCCAGATGATGATTCTGTGGAGCTTCGCCCGTAGCGGAGCAGCCGGCCTGCCCTGTCACGTCGCCCGCTATCGCCAGTATCGCCGGGATTTCCCGACGGACGGCGCCCGCTCGTCCTCAACGTGGTCAAGGCGACGGACCTGTCCGCCGTCGCCGACCTCGATTTCCTCTCCGCCGATGGCCAGGTGATCGCACGCATGGACGGCGCCGAATGCACCCTCGACCCCGCCCTGGAGCGGGCGTTCCGGCGCAACCGGCGGGAACGCGTGGCGAGCGAAGAAAGGACCGTGTAGCGCGATGTCGGTCCCGCCGCGCGTCGCCATCGTCGGGATGGGGGGACTCTTTCCCTCCTCCGCGACCCCGGAGCGCCTGTGGGCCGACGTGCTGGCGGCGGCGGATCGGTTGCGCGACGTGCCGCCCGGCCGGTGGATGCTCGACCCCGACGAGGTCTTCGATCCCGCCATCGCCGCTCCGGATCGGGTGTACTCCCGCCGCGGATATTTCCTCGAAGAGCGTTCCCGCGCGACCCTGCCGATCCGAATGGCGACCTCGACTCCGTCTTTCACCTGACGCTTTTCGCCGGGCGGCAGGCGTTCGCGTCCGGCGTGACGCACGGCCTGGATCGCCGCCGCGTCGGCGTCATCCTCGGCGACATCGTTTTGCCCACCGAAAAGGCGTCCATTCTCGCTCGGAATTATCTCGGCCGCACCTTCGCGGAAAAGCTGCTCGGTCAGGCGCCGCCTGCCGAGCCGGTCGATCCACGCAACCGTCGCGCGGTCGGCCTCCCGGCCGCGCTGCTGGCAGCGGAACTCGGCCTGGGCGGTGCGTGCTTACACGCTGGACGCCGCCTGCGCTTCTTCCCTTTATGCGATCAAGTTAGCCGCCGATGAGCTGCTCGCCGGCCGGGCCGACGCCATGCTGGCCGGCGGCGTCTCGCGGCCCGACTGCCTGTACACGCAGATGGGCTTCTCCCAGTTGCGGGCGCTGTCGCCGAGCGGCCGGTGCAGCCCGTTCGACGCGCGGGCCGACGGCCTGGTGGTCGGCGAGGGGGCGGGCGTGTTCCTGCTGAAGCGGCTGGAGGACGCCGTGCGCGACGGCGACCGCATCCTGGCCGTGATCGCCGGCGTCGGCCTGTCCAACGACGTGGGCGGCGGACTGCTGGCGCCGAACAGCGAAGGCCAGCTGCGAGCCATGCGCGACGCCTACCGGGCCGCCGGCTGGGCGCCGAACGACGTGGACCTGATCGAGTGCCACGCCACAGGCACGCCGGTCGGCGACGCGGTGGAGTTCGCCAGTCTCAAAGCGCTGTGGGGACGCGACGGCTGGCGGCCGGGTCAATGCGTCATCGGATCGGTGAAGTCCACGGTCGGCCACCTGCTGACGGCGGCCGGGGCGTCGGGCTTGACGAAGGTGCTGTGCGCCATGCGCGAGCGGCGTACTGCCGCCGACGGCCAACTTCGCCGGCCCCGCCGCCGGGCTCTGGGCTGGAGGGGTCGCCGTTCCAGATCCTCAAAAAGCCGCGAGGCGTGGCGGCGGCGTTCTGCGGCGACGCCGCGGCGGGCGGCCATCAGCGGCTTCGGCTTCGGCGGCGTCAACGCGCATCTGCTGCTGGAAGAGTATCAAAATCGCAATACCAGCCCCGAGCGCCAGCGAGGGGATGAGCCGAACCCCCTCGCTTGCGCTTCGGGGCTGGTAAGGACGCCGAAACGCCCATCGCCGTCGTGGGGATGGACGCCCGCTTCGGCCCGTGGCACTCCCTGCACGCATTCCAGGAGCGCGTGCTGGGCGGCTACCGGCCGAGCCGCGAGCCGCCGCGACACGATTGGGGCGTCCTCGACAGCGAGTGGGCGCGGCGCGAAGGCCTGGACGCGCAGGCGTTCGCCGGGTTCCACCTCGACGAACTTGCATGTCGCCGCCGACCGCTTCCGCATCCCGCCGCGCGAATTCCAGGAGGCGCTGCCGCAGCAGGTACTGATGCTGCTGGCCGCCGACGCCGCCCTGGCCGGCGTGAAGTTGCCGGACGAAGATCCGGCCGCGCACCGGCGTCTTTATCGGACTCAATCTCGACCTCAATACGACGAATTTCATTTCCGCTGGTGGGTGCTGAAGCACGCGGAGGAGTGGGCGGAGCGGCTCGGGCTGCGCCCGTCGTCGCCGGAGTACGCGGCGTGGAAGCGGGACGCTGCTCGACGCGGCCGGTCCGGCCCTCAACGCCAACCGCGTCATGGGGGCGCTGGGCAGCATCGCCGCCAGCCGCATCGCCAGGGCGTTCCACCTCGGCGGCCCAAGTTTCACCCTTTCGAGCGGGGAAACGTCGGGTATTGCACGCCTGGGCCGCGGCGGTGCAGGCGCTGCGGCGCGGCGAACTTGACGCGGCCCTGGTAGGGGCCGTCGATCTGGCCGGCGACGTTCGGACCTGCGCGCGGCCCGGAGCGACGGCCGGCGTGGGGGAAGGAGCGGCGGCCGTGGTCCTCAAGCGGCTCGACGACGCCGTGCGCGACGGCGATTCGATTTACGCGGTCGTTCGGGACGTCAGCGATGCCGGTCGCCGCCGAACATGCTCGACCGGCGCCGACGGCAAGACGTGGGCCGACGCCGGTGTGGCGGCAGGCATGGCGGCGCTGGTCAAGGCGGTCCTGTGCCTGCACCGGCAGGTCCTCCCGCCGATGGCCGGCCGGCCCGCCCGCTCTGGCTGCGCGACCGGATCGACGGCCCGCGCCGGGTCGCTGTCGATTCTTCCGACGGGGACGGCGGCCGTGTTCCATGTCGTTGCTGGAGGAATGGGAACGCCGCGGCGTGCGAGGACCGTCTCGATCGCCGCGACCGCTGGGCGGCCGCGACGAGGCGCTGTTCGTGGTCGAGGGCCGCGACACCGCCGCGCTGACACAGGGGCTGGACCGCCTTCTCGGCCGGCTGGACGGCGCGGACCACGGCATCGAGGCCGACGCCCGCGCCTGGTTCCGCGACCATCCCGGATCGCCGAATGATTCGTTCGCCGTCGCCTTCGTCGCCACGATCGTGCCGAGCTGCGCGGCGCAGATCGATTGGGCGCGGAGCGGTCTCGCCGGAGGGACGCTCCGCCGCCGGCCTTCCGCGATCGGATCTTCTTCTCGCCGCAGCCGCTGGGCCGCACGGGCAAAATCGCCTTCGTCTATCCGGGATCGGGCAACGATTATCCCGGCATGGGCCGCGAGCTGGCAGTGCAGTGGCCGGAAGTCCTGCGGCGGCAGGACGCCGAGAACGAGCGGCTGCGTAGCCAGTTCGTGGCGTCGATCTTCTGGGATGATGCGCCGGCGCGGGCCGCCGACGCCCGCGAAATAGATCTTCGCCCAGGTGGCGCTCGGCGGCCTGACCACGGACCTCGTGCGAACGTTCGGCGTCCGGCCGGACGCGGCGATCGGCTACAGCCTCGGCGAGTCGGCGGCGCTGTTCGCGCTGCGGGCGTGGGCCGGCCGCGACGCCATGCTGCGGGCGATGAACGCATCGACGCTGTTCGCCGGCGACCTGACCGGCCGTTGCGACGCCGCCCGCAAGGCGTGGAGGCTGCCGCCGGAGGAGCCGGTCGAATGGACGGCCGGCCTCGTCGTGGACCGGCCGCCGCACGAGGTCCGCGCCGCCGCTGGCCGGCGTCGGACCGGGCCTACCTGCTCATCGTCAACACGCCGCGCGAGTGCGTCGTCGGCGGCGACGTCGGCCGCAGATAGTCGAGGCGGCCCGGCGGCTCGGCGCCGTTCTCCGCTGCCGCTGCCGGAGACGAGCACGGTCCATTGCCCCGTCGTGCGTGAGGTCGCGGAGGCGTACCGCCGGCTGCACCTTCTGCCGACCACGCCGCCCCCTCATGTGCGCTTTTACAGCGCCGCCTTCGGCCAGGCCTATGAGCTGTCGGAGGACAGCGCCGCCGACGCCATCCTGGCGCAGGCGCTGGACACGATCGATTTCCCCGCCGTGATCGAGGCCGCGTACCGCGACGGCGTCCGGCTGTTCGTGGAGATGGGGCCGGGCGCCTCGTGCACGCGCATGATCGGCGCCGATCCTCGGCGACCGGCCGCACCGGGCGCGGTCGGCATGCGCCCCGGGACGGACGGCGTTTCGGCGGTGCTGCGGCTGCTGGGCCTGCTCGTCGCCGAACGCAGTCGCCGTGGACCTGCGACCGCTGTACGGCCGCGAGGCCGAGTCGCCGGCGCCGTCGGAGGAACCGGCGGACGGACGCTAGCGATCCCGATTGGGGGCGAGCCGTTTGACATGCCTGCGTCCGTTACGCCTTTCGCCTTCCTGAAATCGCAACCGACGCCGCGCGGTGATCGTCGACCGAGCGACGTCCGCCGCCTGGAAGCTGATGGAGCAGACGACGGCGGCCTTGCAAGCCCGCGGCGAGGCGCACGCCGCCTTCCTCCGCTACACCGATTCGGTGCGCCGCACCGTCATCGACGGCCTGGCGTTTCAGACGGCCCTGCTGGAAAATCCCCCTGGAAGGTCCGTGGAGGCGCCGCCGCTGCCGCCACTCTTCCTCGATCGCTCCCAATGCCTGGAGTTCGCCGTCGGCTCCGTCGGCCGCGTCCTCGGCCCCGACTTCGCCGCCATCGACGCCTTCCCGACGCGCGTCCGCCTGCCCGACGAGCCGCTTATGCTCGTCGATCGCATTACGCTCATTGAAGGAGAGCCGCTATCGCTGACTTCCGGCCGCGTGGTCACGGAACACGACGTGCGGCCCGGCGCCTGGTATCTCGACGGCGGCCGCGTCGCCGCCTGCGTCGCCATCGAGGCGGGCCAGGCCGACCTCTTCCTGTCCGGCTGGCTCGGCATCGATTTCCGCACGCGCGGCCTCGCCGTCTACCGCCTGCTCGACGCCAAGGTCACGTTTCACCGCGGCCTGCCCGCGCCCGGCCAGGTGCTGCGTTATGACATCCGCATTGACCGTTTCTTCCGCCAGGGCGACACGCACCTGTTCCGCTTCCGCTTCGACGGCACGGCCGACGGCGAACCGCTGCTGACGATGACCGACGGTGTCGCCGGCTTCTTCACCGCCGAGGAGCTGGCGTCCGGCCGCGGCGTCGTGCAGACGGAGCTGGACCGCCGGCCGATGCCGGGCGTCCAGCCCGACGACGAGGCGGAGTTGGCGCCGCGCGCCGTCGAATCCTACACCGAAGCCCAGATCGACGCCCTCCGCGCCGGCGACCTCGCCGGCTGTTTCGGCCCGGCCTTCGCGGACCTTCCATTGCAGCCGTCCGATGCGCCTGCCCGGCGGCCGGATGAAGCTGGTCGATCGCGTCGTCCCGCCTCGACCCGACCGGCGGCCGGTTCGGCATCGGCCAAATCCGGGCGGAGGCCGACATTCATCCCGACGACTGGTTCCTGACCTGCCATTTCGTGGACGACCAAGTGATGCCGGGCACGCTCATGTACGAGTGCTGCCTGCACACGCTGCGGATTTACCTGATGCGGATCGGCTGGGTCGGCGAACACGACGCGGTCGTCTGCGAGCCGTCCCCGGCGTCGCCAGCCAGTTGAAGTGCCGCGGCCAGGTGACGGCGGCCACGCGCACCGTGACCTACGAGGCGACGGTGAAGGAGCGCGGCTACCGGCCGGAGCCGTATGCGATCGCCGATGCGCTTGATGTACGCCGACGGCAAGCCGATCGTCGAAATCACGAACATGTCGCGTTCGCTTTAGCGGATTGACGCGGGAGGGGCTGCGCGACCTGTGGGCGAGCCGGGAGCGTCAGCGCCCGGAGATGGTTTCAGCGCTTGCACCGCGCCCTCCGGGCGCTGACGCTCCCGGCTCGCCCGCGCTCGTTCGACCGTGACCGCCTCCTCGCCTTCGCCGTCGGCAAGCCATCGGAGGCGTTCGGCGAGCCGTATCGCGTGTTCGACGAGAGCCGTTTCATCGCCCGCCTGCCCGGCCCGCCGTTCCTCTGCATCGACCGCATCACGCGCATCGACGCCGAGCCGTGGAAGCTCCGGCCGGCGGCGTCGTCGAGGCCGAGTTCGACGTGGCGCCCGACGCCTGGTACTTCGACGCCGACCGGCAGGACGTGATGCCGTTCGTCATTCTGCTGGAGGCGGCGCTGCAGCCGTGCGGCTGGCTGGCGGCCTACCTCGGCGCCGCGCTCACCAGCCCGGACGACCTCTGCTTCCGCAACCTCGGCGGCAACGGCCCGCTTGCACGCCCCCGTCGGCCGCGACGCCGGCACGCTCGACCACGCGCGTCCACATCACCAGCGCGTCGCGCTCCGCCGGCATGATCCTCGTCGCGTTCGATTTCGCCATGCGATCCGGCGGCCGCGTCGTCTACGAGGGGACCACCAACTTCGGCTTCTTCTCGCGGCCGGCGCTGGCCCAGCAGGTCGGCGTCCCCGGCGCCTCCCTTTATGAAATGACCGCGGAGGAACGGGGCCGCGCCCGGAGCTTCGAGTACCCCACCGAGGCGCCGTTCCCCGATAAAGCAGCTGCGCATGATCGACCGCGTCGAGGCGTTCGTCCCCGACGGCGGGCCGAAGGGGCTTGGCTTCCTGCAAGGCGCCCTGGCCGTCGATCCGTCGGCGTGGTACTTCAAGGCGCATTTCTATCAAGACCCGGTCATTCCTGGATCGCTCGGCCTGGAGTCGCTGCTCCAGCTGCTCAAGGTCGCGGCCGTGGAGCGCTGGGGCGGCGGGCCGCGCGCCCGCTTCCGCACCATGACCGGCGGCCCGCACGCCTGGCTCTATCGCGGACAGGTCATCCCCGCACAACCGCCGCGTCGTCGTCCAGGCGTTCGTCACCGGCCGCGACGATCGGACTCGCCTTTGACCGCCGACGGACTATTATGGGTGGACGGGAAGGTCGTCTACCGGATGAACGATTTCGCCCTGCAAATGACCGACGGCGACCTATGAGATTCTCGAAGGTTTATTTAGATTCGATCGGCTACGAGCTGCCGCCGGTCGTGGTGACCTCGCAGGAGCTGGAGGGCCGGCTGCAGCCGGTCTACCAGGCGCTGCGCCTGCCGGAGGGCCAGCTCGAGGCGCTGACCGGCATCCACGAGCGGCGCTGGTGGGAGCCGGGCTTTCCCGTGTCGCAGGGGGCGACGGCGGCGGCGCAAGGCGCTGGAGCAGTCGAACGTCCGGCCGCAGGACCTCGAAGTGCTGATCTACGCGGCCGTTTGCCGGGAGCAGTTCGAGCCGGCCACGGCCTGCCGGGTGGCGGCGGCGCTCGGCGCCCAGCCCGACGCGGTCTTCGACCTGAGCAACGCCTGTCTGGGCGTTCTCAACGGCATCGTGGAGATCGCCAACCGCATCGAATTGGGCCAGGTGCGCGCCGGCATGGTCGTCTCCTGCGAGACGGCCCGCGAAATCAACGACGCCATGATCGAGGCCATGCTGCAGATCGCGCAGCATGGAGACGTTCAAGACCTCCGTGGCGACGCTGACCGGCGGTTCGGGGGCCGTGGCCGTGGTGGTGACGGACGGCTCGTTCGAGCGGGAACCGCGGCGGCGGCTGCTGGGCGGCACGACGCAGGCGGCGCCGCAATATCACGGCCTGTGCCGCTGGGGCATCGACACCATGCTCAGCGCCGCCCAGCAGTTCATGTCCACCGATTCGGTGGCCGTGCTGAAATACGGCGTCGAGCTGGGCCTGCGCACCTGGGAGCTCGTTCCTCAACGCGCTCGGCTGGGCCGGCGAAATGGTGGACAAGATCATCTGCCATCAGGTCGGCTCCAGCCACCGCGACCTTATCCTCAAGACGCTCGGCATCTCGCCGGCACAAGGAGTATTCGACCTACTCCTTCCTCGGCAACATGGGCACGGTGTCGCTGCCGCTGACGGCGGCGCTGGCGGAGGAGCGCGAGTTTCTGCTGCCGGGCGACCGCGTCGGCTTCCTCGGCATCGGCAGCGGACTGAACTGTCTGATGCTGGGGGTGGATTGGTGACCGTCCAGCTTCGAGGCGTCGTCAGTACCCTTTCACCGGCCACGCCCTGAACATCGACGGCTTCCGTCTGCACTACCTCGACGAGGGCGCCGGCGATCCCGTCGTCATGCTGCACGGCAACCCCACCTGGTCCTTTTACTATCGCAATTTGGTCCTGGCGCTGCGCGGCGACTACCGCGTCATCGTTCCCGATCATATCGGCTGCGGATTGTCCGAAAAGCCCGATCGCGAAGCGGTATCCCTACACGCTGGATCGGCGGGTGTGCGACCTGGACGAGCTGCTGGAGCAGATCGGCGTGCGCGAAAAGGTCACGCTGGTGCTGCACGACTGGGGCGGCATGATCGGCATGGCGTGGGCGCATCGGCGGCCGGAACGGGTCGGCCGGCTGGTGGTGCTGAACACGGCCGCGTTTCACATGCCGCCCGACAAAATGCTGCCGTGGCCGCTGCGGCTGTGCCGCAGTCCAGTGTTGGGGCCGATCCTGGTGCGCGGCCTCAACGCCTTCAGCCGCGCCGCCGTGCGCTGGTGCGTCACGCGGCGGCCGTTGACGCGGGAGGCGCGGGCCGGCTACCTCGCGCCTTACGATTCCTGGCGGAACCGCGTCGCCGTGCTGCGCTTTGTGCAGGACATCCCTCTGCGGCCCGGCGATCCCGGCTATGATTTGGTGAGCGAGGTGCAGGACGGCTTGCACCGCTTCCGCGACCTGCCGATGCTGATATGCTGGGGGGAAAAAGACTTCGTTTTCGACCGGCATTTCCTGGAGGAGTGGCGGCGGCGCTTCCCGGAGGCTGAGGTCCATGCCTTCGCGGACGCCGGGCATTTCGTGTTGGAGGACGCCGGCGAGGAGATCGTCCCGCTGGTGCGCGAGTTCCTGAAACGGCATCTCACTGGCGTGAAACGCTTCATCCCTGCCGATCCAACTCCGCGAACCAGTCGCGCAACGGCAGCCGGAAGCCGGGCAGCACCGCGCCGCCGTCGAGAACGTCTGCAACCGTTAACCGCGTGAACTGATTTTCACTTGTATAAACATCGACCGTCCGGGCGCCGGGGTCCGCCAGCCAGACCAGACGGACGCCGGCGCTGAAATAGTCGCGGCGTTTGCGGGCCATCTCGCCGGGGGTGTTGCTCTGGCTCAGCACCTCGACGGCCAAGTCCGGGGCGAGGTGAGGGATCGGTTCATCAGGCACTCTGCGGTTGGGCACCCGATCCCAGTTCATAAACGCCACGTCCGGGATGCGCACCAGGCCGGGGAAGAGTTGTAGCGCGCCCTGTTCCCCTGTCACCAAACCCAGGTTGCGCTGCCTGACGAAAGGCGTCGAGGATCTCAATCAGAAAGCACGCCAGGAGTGATTCGCGGAGGCCCATCGCTTTCTCCACCAGCACGCCGTCCACCAGCTCGCACAGCAGTCCTTGTTTCTCGGCCTCCAGCACGTCCTGCTCGACGGCCGTGCCGGGAAAAGGGCGGAAGCGAATCCGGTCCAGCGGAACGCCGCCGAGCCGGTCCATAAGATCGGCCAGGGTTTGGATCGACGCCGGGGCGAGGGCCGGCGTCGGGTTGGCGGGAGATAGGGCAATGGTAGCCATGTCTGCCTCCACGGTGCGGAGAGGACGAATCAGTCTCCGTACAAAATACCACCCCGGCGCGGCCGCCGCGAGGCGAACCGGCCGCGCCGATTTTTTTGCGAATCCGGCGATCTCGAACTAATCTTTTCAAAACGTTCTGTTGGGCCGGTGATATTCTCGCGGAGCCTGAACGGGCGCCCCGCGCGGCCGCTCAGGTCTCTTATCCTCTTCCCGGCTCGCATGACCGTAGCGTTCATTCCCCCTCACAACGTAGGTCAGGCGCTCCGGCCTGGCCCGACATCGCAGGTCAGGCTTTCACGCCTGATCCACGGTTGTTCCGAAAGGTGCGCTGATGGCTCTCCCGTCCACCACCAACGAATTCCTCGAAATCTTGGTCAAGAGCGGCGTGCTGGAGAAAGACGTCCTCGACCCGTACCTCCAGCAGATGCGGGCCGCCGGCAGTTTTCCCGACAAACCGAAGAAGTTAGCCGCGGTCCTCGTCCGCGACGGGCTGCTGACCCCCTTCCAGGTCGGCCAGTTCCTTCAGGGCAAGTGGCGCGGCTTCTGCATCAGCGGCAAGTACAAGCTCCTCGACCACCTCGGCGCCGGCGGTATGGGCAGCGTCTTCCTGTGCGAACACAAGTCGATGCGGCGCCGCGTCGCCATCAAGGTGCTGCCCGTCGCCCAGGCCAAGGACCCCGCCTCGCTGGAGCGCTTCTACCGCGAGGCCCGCGCCGTCGCCGCGCTCGACCACCCCAACATCGTCCGCGCCCACGACATCGACCATGACGGCCGGTATCACTTCCTCGTCCTCGAATACGTCGAGGGGGCGAGCCTCCAGGAGATCGTCAAACGCGGCGGCCCGATGGACGTGACGCGCGCCGCCCATTACGTCCGCCAGGCCGCCCTCGGCCTGCACCACGCCCACCTGGCCGGGTTGGTCCACCGCGACGTCAAGCCCAGCAACCTTCTGGTGGATCGGCAAGGCGTCGTCAAAATCCTGGACATGGGCCTGGCGCGCTTCTTCTACGACGAGGAAGACGGACTGACCCAGCAGCACGACGAACACAACATCCTGGGCACCGCCGACTATCTCGCTCCGGAACAGGCGATCAACAGCCACGCCGTGGACATCCGGGCGGACGTCTACAGTCTCGGCGCCACGTTCTACTTCCTGCTGGCGGGCAAGCCGCCGTTCGGCGACGGCACGGTGGCGCAAAAGCTGGTCTGGCACCAGATGCGTGCGCCGACCGTGCGCGACGCCCGGCCGGAGACGCCGGAAGGTCTGGCGGCCATCGTCGCGAAGATGATGGCGAAGGCCCCGGCCGAGCGCTACCAGACGCCGGCCGAGGTCTACGAGGCGCTGGCCCCCTGGACGCAGACGCCGATCCCGCCGCCGTCGGAAGAGGAGATGCCGAAATCGGGCCGGCGGGTGCGGAGCGGCAGCGCGTCCGACATCCGCCTGTCTACGCTGCCCCCGACGCCCTGGCCGAACGTCGCCACCCCTGTCTTTCCCTCCGCCGAGGCGACCTCCGTCCTGTTGCCCTCCACCTCCTCGCCGCCGCGGCGCCGACCATCCCCTGACGAAGACCCTCAAGAAGCTCGTCCCCCACCTGCGCCGGCCGGTCGTCTGGGGGTCGGCCGCCGTGGTCTTCGCGGCCGTCGTTTGCGCTGTCGTCAGCTGGGCGTGTACCCGGATTCTCTCCGCGTCCGAAGTCCCTCCGCCGCGCCAGGCCGCGTCGGCCCCGACGCCGCTGGGTCCGGCCGCCCTGCTTCCCTCGGCGCCGGCCGATGGCGTGCGTCACGTCCGGACGGCCCGGTATGAGGCGGCCGTGGACGCCGACGGCCGGCTGACCAGTCTGCGCGTTCGCGGCGTCGAGTTCCTGGCGTCGCCGCTGGATTTGCCGCACGGCAGTTATTTCGCCCGCGAAGAGGGCCAGGGAACGTTGAAGCTGTCAGCCGTGGACCAGCCGACGGCCAACGTCGTGACGGCCCACGGCGACGGGGCCGCCGTCCGCTACGAATTCGCCGACGGCGCCGTCGCCTGCACGGCGACGAACGAAAGGGATGAGCCGTTGTCGTTCTTTCTCCTCCTCGACGACTCCGCGACGGCGGCCGGCGACGGCCAGGGCGAGTATCGGAAGCTGCCGCTGGACCAGGAAGAGTGGGCCGCCAGCGCCTGGTACTTCGGCGCGAATCGCCTGAAGATCAGCGGCGGCACCCGCGTGTGGGGGACGCCGGGCCGGGCGTGGCAGACGTGGTATGCGGGCGCTGGCCCCGCACGAGACGCGCCGGATCGTGCTGGAAGTGGGCGGCGTCTCGTCGGACGAGGCCGTCGCCGTCGAGGCGCTGAGTCGGCCGGCCGCCGCACCGGCCCTCCCGCCGCCCGGCGTCCAGAGTTGCGTCTGCGTCATGTCCCTGGACGACCTCGTGGAACGAGTGGTGTTCAAGTCGGCGGATCGCTGGGATTGCCCGATCTGGGCGCCGGACGGCCAATCGCTCCTTTGCAGCAATGGGAGGAAGCTGTACCGCCTGCCGCTGGCCGGCGGATCGCCGCAGGAGTTTCCGACCGGCGGCGTGGCGCCGGGACGAGACTACGCCCTGACGCCCGACGGCCGACGGCTGGGGTTCAGCAGCAGCGACGCCGTCTACGTCGTCCCCGCGGAGGGCGGCGAACCGGCGCCGATCCTGCCCAAGAAGCAGGGCTACCTCCACGGCTGGTCGCCGGACGGCAAGACGATCTTCTACTGCGCGGGCCGGAACGGCGAGTCGATGTCGATCTACGGCCGGCTGACCGACGGCGGCGAGGAGACGCGCCTGCTCACGTCGAACAGCTGGAGCGATTCGCCGGAGGCGTCGCCGGACGGCAAATGGATCTATTTCACCTGCGACAAGTCGGGCAAGGCGGCCATCTGGCGGATGCCCATCGCCGGCGCCGGGCCGGACGACCGGCTGGCCCAGCAGGTCACTAACGACGGCTACCGCGACTGGTTCCCGCACCCGTCGCCGGACGGCCAATGGCTGCTGTTCCTATCCTGCGCGGGGCCGGGCAAGAGCAGCATACCGGACAAGCAGGACGTGGTATTGCGCCTGATGCCGCTGTCGGGCGGCCCGATTCGCGAGGTGGTCCGTCTGACGGGCGGCCAGGGCACGATCAACGCCCCGTGCTGGTCGGCGGACGGGCGGAGCTTCGCCTACGTCCGCTATGCGCCGAAATGACGACGGCGGGGGCGGCCGCTCGGGGCCGCGACCGTCAGGGAGCGGGATGAACGAAAACCGCTCCCTGACGGTCGCGGCCCCGACCCATTCGATGGAAGGCATTTTCCAAAAAACCCTTGCTCCCTTCCCGGATTCGATTTAACCTTGAACCTGCTCAGGATGACATTCGATTCCGCCCGCGCGGGCGGCGAACGTGATTTTCACAACCGGGCGACTTCCGGACGACGAACACCGGAGCAACCATGGAAACGCCCGACGGCGTTGATCGCCCCAGCCCTCCGCCGGACACCGACTTTCGTGGTCTGATGGAGCGCGTGCGTGCGGGCTGTCCCGAGGCGGCGGAGGAAGTGTGCCGACGCTACGGCGGCTACATCCGTATCATCGTCCGCCGTCGCCTGCATCGGCGGATGCGCCCCCAGTACGACTCGATCGATTTCCTGCAGGACGTCTGGGCCTCCTTTTTCGCGACGGGGCCGGATTCATACGACTTTGACAATCCTCAATCGCTTATCAAATACCTGTCCAACCTCGCCTTCCATAAGGTCACGGACGAGTACCGCCGGCGCTTTCGCGGCAAGAAGCACGACCTCCGACGCGAGCACCACCTTGAGACGGCCGGCCCGAAAAAAGGGGAGCCCCTGGACCCGCCGATGCGCGACCCGACGCCGAGCCAGGCGGCGATCGCCAACGAACGGTGGGAGCGGCTCCTCGAGGGCCAGCCGAACCGCTTTCGACTCGTACTGGAGATGCTCCGCCTGGGCTACAGCCACGCGGAAATCGCCGAACGAACCGATTTGCACGTGAAAGTGATTCAGCGTCTGGTTCAGCGGATGGCCCAACGACGGGACCTCACATGATCAGCGTGCAGCAAGCCCTTTCCCTGCGCGACGAGGCGGAGGCGATCCGGGAGGAGTGGCGGCGCGGCGCCCCGCCGGACGCCCGCGAGGCCCTGGTCCGGCGGCCCGAATTGCGCGCGGTGAAGTCCATCGTGCTGGACCTGGCCTACGACGAGTACTGCCTGCGCTGCGCGGCCGGCGAAAAGCCGGACGTAGAAGCCTTTTGCGATCGGTTTTCGACGTTCCGCCAGTCGGTGCGCAAGGTGATCAAAGCGCACCTGAGCCTGGGCGAGGCCGCCGCCGCCCTCGCCGCGGCGCCGCCGCTGAGCTGGCCGGAGCCGGGCGAGCGGCTCGACGATCTGATCGTGCTGCGCGAGCTGGGCCGCGGATCGTTCGCCCGCGTCTACCTGGCCCTGGAAGAGTCCACCGGCGCCCGGCCCGTGGCCGTCAAGTTCTCGCCGGAAGGCGACGACGAGGCGCGGACCCTGGGCCGCCTCGCCCACCCCAACATCGTCCCCGTCCTCTCCGCCCGCTTCGAGGAAGCCGTCGGTCTGACCGCGGTCTGCATGCCCTTCCTCGGCGCCGCCACCCTGATCGACGTGATGGATCAGGCCTATCCGACGCCGGATGCGGCGCCTCCGCGGGAGGCGGCGGTGATCCGCGAGGCGATTCGCTCCGCCTCCTGCTCGGACGATCCCCCGCCCCTCACGTCCGCCCCCCCCTGCCGGCCCGACGGCGGTTCGTACGCGGACGCCGTGGCCCGCATCGCCTGGCAGATCGCGGACGCCCTGGCCTTCCTCCACAAGGAAGGCGTGGTTCATCGCGATCTGAAACCGTCCAACGTCTTGCTTCGGCCGGACGGGCAGGCGCTTCTGCTCGATTTCAACGTCTCCTCCGACCCCCGCGTGGCCGAACGGCGCCTCGGCGGCACCCTCCCGTACATGGCCCCCGAACAGCTGCGGACGCTGCTGCGGTTGGAGGCGGGCGACGCGATGGACGGGCGCATGGACCTGTTCGCCCTCGGCGTGATGCTTTACGAGCTGCTCACCGGCCGACACCCCTTCGGGGAGCCGCCGGCCGAGCAAAAGCCCGAGGAAGCGGCGCCGGCGCTGCTGGAACGGCAACGCCAGGGCTGCGCGCCCTGCGCGCGCTCAACCCGGCGGTGGACCACGATTTCGCCCGTCTGATCGAACGCTGTTTGGCCTTCGACCCCTCCGGCCGACCGGCGTCCGCGGCCGAACTGGCCGCCGGCCTTCGCCGTTGCTTCGCGTGGCCGGCGCGGCTGCGCCGCTGGGTCGTCCGGCGTCCCCTGGTCGCGGCCGCCGCGGCGGGGTTGCTGCTGCTCGCGGTCGGCGGCGCGGCGAGCGAGATGGCGCCGCAACCGTCGGCCGACGTGCGCGACTACAATCGCGGCCGGGCCGCCTACCTCGACGGCGACTACGAGCGGGCCGCCGAGTGGTTCAACCAGGCCGTGCAGGATTGTCCGACGGACGCCAAGCCGCGGAAGTATTACATGGCCCGCGCCGCGGCGGCCATGCGCTGGGGGGAAGCGGCCGGCGACAGAGGCCCATTCGCAGCCGCCTTCGTGGACCTGCAGAAAGCCCTCCAACAACAGTCGGACGGCCCCACGATGGCCCTGATGGGCTACTGTATCAGCCAGACCGGCGACCACAGCAGCGCCATCCTCTGGTACGACAAGGCCGTGCAAGCGGGCTTCGAGTCGGCCGGCCTGTACAACGACCGCGGCTTCTCCTTGATGCAACTCGGCAAGATGGACGAGGCGGCGCGGGACTTCGGCTTGGCCATCCAGGCGGACCCCACCCTGATCCCGGCCGTCGTCAACCGGGCCAAGCTCATCCTCAGCCAAAGACCGGCCGTCCATCCGCCGCCGCTGCCCGACTCCGTGCTGACGGAAATGAAGCAGGCGGTGGAGACGGGGGCCGGCTCCCAGGAACTTTACCTCACCGGCGCCCGCGTCTTTGCGGCGGCGGCCCAGGAACGCCGGCCCGGCGATCCGCAAGTCTGGACGGCGCTGACCTTGGTCTGCGTTGAGAAGGCGCTGAACGTTGGGGTGGACCCTCAGCAGGTGGCGCGAATCAAATCGGTTTCGGCCGTACTCCAACCCCTGAAAGAATATCAGACTTTGCTCGCCATGCCTCCGCGACCCGCCGGAATGTTGGCCCCCCGACCCCTCGTCGATCCCGCCCCCTACCTCCCGGAGTGATGGGACCGTCTCCTTCCGCCGAACCCTATCACTTCTCAGCCTTGTTCGGCAATCGTGCTTCCGCCCCGGCGGGGCGGCGGTGAATAGCTAGTGGGTCACTTGCTCTGGACATGGCCATAAGCCCGTTGGCCCTTTCGCCCCAGCGGCCGCCGCGTCTGCGCGCCCGATCCGCCGAGGCGGTGCCGACGCTCGCGCTGACGCTTCCGCCGCGCCGCCCGCTGGCCGCCCCACTCGAACGGCGTCGGTTCGGCGTTCCAGTGCCGCGCCACCGCCTCGAACCAGGCGATGATCTCTTCCGGCGTCGCCGGGTGCTGGCCGTCCAACGCCCGCCGTTTCAGCACCCGCTGGATGCTCTCCGCCATGTTCAGCCACGACCCGCCCACCGGCGTGTACACCGGCATGACCCCATGGGCGAACAGCCACAGGACGAACTCCGGCGTCTTGTGACCGGCCAGGTTGTCCAGTACCAACAGCATCCGCAAAGGCGGCAACTCCGTCGGCAGCGTCGGCTTGACCGCCAGTTCGGCCTGCCAGCGCTCCCACGCCGCCCGCGACGCCGTCGCTGTGGGAGGCGGGTCGGGCAACCCAGCCAGGATCTCCGACAACTCTCGCTTCAGCCAGGGGTGCAACACCGCATTGGGACAGGTCGCCACCCCCTCGATGCGCACCCGGCCGTCGGCGGGGTGGAACAGCGTCAGCACCTTGGCCGTCCCGTTGCGAATATACTCGTGGGGCTGGCGGGCGGGGTCGCCCTCCGGTCGCCAGTTCGGCCCGGGGTGAGGCACGGTCTGGAACGGCCCCGCCTGGTCGCAGCACCAGACCGCCAGGCCCAGCGACTTGCCTAGCCGGTAGGCGCCCTCGATCAACTTTTTTTCGGCTCGGCGTCCGGGTCGGTGACCGTCACCGTACCCGCCTTGCGGCGACGCAGCGCCGATCCGGTCGGGCACCAAGTGCGGGTCCGCTGATGGCTGTATCCGGCGTCATGGAGTACCCGCCACAGGGTGAAGGTCGAGACCCGCGGCAGGCCGTCCGGGGCCGAACGCAACGCGCGCCGCAGCGTGGAGAGGGACCAGGTCGCCGTCCCGTCCCGCTCCGGGGTCGGCGTCCGCGCGACCTCCCGCAGGATGCGGTCGCGATCCGCCGCGTCGTAGGCCGTCGCCCGGCCGCCGCCGTGCCGGGGTTCGAGAGCAGCCAGGCCCTCCCGGTTGAAGCGGGTGACCAGGTGGGAGACGGCGTCGCCGCTCTTGCGGCCCACCGCCCGGGCGGCGTCCTGATAAGCGACCCCGTCGCTGACCAGCAGCAAGGCGGCGGCGCGGGCGACCGGGGCGGCCGGGGCCGCCGAGGACCGGCGCAGTCGGTTAAGTTCGTGGCGTTCGGCGTCGGTGAGGGGTCGAAGCGAATCCTTCCGGCGGCGGGTCATAACGGCTCCTGGGTGCGATGGTTCCACCCAGCATATGCCAGTAGACGCTTATGGCCAGCTGCAAGGCAAGTGACCCACTAGTACCGAAATTCAAGACCAAACTGGATGCCCTGCGCCCAGTAATCCGTTTCGTGGAAATCGAATGCCGGGCGGGGCGGGCCGACCAGACCGCCCGCGCCGCCGAGGACGGGGAGCTGGGTCGGGTTCAGCACGCGGTCGATCTGATCCCCGGGACGAACGACGTTGCTCAGGTACAGGAAATTGTAGCCCGTGGAGACGCGGACGTGATCGGTCAGCTGATAGCCGAGGTCCAGCCCCGCCTCGGGCAGGACGGCGAAGCGCGACTGCGTGTAGTGGCCGATGTTCGTCGGCAGGGCGAGCAGACCGCCGCTGCGCACCACCGCCGCGCCGCCCGGAGGAGTGATGACCGTAGAGCCTTGGATGTCTACGATCTCATCGACGGCGCCGAAGGCGATCTGGCCGGTGAAGTCGGCGAAGAACCGGCCGCGGCGGACCTCGTCCCGCAGGCCGATCTGGCCGCCGTAAAAGCGGTCGGAGGTGTCGAACTGGTCCTGGATGACGAAGCTGGTCCCCCCAGGGCCGGGCGGCGCCGTCAGGTCTTCGGTGATTCCGAGGCCGTCGTTCAGCTGGAGGTAACGGAAGCCGCCGATCACGTCCAGCCGGTTGTCGCAAGCGCAGGCAAGGTTGAAAATCCCGTTGATGTCGCCGCCGGCCAGGCGGCTGCTGGAATGGACGCCGACCGTGCCGGCGAGGACGCCGGGGGCAGCCACCAGCTCCGAGTCTTCCCGGCCGGAGAGGACGTTGAAGAACGGCCTGCCGATGGTGGGCGAATTCACGGCGCCATCGCCGCCGACGGAGAAGTCATTGGAGCGGGAGCCGAGAAAGAGGCCGCCGCCCTCGAGGCCGACGGTGTGGTCCTCGTCGATCCAAAAGCCCAGCGAGAAAGAAAGGCCGGAGGAGGGGTCGGAATTCATGTCGGAGCCGCCGGCCAGCACCGTCGTGCCGGGGCCGACGACCCCTCCCGACGCCGCGGGGCTGGTGGTGACGAGCGGCGGGGCGGAACTGCTCTTGGTCCACCACAACAGGTAGTCGGCGCTGGCCCAAAACGTGCCGGGCGGCCCACACGGCGTTGGGCAACACGGCGCGCAGGCGCTTCTCCAATCGACGCCGCACCGCACCCCGTCGCCCGGAGGGGAAAGGTTCGGAGCAACGTCCTTGGAGGCGACTCCCGCCGACTGCTCCTGCACGCTCAGGGCGGGTTGGTACGGTGAATCCGTGCCGATCGGCCCCTGGGCCGTCGCAATGCCGGCCCCGAGGAGAATAGCCGCGATGGAAGAGAGAAAAGCGGATTTCATGACGCCATCCTAGCAACGTTGGGAGGAAGCTCAGCCTGCATAAGCGGGGGAAGGAACGTGCGCGGCGCGAGGGTGCGCTTGATTATCGACAACGCCAAGCGGAGAGTTCAGGCAAACCCGATCCAGCTCACCACGGAGGAGGCGCGCCCGAACCTCACGGAAGACGAGCCGAGCGGTGGGCCTCCACCAACTCTTCGACAGTGCGACGAAGCAGCGGTTCGCCTCCGAAGATCATGCCCAGGGCGCGGATCTTGCGCGTGTCGATCTGACGCTTCGGGCCGCGGTTGAGATTCGTGATCTCGCTTCGGCTCCCCGTCAGTTCCTTGGCGATTCGGGCGACGTGTTCCTCTGCTACGTAGAGGTCGCAGCAGTTGAACGACTGGCCGGCGACCGCCTTCGCGTCCGTCGTCAGCAGCAGCTCGACGGCGCGGGCCACGTCGGCGGCGTGGACCTCCTTGCCGCCCTTCGGCGACTCGACCCGTTCGCCGCGCAGCACGTCGCCTACCAGATCGTACCAGCGGCTGGCCGCCGGCGGGTGAGCCAACCCGTAGATGCCGGTGGGCCGCAGGGCGCAGATCGGCCAACCCTGGCCCAGGCCGTAGCTGTGGACGAAGGCCTCCAGCGCCGCCTTATGCGCTCCGTAGTGGCTGGTGGGCCAAACCGGGTGCGTCTCGTCCAGCGGCCGGTCGTCGAGGATCACCTCATGCACGGCGCAGGTCGAGACGAAGACGAAGCGCGGGACGCGGGCCTCGAAGGCGGCCTGGAAGAGTTGCAGGGAGCCGCTCAGGTTGACGCCGAGGAAGGCGTCGGGATCATCGTGGCTGCCGCCGCCGCGGCTGCGCGGCCCCTGCCACTGGACGGCGGCGTGGACGACGGCATCCGCCCCACGGACCAGCTCGCGGGCGGCGGAAGCGGTCCCCAACTCGCCGACTTGCCACTCGATGGAGTCCGCGATCGGCCCGAAGCCGCCGCGGTCGCTGGACGGCCGATGCCAGCAGCGCAGGCGGTGTCCGGCGTCGGCAAGTCGGCGGACGATGTAGCGGCCGAGAAAGCCCGTGGCTCCGGTAACGGCGATGAACACAGGAACCTCCATCAAATCATGGCTTCTTCGCGCCTTTGCGTCTTTGCGTGAGATCCTCTTATTCTTCCATCTTCTTCCGCCGCAGGATGTGGTGATAGTGCTGCGCGAAGCGGTGCGCCTCGTCGCGGACGTACTGCAACAGCCGCAGCGCCGCCGAGTGCCGGCTCAATCGGATCGACTCGCTGGCGCCCGGCCGAAAAATCTCCTCCTCGCGCTTGGCCAGCGACAGGAGCGTCGGCGGTTCGACGCCCAGGAGCCGGAACGCCTCCAGCGCCGCGTTGAGCTGGCCCTTGCCGCCGTCGATCAGCAGCACGTCGGGAAACGCCTCCTCCTCGCGCGACAGCCGGCGAAACCGGCGCGTCACCACCTCGCGGATCGAGGCGAAGTCGTCCACGCCGCGCACCGAGCGAATCCGAAAACGGCGGTATCCCGGCTTGAACGGCAGGCCGTCGATGAACGACACCAGCGACGCCACCGTCTCGTCGCCGCCGAGGTGGGCCATGTCCACGCCTTCGATGGTGCGCGGCGCCTTCTCCAGCCCCAGCACCTTCTTCAGACCGAGCAGGCCCTTTTTCGGGTCGATCGGAAACACCTCCGGCTGCACGTCGCGAGTCTGCATCGCCGCGCTGGCCGAGCTTCTTCAGCGCCTCCACGTCGTCGCGCAGCCGGGCCGCCTTCTCGAACAGCAGCGCCGCGCTCGCCTCCTGCATCTCCTTCTCCATCTCCGCGATCAGCCGCGCCTTCTTGCCTTCCATCACCATCCTCAGTTTGCGGATCTGTTTTCGGTACTCCTCCCGCGTCACGCGGAAGTTGCAAGGGGCGGTGCATTGCCGGATGCTGTGCAAGAGACACGGCCGGAACCAGCGCCAGCGTTCGTCGTCCGAGCGGATGTCCAGGGAACAGGTGCGAAACTGAAAGAGGCGCTGCAACACCTGCATCGCCTGCCGCAGCGTGCGGGCGCTGGTGAACGGGCCGTACAGCCGGACGCCGCGGCGTCGCGGCGTCCGCGTGAACTCGACGCGCGGAAATTCCTCGCGAACGCGGATCTGCATATAGGGAAAAGTCTTGTCGTCCTTCAGCTCGATGTTGAAGCGCGGCTGCACGTCCTTGACGAGGCGGGCCTCCAGCAGCAGGGCATCCACCTCGCTGTCGGCCGGCAGGAAGTCCATGTCGGCAATGAGCTTGACGAGGTCGGCGGTGCGGTGGTCCTCGGCGGCGGCCTTGGTGAAGTAGTGGCCGGCCCGGTTGCGCAGGTTCTTGGCCTTGCCGACGTAGAGGACGACGCCCTGGGCGTCCTTCATGAGATAGACGCCGGGGCCGGTCGGAAACTGCTTGACTTTCTCGGCCGGCGAAACGACGGCGGACATGCGAGTGTCCTCTCTTCCGGGCGCGGTCGGCCCGGCTCCGAGGGCGAGGGCTCTTTCTTCATGATATACCATTCCTGAGCTCAGGGGGCTTTTCGGCGAAGGGCGCGCAGGACGCGTTGCGTCAACGTCGGCGGCCGAACGGCCGTCGGCCGGCCGAGCCGCCAGCGCTCCAGATCCTCCGCCAGGACGCGGGCCGACGGATAGCGATCGACCGGCCGCTTCTCCAGGCAGCAGAGGACCACGGCTTCCAGATCGCAGTCCAGATCGCGGTGCAGCCGGCGCGGCGGCACGGGGTCGGTGGACGTGATGCGCTGCGCGAGTTCCATGCCGCCGCCCTCGAACGGCCGCCGGCCCGTCAGAAGCTCGTACAGCATCACTCCCAGCGCCCATACGTCCACGGACGCATCCCCGAAGCCGGACGGGCCGGTGAACAGCTCCGGGCGCAGTAGGCGGGGTTGCCCGCCCAGCTCGTTTCAAGCGAGAAGAAGAACGGCGCCAGGCCGAAGCCTCCCACGAGCGGCTGGTCGTGTTCGTCGAAGAAGACCGCGCCGGGTTGGAGGCCGCCGTGGAGCAGGCCGTGAGCGTGGGCGGCGGCCGTCGCCCCGGCGAGCTTCTCGATCAGAGCGGCGGCGGCCCGCGGATCGCGGAAGTGGTCGCGTCGTTCCGACAGCGACCCGTTGGCCGTCCACTTCGTGGTAAAGCACGCCATGCCTTGAAATAGGCCGACGGCCAGGATCGGCAGGACGTTCGGATGCCGGACCTGGGCGGCGGCGCTCGACTTCGCGCAGGAAGGCGCCGACCTGTTCGGGCGGCAGTACGGCCGGTAAGACGCTGTGGAGGGCGACGATGTGATCCTGGATCGTGTCTCGGCGCGGTGGACGGACAGGTACTGCGCCGCGGCCGATCTCTTCCAGGATCTCATGCGGCGGCAATGGTTTCGCGCTGTCCTCCGCCACGGCTTCTTCCCACCCCGTGCCGCCGACAAACGCCCGGCCGCCGCACCCTGCTGCGGCCGATTCGCCTGTGCCTTGCATTGTATGTCCCGGAGGTATGGCGGATTACGGTCGGCAAAAACGTTTAGCCGCGATCCGGAGAGAAGCGCGTCGGGCGAACGCGTGCTCCCCTCCGGGTCGCGGCTAAACATCGAGGCAGGTTGTCACACGCAGGCCAGCGCGCGGTCGCGCCGCGCCGCTTGCCGGCCGCCTTTTCCATCGCCGTCTTCAGACGGCGGCGGGCGACGTGCAGCCGCCGCTTGATGGTGCCGACCGGCGTCTCGAACTCGCGGCTCATCTGCTTCAAGGACCGGCCGTGGAGGTAGAACGCCATCAGGGTGGCGCGGTCCACCGGCTTGAGCCGATCCAGGCCGCGGTGCAACTCGGCCGCCTGCTCGGCCCGGACCAGGCTGTCCAGCGGGCCGGCGCCGGCCGCCTCGGCGTTGTCCAGCGCCTCGGACTCGACCTTGTGCAGCGGGCCGCGCCGCGTCAGACGGTTGATGGCCATGCGCACCGTGATCTGCCGCAGCCAGCCGGCGAAGCACTGCGGGTCGCGCAGCTGCGGCAGCTTCTTCATGCCGTGCAGGAACACCTCCTGCGCCAGCTCCTGCGCCTCGGACGGATTGCGCAGACGGGCCAGGGCCACGGCGTACACCGTCGGCTGGAACCGCTCCACCAGCTCCCCGTAAGCGGCCCGGTCGCCGTCGCGGGCGCGCAGCACCAAATCCATGATCTCGATCCCGTTCATGTGAGTTCGACGCCTTCCCGAATCGTGGATGGCGGATGGTGGTTGGTGGTTGGTGAAGACAACCCCGCGGTTGTCGCTTCCAACCACCATCCACGAACCACCAACCACCAACCACCGTTATGGGGTGACCGCGACAGTACGCCATGCCGGGAAACGCACGTCCCCGCGGGCGGGAGGCGGCGAATCGGGAGGAGAAACCTCCGCGATGACCGCGCGGCCCGGAAGGGAGCGCTGCCGCATGGGTTCAGCGTGGGAGGACGGTTTCCGCCGTCGGAATCAGGCCGGAGGCCTAACTCACGACGCCCACGTCGAAGCCGAACACGTCCCGCCGGCCGGCGTTAGCCGGGCCAACCGGGACGACTGTTTCGACTTGCACCATCCCGCTGGGATGGCCGGGCGCGCGATGATCGCGGCGCCCCGACGAATGAGGACCCCGTCGCAACGGAGGGACCGACCGGCCCCTGAGACGGCCGTGGCCGCCATGCGGTCATATTCCGCATGGGCGTCGGGCCGCTGAGCGGGCAGAAAACTCCGCTCCGGGTTGCGCGACGGGTGTCGCGGATTGACACGGATCTCCGGGGTCTGGCCGGCCGGTTGGGACTCCACGCCGAGGCGCAGACCGACGTTCTGACCGTCGCGGACGACGGAAACGCCACGGGGCGCCAGGGTTCGCAGAGTAAACACGGCCATGACAGACCTCCGGCGATCGAGAGGGAAGGGTTGGGCGGACCACGCAAGGTCCGCCGGCTGAGGGTGATCGGTAAGGCTTTTCGGTTTCCTCGCAGTTTCCTGTCGAACCAATCGGATCGGGCGATCCTCCTCTATACACAAGATACGACTATCTTCGTCGCGTGTGACAGAGGATTTCAAAAAAAACCGCGGACGCGGAAACAGTTTCAGCGCCCATATGAAGAGAGACGCTCTCGCGCGGGAAAGGTTCGCGCGAAAATCGGATTTCCCGAAACGGCGTTGCTCCGTCGAAATCCCCGACTCTCGTTCCCAAGCTTGCTCTGTTGAAATCCTCTAACCTGTAGCGGCGAGGAGCATGAGGTTGTGGGTGAGTACCCGCAGGTAGCACTCGTGTTCGCGCGACGCATCCGACTTGCCCCGCAGCGCCGAGCCGAGCAGCCGCTTGTGTCGGGAGAAGGCGCTCTCCGCCTGCCAGCGCTGCCCGTAGACGCGCTTGTGCCGGCTGCCCCGCGGCTTCTTGCGGAACCGCTTGACCATCTGCCGCCGGTAGCGAGTCTTGGGCCACTTCCGCCCCCCGTTCCGCCGGTTGATCGGGATCACCGTCGAGCGGACGCCCAAGTCCTCCCGGCAGTAGCGGTGGCTCTCCTCGCCGTCGAACGCCGCGTCGCCGAGCACCCGGTCGTAGCCGACCGCCAGCGACGCCTGGGCCATGAGAGGGCGGAACTGCGGCGCGTCGTTGGCGGGGCCGAGGCTGACCGTGGCTGCGGTGAAGAAGTGGCTGGCCGTGTCGCAGGCCACGGCCAACTTGGTCCACAGCCTGGAGTTGTGTTTACGGCCGGCCCGCTTGAAAAAGTAGCGGGACGTGTGGCGGCTCTCCATGCCGGTGGCGTCGATGGCGGCCGTCGGCTTCGCGCCGATCAACCCGCCTTCCTGTGCGCGCACGGTGGCGCGGAAGAGGAGTACGACGAACGCCCCTTTTTTAGCAGCCGCTTGGCGGCATAGCAGAGGGTCGAGTAGTGGGGCGCCGCGGCCAGGCCGAGATCCTCGCGCAACTCGGCGAAGTCGGCCAGCAACCGGACGACGCCCCGGTAGTCGGTCTTGAAGAAGGTCTTCAGGGCCAGGGCGGCGAACAGTTGGTGCTGGGTGAAGTCCTTGCGGGAGAACTTCGACGAATAGGCGGGCAGAACCTCCCGCGCCAGGCGCAGTGCCTCTTGGGCCACGGCCCGAGGCGACTTGGTCATCGGTCTGCTGGTGTTCATAATACCATTATACGCCCGCCCCGCCAAGGATTTCAACAGAGCATCCCAAGCTCTCAACATTTTGCAAAGGTCAACTTGACGGATCTTGTGAAGGGCAAGGGATACCAGGTGGATCTGAGCATGACCAAGCGCGGTTACGACAGGATCAGCTCCGGTCAGTATGGCCCAACTTAGCTTGGCCGCCAGCTTTCGATCGGCCATGAGTGCCCCTTGCCTTCGTCCTGATTCGGTTTCTCATCTCCTGGAATTGCCGAGCTTGCCCTTCAAGAGGCAACGTCCGGTCGATCCGCTCTGGAATGGCTAGAGAAGCAGCACTCGACTCACGCGAGTCTCAGGTTGTTAGCGGCCCCACGGTCAGGCCACTTGCATTTTCGGCATCCTCTGTTTCCTGTGCGCAGCCTCGGCACGTTGCCGAAACTCTTCATTGGCGATGGTAAGCGCCGGGGGAGCAGGCGTCCAGCAAGAAAGGTGCTTGGATGCGGTGAGACGGCAGCGCCCGTCGGGGTGTAGGGGAATCAGGGCGTGGGCGTCAGGATTATCGTTGCATCGCGGAGTATTCGCGCCCACAATAAGGGAAATCACCTTTGTTGGAGGCGGGTCATGGGCAAGCGCTGGTGGCGGAAGGTCACGGGCATATCCAACGCGCAGCGGCAACTTTCCCGGAAGCTCGGCTTCCGGCTGTCGGACGGTCGGCCGTCCCGGCGCCGACTATTCAAGGGTTGCTGCATCCTCTGCGTGTCCCTTCTTTGCGGGTCCGCGTCGCTGCTGGGCGTCGTCCTGGCGGCGCTATGGCGCTGACTGTTGACCACCGCTCCCACTTTACCGGACAATCGGCCCCGCCGCCCTTCGACGGCCGGGCGCATCCGCGGCCTGACGCCAGTACGAACGAGATGGAAAGCGGAGGGGGCGGGATTTGAACCCGCGAGGGAATGGATACCCTGTCGGTTTTCAAGACCGATGCAATCGGCCGCTCTGCCACCCCTCCGAGGTTGGGCGAACCTCTCGCCACTCTAATCAACGCCGCGCCGGACCACAAGGGAAGCGCCATCACGGCGCCTCACGTGGAACGGCGTCGCGTCCGGCCGCGCAAGTTGGAATGCCTTTTGCGTCTCTTTTATGGAGGAACAAGAGGCGGCCGCAGGCGGACCTACCTGCGGCCCCGGAGAGGAGCGTACATCATGAGAAGGTTCATCCTGCCCACCGCCCTGGCGTCGATCATGGGACTCGCCTGGCTGCCCTCGCAGGCCCATGCGAGCTGGTTGAGCGAGGCCGTCCATCAGGTCCGGCGCGACTACCCGGCCTACGATTACCCGCTGGACTACGGCTACATATCGCCCTACTACTCCGACTACTACACCCCGTCGTACATCTATCCTTCGCCCTACTACAACTCCTACTACTACGCCCCCGGCCCTCTCTACTATGGCGGCTATCACTGGCACGGCGGCCACCACTACGGCCGCTACGGCCACTACGGCCATCGTGGCCACGAGGGCCGTCACCACTAATGAGCGGCGGGCGAAGGGGTCGGACTTTTTCCGGCCCCTATTTTTTTCCAGAACGAGAGGATACCGTCGATCACTTGCCCGGCTTTTCCAGGTCCGTAGGTTTCCGATGGCCTAACACCCATCAGGAGAAGCCCGGCGATGCAACCCTATCACGATGCTCTATCGGCCACGCGGCGTGAGTTCCTTGCGCAAACCGGAGCCGTCCTGGGCGTTGCCACACTGCCGAACGCCGCGCAGGTCGCCGCGGAGGGATCCGCCGCGTTCGAGCCGGTCAAGGTCCCCGACTGGATCTACGGCGTCACGCGCATGGCGTTCGTCACGCCCGGCGACGTCGGCCGGGCGGCCAAGGCCGGCGCCCAGGTCGTGCATACCAACGTCGTCTGGCCGTACTTCCCGCTGCGGCGCGACGGCGGCGGCCTGTCCGAAGGCGACGGCCGCCGGCTGCGCGACCTCGTCGCCGACTGCCGACGCGGCGGCGTGCGCTGCTGCCTCGGCCTGCCGCCCTTCCCGCCGGCCGCGCTGGTCAAGCAACATCCCGACTGGCGCGTCCATCCCGACGACTCCGACGCCGCCGAGAAACAGGCGCCGGACGAGAACAACCTCGGCACGCGCCTCTGCTGCAACAACGGCCCGTGGGGCGACTACCTCATCGAAGTGTGCGCCGAGTTGATCGCCGACTACGGCCTCGACGGCTTCTCCTTCGACGGCAACTATCACCCTCCGCTTTGTTTCTGTCCCACTTGCAAGATCGCCTACAAGCGGGACCGTAAATGCGATCTGCCTGCCAAGATCGATCTCGACGACGTGGCCTACCGCGAATATCTGGTGTGGCGCGGCGAACGGCTGGAGGACCATTACCGCCGGATGCAGCAGGCGATCAAGAAGGCGAACGCCGACGCGGTGCTGACTTCGTGGACGGTGAACGCGGGGCGGTACGGGCACTTCCTGTATTCGCCGCGGGCGATGCCGACGCGGCTGAATCGCCTCTTCGACCTGCCGATGCAGGAATGGTGGCTGGACGAAACCAACATCGGCGGCAGCCTGGTTCCGTCGTTCGGCGCCGCCTACCTGAAGGCGACGACCGGCGGCCGGCCGTGCGCTTCCGAGCCGTACCTGATGTTGCGCGGCAACCCCTACGGCACGGATAGTTTTCCCGCCCACGAACGGCGGACGCGCGTGCTGCTGTCGCTGACCTACGGCGGCGCGCTGGCGATGTCGTTCGGCTGGCCCGGCCACGAGGACGGCGTCTCCGACGACTTCCGCGAGGTCCAAAAGCGCGAAGCGGGCCTGAAGAATACGGCGCCGCTGCCGTGGGCCGCGCTGCTGGCGAGCGAGCAGACGCGGCAGTTCTACGCTTACAAGGACATTGCGGAGCGCTGGATTCCACACGTCGTCGGCGCCTTCCGGGCCGCGACGGAGGAGCATCTGCCGCTGACGCTGCTCAACGACTGGGATCTCAACGCCGACGCGCTGGCGCGGTACGCGGTGCTGGTCCTGCCGAACGCGGCCGCGATGTCGGGCGCACAGGCGGAGGCGGTGCGGCGGTTCGTGCGGAAGGGCGGCGGCCTCGTGGCGACGGGCGAAACGTCCTTGTGCGACGAGCTGGGCCGGCCGCACGGCGACTTCGTCCTGGCGGACCTGTTCGGCGTCTCTTTCCTGGGCCGGCCGAAGGCGCCACTGCAACGGCCGATGCTCGACGCGAACTTCGCCGTGGCCCTCGACGAATCCTACTGGAAGCAGCGAACCGGCGTGGCGACGCTGACCTGGGCCGACCACGCGCTGACGCACGACGACCGGCTGAGCGCTCGTCCCGACGACGGTCTGTCCACTTCCGCGGCCCGCTGGTCGCGGTGACGGAGCCGAAGCAGGCGGACGAGGTCGCGGTGCGGATGCGGTCGGAGGGGACCGCCGCCGCGCCGCTGCCGGCCGTCGTGGCTCGGCGATTCGGCGAAGGGCGCGTGGTCTACTTCGCCGCGGCGGTGGACGCGGCGCTGTGGTCCTACGCCTATCCGTATCAACGGCGGCTGCTGGCGCGGGCGCTGGAGTGGGCGGCTCGAACGCCGGCGCCGGTCGCGGTGAGCGCGCCGATGTGCGTGCAGACGACGGCCTGGACGCAGACGGACGGCGACGCGCGTCGGCTGGTGGTGCATCTGTTCAACGGCGTCAACACGACCGCCAACCACGGCTTGCCCGCATCGGAGGTGCCCGCTGCGCGAGGAGGTCGTGCCGATTGCTGGGATCGAGGTGCGATTTCGCAAGGACGCGCCGAAGCGCTTCCGCCTGGAACCGGGCGGCGTGCGCGTCGAGGCGCGAAAAGACGACGGCGACACGGTGGCGGCGCTGTCGCCGGTGGAGATTCATGCGATGCTGATTGGGGAATACTGAGGTCGTTTTACGGGCCGGAGGTCGCGCCGCCTCCGGCGGCGCGACGTCGAGGGCCGGCCGCCCACTCAGGAATGCGACCGCGCCGCGGCGTTCCGCTTCCGCGTAGCGGCGGCCTTCTTCGCGGAGGCCGAACGCTGGGCCGCCGTCCTCTGGGCCGACGCCTTGCCGCCCTTCTTGCCGCCCTTGTGACTCGGCTCGTGATTCTCCTTCTTGCCGCGGCCGGAGCCGGACTTCTTGCCGCCGTGCGTCTCGGCGTTGACTGTGGCCCACGCCCGCCGCTCGGCCTCGCCCTCGCCGACGCCGCGACTCTCATAGCTCTTCTCGATGTGTTCGGCTTGGCGTTTCTGCTTGCCGGTGTAGGACGACTTGTCTCCCCGTGACATGACGCTCCCCTTATTCAAGGTTCGAAGGCGACCCGAAGGGTTCGGTAGCAATTGCGATGCCTAATTCACGGAATTTCCGCTGTGCGAACCGCCGCGCCGTCCGCTATACTGGCCTTGCCCTCCGTGTACTCCTGCCGATCGCCCGTCCTCCGTGGAGTTTCCGACTACCATGAAGCCGTGGTCGCGCTTGCTTATCATTGCCCCGCTTCTGCTTGTCCCGGCCGCCGCCCGCGCCCAGGTCGCCCCGGACAAGGCCCTCTCCACCTTCACCGTCAACGCCGAGGGACTCGATCTCTCGCTGTGGGCGTCCGAGGAGGTCGGCGGCTTCTGCAACCCCACCTGCATCGACGTGGACCACAAGGGCCGCGTCTGGGTCTGCGAGTCGGTCAACTACCGCTACACCCTCCACCACACCCCGCCGCGCCGCCCCGAAGGCGACCGCATCCTCATCCTGGAAGACACCAAGGGAGAGGGCAAAGCGGACAAATGCACTGTCTTCTACCAGTCGCCGGAGATCCTGGCGCCGCTCGGCATCGCCATCGCCAAGGATCCGGTCGGCCCCGGCTACAAGGTCTTCGTCTGCCAGTCGCCCGACATCCTCGTCTTTGAGGACAAGGACGGCGACGGCCACGCCGACGGCCCGCCGAAGAAGCTGCTGACCGGCTTCGGCGGGATCGACCACGACCACGGCGTCCACGGCATCCGCATCGGCCCGGACATGAAGCTGTATTTCAGCGTCGGCGATCCGGGCGGCCTGTGCGTCCACAACCTGCAAAGCTCCGACGGCAAGGGCCGCAAGTGGACCACCAACGACACCGACTGCCGGGCCGGGACGATCTGGCGCTGCGACCTCGACGGCACGAACCTCGAATTGATCGCCGACGGCTTCCGCAACGAGTACGAGCCGTGCGTGGATAGTTTTGGCACCGTCTTCGTCTCCGACAACGACGACGACGGCCAGCAGCAGACGCGCATCTGCTACGTCATGCCCGGCGGCGACTACGGCTACCAGTTGCCGCACAAAGTGAGCCACTGGAACGAGGAGGTTCCCGGCATCGTGCCGAAAGTGCTGCGCACCTATTTCGGAGCGCCGACCGGCATGTGCTTCTATGAGGGGACGCTGTTCCCGAAGAAATACTGGGGCCAGCCGCTGCACACTGACGCCGGCCAGCGCCAGGTTCGCTGCTATCACCTCACGCCGGACGGGGCCTCCTACGCCGTGGACCGCGAGGACATGGTGACAAGCACCGACACCTGGTTCCGCCCTTCGGACATCTGCATTGGGCCGGACGGCAGCGCCTACATCGCGGATTGGTACGATCCCGGCGTCGGCGGCCACGGCATCGGCGACTTCACGCGCGGCCGCATCTACCGGCTGGCGCCGAAGGGGAGCAGCCCGGGTGCGCCAAATACGATTTGACGAAAGACCGGGATTTGCTCGCCGCGCTGGCTTCGCCCAACAGGGCGACGGAGTACATGGCGAGCCAACAGATCATGAATAACATTAAGGATCCGCAGCTATTGATGGAGGCAGCCGGCCTGTACTTCAACGACAAGAAAGGGGAGGAAATCGAGTTCCAGAAGAACATTCTGGAAGCGAGGGCGCTCTGGCTGGCCTCTAACATGGGCTGGTGGGAGGCTCGCCTGAAAGATAAGGAATATGTGGCGGATGCCCTTCCCAGCTTATTCAAACCCACCGACAAGGTCTCCGACCTGAAGATGGAACTGGTCTTCCTGCGAACGTTGCTTAGCCGATACCCGGATTTCTCGAAATTGCCTGATGGGGCAGCGGAAGCAATTCGCAAAGTAGAGGCGAAGGCCCACCCTGCTATCCGGCGAGAACTCCTTCTCGCCTTGCGGAACACAGAACCCAGCTTTGCAAAAAGCTGGATCATGGACCTCGCCAAGTCATACGACGGCAAGGATCGCTTTTATCTCGAAGCGATCGGCATCGCCGTCGGCCATCACGACAAGGCGCGGCGCGACGTGATCCTGGCCGACTTCGACAAGGAATTCCCGGAGTGGAACGACAAGGTGGCCGACCTCGTCTGGGAGCTGCAACCACCCGTGATGATGCCGTCGCTGGGCAAGCGCCTGGCCGACAAGTCGCTGACGCCGGAGCAGCGCGGCCGCATCGTGGACATCCTGGCCGTGGCGGACGACAAGGCAGCCGGTGCCGCGCTGCTGACCGCGCTGGAAGGCGATGCGCCGCCCGAGGTCCGCCAGAAGATCATCGACAACCTCAAGCTGTATCTGCCGAACAAGTGGCACGACCTGCGCGACGGCAAGGAGTTGGCCGAGTCGATCCAGCGCCTGCTGGACAAACCGGAGACGCGGATCACGGCCCTTAATCTGATTGCGGCCGCCGAGAAGACGGATGCGGCGGCTCAAGTGGCGAAAGTGGCCGCTGACGCGAAGGAGGCGGAGGCGGTTCGCGTTGCGGCGGTGCAAACGCTGGGCGTGCTGCCGTCCAACGACGGCGCCGCGGCGCTGGCCAAGCTGCTCGACGACGGTTCGCCGGCGGTGCGCGTTGAATCGGCGCTGGCGCTCGGCAAGCTGGCGCAGCGCAAGGCCGATCAGCCCGGCGCAGCCCCGGCGCTGGCGGCGCTGAAAGCCGGCTTCACCCGCAAGGACGCGGACCTCGGCGTGCGCCAGGCGGAGGCGTCGGCGCTGGCGGAGACGGAACCGGGGTCGGCGTGGCTGATCGGCCTGGAGGAGAAGAAGCAGCTGCCCGACGACGTGCGGCCCGACGTGGCCCGGCTGCTGCGCAACAGCCCGTTCCGCCATTGGCAAGACAAGGCGCTGGCTCTGTTCCCACCGCCGCCGAAACTGGACCCGAAAAAGCTGCCGCCGATCGCCGTGCTGGCCCGGCGCGTCGGCAACGCCGCCAAGGGCAAGGCGCTGCTGGCCGCCAGCGCCAAGAACGACATGCAATGCCTCAAATGCCACACGATCCGCGGCGCCGGCGGCCAGGTCGGCCCCGACCTGTCGATGATCGGCAAGAAGGCCAGCCGCGAGAACCTTTACGAGTCGATCCTGCTGCCCAGCAAGGCCATCGCCGACCAGTACCTCCAGTGGAAGATCGACAAGAACGACGGCATTTCCATTAGCGGCATCATCGTGGAGGAGACGCCGACCTCGATCACGCTGCGCGACGCCAACGCCAAGGACACGAAAATCGACAAAAAGGACATCGATACGCGGACGAAACTGGCCGTGTCGCTGATGCCCGAGAACATCGTCTCGTACATGACCGAGGACGAGTTGGCCGATGTGGTCGAGTACCTGGCCACGCTGAAGACGCCGGTGCTGGGCCTGGACTGGTGGCACGTGGCCGGCCCGTTCGACAACGGCGTGGACGACGCCGGACTGGACCGCGTTTTCCCGCCGGAGAAGGGGATCGACCCGAAGGCGACCTACGACGGCAAGTCCGGCAAGGTGACGTGGCGCATCGTCAAGCCGGACGCTCAGGGGTATGTGGATCTCCGAACGTTCTTCGCCCCGGAGAGCAATGAGATCGTGTCGTACCTCTACCGCGACGTGGAGTCGCCGGCCGACCAGGACGCGACGGTCGCGCTGGGCACGGACGACGGCGCCAAGCTGTGGGTGAACGACAAGCTGGTGTTCACGACCCGCGCCCACCTTGCCGCGGCCCCCGAACACGATTCGGTGAAAGTGCATCTGCACAAGGGCAAGAACCGGCTGCTGCTGAAGATCAACAACGGCGACGGCGAACACGGCTTCTACCTGACGCTGTCGGCGGAGCAGGAGCTGAAGCGCATCGAGGAGAAGTGAACGAAGGAGGAGAGCATTCCGGCTCGTGCGGCGCAGCCGTCGTCACTGCTGGCAGTACTTCGCTTCCTGATCGAGCAGGAAAGCGGCGTATTCGAGGAGGGCAGGACGGCCCTCCTCTCCCTTCGCAGGAATCGGCGCCGAGTTGCTCTTGATCGTGTGCCGCAGAAGGATCCCGCTCTTCCTTATCGCGTCGGAATTGGCCGCTTTGAACAGGGGTTTATCAGCGAGCATGGCTGCCTCCCGTCCCGGTCGGTTCGGTGGCGTCCACCGGGAAATGGGTATTTGGATGGGTCTTCCTGGCCGACCCGCTCTCCTGTTCTATTATACGCTGCTTTGTGACAAGAAAACGGGCGGCGCGGAAGCGCATGGATCCCACCGGACTCATGGGATCCATGAGGAAAGCATCAACCGCGCACCGAAGCCATGGCAATGTACAGCCGGGCGAGGTGGTGCCAGGCGGCCGTTTCCGGGAGGTCGGCGGCGGCGCGGGTCAGCGCCTCGCGGGCCGTCGCGGCGTCGCCCAGGAACAGGGCGGCCATGCCGCGGTTGAACAAGACCGGGACGCTGTCGGCCTGCTGTCGCCACAGCGCCGCAGCTTCCTCGGCCCGACCGCGATGCCAGGCCAGCGCCGCCTCTTCGTTGGCGTGGATAGTCTGCCATTCAGCCGGCACCGGACGGTGCAGCAGCTCCGCCGCGTCTTCGAACTGCCGGGCCAGCCGCAGGACCCCGGCGGCCAGCAGCGATTCGGGATAGCCGCCCGCCGCCCGCGCCCATTCGACCAAGGCCGGGGCCGCGGGGGCGCGTACCGGATCGGCGCGGAGAGCGGCCAGGTCGCCGCCAGCCAGCAGCGGGTGCAGGTTGCGGACCATCTGCGGATAGTTGCCCAGGCAGAACGCCAGCGCCACGGCCGGCTCCTGAGACGCCACCAGCACCGGCCAGTCGGGAGGCGTCGTCCAGGCCGTCCTGGCGCCGAGAAGCTCGGCCGCGGTCAGGGCGTCGGTCCACGCCTGCTTCGGATCGACCGGCTGGACCGGAACCGATTCATACGGCTCCACCTCGCCGCCCAGCTCGGCGAACCCCAGCCCCTCGGACTGCGCCTCCGCCTGGCCGCGCAGGTATTCCGTGAACAGGTCCGAGAGCGCCGGCGGCGTCGGACGGCCGACGGCCTGCGATGGATGGGTCATGCCGTGTTCCCCTTGCATTAAATGGCGATACGGGAAGCGTCCCCGCTTCTGCATCAGGAACGCCGCCCTGCCGAGAAACTTGCGCGCCTCCGGCGGCGAATCGTTTACGACCCAACCGCCGATTCGTATGTTCGATTGCACGGACCCGCCCGTATTCCCCCAGGAGCGATCTTCCCATGTTGTCCCCATTCCGTCCAGTCCTGGCCGCCCTTCTCTTGACCGGCCTTGCCGCTTCCGCGAGGGCCGCCGATGCGCCGCCCGTGCCGCTCATGAAGGGCGACCGCATCGTCTTCCTCGGCGACTCCATCACGGAGCAAGGCGCCGGGCCGAAGGGCTTCGTCACCCTCATCAGGCACGCCTTGCAAGAGAAGCACAAGGATCTCGGCATCGAGGTCATCGGCGCCGGCGTCAGCGGCAACAAGGTTCCCGACATCCAGGGCCGCCTGGAGCGCGACGTGCTGGCGAAGAAGCCGACCCTCGTGGTCATCTACATCGGCATCAACGACGTTTGGCACGGCGAGAAGGACCCGGCCAAGGGCACATCGAAGGAGAAGTACGAGGCCGGCTTGCGCGACGTGATCAAGCGCTGTCAGGACGCCGGCGCCCGCGTCGTCCTCTGCACGCCGAGCGTCATCGGCGAGAAGAACGACGGCTCCGACACGAACGACCCGAAGCTGGACGAGTATGCGGACATTAGCCGGGCCGTGGCCAAGGACCTGAAAGTTCCGGTCTGCGATCTGCGAAAGGACTTTCAGGATTACGAGAAGGCCCACAATCCCGACAACAAGGAGAGCGGCGTGCTGACCAAGGATCGCGTCCACCTCAACGAGACGGGCGACAAGTTCGTGGCGGAGCAGATCCTGAAGATGTTCGGCGATTGAACACCAGCTCCGAGCGCCAGCGAGGGGTTCGACGCAACCCCTCGCTGGCGCTCGGAGCTGGTAGAATGAAGGTATGAACGCCAGCCTTCGCGCACTGCTGTCCGGCGTCGTCGATTACGCCGGTCTGTTCCCGCCGGCCCAGCTGCCGCTCGACCAGGCGATCCGCAACTACGCCCGCTACCGACAAGAGGCGGACGCCTGGATGCTGGGGCGATTCGTGATCCCGGTGAGCCGTCTTCTCGAATGGGACGCTTTCGCCGACCTGTTCCAGGCGCATTCTCCCTGTGCGTTTTCGGCGCTGGGACAGGACGGTGATTTGGAGAAAGACCGCGAGAGCATTCAGACGTTTACGGAGGCCCATCGAGGACGAGTGCGAGTGGAAGCGTTGGAGGTTCGTTTGCCCCAAGGTGGAATCCCGCCCCTGCCTGGTTTGAGTACGAGAACTTCGAGTCCTTCCGACTGGAAGGTCTTCTACGAAGGCGCGGTGAACGACAATGTCCTCCAATTTCTCTCGGAGCGTAGGTCGGGGTTCAAGCTCCGCTGCGGCGGTCTGGACGCATCGGCCTTCCCGACAGTCGATCATGCCGCGTTCGTCCTCCGCGCCTGCCGCGACGCCGGCGTACCGCTGAAATTCACGGCGGGATTGCACCACCCCATCCGCCGTTTCGACGCCGGCCTCCAGACGCACGTGCATGGCTTTGTCAACGTCTTCACTGCCGGCGTCCTGGCCCACGCCCGCTGGCTGGACGAAGAGGTGTTGCGAGCCGTGATCGCCGACGAAGATCCGGCCCATTTCGCCTTCGCCGACGCCGGCCTGTCGTGGAAGGATCTGTACGCCTCTACGGCGGAGATCGCCGCCGCCCGCCGCAATTTCGTGATCTCCTTCGGCAGCTGCAGCTTCGACGAACCCCGCGACGACCTGCGCGCCCTCGGCTGGCTGTGAGGACCCGCGCCATGACCCCAAGTTTGCGTTCCTTCGTTTCCGTTGCCGCGGAATCCCCTTTTCCGATCCAGAACTTGCCCTATGGCGTCTTCCGTCGCCGCGCCGGTGGATCCCATGTCGGCGTCGCCATCGGAGATTTCATTCTCGACCTGACGGCCCTGGAAACAAAAGGATTCTTCGACGGTCCGGTCCTCGCCAACCGCCGACCGTTCGCCGCCGGTCGGCTGAACGCCTTCCTCGCGCTGGGCCGTGGCGCCTGGGCGGAAGCGCGCTCCGTCGTCGCCCATCTCCTCCGCGCCGACGAGGCCCGGCTGCGCGACGACGCATCGCTGCGTGAAAACATGCTGATCCCAGCGGCGGACGCGGAAATGCTCTTGCCCATCGACGTCGGCGATTACACCGACTTCTATTCCTCCCTGGAGCACGCCACGAACGTCGGCACGATGTTGCGCGGCGCCGACAAGGCGTTGCAGCCCAACTGGCGTCATCTCCCCGTCGCCTACCACGGCCGGGCGAGTTCCGTCGTCGTCAGCGGCCACGACTTTCCCCGCCCCTGCGGCCAGACGAAACCGGACGGCGCCGACGCCCCGCAGTTCGGCCCCACGCGCTCCCTTGACTTCGAGCTGGAGATGGGCGCCGTCGTCGGCGTGGCCAACGAACTCGGTCGGCCGATTCCCGTCGGTCAGGCGCGCGACCACGTCTTCGGCATGGTGCTGTTGAACGACTGGAGCGCCCGCGACATTCAGGCCTGGGAATATGTCCCTTTGGGGCCGTTTTTGTCCAAGAACTTCTGCACCACGATTTCGCCGTGGGTGGTGACGCTGGAGGCGCTGGAGCCGTTTCGGGTCGCCGGCCCCATCCAAGAGCCGACGCCGCCGCCGTACCTGCGCACCGAGGGACCGCAGACTTACGACATCCGCCTGGAGGTTTATTTGCAGGGCGAGAAGATGGGGCGGACGCATTGCGTCTGCGCAACGAACTACCAACGTCTGTACTGGAGCCTCGCGCAGCAAGTTGCGCACCATACGGTCAACGGATGCCGCCTGCGTCCCGGCGACCTGCTCGGTTCCGGCACGATCAGCGGCTCGACGCCGGATTCGTTCGGCAGCCTGCTGGAGCTGACATGGAGGGGCGCACGACCGCTGACATTCCCGGATGGCGAGAAGCGGACCTTTTTGCAGGATGGCGATCGAGTGACGCTGACGGGGTGGTGTCAGGGGGAAGGGTATCGCGTCGGCTTCGGGGAGGCGACGGGGACGGTGCTGTCGGCGGTTTAGCGGCGACCCGAAGGGGAGCGCTTCCTCAACGCGCTCCCCTTCGGGCCGCCGCAAACGATCCCGATCACTGCGCCGCGTTCTCGTCGGGCTGCATGGCGATCAGGCGCTGGATCGCGGCGACCTTGCCGTCCACGAAAAGGACGTTGGGGACGGAAAGCGATTCGCGCTTTGCCCCCATCGTGGAAATCACGATGTCGCCCGATCCCAGCCCAATGATCCAGTGCCGGAACAGGTCGTTGCGGTGCTTCTCGAAGACCATGCCGCGCGTGTCGTAGCTCTTGGCCGAGCCGCCGATGACGTAGTCGTGGGTCATCTGGCCGGGCGTGACGTCGCCAGTAGCTCATCCGGTCGTAGACGAACACCGACAGGAACCACACGATAAAAATCATCGTCGAAAAGCAGACGTAGAACCCCAGATTCATGTGAAACGAGATGAGGCTGTACCACGTCGCCAGCGTCTCCCACCAGCCGAAGTAGAGCGACAGCACGACGGCCAGCACGACGGCGAGGATGACCACCACCGACGCCATGCCGCGCACCACGAAGTTGGTGATGAGGATCACCAGGAAGAGCGTCAGAGTGAAGATGACGCCCAGGTCTTTGCTCGGATGAAACCACTCCGCGTGGTTGTCGCCGGGGATGGTGACCGACACGCCGTTGAACCAGGTGATGGCGGCCATGATGTAGCCGCACACCCAAACGGGCCACCAGTAGAAGAAGTTGGAGTGGCTGATGATGATGACCACGTCCGGCTCCTTGGCGGCCCGTTCACGGCGCTCGGCCGCTCTTTCCTGAGCGACGGTCGGAGCGGCGTACTCCGCCGGCTGCACGACGACCTGCTGCGGAGCGACGCCCGGCTGCATTACCACCGGGGGCTGCCCGGCGACTGGCTGGGTAAGGTAGACCGGCTGACCGGCGGCCGGTTGCTGGGACGGCGTACCGGGCGTGTTTGGCGGCACGCTGGACATGGCTTCCTCCGAGAATGAGCCAGGGGGCGCACCCAAGCATTTGTTCCCACCAATGCAATTCGCGTACCGGCGGCGGAGCTGCGGGTCCGAAGTTCAGCGTTACTTCTCTTGATCCCGTGCTTCCCGCTGAATCCCCTGGAAGCGCGGCTGCCAGGGACCTTCGGCGATCCGGTGGTAGAGTTTTTGGGCCTCCTCCAGCCGGCCGGCCTGACGAAGGTTGCCGGCGCGGTCCCACAGGTATTGGGCGTTGGTCGGTTCGGCGTCGCAGGCCGCGGCGTAGGCGCGATCGGCCAGGTCGAGGTCGCCCTGGCGGTTCAGCGTCGCCGCCAGGCTGGCCCACGGCTCGGCCTCGTTGGGCCGCAGACCGACCGGCGTGGTGAGGTAGTCCCAGGCCAGATCGCGGTCGCCGCGGATCTGCAATATCCGGGCGGCCGTCTCGCAGGTCTGGGGGGCGCCGTCGTCGAGGGCGCGCCAGCGGTCGGCGGCGCGGACGACGCGGGCCGTGAAGTCCGGCGGCGGCGCCGTCCCCAGCACGGCCAGCGCCTCGGCCAGCCGTTGATACTGGTCCAGCAGTTGGCCGTAGTCGCGCCGCACCGCCTGCAGATTGATGACCGCCGGCGGGTCGCGGTACTCAATGTCCAGCACCTTTTCGAGGCATTCGAGTTGCCGCGCCGGGCATGTCGCGCCGCTCCGCCAGGCCGGCCGCCTCGCGCCACAACACCGCCCGCTCCGCTTGGCCGCGCTCGGTCAGCAGCGCCCGCAGCCGGTCGTCGGCCTCCGGAAGCCGGCCGGCGCTCTCGTAGAACGCGACTGCCGCTTCCTGAAGCGTTATCCTCTCCTTTTCCTCCTCGACGCCGTCCAGCGCCGCGTCCAGCGTCCGGTCGGCGGCCGGCCCGTCGCCGAGTTGCCAGCACTGCGCCGCCAGAGCCAGCGCCGCCGGCCGCCGCTTGTGTTCGACCAGCCGCTCCGCCGTCTTGCGCAGTAGGTCGCTCCACTCGTCCGCCTCGTCGCCCTCGCCGAGCAGCGCCAACCGGAAATCGCCGTCGATGGCCGGCAGCTCATCGCCATCCAGCGTCTTCTCGTACAGCGCCCGCCAGCGCTGGCGGGCCTCGGCGCGGTCGCCGCCCTTGCACAGACAGCGGGCGTTTTCGTACCGTGCGGCGTATTCCAGACCCGGCGCGTCCACAAACAGCAGCCAGGCGTCCGCCAGATCGCGGTAGGCCGGGCTGGCGCCCTTGTGAGCGGTCTCGTCGTCGCGGGCGCGGTCCTCCAGGAGGCCGAGCAGGGCGAAGCCGAGGGCCGTGCCCTGGTTGCGACGGACGTGGTCGAGGGCGCGGTCGCGCTCGGCCTGCCGCTGCGCCTCCGTGCCGCCGACTGCCTTGCCGTTTTGCCAGCGCTGATAGAGGGCGTGCGACAGGGCCAACCGTTGCAGGAACCCCTGCCCCCACTGGCCGCCGCCGACCGCCCACTGGCTGGCGTGCTTGCGCAGCACCGGGCTGCTGTAGAGCGCGAGGTACTGGGCCAGCGAGTCGTTCGGCAGGTCGGTCAGGACATCGACGTGTTCGCCGTCGAGGTTCTGACCGCATGCCGCCAGCAGGACGAAGAAGCCGACGCCGTGCTGGTCGCGGTTGCGGAAGCACTGCTGGAAGAGCTTGGCCGCCTCGTCGCCGTTGCCCTCGCCGTAGCACGCGGCCAGCAGCGCCAGCCCCTCGTCGAAATGCAGATCGCCATAGGCCCTGTTTTCCAGCTTCAGCGCCTTGCGAACGTGGTCGATCGTCCGCAGCGGCAGCGGCAGGACGACGAGGTCCTTGGCGTCCGGGTTCAGGTCCGGTGCGCGGGCCGCCGTCAGCGTCGTCTTGCGGACGACCAGCTCCTTGCCGTCGGGACCGAAGACACGGACGGTCCCGTCGGCGGCGTAGGTTTCGCGGCCCAGCGGCTTGTGCGACGGCATCTCCCGCAGCCGCCGTTCGATCATCCGGCCGTCGTCGGCGAAGTCGAGGAACAGCTGCACATACGGAACCGGCTTTCCGTCGTCGTCCTTCGCCTCCGCGGCGCCGCGGGCTTCGATCACCACGGTCCCGGCGGCTGCGAGATGCACGTCGCAGCCGCGGGCCAGGTCCTCGACGGGCGGCAGCGCCCACGGGACCAGCCCCATGAAGGCGAGCCGGTGAGCGCGGCGGACGGTGCGGCGGGCGCCGAGGCCGAGGTCGGGGTAGAGGTGCAGCAGCGTCGATCCGTCGCAGACGATGCGCTCGCGCATCCCGATGGGCAAGGTGCGGTCGCAGGCGAAGCGGCCGTCGCCGTCGAAAGAGATCGTCCATGCGGGTTGTTCGCCGTCGGCGGGGAACGTCAGCGCTTGCCAGCCGGCGCGGCGGGCCTTGTCGATGAGGGCGCGGGCACCGTCGTCGATGGCACCGGGCCGGGCGTCGGGGCCGGGTTCGGCCTCGTCTTCGAGGACGGCGCGGGCGTCGGCGGCGCTGGTGTGCAGGCCGGGGGCGTAGGCGGTGAGGTCGTAGAAGAGGCGGTCGTCGCCGCTGTAGCCAGGGCGGCTGTAGAGGAGCGGATTGCCGCCATTTTGGCTGAACCATTCCGCGACCATGCCGGCCGGAGTCGGAGCGGTCGTGAAGTCATCGCGTCCTGGATTTCGATAAGGAACCGATCCCAATATCGACGAATTCGGTTGCGTCTGCACCGGTCGCACGGTCTCCCGGCCCAACAGGACAGAGCCCATCACGCGATCCACGGACTGGTTCAGCAGAAACGACTGCGCTCGCTTCTGGTATGAAGCGAATCCAGCGGCTACGAACAAGCCTCCGGTTTCGACGGCCGTTTGGCCCCCGGACGTAATCACGTCCGGAAAGCGAACCGAAGGCTCGCCCGCTCCCACAACAACGAAGCCTCTCTCAGCCACAGTCTGCGAATGGGGCCGTGGATCATCGACTGTGACGGGTGCGACCAGGTTGCCCACAGTTCTCCCTTTGAACCGTCGTTCGACTGTAGGATCAACAATCAGCGGACTATGCGGGGAAACATCCGGCAAGAGGCCGGTTTCATTGAGCACATCCAGCGCGGTCTCATTCCGTTGGTCTTTTAGGTCGCGATACTCCTTGAGATTCCTCATCTGCTCCCTGATATGCTGGTTAGCAAAATGGTCCGAAGCGAGGTTGGCGAAAGCGTTTTGCGGCTGGAGTTGTTCCTCGGCAAGGACAGCCGGCATGGACCTAACTGGAATCGTCCCCAACACCTCCCGCGCCGACGGCTTCCGCGGCCGGTTCGGGTCGATCGGCCGGCCGTCCTCGTCCTCCGCCACGACGGGTATCTTGTCGGGGCAAGGGAACATCGCCCAGTGGTCCTTGCGGCCGCGCTCCACCTTGTACTGCTGATACATCTCCTCATTCTCCAGCACCAGCAGCGACGTGAACGGCGTCATGACGTACATCGCCTTACTGAGAGCGACGATCTCGTCCTTGTGCTTTACGGCGTCCTCGGTCAACAGGCGGTCGATTTCCAGCCGCGCCCACAGACGCGGCAGGTAGTCGGCCCGCGGCGACGGCGCCTTGACCGTCAGCTCGCGCTCGAACGGCTTGCCGTCCAGCAGGCCGCGCACCACCACGGTTTCCGGCAGCGCGGCGGCCGCGTCGAGCCGGGCCACGGCGCACAATTCCTCGCCCTGATCCAGCGAATCCGCCGTCGTTAGGAAGGTAAGCCGATCCGCCTTGTCCGTGACGCGGACGTTCAGCAGGCGCGGGGCGTCCAGGCTCGACGCCAACTCCAGGGTGCGCCAGGCGATCGGCTCGTCCGGGTTGATCTGCGTGAAGACGCCGCCGGTGCGCTCGGCCGCCGCCTTCATGAAGGCGCGGTTCCAGCGCCGGCCGACGCCGACGCCGACGTAGACCGTGCCCGGCGGCAAGTGCTTGAGCAATTCGTCAGTGCGGCGCTCGCCGAGCGCGGGGAAGCCTCCGCCGACGTGGACGAGGTAGGGATTTTTCGCCTCCTTCAAGGTGGGTTCCACGGCGGCCAGCGCCGCCTCCAGGTTGAGGGCGCCGACCAAATGGGCTTTCTGGAGGTCGTCGATCGCGCCGTACCGCACCGAACTCTCGGACGCCGGACGGATGTTCGTTTCGCTGGCGACGACGCGCGCTCCGGCCGCCACGACGGACGCCGTATCGTCCGGCCCGGCGGTCGCCAGCAGACCGCGCACCACCTCCACCTGCGCCTGCGCCAGCAGCGGATCGCGGTCGCCGGACGACTCGAACAGGATGACCCAGTCGCGCCGCTTCCGTTGGACCTCGCCCGGCAAATCCGGCCGCCAGCGGGCCGCGAAGTATTTCGCTCCGTCCTGCACCGTGACGCCGAACCGCGCCGCGCCGGCCGCCGCAGGGTCGATCATCTCCACAACCACGTCGCGGTCCAGCTTCACATCCTTTTCCGACCCGTCCAGGGTCAAATCTGTTCCGTCCTGCGCGGCCTTGAGGGCGTGGGACGGGCTGTTCCAGGCGAAGGCGGCGCCGTTCTTGACGCGGGCGTGGAACGACCAGTCGCCGACGCGGCCGAGGCTGTGGCCGCTCGGAAAGCGGTAGGACAGCCGGCCGTTCCGCGACGGCAGTTCCTGGACGTAGCTGAGGATCAGCCGCTTTTCCTGCCGGGCTTCCAGCGGGAAGACGCGCATCTTGAACGTGCTGCCGTCCATCCATTCGAGCAGCGCCGGATCCCTTTTGCGATAAACGGTGGTTTCATATACGTTGCGTCCGTAATCGCGGTCCACCATGCCGCCGTCCATGAGGTTGCCGTCCACGTACATGGCCAGCCGCGACAGCGAGGCGTCCGGCGGCAGCGGGAAGTAGAACGTGCCCTCCAGCCGCTCCGCCGTATGGTTGAAATAGGTCTGGTCGATGGTGGTGCGCGCGAAGCCGTCCTCGACGAAGACATCGACGTGGAACTTGCGCAGGCTCAATTTCGCCTCTCGGCCGTCGGGATCGACGGCGACGAGGCTGCCCCCGGCGTACTCGCTGGGCGGCACGAGGGGCGTCCCTCCATCAGGTCGGCGGCCCACGCCAGCGATGCGGCGGCGTCGCCGGCTGGGACGGGCTTGTCGTCGCCGGGCCGGAGCTGCTGCCCCGCCGCGACGGCGCCGACGCCCTCCACGGACGCCGAGCCTCGTTCCACCAGAATCGTCGTCCCGGCGTCGGCGACGCGCACGGCCAGGCGGGGATCGCGGGCCGTCAGCTCGCGCTTCGGCGTCGTGATGTGAAGGTCCACCGTGGCGACGCTTCCCACGTCCACCAGGATCTCGCCCGCCGTCACCCGCAAGCGATTCACCTCCGTTCGCTGAATGGTGGTGTTCTCGTTGACGAGCAGGATAACGCCGTTCGGCAGATCGAAACGCCGACGCTCGCGCGCCCCGGTGCGGACTTCCCCGCCGACGCGCAGCGGATTGGCCTCGGGCGCGGGCGGCAGGGGCCGGGAGACGAGCTGATCGGGAAAGTCGTCGGCCGGGGCGGCGGAGCGGCCGGCGAGGACGACGACCGCCAGAACGGCGGTCGCGGTCAGGATTCGGAATAGGCGGCGAATGGAGACGGCGGTCATGACGGGCCCTCCCTGGAGACATCCTTGAAGCGGCCGCCGGGAGCCGATAGGAAGGCGAGGACGGACGGCGGACGCGGTGCAGTGGAGTGTAGGGAAGACGAGTCGATCCGGCCGCGCTGACGGCCGCCCCTGGCTTTGGACCTCGAAATTGAGTAACTTGACCATCCGCCCTCCCGCCGACAATTTCCCCCGCCGAGGGTCGCATGACCGACTTTACCTACCCGCAAATCGCCAAGATGATCGATCACTCGCTCTTGCAACCGACGCTGACCGACGAAGACCTGGAGCGCGGCTGTCGGCTGGCGCGAGTACGACGTCGCCTCGGTGTGCATCAAGCCCTACGCCGTCCGCCGGGCGGCGGAGCTGCTGTCCGGCTCGACCGTGGCCGTTGGCACGACGGTCGGCTTCCCGCAGGGCGGCCACGTCCCGGCAATCAAAGTCGCCGAGGCCCGCCAGGCGACGGCCGATGGCGCCCGCGAGCTGGACATGGTGGTGAACATCGGCAAGGTGCTGAGCGGCGATTGGAAATACGTTGGCGACGACATCCGTTCCGTGGTCGAGGCCGCGCACGGCGGAGGGGCGCTGGTGAAAGTGATCTTCGAGAACTGCTTTCTCAACGACGCCCAGAAGGAGCAACTTTGTCGCATTTGCGGCGAGGCCGGCGCGGACTTCGTGAAGACCTCGACGGGCTACGGCGACGGCGGGGCGACGGACGACGACCTGCGGCTGATGCGGCGCTGTTCGCCGCTGCGGGTGCAGGTCAAGGCGGCCGGCGGCGTGCGGACGCTCGACCGGCTGCTGGCGGTGCGGGCGCTGGGCGTGACGCGCGTCGGGGCGACGGCGACGAAAGCGATCCTGGACGAGTGCAAGGCGCGACTGAGCCAGAGGAGGGGGGAATGACACGACTCTCCTTGGCCGCGCTGGCGGCGTTGCTCGCGGCGTCGGCGGCGCCGGCCGCGGACTGGCCGGGCTGGCGCGGGCCGACCGGCATGGGGATCAGCGAGGAAAAAGACCTCCCGCTGACCTGGGGCGGCAAGGACGGTGAGAACGTCCTGTGGAAGCAGCGGCTGCCCGGCGCCGACGGCAAGGCCAGGCTGGACAACAACCAGTCCAGCCCCATCGTTCAAGGCGGCCGCGTCTTCGTCACCGCCAGCTACTGGCCGGCCGGCGTGGACGCGAAGGAGTATCCCGGAGCATCACGTCGCCTGCTATAAGGCCGACGATGGAACGCCGTTGTGGGACGTGAAGGTAGAGCCGGGGCCGTGGAAGCTGTCCGACCTCCGCGGCGGCTACACGGCGCCGACGCCGGCCGCCGACGCCGACCGCGTCTACGTCCTGTTCGGCTCCTCCGTTCTGGCCGCGCTCGACCACGACGGCAAGCCGGTCTGGCGCAAGGAAATTACGCCTTACACCTTCGACGTAGCCATCGGTTGCAGCCCGGTGCTGTTCGGAGACGTGGTGTTGCTGCAATGCGACCAGAACGACAAGCGCTCCCGGCTGCTGGCCTTCGACCGCAAAACCGGCGATCTGAGATGGGAGAAGAAGCGGCCGGAATTCGTCTTCACCCATAGCACACCGACGCTGGCCGAGGTCAACGGCAAGACCGAACTGCTCGTCGCCGCGTCCGGCGCCTTGCAGGGTCTCGACCCGTCCGACGGCTCGGTGCTGTGGTCGTGCCAGGCGCCGGGCGACACCGTCTCGCCGCTCTGCGCGGGCGGCGTCGTCTACATCGACAGCGGCCGCGGCAGCCCCGGCGTCGCCGTCGATCCGACCGGGACGGGCGATGTCACCAAAACGCATGTCAAATGGAGAGTGGACGGCGTCCCGGAAGCGTTTGGATCGCCGGTCGCCGTGGACGGCGTCCTCTACCGTCTGCTCAATTCCGGCTACGTGAAGTGCCGGAAGCTCGACGGCGGCGAGGAGGTCGCGAGTCTGCATCTGCCCGGCGTCTCCGGGCCGTCCAGCCCCGTCGCCACGGCCGACGGCCGCATCTACTTCGCCAGCGCCGGTAAGAGTTTCGTGGTCCGGGCGGGTCCGAAGCCGGAAATCCTGGCGAGCAACGACCTCGGCGACGGCTGCCCCGCTTCGCCCGCCGTCGCCGACGGCCGCATCTACCTCAAAGGGCGACAATACCTCTACTGCATCGGCAAGAAGTAAACGACTTCATCGGAGGAATGAACGTGTGCGCGACGAACCTGTGGGCGTTGACGGCGGTGCTGGGCCTGGCGGCGGCCGTGCGGGCCGGCGACTGGCAGGCGATCCCGCTGGACCAAGTGACGAAGGACAAGCCGGGCTACGGCGGCCTGTCCGGCCTTGTGGTGAATCACGACCATGGCGACCTGTACGTCTTCGTGAGCGACCTGGGTCTGTTCCGCTCTACCGACCAGGGCAAGACGTGGGACAAGCTCGGCCGCGGCCCGACCAAGGGCCGGACGGAGCAGCCGGGCTGTCTGCATGATCCATGAGCTGAGCGATGGCCACAGGGGCTTCCTCGCGGCGACCGTTTACGGCGGCCCCGTCGCGCCGTCCACTGGGTGGACGACGAATCCGAGTGGACCCTGCTGGATAAGAAATCCAGCCACGTCGATTGGTGCGCGATCGACTGGACCGACCACAGCCCGGACCTGATCCTCGCCCTCAAGCACGAGTCCGGCGGGACGCTGATCGTCTCGCGCGACGTGGGCATTACGTTCGATGAGATCGGAAAGGGGTACGGCCCCGCCTACATTTTCGATAAGGATACGGCGGTGGTCGCAGAGGCGAAGACGAAGGAGCGGCCCAAGCCCGGCCTGCAGCGCACGACCGACGGCGCCAAAACATTTCAGCCGTGCGGCGACTACGCGGCGACGGCGCTGCCGAAATGGCGCGACGGCGCCCTGTACTGGCTGACGGACGGCGGCCTGATCCGCACGACGGACGCCGGCAAGACGTGGGCGAAGGTCGGCGACGTGAAGGACGCCCGCTACGGCCCGATCTTCGGGAAAGACGCCAAGCAGATGTTCGTCCTAACCGGCGCCGGCGTGGTCGAAAGCACGGACGGCGGCGCGACGTGGTCGAAGCCGGTCGCCCCGCCGGCGGACCTCAAGGGCGTGTCGGCGCTGACGTGGATCGACTACGACCCTGTCAACGACATTCTGTATATCATGAAGATGGGAAGCGACCTGTACCGGATGGAACGGGGGAAGAAGTAAGAAACCGTTTTCCCATGCGTTTAGGGCGAGCCGCCGGGCTTGTCCCGGCGGGATAAACGCGCCGGCTCGCCGGGTCGGGAACTCGGTTCTAATCGCCAATTCGGCGAAATAGAAGGTGAGGCGCCGGAACTATGTCCAAGCCAACCGTCTACGCCGACTTTAACAACGCCGATTCCAGCGGCCGACTACGCCTCAATTGCATCGGGACCATTGAGGGCTGGTGCGCCAGGGGATTCAACTCCGAGAAGGGTTGCAGCTCACCCTCCACGATGAGGAGTTGGAGGCGGACGGCGAGGCGCATTTTTCGTCCGAGGAACAGGTCCGGGTGGCGCTCGTCCAGTGGCGGATGACCCGGCAAAAACACACCTGAACCGTAAAGAAAACTCTCCGCCTAATCCCACCCCTTCACGCCGCGTTCGCCCGCGGTGCCAATCGGTCGCCGATCCGCCAGCGCGGCGCGATGACCTCGCCCGTCCGGCCGCCGGGCCGCACTTCCACCACTTCGTCGTCGTCCTCCGCCCCATAGCCGTCGGCCAGCGCCTGCGCCATGCGCTCGCCGTCGGGTAGGTCGTCGCGGAAGACCAGGTAGGCATCCGTCTCGCTCACCGCGAAATCCGCCAGGGCGTCGGCGAGGCCGGCGCGGGCGGCGGCGTCCCAGTCCAGGCCGGGAAGAAAGTTATGCAGCAACGCGGCGAGGCGATCGCCGAAGACGGGACGCGGCGGCAAGATGTAGAACGTGGACATGGCGGCAGGCTCCCGGTGGTTGGGCTTCCTTCCCATCGGCAACCGGACGCCGCGGCCTTCCGAAACGCTTCGGCTTCTCTCGTTTCGCCGCCCCGACGACCGCCGCATCCCCGGCACGCACGGCACATCTCAACTGCCGATCACGCCCAGCTCCTTGCCGACCGCCGTGAACGCTTCGATCGCCCGGTCCAGCTGCTCCGGCGTGTGCGCCGCCGACACCTGGATGCGGATGCGCGCCTGCCCCTGCGGCACCACCGGGATAGCTGAAGCCGATGACGTAGATGCCGCGCTCCAGCAGCCTGTCGGCCATGCGTGTGGCCAGGGCGGCGTCGCCGAGCATCACCGGCAGGATCGGATGGTTGCCCGGCTTGATCGTGAAGCCCGCCTTCTCCAGGCCGGATCGCAGCCGGCGCGGCGTTGGCGTGCAGTCGGTCGCGCAGGTCGCTGCTCTGGCCGACCAGCTCCAGCGCCTTCAGCGCCGCCATGCACGATCGGCGGCGGCAGGGCGTTGGAGAAGAGATACGGCCGCGAGCGCTGACGCAGCATGTCGACCACCTCGGCCCGCGCGCAGGTGAAGCCGCCCGACGCGCCGCCCAGCGTCTTGCCCAGCGTGCTGGTGATGATGTCGATCGCGGTCCAGCACGCCGAAATGCTCCGGCGTGCCGCGGCCGGTCGGGCCGAGGATGCCGGTGGCGTGGCTGTCGTCCACCATCACGACGGCGTCGTAGCGGTCGGCCAGGTCGCAAATCTCCGGCAGCTTCGCCAGCGATGCCGTCCATCGAGAAGACGCCGTCGGTGGCGATCAGCCGCAGCCGGCAGTCCTGCGTCTCCTGCAAGCCCTTTTCCAGCTCGGCCATGTCGCCGTTGCGGTAGCGGACGCGCCGGGCCTTGCACAGGCGGACGCCGTCGATGATGCTGGCGTGGTTCAGCTCGTCGCTGAGCACGGCGTCCTCGTCGCCGAGGATCGTCTCGAACAGGCCGCCGTTGGCGTCCCAGCAGGAGCTGTAGAGGATGGCGTCGTCCTTGCCGCAGGAAGCGGGCGATCGGCGCTTCCAGCTCCTTGTGCAGCGTCCTGCGTGCCGCAGATGAAGCGCACCGAGGCCATGCCGTAGCCGTAGCGGCGCAGCCCCTCGTGGGCCGCCTCGACGATGGCGGGATGGTTGGCCAGGCCGAGATAATTGTTGGCGCAGAAGTTGATGACCTCGCGGCCGCCGACGTGGATGGCCGCCCCTTGCGGCCCCTCGATCTGGCGCTCGCGCTTGTACAGACCGCTGGACTTGCAAGTCATCCAGCTGCGGACGCAACACCTGGAGGAGATGTGTGTCGCTCATAGAAAGCGCTCAGGCGGCAAGTTATCCAAGCCATCGACGGGTCTACTTCTTCTCCTCTTCGTCCCGCGGTGGGGCCGGGGCGCGCAGCTCAAAGAACCCGAACTGGGCGTCGATATCCGGCACGCCCATGGGGCCGCCGTTCTTCGCCAGGATGCCGAGCATCTTCGGCGCGCCGTCGCCCCACTCCTCCTCGCCGCGCACCGTATACGTCCGGCCGTCGGTGCTGGTCGCGTACTCATATTTCTTGCCGCGCTTCGTCAGCCGCAGCCACACCTTTTGCAGGCCCGATACTCCAGGGCATGGGAAATGGTCCGGCTTCGCCTCGGTCTCGCGCACCAGGCAGAAATACTGGTCGCGCCCCGTCTGCCAGTTGTACTCGTAGGACCACTTGAGGTAGTTGTCGTCGTCGTCATAGCAAATGAGGGCGGCCTGCTGGTAGGCCTGGGTCGGCGTGAAGTCGATCACGCACGTCGTCATGACGAAGTCGGCGTCCTTGGCGAGGGGGTTGGGGAAGACGAAGATGTTTTTTGCGAAAGGCTCGCCGTGGGCGTTGGCGTCGCCGTGGATGGTCCCGCGCTGCGTCGTGATGGTGAGGACGCCGGGGTGCTTGGTCAGCGAAAGGTGCGTGGGGTCGGGGCGCACCGGCTGCCAGTTCAGCATGAGCTTCCCTTTGAAGCTCTCGAACGCTTGAAAACTGAAGCCGGGTTTGTCACTCTCCTTGGCCCTGTCCGTCGGCTTCACCTCCGGCTCCTCGCCTTGCGCCGACGGCGCCGACAACCACGTGCCCACGACGAGGATCGCCGCGACGAAACCACCGGCCGCCGCAATTCGGAGCTTGGTTAGCGACATGGCTTTCACGGACCTTTCCCGGAGGGGGCGCCCTTGAAACCGCGATTTGCTCCTGACGGGGTGAGCTTACTCCGTCGGGAGGCCTATGGCAATGAATTTCCCGCCTGGACGGCCTCTCGATCTCCAGGTCGCTCATTGAGTTCCTCTGTCTTTGCTGACCACGGCGTCCGTGTGCGACAGCAATTCCAGGAGGGCCGCGTCGTACTCCTTCGGGCGCACGTGCGAACATTGGCCGTGCGAGGCGCCGTCGATCACCACCAGCCGGGCGTGCGATTCGATCTTGTGATAAAGATCGTCCACCTCCTCCAGCTTGCAGTTCCTGTCTCCCTGAGCCGCCACGAACGTCACCGGCACGTCCGGAGGGATGTCGGCGATGTGGTCGATGGGGCTGATAACGTCTACGCTTTCCGGCAAGAGAACGCGGCCCCACAGGCTCATGCCTTCATAGGCGAGCCAGTTGAACGGCGGCGGGACGGCGTTGACGCGGTTCCACACGGCCGTTCGCAGGTCGCGGTAGGGCGATTCGAGGAAGTAGCCGGCGACCTCGTGGTCCAACGCCTTGGCCGCGAAGATAGCCGAGGCCGAGCCGAGCGAGCTGCCCACCAGCACGACCGGCCGATCCGGGAACCGCCCGCGCAAATACCGCACCGCCGCAATCACGTCATTCTGGTCGGAATAGCCGAAGTCCTCGACGTGGCCGGTCGAGTCGCCGTGGGCGCGTAAGCTGATCGCCATCGAGGCGTAGCCGTCGTCGGCCAGCCGGTGCATCACGGGCAACCACCACGTCCGCGTATCGCCGACGCCGTGAAGCAGCAGGACGATGGACGGCTTGTCGCCGCAGGCGTTGACCCAGGCGCCGATGTCCTGTCCGTCGGCGGTTCGGAGCCGAAGCGCTTCGAGATCGCCCCAATCGACCTTCGGCGTCGGCTCGGCGGTAGGTCCGAAAAGGCGGCGCGTGTAAAGGGTCGTCGCGACGCCGCTTCCCAGCAGCCAGAGCGCGACCAGAAGGACCGTCAGCAGCACGAGGCGGCGCCAGAGCGGCCGTTTTCGGCGGGGAGGCCTGGGCGGAGGTGAAACTGCGGACATGGGAAACCTCAATCCGGCGCTGGATGAACGCCACGGCCCGACCCATCCATCCTCGCTCCTGGTACAATAGGCGCATGGCCGCCAAACGCCGCACGCCGACGCCGCCTCCATCCCCTCGATGGTATCGGGGGGCCGACATCCCCATGCGCCTGATCCGCCGGTTCGCGCGAGGTCGCCGAGCGCTTCCATCCTGACAAGATCATCCTGTTCGGCTCCTACGCCTACGGCACGCCCCACGCCGACAGCGACGTGGACGTCCTGGTCGTCATGCCGGCTCGGAACCAGTTGGATCAGGCGGTGAAGATTGAACTCGCCTGTGATCCGCCCTTTCCGCTGGATATCATTGTGCGGACCCCGTACAGCATGAAGTGGCGTCTGGCCGAGGGCGAATCGTTTTTGACCGAGATCACGACCAAGGGCAAGGTTCTTTATGAAAAGGACCACGCGCGAATGGGTGCGCAAAGCCGAAAGCGACTTCCGGCTGGCCGAAACCATCGCTCGCGGGGCCGAAGCGTTTCATGACGAACAGTGCTTTCATTGTCAGCAGAGCTCCGAGAAGTATCTCAAGGCGCTGCTGGCGGAACTCGGCCTGACAGTGCCGCGCACGCACACATTGAAAGACATCCTGGCACTACTGGTCCCTCGCCACCCGGCGCTCAAAGGCTACCGGCGCGGCCTCGTCTTTCTGACACGATTCGCAGTGGAGACTCGCTATCCTGGGGACAGCGCCAGCAAACGACAAGCGGCGTCCGCCCTGCGCTGGGCCGACCGGGTGCGCGCCGTGTGCCGCTCGCTGCTTGGCCTTCCCCCGTCATCCCCACGTCGCCGCCGGGCGCCGTGACGGCCACGAATCCACCCTCTTGGCCGGCGTCATGGGGCTTTCAGGTGCGTCTCCGCCTCATTGCGCCGGCGGATGAGGTCCGCATTGTTTGGGTCGTCCTTCAGGAGCAAGTTCAGGTGGAAGCGGGCGGCGAACCACCGGCCGGCCTTTTCGGCGTCGGCGGCCTGTTCCTCCTGCCAGAACTGCCGGCGTTTTTCCCGATCGGCATGGCTTTCTTGCGCGGTCCAAATCCGCGCGGTCCTGTCTCCATTCGCCGTGGCCAGGCGGCTGCCGTCGGGACTGAAGGCGACGAAGGCAACCCGGTCAGGGGCTCCAGCCATTTCCGCAGGCGCCTGGAGAACAGCGACAGGCTTGCCGGTGGCGGCGTCCCACAGACGCGTTGTCCTATCCAGGCTCGCCGTAGCGATACGGCTGCCGTCGGGGCTGTAAACGAGAGACCACACCGCGTCTGTATGGCCCTGGAGGACGGCGATTTGCTTCCCGGACTCGGCGTCCCAAAGTTGCGCCGTTTGGTCACTGCTGGACGTGGCGAGGCGCTTGCCGTCAGGGCTAAAAACCACACGGTTAACAAACCATTCGTGTCCCTCCATAACAGCCAGCTGTTTTCCCGTGGCCGCGTCCCACACCCATGCCATCCCGTCTCCGCCTCCCATGGCAATCCGTCCGCCGTTGGGACTGAAGGCGACAGACGCTAAGTGGCCCGTGGGGAGCCTGGGGTCCAGGCCCGTGGGGAGCGTGAGGAGTAGTTTGCCGGAAGCCGCGTCCCACACCCGGCCTTTGCCGTCCCAGCCTCCTGTAATTATGCGGCTACCGTCGGGGCTGAAGGCCAGGCCTTGGGCCATGCCGCCGGGACCCTCCAGTTTACAAAGTTGTTTCCCGGAGTCCCCGTCCCACAGCCAAACTGTCTGTGCGTTTTCATCCACCGTTGCGATGCGGCTACCGTCAGGACTGAAGGCCACACCGCGAATGTGCGCGAAAGCCGGCTGCGCTTGCAGTACGGCCAACCGCTTGCCGGTGGCGCCGTCCAGGAGCGCCACGGAATTTGAACCGGTCCCTGCCGCAATGCGGGGCCCGTCTGGGCGGAAAGCGAAAGGGGGGCCGTAGCCCAGAATTGCGAGCCTTCTGCCCGTGACGGCGTCAAACAGTCGGCCGTTCCCGCCGTTTACGAACAAGGACCAGGACGCGGCCAACACATGGCTACCGTCGGGGCTGAAGGCCAAGCTGCCTGGCTCTTGCGAAAGGTCACGTATCACAAGCGGCTGCACGTCGCCCGTGGCGTCCCATAAGCGTGCCGTCCCGTCCGTGCTCGCCGTGGCGATATGGCTGCCGTCCGGGCTGAAGGCCACGGAAATCACAAAGTTGGAGTGCCCTTGGAACACGGCAAGTTGCCGGCCGGTGGTCGCGTCCCACAGCCGCGCGGTGTTGTCCGCACCCCCGGTGGCGACGCGGCCGCCGTCCGGGCTGAAGGCGACGGCATCAACGGTGCTGTGATGGGCTTCCAGCACGGCCAGCGGCTGGCCGGAGGCCGCGTCCCAAAGGCGTGCCGTATTGTCCCAGCCCGCGGAGGCGATGCGGCTGCCGTCCGGGCTGAAGGCGACGGCATAGGCCGCCGCATGCTTCATGACGCGGAGTTCCTTGCCGGACGCCACGTCCCAAAGGCGCACGGTCCCGTCCTGGCTGGCGGTGACGATGCGGGCGCCGTCGGGGGCGAAGGCCATAGATTCGACCTGCATTTTGTGCCCCTCCATGACCGCGACTGGCTTCCCGGAGGCGGCGTCCCAAATACGGGTCGTCGTGTCGGCGCTCGCTGTAGCGACGCGGCTGCCGTCGGGGCTGAAGGACACAGCCTTCACGGCCCCCTTGTGCCCGCTCAGGACGTAAAGCGTTTTGTAGGAGGCGGCGTCCCACAGCCGCGCCGTCCCGTCGTCGCTCGCCGTCGCGATGAGGCTCCGTCGGGGCTGAAGCGCACGCGGTTAACCCAGCCGTTATGACCCCGCAGGACGGCGAGCGGTTTGTAGGATGCGGCGTCCCACACCCGCGTCCAATTGTCGCCGCCCCCCGCCGTGGCGATGCGGGTTCCGTCGGGGCTGAAGACGGCAGAGGAGACGTGCCAATTATGCCCCGCAAGGACGGCAAGTTGCTTGCCTGAGGCGACGTCCCACACGCTGCGCCGTGTGATCGGCGCTGGCCGTGACTACGCGGCGGCCATCGGGGCTGAATGACACGGAATTGATCTGGCCCGCATGCCCCTGTAGGACAGCGGCTTCGGCGTGAAGCAGACGATTAAAGTAATCCCATTCCCACGGACGACGGCCAGGCGTCAACTCCTCCTGCAGATCGCCGGCTTCCTGGAGTAGCTTCCTGGCACGCTCCAGGTGTCCGGCGTCCCACTCATGTTGAGCCAGATAAATGCGGTCCGCGTAGGCGTACTCGGTTAACTGGCGCTTGGCGTCCTGCTCCCGTTGAAGCGCCCCTTGGAGGTCGTCGCGGGCCTTCTCGGCCGCGCCCTCCGCCGTTTCCGTCCGCTGCAGGGCTCCCTTCAAATCATCGCGTGCCCTGATGGCTTCGCCACGGGCCCTTTCGGCGTCGCCGCGGGCGCTCTCCGCCCGCAGCCACAGCCAGGTCGCGCCGCCCCCACCCAACCCTAGCACTAGCGCTGCCATCAGTAGACCGTACGCTGCCGCCATGGCCGGCCGCCTCCGCGCCCACTTGGCCGCGCGCTCCACGGTGCCCACTGCCCGCGCCCGCACCGGCTCGCCCGCCTGGAAGCGCCGCAGCTCCTCCGCAAGCTCCGGCGCCGTGCCGTAGCGCCGCCCCGGCTGCTTTTCGAGGCATTTCAGACAGACCGTCTCCAGATCACGCGGCGTCTTCGGCTGTAACTGCCGCGGCGGCACGGGGTCGTCCGCCATCACCTGCTGCAGCGTCTCCAGCGTCGTCGCCGCCTTGAACGGCGGCCGGCCCGTCAGGCACTCGTACAGGATCGCCCCCAGCGAATACACGTCGCACGCCGGCCCCATCTCGGCCGTCTTGCCGCCCGCCTGTTCCGGCGCCATGTAGCTCGGCGTTCCCATCACCGCGCCCGTCCGCGTCTGCCCCGCATCGGCGTCCAGCTTCTTCGCCAGGCCGAAGTCGGTGATCTTCGGAGTACTGTCCTCGGTCAGCAGCACGTTGGCCGGCTTCAGGTCGCGGTGGACCACGCCCTTGTCGTGCGCCGCCTGCACCGCCCGCGCCAGCGTTTCCACCAGCGCCGCCGCCTCCTTCGGCGGCAACGGCGTGCCGGCCAGCTTCTTGTCCAGGCTTCCTCCGCCGCAGAACTCCAGCGATAAGAACGGCAGGCCGCCGTGTTCGCCGACTTCAAAGATCTGCACGATGTTCGGATGCTGCAAGCGAGCGACGGCCTCCGCCTCCGTCTTGAAGCGGGCCAGGTCCGCCGCGCCGGCATGGCCGCCGGCCAAGATCATTTTCAGCGCCACCACGCGGCCGAGCTTGAGATGCCGGGCCTTGTAGACGACGCCCATGCCGCCGCGGCCCAGCTCGCCCAGGATCTCGTAACCAGGGACAGCGGAGGGATCTCCAACCGCTGAGGCCGTCGGTGCAGCGCCGGCGTGGGACAGCGTCGCCTGCTCGAACGGCGGGGCCGCCGACGGGACCGTCATGGCCTCGGAGGTCGGGGAAAGGTCGGCGTTGGAACCGTTGCGCGATTCATTCATCGGGCGCCTCGCGCCTTATCGGAATGGAGATGCGTCTTGTCTGCATCGTATGAAAAGGGCGGCCGCCGTTTAGCGGCGACCCGAAGGGGAGCGCGTTCTCCCCACGCGCTCCCCTTCGGGTCGCCGCTAAACGGCGCGGCCCCGACCGTTGTCACACCTGTTCGTCCATCTCGTTGAATTCCAGATAATGCAGATGCCGATAGAGCGGATTCTGCGCCAGCAACTCCTTGTGAACGCCGGACGCCGTGACCTTGCCCTTGTGCAGCATGAACAGCACGTCGCAGGAGCGGATCGTCGAGATCCGGTGCGGTAGGAAAATCACCGTCCGCCCCGGCAGCACCCGCGCCAGCGTGTCGTCCAGCAGGTTCTTGCTGTCGTCGTCCAGCGTCTTCTCCGGCTCCTCGATGATGAGCAGGGCCGGGTCGCGCAGCACCGCCCGCGCCAGGGCGATGCGGAACTGCTCGCTCACGCTCAACAGATGTCCCAGCTCGCCGATGGGCGTTTCGTAGCCCTGCGGCAGCTTCTGGATGAAGTGGTGGGCGTGGGCCGTCTTCGCCGCCTCGATGATCTTCGGCAGCGTGTAGGCCGGGTCGCCGCAGCCGATGTTGTTGGCCACCGTGTCGTGAAACACCAGGTTGTGCTGCAACACGCAGGCGATCTGCGCCCGCAGCGAGTCCAGCGTCACCCAGCGCAGGTTGTGCTTGTCGATGCGGATCTCGCCCGAGGTCGGGTCCAGCAGCCGTGGAATCAGATAAACCAGGGCGTGCTTCTCCAGATCGTCCGACACCGATCAGGCCGACGCGCTTGCCGGCCGGGATGGTCAGCGACACGTTCTCCAGCAGCATGCGCGAACCGCCCGGCTCCTTGAGGCTGACGTTGTCGAACTCGATGCGCTCGGCCAAGGGCGGCAGGAACTCGGCGCCGACCATCTGGCCGACGTCGCCGCGGCGGTCCAGGAACTTGAACAGCTGCAACGCCGACTCCCGGCCGCGCCGCAGCGTGCGCCGCGCCTCCAGCCACTTCTCCGCCGGCCGATACAGGCTCACCAGCGCCGTCGCCAGCGCCACCATCCCCGCCACGCCCAGCGCGCCCGACAGCACGATCACGCCGGCCACGTACAGCAGCACCAGCGTGCAGAGCAGCGCCAGCAGGCCCAGCAGCGGCCGCGGCATCGTGTCGCCGCGATGGCGAATCCGCTGCGCCTGCGAATAGCGGGCCAGCTGCCGTTCCACGCGCGACTGGTTGAACTGCTCCATCAGGTAGGTCTTGACCAGCCGCATCATCATCAGGCTCTCGCGGATGACCGTCAGCCGCTCGGCCGCATGGTGCGTCGCCGCCGCGCTCTCGCGCCGGAAGCGGGCGGAGATCCGGCCGCCGATCAGCCAGACCAGCACGGCGAACAGCAGGAACGCCACGGCCAGCCATGACGTGCACCACCAGGGCGAACGCCAGCAGCAAAAAGAACTTGATCGCCTCGCGGAAGTAGACGGTCATCCGGGCGTACAGGGCGTCGTGGACGGATTCGATGTGCCGCGTGAAGACGCTGACGGCCTCGCTGGGCCCGAGGGCGCGGAAGGCCAGCGTGCCCAGGCGGAAGGTGTGGTGGTAGACGGCCCGGCGGAAGCGATGGGCGGCGCCGATGACGGTACGCGCCGCCATTTCGTACATCAAAAGGAGCAGGAACGTCCCCAGCAGGGCCAGCACGACCGCCAGGAGCAGCAACCCGGTCAGGTGCAGCGAGAAGGGCGAGCGCGGGTCGGGGGAGACGTTCCACAGCCACGGGTTCCAGCGGGCGATCCAGGCGACGACTGGCGCCTGCCATTCGCCGTTGAGGTGCGAGCGCACCACGAGACTGAGCAGGCCGTGATCGACTTCGTGGTAGTGGTTCTTCTGCAGCATGTCGTGGAGCGACGCAGGGGGGACGTTCACGCTCTGGTGGATGACCGACGCCAGGTGGGCGCGCCAGAGGGCGTCGAGGTCGTCCGGGTCCATGTCCGGCGACGCCGTCAGGGAGGCCAGCTGGAGGCTGCGGGTTTCGTCGTAGCCCGCCAGCATCAGCTGGGCGACGCGCTCGTTGTCGCCGCCGCGCTCGGAGGCGCGGGCGGCGGCGGCGGCCACGGCGGTCTCTCCCAGCGGATCGCCCACGACGTTCGCGGCGCCGGCCGCCGTCAGGGCGGCCGCGGGGTTCGTGGCCGGGAGTTTGTTCCACTCGTCGAGGAAGCGACTCTGAACCGCCGGGGGAACGCTGTGATAGGTAGGCAGCCGGCCGCGGAACACCATGAGGTCGGCGAAGACCCAGAGCACCACGAGCAGAGCGATGTACACGAGACAGGAGCCGACGCCCGCCGCGTGGGCCGTCCACTCGGCCGCCCGATTGTAGCTCAGATAGGCGCAGGCCTTGGCAAAGGCGGTACGTTCATCGTCGCGTTCCACGGCGCCTCCTCAAGGGGTGCGGGTGGGCGGCCGCGCGGCGTCGGCAAAAAGAGAAATGATTTTCAGGCCGGAGACGCCGCGCCAACCGCCCTTCCCCCTTGATTTTAGCAAAGTCCGGTGGACTTGGGCGAGGGTTCCGGGAGCAGCGCGGTCCAGAAAACCCTTTCCGACGGCGGTATTATTGGAGTACGATGAACTCTGGCGAATGGATCGCACCTGTTCGCGTGTCCATTCCAGGGAATTTTTTTCCGAATCGGCAAAATCCGGCGAGGGAGCCGGCGAACAACATAGAGGGCGGACGACAGACCGCTCACAGGGCGGCGGCTTCCCCTGGGCATTCGACCGGGGGTGGAATGATCAAACGAAAGGGGAAAGCATCATGTTGAAGAAGGTGGTGATTGCGGGCTTGGCCGTGGCGGTCGGCGTGGTCGTCCTGGCCTGGATCAGCCCGCCGCTGTTCGACTGGGTCGTCCACCAGGGCAAGGCCCGTCAAGGACGGCGCCGAAAACGCCATCCCGCTGGAGCAGCGGATCGACGTTCTCCAGGGCAAACTCAAGGACCTCAAGACCAACAAGGCTAAGTACTACGACCAGGCCGCCAAGTCCAAGGACGATGTGACGGCGCTCACCGACGAAGTGGCCCGGATGACCAAGGACACGGACGCCCAGTGGCAGGCGATGCAGAAGTTCCGCACCGACCTGGACACCCAGAAGACTTCCTACTCCTACAAGGACTACACATACAACAACCGCACGGCGGCCGAGAAGAAGCTGAAGCAGGAGCTGGACTCCTACGACATCGCCGAGAAGTCGCTGGCCTTCAAGAAGGACGCCCTGGACGCCAAGACTCAGGCGCTGCAGGCGGCGCGCGAGCAGCTGGCCAACCTGGAGAGCCAAAACAACGAGATGGAAGCCCGCCTGGATCAGATGAGGGCCGAACTTGAAATGGTACGCACCCGAGAGGCCCAGGCCGGAGTGCAGGCCGAGGACAACGAGCGCGCCAACCTGAAGGCTGAGATGGACGAGGTGGAGAAAAAGATTCAGCACCGGGAGACGGTCCTGGACCTCCACGCGGAGTTCGACAAGGGCCACGCGGACGCGCCGGCCGACAAGCCCGCCGACACGGACGTGCTGAAGCGGTTCGACGAAAAGGCCGCTCAGAAGGACGGGGCCAAGGCGAATGTCGCCGACAAACCGTGATCTTTCGCATCCGTAACGGCCCTTCGCCGGACCTTTCCGAATCGCCCCTTCTCGGAAAGGCGCGGCGAAGGTTGGCGAGGGGCCGCCTTGCGTTTCAGAACCTTCGCTACCAGCCCCGAGCGCGAGCGAGGGGTCGGCGCCGAAATCCCCTCGCTCGCGCTCGGGGCTGGTTTTGAAATCGGGAGCAGCATGGCCGGGTTCGCGTGGCTGGCGGTGCGACAGGCCCAGGAGGCGATGAAGCACGGCCGCCTGGAAGAAGCGTTGCGGCTGCTGAATCAGCCGCACGCCCAGGAACACCGCAACGCCGCCGCCCTGACGACCAAGCTGGCGCGGGCGTTCGTGGTCCGTGCCGAGCGCTCCCTTCGGAAAGACGATGCGGAAGCCGCCTGGCGCGACCTGCTCGAGGCTGAGCATCTGCAGACGGCGGAGAAGAACGCGGAGCGGCTGCGCGAGGCCCTGACGCGGCTCGGCGTCGCCGAGATGCGGGCGCTGCTCCAGGCCGGCGAGCCGGGACGGGCGGAAGAAGCCGCCGCACGGCTGCGCGGCAAACTGGTCCGCACGCCGGAATTGCAAGTGCTGGAAGACGCCGCCCGCGGCTGGCTTGCGGCGCCGAGACCTGGCGGTCCGCGGCGAGTTCGCTCGGGCGCTGGAGGCGGTGGACCGGGTGATGCCGACTGGTGCGCGGCTCGAGGTCCTGGAGGAATATCGCAAGGACCTGGACCAGCGGCGGCAGACGTTCGCCGGCTTGCTGGTGCGGCTGCACGAGGCGGCCAACGCCGGCCGAGGGGCCGACGTGATCCACGCGGCCGAAGCAGGTGCTGGCCGTCGCCCCGCAGCACCCGGAGGCCCGCAAGGTGCGCGGCCAGGCCTGGAAGGCGGTCGAGCCGGCGACGGTGGCGCTCTGCCGAGCTCCGCGGCACCGTCCCGCGGACGACCGCCCGCGCCGCCGAGCTCGCCGGATCGCTTCCTGCTGTGGATCGACGGCGTCGGCGGCTATCTGGTCTGCCTCGGGACGCGGGTCAACTTCGGCCAGGCGCGTACCCGGTTCGGCTGTGGACGTGCCGCTGGTGGCCGACGTGTCGCGGATGCACGCCACGCTGAGCCGCGACGGCGAGGGCTATGTCCTGGAGGCGACGCGGGCCATGCAGGTCAACGGCCAGCCGGCGACGCGGACGCTGCTGCGGCCCGGCGACCGCGTGACGCTCGGCCCGTCGTGCCAGCTTCAGTTCCGGCAGCCGGCCCCGCCCAGCGCCACGGCCCGGCTGGATCTGGTGAGCGGCCACCGCTGCTGCTGGGCGTGGACGGCGTGCTGGTGATGGCCGAGACGCTGATCCTGGGCGCCGGGCCGCAGGTCCACGTCGCGGTCCCGGACATGAAAGATCCGGTGGTGTTCTTCCGGCACAAGGACGGCCTGGGCCTGCGGCACGTCGGCGGCCTGACCGTCAACGGCCAGAAGGTCCCGGAGCGAACGGTCCTCGGACCGCGCGCCCTGGTGTCGGGCGACGACTTCGCCTTCGCCGTGGAGCCGGTCGGAAGCAAATGATGAGTGAGCAGGGTCGAGTGATGCAGCCAGAAGAGTGCTTCAGGATCGCATCGATTCCGGTCGCTCATGCATCCACTGCCACTCTGATGGGGGGTGCCCTATGAGATTCACCTACAGTTCCGGTCAGCGGCCCCTGGACGGCTTCACGATCAAGCGCGGCGTCGGCCGCGGCGGCTTCGGCGAGGTCTATTTCGCCGTCAGCGACGGCGGCAAGGAAGTGGCCCTCAAGCTGGTGCGCGGCGAGAACCACATCGAGCTGCGCGGCGTGGCCCAGTGCATCAACCTCAAGCACCCCAACCTCGTCAGCATTTACGACCTGCGCACCGACGCCCAGGGCGACGACTGGGTCGTCATGGAATACGTGGCCGGCGAACCGCTCAACGTGGTGCTGCAGCGCCACCCGCAGGGACTGCCGCGCGAGCTGGCCCGCGAATGGTTCCTCGGCCTGGCCCGCGCGGTCGGCTATCTCCACGACCACGGCATCGTCCACCGCGACCTGAAGCCGGCCAACGTCTTCATCGAGAACGGCCAGGTGAAAGTCGGCGATTACGGATTGAGCAAGTCGCTGACCAACAGCCAGGGCACGGCCAACACGCACAGCATCGGCACCGTCCACTACATGGCCCCGGAGATCTCCAGCGGCAAGTACAACAAGCAGATCGACGTGTACGCCGCCGGCGTCGTCTTCTACGAGATGCTGACGGGCCGCGTGCCGTTCGACGGCGAGACGCCCAGCGAAATCCTGATGAAGCACCTGACGACGCCGCCCGACCTGAGCAAGGTGCCGGCGGAGTACCTGCCGATCGTGGCCAAGGCGCTGGCGAAGAACCCGGCCCAGCGCTACGCCAGCATGGCGGACATGGCCCGCGCGGTGGAGGCGGTCGGCCACGCCGAACCGGCCGCGCCGCCGCCGCCGACCCGCCGCGGCCGCGCCGGCCGATCCCGCCGCCGATCTCCGATCCGCCGGCCGACGATGCCTCGGCGCTGCCGTCCGCACGGCCCGGAGCCGATCCTGACCGCGCTGCCGGCGTTCACGCTGCGGGACAAGGTCGGCGAACTGACGCGGGCGCTGCCGCTGAGCGTGCTGTTCGCCGCCGTGGCGACGGTGCTGTGGAAGGCGTTGGCCTACCACGCGGACTGGAACTTCCTCGGCACCGTCTTTTATCCTGATCGTCGCGGTGAGCTGGGCGGTGCTGATCCCGTCGAAGTTCTGGACCGATCGGCGCGGCGACGGCTGGACGCGGCGGCATCGTGCTGATGGTCGTCGGCGGCCTGATCGGCTTCGGCGCCCTGTGGCTGGACGGCTGGTCGCCGGGCCAGCCGCCGCCGGCCGAACCTGACGCCCGACCCGCCGACCTCGGTCGTGTCGTCGATCGCGCCGTCCGGCGTGCTGAACGAGGCGAGCTACATCAGCTATTTCGGCCTGGCCTTCTTCGCGCTGCGGTGGTGGCGCATGGCCGACCGCCGCCGGCCGCAGCGGTTCAGCTTCGCCCCGGTGCTGGCGGCGGCGTTCTGGGGCCTGGTGCTGCTGCTGGTGGGCGGCTTCCAGATGTGGTACGGCGCCGGCGTGCTGATGATCGCGTCGGCCGTGGTGCAGCTGGTCAGCCCCTGGGAGCCGCCGCCCCCGCCGCCGGCCCGGCGGATGCGCCTGCGGTACGCCTGACCGCGGAGAGGAGAAACGTCATGCATCGCTTCTGCCTCCTCATCTTCGTGCTGGTCGTCCTGATCGTGTGGCTGGTCGGCCTTGGCGTCACAGCCGTGGGTCCGCCGGTTCCGCCTCGACCGCCGGCGCCGATCGTCGCGGCGCCGGCGCCGGTGTCCCAGCGCCGCGCGCCGGTCGTGCACCGCCAGAGCGCCCGGGCGTCCCCGCTCCGGCTAGCGGTCCCGCCATGCTACCGGCTCCGCCGCAGCCGCCGGTAGAGGGTTTCCCGCGTCCGGCCGGCCGGGTCGCCGTCCTGCCGTCCCCGCCGCCGTCCGACCGTCTTTGGGAGGAGCCGGCCTACGGCAAGACGAAAAACGACGCCGAGCAGGTCGCCCTGGACCTCGCTCGTCAGTCGGTGGAGGAGTATCTGGAGCGCCGCTTCCACGACATCGGCTGGAAGCCGACCAGCGACGACCTCCTCCAGACTCGACGTCGTCCGCATCGACGTCCAGCCTCCGGACCCCAAGCTGGAAGGTCCGCGCAAGGAGTCGTACCTGGCGACCGCCCATGTCGATGTGAGCGATCCGAATCTTCGCAAAATGCAGGACAAGGTCGATGAGGCGCGGAGAAGCGAGACTGGAGCCGAGCCGTCACCCAGCGCCATTTGCTGGTCGGCCGCATCCTGGGGTCGTTCGTCGCGCTGTTCCTGGTGGTTTTCGGCTACATCAAGCTGGAAGAGCTGACGCGCGGCTATTACACGACCCTGCTGCGGATGGGCGCCGGCGCCGTGGTGCTGATGGCGGTGCTGGGGCTGTTCCTGGCGTTCTGAAATCGCGGCCGCCCGGTTAGCCGCGACCCGAAGCGGAGCGCGTCTTCCCCATGCGCTCCCCTTCGGGTCGCGGCTAAACCATTTGCACGCTCAATTCCCACTGATCCACTCGCCGCCCTCGATCTTGAACATCCCCGTGCTGCGGATGTAAATGATCGTTTTCCCCTCGATCTTCTGCGGCTCGCCGCCCCGCTGCTTCTGCTTGTAGAGCGTCGCCAGGCCGTTTTCGCCGCCCTCGAAGATGATCTGGTCCTTGGCCTCGTTGTAGGTCATCGTGTCCGAGTGGCCCCAGAAGTCCTTCGCCTGGACCGTCACGTGGCCGCTTGGCGGTCATCTCCTGCTGCGACTTCTTCTTGTCGCCGTGGTCGACCACGTCCAGCCGGTCGGCCTGCAGGTACATCGCCCCTTCCGGCAGGCGATTGAGGATCTCGTCGAGGTCGATCTCGCATGTTGGGATCGTCGCACGGCATGTTCAGCACGCGGACGTTTTCCAGGAACGTCGCCGAGTTCGTCTTGGTGTTGACGTACATGTTGCCGCCGCCGGTGTTGACGCCGTAGGTGATGTACGTGAGCTTCATCGGCTCGTCGGGCTTGCCGCGGCTTGGCTGGGATCGGGCTTCGCGGCCGTCACCTTGCCGTTGGGTCCGGCGGGCGGGGCCAGGGGATCCTGGCCGCCTTGCTGGAACAGGCGCAGCTCGCCGGGACCCGGGGCGCGGATCTCGTTGCCTTCGCTCCCCGCGTCGGCTTTGACCGCGTCGTCTTCCGGCTCCAGCGGGTTCATCTCCAGCGACGTGGAGGAGATGCCCTGGTAGCGGACGAGGCGGTCGCCCTCCAGCGTGCGGTTCTCGACGCGGACGTTATCGGAACAGACCAGCTCCTTCACCCGCGGCGGTGGGCCGCCGCGGTTGCCTTCCTTGAGGGAGATCGGCCGGTCGAAGGACACCCGCAGGTTTTGACACGCCAGACGGGAGTCGTCCTCGTCGGCCTGGACGGCCTCGGTGAACAGGGCGTGTTTGCCGGTGAAAAACATCTCCTTTTTCCAGTAGATCGTCAGCGGCACGGGCTTGGTCAACGGCTTGCCCTGGAAGTCCGCCTTGCTTTCCATCGTCATGGCCCCGGCCCCATTCACCCACGCCTTGTTGGCCGCCTGGTCGATGTTGATCTCCGGGCCGATGATGTAGATCCCTTCCATGCGCAGCTTGGCGAGGTCCTCGTGTTCATTGCCCTCGCTGCTCACGACCAGCATGTTCCCCTCGGGATGGTAGGTCATGTCGAGGTGTTCGCCCTCCACGTCCACCCCCTTCTCGTCGCCCTTGGCGGGATCCTGATGCACCTCGACGTAACCATCGGCCTGCAGCTTCTCCAGCTGATTGGTCTGGTCGCACCGCAACACCCAGACGTACACCGAGCGCGCGGAGAGGCTGACGGGTCGCGGCGGCTCCGGCTCGGCCGCCGTATCGGCCGCCGGTGCAGGGACTGCACCCGGTGCGGCCGGCTTCACGGCCTCATGGCCTGCGGCGCCGGCCGGCGCCGGCTTCGCCGGCCCGTCGGCAGCGGCCGCGACCGGAGCGCCCGGCTTGCTCGCCGGCGGCGCGGCCGGCAGGGCGCCAGCCGGCACGTCGCGGAACTTGACGACCAGCAGGCCGGTGTGCGGAATGGTCAGATCGCTCGACTGGACGGAGACGTTGCCGACGGCCTCGATCTGGCTGGGCCGCCGCCCCGCCTGCGGATTGGCCGCTACGGCCGGCGCGGCTCCGCCCTCCGCCGCGAGCAGCCAGACCTTGAGCGTGTCGGCCTGGAGGCTCTGGCCGTGTTCGTCGTCGGTGAACGTCGCCCCCCGCTAAGGATGATCAGGTCCTGGGCGCCGTCCTTGGTCGAGACGAGCTTGTCCTTCCAGGCGGCGTGGGTGGATAGTTTTTTCGTGTTCTTGTCGCAGAGGTCGATCTGGCCCGGCCCCAGGGCGGTCACTTGCCGCCCGGCCTTGCCGTCCGGCCCCGGCGGCAGCTCCTGGATCTGGATTTCGCGGGCGTGGATTTTGTTGCCGTCCTGGTCGGCCGACATGCCGCAGATTCGGCTTATCCGGATCTCTTTTCAGGACAGTGAGCTTGGTCCGGGCGTCGTACTGGAGGTCGTAGCACTCGGCGCCGAGCCGTTGGTCGTCGGAGGAGAGAACGACGTTGGCGTCGCCGCGGGCGACGGCGTGGGCGCTGTCGATGGCGAGGCCGTGGTCGGCGGCGTCGCCGTGGGCGCCAGGCCCGGCCTCCTTGCGGGACAGATGCAGTTCCAGGTGCTGACAGTACAGCTGATCCAGAGGGGCTTTATCGTCTGTCGCGGCGGTGGTGTAGCGGATCACCTTGACGTAGGGATCGTTCGGGTGGGGATGCGCGGCGTCGGCCTCCGGCGCGTCGAAGCGGGCCACGTCGCCGTCCTTGCGGAACTCGTACTCGAACCGGCCGGGCGTATAGATGTTGACGTGGGCCTTTTCCGACGGGGCGGCCGGCGCGGCCTCCTTCGCCTTCCCCTCCGGCGGGTTCGACATGAAAGCCGCCCGCGACGTATAGGTTCATGTCCACATAGGATTTCAGGACGATCCGGTCCACGCCAGTGAAACCGCCGGTGCGCGGCTTGCTCCGCGCTGCCGCCGGCCGAACGTCCGGCCGGGCCTCCGCAGCGGTGAGATGCACCTCCATCCCCCGGCCGCAGATGACCGTGGGCGGCTGACTCTGGTCGTCTTCGAGCCGGATGTCGTCATCGGTCCAAATCAGACTTTTGGCCTCGTCATAATAGAGAGGGCCTTTGATGATGTTGAGGTGCAAATCGTCGTCGCGCCGCGGCGTGCGATGGTTGTTGACGATTTCGATGTTGTCCGCTTCGTCACCCAGCAGTTCGGCGGCGACGATGCGCCGGCCGCCGAATTCCTTGTCGTTCTGGCCGAGCTTCTTGTCGAAGGTCAGGTACGCCTGTTTGGCCCGGATGGTGTTGATCTCGACGCGGCTGGCCGTCGCCGGTCGTCCTTGCCGAACAGGGCGACGCTGACGTCGTCGAGCTTCAGCCGACCGTCATTATCCTGGATGGTGAAGTCGCGGGCGGCCACCACCATGCTCTTGGAGTTCAGCTCCAGCTTGAGGGGCCATTTCAGCTCCGGGCAGTCCTGGCCGAAGGCCTGGCGCAGCTTGTCTTCGAGCTTGAGGCCGTGCGACGGCAGCGGCCCGACCGGCCCCTGGCCGGGGTCGCGCGGCAGGTCAGCCGCGGGCAGCGGCGGCAGGCCGTCGATGCCGCCCAGCGCGGTGGCGTAGAGCATGTAGCCGGAGAAGAAGACGAAGAAGCCCAACGCCAGCAGTACGATCCGCTTGGGTGTCCACATGGGTCGGTCCCATCCTCTCCCCGTCTGGGGTCGCCGCCCGGCGAGCGGCCGGCGTGAGCCGGCTGATTCGACGCATCAGCCGGCTCACGCCGGCCGCTCGCCAAGATGTTCGAGCATCTCAAAATTCCGGGTTCCGCAACCGCTCGGCCAGTCGTCCCCACTCGCCCTGGCAGCGCAGCATCAACTCGACCACCTCGCGCACTGCCCCGCGACCGCCGGCGTGCGCGTGACGTAGTGGGCGGCGGCCCGCGCCTCGCGGCAGCCGTCGCCGACGGCGACCGCCAGCCCGCAGTCCCGCAACAGGGCGCAAGTCCTGCACGTCGTCGCCGACATAGCAGACCGCCGAAGATTCCATCGCCGACTCTTCCAGCAGACGCCGATAGGCCGGCAGCTTGTCCGACGCCCCCTGGAAGACAAAATCCATCGCCCAGCTCCGCCGCCCGCGCGTCCACCACCGGCGACGATCGGCCCGTGATGAGGGCGCAGCGCCGCCCCGCCAGCCGCCACAATTTGATTCCCGAACCGTCGCGGACGTGGAAGCGCTTCACTTCCAGACCGCCGGTGCCGTAAACGATGCCGCCCTCGGTCAGCACGCCGTCCACGTCCAGCACCAGTAGCCGGACGGCGCGGCAGCGCTCCGCGAGAGTCTGGGGGGCGGTTTGCATGGCTTCGTCCTCCCAAGGCTCTCGGTGTGCCAAGGCTGATACAGCCGTGGCACACGGTTCAGGCCACCCGGACCACTGCTTCTTCCGTCGAAATCGCCCCAATCAGGTCCGTCACGTCCAGTAAGCCGACCGGACGGCCGGCCGCGTCTACGACCGGCAATTCGCTGATCTTGTGGCGCCGCAGCACGTCCACCGCATCCAGGACGCGCGAGCCGAGCGCGGCCGTCAGCGGGCTGCGGGTCATCACTTCCCCGATGGGCCGGTCGAGCGCCTCGTCGCGGCGGGCCTCGATCAGCCGGGCCAGGTCGCTGTCGGTGAACAGGCCGCACAGCCGGCCGTCCGCATCGACCAGCATGACGGCCCCGGTGCGGCGGCCGCGCTGCCGCGCCTTGGCGAACACGCTGCGGACAGTGTCGGTCGCCGGCGCCAGCGCAGCTCACTGCCCTGGCGCATGGCCGCTTCGACCTTGAGCAGCTTGCGGCCAAGACTGCCGGCCGGGTGGAAGCGGGCGAAGTCCTCGCGCGTGAATTCCCGCTCCTGGCTCAGCACGAAGGCCAGCGCGTCGCCCAGCGCGATCATGGCGGTGGTGCTGGCGCTGGGTGCCAGGCCGAGCGGGCAAACCTCATCCAGGGGACCATAGACGATCGCCACGTCGGCCTTCCGGGCGAGGGTGCTGTTCGCCTCGCCCGTCAGCGCGATCAGCGCGCGGGCCAGCGGCCGCAGCGGGCCGAGCAGGCGGAGGATCTCCTCGCTCTCGCCGCTGTGCGAAAGCACCAGCACGGCGTCGTCGGGATGGACCATGCCGAGGTCGCCGTGAACGGCCTTGGTGGCGTCGAGAAAGTAGGCGCGGGCGCCGGTCGAGTTGAGGGTGCCGGCGATTTTGAGACCCACGTCGGCGGATTTGCCGGTGCCGGTGACGGCGATGCGTCCGGCCCCCTCGCCGGTGACGCGGAGGAGGAGATCGACGGCCCGGAGGAAGGAATCGTCGAGGCGGCGGGCGACGAGTTCGAGGCCGGCCGCTTCGGCGCAGAGAACGCGGCGGGCGTAGTCGAGCCTTCCGTCCCGCCGGGCCGGCGGTTCGGGCAGGTGGACTTGCAGGGTCATCGTCGCCTCCATGCGCGGTCGGATGCGGACCCTGGCATCCTGCCTGGGCCGCCCGCGACTATAGCCGATGCGCCCGCAAATACAACCGCGCCCTCCGGCTCGCGCTCGAGATACCATCGGCAAACGGCGACGGCTGGGTCAAGCGATCCGGGCCGCGAAGGTGAGCGCCGTGGAAAAGGCAGGTTGAAAAGATGGGGAAAAGGGCTTGCGCCGGCGGGGCCGGGCGGATACGATGGGTGGAGGACACTACCCGCCGCACCATCCTACCTACCTGAGATTGCCGCCATGCGTTCCGTCATCGCGTCCCTCGCCGTCTTCGCCGCCTTCCTGGGCGCCGCCTTCGCCGCAGACCCCTGCACGTCCGGCCTGGCGCCCGGCCAGAAACCGGGGCCATACTCCTCCATCGTCTCCGTCGGTGCCGAGCGCGGCCAATCGTACTGCTACATCTGCGACACCGCCGAGCGCCCGGCTGTCATCGTCTTCGCGCGGACGATCACCGACCCGCTGGGTAAGCTGACGGCCGGTCTGGACAAGGCGGTCGGCGACCACAAAGCCGCCGACCTGCGGGCGTGGGTGACGTTCCTCAGCGACGACCAGACGGCGCTCGACCCGAAGCTGGTGGCATGGGGCCGCAAGTATGCGCTCCACGACGTGCCGGTCGGCGTCTTCGAGAACCTCGATGGGCCGCCGAGCTACCGCCTCAACCGCGACGCCGACGTGACGGTGCTGCTGTTCGTCAACCGGAAGGTGGTCGCCAACTTCGCCTTTCGGCCCGGCGAGCTGACGGAAGAGCGCGTGGCGGATGTGATGAAGGCGCTGCCGGAAATTCTGCCGGAGAAGAAGTAGCGGAGAGCATTATGGCCGGATCTGCTTGTTAGATGATGGATTCGCCTCGGCGGGAATCCCTTATCGCTGCTTTATCGAGCTGGGCAGCGGCTTGGCGTAGAGTTCCCGCCACCGTTCCGGTTTCCAGATCACGGCCCGGTAAATCGGCAGGAAGAACGCTACCAGTCCAGAGGCAAAGCGGCCCAGAGCGGGTCGGATCCCGTACCAGGAAATGAGCGGCCAGATCACCAGGCCGAACACTATCTCCGATCCCACATCGGAAAAAAGGCTAAAGGTAGCGTCCGGGTTCGGCGGCCGAAGGTCCGGCCGCAAACAGAGGGGAACAAGCCCTAAGCCAATGCTGATGCCGAAGCCGCCCCAGGAAGCCCAGACGACAATACGGCTGCGCATGTCCTGCGGTCGGCCTCCTATCAGATCGGTTGGGGTCAGCAGACTGTGCGGCGCTGTCATAGGCGGACTCCCTCGTCGGTTCGTTGCACCGTCACCACGCGACGGTTCTTTTCCGCCGCGCTCGTCAGAGGATTCAAGGTTTCATCTCCGGCGGGTTCGTCAGCGGCGGGAAGTTCTTCATCACCGCCGTTTCCTCCTTGCCGTCGTCGCTCAGGTGGACGAAACGGGCGCTGACGCCGTCCTCCTTCGCCAGGATCGGGAACGCCTTCTCCGGCCCCAGCACGGCACACGATCTTCGTATGGCTGTCGGCGATGATCCCGTGCGGCGCCACGACCGTGCCGCTCATCCGGCCCACCAGGCCGAGGCCCGTTTTCGGATCGACAATGTGCGAATAGCGTTTGCCGTCGATCTCGACGAACTGCTCCGCGTCGCCGGACGTGGACACGGCCGCGTCGTGCAGCGACCAGGTACGGCCCTTCCGTGTTCGCGTCTTCCTGCAACGGGGCGATGGCGATCTTCCAGCCGTCGGCGTCCGGCGGCGGTCCGCTCACGGCGATGTCGCCGCCGGCCGCGACCAGGGCGTGCATCACGCCGTGCTTCTTCAGCACGGCGAGCCCCTCGTCGGCCGCGTAGCCCTTGGCGATGCCGCCCAGGTCGAGCTGCATCCCCGCCTTGAGCAACTGCACCGTGTGCGCCTTTTCGTCCAGCACGCACGTTCTTCCAGCCGACCAGGGCGCAGGGCCGCCGCCAGCTTCTCCGGGTCGGGCATCCGCTGCGTCCGCCGGCGCCTGCCGCCACAGCCGCACCACCGGGCCGACCGTCACGTCGAAAGCGCCGTCGGAGATGCGCGAAGTCTCCTGCGCCTGCGACAGCACGAAGAACAGCTCGTCGCTGACGTGGACGGGGTCGCCGCCGGATTTCGCGCACAGGCGCATCAATTCGCTGGTCGGGTTGTAGTCGGTCATGGTAGCATCAAGGGAAGCGATCCTTGCGAAGGCGGCCGTCGCGGCTTTCCCGGCCGTTTCCTTGTCCGGCGCATAGAGTATGATTTTGAACTCCGTGCCCATGTGCACCTCGGTGAAGGTGAATCGGGACAGGGCCGGTTCGGCGCGGACGGCACCGGCGGCGAGGACCGCCGTCAACACGATCAGGATTAAACTGCGATCTCATGGGGAGGCGTCTCTCGTTCGCGGGGCGGCTTACTCCATCAACCCGTTTGGAGCTTACCACAGATGAGGCGGCGGATACAGCAGGCGGTCGGGGTGTGCGTGCTGGCGGCGGCCGGCGCGGCGGCGTGGCTGACGGCCTCGGCGCCGGCGGAACCGGCCCGGGCCGACGCCGCCCGTCGAAGATCCTAGCCGTACAAGGAAACCATCCCCGGCAGCGAGGTTTCCTTCGACATGGTCGCCATCCCCGGCGGCACGTTCGTGATGGGCAGCCCCGACGACGGAGAAGGGCCGCGGCGACGACGAGGGGCCGCAGCATCCCGTCGAGCTGAAGCCGTTCTGGATGGAAGCCAAGGAAATGACCTGGGACGAGTTCGATCAGTTCTGGCGCACCCGGCCGCCGGGCCAGAAGGAGGACGTCGAGCCGGAAACGCCCAAGAACGCCGACGCCGTCACCCACCCGACCAAGCCCTACTCCGACGAGACCTGGATGCACGGCCGCGAGAAGCACCCCGTCCTCGGCATCACCTACCACGCCGCCATGCAGTACTGCCGCTGGCTGTCGCTCAAGACCGGCAAGATCTACCGTCTGCCGACCGAGGCCGAGTGGGAGTACGCCTGCCGCGCCGGCACGAAGACGGCCTACTCCTTCGGCGACGACCCCGCCAAGCTCGGCGACTACGCCTGGTTCACCGACAACGCCAACGGCGACTCGCAAGCGGTGCGGCACGAAGAAGCCCAACCCGTGGGGCCTGTACGACATGTACGGCAACGTGGACGAATACTGCCTGGACCAGTATCAAGAAAGATTACTACTCCATGTTCTCGCTGACGAAGCCGACGCTGCAGCCGGTGCAACATCCCGGACAACCGCCGCTTCGGGCACGTCGTCCGCGGCGGCTCGTGGGCCGACGAGGCGGCGCAGTGCCGCAGCGCGGCGCGGCGCGGCGTCGGACAAGAGCTGGATCAAGCTCGACCCGCAGCGGCCGCAGAGCATCTGGTGGCTGACCAGCGCCGACTTCGTCGGCTTCCGCATCGTGCGGCCGGTCGAGGAGCAGGACAACCTCAAGGGCTACCGCTCCAAGATCACGCTACAGAGCAAGTGAAACCACGGAACTACACGGCAGCACACGGAGAGCAAGCTAAGGAAGTTTCATCTTGCCGTGTGCTCCGTGTGCTGCCGTGGTGCAATTCCTTTTTCCCTCACGAGGAGACCTCTCATGACGAACTCGCAGAAACCGGAAGGCGGCCACTCGCGGCGCGACTTCCTCAAGGCGTCGGCCGTCGCGGCCGGCGCCGCCGCTGGCCACGTCGCTGTTCCCGTCCGGCGTCCACGCCGGCCGGCAGCGACGCCATCAAGGTCGGCCTGATCGGCTGCGGCGGCCGCGGCACCGGCGCCGCCGACAACGTCCTGCACTCCGCCCCCAACGTCGTCATCGTCGCCCTGGCCGACGCCTTCGAGGACCGCCTCAACGGCTGCCGCAACGGCCTCATGACCAATGTCGCCAACGACGACGAAGGTCAAGAAGCTGGGCAACAAGGTGGACCTGCCGAAGGAGCGCTGCTTCGTCGGCCTGGACGCCTACCAGAAGCTCATCGACATCCCGGACGTCAACTACGTCATCCTGGCCACGCCGCCCGGCTTCCGGCCCTTCCACCTCAGGCGGCCGTCGCCGCCGGCAAGAACATCTTCACCGAGAAGCCGGTCGGCACCGACGCTCCGGGCATCCGCGTGGTGCTGGAAACCGCCGAGAAGGCCAAGGAAAAGGGCCTGGCGCATCGTGGCCGGCACGCAGCGGCGCCACCAGACTCGGCTACCTCGAATCGATGAAGCGCATCCACGGCGGCGACATCGGCGACGTCATCGTCCGGCCGCGGCCTACTGGAACCAGGGCGTGCTCTGGTTCAAGCCGCACCAGAACCGGCATGACCGAGTGCAGTACCAGCTGCGCAACTGGTACAACTTCACCTGGCTGTGCGGCGACCACATCGTCGAGCAGCACGTCCACAACCTCGACGTGATGAACTGGGGCCTCGACGGCGCACCCGGTGCGCGCCGTCGGCATGGGCGGCCGGCAGCGCCGCGTGCAAAACCCGCAGGACTACGGCGTCATCTTCGACCACTTCGCCGTGGACTACGAATACCCCAACGGCGTCCACGTGCTGAGCATGTGCCGGCAGATCGACGGCTGCGAGAACAACGTCTCCGAGGCGTTCGTCGGCACGAAGGGAACGTGGTCTTCCGGCGGCTACCGCGCTCAACGGCAAGGGCGTCCTCACAAGGTCCAGGACAAGGCGTCAGGCCCTACGTTCAGGAACACACCGACCTGATCGAGAGCATTCGTTCGGGCAAGCCGCTCAACGAGCTGAAGCACGTGGCCGAAAGCACGCTGACGGCCATCATGGGCCGCATGACCACCTACACGGGCAAGGCGCTGAAGTGGGAAGAGGCGCTGGACTCGAAGGAGCGGCTGATGCCGGAGCCGCAGATCTGGACTGGAACACGAAGCTGCCGGAATGGACGGTAGCCATACCGGGCAAGACGAAGTTCGTGTGATGCAGAGCGCGGGGGGAGGGCACCTCCCCCCGTCCTTTCGCCGGCAGGGAGGATCGTCATGCCTTCGCCATTCCCAGGAATGGACCCGTTTCTGGAAAGTCCGGTGGTGTTTCCCGGTTTCCACACGCGGTTCGCCAACGTTCTCAGCGATTTTCTACAGGAGCGGCTTCCATCTCCCTATTACGCGGACATCAGTGACCGCGTTTGGGTCGAAATATCCCAGCGCCGAATCGAACCGGACGTCAGCGTCCTGCGGGCAGAGGAGCCAACCGGCTCGGCGGTCCCAAACGGGGGGGCGTCGCCGTGGCCGCTGCGACGGCCACACGAACGCACCCAGTGGTAGTGACGGTGCCGCATGAAGAACGGCGGGAAACGGTCGTCGAAATCTACGCTCGCCACGATCAGGAACGGCTCGTCACCTCCATCGAAGTCCTCAGTCTGGCGAACAAGACGCCCGGCGAGCAAGGTCGCGAGCAATATCTTCGCAAACAGCGTGAAGTGCTGAACAGCCGCGTTCATCTGGTGGAGATCGACCTCCTGCGGGCCGGGCAGCACACCACCGCCGTACCGCTCTCCTACGCGCTTCCCAAAACCGGGCCGTTCGACTATCACGTCTGCATCCATCACTTCGACAACCTGGAAGACTTTTTCATTTACACCATCCTTCTGCCCGAGCGCCTGCCCGAAATCGCCGTGCCTCTGCTGCCCGGCGACCCGCCGGTGAACGTCGATCTGCAAGCCGTCTTCGACCGCTGCTACGACACTGGCCCCTACCGCCGTCGGGTCCGCTATGCCGAAACCGTCCCGGTCTCACCGCTCAAACCGGAACAGGCCGAATGGGCGGCACGATTGCTCCGTGAGAAGGGGTTGCTCCCCACGCCGCCGGCCTCGTGAAACCACCCTGCGGAACCCAGTCTCCGACCCTTTCCCCTCTTGCGGAATGGAAAAATGTAGAAACAATAGCGGATGGGCAAACATTTGGCGTGAAGGGAACGGCGGAATGGGCGTTGGGCGCCGCCGTGGTGTTAGCCGCAACCGCCTGTCTCGTCCTTTAGGGAGGACCAGTACGGGGACCACCCTCTGGCCTGGTGGGGCGAATGAAGAATGGACGGGTGAAATCGACCCCCCAACCGGCGCCGAATCGGCGCGCGGACTTCGAGGCGCTGTACGACAAGCACAGCCGGGAAGTCTGGGCGCTGGCGTACGCCCGTTGGATGAACGCCGACACGGCAATGGATGTGGCGCAGGAGGCCTTTTTGCGGCTTTGGAAACAGTGGGAAGCCGGCGAAGTGATTCTCAACCCGCGGGCCTGGCTGCTGCGGGTGGCGCGAAACCTGGCGGAGGACTTCGCCAAGAGCGCCTTTCGGCGTAACGGCACGCACCCGCCGCAGACGATGAACGGAGTCCAGGGCCGTGAGCCGCCGCCGCAGGAAAGTTTGGAACGGGAAGAAACCTTCGCGCAGCTCCGCGACGTGATGGCGCAGCTGCACGAGACCGACCGCGAGATCCTGACCTTGCGGTACGCGCTGGACTATAATACAGACGCCATCGCCGAGACGCTCGGAATCAATGCCACCGCCGTTCACATGCGCCTCAGTCGGGCGCGGCAGCGCTTGGCGGATCGCCTACAGGCGAACGGCGTCCATCGCGCGCCTTGAATGAATCCCTTGCGGCGGCGCGTCAGGAAGCGCCGCCAACGTGAGACGGACGATGACCTTACTCTCTCCACCTGCTTCGAGGGGCGACTCGTCGCCCGAAGACTTGGATCGCCGGCTTGGCGCCCTGTTCCGGACGCAGCTGCCGCACCCGTGGCCGCCCGCCCCGGCGACCATCTCCAACCGCAAGACGCCGCCGCGCTGGCCGTTGCTGCGCAGCCGGCTCGCGTTGGCCGCGTCCGTGGCGCTGCTGGTGACGGGCCTGTTGTTCCTCGCCGGCGCGTTCCAGGCGCGGCCGACCTCAACCGGCTCGACGCTGCCGGTGAACGGCCCAAGCGCGGACAGCGGGAACAACCCTTTGCGGCATCCCGTGCGGCCTGCCGTCACAGGTCCGTTCGACGCGGGCGAGCCGACCAAGCTCAAGATCGACGAAAGTTTGATTCAGGAACCCAACGGCACAACCATCCATGTCGAGGTGAGGGATTGGCCCACGCCGCCGAAGTGAGGACGTTGCTCTTCTGGTCCCCGTTTCTCGTCGGGCCGGAGCATGTGGAATGAACCGTTTCTTCGCCGCGGTGAACGTCTGCTGTCTCCTGGCTCTGGGCGGCGTCGCGCAATGCGCCGATCCCGCACCCGACGCCGACAAAGGCGCTGCGTACCTCGGCGTCCTTTTCGGCCCGGTTTCCGAAGCCCTCTACGACCAACTCCCGCAACTTCCCCGCGATCAGGGCGTTCTCGTCACGCAAGTGCTGGCCGACTCGCCGGCCGAAAAGGCCGGCCTGCGCCGCAATGACATCCTCCTGCAATACAACGAGAAAAAGATCCTCGATTGTGGCGACCTCGTCCGGCTGTTGCAGACGGACAAGCCGGGGCGCGGCGTCAAGTTGACGTTCCTGCGCGGCGGCAAGGAAACCACCGCCGACGCCTCCTTGGCCGCCGGCCCGGCGATCCGGATCGCCCAGGAAGTGAAGACCGGTGCGGGCGACGCCGCCCCGGGCGTCGCCAAGGCGGGCGGTCCCGCCGCGGTCAGCGTCGCCGCCACGCCCCTGGAGCGCGGCCGGCTCAAGGTGACCATCGAGTTCTACCCCGAAGGAGAGGCCCGCCTCAGGACCGTCACCTGCGAGGGAGAGCCGGACGAGATCGCCGGCCAGATCGACAAGCAAAACTTGCCGGAGCGCGAACGGAGCATGGCCCAGGTGGCGCTCAAGCACATCCGCGTACTCAACGCCGTAAAAGACGGCGACAAGACGCCGCCGCCCGGCGTGCCGTGATGATTCCCATTCCACCTCTGCGTTTCGCCGCGACCCGGAGGGGAGCTCCGAGCGAGCGCTCCCCTCCGGGTCGCGGCTAAGAAGCCATATTGCCCCGTCGAATTCTAAACGAAGTTATTCCTTCGTGGCTGACTCAACCTGTTCGGCTTGTTTCTCCGTCAAAATGCCGAATAAGGCGACTTGTTCGGCCTGCTTTACGAACTCCGCACTCGCCGCTCGATCCGCAGGGGTCGGGGCGCCATCCTTGGAATTCCTGAGGCTGATCCAAAACGACCCCTCTCGCGTTATTTCCTTGAGCCGATTCAAAAGCTTCTTTTGGGGGTCGGAAAGCCCGAAAGCATCCGCCTTCTCGGCCAGGATGCGAAAGACGGGCGAAACATCCTCGATCTTGATGCGCGCCGCTTCGGCCTCGGAGGGAGCAGGCATCTCCGGGGGTTTCGCGGGCAGCGACCGCTTGGCGGTGAACCCGTCCCAGATCTTTCGCTGGCTCGGCGTGAGCACGTTCAGAGCTTCCGCATTCATCCGTTTCTCGTTCGCGGTCATCACGGTCCTGACGTATTCCTGCTCAATCGGGTCAACCGACCACAGATTCAGAAGGGCTTCCCGGCGATTCGCCGCGTCCCCGACCTTGTCCAACTCCTTGTTCTGACTCGCCGTCATCCCGAGCAGGTCTTGCACGTTTTTGTCACTCAGGACGTACAGATGGTTGTCGTCCGAGGTGTAATCGTACAGCACAAAGGCGGCCTGCGCTTCAGTGAGAAGTCCTAAGGAGACCATCCGTTCCGCGTGGCGCAGGGTCTCACTTAGTCTCCCTCCGAGACGAGCGTTGTACTCCTGGTAGTCAGGCGGATTTGTGTCCATGTAGTCCGCAGCGACCCCTGCGGCGCGGTCGCCAGCGTCGCGTACCAACACATCGAGCTTCGTAATGGCACTTGCTTGAGCTGGGGCCAGAGGCAGCGATTTGGCCCAGTGGCCGTTCTCAACCAAACCCCCGATTAAACTGCCTTCATAATTGTCGGAAGTGAACGCATGCCGATGTCGGAAACCCCAGCTGCGAGCCTTGGTCTCACAGGCGCGAGCCTCGACGGCTGCCTTGTCCCCTTGCCCTTTGTCAGAGCTTTCGGGGCAGGTCGCGGTCTTAACGGCCGGTGGTTTGGCATCGGGCTGAGGCCCTTCCGCTGGGGGCGCAGCCGACGCCTCGAATCGCGTCGCGGATGCGATGAAGCCGGCGACGATGAACAGGCACCCTACAACGCACACTGTCTTGCGGCCGATTTTTGTCATGATTTTCCTCCTGGGATCGAGCAGTCCCGAGATGCGTTCTTCCAATTTACCTCGCCCGCCGATGACGCCGAGCGCGGCGCCCATCGGCCTGGCTCCCACCAACAACTCGGCGACGTGCAACAAGGTCTTGCCGTAGCTGATCGCGTCGCGGCCTGCGAGTACGACGTTGTCGCAAAGCTCTTCGCGGGTCACTTGCAGCTCGCGATTGAGAGCGTGTATTGACGCGATCGGCCAGTACAGCGCCGCAGCCAGCTCTTGCAGCAGCACGACCCGCTGGTCGCGCCGCCGGATATGCGCGACTTCATGCACGAATACGTCCCGCAGTTCGTCGTCGCTGACCGCTCCGAGCAGACGTTCGGGCAGAATGATCGCGGGTCGCCCGAAACCGACCGCCAGCGGTGGGACCGCGCGGTTCGACACGAGCAACAGGGGAACCTGATGCACCCCAAGCCGGCCCGCGATCTCCCGCAGAAGCGACTGATGGGACTCATTCCGCAACGGACGCGATAAGCGGCGCAGCCGCACGACGCGCGCGCCATTCCGCGCCAGACGCGCCAACATCAACAAAGCGCCTGCCGCCCAAACGAGCATCGTCCCTGCGGCGATTCCGCGAAAGGACAGGGGCGTCGCCGACGTGCTGCCGGGCGGCACGTCTGGCTTGGACGGCATGGGCGCGTTCGTGTTCTGATCCGGCGCGCAGGCGGCCGCGACATTGGCACTCGGGTCCGTCGTGGTCGTGTGCGGCGTAGGTGACTCCGAGGCCACGGCAGGCGGACAGGTCCAGGTTCGCGCCGGCTTTCCACCCTCGTCGATTTCCGTCCACGCGGCGCCGGAGACCGTCTCGGCCTGTTCACCGCGGAGGAGAGGAAGCGAGATAAGCGTCAGGCCCGCCGCGCCGCAAAACCAGACGGCGGCGGGGGTCGCCAGACAACAGATCAGCGCGGAAAACAGGACCAGATGCCGCAACGCCGCATGGCCTGCACGCCGCCGTGAGATGAGCCAGGCCGCGCTCGACGCGAGCGCCGCCGCCAGGGCCGCGACCAGCAGGAGATCGAGGACGCGGTCTTCCGGATAGCAGCGGATTAAAGGGGACATCACGAACCGCCTTTCTGGCCCTTGCCGGCCTGGGCGTCGTCGAGGAGCTGTCGAATCCGCTTCAACTCGTCGGGCGCAGTCCGCGGTAATCGAGCAGGGCGGCGACCAGGGTCTCCGGCGATCCGCCGCAGACCGTCTCCACGATCTCGCGGACCTTCCGCCCGATCGTGTCGTGTCGCGGCCGGGCCGCCGTGTAGAGAAACGTTCGGCCTTCCGCGCGATGCTTGAGCCAGCCCTTGTCTTCCATCCGCTCCAGCAAGGTGCGAACCGTGTTGCGCGCGACGTTCCGGGTCCGCGACAGGACGCGCCGCACTTCGTTGGCGGTCGCTTCGCCGCGCTCCCAAACGATCTCCATGATCTCGCGTTGCGCCGGCGAAAGATCGGGTAGGTCGGATTGCTTCTTGGCCACCGCAGCTCCTGTCGGCGAACGGACCTGATGGCTACTGAACGTCGTCGATTCTAACGACAGATTGTAGCCGTGTCAACAGTACGGCTCCCGCTTGAGGTTTCCGAGGAAGACCTGCCGGCGAGAATCGGATACATTGAGGGGCGTGGTACGACCGCGGCGGACACGGCCGGGGCGGGCGACGATCCATGCGCATCTTCATCCTCGGCAACTGCCACCGGCCCGGCGTCTCCGAGGAGGCGGAGCGACTGCTGCCGTTCCTGCGCGAGCACGCCGAAATCGTCCTGTACGACCTCTGCCAGGAACAGGACCTCACCGGCCTGTCCGCCGATATGAACCTCGTCCTCGGCGGCGACGGCGCCATCCTGCGCGCCGCCCGGCAGATGGGCTACCGCCAGACCCCCGTCCTCGGCGTCAACCTCGGCAAGCTCGGCTTCCTCGCCGACCTCAGCTCCGCCGAGCTGCGCCTCTGTTTCCCGGCCGTCGTCCGCGGCGAGTTCCGCGTCACGCATCATCTCATGTTCGAGTGCCTCCTCGACGGTTCGACTCAACGGCGGACCTTCCTCGGCCTCAACGAGATCGCCGTGCAGACCGCCCCGCCGTTTCACATGATTGAGCTGGGCCTGGTCGTGGACGGCGAACCTGCCTCGCGCTACAGCGGCGACGGCCTCATCGTCTCCACGCCGATCGGCTCCACGGCCCACAGCCTCTCGGCGGGTGGTCCCATTCTCGGTCAGGACCTCGCCGCCTTCGTCGTCACGCCGATCTGCCCCCACACGCTGACCAACCGCCCGGTGGTCGATTCCGCCGACAAGGTATACACCATTTCGATCCGGCGCGCGTCCGGCGCCTTCCTGGTGATCGACGGCCAGGAAACGGTCCCGCTAAGTGAGGGAGACACGATCACCGTCCGTCGGGCGCCGGTGACGTTCGGCCTGGTGAAAGTGGCCGGCCGCAGCTACTACCAGACCCTGCGCGAGAAGCTGCACTGGGGCGAGCAGCCGAACTACCGCGACGAACCCTCCGCCGGGACGTAGCGTACCACAGACATGCCGCCGCGGAACTGTCATGGCAACCACGGTCTGCAAGCGCGTCATCTACCGGGGCCGCGTCCAGGGCGTCGGCTTCCGGTACACGGCCCACGGACTGGCCCGCGGCTACGCGGCGGCCGGCTTGGTCCGGAACCTGCCGACCGGCGAGGTGGAGCTGGTCGCCGAGGGCGCCGCCGATCAGGTGGACGCCTTCCTGGCCGCGGTGGCCGAACGGATGGCCGACTTCATCGAATCGGCCACGGTGCAAGACGCGCCGCCGACCGGGGCCGCCGGCTTCCACATCCGCGGATGATCTGCGAGGCGCTATGACTTTTCCCTCTCGTATCTGGTGACGGCCCTCATCCTCCTGCTGATCGAAGCGCTGGCCGCCCTCCCGTGGGTGACGACCGTCTTCGCCAACCGCAGCCTGACCCTGTCGGAGATGCTGCGCGACGCGTTCAAGCCCCAGGTGCTGCTCTGGTCATCGTCGGCGGCGCGGCGCTGGTCGTCGCCTCGATGGGCTTCGGTCAGGAGCGTTCCACCCTGGAAACGGTCGGCGGCTTGGCCGGTTATCTGTTGCAGCTCCAGCTCATCGTCGATTTCTTCCTCCTGGGCTTCCCGCTGCTGATGAAGGTGTGGCCCAAGGGCGGGGCGGTGGCCTTCGCCGCCTTCCGCGAGGGGTTCCGCCAGCCGATGTTCTGGGTTCTCTTCCTGTTCGGCCTGCTGGCCCTGGTGGTTTCGCTGATCGTGCCGTACTTCACCTTCGGCGAGGACCTCGTCATGATGAAGGACCTCGGCTACGACACCATGATGCTGGCCGCCGCCCTGTTCGGCGCCATCGCCGCCAGTCAGTCGATCAGCGAGGAGATCGAGGGCCGCACCGCCGTCACGCTCATGAGCAAGCCGGTGTCGCGGCGCCAGTTCCTGCTCGGCAAGTTCCTCGGCATTCTGATGGCGTCGCTGTTGATGTTCGCCCTGCTCGGCTGGGTCTTCGAGGGCGCTCCTGCCGGTCAAGGCGTGGCTCGACCGGATGGATCCCGTGCCGCTGCCGACCTGGCTGACCTCGACGCTCTCCTGGGCCAACCTGCCCGACCAGGCGACCGATCTGCTGCGCGGCGTCGGCCTGTGGGCGGACCAGACGCTTCAGGTGCTGCCCGGCCTGGTGATGACGTTCTCGGAAGTGACGGTGCTGCTGGCCGTCTCCGTCGCCCTGGCCACGCGGGCCACGATGGTCGTCAACCTGGCGACGGTGTTGGCGATCTATTTTCTCGCCAACGTCACGCCGGTGCTGGTGACGATCGGCCAGGAGGCCAAGGTCCACCAGCCCGGGCCCGTCTCGGAATTGCTGTCGTTCACGGCCGGCCTGTTCGACATGCTGCTGCCGGACCTCGACGCCTTCCGCATCGGACCCGCTCTGGTGTCCGACGTGGCGGTGCCGGCGCCGTATGTTCTGTCGGTGCTGTTTTACGGCGTGCTGTACACGCTGATCGTGCTGCTGCTGGGATTGGTGCTATTCGAGGATCGGGATTTAGCGTGATTATTACCAGCCGCGAGCGCCAGCGAGCGGGAGAAAGTCCCCGCTCGCTGGCGCTCGCGGCTGGTCGGGGAACCGCACTCACGGCAGCTGGTTCAGCGTGTAATACCCCTCCGGGTGCAGCACCGCGTCGCCGTCGGCCGACTTGAGCCCGTCCAGGTGCAGCTCGTAGATGCGGCCCGGCCGGAAGCCGTCCACCTTCAGCGACGCCGTCTTGCGATCCGCCGACACCTTCACCGCCTGGATCTTCTCCGCCTTGCTGGTCCACCTCCGGCGAGCCGTAGGTGCCCCAATAATAGTGCGTGAACGATTTCAGGCTATAGCTCTCCAGCTTCTCCGCCGTCGCCTGGTCGAGCGGCTTGGTGAAGGTCACGTCGAAGCCGTCCTTGGTCAGGTGCATGTCGTGGATCTCGAACGGCACGGCGCCGGTCCAGACCAGCCGTTGCAGGCCGTAGGGCTTGCCGCCGAGCGACCCCCAGCCGCGGTTGGTCATGCCGACGTACAGGCTGCCGTCCGGCCCGAACACCAGGCGGTTGACGCCGCACTCGAAGCCGCTGCGGAACGGGAAGCAGGCGCCCTGGTAACGGCCGCCGATCTTCTCCAGAGAGACGCGCATGACGATCGACTTCATCTGATCGCCGACGAAGCACTGGCCGGCGAACGGGCCGAACTTGCCGGCGGTCGTGTCCCAGCGCGGCTCGCTGGCCGACTGGCCCATCCGGCCGTAGGGGAACCAGATGCACGGCGGCGTCAGCTCCGGCATCCCGGAGACGCCGTTCTTGCCCGGCTGGCCGTCGTACTGCATTCCGCTGGGCACGGAGTCCTTGAGCGTGGCGGCGAACGGCGATTGCTTCACCCAGCGCAGCCCGGCGGGGTGGCCGTAGAACTCCCCTTCACGGACCTCGTGCATCGCACAGGTCGCCACCCATTCGCCCTGATTGTCCACGTAGAACAGGTCGCCGTCGGGGCTGAAGTTGATGCCGTTGGGCGAGCGCAGGCCGGTCGCCCAGGGCTTGAGATCACCGTTGGGCGTGATCTTGACGCACCAGCCGCGCCACGGCGCCTTCGACTGGTGGCCGCCGCCGAAGCCGACGTTGAGCGTGACGAAAAAGTTGCCGTCCTTGTCGCGGGCCGGGCCGAAAGCGAACTCGTGATAGTCGCCGGACACGCCCCACTTGTCGCAAATCGTCTGGTATTCGTCCGCCACGTCGTCGCCGTTTGTGTCCACGAGCTTGGTCAGCTCCGGCCGCTGCACGACGTAAACGTCCTTGCCGTTCACGCAGAGGCCGAGCGCCTCGTGCAGGCCGCTGGCGAAGAGCTTGAATTTCATCGTATCGGGATCTTCGGACTCGGGATGGTCGATGAGCCAGACTTCGCCGCGGCGGGTGCAGGCCAGCAGCTTGCCGTCGGGCCGAAAGGCCAGGCCGCCGACTTCCATGACGCAGTCCTTCGGGACCGGCAGCGTGACCATGCGGTAGTAGGCGTTCTCGGGCGCCGTTGGCGGCGGGGTTGGCGGCGGTCGCCGGCGTCGGGAAGTCGCTGGCCAGCTGGTCGCGGACCTTGGCCGGCCACGACGGCGGCAGCTCCGGCGCGACGTAGACCTCCCAGCCGCCGGCGATGTTGCCGACCTTGATGAGCAGGCTGGTTCTTGCCCGGTTTCAGCTTGAGCGTCGCCTGGTCCTGGTCCGGGGCGGCCGGCCGCACGGCGTCGTCGGCCCCGACCACCTCGCCGTTGAGCCAGACCTTGATGTAGTCGTCGCTGCCCAGCGAGATCGGGCAGCGTCACCGCCTGTTCGACGGTGATTTCGTGGTAGAGGTAGACCACGCAGTTGTCGGACTGCTTGAAGCGTTTCAGATTGACGATGGAGCCGATGGGGAAACGTCTTGAATTTCGCCCAGGCGACGGTCTGACCGTCCTTGCCGGTGTAGGTCTTGGTCAGGTCGATTTCCTTTTCCGGCGGGGCGGCCGCGTCGATGCCGAGGTTGTCGAAGGGGCCGATGTAGCGCCAATCGCCTTCGAGGGTCGGCAGGCCGGCCGCCTGGAGGCTGGCGATGATGGTTTCGACGCGGGTGGTTTTCTTGACGTAGGTCGGCTCGGCGGCCGGGGCGGCGGCGAGGAGAGGACGCAGGGCAGGATTCGTTCATGCGATCTCGAAGAGGTTGAGGCGAGCGAGGGTTGCGTTCTGCAGTTGCGCCAGGTCTTCGCGAATCACTCCAGACGCTTATGCTCCGGCTGCCGTTACATCTTCATCCCCAATTGCCAGAACACAAAGCTCCACACGTCGGTCAGCTCCTCGACCACCTTGGCGCGCGGCTTGCCCTGGCCGTGGCCGGCCTTCGTCTCCAGCCGCAGCAGGATCGGCTTCTGCGACTCCGACGAACGTCGCCGCCTGCAACCGGGCGGTCATCTTCCGTGCGTGCAGCGGATCGACGCGGCTGTCCGACTCCGCCGCCTCGATCAGCACCGCCGGGTAGGCCGTGCCGTCCTTGACGTGCTGATACGGCGAATAGGCGTACAGCCACTTGAACTGCTCCGGATCCTCCGCGGAGCCGTACTCCGGAATCCACAGCCGGGCGATCAGGAACTTGTCGTATCGCAGCATGTCCAGCAGCGGCACCTGGCAGACCACGGCCCGGAACAGGTCCGGCCGCTGCGTCAGGGCCGCCCCCATCAGCAGGCCGCCGTTGGAGCCGCCCTGGATGACCAGGCGGTCGCGGCTCGTGTACTTTGTGGTCGATCAGCCACTCGGCCGCGGCGATGAAGTCGTCGAAGACGTTCTGCTTCTTGCCGAGCATTCCGGCCTGGTGCCAGTCCTCGCCGTACTCGCCGCCGCCGCGCAGGTTGGCGATCGCCAACAGGCCGCCCTTCTCCAGGAACAAGAATCGGCTCGCCGAGAACGACGGGCGTCATGCTGACGTTGAAGCCGCCGTAGCCGTAGAGCAGCGTCGGCGTTGTTGCCGTCTCGCTTCATGCCCTTCTTGTGGGCCAGGAACATCGTGATCGGCGTCTTGTCCTTCGACGGATAGGTGACTTGCTCGACCTCGTATTGCGCGAAATCGACGTCGGCCTCGACCTTGCCCCACAGTTCCGGCTTCGCCTCGGCCGGCTTCTTCAGGTCGAGCCGGTAAACGGTCTGCGGCGCCGTGAACGACTGGAAGCCGAACAGCAACTCGTCGCCGTCCCACTCGGCCGCCGAGGCCGGCCACCGCCCCGAGCGTCGGCAGCGGCACTTCTTGCAGCAGCTTGCCGGCCTTGTCGAACAGCCGCAGACGCGACGACGCCTTCTCCATGTACTGGGCGACGATGCACGTCGCCGACGACGGCGGCGCTTTCCAGCACGTCCTTGCCCTTCGGGAATGATTTCCTTCCATTCGTCGCGGGCCGGCTTCAGCGGATCGACCTCGAAGAGGCGGTAGCGCGGGACTGTTCTCGTTGGTGTGGACGTAGAAGCGGTCGTTGCGCGGTTCGACGCCGAAGACCGCGTCCACCTTCTCGACCAGCGGCTGGAACACCGGCCCCTTCGCATCGCCCTTGGCGTGCAGGTCGGCGAAGTAGACTTCCGTCTTGGCCCAGCCCTGCTCCTCGGTGACGACGAGCCAGCGGCCGTCCGGCGACAGGGCGACGTTGGGCCAGTCCTCCTTGGCCCGGCCCTGCCCGAAGACCTTCCGGTCCTTCGCGGGGTCGGCGCCGAGCGCGTGGAAGAAGACGTGGCGGTGGTATTTCTCGTCGCCCTTGGGCACGGCGCCTTCGGCCGGGTAGCGCGTGTAGTAGAACCCCTTGGCGTCCGGCGTCCAGGCCAGCGAACAGGCCCGCGTCTGCTCGATCACGTCGGGCAGGTCCTTGCCGGTTGCGACTTCGCGGACCCGCAAGGTCGATTGCTCGCTGCCGTTGGCCGACAGGCCGTAGGCCACCAGCGAACCGTCGTCGGCTGGGGAACCACCAGTCGAGGGCGGTCGTGCCTTCCTTGTCCAGCTCGTTCACGTCGAGCAGGACGCGATCCTTGCCGTGCAGTCCTTCGCGGACGTAGAGGATCGGCTGATTCTGCTTCCCTTCGCGCTTCGTGTAGAAGTACTTGCCCTTCGCCGGGCGTCGGGGCGCTGAGGCTGCCGATGTCGAGCAGCGTTTCGAGGCGGGCGTGGATCTGGTCGCGTTCGGGCAGCTTGTCCAGCACCGACCGCGTGAAGGTGTTCTCCTGGTCGGTCCACTCCTTGACGGCGGGGCTGGCGCCGTCCTCCAGCCAGCGGTAGGGGTCCACGACCTCCACGCCGTGGAGTTTTTCGACGACGGGATCGACCTTCGTCGGCGGGTAGGACGAAGGCGTCTTCTCCTCGGCGTCGGACATGATCGGCACACACAGCACGGCCAGGACGGACCAACCTATTCGCACACGTCGCGGCATGATCGGGGCCTCCCGGCGAAGGAATCGGGGCGACTCACACCCACAGCGACAGAAAATATATCAGCACGACGAAACACACGGCGGTGACGATGGTCCAGAACAGCACGGCCCTTGGCGTTGCCGCTGAGACTGCAATTCCAGCAGATTCGCGGACCCTCCTCGCCCGGCGGGAACGGCTCGTCCGGACAGGTCTCGACGCCGCGATGTTCGACGCAGTAGCCGCTCCCGCACTTCACGCAAGCCGACGGCCGGTCGCCGCAGATCGACAACCCGGCGAGCGGGGTGAGCTGATCGCGTCGTTCTCCGGGAGAGGTGGCACGACCCGAAGCCGCACGCAGTCGGACGCTCACGGCCCGTGTGCGGATGCAGTCTCTCGCTACATCGGCGCGGGCTGCGCACCTCACCGGTGCGTTCCTCGGCGACAGCAATTCCTTGATGAGTTCCGGCTCGTTGCGGTACGGCATCCAAACGTCGAGATCGACCTTCGGCTTGCCGTCCGCCGCGCCGGGCGGCACGCGGACGAGCGCCTGCCAGCCGGCTCCGCCCTTCTGCACGCGCCAGACTGTCCCGTCCGGCGCGGCGGTCAGCTTCAGGATGACGACGTGATCGCCGTCCTGCGGCAGCAAGAGTCGCCTTGCCGGCCGCCGGCGACTTCCGCCGTCCCGGACTTCAGGTCCAGCGGCACGACCGCCCCCTTGGCGTCGAGCAGTCGCGGCTCGCCGCCGCACTCGCCGGCCAGCAGCCAGGCGTTCTGCCTGCGCCGGCACCTGCAGCGCGAAACGCCGCGCCACGCCGGCCGCCGCTCCATTGCGCAGCGACTCGATCCGCTCCTGCACGTCCAGCCGGTCGTCGGTCCCCGCCTGTAAATGATAGCGGAACGTCGGCGCGCCGTCCCGGTCCAGGGCGTAGCCGTCGAAGTGCAGCAGCGGCACGCCGTCGAACAGCTGGCCTTCCGGCAGGGCGCCGCCGAAGGCCGGGTCCTTGGCCCGCGCCGCGAAGTCGGGCGGCTGCTCGGACGGCGTCGCGGCGACCGGACAGCCGGCCGGGGCGTTCCAGATGTGCGGGCCGAGCACGTGGGCCGGGTTGCCGCCGCGGCCGTCCCACACCGGCGACGGCGTCGAGGAACTGGCCCGTCCAGGCGTAGGCCAGCCGGCAGGTGTGGGCGTCGAACGCCGCCGACACGCCGCTGGGGAAGCCGATCGCCACGGCCCGCGAGCCGGCGTCCGGCATGAACGTCCGAAGCAGATACGGCTTGTCCTTCACCGTCAGGATCAGGCCCTTGGCGCGGCCCCGGCATCCCGTCCGGCAGCGGCAGCCCCGGCCCCAGCGACAGGTAGCCCCAGATGGCGTCGGCCTGGGCCGCGGCGTCGCCGTTCAGCACCGTCGGCACGAGCGACTTGCCGTCGACGAAGACCTGCGGCATCCGCGTGCCGGGCTGCATCCGCTGCGGCTGTTCCATCCAACGGAGATACCATTCGTAGCGAACGCGCTGGTTCGATGCCGGCCAGGTCGGGGCCGCGCGTGCCGGTGTTGGCGATGCCGGCCAGGTCGTGGCAGGAGATGCAGCCGAAGGCGTTCTTGCCGATGAGAGTGCGGCCGGCCTCGATCTTGGCGGCCGTCAACGGCGTCTTGTGGACCTCGTCGTCCGGCGTTCGTCCCCTCCAGCGCGGCGACCTCCTCCGGCAGACGGCCGACGTTGGTCTCGCCGAACTGCGGCATCCGCAGCGACATCCACGGCCGGGCGCGGGCGGCGCCGGTCAGCACCTGCTTCATCCAGGCCGTGCGCAGCTTGTGGCCGACGCCGGTCAGGGTCGGCGGGGCGACGGCCTCGGCGTTCTCCGCGTTGGCGAACTTCCGCAGCTGCTCGACCACGTCCGTGGACAGGCCGCCCTCGCCGTCGCGGCTGTGACAGGCGAGACAGTTCATCTGCTTGATCGTTTCGCGGGCGGCGTAGGCCGGAGCGGGCGTACCTGCCCCTTTCAAGCCCTCAGCGAGGAAGGCCCGCAGCGCGTCGCGATCGGCGTCGGTGAAGGCGAAGGCCGGCGCCTTGCCGCGCTGCTCCGGCTTGTCGGCGAGACAGCCGGCGTCCGGCTTCTTGTCGAGGTCTTCTAGGTCGGTGAATGGCGTGGAGGGAGCAAGCGGCTTGCCGCCCGGCGCGATCGTGTGGCAGTTGACGCAGCCCTTGGCGACGACCAGCCGCTTGCCCAGGTCGTCCGCCTGGGCGGCTGCCGGCCGTTTCTCGAACGCCGCCACGTCCTCGGCCTTCACTTCCAGGCGCTTCAGGGCGGCGACCATTTTCTCGGTCGTCGGCGCTTCCGGCAGGCCCGGCTTGATCGCCCGGTTCCCGGTCTGGCAGAGGAACCGCGCCAGGTCCATCGCCTCCGGCTGTTGCAAAAGCATGTGCGGCATCCGGCCGGCCGGGTCGGTCGTTGCGGGGTTCTGAAGATACTCCGCCAGCTTTTCAGGCGTCGTCTTGCTGCCGAGGCCGGTCAAGCGGGAAGTGAGCCGATTCGGCCGTGATGAAAGCCAAGCTGGTTTCCTTCTTGCTCTCCTCTTTATCCTTCTTTACTTCGCCGTGGCAAGCGACGCAGCCGATGGTGTTGAAGAGGACCTCGCCGCGGGCGGCGCTCTGCGCCTCATCTTTTTTGCTGGGCGGCTTGGGGTTGGCCGCGACGGGGCCGCCCAGCGACGCCAGGTAATGGGCGATGGCGTAGCGCTCGACGGCGCCTTCATCGTCGTTGCTGAACAGGGCGGGCATGACCGTCCCCGGCCGCACCTTGTCGGGCGCCTCCAGCCAGGCGTCGATCCAGCCGGCGCGGACGCGACTTCCGATCTTCGACAGGTCGGGACCGAGGCGGGAGGTCAACGTCTTGGCCATGCGGTCGGCGGCGGCGGCCTGATGGCACTTGGCGCAGGAGTGTTCTTCGGCCAGGAAGCGTCCCTGCTCGACCTTCGCCTGGGCGGCGAGTTCAGCCGGCGCTTCTTTCGGCAGATAACCCAGAGCGTCATAGGGCAATGGTTCCAGGCGGAAGCCCGGCCCCTTCCAGAACACTTCGACGCGAGCCGCCCCGGCCGGCCGCGTGTACTCGGCGACCAGCGCATGGACGCCCGAATCCAGCCGCAGCTCCGTCCCCTCCTTCAACTCCGGCTGGTCCCCCGCCGCGGCGCCGGCCAGCACTTCCTTGCCGTCCAGGGTCAGGCGGAACGTGCCGCGCAGGTTCGCCTGGAAGCGATAGTTCCCGCCGCGCAGCACGTTCAGGTATCCGGTCCAGACGACCTTGCCGCCGTCGGCCTGAAGCGACGGGTGCGCCGACTCGCCGGCCTTGAGGGCTAGCGCAATGGTCGGCTCCAGACTCACGACCTGAACGGGCGGTTGGGCGTCGTCTTGAAAGACCGTCACCAGGCCGCGGCGCAGGTCTTCCGCTTCGGGGACCGCCGCCCGGCCGCGGCCGGCGCACGCCAGAACAAGCAGGACGGCCGCCGCGCCGGCGGCGCGGCGGTACGGTCGCAGCCAGGATAACATATCGGATCTCCTGAAGGCGGAATGTCGCGGCGGGCCCTGTCGGCCCCGTTAGGGGGGTTGCGGGAGGATGAGGATGATTATCAGGCATCGGGCCGGCGTGGGAAAGATCGCCGTTTCATTATTCGTGAAAAAATGTTCGCCGGAAGGAAGACCGGAAGACCGGCCTTTTCTCCTTTTTCCTTGACCCGGCTGGGGGCAATCTGTTCCATTAGATGAATCGTCTTGATACGGCCGACCAATCGGTCGGCGTCGGCCGCGCCCTTTCTTCGGGGACGCACCCATCCAGGAGGACGGACCTTGGCAGCCACCTCGACCCGGACATGCCCCAAGTGCGGCGGCTCGTTGATCCCCGCTCCCGGCGATCCGACGCGGCGGACCTGCGCGGGTTGCGGCGCCCGTTTTCTCCTGCCGACGAACCCAGCGGCCCCGTCCGCTTCGGTTCGGGCCGGTGCGCCGGCCGCAGCCAACGCGTTCGCCGACCTCAGCGCCTTCCCAAGCGGCGCCGCGGCGAGCGGCCGCGCCAGCCGCGAAGCCGCGCCCTTCCACGGGGATGGACCCACGGCTGGGCATCGGCCTTCTGATCGGAGGGCTTGCCGTCGTCCTTCTGGGCCTGACGACCGCCATCGTTTTGGCCGTGATCTTTTGGCCGCGGCCCACCCCCCATCCGATGGTCGTGGCCGCGGCGCCGGTGGATTCGCCGGCCGTCCCGCCGACCCCGGATCCAGAACCCCTGCCCGCCGCCCCAAAGCCGTCCGTCGCCAACAGTCCGAAGCCCCCGCCGCCGCCGAGCGAACCGGTCCCGCCGAAAGACGGCCCGCCGCCGATTCACGACGCCCCGCCGCCGCTCCAGCCGACGCCGCCCGCGCCGCCGGACTTGAAGCCGGCGCCGGACGTGAAGGCGGACGATCCGGTCAACAAGGCCATCGACAAGGCCGTCGTCTACCTCAAGAAGGAGGCGCTTAACGCCCCGCAACCGGCCGCGGGCGGCCTCGCGATGGGCTTCGTTGGGCGGCAGACGGGAGAGATGGGCCTGATCGGCCTCGCCCTGCTGGAGTCCGGCGTCCCGGCGGACGACCCGGCCGTCGCGGCCTGCGTGAACACCGTGCGCTCCAGCGGCCCGGCCTGCAATAACACCTACGAGATGGCGATCTGTCTCTGGTTCCTGGATCGCCTCGGCGATCCCAAGGACGAGGACCTGATTCACGACCTCGGCGCCCGGCTCATCGCCGGACAACTGGAACACGGCAAGTGGACCTACCTGTGTCCCACGGGCAGCGGAGCGGCGCCGAAGGGCCCGTCCCGTCGCCCAGGCTCGGCCTGGTCGCCAATGAGCTGACCCAGGATCAGCTCAAGGAATTGATGGAAATTCTCGACAAATACGATCCTTCCCAGGAGATACCGGCCAAGCACCGCCTGGCGCCGGTCTGTCACTACGTCCGCGGCAAGAAGATCGAAAAGATCCCAGCGCGTGCGGGCGCCCTGGAGCCGGGCGCCATGATGTTCAACGCCGGAGACCTGTCGCTGACGCAGTTCGCCGTCCTCGGCCTGTGGGTCGCCCGCAAGCATCATCTGCCGGTGGACCGCTCCCTGCTGCTGGCCGAAGCCTTTGTCCGCTCCTGCCAGGCGGCCGACGGCGGCTGGGCGTACAGCGGCGTCGGCCGCCTCGGCATGGGAACGACCGATTCCATGACCTGCTCCGGCCTGATGGAGCTGGCGGTCGGCCGGGCCGTCGGGCAGTCGCAGGGCGGCAAGACGGAGCTGGCGGACCCGCAGTTCGAGAAGGGCATCCAGTACCTCGCCGAGCTGTTCGACCGCGGCGTCGCGCCGCCGAAGCCCGGCGACGCCAAGCAGACGCAGAACCTCCAGCAAGCGATCGCCCGGCTCCAGCCGCTCGCCGGCCTTCTCGTCACGCCCGTCTTTCCGGGGCAGAAGCAGAACTGGACCAAGTGAACCTACAGGAGTTCCAGGCCGAGCTGGAAAAAACCCTCACACTCGACCTGCCGGCCGACGCCCTGAAGGACCTGAAGGAGATCGACGATTACGTCAAGAAGGTTCGGGCGGCAGGCGCGGCGACTCCGAAGGAAAAAATGGCGCTGCAGGAACTCGTCGTGAAGTCGAACATCTTCCAGGCCGGCGGAGTCGGGCTGAATCCCTTCGGGCGGGGGGGCGCCGGCCGCCGCTTCCTGAAGCCGGGCAAGTCCAACCGAGCCAACCTCGACGACATCTATTGCCTGTGGTCGCTGGAACGGCTGTGCATGGTCTGCGACCTGAAGACCGTGGCCGGCCGCGACTGGTACGCCTGGGGCGCCAACCTCCTGGTGGCCTACCAGAACGACGACGGCAGCTGGTCCGACGCCGGGATATGCGGTCAGCGCGTGGACGCGTGCCTGGCGGTGTTGTTCCTCAAGCGCGTCAACGTGGCCAAGGACCTGACCGCGCAGCTCAAGATGATCGCCCCCATCAAGGATCTTTCTCCCGATAAACTCAAGTACGTCTCGCCGGGCGACACGCCTTCGCCGGGCGACAAGCTGAACGAATCGCCCAAGCCCTGATCACCCGAGCCGCATCCCTGCCTCCGACCCGTCCACCGCCCGCGCCGGCCTCTACGGCGGAAGCATGGGACCGCTCACTTGCTCTGAAGGTCGGACGGTTTGACGCCCTTCTTGTATCCGCCGAATCCGAAGGGCAGCGGCTTGTACTCGCCGACTAACTCCACGTCGGTCCCCTTGTCCGGGATCTTGTCTTCCATGCCCATCGCCCAGTAGCAGGCGTTGACCACCATCCGCCGCGTGCCTTCCCGCTCCAGGTCGGTGGCCGCCCCCATCGTCGTCGTGAAGACGCGGCTCGTCTTGCCCGACTCGCCCTTGTAACTGTTGGTCCACGCCACCGGCATCATCGGATTGTTCTTCGGGCCTTCGATCGGCTTGTCGTCCGGCTTCATGTTCTCCAACACCTGGCCGAGGACCAGCGGCGTACAGGTGTCGCGCATCGGCAAGTGGACCTCGTACACGTCGGTCGGGCCCCAGACGTCGCCGTCCTTGATGCCGCGCAGGATGGGATGGTTTTCCTCTCCCTTGACGATGATTCCGCGCGTGCTCTGCTTGCCGTGCTGGCCCCAGTGGTTGACCCACGTCTCGCCCAACACCTGCTTGCCGAAGCCGCCCTCGTAGTCCTTGTCGTGGTTGCCCCAGCTGTATTTCGCGTAGGTCTTGCTCGTGCCGAGGTTGAAGGCGTGCGTGGCGGTGCGCAGGCCGATCACCGGCTTGCCGGATTCGACGTAATCGACGACATATTTCATCTGTTCATCCGGCAAGTCGCGGAAGCGGGTCTGGATGACCATCAGGTCGGCGGTCTTCAGCGCCTCCAGGCCGGGGATGTTGTGCGTCTCGTTGGGGTTGATCGTCCCGTTCTTGGGATCGACGGCGAACAGAACGGTGCATTGGAAGCCGTGGCGCTGGGAAAGGATCTTGGCCAGCTGCGGCAGTCCTTCTTCGGAGCGGTACTCCTCGTCGCCGCTGACGAAGACGATTTGCTTGCCCTTGCCGGGGCCGGCGCCGCCCTTGTAGACGACCCACGGATTGTCGTCGGCCCTCGCCGAGACGCAGGCCAGGCTCGCCGCCGCGGCGACGAACAGGGCCGACAGGATGCGTGCGCGATGAAACTCACCCACGATTTCGCCGTCCTTTCACCAGGAGACACGTTGACGATCGGGCAGGGACCGAGGTCGGGCCGGTCCATCGTCATTATGGCAACTGGGGGGCGGCGCGTCCGCAAATGAGGTCGTTTAGCCGCGACGCGCAGCGGAGCGCTTGACCGAGCGCTCCGCTGCGCGTCGCGGCTATAGCTCGTCAGGAAAGTAATGCGCGGTGTGCCACGGCTGTGTCAGCCGTGTTTGGGCCGCCCAACACGGCTGACACAGCCGTGGCACACCGTATCCACCCGTGCATTACTTTCCTGAAGACCGATAAACAGGGATGGTTCACGCCGCGGCGTACGCAAGCGGCTCCACTTCAGTCATGCGGCGGACGCACGCGGCGATCAATCCGCGGAACACCTGAATGTCCAGGCCGGAGGCCGTGGCCGAGGCCGGCTGCCATTGCACGCCCAGCGCGAACCACTCGCTGCCGTCGTCGGCCTCGATCGCTTCAATCACGCCGTCCAGCGCCTGGCGCTGACGCGAAAGCCACGCGCCACCCGCTGCACGGCCCGGCGGTGTTCGCTGTTGACGACCACTTCCCCTTCGCCGTACAGGTCAGCCAGGTGGGTGCCCGGCAGCACGTTGATGGCGTGGCGCAGGCCCGGTTCCGGCGGACAGCGGTGCTGCAGCGCTTCAGGCAGGTCGCGCGGCAGGTCGAAATAGACGGTGCCGCCGTGGGTGGTGTTGAGGACGTGCAGGCCGTGGTCGATGCCCAGGACCGGCATCTTGTGGTCGTGGCACCAGGCGCAGAGCTGTTCGCCTTCGGCGGCCTGACGGCGTGAGGAGGCGTCATGGCCGGCCAGGATCAGGCCGTGCAGACCGTCCATGAGGTCGTCCCACGATTGGCCGCGCGGCTCGCCGAGTGGGACCGGGACCGCCTCGGAGGCCGTCACGGAGGCGGCGAGGCCGGCCGGCCAGAGGCCGCAGCCGTGACGCTCCCGACCGACGGGGTAGTCTTCGCCGTAGATGCCGATGCGGACGGTGGGGGTGGGCTTCGCCATGAGAGGACTCCTTTCCTCGGTGAAGAACGGAAGAGGGAACGATCCATTTCCACATTGTAAACGATTCGGACGGCCGTTCCAGCGAAAAATCCGAAATTTCCGAGCGGCGAGCGGGGTTGCGTAGCGCCCCGAGTGTGCCGATACTCGGGCGCTTACGCAACCCCGCTCGCCAGGATTCTTCATCCCAGCAGCAAGCTCGGCTCCCAGCCGACGCGTTCGGCGGAGGCGCGGAGCTTCTCCAGGGCGCGGTTCTGAATCTGCCGCACGCGCTCCTTGCTGATCCGCAGCAGGTGGCCGATCTGCCGCAGGCTGTGCGTGCCGTGGCCGGTCAGGCCGAAACGCAGGTCGAGGACCTTCCGCTCGCGCGGCCGCAGGTTCTCCATCAGGAAGTGCAGCGCTTCCTGCCGTTCGGAGTTCTGCCGGAGCGTGGAGCTTTCGTTGTCCGGCATCGCCTCGGTCAGCTTGAAGTCGCTGTCATCGTCAAGGACCGCGTTGAGGGAAACTGGCGTCCGCGTCGCGGTTTGCAGATGCGTCAGGTGCTCCAGGCTGCTGCCGGTGCGCGAGGCCAGCTCCTGCGGGCTGGGCAGGTGCTTGCCGCCGTGGGCCAGGGCTTCCGACTCCTGCTGGAGCAGACCGAGTTCCTGGAGGTGGTGCGGCGACAGGCTGACCAGATGGCTCTGCCGGGCGACGGCGATCTGCAGCGTCTGCCGAATCCACCAGGTGGCGTAGGTCGCCAGCCGGGTGCCGTGGCTGACGTCGAAGCGGTCGATGGCCTGCATCAGCCCGCAAACGGCTTCCTGGAGCAGGTCGGCGTAGCTGAGGGCGTGGTGGCGAAAGCGCTTGGCCACGTGGGCGGCGAGACGGATGTTCGCCGAGGCGAGGCGGTGCTTCAGGTGGATGTAGCGGTCGTGCAGCCGACGGATGGCAGGCACCATACGGGCCTCGTCGCCGTCGTGTTCGCGGATGAACTGGGCCATCGGCCACGGTTCGAGCGGCGGCCGGTGCTGCCGCAGGCGGGGGAAGTTGCGAATCAGCAGGCGCACCAGCTCGCTCTTCGTTTCCCAGAAGTCCGCCAGCAACTCCCTCTCCTCTTCCGGCGTCAACAGGTCCGAAGAAAAAATCGTGGTCGGGGTCGTCGTGGCCCCTTCGTCGATTACCGTCACCCGCTTCCGACGCTTTGTTTTCATGGCCGTCTTTCCCCATGTTTCAATCCGCTCCCGGCGCGATGTCCGGGAGATTGTCGCTGGACCGCCATCCTGGCGCCGCTTCGTGGGGGACGAGGCGAATCGGTCGGCGGCTCCCCCATCGTCAGGCGTTCGGCCTCGCGGCCGGGCCGACCCCAAAAAACGAAAAAACGCCGAAGCCCGCCGTCTCTCGTCGGGGAAAACGATCCTGGGAGACCGAATCCCGATGAGTGCGGCACGGTTCCGTTCGGCGTTCGGGGCCGACTCCCTGCCTCTTGCACCGGGGGGCACGGCCTCCCGGTTTCCGACCGCTCCTCCCTGAGCTGGGGCGGTCCTTCATTCAACCCTTACACGCCGGCCCATTGTAAAGACCGGAGAAGGCCATATCAAGAGTTATTATCGAAAAGTTGCGATTGACTTTTTTTTCCGCTTCTCGGGGGTGTGCGAGCCTCGCCGCGCCGCGCCGACGAATCGGTTGGTCATTCGGCCTCGCGTGAGCTATATCATTCTTGTCGTAGTGCCTTCGCGCCCTCTTGTGCCTTTCCCGCGCCAGGATACGGCGAGGTTCCTCCCGATGGTCTTCGGCGAGCCGGACCGTAGCGATCTTTCGGGGTCGTGCGCAGGGAGTTCGGTCGTGAGCGCCCCCAACTGCACGCTCCTCGTCGTTGATGACGAGCATTACATCCTGACAACGCTCAGCCATCTGCTGGCGACGGATTTCGTCGTTCTCACCGCCGATTCCGTTGAGGCCGCCCGGGAAGCGTTCGCCCGTCAACCGATCGACATCATTCTCAGCGACCAGAAAATGCCGCACGGCACCGGGGTTCACCTCCTGGAGTGGGTGCGCGAGCATCATCCTCGAACCGTCCGTCTGCTGATGACCGGCTACGTCGAGCTGGAGGACGCCATCGCGGCCATCAACCGCGGGCACGTCTACCATTACTTCCTCAAACCGTGGCGGGCGGAAGAGCTGCGCCTCGTGCTCCGTCACGCGGCCGAGAAGATCGAACTGGAACGCAACCGCGACGAGCTGGTGGAGCAGATGCGCCAGCTCAACCGCGACCTGGAAAGGCGAGTGACGGAGCGCACGCGCGAACTACAGGAGAGCAACCACCTCCTGGAACAGCGCAGCCGCGAGCTGGAGCGGTTGGCGCTGACCGACCCGCTGACGGGCCTGTTCAACCGTCGGGCGCTGGAAGAGCTGGCCCGTTTCGAGCTGAAGCGCCATGCCCGTTATCCCAGCCCCATGACGCTGGGTTACATCGACGTGGATCACTTTAAACAAGTGAACACGCGTTACCACCTGACCGGAGGCGACGAGGTCTTGCGCGGCCTGGCCCGTATTCTGACCGGCACGCTGCGCGAAGTGGACTCAGTCGGCCGCCTTGGCGCTCCCAGCCCCGCGCTCGCCGCGGCGTTTGGCACGGCGCTGGAGGAAACGGATTCGGTCGGCCGCATCGGCGGCGAGGAGTTCCTGGTCATCGCGCGCGAAACGAACGAGGAAGGTGCGGTCAAACTGGCCGAACGCATTCGCTCGACCGTGGAACAGACGCCCATTCTGTACATGGACCAATCCATTTCCATCACGGTGAGTGTCGGCTTGGCGGTGGCCGATGTGGGCGTACCGGTGGACTTCCTGGAAATGCTCAAGGTGGCGGCCTTCGCCGTTCAAAGAGCCAAGGACGCAGGCCGTAACCGCTGCGAGATCCACTGTATGGGACAGCCACCCGCGTGAGTCCGTCCCCCGCCGTGAACGGCGGGGCTACAGGCAAAAGCCCCGTTCACGGGGCTGAAATCCTGGCAGCCCGGTTGACCGGGCTTCGGTCTGTAGGCCCATGCTTCAGCACGGGCTGGCCGACGCTGCCCCCAAAATCGAGAGGTGCGCCCGCGTAACTTCCACGGTCCAACCGATCCGCGTTGCCGTGTCCTTGTCCAGGTTCCGGCCAGCCAACGCCTTGTGGTCTTGCGCGTCCAGAAACACGGCGCTGACGAAGTCGAGGCAGTTCCTTTTTGCTTCCACACTGCCGATCAGGTCGTGGTAAACACCGATCTCGACACAGGCAGGCTTGTCGAGGTCGCCATAGACGTTCACCTCGTAGTCGCCCGCGCGGTAGGACTTGTACGGCACGTTCCGCAGCACGCCCTTGTCTATACCGGTGGCCGGGATCTGGGACAGACCGGCCAGCCAGGGCTTCGACGCGGCGATCTGAATGACCTTGTCGGCGTCCGCCACGCGGGCCTCCTCTTGGGCCGGCCGAGGCAGCTGGCCGCCCAGCAAGCCGAGGCATAGGCACAGCGGCAGCAGGCAGAGCAGACCTATGCAGCCAAAGAGGATGGGCCGGCGGCGGCGGCGACGCGACATGGCGACCTCAAGAATGGTTCTGGGCGACGGGCCATTGTCGCCCGACCAGGAGCCGTCCGCAAGCAAAAAGCGACGTTGGTAGCGACCTGATTTGAAAAGAGCCGCTTAGGCTTCAGTGGTTGGCGATCCGAAAGGGTCTAATGATCCGACGTGGATACGTTTACCCCCTCCCAAACTCCCGATCGGGAACGCAGTCCGCGAAACACCTGTTTCGCGTCTCACGCCCAGGTCGGCGCCGCGTCCACGATACTCGGCAGCCCGCATCGTTGCGGGGGATGGACGGCCCAGACGTTCCGAAAAAAGGGTGTGCGACAGAAGGTTGGGACGAAACGAGTTTGCCTGGCGCCGCCAGGATGCCGCCGTAGCCCGGTGCAGCGCCTCGTTCGGCGCCCGAAAGCTCTGCACCCGTTCTATCGATTCGCAAACCAGGCTTGAACTACGCGACGCGCCCGGCCTTGTTCCCCCTCGACGATACGCTCGTCGTCCGGCTCGTATTGGACGAGGAGGTTCTCATCCGCTTGCATGGCATCGTACAGCGGGAGGGCGAGAAAGTTTTCCGGATCGGTGAGGCGTTCGATCACCAACGGCAGGATCGTCGGCCCGAGCGCGATCAGGGCGTCGAATTCTCTCCCCACCGCCCTGCTATGTGGGTCCGAGTTGACGGCCAAACCGCCGCCGAACCAGGTGCCTTTCCAGGCGCGGAAGGCGGCCTCGAATGCGGTTCGCACCTTGGCGGGGATCTCCGCTTGCTGCTTGTGGAGAAGCTGTTTTTGGGCCGTCGATAGGTAAGACTTGACGAGTTTTTCTTTCATGACGTCCTCCGCGGTCGCCTCGAGCGGGGCCGGAAGGGACCGTCCCTTGCTGTAAAAAGCCAGGACGCGCCCGTACTGGCCTCCCGTGAGTTCGTTCAGGCCATGTTGGATTCGCTGGTCTCCCCCGCATTTTGACTCCCAGCGGGGGCCGTGTCCAGGGCCGGAAACGGAGCCGTGCGTCATGCCCGACGTCGAGTGACCCCACGCCGCGACGCGGCCGTTACCCGAGCGGGCAAATCCGAAGCCACGATAGAACGAGTCGAAATGCGCAGAGAACTCCCGGGCCAAATCCAGCGGATCGTCACCCCTACGGTCCAGGCAATGCAATTGTACGCCGAAGTCGCGTCATCGGTGCCGACGGCCTGGTTGACGTTGAGGTTGGGGAAGTAACCGCGGAACCGCTGTTGTTCCGCAGGGGTCATCGGGCGCACCATGAGCGTCTCCCCACAAGGGTAGCGATTCGCCGACCCGGTGAGCATACGAACTGACCCGGTCAGGTTCCCCTGCCCAGATCCCCGGCCGCACGGTACACTCGATCTTCGTCCAACGGCCCTGCAACATCGAGGTGCGTCATGACGAAACGTCCGTTCAACCAAGGGAGCCGTTCGATTTTCGCCGCTGCGCGCAGTCCTTGCGCCTCCGCCGGGCGCAGGCGGCAGTTGGCGGATTGGCGGGCGGTCGGTCATGGGCGACGTGCGGCGGTAATCCAAGCCCCTTCGGCGCTCATGGGCCGCCCGCCAAACGTCCGCCAAGTGGCGGACGGCACGAGCGCGTCTTTCCCCGTCGTAGTGACGTTGCCCAAATTGCGCGGTTAATGGTACTATCCCCGCCACGGTCAGCTAATATAGATACACCTATCTGCGCAACGGGCGCGGCGGTGGAGAGATGGTTTGCACGATCTGAGCCGGCGCCTGGAGGAGATTCGCGCCCGAGTCGAGGAGCGGCTGCGCGAGGCGCTGCGCCCCGAACCCGGATTCCCGGAATCGCTGCGCGAGGCGATGCGCTACAGCCTCCTGGCGCCAGGCAAACGGCTGCGGCCCGCCCTGGTCGTGCTGGCGGCCGAGGCGTGCGGCGGTGATTCCGCCGACCCGTGGCCGGCCGCCTGTGCCGTCGAAATGATCCATGCGTATTCGTTGATTCACGACGACCTGCCGGCGATGGACGACGACGACCTGCGCCGCGGCCTGCCGACCTGCCACAAGAAATTCGGCGAGGCGCTGGCCATCCTGGCCGGCGACGCCCTGCAGACGACGGCGTTTCAGGTGCTGGCCGAGGGTTACCCGCCGGCCACGGCCGCTGCCTGCTGTAAGGAGTTGGCCCGCGGCGCCGGCGCGGCCGGCATGATCGGCGGACAGGTGGACGACCTGGCGGCGAGTGGCCGGCGAGAGCCGGCTGATGCGATGGATCAGCCGGCTCACGCCGGCCGCTCGCCGGTGGAAGTGCTGGAATTCCTGCACGCCCGCAAGACCGGGGCGCTGATTCGCGCCAGTCTGCGCCTCGGCGCCCTGGCTGCTTACGCCCCCAACGCACCGCCGGCCGAGACGATGGAACGGCTCGACGGCTACGGCCGCCGCCTCGGCCTGGCCTTTCAGATCACCGACGATCTGCTGGACGTGGAAGGCCCGGCCGACCGCACCGGCAAGCGCGTCGGGAAGGACGCGGCCGCGGCAAGCTGACCTACCCCGGTCTGCTCGGCGCCGACGAGAGCCGGCGACGGGCCGAACGTCTCTGCCGCGAGGCCCGCGAACAGCTCGCCCCCTTCGGGATCGGCCGCCGGCCGTCTGCTCGCCCTGGCCTCGCTACGTCCTGGAACGCGATCGGTGACGGGCCGGAAGCACGACGCTCGCGCCGGAACCGAGTTCACAACCGCGAAGGATGGAACCGCCATGACCGCACTGCTGCCGCAAATCGCGTCGCCCGCCGACCTGCAAGGCCTCGCGGACGCCGAACTGGCCGAGCTGGCCCAGGAAATGCGCGACGAGCTGGTGCGCGTCCTGCAGCATCCGCCCGGCCCACTTCGCCAGCAACCTCGGCGTCGTCGAGCTGTGCCTCGCCCTGCACCTGACCTTCGACTTCCGCCGCGACCGCCTCATCTGGGACACCGGCCATCAGATTTATCCGCACAAGCTCATCACCGGCCGCTATCACGCAGTTCGACACCATCCGCACCGCGCGGCGGCCTCATGGGCTACCCCAACCCGCACGAGAGCCAATACGACCTGTTCATGACCGGCCACGCCGGCTGCAGCGTGTCGTGCGCCCTGGGCCTCAAGGCCGGCGACGACCTGCTGCGGCCAGGACGACCGCCACAGCGTCGCCGTCATCGGCGACGGCGCCCTGCCGTCGGGCATCGTCTTCGAGGCGCTCAACAACGCCGGCGGACTGCGCAAGAACCTGCTGGTCATCCTCAACGACAACGAGATGTCCATCTGCCCGCGCGTCGGCGCCCTGGCGCACTGCCTCGACCAGGCCCGGCTGACCAACTTCTACCAGGGCTCGAAGCGGCACGTCCGCGATCTGCTGGCGCGCATTCCGCTGATCGGCGGCATGGCCACGCACGCCATCGAGCAGATCAAGGACGGGCTGAAGGCGTTCCTGACCGGCGGCATGCTGTTCGAGGAGCTGGGCTTCCGCTACTTCGGCCCGATCGACGGCCACGACCTGCCGACGCCTGCGCCGCTGGCTGCGCGACGTGAAGGACCAGAAAGGCCCGGTGCTGCTGCACGTCCTGACGCAGAAGGGCCACGGCGTCCCGCAGGCCAGCGCCGATCCGGTGACGTACCACACGCCGCCGGTCTTCGAGAAGGTCGGCCCGGAGCGGACGATCCTGTCGCTGAAGCGCGGCGGCTCCGCGGCCTACACCGACGCCGATCAGCGCCGCCATCCACCAGGCGATGCACGGACGACCCGCGCGTCGCCGTGCATGACGGCGGCGATGTGCCAGGGCAACAAGCTGGAGAAGGTGCGCGCGGACTTCCCCGACCGCTTCTTCGACGTGGGCATCTGCGAATCGCACGCCGTGGCCTTCGCCGCCGGCATGGCCAAGGCCGGCATGCGGCCCATCGTGGACATTTATTCGACGTTCTTGCAGCGCTCCTTCGACCAGATCTTCCAGGAAGTGGCGCTGCAGAACCTGCCGGTGACGTTCTGCCTCGACCGCGCCGGCCTGACCGGGCCGGACGGCCCGACGCATCACGGCGCCTTCGACACGCCGTACATGCGGCTGTTCCCGAACTTGGTGGTCATGGCGCCGGGCGACGAGCTGGACGTGGCCCCGATGCTGCAGTTCGCCCTGGCGCACGACGGCCCGGCGTCGCTGCGCTATCCCAAGGCGAACCTGGAGCGCGTCGATCGCGCCGCGGCCGCCGGTCGAGCTGGGCCAGGCCGAGGTCTACGAGTGGGGCGAGGACGGCGTGCTGATCGCCTACGGCACGCTGTTCCCCGACCTGCGTGAAGGCGGCGCAAGAGCTGCGCGAGGAAGGCCTGAACGTCGGCGTCATCAACGCCCGCTTCGCCAAGCCGCTGGACCGGGCGACGCTGCTCAAGGCGGTGGAGGAATTGCCGCTGGTGGTGACGGTGGAGGAGGGAACGCTGGAAGGCGGCTTCGGCACGCGCTCTGCTGGAGGCGGCCAACGCCGCGCGGCTCGACACGCGCAACGTCATTCGTCTCGGCCTGCCGGATCGCTTCATCGAGCACGGCGAACGGGCGGAATTGCTGGCGGAACTGGGGCTGGACGTGCCGGGCATCTGCGCGACGGTGCGGAGGGCGCTCGGGCGCGAGGCGCCGGCGCTGAACGGCGTGGCGGCGGCGCGGTGAAAACCCATCTCCCCCGTTTAGCCGCGACCCGGAGGGGCGCTCCGAGCGAGCGCTCCCCTCCGGGTCGCGGCTAAACGGACGCCGCCAACCCCTCCTCATAGCTCGGATAGCGCGGCGTTACGCCTAGCTCCTCCCGCATCCGCTGGTTGACGATCCGCCGATTGACGCGCTCCTCCGTATGCCCCTCCACTGGCGGCGGAAACCATGGCGCCGGCGCACCGAGCCGTTCGGCCATCCGCGTGTAAAATTCGCGCCGCCGCACCGGCCGGTCGTCGCAGACGTTGTAGACAGCCCCCGGCCGACTGTGTTCCAGGGCCGCGACGACTGCGGCGGCCCCGTCCTCGACGTGGATGAGGTTCAGCCACTGGTCCGGGTCGCCGCTCAGCGCTTCGCCGGTGCGCACCGCCTTCTCACGCATTAACCTTCCCGATCCATAGATGCCCGCGAAGCGCAGGATGACGGCGTCCGGCCGTTGCTCACGGAGCAGCTGCTCCGCCTCCAGCACCACGCGGCCGGATTCCGAGGCCGGTTCCGTCGCTGCCGTCTCGTCCACCGCTTCGCCGTCCCGCTGGGCGTAGACGCCGGTGCTGCCGACGTAGACGAACCGCCCCTGCTCCTCCAGCGCTTCCAGCACGTTGGCCAGGCCGGTCACGAACACGGTGCGCATGTCGGCGCCGGCCGTCCGGTCGAAGCCGACGGCGTATACGACTTCCGCCGCGGCGGGCAGCGCCAGCAGACTATCGGGGTCGAGAACGTCGCAGAGGACGGGTTCGAGGCCGAGGCGCTGGAACTCCTCGGCGCGATGGGGGAGCGCGTCACGGCGAAGACGCGCCGGCCGGCGGCTCGGCGCAGGGCGGCCACGCGGCGGCCCAGGTAGCCGCAACCGATCACCAGTGTGTCGGATAGGGTCGGCGGCGCCGCGGTCGTCACTCGCCCTTGCCTTTGCCTTCCAGGAGGCGGTTGAGGCGTTCCGTCATCTCTTCTTCGGCGGCGGCGGTCCAGGTGAAGTCGTGCGGCGGTTTGAAGCCGCCCTCGCTGGTGAACGCGGCCGTCGGAGCGGGACACAGCGACAGGACGCCCAGCGTGCGGTTGCGGACCTTGATCTCGAAGCCGCTGACCTGAGCCAGCTCGGCCGCGTCGAGCGTGCCGGGGGCGATCATCGTTGGGCCGTCCGTGATGAGGACTTCCTGTTCCTGCATCAACGGCGGCTGCACGGCCCCGGACACCTGGGCGGCCACACGAATCGGACACATCCCGGCCATGCCCGGCTCGGAGCTGCTGACCAGAAAGCACGGCCCCAGCCGGCCCAGCTCTTCCAGCGGCGGCGCCTGACGGGCCAGGCGCACCGACCCGTCGGGCGCCTGGATCACGAAGCGCGTGTCCGACAGGCGCAGCGAGCGGCGGAAATGGTTCTGCGATATGGCCCGCAGGCGCTGCGTCGCCAGAGGCCGGTCGCCGAGGAGCCAGGTCGCCGTCCATGCTCCGATGCGCCGCGGGTGGCGCCGCGGCATGACGGCGACGAGCGCCTGGCGCCCGGCTAGCTGCGAGCTGCACAGCCGGGCCGGCGTTCGGTGGACCGCTCCGCCGCGCTCGCAGCGGAACTCGACCGCCAGGTCCATGTCGAGGATCGGCACGAGGCTGGTGGGGCTGAGCAGGACGGCGCTGGCCAGCAGGCCGCGACACTGGCTGGCGACGAAGGTCTGGCAGGCCACGTTGTCGCTGCCGACGCGGACGAACAGCGTGGACAGTTGCAGTCGGAGGCTCTGGACGAACTCCTCGCGGCCGAGGAACGGCAGCGTCAGCTGCCCGAGGACGCGGTTGCGGTAGAGGATTTCGGCGGCAACCGTGGCGGCGGGCGGCGGCAGGCGGAAGAGGATGGCGAAGCGCTCGTCGCCCTCCTGGCGGCGGAGCTGCTCGGCCGCGATCGGCTGCCGGCCCGGAAGGCGCAGGAGGAAATCGCTCTTGCGCCGGCTGGCGCCGGGAGGCAGGCGCAGGAGGGCCTCGACCAGAACGGCCTCCGCATTCCAAGGAATGGGTTGGTCGTGCAAGGTCAGGCCGGCTTTTTCATAGCTGTAGTGCAGAGCCTGCGGCTGGGGGCTGATCCGGTACAGCGGCCAAAGATCATTCATGGCCCAGTCGCGCCAACGCTTCATCCAGAGCCACATCGAGTTCCTCCGCGGAGGACGGCGCGGCCCGCGGACGGCAGATCAGGCAGTCGGCCGCGCGCGGCACACGGAAGCGGTAGGGCCGGAAGGCCTCCTCGAAGACTTCCGGCGTCCGCTGCAGGGCGAGCAACAGACTCGTGAAACCAGGGGCGTAGCCAGTCGGCTCCTCCAGCAAGGCGAGCGTCACCAGCGCATGGAGCGAGGCGACGGCGTGAATCGACGCCATGCTCGCGGGGACGGTGGTTTCCGGGACGGCGCCGCCAGGGTTGGCGTAGTCCGGCGACGGGCTGTTGTCCACCACGACGGTGCGTTGCAGATGTCCGGCGACGCAGCCGTAGCAGGGACCGCCCGGCGCGAACCAGTGGACGAAGCCGCCGATGCCGCCGCTGAGCACTTCGCCGAGCGTCCACGGTTTGGCGTGGCGCCGCATGAGCGCGTCCCAGTGGAACTTGGCCGGCTCGTTGTCGGCGGCGCACACGCCGATGTCGGCGGATGCGACGGCCTCGTCGATTTCCGGCTGGCGTTCGCGGTCCATCAGGTCGCAGGCGAGGAGGCGCACTTCCAGGTCGGGCCGGCGTTCCTTGAGCCAGCCCTCGGCGAGGTCCGCCTTGCGCTCGGCCGACCGCGGAGAGGGGGAACAAATGGCGCTCGACATTGTGGGGTTTGTAGACGTCCGGCTCGATGAGGGTGACGCGCGTGAGCCGCCGGTCGCGGCAGACCATGTCGAGCACCGGCATGCCGCCGCTACCTGCGCCGACCTGGACGAGATGGGCCATGCGGTTTCTCCTTCGAGAAAGCATCCGTCGGAGCCGCGACCGTCAGGGAGCAGTTTGGCCTCACCCGCTCCCTGACGGTCGCGGCTCCGACAGCCTCCTCATTTCGCCTCCGGGAGAGGCCATTCTCCCGTTTCGTGCCAGATCTCATAACACGCCAACCAGCGCCACGCCGCCTGGATGGCGAAGATGCAGGTGAAACGCGCCGGATCCCAGCGACTGGTGGCACGGGTGCTGCCCTGCCGCCACAAGCAGAGCGTCTGGCCTTCCAGCAGGTGCGGGCAATGTTTCAGGGCCGTCAGGACGCGCGTCTCCGGCGGCACGGTCGGATAGCTGGACACCAGTCGGGTCTCCAGCTGGTAGGCGTTATGCCCAGGTTTGAGGCAGTAGCCGAGCACCAGCGCTCCGCCAACGCGGTGGACGCGGATACGGAAGGCGGGATCGCGGCCTTCGTTGTACCGCTCAATGACCGGGATCTCGATGGTGAGCAGGCGGCGTTTGCCGGCTTCGCTGTCGAGAAGACTCATGACCGAAATGATGAATGAGGAACGATGAATGATGAATTCTCTTGATTCATCATTCATCGTTCATCGTTCATCGTTCCTCTTAGTAGTGGCACGGGACCGATCGGATGGCGTTGATGACCTCCTCTTCGGGAACCTCCTCGGCGGCGCCGGCGAAGCCGGTGTCGCGGCGGTTCATGAGGATGGCGCGGTCGCTTTCGGCGTTGCCGCGGAGGGCGTTGATGAGCTGCCGCCGCTCCAGGTCGTTCAGGGGACGGAAGTCCATGGTCAGTACTCCTCTCCGGGAACCAAGAAGGACAGGATGATTCCGGCACGCGGCCGAAATCTTCTCACCCTCACTCACGGCCGGCCAGTTCCGCGAGCAGCTGGTAGACGCCGCGGTCGATCCTTTCGTCGTTGACATCGGCCACGGCCAGTTCGCCGCCCCGCAGCACATGGTAGCGAACTTCCTTCCGTCGAACCATCACGCAAACGGCCTCGCCGCCGACAGCCAGGGGCAGGGTGAGCATTAGCCCCGGACCGTGTTCATCGTTAGTCGCCTCGAACCGGACGCCCGCCACCTGTCGATACAGGAAGTCAATGCGCCGCGCATGGGCCTCCAGTGTTGACCAGAGAGGATGCAAAGGGCGCGCCAAGTCAGGTCCGATTGTCAACTCCAAGGGCACAGGGCGATAGTCCGAATCACCGCGACCCAGTGCGTACCAGGAGAATCGCAAATCTCCCAAACACTGGACGTTCGGCCGCGGCTGATGGGCGAACAGCGTCGCGGCGCCTTCCGGCCCGTCGGCTGTGCCGATGCCGAAGACGCCCTCCCCGCCTCGAAGTCCGGCGACCCACGCGCTATCGCCGTGGAAATCGCCGTCGCTGGGATGGCGCAGACTGCCGGGATGGGTATGGACCACCCCGACGATGGTCAGCCGTCGTTCCTTCTGCCGCACGACCCGGTAGGCGACGGCCTGGGCCTCGCCGTTGAACCGGACGTGGGCGACGCTGGCGTCCGCCTCGGCGCCGGCCGGGAGCGTGGCCAGCACCACCGCCTCGTCGGCCGCCCGCAAACCGAGCAGCACCCAGCCCGTTTCCTCGTCGCCGCGGGCCTCGGCCCGATGACTAGCGTACTCCTCGAACAGCGTGTGGGCGACGCCGTCGCAGAGGAGGATACGACGGAGCGGGGCGTAGGGAACCGCCGGCGGAGAGGCGATCAGGGGCAGGGGCAGGCGGCGCGTCCGCCGCAGCGAGCGCTTCGCCGTATCGAGCAGCCGGAAGGCCGTGCGCTTGAAGGCCTGCCACATGATCCGCGTCCTTTTCCGCGGGACGGCGACGCTGTCGTCCGGATGCGTGGCGTTGCGGAGAGCCGGCAGGGCCCGAGTACGGCCTTCAGAGCTGCTTCGCCTCTCCTCATTCCTAAACGTCATCATACCCACAGCGGTTCGGGGAGTCAAAGTGCGTGGAGCTGCGCTTGACCTAGCCACGCCGCGCCGAATATGGCATGATCCCGCCCGTCGCCCGGATCGGGCGCGGATGGGACAGGGAGGCGAACGGATTCATGCCTGCAATTCCGCGCGAACTGACGCGGCCCGCCTCCCGGTATTCGCTGCTTTACGCGGTCTTCCGAGGCGGCGTCGCCGGCTTCATCGCCGCCTGGGCGGTCGAACTGATCTACATCTTCATCGGGCCGAACGTTCACGTGGTCGCCCCCGGCGCCGTCTACCGCTCCGCGCAGCTCGGTCCCGCCGAGCTGGAACGCGTCGTCCGCCGCTATCATATCCGCACCGTCGTCAACCTGTGCGGCTGTTCCGACCCGGCAGATTGGTATCTCGACGAGAGTCGCACCACCTGCCGACTGGGGATCTGCCAAGAGGACGTGGGCTTCTCCGCCTGCCGCCTGCCGTCCATCCAGGCCATGCGCCAGCTCGTCGAAGCGCTGGATCGCTGCGACTATCCCATCCTGATCCACTGCCACCGCGGCATCGACCGCACCGGCATGGCCTCGACCGTCGCGCTCTTGCTCCACACCGACGCCGGGCTGGCCGAGGCGCGGGAACAACTCAGTTTCCGTTACTTCCACCTGTCCTGTGGCAAGTATGGCAATATCGACCGCTTTTTCGATCTCTATCAGGAGTGGTTGAACGGCCGGGCGCATTCCTCCCAGCTCTTCCGCCAGTGGGTCGAGCAGGACTACTGCCCCGGCGAGTGTCGGGCCGCGGTCGAGCTGCTCGACCCAGGGCCGCTGCACGCCGCGCCGAGTCAGCCGCTCGGCTTCCGCGTCCGCTGCACCAACACGTCGATCAAGCCGTGGGTGATGCAGCCCGGCGCCAACGCCGGCGTTCACCTCGGCTGGGTGCTGTTCACCGAGAACGACGCGTATGTCCGCGAAGGGCGATCCGGCATGTTCGACGCCGTCGTGCCACCGGGCCAGGCCGTCGAAGTGACCGCGGCCCTGCCGCCGCTGCCGCCGGGGCGCTACCATGTCCAACTGGACATGATCGACGAGCAGCACGCCTGGTTCTACCAGACGGGCGCCGACGGAACCTCTGACGCTGCCGCTGGAGGTGAAGTGAAGAAGCAATGGCGGCTGCTGGGCAGCGTCCTGCTCGTCGCCGTGCTGGCCTGGCGCATCGACTGGCGCAGGCCGGGGCGGCGCTGGCCCGCGCCAACTGGGCGCTATGGGCGGCGGGGCTGGGCGTCTACCTGTTCGCGCAGGCGGTCAGCGCGGTGCGCTGGCGGATGCTGTCCCGCGTCCAGGGCTTCGGCGGTTCGCCCGGCCGTTACCTCGCCTACTACTTCATCGGCATGTTCTTCAACCTGCTCTTGCCCACGTCGATCGGCGGCGACATGGTGCGCTCGTGGTATTTGGTGACGCGCGAGGGTTCGGCCCTGCCGCGGGAGAAACGGCGGGCGGCCGCCTTCCTGAGCGTCTTCGGCGACCGCATCAACGGCCTGATCGCGCTGGTCGCGGTGGCGTGCCTCGCCGCCCTGTGCTGTCCGACGCCGCTGCCGCCGTGGCTGCGCTGGACGGTCGCCGGTCTCGGCGCCGCGACGTTGATCGGAGTGCTGGCCGCTCCGTTGGCGTCGCGCCTGCCGCCGCTTCCCGGCAAGCTGCGCGGGGCGTGGGAGTGCGCCGCCGAGTTCCGCGAACATCCGCGGACGATGCTGGCCGCCACGCTGCTGTCGTTCGTCGTGCAGCTGGCCAACGCGGTCCTGCTCAGCCTGATGGGCGCGGCGCTGGGTTTGCCGGTGCCGCCGGCCTATTACGGAGTTTTGGCGCCGCTCGTGGCGCTGGTGGCGCTGCTGCCGATCAGCCTTAACGGGATGGGGCTGCGCGAGCTGGCCACGGTGGTGCTGCTACAGCCGATGGGCGTCGGGGCGGCGGAGGCCGTCACGCTGGCCGTGCTGTCGTTCGCCGTCTCCGCCGCCGCCAGCCTGGGCGGGGCCGGCGTCCTGCTGGTGGGCCGATTCCCACGGCCCAGGGAGGTTCGAGGCGATGACCACGCTATCGGTGGTGATTCCGATCAAGGACGAGTGCGACAACCTCCGGCCGCTGCATGATCGGCTGCGCGCCGCCCTGGAGCCGCTGCGCACCGGCCAGGCCGCGCCGGCGTTGGACGATTACGAGGTCCTGTTTATCGACGACGGCAGCATGGACGGCTCCTTCGCGGTGCTGGAGGAGCTGGCGGCGTCCGACCCGCGCGTCAAGGTGGTCAAGATGCGGCGCAACTTCGGCCAGACGCCGGCGCTGCGGGCCGGCATCGACTGGTCGCAGGGCGACGTGCTGGTGACGATGGACGGCGACCTGCAGAACGACCCGGCCGACATCCCGATGCTGCTGGAGAAGCTGGCGGAGGGTCAGGACGCCGTGTTCGGCCTGCGCAAGGACCGCCAGGACCACGCGCTGATTCGCAAGGCGCCGAGCTGGCTGGGCAACTGGCTGATCCGGGCCGTGACCGGCGTGCGCATCAAGGACATGGGCTGTACGCTCAGGGCGATGCGGCGCGACCTGGCCGAGGCGTTGCCGCTGTACGGTGAGATGCACCGCTTCATCCCGGTGCTGGCGCAGATGCACGGGGCCAAGGTGACGCAGGTCGAGGTGCGCCACCACGCGCGGACGGCGGGCAAGACGAAGTACAACCTGACGCGCACGATCCGGGTTGTCCTCGATCTGATAACGGTGAAGTTCCTGCACAGCTACCTGACTCGGCCGATGCACGTGATGGGCCTGGCGGGCCTGGCGTCGATGGGGCTGGGGGCGGTGAGCCTGCTGGCCGTGGTGTGGATGAAGTACTTCGCGGTCCACCCGGTGAACATGACCGGCAACCCGCTCTTGCTGCTGAGCGCGCTGTTGGCGCTGGTGGGGATTCAGTTCATTTCGATGGGCCTGTTGGGCGAACTGCTGGCGCGGACGTACTTCGAGAGCCAGGGCAAGTCGGCCTACGTGGTGCGGGCGACGCTGAATCTGGACAAGCCGGCGGAGAACCGACGGGCGGCGTGATCCGGCGGCTACGGCAGCTCTAGCGCCGCCTTCAGGCACGCATCCAACCGCCGCCGGAGCACGTCGGACAGGCGCCCAGCGTCCGCTTGATGCGGGCCTGCGAGACGGTGAACAGGTTCTCGCACTTTACGGCCGATGGCGCCGAAACCCCTGAGGACGCTCCTTCAGGGGCGGCGGGGTCCACCAGGAATTGCGTTGGCTCCGTCGTTACGTGCCGGAGGTTCGTGGTCATGCCGACCACAACCGTGCTGAGAAGACGCCCATTGTTCCGGTCGCACTGGACCACCACCGCAGGCCGCTCCTTACCCCCCGGTCGGTCGTAGTAGGGAATTTCCACCACGACGACATCGCCGCGTCTGCTCATGCGCTTTCCCTGGCCGAAGGCTCATCCGCGTCGAGTACTTCGCCCGCAAGCGGGGCCATTTCCTCGACGGCTGCGATGTCATCCTCCGCCTCCAGGAGGGCGCGGATGCGCTCAAACATCCCGGTGGGGAGCAGGACGAAGGTTTCGCGCGTGGCAGGGTTCAGGACAGGCGCGGGCCATCCTGCCGCACCGAGTTCCCGCTGCTGTTGTTCGGTCAGTTCGATCATGGCAACCTCCTCGCCCACATCGTACCGCCGACCGCAGCTTGGGACAACGCTTCCGAAAGCATTCACGGCGTCTGAATATCTTATTTTTCCGTTCGCGCTTCTGCTATCCGGTAAGGCTCTGGAAACACATCCGGCTCGATTTGCAGCGCGTCGGCGAGCTTGTTCATCAGGTTGAACAGACCGATCACGGCGAGGACCTCGCCGTAGGCGTCCGTATCCAGCCCCAGCCGCTGCACGGCGGCCGTGTGGCTGTTGATTCAGTAGTGACAGCTATTCGTCGCCGACACGGCCAGGGCGATGATTTCTTTCGTCAGCAAATCGACCTTGCCGGGGCGCATGACCGCCTTGAGGCGCGTCCAGCACATCTCCAGATGCTCCGGGTGGACCGCCAGGCGCGCCAGATGTTCGGCACATGGTCGATCTTTTTCGACTCCTTGATGTCCGCGAAGACCCGTCGGACGATGGGGTGATCGCTGTTTTCATCGACGAGTTTCACCGTGGCCATTTCGTTTTCTCCTTACCTCTCTCTCCAGATGCTTCAGAGCGGCGGCGTCATTATCGTCGGTCTCCGTCTCGCCGTCACCGCTATTCTCTTGACTGCCCGGCGCGTCGGCTGTTCCAATAATACGCGCCCCCATCCATGAGGGAACCATCATGACCGCCGCGCTCCTCGCCGCTTGCCTGTTCGTCGCCGCGACTGCTCCGCCGCCTGGACTCTCCAACGACGACCGCAAGGAGATCGAATCCGGACTGACCAATCTAAATGACCGTATCGCCCCTATACGGTCGAATAAGGCGGACGACTCGGCCGACGCGGCGGTCTTCGCCAAGGGCGCCGCCTGGGCGCTGCGCTACGACACGCAGTTCGATCCGGCCGACGTGGCGCTGCTGAAGAAGGCGCTGGAGCGCGGCAACGAACGGGCGGCGGCGCTGGAGGCCGGCAAACGGCCGTGGGCCAGCCGCAAGGGGAAGGTCGTGCGCGGCTTCCTCTCCGTCGTGGACGGCTCCGTGCAGCCCTACGGCGTCGTCGTGCCGGCCGGGTATGACCCCGCCAGGCCGATCCGTCTCGATGTCGTTCTGCACGGCAGCAGCAAGCCGGTCGGCATGAGCGAGCTGCGCTTCATCAGCCGCTTTGACGAGGGCGACGGCGAATCGAAGGCCGCCCCGGACCAGGATTACATCGAGTTGCACCCGCTCGGCCGGGTCGAGAATTGCTATCGCTGGGCGGGAGAAACGGACGTTTTCGAGGCCATCGAGGCGGTTTGTCGCAATTACACCATCGACCGCGACCGCATCGTCCTGCGCGGCATGTCGATGGGCGCTTCGGGGACGTGGCATTTGGGGTTGAAGCATCCGGACTTCTTCGTCGCGCTGGGACCGTACTCCGGCTACGTGGACACGCATCACTTCTCGGAGACGCCGCTGCCGAATTTCGTGAAGGTCGGGCCGCTGCCGCCGTACCAGGAGAAGGGGCTGCACATGCTCGACTCCATCGACTACGCGGCCAACGCCGGCGTCGTCCCCGTCGTCGCCTGCATGGGCGAAAAGGACGTCTTCTTCCAGGCGCACGTCCTCATGGGGCAGGCTATGGAGAAAGAAGGTCTCAAACTGGTCAATCTGATCTCGCCCGGCACGGGGCACGTCATCGACCCGGTCACGCAAAAAGAGCAGATGCGGCGCATCGGCGAGTTCGCGGCGAAGGGATTGGATCATGCACCGAAGAAGATACGCTTTGTCACCTGGACGCTGAAGTACAACCGTTGCCACTGGCTGCAAATCCTCGGCATGGAGGAAGCAATACGTCCGCGCCGAGCTGGAAGCGGAGGCCGCTGACGACGGGACGGTCGTGGTCAAGGCGCCGAAAAACGTGACGCGCTTCGCGATCTTTCCGCCCATGCTGCAAGGCGCGAAACCGAAGCTGCGCGTGGATGGGGTCGAGGTCGCCGTGCCGGCGCGAAGATTCGGCGGCCGGACGCGCCGTCGTGATCAGCCGGCGCGAAGGCAAGTGGGCGTACCTTGGCGCGACCGATGACGGCGCTTCGGGCAAGCGGCCCGGTTTGCAGGGGCCGATCGACGACGCCTTCACGACGCCGTTCCTCTGCGTCCGCGGCACCGGCAAAGCCTGGAACCCCGCGGTGCAAGCGTGGGCCGACGCCAACCTCAGGCGCTTCGCCTACGAATGGGACCGCTATTTTCGAGGCGAATTACCCGTGAAGGACGACAGGACCGTCACCGACGAGGACGTGCGCCGCTGCAACCTCATCCTGTTCGGCGACCCCGGCAGCAACCGCTGGATCGAGCGCGTGCTGCCGAAGCTGCCGATCCGCTGGACGCGGGACGAGTTGCAAGTCGGCGGGGAGCGCTACACCGCCGACGACCATGCGCCGGTGCTGATCCAGCCGAATCCGCTGGCGCCGGGCCGATACGTCGTGTTGAACAGCGGCCACACCTTCCACGAGAAGGAGCTGGCGTCGCTCAACTACCTGCTCTTCCCGCGCCTGGGCGATTGGGCCGTCCTCCAGGTCGGCGGCAAGGCGCCGGCCGACCCGTCGCAGCCGCTCGACGAAATCGTCCTGCGCCGGCTTCTTCAACGAGGCGTGGCAGTTGCCGGAAGCCGGCGCTGACAGCCTGGCGCCGTTCTTCCATCCGCCGAAGGAGTACGCCAACGATTTCGGAGATTATAAGTCGCCGTTGAAGTTCTACGACGGAAGCCCGGTCAAGACGCCCGACGATTGGCCGAAACGGAGGAAAGAGATCCTGAAATACTGGACGGACACGCTCGGCGCGTGGCCGCCGCTGATCGAGAAGCCGAAGATCGAGTACCTGGAAAAGGAAACCAAGGACGGCTACGTGCAAAACCACATCCGTCTCGAAGTGGCGCCGGGCTGGACGACGGACGACGCCTATTTGCTCGTGCCGGACGGCGACGGGCCGTTCCCGGCGGTGGTGGTGGTCTTCTACGACGCCAAGACCGGCGTCGGCCTGGGCAAGGAGCCGAAGCGCGACTTCGCCCGGCAGCTGGCAAAGCGCGGCTTCGTCGCCCTGTCGCTGGGCAGCGATCCCAATTCTTACTTCCCGGACAAGAAAAAGGCGCAATTGCAGCCGCTTTCCTTTCATGCGTACATGGCCGCCAACTGCTACAACGCGTTGGCCAACCTGCCGCAGGTCAATCCCAAGCGGATCGGCGTCGTCGGCCACTCCTACGGCGGCAAATGGGCGATGTTCGCCTCCTGTCTCTATGACAAGTTCGCCTGCGCCGTCTGGTCGGACCCTGGAATCGTCTTCGACGAGAAGCGCGCAACGTCAACTACTGGGAGCCGTGGTATCTCGGATACGAGCCGGATCGGGAGCGGAAGCCTGGCATCCCCGACGACAAGGATCCGCGCACGGGACCGTACAAGAAGCTGATCGCGGAGGGCCACGACCTGACCGAGTTGCACGCCCTGATGGCGCCGCGGCCGTTCCTGGTGTCGGGAGGCTCGGAAGACACGCCGGAGCGCTGGAAGGCGCTCAACCATGCCGTCGCGGTGAACAAATTCCTCGGCTATGAGGACCGCGTCGCCATGACCAGCCGCGAGGGGCACGCGCCGACCGACGAATCGAATGAACAGATGCGCCTGTTTTTCGAGCGGTTCCTCAAGCCGCGCGAGAGCGCACCGGGTTCGGCGCGCCGCCGCCGAAACTGCTCTCCCCCCGACCGCGGCCGGCGGCTATAACTCCGGCCCGAACGGGGACCATATCCTTGCGAATCCAGGGAGAACAGGAGGTTCGGATGAGTCGGCGAAAATGGATCGTGGCGGGCTTGGCCGGCGCGGCGCTGCTGGCGGGGGCCGCGGCGGGCGCGCGCGCTCTAGGCCCGGCCGGCGCTCCGCCGGCCGCGGCGCCGCCGGCCGCCCCGGCGGGCGCCAAGCCGCCCGCCGTCGTCAACGGCGAGGCCATCAGCAGGGCCGAATTCGACGACGCCCTCAAGCAGGTGGCGGGACCGAACCCCGCCCCGCTCACCGAGGAGCAGCGGCACGGCCAAGCTATTCAGATCCTCGACATGCTCATCGACGACAAGCTCATGCACCAGTTCATCGCCAAGAACGCGGCGCCGGCCCCGCCGGCCGAGGTCAGCGCCCGCGTCGCCGCCGTCGAGGCTGAACTGAACAAGGAGAAAAAAACCCTCCAGGACTTCTACAAGGAGAGCGGCCAGACCGAGGCGACCTTCCGCGCCGATTGCGCCCTTGCGGTGCAGTGGGACAACTACGCCAAGTCGAAAATCAGCGACGCCGACATCGAGAAGTATTACAAGGTCAACAAGGACTTTTTCGACCGCGTAATGGTGCGCGCCAGCCACATCCTGCTGCGCATCCCGCCCAACGCGACGGACGCGGACAAGGTCAAGCTGAAGGAGCAGCTGAACAACCTGCGCGCCCAGATCGTGGCCAACCAGATCGACTTCGCGGAGGCGGCGAAGAAGTATTCGCAGTGTCCGACGGCGCCCGGCGGCGGCGACGTGGGCTACTTCCCGCGCAAGTTCATGGTGGACGAGGCCTTCGCCCAGGCCGCCTTCAGCACGCCGGTCAACGGCGTCAGCGAGGTGGTGCAGAGCGGTTACGGCTTTCATCTCATCAAGGTGACCGACCGCAAGGCCGGCGAGCCGTCCGACTTTGCCAAGATGAAGGACGGCGTGCGCGAGGTCTGCACCGAGGAGTGGCGCATGAGCCTCCTCGAACAACTTCGCCGAGCGGCCAAGATCGACATCACGATGCCATGAAAGCCGAGTGAGGAGTGAGGAGAAAGACAATACCGCCCGGCCTGCCTTTCTCCTCACTCCTCACTCCTCACTCCTCACTGTTTTTTCCCTCCCGTCGCCCGCCTGATTCGTCTATGATAGGGTGATCTCACCCGCACCCGGTACACCACGGAGTCTTCCGTTATGTCCGTCGGTTCGCTTGTCCTGCTGCTCGCCGCGCTGCCGGCTGGACCACTGCCTGCCTCTCCCGCTTCTCCCCCCGCCGCGCTCTCCTCCGCGGATGCGCAGACCCTCAAAGCGGCCAACATCGCCGTGGAGGGCCCCGCCCTCCTCGACTTCCTCCACAAGCGCAGCGAGCCGGCCGCTGACAAGGCGGCCGTCGCCGTCCTCGTCGAGAAGCTCGCCGACCCCGCCGCCCGCGACTCCGCCGCCGGCTGGCTTGTCGCCCTCGGCGAACCGGCCGTTCCCTTTCTCCGCGAAGCCGCCAATAACCTCGACGATCCTGACTTCGCCGGACGGGCGCGCCAGTGTCTGGAGAACATCGAAGGGCCCCACGGGGCCGAGTTGTCGATGGCCGCCGTTCGCGCCGTCGCCGCCCTCAAGCCGGACGGCGCCGCCGACGCCCTTCTCGAATATCTTCCCTACGCCGAGGACGACAAGGTCGAGCAGGAGGTCGAAACCGCCCTGGCCGCCGTCGCCCTCAAGGACGGCAAACCGGTGTCGGCCGTCGTCCGCGCCCTGACGGATCCGACGCCCGTGCGCCGGGCCGCCGCCGCCGTCGCCCTTGTCCGCGTCGGCGGCGACGACCAGAAGGCCGCCGTCCACGAACTGCTCAAGGATCCCACGCCGACCGTCCGCTTTCGCGTCGCCATGGCCCTGGCCGACGCCTACCAAACGGACGCCGTCCCCGTCCTCATCGACCTGCTCGCCGACCTGCCCCCGGAGCAGCGCAAACAGGCCGAGGCCTATCTCACCACCCTGGCCGGCGATTGGGCCGTGGCCGGGCCGCAGGGCAACGACGCCACGTCCCGGAAGCTGCGCCGCGACGCCTGGGCCGCCTGGTGGCACGGCATCGATGACAAGGTCCTCCTCGATGAATTCCAGTCGCGCACCCTGACCGACGACCAGCGCGAGCAGGCCCTCGCCCTCATCCAGAAGCTCGATGACGTATCGGCCGAGGTGCGGGAAAAGGCCTCCACCGAGCTGGTCGGCATGGGCCCCCGCGTCGCGCCGCTCCTGCGCCAGGCCTCGGCGGGCGCCAACCCGCGCATCACGCCGTTCGCCGAGAACTGCCTGCATTTGATCGAACAAGACACGCCGAATCCTCTGCCCGCCGCGGCCGGCCGGATGCTCGCCCTCCGGGCGCCGGAAGGGGCGGTCGCCACGCTGCTGGCCTATCTCCCCTTCGCCGACAGCGACACGGCCGCCGAGCAGCTCCGCGACCTGCTCAATAGCCTCGCCGTCCACGACGCCAAGGCCGTTCCCGTCCTGGTCAAGGCGCTCGACGACAGGATCGGCGTCCGCCGCAGCGCCGCCGCCGTCGCCCTGGTCCGCCGCGGCGCCGGCGACAACCTGGCCGCCGTCAAGAAACGCTTCGCGGACCCCGACCTGGACGTCCGCCTCCGCACGGCCCTGGCCGTCCTGACGGCGGCGAAGGACAAGGACGCCGTTCCCGTCCTGATTGATTTGCTGGCCAAGCTGCCGCCGGATCGGGTCTGGCAGGCCGAGGAGATGCTGGCCTACCTCGCCGGCGACAAGGCCCCCTCCATCTCCGTGGTCGGCGACGAGGACGCCCGACGCAAGGCCGCCGACGCCTGGGACGCCTGGTGGACCGCCAACCGCGGCGCCATCGACCTCGCCAAGATCGATTTCAGGGAGGATCGCGACCTCGGTTATCTGCTCGTCGTCGAAATGAACTTCCCCGGCAAGCCTTCCGGCCGCATCCTCGAACAGGACTCCACCGGCAAGGTCCGCTGGCAGATCGAAAACGTCGCCTGGCCGCAGGACGCCGTGACCACGAACAACAACCATGTCGTGTTCATCGACAACAACGGCCAGCACGTGTGCGAGCGGGACATCCACTCCAATACGGTCCTTTGGGAGGCGAACATCAACCAGGGCTTCCGCGTGCAGCGCCTGCCGAACGGCCGCACCTTCGTCGCCGGCCGCAACGGGCTGATGGAGTTCGACCGCACCGGCCATCAGGTCTGGAGCCTGCAGCGGCCCGGCGAGTGGATCCTCGACGCCGCGAAGTTCCACGACGGCCAGATCGCGTACCTGAACAACCAGGGCGGCTACGTTCGGATCGACGCCACGGGCAAGGAAGTGAAATCCAGTCATGTTCCGTTCAACCCCCAGTTCGGCATCAACGGCGCCCAGGTCCTGCCCGACGATCACGTCCTTGTCAGCTCGTGGAACGCCGGTAAGGTGATGGAATACGACGGAGACGGCAAACAGGTATGGGAGTCCAACGTGCAACAGGCGAGCAATTTCTACCGCCTGTCCAACGGCCACACGCTGGTGACCAGTCTGAATCAGACGGAAATCGTCGAGCTGGACCAGGCCGGTAAGGTCGTCGCACGAGATGAAAGATCTGACGTTTCACCCGTGGCGTCGCGGCGCTGACGGCGAGCGGGGGCGTAGCCCCCTGATTGGTTTCCGCGACACGGCACGGGCTCGCCCCGACCCGAACACCAAGGAACCGCCCCTCGACCTCGCAGCCGAGAATCTCATATGCGTACCCGTATTCTCCTGGTTCTGTGTGCAGCCGTTCTGGCGCCGCTCGCGGGATGGGCCGCCGAGGGCGACGCCCTCCTCAACGACGAATTGACCGTGAAGTCGGCCGGTCTGCCCGTGGACGGCGCCGGACTGCTGGAGTTCTTCCGCCTGCGGACGAGGGGCGAGGTTGCCCCGGATCGCCTGGCCGCCCTGATCGAACAGCTCGGCGCCAAGGACGGCGCCGCCCGCGAGAAGGCCGCCGCCGAGCTGACGGCCATCGGCCCTCCCGCCGTGCCGGCCCTGCGCGCGGCGGCCAAGAACCCCGACGCCGCGGAGGCCGCCGGACTGGCCCGCCGCAGTCTGGCGGCGCTGGAGGGCAACTCCGTCAACGTCTCCGCCGCCGCCGTGCGTCTGCTCGCCCAGCGCAAGCCGGACGGCGCCACGGCCGCCTTGCTGGCCTATCTGCCCTACGCCGAGGATCCGTCCGTCCAAGAAGAGGTCAAGGCCGCCCTGACCGGCCATGGCCTACCGCGACGGCAAGGCCGACCCCGCCCTGCTCAAGGCCCTCGCCGACGAGTCGCCGCTCCGCCGGGCCATGGCCGTGGACGTGCTCTGCCAGAACGGCCTCGCCGAGCCGCGCGACGTTCTCCGCAAGCTGCTCGCCGATCCCAAGCCGACGGTACAGCTCCGCGCCGCCCTGGCCCTGGCCCAGGCCCGCGACGCCGCCGCCGTGGACACGCTGATCGAACTGCTCGGCAAGCTTCCGTATCGGGCAGGGCCGCTTCGCCGAGGAGTACCTGTCCAACCTCGCCGGCGATCAGGCGCCGAAGGAAACGCTGACCGACGACGCCTCGCGGGCCAAGATCCACGACGCCTGGGCCGCCTGGTGGAAGTCCTCCGAGGGGACGGCCAGCCTCGAAGAGTTCACGCAAGCGCACTCTCACCGAGGCGGACAGTGAAAAGGCGGAGAAGCTGATCCACCAACTCGGCGACGAATCCTTCGACGTGCGGCAGAAGGCGAAAATGGAGTTGAAGGGCATGGGGGTGCTTGTCGTCCGCAAGTTGCGGCAGGTGGTGAACGACCCGGAGCCGGAGATCAACCAGAACGCCCGCGACGTGTTGCAGCAAATCGACAAGGACCAGGCCGCTCCGCTGTCGCCGGTGGCGGCGCGGGTGGTGGCGCTGCGCAAGCCGCCCGGTGCGGCCGAGGCGCTGCTGGCCTACTTGCCCTTTTGCGACGACGAGGGGATGCTGCCCGAGATCCAGTCGGCGCTCAACGCTGTCGCTTACCCCGACGGCAAGCCGGCGCTGGCCCTGGTCGAAGGCGCTAGAGGACAAGGACGCCGTTCGTCGCGGCGCGGCCGCCGAGGCCCTCTGTCTGGGGCCGCTGGGCGACAACCTGCCGGCCGTCAAGAAGCTGCTGACCGACCCCGAGGCGTCGGTTCGCCTCCAGGCCGCCCTGGCCCTGGCCGGCGGCCCCCACGACCGCGACGCCGTGCCCGTCCTGATCGCGCTGGTCGCCGACCCCAGGGGCGATCCCAATGGCGAGGCCGAGGCGTACCTGCTGCGCCTGGCCGCCGATCACGGCCCGCTCGATCTGGCGCCCGGCGACGACGCCCCGGCCCGCGGCAAGCGGCGCGACCTGTGGGCGGCCTGGTGGAAGGACAAAGGCGAGCGGGTGACGATGGTGGACCGCTACGTCTACAACGCCGCCCCGCGTTATCTTGGGTACACCCTGCTCATCCAGCCCAACAACAACCAGATCATCGAGCTGGGCCCGGACGGCAAGGAGCGGCTGCACATTACCGGCCTGATGAACCCGCAGGACGCCGTGGCGCTGTCCGGCGACCGCTTTCTCATCACCGAGTTCGGCGCCCAGCGCATCACCGAGCGCGACGCCAAGAACAGCGAGAAGCCGCTCTGGACGAAGCAGATGCAGCAGGGCTTCTTCCCCGAGAGCGCCCAGCGACTGCCTAACGGCAACACCTTCATCGTGTGCCGCAACCAGCTCTCCGAATGCACCCGCGACGGGAAGGACGTCTATGTCATCCCGCGGCCCAACAACGATATTTTGACGGCCGCGAAATTGCGCAACAACGAGATCGTCCTTATCTCCGCTCTGGGCATGGTCGAGCGCCTGGACACGTCGGGCAAGCAGCTGAAAAGCTGGCGCCTGCCGCAGCAGACCTGGACGCTGGGCAACGACGTCCTCCCCAACGGCAACGTGCTGATTACCGCCCAGAACCCGTTCAACAAGGTCGCCGAGTTCGACGGCGACGGCAAGGAGGTCTGGTCCACGACCTCCGCGATGAACCCGATCGCCTCCGCCCGCTCACCCAACGGCAACACGCTGATCGTCAGCCAGACCTGGCCGAACAAGCTGATCGAGGTGGACAAGAACAGCAAGCAGGTCAACGACTGGAACCTGCCGATGAACACGACCACCAACCGCGTCCGACGCAGATAAGAAAATGATGAACGATGAACGATGAATGATGAATCAAAGACAATTCATCATTCATCGTTCATCGTTCATCATTCCGACGAGGTCGCCCTTGTGAGAGGAACGCTCACATGCACATCGCCGCCGCCTGGGTCTTGCTCGCCCTGCCGCCCGTCCAGCCGGTCCCTGCCGTTCCGCCGCCCCCCGCCCCCGGCATGCCCGTGCTGTCCGACGACGGCCCCGTCTTCGACCCGTCGGACGAGGAGCTGCTCAGGGACGGCAAGCTTCCCTTGGACGGTCCTGGACTGGTGGAGTTCTTCCGCCAGCGCGTCGCCGCGGAACGACGAGGAGACGCACGTCAAGGCGCTGATCCATCAGCTGGCCGACGACGACTTCGACCGGCGCGAGGACGCGTCGATCCAGCTGTGCGGCATTGGGATTCGGGCCAAGCCGCTGCTGCTGGCGGCCCTGGCGAACCCGGATGCGGAGGTGGCGCATCGCGCACGGGAGTGTCTCCAGCAGATCGACGAGGGGACCGATTCGGCGTCCACCGCCGCCGCGATGCGCATGCTGGCCCGGCGGAAGCCGGTGGGGGCGGCCGAGGCGCTCCTGGACTTCCTGCCGGCGGCCGGCGAGGAGGATCTGGCCGAGCAGGCCCGGCTGGCCCTGGCGGACCTGGCGGTGAGCGACGGCAAGGCCGACCCCGCCCTGGTGCGGGCGCTGACGGATGCGTCGTCGCTCAAGCGCGGGGCGGCGGCGTTCGCCCTGTGCCGAGGCGGGGCGCCGGAACAGCTGCCGGCCGTGCGAAAGCTGTTGCAGGATCCCGACCCGCTGGTCCGCTATCGGGCGGGCATAGCCCTGGCGGCGACGCGGGAGAAGTCCGCCGTGCCGGTGCTGATCGACCTTCTGGACCAGCTGCCGCGGCGAGAGGCCAGTCGCGTCGAGGAAATGCTCTACCGCATCGCCGGCGACAAGGCGCCGCCGCCCTCCGCGCTGGACCTGGCCGCACGCCGCAAGTACCGCGACGCCTGGAGGGCGTGGTGGGACGAGGACGGCGTCAAGGTGGACGCCGACCGCCTGGCGGACGCCGCCCGCACCAACGGCTACACTCTCATCGTCCTGCTCGACCAGGGCCGCGTCCTGGAGCTTGACAGCGCCAATCATCCGCGTTTGGAGATCGGCCAACTCAACTTCCCACTCGACGCCCAGCTGCTGCCCAACGGCAACGTCCTGGTTGCGGAACACGGCAACCCGTCCGGGTTGGGAGGCCGCGTCACCGAGCGGAACAGCAAGAACGAAGTGGTCTGGGAAAAGCAGATCGAGGGCGCGCTCGTCGCACAACGGCTGCCCAACGGCAACACGTTCATCGCCACGCAGGCGCAGCTGATCGAAGTGAACCGGGACGGCGGCGTGGTGAACACATACGAACGGCCCAACGGCGAGATGATCATGAAGGCCCAGAAACTGGGCAACCGCGACGTGGCGCTGGTGACGCAGCCGGCGCCCGGCGCCGAGGCCGCCCGCTTCGTTCTGTTGGACGACAAGGGGAAGGAGCTGCGCAGTTTCATGGTGTCGCTGAAGTTCTCCGGCGGTCGGATCGACGTGCTGCCCAACGGCAATGTGCTGGTCCCGGAGGCGGGCGACAACCGGGTCGTGGAGTTGGACGCGCACGGCGCCGTCGTCTGGGAGGCGGCCGCCGATCAGCCGATCGCGGCCGTGCGCCTGGCCAACGGCGACACGCTGATCACGACCTATTCGGAGCATCGCGCCATCGAGGTGGACCGCGACGGCAAGGAGGTCTGGGAGGTCCGCCGCGACACGCGCGTCACACGGGCGTTTCGCCGATGAGGCGGCGGGCGAGCGGGGGGCGTCAGCCCCCTGATTCCGCATTCTGTCAGCGATTGCATAAAGAATCAGGGGGCTGACACCCCCGCTCGCCCGCCGCTGGAAGAGCACGGCCATGCTTCTCGCACTCCACGCCACCCTGTTGGCCGCGACCGTACTGCACTCCGCGCCGGCCGACGACGCCATTGCAGCCGATGAAGAGACGTTGCGGGCCGCCGATCTACCCACCGATGGGCCGGGGCTGTTGGACCTCCTCCGCAAGCGCGTTCTGTCGGAGGACGACCGGCAGCGAGCCGGGACGCTGATCCGCCAGCTCGGCGACGACGATTTCGACGTGCGCGAGAAGGCGGCCGCCGGCCTCATGGCGATGGGACCGGCCGTGCGGTCGCTGCTGCGTGCGGCCCTGAACGCCGACGACCCGGAGGTGCGCTTCCGGGCGCAACACTGCCTGATGGTGATCGCCCGGACGGCCCCGTCGGCGTCCACGGAGGCTGCGGCGGTTCGCACGCTCGGCCGGCTCAAGCCGTCCGGCGCCGTCGAGGCGCTGCTGGCCGTACTGTCCACGCTGGAAGACGCCGACCTCCTGGACGACGCCAGCCAGGCGCTGGCGTCGGCGGGCGTACGCGGCGGCAAGGTCGATCCGATCCTGGTCCAGGCGCTCGGCGATCCCTCGCCGCTTCGACGTGCGGCGGCCGGCGACGCCCTGACCCGCGCCGGCGTCGCCGACCTTCGGCCGGCCGTCGAGAAGCTGTTGCACGACGCCGACCCCATCGTGCGGCAGCGCGTGGCCCTGGCCCTGGTCGCCGCCCACGACAAGGAAGCGATCACCACCCTGATCGATCTCTTGGGCGAGACGCCGCGGCAGCGGAGCGGCCCCGTCGAGGACGTGCTGCGGCTGGTGGCCGGCGATCAGGCCCCGTCGGTTTCGCCCGGCGACGACGAGGCGTCGCGCCGCAAGTGCCGCGACGCCTGGGAGGCCTGGTGGAAGGACCACCGGGCCGCCCTCGACCTGGCCGGGATCGACTTGACCAGCCGCCGCCTCGGTTACACTCTTGTCACCGAGATGGATCTGAGGCAGCGGAGCAGCAGCAACCTGATCGAATACGACGCGGGCGGCAAGGAGCGCTGGCGGATCACCGGCCTGCGCTACGCCGTGGACGCTCAGATGGTCGGCCCCGATCGCGTGCTCGTCGCCGAATACATCGGCCGCGCCGTTTCCGAGCGGAACACCAAGGGCGACATCCTCTGGCAGTATCACGCCCCCGGCCTGGTGCTGGGCGCCCAGCGGCTGTCCGACGGCGACATCTTCGTCGTGGCCCGCAATCAGCTCACCGTACTGGACAAGGACGGCCAGGAGAAAACGGCGCTCCCCCGGCCGAACGACGTGTGCGCGGCCTCCAAGTTCCGCGACGGCTCGATCGCGCTCTTGACCAACGGCGGTTCGCTCCTCCACCTGGACGAGACGGGCAAGGAGCTGAAGACGCTGCCGCTGAACCTGCCGGTCCTGCCCGTCGGCGTCAACGTCGAGGCGCTGCCGGACGGCCACGTGCTGATCCCGGTCTATGCGACGAACAAGGTGGTTGAAGTGGATGAGAACGGCAAGACGGTGTGGGAGATCACGACGCAGCAGCCGACGTCGGCCGTGCGGCTGCCGAACGGCCACGTCCTGGTCGCCAGCCGTCTGGCGCGGACGGTGGTGGAGCTGGACCACGACGGCAAGGAAGTGCGGAGCTGGCCGGTGGAGGGCCGGCCGTTCCGGGCGACGCAGCGCTGAATGATGAACGATGAACGATGAATGATGAATCAAAGACTTTCTTGATTCATCATTCATCGTTCATCATTTCGCTTCTGCCGCTCGCCGAAGCGGATGACCGCCTTGCCGACGCCGATCTCGTCGCCGGCGCAGCGGCGTTGGCCCGTCGATGCGTCGGCCGTTGAGGTACGTCCCTCCCGGCGTGTCGGCGTCGATCAAGAGGTAGCGGTCGCCCTTGCGCAGGATGCGGGCGTGCGTTCGCTCCACGCCGTTGTCGCCGAACAGGCCGATGTCGCACGCCTCGCCGCGACCGATCAGCACCTGCTCTTTCGACACGATCAACTGACGGCCCGGCCGAAAGCCCTTCTCGACCTTCAGCCACGCCTCCCTCAGGATCACCTGGGCCAGGCCGATCAACAGGCCGATGCACGTCCCCAGGATCACGAAGCCGATGGCGCTCGGACTCCAAAGACTATCCAGCAAGTCGGGATTCGTGCTGAACGCCTTGCCCAGCGCCAGCATGAAGAGGACGTAGAGCACGCCGCCCAGGAGGCCGCCCACGCCGCCGCCGATCAGGCCGTTGACGACCTTCTTGAGCGGCCCGGAGGCGTCCTGGTTCTTCGCCAAAACGGCGAGGAGGTCGAACGCGCCGACCGAGGCGCCGATGAGCAGGCCGGTGAGCATCCAGCCGAAGACCTGGAACAGCGACAGGTTGGTTAGATAGGTCAGGCCGCTGCCGATCAGGGCGCCGAAGAAGCCGGCCACGCAGCCGGCCAGGCCGGCGACGAGGACGCGCAGCACGGCGACGGGCAGCTGGGCCTGCGAGAAGTTCCACAGCGAATCGATGACCGCCAGCACGGCGCCGAGCATCATGCCCAGGCAGAGCGCCTTGAGCGCGTCGAGCATGACGCTGGCTTCCAGCGGCAGGGGCTTGCCCGCCATCCAGCCGACAAACGCGGCGGCGCCGCCGCACACGGCGCAGTAGTAGATGAACCGTCGAAAGGACATCGCCGTCCCCGTGCCGGGCGGGAGAAAGCTGTCGTTTTGCGGCGACCCGGAGGGGAGCGCGGGGAGGAGCGCTCCCCTCCGGGTCGCCGCAAAACGAGGTCAGGAATCAGTTCCCGCCGAAGAGGGTTCGTTGCCGGATCTTGATCTTCTTGGTTTGGCTGGCGCCGTTGGACTCCGCCTTGAGGGTGTACTCGCCGGCCCCGCCCGCCTTGACTTTCCAGGTCACCGGGCTCATGCGGCTCACGCCGCCGGCCGCCGGGACCGGCCGTGTCAGCCCTCCGCCGTCGGCGACCTGAAACCCGTTCGGCAAGGTCAGGGTCACGGTCTGGTTGGCGCCGGGGTTGGCGACGTACGCGGTGACGGTCAGCTCGCCGCCTGGCGTGCGGTCGCCGTCGGCGGTCAGGCCGAGCTTTCCGCCGCTCTCGCTGGCCGCCACGTCGCCGAGACCATACTCGAAGCCCACCTCCCGGCTCTCGCCCGGTCCCAGCGTCTTGACCGGCCAGTACATCGTCACGCACGAGTCGCCCGGCTCGATCGTGTCAATCGGGAAGACCGGCACGTCCCACTTCGTCTGTTCCTGCAAGCAGCGCTCGTCGGGCCTCAGTCCGAGTTTCCGGAGCCGCTGCGCCACTTCGGCGTCCGGTTCAGCCAGCCGGAGGTCCGGGTAGGCGCCGAGCGTGACTTGCTCGGGCGATTCGACGCCGCCGCCCACCTTCAGCTGCAACCGGGCGATCGTGCCGGGATCCTTGGAATCGTCAAACTCGAAGGCCTGGATGTACTGCGGCACGGCCGGGCCGCGCAGGTCCTGCTTCGTGTTGCACAGTCCGTCCTGGCCGGGGATCAGGAACGGCACGCCGTCGTTGGCGCCGATATAGGTGTCCAGCAAAAAGCGCAGGCCGACGTGATGTTTTTTCGTATCCTGATTGTCGATTTTGTAGCGCACCAGGCAGGTGTCCAGCTGGCCGGACTCTCCGACGACCAGCTCCACCGTCTGCGTGATCTGCACCTTCTGCGGGTCGTAGACCCAGGCCGAGCGCTTCCCCTCGCGCTTCATGCCGCTGGGGTCGTCGCCCAGGTCGCCTTCCATCTCCGTCCAGCGGCCGGGGTCGCGCGGCAAGGTCTTCCCCACCCGGCGGAAGGGAACGCCCCCTTCAAACGTCTCTTCGCCGAACAATCGATCCGAGCCGTCCAGCCGGATGCAGCAATTGTTGGTATTTCCTTCCGGCTCGTAGGTAAGGCGCTTCGGCTTGCCCTGCTGGTCCATCTGGTTGAGCATCACCAATCCGAAACGCATGGTCGGGTCCCAGAAGGCCCGTTCTTTCGCGTCGCCGTTGCCCTTGACCCCGCCCGTGCCGAGCATGACATCCTTGGTCTTGTCGTGGAACTGGATGCCGATCAGCTGCTTCGGCGGCCCGGCGGACAGGTCTCCCGGCCCCTCCGCCGTGGGGTGCGGCGCAGGGCGCAGACGACGCCGTCCCGCACCACCGTCGCCAGCAGCCCAATGAGGATGAACGCGACGGGTAATAGCGGTAAAATCAGGTCCGCCGCGCCGCGATTCGGCTTCCGATCCGGCGCCTCCTCGTCGTCGAGCGGAATGGCCTCCATCACGACCGGCGCCCGGCCGCCGACCGGAGATCGCAGGGCGTCCATCGTCCGGGGGGGGGCTGCCGGCCGCATCGTGTCCGCAATTCGGCGGATCGGGGGCGGGCCGTCGGCCGACGCTACGACGAGGGGCTGCGCCTCCGGGTAAGCGTCGGTCACTTCGACCACCTCGAGCACCGGGAAGACGCCGTCGCCGCCCCGGCGGGGGGGCGGCGTGACGCGCGGCTTGCCGACGACGCGGAGCGACACGGGGACGACGAAGCGCTGGTTGCCGTTGGCGCGGACGGTGACGTTGCCCTGAAGGGTCTCGCCCGGCCGATCCGGCACCGGCTCGACGGCGAGCTGGACGCGGGCGGTGTTGCCGTTGAGGGCGACCCTGCTGACCTTGAGCCAGGGGGCGTCGCTGACGGCCGAGGCGAAGATCGGCCGCTTTTCCGCGGTGAACACGTCCAGCGTGTGGAAGACGCCGGCGCCCGGCCGGCCTTCGAAGGAAAGCGACGATTCGCGCACTTCCACCTTGGGCGGGTGGGTTAGGCCGAGCGCCTCGAAGAACTGCTGGACGGCGCCGATTCCCGACGCGGCCGGCCCCTGGACCGGATACGTCCAGCCGTTCTGAATGTACCAGCGGGCGACGGCCCCGCTCTCGAACAGCGGGGCGGATTCCTTCGGGGCCTTCTTCGCCTTTTCGGCGATCTGCCGCGGCGTGACCGCCCCGGCCAGGACGCCCTCGGCGAACGGCTGGACCGGCACTTCGGCGGTGACGACGACGGTGGCGGCGCCGCCGTTGGTTTCGAGGACGAGCCGGCCCTGAATCGGCTTGGCGGCGGCGCGGAGCAGCTTGCCGCGGACCTGGACGGGGATGCTGGTGTTCGACTGGAACTGAAAGACCTTGCGCGGCGAGCCGCCGCCGTCGCCGAGGGCCAGCCAGGCGCCGTCGTCCACGGCGACCGTGCCCGACAGCATCCGCATCCCCTGGTTGGCGAGGCGCAGCTCAAAGCGGTGGTCCTTGCCGATGGCGAGCCGGCCGAGGTTGACCTGGAGCGTTTCGACGCGGAGCCTGGCCGGTTCGATGGTGTTGGCGGGCAGCTGGCCGAGGAGCTGATCGAGGGCGCGGTCCTTGTCCGCGTCGCGGGCCGCTTCGCGCGCCGCCTTGGCCAGATCGGCGCGGCCGAGGCCGGCGAGGAAGTTGGCCAGGTCGCCGTGGCGCAGCAGTTCAATGGCGGTGGACCAGGCGTTATGACAGGCCAGGGCGAGCTGGTCGAAATTGCGGCAGATCGTGCCGTCGGGAAAGACGAACGGCATGGGGAACGGCTGCGCCCCGGATCGACGGGGCCGCCCTGGCCGTTGCGGCCGCCCAGCGCAAAGCCGTCCTGGTAGCAATACTGGGCTTCGGCGGGGTTGGCGCTGGCATTTGGGGCACGTCTGGGGCATGAACGATCCTCACGACGACGCAATCGTTTAGCCGCGACCCGCAGCGGAGCGCTCCTCCTCCGCGCTCCCCTTCGGGTCGCGGCTAAACGATCTCTCAATACTCTTTCTTCCCGATCCCGCCGCGCAACGGCGTGGTGCGCGGCCGGGGCGGGCCTCTTCCGCTTCCGGCTCCTCGGCCTCCGGAGCCGCTTCCGGCTCCGGCTCCTCCTGTGGAAGGGCCTGTTTCAGCGACAGCGAGATCCGCCGCTGCGCCGGGTCCACCGTCAGCACCATCACCTGCACGTCCTGGCCGGGCCGCACCACGTCGATCACTCGCCGCACGCGCTGCGGGGCCAACTCGGAAATGTGGATCAGCCCCTCCACGGCCGGCTCCAGCTCCACGAAGGCGCCGAAATCCATCAGCCGCGTCACCTTGCCCGTCACCACCTGGCCGGTGTGATACTTCTCCGCGATCGCGTCCCACGGGCTGGCCGTCAGCTGCTTCAGTCCCAGGCCGACCTTGCGCTTTTCCTGATCCAGTCTCAGCACCACCACCTTGACCTTCTGGCCGACCTGCACGACCGTCCCCACGTCCTGCACGCGCTGCCAACTCAGATCGCTGACGTGGATCAGGCCGTCCACGCCGCCGATGTCCACGAAGGCGCCGAAATCCTTGATCGAACGGACGATCCCCTCGCGGATTTGTCCCTCTTGAAGCTCGTTCCAGGTCTTCTCGCGGTTCTCCTCGCGCTCCTTCTCCAGCAGGGCCCGCCGGCTGACGACGAGGTTGCGCTCGGACGGATCGACCTCCGTAATCAGGCAGAGCAGCTTCTGGTTGACGAACTGGGCGGCGTCCTCGACGCGGTACAGGTCGATCTGGCTGATCGGCATGAAGCCGCGAATGCCGTTGATCTCCACGGCCAGACCGCCCTTGTTGACCTCCGTGACTCGGGCCTCGACGATCTGGCCGACGGCCACGTTCGCCCAGTCGGCCTGCACGGCCGCGCCCTTGCGGGACAGCAAAAGGACGCCGTTGGCGTGGTCGAAGCCCTCGATGTGGACGTCCACCTCGGTCCCGATGGCCGGCGGCCCTTCCGGAAATTGGAGCAGCGGCAAGACGCCCTGCGTCCGGCCGCCGGGCACGTCGATGAACACGTCGGCGCCGTGGATGCGGAAGACCTTGCCCTTCTTCGGCCCCTCCTCGCCCGGCTTGGCGCGACGCCCCTGCTCGGACGGTTCGCCGTACAGCTCCTTGTCGGAGAGGCCGCCCATCGCCTCTTGCAGCTGCTTTTCCATGTCCTCGTCGAAGGCGTCGATCTTCTTGCCGAAGCCGTAGGACTGTTCGTGTTCCAGCGACCGCGGCTGCTGCGATCCGCCGACGACGTAGCGCGGCGGCTTCTCGCGCGGCGGCTTCTCGCGTTGCGGGGCTTCGGACGGCGTTGCGGGGGCCACGGGTTTCTCTGCTTCGCTCATGATAGCACCTTGCCGATCGGGCCGCGCTCTCTCCTTGGGGACCAGCGCCATTATAACAGGGATGCATCGACGCGCCCGAAGCGCCGCGCGGGATTCGCTTCCTTCGCGGGTGTTCCGGCGCGTCGGCGAATCACTTCTTCGTCGGGTCGATGAAATCGAACACCTGTACCGTCTCGAAATCCTTCTCGTAGGTGTGGACGAACTTGAGGTGCTGCTCGTGGGTGAGGTACGCCTTCAGCCCGGCGGCGTCGTCGAAGAGGACGATGAGGGCCACGTCGTAGTCGTGCGAGGCGACCTTGGGCGTGGACTCGTCCTCCGGGGCGGGCCGGCCGGCCTTGAGATGGCGGACGCTGGGGATCGACTCCAGCAGGGCGTGGCAGTCGGCGACGACCTTGTCGGCCGTGTCGGCGGGGGCGTCTTTCTTCAGGTGGAAGATGACGGTGTGGACGAAGGACGGAGCGGCCTTGTCGGCGCTCACCGAAACCTTGGCCGGCTCCGCGGCGAAGGCGGCGGCGATCGTCAGCATCGCGGCCAGGGCGGCCGTGATCGACCCGTGACGAAGCATGGGATTCTCCTTGTGTCGAGGGAATACGACCTGGACTTGGGGACAACCTATCAGTCCACCCGGCGGCGTGCAACCACCCGGCGCAGGATCGCGAACTGTCCGAGCCGCGACCGTCAGGGAGCGGGGGATGGTGCAACCGCTTCCTCACGGTCGCGGCCCCGACCTTGTCGGCTCAGCCAGCAACCTGAGCAGGACGTTCGGTTCCACCGGCTTGGCCAGGTGGTAGTCGAACCCCGCTTCTTCCGACTGCCGACGGTCCTCCTCTTGACCCCAGCCGGTCAGGGCGATCAGGAGCGGCGCCTTGCCCCACGTCTGTTCCCGGATGCACCGGGCGGCTTCGTAGCCGTTCAGTCTCGGCATCCCGATGTCGAGCACGATCGCGTCGGGCCGGAACGCCGCCGCCGCTTCGAGGGCGGCCAGTCCTTCATAGGCGGTGCGGACCTCGCCGCCCATCATCGTCAGCAGCAGGGCCAGACTGTCCGCCGCATCCTGGTTGTCGTCCGCCACCAGAATGCGGCGCCCGGTTAAGGCGACCACTCGGTTTCCGTCTGGCCCGGCCGGCGCCGCCGACGCCTCCGCACCGGCCGGCAGACGAACCACAAACTCACTTCCTCGTCCAAGGCCCGGACTAAAGGCTTCCACGGTCCCGCCGTGCAGCTCGATCAGCCGGCGCACCAGAGTCAGCCCAATTCCCACGCCCCCTTGCGAACGGTCCAGGGGATGCGCGACCTGCACGAACAGGTCGAAGATGCGCGGCAGCATGTCCGGGGCGATCCCGACGCCCGTGTCCCGCACGCGCACCACGACCTCGTCGCCCTCCCGCTCGGCGCCGAGGTCGATGCGTCCGCCGGGGTGCGTGTACTTGGCGGCGTTGGTGAGGAGGTTCGTCAGCACCTGCTCCAGACGAGTCGGGTCCGCATCGACCCACAACGGTCCAGCGGGCAGGGCGATGGTCAGCTTGTGGCCGCGCTCCTCGATCAACGGCCGGGCGGCCTCGACCGCGGAGTGGACGACGGAGGCCACGGCCACGATCGCCCGGCGCAGCTCGATCCGCCCTCGGCTGACCCGCGACATGTCGAGCAGGTCGTCCAGCAGCCGGGCCATGTGCCGCACCTGCCGCTCGGCCACTTCCCGCACCCGCTCGACCATCGCGTCCTTGATTCCGGCCTGTTTCATGACGTGCAGGGCGTTACGAACGGGGGCCAGCGGGTTGCGCAGCTCGTGGGCCAGCATCGCCAGGAACTCGTCCTTTTGCCGATCCGCCGTCGCCAGCTCCTGATTTCGCCGCCGCAGCAGGTCTTCCAGCGCCCGGCGCTGCTCCTCGGCCTGCCGGCGCTCGGTCACGTCCTCGGCGACGCCGGCGACCCGATATACCCGCCCGGACGGATCTTTAATGGGGAAGCTCCGCTCGCGGACCCAACGGACGGACCCATCGGGCCGGACCACCCGGTACTCCTCATCGGTCGGCTCGCCGCCGCCGTGTCGCTCCAGCGCGCGAACGACCTGCTCTCGATCCTCGGGATGCACCGAATCCAGGAAGGACCAGGACCGCTCGTACAGGCTTTCGCAGGATCGGCCCCAGATTTCCGCGAAGGCGGGGCTGCAATACAGGATCTGGGATTTCAGGGGATCGGACAGCAAGAAGCCCTCCTGAATGTTCTCGGCCAGCTGACGGAAGCGCCGCTCCGACTCCTCCAGGACACTCCTGGGTCCGTTTCCGCTCGGTCAGGTCCAGGACGGCCCCATAAATGCGGATCGCGCCGGGCCGGTCGGCATCCTTCTCCGGCCGGGCCAGGTAGCGCAGCCAGCGGACCTCCCCTCCTTTTTGGATTATTCGGACTTCATTACTATCCGACTCCCCGGACACCAGGCGGTCGAGACTGCGCAAGGCGACGAGCAGATCGTCGGGATGGATCGCAAAGGCCGCCCCTCCCTGGGCGTTGAATTCGTCGCGCGTATAGCCGGTGATCCGGGCGAACCCCTCGCTGACCGACTCCAGCACCATGGTCTTGCCGTCGAAATGGGCCACGCAGGTGTAATCGGCGAAGAACGCCGACGCCTCCAGCGGCTGTTCCGCCCCTTCCGGGAGCGGTGGAGGCGCCTGTTCGCCCCCCGGCGGCCCCCGGTCCACTGATTCCCGCGACGGACTGTTTGAGAGTTGCTCGTCCACCATCATGCACCTTACCGGGCCGCGACGCATTCGGCGGCACAGGCCGTTATATCCCTGCGGTGGACCGGAGGCGTGGATGCAACGCTTCCACGATCGCCCCCCGCGGCGCTGTCACCGACTTGCCGGCGAGAGAGGCCGAGGGCAGGGGCGTCGCTCATGAGGAGGCTCGGCAGGAAGGGCGCTAAGGGCCGGGCGCGGCGCCGGGGTAATAAACCTCGACGCGGGTGACGTGAAGCAGAGAGATGTACGCCACCCTGGCGCCCGGCGGCCCCGCAAAACCGGTCGGACGAACGTGGGTGACGAGCATGGGGCCTAACAGCCAGGCCGCCTCCGGGTGAGCCACGTCATACGTCCCGCCTTCGGAAACGTAGATCCGGAAGGGCCGAAAGGGTTTCGCCCCCAGCAATTTGCGAAACAGATTGCGGCTCATCCCCGGTCACACTCCTGCTCGGCCTAGAGGTCGCATCGCCTTATTGTGGCCCCCCCGTTCGGCGGCGGGGAAATCGGTTCAATGCGATCCACTTGGTCCAGTTCGACCGCCGCCGGGTAACCCGCGTCCGGGTCGTTCGGGTCCGGCACGCGCACGGGGAGAACGACCACGAAGTCCGTCACCATGACTTCCCAGGGGTTGAGGACGTCATACTTTTCGCCGTCCTTGTCATACACGCGGAACGGCTGGAACGGCTCCCGCCGCCGCATCTGAAGCAATTCTTCCGCCTTCGTCGCTGGCATGGGAAACGCCTCCTCCTTCGGACATCCTCTTCAATTATCGCAGTCCGGCGCCCACGGATCAAGCGTCGCGGCCCTACGCATCCGCGTAGAACCCCTTGCCCTCCGCCGCCAGCTTCCGCATCTGCTCCGTCGGACGGTAGCGCGGCCCCAAAGGCTCGTACTTCTTTAACCGCTCCAGGACGGCCGGCAACCCGATCGCGTCGGCCCAGCGCAGAATGCCGCCGCGAAACGGCGGGAAGCCGATGCCGAGGATCAGGCCCATGTCCACGTCGCCCGGCTCGCGCACGATCCCCTCCGTCAGCACGCGACTGGCCTCCGTCAGCATCGGTAGAAATAGGCGATCCGTCATCTCCTCCATGCCGATCTCGCGCGGCCCCTTACGATGCTTCTCCAGGAAGCCGGCCAGGGCGGGGTCGTCGGCGCCGCGGCCGCCCTTGGCGTAGCTGTAGAAGCCGGCGCCGGACTTCTGGCCCAGCCGACCGGCCGCGACCAGATCATCAAGGATCCGCGTCGAAGCCGCCCGGTCGGCGAAGGCGGTGTTGATGACGCGGCCGGCGTAGAGCGACGTGTCCAGCCCGACGAGATCGTTGAGCGTGATCGGCCCCATCGGCATCCCGAACGCCGTCGCCGCCTTGTCGATCGCCCGCGGCGGCGCGCCCTCCTCCAGCAGCACCAAGGATTCGTTGATGTAAGGGAACAGAATGCGGTTGACCAGGAAGCCGGGGCAGTCGCGCACCACAATCGGCGTCTTGCCGATCCGTTTGGCCAGGGCGACCAGCGTGGCGATCGTGGCGTCGTTGGTCTTCTCGCCGCGGATCACCTCGACCAGCTGCATCCGATCGACCGGGTTGAAGAAGTGCATCCCGGCGAAGCGCTCCGGCGCCTTCACCGACTTCGCCATGCGCGTAATGGAGATCGTCGATGTGTTCGACGCCAAGATGGCGCCGGGCGGCAGCAGCTTCTCGACCTCGCCGTACAGCTTCACCTTGGCCGACTCGTTCTCTACGATCGCCTCGATCACCACGTCGCGGTCGGCCAGGGCGTTGAGCGTCAACGAGGAACTGAGCCGGGCCAGCGCGGCCGCGGCGTCGGCGGGCGTCATGCGGCCGATCTCGACGCGGCCCATGACGCCCTTGGCCACGGCGGCGACGCCCTTTTCGAGCGCGGCCGGGGCGCTGTCGAGGAGCAGGGCCGGCACGCCGCGGCGGACGTGGGCGCCGGCGATGCCCGCCCCCATGATGCCCGCGCCGACGACGCCGACCTGGCCCACGTCGTGCGGCTTCACGGACGGGTCGGCGACGCCGGGGTCCTTCTGCAACCGCTGCGTCATGAAGAAGACGGCGATGAGGTTGCGCGAGACCGGACTGCCCACCAGCGGCAGGAACGCCTCGGTTTCCGCCTTCAACCCGTCCTCAAGGGGCAGATTGCACCCCTTGGCGATGGCGTCGAGCGCCGCCAGGGGGGCGGGGTAGTGGCCGCCGCTCTTGGCCTGCACTTGGCGCGCAGCACGGCGAACGTGAAGCCGAATTCCTCCTCGTTGAGACCGACCGGCAGCTTTTTGCGGCGCCGCACGTCCTTCCAGTCGCCGGTCTGGTTGGTCCACTGCAACAGCCGGCGCGCCTCGTCGAGCAGGCGCTCGCTCGGCACGGCGTCGAAGACGATATGGAGCTGGCGCGCCCGCTCCGCCTTGGCCGGCTCGCCGGAGCAGATCATCTCCGCGGCCAGCGACGGGCCGATGAGGCGCGTCAGCCGTTGCGTGCCGCCCCAGCCGGGAATGAGGCCGATCTTCGTCTCCGGCAGGCCGATCTCGATCTTGGGGTGCGAGCCGGCCAGGCGGTAGTCGAAGCCGAGGGCCAGCTCCGTGCCGCCGCCCATGCAGGCGCCGTCGATGACGGCCACGGTCGGGAAGGGCAGCGCCTCGACGGCCGCGACGAGGCCGAGGCCGCGCTGGACCATGCGGCGGCCGACGTCCGGCACCGGCCGGGCGCCGCCGAGTTCCTTGAGGTCGGCGCCGGCGATGAACATGCCGGGCTTGGCGCTGACGAGGATCAGGCCGGTCAGCCCGGCGCGGCCGGCGACCTCGCGGAGACGCCCTTCCAGCTCGCCGAGGACGGACTGGCCGAGCGTGTTGGCCCGGCTGCCGGGCTGGTCGAGCGTCAGCAGGGCGACGTTGCCTTCCAGGATCTCCAGCCGGGTCACGGCTTCGGCAGAGGCGGCCATGATGCGTCCTTTCGGGATTGCAGGGTCGAGGGCGGGCTACCCCTCTATTGTAAGAGGCGGCGCCTCCGGCAGCCCGCCGCTCTGTTCGTCCCTTTTCGCCGCGCGTAAGATGAGGGGTTGGTTTCGACTCGACCCGACGTGGGAGACGTTACGATGGACATGGAAAAACTGGTTTCGCTGTGCAAGCGCCGCGGCTTCATCTTCCAGTCGAGCGAGATCTACGGCGGCATCGGCGGCTTCTGGGACTACGGCCCTCTCGGCGTCGAGCTGAAGCGCAACGTCAAGGAGGCGTGGTGGCAGGACATGGTGCGCAACCCGCCGCCGGGGCCGGACGGGCAAGAGATCCAGATGGTCGGGCTGGACTGCGCCATCATCATGAACCCGAAGGTGTGGGAGGCGAGCGGGCACGTGGGCGGGTTCGCGGATCCGATGCGCAAGTGTCCCGGCTGTGGGCATTTCGTTCGCGCCGATCAGTTGTGGGAGACGCTGGTCACCAACTGTAAGTGGCTCGATTCCCTGCTACAAGAATTCACGCCGATCACGGGAGCGATTGACACGCCCCGTCTACTCAACTGGGCCAGGACCAAAGGCAAGAAGCTCGCGCCGAACCTCGCTCTGGTGCGCAATCCGGAGGTCACGCTAAGCTGGCTCGCCACGCGCGTTAACGGGCAGCCCGACGCTCCGCCCACCATGCAGGAACTCACGCGCTACTTCGCGACGGAGCAACTCCACGCGACAGGGTTGCAAGAACCCTGCCCGCGGTGCGGCAACCCGCTCGGCCCGCCGATGTCGTTCAAGCTGATGTTCGGAGTCCCACGCCGGCATTGAGCAGACCGAAGAGAACAAGGTCTATCTCCGTCCCGAAACTGCCCAGGGCATCTTCGTCAACTTCAAGAACGTCCTCGACAGCACGCCGGCTCAAGCTGCCTTTCGGGATCGCCCAAGTCGGCAAGTCGTTTCGCAATGAGATCAACCCGCGCAACTACATCTTCCGCAGCCGCGAATTCGAGCAGATGGAGATCGAGTTCTTCTGCCATCCCGACGAATCCATGAAGTGGTACGAATTCTGGCGCGACGTGCGCATCAGATGGTACACGCAGCTCGGCATCAAGTCCGACAAGCTGCGGCCGCGCGAACAGGGCAAGGACGAGCTGGCCCATTCTACTCCATCGGCACGACGGACATCGAATACCTGTTCCCGTTCGCGGAGGAGCCGCAGGAACTGGAAGGCGTGGCCCACCGCGGCGGCTACGACCTGACGCAGCACGCCAAGCACAGCGGCAAGGACCTCACCTACTTCGAGGAGGAAGCCTGGGCCAAGGCCGACAAGTCGGCCGTTCGCGGGGCGACAAGAAGCGGCGAACAGGAAGAGAAGGCGAAGTATCGCTTCCTGCCGCACGTCATCGAGCCGTCGGCCGGCGCGGATCGCTTCACGCTGGCGGTGCTGTGCGAGGCCTACGACGAGGACGAGGTCGAGGGCGAAGACGCGGACGGTCATGCGCTTCCACCCGCGGCTGGCGCCGATCAAGGCCGCCGTCTTGCCGCTGGTGAACAAGGAAGGGATGCCGGAGATCGCGCACGACGCTGTATCGCGAGCTGAAGCGCGATTTCAACGTCTTCTACGACGACAAGGGCGCCGTCGGCCGGCGCTACCGCCGCCAGGACGAGGCCGGGACGCCGTACTGCTTCACCATCGACGGCCAGACGCTGCAGGACCAGACGGTGACGATCCGCGACCGCGACACGACGCAACAGCAGCGCATCCCGATAAACGCCGTCGCGGAGGAAATGCGGAACCTGCTGCGTTCGGGCGCCGTTTAGCCGCGACCCGAAGGGGAGCGCTCGCTCCGAGCGCTCCCCTTCGGGTCGCGGCTAAACGCGATGCACCGGCTCGTCGAAACAGGTATAATACAGCGCAGCTTCCCGCCGCGAGGCGCGTCCCCAAGGAGTCCGCCGATGGCGACCGATCTGGGCCGCAATCGATCCGCCGCGACCGCCGACTACGAAAACCGCGTCGAGGGCCAGCTCGCCCGCGCCGAGCAGCGCATCCGCACCCTCGATATGGCGGCGGCGCTGCTGACCTTCGCCGCGGGGACGCTGGCCTACGCCGTCGTCGTCGCCCTTCTCGACCGCTGGCTGCTCCTGCCGCCGATCGTCCGCCAGGCTGGCCTGTTCGTCTATCTGCTTGCCGCGGCCGCTTATCTGAGCGTGTACGTCATCCTGCCGTTGTCGCGGCGTATCAACCCGTATTTCGCGGCCCGCCAGCTGGAACGGACACTGCCCGACGCCAAGAACAGCGTCGTCAACTGGCTCGACCTGCGCGAAGCGAACCTGCCGCCGGCGATCCGCGGCGCCGTCGGCCAGCGCGCCGCCAAGGCGGTTGAGGGGGCCGATCCCGAGAAGGCCGTCAGCGGCCGGCGTGCCTGGACCGCCGGTGCCCTCGCCGCTGTCTGCGCATTGGCCTTTGTCGTCGTCCTGTTCACCGTCGGCTTCCGGCCGTTCCTGAGCTTCCTCGGCCGCGCCTTCGCCCCCTTCGGCGCGACCGGCGCCAACGCCCTACCGACTGCCACGCAAATCCAGGTCGTCAAGCCGGCCGACGGCAACGCCGTCGTGACGGGCGACCGGCCCATGGACATCCTCATCCGCGTGGACGGCCGTGTGCCGGACCCGAAGGCCGACGACGCGCTCATGCTGCAATTCCGCTACACGCAGTCCGCCCCCTACGACCGACGCCCGCTTGAAGCGGACGACGGCGGTCGTTGGGGCGTCAGTCTGCCGGCCGTCGATGTCAAGGACGGCTTCTGGTACAAGGTGACGGGAGGCGACGCCGAGACGCCGGAGTACCGCGTTCGCCTGACGCCGCGCGTCCTCGATTTCCAGGCCGTCTACACCTTCCGGCCGTACACCACCCGGTCGAAGGAAACACACCTGGAGCGCAAGATCGAGGCGCTGCGCGGCACGCAGGTCGATGTGACGGTCCACACCAACCGCGACGTGAAGGACGGCTGGCTCCAGTTCGACGGCGCCAACGACACGACGGTCACGCACGGCAGCCCGCTGCCCGCCGACCCGCAGGCATTCACGGTTCGCCTGACGCTGGATGAATCGAGCCAGTACCGAATCTGCTTTACATCGGCCGAGGGCGAGAACTTCGTCGAACCCCAGTCGTTTCCGCTAATCGCCGTGCCGGACAAGCCCCCGGTCGTGACGCTGACGCAGCCGGCCGAGCAGAAGGACAAGCCGGGCTGGGCCCCGCCGCTTCAAGCGGACGGCCTGTTGCAGCTGGAAGGGACGGCGACGGACGACGTTGGTGTCGCGGAGATGTGGCTCAACCTCCGCGTGGACAACGGGCCGACGCTGCCGAAGCAGGAATACCGCTCGCGCGACGCTTTGAAGCTGCCCCACGGCGGCAATCCCACCACGGTTGAATACAAGGATTTCGTCGATCTTCAAAAGTTTAATGGCGTGGGCGATCCGCTCTTCGCCATTCGACCAGGCATGGTGCTGGAATACTGGCTGACGGCGGAGGACGCCTGCGACTACCCGGACCCGGCCAAGCCCAACGTCGGCGAGAGCAAGCATTACCGCGTCCAGATCGTCGAGCCGATGGACAACAAGCAGGTGGCGGATCAGCAAAGGGCGAAAGCAGCCAATGATAAGCAGCAGAGCGATCAGAAGCAGGATCGGGAGAACCAGAAGCAAGACCAGCAGCGCCAGGCGGAGAACCAGAAGAACGAGCAGGGCAACCAGTCGGGCAACGACGGCAACAGCAACCCGAAGAACGGCGGTGACAAGAACAGCGACCACAAGAACGACGGCGCCTCGCAGCCCAAGCCCGGCGACGATCACCAGCCCGGCATGGGTGAGGACAAGCCGAACGACAAGCCGCAGGACGGCGGCAAACCCGGCGACTCCGGTAAGCCGAATCCGGGCGGGGCCGATAAAGGAAACAATCCGAATCCCGATCAGGGGAATAAGGACGAGGAAAAGAATGAGCAGCAGCGGTTGAAGGATGCGGTCAACCACATCCGCCAGGGCCAGGAAGGGTCCGGCAAGAGTGATCCGCAGGACCATCCCGCCGAGGCGAAGGACGGCGGCCAGCCGCAGAAGCCGCAGCCGCCGGCCGATGCCAAGGACGGCGGCGGCAAGGAGGGAACGAAGGACGCGTCCCAGCCGAAGGACGGCCCGCAAGACAAGCCCGGCGAGGCCCACAACGAAGGGGCGGGGAAGGACCAGGGGAAGCCCGATCCGAAGCAGCCGCAGCATGGCGAGGCCAAGCCGGGGGGCGACCCGAAGACGGGGCAGGACGCCAAACCCGGCGACAGCAAGGACGGTAAGACCGAGGCGGCGCCGTCCCCCGGCGAGAGCAAGGACGGCGGCAAGCCGGACGACCAGAAGCAAGCCGGCGGAGACAAGCCGCCGGCCGACGCGACCGCCGGCCAGCAGACGGCCAAGGCCGAGAATAAAGAGGGCAATCCGCCGAATCCGATGGGCGCCGCCAGCCCTGCTGGCCAGGCGAAGGACAAGGCCCCCGCCGAGACCAAGGCGGAGCCGAAGCCCGGCCCGGATGCCGCCGACAAAAACACTCCGAAATCCGAGGGGAAAGGCGACGGCGCGAAAAACCCGATGGACGATCCGAAACAGGCGACGGCGAAGGGCGGCGGCGAGAAGTCGGAGCCGAAGGACGCCTCTCAACCCAAGTCGGAAGGCAAGGCGGGAAGCGAACCGCTATCCGACAAGGAGAAGGCCAAGGACCTCGACGACGCCATCAAGAAGCTGCAAGACGACCTGAAGAGCAAGGATCCGCAGAAACGAGAAATGGCCGAGGAGTTCATCCGCCGCTACCTGATGCACGCCGACGACCCGAAAGTCCGCGGCGCCGCCAAAAAGACGCTGGAAGATGCCGGCCTCGACCCGGACAAGCGGCCGCTCGCCGCGAACAAGCCGCAGGACGACGGGGATACGCCACCCGATGAGCCGAAGACGCCGCCGGCCGAGGGAAAGAAGGGCGGCGATAAGGACACGCAGCCGCCGCCGAAGGAGACGCCGAAAGACGAGAAGAAACAGGGCGAATCGAAGGGCGACGGCCAAACGCCCAAGCAGCCGCCGACGCCTCCCGCGACGGCGAAGGACCGTCAGGACGGCGGCGACTGGAACCCCGGCGCGGCCCACCGGCCCAATGACCCGGAGAAGCCGGCCAAAGAGGCGCCGCTGCGCAGCCCAAGGGACTGCTCCAGCTGTACAACTTCTGGCAGCGCGTGCCGAAGGACGTTCTCAAGGACGTGCTGGCCGATTCAGACCAGCGAAAGGTACTGGAGAACGCCGCGACGGACGGCAAGGACGACCTGGGCGGCGTGCAGCACGGCGGCCCACTCAACAGCACGGCCGGCAAGAGAAGCAACCCGAACGGGCAGTCGGCGACGGACGACCCCAACAACGGCGGCCGTGCGCTGCCGCCGCCCGGCTACCGCGAGCCGTACAAGGAGTTCACCAAACTGCTGTCGCCCGGCGGCGACAAATAAGAGAATTTCACCACAGAGTCACAGAGAACACAGAGAAAGACAAATGCATTTTTCTCTGTGTTCTCTGTGACTCTGTGGTGAAATTCTTCAAGGCCCAGAATGACAGTATGACATTCCCCCTCCGCTATCTCGTTCGTTTCGGCCCCAAGCAGACCACGCACGTCTTCACCGACCTGCTGGTGATCGGCGGCGGCATCGCCGGGCTGCGAGCGGCCCTGGCCGCGCCGCCGGCCATGCAAGTGCTGGTCGTCACCAAGGACCGCGTGCAGCAGAGCAACAGCAGCTACGCCCAGGGCGGCATCGCCGCCGTGCGCTCGCCGGAGGACCGCTTCGAGAACCACATCGAGGACACGCTGACGGCCGGCGCCGGTCTGTGCGACCGCGACGTGGTCGAGCTGGTGGTGCGCGACGCACCGGGCTGCATCGACGAGTTGATCCAGTACGGCGCCCAGTTCGATGCGGAAATCGGCATGGAGGGCGGCCACAGCCACCGCCGCATCGTCCACGCGCTCGGCGACGCCACCGGCTGGGAGGTGATGCGGGCCATCATCGACCGCGCCCGCAAGGCGCCGAACGTCGCCATTTGGGACCGCACATTCACCATCGACCTGCTGACGCACGACGGCCGTTGCGTCGGCGCCCTGGTGCGGCGCGGCCGGCGCGACCATCTGCTCTTGTGGGCCAAGCAGACGATCCTGGCCAGCGGCGGGGCCGGCATGGTCTACCGCGAGACGACCAACCCGCCGGTGGCGACCGGCGACGGCATGGCCGCCGCTTATCGGGCCGGCGCTCAGCTCCGCGACATGGAGTTCATGCAGTTCCATCCGACGATCCTTTATGTCGCCGGTTCCAGCCGTACTCTCATTTCCGAAGCGGTGCGCGGCGAGGGCGCCTATCTGCGCGACAAGAACGGCGTGCGCTTCATGCCGGAGGAGGATCCGCGCGCCGAGCTGGCCACGCGCGACGTGGTGGCGCGGGCGATCGTCCGGCGGATGGAGAAGACGCAGCACCCCAACGTCTACCTCGACCTGTCGCACCTCGACCCGGCCAAGGTGCGGGCGCACTTCCCCGGCATCGACAAGGTTTGCCGCGAGTTCGGCCTGGACATAACGACCGACCTGATCCCGGTGCGTCCCGGCGCCCATTACATGGTGGGCGGCGTGACGGTGGACCCGCAAGGCCGGACGACGCTTCCGGGGCTGTGGGCGGCGGGCGAGGTTAGCTCCAGCGGTTTGCACGGCGCCAACCGCCTGGCGTCGAACAGTCTTCTGGAGGGTCTGGTGTTCGGGACGGCGTGCGGCCGGGGCGCGGCGGCGGAGGCGGCGCGGACGCCGGACGCTTTCGTCGTGCCGCCGGTGCAGGGCGGCTTCACGCCCGCGCACGGCGGCCCGCCGCTCGACGTGGCCGACATGACCAACGCCTTGCGGAGCCTGATGGTGCGCAACATGGGCATCGTGCGCGACCGGGCCGGGTTGGTGGAGGCGGAGAAGCAGGTGGCGTTTTGGTGTCGTTACGTGCTGCGGCGCGAGTTTGCAACGCGCTCCGGCTGGGAATTGCAGAACCTGCTGACGGTCGCCCGTCTGATGATCTGGTCGGCGCTGCAGCGCACCGAATTGCGCGGCGTCCACTACCGGGCCGACTACCCGGAGCGCGACGACGCGCACTGGTCGAGGCACGTCGTCTGTCCACCGCAGTTGCCGGTCGCGCCGGCGGGGCGCGGCTAGTGGGGCGACGATGACAATAACGGGTCTTCATTGGTCCCATAAGACCCATAGGACTTAGAGAGACGCCGTGTCGCTTAATAGGGTGGTAGACGATTGGGAAAATGAATCGTATGGACGCCAACGACGATACCGGAATTCCGCCGGCTTCAAATGGGCGATCATTGAAGCAGACACCGTCAAGGCCCGCCGGCTGCGGAATGATTAACGCAACGGGGTCCACACGCTTCTCGCTCCCGACTTCTTTCCGGTCGAGGTCGCTCATTCCCTGACCCGTGCGGAGCGCCAGCATCGAATCACTCCTGCGGAGGGAGCGCGGGCGTTTCTCGACGTCTCGCAGACGTTGCCCCAGCTGCTGCCGTCGTTGCCGCCGAGGCGTTGCCCAGCAGCACGTTGAACGAGCCGACCTCAAGGGAATCAAGGCTCCTCCTCCAGGAACCCCTTGGGGACAGGGGCGTCCAGCTGGATGCCGTCGGCGTCCGTCATAAGCAGGTAGTCGCTCCGTGTAAAGTTCGGGTCGAGGTTTCGTTCCCAGCGCCCGCCCAGCTGTGTCGTAAGGTGATGGACGCCCGAAAGGAACTTGTTGAGGCGCGGCGTGTGCAGTTGCGCCAGCGGGTTGCGGTAGCGAAGCGCAATGATGCCGATGCGAGTGTCGGGATGCTTCTCCTGTATCGCTTTTCTCCGCGCCGCCCGGCGCGACCGAAGATTCTCTACGTCAACGGCGTTGACCCAGGGGAACCAGATGTCCGTGTTGATCTCAAACGAGACGCGCACCCGGCCCGATGGCGGAAAGTGCGTCGAGTCGCGCGGATTCTGAATACCAATGCGGGGACCATGGCTCTCCAGGGGGAAGGCGTGGCGGATGCGGCCGCGTTCCGGAGCGACGGCGCGGAGGAGGTCGGCCAAATCCTCCGCCTCCGCCTCCGCTGGGTTGCCGTCGCGGTCGAAGTAGCTCAGCCGGGCGCTGCAGCGAAAGTGCGACCCCTCCACTGGCGCAAATCCGCTGGAGGCGAAGTAGAACAGGTCCACGAAGCCCCGCGTCCGATACAGGTTCTCCAGGAAGAGGCGGAGGGGGCCGTCGCGTTCCCGCCGATAGCCGATCAGGGGCGCTTCGTGGACCGTGAACACCTCGCAGGCCTCTCCGAGATCGACCACGGCCGACGTCCACGCCTGCAGCCGTTCCAAGTCGTGCCGCAGGACCGCGAGGTCAGCATCCCACCGGGCCATGCCCGTCTTCGAGCGGCTCTCCCAAAGATTCTTCATGGAAACGTCCAAGACATAGATAATATTGATCCTTTTTAACTGTAAATGAACCGATGCCTGTTTCCCCGCCCCTTATGACCCTTTTCTTTCCTTCATCAGTTTCCCTTACGGCGCCCCTTTATCATGCGCGGCGGCCTGTCCGGGGCGTCCACCTGCGGCGTCTTCGCCTCGCAGCCGCTGCCACAGGGCGTAGATAATGACGCCCGAGGCGACGTCCGGATGCGTGTTTTCGGATCCACACGACCTCAATAGATCTTTGTTGCCCTCCCAAAGGCCAAATGCGTTTCGTACTTTCTGGCCAAGGGCAAAATAGAGAAGAACAAAGTCCTCCTCAGGGCAAGTGCGCGCTCGCGCGAGGTTCCGCTCGTCCAGCGTCGTTAGCAGCCTTTGGACGGCCACCTCGACCGAGGTCGGCCAGGTGGCCCTGTCCCGGATACGCTTGATCGGGAGCCAGATGAGTACAAACGGAATGCGAGCGCAGAAGATCGCGATTCGGAAAAGAAAAGGGGGCATCGTAGATTAACCCTCGGAAAATCCGCGATATCCCCCTTTCTTCCCACTGGAAGAAAAAGGGACGGCGTAGAGTCTTCGTCGTCCTCGACTGCTACGGCGTTGTCGCCTCAGACGCTGGCCGGATCAACGACCACGACGCCGGGGCCGAACCCCGCTAGCCGTGCAAAGTGCGCCACGTTGAACGTCAGCAGGTGCGACACTCCGTGGACGTGGCAGACCGCCATGAGCCGGGCGTCATGCACCTGCTTGCCAACGACGCCAAGCGCTTCGACAAGGGCCTTCCATGCTGGATAGATATTCGGAGTCTCTGCAAGGAGCGGGAACGTCGCCTCGAACACCGCCGCCTTCGCCTCCGCGTCCACGGCCGACAATCCCAGGCCGTTCACCGTTTTTGGGCGGGTGGCCATGTTGCGGAACTCGACGAAGTTCTGTGGAGTCGCGTGCAGCACCTCAGCGCGCCTGTGCAACTCCAGAACGGCCTGGGAGGCAACCAAGTGGAAAGGGTCCGCCGTGTTTGCCAACCGAGCCAGGACGCTGGTATCGACCAAAAAGGCCATTACTCGTACAGCCCTTCGCTGCTGAGGGCTTCATGGGAAAGGGCCACGCCGCAATCCGTCGCGGCTTCGAGCAAGCGCCGCTCCCACTCGTCGCGCGGCTCCAAGGGGGCGGACTCCGGGAGGAAGCGCTCCCGCAAGGCGTCGAGGGCCAAGACCTCCGGGGTCGTGCCGCGCCGCCGGGCCTGCTCGCTCAGGACGGCCTCCAATTGCGGAGGAAGAGTGATTACCATCGCTGAACTCCTGAAATGCGACCGTCACGCCCTCTATTGTACCCGTCGCTCCGCAAGCCGTCACGCGATGATCGTCCTTGACCACCACCCCGGCCACGTCGGTCAGCCGGAAGTTGCGGCCGTTGTACTTGTACGTCAGCTTCGGTGTGGTCGAGGCCGAGCAGGTGCAGGATCGTCGCGTGCAGGTCGTTGACGACGACGCGGTCGACGGCCGCCTTGTGGCCGATCTCGTCGGTCTCGCCGTGATGGACGCCGCCCTTGACGCCGCCGCCGGCGAACCACGTCGTGAAGGCGTGCGGGTTGTGGTCGCGGCCGGTCTGCTTCGTGTCCTTGGTCCGCTGCGCCACCGGCAGCCGGCCGAACTCGCCGCCCCAGATCACCAGCGTCGAGTCGAGCAAGCCGCGCTGCTTCAGGTCGCGTCAACAGGCCGCCGATGGGGATGTCGGTTTCGCCGGCGAACTGGCGATGGTTGCCGGCGATGTCGATGTGGCCGTCCCAGCTGCGCTCGTTCTCCATGCCGCCCGAGTAGATCTGCACGAAGCGCACGCCGCGCTCGACCAGCCGCCGGGCCATCAGGCACTGCTTGGCGAAGTGGCTGCACTTGGGGTTGTCCAGGCCGTAGAGCTTCCGGATCGGCTCCGGCTCCTTCGTCGACGTCGAGCGCCTCGGGCGCGGCCATCTGCATCCGGTAGGCCAGCTCGAAGCTCTCGATGCGGGCGGCCAGCTCGGCCTCCTCCTCGTGTTCCTGCGTGTAGTGCTGGTTGAGGCGCTGCAGCAGGTCGAGCTGGCGGCGCTGCTCCGGGTCGCTCATGCCGTCGGGCCGGATGAGGTTGTCGATCGGGGCGCCCTGGGCGTTGAGAGCGGTGCCCTGGTAGATGCCGGGCAGGAAGCCGGCGCCCCAGTTCTGGGCGTGGCCCTTGGGCAGACCGCGGCCCAGCGTGTCGTACATCGCCACGAAGGCCGGCAGGTTCTGGTTCTCGGTGCCCAGGCCGTAGGTCACCCAGGCGCCGACGCAGGGGAAGCCCATGCGGCTCATGCCGGTGTTGATCTGGAACAGGGCCGGCGAGTGGTTGTTGGTTTCGGTGCAGCAGGAGTGGATGAAGGCGATGTCGTCGACGTGCTGGGCGATGCTCGGGAAAGATCTCCGGCACCCACGTGCCCGACTGGCCGTGCTGTTTCCAGGAGAAGGGCGACTTCATCAGCGGGCCGACCTGGTCGACGAAGAAGCCGGTGGTCTTGTCGAAGCCCTTCAGCTCCTTGCCGTCGCTGCTTTTCGAGTTCGGGCTTGTAGTCCCAGGTATCGACCTGGCTGGGACCGCCGTTCATGAACAGCCAGATGACGGATTTCGCCTTGGCGGGGAAGTGCGGCGGCCGTGGCGCCAGCGGGTGGAGAGCGCGGTCGTCTTCCGCAGCGGCGAGGAGGCCCTGGCGGTCGAGAAGTCCGGCCAGGGCGAGGAGACCGAGGCCGTTGCCGGCGCGGCGGAGGAAGGAACGCCGCGAGCGGAAGGCCGGCGACGGGGAGGCGAACAGGTGGGGAAGATTCATAACAGCCTCATGGGAATGGTCGCAGCTTGATGAGTCGCCGTCAACAGAAGGTAAATCGGCTCTTCCAAATCAGCGTCTTCATCCGTACAAGATGGGTTGGGCAGCGGCAAAGGCTCGCCGAGCAACAGGTTGGTTTCCGCCATATCCACCAGCGCCTGGCGACCATCCGGCGCGCCTCCTCCAGGTCGGCGCCGAAGCTGATCGCACCGGGAAAGTCCAGCACCTCGCCATGCACGGCGTTGTCTAGGAACTTGTACATCGCCTTGTAAGTAAGCATGACTCACCCTCCGAGCGCAGTTCAAACCAGCGCCGCGATCGGCTCCGGGTCGTCGAGCAGGTACTGCGGTCGGCCGCCGAAGTCGGGCAGAGTGATCGCGCCCGCGTCGATGCCCAGTACATGATACAGCGTGGCCAGCACGTTTTGCGCGGTGTAGTGGCGGAAGCGGGGATTCTCGGCGCGGCGGTCGGTTTCGCCGACGACCTGGCCCGTCCGCAAGCCGCCGCCCGCCAGCAGCACACAGCCGGCCGGCTGCCAGTGGCCGCGGCCGTCCGGCGTCGAATCGCCGATCTTCGGCGTCCGGCCGAACTCGCCCCAGATCACCACGGCCACGTCCTTGTCCAGGCCGCGGTCGGCCAGGTCGGTGAGCAGGGCGCAGACGGCCTGGTCGTACATCGGCAGCTTGGCGCGGAGAATCTTGAAGTTGGAGCCGTGCGTGTCCCAGCCGCCGGGGTCGTTGACGTCCGGTATCCGCACCGGGAAGCGCGACGCCACCGACACGACCGACACGCCGGCTTCCACCAATCGCCGGGCGCGCAGGAAATCGATGCCGGCGCCGTACTTTTCGCGGATCGCTTCCGGCTCGCGGCTCAGATCCAGGGCTTCGCGCACCTCGGTCGAGGCGATCATTTGCAGGGCGCGGGCGGTGTAGCTGTCCATGCCGGCCAGCGTCTGCTGGGCGTTGTCGAGGTCGTGCCGCATCGAGTCGAAAGCATGAACCAGAGATTTGCGATCTTCCAGACGCTCCGTCGTCACGTCCGAGGTCAGCGTCAGGTCTTTCATGACCTGGCCCTGGATGCTGAACGGCCGGTAGGCGGCGCCGAGGTAGGCCGGCTCCTCGGGGTCGTCATAGGACTGCAAGAGCCGATGGTCGGAGACGCTGACGTAGGGCGGGATGGGGCCGTCGGCGCCGCGGAGCTTGCTGAGGACGCAGCCAAAGGCGGGCCGGCGGACGGGGCCGATCCGCCCGGAGGCGGCGGCCGGGATGCCGGTCAGCAGCTCGGTCGGGTCATGGTTGCCCTGCGTCTTCAGACCCCTCAGGATGGTGAATTTGTCGGCGATCGCCGCATGTCGCGGCATCAGCTCGCACACGTCCACGCCGGGCACGTTGGTGCGGATCGGCTTGAACTCGCCGCGGTACTCCGCCGGGGCGTCCGGTTTGAGATCGTACATGTCGATGTGGCTGGGGCCGCCCGGCAGGTAGACCATGATGACGGCCTTGTGGGCCGACTCGGGGCGGACGGCGCCTTGCGCCTTGAGGCGCAACAGGTCGGCCAGAGTCAGGCCGCCGATGCTCAGCGCTCCGATGCGGAGAAAGTCGCGGCGAGAGACGCCGTCGCAGGTCCGGCCGGAGATGCGAGGTCCGAATAGGGTCAACATGCGAAGGTCCCTTCTTTCCGCGTGGCTACAGCAGCTCCGCGATCGGCTCGCGGTCGTCGAGGATGTATTGCGGCCGGCCGGCGTGGTCTGGGAAGGTCTGGATCGGGTCGATGCCCAGCACGTGATACAGCGTGGCCAGCAGGTTCTGCGCGGTGAATCCCTTCCCCTTGGGCTTCTCGCCGTAACGGTCGGTTTCGCCGACGACCTGGCCCATGCGCAACCCGCCGCCTGCGATCCAGGCGAAGCCGGTACTCCAGTGGTCGCGGCCTGTGCCGGAGGCGTTGCCGCCGGAGTTGGGTTTTCCGACGCGCGGCGACCGGCCCATCTCGCCGCAGGCGACCACGACGACATCTTCGGCGAGGCCGCGGTCGTGCAGGTCGGTGATGAGGGCGTGCAGCGCCCGGTCGAGCGGCGGCGCCTGCTTGCGAATGCGAGGGAAGTTGTCGGTGTGGGTGTCCCAGTTGGTGATGTTGCTGGCGGAGTCCGGTCGGCCGTCGTTCTCCCATCCGCCGCAGAGCGTGACCACCCGCACCCCCGCCTCGACCAGCCGCCGGGCCAGGAGGAATTGCACCGACCCCGGCACGCCGCCGTACTTCTCTCGCAGCGCCGCCGGCTCGCGGCTCACGTCGAACGCCTCGCGGGCCTTGGCGGAGGTCAGCATCTCCAGCGCCTGCGCCGTGAAGGCGTCGGCGCCGTCCAGCTCCCGCCGCACTTCCAGGTCGCGGCGCACCGCGTCGAAGCCGTGCATCAAGTCCGCGCGAGCGGTCACGCGGTCGAGCGTGACGCCCTTGGTGAGCGTGAGGTCGGCCAGACCCTGGCCGCGGAGGGAGATCGGGCGCAGGCCGGGCCGAGGTAGGCCGGCTCTTGCCCAAACGGAATATTCGACTCTTCAACGAGGCTGACATAGGGCGGCAGCCCACGGCCGTCGCCCGGCTGGACGCGGCTGACCACCGATCCGAAGGCCGGCCGGTAGGCGTTCTGCCGGAAGCCGGTCGTCAATTCGCGGCTGTCGTGGCCGCCGCTGGTCTGGAAGCCGCGCACGACGGCGAACCTGTCGGCGATCGTGGCCTGGAGCGGCATCAGCTCGCACACGTCCATACCCGGCACATTGGTGCGGATCGGTTTGAACTCGCCGCGGATCTCGACCGGGGCGTCGGGCTTCATGTCGTAGAGGTCGATGTGGCTCGGCCCGCCGGGCAGGTAGACCATGATGACGGCCTTGCGGTCGCCGTCGGAGCGAACCGCGCCTTGCGCCTGGAGGCGCAACAGGTCGGCCAGGGTGAGGCCGCCGAGGCCGAGGATGCCGGCTCGGAGGAAGGCGCGGCGGGAGAGACCGCTGAAGAGATTGAGCATGGCGGATCCCTGCGGAGGCGGGTCTCGCCGGTTGGGGCGGCCGACGAGGGACGGCGGGCAGGCGGGCTGCTGAATTCTCACCCGATTATACGGTATGTGCGGAGGATCGCAAGGAGTATCTTGGGGCGTTCAGCCAGTTGGTCCTTGCGCCGGCGGTCGCAACCCCGCCTGGCGGAGCATGTCCTCGCACCAGCGCACTTCGTCCGGGGTCAGCGTTCCCGGAGGAGGCTCGTCATAGCGCAGCAATTCGGGGTATGGGCCTTCGTCCCAGCAGCGTGTGATTGCAGCTTGCAGATCAAGCACAACGCCAGGTTCGTTTTCAGCAAGCGGGACGACGATTCGGGGCAAGCGGCGGCTCAGCGGGATGGCGTACACCTCCTGCCGGGCCGGCCAGTGGCGCGATACGACGGTCAGGTAGTGACACGGCCCCATAGCGGTCAGCCGCTCCGAGGGAACCTTCACCGTCGGCTCCCCGGCGCGCAGCAAGTCAATCTCGACCAGATTCGCGCCGCGGCGCCAGATTCCTCGCGCTGCTGGAGGTACGAAGTTCTCGCTGAACCGGCCGCCTTGTTGTCCGGGCTGATTACTTCGATCACGGTGACGGCGCGGCTCTCGTCCGTCGGTTGGATGACCTGCATATACGATTGTCGCCGCTCCTCGTACCACGGCGGTTCCCCTACGAACTCGCGGTTCTGAATCAGGGCGACATACCGGGGGCGCAGCAGTGGTTGCAGGGCCCTGCTGATGCAAACGACGATGCACAGGTGGAAATCCGGCCAGATTTCCGGCCGCTCGATGTACGGGTCCATTCCCGGAAACGGCGATGACATGGCACGTCTCCCAATGTTGATCCGTTGTCAGGGTCCATCCGTCGGCTCCCGCCCGGCAGTCAGCACGTCGCGCCAGTACGTCGGCATCGCTCCCCAGGCCGACTGATACGTCGCTTCCAGCGGTACGGACACATACACCTCCGGCGTCAGAAACAGCGGCGTCTCGGGCAGCGAGTCTCCGACCGCGACCGGTTCGATGTACGCTTCCATATCAGCCCCACCGACGTAGGCCGCGCACGTCAACGGCTTGTCCGCAGGGAGGGCGTAGTCCTCGCCGCAATCCTCGCCCCAGACCGCGGCGTGAATGCCGCGCGGGTCGCGCGGACTCGGCGGGAACAGATCGACCAGCAACAGGTGAATCCCCGCCGCGAGCGTTTCGCGGGCCTTCCACGCGAATCTGTTCAATCGGTTCGGATCGTTCTTGCTCTCCGGCGAGACGATCTCCACCATCGCTGCAAGCCGATGGTTGCTGACGTGACGAACGGAGACGGCCCTCACCGCGTACAGATACCCTTCGTTAGGGTCGCCGATGATCGCTTCGGAAAGGGCGTAGAATCCATGCGGCAAGAGACCGCCGTTCATGGCGCGCCCGATATCGCATACCCAGCCGAGGTGGAAGGAGTGAAATATCCTTACATCGACGCAGGTCCAGTCGTGGATTGGCATGGCGGCTCCCCCCTCAATCCACATAAATAAACTCGTTCAACTCCATCAGCACCTGGCAGAAGTCCGTCAGCGCCAGCCGCTCTGCGTCCGCCTTGCCGTCCTTCTTGTACGCCGCCGCCTGCTCCTCGATGAACCGCACCGCGTCCGCCGTCTCCTGCTCCGTCGGCGGCCGGCCCAGCGCCAGCGCGTAGCCGGAGCGCACCGCATCGGTCAGCGGCGTCTCGGTCTTCGGCCGCACGCGCTCCGCCAGGTGCGATGCGCAATCGCGCACCAGAGCATTGTTCATCATCAACAGCGCTTGCGGCGCCACCGTCGTCGCCTGCCGCGCCTCGATGCCGACCAGCGAGTCCGGGGCGTCGAACTGCGTCATCATCGGGATCAGCTGGCTGCGCTTGATCGTGAAGTAGATCGCCCGCCGCTTCTGCATCCGGTCCAGCGTGCCGGGGCCGTACATCGTCGCGTCCAGCTGGCCGCTCACCGCCAGCATCGCGTCGCGGATCGCCTCCGCCTCCAGCCGCCGCGGGGCGAACCGCCACAACAGCTTGTCGTCCACGTCCACGGCCGCCTTCGTTTTGTCGTCGGCCGAGCTTTCCATGTAGGCGGCGCTCGTCATCATCAGCTTGTGGATGTGCTTCAATTTCCATCCGCTGTCGATCAGTTCCTTCGCCAGCCAGTCGAGCAATTCGGGGTGCGTCGGCTTCTCGCCCTGGTTGCCGAAGTCGCTCGGCGTGGCGACGATGCCGCGGCCGAAGTGGTGCTGCCACAGCCGGTTCACGATCACGCGGGCCAGCAATCGGCCGGCGCCGTCGTCCACGTCGGTGATCCAGTTGGCCAGCGAACGGCGTCGGTACGATGTGCGCGAACCGGGCGGCGGCGCGACCTGCCAGCGCTTCTCCGCGTCGGGGGCGTTCGGCATCAGCACCTGCAGGAAACTCTGCGTGGCCACGCCGTCCTTCTGGTTGGGGTCGCCGCGCTTCAGGAAGTGCGTCTGCTCCAGGAAGTCGCCGCCCTGCGTGTGGAAGCGGATCGCCGGCACGCCCTCGCTGCAAATCATCGCCTTCACCGTCGTGACCGCCGGCGCCTTCCGGGCGTGTTCCTCCACCTTGCCGTTCAATTCCCGCCATTGCGGATCGGTGGTGCGGATACCAGCGCAGCAGCGCCGCGCGCTCCGCCTCCGTCGGCTTATGCGTCGGGTCGGCGTCCAGCGCCGCCAGCGCGGCCTGGGCGTCCGCCGGCGCGGCGTCGCCGTCCAGGCCGACCGGCCGCGCGACCGTGCTGATCGACAGCCGCGGCCGGCCGATGTTGTGGCCGTTGTTGCCGTTGAACTCCATCGTAAAGGTCAGTAATGTGCCGCCGTCGAAGCCGACGTCGGTATCCGTCTCGAAGACGGCCGCGTGGTCCTTGCCGAACTGGGGATCGACCGCCCAGCCGGACTTCTTGTCGCCGTCGATGGCCGCCGCGATCGGCAGGCCCTTCTGCTCGAACGTCGCCTTGGGGTTGACCAGCTTCACCTGCACGGGCGCGCCCTTGCCGTTCAGCGGGGCGGCCGTGACGCGGAAATCGGTCAGGTCGAAGTTGCCGTTGGCCGCCCGGCCGGGGCCGCCCTTCACCATCGACGGGTCGGCCAGCGCCTCCAGCCGCACGGCCGTGATTCCCTTGAGCGTCGTCTGCGCCGTGAAAGTATACACGTCGAAGTCAGCGTTCTTGCCGCCGGCCAGCACGGAGCCGTCGGCCAACTTCGTGAAGTCGGCGCCGCCCTGCGATTTCGACGCCACGTCGAGGACGGCCCAGCGTACGGCGTCTCCGCTCGCTTGCGCTCGCCGGCTGGTGACAGCCACTGATCGAATTTCGCCGGTAGTTGGTCCGTTTCATACTTCGTGCGCGCCTCGACCAGCTTCGCCTGCTCCGCGTCGAACGCCTCCCGCGCCGCCTTCGTCGCCTCGGGGTTGAAGTCGATGTCCATGTCCGAGCGCACCGTCGTCGTGAACGTGGACATCATGCGGTAGTAGTCGCGCGTCGGGATCGGGTCGTACTTGTGGTCGTGGCAGCGGGCGCAGCCGATGGTCAGGCCGAGCATGGTCGTGCCCGTCGTGCGGACGATGTCGTCCAGCTCGTCGTAGCGCTCTTTTTCGACCTGATTCTGCGTGATCTGCGTGGCGTGCGTGCCGCAGCCGAGGAAGCCGGTGGCCGTCAGCGCCAGCGGGTTGTCCGGCTCGAACTCGTCGCCGGCGATCTGCCACTTGACGAAGGTGTCAAAGGGCAAATCCTGGTTGAACGCCTTGATGACGAAGTCGCGGTAGGTGTAGGCGTTCGGCCGGTCGTAATCCTGCTCGTAGCCGTGGCTGTCGGCGTAGTGCGCCAGGTCGAGCCAGTGCCTGGCCCAGCGCTCGCCGTAGTGCGGGTTGTCGAGCAGGCGGTCGATCAGCTTGTCGTAGGCGGCGGGGTCGGGGTCGTGCGACGAACGCCTCCACCTCTTCCGGCGCCGGCGGCAGGCCGAGCAGGTCGAGATAGGCCCGGCGGATCAGCTTGCGCCGGTCGGCCGGGGCTGTTCGGCGTCAGTCCCTTCTCCTCCAGCTTCGCCAGGACGAACGAGTCGATCGGCGTCCGCCGCCACGCTTCGCGTCCTTGACCTTCGGCTCCGGCGGACGTTTGAGGGGCAGAAACGCCCAGTATTTGCGGTCCTCGTCCGTCACCTGCATCGGCTTCTTGGCGACGGCCTTCTCGATGAGCGGCTTGTCGTAGGGCGCCCCGCAGTCGATCCAGGCGGCGATCTGGGCGACGGCGTCGGCGGATAGTACGTCCTCCTTGGGCGGCATGAACGGCTCGTCGAGGTGGGCGACGAAGCGATAGAGCCGGCTGTCCTTCGACCGGCCGGGAGCGACGACGAGGCCCTTGTCGCCGCCCCTGAGCAGGCCTTCGCGGGTGGTAAGGTCGAGGCCGCTGCGCGTCTTCTCGCCGCCGTGGCAGCGGAGGCACTTGTCCGTCAGCAGGGGACGGACGGACTTCGTGAAAATCTCCAGGCCGCGGGCCATTTTCTCGGCGTGGTCCGGCGGGACGGGCGCTTCCGCGAACGACGGCGCCGCGGCAAGGAGAGGGAGGACCAGGACCGAAAGGAAACGACCGGGCCGGCGGTCGCGGCGTGGCCATGGGGTTCTCCGATGGACGGAAACGGCGAGTGCGTTGAGGCGGGCGGGCGATGGACGGCGTCGGACTGCTTCAACTACCCAGGCTATCGGAAGGGCGGCGGCGAGGCAAGAAAAACCACGGCCGCCGCTCCTTGCTTCGACAAATAATAATCGCCCCAATCGCTCACCTACATTAGCGGCCCTTGATCTTGTTTTTTGGCCGCTGCGTCACGATTCGGCCCCGGTCGCTTCCAGTTTCGCACGGAACCCTGCCGGCAGTTCCCACGCCTGCGGACGGCCCAGGTCGAACCGGCAGAACGCCGCCGTCACCCGACCGCGCGCGATCGTCTCGCCGTCGAGGGTAAATTCAAAAGCGTAGTTGACGGAGCTGCGGCCGACCTTGACGACCGTCACCTTGATGGTCAGCTCGTCGCCGAAGCGGGCGGGCCGCAGGTAGTCGCACGCCGCCGACACGCGCGGCAGGCCGTACTTGCCGCCGTCGATGTCCATCACCACGGACAAGCCCAGCGACCGCAAAAAGGCGTGTTCCGCCGCCTCCATGAAGCGGAAGAAGTTGGCGAAGTGGACGATTCCCGCCATATCGGTATCGCCGAACTCGACGATGCGGGCGGTGCGGAAGGCGGCCGGCATGGCAAGCTCCTCGTGGGGCAGGTTTGCAACCTGCCCTTGTCAGGAGGCAGGTTGCAAACCTGCCCCACGAATGTATTGTGCGTAAACCGCGGCCGTCTCTTCGGCCATGCGGTCGGCGTGGAAGCGAGCGTGGACGGCCTCCCGGCCTTTCCGGCCCAATTCCTCGCCGCGGGCTGGGTCGTCCATCAGCCGGCGCAGTCCGTCCGCCAGATCGCGCGGATCGTTGGGATTGACCAGCAGGCCGCCGCCGGTCGCCTCCAGCAGCTCGGGGAACGAGCCGTGTCGCGGCTGCACCACCGGCACGCCGTTGGCCAGCGCCTCCAGCACGTACAGCCCCTTCGGCTCGCGGTACGTCGTCGGGACCGACAGCACGTCGATCCCGTGCAGGAAGCGCACCTTGTCGGCGTGGCTCGGCGAATCGACGTGGTCGAAGTCGTCGCCCAGGCCCGCCTCCTTCAGACGCTTTTGAATGTCGTCAAAATACTTTTTATTGAGACTCGCCGAGCCAGCCGGAGACGCGCAGCCGGCAGCGCGGCGCGCCGGGGTCGGCCCGCAGCAATCGGAACGCCTCGGCCAGGACGTGCAGCCCTTTTTCGGGACAGATGCGGGCGAAGTAGCCGATCGTGAAGGGCCGGCCGTCGCGCGGCGGCCGCGGCCCGCCGTGGCCGCGGAGGTTCAGTCCCGGATAGACGACGTGGATGCGCTCGCGCGGGACGGCCAAGTACTCCGCCATGAAGTCGGCGTAGTAGCCGCACGTCAGCGATGAAGCCGTCGATCTCGCGGCAGTGTTCGCGGATCAGCTGGAGCGATTGCGTCCGGAAAGGCTCCGGCAACGCGTCGAGAAAAACGTCGTCGCCCTGGAGCGAGCAGAGGACCGGCGCCCCGACGACGCGCTTCAGCTCGTGGACCATGCCGGACAGGATGGCGTTGGTCAGGTTGACGACCTGCGGCTTGACCTCCGCCGCCAGCCATTGAGCGATTTTGGCAACTTCTTTACTCTGCTTGCCGTGTTCGCCCTTGAGCATGGAGACGGTCAGGTCGCCGAGATCCTCGAGCCTGCGTCTTGCCGGCGAAGCGCGGCGACCCAGCGCAGGAGCGACGGGGCGTCGAGGAAGCGGTCGAGGAGCCACGGCGTATGGCGGAACAGACCCCATTTCTGCTGCAAATAGACGTTGAGGCCGCCGAAGAAGACGCGCTTCTGGCTGACGTCCTCCTCATCGGTGCGAATGGGCGTGTAGCAGGGGACCAGCAGCGCGTCGTGGCCGCGACGGCCGAGGGCGGCGACCAGCGTGTTGTCGCGCATGCAGGAGCCGCAGTACATGCCGGCGGCGCCCGCGGTGATGTAGGTGATGCGCATGGCCGGTCGGACTCGCGTCAGGTCGGCGAGCGGGGGGCGTCAGCCCCCTGATTCGGCATCCCGTCGCCGAAAGTGTGCTGAATCAGGGGGCTGACGCCCCCCGCTCGCCAGGCGATCTCACTCCTGCGCGACCTCCTCCTTCGGCTGCGGCAGGAAGAACGTAAGAATGCACCCCGCCAGGTAGACGATGATGACGACGAAGCCGGCGGCGTAGGCGATCTTGCCGAACTTGTCGAGGCCGGAGAACATCATAACGGGAACCAGGATGGCCGCGAGGAACTGCCCCGACGTTCCCAGCATTCGGCCGCCGATGTTGGCGGCGAAGCTCTCGCCGGTGCCGCGCAGGTGCGTCGGGTAAACGCGCGGCAGGTAGTTGCCCCAGAAGCTGAACTGCGCGATCGTCAGGAACCCGGCCACGAAGACGCCGGCCTTGAGCCACTCGGCGTTTTGCTCTGGATGGCCGGGGAACAGCAATCCCGCCGCCGGCAAGAAGTAGACAAGCGGGATCAAAATCAGGCCTGGAACCTGGAACAACCACAGCAGCAAGCGGCGGCTGACGATGATCGTGGCCAGGAAGGCGAGGACGAACCGGCCGACCAAACCGCCGACCTCCTGATACATCTGGATGCCGCCGATCGTCTCTTCCATGTCGGTCGTGGCATTGACGGTGTTGGTGCGCAGCACCTCCAGCTTGGCATGGTCGTTGGCGGCGGCGAGCGCCGTGGCGACTTGCTTCTTGGCGATTGCGGCGGCCTTTTTGGCGTCGGCGTCCGAGGGAGCGGCGTTCGCCGTCTCGGCGGCCTTGTCGGCCTTGTCTTTAAGCTCGGTCAGCTTCGCAGGATTGGTCGCGGCTTCATAGGGCACGAGATTCGACATCCGCTCCTTGGCAATCGACGGATAAAGGCCCGGCACCATCTGCGGCGTCAGCTGCAAGGCGCCGAACGCCGTGGCGAAGCCGCACGCAAACAACAGCGCGGTGACGATCGAGGTCCGCCGGAAGGCCGGCTGGAACAACTCCGCGATGCTGGGGCGCTTCAGCGTCCCGGCGTTCCGCTTCTGCAACCAGGCCGGCGACTCCGGTAAAAACGGCCGAATGAAGATCAACGGCAGCGCCGGGATCACGCCGGAAATGAGGGTCCAGCGCCACGCCTCCTGCTCCCCGAGGATCGCGGGCAGCTGCGTCAGGTACTTGTTGACGAGCAGATACGACCCCGTCGCCATCATGCCGCCGAACGACGAGAACGCCTGCGTATAGCCCAGCACGCTCTCGCGCTGCTTGGGGTTGGGGAACAGTTCCGCCAGCCACGCCACGGCCGCCACGAACTCGACGCAGACGCCGATGAACGTCGTGCAGCGCAGGACCAGCAGCATCATCGCCGAATTGCTGAAGCCGGACAGCAGCGCGGAAACCGCGAAGAGCAGGATGCTCCACGTCAGCACGGCGCGGCGGCCGAAGCGATCCGTCAGCCAGCCGCCGAGCAGGCCGAAGACGCCGCCGCAGATCGCGCTGGACCAGGTGATGTAGGAGCTCCATCTCACGATCTCCTGCGTCCCGGCGTCGGTGTAGCGATCGACGTGCAGCAGCTGTTCCAGCGCCGGCCGGTTGATGAGCGGCATCACCAGCAGCTCGTAGGTGTCGAACGCGAAGCCGATGACCGCGATGACGACGATAAGCCAGGTGGTGAACGTCATCGGCTGCGGCGGGGGGACGACCACGACGCCGAGGTTGGAAGGTGAGGCTTCGTTCTGGGAAGATTCCGACACCGTTTTCTCCTGCTGGCAAGGCGTCTCTTGATCCAGCCCCGAGCGCGAGCGAGGGGTCTGGCGAAACCCCTCGCTCGCGCTCGGGGCTGGTCCACACGCTTCGCCGTCAGTCTATGAATCGCCTTCCGGCGCGACGATTTCCAGCACCTCGATCGCCTCCTTGCCGTCGCAGTAGATCACCGCCAGCCGGCCGTAAGTCGGCCGCGGCTCCTTCAGGCCGAACCACCGCGCCACGGCCGGCCCCGCCGCGACGCGCAGGAACGCGGTCGGCTGCACCACGCGGAGGACGTTGTGCTGGATCAGGATGCGGCCCAGCGGTGTCCGGCCGGCGACGATGGCCTCGCGCACCGGCTCGCTGCAGAAATCGAGATGGACGCGGGCGATACCGAACTGCACGACGCGGCCCGTGCCCTGGAGGGCCAAGACGATTTTCCGCGTATATGAATCGCCCTCCAGCTTGCGGGCGAGGATGCGCACGTCCACCAAGTCGCCGTGGTGAGCTTCCACGGTGACCGTCATGTGGTGGTTGTGGACCAGCAGGTCGTGGTAGGGGGGCGGGACGGTGTCGGGGAGGACGAATTCGTACTCCGGCAGGTCGTCGGCGGGGCCGAACGGGGCGAACAGCTCCTCCACGCTCAGGCCGAGGGGTCGCGTCGGGACGTTCATACCGTGGTCAGCTGGATCAGGGAGGTCGCCGGTTCCGCCGGCGGTTGGCGGTCGAGGACGTTATCGACCAGATAATAGAGCAGCTCGCGCAGCTCGGCCGGCTCCGTCTCGTCGGCGGAGGCTTCGGCGCGGGCGCGGAACTTCTCCACCAGTTTCTCGGCCTTGTCGAAGACCTCCGCCTGCGTGAACAGCTGGCGGACGCGGCCGATGATGCGCCCGGCCTCGGCAGCTTCGGGGCGGCCGTGCAGCAGCGTCATCAGCTCGGTACGGTTGTCCGGCGACGATCCTTCCAGGGCCAGCGCGAGCAGCAGCGTCGGCCGGGCGGCCAGTACGTCCTGGCCGACCGTCAGCTTGTTGTCGGCGTCGCCGTCCCAGTCTTTGAGGTCGTTGAGGATCTGGAATGCGACGCCGAGGTTCTTGCTGAACTCGGCGATCATCTTCTCATGGGCGTCGGCTGGCCCGGCGAGCCGAATGCCGGCGTAGAGGGCGGCCTCGAACGCCGGGGCCGTCTTCAGGGCGTAGATCTTCAGCGCGTCCAGCGCCGTCAGCGTCTTGTCCTTCGCGTCGCGCCAGAGCAGCTCGGCCCCCTGGCCTTCCGACAGCTTCAAATGGGCGTCAGCCAATCGGTTGACGATATCGGCGGTGCAGTCGCCGCCCAGCTCCTTGCGCTCGCGGCCGACCAGCCGATAGCCGAGGCCGAGCAGATAGTCGCCGACGTTGATGGCGGCGGCGACGCCGTGCTGGCGATGCAGCGTCGGCCGGCCGTAGCGGAACGTGTCGTCGTCCTCGATGTCGTCGTGGACCAGCGACGCCTTGTGAAACGCCTCGATGGCCAGGGCCGTGCGGCGCACGGAATCGGGCAGGTTCAGCCCATCGGCCGAGCGCGTGCCGGGCGCACCTTTGAGGGCGTCGTAGGCGGCCAGGGTGATGAACGGCCGGGAACGCTTGCCGCCCTGCCCCATCCACTCGTAGGCAATGTTCTCATTTGCAACCAAGGGATCGAGGCGAGCGGGGGGCGTCAGCCCCCTGATCTCCACCTTCGTCGTCCGGCTGCGCGGCGCCAGCCGGCTCAGCTCCGGCTCCTCGCAAATCTGGTTCGCCGCACGCATCAAATGAACATAGCTTTTTGTGACGGCTTGCGGCGGCGGCGTCTTGAGGTCGATCAGCTCCGACACCCAGTCGTCATCGACCGACGTGCTGCGGCAGTTGCTCGACAGCAGCGGGGCCGCGACGCAAGGAATTCCGGCCAGCAGAATCTTGTCGATCGCCTTTTCCAGCACGTTGAGACAGGCCACGCCGACGATGGCGTCCACGTGGCCGCTGACGATGATCTTGAGGACGATCGGCGTGCCTTCCGACACCAGCACCTTGTAACCCAGCTCCTCGGCCTTGACTTTGAAGTCGGCCACGGAGCAGGCGCCGCACTTCTTGCAGTCCAGGCCGAACTCGTCGTAATCGGCGGGGCAGCCCTCGGCGTGCTTGAGGCAGTGCGGCAGCAGCAAGAGGCGTCGCGAGAAATCGACGGCCTGGAGCTGCTCGCGCCAGAACTCGTTGGCGATGCAGACCATCGCGAAGCCGAGGTACTCTTCGCCGAGTCCCATGCGCGCCAGCAGATCCTCCGCCATTTTCTGAAGGACCGGCTTGGTGAGCATCCGCGCGCGGTCGATGGTCTTGCCGAATTCGGCGGCTTCGGCGCGAACGCGGTCGCGCAGCTCCCGCGTCTCCGGGACGACCTTGAGATGGGACGAACTGAGACGCTTTTCTTTCTTCTCGACCTTGGGGTCGGCGACGGTCGTCACGTTGCGAGTCCTCGGTAGAGCGGTGATTCAGGCCGCTGTTCGTGTGACGCAACGCGCACCCCAGCGCCGCCACGGTGAAGATTATCGGGTAGAGCTTTTCAAAATACCACAGTTTGGCAAAATAAAAGCCGATCGGGGTGGGTTCGTGGAGGCCGCCGGACTCTACCCGTTGGACGAGCCAGGCGATTCCGTTATTCACCGCCGGCGCGGCGTCGGGGCCGGCGGAGAGAAGGATTTCCACGGCGAGGGCGGTCTCTTCGACGCTGGACGGCGTGTGCGGGGCGCCGCCCCAGCCGCCGTCGGCGTTCTGGGCGGCGATGAGCCAGCGCACGCCTCGGCGGGCGGGTTCGCTGTTCATCCTATCGAGGTCGCGATAAGCGGCCAGCACGCGGGCGGTGCCGTAGGTGGGATTCTCGTCGTTGGGGGCGTGCTGACAGCCGAACCAGAGGGGCAGCCAGGAGCCGTCGGTGCGCTGGGTGCGGGCGAGGTAGGCGAGGCCACGATTCCGTGCCTCTTCGGCCAATCGCGGGTATGGGTCTAATCGCAACTTTACGCGCTTCTTGTACGCATCTTCCCACAATTCCTTGAGTCGCTCCTTGTCGGGCGGCGTGAGTTGCTCCCGCCAAGCGGCATAGGCTCGCAGCGCATGGGCCGTAAGATCACCGCCGCTCCGGTCGAACGGCAAGGAGCCCCATCCGCGGCAGAATGTGGGCCAACCACCATCCCTGTTCTGTAGCGCCAGGAGCCACCGCAATCCGTCATGCGGATACTCATATGGATACGCATTCCCGCTGCGGAGATGGCGCAAGGCCACGATCGCGCCGGGCGTGTCGTCCGCATCCGGCACGCCGCCCGGTAATGGCGTCCACGCCCACGCCCCCGGATCGGCTCCCGTGTACGGATGCCGCTCCTTGTACTGCTGCGTCAGCAGCCAGTCGCGCAATTCGGATCGCTTATCCAGCTTTTCCAGGTCGCCCGCCGCTGCCAACGCGTTGACTGAAAGGGTCGTCACCCAGGTGGACAGGTTCGTGTCGATCGGCCAGCTGCCGTCCAGCCGCACCGACTTAACCAAGAAGGAAACCGCCTTGCCCACCACCGAATGCTCCGCCCGGCCGATGCTGGCCAGGGCCAGCGTGACGAACGCGGTCAACGGCGCCGCTTCGAGGAAGCCGCCGTTGGACGGCTGGATTGCCTCCAGGACACGCAGGCTTTTCGAGATCGCCATTCTCCGCGCCAGCCGCGCGATCGGGTTCCACGGCGGTCGGTGGTGAAACACGGCCTGCCCAATGGCGATTAGAGCAGGCAAGGCGTAGCTGACGACCGGGATCTGCAAAAAGCGATACCACGACTGCGGAAAGCAAGCCAGCTCGAACGGCAGCGACGGCACTTCCTTCCAGTCCACCAAGCCGGCCAGGGCGCTGGTCATGAGGATCGGCACGGAGAAAGTGCGGTCCTTGCCGTAGCGGGCGCGGACGGCCTCGGCCAGCTCGGCGGGCGTCTTGCCGTGGCGCTCCGTCAACCAGGCGTCGGCCTTGCGCAGACAATCGGCGAAGCGATCCGCCGCGCCGGTGAGGTGCAGGGCGGCGCGGCCGAGCATGGTGGTGGAGATGTTGCTGAAACTCTTGACCGTGTCGCCCCAGCCGCCGTCGGCGTTCTGATGGGCCGCGAGCCAGGAAAGGCCGCCGTCGATCAGCGGCGTGAAGGAACCGTGCGCGGCAGTCGCCTTCTGCACGAGGGACAGGGCGCTGACGGCGACGGCGGTGGACAGAGCGGAGGAGGACAATTCGCCGACCCAATAGCCGTCGGGATGCCGCTCCGCGAGGAGGGTGGCGAGAGCGGTTTGGTAGGCGCGTTCGAGGCGGGCCGTGTCGAGGAGGACGGACATGGCGGCTCCCGTCGTCACGGCGTGGTCGGCGCACCGCCGGGGAACTTCTGATGGATCCAGGCGCGGAATTGGCGAACGATCGCGATCTCGTCGGCGCTGCCGCGGAGGGCCAGGAAGGGCGTCAGGTCGGCGGCCGTGAGCGGGGGCAACGACAGGCTGGATGGCGAGTCGGCGTAGGCGCCGTCCGGTTGCCGCGCAGGATGACCAGCGCTCCCCGGCGGAATCGCCACACTTCCGGTACGCCCATGAGGCCGTACATGGCCATCCGATTCAAAGAGCTGCGGGAAATGTCGATCTCCAAGACCAGATCCGGGGGCGGATCCACGCGGAAATCGATGCGGTCCTTGTTGCGAATCTGGGCCTCATGGGCGATCCAGTAGCACTGATCCGGTTCCAGGCCGCGCTGTTGTCGGCGCCGTTGGAAGGTCATGGACCCGAGACAGGTCATCGCCAGTCCCATCTCCTCGGCCCAGGCGGTGAGCAAGCGGTCGATGAGGCGTTTGAAGCGCTCGTGTTCCGGCGAGGTGGTCATGATCTCCAGCACCCCCCGGTCGTAGGTGAGCCGCAATCCCGGTCGATCCGCGAGGACGCGGCCGATCGCGAGATACCCCTTCCAGTCCACGCCCTGAAAGACCATGCGCTGGTAATCGCGTGCCGTTCGCACCGTTGCCATGACTCCCTCCCGTCTGTCAGGTTCCATTCCCGTCCGGCGCCGGCGCGCTTTGGGTCGTCCCCGTGTATTCAATCGAGAGGATCAGCAGCGGTTCCAGAATGGACATTCCCTGGTCCTCCGGGTCGATGACGGCAACCCGTCGATTCGATACGGCGACAAATTCCCTATGGCGGACTTGGAGGGCGCGGCCGTCCACCAGACGGAGTGTAAAGGGCCGAAAGGGTTGCTGAAGAAGCGCCTCGCGCACCAATTCGCTAAGCATTTTCAGCCTCCTAAATATCCAAATCATCCAGCTGATCCATCAGCTTGTCGAGATCGTCCTTTGGCCCTTTCAGCTTGTCGGCCTGGCGCTTCGGGATGCCCACCGTCAGGCCGACCGCTTGCCGGCCGTCGGCCACCAGCTCGCGGTCGCGCTCCTTGGCCGCGATCGCCATCGCGTCGCCGCCGCCGAACAGCTTCGTCAGGTCGATCTTCAGTCCGCTGATGTTCCCCACCGGGGCGCCGGCGATGGCCGGCGTCTTGTAGTCGGGGAAGATGATGGCCTGCTCCGGGCAGACGCGGCTGCAAGCCGGACATCCCTTCTTGCAATTGTCCTGATTCTCCACCAGAATGCGGTCCATCTTGTCCACGCCGTAGACGCCGAACAGGCAGAAATCCAGGCACTCCATGCAGTTCGTGCAGCGGCTGTAGTCGATCACCGGATACCAGCGCCGCGGCGGCGCCTGCATCAGCTGCTCCGCGGTGAACTGCGGCGCCTCCTCGCGCTGGACGCGGCCCAGCTGCACGATCGATGTGTGGCCGTTCGTCTGCGCCTCGCGCCGCTCCCGACACTCCGCCGCGATCCGCCGCACTTCCTCGACGTACACCGCATGGTCGGAGTGGTCGCGCAGGTCGAGGCAGTAGATCCAGCGCTCCGGCACGTTGACCGCTCCGACGCCCTTGGGCGGCGCCGGTTCACCCGATTCGTCCTCCTCATCGGAGTCGTCAGCCTTCGGCGCGATCTGATTGTCGCCGTAACGGCCCTTGATGTCGCAGCGGTCGAGCAGCCAGAAGGCGGCGCGCGGATACATCCAGCCCAGCACGACCATGTCGCCCTGCACCGACTCCAGGAACAGCCGGCCGGTATGGGCGGCGTCGAGGTCATACAGGTAGGGCACGATCGACACGTCCAGCCCCGGCTCCATGATGAGGGCTGCGGCGACGCTCTCCTCCAGCGCGCGCTTGCGCGGGTCCTTGCCCTGGGCCTGCGACAGCACGACGGTCAGACGTTGACGGCTCATGGCCTTCAGTCCTCGGTGTTGATCTTGCCCTTGATGAGGCGCTGCGTCTTTTCCCAGTTGTCGGCGAGATATTGGTGATATTCCGCCGCCGTCAGAAGGCCGTCCGTCGGCGCTTCCATCTCGAACAGCCAGCCGGCCCCGTGGCCGTCCACGTTGATCGTGGAAGGGTCGTCGAGCAGGGCCGGGTTGAACGCGGCCAGTACGCCGCCGACCGGGGCGAACAGATCCGAAACGGCCTTCGACGTTTCGATGTGGCCGATCTGCTGCAAATGCTCGATGCGGTCGCCGGTGCTCACCTGCCAGTCGAGGAAGTACACGTCCTGCATCAGCCGGACGGCGTAGGAGGTAAAACCGAAGCGGAGCTGGCCCTTCTCGGCTCTTGCCCACATGTGGTTGCGCGTAGAGCAAGCCGCCGGGCAGCACGGCCGGGAACTTGCCCATCAGGAAGGTCAGGTCGTCGGCCATGCAAAGTCAATCCCATTGACCAACCGCCAAGACGCCAAGAACGCCAAAAGCAATCTTTTTATGGTCTTTCTTGGCGTTCTTGGCGTCTTGGCGGTTAGTTTCTTCTCACGTATACCGCGTGTTCCGATGCTGCTCCTCGAAGAACACCGGCAGCCGCCGGTCGATCTGCAACAGCCCCTCGCGCGTCAATTCCACGCCGTCCGGCCTCCGCGTCAGGAAGCCGTCGGCTTCGAGCTGCGCGAAGTCGTCCGCGAAGTCTTCCAGAATATCCGCCCCGAACTTGCGGCGGAAGTAGCCGGCTTCCAAATGTCCGGTTTTCAGTTGCAGGATCATCTCGCGGATCAGCAGCTCGTGCGGCCGCACCGGCAAGGCCCGGCCCAGCGGCAACTCGCCCTTGTCCAGCAGGCCGACGTACTGCTCCCACGAATCGACGTTCTGGACGTGCATGCCGTGGGCGTGGCCGAACGAGGCGACGCCGGTGCCGAACATGTCGGCGCCGTGCCACAAGCTGTCGCGGTAGACGAATCGGCACTTGGCCTTGTCTTTGACCAGTGTGTAGGCGCTGGAAACCTGATAGCCGGCCTTGCCCATCTCGTCGAAGGCGTAGCTGACCCAGGCCCGCTTGGTCGGCCAGTCGGCCACGCCGCCGCCGGGGAACGGCTCGTCCTGGCCGATGACCTTCAGCTGCTGGGAGAAGACCGTGTTGAACGGCAGTTCCATCTGGTAGATGGTCACGCTTTCCGGCGCCAGGGCGATCGTCTTGGCGACGCACTGCTTCCAGTTGTCCCACGTCTCGCCGACCATGCCGGCGATCAGGTCGATGTTGATCTGCTCGAAGCCGAGGTCGCGCGCCCAGCCGTAGGCGCGGTGGATTTCATCTTCGAGGTGCGCCCGGCCATTGTATTCCAGGATCTTCGGATCGAAATTCTCGACGCCGAGACTGAGGCGCGTCACGCCCAGCTCGCGCAGGGCTTCGAGCTTGTGCTGCTGGAGCGTGCCCGGTTCGCACTCGAACGTCACTTCGTCGGCGCCGTCCCACGGCAGCACGGCCTGGAGCTTCTGCATCAGCCCGCGCAGCTGGTTCGCGCTGAGGTACGACGGCGTGCCGCCGCCGAAGTAGACGTACTTGAGCCGCCGGCCGCCGACGATCGGCCTTCTTACTGTAGATTTCGACTTCCTTGACGAGGGCGTCGATGTAGGTCTCCACGTCACGGGCGTTCTTATCGGTGTAGACGCGGAAGTAGCAAAACTTGCAGCGTTTCCGGCAGAACGGGATGTGGAGGTAGAGGCCGAGCGGCGTATCCGGGGCCGGCGGCGCATCGAGGACGGCTCGCGCCTCGGGCAGAAAGGCGGGCTTCCACGTCGAGAAGGGCGGGTAGTTGGCGACGAAGTAGTTGCCCAGGCCGGTTTTTTCCTGGGTCGCTTCGGTGGTCATGGCAGGCGCCTCGCAAGGGGGAAGGGCGACCGTTCCGGCGGGAGGGAGGCCACCATTCATGGTACATCGGGCGGCGGGCGAAACAAGCTATTCCCGGCGAGCGGCGCGGCGTCAGCCCGCCGTGTGTTCGAGCGCCCGCCACGGCGGGCTGACGCCGCGCCGCTCGCCGAGGCGACTTGACGTAATCTTGATAATAGTGATAAAGATGGAAGGGTTCTGGATCGATGACGATTTCAGGCCCCTGCCGCACAAGGGACGATTTCATGAGCGAATCGCGGTTCAGCGACACACAGATCGCCGCCGCCAACCGAGAACTGGCGACGGCCCCGCCGCAAACGACCCTTCGCTGGGCGGCGGCAACCTTCGGCAAGAAGCTGACGATGGCGACGGCGTTCGGCCCGGAGGGCTGTTGCCTGATCCACATGCTGGCCGACATCGATCCGACCATCCGCATTTTCAACCTCGACACCGGCTACCAGTTCGCGGAAACCCTGGAGCTGCGCGAGCGGATCAAGCAGCGCTACGGCATCGAGGTCGAGTACGTCCGCCCCGAGCTGACCGTCGCGGAATACGAGGCCGAACACGGCGGTCCCCTGTATCCGCACCGCCCCGATCAGTGCTGCCACGACCGCAAAATCCTGCCGTTGCGGAAGGCGGTGGTTGGCTATGAGGCGTGGATCAGCGCCATCCGCCGCGATCAGACGACCGACCGCGCTGCAGCCGATCTCATCCAGTGGGATCGCGAAGTTCGCGCTGGTGAAGGTCAACCCGTTGCTGGCCTGGACGAAGAAGGACGTGTGGAAATTCATCCTGGACAACGACGTCCCGTACAACCCGCTGCACGACCAGGGCTATCCGAGCATCGGCTGCTGGCCTTGCACCAAGCCGGTCGGCGAGGGCGGGGACGAGCGCGACGGCCGTTGGGCCGGCTCCATGAAGAAGGAGTGCGGCCTGCACGTCATCGAGGTGCAGGGCGGCAGCGGAATCTAAATGATGAACGATGAATGATGAATTCCGGAGTTCTTGATTCATCATTCATCATTCATCATTTCAGAGGGGTGTTATGCGGATTTCCGCGAAGGCCGAATATGCGTGCGTCGCCATGCTGGAGCTGGCCGCGAACTATGCGGAAGCTCAGCCAGTGCGCATCAAGGCCATCGCCGACGCGCAGGGCATCCCGCAGCGCTTCCTCGTGCAGATTCTGTTGCAGCTGAAGACGGCCGGGCTGGTGGCCAGCGTCCGCGGCGCCTCCGGCGGCTACCAGCTGGCCAAACCGCCCGAAAGCATCACGCTGGCCGACGTCATCAACGCCATCGACGATCGTACGGTCACGGGCCGGACGGATCGCAAGGAGTTGAAGCTGAACCGGACCTCGGCCGTCGAAGCGCTGCTGGCCGTCTGGCAGGAAATCCAGGCGGAAGAGCAGCGGCTCCTTGAACAGGTGAGCCTCGCCGAATTGATCCGCCGCATGCAGCAGACCAACGCCCTGACCTACCAGATTTGAGACCCCGTTTAGCCGCGACCCGAAGAGGAGCGCGGAGGAGACCGGAATGGCCGACCTGATCCCGCCGCACGGCGGACTGAGCGAACCCGTCAACCGCAACGTCCCGGCCGCCGAGGCCGACGTCTTCCGTGGCCGCGCCGCCGGACTGCCGCGCGTGGCCGTCAGCGACGCCGACCTGTCCACGCTCTACCGCATCGGCGACGGCGGCCTCAGCCCGCTCACCGGCCCGATGGACCGCGCGACCTTCGATCGCGTTCTCGACGAGGAAGTCATCGTCCACGACGGCAAGAAGTACGCCTGGACCATCCCGCTGGCGTTCCCCGTGTCGGCGGAACAGGCCGCGACGCTCAAGCCGGGCCAGACGGTCGCGCTGGTCAACGGCCGGGATGAGATCGTCGGCACGCTCGACGTGAGCGACGTCTTTCCGTGGGACAAGGCCGCCTACGTCAAGGGCGTCTACGGCACGGAACGCTGGGACCATCCGGGCGGCCGCATGGTGCAGAACGACCCGCGCACCCATCTGCTCGGCGGCGAGGTGCGCGTGCTGCCGCAGCCGAAACATCCGGAATACGGCAAGTACATCCTGTCGCCGCGCGAGACGCGGGCGCTGTTCCGCGAGAAGGGCTGGAAGCGCGTCGTCGCCTTCCAGACGCGCAACCCGCTGCACCGCGCCCATGAATACGCCCTGGTGGCCGGCCTGGAGCGGCTGACGCGCGACGGCCATTTCGCCGGCGCCGTCCTCAACCCGCTGGTCGGCGAGACCAAGGGCGACGACGTGGACGCCGTCACCCGCATGCGCACCTACCAGGCGCTGATCGAGAACAAGGCGCTCGGCGAGGGCGACAAGGACGAGGCGCTGTGGAAGAAGGCGGGCTGCGACATCACGGATCGCATATTGCTGCTCGGCCTGGACATCAAGATGTTCTACGGCGGGCCGAAGGAGGCGATCATGCACGCCATCTATCGGCAGAACTTCGGCTTCACCGACATCGTCATCGGCCGCAAGCACGCCGACGCCCCCTACGAGGACGGCAAGGACATCTGGGACGGCCTGGCGGCGCAGCGCAAGTTCGACGAGCTGAAGGGCGAGCTGCTCATCCAGCCGGTGAAGATCGGCTTCGCGGCGTATTACGAGGAGCTGGGCCGCGTCGGCCTGGTGGAGGAGTGCGAGCCGAAGGGCTACAAGCAAGTGACGATCGCCGGCCGGCTGCTGCGCGAGAAGCTGCGGGCCGGCGAACTGCCCGACCCGCGCGTCATGCGGCCGGAGACGGCGCGCATTCTGATCGAGAGCATGAAGGGGAAGTAACCGGCACCGGCGAGCGGGGGGCGTCAGCCCCCTGATTCTTCCTACGGTCAGCGACTGCACGAAGAATCAGGGGGCTGACGCCCCCCGCTCGCCGGACTCAAGGTACGCCACCTCCGCGAACCGCGTCGGCTGCAATCGGCCGTATTCGGCCTGCGGCACTTTGAGGTACGACCACGGCTGGCCCGTCAATCGAGCGGCGTTCTCGCACCACAGCCGCGCCGCCCGATCCTTGCCTGCCACGTTCACGTCCTCCAGCCCCTTCGTCTCGATCAGGTGCGACGCCCCGTCGTCCGTCACGGCCACGAAATCCGGTTCATAAAAGCGCAGGTTGCCCGATGCGTCCGTGTATTCGATGACGAAACCGAAGCGCTCCGGCAACTTGGCGAAGCGCTCCACGTCGTCGGCTGCTTCGAGGAACCGCGCGAACTCCTTCTCCAATTCGTTCTCGCACGGAACCAGGTTGAAGATGCACTTCGTCGCCGCCAGCGTTTTGCGCGACCAGGGGAACCGCGGCGTCTCCGCCAGCGATCGGCCCACGTCCAGCAGTCGCGGCTCCAGTTCCCGGACCACCAGCCCGCGCAGCGTCGCCGTGAACGTCTTGACTGTGACGTACTGCGCCACGTTGCTGCCGATCGCCTGGACCATTTCCGGCGTACTGATGTCCACCATGCCGCCGAACGCCTTCCGCTCCAGGAACTCGCGCACCTTGGGGGCCAATGCCGCGAACTGCGACGGCAGCTTCACTTCCTGGGCGATGCGCCGGGCGTAGTAGCCGATCACCTCTTCGGCCGTCTGCGGGGCCGGGATGGTGTAGTCGCGTTCGATCAGCTTTTTCAGCGTCACCAGGTCATGCGCCTCGTAGCGAAATTCCCGCGCCGCCTGGTCGCCTTCCTTGCGCGGCAAGACCGGGCAGGAAAAGCTCATCACGTCGAGGGATGCGATCTCCTCCGCCAGCGACTTCTTGCGCTCCAGGATCGGGCTGAGCTGCGGCATCCGAATGTCCTTGTCCTTCTTCTCCTCGACCGGCTCGATTGTCACGATCGACACCTTGTCTTTGCCGATCTCAAATTCGTCTAATTGCAGGTCTTCCTCGCGCTCCAGCTGCTCGACGAACTCGATGAACTTGCGGTTGCCGATCACGTCCACGCGCTCGACGTAGCCGTTGCGGTCCTCGCGGAACATCAGACGCAGGCCGCGGCCGACCGTCTGCTCCGGCAGAATATTGGCCTTGGCGGTGTAAGGGCGCAAACCGACGATCACCGTCACGCTCTGCACGTCCCAGCCCTCGCGCAGCATCACCACGCTCACGATGCAGTTCACCGGACTCTTGCCGCTGTCCACGTCGCGGGCCACGGTTCGGGCCGCGTCCAGGTCCTTGATCGCCACTTCGCCGGAACGGTTCGTGTGGATGATGAGCAGCCGATCGCCGCCGAACTCCGACGGGTACTTCTTTTGCAGCCAGTCGCCCACGTCGTCGGCCTCGGCCGTGTCGTTCATCATGACGAACAGGACCGGCTTGCGGTTCAGCGGCGCCAGCTGGTCGCGGTACTCCTTCCAGCGCTCCACGCCGGCCGCGAGGTAGGCCTGGTAGCGCGTGCTGGCCATCTGCGACGGTTGTTCGGCGATCTCCTTGGCCACCCCCTTGAGCGGCCGCTTCACGATGTTGTCGAGGATGGCCTGTTTGAGCGGGTAGTCGTAGACCGTCCACGAAAAGAGCTGGCCCTTGGTGTGGCGCGGCGTGGCGGTGAAATCGAGCTGCGCGGCCAGGCCGCCGGAGACGGCCGCGTGCAGCCGGCGGATGGTTTCGTTCCACACGCTGTCCTCGTCGTGCGTATGGTGGGCTTCGTCGTTCAGCACCACGACCGGGCCGCCGCGGTCGGCGATCCGCGGCAGGAAGTCCTCCATTGCCTGCATCGCGGCCGGCGGTTTCGGCCCCAGCATGGCCGTCATCACGTCCGGCTCGTCGTCGTCGGTTTCCTCCCGTTCGTGCATCTGCTGGATATTGGTCAGGTAAAGCGCGCCCTCCGATCCGGCCCGCTCCCCTTGCCCACGCATGTAACATTGAAGGTCCCGAAGAGCGCGGTGCAGCTCTTCGGGGACGACCGGGTCGTTGATGAAAATCCGGCCGCCGGCGAAGTCGGTTTTCAGGCGCTCGAAGACGATGACGTTAGGGGCGATGACGAGGAACGTTTTGGCGTAGTCGTCGCGGGCTTCGGCAATAGCGTTGAGGTACTGCCAGGCGATCGCCAGGGACATCACTTTTGTCTTGCCGCTGCCGGTCGCCATTTTGACGCAGTAGCGGGCGAAGTCGTCGTGTTGCAACAGCTTCAGGTCCGGCCGCACGGCGAACGACTCGATGAGCGTCTTTTGCCGGCGGACCTTGGCGACTTCGTAGAGGTAGATCAGCGTTTCGATGGCGTGGCGCTGCGAGTAGTGGTAGGCGAAGCGCCGGCCGTCGCCCATGCGGTGGTCGGTCAGAAACCAATAGTTCAGCAGTCGTCGCGTCGTGTCCGTGGTGCCGGGGTAGTCGTCGTTGCGCCAGCGGTTCACGGCGTCGCGGAGGGCGGGGACGCAGGGGGCGGTGGTGGTCTTCACGTCGAACAGCGTCGTCTCAACCGACGTCTTGGGTTTTTTGCGCCATGACACACCTCCCTAACCGCAGAGACCGGCGAGCGGGGGGCGTCAGCCCCCTGATTCCGCATGATGTCAGCGACCGGAGGAAGAATCAGGGGGCTGACGCCCCCCGCTCGCCATTCGCCATCTGTTCGTCTATTTCACCGCCACCCGAATCGTCTTCGTCGTGTCGTTGCCCAGAATGTCGATCACCTTGATCATCACGTTGTATTCCCCCGCCTCCTCATAGCTATGCACCGCCGCCGCTTCCAGCTTCGGCTGCTTGCGCGTGCGGAACGTCTGCCACTGGTTGTGGAACGTCTTGCCGTCGTGGTCCCAGTCCACCGCCCAGTAGTCGATCCACTGCGACCAGTGCGTCACCGCCCGGCGCACCTCCTCCGGCACGTCGTCCGGCGGGATCACGAAGTTCGTCAGCGACAGCGACACGTCCAGACGCTTCGTCTTCGCCGCCACCGACAACGCCGCCAGCTCGAAAAACTTCACGTCGCCCTGATCGACGGCCCGCTTGTCCATCACGTCGCGCGGGATGCGCAGGAAGCGCAGCTTGAGGTTGGCGCGCTCCGCCTGCTGTTGGGCCACCTCGTTCAGCTCGAAGGCGAAGTCCCAGCCCAGCACGTCCACGCCGTTCGTGGTCGGCGCCTCCTTGCCCGTGCCCATGCGGCGCCGGAACTCGACGGCGATCTGGCGCACGTCGCCGTCGCTCACCGGCGCCTCGACGCCGCCGACGTGGACGAGCCGGCCGTTCTTGACGCCGTGCAGCATCGCCCCGCCGGACAGCGGCGTGGCGTGGTACAGTCCGAGAAGGAATTCCGTGTACTTCCGCTGCCGCTCCGCCGATTCCGCTTGCGAAAACGTCCCCGCCTGCCACAGCTGCCGTTCGTACTTGCCGAGGTTCTGCACCAGGAACGGCTTGACGCCTTCGATGTTGAGGAGGCGCTTGCGGGTGGTGTGGATGGCGAAGCGGCCGAGGTCGCAGGCGATCCAGCGGCGGCCGAGCTTCTCGGCGACGGCCGCCGTCGTGCCGGAGCCGCAGAAGCAGTCGAGGATGAGGTCGTTGTCGTTGGAGCATAGGCTAATGATGCGCTCCAAGAGTTTTGCCGGTTTCTGTGTAGGATAACCAACCGCTTCGATCGCTTGTGAGTTGATAGCGTTTACATCCAACCACAGTCCTGGCCGGGTAAGCCGGGCATTTCGTCCAGATACCTCTTGTACCGTGGAACCTTTCCAGGGCCGGGCTGGACGATTCGGCCCTTCTCGTAGAGTTCCTGCATGCGCTGCCTGCTATACCGCCAGTATTTCGTGACTCCCAGAAACTCGTAGTATGGGTTGCCTTTCGTCGCGCCGCCGGGGGCGATGAGGTTGTCAAGTTCGTACCGGCGATCCGTTCCTGGATCTGTGTTCCTGTAGTGTGTTTCGAGGTATTTCGGTTCGTGGGGCGTGTGGAATTGATGCCAAGTCAGGGTATTAGACTTAGAGTTGCTCTGTTGAAATCCTCTAACCTGTAGCGGCGAGGAGCATGAGGTTGTGGGTGAGTACCCGCAGGTAGCACTCGTGTTCGCGCGACGCATCCGACTTGCCCCGCAGCGCCGAGCCGAGCAGCCGCTTGTGTCGGGAGAAGGCGCTCTCCGCCTGCCAGCGCTGCCCGTAGACGCGCTTGTGCCGGCTGCCCCGCGGCTTCTTGCGGAACCGCTTGACCATCTGCCGCCGGTAGCGAGTCTTGGGCCACTTCCGCCCCCCGTTCCGCCGGTTGATCGGGATCACCGTCGAGCGGACGCCCAAGTCCTCCCGGCAGTAGCGGTGGCTCTCCTCGCCGTCGAACGCCGCGTCGCCGAGCACCCGGTCGTAGCCGACCGCCAGCGACGCCTGGGCCATGAGAGGGCGGAACTGCGGCGCGTCGTTGGCGGGGCCGAGGCTGACCGTGGCTGCGGTGAAGAAGTGGCTGGCCGTGTCGCAGGCCACGGCCAACTTGGTCCACAGCCTGGAGTTGTGTTTACGGCCGGCCCGCTTGAAAAAGTAGCGGGACGTGTGGCGGCTCTCCATGCCGGTGGCGTCGATGGCGGCCGTCGGCTTCGCGCCGATCAACCCGCCTTCCTGTGCGCGCACGGTGGCGCGGAAGAGGAGTACGACGAACGCCCCTTTTTTAGCAGCCGCTTGGCGGCATAGCAGAGGGTCGAGTAGTGGGGCGCCGCGGCCAGGCCGAGATCCTCGCGCAACTCGGCGAAGTCGGCCAGCAACCGGACGACGCCCCGGTAGTCGGTCTTGAAGAAGGTCTTCAGGGCCAGGGCGGCGAACAGTTGGTGCTGGGTGAAGTCCTTGCGGGAGAACTTCGACGAATAGGCGGGCAGAACCTCCCGCGCCAGGCGCAGTGCCTCTTGGGCCACGGCCCGAGGCGACTTGGTCATCGGTCTGCTGGTGTTCATAATACCATTATACGCCCGCCCCGCCAAGGATTTCAACAGAGCAACTTAGAGTATAAAAAAATGCAGTCATGCACGCGCCCCAGGTGTTCGGAACCCTGCTTGGCGTCACTATGCGCAGTTTGCCGCTTCCAGATTATCTGATTTACGAAGTTGTCGAAGCCGAAAATCTCGTCCAGCACAGCCTTCGCATAGTGCGAAACGTGCCAATCCAGATGGACAAAGATGCTTCCGTTCTCCGCCAGCAGTTCATGCAGAATCGCCGCGGTTTCATAAAACCATTGCAGATACGAATCGATGCCCTTTCCCCACGTATCCCGATACGCCTTCTGCTCGATGATGCTCGGCTCCTTGGTGAAGGCGAGGCCGTCGCCGTCGTCCTCTTCCGGGGCGTCGGGCACGGCGGCGGTGAAGGAGAAGTCGGCGCCAGTGTCGAACGGCGGGTCGATGTAGATGAGGTGGACCTTGCCGGCGAACTCGTCCAGCAGCGACGGCAGGACGTACTTCTTGTCGCCCCAGATGAGGCGGTTGCGCCAGGGCAGGGCGTCCGGCTGGGCGCGGAACAGCGTCCGCCGGGTCAGCGTCGATTCGTTGACCGTCTCCACGTCCTGGAAGGGCAGCTTCACCCGCAACGGCAGGACGCGGGCGCCCTTGGCGTCGTACTTGCCGTCCCAGCGCAGCTCGGTCGTGAGGGGCATCGTCATCGTTCTCCTACTACCAGCCGCGAGCGCGAGCGAGCGGTTTGGGCGAAACCGCTCGCTCGCGCTCGCGGCTGGTTTTGTATCGCAAACCGCAAACCGCTTCTTAGCACAGGACGAAGGCGTTCGCCAGCAAGAAATGTTCACGGCGCCGCCGTGTGCGGCAGGAAGAACACGCCCGTCACGAACGTGCCGATCCACAGCACGCCGAACACGCCCGCCAGGACCAGATGCGCCGTCCGACGGCGCGACAGGCCGGTGTAGAGCATGGCCGGCATCAAGAGCGCCGACGGCACGGAAAAACAGAGGTGGATGTTGAGAGCGCGGCGAAGGCCGGCGTTGCCGTTGATGTAATCGAACTCGCCGGGATTGAGGATGCGGATGACGACCTCGAACGCGATCAGGGCCGCGACGGTCAGCGCGAAAAAGACGATGTTGATGCGGCCGTGCAGACGGATTTTGCCGAGCGCCAGGGCCGCGACCGAGGCCAACAGCAGCAGCGAGACGGCGGCGACGGCGATCTTCAGGCCGAGAATGACGTTCGGCCCGCTCAACACAGTCTGCACGACAAGTCCTTTCCCGGCAATCCGCGGCGATAACCTCATGGTAGGTCGCGGACGGGGGAAGGCAAAGGCGGTCCATGAAGCCCGCCGACTTCCCAAAGTCAATCGACCGCTCTCGTCGTTCTCGCCGTCCGCTTCAAGCACACGATTTCCGCCGGTCGATAACGATCCTGGGAAAGGTCCGGCCCCTCTCTTCCGAGGATAACGGTCATGACGCCGCGTGTTTGGAAACCGGGCCGCCTGGTGCTCATCCTCTTCGCCTGGGGCTTCGGAGCGGCCGCCTCGCCGGCCCAGGCTCAACAGCCCGCCCCCCCTGCCTCCGCGGACGACCTCGAAACGCGCCTGCGCAAGCTGGAGGAGCTGAACGAGAAGCTGGAAAAGCAGAATCAAAAACTCGCCGAGCAGAACGACAAGCTGGAGAAGCAGAACCAGCAGATCCTGAAAACGGCGCCGGCCGCGGTCGAAGCCGCACCCGCCGACGCCGCTCCGCCGACCGTCCAGCCGGACGAGGTGAAGAAGCTCGTGGACGGCTACCTGCAGGAGAAGGACGCCGCCAAAGCCGCCGACGCCGCAAAGAAGGCGCAAGGGGAGACCGAGGGAAACGAGGCCGGCTCGGACCTGAGCCTGAAGACCTCCTGGAAGGACGGCTTCTTCGCCGAGACTGCGAACAAGGAATTCCAGATCCACATCGGCGGCAAACTGCAGAACGATTACGGATGGTTCATGCCCGGCACGAACCTCCGCAACGCCTTCCCCACGGGGACGCCGGCGGCGCCCGGCCCCGGCCCGAACGCCTGGAACGACGGCTCCGACCTTCGCCGGGCGCGTTTCCGCGCGGACGGCACGGTCTGGGACTCCATCGACTTCGTTTTCGAGTACGAGTTCGCCCAGACGCAGCAGGTCACCAGTTCCGCCGGCTCGGCCACGATCGTCAGCGCCACCGGCCCCACGGACGCCTACATCGACATAAAAGACCTGCCTTACGTCGGCAGGTTCCGTCTCGGCCACTTCAAGGAGCCGTTTAGCCTGGAAGACTACGGCACTCAGGACGTGAACCTGACGTTCCTGGAGCGGTCGTCGGCCAACGACGCCTTCAGCCCCAACCGCAACTTCGGCGCAATGCTCTGGAACGACCCGTTCGAGCAGCGCCTGGTGTACGGCTTCGGCCTCTTCAAGGAAAACACCAACACCAACATCGGCAACGCCTTCGACTACGGCACGGGTTCGGCCGCGTACACCGGCCGCCTCGGCTTCAATCCGTGGTACGAGGACGACGGCTGCCGAGTGCTCTACTTCGGCGGAGCGTACAGCTACCGCGTTTACGACGACTCCTCGACGCTCGACCGTTATCGCTACGCCACGCGCATTCCGATCCGCGTCGGCTCGCCGATCCTCCTGGACACGACATCGCTGATCGCCAACGACACCGAACTGTTCAACGCCCAGGCGGCCCTGGTGTACGGCCCCTTCTCGCTGCAGGGCGAGTACGACGTCTCGCAGGGACTGGGCGTGCAGCGCGGCCTGCTCGCCCCCGGCGTGCCGCGTTTGACTAACCCGGAGGTGAGCGGCGGCTACGTTCAGGCGACGCTGTTCCTGACCGGCGAGCACCGCAACTACCTGCGCGACGTGGGCGGTTTTGGGAGGATTCGGCCGCTGAAGCCGTTCACGTTCGTGCCGCACGGCAGTCTGGGTGACTGTTTTGGAATGTCGGCGCGTGGGAGTTGGCCGCCCGCTACGACTACCTCGACCTGGACAGCGCCGCTTTCGGCGCCTTCCCGGCGTCCGGGGCGTCGCCGGATCGTCCGTGGCCGCGATCCCGAGCGTCGGCTTCGAGCGCGACGTGCTGTTCGGCGTCAATTGGTATCTCAATTCCAACGTCAAGATCCAGTGGAACTACACCCACGCCGTGCGCGACGTGGCCGTGCCGGCCCTGTCGGGCGACGTGGACGCCTTCGCCATGCGGTTGACGCTGGATTTCTAGGCGTTTCAAACGGAACCAGCCCGAAGCGCGAGCGAGGGATTTTCTTCCCTCGCTCGCGCTTCGGGCTGGTAGGGATTCATCATCCAATCAGCACGGTGGGGCAGCCGAGAACGATCGTGCCGCCGTGCGCGGTGAGGTCGCCGAGGCGCGCGGCCGGCATCCCGCTGATCATCACCTTGAAACTGCCCAGGGCAATCACGTCCGGCGGCCCGACGCACACGGCCATGTCGCCGACGCGCGCCGCCGGCATCCCACCGATCAGCACCGGAATGCCGCCGGGCGGAAGGATCGGCCCGCCGACGTGCGGCACCAGGACCGTAATCATCGGACAGACGTGCAGGTCGCCGACCCGTGCGGCGGGCATCCCCATGACTCGACCCTCCCGTTCATTTCCACTTGTTGACGCCGTTGCCCACGTCCACGCCCAGGGCGAAGAATTTGCGATATTTCTCCGCCGCTTTCTGCGGTTCCGTCAGCACCGCCGCCAGCATCACGGCCCCGGCCGCCGCATGGGCGGTGAGATGCTCGCCGGGCGGCACGACCGGAGCGTTCGGCGGCGCCAGGCTGCCGCCGCTGAAGAACGCCGCCATCGCCGCACAGCCGGCCGGGGCGCCCATCCCGGCCGCCGTCGCCGCCGCCTGCGCCGCCCGCCGATGCTCTTCGCTCGGATCGGAAACCCACTTCTCCGCCGCCGCCAGCGCCGGGCCGATCGGCGCCGGCGGACTGGCCCCGTGTACCTGGCGGGCGCACAGGCACGCCCACCATACCGCTTCCCGCTTCGGCAGCGCGTGCGCCAAAAAGCGCACCGCGTCGGGGAATTGCTGCTTTTCGAGGAGCGCATCCAGGAACGGCCGCGGCGCCAGACCGTCGCGCAGCAACTTCTTCGCATCGTCGCCGAGCGGAAAGAGCTTGCACACTTCCGCCGCCGTTTTGGCCGTCGCCTTCGCCAGACCGCCGTTGCTCATGGTCGCCTCCCGCAGCTCATCCCGCCCGCATCGCCAGCAGTTCCCGCGCCCTTGCGCCAGCATCCGCCCGGCCAGGCGCCGGCCCACTTCTTCCGCCTCCAGGGCCGGCCCTTCCGCCGCGTCCGCCACGCGCCCTGAGCCGTCCGGCGCCAGCACCGCCGCCCGTAGGGTCAGCCGATCCCCTTCGACCACGGCCCGCGCCGATCGGTACGAGGCAGCCGCCGCCCAGGCCGCGCAGGAGCGCTCGCTCGGCCAGCACCGCCTGCCGCGTCGGCCCGTCGTTCAGCGACCCCAGCACCGCCAGCACCGCCGCGTCGTCCGCCCGGCACTCTAGCCCCAGCGCCCCTGGCCGACCGCGGATAGCATCCACGAAGGGTCCAAGATCTCCGTAATGTGTTCCGCCAGGCCCAGGCGCTCCAGGCCGGCCTGCGCCAGGATGATCGCGTCCAGTCCCTGCTCGTCCAGCTTGCGCAGGCGCGTCTCCACGTTGCCGCGGATGGCGGCAAGGGTCAGGTCCGGCCGGCGGTGCAGCGCCTGCGCCGCCGGCGCAGGCTGCCGGTGGCGACGACGGCCCCCGACGGCAGGGCGTCGAAGCGGAGATACCTCCGTGACACGAACACGTCGCCGACCGGCCCGCGCGCCGGGACCGCCCCCAGCGTCAGGGCGTCGATAGCAGTCGTCGGCAGGTCCTTGAGGCTGTGGACAGCCACATCGACCACGTCCGTCAGCAGGGCGCGCTGGATCTCCTTGGTGAAGACGCCGTCGCCGCCGATCTGCGCCAGCGGCAGGTCGCGCACGACGTCGCCGGACGTTTCGATCGTCACCAGTTCGACCGATCGCGGCGACGCCAGCGGCCGCAGCCGCTCGGCGACATGCCGGGCCTGCCAAAGCGCCAAAGGGCTGCCGCGCGTGCCGATGCGAAGGGGAGAATTCATGGGGTGGGTGCGCCAGAAGGTGCAGGCGACGACGGATCTCCTCGGCCGTCGCCGCCCGATCCAACGGCCCCGTTTCCAGGCGCCGTCGATCCGCGGCGTCGTGTTCCGCCCGAGCCAGCGCCAGCCACACCGGCTTCCGCGCATCAGGGTCGTGGTCGTAGCGCGGGAAGAGGTGCCAGTGCAGGTGCGGGACCTGATTGCCCAGCAGCTCGCAATTCAGCTTGCGCGGCTGGAAACACTCCTCGATCGCGCGGGCCAGCAGACACATCTCGTCGAGATAGCCCCGGCGCTCCTCCGCTTCCAACCGACTCAGCTCCGTCGCGTGCCGGCGCGCGACCAGGAGACAATAGCCCTGGTAATATTGCCATGTTCCGAGAAGGGCCAAGGCGTGGGGAAATGCCAGACGACTTCCTCGGGCGGGAGGGCGTCGAGGTCGGCCAGTTTGCGACAAAACGGACAGTCGGACAAGCTCATGAACTCGCCTCTCCTGCGGAGGTCAAAACCGCGCCGGCCCGGATGTGGTCGGTTCCTCGATCGGATGGTCGCGCGCCGCCAGGTCCAGCCGTTCGGCCGGGGTCGGCGCCGGCGGCTCGGCGGCTTCGACCGGCCCCGCCTCCTTCGGCGCGGCCGGGGCCACCGGTGCGGGCGGCTCGGCCACGGCGGATCGGGATGCGGCGACAAAAAGGGTGTCGTAAATCCAGTGGCCTGCCGCACTACCGAACAGACCGCCGAGCAGGGCCGCGAACAGGGCCGGCGACCGCGCTTCCGGCGGGGCGGCGGTTCGCAACCGCAGCCGCACCAGCCCCAGCACGCCCCACAGGCCGAGCGCCCCCGCCATCACGGCGCCCACTCCCAGCCACGGGAACGGCGGCAGGTGCGTGGAGTACAGATCGTCGCGCACCTGCGCCACCGACGACAGCAGGATGGCGTCGTTTTTCGTCTTGTCGCCCCGCGTGAACCAGCGCAAACGGTCGTGCAGCGCTCGGGCGTCGGCGTCGGTGAATTGCTCGGAGCGGGCTTCAGGCGGGACCGTGACGACGACGCATCCGTAGGTCCAGACCCAGCCGGGCACGGCGTCCTTGCAAACCAGGATATGAACTGCCCTGCCGCCGTCCTTCCGCGCTTCTTCCGCGCCCCAATCGTGGAGGATGTTCTTCTTCTGAGCCGTGTTCTTCGCCCCCTTGAGCTGCTTCTGCACCTCTTCGGGCGGTTTCTCGACCGTCCGGAGGAAGAAATCCAGTCCGTACAGCCGCCCGATGTCGTGCAATTCTTTGGAGGCCTGTGCGACGGCTTCCGGGTTGAAGAGATGAGCGTCGTCCTGGACCGCGGGCGGGGCGTCGGCGCGGGCGGCCGCGGCGGCCAGCGCGACCAGGACGGCGAACCCGTGGAGACGCAACGGCGTCATAACGTCGGCTCCTGGCGAAGCGGCGGACTCGGAAACCTTCTCATTATATACTTCGTCGCGGAACGGCGCGACATTGTATTAGAAGAGGGGTCCGCGCCGCGCTTTCCTTGTGTCCGCCGGCCGGGTCTGGTACGCTCCTCCCATGCGCACCACCCTCTTCCTTCTCGCCGCGTCGCTGCTGTTCGCCGCCGTCGCTGCGGCCCCCGGCGAGCCTCCCCCTCCCGCAAAGGACGCCCCCTTGGACGCGAGCTACCTCCGCCTCCACGCCGAGACGCGCGGCTTCATGCTCGGCCGGCCGGTCAAGCCGAAGCCGACTCCCGACGGCAAGTTCGTGCTGTTCCTCCGGTCGCAGCCAAAGTCGCCGAAACAAAGCCTGTTCGAGTTCGACGTGTCCACCGGCAAGACGCGCGAACTGCTCACGCCGGAACAGTTGCTCAAGGGCGCCGAGGAGCATCTCAGCCCCGAGGAGAAGGCCCGCCGTGAACGCCAGCGCGTCAGCGTCGGCGGCTTCACCGACTTCCAGTTGTCGCCGGATGGGAGCCAGATCCTCGTCGCCCTGTCGGGAAAACTGTATCGGGTGGAGCGCAAAACGGGCAAACCCGAACCATTTTTCGCTGGCGACGGCCCTGTCGTCGATCCCAAATTCTCACCAGTCGGAAGCTCCATCGCCTGCGTGCGGGGACAGGACGTTTACAGCACGGGCGCCGCGGCGGGAGAACTCGCTGTGACGACCGGCGGCACGGAGAAGAAGACGCACGGACTCGCCGAGTTTGTGGCCCAAGAGGAGATGGGCCGCTTCACCGGCTACTGGTGGTCCCCGGACGCCAAGTCGATCGCTTTCGAGGAAGCCGACGCCGAGGGCGTCGAGGTATGGCAAGTGGCCGATCCTATTCATCCGGATCAGCCGGCGCAGCCGTTCTTCTACCCGCGGCCGGGCAAGGCCAACGTCAAGGTCCGTCTCGGCATCGTCGATGCCTCGCCCGTCCGGACTTTCAAGCCCACCGGCGGCCAGACGCTATGGGTCGAGTGGGACGACAAGACTTATCCTTACTTGGCCGATGTCCGATGGGACAAGAATGGTCCGATGACGCTGACGGTGCAGAACCGCAAGCAGACGGAGCAGCTGCTGCTGAAAGTGGACCCAGCGACGGGCAAGACGACGCCGCTCTTGACGGAGCGCGATGCCGCCTGGGTGAATATCCGGCACGACGGCCCACGATGGCTCAAAGACGGCTCGTTCCTCTGGGTCGGCGAGGGCAAGGCCGGCCCGCAACTGGAACGACGCGACAAGGACGGCGCCCTCCAATCCGTCCTCGTAGCGCCGGAAGCCGGCTTTCAGGAATTGATCGACCTCGATCCCGACGCCGGGCGAATCGCCTATCGGGCTAGCACCGATCCGACGGAATCGCAGCTGTACCTCATGCCACTGGAAGGCGGCAAGGCGACGCGGCTCGACAAGGAACCGGGCCAGCATTCGGCCGTCTTCGCCAAGGACCATTCGCTCTACGTCGAGACGTTCACCTCCACCACGGCGATGCCGAAAACCATCGTCCACAAGGCGGACGGCGCGATCGTCGGCGAACTGCCGTCCGTGGCGCTGGACCCACCGTTCACGCTGAATACGGAGACCTTGAAAGTCGGCGACGATCCTGGCTTCTACGCCTACCTCGTCCGGCCGCATGACTTCGACAAGGCCAAGCGCTATCCTGTGATCCTCCACGTCTACGGCGGCCCGACGCATTTGATGGTGCAGGACGCGATGGGCGGCCGACTCATCGATCAGTGGCTGGCCGACCAGGGCTTCCTCGTCGCCGCCGTGGACAACCGCGGTACGCCGGGCCGCGGCCGTGACTGGGAGAAGGCCGTGAGCAAGCACTTCGGCAGCGTGCCGCTGGAGGACCAGATCGCCGGTCTGAAGGCGCTCGGCAAACGCTTCCCCGAAATGGATCTGGACCGCGTCGGCGTCTACGGCTGGTCGTTCGGCGGCTATCTGTCGGCGCTGGCGGTGCTGAAGGCGCCGGACGTGTTCAAGGCGGCGGTCGCCGGCGCCCCGGTCGTGGACTGGTTGGACTATGACACGCACTATACGGAGCGCTATTTGGGCCTTCCCGAAACGGACGCCGAGGCCTACAAGGAGGCGTCGCTGTTGACCTACGCGGCGGATCTGAAACGGCCGCTGCTTGCTGGTCCACGGCACGGCCGACGACAACGTCTATTTCCGGCACACGCTGAAGCTGACCAACGCGCTGTTCCGCGCGGGCAAGGATTTCGACCTGCTGCCGCTGGCCGGTATGACGCACATGACGCCGGACCCGGTGGTGACGGAGCGGCTGTACGAGCGCATCGCGGGGCACTTCCGGAAGTATCTCACCGTCCACCCCGATTGAAGCGTGGGTGAGAGAGGACAATCCCAATGAGCAACCCAATGTTTTCCAAGGTCGGCCGCGGGACGGATCGGCGTACCTTCGTGCGCGGAATGGTCGCGGCGGCCGCCCTGCCGTTCCTGTCCCCTCTGGGAGCGGGCCGAGTCGCCGGCGCGGAACCGGAGTCGCCCACGCATCCGGCGGACGCCCCCGCCTTCCCCGGTCTCATCAGCCGCGAGGAAGAGCCGCAGAACCTGGAGTTCCCGTTCCCGACGCTCGACTCGTTCCTGACGCCCAACCCGCGCTTCTACGTCCGCAATCACTTCGCCGCGCCCAAGCTGGAGGCCCGCGACTGGCGGCTCAAGGTCGAGGGGGCCGTCGAGCATCCGCTGGAGCTGACCTACGACGAACTGCTCAAGATGGCCCCGCGCACGCAGACGGCCCTGCTCGAATGCGCCGGCAACGGCCGGGTCTTCTTGACGCCCAAGGCTTCGGGCGTGGCATGGGAGCTTGGCGCCGCCAGCAATGCCGAGTGGGCCGGCGTGCCGCTGGCGTCCGTGCTGGACAAGGCCGGCGTGCGCGGCGCGGCCGTCGAGGTCATCCTGGAAGGGGCCGACGCAGGCGAGATCAAGGACGAGCCGAAGTCGCCGGGCAAAATCTCCTTCGCTCGCAGCCTGCCGCTGGAAAAGGCGCGCAAGCCAGAGGTGCTGCTCGCCCACAAGATGAACGGCGAGGATCTGCCCGCGGCGCACGGCTTCCCGGTGCGGGCGCTCGTGCCCGGCTGGTACGGCATGGCTTCGGTCAAGTGGCTGACGCGGATCGTCGTGACCGACCGGCCCTTCCAGGGATACTTTCAGTCGTTGTCGTACACCTCCTTCGAGCGCGTCAACGGTCTGCCGAGCATGGTTCCGGTGACCGAGCTGGAGGTGAAGGCCGAGGTCGCACGGCCGATGCGCGGCGAAGTCGTCCAGGCCGGATTCCGACTACCGGGTCCACGGCGCGGCCTGGACCGGAGAGTCGGAGGTGGCGAAGGTGGAGGTCAGCACCGACGGCGGCAAGACGTGGACGGAGGCCCGGCTGCTGGGGGAGGCGTCGCCGTTCGCCTGGCGGCTGTGGGAGCACGCCTGGCGGGCGCCGGAGAAGGGCCGCACCACCCTGATGGCTCGCGCCACGGACAAGAAGGGGCGAACCCAGCCGGAGAAGCGCGACCCCGACCGGAGGGCCTATCGCATCAGCCATATCCTGCCGGTCGAAGTCGAGGTGCGCTGAGGCCGGCCGGCGCGATACGGAGTCGGATATACTATCGAGGGCGCACGATAGGCGACGGGAGAATGCACCATGCTTTCGGTTCTCGGTCGAGGCGTTCGGCTGTGCGACGGTCTGACGCGCCGGGAGGCGCTGCGGGTAGGCGGCCTCGGCTTCACCGGGCTGATGTGGTCCGACTGGTTGCGCGCCGCGCCGCCCAACCCACTCGGCAAGGCGCGGACGGCTTCGGCCGCGCCGCGCCTGCATCCTCATTTACCATTACGGCGGCCCGTCGCACCTGGACGTCTGGGACCTGAAGCCCGACGCCCCTCAGGAGATCCGCGGCGAGTTCAAGCCGATCGCCACGTCCGTACCGGGCGTGTCCATCACCGAGCACCTGCCGCGCATGGCCGCGCTGGCGCACCGCTACGCCGTCGTCCGCTCCGTCACCCACCGCGACAACGACCACGCCATCGGCGCCTACCTCGCCTTGACAGGCTATTCCCATCCCAAACATGCTATTCTCGGCATCGAGCCGGCGGCCAGCCCGCAAGACATGCCGTCGCTGGGGTCGGTGGTGAGCAAGGTGCGGCCCGCGCATCGACCGGTGTTCTCCTACGTCACCCTCGGCGACCTGCGCCATCTCGGCAACAACGACAGCATGGGCCAGAACGCCGGCTGCCTCGGCCGGCTTTACGATCCGTTCACGGTCCCCTTCGCCCGGCCGATCACCGACGCCCTGGACCTCGGCGTCACGACCGTGCTGGGGGCGGGTGACGCCGGACGGATGAGCGGCCGTCGCCGGCTGCTGGAGGAGATGGGCCGCGCCGCCCCGACGTTGGAGGCCGTGTCCGCCCTGCGCGACCTGGACGACTGCACCGGCAAGGCCTATGCGCTGCTGGCCTCGTCGGCGAGCCGCGACGCCTTCGACGTGGATCGCGAGCCGGATCGGGTCCGCGACCGTTACGGCCCCGGCCCCTTGGGCCGGAGTTGCCTGCTGGCCCGTCGGCTCGTGGAGGCGGGCGTCCCGCTGACGACGGTCTACTCGTTCGGCAACCGCGATTGGGACACGCATGGGAACAACTTCCCAACGCTGAAGAACACGCTGCTGCCGCCGGAGGACCAGGGCGTGTCGGCCCTGCTGGAGGACTTGGCCGACCGCGGCCTGCTGGACGAGACGCTGGTGGTGTGGATGAGCGAGATGGGCCGGACGCCGAGGATCAACGGCGGCGGCGGACGCGATCACTGGTCGTTCTGTTATTCGATCCTGCTGGCCGGCGGCGGCGTGCGCGGCGGGCAGGTGTACGGCTCGTCCGACCGCACGGCGTCCTATCCGTCCACCAACCCCGTCGGCCCCGGCGACGTGGCGGCCACGATCTATCACTGTCTGGGCGTCGATCCGCGCGCCCAGGTCGCGGACCAGGAGGGCCGGCCGCTGGTCGTCAGCATGGGCCAGCCGATGCTGGCGCTGCTCGGGTAGGCGCGGTCGCTGCGCCGCTTGTCGAGGAAATGACCCATGAAGTTCCTGACGCCGGACCTGCTCGCCCGCTTTCAGTCCGAAGATGAAACCACGGCGCTCAGGGCGCACGACGAATGGGAAGAGGCCGGTGAGCGCTACCATGTGGAGCTGGACAGCATCCGTAACAAACTGCCTGCCAATGCCGTTTCCTTGATGGATCGCTTCTTCTTGCATGACGCGAGGGTGGTTTGGGTGGGGTCCGGCGACGGCGCCCTGGTTTTCGTACTCATGCTCGACGGAGACGGAGGCGGTTTGCAGCTCGAATACGATCTGGCGGAGCCGGCGACCCTGACGCCTCACCCTGAACTAGCGGAAGACTCCCCGTTGGAGTGGCTGTACGACGAATTCACCCTTGCGGGCGATGCCGCAGTCTTCGTCCATTCCATCCTGTTCACGGACGGATCCGAATTGAGACTGGCCGTTAATGCCCTCCGCTGGCGACACTTCCCCAGGGCCAGGTTTGGCGGCGCCGCGCCCGTCCGATTGGCCGAACTCGTTGCTGCGTGATCTCGTTCCCACGCCGTGGTTGTCCCAGTAGATTGCGGCGGCAGTTTCTCCTTCCATGAGCGCGAGGCGATTGCGAAAGGGGAGGCTGCCGGTTAGGATGGGGTGGTTGGGTGTTCCGCAGCATGGCGCTCCGCCCTGACAGGCTCTCCAACCATCACGATGGAAGCAACCAATGGAAGCGAGTCCGGCCCAAATCATCGACTTCTTCAACGGATTCAAGCAGTCCGTGATTCCTCTGTTCCAGCGTCCCTATGAATGGAAAGAGCGAGAGTGGAACACCCTCTGGCAGGACGTGATGGAGCGGTACGAGGCTGAGAAAGACCTTAGCCACTTCCTCGGGGCCATTGTTACCATGCCAGCCAAATCCGTCCCAGTTGGCGTGTCGAAGTACATGGTGATCGACGGCCAGCAGCGCCTGACGACTATAGCGATCCTCCTTTGCGCTATTCGGGACGAGTTGCCCGACGACGCCAAGGCTCAGAAGAAGAAAATCCAGAATCATTACCTAACCAACGACGGCTACGAGGACTGGGAAAATCTCAAAATCCTGCCGACCCAGCTGTCCGGGGATCGGGTCGTTTTCCGCACCCTCGTCCTCGCTGAAGCGACCGACGGCGCGTTCGAACATCTTCGCTGCGTACAAGCATTTTCGCAAATGCCTGAAGGGCAAGACCACCGAAGGGGAGCTGATCGACCCGAAGCGGCTTATTGAGATCATGGAGCGCCGGCTGACGGTCGTCAGCATTAACCTCGGAGAATCAGATGACCCCTACCTGATCTTCGAGAGCCTCAATTTCAAGGGGTCGCCTCTGACACAGGCCGACCTCGTCCGCAATTACTTCCTGATGCGGTTCACAGTCAACGATCAACAGCGGGTATACGACCAGTTGTGGATGCCAATGCAGCAGCGTCTGGACGCTCACCTGACCGAGTTCATGCGGCAATACCTCATGAAGGACGGTGAGGAAGTAGTCAGGGCAGAGATTTACCCGGCTCTCAAGAAGCGAGTGGCAGAGCAGGAATCCTCAGTGGTGGAGTTGCTCTGTTGAAATCCTTGGCGGGGCGGGCGTATAATGGTATTATGAACACCAGCAGACCGATGACCAAGTCGCCTCGGGCCGTGGCCCAAGAGGCGCTGCGCCTGCGCGGGAGGTTCTGCCCGCCTATTCGTCGAAGTTCTCCCGCAAGGACTTCACCCAGCACCAACTGTTCGCCGCCCTGGCCCTGAAGACCTTCTTCAAGACCGACTACCGGGGCGTCGTCCGGTTGCTGGCCGACTTCGCCGAGTTGCGCGAGGATCTCGGCCTGGCCGCGGCGCCCCACTACTCGACCCTCTGCTATGCCGCCAAGCGGCTGCTAAAAAAGGGGCGTTCGTCGTACTCCTCTTCCGCGCCACCGTGCGCGCACAGGAAGGCGGGTTGATCGGCGCGAAGCCGACGGCCGCCATCGACGCCACCGGCATGGAGAGCCGCCACACGTCCCGCTACTTTTTCAAGCGGGCCGGCCGTAAACACAACTCCAGGCTGTGGACCAAGTTGGCCGTGGCCTGCGACACGGCCAGCCACTTCTTCACCGCAGCCACGGTCAGCCTCGGCCCCGCCAACGACGCGCCGCAGTTCCGCCCTCTCATGGCCCAGGCGTCGCTGGCGGTCGGCTACGACCGGGTGCTCGGCGACGCGGCGTTCGACGGCGAGGAGAGCCACCGCTACTGCCGGGAGGACTTGGGCGTCCGCTCGACGGTGATCCCGATCAACCGGCGGAACGGGGGGCGGAAGTGGCCCAAGACTCGCTACCGGCGGCAGATGGTCAAGCGGTTCCGCAAGAAGCCGCGGGGCAGCCGGCACAAGCGCGTCTACGGGCAGCGCTGGCAGGCGGAGAGCGCCTTCTCCCGACACAAGCGGCTGCTCGGCTCGGCGCTGCGGGGCAAGTCGGATGCGTCGCGCGAACACGAGTGCTACCTGCGGGTACTCACCCACAACCTCATGCTCCTCGCCGCTACAGGTTAGAGGATTTCAACAGAGCATGGTGGAGTCGGAACTCCGTGCCATGAGCGAATTCTCCTGCCACTACCTCTGCCTTGTCAGGCCGCAGGAGGAAGCGGGCGCAGCACTGCGCCGCTGCCTCAGTCGTTTGCAACGCTGGGACCTTACCACCGCTCATCCGCTGTTGCTTCGGCTGTATGATGCCTGCCGAGGGAACATGTTGGCGACAAATGATTTCCTTGAATGCCTGCGGCTCGTAGAGTCTTTCGCTGTCCGGCGGGCGGTGTGCGAGGTGCCGACTAACCAACTGAAGCGCATCTTCCTGCAACTTGCCAAGACCTTCAAAGAGGACGAGACGGTCGCCTGGCTGCGAGCGGACTTGGCGTCCGGCTCGCATGGGCGTGCTGGCCGAAAGACGAGGAGGTCCGTGACGCGTGGCAGTCTTACCGGGCTTACAACTCTAGCCGGATTGACCGCTGCAAACTGATCTTGGAGGCTCTGGAGGAACATCATGTGCATAAAGAGCCGGCGGATTTCGCGAACGCGACCATCGAACACGTCATGCCGGTGACCCTGTCCGATGAGTGGCGGAGGCTGCTCGGGGCCAATTCTGAGGAGATCCACGGACTGTACCTCCACACCATCGGCAACCTTACGCTGACCGGCTACAATTCCGAAATGTCTAACTCGCCGTTCGACCAAAAAAAGGTCCGGCTGGCCCAAAGCCATTTTGAGTTGAACAAGTACTTCGCCGACCAGCCGACCTGGGGCGGAGAACGAATCCTCGCCAGGTCACAAGCTCTCTGGGAACGTGCCCGGTTGATTTGGCCTCGACCGGCGGAGTGCTCTGTTGAAATCCTCTAACCTGTAGCGGCGAGGAGCATGAGGTTGTGGGTGAGTACCCGCAGGTAGCACTCGTGTTCGCGCGACGCATCCGACTTGCCCCGCAGCGCCGAGCCGAGCAGCCGCTTGTGTCGGGAGAAGGCGCTCTCCGCCTGCCAGCGCTGCCCGTAGACGCGCTTGTGCCGGCTGCCCCGCGGCTTCTTGCGGAACCGCTTGACCATCTGCCGCCGGTAGCGAGTCTTGGGCCACTTCCGCCCCCCGTTCCGCCGGTTGATCGGGATCACCGTCGAGCGGACGCCCAAGTCCTCCCGGCAGTAGCGGTGGCTCTCCTCGCCGTCGAACGCCGCGTCGCCGAGCACCCGGTCGTAGCCGACCGCCAGCGACGCCTGGGCCATGAGAGGGCGGAACTGCGGCGCGTCGTTGGCGGGGCCGAGGCTGACCGTGGCTGCGGTGAAGAAGTGGCTGGCCGTGTCGCAGGCCACGGCCAACTTGGTCCACAGCCTGGAGTTGTGTTTACGGCCGGCCCGCTTGAAAAAGTAGCGGGACGTGTGGCGGCTCTCCATGCCGGTGGCGTCGATGGCGGCCGTCGGCTTCGCGCCGATCAACCCGCCTTCCTGTGCGCACGGTGGCGCGGAAGAGGAGTACGACGAACGCCCCTTTTTTAGCAGCCGCTTGGCGGCATAGCAGAGGGTCGAGTAGTGGGGCGCCGCGGCCAGGCCGAGATCCTCGCGCAACTCGGCGAAGTCGGCCAGCAACCGGACGACGCCCCGGTAGTCGGTCTTGAAGAAGGTCTTCAGGGCCAGGGCGGCGAACAGTTGGTGCTGGGTGAAGTCCTTGCGGGAGAACTTCGACGAATAGGCGGGCAGAACCTCCCGCGCCAGGCGCAGTGCCTCTTGGGCCACGGCCCGAGGCGACTTGGTCATCGGTCTGCTGGTGTTCATAATACCATTATACGCCCGCCCCGCCAAGGATTTCAACAGAGCACCGGCGGAGTAGAAGGAAAGTCTACTCAGTTCGGCGTCTGAGGGCCACTTGCAGTCTCGGGTCGCGCACCCAGGCCGCTTGCGACCCGCCTCCGCTTCCTCTAAGGTGAAAGGGTGCCGTTTCCAACAACCGCCCTTCCCCCGAGGAAGAGTCCGTGTCCCTGTCCGAAGCACCGTCCGCCGCGCAGCTGGAAACCTTCGCCAACCCCAACCCCGGCCGCGATTACACCATCGAAATCGTCTGCCCCGAGTTCACCTCGCTCTGCCCCAAGACCGGCCAACCCGACTTCGGTGTGATTACGTTCATCTACACGCCTGCCGCCCTCTGCGTCGAGCTGAAGTCGCTCAAACTCTACCTCCAGCGCTACCGCAATCAGGGCGCCTTCTACGAAACCGTGGTCAACCGCCTCCTCGACGACTTTGTCGCCGCGTGCCGGCCGAGGCGCTGCCGCGTCGTCGGCGCCTTCACGCCGCGCGGCGGCATCACCACCACGGTGACCTGTTTGTATGAGGCGGCGGCGCTCTGAAAATCGCCCGGAAGACAGGATTCCTGTGGCAATGCCGCACGGCCCGGTTATCGTAAATGGGTGTTCTGGGAAAACTTTGCAGGACGCGACCATCGTGGGCGACTCGGCCACGATTCGGGGATGGATCATTATCGGACGAATCCTATCGGGAAGGTGCATACCGTGATCCTGCGCAACACCATCGGGGCGGGCGTACTGGCGGCGCTCGTGCTGGCGCTGCTGCTGACGCCGCCGGCCGCACGGGCCGAAGACAAGACCCGCGAACAGCAGATCGCCGACCTGGAAAAACAGATCCAGGACCTGACCAAGAAGCTCATTGAGCTGAAGGCCCAGCCGCCGGCGCCACTGAAACCCGCCCTCCCCGCCGACTGGGTCGGCGCCTTGAACTGGCGCTGCATCGGCCCCGCCGCCATGGGCGGACGCATCGTCGCCTTCTCCGTCTTCGAGGCCGACCCCTCCACCTACTGGGTCGCCACCGCCTCCGGCGGCCTTCTCAAGACCACCAACAACGGCGTCACCTTCGAGCACCAGTTCGACCACGAAAGCACCGTCTCCATCGGCGACGTGTGCGTCGCCCCTTCCGACCGCAACATCGTCTGGGTCGGGACCGGCGAAAACAACCCGCGCAACTCCGTCTCCTACGGCGACGGCGTCTACAAATCCACCGACGGCGGCAAGACCTGGAAGAACATGGGCCTCAAAAAGTCGTTCCAGATCGGCCGGATCGTCGTCCATCCCGAAGGACCCCAACATCGTCTACGTCGGCGCCCTCGGCCGGCTGTACGGCCCCAACGAGGAGCGCGGCCTGTTCAAGACCACCGACGGCGGCAAGACGTGGAACAAGATCCTGTATATCGACGATAAGACCGGCATCATCGACGTGCAGATGAACCCGGCCGACCCGGAGACGCTGCTGGTCGGCGGCCTGGGAGCGGCGGCGCGACGGCTTCGACAGCCACCGCGGCGAGCCGCCGCGTGCAGGACGGCTACGACGCCTACGACCCGGAGCGTGAAATGGGGCAAGGGCGCCGGCATCTACAAGACCACCGACGGCGGCAAGACCTTCCACAAGATCACGAAAGGCCTGCCGACCGTGCCGCTGGGCCGCATCGGCTTCGACTACTACCGCAAAGACCCGAACGAGGTCTGGGCCATCGATCGATTCGCAGAAGATCGGCATGGGCACGCCGCCGAGCCAGGTCTTCCTCGGCATCCAGGGCGAGGACGCCCCAGCGGCGGCGGGGCGAAGCTCACCGTGGTCAGCGACGACACGCCGGCGGCGAAGGCCGGCCTGAAGTCCGGCGACGTCGTCAAGGCCGTCGACAAAAAAGAGATCAAAACGTACAAGGAGCTGGTCGATCAGATCACGTCGCGCAAGGCCGGCGACAAGTTGCCGCTGACGGTCCAGCGCGACAAGGAGACGCTGGAGCGTCACGGCGGAGCTGGGCAGCCGGCCGGCGCCGATCGAGGCGGCGAACAAGAATCGGCCGTGGAGCTTCTGGTACGGCGGCCAGCGCGAGAACGTCCAGGACCAGCAGGGGCCGGACTCGTTCGAGTACGGCGGCGTCTACAAGTCGACCGACGGCGGCGAATCGTGGACGCGCGTCAACAGCGTCAACCCCCGGCCGATGTATTTCAGCCAGATCCGCGTCGATCCCACCGACGACAAGTACCTCTACGTCCTCGGCATCAGCCTGTACCGCTCGACCGACGGCGGCAAGACGTTCAAGGGCGACGGCGGCAACGGCGTCCATCGCCGACCAGCACGCCCTGTGGATCGACCCGCAAGGACGGCCGGCACATGCTCGTCGGCTGCGACGGCGGCTTCTACGCCACCTACGACCGCATGGACCACTGGGACTTCCTCAACCACGATGGCCATCGGCCAGTTCTACAGCGTCTGCGTCGATTCGCGGCAGCCGTACCGCGTCTACGGCGGCTTGCAGGACAACGGCAGCTGGGGCGGCCCGAGCCGGTCGCTGAGCGGCGCCCTGCTCAACGAGGACTGGATCGCCGTCCTCGGCGGCGACGGCTTCGTCTGCCGGGTCGATCCGTCCGACCCCGACATCGTCTACGCCGAATCGCAGGACGGCGGCATGGTGCGGCGCAACCTCAAGACCGGCGAAGCGGCCGGCATCCGCCCGAACGCCCCGAAGGGCAAGCCGGCCGTACCGCTTCAACTGGAACACGCCGTTCATCCTGTCGCACCACAACCCGCACATCCTCTACAGCGGCGGCAACTACGTCTTCCGCTCCGTGGAGCAGGGCGACGATCCGAAGATCATCTCGCCGGAGATCACGCGCACCAAGCGCGGCACGGCCACGGCCCTGGCCGAGTCGCCGCAGAACCCCGACGTGCTGTGGGCCGGCACCGACGACGGCGCCCTGTGGGTGACGCGGACGGCGGCGCGAAGTGGACCAACGTCGCGGACAAAGTCGGTCTGCCGGGTCCGCGCTGGGTGGCCAGCATCGAGGCGTCGCGCTTCGCACGAGCGGCCGGGCCTACGTCGTCTTCGACGGCCACCGCTCCGACGACGACGAGCCGTACGTCTACGTGACCAACGACTACGGCGAGACGTGGAAGCCGCTGCGGAGCAACCTGCCGACCGGCTCGACGCGCGTGCTGCGCGAGGACATCGACGAACGAGAACCTGCTTTATCTCGGCACCGAGTTCGCCGTGTACGCGTCGATCGACCGCGGCGCGACGTGGACGAAGATCAACAACAACCTGCCGACGGTGGCGGTGCTGGAGTTCGCGCAGCATCCGACGGCGGGCGAGATCGTGGCGGCGACGCACGGCCGCAGCCTGTGGGTGCTGGACGTGGCGCCGCTGCGGCAGATGACGAGCCGACGCCGTAAAGGCGAAGGCGTTCCTGTACAAGCCGAACGACGTGATCCGCTGGCGGTCGGAAGCTCGCGCACGGCACGATCGTACGGCGGCCGGCAGTCGGCGTTACGTCGGCGAGAACCCGCCGTTCGGGGCGCAGATCTACTATTCGCTGACGGCGCCGGCGAAGAAGGCGCGAATCAAGATCCAGGATTTCGCCGGCCGGACGGTGCGCGAGCTGGACGCCGGGACGGAGCCGGGACTGCACCGCGTCGAGTGGAACCTGATGATGGAGGAGCAGCCGACGCTCCTGAGCCTGGTGGCCGGCGGCGAGAAGCGGAACGTCGCCGCCCCGCCCGGCATGGTCACCGTCGTGCTGACGGTGGACGACGACTCGTACAAGCAGGGGCTGAAGATCGAGCCGGACCCGACGACGCCGAACGCGGCTCTTCACGCCCGACGCAGGACGACGGCGACGAGGACGAGGATCGGCCGAAGGACCATCCGGTTAAGATTGATGATTGAGCGGCGCGGCGCCGCATACGGACCTATATGACCCATGGGTCTTATAGGCCCTATGCGGCGCCGCGCCGCACTCCTCACGTCGGACTTCCTTCGACGTCCGTGGTCAATCCCTGCGCCATTTTCACTTCCACGCCGTGGTTGACGGTCCACGCTGTCTTGTGCGTGACGACCTCGACCAGCCCGGCCGCCGATGGGTGACCGTTGCCGCTCTTCTTCACTCCGCCAAAGGGTAAATGCACCTCCGCCCCGATGCACGGCAGGTTGACGTAGCCCATGCCGTAGTCGCATTCGTCGCGGAAGTATCGCATGGCCCGGTAGTCCTCCGTGACGACCGCCATCGACAGACCGTATTCCGTGTCGTTGTAGATCTTTACCGCCTCCTCATGGGACTTGAACGGGATCAGGGCGAGGTGCGGCCCGAACACCTCCTCGTGGAGGACGCGCACGCCCGGCCTGTGTTCCATGCGGTAGATGAACGGCGCCAGGTAGCAGCCGGCGCTGCGGCCGTTGTCGCTCAAACGCCCGCCGTCGAGCAGCACCGCGGCGCCTTCCTTGCGGGCCAGGTCGTTGTAACCGAGCACCTTTTCGACGGAGGTCTTGTGGATGACGGGGCCGGTGAAGTTGTGGGCGTCAAGCGGGTCGCCGATGCGGAGGCGGCGGGCGGCGGCAACCAGGTGCTCGGCGAAACGGTCGAAGATCGCCTCGGCGACGATGATGCGACCGGCCGAGACGCAGCGCTGGCCGCTGGTCTTGAAGGCGCTGATGAGGGCGCAGTTGACGGCCAGGTCGAGGCGGGCGTCGGCGCAGACGATGACGGCGCTTTTGCTGCCCATTTCGCAGGCGGTGATGCGGTCATAAAAGGAGGCGGAAACTTCCTGAATGTGCCGGCCGACGTCGTAGCTGCCGGTGAAGCAGACGACGTTGACGTCGGGGTCGCGGACGATGGCCTCGCCGGTCTCGGCGGCGCCGTGGACGAGGTTGAGGACGCCGGGCGGGAAGCCGGCCTCGACGAACAGCTCGACGAGGCGCTGGCCGACGGCCGGCGTGTCCTCGGACGGCTTGAAGACGACGGTGTTGCCTTCCAGCAGGCTGGGGCCGAGCATCCAGAGCGGCACGGCGAAGGGGAAGTTCCACGGCGTTATGACGGCGACGACGCCCCACGGCTTTCGGCGCATGAAAGCGTCCTTTTCGGGGATCTCGGAGGCGACGACGTCGCCGATGGGCCAGCGGCCGGTCCCGAAAACGTATTGAATCATGTGCAAGCCTTCGATCACCTCGGCCTTGCACTCGGTGACGACCTTGCCGCACTCGCGGGCCATGAGGTGGGCGAGGTCGTCGGCGTCGCGCTTGACGAGCTGGGCGAGGTTGTCGAAGAGTTCGGCGCGACGGATGCGGCTCTCGCGTCGCCAGAGGGGGAAGGCGGCGCGGGCGGAGGCGACGGCGAGCCGGGCCTCTTCAGCAGAAGCGGAGGGGAAGCGTCCGACGACCTCGTCGTCGCGGGCGGGGCTGCGGCTCTCGAAAGCGGTCCCGTTGGCGGGACGCCATTGGCCGGCGATGAGGTTGCGTCCGGTGATGATCGGGGTGGACATGGCGCGTCGGCTCCTCGGAAAGAGAAGGCCGGGCGGTCGCGCCGCGGTGCGTCGGGGATGGGGGCCGTCCCGGCCGGTCCACGGGTATTATATGGCGCGGGGCAGGGCGATCCGGTTATCCAGCCGACGATCACCAGAGGGGGCTTTTTTGCACTTGCCGGCTGGGGATGGCGGCGTGGCAGGAACGGATCGGCCAGGTAACGACCTATTTCAATAGGGGAGCGCGTGGTTCATGCGCTCCCCTTCGGGTCGCGGCTTAAACGGGGAACTTGATTTTTGGACGAAATCCTGGGCGCGGATCGTCACCGATCCGAATGCGGTTCGGGCGCCGGCTCGTTGGCCGCGTGGTCCAACTCGTCCCGCAGAGCGTCGAGCGCCTGGTGAGCGTTGGAGTCGTTGACCTGTTCCGGCCGCACCTCCGGCGGTTCGGGCGTGAACCGCGTCGGTTCCTTCGGCGGCGGCTTCGTGTCCGTCCACATCGGCATTTCCACGCAGCCGGCGGCCGTGAACGCCAGTGTCAGAAGCAGGATTCCCGCCCATTTCATGGCCTCACCCCCCCCGAATGCGACGGCTTGCCGAAGGTCGGCTTCTCGTCCGGCGGGGCCGTCGTGGGGCCGGGGGCCGACAGGGCGGCGATGCGCTGCTGGTACACGTCCCAGGCCTGATCGCTGAGCTTTTCGATCTGCGCTCGCATGGCGTCGTCGTTGTTCCCCACGGCGATGTCCATGAGGCGGTCGCAGACCTTGCAGCGCCGGTCCCAAGCGGCGCGTTCGCGCTGCCGGGCCGCCGCGGCCAGCTCGACGGGCGACGGCCCGCGCGGCGCCGGCTCGGCGTCGTCGTGTTTCTTCTCCGGCGGCTTGGCGGCCGGCGCGAACCAGCCGTCCCACCACGATTTCGGTTTCGGCGTCGTCGAATGCAGGTCGCCGTCCACGTCCTGCGCCGACGCCGCCGACGCCGCCAGTCCCGCCAGCAGGACCGCGATCGTCATTCCCGCCCCGACCCTGCGCATGGTTTCCTCCCGGCGGTTCCCCGTTTCCGGCGCGCCGCGGCCTCGGGCCGACGTAGCGTTCCGGCCGGGCCGAGGCGGCTTGAAAAGCGATGGTTGTGAGAGAGGGAGGCGTATGCCAGAAAACCGCGGCGCTGTCCAGAGCAATTCGGGGGGTGGGCCTCTCGATAGGGGAGTCCGTCCGCCCCGCCGTCAACGGCGGGGCTACAGGCCGAAGCCCCGTCAACGGGGCTGCAAGCGTTCCGCCCCGTTGACGGGGCTTTTGCGTTGAGGCCCGCCGTTCACGGCGGGCCGGAGCCTTCCGAACTCGCCTTGTTCTCGTTCCCCGATCTGATGTAGATTCCGCGTCGAAAGCTGCGCCGCCTTCCCACCGCCTGGGGGCGACGGCCCGCCTGCGCGGCCGAACCACGCACCCTGGCCCTCTCCGCCGCGAATCCCCGAACGACCGGCCCGGCCGGGCGTCCCCCTTTTCCCCTCTCCGATGCGTATGGAGACGCGGCCATGAAAACTCCCGCACGGATCGCCTTTGTCCTCATTCCCTTCGTCGTCGTCCTCGCGCCGCTCTGGTTCGCCGCACCGCCCGCGGCCGTCGCCGCCCCCAGGCCCGACGCCTACTGGCAGGTCGATGACGTCAAGGCCGGCATGAAGGGCGTCGGCCGCACCGTCATGAAGGGGACCAAGGTCGAAACCTTCGACGCCGAAGTCCTCGGCGTGCTCAAGAACACCAGCCCCGGCCGCGACATGGTTCTCTGCCGCCTTTCCGGCCTGGGATCTGGAGAAGACCGGCGTCATCGCCGGCATGAGCGGCAGCCCCATCTACCATCGACGGCAAGCTGCTCGGCGCCGTCGCCTACGCCTGGCCCTACGGCAAGGAGCCGATCGCCGGCATCACGCCGTTTTGCCAGATGAACGGCTTCGTCGAGGCCTTCGAGCGCCGCGACCTCGGCGAGCCGGGCAAGCCGGTTCGCGTCGGCCTCCGCGAGCCGCTCCGCATCGACGGCAAGTGGTTCGACGCCGCCACGGTGTCCGAGGCGTTCGACGAGCCTGAGCCGCGCGAGGCGGACGGTCTGTGGATGGCGCCGCTGCGCACGCCGCTGGCCGCCACCGGCTTCACCGCCGCACAGCCTCGACCTCCTGCGCGATCGCTGCCGCGGCGCCGGCCTGATGCCGGTGCAGGGCGGGGCGGCGTCGGCCAAGGTCGCCGACGAGGCCAAGGACGCGGTCCTGGAACCGGGCGGCCCGCTCGCCCTGGCCATGATAACCGGCGACTTCGACCTGTCCGGCATCGGCACGGTGACGCACATCGAGGGCGACCGCGTCTACGGCTGGGGCCATCCGTTCATGGGCCTCGGCGCCTGCGAGTTCCCGCTGATGACCGGCTACATTCACACGATTTATCCTCGCCAAACGGTCAGCTTCAAGATGGGGTCGCCGCTCAAGACGGTCGGCGTCGTCAACGCCGACGTCAGCACCTGCATCGCCGGCTGGCTGGGCCGCAAGCCGGACATGCTGCCGGTGCGCATGACCGTGGCGCTCGGCGACGACGAGGCGACCCGGACCTTCAACGTGCAAACCGTGCGGCAGCAGTCGCTGCTGTCGAACCTGGTTTTCACGGCCCTGACCAACTCGGTGGACATGGAAGGCGAGTTGCCGGAGGAAATGACGGCGGAATTCGAGGCCCGCGTCGAGCTGGACGGCCGCGAGCCGGTGGTCATCAAGGACGTCTTCTCCGGCTTCAGCGGCGGTCGGGCGCCGGCGGCGCTGTATGGGCAGGTGTCCGCCGTCGTCGGCCTGCTGACCAACAACCCCTACGAGCCGCTGCGCATCACACGGATCGAGTGCGACACGCGCGTCAAGCCGGGCCGGCGCACGGCGGACGTGGAGTCGATGGAACTGGATTCCGAGGCCTACGAGCCGGGCGCGGAGGTGAAGGCGTCGGTCTTCATTCGGCCGTACAAGGGGGCGCCGCGGCGGCTGACGGCGACGCTGAAATTGCCGGACGATCTGCCGGAAGGCGACTACACGGTGACGGCCGCCGATGAAGTGGAAGCCGCCCGGCAGTCGCTGCACGACGACCCCAACCTCAGCAACCCGCAGAACGTGGAACAGGTGCTGCGGGCGGTGCGCGTGCAGACGGAGGCGAAACGGACGCGGCTGACGCTGCGCGTGCCGCTGGGGCCGACGGGCGTGGCGGTGGGCGGCAAGTCGCTGCCGGACCTGCCGGCCGGCATCGTGCAGGTCCTCGGCGACGGGCCGGCGCACGGGGCGCAGCCGATCTCCTCCGCCCTGTCGTCCAGCCAGCCGACCGACTGGGTGCTGGAAGGGTCGGAGACGGCGCATTTCACAGTGGTGCGACACAAGAAGACGGACGCGGGGCGCTGATAGCGCTCCCCTTCGGGTCGCGGCTAAACGAGATATCCTACCTAACGGAGCCGTTATGGAAAATAAGCGCTTGCCCTGCGCCCTTCTGACCGCTGCGGTGTGCATCGGGATCGCGGCGCCGGCCTGCCGGGCCTCCAAGGTCAAGGTGTGGGACCAGCACGCCCCGTCCGCCTATGAAAAGGCCCAGTTCCAGCAGGCCGTCGTCAGCAGCGACGGCGTGATCCGCCTCGGCCGACAGCTGCGGCCGTTTGCGGAAATCGACGCCAGCCACGTCTGGGATCTTGTCGAGGTCAAGGACGGCCTGCTGTTCGCGGCGACCGGCGACGAGGGCAAGGTCTTCAAGATCACGGCCGACGGCAAGGCGTCGGTCGTCTACGCCGACGAGGCGAGCCGGCCGTTCTGCCTCGCCCCCGCCGGCGACGACGCCGTCTACGTCGGCGCCGGGCCGCACGGCGAAATCCTCCGCATCGACGCCGCCGGCAAGGTGAAGACGGTCTGCGACACCGGCGAGCCGTACGTCTGGTCGCTGGCAGTGGACGCGAAGACGGGGACGCTTTACGCCGGCACGGGGCCGCACGGCCGCGTCTGCAAGATCAGCCCGGAGGGCAAGGTCGAGCGTCCTCTACACCGCGAAGCAGGACCACGTCCTCTGCGTGGCGGCCGGCCCCGACGGCTCGGTCTACGCCGGCGTGGACAAGGGCGGTCTGGTTTATCGCATCGACGCGAAGGGCAAGGCGTTCGTCCTCTACCAGGCGGCCCAGGCGGAGGTCCGCACGATCCGGGCGACCGCCGACGCCGTTTACGTCGGCACCAGCGCGCCGACCAAGCGACACGGCGCGGCCGTGGCCGGCTCCCTCTCCGGCAGCGTCAACGCCGCCGAGGCGCTGACCCCGGCGCGGCCCGAGGCGGCGGCCGTCCTCGGCGTGGCGGCGAGCAAGGACGATGCCACGAAGCTGGCCGCGGCGGACGGCGATTTCAAGGAGGGCAAGGGCGTCGCGGCCTCGGCACCGTCGGCGCCGTCGAGCGGCGAGAACTCCGTCTACCGCATCGGCCTGGACGGCGGGGTGCGCGAGGTCTTCCGCGAGAAGGCGATGGTGCTGAGCCTGGCCCGGCGCGGCGGCCGCTTCCTCGTCGGCACCGGCATGGACGGCCAGCTCTTCGAGGTGGACGAAGCGACGCGCGAGCAGACCGAGCTGGCCCGGCTTGACCACGGCCAGATCCTCTGCCTCTGTCCGCGGCGCGACGGCTCCGTCGTCCTCGGCGCCGGCGATCCCGGCAAGCTGTACGTCCTGGAAGACCGCCATGCCGCCTCGGGGACTGTGCTTTCGGAGGTGCTGGATACGAAAATGGTGAGTCGCTGGGGCGCCCTGCGCTGGGAGGCGGACGCGCCGGCGAAGACGGCCGTACGCGTCGCGGTGCGCAGCGGCAACACCGCCGAGCCGGACGACGCCTGGAGCGCCTGGTCGGCGGAGCAAACCGATCCCGAAAAGGCGAGGATCGAGGCGCCGCCGGCCCGCTTCCTGCAATACCGCCTGACGCTCACCACCGACGATTCGACCGTCACGCCGTCCGTGCGCGGCCTGACGCTGCGCTACCAGACCACGAACCAGGCGCCGGAGGTGACGAAGATCGAGGCGCCGGACCTCAACGCCGTCAACCTGGAGTCGCCGAAGAAGCTCAAGTTTAAGTGGACCGCCGTGGACGCCAACGAGGATGACCTGACCTTCGCGCTGTACGTCCGCAAGGACGGCTGGAAGGGCTGGATGCAGCTGGAGGAAGACTTCGACAAGACGGAGTACGAATGGGACACGACGACCACGCCGGACGGCGCCTACCAGTTCAAGGTCGTCGCCAGCGACCGCAAGGACAACGCCGACGCGGAGGCGTTGACGGGCGAGAAAACGAGCGGTTCGTTCGTGGTCTGCCACACGCCGCCGGTCGTGCAGGTGAAGGCGAAGGTGGAGGGCGGCCGCGTCGCGATCGAGGCGACGGCGGCGTCGCCGCTGGTGCGGCTGACGGCGGCCTCGTACACGCTCAACGGCAAGAAATGGGTGAACGTGTTCCCGGCGGACGGCCTGTTCGACGCCCCGGAAAAGGCGTTCCGCTTCACGACGGACGGGCTGAAGCCGGGGACTTATGTCCTCGTGCTGCGCGTCCGCGACGCGGCCGGCAACGCCGGCTCCGGCGACGTGGTGTTCACGGTCGAATAGCTTTTGTTTACTGATCGCTGCGCAAAGGTGGTCAAGTTTTCTCAAGGGCCAAACCAGCCTGGGCAAAGAAGGATTGGACCAGACGCGGTCTCTGGCGAAGGCGAGCGACAGCTAGGTGGAATTGCTCGTGCAATTCCTCCAAGTCGCGGCACACGACGTTGGCCATCTGGACATCCTTGAGGTGATGCCCACCGCCTTCGTCCCACGGGTTGAGATCCGGGGCGTAGCCCGGCAGCGTCTCCCGCCAGACCCGGCCGGGTAGGCCGGCCACGAACTCCCGGACGGCCACCCGGCGGTGGATGGGCGAGCCATCCCAGATCACCAACAACCGCTGGCCTGCCACACGCAGCAAGTGCTTGAGGAACTCGATGCTATGCATCCCGTTGAGCGACTCCTGCCGCGCCAGGGTGTACACCTTCCCCTCGGGCGTCATGCCGCCCATGACCGACAGGTGGTCGCGCGTCTGCTTCTCGCGGATCACCGGCGTCTGCGCCTCGGGGGCGTAGGTGCGGACCAGCCCCGGCAGCAGGTAGAACCCCGATTCATCCTCGAAAACCAGCACCCGGCGCTCGCGCCGCGCCCGCCGGCGCAGCTCGGGCCAGACCTCGGCGCGCCAGCGCTCGATAGCCTGCTCGTCGCGCTGGACGGCCCGCCGGATCGGCGCCTGGGGCGTCCACTGCAACTCCCGGAGCAGGCGGCTGACGTGGTCCTTGTGGTACGAGACGCCGAACTCTTCCTTGATGACGCGGGCGATGCGGGCGCAAGTCCAGACGTGGCCGCGGAAGCCGTAGGCCTCCGGCCCGTGCCAGAGGTATTCGGGGATCAAGCGCCTCTGGGCGGGGGAGAGCTTGGGGGGGTGGCCAGGCGAGCAACGCGCCAGCAGGGCTTCGGGGCCGGCGTCGCGGGCGCGGGCGAGCCAGCGGCTGACGGTTTCCTCGCGGGCGCCCAAGGCATCCGCGATGTCTCGCTGAGACCAGCCTTGTTGCTTCAGGGTCAACGCTCGCAACCTCCGCCACTCACGCCAGTCATCAGGGATGATGTCCGACGCATCCATACCCCTATTCTATCGGTTGAAAAACTTGACCGCCTTTGCGCAGCGGTCAGTAATAGTCCGAGCCGCGCACGCAGCGCGGCTCGGATCTTCTCCGCGGTCACGGACGGCCCGGGATGGGCGGCGGCAGCCCCTCGGCGCCGGCCGGCGCCGGCACGAGCTCCTCCTCCTGTAGATGCCCCAGCTCACGCTGTAGCGGATACTCCGGCGACGGTGCGATGTACTGCGGCGGGTGTTCCAGGTAGTGTCCCGACGGCAGCGTCATGCCGGCTATCCACGTCTGGCAACCCGCGGCCGCAACCAGCAACCCCGCCGCCCCGAGCAGACCCCACCTCATCCGGCGCGTCGCGTTCATGTTTCTGGTTCCCCTCGCACCGGCCATGGGCTAAAGTGATAGGCGCCCGCACGGGTCGTTTCGCAACGACCCCGAACGAAGCCGACTGCCGGCGCTCCCCGGACGGTACGTTCTGTACTATCGGAACGCACGGCGGCGGAATTTACTGGATTTATCGACGGTATCGGACAGGATAGGGGCATGGGCCGAGCGCGCTCCGCGGCCTGACCACTCTGCCGCAACAGGGTCGTTGCGGGAGGGGGAGCGACCTGTCAGGAGAATAGGCGTGGACCATTCCGCGCGGGCCGCCGACAAGCCGCCGCCGCCCTTGATCCTCCGCTGGCAAGCGCCGGACCATCCGTTGCCGCTGCGGACCATCCAGGCTCCCGGTGCGCCGTCCGCTCCCTTTCTCGAACCAGACGCGCCGCCCTGGCGCCGCACTGGTCCCGAGGGCCGGCCGTTCGACTTCGGCGTCCACATCCGCCGGCTCTGCGCCGATGTCGTCCGCCACAGCGAGGCGTTGCGGCACATCGACGTCTCGCGCCTGCTTTTCGGCGTCCTCCAGGCCCGCTCCGCCCGGCTGTGCGGCCTCCAGGCGCGCGTCACGCCGCTGCGCTGCCGCGGCGGCGCCCTGACGCGCCGGCGCCACGGCCGGACGTATCAGGTGCAGCGTTTCTTCGTGGACGGCGTCGAGATGCTCTATCTGGTGACGTTCTGCCTGCCGCGCTTCCTCGACCAAGACTTCGACGACAAGTTCATCACGCTGTTCCACGAACTGTATCACATCAGCCCCGCCTTCGACGGCGACCTCCGCCGCCACGAGGGCCGATGCGACCTCCATTCGACCAGCAAACGCCTCTACGACGCCCACATGGCCGGCCTCGCCCGCGGCTACCTCTCCAACGGCGCCGATCACGCGCGGCACGATTTTCTCCGCCTCAACTTCGCTCAGCTGCGCCGCCGCCACGGCGCCGTCGTCGGCGTCTCCGTTCCCCGGCCGCGCCTGGTCGCGGTCGGGGAGGTATTGCCGCGACCCTCAGGGCCGCGACCGTAAGGGAGCGGGATGTCGCCCACGAACCGCAACCCGCTCTCTTACGGTCGCGGCCCTGTATTCTGTTGACAGCCGGCCCACAGCCCTCTAACGTGCGAACAGTCGCAATTTCGGACGCATCCTCGGCAGGGCGAACCATGTTAGCGTTGATCGGCTCGATTCTGCTTTGGGCCTTCCTGGTGATTCTCCTCCTGGCGCTGGTCGCGGCGGGAGTCTGCAATTTCGTGCTTCCCAGCATCATCCTGCGGGCCAGCTGCTCCGTGGCCGACGTGAAGGAGCCGCCCTATCTTCTCTCGTTCCCGCTCGGTTACGCGGCGGTCGTGGTCTACGCCCTTTTGGGGATCGCGTTCATCCTCTTTCTGGGAAAGCTCGACGCGGAGCCGGACGGCCTGTTCGGCTCGATGCACCTTCTCGGCTACGCGCTGGGACTGGCGATCGGATGGGTCGTGGCGTCGCTGGCGTACCGGCTGATCCTCGCGCCGACCTTCCTCCAGGGGTTCCGGGTGGCCGGCCTTCAGCTGCTGCTGTACGCCCTCATCGCGGGCCTGGAGCTGGGGATCGGGCTGACCGCCTTTTCCGTCGGTCAGATGCTCGGCGTCGGTCTGCCCGGATGGGGCGCTCCGCCGAAGGCCGCCGCCGCGCAGGTCGTTCCCACTCCCGTTCATCGGTCATGATTCTCGAAGGCGTCGTCACCACCGTGGACCCGGCTGGCCGGGTCAACATCGCACCGATGGGCCCGCGCCTCCTCGGCGATCCTTACGCCGAAGCCCGGCGGTTCGTCCTGCGCCCCTACCGCACGGCCCAGACCTGCCTCAACCTGCTGGCCCACGGCGAGGGCGTCCTGCACGTCACCGACGACGTGCTGCTGCTGGCCCGATCCGCGCTCGGTGAGCCGGGGCCGCCGCCGCCGATGCGGCCGGCCGAGCGCGTGCGCGGCTGGGTGCTGGCCGACGCCTGCCGATGGTACGAGTTTCGCGTCGTTTCCTGCGACGACCGAAGCGAGCGCGTGGAGCTGGAGGCCGAGGTGATCCACGCCGGCCGCGGCCGCGATTTCTTCGGCCTCAACCGCGCCCTGTTCGCCGTGGTCGAGGCCGCCATCCTGGCGACGCGGACGGCCTTCCTGCCGAGGGACGAGATCCAGGCCGAGTTCCGCAAACTGGCCGTCCTGGTCGAGAAGACCGGCGGGCCGCGCGAACGCGAGGCGTTTGCGTTTTTGCAAGAGTTCATCCATCGCGCGCCATAGCAGGCTTCGGTAACTTGGAAGGGTACTGGCTGAGCGAAAGCAGCGTGATTCCAGGCACGATTGCCTCGGGTCGCATGACTTTGAAACGTCGAAAGGCCGCCTCCGCCGGACGGAAAGCTCTCGCGCACCTGGCTGCGGTCGATGGCCCAGGTCCCACTCACCATCAACGGCGACGAGGCCTCTTACGACCCGCTGTTCAAGTACGGCTTCGGCCTGACCTACGGCGATTGACTCCCCCGCGCAGTCGTGACCGACAAAAAAAGGGCCGGCTGCTGAAGCCGGCCCTTTGCGGGCGCTATCGGATCAGCTCGGCAGGACTCAGGCGGCCTGCGCCAGCGCCGGTCCCTGCCGTCCGTCCTCGGCGGTCTTCGGTCCTGGGGCCGCCTGCGGGGCCGCTGCGGCGAGCGCCTCCGGCTTCTTCTCCCGGTAGAGGGGCGCGCCGCCCCAGTACAGCACCCAGCCCTTCGCCGTTTGAACATATTCGTACATGGTTGTATCTCCCGATTTCAGGCCGCCTGGCGCCACCGCGGCCCCTTGCGTCCTTTCACCCTCCTGTACGTCGCCTGGCTCGGATGTGACGCCGACTGGAACGCAAAAAGAACCCCGGACCCGCTTCGCTGTGAAACGGGTCCGGGGTTCATCCGTCGCCATCTCCTGCCTCAACGCCGTGCCGGCGCGGCGGCGGACAGGGCGCCCGACGGGACGAGCATCTGGAAGCCGTCGCCGCCCAGGTTGGGGTTGAACTCCCACAGCGACGTGTCGCCCAGCACGCCGAAGACCTCGGCCTTGCCGTCCGCCGTCTGCGTGCCGCTGATCTGGTCCCAGTCGCCGACGGAGATCAGAGTACCGACGCCGAGCTGGAACTCCTCCAGCTGATGGTTGGCCATGATGGCGAACGCCGTGTCGGCCGCCCCCGCCGAGACGCTCAGGTAGGTGTGCGGCCCGGACAGCTGGATAAAGTTGGAGCCACCGATCGCCGGGTTGTACTCCCACAGCGAGTTGTCCGTCAGCACGGCGAACGCCTCGGCCTGGCCGCCCGTGTTCAGGCCGGCGCTGATCTGCTGGAACGAGCCGACCGACAGCAATTGCCAGCCGGCCGGCGAGTGTTCCCACAGGTGATGATCGGCGGTGACGGCGAAGACGTCGTCGTTGCCGAGCGCATCGGTCGTGGCGCTGATGGACAGGATCGTCCCGGCCGGCGACAGCACCGTCGCTCCGGCCGGGGAAAACACGGTCAGCGAGTTGTCGGTCCCGACGGCGAACACCTCGACGTAGCCGTGCGCGTTGGTCGTGGCGCTGATCTGCTGGTAGCTGCCGGCGGACACCTGTGACCAGACGGTGGTGTGTTCCCAGAGCTGATGGCCGGCCGTCGTGATGACGTACACGTCGTCGTTGCCGGCGTTGTCGGTGACGGCGCTGGCGCTGAGGATGGTGCCGGCCGGCGACAGCGGCGTCGTGACGCCGGACTCGTGGAGGGAGTGGTCGGTCCCGACGTAGAAGAAGACGTTCTGGGTGCCGGCCTGGAGTTCGTAGGCGCCGACGTCCACGGCCTCGCCGGCGAGGTCGGGGCGGGCGAAGCCGCGGGCGTCCACGGGCGGGGCGCCGGCGGAGACGCCCTTGGCGAGGGCGGGACTGCCGCGCCGGAACGCCTCGGTATACAGCACCACGGTCATGCCCGGCGAGCCGACCGTCGGGCCGCCGTTGTCCTGGAGCGGGCCGAGCAGCGGGTCGAGCGGGTGGGCCAGCGTGCCGGTCTGGTCGGTGGCCTGGGTGAAGGTCGGGTCGCCGTTGTTGTTCGTGCCGACCACGTTGCCGCCGAGGCTGGTAAAGCCGACGCCGTTCGTGAAGTCATAGTCGGGGCCTTCGTTGGTCGCATTGTTGCCGGCGATGATCGTGTTCTGGACATCGACCAGCACCGTGCTTTGGTTGGCGACGCCGCCGCCGGTGATGGCGTAGTTGCCGTTGATGGTGTCGTTGAGGAGGGTCAGATTGCCCGTGAAGAGGCCGGCGCCGGCGACGTCGATGCCGCCGCCGACCTGGCCGCCGTTGGCGTTGACGGCGCTGTTGAAAGCGATGGTGGTGTTGACGATGACGGAGGCGTTGGCCCCCGTGCCGCTCGTCTCCATCTCGACGCCGCCGCCGTTGCCCTGCGAGGCGTTGCCGGCGACGACGCTGTTCTCGAGGAGGAGCTGGGCGCCGTCGGCGAACACGCCGCCGCCTGTGCCGGCCGTCGAGTTGCCCTGGAGAATCGAGGAGACGATCAGGCTGGTGGTCCCGCCCGTGGCGATGGCGCCGCCGCCGCCGGCCGAATAGTTGCCCAGGAAGATGCTGTTGAAGACCTGCAAGGCGCCCACGGCCTGGCCTTGGAAGAAGCCGTAGCCGCCGCCAATGCCGCCGGTGGAGTTGTATTCGATCGTGCTGCTAACGATCTCGACGGTCCCGTTGCCGGCGTTGCCGACGCCGCCGCCGTCGTTGGCGCCCGTGTTCAGGGCGGCGTTGTTGCTGATGAGCGTCCCGGTCACGGTCAGGTTGGCGCTCTGGAAGTCGGCGCCGTCCTGGATGGCGTCGAGCCAGATGCCGCCGCCCTGATTATTGCAGGTGTTGCCGGAGATGATGGTCCCGCTGTTGACGAAGACCTTGCCCGAGCCGTCGGTTTCGAGGCCGCCGCCCGCGTCGCCAGCGTGGTTGTCGCTGATGACGCTGTCGTTGACGGTCAGCGTCCACGGGACGCTGACCAGGTTCTCCATCGACACGCCGCCGCCGTCGGCGCTGGCCGTGTTGCCGGTGATGGTCACGTTGTTCAGGGTCAGACTGGCGTTGCCCTGGTCGCGGACGCCGCCGCCGCTGGAGTTGGGGCCATCCAGGTTGCCGGGATCGACGGCCACGCCGTTGGTTATGGTGAAGCCCTGCAGCGTGACCAGGAACTTGGGCGTGGGGTTCGCGGGGTCGAAATTGGGGTTGACGTCGAAGACGCGCGACAGGTGGTTGCCGTCCACGACGACCTGGCCGCCGCTGGTGTTGACGATAGTGAGGTTGCCGGCGGTGGGCGTGATGGCGAACTCGCCGGCCTGGTTATCGGTTTCGCCCGGCGTGCCGTGCAGGGTGATCTTGTAGTCGCCGGCCAGGGTGAGGTTGATGGTGTTGGTCGTGTCCGTGCCCGTGTCCACCTGCTGGATGGCGGAGCGGAGCGTGACGACGCCGGGGCCGGGGTTGAGAACGTCGGCCAGGCTGTTGACGTTGATGATGGCGGGAACGGCCCGCTCTTCAAGTTGCTCCAGAATCAGTTGGGGCCGGCGGCGAGGAGCCGCGTTGCGGGCCAAGGGGCGGCGGCGGAGACGGTCGAACATGGCAAAGCTCCTCAGAGAACAAGGGTCGTTAATGTCGCCATAAGGCGCGGTGGGGACGACTCGGGCGCCCCGGCGGGGCGCCAGCGGTCGGGACATTCGGTTCGTTGGGGGGAAGCACGATCCGGCGGTTGGTCGTCCGCCGAGAACCATACGGTCGAAGCCGGCCGAATCTGGCGCCGGCCCCCTTTTTTCGGGCCGAGCGTCAGCTCCGGATCGAGGGCGGCGGGGGCGGCAGGGGAGGCGCGTTTCCCTGGAGGGACGGCGGCCCGCCGGCGGGGAGAAGCGCGGGCTTATCGGATTTTGGGTGTCCCTGACCGTTGCAACCGACCCCAAAACCGATCAAGGGCAGCAGCAGGACGGCGGATCGGCAGATGCGTCGGATCATGGCGTCTCCTTCGTTGGGGACAAAAACGATGGTTCCGGGTTTCAGTTGGAGATGGCGTTGAAGTCCACGACCTGACCGTCCTGCCAGCCCGTGGCCCAGATGAAGTTGTTGTAATCGGCGCCCTTGCGGAGGGCGCGAACCGAGCCGTCGCAGAACGTGAACTGGACGAGGCCGTCGTGGCGGCTCGAGAACGTGAAGGGACTCGCGGCGCCTTCGGCGGGCAGCCCGAAACCCGACGGGATGGCGCCGACGCCCATCCAGCTGGCGGAGTACTGGCGCGGGCCGGTGTCTTTGTTCCCGAGGTACTCGCCGAACATCAGCGTGTTGCTGGCGCCGTCGGCGGCAGAGATTTGAGCCAGGCTCACGCCGCTCCGATTGCTGAACACCCCGATGTCGATCGAGTCGGCGGCTCCGAAGTAGCCCGACACGCCGGCGTAGTCGCTGCGGCCCAGGTTGTCGCCGCCCCCGCCGATGGGGAAGTAGGGAAGATCCAGATCCAGGAATCCCGGCCCCGCGTAGGCCTGGGCGCCGACCAGGGTTCCCGCGGAGTTGGTGTAGGCGTTGTCGGAGGGGCACAGGAAGGTCGGCACTCGGGTCTGGGCGGCGGTCCATGTGCTGGTGTTGGCCCACCACGGGCTGTAGACGGCGGTGGTACTCAGATAGTCGGCGGGCACACCCGAGAGCATGGAGTTGTACAGATTGCCCTGTTCGACGTAGGGCAACAGGTAGGGCATCACGCCCACGAACTGGCCGGGGTAGCCGGAGGCGCCGCCGGTCGGGGCGGCGAGGTTGGGAGAGGTGCCGAGATAGCCGGGCGGCAGCCGGCTGTCGTTGGCGTCGGCGTAGTTGTGGGCGGCCAGGCCAAGCTGCTTGAGGTTGTTCTGGCAGCTCATGCGGCTGGCGGCCTCGCGCACTTTCTGCACTGCGGGCAGCAGCAGGCCGAGGAGGATGCCGATGATGGCGATCACCACCAACAGCTCGATCAGCGTGAAGCCCTGGCGGCGCGACGGGCGCGCGTGGATCGGGATCGACGACATGGCACGTGTCCTTGAGTAAGCGTGAGAGAATCGCAGTTTGGGCCGCGTTCTGATTTCTGCGTGATTGCCCCATTAGCGGCTGCAATAGGGGCCGACTATCGGCAGGCCCGGCGATAAGGACCTTGCAGATCCTTCCGGGGAGTCGCCGCATCGCGGCGGACCCCCGAGCGAAGCTCGCTCCCGAGGACGGCGAACCCCTTATGCAGCGACCGTGCCAAGGAGGAAGCACCGTCAGGTTTTGACTGCCGCGCCAGGGATGTTTGGAGCAGGAAGCGGCGAATTCGCCCTGAAATCGGGCGGAAGCAGCGGGCGGAAGCGAGAGAGCGGACAGGCGGCGGCGCGTGGACGGCCGCGTTCCGCGGCAGAGCCGGATTGATTCTCGGACAGATGATCGGAAATGTTGCCGGATCGCGGCTACACGGAGAGCGGCTTCTCTCCGTCCCGTCCCAGCCGGGATTTCAGTTCCTCAATGGACAGGCCAGCCAGCAAGGGACGCAGGTTCTGGATCATGTCCGCCAGGGCGGCGCAAGGCTCAACCGCGTCGTCGAGGAGTCCGGCGGCGGCCGTCTGTTCCAGGCGCTGAGCGGTCTCGGCCGCGAGGGTGGAAAAGGCCGACACCAACCCGCACAGCTTGTGGGCCGCCTCGCGCAGCTCGGCCGCGTTCCGGCTGGCGACGGCGTCGGAAAGGCGGGCCAGGCAGACCGGAGCGCCGGCCTGGAAGACGGCGATCATTTGCCCCAGCAGGGCCGGGTCAGCGTCGCAGGCCGTCAGCAGCATGGCCGCGTCGAGAAGGCCCGGCGCCGGCGCGGCCGGCCCTGGGGCTGGCTCGGCGGCCGGGCGGCCGGCCAGAACCCGTTCGATGGCCGCGAACAGTTCCGCACGGCGAACGGGTTTAGCCACGTACTCGTCCATGCCGGCCTGGAGGCAGCGTTCGCGGTCTCCTTTCATGGAGCGCGCGGTCAGCGCGACGACGGGCAGCCGCCGGTCGGCGGCCTGTTCGCGCCGTCGCACCGCCTCGATGACCCGAAAGCCGTCCATCTCCGGCATGTGGAGGTCCAGCAGCAGCAGGTCGAAGGCGTCCTGCTCCAGGGCGGCCAGAGCTTCCCGACCGTCCTTCGCCACCTGAACGGTATGTCCGTGGCGCGCGAGGAAGTGCTGGACGACCTGCTGGTTGAGATCGTTGTCTTCGGCGAGCAGGATGCGCAGCGGCCTTGCCGCGGACAAGGAGACGGGGAGGCCAGGGATGGGGAGAGGTCGCGGACTTCCGTCTCCTGGTCTTCCCGTCTCCCGGTCTCCCCGTCCACGGAAGAGGACGGCGTCAGCACTTGGCGTATGGCGTCGCGCAATTCCTCCTGCTGAATCGGCTTCATCGCCGTAACGGCGATCCCCGCCTTCCGGCGCTGCGTCCGGCTCCCCGCGGGATCTCCCGACGTAAGCAGGATGAGCCGGCAGTTCGCCAGTTCCGGGTTTTGAGAGATATCGGCCGCCAGGGCCAGGCCATCGACGCCCGGCATGCGCCCATCCAGAAGCGCCACGGAAAAGGGCCGCCCCAGGGCGACTCCCCGCCACAAGGCGTTCAGGGCGTTCAGGGCGTCGGCGACCGCGGTCGGTTCGGCGCGCCAGCCGCGCAGCCATTCCTCCAGAATCAGCCGGTTCGTCGCGTTGTCATCGACGACGAGGATGCGCAGCCCGTGGAGATCGACTGGGGCGGAACCGTTGACGGCGTCGGCGGGATGTGGCTGCCGCTCGAAGCGGGTGGTAAAGCGGAACGTGCTGCCCCGACCCGGGGCGCTCTCGACCGTGATCTCGCCGCCCATCAGTCCCACGAGGAGCGAAGCGATCGACAGCCCCAGGCCCGTACCGCCGTAGCGGCGCGTGGTCGAATTGTCCCCCTGCTCGAAGGCCTGGAAGATCCGTTCTTGCTTGTCGGCGGGGATGCCGATGCCGGTGTCCCTTACTTCAAAATGCAGAATGATGAATGATGAATGATGAACGGAAGAAGAATTCTCCTTGGCGCCTCTTTCATTCATCGTTCCGCGTTCATCATTCATCATTCCGACGTTGACGACCACTTCCCCTTCGTCGGTGAACTTGACGGCGTTGCCGACGAGGTTCAGAAGCACTTGCCGCAGCCGGCCGGCGTCGCCGAGCAGCGCGTCGGGAACGTCCGTGTCGAGGCGGCACGCCAGCTCCAATCCTTTCTTGTGGCGCGCGGGGCGAGGGCCCGCAGGGTGTCGCCCACCACTTTGCGCAAGGAGAAGGCGGCGCGATCCAGTTCCAACTTGCCGGCTTCGATCTTGGCGAAGTCGAGCAGGTCGTTGATGACGCCCAGCAGGGCGTTCGCCGAGGTGTTGACGATCGTCAAGTAGTTCCGCTGCTCGTCGGTCAAGGGCGTGTCGAGGGCCAGGTCCGTCATGCCGAGGATGGCGTTCATGGGGGTGCGGATCTCGTGGCTGACGTTGGCCAGGAATTCACTCTTGGCCCGGCTGGCCGCCTCCGCCGTCTCCTTCGCCTGCCGCAGCTCTTCCTCGATCCGCTTGAGGTCGGTGATGTCGATGCGCGTGCCCGCGAAGCGGATCGGCTTGCCGGCCGCGTCCCGCACCGCGATCCCGCGGGAGAGGATCCAGCGCCACGACCCGTCCTGGTGCCGCGCCCGAAATTCCACCTGATATTCCGGCGTCTCGCCGGCGAAGTACGCGCGCAGGGCCTCCTGAACGCGCTCCTGGTCGTCGGGATGATGGGTCGCCGTCACCGTGCGATAGTCGGAGGCGGACTCCGGCGCGGGATAGCCGAGCTGTTCCATGATGTTGATGCAATGCACCTTCCCCGCGCCGTACTCCCCGTTCGGCATGTCGTTCTCCCAGATGCCGACGTTCGAGCCGCGCACCGCCAGGTCCAGCCGGGCGTTGGCCTGGCGCAGCGCTTCTTCCGTCCGTTTGCGCTCCGTGATGTCGATGTTCAGCCCGTCCAGGAACAGGAAGGCGTCGTTCTCGTCGAAGACGCCGCGCCCGCGGGCCAGGATCCACTTGACGTTGCCGTCGCGGTCGAAAATGCGATGCTCGTTCTCGTAAGGCTCGCGGCGGGCCAGGGCCTCGGCGACGTTGCGGGCGCAACGCTCGGCGTCGTCGGGATGGAGGACGTCGCCGTACTGGATGCGGCCGGCGATCAGGTCCTCGGCGTCGAAGCCGCCGATGGGCCGGAACTGGCCGCACGCGAAAAGGACCGTCCAGTTCTTATCGACAAGGCAGCGGTACGCCAGCCCCGGCAGCTGACTGAGGACCGAGTTCATCAGTCGTTCGTGTTCGCGCAAGGCGTCCTCGGTTCGCTTGCGTTCGGTGACATCGATCCCAACTCCCCACACCGACAGGCCCGGAATGCGGACCTCGGCGGAGAAGTTCGACCACGAACAGATGCGCGTGCCGCCGTCGCTGGCGGTGATGGTCGTTTCCAGGTCTCGGTAGCGGTGGTGGGCGATCCGGGACATCACCCATGCGCGATACTCCGGGTCCGGGTACATGCGCTGGTAGAGATCCAGCCGGCTCCAACCGAAAACCTCCTCGCGGCGATAGCCCAGAACCCGCTCGCACTCCCGGTTCCATAGGCAGAAACGGCCCTCCGGGTCGAGTCCGTAGATCATGACGGGCAGGTAGTCGAGCATGACGGCGAGGCGGTTCCTCTCCTCGCGCAGGGCGTCCTCGGCCCGGCGCCGCTCTTCGGTGATGCGGGCCCGCTCGGCAAGGCCCGGCGCATACCGATGAGGGCGGCCGCCTGACGGCCGAGGAGGCGCAGGGCGTGGGCCTGTTCCGCGCTCAAGTCGCGGGGCCGATGGTCGAGGACGCAGAGGGTGCCGAGGGCGTGGCCGTCTGGCGTCGTCAGCGGCGCCCCGGCATAAAACCGGACGGCCGGGTCGCCGGTCACGAGCGGGCTGTCCGCGAAACGCGCATCGGCGGCGGCGTCGGGCACGACGAGGAGGTCCGGCTGCAGGATCGCGTGGCCGCAGAAGGAAATGTCGCGGGGCGTTTCGCTTGTCGTCGTCCAGCCCACCCGCGACTTGAACCACTGGCGGTCTTCCTCGACGAGACTGATGAGCGCGATGGGGGTCTGGCAGATCGACGCGGCCAGGGCGGCGAGGTCGTCGAAGACCTCTTCCGGGGCCGTGTCCACGATTTCCAGCGAGCGCAAGGCCGCGAGCCGCGCCGTTTCGTTCGGGGGTAGGGGTGCATTCATCGTGGTAGACGATTCCGGATCTGGTTTCGCGCCGCTTCGACCGATCGCCGAGGAGCCTGGCCGAGCCGAACCCCTCAATCCAGCAAGGGCGGCGCCGAGTCGAGTCTTTCGCGGGAGATTCTTCCGCGCTTCGGGCGGCGCCGCATTTTTCTCCGTCGTTATTGTCCCCCATCCGCACCGCGAGAACCACTGGATTTGAGGCGGGTTCGGAGAAAGTCCCTCCCGTGCCGCCGGTTTTTTTCTCCGCCCTGGGTCAATGTCTTGTCACCCGGCCCGATTCTCAGCCACCTCGATGGTACGAGCCGCCGCTGTAGACAAACCCCGGCGCCGCCAGGACAATTACGGAGTCCGGCCCACAGAACGCCAGTCGGTACGAGCCGCGACCGTCCCGGACGATCGCGGCTCGTCGGGAGAGAACCATGCCGAGACTGCTCCTCATCGACGATGATCCCGACCTGATCCAGGCCCAGGCGACCCACGCTCTCGGCCCTCTCGACTGGCGGATTGACGTGGCCCGCAGCGGGACGGACGGGCTTGCGGCGGTTGGCCGCCGAGCCGCCGGACGTGGTCCTGCTCGACGTGCGGCTGCCCGACCTGTCGGGGCTGGAGGTGTACCAGCGCGTCCGCCAGCTCGACGCTCGCATCCCCGTCATTTTCATCACGGCCACGACCGCCGCGGACACCGCCATCGAGGCGATGCAGCAGGGGGCCTACGACTACCTGTTCAAGCCGCTGGACCCGCAGCAGCTCCGCCGCGTGGTGAGCCAGGCGCTGCAGCTCACCCGGCTAATGCGCGAGCCGGCCGTCGTCGCCGAAACGCTCCCCGACGACGACCGCGGCGACGCCATCCTCGGCCGCTGTCCGGCCATGCTGCGAGGTGTACAAGGCCATCGGCCGGGTCGCCCGCCAGAACGTGACCGTCCTCATCACCGGCGAGAGCGGCACCGGCAAGGAGCTGGTCGCCCGCGCCATCTATCAGCACGGCGCCCGCGCCGGGCGCCGTTCCACGCCATCAACTGCGCGGCCATCCCGGAGACGCTTCTGGAGAGCGAGCTGTTCGGCCACGAGAAGGGCGCCTTCACCGGGGCCGACCGACGCCGCATCGGCAAGTTCGAGCAATGCCACGGCGGCACGCTCTTCCTCGACGAGATCGGCGACATGCCGCTGGGAATGCAGGCCAAGATCCTGCGGCTCTTGCAGGACCAGAGGTTCGAGCGCGTGGGAGGCGACGAGACGATCCAGACCGACGTGCGGCTGATCGCGGCCACGCATCGCGACCTGAAGGCGTGGTCGGCGGACGAGAAGTTCCGCCCCGACTTGTACTATCGGCTGAGCGTTTTCACGATCGCGTTGCCGCCGCTGCGCGAGCGAGGCGACGACCTGGCGATGCTCGTTCGTCAGTACCTTCGCCGCTTCAACCGCGAACTGGGCCGCGAGGTCTGCGAGGTCGCGCCCGGAGGCCCTGGAACGGCTGCGGGGCTACTCCTGGCCGGGCAACATCCGGGAGCTGCAAAGCATACTGAAACAGGCGCTCCTCCAGGCCAGCGGCGCCGTGCTGGTCCCGGCGTTCTTGCCCGACGTCCTGGGCGAGGCGGGGCCGGCCGCCCCGCATGTGGCCGGCCCGACGGGGTTCCAGTTCGAGCCGTTCCTCCGGCAGCGTTTGGAGGCCGGCGCCGACGACCTGTACGCGGAGGCGCACCGCCAGCTCGACCGGATCCTCCTGCCGCTGGTGCTGGAGTTCACCGCCGGCAACCAGCGCGTGACTGCACGGCGGCTGGGAATCGCACGGCAGACGCTTGGGGTGAAACTCCGCGAGGCCGGGCTGAGCCTGAAGCGCTCCGTCGAGGGCGGCGACGACGATAAAGAGTAGCCTGGCGCCTTAGAAGTCGTTTCAACACCTCCCTGCCAGCCCCGAGCGCGAGCGAGGGGTGTGGCCGACCCCTCGCTCGCGCTCGGGGCTGGTAGGGAAACCTCGTCTTAACCGCCCTTGTGAAGGCGTTCGAGGATGACCTGAAATTCCGCGTCCTTCGTCAGCGCTTCCAGGGCCGTCTGACAGGCGATGCACGACGCCACGTGCTCGGAAATCCGCTGCACGTCGGCCGGGCCGAGCTGCTCGTCGAGCAGCCGTTCCAGTTCCTGGCGCGAGGGACAGCGAGACGGGGTCATGACGGCGCACCTCGGCGCCCGACGAGAGCAGGCGCCACGTTCCTTCGAGTGGATGGATCGTTTGCGGCGCGTCAGCCGCGTCCCCCGAAAGGGATTACGTCGCCGGCGGAACCAATCTGGCGCCGCCGGGTCAGGAGGACTTTTCGAGACGCGCAACAAGGGCCTGGAACGCCGGCTTCTGCCGGAGTATTTCCAGACGCGGCTCATTTTTAAGACTATTTGCATCCTTGAATCCAGACGCGGCGGCGTGGTCGAGCGCGGCCAAGGCGCGGTCGATGAACCGTCTCCGCAAGGCCTTTTCCTGCGCACTGTAAGCGTCCGGCGTACGGGCGGGACCGACGCTGGCGGCGCCGATGGCGCAGGCGACGGCCAGGGTATAAAACGCGTCGGCGTTTTGCGGCCGGATTTCATCCACCAGGTCGGCGGCCTTTTCCGCCTCCTCGTTGCGGCCCTGGCTCAGGAACACGCAAGCCCGGATGGTTAGCAGGGCCTGGCCTTCCACCGCCGGCGCGACCCGCGAAGCGATGGACGGATCCTGGAGGGCCAGCAGGGTCGCCTTGCAATAGGCGGTGCGCGCCTTCAGTTCGGCCAGGCGCTGGCGGACGACTCGCCGCCTCCGGGGACGGCGGCCGGGAGTCGAACGGCCACAGCAGTTCCACCGCGCGGCCGTACCAGGTCAGGGCCTCGTCGAAGTGGAACAACCGCTGATGAGCGACGGCGCAATCCGTGAAGCTCTGCGACGCCAGCAGCTCGCCCTCGAAGTCCTGGGGGTCGTCGTCGGCCGATTGCCGCCGTTTCCAGTAGTAATCGGCCACGACCTGGAAATGGGGCAGGGCGCCGGCGGCGTCCTCCAGCCGCCACAGCGTCTCACCGTAGTCCCCTTCCAGGACCCGTGAGGCGGAGGTGTAGATAGGGTTGGCCGGTTCGGCGGCGAGGATTGCATCGAGGGCGGCGCGGGCCTCGTGAAACGCCTCGCGGGCCGCGGCCAGGTCGCCGTCGCTCATCAGCAGCCGGCCGCGCCGCTCGTTCATGGAACTGAGGAAAAAGCGGGCGCGATTGCTTTTCGGATCGTTTTTGTGCCACTCCTCCGCGGCTTCCGCCAGGCGCTGGTTCCATTCTTTCACCTTGTCCAGCTTCTTCCCAGCCATCGCGGCGTCCGCCGCCCAGTCGCAGGCTTCGGCCAGGTGGTTGTGGGCGGCGGCGCTACCCGGTTCGACCGCGAGCCAGGCGCGGGCCTGCTCGATCTCCTTGCGGTAGGCGTCGATGGCTTCGTCGGTGCGGCCGCTGCGCTTGCGCACTTGACCGAGGCTGGCGTCCACGCGGCACAGGAGGTCTTGCACCCCGACGTCATACGGCCCGGCGTGCGCCAACTCCTCGGCGACGATCCGGCACGCCTCGAACTCCTGTTCCGCGTCGGGCAGGTCCTCGGCCTCGCCGAACAGGGTCGCCAGCTGGAAGTCGGCCGCGGCCTGCGCCTGGTCGCGCTTGGTTGACTTCTCGCTCCGAACGACCGCCCGCAGCCCCTCGATCGCTTTCTGGAGCAGTTTCTTTTTCAGCTCGATCAGGCCCGGTTTACTACTCAAGCTATTCTGAACGTCGAAAACGAGCTGGCGATAGGCGTCGAGGGCGAGGGTCTGCTGGCGCTTCGCCTCCTCCGCTTCTTCCTCCTCCTCCTTCTGAGCGATCCGCGCGGCGGCGGCTTTGTCGTCGGACGTCTTCAGGGCGGCTGCCAGCAGGGCGTTGTAGTAGGCGCCGCCGCCCAGCAGCAGCAGCAGGGCGATGGAGCAGGCCACGACCAGCGTGGCGACGACGGGCCGCCGCCGCGCCGCCTTCCAGGCCCGCTCCCACGGCGGCGTCGGACGCGCCAGCACCGGACGGCCGTCCAGGCAACGCCGCAGGTCGTCCGCCAACGCCTCGGCGGAGAGGTAGCGCCGCCGCGGCTCCTTGTGCAGGCATTTCAGACAAATGGTCTCCAGGTTGCGCGGCGCCTGGGGGAACAGCCGACGCACCGAGGCCGGCTCGTCGTGGACCACCTGCAGCAGCACGTCCATCGGACGCGGCCCCACGAAGGGCGGCCGGCCCGTCAGGAGGTGGTACAGGATCGAGCCGAGGGCGTAAATGTCGCAGGCCGGCCCGACCTCCTTTCCTTCGGCCCGCGCCTGCTCCGGGGCCATGTATCCCGGCGTTCCCAGCACCATGCCCGTCCGCGTCAGGCTGCAGTCCACCTGGACGCGCTTGGCCAAGCCGAAATCGCTGATTTTCGGGGTCCCGAAAGTCTCCTCCGCTTTCGCCTCGGCGAGCAGGACGTTGGACGGCTTGAGATCGCGGTGGACGACCCCAGCCTGGTGCGCCGCGTGGACCGCCTGGGCCAGCACCGCGACCAGGGCCGCCGCGTCTCGCGCCGGCTGCGGCTGGCCCCGGAGGCGGGCGGACAGCGTTCCGCCCTCGACGTACTCCATGGCGAAGAAGGGCCGGCCGGCGGCGCTGCCGACCTCGTAGACCTGAACGATGTTGGGGTGCCGCAGCCGCGCCAGCGTCTCCGCCTCCAAGCGAAAACGCACCAACGCCTGCGGCTGCGCCCGTCGGCGTCGCGCAGCATCTTCAGCGCCACCAGGCGTCCCAGCGGCCGGTGCCGCGCCTGGTACACCACCCCTTCGCCGCCCCGGCCCAGAACGCCTAGCACCTCGTAGTCGGCCAGCTCAGGGAACGGCTCGGCCGCGCCGCCGTCGGCCAGCATCACGCTTCCGTCCGAAGGCGGCCCGTCGGCCGGACCCGGCGGGGCCTGCTTCATCCGGTCGAGGAAGTCCGGCGCAGCGGCGCGGGGTCGCCGGACTGCCGCCCGTGCCACGACGGCAGGGCGGGGGCGGAATCGGCCGTCAGTGCTTCCAGGGTCTTCTGGCAGGCGGCGCAGCCGGTGACGTGATGGGACATCCGCCGCTGCTCGGCCGGCTCCAGCCGCTCGTCCAGCAGCCGTTCCAGGTCTTCGCGCGATGGGCAGACGGACACGGTCATTACTAACGATCCTCGCTCTCCACTCTACGGGGTGCGCTGGAGGCGTTCGACAAGAGCGTGGTAACCCGGCTCCTGGCGGAGGACCCAGAGGTCGTCATCGGCCTGGAGCCGAGCCGCGTCCCGGAAGCCGAGGTCGGCGGCCTGGTTCAGGGCGGCGAACGCCTGGTCGAGGAAGCGCCGGCGCATCGCCCGCTCGGCGTCGGTGAAAGCGGCCGGCGCCTTCCCGGCGGTCAGGCCGCACCTCTCGCCGACCAGGAAGTGGGCCAGGGAGCAGCAGTCCTCGATGGTCGCCGGTTTCAAGCCGTCCACGAGGTCGGCGGCCTTCCGCGCCTCCTCGGGGCGGCCCTGCTGCATCAGCAGGCAGACGCGGATGACGAGCAGATCCTGGCAGGGCGCGGGCGGCTGCCGCAGGGCCCACGCCGGATCCTTGAGGGCGATGGGAACGGCCTGGCAAAACGCGATCTCTTCCTCCGCCTGCGCCAGCCGGGCGCGAACCTTGTCCGCCATCGGACCCGGTTTCAGTCGCGGCTGGAGCGCCCGAAACAGCTCCACGACCGCGGTGAGTTCCTTCGCCGCCTCCTCGTGCCGCATCAGGCGCATCAGCACCGCGGCCCGGGTCGCGAAGGCGTCGCCGCACTGCCACTCAAATTCTGCGTTATTCGGATCGTTTTTGCCGGGTTCCAGCGCCTGGCGGAAGGTCTCGGCCTCCTCCGTTGCGTACGGCAGTGCTTGCTCCGGTTGCCCCATCTCGACATACACCTTGGCGAGCGCCTGGAACGCGGAAAGCCTTGCTTGCGGATATCTCAAGTCGTTGGGGTACTCCGCGGCGAGGCCGTCCATCAGCGCCTTCGCTTCCAGGAAGCAGTCCCGCGCTCCGACGGGGTCGCCTTTGTCCGCGAGGATTCGGCCGCGGCGGTTCCGAGCCGCGGCCAGGTAATAGCGCGCCGCCGGGTTCTTGGGGTCCGCCTTGGCCCACGGCTCGACGAGGACGAGCAGACGTTTGTTGCCGTCCTCGTAGGCCGACGGCCAAAGCGAGTTCGGTTCTTCGCCTGCCTGCCAGTTGTAGCTCTCCGCGAGCCGTTCGCGGGCTGCGGAGTTGTCCGGCTCGTCGTCCAACCAGTCCTTCGCGCAGTCCTCCTCACGGTTGAATTGGGCGTCGGCCTCCCAGGACCGGCCCGCCCGCGCGGCCAGGTTGCCGAGGCCGGAGTAGGTCTGGCAAAGGAGGTCGCGCGCCTGGTCGTCGGCGGGTTCGCCTTTTGCAGGTTCAGCGCAAGTGTCCCGGCAGGTCTGGAACTGAGTTCGCGCCCCTTCGTCGTCGTTGATGGTGTAAAGGATTCTCCCAATCTTCATGTGGGCGGCGGCCTGGACTCGATCCGGAGCGGTTTCATCGCCTTCTTTCGCCATCTCCTTAAGTCCGTCGGCGGCCGTTTTGAGCAGCGCCTGCCGCATCGACTGCGTGGTCGCCGTATGGCCCAGCTTGTCCTGGACCTCGAAGACGAGCTTTTCGTACGCCTCCAGGGCCAAGCCGCGCTGCCGTTCGGCCTCGGCGGCGTTGACTTGCGCCGCCTGCTCGGCAGTCCTGGCGGCGGCGGCCTCGTCGGCCGCCTTCTTTCCAGCGGTCCTGGCGGCGGCGGCCTCCTCACTCGCCTTCTTCTCCGCGGTGAGGGCGAGGCCGCGCTGCCGTTCGGTCTCCACAGCGTTGACTTGCGCCGCCTTCTCGGCGGTCCTGGCGGCGGCGGCCTCCTCACTCGCCTTCTTCTCCGCGACGCTAGCGGCGAGGGCCTTTTCGTCGGATTTTTTCACCGCCGCGGCCAGCAGGGCGTTGTAGTAGGCGCCGCCGCCCAGCAGCAGCAGCAGGGCGATGGAGCAGGCCACGACCAGCGTGGCGACGACGGGCCGCCGCCGCGCCGCCTTCCAGGCCCGCTCCCACGGCGGCGTCGGACGCGCCAGCACCGGACGGCCGTCCAGGCAACGCCGCAGATCCTCCGCCAACGCCTCGGCGGAGAGGTAGCGCCGCCGCGGCTCCTTGTGCAGGCATTTCAGACAGATCGTCTCCAGGTCGCGCGGCGCCTGGGGGAACAGCCGACGCACCGAGGCCGGCTCGTCGTGGACCACCTGCAGCAGCACGTCCATCGGACGCGGCCCCACGAAGGGCGGCCGGCCCGTCAGCAGGTGGTACAGGATCGAGCCGAGGGCGTAAATGTCGCAGGCCGGCCCGACCTCCTTTCCTTCGGCCCGCGCCTGCTCCGGGGCCATGTATCCCGGCGTTCCCAGCACCATGCCCGTCCGCGTCAGGCTGCAGTCCACCTGCACGCGCTTGGCCAAGCCGAAATCGCTGATTTTCGGGGTCCCGAAAGTCTCCCCCGCTTTCGCCTCGGCGAGCAGGACGTTGGACGGCTTGAGATCGCGGTGGACGACGCCAGCCTGGTGGGCCGCGTGGACCGCGCTGGGCCAGCACCTCCACCAGCGCCGCCGCGTCTGCGCCGGCTGCGGCTGGCCCCGGAGGCGGGCGGACAGCGTTCCGCCCTCGACGTACTCCATGGCGAAGAAGGGCCGGCCGGCGGCGCTGCCGACCTCGTAGACCTGAACGATGTTGGGGTGCCGCAGCCGCGCCAGCGTCTCCGCCTCCAAGCGAAAACGCGGCAGGGATTGCGGCTGGGCGTGTTCCCCCTCCCGCAACATCTTGAGCGCGACCAGGCGGCCCAGCGGCCGGTGCCGCGCCTTGTACACCACTCCCTCGCCGCCCCGACCCAGCACCTCAGGATCTGGTAATCGGGCAGCTCGGGGAACGGCTCCGCCGCCGCGTCCGGGGTCCCGCAGTTCCTCGGTCGACCGCGGGCGCGGCGTGGACGGCAGGGCGTGCTTGATTCGGTCCAGGAAGGCCGGGTTGGGCGGCGAGGGGTCGGCGGCCTTTCCTCCCCGCCAGGACGACGATCCCGACCCGGCGTCCGCCGTCAGCGCGTCCAGGGCCGTCTGGCAATCGGTGCAGCCGGCGACGTGCGTGGAGACCCGCCGCAAGTCGGCCGGGGTGAGCCGCTCGTCGAGCAGGCTTTCAAGCTCCTCGCGTGCCGGACAGCGAATGGCGTCGATCATGGCGGTCCTCGGCGCGGGGGCGCGATGAACCTTCGAGTTTTCGGATCTCTTCCTTCAGCATCGTCTGGACGCGGCGCTTGGCGACGTAGACCTGGGCGACCTGCATGCCGATGCGCTCCGACGCCTCCGCGCCGGACAGCCCCTCCACGGCGGTCAGGCGAAACGCCTCCCAGGTCTGCGGCGCCACGCGCAGGCGGACCAGGGCGCTGGCCTCCTCCAGCAGCTCGTGGTCGAACTGCTCCTCCAGCGACCTCAGAAGATCCTCGCGGGCGGCGACGGAGTTGAGCAGGTCGGCGACGTGCGAATCGCCGCTGCCCCGCCCGCCGCGAGCGCGGCCCTCCTGGAAATCCACCCAGGCGTTGTGGGTCACCGTCTTGAGCCAGCCGCGGAAGCTGCGCGACGGGTCGTAGGCGAACGTTTTCATCTTGTCGGCCAGTTTGAGCAGCACGGTCTGCGTCACGTCTTCCGCGTCCGCTTCCTGTAGCTTCCACTTGCGGCACCAGTCATAAACGCGGCGGCCGTAGTGCTCGACGAATTCCGCCCACGCCCCCTGGTTGGCGGGATCCCGCTGCAGCCGGCCGAGCAAGGTGACGCGCGTCTCCGAGTCGTGTGGTCCTGCCATACGTCCATACTCCGCCGGGGTTGGGAATCTGGCGCCTATTGTCTCTGATCGGGCGCCGTTGATGCAAGGGCGCCGTGCGGATTCCGCACCGCGGCGCCAGATTCATCGGCGCGGCTCCGTAATCGCTAGTGGAACGATGACTGCGAGGTCCGGCGAGCGGCCGGCGTAAGCCGGCTGATGGGCAGTCGCTTCGCCGCTCGCGTGCTGCATCAGCCGGCTTACGCCGGCCGCTCGCCACCAGGTCAGGAGCCGCCATGCCTTCACCCGGAAACCCTGGACGTGAAACGGCTCGCCGCTCCGATTCCGGGGCCGAACCCGGCGGGCGCCGACCTGCGAGCCGAGGCCGGTCCCGGCTCCCTCTACTATCGCGTCAAGGACGCCCGCACCGCCGCCCGCGCCGCCGAGCGCCGTGAGCTGACCGGCGACGCCGACGCAGCGCCGCCCGACTGGCGGCCCGTCCTGCAACACGGCGTCGAGGCCCTCGCCGAAAAGTCCAAGGACCTGGAAATCACCGCCTACGTCGTCGAGGCGCTGGTCCGCCTGCACGGCTTCGCCGGCCTCCGCGACGGCTTCCGCCTGACGCGCGAACTGGTCGACGCCTTCTGGGATGGCCTTTATCCGCTTCCCGACGAGGACGGCATGGAGACGCGGCTGGCCCCGCTGACCGGCCTCAACGGCGCCGACGCCGAGGGCACACTGCCCGGCCCCATCCTCCGCGTCCCGTCACCGACGGCGCCGACGGCCGGCTGTCCTCCGCTCACTACCAGGAAGCACGGGCCTTGGCGAAGACCACCGACGCCAAGGCCCGCGAGAAGAAGGTCGCCGCCGGGGCGACCACGCCGGAAGCGTTTCAGAAGGCCGTGGCCGAGACGCCGCCCGCGTTCTTCCGCACCCTCGTCGAGGACCTGACGCAGTGCCAGGAGGAATTCGGCAAGTTGTGCGCGGCCCTGGAGAAGCGCTGCGGACCCGATCGGACGCCGCCCTCCTCCAACATCCGCAGTGCGCTGGCGACCTGCCTGGACGCCATCAAGGACGCGGCGCGGGAGAAGCTCCAGCCGGTGAGCTCGCAACGGCGCGTGGTTTCCGCCTCCGGCGGCTGACGCCGCCGGCTCGCCTGCCCCCACGCAGGCCATCCCGACCGAAGCACGTCCGCACCCGCGAAGACGCCTTCCGCGAGCTGCTGAAGCTGGCCGACTTCTTCCGCCGCACCGAGCCGCAGGCCGTCCTGTCCTTCGCCCTGGAACAGGTGGTGCGCTGGGGCCGGCTGTCGCTGCCGGAGCTGATGATGGAACTGATCCCGGACGAGGCGCCGCGCAAAAATCTGTTCAAGCAAGTGGGCATCCGGCCCGAGACGAAGCCGGAGCCGGCCAAGAAGTGACCGCCCGCCGCCGGGCGATTTCTCAACCGCGAAGCGAAGGGAAGGTGACGTTCATGGCGAGCAGCAGCATCCACGACAAGCTGGAGCGCGTCCGCAAGCCGCGCGTCCACATCACCTACCAGGTCGAGACCGAAGGGGCGGTCGTCGAAAAAGAACTGCCCTTCGTGGTCGGCGTCCTGGGCGACTTCTCGGGCGAGCCGACCGCAGCCGCTCAAGCCCTTGAAGGACCGCAAATTCATCCAGATCGACCGCGACAACTTCAACGACGTGATGGCCCGCATGACGCCCGGCCTGAAGATGCGGGTCGAGAACACCCTGGCCAACGACGGCAGCGAGATGGCGGTGGACCTGAAGTTCAACTCGATGGACGACTTCGAGCCGGGCCGCATCGTGCAGCAGGTCGAGCCGCTGAGCAAGCTGCTGGAGACGCGCGACAAGCTCCGCGACCTGCTGACCAAGGTCGACCGCTCCGAGGACCTGGAAAGCCTCCTGGAGCACGTGCTGCAGAACGACGACGATCTGAAGAAGCTCTGCACCGACCTGGGCGTTCCGGCGGCCGAGAGCAAGGCAAAGGAAGGGGGTGCGTCATGAGCGCTGCCGCAATCGAGCCAGCCCGCGGCGGCCCCCGCGGCCGCCGAGACGCAGGCCGCAGGGCGAGAGCCTGCTCGAGCAGGCCATCGCCGCCACCAAGCAGACCGAGCGCTCGCGCAGCCGAGGACCTGCTCAAGACGCTGACGCGAGGAGGCGCTGGCCGGGCACCGTCACCTACAGCAAGAACGTCACGCAACACGATCAAGCAGGCGATCGCCGCCATCGACGCGGCCATGTCCAAGCAGCTGGCGGCCATCCTGCACCACCCCGACGTTCCAGAAGCTGGAGGGCACCTGGCGCGGGCTGCACCACCTGGTCATGAACTAGCGAGACCAGCACGAAGCTGAAGATCAAGGTGCTGAACGTCTCCAAGCGCGAGCTGTTCAAGGACCTGGACAAGGCGGTCGAGTTCGACCAGAGCCAGGTGTTCAAGAAGCTCTACGAGAACGAGTTCGGCACGCCCGGCGGCGAGCCCTACGGCGCCCTGATCGGCGACTACGAGTTCACCAACCATCCCGACGACGTCGAGCTGCTGGGCAAGATGTCCAACGTGGCCGCCGCCGCGTTCTGCCCGTTCGTCGCCGCCGGCGTCGCCGAAGCTGTTCGGCTTCGAGCAGCTGGACGGAGCTGGCCAAGCCGCGCGACCTGGAGAAGATCTTCGAGACCGTCGGAGTACACCAAGTGGCGAGTCGTTCCGCGACAGCGAGGACTCGCGCTTCGTCAGCCTGGTCATGCCGCGCGTGCTGGCCCGGCTGCCCTACGGCGTCGACGACCAAGCCGATCGACGAATTCGACTTTGAAGAAGTGGAGCTGGACGCGGCCGGGCCGGGCCAAGCCGGTGCCGCACGACCACTACTCCTGGATGAACGCCGCCTACGTGTATGGGCACCAAGCTGACCGACGCCTTCGCCAAGTACGGCTTGTGCACGGCCATCCGCGGCGCCGAGGGCGGCGGCAAGGTGGAGGGCCTGCCGGCCCACGTCTTCACCAGCGACGACGGCGACCCGGACCTCAAGTGCCCGACCGAGATCGGCATCACCGACCGCCGCGAGGCGGAACTGAGCAAGCTCGGCTTCCTGCCGCTGTGCCACTACAAGAACACCGACTACGCGGTGTTCTTCGGCGCGCAGACGGCGCAGAAGCCGAAGAAGTACGACCGGCCGGAGGCGACGGCCAACGCGGCCATCTCGGCCCGGCTGCCCTACATCATGGCGACCTCGCGGTTCGCGCACTACCTGAAGGTGATGGCCCGCGACAAGATCGGCTCGTTCATGGAGGCCGTCGGACTGCGAGGCCTGGCTGAACCGCTGGATCAACAACTACGTCAACGCCAACCCGAGGCCGGGCAGGAGATGAAGGCCCGCTATCCGCTGCGCGAGGCCAAGGTGCGAGGTCAAGGAGATCCCCGGCAAGCCGGGCTCGTACAACGCCGTCGCCTAGCTGCGGCCGTGGCTGCAGTTGGAGGAGCTGACCACGTCGCTGCGCATGGTGGCGCGGATTCCGACGCTGGGCGGGTGATTACAGGCGAGCCGGGTCGCGTAAGCGCCCGGAGTTCGGTGCGATCGCTGAAACCATCTCCGGGCGCTTACGCGACCCGGCTCGCCGAGGACGACTCCCGTGGAACCAGGCGCTGCCATCATGTCATCCGGAGGCTGGTTTCGGCCGGGCGAGCGGCGGGGGCGGGCCGCGGAGGCGATCGTCGGGTCAACCCTTCGACCGGCGGCGACGGTCGGCCTCGCGGGGTCGCCCCCCGCCTCCGCCGCTCGCCCGGCCGCGCCGGCGAAGGAGGAACTCGTCCGCCGCATCGGCCGCGAGATCGCCCGCCTCGACGCGGCGCTCAGCGCGCAGGTCAACGCCCTCCTCCATCACCCCGCCGTTCAGAAGCTCGAAGCCTCGTGGCGCGGCCTTCATTATCTCGTATCGCAGCTCCCCGAAGGCACCAATATCAAGGTGCGCATCCTGGACGTTTCCTGGAAGGAACTGGCCCGCGACCTGGGACGCGCCATCGAGTTCGACCAGAGCCAGCTGTTCAAAAAGGTCTATTCCGAGGAGTACGACACGCCGGGCGGCGAGCCGTTCGGCGTGTTGCTCGGCGATTATGAGGTCCGCCACCGAACCGATTCGGAGTACCGCACCGACGATCTCTCCACGCTGCGGGCCGTGGCCGGCGTGGCCGCCGCCGCCTTCGCCCCGTTCGTCGCCGCCGCCCACCCGGCCCTGCTCGATCTGACGGAGTTTGCGGAGCTGGAATTGCCGCTGAACCTGGAGCGGACGTTCGACCAGGTGGAGTACCTCGCGTGGAACTCCTTCCGCGAAACCGAGGACGCCCGCTTCGTCGGCCTGACGCTGCCGCGCGTGCTGATGCGGCCCCCGTACCGCGACGATGGTGCGCGGGCGGACGGCTTCCGCTTCCGGGAGGAGGTGGGCGGCCCCGGCCGCGAGAACTACCTGTGGGGCAGCGCGGCCTACGCCTTCGGGGCCGTGCTGGTGCGGGCCTTCGCCGATTCGGGCTGGTTCGCCATGATTCGCGGCGGCGAGGGCGGCGGCCTGGCGCCCGGACTGCCGGCCCCGTCGTTCGGCCTCGATCGGCCGGGCGTGGCGCCGCGGCCGCCGACCGACGCGGTCGTCACGGACGCGATGGAAAAAGAGGTCGGAGAACTCGGTTTCATCCCGCTGTGCGCCTGTCAGGACGCGGGGGCGGCCGCCTTCCACGGCAATCAGTCGGTGCAGAAGCCGACCAAGTTCGACGAGCCGGCCGCGACCGCCAACGCCCGGCTGTCCGCGATGTTGCAATACGTCCTCTGCGCCGCGCGGTTCGCCCATTACATCAAGGTGATCAGCCGCGAGAAACTCGGCTCGTTCACTGGCCCGGCCGAGTGCGAAGAATATCTGCGCCGCTGGCTCCAGAACTACACGACGGCCAACGAGGAGGCCGGCCCGGACCTCAAGGCCAGGCACCCGCTCCGCGAGGCGCGGGTGCAGGCTGCGCGAGCGGCCCGACCAACCCGGGAGCTACCTGTGCGTGGCCCAGCTGCGGCCGCACTTCCAACTCGACCAGCTTTCGGCCGGCCTCAAGCTGGTGACAGAGCTGGGGCCGGGGGCGAGCCGGGTCGCATAAGCGCCCGGAGATGAGTTGAGTCGCCGATGCCAACTCCGGGCGCTTACGCGACCCGGCTCGCCGATGGAGATTCTTTCATGCCGCCTCAACGCTCCGAAGCGCCGCTGCTGCCCTCGGTGTTGGATCGGCTCCTAGACGACGACCCGGCCGTGAGCCGCGAGCCGGCGCGAAGCCGCGATCAGGTGCTGCGCGAGATCAAGGAGGCGGTGCGCCGCGACCTGGAGAACCTGCTCAACACCCGGCGCCGTCTCTTCGACTGGCCGCCCGAATTAAAGGAACTCGGCCGTTCCGTGGTCGGTTACGGTCTTCCCGATCTCAGCAGCGGCGCCCACGGAGCCGCCCAGGCCAGTGAGGAGTTCTGCCGCCTCCTGCAAACACTTCTCCGCCAGTACGAACCGCGCTTCCAGAGCGTCGAGGTGCGACCGCTGGTCGGCGCCGAGCCGCTCGACCGCACCTTGCGCTTCCGCATCGACGCCTTGCTCCGCGTCGATCCGGCCCCGGAGCCGGTGGCGTTCGACTCGACGCTGGAGCCGGGCGCCGGCGGCTTCGCGGTTCGCGGCGTCCGGCCGTGAGAGCGGCACGCTTTGGGGTTCGCGCCTTGACGGGACGCAGTGGATGCAAAGGAGCACGACACGCCGGCACGCGACCTGCCACGCTTCCTCCAGATTTTTGAACAGATCTGCCAAACGCTGGCCTACGCGCACAGCAAGGGGGTGATCCACCGCGACCTCAAGCCGGCCAACGCGATGGTCGGCGCCTTCGGCGAGTTGCAGCTCATGGACTAGGGCCTGGCCAAGGTGCTGCGGGGCGGCCTGCGGACGGTTCGGACGGAGGCGCCGGAACGCGCGGTCTGAGACGGGTTCTGTCGTGGGGACTCCGGCGTACATGGCCCCGGAACAGGCGTGCGGCGACGTGGACGGCCTGGACGAGCGCTGCGACGTTTTCGGCCTGGGGGCCGTCCTGTGCGAGGTGCTGACGGCAGCGCCGCCGTACCAGGGCAAGGAAGTGGGCGAGTTGCTGCGGAATGCGGCGCGGGCCGATCTGGCGGACGCCTTTGAGCGGCTGAACGTCTGCGCCGCGGACGCCGACTTGGTGCGGCTGGCCAGGGCCTGCCTCTCGGCGGACCCAGCCGACCGTCCCCGCGACGCCGGCGCTGTGGCGGCGGCGATAACGGCGTACCTGGCCGGGGTGCAGGATCGGCTGCGGAAGGCGGAGCTAGAGCGGGCGGCGGCCCAGGCGCGGGCCGAGGCGGCGCAGGCCAAGATACGGGCGGAGCGTCGGGCGCGCCGGATGACTGGAGGCGCTGGCGGCGACGCTGTTGCTGGCAGGGACCGGAGCAGGCGGGGGCGCCCTATGGTATCAGCACGACCGCGCTGCTCGCGCGGAGAAAGATGCGCTCGTGGCCGCGGAACACGCCCGGAAGGCAGCCGCCACGGAGCGCGACGTGACGGCGGCGCTGGAAGACGCCACAACGTTCGCCAGGCAGGCGGCGGGGTTGCACGATGACCCGGCGAAGTGGGAGGCGGCCCTGGTGGAAGCGCTGTCGGCAGTGAAGCGCGCGGCCGGCGTGCTGAACAACGGCGTGGACGACACGGGCGAACTGCGGGGACGAGTGGACGGCTTGCGCCTGACATAGAGACCGCAGAGAAGGACCGGCGCATGATCGCCCGGCTTGAAGATGCTCGCTTCCAGGAGGCGGCGACCAAGCAAGGAGGGGGGCTTCGATTATGCGGGGGCTGTCATCCTTGATCAAGCCCGTGTAATTGCTATCGACGTTCAGTTTGGCGAGCAGCGGGGCGCCGTTGGCGTCGGTCGGTGCAATGTCGAACGTGATGCGGTCGTTACTGTTTGGCCCGTTTGTGCTGTTGAGTTCCAGTGAATCGCCGGCAGCGAACGCGCCGCCGGTCCAGTTGGCCGCGGTGCTGGCCTTACTGTCCCCGGATGCGTCAGTCCAGTAGTGCGTCGTCGAAGGGACGATGCGTTCGGTGAGCCATTCGAGTTCCGGCCGGAAGGAGCGGTCGGTGCGCCGCGGACTTTCGAGTCGTCGGAGGAGGTAGAAAAGGGCGGCGACGACAGCGACGAAAACCGTCGTGCATGTGAGGAGCGGCAGCATGTTTCTCCGTTGAGGTTGGCCCAACAGCGCACCGACGCTTGGACTGTAACCGTTTCCTTATGGCCGTCAAATGAATTCTCGAATATATCCCGGCTCTCAATCCGCCGCCGCAGTCGATTCCCAGCTCCAGGAGAGGATGTCCTGCACCGCCCCCACACCGCCGGTGCCGCCCGTGAAGCCGACATGCGCCTTCCCGCCGCCGACCAGCTTCGGTACGTCCACGTCGAACGTGGCGGTGAATTTCTTTTTCGCGTCTTCCCCATCGGTGATGAGCAGCGTCAGCTTACCGTCCTTGTAGTCGATGACGGCGTCGCAGGCGCGGCCGCTGTGCAGGTCGATGCCGCTCGGCGTCAGGTCGATCGCGCCGGGGTTGGACGGCTCGTCGCCGTTGCGGAACAGGCCGGTCGAGTTGGCGCCTTCGCCTTTGTTGTCCCACAGGTCGAACTTCACCGCCACGCTGTTGGGAATGTCCTGGTAGCCGAGGCCGCCGGCGGCTTGTCCCAGCGCGGTCGGGCTGCCGCCCTGGATGCAGAACGTGAAGCCGTCGGCCGTCTGCGCCCGCGCCGATGCGGAAGCGGAACTTCGTTTGGAAGGCGTGGACGTCCACCTCCTGTCGGTAGAAGGCGCTGCGGGCTTCGTTGAGGTTTTGGTCGGTCAGGTGCAGCACCTTGTCGCCCACCGTAACGCCGCCGTTGAGCGCCAGGCCGATCGTCGTGAAGCCGTCCGGGCCGTAGTCCGGCGGCGGCCAGGCGGTGTTAGAGACGCTCGACTCGCCGGACGCCCGCAACGCCCGCACCCGGTAATAAAACGTCGGACCCGGCTTCAGTTCGGCGTCCGTGAAGCTCTGCACGGGGCCGACCGGGAAGCTGCGCACGCCCTTCGTGAAATAGGGATCGCTCGCCCGGTCGATGCGGAAGCCGTTGGACGGCCCGGCGGGGTCGTCCCAGGTCAGCTCGATCGCGTCCGGCCCCTTCATCCTCGCTTGCAGGTGGGTGGGGCCGCGCGGCCGATCCGGCGTCGCCACGCCGGGGACAGGCGCCGGGCGCCGGGTTTCGGCGCGGGAGGGAGCAGCGACAGCACCAGACAGACGCCGCCGATCAGCAGGAGCACGGCCGCCGCGCCGCCGGCGAAGATTCGCCAGTGTTTCCGAAGGTCGGCGACGGCGGCGGGAGGACGTTTCCCGCCGCGGCGCGGGGAGGTGGGCTTGTCGGCCTGGGAGTCGTCGAAGAGGCGGGACCAGTCGTTGTCGGCGGGCAGTTGCGGGGGCGGCGCCGGCGCCGTCCGGTCGCCGGCCTTCGACAGAAGTGAAGAAGGGGCGAGGGGGGCGGCGATCGGGACCGCGCAGGCCAGGGCGGTGGGCGGCGGGTTGGGGACGGTGGACGCCCCCGTCGCGGTCGCGGCCCGGCTGAGCTGTTCCACCACGGTGGATCCGGCCGAGGGGAGACCCGTCCGCCACGGCCGGCCGGCCCGGATGGTGGGCCGCGGCGGCGGGAAATCCGACGACGGCGGCGGCACCGGCGACCGCGTCCACGAGGCCAGCGCCGCCGCGACCTCGGCCGGCGTCTGGTAGCGGTCGGCCGGCGCCTTCGCCATCATCCGCGCCACGACGGCCGCCATCGCCTCGGGCACGTCCGGCCGCAGTCGGCGCAGCGGCGGCGGCGCCTTCATCTGGTGCCACAGCAGTTTCTGATTCAGCGTGCCGTCCGCGAACGGCGCCCGGCCGGCGAGCAGGAAGTAGAACGTCGCGCCCAGGCTGTAAATGTCGGCCCGAGCGTCCACGTCGCCGCTGTCGCGGGCCTGTTCCGGCGCCACGTAATCGGCCGTGCCGAGGATGGCCTGGTCGGAGCGCTGGTCCGTCACCGAGGCCGCGCCCGCGTGGAAGAAGCGGGCCAGACCTAGATCCAGGATCTTGACGACTCCGGTTCGGCTGAGAAGCAGATTGGCCGGCTTGACGTCGCGGTGGACCAGCCGGGCTTGGTGGGCGTGCTGCAAGCCCTCGGCCGTCTGGCGGACGTAGTGGGCGGCGCGGGCCGGGTCGAGCCGGCCGCGGCGGCCGATCAGCTCCTGAAGATCGACGCCGTCCACGTACTCCATGACGAGGAAATAGGTGCGGCCCTCCCGGTCCACGTCAAAGGCCCGGACGATGTTGGGATGGTCCAGCGCGGCGACGGCCTGCGCCTCGCGGTGGAAGCGGGCCAGGGCGGCGGGGTCGTCGGCCTGGTCGGCCGGCAGCACCTTGAGCGCGACCGGCCGACCGAGCTGCAGGTGTTCGCAGAAGTAGACGGCCCCCATGCCGCCGGCGCCGATCCGGTCGAGGATGAGGTACTTGCCGATGAGGAATTTCGGTCGGCGGCCGCGCAGCAGATGCTCGGCCTGAAACGGAGTGAGAAAGCCGTCGCGGACGAGGAGGGCGGCCAGGTCGCCCGACCGGCCCGGCAGGGCGGCGGTCGCGCGCAGTCCGGCGAGGTACGCGGCCAGCCGCGTCGGGTCCAGCGGCAGGCTTTGCTCGACCAGGTCGAGCAGATCGTCGGCGGAGGTTGGCGCAGCCATTGCGACCCCCCCTGGAGAAGATGCGCCGTCCCGTGGCGAGCGTCCGCGACGGGCGAGGGACGATGGGAAACCGGGTTTCCACTTTCAGTTTGCCACTTGCGGACGTCGGATGCAAGGACCGGCGCCACGGAAACCGGCGCCGAGCGGAAAACGATTCTCATTTCGACCACGTCCATACCGACTGCGCCAGCAGCACGGCGCCGACCACGATCAGGCCGAGATGGACGTAACGGACAAACGACGTAGATTTCATCCGTTGATTGACCATGCGGCCGAGGACGATGGCGGCCAGCGCGCCGGGCAGGGAGACGAGGTAGAAGCGGATCACGTCCGTGGTGCAATAGCCGGCCGCGCAGTAGCCGGCCATGCCGGCGAGGCTGGCCGGCAGAAAATACCCTTGCAGGGTGGCCCGGAACTGTTCGGGCGGCCAGCGGCGCAGCGCCCCGTAGACCGCGAGTGGCGGGCCGTTCATGCCGTAGGCGCCGCCCAGCACGCCCGAGCCGAAGCCGAACAGCCACGCCAGCCGATCGTCCTTCAGCACCAGCCGGCCGCGGTCGGCCAGGCAATAAATCGAAAAGGAGAGAATGACGACGGCAAGAATCGCTTTCACGACGGCTTCCGGCGCCAGCGTCATCAGCAGCAGGCCGAGGACGATGCCGGGCAGGGAGGACAGGATCAGCCGCCAGGCGCCGCCGAAGTGGATGTGGCGCCAGTCCTGGGCGACGACGACGACGGCGACGGTGATGGAGAAGAGGACGGCGAGCGGCGCCGCAGTGGTGACGGGCAGGGCGAGGGCGAGCAGCGGCACGGCCACCAGCGCCTCGCCGAAGCCGAACGCCGAGCGGATCAGCGTGGCGAGGCAGATCACGGCGGCGGTCAGAAGGAGAATGGGGTCCACGAGCCGGCGCCTCACTGTTACCCTTATTATTACCCCTATTTTGGGGTAGTACCCTTATTCCGCCAGAAGGCGCCCGGCCCCCGCCCCTGGCTCTCGACCCGTCCCGCCTTCCGCAAGTTTCGCAGGACGCGACGGATCAAGTCGCGGCTGACGCCCGGACACGCCGCTTCCACGTCGGACAGCCGGAAGCGACCTGGGAAGCCGGCGACCGCCGCCTCGACCCGCGCCGTTTTGGCCCCGCGCGGACTTCGCTCCTGGCTGGCCCGCTCTTCAAACAGGCGGTAAGCGCGGTGGACAATGGCCAGGTGGAAGTTGAGCCAGGGCAACAAATCGTGCCGGCCCTCGTGCCAGCCTACGGAGCTGCGGCGGAGAGCTTCGTAGTATTCTTCTCGCGCCTCCTCGATCAGCCGTTCCAGACTGATATAGCGTCCCACTTCGTGGTCGTGCTGATGGAGCACCAGGAGGGTGAGCAGGCGTGAGACGCGGCCGTTGCCGTCGCGGAAGGGGTGGATGGACAGGAAATCGAGGACGAGCGCCGCGCCGGCGACCAGCGGCGGCACGTGTTCCTGATCGAGGGCATGGCGGTAGGAGAGACACAACTCCGCGACGGCGCCGGGCGTGGCCTCGGCGGAGACGGGCCGGAAGCGCATGCGCGGCGGCGCGCCGGGACGGAGTTCCACGATCTCATTATTGACGCGCTTCCACCGACCGGCGTCGCCGCCGCCTTCCTGAATCATTCGATGCAGGCGTCGAAACAGCTGGGGCGAGACGACGAGGTCGGGGGCGTGGGAGTGGATGAGGTTGAGGGCCTTTCGGTAGCCCTGGATTTCTTGCTCGGAGCGGTCGCGCGGCCGGGCGGAGCCTTCCACGAGCGGACGCAAACGTTCGGGTTCGACCGTGACGCCCTCGATGCGGTTGGACGATTCCACGCTCTGGATGAGGGCGGCCGCGCGAAGGGCCTGGAGCAATTGCGGGGCCTGTAGGGCGTACAAGTTCTGGCGGCCCTTCGCCTCGGCGATGTCCGTCAGCAGCCAGACCGTGCTGACCGGCAGGGCGAAGACGCCGAGACGGCCGCCGCGAAAGGACATCACCGCTAGGATCCTCAGCCTATCTTGCCCACAATTTGCGATCCAAACTGCGGTAATTGATCGCCTCGACGACATGCCCTTGCTGGATCGCCTCGCCGCCGTCCAGGTCGGCGATGGTGCGGGCCATGCGCAGGATGCGGTCGTGCGCCGCGCCGAAAGGCCAAGATCCTCCATCGCCTGTTTCAAGAGGTTTCGGCCCGCCTCGTCCAGGGCGCAATGGCGCCGCAGTTGGCGCGTCGTCATGCGGCTGTTCAGGCCGTGGCCGTCCGGGCCGAAGCGCCGCCGCTGCACCGCACGCGCCTTGCCCACCTGTTCCCGCATCGCCGCGCTGGAAGTGCCGTCCGCGTTGGCCGACAGCTCCTGGAACGGCACGGCCGGCACCTCAATGTGCAGGTCGATCCGGTCCAGCAGCGGCCCGCTGATTCGTCCCATGTAGCGCTCGATCTGGATCGGCGTGCATTTGCAGGCGTGCTTGGCGTCTCCCAAATAGCCGCACGGACACGGGTTCATGGCGGTGACGAGGACGAAGCGGGCCGGAAATGTGGTGGAATGGAGGGCGCGGGAGATGGTGACGACGCCCTGCTCCAGCGGCTGGCGTAGCACTTCCAGACTTCGGCGATGGAATTCGGGCAATTCATCGAGGAACAGGACGCCGTTGTGGGCGAGGGAGATTTCGCCGGGAGACGGCGTGCTGCCGCCGCCGACCATGCCGGCGTCGCTGATGGTGTGGTGCGGCGTGCGGAACGGCCGGCGCTTCATCAGCGGCTCGTCCGGCGGCAGACGGCCCATCGCCGAGTAGATGCGCGTCGTCTCCAGGCTCTCGCTCGGCGTCAGCGACGGCAGGATGGTCGGCAGCCGCTGCGCCAGCATCGACTTGCCGGTGCCAGGACTGCCGATCATCAGCACATTATGTCCGCCGCTGGCCGCGACCACGAGGGCGCGCTTGGCGAACTCCTGGCCGCGCACGTCGGTGAAGTCCTCGGCGTAGGTGTTGAGCTGGGCGAACAGCTCCTCGACGCCGGCGACGACCGGCTCGGCGGCCAGCTGGCCGGACAGGACGCCGACGGCTTCGGCGAGGCTGCTGACGCCGTAGACGGACACGGCTTTGACGACGGCGGCCTCGCGGCGCTGGCTGTGGGGACCATCAGCTTGGGGATGCCGCGCTGGGCGGCGGCCATCGCCATCGACAGGGCGCCCTTGACCGGCCGGACGCTGCCGTCGAGGGCCAGCTCGCCGACGACGGCGAAGTCCTTGAGCTGCTCCGGCAACAGTTGGCCGGTGGCGACGAGGAGGCCGAGGGCGATGGGCAGGTCGAAGCCGCCGGCGTCCTTGCGGAGGTCGGCCGGAGCCAGGTTGATGACGGTGCGGCCGGGATGGCGGGCGTAGCCGAGGTTTACGAGGGCGCGCTCGATGCGGTGGATACTCTCGCGCACCGCCATCTCTGGCAGGCCGACCAGCAAGGTCTTGGGCAACCCCGCCGAGACGTCAACTTCCGCCTCGACGGGGGCGGCGTCGATGCCGACGAGGGCGAACGTGTTCAGCTTGGCCAGCATGGGGGACCGCTCTCGGCAGTCAAGGGAATGGGACGGCGACGCCCGGCAACCGACCGGAGCATCCTAACCCAACGCCCCCGCCCACTCAAGGGGCTGGGCGACGCGCTTTCTGGTAGTGTCCTAGGAGCGTGTTGATGGTCTAGCTACCGGCCGCTCCGTGGCCGGGCAGGCGGTTCGGAAACTCAAAGACCAGCTTGAGGATCATTTCCATGAAGGTCAGCAGGTCTTTGGCGTCCGCTTCCGACACCGGCGGGATTTCGTGCGTGGCTTCGTTCCCTTTCTCGCGGATATGATTCACCCAGCTCCTTGCGTT
>CAVYVK010000009.1:0-28631 GCA_963771935.1 uncultured Planctomycetaceae bacterium | reverse complement strand
AGGCTTGTCCGTTTATGGGACCATTTTGGGACCATTTTTTTGCCGAAGCGGCCCAAACCGCGGCCAAACCCGCCCAACGCCGCCTAAATGACACTTTCCCCAAGTCTATTACCCGCAAGAGTTATGGTGTTTTCTATGCAGATTCCGTAGGATACTGAACAAATATCCCTCCTTACTCTGGATCAGTTAGTCTAGGTTCAAATCCTAGTTCCCCAGCTGAAGTAAAGGCCATCCTGACAACAAGTTAGGGCGGCCTTCTTCTTTTCCCTCACGAGCCGAACGCCGGAATGCAGCCATTCTGTGGCCATTTTGAAAAAGTCGTTTGATCCGTAGCCGTTTTCAGGGCGTTTTCGGCCCCCAGGCCGGCGGAATGGCGGCGGCGGGAAAGGAAAAGGCCCGGCAGAGCACCGGGGCCGCGGAGTGTGGGAAAGTGTGGAACGGCCACGAATGGCTACAGGCTATTCCTCCTCCTGTTTGTCCTTTTTCCGCGGCAGGAGCTTTCCGGCCAGGCCGCCCAGCACCTTATCGGCCGTCTGCTTCTTCTCCGTCGCGGTGTAGTATTTCATCATCGTCTCCGGCGTCACGTCGAACGCCACCGCGGCCTGCTTCGGATGCACGTCGTCCTCGGCCACTCGCGTGAACGCCGCCCGGCGGAAGTCGTGCGAACTGAGGTCCTTGCCCGTCTCGTTCTGGTACCTGGGGGCGCTGATGGAGTGTAGCGTCGGCGGTTGGGGGCCCGCAGCCGGGCGAAGATGGGAGGTCGGTGATGCCGCGCCAAGCCGTACCTGCGCCGAATCGCGCAGTATAGAGGGGATCTAATTGAGGTACGTCCCGCTGAGTCGGCGCCGGGCGCCGAAGAGCCGCCCCGGCCCGCACAATCGGACGCCGGCCCACGTTGTTCAGCGCAGGACGAGCGAATTCCAGCCTTGCTCAGGGGGCTGAATCTTCCCCAGGCGGCCGTGCGGTCCAACGCGCGCCGTGGCCTGCTGGAGCTGGGGCCGGCCGCCGTGCCGGCTCTGGTCGGCGCACTCAGGCGCCCTTACGTGCTCACGCGGAGGAATGTCGCCAGGACTCTGGGGCTCGCCCGGCGCCCTGGGCGGGCCGCGGTGCTCGCCTTGGCCGAGGTGTTGCGCCGCGATGAGACGCTGGTTCGGGGATATGCGGCCGAGGCCCTGGGCGAGTTGGGGGAGGAGGCCCATGAAGCGGTCGCGGCGTTGGCCGAGGCGCTGCATGACCCCGAGGCGTCGATCCGGAGGGAGGCCTGCTGGGCTTTGGGGCAGATCGGCGGCTCGGCCCGGGCGGCCGCGCCGGTCCTTGCCGGGGCGTTGCACGACAAGGAAGTTGAGGTACGCCAGAACGCGGCGTGGGCGTTGGCGCGGGTCGGGGAACGTGCCGACGACGCCGTGCCGGCTTTGATTGGGGCGCTGGGCGACCGCGAGACAATAGTCCGCCGCGAAGCCGCTCATGCCCTCGGCCAGATCGGCGAGCGGGCCCGTCAGGCGGCGCCCAGCTTGGCCGCGCGGTTGGAGGACCGCCAGGCCGTCGTCCGCGAGAACGCCGCTGCGGCCTTGGGTGAGATAGGGGAGTCCGCGCGGGACGCCGTGGGAGCACTCATGAAGAGGTTGCGTGACCGCCAAGCCGGCGTTCGGAAGAACGCGGCTTGGGCCCTGGGGCGCATCGGCGGGCCGGCAGGGGACGTAGTGCCTGCCCTGACCCATGCAATGCAGGACCCCGAAACCCTCGTGCGGCTAGAAGCCGCTTGGGCCCTGGGATGGATCGGACAGGGAGTTGGCTCGGCGTTGATCGCGCTGTTGGACGCGCTGCTCACGAGCAAAGGTCGGCTTGAGGAGGGCGTGACCGACGCCTTAGCGAATGGTTTGGCAACAAGCGGGGATAGGCCTGGCGCCGCACAGGGCGTCCCCTGGGGCGCCAGCCAGGCGGCGGCTCTGCGGATGACGGGCACAAGCCGCTAGGGCCGGACCTGCGCGACAAGGTCGGGCGGATGTTTGAGCGGGAGCGCCAGAAGTCCTGGTCGTGGCTACAGACGCTGGCGGCGGTCGCAGAGTGTGGGTCTTACGGCAGCGCAGCCTCGGTGCTATGGAAGGCGAACGCCGGCGTCGTCAGCAAAGGCATAAAGAACCTGGAGAAAGAACTGGCGGTCGGAATCGTGCAGTCCGCGGACCATAAGGGCGTGCATTTGCGTCCTGGCACTGTCCTACCCGCCTGCTTCGCGGCCATCGCCAAGGCCGCAAAGGAAATGGGGCTCACCCCGGAGGAACACGATGCGGCCCTGGCCGACCTTGCTCAAGAGGTGGAACGCCGCGTCCCGCAGATCCTGACCGTCCTGTTCGTCATTTCGCAGCTGCCGCGGATCGCCGCGCACGCGCGGCGGCACTTCTTGGATAAGCGAGGGAAGTCGCATCACGACGCCGAGGAACTGAGCCAAGGCGTCGTACTCAAGATCCTGGGCGCTCTGACGGGAGCTTGGCCGCGCGGGAACGCCGGCGCCTGGGTGGCCGCGGTCCGTGACAATCTCTACCGGGACCATCTTGAGGCGCGTGGCCGCAAGGACCGCGCTATGCAGCGGCTCGAAGAAGCCCTTCACCGACCCCGGCAAGCTGGCGCTCATGAACAGCCTGTGCCAGACCAACGCGGTCAAGACGCTGCGCTGGGACTCGACGACGCGGCTGCTGGAGGAGCGTCGGGCGCCGGCGGAGTTCCGCACCGGCAGCCCCGTGCTGGTCATCACGAACCGGCTGCAAAACCTCACGCCGCAGGTTGCGGCGATGATCGACCGCGGCCAGCCCCTGCTGTTTGAGCCTGCCGCGGCGGAGGTCCACCGGGTGGCGGCCGACTGGTTTCCTGACAAGGAGGTCTATGACTTCATCGGCGAATGGCTGCCGTTCATCCCTGACCTCTCCATGCGGGACTACGTGAAGGCTCGCCAAATCAAGAGGGCCGGGCTGGATTGGCAGACGTTGCTGCACCGGCAATGGAAGTCCAGCCGCCTGGCGCGTGGCGGCTTTGCGGGCCGACCCGGCTACGACGGCTCCGGCGTGACCTGCCCCGGCTGCGGTCAGGCCGGCGCCTTCCACGAGGTTGGCACATCGGCAGCGGGGTGGTGGAAAGCGCGTGCAAGACCGTGATGGGACAGCGGCTCAAGGGGGCGGGCAAGCGCTGGAGCGAGGACAGGGCGGACGCGCTGTGTCATGTGCGTGCGCTCTACCGGAGTGAAAAAGGCCAATGGCAGGGATACTGGACCCGCCGACTGGCGAACCGTGCATCTGTTCAGCAACAATAGTGACGCTTACACCTCCAGAAACGAAACGGGCCGGCGATCCGAACCTGATTCGGATCGCCGGCCCGTTTGCCGCGCTCCAGACGATTATCCCGCCGATTCCACCTCCGCGAACTCCGCCAGGCGCTGACTCCGTAGCGGTTGGCGCAGCTTCAGCAGGCCGCGCGCCTCAATCTGCCGGATGCGTTCGCGCGTGATGCCGTAGGCCCGCGCCACCTCCTCCAGCGTCCGCGGCTGGCCGTCGCGGAGGCCAAACCGCAGCTCGATCACCTCGCGCTCGCGCGGCGTCAGTGACCGCAGCACCTCGCCGATCCGCTCGCGCAGCAGGTGCTGATCGACGGCCTGACCGGGGTTGGTCGCGTCGGGGTCGTCCAGGAAGTCTTCGAGCGCGCGTTCGCCGTCGCCGCCGAGCGGCTCGTGCAGGCTGACGGGGTGGCGCGACACCGCCCGCAGCGACTGCGTCTCCTCGGCCGTCACGCCCAGCACGGCCGCGATCTCCTCCACGGTCGGCTCGCGGCCGGACGCCACCGACAGCTCACCGCGCACCCGCTCCACCGCGGCCAGCGTGCCGACCTGATGGCACGGCACGCGGATCGTTCGGGCGTGGTCGGCCAGGGCGCGCGTGATGCCCTGCCGAATCCACCAGGTGGCGTAGGTGCCGAACTTGTAGCCCAGCCGATGCTCGTACTTGTCCACGGCCCGCATCAGGCCGCGATTGCCCTCCTGGATCAGGTCGGAGAACGGCAGGCCGCGACTGCGGTAGCGCTTGGCGATCGACACCACCAGCCGCAGGTTGCCCTCGGCCAGTTCGCGGCGAGCCTTCTGATAGTGCTTGCGCCGATGCTCCAGCACGTGGACCAGCCGGGTCAGGTCCTCCGGGTTGGAGCGCGTCTCCAGCTTCAGGTCGCGCAGCTGCTTGATGAGCTTGGTGCAGCGTTCGCGGTCGGCGGCGGATCGGCCGCAACCGTCGATCTCGTGCTGGAGGTCGGCCATCTGCCGGGCGCGCACGGCCATCTCGTCCACCCAGCGGTCGAGAAGGTCGATGCGCGGCGACATCTCCTCGGCCAGCACGATCGCCTTGCGCAAGCGTCGGTAGAGGTCGCGGCGCATACGGTCGCGGGCGGCGGCCGTGCTGGCGCGCTCCAGAGTACGGAAGTCGGCGTCGGCCGCCCCGATCAGGCGGCGCAGCGTCTTGACGTTGTGCGGCATCCGCTTGATGATCTCGTCGCGGCTCAGATGAAGCGTTTTGACCACGTCGATGGTCGGGTCGAGAGCGCATTCGTCGGCCAGGACGCGCTCGAACACCTGGACGACCTCGTCCAGCGTTCGCCAGCTGGCCAGGGCGGCGTGGCGATAGCGGCTGGCGGCGCATCTCCAGCCGCTTGGCCAGCGCCACTTCCTGATCGCGGTTGAGAAGCGGGATGGCGCCCATCTGGCGCAGGTACAGGCCCAGCGCATCGTCGGGCGCGTGCGCGTCCTCCGCCTCGACCTCGGCGGCCGGCGCATCTTCATCGAGTTCGGCGCGTCCTCCGCTTCCTCGTTCCGGTGGAAGACGTGGTCTTCACCCAGGTCGTGGACGTGGTGCTCCTCCCCGCCCTCCGCATCCAGCGGAAACGAGTCGCTCAGGGTCAGGACGGGATCGGAGGTCGCCGCCTTCACCGCCCTTTTGGTATTGCGTTTCATGGCCACCGTCCTATCAAAACCCTATGGGAACCGTTCCACGAACGGCAGGGGGTCAAAAGATCGGGCCGCCGGGCCTCTGGAGAGAACCATCGGCGGCGCCTGGGCATTATCCGCATTTCCGGGGCCGGACGGCGCTGGATTTCGGCCGTCCTTTCCGCCGGTCCCGTTGGGGGACGGCGCGGAAACGCCTCACGTGTTCCTGACACAATTATAGACATCCGCACCCGCGGGGCGCGTTCCCTCAATTGTCGGAGCCTTCCGATCCTGGACAAGGAGGCGCGCGTACACCTCTATACTTATTGTACGCCCATCGGCGTCGAAAAGACGCACATTTCTGATTGACCCGGCGCACGAACGGTTTGTATCGTTGATCGGGCACGTTTTTTTCACCGACTTCTGGCAAGAGGCGACCTCGTGAAGCGAAAAACCAAACAGGGGGAGGACGGCCCGCAGCTCGTCGGCTTCCTCGGCGTGGGCCTGGACAACGCGGACGGCCACGACCGCATCACGCGCAGCGAGCATTTCGTCTTGCTGGGCGGCGCCGCCGAGACGCATGAGCGGCATGCAGGAGATGGCCCTTCGCTTCGAGGAGGCCCTGAAGGATTCGGGCCAGCCACTGAGCGAAACGCCGACCGAGAAGGCCGTCGATATGCTGCGCGAGGCGATGGACAGATAGGGAGGCGCTGCCAGCCTGAAGCGCCAGCGAGGGATTCCGTCCATCCCCTCGCTGGCGCTTCAGGCTGGTAGCCGCGCCCGCTGAAACCCTTCCGGCGTCGTTCGGGTATTCTCCTCTGAGCAACCGCGAGAAGCGTTCGTGTCCACCGAAGACGCCAAACTGGTTCGCGGTTGCCTGCGTAATGATTCCCAGGCGGTGCGCGGATTGGTGGACCGTTTCCAGGCCGAGGTGTACGGCCTGTGCTGCCGGCTGCTGCACCATCGGCAGGACGCCGAAGACGTGACGCAGGAGGTTTTCTTCCGCGTCTTCCGCAGTCTGCGCGGTTGGGACGCCGACCGACCCTTGCGGCCGTGGATCATGGGGATCGCGGTCAACCGTTGTCGCACCTGGATCACCCAGCGGGCGCGGCGGCCGGAGACGGTCGATTACCTTCAGGACACGGCGGCAGGCCCAGCGGCCGACGATTCCGGCGAGATGGTCCGGGAGATTCAAGACGCGCTGGCGGAGCTGCGCCTGGAGTATCGCACGGTGTTCGTCTTGTTTCACGAGCAGGGTCGCCCGTATGAAGAGATCGCCCAGGCGCTGTCCCGGCCCGTCGGCACCGTGAAGACCTGGCTGCACCGGGCGCGACTGGAGATTCTGGACCGGCTGCGGAAGCGCGGCATGGTCCCCGACGAGAACGCCGAGCCCGACGCCGGCCGGCGGAGTGAAACGCACATGACCTGTCCCGAATGCCACGACCGATTGCAGCAATGGCTCGACGGCCGAACGCGCGGCGCCGCTCTCGGCGAGTCGCCCGCTCTGTGTCCGGCCTGCGCGGAGTGGGTCGCCGCCGCCCACCGTCTCGACCGCGGCCTGCACCTGCTGACGCCGCCCGCTCCGCCGGTCCATCTCGCCGATCGCATCGTCGCAGGCGTACAGGTCCGGCGCCGCCGCCATCGCCGGCGGGTGCTGTTTTGGGCTGGGGCCGCCGCGATCGCCGCCACGCTCCTTCTCGTCGCGGGCTGGCGAGTCTTTCACACCAGCGCCGCGCCGCCGTCCCCCGCCCCGGCGCTGATGGTTCAGGGTTCCGATTCGACGGCGCCCGCCGCGGCTCACACGACGCTCCGCGAATCGGTGGAAGAGGCAGGCTCCGCGGTGGCCGCGCTGACTTCGCGCACCGCCGACGAAACGGTGGCCAAGACGAAAGGCCTAATTCCGGTGATCGTCGATCCGTCCCTTGGCAACTTCGACTTGCAACCACCGCTCGACCCGCCGACGCGCACGCTGCGCGAGACCGGCGAGGGCGTGTCGTCCGGCCTGGAACCCGTGACCGACTCGGCCCGTCGGGCGGTCGGCCTGTTCCTCCGCGAGCTGCCGCCGATGGAAGCGGCACCCAAGACGACGGGATTTTGACATGCGATTGGGATCGTTTAGCCGCGACCTGAAGGGGAGCGCGTCTCCCTCCGCGCTCCCCTTCAGGTCGCGGCTAAACGAATCTTGTTCACTCGTCCCAAAGACCAAGAGTCCGAGCATGACGTCGTTCGATCGCCGGTCCCGAACGTGGCTTCTCTGCGCCGCCGCCCTGCTTTTGCCAGCGGCGCTCCGGGCCGCTTCGCCGCGCGACGAGCTGTTGCGCTTCGTGCCGGACGACGTGGGTTTCTGCTTCGTGATGCAGGATCTGCGGGTCCACTCGGCCGATCTGGCCGAATCGCCGTTCGTCGATCAGGTGCGGAAATCGCCGCTAGGCGCCTACATCCAGGCCTCGAAAGAGCTGGGCCAGCTCGATCAGATCGACGATCGGCTGCGCCAGTCATTCGGGGCTGGTTTCGATCAGCTGCGCGACGACATCCTCGGCGACGCCGTCGTCTTCGCCTACCGGCCCGGGCCGCCGGACAAGCCGGATCAGGAACAGGGATTGATCCTCGTGCGCGCCCGAACGGCGAGCGTGCTGTCCTCCCTGGTGGACAAGATCAACAAGGCTCAGAAGAAGGACGGCTCGCTGACCGAATTGCAGGAGCGCCCGTACAAGGGAACGACGTACTTTCGTCGAGTCGAGCCGCACCAGACCAATTACTACTTTATTCGCGGTCCCGTATTGCTATTCACGGGCCAGGAGGATCTGTTGCGGCAGGCGCTCGACGTGGACCTCGAGGCGGCGGCGGACGCCGAGCCGACGCTGGCGCGTCGGCTGCGGGAGATCGGGGCGGATCGGGCGGTCCTGGCGTTGTGGGTGAACCCGCGGGCGTTCGACGCCGGTCTGGAGGCGAAGGCGGCGAAGGCCGACGCGGCGGACGCGGGGCTGCAAAAGAAGGTGCTGGCGTACTGGAAAGCGACGGACGGCCTTGCGGCCTGGGCGACGCTGGATACGGAGTTGCACCTGGCGCTGGCCGTCCGGGTGCGTCCCAACGACCTGCCGCCGCCGGCCCGACGCCTGTTCGCTGCGGCGTCGCGGCCCAGCGAGGCCTGGCGCTATTTTCCCGACGACGCCCTCGTGGCCTGCGGAGGCCGGATCGACGTGGCCGCCCTGCTGGATCTCGTGCAGGAGGTCCAAGCGAAGGACGACAACACCTTCCTCGGCAAGGACTATTTCAAGGATATCCTATCGCATATCGGCCCGGACTGGGGCCTGTGCGTGACCGCCCCCCCGACCGGCGGCGACGACTGGATGCCGCGGGCGCTCGTGGTGGTGCGCGTCGTGCGGGGCGACGATGCGGCCCCGGTCGATGAGGCGCTGCTGGCGGCCGTGGATTTCGCCGCCCACTGGACCGTCCTGGGCTACAACCACGACCACCCCGCGGCGCCGCTCCATCTCAAGTCAGAGGAACACGATCGTCAGGAGATCCATTATATCGTTGGTGAGCGCGTCTTCCCGCCCGGCGTCCAGCCGGCCTTCGGCCTGGCCAAGGGCTGGCTGGCGTTCGGCAGCTCCCCGGAGGCGATCCACCACTTCGCCGAGACGACCCCGAAACCGGCGGCCGACGACGGCGCCACGTTCCCGCTGCTGCGCGTGTCGGTTAAGGCATGGCGCGTCTACCTCAAGGAGCGCCGCGAAGCCCTGACGGCCGCGCTGGCCGAGAAGAACCACCTGAGCATGGAGCAGACGCGGCAACAGCTGGACGAACTGATCGGAGCGCTTCAGCTGGTGGACCGGCTGGAGATCGACTGCAGCACCGGCCCTGGCCTGGCTGTGGTGACGCTGACGGTGCAGACGGCGCAGCCATTGAAGAAGGTCGGTGGGGGGTGAAAACCGGAGGCGCCGCGCCATGAACTGCGTAGCTGGACCTTCTCGTCCCACTTATTGAGCAGGATTGCCCGCAAGAAGCGCACCCGATCCCGGAAGCCCTGAGCTTCAGGACCGCCTCTCCTTCCTTTCCCCGATTATTCATCGCGTCACAACCCTTGTGCTATTCTGTCCTTACGGAAAAAACGTGTCGGGACGACGACGAGGAACGCCCTCTGACGGCCGACGTAATGTTCCTCTGGTCCGTCGTTTGCCTAAACAGCCGCGTCTCCCCCGCGCGGCGTCCCCCGTGTCCGGGCGTCGGGGACGGGTGGCGTGTTTGTCGCCCTCGTGGAATGAGGGTCCGCCGACGTTCTGTCGGCCCTCAGGTAGGACGCTGCCCAGTCGGCCGCGCGCCCTCCCATACCGTTATTGCTCCAGGCCCGATCTCCTTCCTCTCTAACGGTTGAGCCTCGTTCGTTTGCCTTAAAGGCGCTCATCCTCTCCAGGATAAGCCGGGGCGCGACTCCCTGCGCCCGTTCACCCGAGGAGGCAGTTGCATGAACTCCCACAACGGCCACGCGACCCACGGGGTCTCCCACGGTCGGCGCGACGACGCTCTGGCCGACGGACCCAATGAACTCTCACGAACGGACGGGGCGCTGGCGGCGGCCGCGCCCGCCGAACCACGCACGGTCCAAACGACGGCCGGGCCGGGGAGGAAGCCGCGTTCGCGCTTCTCGGTGGCGCGAACCGCCCGAATGTGCATCGCCCTGGCGCTGATAACGGCGGCCCTGTGGTGGCTGGTCGTGCCGTTTTTCGTTCCCGTCACCAGCCAGGCGGTCGTCAACGCCCGCATGGTCCAGGTGCGTGCGCCGATCGACGGCGCGGCCGTGGAATTGCTTCACGACATCGGCGACTCGGTTCAAGCCGGCGCGCCGTTGCTCAAGGTCGTCAGCGGCCAGGCGGACACGTCGCACCTGGCCGAGCTGGCGGCCCGCCGCGCCGGGCTGGCCGCCCAGCGCGAGCGCCTGAACAGCGAGCTGGAGGCCGCGGCCCGGACCCGGGACGAGTGCCACGCCTCCACGCAGCGGTTCTATACCGAACTTGTGGGGTCTTTGAAGACATCCGTGACGGAGGCGGAGGCCCGTTACCAGGCGGCCCGCGTCGGCCAGGAGGCGGCCCATGTGCGAACCGCTCGCGCCGAAAGGCTCGCGGCCGAGCAGACGGGCGCCTACGCCGAGCTGGACGAGGCGCGGCGAACGAATCCGTTGCGAACCACCAGGTCCAGCAGGAGGAAGCCGCACGCTCTCGTCTGGAAGAGGAGCTGCGGGCGGCGAAGCAGGGATTCCTCTTCGAGCGCGATGCGCCCTCTTTCGAGCAGCGGGCCAGTGAACTGGATTCCAAGATCCCGCAGCTTCAAGGGGAAATTAAGGAAACCGACGCGAAGCTGGCGGCGGCCGACACGGAGTTGGAGGCGGAGCACCGGCGCATCGACCGGCTGTCCGAGGAGGCCGTCACGGCGCCAGTCGCAGGGACCGTTTGGAAACGGAACGGCGAACCGGGCCAGGTGGTGAAGCGGGACGAAAACCTGCTGGAGATCGCCGACCGCGGCACCATCTTCGTGGAGGCGCTTCTGCCCCAGACGCAGCTGGGGGCGATCGCGCCGGGCTGCCGGGCCGTCGTTCGGCTGAGCGACGGCCGTGTGCTGGACGGACACGTTCGGGCCGTGCGTACGTTGGGCGGGGCGGACACCGAGGCGTCCTTCGCCATCAATATGCCCTGCCCCGACATGAAGCAGGTGCGCGTCCTGATCGACTTCGACGCCCCCACGCAGGACGCCGCCCTCATCGGCCGGCACGCGCGCGTCCTGATCACCGACGCACATCCCGGACCCCTGCAACAGGCCCTGACCTGGCTGTTCGCCCGAGTGGGGGTGTGAAATGGCCGCCGCGGAAGCGCTCTGGATCAACCTCTTGCTGATGGTGGGCTTGGTCTTGTTCGCCCGGGAAGCGCCGGCGCCGCACCTGGGCGCGTCGGACGGTGATCCTGGTCATGACCGCCCTCACCTTGGTCTACGCCGTCTGGCGCGGCGGCGGCACACTGCCGGACTTCGTCTGGACGCCGGCGGCCCTGTGGCCCTGGACGTTTTTCGGCTGCGAAATGGTCGTCACGGCGTACGAGCTTTGGAGCCTCTGGGCGCTGGCCCGCATCACCGACCATTCGCCGGAGGCGGACGCCCATGAACGCCGCCTCCGGCTCGAGCCGGATCTGCCGACCGTGGACGTCTTCGTACCCACCTACAACGAGGGGGTGGAGATCCTGGAAGCGACAATTCGGGCGGCGCTGGCGCTGGACTACCCGGCGGGACGGGTGCAAATCTGGATCCTGGACGACAGCCGGCGGCCCTGGCTGCGGGAACTGTGCCGCCTTCGCGGCGTCGGCTACTTCGCGCGCCCGACGAATGAGCACGGCAAGGCCGGCAACCTGAACTACGCCCTGCCGCGCACCGAGGGCGAATTCCTGCTCGTCATCGACGCCGATTTCTGTCTGGAAAGGAATTTTCTCTACCGCACGTTGGGTTTCTTGCTCTACCGGGACGGAGTGGGACTGGTACAGACGCCGCAGCACTTTTGCAACCCGGACCCGGTCCAGCACAACCTGCTGGGGTCCGCCGCCTGGACGGAGGAGCAGAACTTCTTCATGACCGTGGTGCAGCCGGCGCGGGACGCCCACGAGAACGCCTTCTGCGTCGGCAGCGGCTGGGTCGTGCCGCGCGCCCGGCTGCGGGAGCTGGGCGGCTTCCCCCAGGGGTCGATCTGCGAGGATTCTGGAAGCGTCCTACGCGCTGCGCGGCCGGGGCTGGCGGACGCTTTACCTCAACGAGCCTCTGGCCCGCGGCCTGGCACCCGAGAGCGTGCCGGAGTACATCAAGCAGCGCGTCCGCTGGTGCAGCGGCACGTTGCAGCACGCCTTCCTGGCGACGGGGCCGTTTCGCGGCCGCGGCTTGTCCCTCCTCGACCGGCTCTTTTATGTCGAGCCGATCGTCTACTGGTTCACGTACCCGTTCATGGTCCTGCTGCTGATCGCTCCGATCATCTTCTGGTACACGGGCGTCGCCGCGTTCCGGGCCAGCGCCGAGTCGCTGTGTTTGCTGCTCTTCCCTCGGTTAATCGCGGGATACGTCATTGGCTACTGGCTGTCCGGGGGAAAGGTGCTGCCCGTCGTCGGCACGGTCCACAAAACGCTGCCGGCCTTTCACGTGAGCGTGGCCCTGCTCCGGGGCTTAGTCGCGCCCTTCGGCCGTCCCTTCCAGGTGACGGCCAAGGGGTTGGCGCGCGGCGCTGTGACTGTGCAGTGGGGCGTCGCCTGGATTTTTCTCGCGTTGGCTGTCGCACTGCTGGCCGGGATGGCGCTGAACTTGACGGGATGGTGCGAGGCGGTGCGGATCAGCGAACTGACGGCGCTCGACGTCGGCTGGAGCCTTTACACGCTGTTCGTGCTGGCCCTGTGCGGCCTGGCGTGCGTCGAACTGCCGCGAACCGGGCACGGCCGTACTCAGGAAGTCGCCCGCGCCGACGTGCTGGGGACGGTGCGCAGCCTGTGCAAGCGACTATTCACGTAGCGGATCGGCGTCGGCACGGTAGGTTGAGGGGAAGGGGTGTTGTGGCGCATCCATGAGGCGGTGCTGGTGGACCTCGTTCACGAGTCGGACCCGCGACGGCCGCCGGGCCGAAGTCCGTCGCTTTCCTTCTACGGACCCCTCTCTAACTGCAATCTCAACCGATGGAGGCACCCCTTGCCTCCCTCCTTCAACTCATGCTCCCAGAACCGCAGCACGCGCACCCCGACCGCCCGTAACCTGCCGTTGTTCCGGCGGTCGCGCTGCTTATTTCGGGCAATCTTCGCCTGCCAGAACGGGCGGTTGATTGTCGGAATATGACCGCACTTGGGACAACCGTGCCAGTAGCACGGCTTTGCACCACGAAAGACCTAACGCCGATCTTTCGTGGTGCAGACTTCGCTTCCGTGGTGCAGGAATTATCCCGGCCGGACCAGCGGCAGCACGTCCGCCGATCCGGCCGGCTCCTTCTCATCCTGCCAGAACTCGGCTTCGATTCCTAGCTCGCAATGCGCCTGAATCACGCAGCAGATGTTGTGGCAGATGAACTTGCACAGGACTTCGTTCGTCATCGCCGCGTCGGTCTTCGCCCGGACGTGATCCCGGAACTTCGCCTTGACCATGCTGAACGTCGATTCGACGTTGCTCCGCTTGTGGTAGTGGGCGAGGAACTCGTCCCGGCGGTACTGGAAGAAGTGGTACATCTTCTCCCACAGGCCGCCGGCCGCGCCGGTGGTGTTCGCCTTGTAGGCGATGAACGGCGTCCCGCCGGCCTGGAAGACCGCCTCCGTGTTCTCCACGCTGCTGTAGCCCTTGTCGGCCGACACTTCGCGGACGGCGAAGTTTTCGGCCGTGGTCTTCAGCAGTTCGGGCAGGAGCGGCGAGTCGCCCGCGTCCCGCCCGCGGATTTCGACCGCCGTAACCACGTTCGTCTTCACGCCGGTCATGACGTGGACCTTTACCCAGTCGTGGCCCGACCGCGTGACGCCGTACTTCTCGTCATACCATTTTACGAACCGATTTGTGGAAAAACCCGACGAGTCGGCCGCGAAATCGACTTCCACGGCCTTCAAGGGCAGGCTGGCACGGATGACGAGGTCGCGGAGGATCGGCGTCATTTCCGGGTTGTCGAAGTGCCGGATGATGCTGTTGAAGTGAGCGACTTGGGAGACGTGGCCCTTGGTCTGCGCGTCTTCCAGGTCGCAGGCGAAGCGGCGCGTCGGCATACAGGTGTAGACCTTGAAGACCATTGCGAAAACCACGTCGGCCGTCGGGATGCGTCGCGGGCCTCTCTCCGCGTTGGGCATCTGCGGGACGTTGCGGCACAGTTCGGCGAGCAGCACTTGTAGGCGGCGCTTCTCCGTCGTCTGCGCCAGGTTGTAGGCGGGCCAGTCCTGCTTGTACGCCGGCTTCTTCGGCGGCGAGTCGGCGACGACGATGGGCGATTTGCCGCCGTGGTCCCGCTCGCGCACCAGCCGGGCCGCGTGGATGTGCTTGCAAGGGAGTTGGCGGAGCGTAAAATCGTCGCACTCGCAAGACTCGCGGCCGTCCAGCGTTATCTTGTACTTCGTCGCCGTTGTCTGGGACGGAACTAACCAAATGCCGTCGGCGAAGACGATCTTCGTGCGGGCGGCGATTTCCAGGCCCTTCAACTCGCGGAGGTCCACGTGACACCTTGGTTTTCTGGACTGGTGCACACGAGATATTGTACAGACATAAAACGGACATAGTAGGTCAGTAGCTTGACCTTCGCATTTTTTGTCGGTACAAAAGAGACATGGCGAAAAAGCGCGGCCGACCCCCGGTGGACGCGAAGAGCGCGAAGACGCTCCACCTAGATATGCGCCTGGGGGTCGCTGAGAAGCAGGCATTCAAGGAAGCCGCCGATCTTGCCGGGCTGGCGCTGTCCGCCTGGATACGGGAACGACTCCGGACAGCGGCCCGCAAGGAACTAGAGGGCGCGAGTCGTCCCGTCCCCTTCCTGCCCAACTCCAAGAAGCGGGACGAATAGGCGACTCGCCGGGGAAGGCGATCCGATGACCAACTACAGCCTCATCTGCCCGTTTCTGACTGACGATCCGGTGTTCGCTTATGGCGTCGAATTCGGCCTTCTCCTGGCGCGGATGCGGAGCGGGGCCGACGCTATCGGCGGATACTTCTGCCAGGAGAATCAGGACCGCATCCTGTTGCTCGCCAACCGCCTTGGGTGGTCGGTGGAACAGATCAAGCCTTGGGACAAGGACTGGTTCTGGTGTTCGATAGAAAAGAAAGCGACCCCGGCATACTGATGCCGGGGTCGCTTTGGACACCCGTTTCCCCAACTTACCGTCCGGGGTTGGTGTTAGCCGGACGCACGAGCGTCCAGTACACCGCACGCCGGCAATCGTCGCACGGCGGGAACTTGTGCCCGAGCGGGATCGATCGCTCCGGCCTGTGTCCGCAGTTGCCCTGGAAGACGCCGGAGACCTGATTGGCCTCGCCGGTGTAACCTCCGTAGCTCATGACAGAACCCTCTCGGCAGCATGACGGAGCGCCGGCCGCCGCCAGATTTCGGTTGCAACCAGCCGAGAGGGAAGCTATAAAGTCCTTATAGCACTGGCGGGTTTCCCGTCGGCTGCCACGCGCCGGATTCGCAGTTAGTCCGCTAAAACTGGACTGCGACCGGCGTTTTTTCCTGCGCCCTCAGACTGAAGACTCCTCCGCTTCGTCCCGTGCTACCGCGATCTCACGGAGCCTCGTATTCCAGAACCGTGGATTCTGGCGGATTTCGTCCATAAAACGACAAGCCATTTTGTGGGGGATGTTGATGCCCTGCTCCCATGCCCGCACCGTCTTTGGGGACACTCCAAGGAAGCGGGCAAACAAAGACTGGCTGACCCCTAGCAGCCTTCTTGTCTTCTTGACGAGATCCGGGCCGTAGTGTGTCGGGACTAAGTTCAGCTTGATCTGCCGACAACTGAACTTCTTGGTCACTTCCCCTTTTTCTAGGGCATCCGTGAAGCCAGTAAGAGCTTCCAGGATCTCGTTCTCCACGGACGGCTCCGCTGCCTTGTTCTTCAACTGGTTCGGTTCCTTTCGCACATTCATCGGATCGGCCCTCTGGAGAGAAGTTGGGATTGGTACTCTACCATCCGGCGCATCGCATTACGCCCGGCGATAGAGATGTTGTCCCGCTTGCTCTTTGGGTATGCGGTAAGGAGAAGCACAACGCCGTACTCCTCGTAGTAGACGTAGCAGGCGCGGTGCGAGCCGCTCTTGCCTCCGGCCGTGCCGTCTGGCGTAAAGCGCATCTTTCGCACTCCCCCGGTTCCCTCCATGACCGGGTGTAATTTGGGGTGGGTCATGATAAGCAACTGTAGTTCAAATAAATCGTCGTCTGTCAGCCCGCACCGCTTCCAGGCGCGAGCGAAGACCTCGGATTCGATGAACGACAGGCCGTCCTCCGGTTCCAGCAAGTGGCTCGGGTACGCCAGTGAGGCTTCCACCCGCTCCGGGTTTTTTTCAGCCATCGTTAAGTTACTCTCATGGCCAGTTCATCCCTGCTCACCATGAGGATTCTATACCATCAGATGGTACAGGTCAACAGAAGGTTCGGCCAGATTCACGTTTCTCCTTGAGTCATTTTTGTGCCCTGACAGTCGCCTTCCACAAAGAACGCGGCCGGGCGTCGATCGCCCGGCCGCGTATCATGTCCTGTAGCCGCCCGCCGGATTCATGGTGCAGACTCCTGCACCATAATGCAAGAGGCTTCCGTGGTGCAAAGCCCCACGGAAGATCTGATGCCGGTCTTCTGTGGCGCGGACTCCGGTTTCGTAGTGCAAGTCAGCCGGACGCGCTGCGTCGGCGCTTCAGGATCAACGTGCGGCCGGCCAGCGAAACGTCGAAGGCGCAAACCTCCCAGCCGTCCTGGCCCAGCCGGTTCAGGATCTCCGTGCTGATCGTGGGACCGTAATCCGTCGCGTCGTCCGCATCCTTCCAGTGGGGTGGCACTCCCAGGGACCCCACGAGCATTTTGTATTCCCACTGGTCGCGCATCGGAACACCCCTTCCCGAGAAACCGCGAATTGCCCCGGCCGGACCAGCGGCAGTACGTCCGCCGGCTCTCGCCCGGCCGCGTATCATGTCGGCGGCTGCATGCCCGATCCGTGGGGCAGACGCCTGCACCATGGTGCAAGCGGCTTTCATGGTGCAAAGTCCAGTAGCACCCGTCAAGGAAAACGGCGACTCGGAGGCCGGGAAAGTAGAAGTCGGGTGAGCCAGGCAGTCCCCGCGGATGCACTTTCCAGCCGGAAACGCCGGCCCTGACGAGCATAGCTCGGAAGCGCAGCTCCGTCGTCCGGTTGCCCTTGGCCTTGACGGCCCCCATGCGCCGCGAATGGACGGCGGAGACATCGGAGAACCTGCCCCCTTCCAGCAACTCGCGGAGCTTCTTTTCCATAAAACGACTCGTAAGGAATCTTATTCATCGCCCTCCGGAGGCGGGGCTTCGACCGCCTCCGCGCCGACGTCCTCTCCCTTGTCGTTGTTTACCGCGTGGAGCAACAAGGCCCAATCGATCGCCCCATCGTCCGGCAGCCCGTACTTGGCCCTCAACTCCTCGACGAGGCGCTGGGCGCACCCCGACGACCACGCTCGCGTCGGGGCTGCTGGCCAGGAAATCATCGGCCCCTTTTGCGATCCCCTCCAGCAACGAGTCTTGCGTCGATGCGGCGTCGTCGTTCAACCACGTCCAGAACTTCTCGCCAGCCTTGACTTCCACGTAGGGGAGTTGTTCCATTTCCGTTTGGTGTCGAACATTCTCTCCTTTTACGATGCGGTATTTATCAGTAAGCAGCCCTCTGTGTCCATAGAAGACGCCGACGACGATGCCCTTTGACTGGAGGCCTTCCTTCCCCAGTGCCAAAAAGTGTCGATACAGACCCATGGCCTGGCCCAATTGTATGGTCCAAGCGCCGGCCTTGAGAGACAAAAGGTATTCCCCGTCGCGCCGTGCGACAACGTGATCGATGTCGTCGAAGATCTCCCGATTGTACGGGGCCTCATCCCGACAGCTGGAGTCGAGGCGTTTGGTCCCGAAAACCCGCGGCAAGATCTTCTCATCAATCATTTTACCGAATCCGGTAGCGTGCCCGTTCGCCAAGTGCCAAGTCAGCATGAACTCGGAGAGTGACGTTTGGTCCTTGATCTGATGGAAGTCTCTCAGCGCGCGCATGAGGAAAGGGTTGATGTTCAGCACGCCGCTGATTTCCGTTCGGAGTTTGCGGATACGGCGTCCTAGAAAAAGGGCGGTTTCTTTGGCAGTCGTTTCTATGATTTTCTCATGGGGCGTCATTTCCTTTGGCTCCTTCAGGGCAGGTGGTCGAAGAGGGACGGCCCATCGTTCCGGCGTGGTTTCCTCTTCGGACGCTGAGAATAAGGACGCGCTTCGATGACTTCGCCGTCCTTCCACCACCATCTTGTCCGTACGTGAGGTCGGATCTGGACCACTCGGCTCGGTTTGCCTGATTCCGCGTTCGGCCGATCAGCCATGGGAGTCTGTTCCAGCAAGCGCACGACGGCCTCCCCCGCCATTCGTCCGAGGAGGATGGGGACGGCGTTACCGACCTGCTGGTATTTCTCGCTCGGAGTGCCGCAGAACGTCCATTCCTCTGGGAACCCTTGAACTCGAGCGCATTCACCCACGGTCAGGGGCCGAAGGAACTCGGGATGGCACATGCTGGTGCCGGCATGGTTCGGCATGGTGATGACCGTCGGGCAAGGGAATTCGTAAGAAAGCTTTCGCCAGTAAGCGGACCTACCTCCTTTCAAGTAGAACGTCTTGCCCATCGATTCCCTTTGAATTTCCACCGGCAAGGTCCGCCAATTCCCTCCTGGCGGGACCATCGCCAGGTACTTCTGCTTTCGTTCACTGAACTGCATGATGGTCGGGTCCGGGTCCGGCTTGCCACGAATAGCATCTCCGAGGGTCGCAAATGGGGAAAGATGGTCTCCGGGCCGATCGCTGTGGGTCGGCTGCGGGAAATCCGCCGTCGCCCCATAGCGGTTGCCAATCATAAGGATTCGCTCACGGACCTGTGGCGCCCCGTAGTTCACGGCGTTGACAACGAAGCAATCCGAACGATACCCGAGGGCGTCAAATCGCCCTTGCACCATCTCAAATAACGAGCCCTTTCGTGTTGAGTCGTCGGTGGTCATCGAGAGGAGGCCGCGCACATTTTCCATGAGGAACACACGTGGACGCAACGCCTCAATGAAGCGCAGGAACTCAAAGATAAGCTGGCCGCGCCGATCGGCTAGGCCTCGCCGCTTCCCGAACACGCTGAACGCTTGACAAGGCGGCTCGCCGGCAACAAGGTCCAGCTCGCCTGGTGCCAAGCGAAGGTCCGCCATGACCTGGACGGGATCGAGTTCCGCCACGTCCTGCTGGTAGACGTTGAGGGCCGGGGAGCCGATACGGCCCGCGTCTCGATTCCTTCGGATCGTTTCACCGAATGAGGGCGCCACTTCCACGCAGGCCAAGAGCTGGAACTGGCCCGTCTGTTTAAGGCCGAGGTCAAGTCCCATCCCACCGGAGAAGAGCGAAAGGACCGTGTACCGTCTGCTCTCCATGATCGATGTCCCTGTTCGGGTCCGTTTCGCGCGTCCCACCTGGCCCGACCGTAGGGGCTAGCGGTACGATGGGTCCAACCTCTACTATACTGTCTTCGATCAGAGTAGCATGAGGACCGTTGCGATACCGCCGAGGAGAAGCGGGCTGGAGGGTTGACCGCAGCGGCGGCCGCGATTGTAACGGCTGCTCCACGGACGGCAGACCCTGCTTCCTTGCCGGGGCTTCCTCCCCTTCTATGCCCCCGCGGCGTTCGCCGGTATAATCCCACCCATGAACGCCGCCTTCGCCGCGGAGCTGGACCGTCTCGGCCCTGGGCGGTGGCACGCGCCGTTCGACCTGCCGCGGGCGCGGGCCTACTGCCGCCGGCTGACGCTCGGCCACTACGAGAACTTCACCGTCGCCTCGCTGCTCCTGCCGCGCCGGCTGCTGCGCCACTTCCACGCCGTTTACGCCTACTGCCGCTGGGCCGACGACCTCGCCGACGAGGCCGGCGGCGGCGACCGCGCCCTCGACCTCCTCGCCTGGTGGCGCGACGAGCTGCTCGCCTGCTACGACGGCCAGCCGAGCCACCCCGTTTTCGTCGCCCTGCGGCCGACCATTGAACGATTCCGCATCCCGCCGCAGCCGTTCCTTGATCTGCTGTCGGCGTTCGAGCAGGACCAGCGCGTCAAGCGCTATCGACACGTTCGAGCAGCTGCTCGACTACTGCCGCCGTTCCGCCAACCCGGTCGGCCGACTGGTGCTGTACCTCGGCGAAGCGTTCGACGAAGCACGGGCGGTCCTGTCCGATTTCATCTGCACGGCCCTGCAACTGGCCAATTTCTGGCAGGACGTGAGCCGCGATTTCGACATCGGCCGCGTCTATCTGCCCGAAGAGGACCGCCGTCGCTTCGGCTACGGCGACGACGACCTGGCGGCCCGCCGTTTCACGCCGGCCTTTGCGGAGCTGATGCGCTTCGAGGTAGAGCGGACGCGCGAGCTGTTCGAGCGCGGCCGGCCGCTGCTCGCCGTGACGCCGGACGATCTGCGCCTCGACGTGGAGCTGTTCCTGCGCGGCGGCCTGGCGGTCCTGCGCAAGATCGAACGGTGCGGCTACGACGTGTGGGCGCGCCGGCCGGTCGTCTCCAAACGGGACAAACTTTCTCTGCTGGCGGGGCGCCTGGGTCGGCGCCTTGGCGCGGCGGTGGACCGGGATCGGAGCCGCGACCGTGAGGGAGCGGTTTTGTCTCCGCTCCCTCACGGTCGCGGCTCCGACGCGCTGGCGCGATCCTACGTCTACTGCGAAGGGCTGGCGCGGCGCGAGGCCGGCAACTTCTACCACGCCTTCCGTCTGCTGCCGGCCGACCAGCGACGGGCCATGTGCGCCCTCTACTCCTTCCTGCGCGTCGCCGACGACCTGGCGGACGGCCCCGGCACGGCGGAGGAGAAGCGCGGCCCGCTGGGCGACTGGCGGCGCCGGCTCGACGAGGCCGTGAAAGGCGTCTACAGCCATCCGCTTCATCCCGCTTTGCACCACGCCCTCCGCCGCTTCGGCGTGCCGTGCGAGCACCTCCACGCCGTGCTGGACGGCGTCGCGATGGACCTGACCGTCGCCCGCTATGACACCTTTGCGGACCTGTATCCGTACTGTTACCGGGTGGCGTCGGCGGTGGGCCTGGCGTGCATTCCCATCTGGGGCTTCACGGGAGAGCAGGCAAGGGATTACGCCGAGGCGGCCGGCGTGGCGTTTCAGCTGACGAACATCCTGCGCGACCTGGGCGAGGACGCCGGCCGCGGCCGCGTCTACCTGCCGCGCGAGGACCTGGAGCGTTTCGGCTACGGCGAGGACGCCTTGAGCGCCGGCGTCCGCGACGACCGCTTCCGCGCCTGATGCGCTTCGAGGTGGACCGCGCCGCCGCCTACTACCGCGCGGCCGAGCCGCTGGCGCCGCTGCTGCGGCCGGGCGGGCGGGCGGTGTTCCTGACGATGCTGCGCACCTACCGCGGGCTTCTCGACGCCATCGTGCGGCGCGACTTCGACGTGTTCCGCGGCCGCGTGCGCCTGGGCCGGCTGCACAAGCTATGGCTGGCGGCGCGGGCGCTGCCGGTGAGGTGGGGCTGGACGTAAAAGAATAATACGGGTCGCCTTTCACCGACAGCCGCCGCCATTAGGCGCTTCAGCTCAACGTGGCAGCATCGACCGGACGCGGGCGGCGCGGTAGTCTGATGGGAGGAGGGCTGGTCCAATGACACTGACTGTCCATGCTGACCCGGTTCCTTTGCGCGTTACGCTGGAAGGCGATGTAAGACTTGGCGCCACGCGGGTGCTGCTCGACGTGGTCGTCCATGCCTTCGACGACGGGGCCACGCCGGAAGCCGTGGTGCAGCGGTTCCCAAGCCTGGATCTGGCCGATGTGTATGCGGTGCTGGCTTACTGCCTGCGCCATCGGAAGGAAGTGGACGACTATCTGCTGCGGCGGGAGCAAAGAGCGGAGGAGGTGCGGCAAAGGATCGAAGCACGACAGGGAGATATGAGCGGCATCCGAGCCCGTTTGCTGGCCCGTCAGGGGGGAAATGGCATGGATGGCCAAGGGGGATGACTGGGGGCTACGTTGCCCGCGGCGCTCGCCGTTTCGCCGGCACGCTTGCACACCGTCACCGCATTGCGCCAAGATCGCCTCAGGTGCGATGCAGGGCAGCCGCCCGGGTTTGCCGAACCCCGACTGAGGACAGAGTCATGATCCGCCTGGCCAGCGACCAGAATTTCAATCACGACGTTATTCGTGGCCTCTTGCGCCGCCTGCCGGACCTCGAAATCCGTCCGATCCAGGAAGCTGAATTGTCAGAGGCGGACGACCCTACGGTACTCGAGTGGGCGGCGAAGGAAGGCCTTATCCTGCTCACGCACGACCGATCCACTATGCCCGATTACGCCAATGAACGCGTCCGCGCCGGCGAGCGAATGCCTGGCGTCTTTCTCGTGAATGACCGCGCGCCGATCCGTAAAGTGATCGAGGACTTACATTTTCTCGCGGTCTGTAGCCGGGATGACGAGTGGGAAGGGAAGATCGAATATATACCCCTGCGATGGTCGTAGGAAATTGAGAACGCACCCAATGTCGAAAGACCTCTTCAGTCTCCCCCTGATTTCGCCGGTCCTCGACGCCGCGCCCGTGCCGGAATGGCACGGCTTCGCCGTCGGCGCCATTGCGGAATCAGCCGCCGCCTCGCCTGAACCCGACGCTCCGCAAGGCGAATACGGCGCCGCCTCCGCCGATGCGCTCGCCGCCCTGCCGCTATCGCCGGCGGAAGCCGCTCCGCATCGTGTGGAACTGCTCGCCCCCGCCGGCGGGCCGGACGCCGCCTTCGCCGCCTTCCACTACGGCGCCGACGCCATCTATCTCGGCCTGAAGAAGTTCTCCGCTCGCGCCGAGGCCGAGAACTTCACCCTCGACGAGCTGCGCCGAGGTCACGGCCTACGCTCACAGCCTGACGCCGCGCCGCCGCGTCTTCGTCACCATCAACACGCTGATTCGCCAGGATGAGCTGGCCGAACTGGTCGAAACCCTCGCCGCCCTCGCCGACATCGGCGTCGATGCGGTCATCCTCCAGGACCTCGGCGTCTATCACGTCCTCCGCACGCACTTCCCGGAGCTGGAACTGCACGCCAGCACGCAGCTGGCGGTCCACAACCGGGCGGGGGCGGAGGCGCTGGCCCGGCTCGGCTTCACCCGCGTCGTGCTGGCCCGCGAGCTGACGTTCGAGGAAGTCCGCGACGTCACGGCGACCGGCGGCGTCGAGACGGAGGTGTTCATCCACGGGGCGCTGTGCTACTCCTACAGCGGCCTGTGCCTGTTCTCGTCGCAGACGCTCGGCCGCAGCGGCAACCGCGGCAAATGCGCCTATTCCTGCCGCGATTCGTTCGAAGTGGCCGGCGCCCCGGACGCCCTGCGCGACGGCACGCCGGTCAAGCGCGACCCGGCCCAGGGCTTTCCCGTTCTCGATGAAAGACCTCGCTCTGCCGGACCACCTGCCGGCGCTGCGGGCGGCGGGCGTGTCGTGCTTCAAGATCGAGGGCCGCAAGAAAAGCCCGCTCTACGTCGCCACGACCACCGACTACTACCGCAAGCTGCTCGACGGCCGACTCGCCGCCGGCGAACGGGCGGTCGCAGGAAGCGGACCTGCAAACGGTGTTCAGCCGGCCGTGGACGCGGCTGTTCGTGCAGTCGCACAAGGACAAGGAAGTCGCCGACCGCGACACCGTCGGCCATCGCGGCACGCTGATCGGCCGCGTCGAAGTCCGTGCGCGGCAGAGCCGTCTCCGCTTCCGCACCGCCCGCGCCCTGGAACGGCACGACGGCTTGCAAATCGACCTGCCCGTCCTCGGCAAGCCGTTCGGCTTCCCCGTCGATCGGCTGTGGGTCGTGGAGACGAGACCGAAGGGGACAGGAGCGCGAGGTGTTCGAGGCCGACGGCCGGGTCGCGTGGTGGAAGTCGGCTTGCCGCGGACCATCCGCCGCTGCCGGCCGGCGCGCCGGTGTACTGCTCGTCGTCGCAGGCGTGAAACGCCGCTATCGCCATGATCGCCCCAAACCGGGTCTGTATCGTCCGCGAAGGGCCGTCGATGTCGAGGCGGTGCTGACCGCCGGCGAGCTGGTCGTGGTCGGCCGCGTCGTGCCGCGACGGCCGGACGAGACGCCGGTGGAAGTCCGGCGGACGCTGGCCGGGACGTTCCCGCCGGCGCAGGATGCGGCCGGGATGGAGGCCGCGGCCCGCGCCGCCTTCGAGAAGCTGGGCGACACGCGGCTGGAGCTGGCGTCGTTCGCCTGGCGCAACGCCGACGGCCGATTCGTGCCGGTGTCGCGGCTGAACCAACTGCGCCGCGATCTGGCCGCCGGGCTGGAGGAAGCGCTGCAAGCAGCGTCGGCCGAGCGCGTCCGTCGCGCCTTGGCCGATGTTTGCCCGCCGACGCCGACGGCGGCGCGGGCGCCGGCGTTCCGCTGGTCGATCAAGGTGGACCGCATCGGCTTCGTGGACGCCTTCGAGCCGGAGGACTGGACCGGCGTCGAGGAGCTGATCGTGGACGTGGCCCGCGATCATCCGACGCTGCTGGCGGAGCAGCTGGAGCGACTGGGCGTCGGTGATCGGCCGCGAGCGCATCCGGCTGGCGCTGCCGCCGCTGACGCGCAAGTGGGAGGAGAACAACGTCCGGCACAAGATCGCCCAGCTGCTGGCCGCGGGCTGGACGAAATGGGAGGCGGCCAACCTGTCGGCGTGGTCGTACCTCGGTCTCGATCCGTCGCGGTCGGAAACGGGCGGAATCGACCTGGCCACCGACTGGTCGGTGTACGTCGTCAACCGGGCGGCGGCGCGGCAGCTGGAGGCGATGGGCGTGCGTCGGTTCGCGCTGTCGCCGGAGGACGGCCTGGCGAACCTGCGTCCGCTGCTGGCGGAGTTCGGGCCGCGGGCGGTGCTGATCGTCCACCAGGACACGCCGCTGTTCCTGGCGGAGTCGTGCGCCTACGCCAACCTGATCGGCGGCTGTCCGGGCAAGGCCAACTGCTCGTTCGAGAGCATGGAGATGACGTCCAGCCACGGCGAGCACGTCACGGCCCTGGACTATCACTGCCGGACGATCGTGCTGAATCAGGGGCCGTTCTGTCTCTCGACGCGGCTGAAGGAGCTGGCCGCCGCCGGGGCCGTGAACCTGCGGGCGGACTTCGTGTATCGCAAGTACGAACCGGGGCGCGTGCGGGCGGTGTGGCGGGCGGTGCGCGCGGGCAAGGCGGTGGCGGGGGGACATGCGGCGAATTTCGATCGGGGGATGATGTGAACCATGTCCGCGTCGGATGATGCACCGGCGGCGCTTTACTAATTGTCGGCGTAAGCGGTAGGTTTTCCTTGACTCGTTTCATGCGGCGCACAAACTACGGAGCGGATGGCAAAACGGAGCGACAGCCATGAAGCACTTCGTCTCGTACCATAACGCCGACAAGATGGGTTACGCCTACGAAGATGCCATCCCCTTCTCTGTCGGCACGAAGAAATCGGTGGATGGCCTGGTTGGCAACCGGGTGTGGTCGATCTCGGGAGAAGGTCAACCTCGTACCTACCGCCTCCGCGACACATACATGGTGGATGCCCTCGGATCGTCTGAACAGGATGAATTCGTCAGTGTCGCCAGAGGCTCCAGCGGCACGGTCTTTGATCCGCCTATCATGCTGAACCGCATGACGTGGTTCCCGGCTTTCCTGAAGAGTCAGAGCAATTTCAGCTTGGGTCTTCAGCAGATCAAAGAGGAGTTCGTAAAGCATCTGGAGGCCCTGGCGCCGGGCGCGAAGGGCGATTCGCCAAGGACGACTTGCCCTGACGAGGTAGAGTCGGGAGTGACCTACCATGAGGGCGCGGTTGTCCGGATCACTGTCAACGCCTACGAACGGAATCCGGCGGCTCGCCAACACTGCATCGAGCATCATGGCGCCGGTTGTTCGATTTGCGGCTTCAACTTCGGCAGGGCATACGGCAGCGTGGTCGAAGGACTTATCCATGTCCATCATCTTCGCCCGCTCTCGGAGGTCGGCGTAGAGTACAAGGTGGACCCGATAGTGGACCTCCGCCCGGTATGTCCCAACTGCCACGCTGTACTTCATTCTCGTAAGCCGCCCTACAGCGTCGAGGAAGTCATGGAGTTTTTGAGAGGGTCGTAGTGGGACACTCATGAATGTCCGCTTGTCTCGTTTCCGCTAGAGGCGCCAGGAGGATTTGCCATGCCTGCATCCATGCAGTCTCTCGGCATCGACCGTCTGCCGATCGATGAGCAGGTCGCCTTGGTCCGCGAGATCTGGGACCACATCATCGCCTCAGGGGCGAGGCCATCGCTTAGCGAGGCGCAGCTTCAGGAACTGCGTCGGCGCGTGGCCGAGGACGACGCCGACCCCGATAACCTTATCCCGTGGGAGGAGGTCAAGGCGCAGGCGTTAAAACGGATCACCCCATGAACCTACCCATCAGCTTCCGGCCGACCGCCCAGGCGGAGTTCGACTCGGCCGTGGCGTGGTATGAGCAGGCCCGTCCCGGCCTGGGTGCCGATTTCACGGCGGCGGTGCAAGCCGTCCTGGCGGAGGCGGCGCGAACTCCCGATCGATTCCCCGTAGCGGATCGGGACGTACGCGAAGGGCCGGTGCATGGGTTCCCCTACTGCGTCTACTACCGCGTCCGTTCGGGGCGGTTAGTGGTCATCGCGGTTTACCACCAGGCCCGTGACCCGAGCGGATGGCGCGGGCGGGTGTAAGCGGAAAGGCGCTTCTCGGAGGCCTCTCCATCCGTCGCTTCTATCTGATTTTGAGGCCGTCTGTTCCGGGCGAATGGGAAGTAAGAACAATCCGCCGGTGGGGAAGAGAATGGACCAACTGTGGGCGCCGTGGCGGCTGGCCTACGTGGCGGCGGGGCAGCCGCCGACGGCCGACGATCCCTGTTTCCTCTGCAACGGCTTGGCCGCCGACGAAGACCGCGCCCACCTGATCGTCTGGCGCACGCCGCGCAGCGTCGTGGTCCTCAACCGCTACCCCTACAACAACGGCCATCTCCTCATCGCCCCGCGTGCCCACAAGGGCCGCCTCGACGAGCTGGACGCCGACGAGCTGCTGGAAACGATGGAGACGCTGCGCCACATGGTCGGCGTCCTCGACGAGCTGATGCGGCCGGACGGCTACAACATCGGCCTCAACCTCGGCCGCGCCGCCGGCGCCGGCCTGCCGGGCCATCTCCACTGGCACATCGTGCCGCGCTGGAACGGCGACACCAACTTCATGCCCATCCTCGCCGACGCCAAGGTCATCGTTCAATCGCTCGACGCGCTGTACGATTTACTGAGAGAGCGGCTGCGGGTGGAATAACGAGGTGCGGCGGCATGTCCGACGAGTCCTTCTATGAACCTCCGGATTGGCTGGAATGGGAGGACCGTTCGCTGGCGCCCTACGCCATGCGGACCCGCCAGAGTCGAGGCCGCCGCCATCCCGAGCCGCCGCACCCCTACCGCACCCTCTACCAGCGCGACCGCGACCGCATCGTCCACTCGACCGCCTTCCGCCGGCTGATGCACAAGACGCAGGTGCTGGCCGCCCAAACCAACGATCACCACCGCACGCGCCTGACGCACACCCTGGAGGTGGCCCAGATCGCCCGCACCATCGCCCGCCGGCTCGGCCTCAACGAAGACCTGACCGAGGCCGTCGCCCTGTCGCACGACCTCGGCCATCCGCCGTTCGGCCACGCCGGCGAAGAGGCCCTCGACGAGTGCATGACCGAACACGGCGGCTTCGAGCACAACCTCCACGCCCTCCGCATCGTCACCCTTCTGGAGTATCGCTATCCCGATTTTCCGGGCTTGAACCTGTCGTGGGAGGTGCTGGAGGCGATGGCGCTGCACAGCCGGCGCCGCGACGCGCCGGAGACGGCGGAGTATGCAGCGGCGGGTCAGCCGCCGCTGGAGGCCCAGGTCGCCGACGCCGCCGACAGCCTGGCCTACGACGCCCACGACGTGGACGACGCCCTTGGCGTCGGTCTGGTGACGGTGGACGACCTGGAGGAAGTGGAGTTCTGGCGCCGGGCCAGCGAGCAGGTGCGGCAGCGGCACGGCGAGTTGGCCCCGGAGCAATTCCAGCCGACGGTGGTGCGCACCCTCATCGCCTGGCAGGTCGGCGACCTGTTGGAGCAGACGCGGCAACGCCTGCGCCAGGAGCGCATCCGCAGCGTGGAGGACGTGCGGGCCTTCCCGGAAGCGCTGGTCGGCCCCGGCCTGGAAGTGCGGCGGCTCAAGGCGGAGCTGGAAGCGTTCCTGCACCGCCGCGTCTACCGCCACTACCGGGTGCAACGGATGGCGATCAAGGGGAGCCGAATTGTGGGAATGCTGTTCGACGAGTTCCGCCGGGCGCCGCAGCTGCTGCCGCCGCGCTACGCCCGCCGCATCGACGGCGCCCCGCCAGAGCGCGTCGTCTGCGATTACGTCGCCGGCATGACCGACCGCTACGCCCAGGACGAGTACCTGCGGCTGTTTCATCCCTATACGATCGTCTAACCCGCGCCTTGTCACGATATAGCGATTCGTCGTACAATGGATGGAGTGAGGCAATCCTCGCCGATGTCGTCTGGGGGCGAATTGGTTTCGACCGGGTACGATGAGGCGTAGGTGGCGTGTCGTGGTTGATCGGAAGGCCACGTAAAAATCCGGTCACACTTAATAACTGCTGAACCGCAGTTCTCCATGGCTGCCTAATAACGGCAGCCCCGTGTCCGGGAGCTTCGCCTGAGAGGTCTCGGCTCGGTCGCCAAGTCAGGCTCGCCGCCGTCGGAGTTCGGCCTTTCGGGGCCGGGCGCACCGGAGGAGACGGGGGCTAAACTTCATGGCCGGTTAGTCCTTCGCCCGCCCTGCTCCCGGGAAGGCGAAGGATGAACAGGACGGGCGGCGCCGCAAGGTCCGGCCCGTCGAAAAAAGAAGAGCTACACACGTAGAGGCCGACGCTGACTCTCCTTGGGACCGGGGTTCAAATCCCCGCGCCTCCAC
>CAVYVK010000008.1:0-265745 GCA_963771935.1 uncultured Planctomycetaceae bacterium | reverse complement strand
CCCAAACGCAATCGATGAGAAGCTGAGTTTAGAACCCGCTTCCCCCATTCCTCCACGCGATTCTACCCGGCGGAATCTTCCTTGACAAGACCACGCACCGCGCAAAGCGAGGGTCGGACCAAAGGAGTGGGCGCCAGCCGGACTGTCTCGTCCCCGGCGGAAGTGGGCTCCTCGTTGGCCCTTTCCCGCGTCCAGCAATAGCATTTCACCGGACGGCCCTCACCGGGACCGATGTCGCCTCTTGCCGCCGCGGACGCCACGGGCTGAAACGATGCAGGTTCCGACCACCAAACTGCTGCGCCTGCTCACCGCCGAACATCCGCCGGAAGTTCGCCGGGCGACGGCGCTGGTGCTGGCGGAACTCGGCGTCCGCGATGGCGAGGCGGCGGAGGCGCTCTGCGACGCGCTTCGGGACGCCGACCCGTCGGTGCGTCTCGAGGTCATCCGAAGCGTGGGAAAGCTGCGCGTCGAACACGCCCTTCCGCAACTGCTGGCGCGGATCAAGGAGGGCGGGGGGGAGGCTGACGCGGCGGCGCACGCGGCCGCCCACCTCGGCCCCAAGGGGACGCGCGCCCTGCAAGAACTCATGCCGAAGGTAGCGCCCGGTCTGCGGCGCTACATCGCGGCGGCGCTGGCCGGCGGCGGCACCGCCAGCGCCACGGTAGCGGCCGCCGCCGTTCTCCTCGACAAGGATCCCGGCGTGGTCGAGGCGGCGGTGCGGTCCCTTGCCGAGCAGATCCCGGCCCTGGCGGCGGCGCAGCGCCACGCCTGGACGGACCAACTGCTCGAGCTGGCCGGCGACCGTAGGGGCGGGGTTATCCCGTCCCTACCCACGACGACTCAGGCGGCCGTGGTTCGGCTGCTGGCCGCGCTCGACGACCCGCGGGCCGGCGCGGCCCTGTGGGACAAGGTCGCGCCGCCCCATCCGGCGGAAGTGCGGGCGGCGGCGTTGCAGGGCGTCGGCAAGTGGGCCTTCGCCCCCACCAAGGATCAGTTAAAGCGTCTTTTCGCCTGCGCCGCCGACGCCGACTTCCGTATCGCCGCGCCCGCGCTGGTGATCCTGCAACGGCTGCCGGTCCACGACCGCGCCCTGCCGGAATGGCTGACACTGCTGCGGGCGCCGGACGTGGCGGTGCGTCGCCTGGCCCTGGACAAGCTCAGCGGCCGCGACGACGCCGAGACGGCCGCCGCGCTGGTGGAGCAACTTCGCCACGCCGACCGCGACTTGCGCGACGCCGCCCTGGCGCGCCTGACCAAAATGGAACACGGCCGCAACGCCCTCACCGCCGCCTTGCTGGAGGCGGAATCTCCCGATCAGGCGTGGCCGATGGCGCGGGCCCAGGCGCCGTTCGCGCGCGATTATCCGGCCGAATGGCGCGAGGAAGTTTTCGATCGGGCGGCCAAGCACCTGGAAGGCGGCGACCGGCGGGCCGACCCGCTGCTGTTCCTGTTGAGAGAAACCGACCCGGCCGACCTGCGCGACCGCCTGGAACAACGGGCGCTGGCCCACCGCAAGAAGAAGGCGTACGCGACGGCCCTGCTGTATTTGCGGCTGCTGGCCCGCGACCCGGCGTGCGGCTTTGCGATTCGGCTGGAGCTGGCGGCGTGCGGCCTGAAGGTTTCGGGCAAGGACCTGGCGGCCGAGTCGCGTGCCGGCGACCCTTGCCTGGGGCAATTCGCGCTGCTCTGTCAGCAGGACGAAGCCGAGTTGGTCCGTCAGGTGGAGCAGATCAAATGGTTGGAAGCGGAAGACCTTTATTATCTCGGATTTCATCTGGTGGAACAGGAGGGCCGGGCGAAGAAGGCCGGCGGTGAGGTACTCAAGCTGGCGGCGAAGCGGTCGCCACGGTCGAAGGTCGGCCAGGCGGCGAAGAGCAAGCTGCGCAGCGCGGGGCTGGGGTGACTGAAGGGCGCGATTCGCCGCAACGCGGGATTGATTCTTTCGGGCGAACAGAGCATAATTTCGGACGCGCTTCGTCTCACACGGAGGTGAACATGTCCTCGCTCCTCGCCGGGTTTCTTGGGGAATTCAACGTCCAGACGCTCCTCGCCGTGGGATCGGCTTCTCTGACGGGCTATCTCTGGCTGACCAAGCTGAACCGCGAGCGGGCTGGGCTGAAGCTGTACCGCGCGGTGGATTTCCGGCCCGACCGGCTGCAATGCTCCGACAAGGCGGGCAAGGAAAAAGCGACCTGGTACGGCGAAATCCTCCTCGCCAATCCCTCCACGTTGCCCATCGCCGTCGTCCGCTTCCAAGTGCGGCTGCTGTGGCGCGGCCGCTGGATCGACGGCCGGACGGTGATGGAGCGAAAGGACGACGTGCCCTGGACGGTGGAACCGCTGCGCGTGCTGGCCCGCGGTTTCGGCTGCGCGTTCGACGTGGAAGAAGGGACCGTCCGCGAGCAGCTGCTCCGGCCGCATAAGCTGCGCTTCACCTGGACCACCGTGGACGGTCGGAACCAATGTCAAGACATTGACACCGGTTTGGCGTCGGCGCCATCGGCCCTTAAGGCGGCGGCGTGAACAGGGCGGCCATAGCTCATTCCGCCCAGGCGTACTCGTGCGCCTCCATCTCTTCCGCGACGTGTTCGACCGGCCCGCGCCAGACGACCGTGGAGCAGGCGGCCACGTTCTCCAGCCAGTCGTCGCCGAGGCGCGGACGCAGGGCCATTGGCAGCAGCAGAATCAGCCGTTTCGCCCCGTTCAAGGCGCCGGGTTGCAGGCCATAGAACTTGTCGAGATACGTTGGCGTTTCCTGGCAGACCGCGATCAGCGCTTCCAGCAGGGCCGGCCGAAACCGACGGCGAACCGCATCCACGTCAATCGTTCCGCTCGGCTCCAGCACTACTTGCAACGTCGTGTACGGGTTGTCGGCGAGGAGTCCGCGGACCAGCGCCGCCGCCTCGCCGACTTTGCGGTCGAAGTGCGCCGAGCGCAGCCAGAGAGTGAACGCCTGGCGCGGGCCTCCGCCGGTGCGCATGGACAGCCAGCCGCGTCCAGGTCCACGCGCCAGACGCGCGACTCTTCCTCGGCCGCTGGGAAGTCGAGCATTGGCGGCGGCTGGGCGTCGAATTCCACCTCAAAAAGATCCTGCGCCTCCTGCATCAACCCGTACAGATCTTCGCGGGCCAACGTCGGCGTGTTGAGGACGTAGTACGGCGGCCGCGGCTGATACTTCAGGCCGAGCGACGCCGCCTCGTGGCGGAACGCCGTACCGGGCAGAACCGCCAGGTTGAACACCTGCACCTCGTCAAAGCCGTTGTCGTGCAGGTAGTGCAGGCCGCGCCGCACCGATTCGACCGTGTCGCCGGGCAGGCCGACGATCAGGTCCACTTTCACCCGGATGCCCTGACCCAGCATCGCCCGCACGCCGCGCTCGAAGGCCCGCAGGTTGTTCTTGCGGTCCATCTTCGTCATCGTCTCCGGCTCGACGGATTGCAGGCCGACCTCCACCTCCGTGAAATTCGCCTCGCGCAGCAGCCGCGCCGTCTCTTCCGTGATTCCCTCCCCTCGCAGCTCGCCGAAGTAGCTGAAGCGTCGGCTGGGGTTCCCCTCCGCCAGCGTGCGGAGGAAGTCGGCGAAGTCGCGCCGCTGATTCAACGTCGGGTCCAGCAGAAAGACCTCACGGGCGCCGGCGCTCCGAGGCGTGCCGCAGCCCGGCCAGGACGTTCTCGCGGCTGAGGTAATACTGCTTGTCGTAGGACTTGGGGTAATAACAGAATTTACATTTGAACACGCAACCGCGCGTCGTTTCCAGCAGCATCATCCGCTCGTCGGCGGCGTCGAGGACGCCGGCCAGGTAAGGCGAACGGAGCCGGTTGAGGTCCGGCATCGGCGTGCGGAAGGCCGGGGCGCGGTCGGGCCGGAAGCGCGGCGGCGTCGGGGACGGCACGTACAATCCGGCGATCGGGACGGGCGGCGTCTCGTCGCCGAGCAGGGCCAGGAGGAGGTTTGCAAACGTCTGTTCGCCCTCGCCGACGACGGCAAAATCGTAGTCCGGCGTGTCCAGCACCCAGGCGTTGTCGGCCGTGACCTCCGGGCCGCCTAGGACGACGCGCACGCCGGGCCGGAGCTTCTTGAGCCGGTGCGCGACCCAGAGGGTGCGCTCGATGTTCCAGAGGTAGCAGGTGAAGCCGACCATCCAGGGGTCGCGGTCGGCGAGGGCGGCCGCGAGGGCGTGGTCGCCGAGTGTGTTGGCCAGTTCCGCGGGCAGCACGTCGATGGCGTAGTCGCCGCCGAGTCCCCTCTGTTCGGCGAACACCTTGAGATAGGCGCCCGCCAGGGGGACGTTGCCGCGAATCGGCCCCGGCCCGAGCGGCGGGATGGGCAGTTGCACCAGGAGGACGTTGCGGCGGCCGACGAAGTTCATGGGGGAGATTGTAGCAGGTCGGCCTCATCCGTCGCTCAATCCCGCTGCATGACGTTGACGAGACAGTGAAGCGTCCCATAGTTGCGGGCGCAGCCATCGCACTCGACCGGCTTCACGTTATAGCCCAGGTCAGACCACACCGCCGTCGCCGCCCGATTCAGATCAACCGCGAAGGTGTACGACGGCATGTAGACGGTGCGCCGGCCGTCCCGAACATCCATGATCGCGTTGACATAGGTGATATACGTCCGGCCGTCGCTTCCGGGGACGATGGGGATGCGCACGACGCGATAGCCGACCGCCCGGCATTCCTCGGCGACCGTCTCGAAGCGTGCGGACATGGCCGGAGTGAAGTCCGGGCCGCCGGGCAGGAAGGCGGCGACGGCCGACGCCGCCTCGGGAGACGCGGCCAGTACCTTTTCGGCCAGCCCCGGGTCGCCGACCAGGACCGTCCGATCGCCCACCGGCATCAGGTACATGCCGACGTGATGGTCCGGCGCCCCGTCCAGCACGACCACGCGCTTTTGCAACAGCGATTCCAGCGCCGCGATCAGGTCTTCGCGGGTCTTCACTGTCCGCTGAATGTTGCGCAGCAGGATGGAAGGGCGGGCGAAGGCCGTTTGGCCGTCGGCGTCGAAATCGCCGCCGTCGAAATAGAGGTCGCTGCGCCGCGCCGCACGTCCGGCGCCAGGGCGGCCGCCAGGTCGTCGGCGACGCGCTGGTCGCCGGCGCGGCGCGGCCAGACGGCGGCCCCGTCCTCTGCCCGCGGACAGAGCAGTGTCGTCGGCCCGCCGTGCGCCGGCCCCAGCGCCAGCCAGCGGTCGCGCGACCACGACGTGATGGGATGGTCCACCCCCACGCGCGTCAGCCGGCACTCGGTCGGGCCGACCTGTCGGGTGAGGGCGTCGAAGGCAGCCGCGCTCGGGCAGACCACGCGAACGTCCACGTCCTTCGGCAGCTGCCGGAGAAAGTCCCGATAAGTCGGAAGGACAACTTCATCGCCGTCGCCGGCGTAGTGGATCACGACCCGGCGGAGGGCGCCGTCGCACTCGCTCACGAGCGGGCCGGTCGCCGCGACGGCCGGGCCGCGGCGGTAGAAGGCCAGGATGGCGAAGGCGACAGCCAGGCCCAGCGCCACGCCGAGCAGGACGCGGAATCGGGAAAGCATGGTCGTGGTCCTACTTCTGTTTCGCCGCGGACGACACGGTGTTTTGTGCGGCGTTCGGCGCCCCCTGCTGCGGAACAGTAACGAGTCCTGCCAGGACAGCGTTCTGCTGCTGGTCGGTCAGGGTCATTGCGACGTTTTTTCCGGCGGGCAGGGCCGCGCAAGCGGCGGTCAGCGACTTGCTCGCATCGGGCGGCAGAGTGAAGGCGAACTCGTGAGACCATAGAGTCGTCGGAATCTCGAGCATGCGCGACATCGGGGAGGTCGGCGACGTGGAAGTCACCGTCACCAAGACCGTGGCGGTCACCGGCTTGTCGGTCGGGTTGGTCGCCGTCACTTCGACCGCTGGCGCCTGACCGGCCTCGTAGCTCGTCTTGTCGGTCTTGAGGGTGAACGTGCAGCCCTGCGACTTGAGTTGCGATTGGGTGATGACCGGCTGGATGGCTGGCCCGGCCTGGGCGTCGCCGCCCCACGGGGCGAACAGCGCGAGCGTCAGCGCTGCCGTTACAGCCGCCGTTCCCAGCACTGTGAGTACATTTCGGAGCTTCATTAGTTTTCGTCCTTTCTCGGAGCGTTCGGAAGGGTTTCAGTCCCTCACCACAGGCAGAATTGTACCCGGAGGGGCGTTCGGGGGGTGTAACTCTTCTGTAACGAGTGAGCGACGTTCACCGATTTCCGGTGGCGTCGCGATTGGTCCCGTAGGACTTTAGGGCTGGCGGACAAGACCGTGGGGCAGGTTAGCAACCTGCCCCACGGTCTTGTCCGCCAGCCCTAAAGTCCTACGGGTCCTACGGGACAAATCGAAACGCTCACCCGTTTTCCTCTTTGCTTTGCCCGTCCGATTCTCTATGCTAAGGGGACTTGGGTCTCGCGAACCGGGTCATGGCCTTGACGTCCTCCCCCTTCACTGGTCCCACGTAACGCAGTCGTTCAGTTTCGGCCAGGTTGCGCCGTCCGGCAGTCGGGCGCGGCGCCGCCGGGCTGCTTTTTTGGAGGCCCTTCATGGGCAAGAAGTTGTACGTGGGCAACTTGGCCTACGGCGTGACCGACGCCGACCTGCAGCGCATGTTCGAGGCGCACGGGACGGTCCAGTCGGCGCAGGTAATCATGGACCGCGACACCAACCGCTCCAAGGGCTTCGGCTTCGTGGAGATGGGCAGCGACCAGGAGGCCCAGGCCGCCATCGCCGCCCTCGGCGGCAAGGAGGTGGACGGTCGAGCCCTCACCGTCAACGAGGCCCGGCCCAAGACCGACGGCGGCGGCCGTGGCGGCGGCGGCGGCGGCCGTGGCGGCTACGGCGGCGGAGGCGGCGGCCGTGGTGGGTACGGCGGCGGAGGCGGCGGCGGCGGCCGCGACCGCTACTAAAACAAACGATGAATGCTGAACGATGAACGATGAATTCCGGATCGGATTCATCGTTCATCGTTCAGCATTCCGAGGTAGAGGTCCGTGGTCGGTTCGACGGCGCGGGGTTGCCGTCGAACCGACCACGGACTCTCTGATTAATCCCTAACCCCTAACCTCTGACCCCATTTCGGGAGCTTCCAGCGCATGGTGAATCGTAACCTGCTCCGCCAGTATGAGCCGAGCGACGACCAGCTCCAGCAGGAGCTGGACGCAGCCTTTGATCAAAACGCCGCCGACTGGCTGCCGGCGGAAGAGCAGGAGTTCCGCGATAACAAATTGGTGACCGGTCGCGTGCGCAAGGTCACGGCCGACCACGTCTGGGTGGACGTCGGCTACAAGAGCGAGGGTGCCGTCGAGGTCCGCGAGTGGTTCGACGAGGGCGCCGGACAGGTCGTCCTGCCCCAGCCCGGCGACGAGGTCGAGGTGCTGCTGGAGGCGGTCGAGGACGACACCGGCGCGGTCGTCCTCAGCTACTACAAGGCCAAACGGCAGAAGCAGTGGCAGGAAGTCGTTTCCAAGCACAAGGAGGGCGACGTCGTCTCCGGCGTGGTCGCCCGCAAGATCAAGGGCGGTCTGCTCGTCAACATCGGCGTTCACGCTTTCCTGCCGGCCAGCCAGGTGGACATCCGCCGGCCGCAGGACATCGCCGTCTACGTCGGACAAACCATCGAGTGCAAGATCGCCGTCATCGACGAGGCCCGGCGCAACATCGTCGTCAGCCGCCGTAAGCTCCTCGAGGATCGGCGCGAGGAGATGAAGGCGAAGCTGCTGGCCGAGATCGAAGTCGGACAGCTGCGCAAGGGCGTGGTCAAGAACATCGCCCAGTTCGGCGCCTTCGTGGACCTCGGCGGCATCGACGGCCTGCTGCACGTCACCGACATGGCCTGGAACCGTGTGTCCAACCCCAGCGACGTGGTGCAGATTGACCAGGAGTTGGAGGTCGTCGTCCTCAAAATCGACCGCGAAAAGGAGAAGATCGCGCTGGGTCTCAAGCAGAAGACGCCCAGCCCGTGGGCGACCGTAGCCGACAAGTACCCCGTCGGCAGCCGCCACACCGGCGAGGTCGTCAACGTCATGAGCTACGGCGCCTTCGTCAAGTTGGAGCCGGGCGTCGAGGGGTTGGTTCACATCTCCGAGATGAGCTGGACCAAGCGCATCAACCACCCCAACGAAGTCGTGCAGAGCGGCGACCAGATCGAGGTGCAGGTCCTCAACATCAACAAGGAGAAACAAGAGATCTCCCTCGGGATGAAGCAGGTCCAGTCCAATCCTTGGGACAAGGTGGCCGAGCGCTATCCGCCGGGGACCGTCGTCAGCGGCGTGGTGCGCAACCTGACCAACTACGGCGCCTTCATCGAGATCGAGGAGGGCATCGACGGCCTGTTGCACGTCAGCGACATGAGCTGGGTGCGCAAGGTGGCCCACCCCAGCGAGGTCGTCCAGAAGGGCGACAAGGTCACTTGCATCGTGCTCAACGTCGATCAGGACCGCAAGCGGATCGCGCTGGGTCTCAAGCAGATGAACAGCGATCCGTGGGAGGGCGACATCCCGAATCGGTACAAGCCCGGCGACGTGAAGAAGGGCAAGGTGACGAAGCTGACCAATTTCGGCGTTTTCGTCGAGTTGGAAGCGGGCGTCGAAGGCTTGCTGCACATCTCCGAGCTGGCCGATCACATGGTCGAAAGCCCTAAGGATGTCGTCCAGCTCGGTGACGAGATCGAGGTGAAGGTCCTGCGGGTGGACGTGGCCGAACGCAAGATCGGCCTGAGCCGTAAGGCGGTCGGCAAGCCCGACGAGGAGACCGGCGAAGCGGCGGACGCCAAGAAGCAAGGCGCCCGGCCGCGGGACAAGGACTTGCGCGGCGGCACAGGTTCCGGCGGCGGCCAGCTATTCAGCCTGCCGGACGCCACGGACGAGGCGAAGTCGGAGACCGTGAGCGAAGCAACGCCGGAGGCCGAGAAGGAACCGGCGCCGGAAGGAGCGGAAGGACAGCCGTAACCGCGGTTCGATGAGAGCCAATTTCCCTGCCAGCCCGATGCACCTGCGAGGAGCAATGCAACTCCTTGCTGACGCATCGGGCTGGCGTCACAAACAGCGGCCCGCCGTTTGCTCCCTTTCCGAACGCCCATCGTATCGAGGGACTCTCATGATCCGCTTGTTTTCACTGCTCATCCTGTTGGCGTTGGCGGCGGCGGTCGGGATTTTCGTCTACCAGAACGCCGGCGCCGTGGACGTGCAATTCCTGAGCTGGGGCCGTTCGGCCCCGGTTGCCGCCGTGGTGGGCATCGCCTACGGACTGGGAATGCTCAGCGGCTGGGCGGTCGTCGGCATCTTCCGCCGTTCCCTGCGGCGCGTCACCGAAAGCCGGGACGCCTATCGGTGAGGCCGCCTCTCGGAGCCGCGACCGTGAGAGAGCGGTTTCGGCGAAAACCGCTCTCTCACGGTCGCGGCTCCGAGAGCCAACCGAACTTGGGCATTGACCCCACGGCGGCGAAGGTTCTACCATACCGACAGACGCCGCCCCAACCAGGAGGGTCATCCCCGGCGACAACGCTGGGGCGAATTGAAACATGCAACAGGCCCTTTTCCGCATTCCTCTCAAAGCGGACTGGCTTCCCTTTGGCCTGCCCCTTTGGGGCGTTCTCCTGGTCCTCTTCCTGGGCGTGGCCGCCGCCCTCTACGGGGGCGCCCGCCTGGCGCCGCGCTGGAGGCTCGACCCGAAAAGCGTCCAGGGGGCGGCCGTCTGGGTCGCCCTCGCCGGCCTGATCGTCGGAGGGCTGGCCTACCTCTTCGCCGACAGCGGTCTGCCGATCTACGGCTTTGGCATGATGCTCTTCCTCGCCTTCGTCGTTTGCAACTGGGTCGGTGGACGGTGGGCCGTTTCAATGGGCGTGCCCAAGGAGACGATTCAGGACCTCGCCATCTGGGTCATTGTCGGTGGCCTCATCGGCGCCCGCCTGACCTCTTTTCTCAGCACGTCGCGCTCGGCCGGCAGTCTCTGGGAGTTTCTGGTCCAGTTCGTCAGCATCTGGGACGGCGGCATCGTCCTGTACGGCGCCGTCATCGGCGGGCTGGTCAGCTATGTCGTCGCGTACTTCCTCGTCTTTCGGAAGCAGGGCGTATCGACGCTGAAGCTGGCCGACATCCTCGCCCCCTGCCTGGCGATCGGCCTGTGTCTGGGCCGCATCGGCTGCTTCCTCAACGGCTGCTGTTACGGCCAGATCGCCTGCGCCAATAGCCCCGCCATCGGCGTCTCCTTCCCGCTGTCGGCCCCGCCGCGCTACGACCTCGTCAACAAGGGGTATCAGACCGCGGCCGGATTCACCCTGGCCGAGGAAAAGAAGGGCGACGTGGGAGTCACCGTCGATCGCGTCGAGCCGGGATCTCCAGCCGCCGAGGTCAAGGACGCCAATGGAAATAACGTCGGGCTGAAGGCCGGCGACGAAATCCTGGGCGTGGACGGCTATGCCCTGAGCGACCACAGTCCGTATCTCGTCCCACCGGGGGCCGAGCGCTCCGGCGACGGCCCGCGCCTCAACCCGCCGCCCTTCAAGGGCCTCGATCCCGCCGGGAACCTGGGACAATACCTGGGCAACTTCGGCGCGTGGCCGCGCGGCAAGAATGACTTGACGCTGCTCGTCCGCACCGGCGCCGCGGCGCCGCGGACGATCACCTATCACCCCTGGACGCTCCGCCTGCTCCCGACTCAGCTGTATGAGACGATCAGCATGTTTCTGCTGTTCTGGGTGCTGACGTTCTATTATCCCTTCCGCCGCCACGACGGCGAGATCATGGCCCTGCTGATGATCGGCTACTCCGTTCACCGCTACGTCAACGAACTGCTGCGGGCCGACGAGCGGCCGGTGGGGTTCGAGAGCTGGACCAGCGTCATCCTGTTCGTGGCGGGCGTTGCCCTTTGGGTGTGGCTGGCCCGACGACCGGCCCAGTATCGTTATCAACCCGCGGCGGCGGCGCCGGCCGCGTCGGAGGCCGTCCCATCCGGCGGGCCTTCGGTGATCAGCTCCGCGTCCTCCCCCACCACGGCCACGTCAGCAGGACGCCCAGGGCCACGCCGAAATGGTCGATGACCACGTCGCTGACCAACGACGTGCGTTCGGGGACGAATCCCTGAATCCATTCCGTGGCGACGCCATGCTCCAGGAGCAGCACCAGGATCAGCCAGCGCCACGCGCCGGCCCGCCGCATCAGGGCCGCGAAGCCGGCCAGGAAGGCGTAGGCGGCCACGTGCAGGATCTTGCCGACCGGGATGCCGAGCGGGTCCGTGGGGAAGACGGCCTGGTGGACGCGGACGGGGAACGTCGTCGTCAGTGCGACTGTCCACACGGCCAGGATTCCCCACCACGCCGCCCATAGCCAGTGCTTCATGTGCGTCCGCCTTTACGTGGGGCAGGTTGCCAACCTGCCACTCTCAACGGCAGGTTGGCAACCTGCCCCACGAGGTTTGCATCTCGCCAATATAGCGGCCCGACTCCCCCGCGCCGCGAAATGCGAGCTATGCTTGCACTGATTTCCTTTTCCGCGCTCCGGTCAGCCGCGAAGGACTCGGCGACCGGGACACGGGGGGGCGCACTCATGTCCACCTTGCGATTGCTGGATGCCGAGCCGGGGCCGGAGCGTCACGGCGCCGACCTGTACTCGTGCGGCTACACTTCCGACGGCCGGTTCGTGCTGTCGGCCGGCTGGGATGGCTTCCTCCGCCTGTGGGACGCCCCCACCGGCGCCGAGGTCAGCGCCCTCCAGGTCGGCCGCAAGCCGCTGTCGGCCTGTGCGATTTCGCCGAACGGCCGGCAGTGGCTGGCCGGTTCGATCGAAGGCCTTCTCACCGTCCACGACGCGGATACGCACGAGCTGATTTCCGGCCTCATGGCCCATACACGGCCGATTTCGGCGATCCGTTATGGGCCGGACGGCGAACAGGTGGCGACGGCTTCCTGGGACCGGCTGGTGGCGGTGCGGAAGGTCGGCAAGGAGCGCGAGTCCCGCACGATGTCCGGTCACCGAGACATCGTCGCCGGCTGCCGCTTCACCGGGGACGGCGGCCAGGTGCTGTCGTGGTCCTACGACGCCACGCTGCGGCTGTGGGACGCGGCGAGCGGGCGGGAGGTGCGCGTCCTCAGCGGCCACGAGGACCGCGTGACGGCCGCCGCTCCGTCGCCGGACGGTCAGTGGGCCGTCTCGGGCGGCCGCGACGGCGCGGTCCACTTGTGGGCCCTGTCATCGGGGGCCTCATTCCGCTCCGTCCAATGGCAGGCGGAGGTTCGCGCCGTCTTCTTCCTCCCGGACGGGGCGGCGGTGGTCCTGGTGGGTGCGGACGGCGCCGCGGCGCTGCTCTCGGCGCCGGACCTGGCGTTGCAAGCGGAAGTGCCAACCGGCGCCAAGCCGTTGTGCGCGGACCTCTCGGCCTCGGGGATGGAATTCGTGCTGGGAGGCGAGGACGGGCGCGTGCGTTTCCTCGCCGTGGAAGGGCTGGAAGAATCGCCCCTGGTGGTCACGGCCGGCCGCCGAACGCGAGAGAGCGGCGGCGTGTTCGGGCGTCTGCTCGGCCGGCCGCGCCTCCGCTACGTCTATGAATGCACCTGCCCGGCGTGCCGTCGCGCGGTGGAGTCGGCCCAGCTGCCGACCGCGCCGTTCTCCTGTCCCGGCTGCGGCCGTAACCTGCGCATCAGCGGCCCGGTGCGCGAGCTGCAGGAAGTTTGAATCGGCTCGTCCCCTTGCCGAACCTCCCTCCCGTTCCGAAGAAAGCACTGCCTAATATCCGCGGCCGGCTTTCTTCCTGAACGAGAGGGATCCCCTCCGCCATGTCCATCACCTGTCTGATCACCGGCGCCACCGGCTTCGTCGGCGGCCGGCTCGCTGAGACATGCGCGCGGCGCGGCCTGACCGTTCGCGGCCTGGCGCGGCCCGGCAGCGACGCCTCGGCGCTGGAAGGATGCGGCGCCGCCGTGATGCGCGGCGACCTGACGGGTTCCGCCTCGGTTCGCGCGGCGCTGGAGGGCGCCGACGTGGTGTTCCATTGCGCCGCCAAGGTGGGCGACTGGGGGCCGATCGAGGAGTACCGGGCGGTCAACGTGGAGGCGCTGCGCGGTCTGCTGGAGGCATGCCGCGGTCGGCCGCTGCGCCGCTTCGTCCACTTCAGCAGCCTCGGCGTCTACGCGGCCCGCCATCACCACCACACCGACGAGACGGAACCGCTGCCGGAACGGCACGTGGACGGCTACACCCAGAGCAAGGTCGAGTCGGAGCAACTGGCGCTCCGCTATCACCGTGAATACGGCGTTCCCGTCGTGGTGCTGCGCCCCGGCTTCATCTACGGTCCGCGCGACCGGACGGTGCTGCCCAACCTGATCGAGAAACTACGGCGCGGGGAAGTCCGCTACATCGGCGGCGGCCGTCGCGCCATGAACTGCATCTTCGTGGGCAATCTGGTGGATGCGGCGCTCACGGCGATGGAGAAGCCGGAAGCGGTAGGGCAGGTTTACAACCTGACGGACGGCGAGGCGGTGTCGAAGCGTCGGTTCATCGAGGCGGTGGCCGACGGCGTGGGCGTGCCGCGTCCGCCGGCGCTGGGCGTGCCGCTATGGCTGGCGCGGATGGTTGCGGCCTGGATGGAAGGCGCGGCGCGGCGGCGCGGCGACCGGGAACCGCCGCGGCTGACGCAGGGGCGGCTGAAGTTCCTGGGCCTGAACCTGGATTTCAGCATCGAGAAGGCGAAACGCGAGCTGGGCTGGCGGCCGCCGGTGAGCTTCGACGTGGGGATGCGCGAAACGGTGGAGTGGTACAAGGGGAAAGGCGCCCAAGCGTAGTCGTCAGTCGCAGGTCTTTTTATTGAGTCCGGCGTCTCTTTCGCTATTCCCGGTTGCGGTCGATCGGTAAAGGTGCGATAATCCTCCCAACCCGATCCCAGGAGGGAGCGATGACGGCCAACACATCGGTGAACAGTCCGAGGACGCAAGCGGCGCCGGCCGCGCCCTCCCTGGAGCGGAACCTCACCCAAAATGAGGCGGAAGCCATTCTCCGCCAGCTGGCCGGCGAGATCGAAGTGCCGGCCGACGGCGCAAGGCGTCGGGAAGAAAGCCGCCCGTCGATGGCGCCGAGACGCCCTACCGAGACGGTTGGCGAGCCGGCGCCGGGGCTTCATTCCCTGAGCGATGATGTCCTCGACGGCCTGCTGGAAGCCGTGCCCGATGCGCTCGTCGTCGTCGATGACCTCGGCCGCATCCGCCGGGTCAACGCCCAGACCGAGAAGCTATTCGGCTACCGGCGCGACGAGATGCGCGGCCGGGAGATCGAGCTGCTCATTCCCGAACGCCTCCGTGCGCGGCACGTCGGCCAGCGCGACGCCTACATGGCGGCGCCGCACGTCCGGCCCATGGGCAAGGGGCTGGAACTGCACGGTCGGCGCAAGGACGGCCGCGAGTTCGCCGTCGAGATCAGCCTCAGCCCCCTGGAGGCCGGCGCGGGGTCGTTCATCGTCGCCAGTATACGCGACATAAGCGAGAGGAAAAAGGCAGATGCCCAGCTCCGCAAGATGGCAGCCCGCTATCGCACGCTGGTCGAGGGCATCCCGGCCGTCACTTTCATGGCGGCGCTCGACGGGGAAGTCAATGAGTTGTACGTCAGCCCGCAGATCGAGGAGCTGCTCGGCTACTCGCAGCGGGAGTGGGTGGAAAACCCCATCCTCTGGTACTCGCAGCTCCACCCCGACGATCGCAACCGCTGGCACGTTGAGTTCGCGCACACCTGTGTCACCGGAGAGCCGTTCCGCTCGGTATACCGCTTTGTCGCGCGGAACGGCCGCGTGGTGTGGGTCCACGGCGAGGCCAAGGTGGTGCGCGACGGCGACGGCCAGCCGCTGTTCCTCCAGGGGGTCGCCTTCGACATCACCGGCATCCGGCAAGCGGAGGAGGATCTGAAGGCGATCAACCAGACGCTGGAGCAGCGCGTGGCCGAGCGAACCGAGGTGGCCGAGCATCGGGTGCAAGAACTGAGTCGCTCGAATGCGGCGCTAGAGCAGTTCGGCTACGTGGTCACCCACGACCTGCGCCAGCCGCTGCGCACGATGAAAAGCTACATCCAGAAGCTCGCCGAGCGCTATCAGGGGCGGCTCGACGCGCAGGCCGACGACTACATCACCCGATGCGTCAACGCCGCCGACCGCATGCGCATTCTCATTGAGGATTTGCTGGCGTTCTCCCGCGTTCGGAGCCAAGCCAAGGCGCCAGCGCCGTCCGATTGCACCGTGGCTCTGGACGCCGCCTGGGCCAACCTTCAGGCCGCCGTCGAGGAGAGTGGGGCGGAAATGACCGCGGACCCGCTGCCCGTCGTCCTCGCCGACCCGACGCAGCTGGTGCAGGTGTTTCAGAGCCTCATCGCCAACGCCCTGAAGTTCCGTGCTGAGGGGACGCCGCGCATCCACGTCGGCGCCCGCCGCGAGGACGCCTCCTGGGTGATAGCGGTGGCCGACAACAGCATCGGCATCGAGTCGCAGTATTTGCGGCGCATCTTCGGCCTGGGCGAGCGCCTGCACGGCGCCTCGAAGTACCCCGGCAACGGCATCGGACTGTCCACCTGCGAGAAAATCGTCCAGCAGTACGGCGGCCGCATCTGGGCCGACTCCCCCGGCCTCGACCAGGGCAGCACCTTTTCGTTCACCCTGTCCGCCGTGCCGTGAGGCGCCGCCTCACGCCGCCGGCAGCTTCACGATGCTGAACCAGAAGTGCTCGATCGACTTGACGACGTGGATGAACTGGTCGAGATCGACCGGCTTGGTGATGTAGCAATTCACGTACAGGTTGTAAGCGGCCAGGATGTCCTTCTCGTCGTCCGAGCTGGTCATGACGACGACGGGGATGCGGCGCAGGTCGGGATCCTGTTTGACCTCGGCCAGCACCTCGCGGCCGTTTTTCCGCGGCAGGTTGAGGTCGAGCAGGATCAGGTCGGGCCGCGGCGCGGCGCGGTGTTTGCCCTCGCGGCGCAGGTAAGCCATCGCTTCGACGCCGTCCTCCACCACCGTCACGCGGTTATGCACCCGCCCGTCGCGGAGGGCGTCGATCGTCAGGTCGGCGTCGTCAGGACTGTCTTCCACCAGCAAGATCTCAATGGGGATGCCGGGGGTTGCTGTGCGCATGGGCTTCTCCGCCTCGCGGGGTCGCATCGAGTTAACGGTCGCCGACATGTACATTCTCCGAATTCAAGATTGCGCCGGGGCGCGGCATCTACGTGGACCAAATCGACAGGGCGCGCAGGAGAGCGATCAGGAACCGGGAAGGAACCGTCGGCGGCGTTCCAGTTGCGGAGCAGTCCTTCTCCGCCGTTAAGGCGCGGCCGTTCGGCGAGGGGGTGTCGCCGCTTTCATCGGCCGGAATAATTTCGGTGTCATCGGTGGTGAACATGGGTCCCTCCGGTTGACGCAAACGTCAGGGGAAGCACGGCTCACGCGCCGAAGACCGACAGGGCGCGCAGCAGGGACGCGAGGAACGTTTTCATGGTCCGAAACTCCGTGATGTTGGTCGGGATCGGGTGCCGGAACGATGGATGGTATTTCGGGCGGCGAAAGGCGCTATTTCAGACGCAGAAGGCGCCGAACGAGCGCAGAAGGGCGGCCAGGAACTTGCGCATGGTCTTCTCCTTGGATCGGATGCCAGGGCGTTGGTCGTGGATTCAGTCGATCGGTTGACGGGCGGGCGGCCGGGCGCCGCTCAGACGCAGAACACGCTCAGCGACCGCAGCAGGGACTGGAAGAATCGCTTCATGATGCGCCTCGTTTGCTTCGTCGCCTCCGGCCGGTCGGGAAGGCCCCATCGCCCTCCCCATCTCCCGTCCTCGGCGACGGCGCACTCCTATTGCACGCCTCGCGCCAAACCGGCGGCGCGGACGATGGCACGCGGCCTTGCCATCCGCAAGGGTAAACAGGGTCAGGAGATACAGAATCGAAAAAACGGAGAACGCGCCGAAGGGAAGGAGTGAGATCGGCCGCGTCCGACAGGGGGATCGTTCATGCGGCGAGCGCCGCCGCTCACGGCGTGAGCGCCTCGGAGTCTTCCATCAGGCCGTACTTTTGCAGGCGCTTGCCGACGGTGCCGCGCGCCATGCCCAGCCGTTCGCCGACCTGGGTTTGGTTGCCGTCGAGTTGGGCCAGGGCGAAGGCCAGCAGCTCGCGCTCGAGCCGGTCGCTTAGCACCGCCCACAATTTATCCTGTCGGCTGTTCCAGGCCCAGGCGATGGCCTGGCGCAGTCCGACGACGGCCTCGTCCTCGCCGCCTTCCGGTTGCGGGACCGGGCGGCCGCTCTTCTCTTCGGGGAAGTTGAGGTGGGTCGGCAGCACCTCCGGCCCACGGCAGACGCCGAAGGCGCGGTGCAAGACATTTTGCAGCTCGCGGACGTTGCCCGGCCAGGGATGGGTTCGCAGCCTCCGCAGCGTTTCGTCGGCCAGCGCCGGCCGCGCCCGCTCCGTGCCCTCCGCCGCCCGCGCCAGGAAGTAGGCCGCCAGCTCCGGCAGGTCTTCGAGACGCTCGCGCAGCGGCGGCAGATGCAGCGTCACCCGGTTGAGCCGGTGGAACAGGTCGCGGCGAAACGTCCCCTCCTCAATGGCGGATTCCAGATCGCGGTGCGTGGCCGACAGCAGGCGGACGTTGACCTTGATCGGCTCGTCACCGCCGACCCGCTCCACCTCCTGATACTCCAGCACGCGCAGCAGCTTGGCCTGGAGCTTGGGCGGCATGTCGCCGATCTCGTCCAGGAAAAGCGTCCCGCCGCTGGCGTGCTCGAACTTCCCCTTGCGCACTTTGTCGGCCCCGGTGAAGGCGCCCTTCTCGTGGCCGAACAATTCGCTCTCCAGCAGGGTCTCGTTGAGCGAGGTGCTGTTGAGGGCGACGAACGGCCGGGCCTTGCGCGGGCTGTTCGTGTGGATGGCGCGAGCGACCAGCTCCTTGCCGGTCCCCGTTTCGCCGAGGATGAGTACGGCGTCGTCGCTGCGGCGAAGCGGCCGATGAGTTTATACACCTCGATCATCTTCGGGCTTTGGCCGATGAGCGTCGGCCCGGACGGCGGGCCGGCCGGCGCCTCGGCGGGAACTCGCACGTCTTTCGCCGGCCGGGTGATGGCCAGCACCTCCGCGATGAGCGGCTGCAGCTTGCGGAACAGCGACTGGAAGTCGCCGGGCTTGAGGACGTAATCGAACGCCCCAAGATTCATGGCCTGGATGGCTGTGTCGCACGTCGAGTGGCCGGTCATCAGGATCACCGGCACGTGGACGCCGCGTTCCTTGAGCGCCTCCAGAAAATCAATGCCGGACATGCCCGGCATCTTGTTGTCCAGCAGGACGAGGTCGAAGGGGGCGCCCCTCAGCACCTCCGGCCCCTGTTCGGCCCGCTCCAAACCCTGCACGACGTAACCGTGTTCCTTCAGTTCCGCCTGGAGGAAGCACCTCAGATCCTCGTCGTCGTCGATGATCAGGATGCGGGCCATGGGCGTCCTCCGTTCCCACGTGCGTCTGGACGGAAGGGTGTTTTCTTGATGTCGCGCAGCGGCATTCTCTCAGAAGGCGCGGCCGGAGGCAAGCGCGGGCGCTGACGGTCGCGGCGCCGACGAGTCGCGGCGCCGACGGCCCTACGGCTTGTTCAGCTGGTCGATGAGGTCCGCGACTTGCTTGCTGTCTTTCGCCGGATCCACCTGGGTGTTTTTGTAGACGATCCGACCGTCCCTGTCGATGACGAAGGTCCAGCGCGCCGCCGTGACGGCCCGCTTCACCGTCACCGGCTGGCCGTCAACGTCCTTCGTCTTCACCTCGGCGCCCTTCTCCACCGGCACGCCGAACGTCCCGGCCAGCTGCCCCATTTCGTCGGACAGCAGGCTGAAGTTCAGCTTCTGGGCCTTCTTGAACATCTGATGCGTCAGGACCGAGTCCCCGCTGACGCCCACCACCTCGACGCCCTCGTCGGTCAGCCGGTTCATGGCGTCGCGGAAGTTTTGGGCCTGCCGTGTGCAGCCGGGCGTGAAATCGCCGGGAAAGAAGTAGACGACCACGTACTTCTTGCCGACGTGATCGGCCGACTTCCACGGCTGCCCCAGGTCGTCCATCCCCTCGAAGGCCGGCGCCGGGTCGCCCACCTTCAACTCCGCCTTCGGCTCGTCGGCGGCCCGACCGCCGACCGTCGCCAGGGCCAGTACACTCAGTATGGCGCTGCCAAGGATCCGATATGTCGCCGTTCTCATTGTGGCACTCCTTCCCAGGGACTCTTGGGTTCGTCTGATCTCCGTCGATGACGGCGCGCCCTTGATGCACGGCCTGCGCCAAACGGCGGTGCGGGGAGTCGTCTTGCCGCCGCGCCTTCCGCAAGCGCGAACGGTGCAAGGAGATAGATGCTCGGAATCGACCGGAAAAACTGTTGAAGGAGAAGCAATCTCCGCTATGTCCGCCTGGCCTCCGTTCAGGCGGTGAGCGCCCCGCGCTCGCAGCGCGAGCGCGGGGGTCGCGGGGCCGCGCGCTTTTCCCCCTTTTCCCGCTTGACACTCCCACAGACGCCTTCGTATGATACTCAACGTGGTAGGGGCATCGCCTTCCACATCCCATCTGGTTTTTCCGGCCCTGTTCCCTCATGTATCCGGAAGAAGGGCCGAACCGGGAGGTTTCCTGGCGGTTGGAATGCCGTGAGTCCGACTTCTTCCTGTCCGTCGGTCCTCACGACGCACGGCTACTCCGGCTGTGAAACCGGAGGCGATCCCTCGAATGGATTCCACTCTCTCCCTTCGGTTCCCCGTCCCGGTCGTCCTTCCGACCGGAATGTGAATACGGTTCGCGCAAACCTCATCCGGTTTCGCGCGGACCCCGAGCCATCCGGAGGCGTCGCACGGTCCCGAGCCCCCCTGGGCCCTGCGCTTCCGGATCTTTTTTTGGCTATCTCCGGGCGCTTACGCAACCCGGCTCGCCGAGGCGGCCGCATGAACAAACGGCCTGACGACGAACCCGCCTCCTCCCCCCTCGTCCGCTGGTGGCGCAGCTTCGTTCTGGCCCCGCTTCGCCGCGCCAATGAGGAATCGCGCGTCTATCTCGAATCGCCGGCCGGCCGCGGCGTGGATCGCAAGGTCATCGCCGTGCTGCTGCTGACGGCCCTGTTCGTCACCCTGCACCACTACCAGGGCGAGGTGCAGCAGCTGACGTGGATCCCGTGGCTGCTGGCCCGGATCGGTCTGACGGGGCCGGCCGCCGCCGTGGGGGACTGGATCGCCGCCGCACGGGCCAGTCTCATCGACTGGTGGACGTTCTGGGCCTTGGCCGGATTTGTCTATTACGGCGTCCTGCCGCCCCTGGTGGTCAAGTTCGTCTTCCGCGAGCGGTTGGCCGATTACGGCCTCAAGCTGCGCGGCGCCTTCACCGACGGCTGGGTCTACCTCGTCATGCTGGCGGTGATGGCCCCGCTCGTCTGGGCCATGTCGTTCAATCCGCACTTCCAGGCGACTTACCCGTTTTACACGCACCCCAAGGGCACTCCGCTTTGGCCGAATTTCTGGCGCTGGGAGCTGGCCTACGGGATGCAGTTCGTCGGCGTCGAATTCCTCTTCCGCGGCTTCATGATCCACGGCCTGCGGCGCCGCTTCGGCGCCTACAGCATCGTCATCATGACGGTGCCCTACTGCATGATCCATTTCGCCAAGCCGCTGCCCGAGACGCTGGCGTCGATCCTCGCCGGCCTGGTGCTGGGATTCATGAGCCTGCGCACGCGCTCCGTCGTCCTGGGCGTGGCCATTCACATGTCGGTGGCGATGTCGATGGATTTCGCGTCGATGTGGCAAAAGGGGTGGTTCGGTTGACGCCGCGCCGTCCGCCGCGCCCGTATCATGAAAGTATGAGACACCGGCCCCGGCCCACCCCCGACGAAACGCCGCCTCCCTCTGTGCTCGACCGCCGGCTCTGGAGCGAGGCGCTGGCGTGTTTCCGGCCCTACCGCGGGATCGTGCTGCTGACCGGCCTGGCCATCCTCGTCGGCTGTCTGCTCAACCTGGCGCCGCCGCTGCTGGTGCGCGGCCTGATCGACGACGCCATCCCCGCCGGCCAGGCGTCCCACTCGGCCGATCCACTGCTGTTCTACGTCGTCGCCCTGGTGCTGCTGCCGCTGACGGCCAGCCTCATCAGCCTCGGACAGGACTATCTGTCCACGCGCATCGGCCAGGGCATCCTGTCGGACCTGCGCAACCGGCTGTTCTGCCATTTGCAGAGCCAGTCGCTCCGCTTCTTCACGACCACGCGGGCCGGCGAAATCACCTCCCGGGTCTCCAGCGACGTGGCCCAGATCCGCTGGGCCGTCGAGGACACGCTGCCGGAGGTCCTCAGCAACCTGGCGACGGTGATCGGCACGCTGGCCGTGCTGTTCTGGATGTCGTGGCCGCTGGCCCTGGCCGCCTGCGCCACCGTGCCCGTCTTCCTGCTGCCGGCCCGCCGCGTCGGCCGCTGGCGGCGAAAACTCTCCGAAGAGACGCAGGAACAGCACTCCCAGATGCTGGCCCTGCTGTCCGACGTACTCAACGTCGGCGGCTACGTCCTGATGCGCCTTTTCAACCGCACCGACGAGGAGGCGCGTCGCTTCGCCGAGCGCAACGCCGAGCTGTTGCGCCTCCGGCTCAAGCTGGTGATGGTCGGTCAGTGGATGACGATGTTCGTCACGCTGTTCGGCGCGGTCGGCCCGGCGGTGGTCTACTGGTACGGCGGGATGCTGGTCATCCAGGGCAAATTGAGCATCGGGGCCGTCGTCGCGTTCGTGGCCTACCTGACCGGCCTCTATCGGCCGGTGACGCGCCTGGCCGGCGTCTACACCAGCATCCAGGAGGCGATGGGCGTCTTCCAGCGCATCGTCGCCTGGTTGGACCAGACGCCGGAAGTGCGCGACCTGGCGGGCGCCAAAGAGCTGGGGCCGGTGCGCGGCGAGATCGAGTTCGAGAAAGTCGGCTTCGGTTACAGCAAGGACCACCGGCCGGCGCTTGACGATGTGAGCTTCACCGTCCGGCCGGGCCAGCTCGCCGCTCTCGTCGGTCCCAGCGGGGCGGGAAAAACGACCGTTACCTATCTCGTTCCACGCTTTTACGATCCGCAAACGGGGACGGTGCGCATCGACGGCCTGGACGTGCGTTCGGTGACGCAGCGGTCGCTGGCGGCCCAGATTGGCATGGTGACGCAGGACACGTACCTGTTCCACGACACGGTTCGCGCCAATCTGGAGTATGCCCGGCCGGACGCCACCCAGGCCGAGGTGGAGGCCGCCTGCCGCGCCGCCCACATCCATGATTTCATCGCCCGGCTGCCGGAAGGTTACGACACCATCGTCGGCGAGCGCGGCGTCAAGCTGTCGGGCGGCGAGCGACAGCGCCTGGCCATCGCCCGCGCCATCCTCAAGGATCCGCGCGTGCTGATCCTGGACGAGGCCACCAGCGCCCTGGATTCCACGTCGGAACGGCTGATTCAGGAGGCGCTGGCGCCGCTGATGCGCGGGCGGACGACCCTAGCGATCGCCCATCGACTATCGACGATCCTGGCGGCCGACGTGATTCTGGTGCTGGACGAGGGCCGGCTGGTGGAGAGCGGCACACACGCGGAGCTGCTGGACCGAGGGGGACTGTACGCCCAGCTGTACCACGAGCAGTTCGAGCGCGCCGCGGCGGTGTAGGCGGCTTACTTGGCGATTTCAAGGATGAGCTGCCGGGCCGCCTTGTAGGCGTTGCGCAGGCTCACGGCGCGGAGTTCCATCTGCGCCTTCGTTGAAGTACCGTCCCAGCTCGCATTCGGGCAGGCCCGCGATGGCCGCAGTCAGCGGCAGCAGGCGCAGGAACTCGTTGATCTTTTGCTGCTGGCGGTCGATGCCTTCGTTGCTCATGGCGCACCCTTCGGGGAAAGGACGACGCCGTCCAGAATACCCCCGCCGCCGGGCGCCCTCAAGACCGGCCGGAAAGCAACTTACAGGACGCCTTTTGTCGAAGGCACGCCCGGAGAGCGCGGGTCCATCTCCACCGCTTCGCGCAGGGCGCGGGCCGTCGCCTTGAAGATCGCCTCGATGATGTGGTGCGTATTGCGGCCGTGATGGACGACGACGTGAAGGGCCAGCGCCCCGCTGGACGACACGGCCCGCCAGAACTCCTCCGCCAAGGTCGAGCTGAACGTCCCCAGCGTCTCCAGCGGCACGTCCGCCTTCCAGACGAGGAACGGCCGGCCGCACAGGTCCACCGCCGCCGTCGCCAACGTCTCGTCCATCGGCACGGTCGCGCTGCCGTAGCGGCGGATGCCGGCCTTGCCGCCGAGGGCGTGCGCCAGCGCCTTGCCGAAACAGATGCCCACGTCTTCCACCGTGTGATGGGCGTCCACGTGCAGGTCGCCGGTCGCCTGGACGGTCAGGTCGATGAGACTGTGCCGCGCCAGCAGCGTCAGCATGTGGTCGAAAAAGCCGACGCCGGTGGCGATCGTGGATTTGCCGGAGCCGTCGAGGTTCAATGTCAGTTCGATCCTGGTTTCGCCCGTCTGCCGGCTGACGGCATAACTCCGGCAGGAGGGCGAGTCCGCCGTCAGGCGAATTTCTTCCTCGAATCTCCGCTCGGACGGGCGAATCGTGTTGTCCTCTTCGCCGTCCATCAGGACATGCGGCCCGGAGACATACTCGACAGGCGTTTCCGAGAGGCCTTCCGATCGACCCTGCGCCTCATCGTTCATTGCACTTCCTCCTTCACGTCCAGATACCGCTTCGTCAACTCCAGGTCGTCGAGTCGAAGCGACAGGGCGTATCGACCGGGGACCGGAAAAACGCACTTTCGCACACGCCACTCTTGTCGGAACGTCAACCCTCGGTCGGATGCCGCGAACCACCTCTTGTGAGAATAAACGACCTCTTCGTTCTCCAGACGCATCACAGCTAGTTCCATTGTACCTTCCGCCAGAGCGTCATACACCTCTGCGTAGACCATGAAGGGGGCATGGGCCGGAAAGGCGGGGAACGTGAGCGAGTGAAACACTCCGACGAGCGACATTTCCACAGCCGCCGGATTCACCTCCATCCTTTTGCACAGAATCAACCCGGCGATCCGCGGCGACTTGCTCATGGTCCGATTCCCTTTCAGGTCAGTGCAACCATTTCCTCCAGCAGCCGGTCGATCTCCGCGTCCGTTCCCACGGAGATGCGCAGCCCGTCGCCGCTCCCCTCGTAGTTCATGTACCGCACGAGGATACCGCGCCGTTTCAGCTCCTCATAGATCGGCTTCACCGGCCGGTCGTCGCGGCGGCACCAGACGAAGTTCGCCCGGCTCGGCGGCACGGCGAAGCCCAGCCGCGTCAACGCCTCGGTCATGCGGCCGCGCGTCGCCACCACCTTCGCCCGAATCGAGCGGAAATAGTCCTGGTCCTCCAGCGCCGCAGCCGCCGCCGTCAGACTCAGCACATCGCAATTGTACGAATCCTTCACCTTCAATAGCTCGCGCACCACCGCCGGGTCGGCCACGGCGAAGCCGAAGCGGACGCCGGCCAGCGCGTACGACTTGCTGAACGTCCGCGTGACGATGACGCCGTGCGACCGCGTCAGCTCCAGGGCGTTGTCGTCGGCGAAGTCGGCGTAGGCCTCATCGACGACGAGCGGGCCGTCCAGCTCCGTCGGCCAGCCGTTCCAGCCGCGCGGCGATTCGACCGTGGTCCCCGAGGGCGAATTCGGATTGGCCAGGAAGGTGAGATGCGCCTTTTCGATCGGCCAGGAATCGGGCAGGTCCCAGTCGGCGGTGAAGGGCACGGTCTGGAAGCGGGCGCCCTGGAGGTCGGCGAGGGTGCGGTAGAGCAGGTAGCTCGGCGTCGGCGAGACGACGAGGCCGCCCTCGGGGACGAAGGCGCGGGTGACGATGGTGAGGATGTCGTCGGAGCCGTTGCCGATCAGGACGCCGTCGGGATCGACGCCGAGGACGCGGCCGGCCGTCTGGCGGAAATGCACGCCGGTCGGGTCGGGGTAGCGGCGGAGGCGGTCGCCGGTCAGCGCCTCGCGCAGCACCTCGAAGACGCGGGGAGAAGGCGGATACGGATTCTCGTTGGTGTTGAGCTTGACGAAGGCGCCGTTGCGCGGCTGTTCGCCGGGGACGTAGCCGGACATGGCGCGGACGGCCGGACGCAGGTGTTCGATCAACGGCGGGGTTCTCCTGTCGATCCGGTCGGCGAGCGGGGCGTCAGCCCCCTGATTCTTCCTGCGGTCGCTGACAACATGAAGTCATCAGGGGGCTGACGCCCCCCGCTCGCCCGATTGTTCCTGTGTACGAGACCGCGCCCGCCGCGCCGGGGTTCGCGGCACCGCGTCGTCGCGTTCCACCAGCCGCACGTCGATGCTGGCGGCGTGGGCGGTCAGCCCCTCGACGTTCGCCAGACGCGCGCACGTCGTCGGCCATGCGCGCCAGGCCGTCGCGCGTGAACGACAGCACGCTGGAGCGGCGCTGGAAGTCGTTGGCCGACAGACCGCTCGACCAGCGGGCGGCGCCGCCGGTCGGCAGGACGTGCGACGGCCCCGCCGCGTAGTCGCCGACGGCCACCGGCGAATAGGGCCGAGGAAGATCGCCCCGGCGTTGTCGATCGCGGCGCACAGATCCTCGGCGTCCTCCGCGATGATTTCCAGATGTTCCGGAGCGATTTGATTGACGATGTCCGACGGCCTCCTCCGCGTCGCGGGCCAGCACCAGGGCGCCGAATTGCTCCAGGCTCTCGCGCGTCAGGTCGGCGCGCGACAGGCCGGCCAGCTGCGTCTCCAGGGCGGCCGCGACGGCGTCCAGCAGCGGGGCGTGCCACGTCACCAGGATGCTGGCGCCGGGTGCGTGCTCGGCCTGGGCCAGCAGGTCGGCGGCGACGAAGGCCGGCGGGGCGGTTTCGTCGGCCAGCACGACGACCTCGCTCGGCCCGGCGATGCAGTCGATGGCGACCTGGCCGAAGACGTGCCGCTTGGCCAGGGCCACGAACAGGTTGCCCGGCCCGACGATCATGTCCACGGCCGGCAGCCCCTCGACGCCGTAAGCCAGCGCCGCCACCGCCTGGGCGCCGCCGACGCGGTAGACCTCCGTGACGCCGAGTTCATGGCAGACGGCCAGCAGGTCGTGGTTGTAGGCGCCGGCCGGCGTCGGCGGCATGACGACGGCCAGCTCCGGCACGCCGGCCGCCTGCGCCGGGCAGACGGTCATCAGCAGCGTGGACGGGTAGGACGCCGCCCCGCCGGGAATCATGACGCCGACGCGACGCAGCGGCCGGTAGCGCAGCCGCAGCTCGTGCCGCCCCGCCACGGTCATCACGGCGTCGCGGTGCAGCAGGCCGGCCTGGAACGACAGCACGTTGTTCCGCACGCGGCGCACCGTCTCCAGGAACTCCGGATCGGCGGCGGCGTGGGCCAGCGACATTTCCGCTCGGGTGACGCGCAACGTCTGGGCGTCGAGGCGGACGCGGTCGAACTGTTCGGTGTAGTGGAAGAGGGCGGCGGCGCCGCGCTCGCGCACGTCCTCGCAGATGCGCTCGACGACGCGCACCGGCGGCAGCGCTTCGCCGAAGACCTTTTCGGTCAGCTCCCGGCCGCGCGCCGAGACGACGTTGCCCTGGGCGCCGAGCTGGACGCGGAGCGCGGCGAGCCGGGCGGCCGCGTCGCCGCCGGCGCAGTCGATCCGCCGGATTTTGAGGGAGGGCATGGCAGTCCTCGGCGGGGCGAAGCGGGGCGTCGGACTGTTGATTTATGAAATCCGTTCCGGCTTAGCTTCCGAACCGCTTCAGCGCGTCCGGGTTCAGCTCGACGCCCAGGCCCGGCCTGTCCGGCACATTCAGAAAGCCGTCGGCGTCCGGCCGGAATGGCGTCCGCACCAGTTCGTCGAGGTACGGAGAGGGCGTCAGGTATTCGACATAGCGAGCGATCGGAACCGCGGCCGTCAGGAGCAGGTCGGCGGCCAGGCCGACGGCCGTGTTCCAGCCGTGCGGAACGAACAGGATGTTGTGCTCGCAAGAGGCACTATCAAAATAAAGCCAGGAACTGGTTTTCCCGGCGTTTGTCGTGGTCAGGGTTCATTTGATAGTGCCTTCTGTCGAAATCCTCGGGACCGGCGCGGCATGCGCACCGGATAAAGAGCGGCGCGGCGTCAGCCCGCCGGTGCGCCACCGGCGGGCTGACGCCGCGCCGCTCTCTACTGGGAATTTCGACAGAGCAATAGTACCTCTGCGTCTACTTGACACTATCTGCGTTTGGCCTTCGGTACGGCTCGCCCTCCTCATATTGCTTTAGCCTTTGACGGGCCTCCTCCACGTCTTGCTTCCGCTTTACGACCAGTGAACCGTTTGCTTCTATCGCCTTTTTTTGCCACTCCACCGCCTTCTTGAAGTCGCCGAGCTCTGCGGAAGCGGCGGCAAGGGCGCTCAGGCTGATGGTGTCATTCCATTTCGTCAGTTCACACGCCTTGGTCGCTAACTCGACCGCCCTCTCGCCGTCCCGCAGGTCCGTTTTGGGACAGGTAGCCAGTAAATCCGCAAGATGGCCGTAAATATCGCCCCTTTTCGGCTCGACGTTGATGGCCTGCTGGTATCCCTTGATCGCCTCGCTGTAGTCCCCCTTGGCGGCATAGGCGCTGGCTCGGTTGCTGTAGGCCTCACCATTCTTGGGGTTGAGGCGGATCGCCTGGTCGAAGTCCGCAATGGCCTTGTCGGGCTCACCGTTGAGTAAGTAAGCGCTGCCCCGGTTCAGGTGAGGCATGTCGTTCTTCGGGTCGAGCCGAACCGCCTCCGTGCATTCGGAAATGGCCTTGTCGTAGTCGCCTTTGATGATATGTCCGACCGCGTTCCAGTTATGGGCCTCGGCCTCATTCTCCGCCTTATTTTTCTCCGGTTTCTCCTGTTTCTCCTGTTTCTCCCGCTTGAGGACGAGCAGCCACACCACGTCGTCCTTCCCAATCACCCACCGTCGGGGTCGCACTTGGCCATCGTTCCCGAAGCCGATCTTCCAGTCGTCGCCCTTGATTTCATAGATGGCGAGCATCGTGCTTGCTTCGGGAAAGGTCACGTTCCAGTCCAGAGCCTTCGTTTTCGGGTCCAGCTTGACGGTTCCCTCTCGTTTCTCATTCAGTTCGTTGCCGTAGTAGTAGGTGAGGACGTCGCCCTTCACCGTAATCTTGCGCCTCTTCACCTCATCCTCCGACGCCTTCTCGTCGCCGACTTGCGAGGAAACGACACGCCACGTTCCTTGCATCGTGTCCAAGTCGTTCTTGGCTTCGTCCGTCCCGTGCCGTCCCGCCTCGGCGGCGCCCGGAGCCTCCGCTTTCGCCTCGAAAGTCGTTCGGTCTGCGGCGGTCGCCATCCCGCCCGCCGTCTCGGCGCCGACGCCGTGCGACAGTACCAGCCCCGCGCCAGTCCCGAACGCCACGACGACGAGCAGGAGGGCGGTCGCCTTCAAAACTGTGTTGCGCAGCATGGCCTTCAACGCTCCTTCCACTAGGGCGGCGACCTGGGCCGAGATTACGCCAGCCGCCGCTTGCCCGGCCGCCAGCAGGCCTGCGGCCTTCACGGTAGACACCGCCAGCGAGGTCGGCACGGACGCCGACGCCGCCCCCTCCGACAGGAGCGCTCCCGCCGAAGCGCCCGACACGGCGAGACCGTAGCGGGCCAGGCGCTTTGCCAGCCTCGCCCGGGCCCTCGCCAGCCGACTCGCCACCGTGCCTTCGGGGCAGCCGAGGCGCCGAGCCACTTCCGTCCGGGTCATCCCCTCCAGGTCGGAAAGGACGATGACGGCACGACACCTGGGCGGCAGGCGCTGTAACTCCTCATCAAGGACGGCCCGGAGGTCGGCTCGGTCGTCGTCGGGCCGATGCGTCCGGGGAAGCACGGCAGCCTCCTTTGCCCGCCGTTTGGCGGCCGCCCTGCGGGCGTCCAGGGCCGTGCGGCAGGCCACCCCGTAGAGCCAATTGCCAACCATCGACCTCGGCCGGACAGAGGCCGCCTTGCGAACGAGGACGAGGAATGTGGCCTGGAAAGCGTCTTCGGCGTCGTGAGAGTTATCCAGGATGCGACGACATACGCCCAGGACCATCGGGCCGTGCCGCCGCACCAGAGCCTCAAAAGCAGCCTCGTCACGCTGGCTCAAGAAGCTCTGTAGCAAGGGCTCGTCCGTGGACCCTGCGACGTCCTGCTTGAGGAAGAGACAGCGAAGCTGTTGAACGAGGGTGGAAAGCCGACCGACTGCCATGCCCCTCCCTCCCACGCCGGGGACTGCTCCGATTCATGTTACATTGGTCGTCGGCGGCTCGATTGTTCCACTTTTTTTCGGCCCGGATGGATCGAGGCCAATTCGCCCACCACAGCCGGACTTGAGCGGCAGGCTGCTGGGCGTCGAGGTCGTCAGGCGGCAGAGGGCCGGACAATCCTAATGATGATTGCACCCGGCCCTCTGTGTCTCATTTCTCCAACGGCGTGAGCTTGATGTGGACCGTGCCGTGCGGGGCGCCGGCATCCTCAATCGATTAGGAACGGGTCGAGCGTCAGCCCCTTCTTGCGAGGTAGGCGCCATGCCCACGAATCTGCCGGTCGAACAAGCTGCCCTTCCTCTGCGCGGCCGGGGAGAAGGGAACGCAGCTGTCGGCTAGTATAAGCATGTTCAATACTTCCCATGTGATAGACGTATCGTAAGGCAATCAAGCCGCTGCTAAGTAGGGAAAGGATCCGTCTAAAAGCCATACTTCTTCAACGCCTCTCGGTTGAGTTCGATGCCAAGGCCTGGTCGGTCGGGGATAGGTAAGTAGCCCTCGACGTCCATCTTGAACGGCTGTGTGATGATCTCTTCGATGTAGGGCGACGGCGTCAGGTACTCGACGTAGCGCGCCACCGGCACCGACGCCGTCAGGTGCAGGTCGGCGGCCAGGCCGATGGCCGTGTTCCAGCCGTGCGGCACGAACAGGATGTTGTGTTCGTAAGCCATCCAGGCGATGCGCCACGCCTCCGTGATCCCGCCGCATTTCGTACAATCGGGCTGGATAATATCGACGGCATGGCGTTCGAGGAACGGCCGAAAGCTCTGCCGCCGCGTCAGCACCTCGCCGGTCGCGATCGGCACCGGCGAATGGCGCCGCAGCTCGATGAAGCCTTCCAGATCGTCCGGCGGCAGCGCTTCCTCGAACCAGACCACGTCGTATCCGGCCAGCATTTTCGCCGTTTCCAAGGCCCATTTGTAGCCGTGCGGCCAGAACTGCTCGCTGCCGCCGGCGTCCACCATCAGCTCCACGTCCGGCCCCACGGCGTCGCGGGCCGTCTGGATCAGCAATTCGTCGGTGCGGCGGTCGCGCCGGCCGAACGGCCGCCAGCCGAGCTTGATCGCCTTGAAGCCGCGGGCGACGGTCTGCTGCAGCGTCTCGCGCAGCCGCGGCGGTTCGTCGAACAGGATGGAGCCGTAGGGCTTGATGCGCGTGCGGTAGCAGCCGCCGAGCAGGCGCGCCACCGGCTGGCCGCAGATCTTGCCCATGAGGTCCCACAGGGCGATGTCGATGCCGCTGATGGCGTGCTCGACCGCGCCGCCGCGGCCCTGCCAGAACGTGGACTGCCGCAGCTTTTCGCTGACGCGGGCCGGCTCGTCGGCGCGCTCGCCGATCAGGTGCGGCCGCAGCAGTGCGACCGCCGCCGTCGACCAGGGCCTTGCTCGTCATGGCGCTGCCGACGCCGATCAGCCCCTCGTCGGTGAGGACCTCGACGATCGTGTTGAGGTCCTCCTCCGGCTTCATGCCGCCGGGCCAGCCGCCGTCCACGGTGCCGCCCGACAGGCCGGTGATCCGCACATCGACGATCTTCATTCGTCTGTCTCCCGGTCAGCACGACTTCATCGCCGTCTGCGGCCCCGCGATCTCGGTCGTCCGGGCCGGGCGGATGCGGTTGTGCTCGTCCACCAGCACGACGATCGGCCGGTGCTGCCGCGCCGCCCCGTCGTCCATCTGCGTGAACGTCGCCACGATGACCAGGTCGCCGGGGTGCGCCAGGTGGGCCGCCGCGCCGTTGACGCAGACGATCCCCGAACCGGCCTCGCCGATCATGGCGTAGGTCCGCAGGCGCGTGCCGCGCGTCACGTTCCAGACGTGAACCTCTTCGTAGGGCAGAATGTTCGCGGCCTGGAGCAGCAGCGCGTCGAGCGTCAGGCTGCCTTCGTAATCGACGTCCGCGTGCGTCACGGTCGCCCGGTGGATTTTCGACTTGAGCATGGAACGGCGCGGCGGAAGGGTTCCGTCGGGTTGTCCGGCCATCCGTAGGTCTCCTCGGCGTGAATGCGAATCCTTTCTATTCTAGGGACGGCGTTTAGCCGCGACCCGGAGGGGAGCGCCTGGACGGAGCGCTCCCTCCGGGTCGCGGCTAAACGATCGCTACTGATCCGCCACATACGGGGTATCGGAAGTCGTCGGAAAACCGAGATGGTTCGTCTGCATGTACCCCGCCGCGTCGGCCGGCCACGACGGATCGCTCGGCGTCTCGACGAGGTTGACGACCGCGACGTGGCCGTCGAGGAAGGCCATGTTGGCCGTGTTGGCCGTGTGGCGGAAGTGCGTCAAGGCTTGGAAAAGGCCGAACTGGCCGTTCGTAGTCAGCGGGACCGGGCCGACCATGGCGTCGGTTTCCTGCATCCCGCAGGGATCGCAGACGAGCAAGGCGGCGTCGCAGAACAGGTACGTCGTGTTGGTCGAGGGGATTGAGACCATTTTACGTCCGCCAAGAGCCTTATTGTAGCCGTAACCGCCGGTCAGCGGTTGGCCGGTCGGAGAGGTGTAAGAATAGAACCCCGGCGGGGCGTTGAGGCTAGGGCACAGGGTCACTTTGCCGTTGTTTTCGTAGTAGGGAGTGAGGAGTCCCATCGTCGGGTCGTAGATCAGGTTGAAGTTCGCGTCATAGCTCGTTTGCGCGAACCACCATTGGGTTGTATACGACGGCGGCGGGCCTCCATTCGGGTAAGGGCTGTAGTCCAAGGGAAGAATTTGGTTGTTGTTTTCGTAGTTGTGGGCCGCGAGCGTCAGCTGCTTGAGGTTGTTGGCGCACTGGATGCGGGCGGCGGCCTCGCGGACCTTCTGGACGGCGGGCAGCAGCAGACCGATCAGGACGGCGATGATGGCGATCACGACGAGCAGCTCGATCAGCGTGAACGCCGTTCTCATCCCTCTCCCCTGGAGAGAGAGGGACCGGGGTGAGGGGGAATGGAAACGATGGATGCGCGGAAGCATGGAGACGATCCTTTCTGCCGGTTCGGGCAAAAGGAGCCTGCTTCGGCGCAAGGAGATCCGGGTCGATGGCGAAAAAAATGCGCCTTGCCCGGATGCTTGAGGCCGAAGCATCGGAACACACCCCTCGACAGGCAGGTCTTCTGGCTTCCGGCTGCGGGAGGAACGTTACGTCCCTCTCGCGTTCCCGAACGGCCTTCCCGCGGTCCTGGGCGGATCGCAGTGGCTTGGTGAGGTTCGGGAGCCTTGCCGGTTACAGCGGCGGCCCCGCAACGGATTTGCACCGTTTTCCCTATTGTCTCCACGGCCGGGAGTGGGCCGCGGAGAACCTGTCGAGACTGAGGAATAGGTGTATGGGCGGCGCGGCGAACCGTCCAGGGGCCTGCCGTATGGCGTCCGCAGTCCCCGTGCATTACGATGGCGGCAGAATCCAATCTCCCGCGAGAGGTCGTTCGCATGACCGCCGGCGCCCGGTTCACCCTGGCCGACCTCGAAGCGGCCCTATCCGCCGCGGACCCTGCCGCGCTGCTCGTGCCGCCGCGCATCCTGCGCCGCGTCATCAAGAAGCACAGCGGCTTGACCGGACCCGGCCTGCAAGTGCCGCATCGCAAGAGCTACGTGATCGGCCGCGACGCCCTGCTGGCCGTCGCCGACCGGGACGATCTCGGCCTCAAACCGGATCGCGAATTGCCGGAAACGCTGCTGCTGTTCCCGACGCCGGACCCGCGCAAGCTACGACGGCTGCCGCCCGAGGCGACGCTGCTCAAATACTGGCGGCTCCTGTTCCACGCCCGCGTTCATCAGGCCGTCGCCCGCCGTCTGCCCACCGGCCCGGCCGGCGACGCCATCGTCCGCGAACGCATCCGCCGCATCGGTCAGGCCGAGGCCGATGAGGTCCGCACCGTCCTCCGCCAGGAAAACTTCCTGTTGCATTCCCATAATCTGCGCTCCGTCTACGAGGAATTCGTCGCCGTCTTTCTGGAGTTGCACTGCTTCGCCCCGCGCCGGCTGGCGCACTACTTCCCGGCGATCCGCGATCTCGACGCCGTGTTCCGCGTGCTGGACGCCGACGTGGACGCGGCCGCGCTGTTCGCCACCACGCGTCTGGCCGGGGCGCCGGACCCGGCGCCGGCGTCGCCGCAGGCCGAGGAGGGCGAAGCGCGAACCGAGGCGCCGGCGCCGGGTCCGGCGGTCCATCCCAACCCGGCGGCCTACGCCCGTCGGACGAGAGCGGCGACCGCGGCGGCAGAGCGCGGCAACGAGGTGCGCGCCGCCGTTCTGCTGGAGCGGGCGGCGCGGGCGGCCGGACCCGAAGAGGCGGCAGCCGCGCGAGCTGACGTCGTCGGCGGCCCTCGACCGACTGGCGGGTCGGCTGCGGGCGGCGCTCGGCTTCGCCTGAGGCCGAGGCCGTGGTGTGGCGGCGCGGCCTCGGGTTGCTGCTCGGGCCGGCCGCATCCGGTTCGTGGACGCGGGAGGACCGACTGCTCTATGACTTGCAGCGCGTCTGCATCGACCAGGAGCGCGACGTGTACGCCGTGGACCTGATCGAGTGGATGATCTCTTGGGGCCGCCGTCCGGTGGTCCGTCTACTGCCACACCAGCGGCAGGTGAATCTGGTCCGCCGATTGCGCAGGGCCGCTCATCGGCTGGCGTCCGCTCGACTACCCGAGGCCGACCGAGGCCGCCTCCTGGAACTGTTCCACGCCGCCGTCGGCCGTCATGAAGAGCAGATGCGGGATCGGTTTCGTCCGCTGCTTCTCGGTTCGCTCGACGAGGCCGGCCTGAAGCCGCGCACCTACGTCGAGCGCGTGGCCCGCGACAAGATCATCGAGGAACTGCTCGACCGCGTCGTGGACCGCGGCTTCCTCACCCTGGGCGATCTCCGCGACGCGCTGGCCCGCAACCGGCTGAAGCTGGCCGACCTGTCCGGGCCGGGCGAGTTCCTCGGCGGCGATCCCCTGCTCCGCGCCAACGCGAAACTGGCCGTCTCCCTCGATGGCGTCTACCATCGCGGCGAGGTTTACCTCCGCGGGCTGCAACGGGTCAGCGCGCTGGCCTTCGGCACTCGCGTCGGCCGTCTCCTCACCCTGTACCTGATCCTGCCTCTCCTCGGCGCCTTCGTCGTCCTGAAGGGGGCGCAAGAGATCGCCGAGTTGGTCGAGCACCACCTGCTCCACCCGCACAGGGTGAATCCCACCGTCGTCGCCGCGGGCGAGGTTGGGTTGCTGCTCGCGCCAGGGACGGCGGGGCCGTTCGCCGCCGCCGCGACGCACGCCTTCGCCGACTGGCCGCGCCATCTGGAATACCTCAACGAATATTCCTTTTCGATAACCGCGATCATTTTACTACTTCTATTGCACGTCCCCTGGTTTCGCCGGAGGGTCTTCGCCGTCTTCCGCCTGCTGTGGCGCATCGTCCGCGGCGTGTTCTACGACCTGCCGGCGGCGTTCATGCGACTGCCGACGGTGCGGGCCTTCTTCCAGAGCCGGCCGTACCTGTTGTTCTACCTCGTCGTCCTGAAACCGCTGCTGTGGACCGCTCCGGTCGCCCTGGTCCTGGTTCTGCTCGGCGTCGATTCGACGGCCGTGGTCATTGCGTCGGCCGTGGTGTTCCTCGCCGTGGAGGCGCTGCTGCATTCGCGGCTGGGGATGCACGTCGAGGAGGCGTTCGGCGACGCGGCGCTGCGCGGCTGGCGGCTATTTTCGCGGAACATGGTCCCCGGTCTGATCGGCCTGATCCTGGCCTTCTTCCGCCGGTTGCTCGACGGTGTGGAGCGGCTGCTCTACACCGTCGATGAATGGCTGCGCTTCCGCAGCGGCGACCGCCGAGGGTGGCTGGTGGTCAAGGCGGCGCTGGGGTTCGTGTGGTTCTTCGTCACCTACGTCGTGCGCTTCTGCGTCAACCTGCTGGCCGAACCGCAGCTCAATCCGGTCAAGCATTTTCCGGTCGTGACGGTGTCGCACAAGCTGATTTTTGCGTTCCTCGTGACGCCGCTGACGCCCGTCCTGTTCAGTACGATGGAACCCGTCACGGCCGGCCTGCTCCTTTTCGTCCTTCAGTTCGGCCTTCCCGGCATCCCCGGCTTCCTGGTCTGGGAGTTCAAGGAGAACTGGCGCCTGTATCGGGCGAATCAACCGCGCGACCTGTGTCCACAGGCCGCGGGCGGGCACGGCGAGACCGTGCCGCGGCTGCTGCGGCCGGGCTTCCATTCGGGCACGCTGCCCAAGCTGTACGCCCGGCTGCGTCGCATCAAGGCGACTGGGCACGGCAAACGGCACGAGGAACTGCACCACGTCGAGGAGGCGGTGCGCCGCTTCGTGGAGCGCAACTTCCTGGCGCTGCTGGCCGGCTCGAAGACGTGGGGCGAGGAAACGCCGCTGCACGTCGGCCATGTCCGCCTCGCCTCCAACCGCATACGGACAGAGTTGGTCTGTGCGGGATGGGGGGGCGGCGTCCACATCGATCTGGAGGAGCATTCCGGCCGGCTGGTCGCCGGGATTGCCGTGTTCGCCGAGACGGAAACTCCGCTTTTGAAAGATCCCGTTCACCCTTCGCACGGCTGGCTGGACCGGCTGCCGCTGGAGCAGGTGCGGGCGTTCACGGACGCGCTGGCCGGCTTCTACAAGGCGGCGGGCGTGGACCTGGTGCGCGAGCAGGTGGAGACGCTGCTGCCGACGGGGGCGTGGTTCACGTTCGACGACCGCGGCCTGGTGGTGGAGACGGGGCGGCAGTTCGAGCAGGGCGCGGTGTACGACCTGCACGGCGACGGGGAATTGTCGCCGGCGCCGCTGTACGGCGCGTCGGCGGCGCTGTCGCGGACGCTGCCGGCGGATCGGCTGATTTTTCAGAGAATGCCGATCCGCTGGGAGGACTGGGCGGAGGCGTGGAGCGCGATCAGGCGGGCAAGGGACACAAGCCGCCGCTCGTGCGCGGGGTGCAGCTGCTGCCGCTGGGGACGGCGAAGGGGCGGTGGGCGGCGCGGCGGAAGTGAGGGGGTGGATTGACCAGCCCGAAGCGCGAGCAAGGGAGGCTAACATGGGAGGAATCGACTATGTACCATCCCCGATCTCGATCAAACTCTCCCCGCTCTCCGAACGCGCAACGGCGGCAGGCAACTGGCGACTGAGGATCTCGCGGAGGCGAGCATTCGACGTATTGCCGCAAGTCACCCACAGCACTTTCGGCGGCGGCCCGAGCCGCTGCAACATCTCTACGAAGTCGCTGTCCTTGGTCATCACCACAGCCCCGGCGGCGCGGGCCGCCTGGAAGATCGGCGCGTCTTTGGCGTCGCGCAGCCCCAGATCGCGGACGGCGTGAGCCTCGATCCCGAACGTCGCCGTGATCCACGCGGCGGCCGACGAGGGCAGCTGGGCGTCGAGCCAAAGGATCATGCGACCGGCTCCGGCTCGGACACGCGCCGGCTGGCGAAGCGGAGGCACGCCTGGATGTCCGCCGGCTCCAGATCCGGCAATTCCTCAAGGACTTGCTCGGCGCAGCCCGCTGGCGAGCAGGTCGAGTACGTCGCTAACGCGGATGCGCATGCCGCGCACGCAAGGGCGGCCGCCGCACTGTTCGGGGTCTACCGTGATCCGATCTGCCAAGGCAGCCACTCCCGCCTCCTGTCTTGCCTAGGACCGAAAATCCGAGTCGCCAAGCCCGACGTCATTGTAGCGACTCGTCCCGCTTCGCCGAACGACACCGCTCATCGGCCGGCTCACGCGGGGAAAGGCGCTGAAGCACGGCTAACCTTGTGCGGCCGGTCTACTGCAACGATTGGTCCGGCGTTAGGGGCTTTTGGGCGGCTGAAGCACCGCCACGACTGCGGACAACACCCGCGCGAAGGCAGCAGAGGTGAGGACGCCGACTGACCGGACCATCAACCCCGCGTGAGCTGTAAACAATTTGCCGGGCCGGACAAAACTAGCTACCAATAGCCCGCCCGATGTGAAATCGGGAGCGTCCAGTGCTACCGCCGTCGGGTCGCCGTATGGGCTGCTCGTTATCTGACACAGCACCCAGTCGCCGCGGCCGGCGTCGGCAAGGCACACGGCTGGCCGCACCTTGGATTGCGATAAATTCGAGAACGGGAACGGAACGAGGACTACCTCTCCGGCTGTAGGTGTGACCACGCCGCGTCCTCCTCCGGCCGGGACCAGTCCACCGCCAAGGCCGCTTCCGCAAGGAGCGCGGCCTCGCCCGGCGCCGCGGCTGGTTCGTCCAACACCGTCACCAGCGCCCGGCGGGGGGAGTCGATGTGGATCTCACCGAGCAAACGGACCTGGCCGGCTGCATCAACGACCGCCTCAACGGTCTGGATCATCGGACACCTCCGCGTGCATTCTACTCAACGGCGATAGCCTCGTCGCCGGTCTCCTTCGCCGGGCGACCCCGCTCAGCAGTCGGCTCACGAGGGAGAAGGCGCTGAAACTCGAAGAACCGTCAATCGCGCGGCCGGTCTGCTATAGCGTCTGATTCGGCACGTTATCGCCAGGGTTCCGTGCGAGGGCAATGGCCGCAAGCCAGGCCCAGCTGAACAGGAGGACGAGCGCCACGCTCCCCAACACCAGGCCGCCAAGGCTCCCGTCATAAGTCGCCATCATGAACGTCGTCAGCGGGAACAACGCTGTAAGGACCGGCAGGGCGACCCACCCGCCCTGCACGGCGAAACCTCCGCCGCTTGGTATTGCGCTGACGAACATCGCCAGCGGTCCCAAGACCCACACGCCCAAGCCCACTGCCAAAGGAGCGAAAGCCGCTCCTTTATCAGTTTTTTGCAGACGCCGAACGGCAACAGCGGCCATGACCGCAACAACCGGAAGCAGCCCCGTGAGGGCAATGGCATCCACGCCCGAGAAGTTCTCTCCCCGCACTGCGTGTAGCACGATGCTGGGCAACCAGAACGTGAGGCCTCCCAACAGAACTGTCCCGAGGAAGAAGAACGCAGCCTTCATTTGACGCGATGCCACGGGGAGTCGCCCTTATTTCGCCGAACCACTGGCTCCACAGCGCCACACTTGGTAATCCTACGCATTTCGACCTGCCCCGCAAGCAAATGCCGACCGCCGCGTTCATAAACGTCGCTTCAGCCGAGCAGCTCCGGCCGGAACAGCCCCAGCCGCGTCCGCCGCAGCAGACAGTCGGCCGTCGTCATCGCCATCTCATGGTCGCGCTGGTACGCGAACTCGGCCCGCAGGTCCGGCTCCCCCTCGACGACACGGCCGCGCAGCGCCGGATCGCGGCCCAGGTACTCGGCCACGTCGCCGGCCCGCGTCCCATACCGGCCGACTAGATGGCGGGCGTCTTCTTCCGATATTGCCCATCGCGATTGCAGCCTTCTCACGGCAGCCGGCTCGTACTGCTCCCACGGCCCTCGCGGCGCCCCGTCCAGCCGGAAATCGCGCGTGCGGCAGCGCCGGCGCAAGCCGAGCCGGCGGACCACGGCGTCGATCGCGACCTCGGCCATGCGGCGGTAGGTCGTGTACTTGCCGCCGGAGACGGTGAGCAACCCCGACGGCGACGCCGACAGCGCGAACTCGCGCGACAGGGCCGACGGCTCGCCCGGCCGCGTCCGCACCAGCGGCCGCAGCCCGACGAAGCTGCTCAACAGGTCGCTCGGCGACAAGGGCGGGTTGAAATAGTAGTTGTGCCCCTCAAGCAGGTAGTCAATATCGGCCGGCGCCGCGCGAATGCGGTCGGGCGGATCGTCGCAGACGGTGTCCGTGGTCCCGATTAGCGTTTTGCCCAGCCAGGGAATCACGAAGAAGACGCGGCCGTCGGCTGGGTGCAGCAGCAGGAACGCCGCCGTCAACCCGCGACCGAGGGCCAGGACGTGGACGCCCTTGGTCGGCCGCAGCGACTGCCCGGCGTCGTCGCCTGCCAGCCGTCGCACCGCGTCGCCCCACGGCCCCGCCGCGTTCAGTGTCTGCCGGCGCGGATGCGCACCTCGCGGCCGCCCAGCCGGTCCAGCGCCCGCACGCCGCGGACCAGACCGGCCTCCTTCTCGAACGCCACGGCCTCGACGTAGTTCGCCGCGACCGCGCCGTTCAACGCCGCCGTGCGCACCACCTCCACGCACAGGCGCGCGTCGTCCATCTGCGCGTCGAAGAACTCGGCGCCGCCTCGCAATCCGCTCCTTTGCAGGCCGGGAAAGTCTCGTTCGAGCCGCTCCCTGAGATACCCCCGGCTGCGGCGGATTCCGCTGCGGCCGGCCAGCAGGTCGTACAGCAGCAGGCCGAGCCGTTGCTCCCACGGCGGCACGCGGCCGCCGGTGTAGAAGGGCAGAACGAAACGCAGCGGCCGGACGAGGTGCGGGGCGTTGCGCAGGAGCCGGCGCCGCTCGTGCAGCGCCTCGTAAACCAGGAAGAAATCGCCGTGTTCCAGGTAGCGCAACCCGCCGTGAATCAGCTTCGACGATACGCTGCTCGTACCAGAGGCGAAATCTCCCTTGTCGATCAGGGCGACGCGCAGGCCGCGCAGGGCCGCGTCGAGGGCGGCGCCGGCCCCGGTGACGCCGCCGCCGATCACCAGCAGGTCGAAGGCTTCCGCCTCCAGCGCGTCCAGGTCGCGGCGCATGGGGTTCAAGCGAACTTCCGCAGGGCGTCGCGCATCGCCCCGGCGTCGGAGAACCGCGCGGCCGGCTCGCGGGCCAGGCCGCGCTGCACGACGGCCGCCAGCGCCTCCGGCAGGTCCGGCCGCCGTTTGCGGATCGGCACCGGCGACTCGTTGAGGATGGTCAAAAGCTGCTCCTGGAACGACCCCGGAAAATTGTAGACGTAGGCCCCCGTCAGCAGGTTGTACAGCGACGCCGCGGCCGAATACTGGTCCACCGGCGGCCGGGCCGTGCGGTACTCCGTGATCTGTTCCGGCGCCATGAATGGGATGGTGCCGCCCACGTCGCCGGTCATGGTCAGGCCGCTCAGGTTCGACGCTTGGTAAACCTTAGCCAGTCCGAAGTCGGCGACCATCAGCCGTTCGACGCCGTCCTGCTCCGTGACGAGCAGGTTGGAGGGCTTGATGTCGCGGTGGACGAAGCCTCGGCCGTGGGCGAACGCCAAAGCGTCGAGCAGCTGAACGATCAGGCCGGCCGCCCGGCGCACGTCGAGCGGCCCCTGCTTCTTGAGCAGATGAAAGGCGTCCTGGCCTCGAACGTAGTCCATGGCGAAGTAGAGCAGGCCGTCGGACTCGCCCATGTCGCGGAAGGCCACGATGTTGGGGTGATCCAGCTCGCGCAGGATGTTGGCCTCGCGCAGGAAGCGCTGGACCTGGGAATCCGTGCCGCCGGCGGCGGGAATGATGGTCTTGAGGGCGACCGGCCGGAAGTCGGCGCGGCGCACCGCCAGGTAGACGAGGCCCATGGCGCCGCGGCCCAGCTCGCGGACGAGGTGATAGCCGGCGACGGCCTGGCGCAGGGTCCGGCTCTCGCCCTGGCAGGCCGGGCACAGGCTGAGGTCGTCGGATTCCGTCAGCGGCGCGCCGCAACCGGCGCACTCGGCCGGCAGCGCGGGCGGCAGCGATGGTTCGGGGGACGACGGCGCCGGCGGAGCCGGCGCCGCCGGGTGGACGGGATGGTTCTCGGAGCGGCCGGGGGCGGAGACGCCGGCGGCGACGGCCACCTGAAGCACGGTCTGGCCGGCGCGGATGGCGTCGCCGTCGTGCAGGTCGGTGCGCTCGACCCGATGGCCGTTGACGTAGGTGCCGTTGCTGCTGCTCATGTCCATCAGACGGCAATGCGGCGGGTTGACTTCGACGAGGAAATGGATGCGCGAGAAATAGCGGTCCTTGCTCGGCAAACGGAAGTGGGCGCGCTTCGATCGGCCGACGAGGAAGGTATCGTGGCCGTCGAAGGTGAAGACCTGGCCCTGGTGCGGCCCCTCGGTGACGGTCAGCGTAATGCGCATGGGAGCGGTTTCCGGCGGGCGACGGTTCCACGACAGATTATGCCGTTCGTAGGGCCGGCGCTCAAGTCGGGACGCCGGCCGCTTCGCTTTGACAGGAAGACAGCCGATCATTAGGATGCGGCCCGCGACCGGGTCGCCCGGTTCGCGGTGAGCCAGGAAAGGCGGTCAAAATGCGCAGCCTCCCGCACGCCGTTCGTCGGTTCGGTTTCGCCTGGTTGGTTGTAAGCCTGACGGCCTCGGCCGCGTCGGCGGGGCCGTTGCTGCCGTGCGGTGTGGCCGATCCAGGCGGCCGCACCGGCTTCCTCGCCAACGCGCACGGCGGCATCGACGCCGTGGACCTCGCCACGGGCGACCGGCTATGGGATGTGGACGGGGCGCAGCGGCCGGCCCTGGCGGAGGACGACCGCCTGTACGCCTGGACGCCGGTGAACGGCAATGGCCTCCGCGTCGTGGCCTTCGACCGGACGCAGGGCGGCCGGCGGATGCTGGAGTCGGAGACGGCGGCCTTCCCCGACTGGGTGAGCGTCGAGGAGGCGCCGGGTCGGTCGTTCACGGTGCGCTGGCGGCTGGACCGGGGCCGGCTGATCCTGGACTGGGAGGCGCGATCCTGGTACAGCGGGACGCACGCCACGCCGCAAGCCGAGGCCGACGCGAGGCGCCATGCGGAGGGCCAGGTCCGTATCGACGTGGAAACCGGCAAGGTGGAGACGGCCGCGGCCGTGCCGCCGGCCGCGCCGCCTCCGCCGCCGAAGGAGCTGGAAAAGGCCGTGGTCCGCTGGCAGGGCGCGACCGGCGACGGCCAGGCGGCGCTGGTCCTGGACGAGGAGGAAGGACGACAAAAGCTATCGCTTTGGCTCTGGAACGCCGATAGGGTCAACCCGCCGAAGGAGCTGCTGGTCGGCAAGCGGCTGCTGGCGCTGCCGACTATCGACGAGCGCTTCCTCTGCCTGCGCGACGCCGCGCCCAGCCCGGACCAGCGGGCGGGGTCGGAAGACCGCGATCGGTACAGCTGGTCGATCGTCTTCGCGGACAGCGGCAATCGGCTGGCGCAGGCCCCGTACGATCCGGGCACCGAAGGCGTCGCCGTGGTCGGCCAGCGCGCGTTTTTTCTCGTCTCCGGATCGTTCAAGGGGCCGATAGACCATCCATTCGTCCGGCCGCGCCGGCTGCAGGCGTTCGACCTGCGGACGGGCAAGCCGCTGTGGGAACGGCCGGTCGAGGGCAAGCTCTGCTCGCCGCCGGCGCCGTGACGGCGCGCCGACTCCCCTGCCGGTAGGCCGGCCGCGGCGCGGCTGGTATACTGATGGCATGTCTGGGCCAGCCTCCTCGGAACCAGGAACTTGAGTGATGCATCACGTCATTTTCGGCGGGATCCTTGAGGGTGCGCTCATCGGCGCGGTCGCGGGCGCCCTGGCCGGTTTGGCGGTCGGCGTCCTCAAATTGCTGGCGCCCCGGAAGAAATGCCCGGACTGCGGCGCGGCGCTGCCGGCGATTCGTCGGCCCGCCGGAAAGCGGCAGGCGATGTGGGGCGGTTGCACTTGTCCCAAGTGCGGCTGTGAGGTGGATCGCAAGGGCCGGAAGATCGACGGCGGGAGAACGGACGAGGGTTGAGCATCGTGCGGCGCTGGAGAAGGTCTGCGACATGCTGGAGTATCATGCGGCGTATGACGGCGACAACGGCTGGGTGATCGCCGAGGTGCTGGATTACCCAGGCGTCCTGAGCCAGGGCCGCACCCTGAAGTCGGCCCAAGTGATGGTCCGGGATGCGCTGCGGCTGATGGCGGCGTGCGACATTGAAGAGGGCAGGACGTTGCCGCGGCCGGACGGACGCGGCAAGGCGAAGAAAGCCGTTTATACGGAAACAATCCCTCTCCGCATTCGGGTTCATGCCGGAGGAGCGTCGTGAAGCGGCGAAACCTGTTGCGCCACCTTACAATCTGGAAAAACCTGGGGCGGTAGGAACGTTCGCGTTTCGGCGGACTGGAATCAAGGAGGCGAGAGATGGACATGCCGATCGTACTCAAGGGTGTCATCCAGGGCAGGACGATCACACTCGACGAAGGAACATTCCTGCCCGATGGCTACCGGGTGACGCTGCACCTGATCCTGGAGCCGGCTGAAGGGCTCCGCCTGTCCTTCGGGGCTTGGGCCGACATGACCCCGGAACAGATTGCGGACTTCGAAGAGACGATGAGCGCTCTTCGGGGCCGGCCGGTTCGGATCCCGGAGAACGATCCCTCATGAAGTATCTGCTGGACGCGGACACTTGCGCCGGCGGGGTGCGGCAAGCAACGCTGATCCATCAGCGGTTCTTGCAGAACCTCGGCAGCCTTTTCGTCTCCGTCGTGTCCCTCACGGAGCTGGATTTGTGGCTGACGCGGCCGCGAACGCCCTTCGGTATCAGCAGAGTTGCATCCAGATGTTGCGGAACGTGACGCTTCTGAACGTCGAGGAGGCTGTCGCTCATCGTGCGGCTAGCATCGGGAACGTCCTCCTTAGCCAGAGGCGAAGGCTGGCCACAGCCGATCTACTGATCGCGGCGACGGCGTCGGTTCACGGGCTGATCTTCGTGACGCCCAGCGCCCCCGTGTTCGCCGGCGTCCCCGGCTTGACGGCGGTCGATTGGCACACGCCTTGATGCGATTTCCTCTGTCCGGAAAGGAGTGTGTCGCCACATACGAATGCTTCATGGATCGCGTCTGCGAAGTTAGGCGGCCGACCAACCCCGTCACCGATAAAACGCCACGCTGGCGAAGCTCACGCTCTCATAGCCGCGCGGGTGGACGTACTGGTCGTAGTGCAAGAGCTGGCCCGAACCGGGACGCAGCGCCTCCAGCACCGTGTAGGTCGGCGGCAGGCCGCAGATGCGGCGGCAGTCGGCCTCCTCGGCGATGACCCGGAAATAGCCCGCTGGATCGGCCGCCACCGCCTGCCGCAAAATGGCCTGGTCCTGCGCCCGGCTGTGGTCCAGGAACGCGCCCTCGGCCGGGATGTAATCGTGGAATTTCGGGCCGATGTGGGCCAGGTCGCCGCTGATGATGTAGCAGATCGGCTCTTTCGTTTCGCGCTCCACCGCCCGCAGCGCTTCGGCCATTCGCGCCACGTCCTCCCGCTCCACCGGCGGCGAACCGGAGACCACCGCGTCCTCGAACGAGCCGACCACCAGCGGCACGATGCGAATCGGTTTTTTGCCCTCAAAGAGATACTGCAAGAAGACCACTTCCAGTTCGATCGAATGTTCCGGCATGTGCGCCATCAGCTCGTCCTTGAACAGGTCGCCGCCGTGACGTTTCACCAGTCGGTCGATGTAGTCCTGGTCGGTCGGGACGACGCCGAGCGGCGTCTTGAAGTGCTTGCGCGTCAGCGTGAAGCGGCGGTGGCTGCAATAGTGCGACGTGCCGACGATGACGAACAGCGACGCCGGCGTCCGCTCGGCCAGCACCTTGAAGCCCCAGGCGTAGGTCTTGCCGCCGCGAGCGTAGTCGATGTGCGGCGCCAGAAGCGCCCGCAGGCCGTCGTCCGGCCGCGCCTCGCGCGGCAGCCCCGGCCCGCCCGGCCCCGTGAACAACCACTCGACCTGGCGGCGCAGGGCGTCGGGGTCGGCCTCGTAGGCGCCGATGCACGACGGCCGACGAACCGGGTCCTCGACGCCGGCGCGGTAGCGCGGGCCTTCGAGGAACAGGGCCTCGTCCAGCTCCGACGCCAGCCGCGTGAACACCTCCAGCGGCACGATCTGGCCGCTCACCCGACGGACGGCCTCGGCCTGGACCTCGCGCAGGGTGCGCGTGCCGTCGAACAGCTGCACCCATTCCAGCTCCAGCGCGTTGAGGCGCAGCATGGCGCCGTTGAGACGCAAGAGGTCGTGAACGATGAAGCGACGACGATTCGGGTCTTCGGGAGAGGCGGCGAGATAGGGCGCAACTGCGGGCGTTCGGGGACGGACATGAGACCCTCGGCGGCGTTTCCTGGGGGGCGCAAGACGACAACCGTTGGTCTTATTCTTCGCCGCGGAGGAGTTGCGAGTCAAGTGGGCAGGGCGAGCGGCCGGCGTGAGCCGGCTGATAGACCTGCATCAGCCGGCTCACGCCGGCCGCTCGCCAAAATCGTGGTCATTTCGGCGGCGCCGGCGGCGGGGACGGCGGCGCCAGGCCGGGCGAGGCGTTGAACGCCTTGACCAGACTGCCGTCGGCCGTCTTCCAGATGCGCACCTCGCCGTTGAACGCGCCGGAGGCGATCAGGGCGCCGTCCGGGCTGGCGGCCAGGGCGTAGACGTAGTCGGTGTGGCCCGACAGCGTCCGCACGGCCGACCCATTGTCTTCATTCCAGATCCGCACGGTGTCGTCGGCGCTGGCCGTTGCCAGCAGCGGATGCTTGGGCACCTCGATCAGCTTGGTGATCGTCTTGCTGTGTCCGCCCGAAGCCCGGATCTGTTTGCCAGCCTGGTCGCCCTGCGTGTTCCACTCCCGGATCTGGTTGTCGTCGCCGGCCGAGAAGCCGGTCTTGCCGTCGGCCTTGATCGCCACGCCGTAGACCGGCGCCTGGTGCTCCGGAAACGTCAGCACCGATTCCTTGTGCGCCAGGTCCCACATCTTGGCCGTCTTGTCGCGGCTGCCAGTGACGAGGAACTTGTCGTCGGCCGAGAAGGCCGTGGCGAAGACCCAGTCGGCGTGGTTCTCGATCGACTGCTCCAGCACGGCGTTGGCGGCGCCGTTGGCAATGTCCCAGACGTAGACGATGCGGTCACAGCCGCCGGCGGCCAGCTTCTTGCCGTCGGGGCTGAGGGCCAGACACAGCACCTCGTCGTCGGCGTCGAGCAGCTGCTTGACCATCACCTTCGGATCCGTGACGCCGTCGAGGTAGGCGACGCCGTCCACCATCCGGGGCGTACCGGCGTTGATGTCGTAGATGCGCACGTCGCCCTCCTCGCCGGGCCGGCCGCCGGCCGCCGCCAGCTTGCCGTCGGGAAGGAAGAGCATCGCCAATGCCCGCCGTGCCCGTGTGCGAATGCGCTTCTCCAGCTTGCCGGTGTTCACGTCCCAGACGGTCAGCTCGTGGTGGCCGCTGGCGACGACGTGCTTGCCGTCTGGCGTGAAGGCCAGCGCCGTGACGGTGACGGGGAAGGCGTAGGCGATCGGCGGCACGGGCGGCTGCCAGCGCAGGCGCAGCTCCTTAACGAGATCGGCTTTTTCGTCGATTCCCGCGTCGAGCTTGGCGCCTTCCTTGATCCACTGTTCGATGACGGCGATCTTGGCCGGCGGCAGCGGATCGGCCACGTCCTTGGGCGGCATGCGCATTGAGGCGTCCGTGGCCTTGAGCAGGTCGAGGATGAGGCTGTCGTCGGGCTTGCCGGCGTGGAAAGGCTCCTCTTTCGTGCCGCCCTTCTTGAAGCTGGCGAACCTGGTCATGTCGAGCTTGCCCTTGGGGTTCTTGGCCCCGTGGCAGCCGTAGCAGTTTTCCTTGAGGATGGGCGCCACGTCGTTGATGAAGCTGACTGGCCCCTTGACGGCGGGCGTCGGCTCGGCGGCGTCAGCCGGCCGCGGCGCGAGGAGGAACAGCATCAGGGCCAGGACGGCCCCCAGCGTGGCGCACAGAACGCAGAAGCAATAACGCGATCGCAACATGGAGCAACTCCGAGTTACCGGCCCGCGGCGCGAGCGAAGGAGGATCGACGGGCGGGAGAGCGTTCGGCGGGGTGGGCGGGATGGATTGTATCGCCGCGTCCATTATAGAAGGACGGAGGCGCGGAATGCGAGGGAAATTGCGGCAAAAAACTTCGCACTTTGCCGACCCCGACCGCCCCTCTATAATCGTGGGGAGATGGTTCCCACCTGGAAAGGTCCCTCGATGCCGCTCGACTGGACGCCGTTCGTCGATATCGTTCGTCCGCGCCAGCGCTTCCTGCTGACCACGCACGTCCGGCCGGACGGCGACGGGCTTGGCTCGATGCTGGCGCTGGCCGACGTGCTGAGCCGTCAGGGCAAGACGGCCCGCCTGGTCGTCGCCAGCTCGTTGCCGCCGCGCTACGACTTCCTCGACCCCGGCCGCCAGGTCCGCCGCTTCGAGCTTCCCGGCGCCGACTACCGCGACGCCGAGGCGGTCATCGTGCTGGACACCGGCGCCTGGGGCCAACTCGGCGATTTCGGGACTTTTTTGCGATCGCTGACGGTCCCCAAGGTGGTGATCGACCATCACCTGACGCAGGACGACCTCGGCGCCGTCCGGCTGGTGGACGCGACGGCGGAGGCCACGGGCCGGCTCGTTTTCGAGGCGGCGACGGCGCTCGGCGGCCCGCTGTCGGCCGACGCGGCCCACGCCCTGTTCGTGGCGCTGGCGATGGACACCGGCTGGTTCCGTCACAGCAACACGACGCCGGCCACGTTCACGCTGGCGGCGCGGCTGGAGGAGGCGGGCGCCCGGCCGACCGAGGCCTACGAACAGCTGTTCGAGCGCAACACGCTCAGCCGGCTCCGGCTGACCGGCCTGGTGCTGGAGCGCCTGACGGCGGCCCACGGTGGTCGGATCGCGTTTACGGAGATCCACAAAGGAGATTACGCCGCGACCGGCGCCCTGCCGCAGGACAGCGAAGATCTGGTCAACTATACGCGGAGCCTGGATGGTGTGGAGGTCGGCTTGTTTTTCATGGAGCAGCCGCGCGGCGGCGTGAAGGTCAGCTTCCGCTCGCGCTCCCGGATCGACGTGGCCCGGATCGCCGAGACGTTCGGCGGCGGCGGCCACCGCCTGGCCTCCGGCGCCACGCTGCCCGACCCGCTGGACGAAGCCCGTACCCGCGTCCTGGCCGCCGTCGCCGCGGCGCTGGACGCCCCCGCCTGATTCTCACCCGCTGGAGTTTTCTCCCATGGCCACCATCGCAAACGGCAATGGCGCTCCGTTCGGAATCACCCTGCGCGGGTTGCCCCTTCCCGTCCGGCTGACGCTGTCGCTGTTCCTGATCGCGGTCGGTCTGGGCTACTTCGCGGCCCTGATGCAGCTGCACTTTCAGAACGCCAGCAAGGGCGAGCCGCTGCCGACGCCCAACGACGTGGTGGAGATCTTCTCCGGCGTGGAAGGCTGGCCCATCCCGAAGTCGGCGCCGCCCCCGCCCACTTGCAAGCTGGAAGACCTCATCATGGGACCGGAGGACGCACCCCTGGAAACGGGCGCCAAGAGCATGGCCAAGGCCTTCTTCAAGGGCGACTCGGATTACCGGAAGATAATCGCGAAGGATCCCAGCAAACTGCCGAGGTTGCACGAAGAGCGCGAAGGCGAACGGCTGGCGGTGCAGGCGTGGATTCACTTGCCCGACGCGGAGCGGAAACTCGCTTACGAAAACAATGAACTAACGCTGCCGGCGCCGCTGGCCAACCATCCCATCACCAAGAAGTTGCTCAACGCCGACGGCACGATCCGGGTTAACGACGTCTTCCTGGACCGATGCTTGAAGTGTCACGAAACCGCGGACGAGGCGGGACACAAACAACTCAGCGATTATAACGATTTCGCCGACGTGCTGTTCGTTCCCCCGGCTGGCCACACCAGCCGGCAGTTCACCCTGTCGGGCCTGGCGCAGACCACGCACCTGCACCTTCTCAGCTTCTGTATGTTGTGGATGCTGACCGGCCTGATCCTCGCGTTCAGCAGCTACGCCAAGTGGTTCCGCTGCATCCTGGCGCCGCTGGTGCTGCTGGCGCAGGTGGCGGACGTGAGCTGCTGGTGGCTGGCCCGGCTTCCCAACGTCGGCCCGTATTTCGCGCTGGCCATCATCGGGACGGGAACGATCGTCGGGGTCGGCCTGGCGCTGCAAATCGCGCTGAGCCTTTGGGACATGTACCGGTGGCCCGGCAGGATGGTCCTGCTCGTGCTGCTGATCGGCGCGGTGACGGGCGCCGCCCTGCTGACGCCGCCCGTTCGGGATTACCTGAAGGGCGAGGCGGCGCCGCCGAGCAGCGCCGGAGGCGCCGCAAAAGTGACAACGCGGACTTCGGTTAGCGGCGACCCGGAGGGGACGCGTCGCCCCCGCGCTCCCCTCCGGGTCGCCGCTAAACGGAACCCTATGGTTCCACGGGCAGGCGCACCGGTGGAACCTCCATCGTGCCGGACCAGCGCTCATCCTTTTTATCCGGGATCGTCACCTTGGCCTGCAAACGATAGAGCTGCCCGTCCCCTCGTTTGAACACCCACTGGGTGATGGCTCCCAGAATCCAGCATGGCCGCCTGATCCTTGGGGACTCCGGCGCCATTGTGTGAGGCGGAGAAGCGCAACTGGCTGTCGTGAGGCAAGCGGAGGACGCCAATCGGCGAGGTAAGTTCATCGTAAGGTCCACTCACGGCGGCGACCGGCTTGTCGGCCGCATCGGTGACGGTGAATCGAACCTTCGCTTCGTCCCACGGGACTTCCATCACCGCGCCCAGATCCGACACGTTGCGGAGTTCGAGAGAGACGCCGAGGATCGGCGTGCCGTTGAACGGCGCTTTCCGGACGACGCAGAGACGGGCCTGGAGTCCCTTGACCGGCGCAGACCAGGCGCCCACCTCGTCCGGCTCTCCGACGGCGACGGCGAGGACGACCGGCGCCGCCTCGACTCGGCCGGCCCACGTGTCGAACTTCTTGGCGAACTCGTCGCCGACTTCATAGGCGGCGGCGATTTTCAGCTTCCCCTCTGCTTCCCGCGGGATCCCGCCGTAGGTGTTGATGGGGCTGATGGGGAGCGATATGCTGCGGCCCGGACGCAGCGTGACGATCTGGCCGGCGCTGTCCTCCGCCGGCGGGGTGCCGGACTTGAAGAAGTCCGGTCGGAACGTTTCCTCGTAGCCGCCGGCCCAACCGGACCTCATTCCTCCGCAGAGCGTGCAGAGGCGCACGGGCTTCTCGCCGTCATTGGTCAGCACCAGCGCCGCCTGGACGTTCTCGATCCGGACGAGCGGTTTGGACGTGACGACTATCTGGGCCGACAACCCGTTGATGGCTTTGGCTGGTTTCTCGTCCGCCCGCCCTCCGATCGCCAGGACGCAGGCGATGGCGACCAGGATGACCGGCACGGCCATCGCCGTTAGGAACTTGTTCGGGAACATCGACTACTCCCATCATTTCATTTCATTCCGGCGCGGGCGACGAAGAAGAGACGCCCCTCACGGTGGATCGTAACCGCCGCGCGTCCACGGGTTGCAGCGGCAGATGCGCCACACCCCCTTGCACGCTCCGCGCAGGGGGCCGTACTTGTTCACCGCCGCGATCATGTACTCGCTGCAGCTCGGCTCGAACCGGCACACGGTCGGCAGGATCGGCCGCAGACAGAATCTGATAACAGCGCACCCCGCCGATCAGGAACGTTCGCAGCGCCCAGCGGAACGGGGCCAAGATCTTTCCGATCACGGCCGGCGGCCCTCCTGTCCCAGCTTGCGCGCCGCCTGCCGCACCAGCCGCGGCAGTGACCTTTTCAGCTCTTCCAACGTCGGTTCCTCCGGCCGGCGCGGCACCAGCACGAGGTCGAGGCCGGTTGGCATCTCGTGGCGCGTCGAGGCGGAAGGCCTCGCGGTAGAGGCGGCGCATGCGGTTGCGGTGGACGGCGGGGCCGTTCTTGCGCGACACTGACAGGCCGAGGCGCAGGTGCGGCAGGCCATTCTCGCAGACGTAGACGATCAGCTTACCGTCCGCGGCGGAGCGGCGTCGGTCGAAGGCCCGCTTGAAGTCGGCGGGGCGGCGCAGGTGCTCGTGCGGCCGGAAGGTGAGGCGCGGGCCGTCGGCAGTCATGGCTTAGCTCCACGGGAGGCCCGTGCGCGGGTTCAACGGGTGAAGGCGCGTGAATTCCTCGATCAGTTCGCGCTCGCGGCCGTCGGCGGCGGCGGGCGCGACGACCTTCAGCTCGATGTACTGGTCGCCGCCCGCCACGCCGCGGCCGCGCAGACGCAGCCGCGCGCCGCTCGACGCCCCCGCCGGAACCTTGACCGTCAGCCGTTCGCCGTCCAGCGTCGGCACGTCGATCTTCGTTCCAAGCATCGCTTCGGGCGCCGAGATCGGCGCCTCCAGAATGACGTTCTTGCCCTCGCGGCGGAAATACGGGTGCGGCCCGATGTGCAGCTTGACGTAAATGTCGGCGCCGTTCGGCCCCTGGCCGGCCACGCGCAGCCGCTGTCCGTCGTCCACGCCGGCCGGCACCTTCACATCGATCTCGTGGTCGTCGATGCTGAGGGTGATCCGGCCGCCGCGCGCCGCCGTCTCGAACGGGATCGTCGTCTCGGTTTCGATCTCGGCCGGCGGCCGCGGTGTGCGGCGCGTACGGCCGCGCGCTCGGCCGCCGAACAATTCCTCCGGGTCGATGCCGCCGCCCATGCCGCCGATGCCGCCGAACTGGCGGAGGAGATCGCTGAGGTCTTCCGGGTTGACGTTACCGAACGGCGAGCCGCCGCCCGCGCCGCCGGCCCTGCCTCCACCGAACGGATTGCCGCCGCCGAATCCGCCCGGCTCGGCCGAGCCGAAGCGGTCGTAGTTCTCGCGCTTCTGCTTGTCGCCGAGCACATCGTAGGCGCTCTGGATCTCCTTGAAGCGGGCCTCGGCTTGCTTGTCGCCGGGGTTGCGGTCGGGATGGTGCTGGCGGGCCAGCTTGCGATAGGCCTTTTTGATATCGGCTTCGGAGGCGTTGCGGGCGACGCCGAGGATGTCGTAGAGATCGCGGGCCATAGTTCGCTCCACCCGGAATGACAACCCTGCCTATTCTAGCGCGGTCGGAGAGACGGCCAAGCGACGAGAGAGGTGGAGGAAACCGAACGGCATCGTGGGCCGCGCGGCTCACAACATCAACGAGGATCATGGGAGGTGATCGCCGGCGTGGAGGCGGTCGTGTTCCCGCTGCTCACGCCAGGCGTCGAAGTCGTAGTTGGTCAGCCCGCGCGGCTTCGGCGCGGCGGTCCAGCGGCGGGCGGAGGCGAAGTCTACCGTAAGCATGTCGTCGATGACCGGCCAGTACGGTTCAAAGCGCGGGTCCGCCCTCCAGGTCCTCAGCGTCTTCCGTCGGCTTTCCCACTCCGCTTCGGTTTCGGGAATGCGGCTCACAGCCGCGTAGAACGTCTCCCGAACCGCCGGCGCCGGCGACTCCGCGACGGTGATTTCCACCGTTCGGCCGATCAGCGGCTTGAGCTGCGGCAGGTGGAGAGTTTCCGACTCGACCTTGGTGCGGATATGGATCGGTTCCATGAACGGCCCTCGGGAGGTCTGCCGTCATTCTATCCGGCGATCGAACTGGGCGCCGGGGCGAATACCGGCCGTCGCTCTCGCCGCGGCTTGCCGCTCGGCCCCGACCCGCCTGCTCGGGACCGTAGGATGGCCGCCCGGAGCGTTCGCATTTGCTACCAGCACCGGGCGGCCGGTTCGGCGCTTCGTCCGCCCCGCCGCAGAGAGGCGGAACCGGTCGGTCCCGTCCGGTCAAGCGTCCGCCCCACCCGCGGGGCTAGGGCCAGGCGAAAGCCCAGGTTGTTGTTCCGGTTGCCCGGCTCGTTCCTGTTGCGGTTCGCCGCACGGCAGTTCCTGGCGTTGTTGTTCCAGCTGCCGCCCCGGATCACCCGAGAAGAGCCCTTCGACCGCCCGCCGGACATAGTCTAGGCTTTGTCTGGCAAATCGTCTTCGCCCCGGCGGGGCGGCGGTGCATAGCCAGGGGTGAAATCCATTGGTATCTACACAAAGGCAGCACGTCTGCTCCGTCTTTCGCCCCGGAGGGGCGACGGTGAATAGCCAGGGGTGAAACCCCTGGAGGCCAGGACGTGCCGCGCCCCGATTCAGCCCCGGAGGGGCGGCGGTGAATAGCCAGGGGTGAAACCCCTGGAGGCCAGGACGTGCTGCGCCCTGATTCAGCCCCGGAGGGGCGGCGGTGCATCGCCTGCCGCCGCCCCTCCGGGGCTTCCTCGACCCAGGGACGCCGCCTCGCTCCAGGGGTTTCACCCCTGGCTATGCACCGTCGCCCCTCCGGGGCTTAAGACGGAGCAGACGCAGACCGACTTGTGGAGATACCAATGGGTGAAACCCCTGGAGAGACCAGCCCATCGGTCGATTCATTAGCCCCGGAGGGGCGGCGGGGAGACGAACCACCACCGCCCCTCCGGGGCTAAAACGGGGATACGGGCCGGCCCCGGCCTCCAGGGGTTTCACCCCTGGCTATTGACCGCCGCCCCGCCGGGGCTATAGACGATTTGCCGGACATAGTCTAGCGCCGACCGGCGGAAATGCCAGCTCGATACGCCGGCCGACCGCGCGAATGCGGTCAGGGCCGTCGCCCGCCGCTGCAAGTCGGTCTCGTCGATTCGGCCGGCGGCATGATCCGTTTCCAGTCCTCGCAGCCGCCGACGATAGCGCAGCTTGCTACGGCGATTTAGCTCCAGCCGGTCGGGATAGACGCGAAAACCCAGGAAGTCCATGCCGTGAGCCGTGCGGTTCAGGTACGGCGTCGGCTTCAGCGTCAGCCCCAACTCGTCGTCCAGGAAGTCGCCCGCCGGCCGACAGCGCGGCCCGCAGCGTCGCCCGGTCATCGGCCCACAGGGCCATGTCGTCCATGTACCGCATGTAGCCGCGCAGCCGCAGCGTTTCCTTCACGAATCGGTCGAACCATCCGAGATAGAAATTGGCGAAATGCTGCGAGGTCAGGCTGCCGATCGGTAGGCCGCGGCCGAGCGAGGCTCGGAACGAGCGGACGATCCGCCCGAACAGGTCGAGCAGCGGCCGGTCCTTGAAGCGACGGGCCAGCCGGTCCAGCAGGCGGTCGTGCGGGACGCTGTCGAAGTATTTGCGGATGTCCAACTTGAAGAAGAACGGAAAGCGGCCGGCGAAGCGCCGGGCGCGAACGAGAGCGGCGTCGCGCCCCTTGCCGGCGCGGCAGGCGAACGTATCGGGAATCAGCCAGCGCTCCAGGTGCGGTTCGCACACGTTCATCAGGGCGTGATGCAGCACCCGCTCGGCGAACGGCGGGGCGGAGATGATCCTTTCCTTCGGATCGCGGATGACGAACTGGCGGAAGCGGCCCACCGGAAACGCGCCGGCCCGAACCTGCGCCGCCAACTCCGCCAGCCGTTCCTCCAGGCGCTCGACGAACGCCCGCGCGTCCGGCCGGTCGCGCTTGCCGCGCAGCGCCCGGCCCACGGCAGCCGCAGGTTGTCGCGGTCGAGGACCGCTTCAAACAGGTTTCCCACTCGTTTCATGCGTTTCCGGCCACGCGGCCTGAAGGACAGTCAGCACCCGCGATCCGTACTTCTCGATGCGGGCGTCGCCGACGCCGGCGACCTTCTCCAGCCCCGTCTTGCTCGTCGCCTTCTGCTGCACCATCTGCGCCAGCTGCTCGTTGGTGAAAATCGTGTACACCGGGACCGCCTCGGCCTGGGCGATCTCCTTGCGCAGGTCGCGGAGCCGGGCGAACACGGCGAAGTCCTCCGGCTTGAGGATCTCCTTGTAGTCCACCTTTCCGCGTCCTCCCGGCCCGCGTCCCGGCGCCGCTCCGTCCGAGCCGCCCTCCAGAAAGTCGATGCAGAAGCACCAGAACGACGCCGATCCTTGCTCTACCCAGCGGCGATCAACCGCCAGCACGCGGTGGCGCGCGAAGGAACGCGTTCAGCTGCTCCTCCGCCTGACCGCCGTCCTGGATCGGCACAATAAAGAACTTGAACGGCATTTTATGTATACGTTTGAACAGATGGCGGCGGAAAAATTTTCGCCAGGGGCTTCGCCCCTGGACCCCAGCGCAAAAGAGACCCCCGACGCCACCCGCTCCGCCCACCGCTCCGGCACGCCGGGCCGCGGCTCCGCCTCGCGGCCCGGCGGCCTGCGCGGTGGGCTACGCTCACCTTCCTCGCTTGCTCACCACTTGTCCAGACCGGACGGGACTAGGGCCAGGCGAAAGCCCAGGTCGTTGAGCCGGAGGCCCGGCTCGTTCCCGTAGCGGTGCGCCGCACGGCAGAGCCTGGCGCCGTCGTCCCAGCCGCCGCCCCGGAACACCCGAGAAGAGCCCGACAGCGGCCCCGTCGGATCAACGGCATGTCCTGCCGGGTAGTCGCCGTACCAGTCCGAACACCACTGGTACACGTTGCCCTGCATGTCGTACAGGCCCAACGTGTTCGGCTTATAAGTGTCTACCGGCGTCGTCTTATTGAGGTTGGAATCGGAGAAATTCGCGTTGCGCGTGGAAAGAGTCGTACCGTCCCCAACACCGAAGGCAAGGGAAGAAGAACGCCCTCCCCGACAAGAGTATTCCCATTCCGCCTCGCGCGGCAAGCGGTACAAGAGTCCATCCCGCGCGTTTCCATTCACCCATTCGATGTATTTCCCGGCGTCGTTCCACGACACCTCCACCACCGGGTCGTCCTCGCTCTGAGAAAAGCCGGGAGTGCGCCACGTGTATTTCGGATCCTGCGTGAAGGTTCCCTTGTCAGGATCCCCGCCGTAGCCGCCCTTACCGTCGCTTTCCGCCTCCGTCTTGTATTTCGTCGCGTCCACAAATCGCCGGAACTCCCCAACCGTCACGTCATTCGCCCCGAGATAAAAAGGATATCGCAGCTCCACCTCGTGCGGCGCCTCGTTCGTACTCCGCTCGCTTTCACCCGTCGGCGACCCCATCTGGAACGTGCCCGGCGGTATCAGGACGAACTTCATCTTCACTCCGGGAGCGATCTCGTCCTCCTCTTCCACCTGGCGCCCCAAGTACTGCGCCCACGCCTGCTGCGCCTGCCGCACGGCCGTCGCGCTCACCCCGTCCTTCGTGCAGTCCAACGGCGATGGTTGCACGCCCACCGCCTGACCCGCCGGAGTCCAAGGAGAAGGCGTCGTAGTCCCACCAGGCGGCGAATCGCCGCGCTTCTCCCGCGGCCCCTCGCCGAAGGCGCCGCTGACCAACAGCACGACCCCGACGACCAGCAGCAGAAGCACTCCGCAGGCCGCCAGGATCGGCCACTTTTTCCAGCGCTATCGTCTTTTGTCCGCGCGGATCGCTTACCAGACGCCCCGATCCGGGCGGTGGTCGGGGCGTCTCCGCCCCGCGCGTCGAGCCGCCCCAGGAGAGGCGCGGCGCATCACGCCGTCCACCTCGGTCCACACCACCTCGGCCGGCGGCGCCGCGCGATGCGGGCCGCTCCTTGCTTTCGCTTCCGCTCGCTCGGCGAGCCGTACCGGCAAGGTCTCCGGCAGCCAGGCCCCCGCGGGTGGGGGCGGCGGCTTCACGGGTTCCGGCGGAGGCAGGGCTCCCGGCTTGATGAACGGCGCCAGCGCCTTGGCCACATCAAGGGGCTTCTGGAAACGCCGCGTCGGGTCTTTCGCCATCATCCGCGCCGCCACTGCCGACAACTCCGTCGGAATCCCCGCACGCTTCTGATGCAGCGGCGTCGCCTCGGTCGATTCGTGCGCTTTCAGGATGGCATAAATGCTGGCGCCGGCGAACGGCGGGGCGCCCGTCAAGAGAAAGTACAGCGTGCAGCCCAGGCTGTAGATGTCCGCCCGGATGTCGGCGGCCGCCGCGTCCTGCGCCTGCTCCGGCGCCATGTAGGCCGGCGTGCCCATCATGGCCCCCGCCCCAGTCAGGTCCGTCGCCGCCTCCCCCTCCCGCACGGCCTTGGCCAGACCGAAGTCGAGCACCTTGACAACGTGCTTCTTGCCGCGCCGCGTCAGGATCAGGTTGGGCGGCTTGATGTCGCGGTGGACCATCCCCTGCTCGTGGGCGTGCTGCAGGCCCAACGCGGCGTGGGAGACGTAATGGCAGGCGTGCGCCACCGGCAGCGGACCCTGGCGCCGCACAACCCGGTCCAGGCCCTCGCCCTCGACGTACTCCATCGCGAAGACGAGCAGCTCGCCGACTTGCAGGGCGCTGTACGCCTTGACCACGTTCTCATGGCCGAGCTGCGCGGCCGCGCGGATTTCGCGCAGGAAGCGTTCCGCCGCCCCCGGCTGCCGGTCGAGCAGCGCCTTGTCGGCCACCTTGAGGACTTCCAGGCGGTTCATGAGGACGTTCTTGGCCAGGTAGACGACGCCCATGCCGCCGCGGCCCAACTCGCCCTGGATTTCGTAGCCGGGGACTTGCAGCGCCGGCGCTCCCGCCGCTGGCGAAGGCCGAGCATACGGCAGCGTTGGACCCTGGGCGGGGACCGATGGAGCATCCGACGGCGAGGGAGGAGGCGCCGTCGAGTTGGGGGGACGCTGCGGAGGTGTGGGCATAAGGCGCCTCGGCGATCCGGGAAAACGGGTGGAAGGGATTATCCCATCCGCCGCGCCCCGTGTCCAGCAAAAGGGCGGGGAGACCCCACCCGGGTGGGCCTCTCGATAGGGGAGTCCGTCCGCCCCGCCGTCAACGGCGGGGCTACAGGCCGAAGCCCCGTCAACGGGGCTGCAAGCGTTCCGCCCCGTTGACGGGGCTTTTGCGTTTAGGCCCGCCGTTCACGGCGGGCCGGACCTTGGACCTGGTTCACACCGACCGCTCGCCTTCGAGCAGCTCCAACATCCCCGCGACCGCCGCGACGGTGCGCTCCACATCCTCCTCGGTGTGCGCCGCCGTCGTCATGCCGCCCATGCCGAAGAAGTCCACGCCATGCAAGCAGCATCCCCATCCGAACCGCCGCCATCAGACGCGCATCGCGCGGACCATCCAGCTTATTCAGATCGCCGTCGTAGGGAATGAAATCGTCGCCGTCCGGCCGTGGGCCGCGGTAGTGCGGCAACAGCCGGAACATCGAGAACTCGCCGTAGGCGATCCAGTCGGCGCCGCGCTCCGCGAACAGGGCGTTGAGCCGGCTTCGCAGCAGCCGCCCGATCTCCGTGGCGCGGCGGCACGGTTCGCCGGTCGCCACGAGCTGCAGCGCCGCGATCCCCGCCGACGCCGACAGCGGGTTGGCGTTGAACGTGCCGGGATGCTTCATTTTCGGCTTGCCGGGTCGAAATTCGAGAGAAGCGAGAACGTCGGCGCGGCCGGCTACGGCGCCGCCGGGCAAACCGCCGGCCAGAATCTTGGCCAGCGTCGTCAGGTCCGGCCGGACGCCGTAGTGCTGCTGCGCTCCGCCCGGCGCGACGCGGAAGCCGGTGATGACCTCGTCGAAAATCAGCAGCCGGCCATGGCGCGCGGTGATCTCGCGCAGGGCGTGCAGGAACGGCCCGCGGATCGGTACGCCGCCCCAGTGGCCGCCGGTCGGCTCCAGGATGACGCAGCCGATTTGCGGATCGGATCGCAGAGCCTGATCCACGGCCTCGGCGTCGTTGGGCGGCAGCACGACCGTCAAGGCCGCGACCTCCGCCGGGACGCCGGGCGGCGTCGAGCCGTCGTAGGGCGGGTCGGCGGCGGGAATGAGGAAGTCGTGCCAGCCGTGGAAATGGCCGGCGAACTTCAGCACCTTCGGCCGGCCGGTGAAGATCCGCGCCAGCCGCAGCGCCATCAGCGTCGCCTCGGTGCCCGACGACGTGAAGCGCACCCTCTCCGCAGACGGAATGAGCCGCTGGACGAGTCGGCCCCATTCGATCTCGCTTTCGTGGCAGGCGCCGGGATGCGTCGCCTTCGCCATCTGCCGCCGCACCGCCTCGACCACGGCGGGATGACTGTGGCCCAGCAGCAGCGCCCCGTGGCCGGACCAGTAGTCGATCAGCTCCTTGCCCTCGACGGTCCACTTGCGGCCGCCGGCCGCCCGGTCCACGTAGATGGGAAAGGGATCGAGCCAACGGCCGTCGTGCGTGACGCCGTTGGGGAAGACGCCGCGAGCCTGTTCGTGCAGCCGGCGCAACAGGGGGAACTCGGCGGCGTAGCGGTCGGCCAGGGATGGGCGCGACGCGACGAGCGGGGGCATGGCGGCCTCCTGGGGTACAGGAAGTGCGGGACCGCGTTTCAGGATAGGGCGTGGTGCGGCCGATGGGAAGAGGGGCGGCCCGGATGAACCGAGGGAGACACTACTCGAATTCCTGTTCAGGGGGCAGGTTGGCGCCGTCTGCCAGAAAACATCGCCTATCGCCCACCCACGCCCGGTCAGCCGCTACCCACGGCAGTTCCATCGCGTTCACAGCGCTTTCCCGCGCAGTCGCAGCGAGTTCAGCACCACCGACAGGGAGCTGAGGCTCATGGCCGCCCCGGCAATCATCGGGTTGAGCAGCCCCAGCGCCGCCAGCGGGATGCTCAGGCTGTTGTAGACGAACGCCAAAAACAGGTTTTGCCGGATCGTGGATAGTGTCCATCGACTCAGCCGCCGCGCCCGCGCCACGGCCCGCAGGTCGCCGCGCACCAGCGCCACGCCGGCGCTCTCCAGGGCCACGTCCGTGCCGCTGCCCATCGCGACGCCGACGTTGGCGCGGGCCAGCGCCGGAGCGTCGTTGACGCCGTCGCCGGCCATCGCCACGACGCGGCCCTGATCCTGCAAGCGGCCGATCACGTCGGCTTTCGCCGCCGGCGTCGCCTCCGCGATCACCTCGTCCAGTCCCAGCGGACGCGCCACCGCCTCGGCCGTGCCGCGGCCGTCGCCGGTCAGCATGATGAGACGCAGCCCGTCCGCGTGCAGCAGGCGCACCGCCTCCGGCGTCGTCGGCCGGATCGGGTCGGCCACGCGCAGCAACCCCGCCGGCCGGCCGTCCACCGCCGCCAGCAGCACGCCCTCGCCGGTGCGACGCAAGTCGTCGGCCCGCGCCGCCAGCGCGGCCGCCTCCTCCGGGGGCTGACGCCCCCGGCTCGCCAGGAACGCCGCCGTGCCCAGCACGACTGAGCGCCCGTCCACGACGCCGACCACGCCTTGCCCTGGGATCGACTCGAACTCCTCCGCCCTTGCCGGGACAGGCCGCGCTCCTCCGCGCCGCGCACCACCGCCGCCGCCAACGGATGTTCGCTGCCCCGTTCGAGGCTCGCCGCCAGCCGCAGCAACTCCGCCTCGTCGAAGCCGTTCACCGCCTCCACGCCGATCAGACGCGGTTTGCCCTCCGTCAAGGTGCCGGTCTTGTCCACGACCAGCGTGTCCACCTTGGCCAGCGTCTCCAGCGCCTCGGCGTCGCGGATCAGCACGCCGATCTCGGCGCCGCGGCCGACGCCGACCATCACCGCCATCGGCGTCGCCAGACCCAGAGCGCAGGGGCAGGCGATCACCAGCACCGCCACCGCGTTCAGCAGGGCGTGCGTCAGCCGATCCGGGTGGACGCGGATGCGTCCAGGATAATACCAGAGCGAAGAATGTCAGCAGAGCGGCGACGAGGACGCCCGGAACGAACCAGCGCGCCACCTGATCGACGAGGCGCTGCACCGGCGCCCGGCTGCGCTGGGCCTCGGAGACGAGGCGGACGATGTGGGCCAGCAGCGTGTCGGCGCCGACGCGCTCGGCCCGCACCAGCAGCGTCCCCGAGCCGTTGAGCGTGCCGCCGGCGACCTTCGCGCCAGGCCTTTCTCCACCGGCATCGGCTCTCGCCCGACAGCATCGATTCGTCCACGCCGCCGCCGCCCTCGACGACGACGCCGTCCACCGGCATGCGCTCGCCCGGCCGGACGCGCACCACATCGCCGACTTGCACCAGTTCCAGCGGCACGTCCTCTTCACGGCCGTCGGGCCGCACCAGGCACGCGCGGTCTTCGGCGCCAGTCTCAGCAATCGGCGCACGGCGGCGTTGGTCTGGCCGCGCGCCCGCAGCTCCAGCACCTGCCCCAGCAGCACCAGCTCCACCAGGACGGCCGCCGTCTCGAAGTAGAGGTTACGGCCCAGCGCCGCCGGCCAAACCAGCGCGGCCGTGCTGAACAGGTACGCCGCCCCGACGCCCAGTGCGATCAGCGTGAACATGTTCGGACTGTGCCGCACCACGGAGGCGCCGGCCCGCTGCAGGAACGGCCAGCCGCAGCCGAACACCACCGGCGTCGCCAGCAGCCACTCGGCCGCGCCGACGAAAACGGAGTATTCGTGCATGAAATGAGGATAAAACAGGTCGAGGACGTGCATGGCCAGGAGCGGAAGGGTCAGCGCCAGGCCGATCCAGAAGCGGCGTCGTCAGGTCCGCCAGCTCGGGATTCGGTCCCGCGTCGGCGAGGACGGTGCGCGGTTCCAGGGCCATGCCGCACTTCGGGCACGGCCCGGGACGGTCGCTGACCACCTCCGGGTCCATCGGGCAGATGTATTCGACCTTCACTCCTGGCGAGCGGCCGGCGTGAGCCGGCTGATGAGGTGCATCAGCCGGCTCGCGCCGGCCGCTCGCCAGGTAGTGCTGGGGTCCGCCTCGAATTTGCCGGCGCAGGAGGGGTTGCAGAAATAGTAGGTGCGGCCCTCGTGCACGACCTGGGCGGGGGCCGTCGCCGGGTCCACGGACATGCCGCAGACCGGATCGACCGCCGCGGGGCCGGGCGAAGACGTCATTTGCAACGAAAAGGAGGGACGAGGTGTGGGATTCATGGCGCGGCTCCCGTAGAATGAGTACGGCGGCGCGAACCTTCGCGCCGCCGTACTCATTCTACGGGAGTCACCAGCCGCAGTTGCAGCCGCGTCCGGGGACGGCCGCCGTCCCCGGCGCCGGCAGCGCCGGGCGGGATGCGCGACTCGGGCGACCAGGGCGGGGGCGGCGGTCCCTTGAGGCACGGCTCGCCGTAGAACTGGCGGCACGAACCCCACAGGAACGTCGATTCCGAGCGGAAGCTGCCGCAGCTGTAGCCGTTGTGACTGGCCCAGCAGGTCAGGGGCAGATGCACGTGCAGGAGATTAAGGACCGGGTGCGGCTTGTTAGGGTCAATCGCATAGGGATGCGTCGTTTCAAAGTCCTGGGCGCGGGCGGCGCCGGCCCACAGGGCGAGGCTCATCCCAACGGCGGCAAGGACGGCGGACTTCCCCATCGATACAGGCATGGCGGCGCTCCGAGGGTCGGCGGCAAATCCCGTAGTGCTTGTTATCGAACCGGGGGCGCGGCAAACTGAAGAGAGAAGGCCGCGACGGCGTGGAGAAGCGCGGCGCCTGGGCGGTACGACCGATCGGTTGCTATTCTGTTAGTGAAGAGGGGCGTCGATCCGAGAGAAGGAGCATTGCCATGCCGGAACCCGAAAACCAGGCCGCACCGTCGCCTTCGCCGGAGGAACGGGCGGCGACTTTGCACGCCGTCGCCCGCGCCCTGCGCGAGGCGCCGCACCTCGGCCGTGAGGCGAAACAGGCCCTCGCCGCCTTCCTCGACGCGCTCGACGATCCGCGGACGACGGCCGGAACGCCGCCGGAGGACATGAACCGACTGACCGATCGGGCCACGAAACTGCTGTACGCCCTGCACCATCAGCACGACGCCGGCATCCTCGCCGAGGCGCGCGACCGCCTGGAGGAAGCGGTGCTGCGCGTCGGCGCCGCGGCGCCGGTGACGGCGGGGGCGTTTCGCCGGCTGCTGGACGCCCTGGGCAACAGTGGTCTGTGACGTGGGCGGCCCGTGGTCGGAGGTTCACACCGCTCCGACGGTCCCCCGGCTCACGGTCATTTCATCGCGCACCTGCTGCCAGGCCAAACAGCGCCGCAAGCCCTCTTTCATGTCCGTCGTGGGTCGGTAGCCGAGGTCTTCCATCGCCCGCTCGATGTTCGGCCAGGCTGTGCTTCACGTCGCCGACGCGCGGGGCCGTGTGCAGTCGGGGCGACGTCCGTGCCGAGCAGCCCGTTCAGCAGCGCGATCAGTTCCAGCAGGCTCGTGCGCCGGCCGCAGGCCACGTTGTAGACCTTGCCGCTCACGCCCGGCGCCGCCGCCGCCCGCAGGTTCGCCTGCACCACGTCCGCCACGAACGTGAAGTCGCGCGACTGTTCGCCGTCGCCGTGAATCGTCGGGCCTTGGCCCGCCCGTCAGCGCCCGGATGAACAAGCGGGATCACCGCCGCGTACGGGCTGTCCGGCGTCTGCCGCGGGCCGAAGACGTTGAAATAACGCAGACGAACCGTTTCCAGACCGTACACCTCGCTGAAGGCGGCGCAGTATTGCTCGCCGGCCAGCTTGGCCGCGGCGTAGGGCGACAGCGGCGCCGTGGGGTCGCCCTCGCCCTTGGGCAGTCGGGCGGAATTGCCGTAGGCGCTGGAGCTGGCCGCGTAGACGACGCGCCGCACCTTGGCGTCGCGGGCCGCCAGCAGCACCTGCAAGCGTGCCGTCCACGCAGACGCGGTGCGTCGCCATCGGGTTGGCCACGCTGCGCGGCACCGACGCCAGCGCCGCCTGATGAAAGACCACTTCCACGCCGCGCACCGCCGACCGCACGGTTGACGGATCGGTAATGTCGCCTTCGATGATTTCGACGCGGTCGCGCACGTCCGTCAGATTGTCCCAGCTGCCGGTGCTGAAGTCGTCCAGCACGCGCACGCGGTCGCCGCGCGCGAGCAGCGCATCGACCAGATGCGAACCGATGAAGCCCGCGCCGCCGGTGACGAGATGCAATGCCATTGGCTTCCTCTCCAAGTTTTCACCACGGAGAACGCAGAGAGCGCAGAGAAGAAACTTAATAGTTCCGAGACGTGCCGATCCTTCGGTACTTTTTTTGTCTTCTCTCTGCGCTCTCTGCGTTCTCCGCGGTGAAATCCATTTGAACGATCACGCTTTCACGATCCGGCAATCCCCCGCTTCGACTCCCGCCGTGGCGTTGCGCGTGTCCACCACCAGCCGGCTGTGGCGCACGATGAAGTCGCAGTCGAAGGCGGAATGGTCCGTCACCAGCAGCACGCAATCCTGCCGCGCCAGGAACTCGGCCGTCAGCGACTGGCTGTCCAGGCGCACCGCATGATGCCGCATGGGCGGCAGCGTCGGGACGTGCGGATCGCTGTAGGTGACGATCGCCCCCCGCGCCTGGAGCTTTTCCAGGATCTCAAAGGCCGGCGACTCGCGCGGGTCGTCCACGTCCTTCTTGTAGGCCACGCCCAGCACGCAAATGCGGCTGCCCTTTCACCGCCCGGCCGTCCTCGTTCAGCGCCTCCGCTGTGCGGTCCACGACGTATTGCGGCATGGCCGTGTTCACCTCGCCGGCCAACTCGATGAAGCGCGTGTTCAGGCCGTGCTTGCGGGCCGCCCATGTCAGATAAAACGGGTCGATGGGGATGCAATGGCCGCCCAGCCCCGGGCCGGGATAGAAAGCCTGGAAGCCGAACGGCTTCGTCTTCGCCGCCTCGATCACCTCCCACACGTCGATGCCCATCGCCGTGAACACGCCCTTCAGCTCGTTGACCAGCGCGATGTTCACCGCCCGGTAGGTGTTCTCCAGGATCTTGCACGCCTCCGCCACCCGCGTCCCCGACACCGGCACGACGCCGTCCACCACCGGCTCGTACAGCGCCACGGCCAGCCGCAGGCTCGTCTCGTCCATGCCGCCGACGACTTTGGGGATGTTCCTCGTGGCGAAGTCGCGATTGCCCGGATCCTCGCGCTCGGGGCTGTAGGCGAGGAAGAAATCCTCGCCGGCCTTGAGGCCGCTCTCCTCCAGGATCGGCCGCAGCACGTCCTCGGTCGTGCCGGGGTAGGTGGTGCTTTCGAGGATGACGAGTTGGCCCTGCCGCAGGTGCGGCCGCAGCATTTCGCCGGTGCGGATGATGTAGGACAGGTCCGGCTCGCGCGCCTCGCCGAGCGGCGTCGGCACGCAGATGACGACGGCGTCGGCCTCGACGAAGCGAACCGGGTCGCTGGTGGCGTCGAAGCGGCCGCCGGCGATCAGCTCGGCCACGCGGTCGGCGCCGATGTGGCCGATGTAGCTTTCGCCGCGGCGCAGCTTGGCGACCTTCGTCCTCGTCCACGTCGAAGCCAAGTACGGGATAGCCGCCCCAGGCGAAGGTCTCCGCCAGCGGCAGGCCGACGTAGCCGAGGCCGACCACCGCCACGCGGGCGGTGCGCAGTCTCAATGCGGGAGGCGAGATCGTCCGCCAGGGAATTCGTCGTTGCGAGATCCAGTTTCATGTTTGAGACTCCATTCTCGGCGGAATGATGAATGATGAACGATGAATTGTCTTGATTCATCATTCATCATTCATCATTCATCATTCCGAAGTGGTTACCTCACCTTCAGCTCATTCATCAGCGTCTGGCAGAACTGCTGCTCGGTCGGATGGACGTTGGACGGCTGCAATCCGAAATCGGCCTTGGCCCGTTGCAGCGTCTTGACGGCGGATTCGCGGTCGCGCGCCTCGTACTGCGCCTGCGCCAGGTGGAACAGCCGCGTCCCCGTCGGCGCGTCGTTGACGGCCTCGGTGAAATCGGCCAGGGCGGTCTGCGTCTGGCCCAGCGCCAGCTCCACCGAGCCGCGCGTGTCGAGCAGGTCGGCGCGACGGCCGATGCCGTTCACCGCCGCGTCGATGTACTGCAGCGCCTCGCGGCCCTGTCCCGTCTGCTGCGACAGCAGGAAGGCCAGGTTGTTCAGCGCCACCACGTTGCCCGGCTCGTCCTTCAGCACCTCGCGGTACTCGTCCGCGGCCTTTTCGTATTCGCCGCGCAGGTCGTACAGGTCGGCCAGGTGCATCTTCAGCACCACGACCTTCGGGTTCTTCTTGATGGCGCTTTCGAGCCACGCCTCGACGCGCTCGCGCTGCTTGCCGGCGGTGGGCATCCCTCGCAGCAGCGCCTCGCACACGCCGCCGACCAATTCGGGAGCGCATTTGTCCCAGAGACGTTCTTTCTCGCACAGGTCGAAGGCGTCGTCAAAGCGTCCCTGCCGGCCCAGCGACGCGACCAGCATCAGCGGCTCCTCCGGCTTCGCCCCGACGCGGTTGACGTAAGCTCGCAGCAGCATCGACGGCTTGATCACCCTTCCCCTGGGCCTCCAGCAGCCGCGCCCGCAACTCCACGGTGGCGAACGCGCCCTTGGCCTTCGTTGCGGTCCTTCTCCAGCCGCTCCAGGCGGGCGATCAGCGCCGCCGCGTCGTCGAGCCGCTCCTTGTCGGACTGCCCCAGGCGCAGCATCACCTGGGCGTACTGCGACAGGTACTCCGGCTTGACGGCCCGGTCGTCGAGCGCGGCCAGGTGCTTGAGGACCTCGGCCTCCTTCGCCTCGGCGCCGTCCGCGTCGTAGAGGACGGCCAGCACGAACTGATCGTCGGGGTCGTTGGATTGCAAGCCCTCTAGCAGCTGGATCGCCCGGGCGCGGAACTGGCGCTGCGGCTGCGTGGCCAGCACGCGGGCACTGCGCCCGGCGGTTCTCGACGCTGTCCTGCCGGGAGGACTCCGGCTCGGGCAGCAGCACGCCGTTGGCGTCCAGCTGCAGTCCGACCAGCTCCACCGCCCGGCGGAAGTCGCGGTAGTCGGTGCTGCCCGACAGGATCAGCGCCAGCGCCCTTTTCGACCATTCCACGTCCGCATCGGGCGAATTCAGCTCGCGCTTGACGATGCGATCCAGCAGCGGCACGGCTTCGCGCACGTGTCCGGTGCGCAGCCGATACGCCGTCGCCGCCCGCACCACGACGGGATCGTCCGGCCTCTCCGCCAGGGCGGCGTCGTAGGCCGCGCTGGCGTCCGCCGCCCGGCTCAGCACCTCGTAGCATTCCGCCACGGCCAGTGCGGCCCGGTCCTTCGCGACCTTCAAGGCCACGTCGTTCTTGACGACGGCCGCCGCCGCGGCGTCGTGACCGTGGTTGCCGAGGAAGAGGACGTAAGCGATCCACACGTCCGGCTGTTTCGGCGCCAGTTCCGTCGCCTTGCGGTAGTCATCCTCGGCGTCCTTGTCCTGGCGCATCGCTTCGTGGAGGCGTCCCCGCAAAAGGAGGTCGCGATAATCCGTGGGATCCTTCCCGACCGCGGCCTGGATCAGGTCGGTCGCCCGGCTCAGATCGCCGGTGTTCAGGTCCACGTTGGCGGCCAGCTTGCCCAGCGGCGAGTTGACCAGCAGCGACTGCTTCATCCGGCCGAGGTACTCCTTCGACTCGGCGTAGCGGCCGCGCTGGTTCAGCGCCTCGACCAGCCGCCCAATGACCTGCGGCGCGGATCGGCCCTCTTCCAGACGAATCGCCTCCTTCAGATGGCTAATCATCCCCTCCGGGTCGCCGCCCAGGTCGGCCACGTCGGCGCGGGCCAGCTCCACCGCCGACCAGTTGGGCTGCAGCTCCGCCGCCCGGTCGAGGGCCGCCCAGGCCTCGTCCAGCGAGCGCCGGGCGTCCTTCGGGTTTTGTCGGGCCAGGTGCGTCGAGCGCAGACCCTGCCCCAGCTCGTAGAACGCGCCGCCGCCGCCTTCCACTTCGCGGATGTCCTTCAGCGCTTGATCCACGCCTTCCAGCCGTTCCTTGCGGGCCGCGTCGTCCTTCGCGTCGTCGTAGTGGTGCAGGGACAGGTCGAACAGCGTCAGCCGCAAACGCAGGTCGGTTCGATGCGCCGGCGTCCGGGCCAGCTCCTCCAGCAGCGCGGCCGCCTCGACGGGCTGTCCGGCCCGCAGCTCCGCCTCGGCCAGCCCGGACAGCAAGCGATCCTGGTCCTCGGCGCTGAAGCCGCTGTGGTCCTTCTTGACCAGTACGTCCAAGGCGGCGAGCCGTTCCGGCGTCGGATCGGCGGCCAGGTGGATGGCCCGGCTGACGCGCAGCTCGACCCGATCCTGCAACGCCTGGTCCGCCTCGTCGAGGATCGCCAGCGCCCCCTTCTCGTCATTGCGGCGGTCGGCCACGTCGGCCAGCGCCGTCCAGAACTCGACGCGGTCGGGGTGGGCCGTCCGGGCGTCGCGCAGCAGTTTCTCCGCGTCCGGCAGATCATTCTGGATCGCCAATATCTCCGCCCGCAGCAGGGTCGGTTCGACCGCCTCCTTCGCGTCGCGCGGCAGGGCGTCGGCCGCATGGTCGATGGCCTTGTTGGCCTTGTCGAAGTTGCGCAGGTCCTGCTGCAGCTGGTGCAGAATCTCCAGGCGGGCGACCTCCAGCCACGCCTTGCCCGGCTGCGAACCGCCGGCCGCCGCCTGCGTGAGGTTGTTCAGGGCGTCGTCGTAGCGGCCGAGCATCCGCTGCGCCGCCCCGAGACCGGCGCGCGCCTCCGGCCGGTTCGGGGTCCCAGGCCAGGACGCGCTGGTACGCGGCCTCCGCCTGCGGCCACTCCTCCAGCGCCTCGAAGCACTGGCCCAGGCTCAGGTCCATCTGGCCGATCAGGTCGGCGTGCGCCTGCTGCGCCGCCAGGGCCGGCCGCGTCCGCTCCATCAGCGCCACGGCCTTCGCCCATTCCTTCTTCTGGATCAGCAGCCGCGCCTCCAGGTAGTCGGCGGCGGCCGGCTGGCCGTGCGTCTTGCGGAGGCGGGTGATCGTTTGTTCCACTTCCGCGATCTTGTTTTCATCGTCCGCCAGTTTCGGGTCGCTCAGCAGCAGCGTGCCCAGGTGCCAGAGCAGGTCGAACTCGGCCATGTCCGACGCGCCGCGATAGCCCTGCGTCGCCTGGAGCTTCAGCCCCTGTTGCAGGTAGTCGTAGGCCCGGTCGCGGTGGACCCGGTCGCCCCGCTCCAGCAGCGCCTCGGCGTCCGCCTTGGCGATCAGCACGTCCACGTCTTCGGGCGCCAGGCCGAGCGCCGTGTCCACGTCCTCGGCCGCCGCCTGGTCCACCGGGAGCTTCGCCGGGTCGTTCCGGCCGCGCACGTCCAGCAGGTCGAACTCGCGGCGGTAGCGCCAGCGCGTCAGGTGGGCCTGGGCCGACTGCGGATTATGGGCGACGAGGTCGCCGATCGCCTGGTCGGCCTCGGTGACGTTCTTTTGCCGCTCGTCCGCCGTGCCGTCCTGGCGCGCAGCAACCAGGCCAGGCGGGCGTAGCTGTGTTCCTCCGATGGCGCGTCCTTGACGGCCAGGCGGCAGTATGGGATGGCCTCGGCGGGTTTCTTTTCCGCCTCCAGCAGACGACCCCAGTCGCCCTCCAGCTCGCCGCGTTCCGCCGGGTCGGCGTTCGCCGGGATGCTCTTCGTCAGCGCTTCCAGATTGCGGCGGGCGGCGTTGAACTCGCCGATCTCCAGGCCGGTCTTCACGATCAGGCGCTGGACGTCGCGCCGGCCGGAGTCATGAGTCAGGACCTTATTCAGGAGGAAAAAGGCCTGCCGGCGTGCGGACAGCGAGGAGGCGAAGTGCTCGCCGGCCAGCGCCTGGCCGAGGTGGGCCGTCTCTCCCACGTCTTGCGGCGCGAAGTCCAGATAGCGCTGCAGATAGTGCCTCATCTGGTCGAGCTTGCCGCCGTCCTCGGCCCGGCGGGCCTGCCAAAGGAGGGCGTCGGCGATGCGCTGGTACTGGAAGGCGTGCAGCGCATAGACGGAGCCGGCGGCGACGGCCGTCCCGATCACGAGCGCCAGGAACCATTTGACGTTGAGCTTTCGCATCCTGTGGGTGTCCCAGGGGTTACGGCCGTCGGGGCGGGAGACGGCGGCGGGTGGAATGGGGGAAAGCCGGGGCGTCAGGCCTCGGCGAGCCGGGTCGCATTATTAGCGAGTCGGAACGCATTGACGGCGAGCAGGTCGCGGAAATGGCGAGCCGGGTCGCGTAAGCGCCGGAGATCGAACGTTCGGAAGGTGGAACACGGCGGAGTTCATCGGCGTCGGCCAATCCCGGGTGCGCGAACGAGGCGGTGAAAACGATGAGGGCGATGGGGCGCCGCCCGGGGCACGACGATGTACGCCCGGACGGCGGCCTCCCTTGATCCACGCGCGAACTGGGTCGTCGGCGGGAGGAGGATTGCGTTGCGGCCGTGGCTTACGCCATGGCCTTGAGAGCGATCAGCTTGCGGCGACGGGCGCGCCACACGACGCCGCCGAGGAGCGTCAGGCCCAGGCAGCCCAGGACCATGCTCGACGGTTCGGGCGACTGACCGCCGACGATGGACGGCGAGCTGCTGATGTGGAACGAAATGGCGCCGAAGGTCTGGTCGTTCGAGTCGCCCGGTTCGGCGAAGCCGGAGTAGCTGATGGTGTACTGCACGCCGGCGAGGTTGAGCGTGGCGAAGGTCTGGCCCACGTGCGTCCCGGTGGCGTCCGTGGAGCTGAGGATGTGGTTGCCGAGGTTGGCGGCCAGGCCGGTGGTGCCGCCGGTGCTGAAGAGCTGGCCCTGGAAGCTGACCGAGCCGGACAGCGGCCCCGGCGTGTCCACGCCGCCGACCACGACGTTGTTCTGGATGGTGAGCGTCAGCGTGTACTTGCCGCCGCCGGTCGGGATGACGTCTGGGTTCGTCTGGTCGGCGGTGCTGATGACCTGGATGTCCGCGGCCGGGTTGCCGGTGCCGATGGTGGCGTCGGCCTCGACGGCCTTGGAGTTGAGGTCGATCAGGTTGACGCCGCCGGTGCCCGGCAGGCCCTGGTTGTTCTGCTGGACGAACGCGATGGAGAAGGGGTTGCGGGTCCAGTTGTACCAGAACATCGAGTCGGCGCGGGACTGCGGGGCCGCCGCCAGCGTCAGGGCGAACGCGGCGGCGAGGAGACTGAGGGAACGTTTCATGTGCGTGGGTCCTTTCCTATCCGTGGTTTTGACCACACTAGCCGGAATTACCGGGCGAACACGGGACTCCATCCCAGCGGTGCATCAGGGGGAAAAGGTTTGGGGCGAGCTGCGCCTCCTGTGCTAGAAGGAAGGAGCGACGGGGCGCCGACGCCCGGCTTCCTCTCCGGGCAGGGCACACTCTAAGACAGACCGGATTTCCTGTCAAGCAGAGCGTCCGGGCGATCGAGCGGCCGGTGAACAATTGGCGAATGACGGGAGAGGGGCCGTGCGATAAGCTGGGATGAAGGGGAAGATCACGGTGGGAGAACTTGCCATGAGTACAGCAACGAGAACGGGAGACGAAGCGATGGGGCGCGTTTCCGTGGAGATCCTGGTGTCGAACAACCAAGATGTGGCCCTGGCGCAGAGGGGACATCTGCCTCCGGAACAGGTGCGCCATTTTCAACTCCAGGCCTTCGTCGATACCGCCGCGGCGCTCCTGGTGCTGCCGGCCGACGTGGCCGACCGCCTTGGCCTGCCGAAGGTTGGCGAGGCCGTCGTTCGTTACGCGGACAGGCGATCCGCAACGCGGCGTCTCGTCGAGGAGGTGCGCCTGGAACTGATGGGACGCCACGGGGTGTTCCGCGCACTTCTTGAGCCGGATCGCACCACCGCCTTGATCGGGGCGATCGTGCTGGAGGACCTGGATTTCCTGGTGGATTGCAAGAACAACAAGCTCTACCCGCGCGACCCGGACCACATCATCGCGGAAATCGATTAGTCCTTGCGCCTCGGACTTCTCCGGGCGACGTGGAAACGGAGGCGTGAGCCATGGGAAGAGTGGAAGTCGAGTTCCTAGTGATGAATAACCGCGATCTGCAAATGGCGGAAGGCGGGGCGCTGGCCGCGGACAAGGTCCGCTCGTTCCAGCTCACGGGGGTCGTCGATAGCGGATCCACGCATCTCGTGTTGCCCACCGACGTGGCGGATCGACTCGGGTTCCCGAGGGCCGGCGCGATCACGATCCACTATGCGGATCGGCGAACGGCGGTGCGGCCGCTCGTCTCCCAGGTGGAGGTGGAGCTGCTGGCCAGGCGTGGCACCTTCCGCGCCGTCCTCGAGCCGGATCGTACCACCGCCCTGATCGGGGCGATCGTGCTGGAAGACCTGGACTTGCTAGTGGATTGCGCCAACAACCGACTGATTCCCCGCGATCCGAACGGCCTCACCGCGGAAGTCGAGTAGGAGGGGGAATGGGCGGGGCTTCGCCCCGCGCTTGCCGCCCAATGATCGCGGCGACCAGTCCGACTGTGGAGGCGTTCCCATGAACCTGAACTGGCTGGCGCTCCTGTGCCCGTTCGGCCTGCTGGTGGTCGGCGTCATCGTCTCCGGCTTGCTCGGCTTCTTGGCGTACCGCAGCGGCGAGAAGAAGGTGAAGCCGGCCCGGGTGGTCAAGTGCAAGGTGGCGGAGATGCGCGACGGCGTTTGCCGCGTGCGGGGTCGGCTCGTGGCCCGCGAGGAGCCGCTGAAAAGCCCGCTGACCGATAAGACATGTCTGTATTTCCACTTCAAGGTGGAACAGGCCTACGAGATCAAGACCTGGACGACCCGATACGGCGGGGTGTCGGCCCTGGCGGGGGCCGGCGAAAGCACGAGCGAACACGAGACCTGGCACACGATCATTGACGACGTGCAGCGCATCGCCGTGGCGATCGAGGACGACACCGGCCGCGCCTATCTGGACCTCGCCGACGCACAGTTCGACGACGTGACCGTCAAGAAGGAGGGCGTGATCGACACGTCGCGAGAGGGCGGCCTTGCCTTCGAGATGATGCTTCAGAAGCGCTACGGCGAAAGCACGCTGGTCGAGCGCCGGTCGCGCGTCAACTCGTCCTTTTCACGGTGGACATCGCGGATGAGCCAGGGGCGCGAGCTGCCCAAGGCGACGGTGCTGGAAGAAGTCATCGAGAACGGCCTGGAAGTCGTCGTGGTGGGCGAAGTCGAGACGCGCGAAGGGAAGCCGCCGCGCTTTCGTCCCGTGGACCATCCGCTCATCGTCGCCACGAAGGCCCGCCGCGCCGAGCTGCCGACGCCGACCAACCCGGCCGTGGGGCTGTGGATCGCGGCCGGCGCCGTGCTGGGCGTCGCCGTCTTCCTCGCCCTGGCCGCCACGTTCGTCATCTGCGCCGGAGCGGTCCCGATTCCCAACCCCCGGATCCTCCCACCCCAATTCCGTCCCGCCGTGGGGCGTTAAGCGCGGTCCCGAGCCTCCGGCCCGCCGCCAGCCCACGCCGCGCCACGTCTCCTCCCAACCGCGCCAACACGATGGGATCGCCCTGCTCGTCCCGCAACGGGAGCAGGGGGGCGAACGGCCGGCCGCCGCACTCCGCCGCGGTGAGAAGGCAGTAGCGGGCGCCGCCGGACGCGAGGAGATCGTCCCAGCTCGCCACGCGCCGCGCCGGCCGGCCGTAGTAAAACAAAATGCTCTCGTCTTTCAGATCGCACAAGTACAGCGTCTCTCCCTCCGGCACCCGCGCCGCGATCTGCTCCGCCTTGGCCCGCGGCGATCGGCCGTCGTCTCGGCCGGGCACGATCGCCTGCACGAACACCAGCTTGACCATTAGCCACGCCGCCAGGAACCCGACGAGGACGTGCGCCGGCCGGACCCGCGCCAACGGCCAGCGCAGCCGGCCCGTCTGCCACGCGATCCACACCATCGCCGCCAGTCCCGCCAGCCCCGGTTGCAGCGGCATCCCATGACGGAAGGCGTGTCCGGGAACGATGCTCCAGAACAGCAGGTTCGGCCACACCCAGCAATGGAGCAGCTGCCACAGCCGTCGGCCGCGCTCGTCCCATAACCGGCCGAACCGCGGGCGGCAGGCCAGCAGCGCCGCCGCCGACCACGGCAGGTTCGCCGCCAGAAAGAGAAGCGGAAACGTCGCGATCTCGCTCCACGGGTAGGGCCGCGCGCGGTGCAGCGGCGAGAGGTGTTGCAGCGCCTCGCGGCCGACCGTGTCGATCAGCGGCGCCCAGCCGACGCGCCAACCGACCACGGCCGCCCAGCCAAGGCAGGGTAGGACCGCAACGCCCACCGCTGTCAGGTGCGACCGGCCCCAGAGGACGGAGAGCCGGCGCTGCCAGAGGAGAAACGGGATCGCCGTCAGGTAGAAGAAGGCCGGCGCCGTCCACTTCGTCAGCGCGCCGCCGGCCACGCACAGGAGGGCGGCCTGCTGCCACAACCATTCCGCCCGCTCGTTCGGGCGCTCCGCCGTCTCACGGCATTCCACGGCTCGCAGAAAGCAGAGCAGCGCCCCCGTCACCCACGCCACTTGCAGCATGTCGATCTCGGCCGACGGCGTCCGGTCCAGCCACATCAGCGAACACGGCAAGAGGGCCGCCGCGGTCAATCCGCCCTTCCCACCGAAATGGCGCCGGAAACAGCCGTAGATCAGGAAAACCACCAGCGTCGCCGCCAACGCCGACGGCAGCCGCGCCGTCCATTCCGTCACGCCGCCGAAAGGCGCACTGGCCGCGGCGATCGCGGCGTAGGCGAGCGGCGGCTTGGTCAATAACGGCTGTCCGTAAAGGCGGGGAACGAACCAGTCGCCGGAGCGCAGGAACTCCGCGGCCACGATGGTGCGCAGACCCTCAGTGCGGTATAGCTCGCCGCAGTTCAGACCGTAGAAGAAGAGGAAGCCGCACAGCCCCGCCAGCGCCAGCAACGTCGGCCAGCGCCGTTCCGAGCCGACCGACGCGCTCGGCGCACATGAAAAACTTGCCATGCCGCAGCCTCCCTGCCGACCACTCTGCCAACCTTGGAGGGGAACACTACCCAGCTGGCCGGAGGAATACAAGGAGAAGCCACTGCCCCTTCTCGCCGCGATGGACGCAGCGCCTGAAAAAAACCGCGGGTGGGGGCTTGCTCTCAGAAGGCCGTCTGTGTTATTCTCTCCACGCTGCGTTTGGAAACGCACCAACGCCTTTTGTGCATCCTGGCACAGGGGATGGAGACCCACCCATGCTCGTACTGTCACGTCGCGCGGGAGAGAAGATCGTTTTCCCGCAATCCGCCATTACCGTTCACGTTCTGGGCGTCCGGGGCAACGTGGTGCGAATCGGGGTCGAAGCCCCGCCGGAAATCAAGGTCCTCCGCGAGGAGCTGGCCGGGACGCAGGCCCCGCGGCCGTCAAACAGCCGGGCTGTCGCACGCCCTCCGCAACCGCCTCAACAAGATCAACCTGCTGACCAATCTGCTGGAGCGTCAAATGGCGGCCGGCCGCGCCGAGGAGGCCGAGGCGACCCTGCGCAAGCTGTCGGAATTCGTGGGATCGCTCGACCAGGAATCTCCTCAGGGAAAGGAGACCGCCCGACCGGCCGAGAAGCACCGCACGCTGCTGGTCGAGGATGACGCCAACCAGCGGGAGCTGTTGGCCGGCCTGCTGAATCTGAACGGCGTCGAGTGCGACACGGCCGAGGACGGCCTGGCCGCCCTCGATTTCCTGGCGTCGCACGAACGGCCCGACTTCGTGCTGCTGGACATGTACATGCCGCGCTGCAACGGCCCCGAGACGGTGGCGCGCATCCGCCGCGACCCGCGCCTGGCCGACCTCAAGGTGTTCGCCCTCAGCGGCACGCCGCCGCGCGATCTCGGCCTGGAGACGGGGCCGCGGGGTGTGGACGCCTGGCTCCCCAAGCCGGTCAACCCGCGCACGATCTGGGAAGTGATCCAGAAGCACCTGGGAAACACCTCCACCCACAATTAGCCGCTCCGGATCGCCATCGGTTAGCTGCGACGCGCAGCGGAGCGCTTGCGTCGAAGCGCTCCGCTGCGCGTCGCGGCTAACCGTTTTTTTCCGCCTCCCACGTCAGCCCGGCGGCGGCCAGCTCCTCCGGTGTGTATCGCTGGAACTGCTGCAGCACGTAATCGCGGCCCCAATCTTCATTCTCGACCGCTTCCAGCGGCGGCAGCTCGTGGCCGAAATGCTCCGCCACGAGCCGGTACGCCTCTTCGGTCGTCAGATCATGGATATTGCGCATCGGCTGTTCCTCCTTCCTTCCGTCCGTCGCCTCCCGTTCGGCGTCGGCCGGCCGCCGGTAGGTGTGCAGCGGGCCGAGCCGGACCAATCGAGGCCAACGCCACGCCGTCAGCAGCACCACCACGATCGTGCCGACGCCGCCGCTCACCACCGACGCCACCGACGACCGAAACAACGCGGCGACCTCGCCCGACTCAAAGCTGCCCAGCTCGTTGGACGAGCTGATAAATACGGAATTCACCGCCGCCACCCGGCCGCGCATCTCGTCCGGCGTCAAGGTTTGCATCAGCGTTCCGCGCACCACGACGCTGACGTTGTCGAACGCCCCGGTCAGCGCCAGCATGACGAACGACAGCCAGAACGCCGTCGAGAACCCGAACACGATGGTTGCGGCGCCGAACCCGGCCACGGCCAGGAGCAGGGAAACGCCAGGCCGGCGCATCGGCGGCCGGTGGGCCAGCCACAGCGCCATGACGACCGCCCCCAGGGCCGGGGCCGCCCGCAGCCAGCCCAGCCCCACCGCGCCGACGTGAAGAATGTCCGTGGCGTAGATCGGTAACAGCGCCGTCGCCCCGCCCAGCAGCACCGCGAACAGGTCGAGCGTGATGGCCGCCAGAAGCAATTCGGTTCGCCACACGAACCGCACGCCGGCGACCAGCGAGGCCAGCGAACGGGCGCCGGCCGGTCGGGCGCTGGCCCAGCGCGGCCGGACGGGCGCCAGAAGTATGACGCATAGCAGACAGCAAAAAGCCGCGATGATGTAGGCCGGTCCCGCCCGGCCGTCGGCGACGGCCAGGGCCGCGCCGCCGAGGGCGGGACCGGCCACGTTGGCGAACTGCCAACCGCTGCTGTTCCAGGTGACGGCGTTGCCGCAGCGCCTCCGGCGGCACGACCTGCGGCAAGAGCGACGAGCGGTTGGGCGCGCTGAAGGCGCGGGCGATCCCGGCCAGCACCAGGAAGACGAAGATCAGCTCGACCGGCCCCTGCCCGAACGACAGGACGGCCAGGCCCAGCGCGGCCACGCCCGCGATCGCCTGTGCGGCCTGGAACAGCACCCGACGGCTGTAACGGTCGGCCGCCTGGCCTGCCGGCAGTGCCAGCACCAGGACAGGCAGAAACTGGGCTAGTCCCGCGAAACCGAGGGCGGCCGCCGAGCCGGTGCGCAGGTAAAGCTCCCATCCAACGGCCGTCGCCTGCACCTCGGCGCCGACGCTGGCCAGCATCCCGGCCGCCAGCAGCAAGCGATAATCGCGGTGGCGCAAGGCCGCGTAGGGGTCGTGGGCTTCCGGCATGAATTCCTCGCGGCGGCCGGTCAGGGCTTCGGCAGCGGCGCCTGGTCGGCGCCGGCCAGGTAGGCGATCAGGTCGCGCACTTCCACGTCGCTCATCATCGCCAGCTGGCCGTCCGGCATCATCGACTGCGTCGATTGTTTCCGACTATCAATATCTGCTTTATTCAGCCGCAGCACTTCATTTTGGGTCTGCACCGTCACGACCTTGGCGTTCTCCTCCTTGACGATGCCGTTGACCACGCGGCCGTCGGCGAGGTTGAAGACCGTCATCTGGTAGTCCTTCGCCACGACGGCGCTGGGATCCAGCACCTTGGTCAGGACGTATTCCGGGTTGATCCGCTGCGAGCCGGTCAGGTTGGGGCCGATCTTGCCGCCGTCGTCGAACAGCGTGTGGCACTTGGCGCAGGTGCGGGCGAAGACGGCCCGGCCGTGGGAACGGTCGGCCTTCTTCAGCGCGTCCGGCGGCGTCAGCGCCAGGTAATGGGACAGCAGCTTCGTCTTGTCGGCGGACGCGGGTCGGATCACGCCCCACACCTTCGTCAGCTTTTCGGAGAGATTTTTGTCGTTGAGGCTGAGCAGCTGTCGGGCCGTGAACGCCGACAGGTCGCGCGTTGGCACGTCGCCGCGCTGCATCGCGTCAAGCAGGGCCAGAGCATAGGCCGGCCGCGACGCTAGCGTGGCGACGGCGTCGGCCTTTTCGGCGTCGGTGTAGTCCTTGTAGTGCTTGAGGATGATCGCTGGCGTTTGCGGATCGTTGAAGGCGGCGAGAGCGCGGAGGGCCGGGCCGCGCATGGTGCGGTCGGTCAGCAGGTCGCGCAATAGCGGCGGCAGGCCGGACGCCTTCGCTTCGACCAGCGTTTGCAGGGCCGTGCGCCGGGCCGATTCGTCCCGGGTCGGGTCGGCCGCCGCCTTTTGCAGCGCCGCCGTCGCCGTCGGGTCGCCAAACATCACCGAGAGGAGAAGAGTTTTTTCACAGACTTCGGGATTGGCACTCGCACCGAGTTTCTCCTGGACCTGGGCCCAACCGTCGGGGGCGTTGAGGCGGCGCCCTTGCAGCGCGTCGATCATCCCTTGCAGTACGTCGCGCTGGACTGCGGCGTCGTCGGTGGTCAGCAGGACGTGGAGCAGGGGCTTCAGGGAAAGTGGCTTCGCAGCCGGCTTTTCCTCCGACGCCGAGACGATGCAGAGGAGCAGGCAAAGCGCGAGAGCGAGAATGCGATCCATGAAACGTCTCCTGGCGTCTCCTGGTTCCCACGCTCCGCGTGGGAACCCACGTCGGGACGCTCTGCGTCCCGGAAGATCGGTGCAGTCGGCGCACCTCGCGCCCGCGACGCAGAGCGTCGCAGCTGGGTTCCCACGCAGAGCGTGGGAACCAGGAAACTGTTATTCCGCCCCCGCCGCGATGCGACGGGCGATGTATTCGCGCACCAACGGAATCCGCGCCTTCATCAGCAGCGCCGCCGCGCGATCCGCGTCGGCCGGAACCAGTGGCTCAAGCCCGTACCAGATCATCAGCGGCAAATTCGGATCCTTGGCGTCTTCCTCATGAGCGGCCAGTCCTTCCGCGACCGGCCACGCCACGGCGGACGGCATCCGCTGCAACGCCGACGCCAGCGCCAGCCGCACCGACGCCGACCCGTCCTTCCGCGCCATCTCCGCGAATTTCGCCGCGACGGCGTCCGACGGCTTCTTGTCCTCCACCAGCAACCGTACCGCCCAGCCGCGCACCGTCTCATCGCCGTCGTCGAGCAACCCGGTCAACGCCTTCTCATCCAGGCCGCCGATGACGTACAGCGTCCACAGCGCCCGCAGCCGGAGCGGCGTTTCCTTCTCGTCGCTCAGCATCTTGACCAGCGCCGGTTGCACCGTTTTGCGATCCAGTTTGCCGTCCTTGGCCCGCTCCTGAAGCAGCCTCTGGGCGTGGCGCCGAACCACTCGTTCTTGTGCGTCTGGAGTTTCACCAGCTCCTCATCGCTCAGTTTCGCCAGGTCCACGTCTACGTGAGCCGCCTTGCCGTACGTCACCTTGTAGATGCGTCCGGTCGTCTCCGTGATGTGTTCGTAATTGTGGCATTCGCCGGTGTCGCACCAGTCGCTGACGTAGACGCCGCCGTCGGGGCCGTACATCAGCGCCAGGCCGCGAAACCACGGGTCGTTCGCCATCAAGAAGTCCTTGCCGTGGTGCGCGACGTATCCCGACCCCGTGCGCTCCAGAATGTCCTGATTGACGCGGCTGCCGTGTAGGTTGCACATGAAAATGTGGCCGCGATAGGCGTCCGGCCAGTTGTCGCCGAGGTAGATCATGGCGCCGGCGTGGGCATGGCCGCCGCCCGCATCGCTGTGGGCGCCTTCGCCGCCGCGCGAGCTGGTCCAGGCACCGCCGGCCCAGTGGATGTGGTCGGCGCAGCTCTCGATCAGGCCGTAACTATTCGGCGTCCAGGTCCGGACCGAACATGCGCTGGTAGTGGGCGCCGGGGATGACGTGGAACAGGTGCTTGATGACGCAGTTGGTGATGAACGCCTCGCCGCGGTCGTCGAAGTCGAGGCCCCACGGGTTCGTCGTGCCCAGGGCGAAGACCTCGAATTTCTCCGTGACGGGGTGGTAGCGCCAGACGCCGCAGTTCAGGGCGACGCGGTCGGCGTCCGGCGTCCCCGGCTTGCCGACGCGCGAGTTGGACAGGATGCCGTTGCAGCCGTACAGCCAGCCGTCCGGCCCCCAGACGAGCTGGTTGAAGACGTTGTGCTTGGCCTTGAGGTCCCAGCCGTCCAGCACCACCCGCGGCGGCCCGGCCGGCTCGTCGCCGTTCGGCTTGAGGGGAATGTAGATCAGGTTCGGCGTCGAGCAGAGCCAGACGCCGCCGAAGCCGACGGCGATGCCGGACAGGTTCGTGGCGTGGTCGGTGAAGACCTTGCGGGAGTCGAAATGGCCGGTTCCTTTGCGGTCCTCGAAGATGAGGATACGGTCGTCGCCGTCCGAGCCGTCGGTCTTCCAGTGGGGATAGCAGTGCGATTCGGCCACCCAGAGCCGGCCGCGGTCGTCGAGCGTCATGGCGATCGGCTTGGTCACGTCCGGTTCGCCGGCGAAGAGGCTGGCGTGGAAGCCGTCCGGCAGCGTCATCTTGGCGGCCGCCTGATCCGTCGGCGTCGGGGCGTCCGGCAAGGCGAGGTCCGTGTCGGCGGCCGCGGCGAGCAGAAGGCCGATGGCGAGAAGGTGCATGGGGATTCCCTAGACCGATGGAGGCGGGCGGCATGGTCGGGCGACTGGCATTGTAGTATCGACCGGCGGCGCCGCCACCGCCGGTTCCGTTGACCATCCGGGAAGTTACGCGCGACTTTCCGCAAGGACCGTCGCCATCTCCTCCAGGCTCGCAAACAGTCGATCCGGTCGCGCCCGCTCCAGGTCGTCGCGCTCCTCGGAGCCGGTGGCGACGACCCAGACGGCCACGCTGGCGCCGCGGGCCGTTTGCACGTCCACGCTCATGTCACCGACGTAGAGCGCCTCCGCCGCGCTCACGCTCAGTCGTCGCAAACCCTCCTGGAGCATGTCCGGCGCGGGCTTCGGCCTCGGCACGTCCTCCGGCCCCAGCACGACGTCCAGCAGCGGCGCCAGGTCCAGGTAGGCGACCAGATCGCGCGTGAAATCGACGGGCTTGTTGCTGCACACGCCGAGGCGCACGCCGCGGCCGTGGAGAAGGCGGAGGAGCCTGGCCGCACCGGGAAGGAGCCGCGTGCCGCTGTGGAGGACGCTGGGATGGTGCGCGCGGTAGGCGGCGAGGTCGGCGTCGAGATTGCCGTCGGGCACGGTTCGCGTCAGCAGGAAGGCGGCCCCACGGCCGACGAAGCGCTTCACCTCGTCGATCGGCAGCGGCGAAAGGCCGTGCAGCGCGCGGACGTGATTGACGCTGGCCGCGATGGCTGGAAAGCTGTCGGCCAGGGTGCCGTCGAAGTCGAAGAAGGCGGCGCGGGCGCGGCGTCGGGCCATGCGGAGGGCTGTTTCATTCAATATCTCCTGGTAATCGCGATTGCTACTTCACGGAATCCGAGGGGGCGCGGCGCGAACTTTCTGGCATAATCCTATGCGTGGATCGTCCAAACCGCCCGCCGTCCTTCCCGGCGGCCGTGTAAGAAGAGTGAGGTGAAGCATGCGCGTCAAAGGCGTTTACCGGAATCAGCGGCTGGAACTGGACCTCCCGCTTCCTCTGGAAGAAGGCGCGGAGGTCGAAATCGAGATTCATTCGGTCGGTGCGACGCCGGATGAGGAAGACGAAGCATGGCGCGAGTTCGGCATGGAGCGGTTAGCGGAGGAGTGGGACAATCCCGAGGACGCCGTGTACGACGACTGGAGAAAGCTCTATGGCGGTTGACATCGGCGATGTCGTCCTGGTCCCCATTCCGTTAGGAAACCCATCATGATGAACACGTCTCTTCGAGAAGCAATCTTCCGCCTTCTGCCGCGCGTCCAGGCGCCGGCTCAGTACGTCGGCGGCGAACTCAACAGCGTCGCCAAGGACCATCGCCAGGTCCGCGGCCGCATGTGCTTCTGCTTCCCCGACGCCTACTCCCTCGGCACCAGCCACCACGGCCTCCAGGTGCTGTACACCCTGATGAACGACGACCCGCAGTGGGCCTGCGAACGCGCCTTCGCCCCCTGGGTCGATTGCGAGGCCGAGCTGCGCAAGGCGGGGCTGCCGCTGTACGGCCTGGAGACGTTCACGCCGCTGCGCGACTTCGACCTGATCGGCTTCAGCCTGCAATATGAGGTCTGCTATACGAACATTCTGACGATGCTCGACCTCGGCGGCGTCCCGCTGCACAGCAAGGACCGCACGCTCGACCATCCGCTCGTCATCGCCGGCGGTCCCGGCGCCCAGAACCCGGAAGTGCTGGCCCCGTTCATCGACCTCTTCGTCATCGGCGACGGCGAGGAGAGCCTGCCGTGGATCATGGACCGCTGGATGAGCCTCAAAGAAAAACAAAACCTCTCCCGCATCGACATGATCGCGGAGATCGTCGGCAACACGACCTGGGCCTACGCCCCCATGTTCTACGAGCCGGAGTATCACGCCGACGGCACGCTGGCCGCCATGAACCGGACGCGCTCCGACGTGCCGACGGAAGTCATGGCCTGCACGATCAAACAGGACTTCGACGCCATCCCGCTGCCGAAGCGGCCGATCGTATCGTGGGTGCAGACGCCGCACGACCGCATCGCCATCGAGATCATGCGCGGTTGCCCGTGGCAATGCCGCTTCTGTCAATCGACCGTCATCAAGCGGCCGCTGCGCGTGCGCTCCGTCGAAACCATCGTGCAGGCGGCGCTGGAGAGCTACCGCAACACCGGCTACGACGAGATCAGCCTGCTCAGCCTCAGCACCAGCGATTATCCGCACTTTGAAGAGCTGGTGACGAGGATGCACGAGGTCTTCACGCCGCTGGGCGTGAACGTGTCGCTGCCGAGCCTGCGCGTCAACAGCCATTTGCTGTCCGTGCCGAGGCTGATGAAGGACGCGCGCAAGAGCGGCCTGACGCTGGCGCCGGAGGTGGCGCGCGACGACATGCGCGTGCAGATCCGCAAGCCGATCAAGAACGACGACCTGTACGACGCCTGCCGCGAGGCGTTCGCCAACGGCTGGCAGAAGGTGAAGCTGTATTTCCTGTGCGGCCTGCCGGGCGAGCGCGAGGTGGATCTCGACGGCATCGTGGACATGGCCCAGCGCATCGCGTCGATCAGCAAGGAGGCCAGCGGCCGCTACAAGGAGGTGACGGCGTCGGTGTCGAATTTCGTGCCCAAGCCGCACACGCCGTACCAGTGGAACGGGATGCAGACGCGCGAGTACCTGCGCTGGGCCGGCCAACACATGCGCGCGCGGAATCGGATGCGCTGCGTGAAGATCAAGCAGCACGACGTGGAATGCAGCCTGCTGGAAGGCATCCTGACGCGCGGCGACCGGCGCGTGGCAGTCGCGCTGGAGGAGGCGTGGCGGCGCGGGGCGCGGATGGACGGCTGGCGCGAGTGCTTCCAGCCGCAGCTGTGGTGGCAGACGTTCGCCGACCTCGGCATCGACCCGGCGTTCTACTCGCAGCGCGCCCGGCCGACGGACGAGCTGCTGCCGTGGGACCACGTCAACGTCAAGAAGGGGCGGGAATATCTGGAAAAGGAGCAGAACCGCAGCCTGGTGCAGCTGCAGGTGATGGCGGACGCGAAGTGAAAGGGGGTTACGAATGGCGAGCGCAGCATCCGGCCCGCGTCCTCGCCGCTGGACGCGTGAGGAATACTACCAGATGATCTCTTTCGGCTGGTTCCAGGGAAAGCGCGTGGAACTTATCGGCGGGGAGGTCATGGAAATGCCGGCTCAGTTCGACTTTCACCTGGCCGCCGTCACTCTGGCTCAAGATGCCCTCCGTCTGGCCTTCGGTGCGGGATACTGGGTTCGCGTGCAAGGGAGTCTGGACCTCAGCCCCCACGGCATCCCCAATCCGGACATCGCCGTCACGCCGGGCAGCCCGCACGGCGCCGCACGAACGATCGCGACGTCGGCGCTGGTGGTAGTGGAAGTCAGCGATTGCACCCTGGCCTACGACCGCGTCGCCAAGGGCAGTCTGTACGCTGCGGGAGGCGTCACCGATTACTGGATCGTCAACCTCGTGGACCGGCAGCTGGAAATCCACCGCGGTCCCGTCGCGGACGCCGCCCGGCTTTTCGGCTTCGGCTATTCCAGCCGGATCATCCTCGACCCCGGCGACGCAATCGCTCCGCTGGCGTCGCCGAACGCGCGTGTGGCCGTCGCGGATCTGCTGCCGTGAAAGGACCGCACGGAGCCGGCCGGCGCCGGTCAGGATACTCGGCAGTTCGGGGGAAGAAGTATGAACAGCTACGACACCAATCTCGCGGCAGAATTCTACGTTCTTTCCGTCCTACACCGGCTCGGCATGTCCGCCACTCTTACGCTCGGGAATAAGAAGTCCGTCGATATTGTTGTCGCACGAGACGCCGGCGATGCCGTTACGATCGATGTCAAAGGTCTGGCCGGAACCACGAATTGGCCTGTCGATAACCTGAAAGAAGGTAGAAAGAAACACTTCATCGCTTTTGTCACTTTCCTGGGAAGAATTGGCGATCCATCCGTCTTGCCTGAAGTCTACATCGTGCCGTCGGAAGACGTTTCGAGCCTCACCTATCAGAATCCCGCCGGCAATCGTCGTGTCATCCAGCTTGGACGTGCGCAAAGTCATGGAAGAAGTTCAAAGACGCTTGGGAACTCCTCCGATAAAAAGCCGAATCAGGCGCTGCAACTGACCGGGGCCGACCGCACGCGAAATGACCGAAAAAGAGAAACGTCGCTACCGAAAATGGAAGGGCCGATGAAGAAGTCCAAACTGCCGAAAACCGATTCGATTCAAAAGATGGCTGAGTTCTGGGACACTCATGACTTGACCGATTTTGAAGAGGAACTTGCTCTGTTGAAATCCTTGGCGGGGCGGGCGTATAATGGTATTATGAACACCAGCAGACCGATGACCAAGTCGCCTCGGGCCGTGGCCCAAGAGGCGCTGCGCCTGGCGCGGGAGGTTCTGCCCGCCTATTCGTCGAAGTTCTCCCGCAAGGACTTCACCCAGCACCAACTGTTCGCCGCCCTGGCCCTGAAGACCTTCTTCAAGACCGACTACCGGGGCGTCGTCCGGTTGCTGGCCGACTTCGCCGAGTTGCGCGAGGATCTCGGCCTGGCCGCGGCGCCCCACTACTCGACCCTCTGCTATGCCGCCAAGCGGCTGCTAAAAAAGGGGCGTTCGTCGTACTCCTCTTCCGCGCCACCGTGCGCACAGGAAGGCGGGTTGATCGGCGCGAAGCCGACGGCCGCCATCGACGCCACCGGCATGGAGAGCCGCCACACGTCCCGCTACTTTTTCAAGCGGGCCGGCCGTAAACACAACTCCAGGCTGTGGACCAAGTTGGCCGTGGCCTGCGACACGGCCAGCCACTTCTTCACCGCAGCCACGGTCAGCCTCGGCCCCGCCAACGACGCGCCGCAGTTCCGCCCTCTCATGGCCCAGGCGTCGCTGGCGGTCGGCTACGACCGGGTGCTCGGCGACGCGGCGTTCGACGGCGAGGAGAGCCACCGCTACTGCCGGGAGGACTTGGGCGTCCGCTCGACGGTGATCCCGATCAACCGGCGGAACGGGGGGCGGAAGTGGCCCAAGACTCGCTACCGGCGGCAGATGGTCAAGCGGTTCCGCAAGAAGCCGCGGGGCAGCCGGCACAAGCGCGTCTACGGGCAGCGCTGGCAGGCGGAGAGCGCCTTCTCCCGACACAAGCGGCTGCTCGGCTCGGCGCTGCGGGGCAAGTCGGATGCGTCGCGCGAACACGAGTGCTACCTGCGGGTACTCACCCACAACCTCATGCTCCTCGCCGCTACAGGTTAGAGGATTTCAACAGAGCAAGAGGAACTGGAAGAAGTCCCTGAGCCGGTTTTCGTGCGAGGCAACGCCGTCAAAGTGCGATTGGAATCGCGCGAAGCCGAAGCGGTCCAGCGGATGGCTCAAGCGAAAGGCGTTTCCGTGGAAGCGCTCATCCGCACGTGGGTGCTGCAAAAGCTCGGCCGCTCGAACAACGGCCGTCGAACCAAACGCAGTACCTGACTGCACACGACCCGCCTCCCTTTCGCCGCAATCATCCTCACCCTCGCTTCCCGCTGTGTGCCGATCCCGTTAAGATGGGCGGAGCGCTGCCGGCACGGAAGCCGCCGAAATGGACATTCTCAGGGGGTCCGACATGCGCCGAAGCGCACCGTTTCTCGCGGTCGTGGTTCTTCTCCTGGCGGCGGCGGTCCCGGCGCGGGCGGTCATCACCGCCCTGACGCCGCTCAGCGGCCCCATCAACGAGAACCCGGTCATCTGCACCGTCGTCGTCGAATCGATCAACCCGGACGCACCTGGCATGGTCCTGGCGGTGGACGAGGTGCTCAAAGGCAAGCCGACGTTCAAGAAGCTGGCCGTCAACCTCACCGGCGACGCCGACTCCCAGCAGAAAAAAGAGACGCCGCTGCTCTTCAAACGGGTGGCGCCCAAACTGCCGCTCGTCCTCTTCGTCAACCAGAACGGCAAGAGCGTCACCGCCTTCGCCTACAGCAACGGCACCTGGTTCCAGATGGCTGGCCAGCAGGCCGACGACGGCGACGTGCTGCGCCTGCCGTTCACCCACGTCGAGCCGTACCTCCGCCGCACCTTCAAGGGGACCACGGCCGAAATGAAACAGGTCGTCGTGGACGCCCTGTCCGGTAAGGCGGAGCCGCCCGATCCCAATCTCAAGGAGAAGCCGGGAATCGGGCCGGAGGTCGAGACGCCGGACAAGCCGAAGGACAAGGAAGAAGTGAGGAGTGAGGAGGGGGGAGTGAGGAGAGCGGTGGCCCTTGTTCGCTCCTCACTCCTCACTCCTCACTCCTCACTCTGGATTGCGAGAGGGCCGGCGTTCGGCGTCATTCCGATGCTGGTGGTGGGGCCGCTGGCCCTGCTGGCCATGCTGTTCCCGGCCGTGTTCGGGGGGCTGATGCTAGTGCTGCGGCGCTGGACCACGGCCCTCACTGTGCTGAGCATCAACAGCCTGCTTCTCTTCCTTCAGGATTGGTTCAACGCGTATCTCATTACGTCCTGGTGGGGTTCGCAGGCGGCCCTGTGGCTGGTGATGTCGCTGGTGACGGTGTGCGGCGCCCTGTGGGCCTGGCGGAAGCACACGGCGCGGCTGGCCCCGATGGCTTCTCCGGGCGCTTACGCAACCCGGCTCGCCGGCGCTGATGCGCCGCGGCTCGCCACTGCGACGCAGTTCACCTGGAGCCGGCCGATGGCGCGGACGGTGGAGTTCTTTCCGCCGCGGCGGCCGGCGGCGTTCGAGCCGCCGCAGCGGGGCGAGATGATCGCGCTGGGCGTTCTGAGCCTGCTCTTCGTGGTGGGGGCGTTCTTCCTGCCGCGGTCGTTCGACGAGTTCGGCGTCATGGCCAAGGCCGTCGTCCTGTTCGCGGCCGGCGTCTGGGCGGCGACCCTGCACGCCTGCTACCTCTGCTGGGTGGTCGCCCGCCGCCGCGCTCCGCGCCCGGCCTGCCCGGCGAGGGCGTCCTCCTCGGCGCGATGCTGCTCGTGGCCGTCGCCCTCGCCTTCACGATGGCGACCGAAGGCCAGGCCGCCGCGGCGAAGGCCGGCGGGACCATGGCCGACGTGCGCGACCCGGACGAGCGCGTCACTCGGCTCGGCGACGTTCATGAGCTGTTCCAGCCCAAACCATCGTCGTGGATCGTGTCGCCGCCGCGAGTCGTCGGCGACCGCATCTACGTCGGCGCCGTCCACGGCGAACAGTATCAATCCGGAGCGCTTTACTGTCTGAACCGCGCGACGGGGGCCGTGATCTGGACCTTCAACGACGGCGGCGCGATGAAAAACGCCTTCTCGTCGCCGTTCGTCGTCGGCGACCGCCTCTTCGTCGGCGAGGGATTTCACCAGAACTCCGATTGCAAGATGTTCTGCCTCAACGCCGACACCGGAGAGAAAATTTGGGAGTTCCCGACGCGCAGCCACACCGAATCGTCGCCGTGCGTGGTGGACGCCAAGGTCTACTTCGGGGCCGGCGACGACGGCCTGTTCTGCGTCAACGCCGCCGATGGCAAACCGGTCTGGGACGACGCGGTGCGCTGAAGGGCCTGCACGTGGACGCCAATCCACTGGTGGTCGGCGGCCGCATCTACGCCGGCAGCGGCATCGGTGACATTTACAAGGACACCTGCGTCTTCTGCGTGGACGCCGCGACCGGCAAGGAACTCTGGCGTCATCCGACGGACCTGCCCGTGTGGGGCGAATCGTCCGTGGCGGCCGGCCGACTCTACGTTCCTCTCGGCAACGGCAACTTCATGGAGAGCGACGACAAGCCGGCCGGCGCGGTCCTTTGCCTGGATGCGGATACCGGGGAGCAGAAATGGCGCTATAACACGGCCGACGGCGTCCACGTCCGCGTCTCGGTGGACCGCGGCTGCGTCTATTTCGCTTCCCGCGACCAGAATTGTTACTGTCTCGATCGAACCGACGGCCGGCTGCTGTGGAAGAAGCGACCTGGGCGGCGCGGTAGTGGCGTCGCCGGCGCCGGTGCGCTGCCCGGAGTGCGGCTGCGCCGAGGCGCTGTACGTCCTGGCGAGCGACGTCGATTCGGTCGGGAAGGCCTACTGTCTCGATCCGGCTACGGGGGCGGAGCTGTGGCGGCTCGACCTGGGCCAGGGGCGGAAGAAACCGGCGCTGTTCTCGGCGCCGACGGTCGTGGTTCGCCGGGAGGGCGACGTCGAACATCGGAGCATCTACTTCGGCAGCGGCTTCAACTTCTTCCGGCGCGGCGTGCTGTTCTGCGTCGAGGACGTGACGGAACGCCCGACCGCGAAGTGACTGCGAAGGAACCGGCCCGATGACCAGCGCCGCCGAATCGCCGCGGAACCTGGCGGATCGCCTCATCCGTCAGACGCTGCCCCGACCACCGCACCTGCGCCCTTCCTCCGGGAAGTCGTGCCGGCCCTCGCCGATGGTTTCGACTGCGATCGGGCGCGGCTGGTGGATCGGGAAATCGTACTTCCTGACTGGCGGCGGCGCGAGGCCGACCTTCCATTCGAGATCCCGTACCACGCCGGTGCTGAAGAAATCCCGGCGCTGGTGTACGTCCTGATCGAGCACCAAAGCGATACCGAAGCGCTTTTGCCGTTGCGGATGCTGTTTTATGCAGTCGCCTACTGGGAGAGGCAATGGAAGGAATGGGAGAAGACAGCGCGGCCGAGACCGCCCCTGAGATTGCATCCCGTGCTGCCGATCGTCCTCTACACGGGCGCGACGCCGTGGGGCAGCAACCGCACACTGGCGGAAATGCTCGGCCAGCCGGCGGCGTTTCACGCTTTCGCGCCGTCCTGGCAACCGCTATTCTGGAACCTGTCGGAGCGCACGGCGCAATCGCTGGTGGACGACGGCGAGCAGTGGCTCCAGCTGCTGGCGTTGATGCGGGCGACCGGGGAAGAGGCCGCGGATTTCCGGGTGGTGTGCGCCGAAGCCTGGCGGCGCATCAAGCTGGAGTCCGAACAGGATCTGGAGCGCTGGGAAGAGCTATGCCGGGCCATGCTGAGCTGGGCGCAGGGGCGGCGGCCGGCCGCGGAGCGTGACGCCTTGAACGCGATCGCGGCGGCCAGTCAGCCGAATCCCGACCTTCAAAGGAGGGTGATAACCATGACGCAAACGATTGCGGAATCGCTGATCGAAGAGGGCGTGGCGAAGGGGCGCGTCGAAGGGCGCGTCGAGGGACAGTTGCTCGCCAACCGCGAAACCCTGCGGCGCCTGCTGACGCAGCGTTTCGCCCCATTGCCAGAGCCGATCGTACAAAGAATCGAAGCGGCCTCGGACCTGGAGCGGCTTCAGGCCGCCCTCGATCAGGTCTTGCAGCTGAAGAGTCTGGACGAACTGGATCTGTGAGCGACCCCCACGCATGACCGAACTCCGCACCTTCGACGAGATCACGGCCGCCGACGTCGACGCGGTCGGCGGCAAGGGCCTCAGCCTCGGCCTCATGGCCTCCGCCGGCCTGCCGGTGCCGCCGGGCTTTTGCGTCACCAGCGCCGCCTTCCGCCGCTGGCGCGGCCAGAGCCTCACCGACGGCCATGAACTCGGCCGACAGCATCGCCGACGCCTACCGCAGTCCTCGGCGGCGGGCCGGTCGCCGTCCGCTCCTCCGCCACGGCCGAGGACGGCTCCGTCGCCAGCTTCGCCGGCCAGCAGGAAACCTTCCTCGGCGTCCAGGGCGACGATGAGGTCTGCGACGCCGTCGGCCGCTGCTGGGCCTCGCTCGACACCGAACGCGCCGTCGCCTACCGCAAGCACCAGGGCGTCAGCGACGACGGGCTGGCCATGGCCGTCGTCGTGCAGCGGCTCGTCCCGGCCGAGGTCGCCGGCGTCCTGTTCACGCGCGATCCGCTCGACGCCGAGGGCCGGCGGATGCTCGTCGAGGCGTCGTGGGGCCTCGGCGAGAGCGTCGTGTCCGGCCGCGTCACGCCGGATCGCTTCCACCTCGACCGCGACACCGGGGCCGTCCTCGAACGCCACGTCCACGCAAAAACCACACAAACGACCGCCGAAGGGCAGACAGACCGTTCCCGCCGGAGATGCAGAATCGGCCCTGCCTGGACGACGCGCCAGCTGGCGTTGCTGGCCGAGCTGGGCCGGCGCGTCGAGGCAGTTTTACGGCGACGCGCGCGATGTGGAATGGGCGTGGGCGGACGGCCGCTTCTGGCTGTTGCAGGCCCGGCCGATCACCGCGGCCGGCGCCGACGAGCGCGAGCAGGTGCGGCGCGAGGAGATCGCGGCGCTGGCGGCGAAGGCCGATCCGGGCGGCACGGTCTGGGCGCGCTTCAACCTGGCCGAGTCGCTGCCCGAGCCGACGCCGATGACGTGGGCGATCATGCGCCGCTTCATGTCCGGCCGCGGCGGCTACGGCCTGATGTACCGCGACCTCGGCTTCAAGCCCGATCCGTCGGTGGACGACGACTGTTCCTACGACCTCGTCGCCGGCCGGCCGTACTGCAACCTCAACCGCGAGCTCCGCTTCTACGCCGGCTGGCTGCCCTACGAGCATTCCTTCGCGGCCATCAAGAAAGATCCGCAAAAGGCGTTTTATCCGCATGCCGCGGCTGAACGTCGCCCGCTGGGGCCCGTCGTTCTGGCTGACGCTGCCGTTCCGGCTGCCGTTCCTCGTCGCCGAGTCGGTGGCGTCCGGCCTGAAGCTGTCGCGGATGACGCGCGAGTTCGCCGACCGCTTCCGCCGCGAGGTGCTGCCCGCCTTCGCCGCCGAGGCGGCCAAGGGGGAGGCGGAAGACCTCGCCGCGCTCGACGCCGCCGGCGCTGCTGGAACGGCTGGAACACTGGACGCGGCGGACGCTGGTGGACTTCGCGCGCGACAGCCTCAAGCCGACGGTGCTGGCCGGCGATCGCCATGCGGGAGGTGGAGAGACAAGCTGCGTCGCGCGGCTCAGGCCGGGCGCGTGCCGGCGGCGGTCGGCGCCCTGACGACCGGCGTGCGGCCCGACCCTGAAGCCGATCTGCCGCGGCGCCATGAGCGAGCTGGCCGCGGGCCGGCTGGATCGGGCCGTGTTCCTGCAACATTTCGGCTGGCGCGGCAGCCGCGAGATGGAGTTGGCCGAACCGCGCTGGTCCGAGGACCCCGCCGCGCTGGACCAGACGGCGAGCGGGGTGCGTCAGCCCCCCGATCATGATCTGGAAGCGGCCGGCCAGGCGGCCGCGGCCGAATGGCAGGCGATCCTCGCCGAAGGCAAGTTCACGCCGGAAGACCTCCAGGCGCTCCAGCCGGACGTGGTCGCGCTGCAAACCTACGTCGGCCTGCGCGAGACGGCCAAGCACTACCTGATGCGCGGCTACGCCCTCATCCGCCGTATTCTGCTCGAAATCGACCGCCGTTATCGCTTGCAGGGCGGCGTCTTCTACCTGACGCCGGAGGAACTGCCGCGGCTGACGGCGGGCGAAGACCTGACGGAGCTGATCGCCAAGCGGCGGCGGCGGCGGACGACGGCGCTGAGCCTGGAGGCGCCGCCGGTGCTGTTCAGCGACGACCTGGAGGCGATCGGCCGGCCGATCGTCGTGGCAGGGCGCCGAGGAGATGAAGGGGGCGCCGCTGTCGGCCGGCGTCGCCGAGGGGCCGGCCCTGGTGCTGGACCAGCCGCGGACCGACGCCATGCCGGCCGAGCCGTACATCCTGGTTTGCCCCTCGACCGATCCGGCATGGGTGCCGTTGTTCGTGCGGGCCAAGGGGCTGGTGATGGAGACGGGCGGCGTGCTGTCGCACGGGGCGATCGTGGCCCGCGAGTTCGGCCTGCCGGCCGTGGCGGGGCTGCCGGACGTGGTGCGGCGGCTGCGATCCGGGCAGCGGCTGCGCATCGACGGCGGCCGCGGCACGGTGACGGTGCTGCCGGAGTGAGCAGAAAGCGAACCGCCAAGACGCCAAGAGCGCCAAGAAGACAATTTCAATTCTTCTTGGCGCTCTTGGCGTCTTGGCGGTTCATTTTTTTAGGCGACGCCGAGCTTGCGGCTCTCGGCGTCCATCGGGGCGTCGTGCGGGTGCCACAACGACAGGCCGAGGCGCGCCCGCTCCTCCAGCACCGCCACCTTCTCGGCCGAGCCGGGGATGGCCGCGGTCGGCCGCGCCGCCGGGACGCTTCGACCGTTGAAGTCGCCCACGCCGCGGCGGGCGAATTTGCTCGTGGACGGGTACTTCTCGCGCACCCCCGGCGTGTAGTAGCAGGACCAGCAGAGGCCGCGGGGGCGGTTCGACCGGACGCGCTGGCAGTGCCGACACATCATGGCTTGTTCCATCCTATGCAGAGGGCCAAAATGGATTGATTCGATTCCGTCGGGTCGTTGTTTCGGGGCGGCGCTCAAAACTCGTCCTCGTCGAGCACGTCCCAGGCGTAGGTGCGGCCGTTCGCGCGGCTGACCACCTCGCCGATCAGGACGTTGCGCCGCGTGTAGAGGACCAGCGCCTTGAGCGCCACGTCAGGCGGGACGGCGGCGTCGCACGTCAGCACGCGCTCCAGGTCGTCCAGCAGCACGTCGCCGACCACGAAGTTCCCCTCCGTGATCCGCAGGATTTCGCGGCCGGTCGTCGGAGCGACCTTCGGCTTCCGGGCGCGGGGCGGTTTGCACAGGGTGAGCATGGCGTCCTCTCTCGTGTGCTGCACTCCGGTCGGTTCAGGCCGCGGCGCTCTCGTCGCCCTCGGCCACCTCTTCGTCGTCCTCGGCCCCGCCGTCGCCTTCCCGATGGGCCAGCGCCCGGTTGACCTCGGCCAGGAGCAGCCGACGCATCTCGTCGCGCGGCGTCTCGTCGTACCAGTTCAGGAACCAGCGGCAGCCGGCCGGCTCGCCCAGCCGTTGATCGATCTCGAAACACATCCGGGCGAAATACTCCTCCACCTCGGCGACCGTCTCCAGGCCGTCGCCCTCCCAGCCGCAGTAGCCGAGGGCGCAGGCGGCCTCGACCGGCCAGTCCTGCACGCACTGCAACGGCGGGGGCGTCGTCGTCGCCCCTTGCAGCAGCCGCGGATCGTCGTTGGCCAGGCCATGCCGCAACGCCTCCAGGCTGCCCGTCGAAAGCAGCGGCTCGATCCCGTCCCGCCATGCCTTGCGCCAGCTTTCCATGTCGCTTCTCCTCTCTCGGGCGTCGTCGTCAGGGGCGTCGGTTCTCGTTGCGCCGTCCCTCATGACCTTATATCGTTACTATATAAACGTTCACTAAAGCTGTCAAACGATTTTGGCTGGTTTTGGTTCGTTTTTTGGCGTCTGGACAGGGGAAATGACCAGTAATCGGCGGTCAGAGGGATGATAAATAGACAATGTTAGACATGAGAACGGCGCGAGGTCTGACCGAACCGGTCAGGGAAGAAAGGGAGGACGTGCCGCGAAGGGGTCAGATGAAAGGACAGGTCCGGCGCCTCGGGCGAGGGGAGGAATTCACCCCTGCACCACCGGATTGCGGAGAACGCCAAGCCCTTCGATCTCGACCTCGACCACATCGCCGGCCTTGAGCCAGACCGGCGGTTTGCGGGCCATGCCGACGCCGGGCGGCGTCCCCGTGAAGACGAGGTCGCCCGGCAGCAGCGTCACGATCTGCGAGATGTACGCCACGGCCATGCCCGCCGTGAAAATCATGTGGCGCGTATTGCCGTCCTGCATGGTCTGGCCGTTGAGGCGCAGCCGCACGGCGAGGTTGTGCGGGTCGGCCAGCTCGTCCGGCGTGACCAGCCACGGCCCCAGCGGCGCGAACGTGTCGAAGGTCTTGCCGGCCAACCACTGCCGGCCGTCTTTCTCCAGCTGCCAGTCGCGGGCCGACACGTCATGGCCGATCGTGTAGCCGGCCAGATGCTCCAGCGCCGCCGCCGCCGTGAGATGACGGCCCTTCTTGCCGACCACCAGCACCAATTCCGCTTCGTAATCGACTTTATGGCTGACGGACGGCAGGACGATCGGCTCTTCCGAACCGATCAGGGCGGTGCTGAACTTGCTAAACAGCACCGGCTCGCTGGGGATCTTGGCCCCCGTCTCCGCGGCGTGGTCGCGGTAGTTGAGGCCCATGCAGAGGATCTTGGGCGGGTCGGGGATTGGCGGCAGTAGTTTGACCCCGGCGGCTGGGATGCGCACGGCGTCGGGCCGTCCCGCCGCTTCCTTCGCGGCCTGGAGCATGGCCGGGCCGCCTTCCAGGAGCTGACGGACGCTCGTCGGCAACGCGGCGTCGGCGGCGTGCAGGTCGATGTAGGAGTCATCCTGAAGGACGGCCGCCCGCGGGCCGTCCGGCGTCTGAATGGTGGCCAGTCGCATGGTTATTCCTCTCACCCCAGTCGCGCCCGCTTCTCCAGGTACGCAGCCAGGAAGTGATCGTAGGGTTCCTTGGTGTTCGCCAGGTTGTAGCTGACGTTGCGCTCGAAGCACGCCTGCTTGATCGTGTCGAGGAACTGGTGGATGCGCGCCAGGTAGCGGTTGCGAAGGCTCTTCGGATTGGCCGTCACCCGGCCGACTCCTTCCATGTCCTTGAAGCGCGTCAGCCGGTCGTAGGGGAAGGTCAGCTCCGCGTCGTCCATGACGTGAAAGACGATCACCTCATGGCTGTTGTGGCGGAAGTGCTGCAGGCCGTCGGCGATCTTCGCCTCGTCGTCGATGAGGTCGCTCAGCAGGATCACCAGGCCGCGGCGCGGGATGCGTTCGGCCATGTCGTGCAGTACGGCGCCGACGTCGGTGTCTTCCTTGCTGTAGGAGTGGTCGAGCAGGTCGAGGATGCGGCGGAACTGCGTCTTTCGCGCCTTGGGCGGCAGGTATTGTCGCACTTCCGAGTCGAACAGCACCAGGCCGACGGCGTCGTTCTGGTGGAGCATCAGGTAAGAGAGGGCGGCGGCGAGGTAGCTGGCGTAGCCGAGCTTGCTGACTTCGCCGCTTTTGAACGCCATCGACTTGGAGCAATCGACGAGGAGGTGGGCGCGGAGGTTCGTCTCGTCCTCGAAGAGTTTGACGTGATATTTGTCGGTTCGGGCGAGGATTTTCCAGTCGATGGCGCGGGGGTCGTCGCCGGGCGAGTAGGCGCGGTGGTCGAGATACTCGACGGAGAAGCCGTGGTAGGGGCTGCGGTGGCGGCCCGTCAGGAAGCCCTCGACGACCTGGCGGGCGACCAGCTCCATGTGGCCGACGCGGGCCAGCCCTTCGGGGTCGAAGTATTTTTGGGTCATATCGGTTCCCCGGCGCAAGGGGCGTATGCTCGGTGATAGGCCGATATCGGACTTATCGGGCCTATCGGGGGCAGACATCCGCGCCCGTGTTACTTCCCCACCGGCTCCCGCACCTCGTGGAACAGCTTCTCGACGATATGGTCCGCCGTCACGCCGTCGCTCTCCGCCCGGAAGCTGGTCGCCAGCCGGTGCCGCAATACCGGCCTTGCCACATAGCGAATGTCGTCGGTGGAGACGTGGACGCGGCCGTCGAGCAGGGCGTGCGCCTTGCCGCCCAGCAGGAGCGCCTGGCAGGCGCGCGGGCCGGCCCCCCACGACAGGTACTTCTTCACGAAGTCCGGCGCCTCCTCCGCACCCGGCCGCGTGGCGCGCACCAGCTGGACGGCATAGGCCGTCACCGAACGGGCGATCAGCACCTTGCGCACCGTCCGCTGGATGTCGAGGATGCCGTCGCGGTCCAGCACCGCGTCGATCTTCGGCAGATCGCCCGCCGTCGTCGTCTCGGCGATGGTCAGCTCGTCCTCGTAGCTGGGGTAGTCGATCAGCACCTTGAACATGAAGCGATCGAGCTGGGCCTCCGGCAGCGGATACGTGCCCTCCTGCTCGATCGGGTTCTGCGTGCCCAGCACCAGGAAGGGCTTCTCCAGCAGGAAGTCCGTGCCGGCCGTCGTCACCTTGTATTCCTGCATGGCCTGGAGCAAGGCGGCCTGCGTCTTGGGCGGCGTGCGGTTGATCTCGTCGCCGAGGATGATGTTGCCGAAGATCGGCCCCTTGACGAACCGCATTCGTCGCCGACCCGTGCCCTCTTCTTCTTCGAGGATCTCGGTGCCGGTGATGTCGGACGGCATCAGGTCGGGCGTGAACTGGATGCGCTTGAAGGTCAGCGACAACAGCTGGGCGATGCTGGAGATCATGAGAGTCTTGGCCAGGCCGGGCACGCCTTCGAGGATGCAGTGGCCCTGGCAGAACAGGGCGATCAGCACCTGCTTGAGGACCTCCTGCTGGCCGACGATGACGCGGCCGAGCTGCCGGGTCATTTGGTCGTAGACTCCGGTCAGCCGTTCGGCGGCGCGCAGGTCGGCCTCATCGACGCCGGGCTTCGCACCGGGGCCGGCGGCGACGGACGTGGTAGGTTTCATACAGGTTCCTCAAGGCAAGGAATTCCAGGCAGGCGTCTTCGGCAGGCTGAATTAAGCGTAGCAGGGCGTGCGCCGCGTCAACCGAATAGTTGTGCTTCCCGGCGGCTGGCGCCTTTTTTTTGTACCCTTCCGGTTCGCCGCCGGTTATCCTTCAAACACACGCCCGTCATCCCACCCCCTGAAAGGAGGCCGTCGCATGGCCCTGGAAACCCGCCGTTCGTTCAACCGCAAGCTGCTCGGTTCGCTGATGACGTATGGGCTGATTGAGATGGCGTTCGGTCGCGACCTGTTCGCCGACGCCGTCAAGCCGGTGGTGCAGAAATGGCTGATCGAGCTGCACGAGCTGAGTCAGGACGTCAAGGGGCAGAAAATCAAGGATCTCGACTTCCAGGCGAAGCTAGAAGACCTCTACAAGCGCGTGGATCTGGCCGAGCTGATCGGCTTCCTCGACCTGGACAAGGTCGCGGCGGGCGTGAAGTACCCCGAGGTGGGCGCGGCCAGCCTCGGCGTCGATCTGACGAAGGTGGAGGGGCTGCCCGAACGACTGGTGTTCGGCAAGCAGATTTTCGCGTGCCGCAAGGGCCGGTCCATCGTGCCGCACGGCCACGACAACATGTGTACCGGCTTCATCATCCTGCGCGGCGACTTCCACGGCAAGCACTACGAGCGCGTGGCTGACGAGAAGGACCACTACCTCATCAAGCCGACGATCGACCGGCCGTTCCAGCCGGGCGAGTTCTCCACCATCTCGGATCACAAGGACAACGTCCACTGGTTCAAGGCGGTGTCGGATACGGCGTTCATCTTCAATATCCACGTTGACGGCTACAACCCGGACAACAACAACGCCCCGGCCCGCGTGTACGTCGATCCGATGGGCGAGAAGACGCAGGACGGCCTGATCGTGGCGAAGAAGATCTCCAGCGAGAAGTGCCACAAGATGTACGGGTGAAAAGAGTGGTTGGTGGATGGAAAAGAAGCTGCCTGTCTTTTCCATCCACCAACCACCATCCACCAACCACCTTTCGGACTACACCTTCTCCGGTAGCACGAACGGCTTGCGGTAGGTCCGTCCCAGCAGCGCATTGGCCTCGGCGTCGTCCGCGATCGTCTCCGTCGAGGCGTCGAATTTCAGCGCGCGGCCGACGCGGTAGGCGATGTTGCCGAGGTGGCACAGACGTGTACTCTTATGGCCCTCCTCAATGTCCGCATTGGGCCGCTTCTTCGTCTTGATGCAGTCGAGGAAGTTGCGCTTGTGCGCTTGCTCGAGGTCGGACGCTTTGTCCGACGCCTCCTCGCCGTCCTGTACGTGCCAGCCGTTCTTGTCGAAGACCAGCGTCCCCTTCTCGCCGTAGACCCGCATCCCGAACGCTTCGCCCTCCATCCCTGTCTTCGACCAGATGCGATGCTCCCACACCATTGTCGTGCCGGGGAAGTCGAACGCGACGACCTGCGTGTCCGGCGTCTGCTGGTCGTCGTCGAAGAAGAGCTTGCCGCCGCCGGACGTGACGCGCGTCGGGGCGTCGAGGCCGATCACCCAGCGCAACACGTCGAGGCCGTGGACGCCGTTATTGCCGATTTCTCCAGTCCCGTAATCCCAGTTCCAGCGCCACTTGTAATGAAAGCGGTTGGGGTTGAACCGTCGCTCCGGAGCGGGGCCGAGCCACAGGTCGTAGTCCACGCCGGCCGGCGGGTCGGCGTCGGGCAGACGGCCGATGCTCTTGCGGTCGCCGGCGATCCACGCCTGCGCGAACGGGACCTTGCCGAGCTTGCCGGAGCGCACGAACTCGGCGGCGCTCTGGAAGTAGGCGCCGCTGCGCCGCTGCGTGCCGACCTGGACGACGCGGTCGTACTTGCGGGCCGCCTCGACCATGCGCCGGCCCTCGACGAGGTTGTGCGAGGCCGGCTTCTCGACGTAGACGTGCTTGCCGGCCTGGCAGGCCCAGACGGTCGCCAGGGCGTGCCAGTGGTCCGGCGTCGCCACGACGACGGCGTCCACGTCCTTGTCCTCGAAGACGCGGCGCAGGTCCTTCTCGACCTGCGGCTTTCGCTTCTGGGCTTGCGTGACCTTGAGCGCTTCGTCCACGCTGGACGAATCAGGATCGCAAATATAGGTCACTTCCACGTCGTCCAGGGCGGTGAAGCCTTTCAGCAGGTCGTGGCCGCGGCCGTGGACGCCGACGAAGGCAAGCTGGACCTTGTCGTTGGGTTGGTCGGCGGCGCCGGCGGCGGTCAGCGCCGACAGGGAGACGGCGGACGCGGCGGCGGTTCGTAGGAAGTCGCGGCGGTGGAGAGGGTTCATGGCGGCGGGTCGGGTTGTGAGGAAGGTTGTCCCCGGATGGTTTGAGGATACCCGATCGGCGCGGCGAGTCAAGGATCGGCGTAAAATGGAGAAAACGGAGCCGCGATCCGATGATCGCGGCTCTACACCTATTTGCTCGCCGTGGGTCCGGCCTCTTCCGTCAGCTGATAACACGCCGCCCACTCGGCGTTGCGGACGAACAGCTTGCCGTGGGCCACGACCGGATGGTTCCACGTCTTTTCCTCGAACACCGGGAAGCGCCCCAGCTCCTTGCGCCCCTGCGGCGTCGCCTCCAGGAGTACGGCCGCACACGGCTTCTCCGACAGAACCAGCAGGACGCCCTGGTCGGCCAGCAGCAACACCTGGCCGCTGCCATACGCCTTCGTCCGCCACTTCTGGCGGCCGTCTTCCAAACTTATGCACACGAAGGTATCGGCGTCGTAGCCGTAGGCGAAGCCGTCGTAGACGACCATGTCGTTGTAGTTGGGTTTGAGCGCGGGGCTGGACCAAACCTCTTCCGCCTTCCAGCCGTCCTTGTCATGACGCACATGCACCCGGCTCGTTCCGTTGAAGGAGGATATCAGCACGTCCGAATCGCCCAGCAGCGTCGGCTGCAAGACGCGGTGCATGGCTTGCGGCTGGTCGTATTTCCAGAGGACGTCGCCCCTGGCGGGGTCGAACGCCGTCAGTCCCTTGTCCGTTAAACACAACACCTGCTCGACGCCGCCGATCTTCGCGGGCTGCGGCGAGGAATAGCTCATCTTCCCCGCGGCGGCGGACCAGACCGGCGGCTGGCCCGACGCGGTATCGTAGCCCAGCACGCTCTTCTCGTCGGAGCCGGGGGCGATGACCATTACCACGTCGCCGACGACGAGGGGCGACGAGGCGAAGCCCCACGTCGGGACGGACGCCCCGGCGTCGGCCGTGACATCGCGCGACCAGACGACGGCGCCGGTCGCGGCGTCGAGGCAGTTGAGCCGGCCGTTGGCGCCGAGGGCGTAGACCTTGCCGTCGTGGAACGTCGGCGTGGCGCGGGGCCGGCGCCGCCCATCGCCTCGTCGAAGCGCGTGGCGTCGTCGTGTACCCAGATTTGCTTGCCGCTGGCGGCGTCATAGCAGACCACCGACTCCTGCTTGTCGCGCTGCTCCTGCGTGTAGACGTTGTCGCCGACCACGGCGAAGGAACCCCAGCCCGGCCCGACGCGATGGCGCCAGAGTTCCTTCGGGGGGTTCTGATTCCAGTCGGTGGCGATGCGGACGCCCGTGAGCCGGCCGTCGCGCTCCGGCCCGCGGAACCCCGGCCAGTCGCCCGGCAGGAGCTTCACGACGGCGGCGCCTTTCGCCGTGCCGATGCTTCCCTGCGAGGCCAGGAACTTGTCCTCGCCCCGCTGGCTCCAGCGCCACGAGAGCGTGCCTTGCAGGCTGCCGTCGAGGCCGTCAAAGCGCAAGCAGAGGAAGGCGCCCCACGCCAGCAGAAGCGCGGCCGCCAGACCCATGCGTACGACCAGCCAGTTCAGGAACGGCGTGACGACCATCCAGAGGACCCAGACGGTCAGGACCACCGGCAGGGCGTAGACGATCAGCAGCATGGGATTTTGCGGCCACAGCGCTGCCACCGCGGCGGCGCCGGCGCCGAAGGCGGCGAGGCCGAGTCCGCGGTCGAGCCAGGGGATTCGGCTGAAGAACAGCCACCAGAGGGCGACGCCGGCCGTCGCGATCATGGGACCGAAGAACACGAACAGGTAGCGCATCATGCCCGGCGCGTCCAGCCACCCAGGGAGCCAGACGGCGGCAAGCAGGAAGACAACGACGGCGACGCCCGGCCAGAGGCGCGGGTGAGGCGCGGCGATTGGAGGTGGGGCGGCGGGGCCGGGCGGATGAGGTTTCAGGGGCGGCGACCCAGCCTGGACTTGCGACGCAGCGTTGTTCATGCGAAACTCCTTTGGGGCGAAAGCCCCATTCCGACAGGGGCGCGATTTGCAAGAACTGGTATATTATGTACCAGTCCATTATTTAGATGTCAAGACCATGCGGCGGCGGAAAGTGAGATTGGGCGGCAATGATCGACCCCCAGGAACTGGCACGATTGATGGCGCAGTTCGGCAAGGCGTATACCCGACGGATCTTCTCGGAGGTGGGGCGGGTCGGCACCACGCCGGCGCAGGCGCGGCTGCTCATGGCCTTGCAATGCCCGACCGACGCCAAGATGAGCGAGGTCGGCGCCCGGTTGGGGGTGACGCCGCGCAACGTGACGAAATTGGTGGACGGCCTGGAGCAAGAGGGATTGCTGACGCGCGAGCCGCACCCGCACGATCGCCGGGTGACGTTGCTTCGTCTGACGGAAAAGGGCCGCCGGGTTTCGCGCGAGAGCATGGGGGCCAACTTCGCCGCGGCGGCGCAGCTTTACGAACGGCTCACCCCAACGGAACGGCGGAACCTGGCGCACATTCTGGGCAAGCTTCTGGACGCGCTGCGGGCGACGGAACCCGGGGCCGCGTCGGAGGGGCCGCCCTGCTGAACGTCGATTCGCGTCCTGTTTAGCGGCGACCCGAAGGGGAGCGCGGGGGCGACGCACTCCCCTTCGGGTCACCGCTAACCGATTATTCGCCCTCCGTATTAGCGAAAACCTCGACGTGAACCGGGTGGTCGTTCAGCACCAGCCCGGCGCCCACCAGCGTGGTTCCTTCCATGCGCACGTCGTCGCCGAGGCCCGGCGACTTGAATGTCTCCTCTTTCACGCCGAGGGCCGTGCGCAGCCAGTCGCGGACGGCGCTGCGCGTCACCGGCGCCGCTTCCTCCTCGGCCCGCGCGTCCACGGCGTAGGCCCGGACCAGCTTCGGCCACAGCTTGGCCAGCGTGGCCGGCTGGTCGAACAGGTCGAAGCCGGCGATGCGGCCGCCGTAGGCGAACACCACGCCGCTCGCTCCCTCCGGCGCCTGGAGCTGCTCCGTCACGGGGGCCAGGTCGCTTTCCGTGTCCTCGTACATCTTTTGCAGCACCATCGTGTCGGAGTGGGAGCCGGTTTCCGCCATTTTACGATCCACTTCACGCCACACTTCGCCCTGGCGCGACGACGGCTTGCCCTCGCTGCGATAGCTCAGGGTGGCGTGGGAGTGCATGAGCTTGCGGAGGTGGCTGTGCGACGAGCTGCCGGCGCTGCCAAACTTGGCGGAGCGGTAGGCCCAACGGCCGCGCTCCACGCAGCTGACCGGGATCGGCAATTCGCTGTGCGGCGCCACCAGGATGCTGGCGTTGAGGACGCGATTCTGCTTGCCGCCGGACAGCTGCTCGCCAGCCATCAGAAAGGCGGGGGCGTCGCCCTTGTTCGTCACCTTCAGCGTCGGCACGGAACCGCTTTCGGCGACTTCGGTCACTTCCAGCAGCCCCGACGCCAGGCCGTCGTCCAGCGTGGCGTATGCCAGCGGCTGACCGGGCCGCCAGCGCAGGGCGAACACCTGTAAGCCGCCGGCCTCGACGGGTTCATCCACTTCAACGGTCTCAAGACGGGCACTCAGCGTCTGGCTCATGGGGGCGTCCTCCGTGGGGTGTGACGGCGCGAAGAGGGAAAGGACCGCGCGCCGGTTTCGATGAAGCCGGCCGAATCGGGCGACGCGGATGGGGCGATCTCACCATCTTATTCTACCGATAAAGTCAAGGGCGCTCCCTCATAATGGCGCTTGAGCGCCAGAAGAAGTTGTGTATTCTGAACAGAACCCAGGCATTTCCTGTATGGCCCCGGAGCGCGGCATGGCGTCGTTGCCTTCCCTCTCGACGGATCAGGTGGCCGCCTTCGTGGAACTGGCGCGGCACGGCAGTCTCCGCGCCGCCGCCGTGACGCTGCACCTCACCGAGCAAGGCGTCCGCAATCGACTGGTGGCACTGGAGCAGCGGCTGCGCGTCGAGCTGTACCGCAAGAGCCGTGGGCCGCGCCGCGCCCCGCCGCTCACCGAACAGGGCCGCAAATTCCTGCCGCACGCCCTTGCCTTCCTCGACCGCGCCCGCCAGCTGGTCGAGACCTTCACCGAACCCTCCGCGCCGCGCGAGATCCACGTCGCGGCCACCCAATATCTCATCCTCTATATCCTCATTGACGTGGTGCGGCGGTTCCACCAGGCCTTCCCGCACATCCGCGTTCGCCTCAGCAACCACAAGGAGCAGGAGATCGAGGAGGCGCTGCTGAGCGACCCCGAGCTGGCGCTGGGCGTGGCCGCCCCCTACGAGTCGTCGCCGGGCCTGGAGTACATCCACCTGTTCTCGCTCGACTGGAGCCTGGTCACGCCGGTGGGCCATCCGCTCTTGCGGAAGCGCAAGGTCGGTCTTGAGGATTTGATCGATCTGCCATTGATCCTGTTCGAGCGCGGCTCGACCGGCCGGCGGCACGTCATGGACGCTTTTCACGGTGCCGGCCTGTCGCCGCGCATCGACATGGAGACGACCAACACGGAAATCGCATTGCGGATGGTGGAGGCGGGGCTGGGCGTGTCCGTGGCGCCGCTGCCTCCCGGCGGCGGCTCGGTGACGCGCGGCCGACGGATCGGCGTGCGCGGCCTCAAGGGGATGATCCCGCCGATCCACTCCGGCATCCTCGTCCGCCGCGGCGAGGCGCTGGCGCCGGCGGCCGAGGCGTTCAAACGATTCCTGGCGCCCTCCCGGCGCGAATGATCCTTTCCCTTTTTCCGCGGGACGACCGCCCGCGGCCGGCGTCTTTCTGATGATGACCCCCGAGCTGCTCGGCCGGCTGGTGGACGAACATGCGGCGGCGCTCACGCTGTTCGCCCGTCAGTGGTGCGCCGCGCCCGAGGACGTCGTGCAGGAGGCGTTCGTCAAGCTGGCCGTTCGACGGCCGCCGCCGAACGACCCCACCGCCTGGCTGTTCCAGGTGGTGCGCAACGGCGCCCTCGGCGCCGGCCGCGCCGACCGCCGCCGCCGACGGCACGAGACGGACGCGGCCGCCCGCCGACCGGCGTGGTTCGCGCCGACGGAACCCGCAGCGCTGGACGGCGAGACCGCGACGGCCGCCCTGGAAGCGCTGCCCCTGGAAGAGCGCGAGGTCGTGATCGCCCACCTGTGGGGCGGCCTCCCGTTCGAGCAGATCGGCCGGCTGGCCGGCGTCTCGTCCAGTACCGCCCATCGGCGCTATCTCAAGGCCCTGACCACGTTGCGGGAAAGGTTGCGCGTGCCATGCCCGAACCCATCGACCCCGGACTGAACGAAGTCGCCGCCGCCCTGGCCGCGCTCCGTCCGAATCCACCGGCCCTCGACCGCGATCGGCTGCTGTTCCAGGCCGGCCGGGCTTCGGCACCGCGCCCCTGGCTGTGGCGCGCGACCACGGCCGCCTCTACTTCAGCCGCCGCGGTTCTGGCGGCGCTGCTGATCTTCCGGCCCGCGCCGCCGGCCGTCGAGATTGAGCGGGTCGTTTATGTTCGCGATCAACCGCCGCCCGCGCCGCCTCCGCCGCAAAAGGACAAACCCCCGCCGCCCGCGCCGCCGGAAGCCGAGCCGCCGCCCCCGCCGTATCCGTGGCAGCCGGCGACGCCGTACACGCGCATGGAAGACAGGGTGCTGCGCTGGGGCCTCGACGGGCTGGCGGAGCCGGCGCTCCCGCCTGCGGCGCCGCCGGACACGGTTGATTCTTTGCTGAGGTCTCTGTGAGGGGATCCGGCTCGCGACGCCTCCGGGCGCTGACGCGACCCGGCTCGCCAATCTACTTCAAGGAGATTTTTTATGCGTCATAGCCTCCACTGCGGGGCGCTGCTTCTCGGCCTGGCCGCCCTCGCCTTTGCGGAGCCGCCTCCGCCGGCTGGCCCGCCGCCCGAGCCGGCGCCCGTCATCCACCTCGCCGTCAAGCCCGGCCGGCCCGAGGACCGCGCTGAAATACACCTTGCTGCCCGACCCGCTCGACCAGACGCCCGGCAACGCGGCCCCGCTCTGGATCCGGGCCGGCGAGGCCGCCTCGTCCGTCTCACGCGAACTGAGCACCGGCCCGAACAAGGTCGTCGCCCCCGTGGGCACGCCTCTGAGCCTTGAGAACAAGAAAGTACCCCTCAAGGATCTGCCGAAGGAGGAAATCCGCGCCTACCTCGCCCACTTCGCCACGGCGCTCCGCCTCGCGGACGAGGCCGCGCGCTGCGACCATTGCGACTGGGAGTTGCCGCCTCTGAAAATGCAGGATTTCGACGTGCCGCTCGACGACATCCAGCGCCTCCGCATCCTCGCCGCCCTGCTGACGACGCGCAGCATGTTGGAGCTGAGCGAATCGCGGTTCGACGACGACATCCGCACCTTGCAGACCGGCTTTGCCCTGGCCCGCGACGTCGGCAAGGGCAACACCCTGATCCAGGATCTGGTCGGCATCGCCATCGCCGCCATCATGTTCGGCCAGGCCGAGCAGTGGGAGCAGCGCCCCGGAGCGCCGAACCTCTTCTGGGCGCTGACTGACATGCCCGCCCCCCTCATCGACGTCGCTCCCGCGATGCGCTCGGAACTCACCACGCTGTACCGCTCCTTCCCGCCGCTGAAAGAGGTGCTTCGCAGCTCCGATAAAGGGGCGTTGAGCGAGGAGGACGCCAACCGGATCGTCGCCGAGATGTACAAGTATTGGGGGATGTTCCTCGGCCAGGACGTGCCCGACTGGCAGAAAAAGCTTGGCGCCGTCGGCCTCGTGATGAAGACTTATCCCGGGGCGAAAACGTTCCTGAAAGAACACGGCTGGACCGACGAGCGGCTGGACGCTATGCCGGCGGCGCAGGTCGTCCTGCTCTATTTCGTGGAGCAATACGACGAGGTCAAGGACGACTTCCTGAAATGGATGAACGTGGCGCCGTGGCAGGCGCGGGCTGGCCTGGAGGCGGTGGAGAAGCGCGTTCGCGGCCTCGGCCCGACCGTCAACCCGATCCTTTACCTGCTAATGCCGGCCGTCGAAAAGGTCTACGAGGCCCGCGTCCGCATCGAACACGCGGCTGATTACCTGCGCTGCGCTGAGGCCATCCGCTACTACGCCATGACCCACGACGGCAAGCCTCCGGAAAAGCTGTCGGACATCCAGCTGCCGCTGCCGGTGGACGCCTACACCGGCGAGAGTTTCGGCAAGTTCTACAGCGTCCAGGCGGACGGCACGGCCGTGTTTGAGATTCCGCCGCCGCCGAACATGCCGCCGTCGCTGGGGTGCCGCTTCGTGCTGGCGCCGGCGAAGTGACTTTTCAACCGAAAGGAGATGAGATATGTCCCGAATCATCGCATTCGCCCTGGCGGCGTCGGCCTTCGCCCTGCCCGCGAACGCCGCCGAACGGAAGTTCGACCCCGACGCCTGCGCGAAGGCCGTCGCCCCATACCTCGACGACTCGACCTTTGCGGTCTTGCATGTCGATCTAATGGCGGTCGATGGGGACGCCCTGGCGGCGAAGGCGGCCGAACTGACGAAGATGGGCGGCGCCCTGCCGGTCCCGTGGAAACAACTTTCGGCAACGGTCAAGACGCTCGCCGACTCCGGCGCCCCGGACGTGTACGTCGTTTTCAGCCTGGCGGACGTGCCCGAACGGTCGCCGTTCCTCGTCATCCCACTGCCCAAGGATGTCGCGAGTCTTCGGATCGAGGCGATCGCCGGGGCGATGGACTCATGGAACGCCTACGGCCTTCATAACCTCGGACAGGTCGGCGGTTCGATGGTTTTCGCCGACGATCAGGCGACGTTCCGCCGCCTACATGACCTGAAACCTTCCACCCGACCAGAGCTGGCGAAGGCGTTCGCCGCAGCCGGCGGCGGCCTGGCCCAGCTGGCGATCCTCCCACCGAAGGATTTCGGCAAGGTGCTGGACAGCATCATGCCGACGCTGCCGGCCGAGGTCGGCGGCGGGTCGAGCCGGGTACTGTCGCACGGCTTCCGCTGGGCCGCGATCGGCCTGGACGCGCCGAAGCTGAAGCTGAACGTCACGATCCAGGCGAGCGACGCCGATTTGGCCAAGACCCTGCTCGACCTGCTCCAGAAGACCTACGCCGCTGTCGGCAAAAGCAAGGAGGTGCGCGAGGCCGTTCCGAATTTCGACAAGTTGGCGGAGTTGCTGACGCCGAAAGTCGCCGACGATCGATTGACGCTGTCGCTGGACGAGGAGGCGCTGACGGGCGCGATCCGGCCGCTCTTGCCGCAGGCCGAGGAGGCGTCGGATCGGGTGCGCTCCATGAACAAGCTTCGGCAGCTGGCCCTGGCCTCCCTGAATTACATGGACGACCACCAGACGTATCCGGCCGCGTACAGCACCGACAAGGCCGGCAAACCACTGCTGAGCTGGCGCGTCCAGCTGCTGCCGTACCTGGGCGAGGAGAAGCTGTACAAGGAGTTCCACCTCGACGAGCCGTGGGACAGCGAACACAACAAGAAGCTGATCGCCCGGATGCCGGACGTGTTCCGCGCCCCGGCGGCCGATCCGAAGCTCGCGGCCGACGGCAAGACAACGTACCTGGCGCCGGTCGGCAAGGCGACGATGTTCCCCGGCGCCCAGGGCGTGCGCATCGCGGAGGTGACGGACGGCACCTCCGATACGATCCTGCTGGTGGAGGCCGACGACGACCAGGCCGTGACGTGGACGGCGCCGGACGACCTGGCCTACGACGCGAAGGCGCCGACGAAGGGGCTGGGCGGCCATTTCCACGGCGGCTTTCTGGCGGCCTTCGCCGACGGCGACGCCCATTTCATCCCGAAGTCCGTTGATAAGGACGATCTTCGTGCGCTGTTCACGCGCAACGGCGGCGAGGTCGTGAAGTTCCCGTGAGGGCGGCGGGGGCGAGGCGCACCGCGGTTCCCTGTACGGAGGCTCCGGCGGGGGATAGATTGGCCGCGGAGGATGTCGCCTCGCCCGTCCCGCTCTCGTGAGACCAGGCCATGTCCGAAATCCCAACCGCCCGATCGATCGACCGCCGCTCCTTCCTGAAAGGGTCCGCCGCCCTGGCCGTCGGGACTGGGCTGCCCGCCTGGTTCGCCGAGCGGCTGCGGGCCGCGCCCGATCCGGCCGGGCCGTCCTCGCCCAACGAACGGCCGGGGATCGCCCTGATCGGCTGCGGCGGCCGGGGCATGACGATCGTGAAGGAGGCGGCCCGCTTCGGCGATGTCGTCGCCGTCTGCGACGTGGACGCCAAGCACGCCGAGCAGGCCGGCAAGGTCTACGACCGCGCCCAGGTCACCAAAGACTTTCGCAAGGTGCTGGAGCGAAACGATGTGGCCGTGGTCCTCACCGCCACGCCGGACCACTGGCACACCCTGGTCAATCTCGCCGCCCTCAAGGCAGGCAAGGACGTCTACAGCGAGAAGCCGCTGACGCTGACGATCGACGAGGGCAAACGGCTCGTCGCCGCCGTCGCGAAATCGAAACGCATCCTGCAAACGGGCAGCCAGCAGCGCAGCAACGCGCGGTTCCGTCTGGCCTGCGAGCTGGTCCGCAACGGCCGACTCGGCGAGTTGACGCAAATCACCACGATCCTGCCCGCCGGCCCCAACAACGGCCCATTCAAGAAACGGCCCGTTCCAGAGGAGCTGGATTGGGACTTCTGGCAGGGCCAAACTCCCGAACACGATTACATGCCGGAGCGGACGCACTTGTGGTTCCGCTACTGGCTGGACTACGCCGGCGGCACGATGACCGACTGGGGCGCCCACCACAACGACATCGCTCTGTGGGGCATGGGCCTGGACCGCAGCGGGCCGAAAACGATTGAGGGCAAGGCGACGGTCGATCCCGTCCCCGGCGGCTACACGGCGCCGGCGGAGTACGTCGTGGAGTACACCTACGCCAACGGCGTCCGGCACCACTGCGTCAGCACGACTGCCGACACGATTTTCGGCACGGAGGCCCGGCCGCTCAAGGCCGGCGAGCTGCGCAACGGCGTGAAGTTCGAGGGCAAGGACGGTTGGATCTACGTCAACCGCGGCAAAATCGAGGCGAGTCGGCCGGAGATCCTCAGCGAGCCGCTGGGCGACTCGAAGAAGACGGCGTTGTACGAGAGCAACGACCACATGGGCAACTTTTTCGAGTGCGTTCGGACGCGGAAGCCTCCGATCTGCGACGCGGAAATCGGTCACCGGTCGGCGTCGGTGTGCCACCTGGGCGTCCTGGCGATCCGGCTGGGGCGGAAGCTGACCTGGGATCCGGAAAAGGAGCGGTTCGTCGATGACAAGGAGGCGGACGGTTACCTCAGCCGGGAGATGCGCAAGCCGTGGACGTATGAGATCGTAAAATAGGCACCCACCGCGGCGAGTTGCGCTGCTTGTCCTTTCTACGGCTTCGAGCCTTTCTTCCCCCGTCCGAAGATGGCCCCGGCGGCGGCCGCCAGACCGCCGCCGCCAGCCAGAAGCCCTTCCTCGCCACCGCGAAACCATGACCCGGCGTCCTGCATGGCCGTGCTGAATTCGGATGCCCCCGTGGCGGCGGGATGGAATTCCGACGGGTTGAATGGGAATTCCGAACTCGGGATTGTCGTCTCGGGAACGACGGGCCGTGGGATTTCGTCAGACCGCTGCGGCGCGAATCCCTGCGCTGGGACATGGAGGTAGTGCAGGTATTCCCATGCTCTGCGATCGTCCTGTTGGTTGTTGTTGCCTTGCGGCGCAGGGATCGGCACTTGCTGGGCGTGAACCGGGGACGAGATCCATCCTGCTGCGGCCGCCACGGCCAGCATTGCCCACGTTCGTTTCGACATCGATCGCCCTCCTTCAAAGCCTATTGTGTCTCTGCCATGAAACGAATGGTCTCGCACCCCCCCTTCCGATCAGCCCGATTGAGGCGCTAGGGTTTCGCGGGCGGGGGGAGGACGGGAAGGCGCCACAGGCGCACGGTCAGATCCTCGCTGGCCGACAGACCGTAGCGGCCGTCCGCCGAAACGGCGACGAACAACATGTTTGTCGTGAGCCCCTTCCTGCCGCCACACTTCACGGATTCGCCGGTTTCCCCGAAGGCAGGCGGAAGACGTACATCCCGGCGCGGAAACTGCCCGCCACGGCCAGGGTTCCGTCGGGGGAGAACGACCAAAACCTCGCGGCGGGGCACCCGTCGAAACGGTGGATCTCCTTGCCGCTGGGCAGCTCCAGCACTCGAACCGAGGCGTCGTCCTTGTCCTGCACCAGCGCCAGCCGTCCGTCCGGGGACGCGGTGAAGGTCCAGCCCTCGGCGCCGTACTGGGAGTAATCGATTTCATTGATGGGCTTGCCGCTGGCCGTGTCCCACACCCGGAATTTGAGGTCCGTGCTGTGTTCGTCGCCCCTGGCGACAACCCGACGGCCGTTGGCCACGAACCCGGCGAAGACCACGCCGGCCATCGATCCCTCGAACTGCCGGACTACTTGTCCGGTCTCCGGGTCCCAGAGCCGTATCGTCCCGTCCGGGCCATAAGACAACACCTGCTTGCCGTCCGGGGAGAAGCAGCCGGTGCAGGCGTCGGTGTGGCCTACCAGCGTCTGCAACGGCTTACCGGTCTCCACGTCCCATAGCCGAAGCGTTGCTCTGTTGAAATCCTTGGCGGGGCGGGCGTATAATGGTATTATGAACACCAGCAGACCGATGACCAAGTCGCCTCGGGCCGTGGCCCAAGAGGCGCTGCGCCTGGCGCGGGAGGTTCTGCCCGCCTATTCGTCGAAGTTCTCCCGCAAGGACTTCACCCAGCACCAACTGTTCGCCGCCCTGGCCCTGAAGACCTTCTTCAAGACCGACTACCGGGGCGTCGTCCGGTTGCTGGCCGACTTCGCCGAGTTGCGCGAGGATCTCGGCCTGGCCGCGGCGCCCCACTACTCGACCCTCTGCTATGCCGCCAAGCGGCTGCTAAAAAAGGGGCGTTCGTCGTACTCCTCTTCCGCGCCACCGTGCGCGCACAGGAAGGCGGGTTGATCGGCGCGAAGCCGACGGCCGCCATCGACGCCACCGGCATGGAGAGCCGCCACACGTCCCGCTACTTTTTCAAGCGGGCCGGCCGTAAACACAACTCCAGGCTGTGGACCAAGTTGGCCGTGGCCTGCGACACGGCCAGCCACTTCTTCACCGCAGCCACGGTCAGCCTCGGCCCCGCCAACGACGCGCCGCAGTTCCGCCCTCTCATGGCCCAGGCGTCGCTGGCGGTCGGCTACGACCGGGTGCTCGGCGACGCGGCGTTCGACGGCGAGGAGAGCCACCGCTACTGCCGGGAGGACTTGGGCGTCCGCTCGACGGTGATCCCGATCAACCGGCGGAACGGGGGGCGGAAGTGGCCCAAGACTCGCTACCGGCGGCAGATGGTCAAGCGGTTCCGCAAGAAGCCGCGGGGCAGCCGGCACAAGCGCGTCTACGGGCAGCGCTGGCAGGCGGAGACGCCTTCTCCCGACACAAGCGGCTGCTCGGCTCGGCGCTGCGGGGCAAGTCGGATGCGTCGCGCGAACACGAGTGCTACCTGCGGGTACTCACCCACAACCTCATGCTCCTCGCCGCTACAGGTTAGAGGATTTCAACAGAGCACCGAAGCGTCTTATCGGGGCTGAAGGTAAGAACCTGCTTGCCGTTCGGCGAGAAGACGCCCGCCGCCTGGTCGGTGTGGCCTTCCAGCTTCCTCAGCTCCTTGCCGGTATCCATGTCCCACAACCGCACGGTCTTGTCGTGGTCGTGACCCCAGGACAGAAGCCGCTTGCCGTCCGGCGAGACGGCGAACCCGGGGCCGGGTTCGCTGTGGCCGACGAACGGGTGGACGACCTTGCCTGCGGCGATGTCCCAGAGGTACAGCTCCGGCTTGGTACTGTAGCTGGCGACGAGAAACTTGCCGCCGGGCAGGAACTGCGCAAAGGTACCTGGCACCTGGCCGCCGTTGTCCCATGTGGGCATGAGTTCCTGGACCTGTTTCCCCGTGGCGAGGTCAAACACTCGAATGGCCCCGCTGAAGCCCGCGTCGCCAGCCCCGAAAAAGAGCCGGCCATCGGAGGAGATTCCGGTCTGGTAAATGTGGGCGGGTAAACCCTGCGACTCGTCCTGCCACGGGATGGAGAACAACAGTTCGGGTTTCGCGGGCGGCGGGACGACCGCCACGGGGGCGGTCGGCTTCCGCTTCTGCGTGACCGTGGCCAGCACCGTGTCGCCCCGGCGGATCGTCACCTGCGCCGGCACGAGCTTCAACCCGTCGTCCTGGCCTTTCAGTTCCAGGTCGTATGTGCCCTCGTTGAGCGTGAATTCCTTCTTCGTCCGGGTGTCGAGGATCGTCACTTCCTTCCCGCCTTGGCGGGCGATGATTTCGACGTCCGGATTGTCGGTCGAGATGATCAGCTCGCCGGAGTCGGTCTGAATTCGGTAGACGACGACCGCGGCCGCCACGGCCCCCAGGCCGAGGACGCCGAGCAGGACCGCCGCCCAGATCCCCGGCCGGCGCTTCCCACGGCGCGGCGCCGCCTGCGCCCGGCCCTGGCACCGGTCAAGCGCAGGCTCTTGGAGGGCGTCCGTGAATTCAGGACTCGGGGCGCGTCGGAGAACCGCCGCTTCCCCTCTCCGGGTCGTGGCGAACGGCGCCAGGGCCATGGCGACCCGATCGGGGGTTTGGAAGCGGCGAGCGGGGGACTTGGCCGTCATCATGTGCAGGACCTCTATCAAGCCAGGGGGAACGTTCGGGCGAAGTTCGGCGAGCGGCGTCGGCTCTTGTTCGGCGTGGGACATGACTTTCTGGACGAGCGTGCCGTCGGGGAAGGGCGGCCGCCCGGCCAGCAGGAAATAAAGGGTGCAGCCGAGCGCATAGATGTCGCTGCGGATGTCGGCGTCGTGGGAGCTGACGGCCTGTTCGGGGGCCATGTAATCCACGGTGCCCAGCACGACGCCCTGGGAGGTGGCGCCATCGGACATCGAGCCGGCTTCCGCGGCCCAGCGGGCCAGGCCGAAGTCGAGGATCTTGATTGCGCGGTCCTGGGTGCGCATCAGGTTGTGCGGCTTGACGTCGCGGTGGACCATGCCGCGCTCGTGGGCGTGTTGCAGGCCGCGCGCCGCCTGGCGGACGTAGTCGCACGCCTCCCCGATGGGCAGCCGGCCGCGCTCGACCACCAGGCGGGCGAGGTCGATCCCCTCCACGAACTCCATGACGAGGAAGTGCGTGTCGCCGGCCTGCTCGGCGTCGTGGGCGGCGACGATGTTCGGATGGGCCAGGCGGGCGGCCGCCTTTACTTCCCGATGAAAGCGCTCGACAATCGCCGGCTTGCTCGTCAGCGCGGAATTGATGACCTTGATGGCGACCGTGCGCCCCATCAGCTTGTGTTCGGCCTTGAAAACGGCGCCCATTCCGCCCTTGCCCAGCAGGGCCAGCACGCGGTAGCGCGGGTGGTCGCGCAAGGCAGGCGGACAATCCGCGATCTCCTCCGGGACGAGATCCACCGTGAGGGCTTCCGCCGGGTTGGTCGGCGGACGGACGGCCCGCACCAGATGGATGAGCGTGTCCGAGCCAACGCCCTGGAGCGCCCGACAGCACTCGGGACAGCTGCTGACGTGGGCCTCCACCGACGAGGCGGCGGCGCCATCCAGTTGTCCCAACCCGAAGGCCCGCAAGCTCTTCATGTCCGGGCAGCCGGCGACGGCGGGGTCGCTCATGGGATCCTCTCCGAAAGAGGGTGTTATCAGGAAATGCGCAAAGGGGACAATTCCTTTCACGCGGCGCGCCGGATTGGTTGAAACGGTTCAGTCGAAGACGAGACCGGTCAGTTCCCGACGCAGCCGCGCCAGGACGCGCGACTTGGCGATGAGGACCGCATTGACGCTCAGACCCAGCTCCGCCGCCACGGATTCCGGCTCGCATTCGTCGAACATCAGTCGGTGGAACGCCATCCAGGTCTTCGGCTTGAACTCCGGCTCGATCATGCGGAGCGCGCAGCGGGTGACGTATTCGTCGTGTTCGCGGTCCCACTGTCGGCTCAGCTCGCTGGCCGGGTCTTGCAATCGGTCGAGCAAGTCGTCGATCCCGCCGGACGGCGCGGCGGGGAGCGCCAAAAGGACCGGAGCGCGTTGACCGTGATGCTCCGCAGCCAGGCCCGGAAGGCGCCGGGACGGCCGTTGTGCTGGAACGAGGGCAATTTACGGACCACGACGGTCAGGACATGCTGGGTCAGATCGTCCGCGTCCGCCGCTTGCAGAAAGTGTCGGTTCAGCCAGGATCGAATCAGAGGCGTATAGAGATCGACGAGACATCGCCATCCGGCGGGGTCGGGGCCGGCGCGGAGGCGCTCGAGCAGACTGGCCGAAGTATCCACGGCGTTCCCACGGTTGAAGGGCCCTGAAGAACCCGTCTTGGAAAAGGTATGGTAAAGTCTACTCCGGCGAAGATCGCCGCTCAAGGCTTATGCGTCGGCGCCTCTTCTTCCTCTGCCGCCCCATACTTCCCCTCCCGCAGGAGCGCCAGCTCCGCGTCCAGCCGCCCCGCATCGGCTCGCGCCCAATTGTGATGCGCGAGCTCCGCGTAGCGATTCGCCTCCTCCGTCCGCCCCGCCCGCTCGCACAGCACTTGCAGGCCCAGCGCCGCCTTGACGCTGGCCGGGTCGTGCGCCAGCGCCTCCTGATACGCCTCCTCCGCCTCGTCCGCCCGGCCGCAGCGCAGCGCCGCCTCGCCCCACGCCTCCATGAAATAGGCGCCGTTGCCCCAGGCGTGGTGGCCGTAGTCGTCCTTCGACCGCGTCGCCGCCTTGGCCAGCAGCTTCAGCCCCTCGTCCGCCGAGCCGGTCTGGCACTGCAGCAGCCCCTGCGTCTCCCAAAGCCGATATTCCAGCTCCGGATCGCCCTTTTTTCCGCCCGCCGCCTGCCGCAGCGATTCCACCTCCGGAGCGGCGCGCGTGGCGTCGCCCTGTTCCAGATAAACCAGGGCGGCCATGTAGTTGGCCGTCGTCTTGTCGGATCGGCGGAAGTGGTCCACGATCTTCAGCGCCGCCGGCCAGTCGCGCTCGGCCACGGCCAACCGATACCACGCCTGCCACTGGCGGAACCCGGCCGCCTGCGCCTCCGCCTGGATCGCTCGCGCCTCGGTGAATCGGCCGTCGTGCGTCAGCGACGCCAGCAGGATTTCCAGGTGGTGCGAGAATTGGTAGTCCTCCGACGGCTTGACGTTCATCTCCTTGTGGTAGGCGCGTTCCAGCTCGATGGCGTGGGCGGAGCGGTCGCTGGTCTTGTCCCAGCGGCCGAGGCGCGTGGCCAGGTGGGCCTGCATGTGGAAGGCGTGCGGGATGCCGGGCGACGACTTGATGTAGTTCTCGGCGTTGGTCCAGCCGAGGGCGGGTCGGTGATAACCCTCGTAGAAATGTAGCAGCTCGTGGTTGGCGCCGGGGTTGAGCGGATCGACCTTCAACAGCGCCTTGTAGAACGGTACGGACGCCACGTTGCCGCCGAAGTCCTTGCCGCCGTTGGCCAGCTGCGCCCGATAGTACCACGCCTCTTCGTCGTCGTCGTAGACGGCCAGCATGTTGTCGATGGTGGCGATGGCCGCGACCCGGCGGGCGTCGGCGTCGCCGACGCCGGGGACGAGGCCTTTTTCCTGCATCCGGGCGAGGATGAGCTGCTGTTCGCGCGGGCTGGCCTTGTCGCGCAGCGCGCCGGCCTTGAGCAGCGCCTTGGTCGAATCGCCGCGGCCCCACTTCTCCAGCGCCCGGCTCAGGCCCACCAGGCCATCGCGCAGTCGGGGTCGAGCTGCGTCGCGGTCTCGAACGAACGGGCCGCTTCCATCCACACGTAGGAGTAGTAATATCCAAATCCCTGATCGACGAACGCCTGGCACTCCGGCGAACGGGTGCTGACGCGGTAGCGGTAGACGCAGAGGTCGGGGATGATCTTGGACGGGGCGAGGCCGCAGAACGGCAGCTTGGCCGGCAGCTTCACGTCGGGGGCCGGGTCGGCCCGGAGGGAGGCGGCGCCGAGGAGGGAGGCGGCCAGCACGCCGACGACGGAACGAGAAAGCGGCATGATGCGGATCCTTTGGTGGGAGGGATGCTCCTTTCCTATTGTGGGCGGCTGTCGCGGCGGTTGCCAGTGGAAAGCGTCAGGAAGTGGGCGGCAACTTGCGGCGCAGCTCCTCCAATTCGCGGCGCAGTCGCTCGACCTCGGCCTCCGCCTGCTGTCGCGCTTTCGCCTCGGCCGCCCGTTCCGCCTCCGCCTGCTGTCGCGCTTTCGCCTCCTCGGCTCGCCCCGCTTCAGCACGCTGTCGCGCTTTCGCCTCGGCCGCCCGTTCCGCCTCCGCCCGCTTCCTGGCTTCCTCGACTTCCGGCGGAATCGGCAGCCAACCATCGGCGGACGGGTCGTACAACCGCAGCAACTCCCCCGCCGCCTCCAGGTGCAGTCCCAATACTTCACTCGGAAGTCGCCCGTCCACCGGCTCGATCGGCCGGTAGTGCCCTTCGACGAGCCGGTAGCCCTGAAACCGCGGGTGCAGGTATTCCTCGTAAGGGTCGAACAGGAAATACTCCGGCACGCGCAGAACGTCCTGGTAGAGCGCCCGCTTGTCGGTCATGTCTTCCTCGCGCGTGGACGCCGACGTCAGCTCAATCACCATGTCGGGCGCCTTGCCTTCTTCCCAAATCTGAAACGGGCGCCGCTCCGGCGCCGTGTCCTTCGGCACGCCGCGGACCACGAACACGTCCGGCGACAGATGACGGTTGCGATTCCCCGGGACGTAATGCACGAACATGTTGCCGGCCACGAAAACGTGTGGGTCGGAGGCGAACCACCGCTCGAGCGGCTCGATGAGATAGCGCAGGTTGCGCAGGTGCCGCGGCGTTTCACCCAAGGGCCGTCCGTCCGATTCGATGTAAAACGGCTCTTCACGCACCGTCGGAGTAGAGATCGTCGCCATGTCGTCCTCCGTCAACGCGTTACCGCCCCTTGGGGGGCGCCGCCCGCCTCCGATGACTGACCCGACGCCACGCCGGCCGCCTTCTCTCTTGCGGACGGTGCTGCTGCGCCGGCGCTCACTTGTCCTCGCGGTACGGCTTGTGGTCCTCGTATAGCTTCAGGCGCTTGCGGCCGTCATCTCCGTCCTGCTTCTCGTAATCCGCGTCTTCTAGAGCCTTCTTCTGCCACTTCACCGCCTCGTCGAAATTGCCGGCCTCGGCCCAGGCCGCGGCCAGCGTGCCCATGTATTCCGGATTCTTGTACTCGGTTATCGCACAGGCGCGTTTGGCCGACTCGACCGCTCTTTTGCCGTCGCGAACCTTGTCATTCGGGCACGTGGCGAGGAGACACGCCCGGGCGTTGAAGGCGTAGGTGAACTTCGGATTGTCGTCCGTGTGGCCGATGGTGACGCCTGCCTTCTTCGGCATGATCCGCTTGCCGACCCAGGAGTCGTCGGCCGACGCCGACGCCGCCAGTCCCAGGGCCGCCACGATGCAGCCCATCAACCAATTGCGCTGCCGATTCATGCGTGAACCTCCGCCGGGCGCGCCCGGTTCCCCACGGCTTGCTCTGGTTCTTCCCGCGCCCGGCCCACAGCCCCCCGCCGAACGCCAGGCCACAATTGCCCCCAACATCGTCGCCATGATGCGGCTGTCCGTCAACAAAAAACACGACAATGATTCGTCCGCGTCAGGACGCCCCCGGCAGACGGCGGCGCAACTCGTCGATTTCCCGGCGCAAGCGCTCGTTCTCGGCTTCTACTCGTTTGTTCGCCTCCAACACTTCCGGCGGCGTCGGCAGCCACCGCCGAGCCGTCGGGTCGTACAGCCGCAGCAACTCCCCGTCTGCTTCCAGATGCAGTCCCAGCATCTTGCTGGACAGCCGGCCTTTCACCGGCCTGATCGGTCGGTATTGGCCAGACGCCAGCCGGAAGCCCTGCAACCGCGGATGGAGATACTCCTCGAAAGGATCGAACAGAAAATACTCCGAGACGCGGAGGATGTTCTGGTAGATGGCCCGCTTCGTTTGCTGATCCGTTTCGCGCGTCGTTTCTGACGTAAACTCGACGACGAACTGCGGCGCCGCGCCTTCCTCCCAGACGAGGAAGCGCGGCGCCGCGGCTGCACCACCTTGGGCACGCCGCGGACGACGAACACGTCCGGCGACACATGGCGATTACGGTTGTCACGCTCGTAATGGATGAACATGTTGCCGCCGACGTACACCCTCGGGTCGGACGCGAACCACTCGGCGAGCGGTTCCACGAAGTATCGGATGTTCATGAAGTGCAGCTCGGTTTCGCCCATCGGTTCCCCGTCCGATTCGATGTAGAAAGGCGGCTCCCGTCGTATGCTGGAACGCTGGATCATGGCCATGCCCTCTCTCCGGTATCACGGATCTCAATACGCCTTGGCGAACACCACCCGCCCTGCCGACGGCTGGCCCGTCACCATGCACTTGCCCGTTTCCTTCGGCGCGGTCGAACGGGATGCAGCGGATCGTCGCCTTCGTCTCGTCGGCGATGCGGTCCTCCGTCTCGCGCGTGCCGTCCCAGTGGGCCAGCAGGAAGCCGCCCGGCTCCTCGATCTTCTTCTTGAACTCGTCGTAGGAATCGACCTCGATGCGTGTTGGCGTCGCGGAACTTCCGCGCCCGCTCGAACAGGTCCGTCTGCATCGCCTGCAGCATCTCGCCGATGCGCTTCGCGGCCCCGGCCAGCGGCACGCCCATCTCCTTCGCCTCCTTGCCCGGCAGGTCGCGCCGGGCCAGCACGCAGGCTCCCTTGGCCAGGTCCTTCGGCCCCAGCTCGACGCGCACCGGCACGCCGTTCAGCTCCCATTCGTTGAACTTGTAGCCCGGCTGATACTGCTCGCGGTCGTCCACCTTGACGCGTCACCGGCTCGTAGTTCGAGCCATTCGCGCAAGTCCAGAGCGCGAATGTCGGCGGCCAGCTTGCTGCGCCGCCTCCAGCACGGCTTCGTCTTCTCCTCCGGCGTCTTGAAGATCGGCACGATGACCACATGGATCGGCGCCAGCCGCGGCGGCAGCACCAGTCCCTGGTCGTCGCTGTGCGTCATGATGAGGCCGCCGATCAGCCGCGTGGACACGCCCCAGCTCGTCGCCCAGGCGTACTCCAGCTTGCCCTCCTGGTTCTGGAACTGTCACGTCGAACGCCTTGGCGAAGTTCTGGCCGAGGAAATGGCTCGTGCCCGGCTTGCAGCGCCTTGCTGTCCTGCATCATCGCCTCGATGCAGAGCGTGTAGACGGCGCCGGGGAACTTCTGGCCCTCGCTCTTCGGACCCGACCAGCACCGGCATCGCCATCCACTCCTCGGCGAAGCTGCGGTAGACTTCGAGCATCTGCTGCGTCTCTTCCTCCGCCTCCTGCTGCGTGGCGTGGGCGGTGTGGCCTTCCTGCCAGAGGAACTCGGCGGTGCGCAGGAACAGCCGGGTGCGCATCTCCCAGCGGACCACGTTGCACCACTGGTTGATGAGCAGCGGCAGGTCGCGGTAGCTCTGGATCCAGTTCTTGTAGGTGTTCCAGATGATCGTCTCGGAAGTCGGCCGGACGATCAGCTCTTCTTCGAGCTTCGCCTCGGGATCGACCTCGATGCCCTTGCCGGGGACCGCCTTGAGGCGGTAGTGCGTGACGACGGCGCATTCCTTGGCGAAGCCCTCGGCCATCTGCTCTTCGCGGGCGAGGAACGACTTGGGGATGAACAGCGGGAAGTAGGCGTTGACGTGGCCGGTGTCCTTGAACATGCGGTCGAGGGCGCGCTGCATCTTCTCCCAGATGGCGTAGCCGTGCGGCTTGATGACCATGCAGCCGCGCACGTCGGAGTTCTCCGCCAGGCCGGCGCGGTTGACGATGTCGAGATACCACTGGGAATAGTCCTTGCGCTGCGGGTCGTGATCTTCTCGGCGGCCATGCTCGCTCCTGTGAATGGGGAAGAATCTCGCGCCAAGACGCATAGGCGCAAAGAAAGCATAGCAAAAGCTCCCCCGCCGTTCTTTGCGTCTTTGCGTGAGAGGCGCCACACAGTACGCTGGGGAGGAATCCCCGCTTTCGGATCGAAAGAAGGTCAGCCATGTCCCCGCGCCGCCTGCTCCTGATTGCGTGCTTGCTGGCCTCCGGCCTCGCCGTCGGCGCGGCGGACGCACCGCCGACCGACGCCCTCGGCGACGCGCTGCCGGCCCACGCCACGGCGCGTCTCGGCACGACGCGCTTCCGCCACGCCGGCAAGGTCATCTCCGTCGCCTACTCGCCGGATGGCAAATGGATCGCGTCCGGCGGCTGGGACGACCTCGTCCGCATCTGGCACGCCGACTCCGGCAAAGAGCTGCGCCAGTGCCGCGGCCACACCGACGCCGTCTGGCCGGTGGCCTTCCGACCGGACGGCAAGCTCCTCGCCTCCGGCGGCCGCGACGGCACGATTCGCCTGTGGGACCCGCAATCGGCGAACCTGATCCGCGTGATCGAGGCGCACCCGGACGGCGTGTACAAGATCGTCTTCACGTCGGACGGCAAAACGCTCCTCAGCAGCGGCGGTGACGGCCTGATCCGCTTCTGGGACGTGGCGACCGGCAAGGAACGGAAGTCGCTGCGGCCCGGCAACGAGGTCCACGGCCTGGCCCTGTCGGCCGACGACAAGGTACTGGCCTCCGCCGACAACCTCGGCGACGTGCGGTTGTGGGACTTCGCTACGGGGACGCAAATCCTCCAATTCCACGCGCATGAATCAGGGATCGATTCCGTGGCCTTTTCGCCGGACGGCAAAGTGCTGGCGACGGCCGGCTGGGACCACACGGTCGGGCTGTGGGAGGTTCCCTCCGGCAAGGCCGTCCGCAAGCTGGAGGGCCATACCGACAACGTCTGGCCGGTCGTCTTTTCGCCCGACGGGGCGACGTTGGCGTCGGCCGGCCGCGACGGGACGATCCGCCTGTGGGACTGGAAGGTCGGCCGGGCGCGACTGATCCTCGACGGCGGCCGCGGCGGCGTGCCGCGCATCGCCTTCGCGCCGGACGGCAAGCGGCTGGCGTCGGCGTCGTGGGACGGCTCGGTTCGCGTCTGGGACCTGTCCACCGGCAAGGAGGTCGGGCCGACGGGCGGCCACGCGGGCGCGGTGACCGCCGTCGCCCTTCACGCCGACGGCCGGCGCGCGACCACCGCCGGCGCGGACGGCACGGTACGCTCCTGGGACGCCGTTTCAGGAAAAGAGATCGCTCCAATCTCCGAAACGGACCAGGAAGGCGTTCGGCTGGCCCTGTCCGCGGACGGCAAGACGGCGGCGACCGCCGCGATGCAGGGCCGCTTCACGATTCGCGACGCCGCGACCGGCAAGGTGCGACGGGCGCTTCGACGGCCCGGCCGCGCCGGCCACGGCGGTTTGTCTATCGGCCGACGGCGGTCTGCTGGCCTGCGCGAACGCCGACGGCGAGATCCGTCTGTGGGACGCGGTTCAGGGCCGACTGGTTCGCACGATGGCCGACACCCGCGGCGCGACGCTGCTGCTCTTCTCCACTGACGCCTCGCTCCTGGCCGGCGTCTCCGGCGGCCGCGGCGTCGTGGTGTGGAACACAGCGACCGGGCAGGCGGTGCAGGAATTCGACGCGGGCGCTGACGGTCGCTGACGCAGCGTTCGCGCCGGACGGCCGGTCGGTCGCGGCGGCGACGGCGGACGGGAAAATCATCCTTTGGGAGATACTAACGGGCAAGGAACGGCGGCGCTGGGAGGGCCAGCGCGAGGTCCAGACGTTGGTGTTCGCGCCGGACGGCCGGTTGCTGGCGTCGGGAGGCCGCGACGGCGCGGTGGCGTTCTGGGATGCGGCGACGGGAGGATCGCGCGGCCGCTATCCAGGCCATGCCGACGCCGTGACGGCGCTGGCCTTCGCCGCGGACGGCAAGGCCGTGATTTCGGGGAGCGCGGACTCGACGGCCCTGGTCTGGGACCTGGACGGCCTGGATGCCGTGAAGGGAGCGACGAAACAACCGACGGCCGCCGACCTGAATGCGATGTGGGCCGCGCTGGAAAGCGAGGATGCGGTCAAGGCGTCAGAGGCGGTCTGGGGCTTGGCGGCCGCGCCGAAGACGGCGCTGCCGTATTTGCGGGAGCGGCTGAAGCTGGCTTCGGCCGTCGATGACCAGAGCGTGGGCAAACAGTTGACGCTGCTCGACGACGACGACTTCGACGTGCGCGAGAAGGCGATGCACGACCTGACGGCGATGGGGCAGCGGGCGGTACCGTTCTTGCGAGCGGCGCTGAAGAAGGGGGACTTGTCGCCGGAGGCGAGAGGGCGCGTGCAGCGCGTGTTGATGGAGTTGGCAAGGTCGCCGACGCCGACCGGAGAAATCCGGGCGCGGCGGGCCGTCGAAGCGCTGGAACACATGGACGCGCCGGAAGCGCGGGAGCTGTTACAAGCGCTGGCGAAAGGGGCGTCCGAAAATCCGGTGACTCAGGATGCGATGGGGGCGCTGGCCCGACTAGACGCGCAGCGCGCCCCGTGAGGCGGCCCCGCTCAGGTCGCCAGGAAGGCGATCACCACCAGCAAGACGGCGAAGCCCAACACGGACCCCGCGACGAGGGCCGCCGACCATCCCCTGGGGATGAAACGGCCTTCCAATGTTTTCAGGCCGTCGAACAGATTGTCCAGAAAGCTGTCCATGGGACGAGGCCCCGCGAAGTCTCGGTCGTGCCGTTATCAAGGAATAGCACGCTGTCGCCGCGAGGGCAAACGCCTTCCGTACCCTACGCCTCCTTGCCGACGATCCCAACCGGCCCCGTGACGACGCCGTTGCTCTCGGAGCGGAAAATCGCGTCGATCTCGTCGCGCAACAGCTCCTCGCGCTGCAACAGCGCCTCCACCAGCCGTTCCATCTTGTCGCGGTGGGCCTCGAGCAGCTTGTAAGCGTGGTCGTCGGCCTCGCGCAGGATGCGCTGCACTTCCTCGTCGATGATCGTGGCCGTGCCCTCGCTGAAGTCGCGCGGCTCCTGGATCTCCTTGCCCAGAAAGACGTGCTCCTCGCCGATGCGGAACGACATCGGGCCGAGCCGGTCGCTCATGCCCCAGTGCGTCACCATGTAGCGGGCCAGCTTGCGTGGCCTGTTTCAGATCGCTTTCGTGCGCCGGAAAACGGCTGGCCGTAGATGAGCCGGTCGGCGGCCCGGCCGCCCATCATCATCGCCAGCCGGGCCTTGCAGTAGTCCAGGCCGTAATGCGTAGCGGTCCTCGTCGGGCAGGTGAAGGTCACGCCCCAGGCCCGGCCGCGCGGCATGATCGTCACCTTGTGCGGCGGCTCGGCCTCCGGCAGCAGCCAGGCCACCAGGGCGTGGCCGGCCTCGTGGTAGGCGGTGCGCCGCTTCTCCTCCGGCGTCAGCACTTCCTCGCGCTTGGGCCCCATCAGCACGCGGTCGGCGGCGCGGTCGAAGTCGTTCGCGGTCGATGCGTGTTCTTGCCCTCGCGCGTGGCCAGCAGGGCCGCCTCGTTGGCCAGGTTGCGCAGGTCGGCGCCGGTCATGCCGATCATGCCGCGGGCGATCTCCTCCAGGTTGACGTCGTCGGCCAGCGGCTTGTTGCGCGTGTGGACCTTGAGGATGGCCAGCCGGCCCTGCCAGGTCGGCCGATCGATGGTGATGTGGCGGTCGAAGCGGCCCGGCCGCAGCAGCGCCGAGTCGAGCACGTCGGGCCGGTTGGTGGCGGCCATGACGATCACCGACTCGGTCGGCGTGAAGCCGTCCATCTCGCTGAGGATCTGGTTGAGCGTCTGCTCGCGTTCGTCGGAGCCGCCGCCGACGCCGGCGCCGCGCATCCGGCCGACGGCGTCGATCTCGTCGATGAACAGGATGGCAGGGGGCGTTTTCCTTGGCGGTCTTGAACATGTCGCGGACCCGGCTGGCGCCGACGCCGACGAACATCTGGATGAATTCCGAGCCGCTGATGCTGAAGAACGGCACGCCCGCCTCGCCGGCCACGGCCTTGGCCAGCAGCGTCTTGCCGGTGCCGGGCGGGCCGACCAGCAGCACGCCCTTGGGCACGACGGCGCCGAGCCGCTGGAACTTCTCCGGGTCGCGCAGGAACTCGACGACTTCTTGCAGTTCGCTCTTGGCGTTCTGCATGCCGGCCACGTCGTCGAAGGTGATGCGCGTCTTCGGCTGCGCTCGTAGCGCTTGGCGGGGCTTTTGATGTAGTTGCTCAGGAAGCCGCCGCCCAGCGGATCGCGGAAGCGCGGCAGCAGGAAGAAGAACAGGGCGCCGATCACCACGAGCGGCAGAATGAACATGACGACCGTGCCCATCAGGCCGGAGAACGGCTCGTCCTGCTGGTCCCAGTGGAAGTCCGGCGCCGGCGGCGGCGTGTTCGCCTCCCGCGGTTTCGCGGCGGCATCCTTGATCGACTGGAGCTGAATGGCGTCCAGGCGGTCCTGTAGCTCCTTGTCCTGGTTGACCTGGAGCCGGTGGACCGTGAAGTGGCCGGTCTTGAGCTTCTCGGCCGCCAGGTACTGGAGGTCGGGCGGCAGCTTGACCGTATCGACCTGTCCGGTGATAGTGGAGGTGCCGACGAAGGTGATGTTGCGGAGATATTTGTAGGCGTCGTTGTGGTCTTCGGCGTCCTTGTGATTGATGAGGGCCGTAAAATCGCCCCAGGTGAGGGAGGACGGCGAGGACATGGTGCTGCCCCACCACAGGAGCAGCACGACGAAGAGGATGATCAGCACCACGAGCCAGTTCCCCCCCAGGCCGGGGGCGGGCCTTCGCCGCGGCTTGCCGGCGGGATTGGGGTTGTTGGGGGGGACAGGATCGGAAGGCATGGAATGTCCTCGTTGGGCGATCGCCGCCTCACCGGAGCGGCCTGGCCCTCCCTGGAAGGGGTCGGCGCTACCTGTAAGATAGCAAACGCCGGTGCGCCTGACTATGCCGATGGCGGCCCGGCGACAGGCGGAGGAGCGGGTGATGTCCTGGGGCTGGTTCCGGCGCGGCGTACGATCCCAGGCGTCCGCCGGCCGTCCTGTCTTATTCTATACGCGCCACGGCTGCCATCTCTGTGAGGAGGCGTGGGAAGTGACAGCGGCGGCGTGCCAAAAGCACGGCTTCACGCTGACCGTGGTGGACGTGGACGCCGATCCGGCCCTGGCGAAGCAGTACGGCGAGTGCGTGCCGGTGGTGACCATCGACGGCAAGGTGCGCTTCCGGGGCCGCGTCAACGCGGTGCTGCTGGAGCGGATGCTGCGGGGCGGGTAGGCGAGCGGGGTCGCGTAAGCGCCCCGAGACGCCGGGGGGAGACGCCGATGCGAGCGCAACGTTCGGTGATGGCGGGATGCGTCCTGACGCTGGCGGCCGCGACGACGCTGCTGTCGGCCGGCGACGCGCCGAAGGCCGACAAGGAACGCGACCTGGACGCGCTGGCCGCGAGGCTGGTGACGCAGAGCGCCCGCGTCGGCGAGGGCGAACGGGTGGTGATCTCCGGCGATCCGAAGGATGCGGAGGTGCTGGAAGATCTCGCCGTGCAGGTGCGGCGGCAGGGGGCGCACCCGCTCATCGTCCTGACGAGCGACCGGCTGACGCGCCGCCTGTACGACGACGTGCCGGCCAAATACGACACGCAGCCTCCCGAATGGGATCTGAAACTGGCCGGGCTGATGGACGTGGAGTTTCTCATCGAATCGGGCGACGAGGCGGCGCTATCTGGCGTGCCGGCCGAGCGCGTGGCGGCGCGGGAGAAGATGAATCAGCCGGTCTTCGCGGAGATGCGCAAGCGGAACGTCCGGCTCATTCTGCTCGGCAACGGCCTGTACCCGACGGCGTCGCGGGCCAAGCAATTCGGACTCAGCGAGGCGGAGCTGTCGAAATTGTTCTGGGACGGCGTCAACGTGGACTACGGCGCATCTCCAGGCGACCGGATCGAAGCTGAAAAAAGCGATGGCGGAGGGGAAAGAAATCCACCTGACCAACGCCAACGGCACGGACCTGAAGGCGAGCATCGAGAAGCGGCCGGTGATGGTGAGCGACGGCGTCATCAGCGACGCGAAGCGGAAGGAGGGCGGGGCCGCCTGCTGGACGTATCTCCCGGCCGGCGAGGTCTACGTCTCGACGGCGGCGGGCGCGGCGGAGGGGCGCGTGGTGGTGGACCGCCTGTTTTACAAGGGCAAGGAGATTGATGGTCTGGTCCTGGTCGTGAAGGGCGGCAAGGTGGTTTCGCTGGAGGCCAAGGCGAACGTGGACGAGCTGCGGGCCGACTTCGAGGCGGCGGCGGAGGGCAAGGACCGCTGCGGCGTGATCGACGTGGGCGTCAACCCGAACGTGCGGCCGCCGGCCGGCGGCAAGGTGCTGACGTACGTGCAGACGGGCATGGTGTCGCTGAGCATCGGCAACGACACCTGGGCCGGCGGCGACGACAACACGCCGTTCGGCCTGGGCTGCTTTCTGCCCGGCAGCACGCTGGCGGTGGACGGCAAGGTGATTGTGGACAAGAGGGAGTTGAAATAGAAGATGCGTCCTGGCGAGCGGCCGGCGTGAGCCGGCTGATTCGGTTTCATCAGCCGGCTCACGCCGGCCCAGGGCCGTTGCGAGTTTGATCTTGGCCAGGAGGGGATAAAAGAGTAGGGGCTGGGAAGGAACTCACTGGCACGGAGGTCCGTCCATGTCCCCCCTGTCCCTGACCGAATCCCTGGCCGACCTGCCCGACCCACGCAGCCGCCATGGCCAACGCTTCCCACTGCTGCCCATCCTCTCGCTGGTCACCCTCGGCCTGCTCCTGGGCCGCAAGAGTCTCGACGCCATCGCACGGCTCGGCCCAGACTATGGCCCGCAACTGCTGCTCGCGCTCGGATTCCCCCGCGGCCACAACCCCGTCAAGTCCACCCTGTCCCGCCTGCTCCGCCGGCTGGATCCCCAGGCCATCGAGCAGCGCCTGGCGCCTGGGTCGGCTCGCGCCTGCCCCCCGACGCTGACGTGGTCTCCCTGGACGGCAAGACGGCGCGGGGCAGCCGACGAGGCGACCTTCCTGGCCAGCACCTCGTTTCCGCCTACGCCCCCCGGATCGAAGCCGTCCTGGGTCAACTCCGCGTGGACGCCAAGACCAACGAGCACAAGGCCGCCCTGCAACTGCTGGGCATCCTCCCTCGGAAGGACAAGGTCGTCACCGGCGACGCCGCCTTCTGCCAACGCGACGTGGCGGCGAAAATCGTCGCGGCCGGCGGCGACTACGTGTTCACCGTCAAGGCGAACCAGCCGGGCCTGGAGGTGGACATCGCAGCGGGGTTTGCCTTCGAGACCGCGGCGAAATCGATCGCCGCGGCTTTTTCCCCCCGCGTTGCCCACGTCGCTGCCGGGGAAGACGGCGACGACGGTGGACAAGGGCCACGGCCGCTTGGAACGCCGGACCTTGCGTGTGACATCGATCCTGACTCTGCATCAGAAGTGGCCGGGGTTGAAGCAGGGCTTCGAGGTGACTCGGGAGCGGACGGAGAAGGGCAAGACGACGGTGGAAGTCGTGTACGGCATCACGAGCCTGGGTGCGGAGGAAGCGGACGCGGATCGTCTGTTGGGCCTGGTGCGGGAACACTGGCGCATCGAGAACTGCTTGCACTGGGTTCGGGACAGGACGCTGGGAGAGGACGCCTGCCGGGTGCGCAGCGGCGGCGTGCGCAGGTGCTGGCGGCGCTGCGGAACGTGGTGGTGCATCTGTTGTCGGGGCAGGCGTCGGCCAGCGCGACGGGCGAAAGTCGCGCGGCGGTCTGTAACCGGCTGGCGGCGCGTCCGGGCGAAGCCCTCGAAGTTCTCGGCTTTCCGCCACTTGAATAACGCAACGGCCCTGCCGCGGGCGCCCCTCTCGATTTTGGAGGCGTCGTCGGCCTGTAGGCCCGTGCTGAAGCCACGGGCCTACAGGCCGAAGCCCCGTAAACGGGGCTGAAATCCCGGGCAGCCCGGTTTACCGGGCTTCGGCCTGTAGGCCCGCCGTTCACGGCGGGCCCGAAGCTGAAATCCCGGGCAGCCCGGTTTACCGGGCTTCGGCCTGTAGGCCCGCCGTTCACGGCGGGCCAGCGGGCCGCGGGTGTCCCTCTCGATTTTGGAGGCGCGGCTTGGTAGAGGCGCCAGCGAAGGAACTTGGGGTTTTTAGGGAGGGATTCCGATGCCGGTGCTGACGATCGAATATCACGACGAGGCCGAGCGCATGGGCCTGGAACAGGCCATCGCCTTTTTCACGCAGATGCGCCAGGTCGCCCGAACCGCCCCCGACGGCACGGTCCTGGCCGCCTGTGAGGAAGTCGCCCTCCAGGACGGCCGCCGACTGCTACGCAACAGCCTCGCCGCCGCCGTCGGGCTGCGCATCGACGCGGCCGAGCCAAAAGGGGGGCTGCCCGCGCCGGGGTCTGCGCGTGTGGGCACGCCGGCCTCTCCAAGGGGCGGCACGAACGCACGGCCCTGACCGCCGTCGGGCCGATCGACGTGGATCGCCGCTATTTCACCTGCCCGGCCTGCGGTCAAGGCGACTTCGGCGCCGACCGCGTGCTGGGCCTGGACGGCTACCTGACCAGCGCCGCCCGCCGCATGGCCTGTCTGGCCGGGGTCCGCCAGTCGTTTGGCCGTGGCGAGACGTTGTTGACGGAACTGGCCGGCTGGGCCCTGGACGACGAGACGATCCGCCGCCTCTGTCACACCGAGGCGGCGCGGGCGACGGCCCGACGCGACGAGCGAGCGACGGCCGAGGCGTTCGCCGCCGCGGCGGGCGACTGGGAATTGTAAATCGACGCCGGCAAGGTCAACACCCAGGAGGGCTGGCGCGACATCAAGGCGGCGGTCTACGCCCGTCGGGAGCGGGGCGAGCCGGCCGACGCCGCGGCCTGGGACCAGCGGGATTTGCCGGCGCCGTCCGTTCGCTCGGTGGTGGCGGCGGTCGAGGAGGCGTCGGCGTTCGGCGAGCGTTGCGCCGCGGAGCGCGGCGGCTGGGGCTGACCGACCCGACGCTCCTGAGCGTGTCTGGAGACGGGGCGGAGTGGATCGGGAACCTGTCGGGGCGTCACTTCCCGGGGGCGTCGGAGACCCTGGACGTCTTCCACGGGGCCGAACACGTGGCGGAGGCGGCCCGGCGGGTGTTCGGCGAGGGGACGGCCGAGGCGCGGGCGGAAGCGGAGCGGGGGCGGACACGGCTTTTGGAGGACGGCTATTGGGGAGTGGCGGAGTGGGTCGGCACGTTGGGCGGCCGGCTTCCGGCGGGCGGGGACGGGGCGGCGTTGGGGGAGACGTTGAACTACTTCGCGGGACATCAGAAACGCCTCAACTACGCCTTACGGTTGCTCCGGGGCCAGTCGATCGGGAGCGGGCTGATCGAGGGGACGATCAAACAGTTGGTGAACCGGCGGTTGAAACAGACGGGGGCGCTGGAAGGTGAAACACGTGGGACCCTGGTGGAATTGTGCGCCTTGGCGGACAGCCCTGAGTGGGAAGCCTATTGGAACAACTGAACTCCAAAATCCAAAGGGGCACCCTCCGGCGAGGCTATTCCTCGCCGGATCGCGGCGCCACGTCCGGCAGTCCCAGCTCGCGCAGGTAGCGCCGTTCGCGCTCACGCATGGCAGCGGCGCCGGCCTCGTCGTGGTCGTCGTGGCCGCACAGGTGCAGCAGACCGTGGATGACGTACAGGGCCAGTTCCGCCTGCACGTCATGGCCGCGGGCCGTCGCCTGGGTCGCCGCTACTTCCGCCCCGATCACCAGCTCGCCGGAGAGACGACGTGAGTTCGGCTCCGACAGGGGAAAGCTCAACACGTCGGTCGGTTCGTCATGCTGGAGGTAGCGCAGATTGAGGCGGTGGATGGTGGGGTTGTCCACGAAAGCGAGGCTGATTTCGGCGTCGGAGACGCCTTCGCCGGCCAGGACAGCGCGAACCGCCTCGCGCATCCGACCGCGGTCGATGGGGACGGTCTCCTGGGGGACGGCGATGGATATGCGGCTCATGGCGCACCTTCTCGGAACAATGAATGATGAACGATGAACGATGAATTTGCTTGATTCATCATTCATCATTCATCGTTCAGCTTCGACGCTCATCACGCTGGCCCCGCCGCGCTCGTCCAGCTCGACGCGGGCCGACAGCACCGTCGGCGTCACCCCAAGTACCTCGCGCGCCAGCGCCGCATAGTCCTCGGCGCCGTTGCAGTGCGGCGAGTAGCCGAAGATCGCCGTGCCGAAGCTCGGGCACTCCGCCAGCTTGATATTGCGGCGGATGCGCGTGCCGAAGATCCGCGCCTTGGACCACGGGGCGTTCGTGTTGCGGCTCTTGTCGAGGTACTCTTGGAGGTCCGCGATCACTTCCTGAGCCAGCCGCGTCGTCGATTCGTACAGCGACAGCACGATCCCCGTCACCTTCAACGATGGGTTGATGCGCTTGGCGACGAGGGCCGTCGTCTCGAACAGCTTGCCCATCCCGTGCAGGGCCAGGAAGTGCGGCTGTAGGGGGATGAACACCTCGTTGGAGGCGGAAAGGCGCGTTCAGCGTCAGCACGCCGAGCGACGGCCCGCAGTCCATGAACACGAAATCGAAGGCGCCTTCGTCCTGTAACAGCAGGTCGCGGAGGATCACTTCGCGGCCGACCACGCCGGCCAGCTCCACCTCGGCGGCGGCGAGGTTGATGTCGGACGCGGCCACCCACAGGTTGTCGGCCACCTTGCGCCGCACCTCGGCCAGCGGCCGCGAGTGGACCAGCACGTCGTACATCGACGGCGACTTGCCGTCCGGTTCGATGCCGAGGTGGGTGGTGGCGTGGGCCTGGGGGTCCAGGTCGAGCACGCAAACGCGCTGGCCGCACTCGGCCAGGGCGGCGGCGAGGTTCACCGCGGTCGTCGTCTTGCCCACCCCGCCCTTCTGGTTGATGATCGCAATCCGTCGCATGACTGATCCTCGAAAGACACCGTCCTGGTTTCTTCCATCGGGAAGGGATTATACGGCAGGGGCGCAAGGCGCGAACCCCAAGGCGTGGCCGCTGGGTTGTTTGAACGGCACTCATCGGCGACCTCCGACAAGCGCCGCCGCGCCATTTGGGAGACTGTTCGGAAATTGTTGATAAGTAACCGTTGATGGGTTGACGGGCCGGTTCGGCGGGTCTCAATCGCCGACCAGTTCCGAGAGGCGCACGCCCACGGCGGACGCGAACCGGCGGAGCATGGACAGCCGCGGGTCGTTGGTGTGCTTGAGGAACTGCCACGCCGACTTGCGGGCGCTGGCTTCCCCGTACCCCATCCGCCGGCCCAGTTCGTCCAGGGACATGCCGGTTCGCTCAAACGCGGCGCGGCGCGGGCCATCACAGGGTCCGCCGCTTCCTTCGCCATGTCGCTTAGTCTATTCTTTCATAGACGCAGTTGCAAGAGCGGTCGGTCGCAAAAGAGGTGAGCCGGGCGATGCCCAGCCGTAATACAATACGCCGGGACCGGGGCGGTCAACCCCCGGCCAGGGCCACGCGCCGCCGCGCTGACCGTTGGCGGCCCATCGGTTCGCGCTAGTCATCGCTCGGCTCAGGTACAGGGGCTTCTGAGAGGAGGTCGAACAGAGACCTTTGCGACGGCTCCGCCTTCGTCCTTGGATTCGGCCAAGAAGGCTTCTTCCTTCCCTCGCTCTTGGCTTTCCGCGACTCCCGGTTTCGCTCGACTGGCGGCTTCCGCATTCGCTCGCGGCGTTGCACCGGCTGTTTCAGTTGCTTCATGAGGTTGGGCGCCGGATGGAAGACCTGCGCTTTGCCGCTCGGCTTCTTCGTTTTGACGAGAAGCCCGATCCCTGCCAAATCCATGAGGTCCGTTCTGGCGGTGTTGTACGTCACTTGGTACTTGCCTTCATGTTCCTTGATCGTGTAGCGTTCCGCCGGTCGCTTCAGGGCATTCCAGATTAGCGCTTTCTGCCGATGATTCAACTGGGGAAAGTTCGCAAGGAGCTTCTCGGCCTCTGCCATTCGCCGCTGCTGGTCGGCGAGGTACTCGTGGAGCGAGGCGATCGCGCGGATGACGACTTTCAGGTGGTAGTGGTTGAAGTACGTTAGGTCGCTGTCGTCGGTTTCGGTGTAGAGGTAGGCGCGGGCGTACTTGACGGGCGCGGCCACGATGATTCGTGAAATCGGCAGGTATTCAAACAGCCAATACCCGTTCTTCAGCATATACCAGTAGAACAAGGCGTGCGCGGTTCGCCCGTTTCCGTCCACAAACGGGTGGATGAAGCCGATAGCGAAGTGCAGAGCCATCGCCTTCACCACCGGGTGGACGAACGGCGATGACTTGGCATTGGCGAAGGCGCAAAGTTCGCTGATCCGGTCATCCAGCGACTCTGCCGGCGGTGGTCTGTATATCACGTCCCCCGTCATCACGTCGGCTACGGAGATCGGTTCGTCCGGACGACGGAATCTCCCGGCCGCATCCGGATTCTCCAGCGTGCCATCCGTAAGAACGGCTTGTAGGTGAAAGAGGAGTTCCAGAGTCAACTTTTCTTTCTTCAGGGCCCGGATTTCGAGGATAGCTTGGTAGTTGTTTCGGATCATCCTCTCGGCCCTGTCTTTCGGCTCCCGGCCGGTTCGTAGCAATTCCTTGCCCGCTTCTCTCGTGGTGTAAGCCCCCTCCAGTTGGCTGGAAGCGATGGCTTCCTCCATAAGAGAGTTGAAGAGGTAATGTTCGTTGTCGTCCGGAAGCGACTGGGTTCGCCTACCGCCGATGAGTCCCCCTGCCTGCTGGTCGATGGTGCTGATCCATTCCTGGTGCTGTGGCGGAAGCCAGTATTTTAGGTGCTGGCCTTCATCGGTGGCGACGGGCAACGTCTGCCGCTGTGGACGGCGACTGATCTGCACGGCGGCCCAAGCCAGTTGGGGAGAGATGCCAGCCGGAAACTGCTGAAAGCGCATCTTGTCCCAGTGCAGGTAGCGGTCATTCGCGGTGCGGACGAACTGTTCTAGGTCCGACTCGACAAGGGTTCTAGCGCTTCCCCATTGCTAGCCCGTAGAAACTCAAGCCAGTCCGGGGGGTTCCTTGGGATTCTCATGCGGCAGTCTCCCTAGGCGACAAACGCAATTTTATCGCTCATTGCGTCATAAAGTCCATAGAAAACGCAACTGGACGCCAGATTGATAGGTAATTGAGTTTTCTGAAAACTATTGCGGTGAAAGGAGTTGAGTCAAAAAGAAGGCGCGAGGAAAAGAAAAATGGCGAACGCTCTGACCGCTCTGTTTGTCACCTACTGACCTACATTTCGCCTGTCCACATGTCTATTATGAAATAGACATCCAGGGACAAGGCACGACCCTCCGGCAGTCTTGGCGGATCGACGGAGGGCCGTGCGGTACTCGGCCCTGACGGGCCTCGCGTGTCTATTCTATCATAGGCGCGGGAAGTCCGTCAAGGCGACGGGCTTCGCCGTGTCTACGGTCGATGCACAACCCGACTTCGCGCCTCCGGCCTGCGCGTGCCCGACGTGCGGCGTGGAATGCCGTCGCCATTCGGTCTACACCCGCAACGTGCGCGACGTGAGCCTGGACGGCCCGACCACGATCCGGGTCCGGGTCGGCAACTACCGCTGTAAAGGATGCGCCAAGTTTTTCAAACCGGAACTGCCGTTCGCTGCGAAGGGCAAGCACTACAGCACGCGGGCGACGCGCAAGGCCACTGTGGCGGTGCAGGAGGATAAGACCACCTACACCGCCCTGACAAATCGCCTTTCCCGCGACTTCTCCATCCGGCCGTCCAAATCGACGTGCTGGGACTGGTTTCAGGAGTTCGCCGGGAACATCGACATTGAGGGATTACCTGAAATGGGCCTGCTCCCGGTTCAGCGGGCAAATCTCCGCCGATAGCATGGTCGATAGCGGAGTGCATTTGTGGTTTGCGACGGACCCACTGAACAAGGACTTGATTCTCGGCTACAGCCGCGTCAAGAACGCCAACAGCGAAACCCTGGCGGAATTCCTGACCCGGCTCCGCGACCAGTACGGCGTCCGACCGGCGATCTTCACCTGCGACGGCGCTTCGGTGTTCGATTCGACCCCGGAAGAGGTCTGGCCGGGCGTGCCGGTCCAGCTTTGCCATTTCCACGTCATCTACCGCTTCATCTACATACACCTTCGCCACTCCCTGAAAGCGCGGATCAACCGACTCCGACCCGCCACCGTGCGGCAGCCATCTGGTCGCCAGACGCCGGAGGTTGCGATGGCGCGGGAGAGGTACAGGAAGAAGCACAAGGCGTGGGTGCGGCTGCACCGTAAGCGCCGGCTGTTCTTCAAGTCATTGGCATCGCTGGCGAAGCCAAAGAGTGTGGAAGCCGAGGAGGCCCGATTCCTTGAAGTCGTGTGCAAGCGATACAAAGGCTTACGGCGACTTCCGGGCCTTCGTCCTCGACTTCTATGCGATCATGGATTGCAAGGACAGAGCGGCGGCCGAACTGCTCCGCTGCGCCTTCGTGGCGAAGTGGTCGAAGTACGGCCGGAAGGATGAAGGGATCATCTTCGTCGTCAAGCGCTTCTCGGACGATGCGTGGTTCGCCAAACTGTTCCCGTTCACGGCTTTCGAGAACGGACACCGGACCACGAATTCGACGGAGCGGGCGAATCGCTGGTTCCGCAAGAGGCAGAAGTCGCACTACCGCTTGCGCACCGAACACACGATCCGTCGGATGCTGCACGCCGACTTGATCTATCGGCGCCAGCGGACGGACCCGAACGAACCGCCCGTTAGGCTGGCGCCGAAGCCGACGATTGAGCAGCGGGCCGGGTGAGCCGCCCGTCCTTGCGTCGCGGCGCCACGCAAGCGTACAAGTGGAGGTTGTGCTGGCCGTGGTTGTGAACCGCCCTGGATGTTGATTTTCACCGAATTGGCCATAGAGTTGCCCCCATCCCGGCGGCCGGTTGTGCGGGCGGCATTACCCACTCCGCCGGTTACCAAGCTAGGGCGGGCAGACAACCGCGTGGTAGACTGTCAGTTGGGGATCGGATCACGATGAGATGGGTGGACAGTGGCGGCCATCCGAGTAGAAGTCAAACCCGAACTGCTAAAGTGGGCCTGCGAACGCGCAGGGGCCAGCGGTGAGGCGCTGCGCGAAACATTTCCCCAGCTCGCGGAGTGGATAGAAGGGCGGCAGCGGCCGACCCTCCGGCAGCTGGAGGACTTCGCAAACAAGGCCCACGTCTCGGTCGGATACCTGTTCCTCCCGGCCCCGCCAGATGAGCAGGTGCCGATCCCTGACCTGCGAACGGTGGGCGGGCAAGGCGTCCGGCGGCCCAGCCCAGACCTGCTTAGCAAACTGGAGACGTTCCAGGAGTTGGGAAAGAAAGCGGGCGCCGACTAATGCCACCACCCTACCTCTTGTACGCCGACGTTTTCATCAACTCCCACCAGTGCCAGTACGGCATGGACTTCTGCCCGGCGTTCTGGGACTGGCTGACTGCGAAGAACGGGTCGGGCCGCATCTTCAGCATCGACCGAATCTGCTCGGAGTTGAAGGTGTTCGACGACACGCTATGCGTGTGGGCGAAAGAGCGGGGCGACGGCTTCTTCCTACCCTTCGATCAGAAGGCGACAGACCACCTGCCCAAAGTGATGGGATGGGTCAAGCAGCAGGCGCGGTTCAAGCCCAGCGCCGTGGACGGATTCGGCGCGGGGGCGGACATGTACCTGATCGCCTATGCGCTAGCACACGGCTACGTCATCGTGACACGAGAGGTCGCGGCGCCCGCGTCACTGACGAAGGTCAAAATCCCAGACGTTTGCGCTGGGGTGGGGGTGCAGTGCATTTTGTTGTGGCGCCTGCTTCGCGCGGAAGGCGCGAAGTTCGTGATAGCCATGTGAGGCCGTCCGCTTGGCGGTAGTCTTTTTCGCATCAACATCCGCTTATCAACAACTTCCGAACAGTCTCCCATTTGGCGCAGGCTTGGCGCACACTTAAGTCATTGGCGGATAAGACTTTTCCAGGCCTTGCGCCATTGCGCCAAACTCTCCGGCGCCTTGTTGTTCCTACCAGCCGTCTTCGGGCGCATCCTCGTCGTCGGCCGGGTAGAGTACGCCGGGGCGATCACTCCTCATTATCGCATGGGGTGAGGCGAAAAGGCAGACCGGCTTGAGCGCCGGCGGGCGACTATCAGAGCCATTTTGGACGGCGGGCCGGGTTTCACGGCTGGGCGGCGCGCCCGCGGTCGGATGGCGAATGGTACGATTTCCGTGACTGATGCTTCATTGCAGTGAGACTATTTTTCCGGAACCTTTAGGAAGGCATCCTGGGCCTTGTCACGTAGACCGTCTACCGCGGTCCAGAGCCGGCGCCAACCCTCTCGCTCCTCCGCTGGCAGCTTGGCAGGGCATCGTCGCCGCGTACACCGGCGAATTCGGGTGCGTTCTCCCAGTTCTGGAGCGCCGTAACGGTGGATACGAGGTCGAGACGCTTCCCGCTGCTGATCTTTTCTCTCCAAAGATCCAGGTCGGCCCAAAGCCATTCCAGGGCTTGCTTGCGGAACCGTGCTTTTTCCTCGTCATCCTGGACCTTGTCCTCGCCTTCTCCGCACCCAGCGAGTGCAGCGGCACAGGCGGCGTCATAGCGATCGCCGCCCACTTGTTGGTTTAGAGCAGGATCCAAGCGAAAGGCTTCGGCGTAGAATCGAGCCGCGGCGCCGTAAAGTCGTTTGTACTCCAGACAGAACCAGGCGAAGCGTATCCCACTCGCAGCGTCGGCCGGCGTCGCCTCGCCTTTCAGTACGGGAGCCAGCACAGCTCCAATGCCGGGCAAACCCGGCTCTTCCGCATCGGGCGCCAGCTGTACCAGGGCGAGATCGCGTTTGATGAGGCTCTAGAGGCGATCCGTGCCTTGCTTCTGTATTATTGCCCGGCGAGTGCATTCAAGGAGGCATTCGGTCCACCGTCTTCCGACGATGTATGGTACGGCTGGTCGGGGCTGAAATACTTCCTCTACGAGTTCGAGGAGCACCTGGCAGCGGGGAAAGACACCCATCTGACATGGGAGAGGGTGACGAAGGCCAACGACGAGAAGACCATCGAGCACATCCTCCCGCGCACACCGAAGGACGCGTACTGGAAAGAGCGGTTCAACACCCAGCAGCGGCGCCTCTATACGGATGATATCGGCAACTTGCGCCTTACGTTCGACAACAGCAGTTACAGCAATAAGCCCTTCCCGGAGAAACGAGGGAAGCTGGATCTCACCGCCCAACCGGAAGATTGGTTCAAGGACCGCTGCTATGCCAAATCGAGCGTGCGCATGGAGCAGGCGCTGGCGGCGTTCAAGGAATGGAACGAGAAGGCATTTCTTCAGCGGCGCAAGCAGATTGTTGATTGGGCGCTTCAGCGCTGGCATGTCGAGGAACCCGAGGGGGCCGCTCTCGAAGCCTTGCAGGACGAGGACGACCTTGACGAAGAATAACGCCGAATACCCTTGCCGCAGACAGTGACACCGAGCCAGGTGTGAGCCCTGGCCGACGCTGTGATCACTGCGCCGGCAGGTCATGGCGAAAGGCCCGTGCAGCCTGCGCGAGCTGTAACGCACGCTGGAGCTGCCCGGCAAGAACCCGCTGCGCGACGCCCACGACGCCTTGGACGCGGCCTATGGCCTGAAGCCCAAGGCCGATGTGTTCTCCTTTCTGCTGGCGCTCAATCAGGAGGTCGCGGCTCGGGAGGCGGCGGGCGAAAGCGTAGTTGCGCCGGAGCTGCCGCCGCGCGTGGAAAATAGCGGATCGTTTATCACCGACGATTGCGTGCGAGCGCTAAAGGCCGGACCTGCTCGAAACAACAAGAGGCAGGGCGAGACGGAGCTGGCCGTACGCAAAGCACCCTGGCGCCAGGGCAACCGACTTCCTCTTGCGGCAGTTTGCGGCAACCGGGTAGAGTACAAGCGCTTCGGACGATCCGCCGCGATCGGGTCGTCGCCCGGATGGGGGAAAGGAGTTCCGTGAACGTCGCACCCACTCTGTCGCCGCCTGGCCGACGCGCCCCCGCCGCCCGCCGGACGCTCCTGCTCCCTTCGCCGGAACGCCGCGCCCTCGACCGCGCCCGCCGACGCCTCCTCGATCTGCAACGGCCCGACGGCCACTGGTGCGGCGAACTCCAGGGCGACACCATCCTCGAATCCGAATACGTCCTACTGATGGCGTTCCTCGGCCGCGAGAACGAGGACAAGGTCCGCAAGGCCGCCGAGTACGTTCGCCGCCAGCAGCGGGCCGACGGCTCCTGGAGCCACTACCCCGGCGGTCCCATCGAACTCAGCGGCTCCGTCAAGGCGTATTTCGCCCTCAAGCTCACCGGCCACGACCCCGACGCCCCGTACATGCGCCAGGCGCGCGAAGCCATTCGCGCCGAGGGCGGCGCCGGCCGCTGCAACAGCTTCACCAAGTTCTACCTCGCCCTTCTCGGACAATTCCCCTACGCCAACTGTCCATCCGTGCCGCCGGAGCTGGTGCTGTTGCCGAGCTGGTCCTACGTCAACCTCTACGCCATGTCGAGCTGGACGCGCACCATCGTCGTGCCGCTCAGCATCTTCTCGGCGACCAAGCCGGTGCGGCGCCTGCCGCCGGAACTCGGCATCCGCGAGCTGTTCCTCAAGCCGCCCGAGACGCCGATGCCGCCGGGGCCGCCGCCGCGCCGCCTGCTCGAGCTGGGCCAACTTCTTTCTCGGCGTCGATGCGGCGTACAAGACGGCGGAACGGCTCGGTCTGCTCGGGCCGATCCGCAAGAGGGCCGTGGCCAAGGCTGCCGCCTGGATGCGCGAGCGCTTCCGGGACAGCGACGGCCTCGGCGCCATTTTCCCGCCGATGATTTACACCGTCGTCGCCCTGCGCTGCCTCGGCGTGGCGGACGACGCGCCGGAGATGCGCTGGGCGCTGAAGCAGCTCGACGACCTGATGATCGAGGAGGACGGCGCCGTCCGGTTGCAGCCGTGCTTCTCGCCGGTCTGGGACACGGCCCTGGCGCTGAACGCCCTGGCCGACGCCGGCGTGACGACGGAGACGGACGCGGCGCCGCGGATCGCGGTGGAATGGCTGCTGGGCCGCGAGGTGCGGCGCCGCGGCGACTGGAGCGTCCTCAACCCGCATCTGGAGCCGGGCGGCTGGGCCTTCGAGTACCGCAACGACTTCTATCCGGACATCGACGATACGGCAATGGTGCTGATGGCCCTGGCGCGGAGCGGGGCGGCGAACACGCCGGCGGCTCGGCCGGCCGTCGAACGTGCCCTGCGCTGGCTGTTGGGGATGCAGAACCGCGACGGCGGCTGGGCGGCCTTCGACCGCGACGTGACCCGCGAGGTGCTGACGAAGGTGCCGTTCGCCGATCACAACGCCATGCTCGACCCGGCCTGTCCCGACATCACGGCCCGCGTCCTGGAGGCGCTCGGCGGAGTACGGCTTCGGCGTCGATCATCCGCAGGTCCGCCGCGCCCTCGATTTCCTGCGGCGGACGCAGGAGAAGACCGGCTGCTGGGTCGGCCGGTGGGGCGTCAACTACCTGTACGGCGCCTGGCAGGTGTTGGTCGGCCTGAAGAAGATCGGCTTCGACATGCGCGACCCGATGGTGCGGCGCTGCGTGGCGTGGCTGCAAAGCGTGCAGCAGCCGGGCGGCGGCTGGGGCGAGAGCTGCCGCAGCTACGACGATCCGACGCTAGCCGGCCAGGGCGAACCGACCGCGTCGCAGACGGCCTGGGCGCTGCTGGCGCTGCATGGCGGCCGGCGAGGGCGAGAGCGACGCCGTCCGCGCCGGCGTCGATTACCTCGTCGCCACGCAGGCCGACGACGGCGGCTGGAACGAGGATCAGTTCACCGGCACCGGATTCCCGAAGGTGTTCTACCTGAAATATCACCTGTACAGCCTCTACTTCCCCCTGATGGCGTTGGCGCGGTACGCGAAGGGGCAATCCGTTTAGCCGCGACCCGAAGGGGAGCGCGTCGCCGACGCGCTCCCCTCCGGGTCGCGGCTAAACGGTTCATTCATCGCAGGAGATTCCGATGCGCTTCCCCCTCAGCCTGACGACCGACATGGTCGGCTACATGGCCCGCAAGAAGCTGTCCGGCGCCAAGCGGTTCCCGCTGGTGCTGATGCTGGAGCCGCTGCACGCCTGCAACCTGACCTGCACCGGCTGCGGCCGCATCCGCGAGTATTCCACGCACATTCGGGACCGCCTTTCGCTGAAGGAGTGCCTCGACTCCGTGGACGAGGCCGGCGCCCCGATCGTGAGCATCTGCGGCGGCGAGCCGATGATCTACCCCGAAATCGGCGCGCTGGTCAAAGGCATCCTGCGCGCGCCGCAAGCACATCTACCTCTGCACCAACGGCATGTTCATCCAGAAGAAGCTGCACGAGTTCCGGCCGACCGACCGCTTCTTCTTCAACGTCCACCTCGACGGCCTGGAGGAGACGCACGACCGGGCCGTCGAGCGCGAGGGCGTCTTCAAGGCCGCGGTCGACGGCATCATCGCCGCCAAGAAGGCCGGCTTCCTCGTCTGCACCAACACGACGATCTTCAAGGACACCGACCTTGGCGAGGTCGACCGGCTGTTCAGCCTACCTGACGCGGCTGGGCGTGGACGGCTTCCTGCTGGCGCCGGCCTACGGCTACACGGCCGTGCAGGAGACGAACCCGGACGGCGCCGCGGAAATCTTCATGACGCGCGACGACATGCGCGCCAAGTTCAAGGAGGCGGAAAAGCTCTTAACCAAGCATCGGATGATGTCGTCGCCGGTCTACCTGGAGTTCCTGAGCGGCAAGCGCGAGCTGACCTGCACCGCCTGGGGCAACCCGACGCGCAACATCAAGGGCTGGAAAGGCCCGTGCTATCTCATCACCGACGAGCACCACGCCACGTTCCGCGGCCTGATGGACGACACGCCGTGGGAGAACTACGGCCACGGCAAGGATCCGCGCTGCGAGCACTGCCTGATGCACTGCGGCTACGAGCCGTCGGCGGCGCTGGGCGTCAACGCCCGGCTGGGGGACAGCCTGAAGATGCTGATGTGGCAGCTGAGCTGAATGGCGGATGATAATGATGGGTTTCCTCTCGTTCCTCTCGTTCCCAAACAGAGTTTGGGAAGGAGGGAAAGGAAACACCGGCGAGGCGCATTACTTTGAGCACGCTTCCGGTCAGGTCGCCGACGTGAAGTTCTTCCCCAGCTCCGTTCTGCCGTGAGCCAGGACATGGAACTGCAAGACCTGCTCTCCGAATCGCAGACCAGGGCGACGCACCCGTTGACCCTTTTCGCCCTGCTCAACCTCGGCGTGATTGAGTCGCTCGCCAACGGCGCCATGAGTGCGACGGAGGCGGTTCGCCTCTTCTTCCACGCGGACAATTGCCTGTTCGTTCGGAAGCGCCTGCACGACAAGCGGGCCGACAAGGTCATGAGCCACGGCGTCCAGCTGCCGGACCTCTTTACCGTCCTGCCGGCCGAGGAGGCCCACCGAGAGTTCCAGCGCGAACTGGCGACGATGCGCTCCCTTTGCCTGGAAATGCTCCGGGGGCGGCGGTCGGTAATGGCGAGCGGGGTCGCGTCAGCGCCCCGAGTACGCGGAGACTCGGGCGCTGACGCGACCCCGCTCGCCGGTCGTCACTTCTTCTTGTTCGTCGGCCTAATCAGCACCAGCCCGCCGTTGGGACCGGGGACGGCGCCCTCGACCAGCACGAGGTTGTTCTCGGCGTCGATCTTGACCACGCGCAGATTGCGGATGGTGACGCGCTCGGCGCCGTAACGGCCGGCCATCTTTTTGCCGCGCTTGGGACGGCCGCTGCCGCGGTTGCTGGCGTGCGAGCCGACGCTGCCGGGGGAGCGGTGATGCTTCTTGACGCCGTGACTGGCCGGCAGACCGGCGAAGTTGTGCCGCTTCATCGAGCCGGCCGTGCCGCGGCCCTTCGACGTGCCGATCACGTCCACCGCCTTGACCTCCTTGAACACGTCGGCCGCCTTCAGCACCGTCCCCACGGCCACGTCGGACGGCGTTTCGAGGCGGAACTCGCGGACGTGCTTCTGCGGCTCGACGTTGGCCTTGGGCGGCGGCGTGACGCCGGCCGCGGCGCGCGTCTTGCGCCGCTTGGATTCGAGGGCGTCGGAGACGTGGCCGCGCTCCGCGCGCGTCGCCTTGGTGCGCTTCTTGTCGAGAAAGCCGAGCTGCAAGGCGTCGTAGCCGTCACGCTCCTGATTGCGCACTTGCAAGACCGGACAAGGACCGATTTGTAGCACTGTAACCGGCGCGATCTTGTTTTGGTCGTCGTAGACCTGCGTCATACCGACCTTTAGACCCATCATTCCCAGCGGCATAGCATGTACCCTTCGCGCGGCAACTGTCTGACCCGGGCGCGGCCCGGTGAGCATCATTGCCGGAAACCCGCGATTGCCGCGGCCGACGGTAGGCCGCGGGGAAAAAGTTTAAGGTAGCGGGACGCGAGGGCGGCGTCCAGTGCCGGAGAGGCGAGCGGCCGGCGTGAGCCGGCTGATGCGCTCCATCAGCCGGCTCACGCCGGCCGCTCGCCAATTCACTTCTCCAGCTTCGGCGGCGCCACTGGCTCCTCGCCCGGCGGGTGGAACGTGTCGATCGGTTCCGGCGGCGTGAAGCGCGTCCTCGGCGGAAGCCGAACCACGTCGCGGTCAAACGGCCATGCCACCTCCAGGCCGTTGCTCACGATTTCCTGGTCGTCCGGCTCGCCGCCCGGCATTCGCTTCGTGATCCAGATCCGCAGCGTATCGCCCTTTTGAAGATGGTGTTTCTCGTACTGGTACTGGATTAGCAGCACCTGCACCTCGCCGCGGCGGAAAAGCAGGTCGTAGGTCGGACGGTGATGCACCACCGCCCCGTCGGGATACTCGATGTTGACGTAATACTCGGCGTCGCGCTGCGGCGGCGCTTTCCATTCGCCCTCCAGCGTCAGGACGTAGACGTGGCGGTCGAGCGGCCGAATCTCCCACAGCGGAAGGTTCGGGTCGCTCAGGACGAGTTGCGGAGCGGCGAAGCAGGCCGAAGCGGCGGTCAGGCAAGCGGCCAGCGCCAGCGGAACGGCGGCCAGGGTGCGCATAGGAGAACCTCCAGGGATCTTCCCTTCATGATCGCAGCCGCGGCCGGACGACGCAACAGCCGTCACGCACCAAGCGCCGAATTCCTTTGCGTTCGCGTGGAAAAGACGATACGTTCTATCGCACGTCCAGCGCTTCTTTCACCAGCGTCAAGAGGGAGAGAACTGTCATGCCCGAACCATTCGATCCCAAGATCGAACCGCGCTCCTTTGGGTTGCGTTTGGACCACGAGGGCGACGAGGACCATCCGCCCCGTCCGGCCGGCCACGAGCCGGCGGCCTCGCCGATGAGCCGCCACGCCGCCGAGTGGGGCCTGGCCTCGCTGCTCACCGGCGGGTTCCTCCTGCTCTGCACGGCCATTATTGTGCTGTTTAACCTGCTGTTCTGGGACACGGGGGAACACGCGGTGATGACGGCCGCCGCGTGGGCTCAGAAACTGGTGATCGTCGGCGCGGTGGTCACCGCCCTCGTGCTGATGGCCGTGGGCGCGGCCAGTCTGGCGATGGGCATCCGGGCTTCAGTCGGCCGCCCGGCGCCGCCAGCCCGCCGGCCTGGCGGCGGCCGGCACGATGGTGAGCGCCGCGGCCCTGCTGCTGTGGACGCTCACGGCCATCGGCGGCCTCATGGTCATTCTGACGTTCGCTGGGTGAAGGGCGATTCACTTCCCTTCCGGCGGCAACGGCACAAGGAAAATCACGTCCTCGCCCTGGACGGTATAGCCCCTCTCCGCGTCGGCCTGCTGCACGCCGCCGTCGTCGGTCCCGTCGGAGCCGACGCTCCACAGGACGCCCTGCCCCGGCGGCACATCGACCGAAGGCGGCGCAGGCGGCGGTCCCCCCGGCACGGCCGCCGGTTGCGGCGGCCCTCCCTGCACATCCGTCGGCCAGACGATCTTCTCGCCCTTCGACAGCCGATAGTGGAACGGCTGGCCCTTCTGATAGGGGTCGTCCGGGATCTCCGGCAGATATTTCGGAACCAGATCGTCCAGTTTCTCCGCCGGTCGGCCGTTCTCCGCCTGATACCACCGCAGCGCCAGCTCCAGCTGCATTGCCGGGCGCGGCAGCGCTCGAAGCCGTTCCGCCTATCGGAGTAATACCCCGGCGCCAGCAGGCGGATCGACCCAAGCATTTCGGTCGGCCGCCAGAAGTCGTACAGGCCGCGCTGCTGGTCGCGGTCGCCCTCGAACAGGACTCGCAGCAGGCGCTCCTGCCGTGCGTGTTCCCAGGGAACGAGCCGCGCCTGGACCTCCGTCAGCGCTTCATCCCTGGCCCGGCTGTCGCCTGGGCCGGGGCGGTTCTCGTTATCCAGATCCTCGGTCAGCCAGTCCAGCGGGTATTCCAGCGTGTTGCGGGCGATCAGGTAGTCCACCAGGACGCGGTCGCCGTCCTCGGCCTCGGCCTCCTTCAAATGATCGGAGAGAAGGGTGAGCGCTTGTTTCAGTAAATCGGGCCGGCCGTCCAGGCGCTCCAGCCAGCGATCCGCGCCGATTAGCAGAATCCCCTCCACGCTCTTGCCGATCGCCGCATTGCGCGGGGGGCCGTAATGGCGCAGGTTGCGCGACAGGCTCAGGCCGACGCGCAGATCCTCCACGAACGCCGCGTCATTGCCATGCGCTTGCCGCCGCAGTCCGCTCACCGCCAGGACGAAGGCCATCGAAGGCGCCGATTGCGGCTCCGGCAGTCGTGTCAAGTCGGCCACGGTCAACCGCCGCGGGTCTTCCGCCATGCCCGTCGGCAGGTCGGCCGCCTCCGCCAGCTTCGTCCGCCATTCGTCGTCGCCGAGACGGCTGAGGTAGTCGTCCAGGTCGGCGTCCGCGGCCGGCCAGCCTTGGTGCAACGCGGCGACGAGCCGCTCAAAGCGGGGGGACATCGCCCGTTGCGGTCGCGCCGCAGGCCCGGCGATCGCCGGGAAGTCCGGCTGCTCGGCGTCGAGCTTCGTCCGCAGGTTGGCGAACCGAACGCAGGCGGCGCGCACCCGCTCGCCCGCCGGGTTGTCGTCCGGCTTGGGCATCGCGGCGCGGAACACGGCCACGTCGTACTTCGCAGCAACGTCCGGGACCTCCAATACCCGATAACACAGCCCGAAGGCGGTCCACAGCACGGCGAGGACGGCGAACGGGGCCAGCCGGGAAACCGTGGTCCACGACACGATGCGGCCCGCCGCCCACGGCCGCAGCAAGAGCGGAGTGGACGCCAGCAGCAGGAGCGGCGGGCCGAGCGGCTGCCAGTAATTCAGGCCGCCGTCCAGGAGCGACGGGATCCATACTCCGGCCAGGAGGATCGCCCAGCCGAGGGCGAAGACGCCTGCGGCCAGACCGTTGCGGAACAACAGGCCGGACAGGCAGCCGGAGCAGAAGCCGCAAACCAACCACAGGATCAGGAACAGTACCAGTCCGCTGCCAAGCACGTGGAGGAGGAGGCCGCTGCCAAGGGGCGAGACCGTTGTGTTCCGGCGCGGTCATCACCCGGATGAAACTAGGCAGCAGCACCAGCAAGGCGGCCGCGACCGCGAGGAGGAGGCGGTAGCCGACCTTGACGATCCAGAATCGTCCCAGGGGGAAGCGCTGGTCGCCAAGGAAGCGGAACGGCCCCTGCTGCTCGTCGGCGAACGCCGTGGCGCCGCACAGGACGCCGACCAGCAGCGTCAGGGCCGGCCAGAGAATCAAGCCGTTGGCCAGCACCAGGAAACCCAGCAGCGCCGAGAAGAGGACCAATCCCGCGGTAAAAAGTCGAGATTGCCGCAGCGTTAGCCAGATCAGCCGTCCCCAGGGACGGGGGATTCGGCCCGTGCGGATCGACGCCGGCGGGCGCGTCAGCCGCAGCCGCCCACGATCCGGGCGGGTGAAGATGAGGGCCGACGCGCCCAGTGCGGCGGGGACGCTGAAAGCGGCGACGGCGGTCCAGGACCAATTCATGGTGAATTCTGGGGGCAAGTCGAAGAAGTGAGCGATCAGCTCGGACAGGATGGCGGCCGGAAGGGTGAAAACGAACACCGCCGCCAGCTGGCCGGCCAGACTGAGGAGGATCATGTTCATGACGCTGCGGCCGAACGACGAAAACAGCATCCCCCAGGCCAGGCCGAACAGGGCGGCGCCCGCCATGCCGATCAGCGCCGCCGCCGTCTCCGTCCAGGTCGGGAACAGTCGCGCGGCCGCGGCCAGGCCCATCAGCACGGCGACCTGGGCGATCACCAGCAGCACGCCGGCCAGGCACTTGGCCCGCCACAGCTGTCCGCGCAGCCCCGGCAGCGCGTCGAGGAACGCCAGCGTCCGCATCTCGCGCTCGCCGGCCAGGAGCATGGCGCCGCAGATCACTCCGTAGGCCCAGGCCACCAGGACGATCGCGGCGATGATCCAGTCGCGCGCCTGCGACTCGTCTTGCAGGCCACCCGGCTCCATGATGATGGGCAGGCCGAACAGCGTCGCCGCCCCGACGACGGCCAGCGCCGCCCAGGCGATCCGCTGTTCCCGGTACTCTTTCCAGACAAGCGCGGCGATCATGGCCGGCCTCCCTCCGTCCGGGCGCCGGTGGCCGGCGTCGCCAGCGCCGGCTGGCCGTTGACCGACGGCGTGAGCGGGCCTCCGGTGTGGTAGCGGGCGAGCAACGCCGTGTACATTTCTTCCAGCGTCAAGGGCGACTCCTCGACGCCTTCCAGGTCGGGCCGTTCGCGGAGCGAATCGAGGGCGGCGCGGGCGGGGTCGAGCAGGACCGCCTGCCACTGCCGGCCGGAAACCTCGCTTTCCAGGGCCTGGCCCAGCGCCGCGGCGTCGGGCGGGGCGGCGTCGAAGCGGAGGCGGACGCGGACGATGCGGCGCCGCAGCTCCTCCAGCGGGGCGGCCAGTAAGAGGCGGCCCTCGGCCAGGAACGCGACGTGGCTGGCGACGCGCTCCACCTCAGCGACGCCGTGGCTGGAGAGGAGAATGGTCCGGCCGGCGCCGGCCAGATCGACCATGCTGGAGAGGAATTCGCGCCGAATGAACAGATCGAGGCCGGAGGTCGGCTCGTCGAGGATCAGCACTTCCGGGTCGAAGGCGAGGGCCAGGGCGAGGCCGACCTTGGCGTAACCCCCCTTGGAGAGATTTTTCAAGCGGGCGGCCGGGTCTAGGCGGAAGCGCCCGGCCAGCTCCAGGTAGCGCGGAAGATAGCCGGGTCCGTGAAAGCCGGCGGAGAACCAGCCGATCTCGCGGACGGTCATCCAGTCGTAGAAGCGCGGCTTTTCCGGGACGTAGCCGACGCGGCGGCGCAGGACGGGGGCGGCGGCCCAGCAGTCCTTGCCGAGGACCAGCGCCTTGCCGGCGTCGGGCGGCAGCAGGCCGGTGAGCATCCGGATGGTGGTGGACTTGCCCGCCCCGTTGTCTCCGAGAAGGGCGAAGACGGCCCCGGCCGGCACGGTCAGGTCGATCCGGTAGACCACGGCCTTGCCGCCGAAGAGCTTGGTAAGGCCGTGGGTTGCGATGACGGGGTCCATCGGTTTCTCCCCTTGGGGTCGGCGAGCGGGGGGCGTCAGCCCCCTGATGCTTCCTACAGTCGTTAATAGGAGGCGGAATCAGGGGGCTGACGCCCCCCGCTCGCCGTGCCTCTTTACCGTCGCTTGCCGTTGGCGCGGGTCAGCTCTTCCTCGACCAGCCGGCGGACCTCATCCGCCGTCAGGGCGCTATGAACGGCCTCTTGCAGCGCCGCCCGGATGCGGTTCTGGACGATCTCCTTGCGGCGGGTGCGGCATAGCGCCGGCGCCTCCGGCGTCACCTCCATGCCGCGGCCTTGTCGGGCCGTCACGACGCCCTGCCGTTCCAGCTCCTGATAAGCCTTGGCCACCGTATTGAAGTTGATGACGTGCCGCATGGCCACGTCGCGCACGCCGGGCAACATCTCCCCGGAACGCAGGCCGCCGGAGGCGACGCCGAAAATGACCTGTGACACGATCTGTTCGTACTTCGGGATGTGTGAACTCTCGTCGATGTCGAACAGCATGACGCGACCCGCCTGTGTAACACACTCATAGTACACTAAGGCGCCGGAGTGGGGATTGCAAGGGGATTTGGTAGGGGCGCGGGCGTGGGGCTGGACGCGCCGGGCGGGGCGTGGGATATTGATACAGGAGAACCCGTCCTCTCACGGCTTGTGCATGGCGTTCCTTAACATTTACCTCCTGGGTGGTCTGGCGCTTCTGGGCGTGCCGGTGCTGGTGCATCTGATGATGCGTCAGAAGCCGCGCCGCCTGCCGTTCCCGGCCTTCCGCTTCCTTCGTCAGCGCTCGCTCATCAACCGCCGCCGGATGCGCCTGCAACACCTGCTGCTGTTGTTGCTGCGAATGGCGGTGCTGGCCGCTCTCTGTCTGGCGATCGCGCAGCCTAAGCTCTTCCTGCCGCGGGCGGTGGCGAACTGGTTCGGCCTGGGCGGGCCGAGTCCGGCGGCGGCGGTGTTCGTCTTCGACGTGAGCTACAGCATGGAGTATCAGGTCGCCGACAAGGGCCGGCTCGACGATGCTCGCCAATGCGCCCTCGACCTGCTGCGCGAGTTGCCCGCCGACAGCCGCATCGCCGTGCTAGACACCGGCGACGAGAACGACGCCGCCGCGGACGACGACTGGATCGGCACGCCGGCCCAGGTCCGCTCGCGCATCAACGGCCTGCGTCTGCGGCCGGTGCGGGCGCCGCTCGTCCGCCAGATCGAACGGGGTGCCGAGATGCTGGCCAAGGCCGGCGAATCCAGCGAGCCGTCGTCGCGGCGCCTTTACGTCTTTTCGGATCGCACGACGACGAGTTGGGACGCCGACGCGGCCCAACGCATCCACATGCCGGACGGCGTCGAGACCGCGTACATCGACCTCGGCGTCGAGAAGCCGGTGGACCTGGGCATCGACAAGGTCGAGGTGCGGCCGACGGTCGTTCCGCCCGGCGGCGAGGTGAACGTCCATGTCGAGGTGCGGGCCGTGGGCGGCGATTTCGACGCCAACCTGCTCTGTCAGCTCGACGGCGCCGGCGGCCTGGAGACGCGGCCCGTCAAGCTGTCGGCCGGGTCGCGGGGGCCGGTCGGCTTCGATTTCAAGCTCAAGGCGCCGGCGCTCGTCCATCCGCCGGGAGCGGAAGGCGTCGCCACGGAGGCCCATCAGATCGTCGTCAAGTTCAGCGCGGCCGACGACCGGCCGTTCCAGGACGCCCTGCCGCACGATAACATTCGTTACGCCACCTTTTTTGTACGCGACGATTCCAAACGGCCGGGCCGCCGGGTGCTGGCGCATCGCCGACAACCCCAAGGACGCTCTCTACTGGGACGCCGCGCTCAAGGCGTTTTATGCACTATCATCCCTTCGAGGGCTTCGCCTCCGAGGTCCGGTCGGCCGCCGACGCGGCGAAATTTGGCCGGAAGGAGCTGGAGCCGTACCGCGTGGTCTGCCTGTACCAGAACGCCAAGCCGTTCCCGGACGACTTCTTAAAGGCGCTCGAAGAGTACGTCAACGACGGCGGCGGCCTGGCGATCGTGCCCCCCGCGGCGCCGCTGAGTCCCGACGACCTCAAGCGGTGGAACGACGCCCTCGACGCGCATCACCTGCTGCCGGCCCCGTTGCGCGACCTAACCAGCACGCCGGAGGGGAAACCCCTCTACTGGGACGACTTCCCGAACAATCACCCTCTTACGCGACCGTTCTTCGACTGGGAACGCGGCGCCAACCCGGACTTCGCCAATGAGGAATTGAGGCCGTTCGTCCAGCGCTACTGGGAGGTGGAGCCGGTCGAAGGACAAGTCGCTGGTGGTCTCCCACTACAACGACGACGGGTAAGTCGCCCGCCCTGGTGGAGCTGAAGCGCGGCGAGGGGGACAAGGAGGAGAAGCGCGGTCGCGTATTGCTTTTCACCACGCGGCTCAACCGTCCCAATCCGAAGGACACTTCCGATCGGGATTGGCACAATTTCTACGACGGCTCCTTTGGCCTGGTCCTCATCAACGAGGCGTGCAAGTACCTGGCCGGCGATTCGTCGATGGAGAACCCGAACTTCATCTGCGGCGTTCCGGTCGTCCTGCCGCTGCCGGCGTCGGCGCCGCGCGGCGTCTACCGGCTGAACGCGCCCGACCCGGACCTGACCGAGTCGGAGCGCAGCATCACCGTCGCCGCCGGACGACAAGACGCTGGAAGTGCGCGCGGCCTCGGCGCCCGGCTCGTACACGCGTCTTCGACCCCAATCGCAACCTCTTCACGGCCTTCAGCCTCAACGTCTCGCCGGACGAATCGCGGCTGGACCGCCTGCCGGCCGAGGAGATCGAGAAGGCGCTCGGGCCGGGTTCGGTGCTGCCGCTGAGCCGGCGCGGTCTGAGCGCCGCCCTGCGCGACCGGCGCCGGACCGCGACGACTGCGGAGCCGCCGCCGGCGCCGGTCGATCTGCTGCCGATGCTGATGATGCTGACGCTGCTGTTCCTGACGTTCGAGGGGCTGCTGGCGAACCGATTCTACGAGCGGCCGTCGCCCTCCGCCGCCGCGGTCGAGCCGAAAGGGGAGCAGGCCCCGTCATGACGCTGCAACTCGATCCCGTCTGGCCGTGGCGGCTGCTGTTCCAGGGCCTGTCCACGGCGCCGGCTTCCGTCGTCGCCGCCGTCCTCGCGGCCGGCGTCGTGGCGTTCGCTTTGCCGATCCTGCTTGTCCGCCAATCGGCGCCGTGGCAGCGGCGCCGGCTCCTCTCGGCTGCGGCCTCGTCATCGTCGGCCTGCTGGCCTGGGCGGCCGTCGGCCACGCCTGGGAAACGCCGCTGGAAATGACGGCGTCCGGCGGCGGCGTGGCTGGGGCGGCTGGCCGGCGTCGGCCTGGCGCTGCTGTTCGTCGTGCCGATGGGCCTGGCCGGCCTCACCGCCGCGACGTACCTCGGCTCCGGCCGGCCGCCGCGCCGCGTCGCCGCCATCCTGGCGCTCCGCGGCGCCGCCTTCCTGCTGGCCGCGCGTGGCGATCCTCCGGCCGTCGCTCGCGCTCCCCAAGGACGGCGACGCCGGCGGCGTCCGTGTTCTACGTCCTCCGTCGACAGTTCCAAGAGCATGACGATCCAGGATGAATCCGATCGGCCGCGCTGGGAGGCCATGCTCAAGGCGCTGCGCGACGCCGGGCCGGCCCTGGACCGGCTGCGCAAGGAGCAGAACGTCCATGTCGAGTTCTACCGCTTCGCGGACAAAGACGGAGCCGTTTTCTCTCGACAACCCCGGCCAGCCGGACGGCAAGCGCACCGACATCGGCGGAATGCTGCACTGGCTGGAGCAGCAGAACGGCGGCCGGCGCGTGCGCGGCCTGGCCCTGCTGAGCGACGGTCGCAACAACGGCGGCCAGCGCATCCGACCCGTTCGTCGAGGCCGGCCGCTGGCGGCGGCTCGGCCCGATTTACACGTTCGGTTTCGGCAGCCCCAACACGCCCAACGGCCAGAGCGACGTGGCCGTCGCCAACGTCGTCGCGGCGCCGACCGTCGTGCCGACCAAGGGCAAGATCACCGTGCGGGCCGCCATCGACGCCCACGGCTTCGAGAACCGCACGGTCCACGTTCACCTTTTGCTCGACGACAAGGAAGTCAAGGAACTGAAGGACGTGCCGCTGCCGCTCAGCACGGGCAACAAGGTGGTGCTGGAGTGCGACGCCCCGGATCGGGCCGGCGAAGTCAAGGTGACGGTGAAGGTGGACCCGCTGCCGGGCGAGCTGGACCTGAACGACAACCGGCGCGGCACGCATCGTCACGGTCGTCAAGGGCGGCGTCAACGTGCTGCTGATCGACAAGGAGCGGGCCTGGGAGCCGCAGCTGATCTACGACGCCCTGGCCCGCGACCCGCGCATCCAGGTCAAGCCGCTGTGGCTGCGCGGCAACGCCCCGATCGACGGGCGACGCGGGAAAACTCTTTGATTTCGACAAGCAAAAATATGACGTCATCATCATCGGCGACGTGACGGCCGCGCAGATGCGGGCGCTGCAGCCGGACGTGCTGGACGCAGATCCGCCATCAGGTGGACAGCGGCGCCGGCTTCCTGATGATCGGCGGCTACGCCAGCTTCGGCGGCACCCGGACGCGGGGCCGCGGCAGAACGTGGCGACTGGAAGGGCACCGCCGTCGAGCAGTTGCTGCCGGTGGACCTGAACGTCAAGGGCCAGGTGGAGAGCCGGACTCCGCTGTACGGCCTCGTGATGGTTGCCGACGGAGGACGGGTTGCGGCTCTACAGCCGCGTCGTGGGCCTGTCCGGCGGCGACGCGGCAGGCGGAGAAGGCGGCGTGGAAAAAGATGCAGACCCCGGTCGGCCTGCAAGGCGCCAATCGCCTGGCCGTCGCCGGCGGCAACGCGGTCGTGCTGGCGGTATCGGAGGAAATGGACCCGCAAACGAATCGGCCGTACCCGCTGCTGGTGGACGCGGGACTACGGCAACGGCCGGGTGCTGGCCTTCGCCGGCGACACGACGAACCGCTGGATTCACGACCGCGACAGCAAGCGAAACACGACCGCTTCTGGCGGCAGATGATCCTGTGGCTGGCCCGGCAGGACGAGGGCGACGACCAGCTGCGCCGTCGAGCCGGACGTGCGATCGATCACGGCCGGCGACGACCTCGGTTTCAGCCTGCACCTGCGCAGCAAGAACGGCCAGGAGGTCAAGGACGCCGATTACGAGCTCGAGGTGGTCGGCCCGAACGGCGAGCAGAAGACGGTGACGCCGACGAAGGACGGCGGCGAGGACCGCGGCGTCTACCGGCCGGAGACGGCGGGCGAGTACACGATCCACGCCAAGGGTCGCGGCAAGGACTCGGACGGCAACGACGTTCACGCGGAGGCGATCGGCGCGGTTCTTCGCGTACGAGGAAGAGGTGGAGATGGCCGAGTGGGCGGCCGACGAGGATTTCCTGAAGAAGCTGGCCGACGAGGGCCGCGGCGAGTACCGCCGCGGCACGCAGCTGGCGTCGTTCCTGGAGCATCTGCCGCCGCCGCCGGCGCCGAAGACGAAGCCGAAGGTGGACGAGGCGCCGGACTGGAGTTCGGCGTCGTGGTCGCCGTTTTTCGTGCTGTTTTTCTTGCTGTTCACGGGGCTGCTGGCCGCGGAGTGGTTCCTGCGGCGGCGCTGGGGCATGGTGTGAGCGGGGGCGTGCGACGATGACCGATAATCGAGAGACGGAAAGAATCGCAGACACCGGCCCTGCGCAGGGTCAGCAAGAAGGACCAGATCCTGACGCTGTACAAGGCGGGCATCACGGAGGTCAACGACCTGGCGGCGATCACGCTGTCGCGGCCGAGCTACGTCGCCGGCGTGCTGCAGGGGGCGGAGCAGGCGCCGGGCTACTTCGACCTGTACACGTCCACGGCCAAGCCGATGAACGTCTACTCCAAGTTCTTCGCCGGCAAGCTCGGCTTCAAGGATGAGGCGTCGGCCCGCGAAAGCCTCGGCCTGATCGACGTGCTCTACCGCCAGTTCGAGCTGGCCGGCGACCGGGCCGGGCAGCACCACGCCCTGCTGATGGCGCTGACGATGTTCGACCGGGCGCGCTGGACCGGCAAGGAGCGCGAGGCCGACGTGTTCCGCCGCTGGCTGCGCGAGCGGCTCGACGAGCCGGCGCCCGCCGCATCCACCGCCGTAACGCCGGCCGCCGGAAAAGGATGACTCATGCCGCGCATCGTCTCGCTGATCGCCAGCGCCACCGAGATCGTCTGCGCCCTCGGCTTCGAGGACCAGACTCGTCGGCCGCTCGCACGAATGCGACTATCCCGATTCGGTGCGTCGCCTTCCCATCTGCACCGAGCCGAAGTTCGACGTGGAAGGCTCCAGCCGCCAGATCGACGAGCGCGTCAAGGCACTGCTCACCAACGCGCTGTCCGTCTACCGCGTGGACTCGGAGCGGCTGCGGGCGCTGGAGCCGGACGTGATCGTGACGCAGTCGCATTGCGAGGTGTGCGCGGTCAGCCTGCGCGACGTGGAACGGGCGGTCTGCTCGTGGCTGCGGGCGTGCCCGAAGCTGGTGTCGCTGGCGCCGAACCGCCTGGCCGACATGTGGACTGACATCGAGCTGGTTGCGGTGGCGCTGGACGCGCGGGAGCGCGGCGACGCGCTGATTCAGAGTCTACAGAGTCGCATGGAGGCGATTTCGGCTCGGGCGCGGTCGCTGGCCGTTCGGCCGACGGTGGCGTGCGTCGAGTGGATCGACCCACTGATGGCGGCGGGCAACTGGATGCCGGAACTGGTGGAGATGGCCGGCGGACTGAACCTGTTCGGCGAGGCGGGCAAACATTCGCCGTGGATGACGTGGGAGCAGCTGGTCGAGCGCGATCCCGACGTGATCGTGGTGCTGCCGTGCGGCTTCGACATGCCACGGTCGCGGCAGGAGATGCCGGCGCTGACGGATCGGTCGGAGTGGCCGCGATTGCGGGCGGTGCGCGAGGGTCGTGTCTTCCTGGCGGACGGCAATCAGTATTTCAACCGGCCGGGTCCGCGACTGGTGGAGTCGCTGGAGATTCTGGCCGAGCTGTTGCACCCGGAGGCGTTCCGGTTCGGGCATGAACGAACGGGCTGGCAGAAGCTATAAAAGCGGTGGGAAACTGGAGGAACCTGGAATGCCGCTGCTGGATCACTTCAACCAGCCCTTGAACCGGACGCACCCTTGGCGCAGTTTCCACGGGGCCTGGGCCGCCGCCATTGCCCGGCTGCTCAACCAGGGCGTCTTGCCCCCCGGCTATTACGCCGTCCCCCTTCTCGATCGGGACGGTCCCGTCGAGATCGACGTGGCCGCGCTGCGCGAACAGGAGGCGACGGCGCCCGAGGGCAGGGCGCTCGCACCGCAGACATGGGCGCCGCCGGCTCCCGGTCTGGCGGTCGCCGTCGAACTGCCCGCGGCTGATGCGGTCGAGGTTCAGGTGCTCGCCGACGACGGCGATCCGCGTCTGACGGCGGCCATCGAATTGCTCAGCCCGCGCAACAAGGACCGCGTCCAGGCCCGGCAGGCGTTCGCCGTCAAGTGCGTCGGCTATTTGCAGCAGGGCAGCAGCGTCGTGGTCGTGGACACCGTCACCACGCGACGGGCTGATCTGAACGCCGCCATCCTGTCGCTCCTGGGGGTTGAGGTCGCCGCTGCGTCATCGAGCCTTTCCGCGGTCTCTTATCGGGCCGTCGGCCGCGAAGAGGAAACGCAACAGCTCCAGCTTTGGCCGGCGCCGCTCGCCCTGGGCCAGCCTCTGCCGACTCTCCCCCTGTGGATCGCTTCCGACTTTTCCGTGCCGCTCGACCTGGACGCCAGCTACCGGGCAACGTGCACGGACCTTCGCATTCATCAGGCGGACCTTCGCATTCATCAAGCGGAGTGAGCCGAGTCCGCGCTTGGGCGTCTTGAGGAGCAACCCGTTGAACCGGCCAGTGCTGAGCCTGTCGCCCTACCTGTGGCGAGCCGTGCTTACCATCGCGCTGCTCGGGGGTTGGATTTTTCTCGTGGCTGGCTCGCCGTCCCGGGACGCCCTGATGGCTGTTTGGGTCATCGCTTCAATTATTGCCTTCGCCATGTGGCCCCAGTGGCTCTGGCCGCTCATCTGCCGAATTCGACAATTCCGCACCGTCCGTGACGGGCAAATCCTGTTGCATTACGAACCGGAACTAATGAGCAAATGGGATATTCAAACGCTTTTGAGTCGCTGCAACGCACAGCTCGGCTGCCTTACCGACCGTTTCGGGCGTCCCCTTCAGGGTCCGGTTGTCATATTCCTGTTCGCGAAGCACCAGGACATCGCCAAGGTGTTCGGGTCCATGTACGGCGGCACGGCGCTTCGGCTGGCTAATGCCATTGTCATCGCAGATAATACCAATATTCAAGAGACAATGTGTCATGAACTCGTACATCTCTTCTCATGGCGCTGGAGCTTGTTTGCTCCGCCGCTTCTGAGCGAGGGGCTTTCCGTCTGGTTGCAGGAAACATGGGCAGGTCGGCCCATCGACCTGGCTGCCCGACGAGTCTTGGACAACAGCAATTTGAACTTGCCATCTCTCCTGAGAAACACTTTTTTCTACTGCAACGCGGACGGCCTATGCTGTTACGCCGTCGCCGGCAGCTTCACCGGCTACCTGATCCGGCACTATGGGTGGGAGCAATACCGCAAGTGCTACCAGCGGTGCAACGCCTTCCTCTTTCGGGCGAAATTCAAGGCGTGCTTTGGACTGAGCCTGGAGCAGGCCGAGTGGAAGTGGCGCAACGAAATCCTTGCGACGGAGGTCATGGTTCGCAATCTCGGGTGGAACATCCGCCCCTAATTTACAAACGAAAAAACCCGCGCCGGGGGGACGGCGCGGGCCGGGGGAAAGGAGGAGATCGGAAACGCCGGGGGACGGCGAGGGTTTTCGGTGGCGCCGTCCAGGTCGGACCAACCCGGATCGCCGCCAGGCCGGCTCGAACGGCCGCCCGTTCGAGCCTCTTCTGTTCCAGCCCCAATCGACTTCGCTGGTGTTATCGTCGTGTCAGCGTCCTTTCCTTAAGCAGACCCCGTGCCAAAAACGCACGCTGGACAGATCCTCTCGCAAGCACCGTCAGGCGAACGGCTTAAATCGCAACGCCAGAAGGCACGGCCGAAAGGCGTGCCGCGGAGGCAAGGCAATTGTTACAATCGCCGTGGTGCGGATGGTAAAGATTACCGTGACATCGGGTTGTCACGTCCCGATCAGGATCACGCGCACGTCCATGACGTTGGTTTGCGTCAAGCCGGTGCGGAGCAGACCGCCGACGGCGTCGAAAAACGAATAGGCGTCGTGGCGCTCCAGGAAGGCCGCGGCGTCCAGGTGGAGCGCGGCGACGCGGGCGAACGTATCGCCGTCGGCCACGGCCCCGGCCGCGTCGGTGGGACCGTCCTCGCCGTCGGTGCCGCCGCTCAGCACGACCACGTTTCGCAGCCCCGCCGCGCCCAGCTTCAGCGCCGCCGCCAGCACGAATTCCTGATTCCGCCCCCCCTTGCCGTGTTCCCCCGTCATCGTCACCGTCGTCTCGCCGCCGGACAGCACGCACACCGGAGGCCGCACCGGCTGGCCATCGGCGCGGATGCTCCGCACAACGCCGGCAAACACGGCGGCGACGTGGCGCGTCTCGCCGTCGATGAACGAGCCGAGGTTCAGCACCGGATAGCCGAGTTCCACGGCGCGGCGGGCGGCGGCGGACAGGGCGCCGGCGTTGTTGCCGAGGATGAGGTTGTGGACGGACGGGGGAAGCTCCTTCAGTGTTTCGGGGACGGCGCCGGCCGCGCCGCGGCGGAGGTGGTCGAGGACTGCCGGCGGCGTGCGGTCGGTCAGGCCGTGGCGATCCAGAACGGCGATCGCATCGGCGAAGGTGGTGGGATCGGCGGCAGTCGGCCCTGACGCGATCACGTCGAGCGGGTCGCCGATCACGTCGGAGATGATGAGACTATAGAGAGGGCATTCGCGCTCCGCGAACGCCTGCGCCAGTCGGCCGCCCTTGAAGCGCGAGAGGTGCTTGCGGACGCAGTTCATCTCGTCGATGGTCGCGCCGCAGGCGTGCAGCAGGGCCGTGACGCGCTGTTTGTCTTCCAGCGATACGCCCTCCACCGGCGCCGGCAGGAGCGCGGAGCCGCCGCCGGACAGCAGACACAGGCCGAGGTCGTCCGATCCCGCCGCCATGACGAGATCCAGCATCTCCCCGACGCCGACGACGCCGGCCGCGGTCGGATGGTTGACGCCGGCGGGACGGCCAGCGTGGAGGCGCACCGACCGCAGCGGCCGCGTCTCGCCTTCCGGCACGTTGACCACGCCGGAGACGCGGTCGAGCCGGTCGTGCAGCGCCGCCTCGACGCCGGCCGCCATCGCCGTCCCGGCCTTGCCGCCGCCGACCACGAGGATGCGGCCGGCGTGGTCCACGGCGCGGCGCAGCTCCGTTCCGGCCAAGGCGGCGCGGACCAACTCGAACGGGTCGGCGGCGGCGACGGCGGCACCCCAGATGGAGCGGGCGTGAGCGCGGAGGGGGAATGCGGCGTCCGACATCGATCCTCCCTTCATGGCCGTCGTGCGGCGGGCGGCTACAATCGCAGCGTCTTCCCTTATTGAAGGAGCCAGCCGATGGCCGACAAGCCGAAGGTTTTCGTCACCCGTCGCATCCCCGCCGCGGGGCTGGACCGCATCCGGGCCGCCTGCGACGCCGAGGTCTGGGACGGCCCGCTGCCGCCGCCGCACGCGGTCCTCACACAGAAGGCCGCCGGCTGCGACGGCCTGGTGTCGCTCCTCACCGACCGCATCGACGCCGCCCTGCTCGACGCGGCGCCGCGGCTGCGCGCGGTCAGCAACTACGCCGTCGGCTTCAACAACGTCGATGTCCCCGCCGCCACGGCCCGCGGCGTCCTGGTCGGCAACACGCCCGGCGTCCTGACCGACGCCACCGCCGACATGGCCTTCTGTCTGATGATCGCCGCTTCCCGCCGGCTCGTTGATGGACATTTATACGCTCAATCGGGCCAATGGAAGACGTGGGAGCCGCTCGGCCACCACGGACAGGACCTCGTCGGCCGCACGCTCGGCGTCGTCGGCATGGGCCGCATCGGCTACGCCCTGGCCAAGCGCTGTCGCCCGCGGCTGGGACATGCAGGTGCTCTATCACGACGTCCACCGCAACGAACGGGCGGAGACGGAACTCGGCGCCTGTCAGGCGGAACTCGACGTCCTGCTGCGCGAGTCGGATTTCATATCGGTCCACACCGACCTGAACGAAACGACGCGCGGCCTGTTCAACGCGGAGCGCTTCCGCCGGATGAAGCCGACGGCCGTGTTCGTGAACACGGCCCGCGGCCCAATCGTGGTGGAGAAAGATCTCATGAACGCTCTGAATACGGGCGTGATCTTCGCGGCCGGCCTGGACGTGACCGACCCGGAGCCGCCGGACCCGTCAAGCCCACTGCTGCGGACGCCGAACCTGATCGTGGCGCCGCACATCGCCAGCGGCACGGTCGGCACGCGCGACGCCATGGCCCGCATCTGCGCCGACAACCTGCTGGCCGGCCTGTCCGGGGCGAAGATGCCGCACGGCGTCAACCCGGAGGCGGTCGGCAAGGGGAGGAGCGCATGACGCCGAAGCGCATCGCCATGTGGTCGGGGCCGCGCAACATCTCCACGGCCCTGATGCGCTCGTGGGAGAACCGGCCGGACACGGCCGTCGTCGATGAGCCGCTGTACGCTCATTATCTGCACAAGACCGGGACGCCTCACCCCGGCGCGGACGAGGTGATCCGCAGCCAGGAAACCGACTGGCGCCGGGTGGTCGAACAGCTCACCACCGGCGACATACCGGGCGGTAAAACGATCTGTTATCAGAAGCACATGACGCACCATCTGCTGCCGGAGATCGGCCGCGAGTGGCTGGACCGCCTCGACAACGTGTTTCTGTTGCGCGACCCGCGCGAGGTCGTGCCGTCGTTCATCGAGAAGGCCGGCGAACCGCGGCTGGAGGACATCGGGTTGCCGCAGCAGGCGGCGCTCTTCGAGTGGGTGCGGCGGCGCACGGGCCGCGTCCCGCCGGTGATCGATGCCCGCGATTTTTTGGATAATCCGGAGGGGATGTTGCGGTTGCTTTGCGACCGGCTGGGCGTGCCGTTCACGGCGGCGATGCTGTCGTGGCCGGCCGGGCCGCGGCCGACCGACGGCGTGTGGGCGAAGCACTGGTACGACGCTGTGTGGAAGTCCACCGGCTTCCAGCCGTACCGGCTGAAGGAAGTGGATGTGCCGGCCCACTTGACCGACGTGGTGAAACGGGCGGAGGAGTTGTATCAGGGGCTGTACGCGCACCGGTTGGTGGTCACAAGCTCAACGCCCGCCGGGACGCCCTGCAAGCCGATGATGCGGAGTACGCCGCCATGATGCGCGCCGCCCTGGCCGGCGCGTAACCGTCCCGATCCGCCAATCGGCATTGCCTCATTCGCCGCATCCGGGCTATACTCCCTCCGCCTCGCACGGACGCCACGGCCGCAGACCCCTGGGAAGGATCCCCATGGAGCCGCTTGTCACGACGCTACCCGTCCTCGCCCCGCCCCTGCTTCCCGTGCGCCTGCCGGTCCCGTGCGCCGCGCCGCGCCTCTCCGTTATCCTCGTCAACTACCACCAGTGGCCCGACACGGCCGGCCTCGTCCGTCAGCTCCGCACCTCGCCCTGCCTCCAGGACGGCGCCGCCGAAATCGTCGTCGTGGACAACCACGCCGCTCCGCATCCCGTCGCCGCGCGCCTGCGGCGCACGCCCGGCGTGTCGCTGCGACGCTGGCGCCGCAACCACGGTTTCGCCCGCGCCGTCAACGAGGGCTGCCGGCTCAGCCGCGGCGACTGGCTGCTCCTGCTCAACCCCGACGTCACCCTCGATCCCGGCTTCGCCGACGCCGTCCTCGCCGTCACCGAACGCCGCGCCGCGGAGGAACCGCGCCTCGGCGTCGTCGGCTTCCGTCTCCGCAACCCCGACGGCAGCCCGCAACCGTCCACCGGACCTTTTCCAACCCTGGCCGGTACGCTGCTGCGCCTGCTGCTGCCGCGCTCCCGTCGCAAGTACGACGCCGGCCCGCCGAACGTCCGCCGACCCGTGGACTGGGCCACCGGCTGCTGCCTGCTCATCCGCCGCGCCTGCTGGCAGCAGCTGGGCGGACTCGACCGCGACTACTTCCTCTATTACGAGGACGTGGATCTGTGCCGCCGCGCCGCGCCGCCGGATGGGCCGTCGGCTATGAACCAACCCCTTCGGCGATTCATCATCATCCGCTTCATGGCCGCGCCGTGCCGCCCCACATCCGCCTGGTCACGCGCCACGCGCTCCTGACCTACGCCCGCAAGCACTGGCCAGCCTGGCAAATGCGGTTCCTGTCCGGCGTGGTCCGCGCCGAGGCCTGGGTTCGCCAGGGGGCCGCCGGCCTGAAAGGCGACGCCGCGACCGCTGCGATTTTCGGCGAACTCGGACGCATCGCCTCCGACCTGGGCGGCGGCCGCCCTGCCGAGGCGTTACGGCGGCTGCTGCGCGTGGTCTGGCGCCAGGAGGAACAGCGTGCCGGCGCGCCTGTCGGTGGTCATCCCCAGTCATAACCGGGCCGACCTGCTGCGGCTTTGCCTCGCCAGCGTCCTTCGCCGCGCCCCGGCCGGGACCGAGGTCGTCGTGGTGGACGACGCCTCGCCGGACGGCGCCGTCTCCGACGCGGCCGCCGCCTTCCGTGGGGTCCGCGTGCTGCGCCAACCGCGGCAGGGCGGCTTCTGCGCCGCCGCCAATGCGGGTATAAATGCGGCCACTCATCCCATCGTTGAACTCCTCAATGACGACACGGAAGTCGAGGAGAGCTGGGCCGAGGCGGCCCTAAAGTGGTTCAATGATCCGTCCGTCGGGGCCGTCGCGCCGCTGGTGCTGCGCCATAGTGGGCGACTCGCTCCGCGAGTCGCCGGCCAACTGCGGAGCGGTTGGCCCACGATGGTCATCGACAGCGCCGGCGACCGCTACTACCTCGGCGGCGTCGCCGCCAAGCGCGGCGTCGGCCGACCCGTCGATCCGAATCACCTCCTGGCTCACCCCGTCTTCGGCGCCAGTGCATCCAGCGCCTTCTACCGCCGCGCCGCCGTCCTCGCGGCCGGCGGCTTTCCCGAATCCTTCGGCGCCTATTTCGAGGACGTGGATCTGTCTTTCCGTCTCCATCGGGCCGGCTGGCGCATCGTCTACGAACCGGCCGCGCGCGTCTGGCACCGCGTCTCCGCCTCCTACGGTCGTCCATCGGACGCTCTGCTGGAACAGCAGGCGCAACGAGGAGCGCGTCTTCTCGCGCAATTTGCCCAATCGCGCCCTCCTTCGCGCCCTGCCGCTGCATCTGGCCGTCCTCGCCGCCAAGGCCTGGCGCCGATGGCGCGAGGGCCAACTCCTTCCCTTCCTCCGCGGCAAGTTGGGTGTTCTGGGCGAGGTCGCCGACCTGCTGCGCCACCGTCGGCGGTTGCGCGCCCTTGGCTCCGGCCGCGACTGGGCCGACTGGGGCGTCGAGCCGCATTTTTGGGGATGAAGCCTGCCGCGCGTCCTCTCCTTCCCCCTTTATCCGTTGCTTCGCCGCTTCAAGCGGATTCTTCATAATCGCCATACCTCCCCTCTTCCGAAGTAAAGAGCATACAGGGGATGCTCTGCAAAACGCTTGAATATCGGGTACGTCCCGGCAGGCGGGAGCAGAGCGGACGGCGCGGGCGCCGTCGAAGGGAGTTGCGCCACGCGCCCTCCCCGGAGGAGACGCCACGGGCCGGCATGGCGGCCCCAACAAGGAGGTTGAAATCAATGGTCAGGAACTGGTTGAGCGAGCTGAAAAAATCGCTCGTCTGGTCGTGCGCGGCCGTGCTGGCCGCGGCCGGAGTCAGCCGGGCGCAGAGCTTGCTGCCGGCCGGGCCGGCGCCGCAACCTGTCGCGGCCTCGGCGCCGGCGGCGCCTGTGGACGACCTCAAGGCCCAGGTCGAGGCCCAGCAGAAAAAAATCGAGGAGTTGGAGAACCTGATCCGCAGCGGCCAGCTGCGGCCGGCCAGCGCTGTGGCGGCGGACCCCAAGGACGGCGACGCGCCGCCCAAGCCGCTGACCGACGCCGACGTCAAGAAGATCGTCGAAGGTTACCTCAAGGAGAACCCCGGCGCCGGCGTGCCTTCCGGCGTCTCGACCGGCCTGGACGTCAACAAGGGCTTCTACATCCGCAGCACGCCCGATCCCAAGTGGGACAACTGGGACGACCAGAGCAAGATTCCCTTCGAGCTGCGCATCCGCGGCCGCGTCCAGCTGGATTACTACTTTTACGATCCGACCGACAGCTTCAACCACCTGACCCGGTTCTACCGGACCACCACGGGCGGCAACACCTTCACCCACACCAACGTCCTGACCTCGCCGACCTTATCGCAGGAAGAAGTCAAGCGCATGCGCCTCGTCTTCGAGGGCACGGTGTTTGACCCCAACCTGAGGTATCACCTCGAACTGGACGGCAACACGCGCGGCCTGGGCGTTAACGGCGGCGGCGGCATCCCCGGCGGCAACGGCATCGACAACTCCGGCGGCGTCCCCGGCGATCCGGACGGCAGCGGCGTCGGCACGGTGCAGGACGGGGTGCGCCTGTTCTCGGCCTACGTCGCCTACGACTTCCACCCCCTCGCCTCCGAGAAGGGCTGCGGCGAAGCCTGCCCGGACGGCTTCTACAGCTACACGCCGACCACGACGGCCATCTTCGGCAAGCTCAAGCCGATGATCGCCTTCGAAGAGTATATGGGCAGCGCGACGGAGCAATTCGTCGAATACGGCATGACGAACTGGTTCTTCGACGCGGACGACGACAACTTGCAGATGGGGGCCGGCACGCAGATCAAGGCCATGGACGACCGCCTGTACGTCCAGGCCCTCATCACCAACGGCAACGAGTCGCAGTTCGGCAACTACCAGATGGACGACCTGCCCGGCTTCAACGTCGGCGGCTGGTACGACTTCGGCGGCACGTGGAACGACGCCCGCAAGCGCTACGACCTTTTCGGGGACTCCATCTCCGACATCGACTACAGCTGCAACCCCGTGCTGCGCGTCGGCGGCGCCGCCAACATCGTGCCGATGGACCGCAAGAGCGAGTACGACATCGACGAGTTGAGCCGCATCCGCACGTCCACCGCCGCGCCGGGCGGCACCAGCCTCATCAGCCTGCTGGGCGGCGGCGGCCTCGGCACGATCGGCACGACCGGCGCCAGCGCCTACTCCCTGGACGCCGTCGATTCGTACACCTTCGAGACCTACTGGGCCGCGAAGTGGCACGGCTTCAGCCTGTACAACGGCTACTGGATCCGCGACCTCGACAACTTCCGCGGCGTCCGCCAGGCCACGGGCCTGGGCACGGCGGCCTACCCTGGCAACGGCCTGAACAACCCGATCCTCTACACGGTCAACACCTCGCCGACCGCCACGAGCGCGGCCCTGTTCCCGGTCAACCATGGGCTGGTCGATATGGGCACGCAGATCCAGGGTGGTTACTTCGTCCTGCCCAAAAAGCTGGAGGTGTGCGCCCGCCTGTCGGTCATCAGCGGCGACAGCGGCGACATCTACGGCAACGGCCTCGCCAGCGCCACGAAGACGACCATCGTGGATTCGACCGGGTCGCATACGGTGCTGGTGATTCCCGGCGCCTTCAGCCACAACCACACCAGCGAGGAGTACGCGGTCGGCCTGAACTACTACTTCTACCGCCAGCTGGTGAAGTGGCAGACCGACGTTAGCTACTACAACGGCGGCAACCCGGCCGCGGGCGGCCAGTCGCCAGCCGGCTTCATCCCTGGCGTGGACGGCTGGCAGCTGCGCACGCAAATCCAGCTGGCGTTCTAACCCACAAACCACCGCACCCGCCGCGGCTTCGCGGCGGGTCTGACCGAATCACGGAGGAACACGAACCATGCGACGGATGCTTCCCTTCGCGCTCTTGGGCCTGCTCGCCCTGACCGCGACGAGTCGAGCCGGCTGCCCCCTGGGCGCCTGCTGCCCCGACTGCAGACCGATCCCCTGCGTCCCGCCCTGCGACTGCGGTTGCCCGTGCGACAACCGCATGCACCTGAACTTCTTCGACCGCTCCACGGAGGACGTCGCCACGCTCCGCTCCGTCGGCTGCGCCGGGACCGCCGGCTGCGGCTGCGGCTGCGGCGACGGCAGCAATAGCTGCGAACGGATCAAGGCCGCCGAGAAGCTCGGCAGCCGCTTCCACGCCGACTTCTGTTGCAACCCCGAGGTGCTGGAGGCCTCGTCGGGGCCCTGGAATGCGACTCGTGCTGGGAGGTGCGCCACGCGGCCGCCTGGTCCATCATGCTCCAGGGCGCCCGAACCGAGGAGGGCGTGCTGGCCCTGTACATCGCCTCCAAGGCCGACCCGCATTATATGGTGCGGGCCAGGGCCGCGGAGGCGCTGGACATCCTGACGGTCTGTTGCAAGCCTTGCTACACCGAGCTGTACAAGGCCGGCGACGCGATCGTCAAGGAACTGAAGTTCAGGAAGTACAAGCCCGGCATGGAAAACTGCTGCGGCGTCTTCGGCGAGGCCGCCGTCGCCGGCCGGGTGGCCTACGCCAACGCGGCGGCGGTGGAGGCCGCTAAGAGGGCCTGCCGCCCATGCCGCCCGCTCCGCCGGAGCCGACCAACCCCCGGACGGCGCCGCCAGCCAAGCCGCTGCCGAATTCGCCCCGTACGGCGCCGCCGGCGCTGTGAGTTCGGCTCCCGACGAAGAAGGGCGGGCGCGGAACCGGAGTTCCGCGCCCGCCCTTGTCGTTTGATTGCATCCGGTCTCAGCGGGGCGTCGAGGAACGGATGCCCTCGGCGGCGAACTGGGCGCTGTGGCGCACGTCGCGGTTGTCGTCGGCCTGGGCGGCGCGCTGCAGGGCGGGCAGGGCGTCGGACGACCCGATCAGGCCGAGACCGCGGGCGGCGGCCTCACGCACGGCGGCGCTGCGGTCGGCGGCCAGCACCTGCGCCAGCGGCGCGACTGCGCGGGTCGCCTTCATCCGGCCGAGCTGGACGGCGGCGTCGGCGCGGGCGGCGTCGTCGGGGCTGTTCAGCCGCTGCAGCTGCGCTCGGCGCCGTCCGGGGCCCACGCCGTCGGTTGCGTCGGTGAGGCGGAAGAGGGCGGCGGCACGAGGGTGGGCGGCGGCGCGGCCTCCGCCGGGGAAGAGTACGCGGGCTGCACCACGGGCGCGGTCTGGTAGACGGGGGCCGGCTGCACTACCACGCCGGGCGTGGTGACGTACACCGGGTAGGGGCGGTAATAATAGTACGGATAGCCCCAATAGGGGTTATAATAGTAGCCGGGTCCGCCTAAATTGATGCCCAATCCGAGACGGACCCCCGCCTGGGCCGGCGCCAACGGCAGCGCCGCCAGGACGAGGACGGCGATCATCTTCACGGCTCGCATCCCGAATCCTCCTTGGCTCCTCTGCACCCGGCCGGGTGATAGCGAAAGAGGCCGGCGAGATCAAGCCGGGTCGGCGCGATCTCCGTTGGTCCTATACGGCCGACTGGGTCCAACAGGCCCCATAGGACCAACGGAGACGCTGCCAGAACCGGGGTAGTGGGTCAGTTTGAAGCGTAGCCGCCGTGCGGCCGGCACGCAACTTGCCGGCCGCTTCAATCCGCTAGGGCGGCGACATGCTCCAGCGTCCACAGCCGGGAGGCTACGCCCGCCTTCATGGCGGGCGTCGAGCGGAGCGTCTGGTGGACCCGCACGAAGTTGTAGTGCATGAAGTGAAGCGCAACCGCCATCTCTAAATTCTCAATCTTCTTTGAGAAGGCGTTCGTCAGCCGCGTAAAGCGCCTCATTCGCATCCGCATTGTGAGGTTTTGACGTTCGACGTAGCTGGTGGAAACGTGGTCCGGGTCAGGCCGACCGCTGACGCTGTACGTTTCGACGCCGATGCACTCGGGCGGGCTGTACCGCGTCTCTTCGCCTTGCGGGCGGCCGTAGACCTTATGCAGCACGGCGTAGTCGATTTCGCCGCCGAAGGCGTTCTCTACCGCCTCCAGATAGACGCGCAGGCCGTCCGTCGTCAACTGGACCCGGCTGGCGAGCCGGGAAGCCAGATCGGCGATAAAGTGTGTGGCGTGTACCGCGTCGCGCAGGCCGACCAGCCAGCACGGAACGAGCTTCGTGTCGGCGCAGATGGCCGTCCAGGTCCACACGTCGCCGATGCCGTACTCGCCTTTGCGCTCTTCCGGGATATTCCTTTGTTTCATACCGCAAAACGACCATATTTCGTCCGCCTGGAGGCGGCGGCAAGGGAGGTTGCGTAGCGTTTCGTGCTGGTACTGGGCGCAGGCCCGGCCGACCTCCACCAGCAACTTGACGACGGTGTTTTTCGCCACGCCGGTCATGCGCACCGTGGACCGGATGGAGTTGCCCTCCACTAGGGAGGCGATAACCTGCACGCGCCGCTCTCGGGTGAGTCTGTTCATACTGACCAGTATGCTTAGGCGTGCAGGTATAAACAAGGTCGGTAGCGGAATAATCCGAAAGTCGTGCGCTGCAAATTCGTTCCGCCCGGCTTTATTTGCCGGCCCGGCCGGCGGATCACGTCTGGTCCGTCCCGGAACTGCTGCGACAGGCGGCGTGAGTGGAAAAGCACTGGAAGCAGCCGTCGCCATCGTGTAAAGTCCACTCGCCCGGGCGCGGGCGGCAATCAGCTGACATGACGACCCGGCGGGAGACCTTCGGGTGAGAAGCCCCCGTAAAGACCAGGACAAGCCGCTGAATCGGAGCTTCCGCACCGCCAAGGCGACGAAGCAGGACGAGTTTTACACCCAACTCTCCGACATCGAGAAGGAGCTGAAGCACTACACGCCGCACTTCAAAGGCAAGACCGTTCTGTGCAACTGCGACGACCCGCGCGTGAGCAATTTCTTCCGCTACTTCCTGAACAGTTTCGATAAACTGGACCTCAAAAGACTCATTACGACCTGCTACAAGAACCAGCAGCCGGACCTGTTCAGCACCCATCAAGTGGAGAAGGGCATCTACTTCGACTACTCCGGCGATCAGAAAGGCACGCGCCTCCCCGACCCCGCGAAAATCAAGCCGCGCGAACTGAAGGGCGACGGCGATTTTCGTAGCGCGGAATGCGTGGAGTTGCTCAAGCAGGCGGACATCGTCGTCACCAACCCGCCTTTCTCGCTGTTCCGCGAGTACGTCGAGCAACTGATCGAACACGACAAGCGGTTCCTGATTATCGGGAACCAGAACGCGATCAGCTACAAAGAGATTTTCGACCTCATCCGGGGCAACAAGTTGTGGCTCGGCTATACGACCCCCGTCGCTTTCGTCGTCCCCGATCATTATGAGATGCGCGAGGGGCGAAGCTGGCGCGACGAGAACGGCACGAACTGGCGCAGCTTTGGAAACGCCTGCTGGCTCACCAACCTCGACATCGCAAAGCGGCATGAGCAACTGATCCTCTACAAGACCTACTCGCCGGAGAGGTACCCGCAGTACGTCAACTACGACGCGATCGAAGTGTCGCCGTACACCGAAATCCCCGTCGATTACCCCGGCGCGATGGGCGTACCCGTCACCTTCCTCGACAAGTACAACCCGGAGCAGTTTGAGATTATGGGGTCGAGCAGAACGCTCAGCAGGCCGATGGCCGAGTTCGCCAAGAAGGGGACCTTCTCGCAAGGCGGACCACGCTTTTACCTCCCCAATGGCGACGGCACGTACCGGCGGATGTACGACCGCCTCGTCATCAGGAACAGGCAGTTGGGGTGAAGCCATGAACATCCAGCTCAAGGAAATCACGGTCAGAGAGTTAACCGGCGGCTTCCAGGACAACGCGGAGGCCGGCGTCGTTGGCTACGGCGGGAAGCTCGACATCCGCCCGCCGTTCCAGAGGGAATTTATCTACAAAGACAAGCAGCGCGACGCCGTGATCGACACGGTTCGGAAGGATTTCCCGCTGAACGTGATGTACTGGGCCGTGCGCCACGGCGGTTACTAGGTGATCGACGGGCAGCAACGGACGATCTCACTGTGCCGGTACGTCAGCGGCGACTTCTCGATCAACGGGCTGGCGTTCCACAATCTTCAGGACGACCAGCAGGAGCAGATTCTTGGCTACAAGCTGATGGTGTATTTCTGCGACGGGACCGACAGCGAGAAGTTGGAGTGGTTCAAGACCATCAACATCGCCGGCGAGAAGTTGACGGACCAAGAACTGCGCAACGCGGTCTACGCCGGGCCGTGGACGGCCGACGCCAAACGGTATTTCAGCAAGACGGGATGCCCGGCATACGGGCTGGCGAGCGACTATGTGAAAGGCAGCCCGATCCGGCAGGAGTACCTTGAGACGGCCATCGAATGGCACGCGGGCGCGACGGCGGCGGGGACGATTGAAGAGTACATGTCGAAGCACCAGCACGACGCGAACGCCGTCGCCCTGTGGAACTATTTCCAGAGCGCCATCAACTGGGTAAAGGCGACCTTCCCGAGGCACCGGAGGGAGATGAAAGGCGTGGAGTGGGGGCCGCTCTACAACCAGTACGGCGCAAAGCCGCTCGACGCCGCCAAGCTGGAGGCGCGGGTCGCGCAGCTGATGGTGGACGAGGACGTGGAGCGGAAGGCGGGCATCTACCCGTATGTCCTGAACGGCGACGAGAGACACCTGAACATCCGCGCATTCCCCCTCAGCATGAAGCGGGAAGCGTATGAGCGGCAGAGCGGCATCTGTCCGAAGTGCGGCAAGCACTTTGAATTTGACGAGATGGAGGGCGACCACATCAAGCCCTGGCATGAGGGCGGGAAGACCGACGCGACGAACTGCCAGATGCTGTGCAAGGACGACAACCGAAGGAAATCGGGAAAGTAGCCCCTAGGACAGTACCGACGCCTAAGAGCGCCGCATGAAGCCGGTTTGAACGGAGAAGGCCGTGCGGGGCCACAGGTGGCCCCGCACGGCCTTCTCTGCGCCGTCCTTCTTCTCAGAACCGGACGGTAAAACTTCGCGGGGCCCTCCGCAGGGTGCTTCGCGCAACGGTTCGATCGGCGCCGCGTGAAGGGCGGCAGCAGATTGTACCCGTGGTGCTTGCGGAAGCCAGCCCGCCGCAGCCGGCGCAGGGCATCCATCGCCTGTTGCAGCTGCTTCGCGTCCACCTGTGGGTTCCGCTCCAGTAGCTCCTTGAGCATCTTCCGATCCATTCTTATCCCTCCATGAGGGGGGTATAGCGGCCCGGCGTGTGCAGGACCGCCTTCTGGTCTCGTCTTGCCATGTAGTCGTCCAGCAGCTTGTAGTAGACCCTGAGTTCCGCGCTCAGGTCCGGCTTTTCGCCGAAGTCTTCTATCAGCAAATTCAGTTCCCGACGCAAGACCTCCATCGAGATGCCCCGCCCGTGCGAGTGCCAGCGGTCGGTATCATTTAACGCCCTGGCAATCTCTGACGCACGCTTGCGCCGCAAGTTGGCCGTCACGCGCTTCCCTCGCGTGGCCGTCCTGGTCCAGTTCTTGAACTTGTACCGCGTCAGCCACTGTTCCAGCAGAGTGACCGTCAACTCCCGCGCCTGCTCGTAGTGGTACAGCTCCGCCTGATCGAAGCACTCGACCAGAATCGTCAACTCCGCTGTGGACAGCGGCTGCTTGCTGGACTTCTCCAGAAGCCGCTTGTACTGGACAAGGTAGCCCAGCGCGGGAACCATCCTGCCGCTGCCCGGCCGCCGCACCTGCGGGTCAATCGGGCCGAGTACGGAGTAGTAGTCCATGTGGATGGCATCGCCGGACATCACCAGCACCGTGCCCGCCGACATGGCGTAATTCGGAATGAAAAACTCCACTTCACCGTAGTAGTGCCGGATGGCGTCAACGATCCGGTCGGCGACTTCGATGTAACCGCCTTCCGTCTCGACGATCATCGCCAGCTTAGGGCGCTTGTTGTCGCGCGACTCGATCACGTCCCGCACCGCGTCATCGACGCGCGTGACCAGCGGGCCGACGAACGTAAGCACGTCGGCGCCTAGTGGGTCACTTGCTCTGGACATGGCCATAAGCCCGTTGGCCCTTTCGCCCCAGCGGCCGCCGCGTCTGCGCGCCCGATCCGCCGAGGCGGTGCCGACGCTCGCGCTGACGCTTCCGCCGCGCCGCCCGCTGGCCGCCCCACTCGAACGGCGTCGGTTCGGCGTTCCAGTGCCGCGCCACCGCCTCGAACCAGGCGATGATCTCTTCCGGCGTCGCCGGGTGCTGGCCGTCCAACGCCCGCCGTTTCAGCACCCGCTGGATGCTCTCCGCCATGTTCAGCCACGACCCGCCCACCGGCGTGTACACCGGCATGACCCCATGGGCGAACAGCCACAGGACGAACTCCGGCGTCTTGTGACCGGCCAGGTTGTCCAGTACCAACAGCATCCGCAAAGGCGGCAACTCCGTCGGCAGCGTCGGCTTGACCGCCAGTCCGGCCTGCCAGCGCTCCCACGCCGCCCGCGACGCCGTCGCTGTGGGAGGCGGGTCGGGCAACCCAGCCAGGATCTCCGACAACTCTCGCTTCAGCCAGGGGTGCAACACCGCATTGGGACAGGTCGCCACCCCCTCGATGCGCACCCGGCCGTCGGCGGGGTGGAACAGCGTCAGCACCTTGGCCGTCCCGTTGCGAATATACTCGTGGGGCTGGCGGGCGGGGTCGCCCTCCGGTCGCCAGTTCGGCCCGGGGTGAGGCACGGTCTGGAACGGCCCCGCCTGGTCGCAGCACCAGACCGCCAGGCCCAGCGACTTGCCTAGCCGGTAGGCGCCCTCGATCAACTTTTTTTCGGCTCGGCGTCCGGGTCGGTGACCGTCACCGTACCCGCCTTGCGGCGACGCAGCGCCGATCCGGTCGGGCACCAAGTGCGGGTCCGCTGATGGCTGTATCCGGCGTCATGGAGTACCCGCCACAGGGTGAAGGTCGAGACCCGCGGCAGGCCGTCCGGGGCCGAACGCAACGCGCGCCGCAGCGTGGAGAGGGACCAGGTCGCCGTCCCGTCCCGCTCCGGGGTCGGCGTCCGCGCGACCTCCCGCAGGATGCGGTCGCGATCCGCCGCGTCGTAGGCCGTCGCCCGGCCGCCGCCGTGCCGGGGTTCGAGAGCAGCCAGGCCCTCCCGGTTGAAGCGGGTGACCAGGTGGGAGACGGCGTCGCCGCTCTTGCGGCCCACCGCCCGGGCGGCGTCCTGATAAGCGACCCCGTCGCTGACCAGCAGCAAGGCGGCGGCGCGGGCGACCGGGGCGGCCGGGGCCGCCGAGGACCGGCGCAGTCGGTTAAGTTCGTGGCGTTCGGCGTCGGTGAGGGGTCGAAGCGAATCCTTCCGGCGGCGGGTCATAACGGCTCCTGGGTGCGATGGTTCCACCCAGCATATGCCAGTAGACGCTTATGGCCAGCTGCAAGGCAAGTGACCCACTAGCATTTCCTCTAGCTTGAGAATGTGCGCGTCCAGCTGGTCTTCGATGATCTCGTTCGCATTGGCACGGTTCGGCATGGGCGCTCCCGCAACTTCAGTGCGTCGGCCCGGCCTCCACTATGCTCAACCCGACGCGCCCCGTCCAGCTGGGTAGGTCTGATTACTTGCCCTTCTTGCGCCATCTCGCCAGCGCCGCTTTTCGGGCAATTTCGGCTCTCTTTTCCGCCGTCAGGCTCTTCGCACGCGCCAGTCCGCCCTTCCGACCGCCCAGTTTACCCAGTTCCACGGCGGCGGCCAGCTTCTGACGAGCGGGAGCTTCGGGGGTAGCCGTAGCCCCTTCGCCCGTCGCTATCTTGACGATGTGCGCGGCCGTCGTGTTCACGTCGGCCGGACCTTTTTTGCTTGAGCGGCTTCGCATGTCCCCATCATAACCGAACGGGCGCCCGTCCGGCTAGAGGGCGGCGGGAATCTTTTTTCAAACTGACCCACTACCAGAACCGGGCGCCTCTTGCGAAGTTCAACGGGGGAGCGTACGCTGGTAGGCGGATTGCGCGTTGATGCACCGTGTTCCCCCCTGGGGTGAGGAGTCGAACGCATGCGCAGGGTTCCCGCTTGCCTCCGGGCGCTGGCCGCCGGGGCCGTCCTAGCCTGGGCCGCGGCGCCGTCCTTCCTTGCGGCCGCGCCGGCCGGGTCGGAAAAGGACGACAAGACCGTCAGCCCCAACGACAAACTCCACGCCGACCTCGACAAGGTCGTCAGCATCAAAATCGACAAGCAACCGCTCAACCTCGCCGTCATCATGCTGCGCGACAAGAGCGGCGTCAATTTCGTCCTGGACAGCCTGACCATCCAGCAACAGCTCGGCTTCCTGCCCGAGACGCCTCCCGTGCCGGTCGATCTCGACCTGAAAGACGTGAAGGTGCGCACGGTGCTGCGGTCGATCGTCGCGCCGTACGGACTGGCCTACGCCGTCCTGGGCGACACGGTCCTCATCACGACGGAAGACCAGGCGATGGTGCGGCAGCTGCGGCAGCGCGTCAACGTGGACTTCAACAAGATCGAGTTCGCCTCCGCCCTGAAGCAGCTCAGCAAGGAAACCTCCGTGAATCTGGTCCTGGACAGCAACCACGAGAAGGAGGGGGCGGCCAAGGTGAGCTTGCAGCTGGAGGACGTGCCGCTGGAGACGGCCGTGCGTCTGCTGTCCGAGATGGCCGGCCTCAAGGCGTTGCGCCTGAGCAACGTCCTGTTCGTCACCACCAAGGACCACGCCGCCGAGCTGCGCCAGGATCCCGACTGGATTCAGCAGGGCCAACCCGTCCAGCCGAACCCGCAGCCGCCCGGCATATTCGTCCCGCCGGCCGGCGTCCCGGTCCCGCCGCCGATCGTCATCACCAATCCGGCGCCGAGCACGGGCGTGCCGCCGGCCGTCGAGCCGGATAAGCCGGCCGACAAGTAGCCTACGGAAAGAGGATTCACCACAGAGTCACAGAGAACACAGAGGAAAGACAAAGAAGACAAGAGGCATGGGTCGGGGCGTTTTTTCCGAACCATGTTTTTCGTCTTCTTTGTCTTTCCTCTGTGTTCTCTGTGACTCTGTGGTGAATCCTCTTCATTCTTTCTCACCGTTGTGTCGCGGGCCGCGATCCACTATTCTTTTCTACACGCTCACCTACCGCGATTTTCTCCCGAGGGACCGATGCGTCGTGTCATCTTCCTGGCGTCCCCGTTGACGCTCCTGCTGCTCTCGGCCGGGGCCTTCTCCGCCCAAAAAAACATCGCCGACACCGAGCCGCGCACGCCGGCCGACGAGGCCAAGCTGCTCCATCTGCCGCCCGGCTTCGAGATCCAGCTCGTCGCCTCCGAGCCGGACATCCATAAACCGATCAACATGGATTTCGACGACCGCGGCCGTCTGTGGGTCACCCAAACCGTCGAGTACCCCTTCCCGGAGAAGGACGGCAAGCTCAAGGGGGAGGACGCCGTCAAGGTGCTGGAGGACTTCGCCCCCGACGGCAAGGCGCGCAAGATCACGACCTTCGCCGACAAGCTCGACATTCCCATCGGCGTGCTGCCGCTGCTGTCGGCCAAGCCGCAGGGCGCCATCGTCTACAGCATTCCCAGCATCTGGCGGATGCGCGACACGAACGGCGACGGCAAGGCGGACGAGCGCACCGTGCTGTACACGAAGTACGGCCACAAGGACACGCACGGCATGACCGGCAACTTCACGTGGGGCTTCGACGGTTGGGTCTACGCCTGCCACGGCTTTTCCAACGAGTCCACGGTCAAGGGCAGCGACGGCCAACCCGTCACCTTCCAGTCGGGCAACGTCTACCGTTTCAAGCCTGACGGCACGCGCCTCGAATACGTCACGCATGGTCAGGTCAACCCGTTCGGCCTGGCCTTCGACCCCCTGGGCGACCTCTATTCCTGTGATTGCGAGACGAAACCGATCGCCGAACTCCTGCGCGGCGGCTACTACGAGAGCTTCGGCAAGCCCAACGACGGCCTCGGCTTCGCCCCGCGGGCGATCGAGCAGTACCCCGATTCGACGGCCATCGCCGGCATCGCCATCTACGCCGCCGACCACTTTCCGGAACAATATCGCGGCAACGCCTTCATCGGCGACGTGGTCACCAACCGCGTCAACGAGTTCCGCCTCACCTTCGAGGGTTCCACGCCGCATGCGGTCAAGACCGACTTCCTGCACAGCGACGACCCGTGGTTCCGGCCGGTCAACGTCAAGCTGGGGCCGGACGGCGCACTGTACATCGCGGATTTCTATAATCGGATCATCGGTCATTACGAAGTGCCGCTGGACCACCCCGGCCGCGACCACGAGCGCGGCCGCATCTGGCGCATCATCTACCGCGGCCCGGACGGCAAGGCCCGCCGCCGGCCGCGCCCGCGCCGACTGGACGACGGCGACCGTCGCGGAGCTGATGCAGGACCTCGGCCATCCCAACCTGACGGTGCGCTTCAAGGCGACGAACGAGCTGGTCGCTCGCGGCGGCAAGGAAGGCGTCGAGGCCGTCCTGGCGGTGATGAAGGCGCACAAGCCCGACCGGGCCGACCAGTGGCGGCGGATGCACGGGTTGTGGGTGCTGGAGCGCTGCGGCGCCCTGGACGACGCCACGCTGACCGCCGCGACGACGGACGATTCGCTGGGCGTCCGCGTCCACGCGCAGCGCGTGCTGTCGGAGCGGGAGAAGTGGAACGCCGGCGAGCGGGCGCTGGCGCTGGCCGGGCTGAAGGACTCCTCCGCGGACGTGCGGCGGGCGGCCGCCGAAGCCCTCGGCCGGCACCCCTCGCCGGACAACATACGGCCGCTGCTGGACCTGCGCTACGCTGTCCCGGCCGCGGACACGCACCTCTTGTACGTGGTCCGCCTGGCCCTGCGCGACCAGCTGCTCGCGGGGGCGGCGTGGGACGCGCTGCCGAAGGACCTGACGGAGCGCGACGCCCATGCGATCGCCGACGTGGCTCCCGGCGTCCACACGCCGGAGTCGGCCGCCTTTTTGCTCAAGCACATCGGCAAGTACTCGGAGTCGCGCGAGGTCGTCGTCAACGCCGTCCATCACATCGCCCGCTATGGCGCTCCGGAAACGATGAAATCGCTGCTGGCCTTCGCCCGCGCCCGCCATCCGGAGGACCTCGGATTGCAATCCGACCTCGTCAAGGCGATCCGCGGCGGGACGGAAGAGCGCGGCGCATCGCTCGACGACGACGCCCGCAACTGGGCGGCCGAGCTGGCCGGCAAACTGCTGGCGTCGAAGCAGCCGGCCGACGTGAAGGCTGGAGCCGAACTGGTGGGGCAGGTCAAGCTGGAGAAAGAGGAGGCCAAAGTGACGGCCCTGGCGGCCGACCGTTCGGCCCCGCGGGAGAATCGCGAGGCGGCGCTCGGAGCGTTGACGGCCCTCGATCCGGTCAAGAACGCCCCGGTGACGGGAGGCGTCCTGGCCGACGCGGGCGCTCCGATCGAGCTGCGCGAGGCGGCGGCGAAGCTGCTGGGCCAGGCCAACAAGCCCGAAACGCAGGCGCAGCTGCTGCAGGCGTTGCCGGCGGCCCCGGCCCGACTGCAGACGGCCATCGCCGCCGCGCTGGCCGGCAGCAAGGAGGGCGGCGAGAAGTTGCTGGAGGCGGTCGCGGCCGGCAAGGCGTCGGCGCGGCTGCTCCAGGAAAAGGCGGTCGAGACGCCGCTGACGGGCAGCAAGATTCCGGATATTAAAGACCGTCTGGCGAAGCTGACGAAGGGATTGCCGCCGGCCGACCAGAAGATTCAGGAGCTGATCGAGGCCCGTCACAAGGGATTTGAGGCGGCCAAGCCAGACGCCGCGGCCGGGGCCAAGGTGTTCGAGAAGAACTGCATGATCTGTCACACGCTGGCCAGCAAGGGCGCCAAGGTGGGGCCGCAACTCGACGGCGTCGGCATCCGCGGCCTGGACCGCCTGCTGGAGGACGTGCTGGACCCCAATCGGAACGTCGATCAGAACTTCCGCCTGACGATCCTGAACCTGAAGGACGGCCGAGTGGTGCGCGGCCTGCTGTTGCGGGAGGAGGGCGAGGTGTACGTGATGGCCGACGACAAGGGCAAAGAGGTCCCGGTGCCGAAAAAGGACGTGGACGAGCGGAACACGACGATGCAGTCGCCGATGCCGGCCACGCTGTCGGAACAGATCCCGGAAGCGGATTTCTACAACCTGATGGCGTTCCTGCTGAAGCAGACGGCGAAGCCGGCGGCGCCGCCGAAATCGGAAAATACGGGAGGGAAATGACGGACGATCTGGTGGGTGACGTGAGCGGAACACCAGCAGACAAGTAAAAGTTACATGACCCCGAGAAACGATTCAAAATCGCCACCGGGGTTCCCTCCCTTTTCGCACTCCAACTAAGATTCCCGGCTGTCGGAATCCCTTTACTGGCAAAGGCGTTGTCGCCGCGAGTGGTTTTTTGTATACGTTGAGGAGGTTGCCAATCAGGTTCACGGCACCGGAAATGCTAGCAATCTGATCCGATTATAACGGAGATTCCATCCGCCCGATGGGAAACTCCGGTTTGCCCGGAAACGAGGTCAAGCATGGCTCAGGTTCTATGCGATCAGATTAGTAACGGACTGCGCGAGTCCGAGGTCGTCGCCACCGTGACAGACTTTTCCGGTCGTCGCCACTTCCTTCGCGTCGAGCGGGATTTCCTGACCACGGACGCAGCCGGTCGGTTTTTTTTGCCCGTCGGCGTGGTGCATTTCGATCCCAAGACGAAGGCTGTGCTGATCGAATTCCCCCAGGAGGCGGAGACGGGGGCCAACCGAATTTGGGTGAAATCCTCCGCACTTCTCGAACCCCTCAAGGCGTCTGCATGATTCTCTCCGATCGAGAGATTCGAGCCGCGCTGCGCGCGGCGCCGTCCGGATCACCCCACTTCCCCCGCCGGACCACTGGACCTCGACGGCCATCGATCTCCGCTTGGATGAACAGCTTTCCTACTGGGACATTCCCGGCGGCCACGGCGCCCACGTGCATTTCTCCCCGGCCGATCCGGATTACGACTACAACAAGTTGGCCGCAGCCTACGCCAAGACGCTCCTCATTTCCGATTCCGGTCATCTCTTGAAACCAGGCGACTTCGTACTGGGATGGACGATTGAAAAAGTCCAACTGCCGTTACAATCCCGCATCGCCGCCCGGGTGGAGGGGAAGAGCGGTCTGGCCCGTCTCGGCGTGGGCGTTCACGTCACGGCGCCGACCATCCACGCAGGCTTCGGCTATAACGGCGATCCTCAGTACCAGGGAAGTCCCATCCAACTTGAGGTTTTCAACATCGGCCCCATCCCCGTCTTGTTGAAAAAGGGAATGCCGGTCTGCCAGCTCATCTTTGAGGTCGTGGATGGTACGCCCGAGAAAGGCTATAGCGGCCAGTTCAGCATCCAGGGGGCCGCAGGCGCCCTGACGCTGGCGGAGAAGGCGCCGACCCTCACTTCGTCACCACCAGATTGGCCGGCGGCGCGTTGGCGGAGAAGTCCTTGTTCTGGTGCTTGGCCTTGCCGTTGACGACGATCGGAAACGTTCCCGGCGCCGCGTTGGCCGCCACGTTCAGCTGCATCTTCACCTCATTCATGTTGGCGGGGATGTTCTTGAGGGCCGGCGCCACGTTCGGCGGCAGGCCGGTCGCCGTCAGGGCGATCTCTTCGGTGAAGCCCGGCGCCCGCACGGCCGTCACCATCAGGTTGGCCGGCTTGCCGAGGGCCGTGGAAGCGTCGTCGAACTTGGCCGACAGCGTGAACGGCGCCTTCTCCGTCACCGCCAGGCCGACCGCCGTCCACGTCTGCCGCGGCGGGACCGGCAGACCGGCGAGGCTTTGACTCACCGCGGCCCGGACGCTGGCGTACTCGATCACGTCCTTGCCGTTGATGCTGGCCTTGCCCTGCACCAAGAACGTCAGCGGTCCCACCGGCACGTCGGGGCCGACGTTCACCGTCAGCGTCGCGCCTGGCTGGTTCGGCTGCGGCGGTTGGCCGGCCGGGATCTGCACGTGGCCGGAGAGGCCGGGCGGGCCGACCACGCTCACCTCGATGGAGCCGGCGTAGTCGCGGCGGGTCGTCAGGATCGGCAGCGCGAAGGAGCCGTTCGCCGCCGCGTTGTAGCGGTCGAGGCCCAGCGACAGGTCGAAACCCGGCTGATACGGCGTGAACGTCAGCCGGTAGACTTCGTCCGGCCCCGCCCAGTAGTGCAGGTGCTCGGCTGTCACGAAATAGTCGGCGTCCGCCGTCGCGGTGAAATCCAGGCGCGGATCTTTCATGGGGTCGGAGGCCTGGAGCTGGTTGTTCTTGGAGTCACGCAGGGTCAGATAGACTTCGGTGGGCGAATTCAGCTCGCGCGTCTGGCCCTCGACGATAGTGCGCGTTCCCTTCTTGGCGGCGAAAACATAATAATCCAGATCGCCCTTTTGCTCGAAGCGGCCCGTGATCGCGCTGGGGACGGCGACGCGGTTGGCCTTGGCCGGCTCGTTGTTCGGCTCCTGCTCCATCGCCTCGTCGAGGTCGGACAGGGCCAGGCTGACCGGCCAGCCGTACAAGCCGTTAGGCCCGCGCGGCGCCAACCAGAGCGCCTGCATTGCGGGGTCGGCCGGCGCCGACGCCTCCACCGGGGCGACGCCTTCCACGTTCGGCCCGGCGAACCGCACCAACGCCTTGGTCCCCCGCTTGATTGCCAGAGGCAGCGGCGTCGTGGCGCAGGGGAAATCGCCGATCCGTAAACGGTAGAAATAATCCTCGCCGCCCTTGTAGCTCACGTCGCGCAGCTCGATGAGATAATCGCCGGCGTCCTTGAAAACGTAGGTGAGGCGGGCGTCGGTCTGGAGGCCCGGGGCGTCGTTGTTGTGGCCGCCCCGCAGTTCGCGGCCGGTGCGGGCGTCGAACAGCGTTAGTTGTGGGTCGATCGGACTGCCGAGCCGCCGACCAAGCACCTCGAAGCTGAGGCGCTGGCCGGCCTGGACCGTCACCTTGTAATAATCGTTGGCCTCGTTGGCGGTCTGGCCGACGACCACGCACGGCGCCGTCACCAGCTGCGCCGTCTCCCGCGCGTGGTTGTCCGGTTTCTGCATCACCTGCGGCAGATCGTCCACACAGAAGATCCGAAGATTGGACAGGCCCTTCCCGGTGGCCAGGCGCAAGGCGTAGAACCCCATCGGCGCATCCTTGGGAACGTCGAGGTGGACTTGCAGCTTGGCCGGGTCCTTGCCGTTGTTGTTATCGGGCGGGATCACGACCTTGCATGGGAAATCGGTCCACAGCCCCGTCGGCTCGGCGAGGTTCTGGCCGGTCAGGATGAGGTCGATGGCCGTGCCGCGCTGGGCGCCGTGCGGCGCGACGGGCTTCAGCACGGGCGCGGCCGGATTCGGCTGGACCGGCTGCGGCTGGGCCTGGGCGGTGAGGGTCGTGGCAACGGCGGCAACCACAACGGCAAGAATGCGGCGGGAGAGGCGCGCGTGCATGTCGGTTCTCACAAAGGAGCGGCGAGCCGGGTCGCGTCAGCGCCCGGAGGTAGGCAAGGCTGAAGGTGATGATAAGCGGCGCGGCGGCGCGTGGGAAGGAGGAGGCCGGATTGGGGGTTGACAATCAAACGTTTGTTTGATATGAATAGAGATATGACGGATTCGGAGGTGTGCATGTCATCGCCAGACGATTCGCGGCGGAGGCTGCTGGAGACCGCGGGACGGACCTTTGCCGAGAAGGGGTTCGACGGCGCCACGGTGCGCGACATTTGCCGCCGCGCCGGCGCGAACATCGCCGCGGTGAATTACTACTTCCGCGACAAGGAACATCTCTACATCGAGGCGGTGAAGAACGCTGCCTGCGGATCCCTGGAGACGACGCCCGTGCCGGCGTGGCCGTCCGGCACGCTAGCCGCCGTCAAGCTGCGCGGCTTCATCCGCGTGATGGTCGGCCGGCTGATGGACCCCGACAAGCCCGCGTGGCACGCGCGGCTCATGATGCGCGAGCTGACCGAGCCGACCTCGGCGTGCGCCGAGTGGGTCGAGGAGTACGTGCGGCCGCACGCCGCGGTCCTCAACGACATTCTGGCGGAAGTCCTGCCGCGCGGGACTTCGGAGTTCCAGCGCTACCTGACCGGCTTCAGCGTCATGGGCCAGTGCCTCTTCTACATGCACTGCCGGCCGGTGGTGCGGCTGCTGCTGGGCGACGACCAGGCGCGCATCACGCCGGAAGTCGTCGCCGATCACGTCACGGAGTTCTGCATGGCGGCGCTGGGGTTGAAGGGGCCGCGGCGGAAGGCGGAGCGCGCCGGGCGGAAGGGGTGACGCCATGACCTGGATTGCCCTCAAAATGCTGACCGGCAACCGCGCCAAGTACTACGCCATCATCTTCGGCATTTCCTTCGCCTGCATGTTGATGACGCAGCAGTCGTCGATCTTCGTCGGCCTGATGCGGAACACGAGCAGCCAGATCCGCGACATCCAGGGCGCCGACGTCTGGGTCATGGATCCCAGCGTGCAGTTCATCGAGGACGTCACGCCGCTGACCGAAAACGACCTCTATCGGGTGCGCGGCGTGCCCGGCGTGAAGTGGGCCGTGGTGCTGTTCAAGAGCATGGCGACGGCCCAGATCGACGAGCGGCCATTTCAAGAATTTCAGCGTGATCGGCCTGGACGACCAGACGCTGGTCGGCGCCCCGGCGGAGATGCTGATCGGCTCGGTCGGCGACTTGCGGCGCCCCGACGCCGTGATCCTCGACGAGCGCGGCTTCCAGTTCCTCTTTCCCGGCGAACCGCTGCGCGTCGGCTGGACGGTCGAGATGAACGACCACCGGGCGGTGGTCGTCGGCATCTGCAAAAGCTCGCCGAGTTTTCAGACTTACCCGGTCGCTTATACGCCGTACAGCCGAGCGATCTTCTACGCCCCGCAGGAGCGGCGCTTCCTGTCGTTCATCCTGGCGCAGGGCGAGCCGGGCGTGCCGGTCGAAGAGGTGTGCGACCGCATCCAGAAGCAGACGGGGCTGATGGCCCTGTCGGGTTCCGGCTTCATGTGGCGGACGATCGACTATTACATGCAGCGCACCGGCATTCCGATCAACTTCGGCATCACGGTGCTGCTCGGTTTCATCATCGGCGCGGCCATCGCCGGCCAGACGTTTCTACCTGTTCACGCTGGACAACCTCAAGCAGTTCGGCGCCCTCAAGGCGATGGGCGTGACCAACCGGCGGATCGTCGGCATGGTGCTGATTCAGGCGCTGGTGGTCGGCGTCCTCGGTTACGCCATCGGCGTCGGCCTGGCGTCGATCTTGGAGGAAGTGCTGATGGCGCGCATCAAGGGGATTCCGCCGGCGATGTTCATGGCCTGGCCGATCCCGGTGGGCACCGCCGTCGCCGCCGCCGTGATCGTGTCGGCGTCGGCGCTTGTCAGCCTGCGCCGCGTGCTGACGCTGGAGCCGGCGTCGGTGTTTCGATAAGACGCGGTTTCCCTACCAGCCCCGAGCGCCAGCGAGGGGGGTGCGGTCGAACCCCTCGCTGGCGCTCGGGGCTGGTTGGATCGGTTTGGAAACGACTTCCGAGAGACGCCATGACCTGGATCGCATTGAAAATGCTGACCGGCGACCGGGCCAAGTACGTCGGCATCATCGCCGGCGTCACCTTCGCCGCCCTGCTGATCGCCCAGCAGGCGTCGATCGGCTGCGGCCTGCTGCTGCGCACCGCATCGACGATTCAGGACATCGCCGATGTGGACATCTGGGTCATGGACCACGGACGACGAGTTCATCGACGAGCTGAAGCCGCTCGACGACGACGACCTCTATCGCGTCCAGAGCGTGCCCGGCGTCGAGTGGGCCGTGCCCTTCTACAAGGGGCAGGGCCGCGTCAAGCTCGACGCCGGCAACCCCAACGGCGCCGGACTCTACCAGCAAGTCATCGTCCTCGGCCTCGACGACGCCACCCTCGTCGGAGCGCCGCGCCAGATGGTCGTCGGCGCGCTGGCCGACCTGCGCATCCCGGACGCCGTCATCATGGACGAAAACGGGTTCAAATATCTCTGGCCCAAGGAACCGCTCCACGCCGGCAAGGTCTTCGAGATGAACGACCACCGGGCCGTCATCGTCGGCGTCTGCAAGGCGTCCGACACTTTCCAGACCTTCCCGATCCTCTACACGCGGTACAACCAGGCGTTGCAGTTCATCCCGCAGGAGCGCCAGATCCTGTCGGCCGTCTTCGTCCATCCGGCGCCGGGGGTCGATCCGCACGTCGTCTGCCGCCGCATCGAGGAGCAGACGCGCACGCGCTCCGACGCGCCCGGCGACGGCCGGCCGCGCCTCAAGGCGCTGACGCGCGAGGAGTTCATGTGGCTGACGCTGTCGTACTTCATGCGCCGCACCGGCATCATCATGAACTTCACCATCACCGTGTCGCTCGGCTTCATCGTCGGCTGCGCCATCGCCGGCCAGACGTTTTACACCTTCACGCTGGAGAACCTCAACCAGTTCGGCTCGCTCAAGGCGATGGGCGTGAGCAATCTCCGCATCGTCGGCATGGTGCTGACCCAGGCGTCGGTGGTCGGGCTGATCGGCTACTGTCTGGGCGTGGGGCTGGCCGCGCCTGTTCGGCGAGACCGTGCCGCACTTCAGCCGGCTGGCGTTCTACATGCCGTGGCAGGTGCTGGTCGGCACGGCCGGCGGCGGTCGGCTTGATCGTCCTACTATCGAGCCTGTTGAGCATCCGTAAAGTGCTGTTTTTGGAACCAGCGGTCGTGTTTCGGGGGTGACGGCGATGAACGCGAACGGCGCCTCAGCCAGGGCTACGCTGAGTTCGGTGGACGCGCTACAGCGAGCCGTCGTCTGCCGCGGGCTGACCAAGGAGTTCGGCGACGGCGACTCCAAGGTCCGCGCCCTGCGCGGCGTGGACATGGACGTGTCGGCCGGCCAGATGACGCTGCTGGTCGGCCAGTCCGGCTGCGGCAAGACGACGCTGATTTCGATCATCGCCGGCCTGCTCGATCCGACGGACGGCCAGCTCACCGTCCTCGGTCAGGATCTGCGCAAGCTGAAGGGGACGCCGCTGGTGCGGTTCCGCGGCCGGAACATCGGCTTCGTCTTCCAGCAATACAACCTGCTGCCGGCGCTGACGGCGGCCGAGAACGCCGCCGTGCCGCTCCTGATCGCCGGCGTGCGGCGGAGCGAGGCCGTCGGCCGGGCGAAGGCGGTGCTGGAGTCGGTGGGCCTCGCCGACAAGGTGAACTCACTGCCGTCGCAGCTGTCCGGCGGCCAGCAGCAGCGCGTCGCCATCGCCCGCGCCCTGGTCCACGAGCCGAAGCTCCTGGTCTGCGACGAGCCGACCGCCGCGCTGGACGCCCACTCCGGCCGCACGGTCATGGAGCTGCTGAAGAAGGTGGCGGTGCAGCCCGGCCGGGCCGTCATCGTGGTGACGCACGACAACCGCGTCTTCGAGTTCGGCGACCGCATCATTCACATGAGCGACGGCCGCATCGAGCGCGTCGAAACGACGGCCGCGGCCGCAGTCGATAAGCGAGAGCCTGAAAGGGTGATGTCATGAGAAAATGGATCGGCCGATTCTTTATCCCCGTTCTGGCGGCGGGCATGTTGGCCTTCGCCGTCCTCCACGTCGTCCAGGCGCAGCAGACGCCGCCCAAGCCGCCGCCGCCTGTGGAGCCGTCGCGGACGCCGTTCGGCAAGACCGTCGCCGGCGCCGGCATCGTAGAGCCGGCCAACGCGGCGAGCGGCACGTCAGCCGTCTCCGTCGGCTCGGAGGCGGCGGGCCTCGTCGTCCAGGTGCCCGTGAAGATCGGCGAGGAGGTGAAGGCCGGCGACCTGCTGGTCGAGCTGGACAAGCGGCAGGCGGAGGCCCAGCTGAAGGTCAACCAGGCCCAGGTGGCCGTCGCCTACGCCACGGAACGGCAAGCCGAAGACACCTACAAACGCGATCTGGCAACGTCCCGCGACGCCGTTTCCGACCAGCAACGCGTCAGCGACGAGGAGGCCTGGCAGCTGGCCAAGGCGCAGCGGCAGGTCGCCCAGGTCACGGTCCAGCAGGCGCAAATCGCTCTGGACCTGCTGGAGATCCGGGCGCCGTCGGCCGGGACCATCCTCCAGATCAACGTGCGGCCCGGCGAGTACGTCTCCATCTTTAGCGGCACGGGCCTGATCCTGATGGGCGACTTGCACCCCCTGCACGTCCGGGTGGACATCGACGAACACGACGTCCCACGCTTCCGCCCGGGGGCGCCGGCGCGGGCCAGCCTGCGCGGCACGCCGGAGGTTTCGTACCCGCTGAAGTTCGTGCGCATTGAACCCTATGTCGTACCGAAAAAGTCGCTGACCGGCGACAACACGGAGCGGGTGGACACGCGCGTGCTGCAGGCGATCTACGACCTGGACGTGAAGGACCGACCGATCTACGTCGGCCAGCAGATGGACGTGTTCATCGACGCGGGCGATTCGGAAGCGCCGGCAGGTTGAAATGCGCTCCCCGTGCCAGCCCGAAGCGCCAGCGAGGGTTGCGGCGGAACCCCTCGCTGGCGCTTCGGGCTGGTAGAGACGCCGCGACTTACTGCACCGTCACCCGCTGCACCACGCGATTCATCCGGCCCAGCAGCACGCCGCCGCCGTGCAGCAGCATCCGATACGGCGTCGTGCCGGCCGTTTCGTCCAGCTCCGCCTTCGGCTTGCCGTCGGCGTCGAGCAGCCACAGCTTGCCGCCCTCCTCCGTCGCAACGAGTCCCTTCAGCGCGTCGGACCACGCCACGTTCTGGAAGCCGAACCGCGACTGGAACAGACTCTCCGCCTTCTTCCGATCGCCGCGAAGCACGTACAGCGGGTGCGTGCCGCCCCACACCGCCACGGCCACGTCGCCGTTCGGCAGGAAGGTCACGCCGCCGACCACCGCCTCGAAGCCGACCGCATCGCCCTTGCCGTCGGCGACGTTGAACGCCCCGACCGTCTTGCCCCAGCCGCCGGCCGCGCCGGTCTTGCCGTCCGCCGAGAATGCGAACGCCTGCGCCCCCTTGATCGGGTTGGTCCACAGCGGCTTGCCGTCCTTCGCGTCCACCGCTGTGAGCTGGTCGGCGCCGAACAGCAGCACGTCGCCGCCGGGCGCGAAGGCCACGCCCATGACGGCGCCGGCGACCTTCGGCCGCGACACCTCCTTGCCGTCGGCGTCCAGCACCACGGCCGGCTCCGGCGCCTTGGGGTTCGGAAAGGCCCAGCCGGCCGCGACCAGTGTGCCCTTGTCGTTCCAGGCCGCCGAGAGCATCTTGTTCGCCAGCGGCACGTCGCCCTTCTCATACGGCGCCGCCTTGTGGCCGCCGACAACGTGGCCGTCCTTCGCGTCCAGCACCAGCAGCCCCGGATAGCCGGCCACGGCGATGCGGTCGCCCTTGGGGCTGACGGCAAGATTGCATCCTTCGAGGAGCGCTTGTGTATGCCATAGCTCCTTGCCGTCGGCCCCGTAAGCGGACACATCACCGCCGTAAAGAAGCACATACGTCGTCTTGCCGTCCGGGCTGCTGCCGACGCCGACCGGCGTGTCGTACAGCTTGATCTCCTGGCCAACGGCGAGCTTCGCGGGCAGCTCCGATTTCTTCGCCTCAACGGCGTGAATCTTCGCTTCCAGTTCCACCGTTTTCGTATCCACCTTGCCGTCGATGGCGTTGAGCAGCCACTGCGTTCCGACATACAAATCGCCTTCCACGAACACGTCCTGCCAGCCAGGCTGGTAACAACTCGTCCCCCACTGGACGTAGGCGCGGCCGGGGCCGGGGAAAGCATCGGTGACGGGCCGGTTGATGTGGCCGCGCTCGAACGACGCCTTGAGCAGCGGATGGCCCGGCAACACGATGGCATGGGCCTCGATGTTCTCGAAGTTGTCGAGGCCGAAGATGGGACCGGCGCCGCCGCGGTTCGGCTGCCGCACGAACGGCTTGATCTCGTACTTCGGATTGATTTCGACGGTCATGCCCTTGGCCTTGAGGGCGTCGGCGATCTCCTTGGCGGCGTCCTCCGGGCCGAAGACGGCGAACTTTTTCGAGTCGAGATTCCAGACGCGCTTGGCGTCCCAGTTCAGCTTGTCGTAGGGCGGCTGCGCTCGCCTTGCCCGCGAAGAGATCGACGATCTTCTGGGCGTCGTCGAAGTAGACGGAGACGGGGCCGGCGTTCACGGTCGCGGTTACTGAAGCCGGCTGCTCGACGGCGGTGAGGCCATTGCAAATCGGGCTGGCAGGATCGCGGTACAACTCCGCCGCCTCTAAAGTCAAGCCTGTTGCAGCAGCGTTGGTCCCCAACGGGTAGTCAAGGCTAAACGAGGAGCCTTTGCCATTGGGTACGGTCGTGCGGTACAGTTCGTCCCACTGCCGACCAGAGGCGTCCGATATTCGCAGACGGAGGGGGAGGTAAGCGGGCGAGTTCGCGGAGATGGCGTTGTGCATCCGACCGTCCGGTGGGTGCGGGAACGATATCGTATAGGCCGGCGCGGCGGCCGCTTCCGGCAAACAAAGCCAGCAAGCCCCGTCGCCGGCTGCCAGCCGCAGCATTGCCTTTCCGTCCTTGACCGGCACCTCGCCGCCGTTGAAGAGATTGTAGACCACGCCGCCCTCCGGGATCGTCACCGTCGTCTCCGCCGGAATCAGCTCCGCCTTGACGCCGCGCGGGTCCTCCTGGCTCTGGGCGTTGTTGGCGAACAGCAGGTACGTCGCGTCGCCCGCCTTGTGGACGCCGAGAAGGATGTCGTGGTTGCTGCTGCGGTATGGCTGCTCGCCGACCCAATCGGGCGAAGTCCTTGGCGAACGTCGGCGCCAGGTCGTTGTTCCACTTCCGCCATTGCAGATCGCGGTACATCGGCGAGGAGTAGCCGCCGTTCTTCTGCACCTCCTCCCAGTGCGCCGACGGGTCGCCGAAGCCGTGGTCGGCGATGATGCTCCCCTTGATAATCAGGCCGTCGCCCTTGAACTGGATCAGTTTGCCGCCGGCCGCGACGTAGCCCTCCAGCGCCTTCTGAAAGGCCGGCGTCGCCGTCGTCAGCCGCGGACACATAATCACCTTCCATTGCTTCAGGAAATCGGCGCCCTTCGCCGTCGCCTCCACCTCGTCGATCCAGTTGGGGACCATGCCCTGCTCCATCACGCGGAAGAAGCAGCAGTCCACGGCGGCGCGGTGTATGCCCGCATATTCCGGCGAGCCGGGCGTGTGGATTTTCGGACTGTTGAGAGTGGCGATGTCCCAGGCGTCCTGCCGCGTGCTGTGCAGCACCGCGACCGGCGCCAGCGTCTTCGGGATCTGCCGCATCACGTCGCCGACCAGGGCCAGACGGCGGTTGACTTCGGCGATTTCAAAGACCGTGTTCGTCCCGTCATAGCCGCCCTCGCCGTCGGCCAGGGCGTAATCCTCGCCCGGCGGGTACTCGATCCCCTCCAGCTTCGTGATCCACGACATCCACACGCCGTTGCGGGCCTGCGCCCAGTTCATCGTGCCCCACGTCGGCAGGTAGAAATGCGGCTTGCCCTGGCCGAAGCCCGCAAACGCCTCGGCCGAGCGCACCGGGAACATCGTGCCGTAGCCGGCGTCGCTGTAGCCGCCGTGGCCGGAAAGCACGTCGTAGGCCCGGTCCTGCCGCGTGTCCACGCCGTCGGTCGTGTCGCCGGGGGCGTAGCTGCTCGACACCTGATTGATCGTGATGAATTTCGGATCGACGGAATCCGTGGCCCAGCGCGTGGCGTTCCACGACTGTTCCAGGTACTTCTGCCGCTGTTCCATGAAGTCGAGCCAGTCGTCCATGTGTTCGGCGAACTTCGGGCCGGTCAGCGGCGAACGGGCCTTCGGGCAGGTTCTTGCCGGTGCGCTTCGTGAACTCCTCCAGCTGGTGCGGCACGGCGAAGGGGTTGATGTCGCCCTTGACGTCGCCGACCGCCTGCGTCGGCCACCACGTCAGGCCCGGCTCGTCGAAACAGTGGAGTCCGGCGATGGGATAAATCCGGTTCGAGAGGGCGTTGAGCTGCATCCGCCAGGCGATGGAGCGCTGCACCCACGGATCGCCCCAATCGTTGTGCAGGTCGAGGTCGAGCTGATGGCCGCCGCCCAACACGCACAGGGCGTAGGGCTTCATGCGGGCGTCGATGTAGTAGTCGGCCGTGTCGGTGGTCGAGGCGTCGGCTTGCGCGGGTGGAGCGAGTGGAAGTCGCTGCTGAAGTACATCCAGCCGCCCTTGGCCGCGATCGTGCCGGGCGGCTCCGTGGTGCTGCACCCACTGGGCGATCATGTATGCATTGGGATGTTCGTCGCGGGCCACGTAGAACATGGCCGGCAGCTCAAGCTTCGGCTGTCCCGCCATCCTGACCGCGTATTCGCCGGGCTTGAGCGTGTTGGGTGCAACGTGACCATGCGGGCCTGCGACTTGCCGGCGGGGACGTCGAACGGCACGTCGATCGTCACGGTGCTGCCGTCGCTGTGGCGGATCTCCAAAGGCAGCGTTTTCGCGTTGCCGCCGTCGTTCTTGTAGAACACCGCGAACTCGATCGGCTCGGCCATGCTGAAGTGGGTTCGCGTGCCGGCCAGGGCGACCGTCGCCTCGTCGGCGGCCGGGGCCGATGAGGTCAGAGCAAAGAGCAAACCCAGCACGAGCGTGCGGACGGCGACGGGTCGCATGGATTGTCTCCCCCTGGCGGGCGATCGTCGGAACAGGCGTGAGAGGACAGTTTGCGCCGGCTCGGCACAAGGCAAGCGGGCGGCCGGCGCATTTCTCGTTCCCACGCTCTGCGTGGAAACGAGGAAACTCAGGGCGACTTCCTTGACCGCGCCAGAGGGCGGTGCAATAATGCACGATCTTCCGCACTCCATTGGTCGCACCAGGCCCGCCCCCTCCAGGAGCCGTTGAACGATGTCCGTCCATCTTCGCTGCCCCAAGTGCGCCACGAACGTCGTGGCGCCCGACGAGCTTCGCGGCAAGGTCGTGCGCTGCCCGAAATGCCGGGAAACCTTCCGCGCCGAGAACAACGCCTCGCCGTCCGGCGTCCGGCAAGCGCCGCTCTCGCGGCCGGCGCCGCCGATCCAGGCGCGACCCGCCCCAGCAGCGGTTCGGCGAACCGCTCCGGCTCCAGCGCCGCGCAGGTCTCACGGCCTCCTGATCGCCGGTCTCGCCGCGGCGGCTGGCTTCCTGGTATTGCTCGTCGGCGCCGGCGCCCTCGCGGCGTGGCTGCTGTGGCCGCGTTCTTCCGCCGTCTCGGCGCCGGTTCCGGTCGCGGCCGTCGAGGCTCCCGCGCCCCAGCCGCCGGTCGGCGACAAGCTGGCGGCGGCGCTCCCGGCCGACGGCGCTCCCTTCCACCCGGCGGACGTGCGCAAGAGTGTGGTGTTCATCCGCCGGTCCACGCCCGGCTTGCCCACGGCAACCGGCTCCGGCTTCTTCGTGACCGCGAACGGGGTGATCGCCACCAACCGGCACGTCATTCAACCCGAGTCCGGACCCAACCCCGCCACGGTCCTGTATGTAGGAGTTCCGTCCGCCGCCGACCCGGACGTGCTGGACTACTTCAAGGCCGCAGGTCGCGTTTTGCCCGCCGACGCAGGACACGCTCGACTTCGCGCTGCTGAAGATCGCGGCCCGTCCCGGCTACCAGGCCATCCGGCCGCTGCCGCTGGCGCCGGCCGGGACCAAGCCGGAGCTGCACGACCCGGCAGCGGTTATCGGCTTCCCCTTCGCCTCGGTGGACAAGCCGGTCTTGTCCTTCAACACGGGGTTCATTTCGGCCACCCGCCGCGACATCGAGGACCACCCGTACTACCAGACCGACGCCGCGGTCAACCCCGGCAACTCGGGCGGGCCGCTCATCAACGCCGACGGCCAGGTGATCGGCGTCGTCTCCCGAAAACGGGACGACGCCAACAACATGGGCTACGCCCTCTACCTGAGCGAGACCGGACTGCCCGCGCTTCTCAACCAGGACAAGGTCGCCCGCCTCCAGCCGGAGGCCGGGCCGCTCGACGCCAAGCAGCTCCCCATCACCGGCGTCGCCAAGCGGACCCACCTGTCCGACTGGGACGTCACGCACGGCCAGACCCTCGAACCCAAGGAGAGCAAGGAAGTGGTCGTCGCCCACAACGGGGGCGGCTCCTACTGGCTGACTTACAAGGATCCGCTGCCGGAAAACTTCCAGCTGAGCATCGAGTGTCTCGTCTTGCCGCTCCTGCCGGACCAGCCGCAGGCGCCGCAGCTGCCGTTCGGCCCGCCGCGCCCCTTCGGCCCGCCGCCCGTCCCACGACTTCCGACGGGCGGCCGCCGCGAGCGGATAAACCTGAACATCCTGCAGTCGCTTTACGTCCGCTTCGGCACCGACGCGGTCGCCGACGACATCACCTCGATGGGCGGCACGACCGTCCACCTTTCCGCGGCCCTGCTGCAAGCGGCGGAGAACGGCGCCGTCGTCGTCACGCGGCGGAAAGGAATCCCCGACGACCCGTTCATCCTGACGGTGACGCGCCGCGGCGACGACCTGACCGTGGCGGTGGACGGCGAAGTCTGGATGACTCAGAAGCTGAAGCGCGCCCTTCAGGGGTCGCACAAGTTTTCCATTGGCGGCCTTCAGTCCGGCCTCGTGCTGCACGCGGTGAGCGTCGTCCCGGTCGATGGGCCGCCCGTTCCGCCGCCCCTTCCCGAGCCGCCCAAATCCGCCCCAGCCGGGCCGCTAGCCGCAGTGGCGTTCGACGCCGGATGGGACAAGCCGGTGGACCCGGACGGCGATTGCAAAATCGCCCCCAACAAGGGGGCGCTCACGATCGAGGTCCCCGCCACGCGGCACGACCTGACGGTGGAGGAGGGAATCATGAACGCGCCGCGGCTGCTCCGGGACGTGACGGGGGATTTCACGATCCAGGTGAAAGTCGGCGGCGACCTCCAGCCGGCGGCCCCCTCGACAAGGCAGGGGGGTATTCCGTACCTGGGGGCGGGTCTCGTGGTGATGGCCGGCGATCAGACGTGCCTCCGGCTGGAGCGCGCCGCAGTCAACCAGAATGGGCAGACGTCCACCTACGTCAACTGGGAGGCGCGGACGCCTGGACGGTCGGGGTCAGCCAGTTCGGGGCGCACCCTCGACAAGCCGTCGCTGTACCTGCGGCTGCGTCGGCAGGGGGACATTTTCTTCCCTTCCTTCAGCCGTGACGGGGCGGCCTGGATCGAGCTACCCCAGCAGCAATTGAACCTGCCCGCCGGGGTGAAGGTTGGGATGGCGGCCGTGACGACCTCGGCCGGGGCGTTCAAGGCGACCTACGACGACTTCCGTCAGGGGGCTTCCGGCGACGCGCCGCCGCCGACCGCACCGCCGCTGGCGGACCCCAAGATCTGGGCCGCCAGGCCGCCGGCCGACTGGAAAGGGCCGGAATGGACCTCCGACCTCGACAAGATGAAGGCTCCGGACGGCGCCCCGTCGGGCTGGCTGATGGGCGCCGAATTCAAGGCGGACGCGGTCACTTACAACATCGGCATGCTCAACCTCCGGCAGGGCCAACCGGGAGACCCCGGCGCCAATATCATGCTTGTACTACCCCAAAAGACCTTGAACGACCTGGACGGCAAGACCCTCACCGTCGCCGGCAAGCAGCAGTTTCCTAACGTGATTTTTGGCAACCTCATGCGGACGACGGCGGCGAAGCAGGTGAAGGGCGAGCCGCTCGGGGACTTCACCCTGAAACTGGAATTCGGCAAGCTGGAGGACGGCAAGCTGCCCGGCAAAATCTACGTCTGCCTTCCCGACGACGCCAAGAGCGTGATCGCGGGCACGTTCCAGCTGGAACGCAAGTGACGGCCTTCCCGGCGAGGGCGTTCACCGCCTTGGAGGGATCCCGGCGCCGGGTATACTACACCTATCCAACGGCATGAATCGATTAGGAAGGAGTGAGCCATGACCGGGAGCATCCTGCTGGTTTCCGGAAGCGCGGAATCGCGCGCCTTGAACGAGGCCATCGCGTCCCTGCGGACGGTGCCGGGAGGGTTGGAGCAGCTGGTCCCACAGATAGACTTGCTGACGGCCCGCTGCCTGGCTTACCCGGCGGAAACGCGCCAGCTGTGGGACTGGTTCGAGCAACAACAGCCGTGCGGCGCGGTCGAAGATTTGGCGGAGCCGTTCGAGGGCCAATTGCGCCTGCTGGACGAGCGAATCCGCATTGTGACAGAGGTGCAAAGCCTGGCGGCGGAAATCGGCCGTCGCAACAGTTCATCTCCACACGAAGCCCCTCTCGCCGAGGCGCTCAACGATTTGTCCGCGCAACGGGACCGCATCGCCGAGATGTGGGAGCGAATGAACGCGCCCGTAGCTCCTTGGCCGGGTCCGCACGAGACGCGCGAGGACGCCGGGCCGCCTTTGAGCGAGGTGAATACGAAGACGTAGAAACGATCCTTGCCCGCGTGCGAGCCGGCGGACCCGTAAGCAAGGACGATCCTGCATGAATTGGCATGTCATCGTTCGGCCGCCGATCGGCCGAGCCATCGGCCAATGCGGCCTCTCGCGCCTTGGCGTGGTCCGGCTGCTGGCCAGCGTGTATATCGACCTGCCCGCCCGCGCGGACAATGTTCGCTTGCGGCGCGACCCGAATGATCCAGATTACTGCGTCTACCGTGTGAACATGAACGACGGCGCAGCCTGGCATCACTTCGAGTTCCGCATCGATGACGCAACTGCTCCGGGATACTTGTTTGTTGACCGCATGAAGCACAGCGTCGTATGAGATTGGCCCAGTCCGCCGCGTTGGACGGAGAAACCATCGCGGTGCGCTCCGGCACGTTCCCCTCCCAGCCCCGTGAGATCCCTCCCATGCCGAACCCACCCCCCTCTATCGATCTCGACCGCCGCGAAATGCTCGGAACGATGGGCCTCGCCGCCGCCGGCGGTTTGATGATCGCGGGCGCCGCCGCCGCCGACCCCGTCGGCGTCGAGGACCGCGGCGCCAACATCAAAATCACCCGCCTCCGCGGCATTCCCTGCGGACCCAAGACCTTCCTCAAGATCGAGACCGACAAGAACGTCGTCGGCTGGGGCGAAGTGACCGGCTGCGAGCCGAAGGTGGCCGCCGTCCTGGCCGAGTCGCTCTTCGAGCTGCTCGACGGCGAGAACCCCACCCGCGTCGAGCACCTCTGGCAGAAGCTGTTCCGATCCCACCGCGACATGCGCGGCGGCTCGATCATGGTCCACGTCATCTCCGGCATCGACATGGCTTTGTGGGACATCACGGGGAAACTTTGGGGCGTGCCGGTCTACCGCCTGCTCGGTGGGCCGCTGCGCGACAAGGTGCGCATGTACCCCAGCCCCAAGGCGACGAAGCTCGGCACCGGCGGTCCGCATCCCTTCTCCGGCAACCCGTCCGACGTGATGGGACTGGCGAAGTCGATCGAAAATCTCCGCAAAGAGAAGGGGCCGGAATACTCGATCATGTTCGACTGCCACTGCGCCATCCCTCCGGCCATGCTCCTTCAGTTCGCGGCGGCGGTCGAGCCGTACAACGTGATGTGGCTGGAGGAGCCGGTCTGCCCCGGCAACATCGAGGCGTTCAAGCGGGTCAAGCGGCAGATCCGCACCCCCATCGCCTTCGGCGAGCGCGACCGCACGATCTGGGAGGTCGCCATGTACCTCCAGAACGGCTGCGTCGATATCCTCCAGCCGGACGTCGGCCAGACGGGCGGAATCAGCCAGATGCGCAAGATCGCGGCCCTGTGCGAGGCGTACCACGTCCCGCTGGCGCCGCACAACACCTGCTCCGAGCTGGGACTGTCGGCCAGCGTCCACTGCTCCGCCGCGACGACGCTGTTCCTGATCCAAGAGGGATATTTAGACGGCCACATCATGCCGCCGGGCGTGGCGAAGAAGAGTTGGACCGTGGACGCCGACGGCTACGCCTCGCTGCCGCAGGGGCCGGGGTTGGGCGTCGAGATGGACGAGGACATGATCGCCAAGGTCGCGGCCGACCCGAAGAAGAAGTTCAAATGGCCGACGCCGACCTACGCGGACGGGGCGGTGCGGGATTATTGAGCCTGTAGGACCGCGACCGCCGCCGCCCCCGGTTACGGTCACGCCTTGCTTTCTTTTTCGTCCGCGACGGGCGTCCCGCTCCTGTCGCCCTCGGACGGCTGGTTCGCTGGCTTGACTGTGGGATTTTCGTCGGTCATGCTTGACGGTTGCAGTCCCCGCGTGGAGGCAGCCCGGATGGCCAACAGCATCAGCGCCGAGATCCTCGCCAGGCGCAACGCGGCGCCTGCCGCCGGTCCCACCACGGCCTTTCTGATCTTCGACACCGAGAGCGTCCCCGACGGCTGTCTCCTCGGCCAGGTGAAATATCCGAGCGAGAACTTGACGCCGGAAGCGGCCATCGAAAAGGCCCGCCATGAGGCCCGCGAGCAGTCGCGCGACGGCTCCGATTTCCTGCCGGTGACGTTCCAGGTCCCCGTGGCGGTGTGCGTGCTGCGGGTCGGTTCGGACTTCATGCCGCAGGCCGTCGCCTGTCTCGACGCGCCGGCGTTCCGCACGCCGGAGATCGTGCGCCAGTTCTGGCGCGGCGTGTCGTTCTATCCGCGGGCCAAGTTGGTGACGTTCAACGGCCGAGGCTTCGACCTGCCGCTGATGGAATTGGCCGCCTTCGACCACGGCTGCTCTGCCCGCGAATACTTCCAGGGCAGTCGCAACCGTTTCAACGGCAACCACATCGACCTGTTCGACTGGCTGTCCAACTACGGCGCGTTCCGCCTGGTGGGCGGCCTCAATCTGATGGCCAAGCGCGGCCGAAGGCCGGCCGGCGTCGGCAAGATGGAAACGGCCGGCGATCAGGTCTACGAGATGCACCGGGCCGGCCGACATCAGGAAATCAACGATTACTGCATGTTCGACACATTGGACACCTATTTCGTCTTTCTTCGCACGCGCGTCCTCTTGGGGGAGATGAACGCCGAGCAGGAGGAGCAGCTGTCGCGGCGGGCGCGGGCGTGGCTGGCGACGAAGATCGTGACGCTGCCGGCGCTGCGGCAATATCTGGAAAAAAATGATGAATGATGAACGATGAACGATGAATCAAGACGGCGCAAGGTCTTGATTCATCATTCATCGTTCATCATTCTCCTCAATCCGGCGTTTCCGCGAAAATCTGCTCGAACGCGTTGTCGCACTCGCGGAACGCCACCATCAGCGCCGGGTCGAACTGCGTCTGGTCGGGCTTGAGCAGCAGCCGCCGCACGGCCGCATGCGCCAACCCCGGCTTGTACACCAGCTTCGACCGCAGGGCGTCGTACACGTCGGCGATGGCGGTGATGCGCGCCGCCAGCGGGATGGCGTCGCCGGCCAACCCCGACGGATAGCCGATGCCGTCGTACTGCTCGTGGTGGTGGCGGACAATTTCGATGGCCATCTGGAGGAAAGCGAGACAGACGCCTTGCTGACGCGCCACCGCCTCCAGAATGTCGGCGCCGAGCGTCGTGTGCGACTCCATGATGGCGCGCTCCTCCGGCTCCAGCTTGCCCGGCTTGAGCAGGATCTGGTCGGGGATGGCCACCTTGCCGATGTCGTGCAGCAGCACGCAGCGCTCCAGCATCCGCACCCAGGCGTCATCGACGACCGACGCGAAGGCGGGCAGACGCATCGACGCCTCGGCCAGCACGCGGACGTACTTCTGCATCCGCAGCAGGTGGCCGCTCGTCTCCTGGCCGCGCAGCTCCGCCATCTTGGCCATCGCGAAAATCAACACGTCCTGGGCCTGGTGCGCGGTGGAGTCGCGCTGTTGCACCGCCTGCTCCAGCTGGCTGTTGGTCGAGAGCAGGCCGTGCAGGAGCCGGTCGGCCCGCTCCTCGGCCTCCTTCAGCCGCAGCGCCAGCCGCATTCGGCCCACGATCGTCTCACCCGGCGTGTCGTGCGGCGCCTGGCCGTCGCAAATGGCGTCGAACTCCGACCCGGCCACTGCCTCGTTGTTCGTCAGCAAGATCAGCTTTTGGTGCGGAACCCTCGCCTCGGCCCGCAGGCGGCGGCACACTTCCATGCCCGTTTCGCCGTTCAAATGTTCGTCGATCAGCACCACGTCGGCGGGGAAACGCTTCAGCAGCTCGTGCGCCTCGTCGCCGTTCTCGGCCTCGGCGAAGGACGTGCCCGCAGGATTCGAGGGTGTCGCGGAGGGCGGAGCGCCATTCCTTCTGGGAGGAAATCACGAGGACGCGGCGAGCGCCGGCGCTGGGATCGACGACCCCGGCCGCCGCGAGCGAGTCCGCGGCGTCGGCCTTGAGCCGCCCCTTGAGGGTCGGCACGGTTCGACTTTCCGGGCGGCGCGACGGCTCCAGGAACTGGTTGAGGGCGGCGATGACGGCCAGCGGCGTCGGATAGCGGTCGTTGGGATCGAGCGCCATCATCTGGCAGACGACCGACTCCAGTTCCAGCGGGATGTCCGGCCGCAGGTTGCGGGCCGAGGCCGGCGTCTCGTGCTGGCGGGCCAGCAGCTCCTGCATCACCGGCCGGTCGGTGGGGAACGGCCGCTTGCCGGTCAGCATCCAGTAGAGCGTGCCTCCCAGGCTGTAGATGTCGGCGCGCACGTCCACCGAGCGGGCGTCGCGCGCCTGTTCCGGGGCCATGTAGTCGATGGTGCCCAGGACGACGTGCGCCTCGGTGTAGCGCCGGCTGTACATGCGGGCCAGGCCGAAATCGAGGACCTTCACCTGGCCGTAGGGATAAGTCGCTCCAGGGACCGGCTCCAGACCGGGCGGCAGGTCCATCACCAGCAGGTTGGACGGCTTGATGTCGCGGTGCAGGATGCCGCGCTCGTGGGCGTGGCGCAGACCGTGGGCCGCCTGGCGGACGTAATCGCAGGCGACGGCGATCGGCAGCGGGCCGTTCTCCATCACGTAGTGCTCCAGGTCCACCCCCTCGACGAACTCCATCACGAGGTAGCGCAGGGTCTTGCCCTCTTCACCGGGCACTGCCACGTCGCCGGCGTCGAAGGCCTCGACGATGTTGGGATGGCGGAGCGTGGCCAGGACCTGCATTTCGCTCGTAAAGCGCTCCATGAAGATGGCGTTGCCGTCGCAGTCGGCGGAGAGCACCTTGAGGGCGACCGGCCGTTTCATGTGGATGTGTTCGGCCTTGTAGACGACGCCCATGCCGCCGCTGCCTAGCCAGTCGAGGACGCGATAGTTGCCGACGATGAGGCCGAACGGCTCGCCGGCCAGCACCCACTGCATCTGGTACTGGGTCAGGACGCCCTGCGAGATTAGTGCGTCCGCCAGGAGGGGAGTATCATCCTGGTGGAGTCCGGGGCGCTCGGCCAGGAGGCCGCGCAGCTCCCGCGAACCGACCAGCCGGCTCTGCACCAGCGTCTCGATGAAGCGGTTCAGCGGCGGAAAGCGCCCCTCCGGCCGCACGACGCCGCCAGTCCAGGGCGCGTCCAACACCTGCCAGGATCCGGTCTTATCCACGGGCGACTCCTTGGAGAGAGAGAATATTTGCTCCGCCCATACTTTTCCTGTCGGAACGCAAACCCAATGATACAAAAGGATTACATTTCCCGATTGATGCAAGGGTAGCTTGGATTCAGGCCGTGTCAAACCGAAGTGGTCCTCGGGAAGCGGCCGGTGTAGAGTGGAAGGCGAGCGGCGCGGCGTCAGCCCGCCGTGGGATCTCCCACGGCGGGCTGACGCCGCGCCGCTCGCCGAGTCCGGGAGGAAGCGATGTCCGACGAGTCCGCGGAGCAGCTGGCGCGGTCGTATGGGGAAAGGCTGTCCCAACCGTGGACGGAGCCTCCCGACGATAGTGAGCCAATCGCTCCGCGATTGGCTGGCGACTCGCGGAGCGAGTCGCCCACGATGGCGCCGCCGCCGCTGGCCCGGATCGTCGAGGCGCTGCTGTTCGTCGGCGGCCCGCCGCTGACGGCCGACCGCGCCGCGGAAGCCGCGCACGGCCTGACCCCGCCGCTGCTGGCGCAGATCGTCGAAGGGCTGAACCGCGACTACCGGCGGCAGGGCCGGCCGTACCGCATTCAACCGCGCGACCAGGGCTATGAGCTGGCGCTGCGGCCGCGCTTCCGCGTCGTGGTGGAGCGGCTGTACGGCTCGGCCCGCGAGGCCCGCCTGACGCCGGCCGCGCTGGACGTGCTGGCGTTGACGGCCTATCGTCAGCCGGTCGGCAAAGAGGAGATCGACAGTCTTCGGGGGGCCGAATCGGGGGCGGCGCTGCGCCAGCTGGTGCGGCTGGGCCTGGTGGCGGTGCAGCGCGGCGACGCGGCGCAGCCGGAAGCGGCCTACCGAACGACGCCGCGGTTCCTGAGCGTGTTCGGGTTGCGCAGTCTCGACGACCTTCCGCGCACTCAGGATTTGCATAAGCTGTAGGAGAAGGCCGCCCGCCCCTTTGCCGACGGTCCATTCATGGTTGACAACGCACCGATTCTATCCTGCCAGCACGCCGGCCTGACCATCGAAGGCTATTCCCGCGCGGCGGTGCAATCGTATTGGCGCATCCCCGAGTTGAAGATCGGCTTCGACCTCGGCGCCCAGCCGTGGGACTTCATGGGCACGCCGACCTGGCTGATGACGCACACCCACCTCGACCACATCGCCGCCCTGCCGGTCTATGTGGCCCGCCGCCGCATGATGCGCATGGCGCCGCCCGACGTGTACGTTCCGGCCTACGCCGTCGAGGACGTGCGCCGCTTCCTGCTGATCCTGCAACGACTCGACCGCGGTCGGATGATCTGCAACCTGCACGGCGTCAACGCCGGCGAGGAGATCGAATTGTCGCGCGATCACGTGATCGTGCCTTTCGCCACGACGCACACGATCCCGTCGGTCGGCTACGTGGTGTGGGAGCGGCGGTTCAAGCTGAAGGAGGAGTATCACGGCCTGCCCGGCGACAAGATCCGCGACCTGCGGCTGTCGGGCACGGCGGTGACGCGCGAGGTGCGGACGCCTCTGGTGGCCTACACCGGCGACACCAGTCCCGGCGGCCTGGACGCCTACCCGCCGGCGTATGAGGCGAAAATCCTCATTACGGAGCTGAGTTTCGTGCGTCCCAACCATCGCCGCGAGAAGATCCACAAGTTCGGCCACATGCATCTGGACGACTTCATCGAGCGAGCCGATCGGTTCAAGAACGAACTGATTATCTGCGCCCACTTCAGCACGCGCTACCATCCGCAGGAGGTGCGGCGCATCGTGGAGGCGAAGATGCCGCCGCGGTTGCTGGAAAGGGTGAAATTGTGGCTTTGATTCGTGGTGCAGGCGGCTCGCCTGCTCTGGTCGCAGGCGAGCCGCCTGCACCACGGAAATCGCACATGCCTCGCATCGTCATCGTCGGCGGCGGCATTTCCGGACTGGCGCTCGCCTACCGCTTGCAACAGCGCCTGCCCGACGCCGCGGTCGTCGTCCTCGAACGGGAGCCGCGCCTCGGCGGCAAGGTGGGCACGCTTCAGCGCGACGGCTTCCGCGTGGAGGCCGGCCCCAATGGCTTTCTCGACACGAACCCCGCCATGCTCGATCTCTGCCGCGAACTCGGCCTCGGCGACCGCCTGATTGCGGTGAGCGAGGCGTCGGGCCGCAACCGCTTCCTCTTCCTCAAGGGCCGGCTGCGCGATGTTGCCCGGCAGCTTGTGGTCGTTCTTGACGAGCGGCGCCCTCGGCTGGCGGGCGAAGCTCGGCCTGTTGACGGAGCGCTTCCGTCGTCCGAGCCGCGACGGCGCTGACGAATCCATCGACGACTTCGTGCGCCGCCGGGCGGGTCGGGAGATCGCCGAGACGTTGGCCGACGCTTTCGTCACCGGCATCCACGCTGGCGACCCGACGCTGCTCAGCGTGAAGGCGGCGTTCCCACGGCTGGCGGCGATGGAACGCGAACATGGCAGCGTTACGAGAGGTTTCGCCGCAGCCAGGCGCAAGCGCCGCGCCGCCATGTGGTCCTTTCGAGAGGGGCTTGGTCTGCTGATCGAGACGCTGCGCGAACGGCTGCGGACGCCGCCCGTGGCCGGCGTGACGGTGCGCTCGGTGCGTCGTTCGTCGGAGGGAAAATGGGAAGTACGGGCCGAGGGGCGCGACGCCTGGACGGCCGACGCCGTGGCGCTGACGCTGCCCGGCCTATCAGCAGGCGTCGCTGCTGGCCGACGAGGACGCCGAGTTGGCGGCCAAGATCGCCGGCATTGCGTACAACCGCGTGGCCGTGGTCGCGCTGGGCTATCGTGCCGCTGACATCCCCATGTCGCTGGAAGGGTTCGGCTACCTGTCGCCGCAGCGCGAGCGGCGCGATGTGCTGGGTGTGCAGTGGTGTTCGTCGATCTTTCCTAACCGGGCGCCGACGGGGACGGTGCTGCTGCGCGCCCTGTGCGGCGGCTGGAACCGGCCGGAGATCGTGGATTGGGACGACAACCGTCTGCTGACGGCGGTGCGGGCCGAACTGGCCGCGGCGATGGGCGTGCGGCGGCACCGGTGTTTCACCAGATCGTCCGCTGGGAACGGGCGATCCCGCAGTATCACCTCGGCCATCTGGAGCGCGTGGCGTGGATCGAGGAGCGGGCGGCGCGGCGTCCGGGGCTGTTCCTCGGCGGCAACGCTTACCGCGGCGTGGCGCTGAACGATTGCGTGGAACAGGCGGGCGTGCTGGCGTCGCGCATGGCGAGCCGGGTCGCGTAAGCGCCCGGAGGCGCGATACGATCGCCGAAACCATCTCCGGGCGCTCACGCGACCCGGCTCGCCTTGAACACTTACAGCGCCGCCAGCACCGCGTCCGCCACGTCCTTCGTGCCGTCCTTGCCGCCGAGGTCCGGCGTCCGCGGCCTGCCCGGCCTTCAGCACCGCCGCCACCGCCGCGCGCACCGCGCTCGCGCTCTTCGCATGTCCCAGATGATCCAGCAGCATCCCCGCCGACAGGATCGCCGCCAGCGGATTGGCGATGCCCTTGCCGGCGATGTCCGGCGCCGAGCCGTGGACCGGCTCGAACATGCTCGGATAGCGTCCGCTCCGGATTGATGTTGGCGCTGGCCGCCAGGCCCATGCTGCCGGTGATGATCGCGCTCAGGTCGGTCAGGATGTCGCCGAACAGGTTGCTGGCCACCACCACGTCGAACGTCTCCGGCTTGCGCACGAAGTCCATCGCCGCCGCGTCCACCAGCAATTTGCTGCGTTTGCACGTCGGGATAGTCCTTGTTCACCGCCTCGAACACCTCGTCCCACAGCACCATGCCGAACTGCTGGGCGTTCGACTTGGTGATCGACGTGACCTTCTTGCGCGGCCGTTTGCGCGCCCCTCGAAGGCCGCCCGCATGATGCGCTCGCAGCCGCGGCGCGTGAAGACGTTCGTCTGGATGGCGACCTCGTGCGGCGTGCCCTGGTAGAGCCGGCCGCCGACCGGGGCGTATTCGCCCTCGGTGTTCTCGCGATAAACCAGCATGTCGATGGAGCCGGGCGCCTTGTCGCGCAGCGGCGACGGCACGCCGTCGAAGAGGTACGCCGGCCGCAGGTTGACGTACTGGTCGAACTTGCGGCGCATCGGCAGCAGCAGGCCGTGCAGCGTGATGTGGTCGGGCACGTCGGGCTGGCCGATGGCGCCGAGCAGGATGGCGTCGTGGCTTGCGCAGCACGTCCCAGCCGTCGGCCGGCATGATCCGGCCGGTCTGCTTGTAATAGGCGCCGCTCCAGGGCAGCGGTTCCATTCGACGGCCGCGCCCGTCGCGGCGCAGGGCGGCGTCGGCCACGCGGATGGCCTGGTCGATCACTTCCGGCCCGATGCCGTCGCCGCCGATGACGGCGATGCGGGGAACTGCCATTGCTTCCTCCTCGGGGGTTCGCTATCACGCCTGGTCCGTAGTCCGTACCGGTCGGAGCCGCGACCGTAAGGAAGCGGTTTTGACGAACACCGCTCCCTTACGGTCGCGGCTCCGACGAGCGACTCGTGTGCCAGGCCGGACTCAGTAGGGATAAGGGTGGCGGACGAAAGAATCAAGGACGTGGGGGTGAATCATGCGTCGGCTGCGCCGCCTCGGCCCGTGCGCCCTTCTGCTGGCCGTGGCCGGCTGCGTGCCGGGATCGTCGCCGGCCTTCGACAACGATCCGCTTTTCAACGGCCCACGCATCCCGCCGAACGGGGCCGCCGCGCAGCGGCCAGCCGCCCCGGCGACCGGGACGGTCCAGCTGCCGCCGTCCGACGGTACGACCAGTCCGGCCGCGCTCGCCGCCGCCGTCCCCGCCGCCGACGCCAGCTCGCTCCGCATCGGGGCGACGCCGGCGGCCCTTGCCTCCGCACCACACGACAGCGGCGATCCGTGGCAGCCCGCGCCCCACCGGCGCCGCCCTCCAGCCGCCACAGCCGCTCGTAGGCCCTCCGCCGCGCCCCATCAATGACGCCGATCTTGCGCCGCCGACCGCGCCAGTCCCGGCGCCGCCGCCGATCGTTTCACCGACCGCCGGCGGTGCCGACTGGATCGGACCAGTACGAGCAGCTGCAAGACGAGCTGGCCCGCCGCGGCGTCCTGTTCCAGTCGCTGGAAGGGCCGGACGACCACGGCGTCTGGTCCTTCACCTGCGGCGTCCCCAAACACGGCGATCCGAACTCCATTCACCGCGTCGAGGTCAGCGCCGTCGGCGACCGCGGCCTGCCCGCCATGCGCGCGGCCGTCGAGCAGATCGACCGCGAAGTGCCCTGACGCTCGCTTGCTCCGTCGAAAACCTATCGCGCCTGTCTGTGATCCGTCCGAGCCGCGCACGGTCGGCGTCTGCCGCACCTTCAGCGACCGCACCACGGCGCCGCGCAACGGCCTCGTCTCCGGCTGCTATCCGCTCGATCCCTACTATTACGCGATTCGGCCCGCCGTCCTGAAGCGCTGACGCGGCCGCTTGCGGAATCGAGGCCAAGGCCTGGCGGTTGCCAGTCCCTGACCCCAGGGATAGATCATCTCAACATGTCCGCCGGGCGAACCGGCCGGCGCCTCTCCGATCCTTCCTGGACCGCCCCGCAGAAAGGAGAAGTACCACCTTGGACAACACCGATCGGCGTCCAGAAGCCGCGATAGAATCCAGGCCGCCGCATTCCGAAGCAACGGCGACAGAGGCGAAGCCGGTTGCGCCGGCCCCCCCGCGCATCCAGTCCCCCCTCCCGCCGCGCCTCCATCCTCGGCCCGGCCCCCGTCGCACCTCAGGCGAAACCTGCTGGTTGTTGCGGGCGCGGTGGTCGGCCTGGCGGTTGCGCTGTGGTTTCTGATTCCCTGGCTGGACCTGACGCTGAACACGATTTCCACCGACGACGCCTACGTCAACGACCACAACACCATCGTGGCGCCCCGCGTGCCCGGTCAGGTGGTGAAGGTGCTGGTGGACGACAACAACCGCGTGCGCAAGGGGGAGGATCCTTGGGTTTTCGGTGCGGACACCTTGGGATTGCTCGGCTCGCCATTCGGACAAGGGCCCCTTCTTGCGGCTTCCGCACTTTTCCCCGCTAGGACCGGGGACGTGCTCGTTCAACTCGACAAAGAGCCGTACCGGGTCCAGGTCGCGATCAAGCAAGCCGCCGTGACGGCGGCCGAAGCGGACCTGACGGCCGCCAAGGCCCAGGTGCAAGGCCTGGTGGGCCAGACCCGCGCCGATCGGTTCAAGCTTGAGCACGCCATTGAGGACGTCGATAACCAGGTGGCCAACCTCGGCGCGGCCGTGGCGAAGCTCAACAGCGCGAAGGCGACCCTGGACCTGGCGAAGTCTAACCTCAAACGCGGCGAGGAGCTGCGCCCGGCGGCAACATCAGCAAGGAAGAACTCGCCACGCGCCAGCAGACGGTCAAGGTCGATCAGGCGGACGTGGATCAGGCCCAGCAGACGGTCTACGCGATCCGAGTCGGTCTCGGCCTCCCCACGGAACCGCCCAAGGGCAAGGACCTGACCGACGTGCCGGACGACCTGGACCAGAATTTCTCCAGCGTCCGCGAGGCGCTGGGGGTGCTGATCCAGAGCGCGGCCCAGCTCGGTTACTTCCCGGCCTCGTGGAACGCGACCCCCAAGGAGACCATCGCGGCTTTCTACAAGCAGGACCCCGAGGGCAACCTGGATCGCATCTACGCCAAGATCATCCCCAAGGCACCCGCCATCAAGCAGGCCGAAGCCAAGCTCCTCCAGGCGCAACACGACCTGGCCCAGGCCGAGCTGAACCTCCGCTACTGCGACGTCGTCAGCGATATCGACGGCGTGGTGACCAACCGCAACGTCAACCCCGGCGACTATGTCTCCGCGGGCCAAAGCCTGATGGTCGTCCACTCGCTCAAGGAGATTCTGGATCGACGCCAACTTCAAGGAGACGCAGCTGGCGGACCTGCGCATCGGCCAGCGCGTGCGCTGCGAGGTGGACATGTACGGCCGCCGGCAGGAGTTCGAGGGCCGCATCACCGGTTTCACCATGGGAACCGGGGAAACCCTGGCTCTCCTCCCGCCGCAGAACGCCACGGGCAACTACGTCAAGATCGTGCAGCGGCTTCCCGTGCGCATCGAACTCACCGATTACGACCCCGACAAGGCGCCCCTGTTCGTCGGCCTGTCGGTCACCCCCTACGTGTACTACAAGGAGCCGGCCAAGGGGCCGAACGCCGGCAAGTTCCTGCAGCCGTACGCCGGACTTCCGCAACTGCCAACGAACCCCAAACCCTGAGGGGTCCGGGGTCAGGAGACAGGAGTCAGGATTCATGAGCGGCGCGACGGTTCTGCCAAGCGTGGTCAGCCGCCCGGCGATCAACCCCTGGATCGTCGCCCTCGCCGTGGTCATCCCCACGTTCATGGAGGTGCTGGACACCACGATCGCCAACGTCGCGCTGCGCTACATCGCCGGCGGCATTTCGGCGGCGGTCGTGGACGCCGAGTGGTCCTGACCAGCTACCTGGCCGCCAACGCCACCATCCTGCCGATCACCGGCTGGATCTCGGCCCGCCTGGGCCGCCGCAACTATTTTCTGCTGTCCATCGCCATCTTCACCATCGCGTCGGGGCTGTGCGGCATGGCCACCAGCCTGTGGCAGATCATCTTGTTCCGGGTGCTCCAGGGCCTGGCCGGCGGCGGACTCCAGCCCTCCAGCCAGGCGGTCCTGCTGGACGTCTTCCCACCCGAGAAGCAGGGCGCCGCCCAGACGATGTTCGGCATCGCGGCCCTGCTGGCGCCGGTCGTCGGCCCTACGCTGGGCGGGTATCTCACGGTCGTCTACGGCTGGCGCTGGATCTTCTACATCAACCTCCCGGTGGGCGCCTTGGCCTTGGTGATGTGCTACTTCATCGTCGATGATCCGGATTACCTGAAGAGGGAGCGGGCGGAATTGCTTCGCCGGCCGCTCAACTTCGACTACATCGGCCTGGGACTGCTCGCCCTGGTCTTTTCGTCCTGGGAAATCATGCTCAGCAAGGGGCAGGAGTGGGACTGGTACAACGACCCGTTCTGGCGGGTGCAGACCCTGTTCCTCCTGTTCGTGCTGGGGCTGGGGTTGCTGATCTTCCGGGAGATGCGGATCGCCAACCCGGTGGTCAACTTCCGTGCGCTGGGCGAGCGCAACTTGGCGGCCTGCTGCATCATCATCTTCTGTTCGTATGCTGTACTCTATGCCGCCAGCACCTCCCTGCCCGGGCTGCTCCAGTCCCTGTTTGGCTACGACGCCTACGTCTCGGGACTGGTGCAGTCACCCTCCGGCGTTTTCGCAATCATGATGCTGGTGGTCGTCGGCTTTCTCATCCGCCGGGGCACGGACGCCCGCTGGCTGATCGCGGGGGGCCTGCTCGTCATGGCGGTCGCCAACTACTGGATGTCGATTCTGAACCTGTACGTCAGCCCGTGGCAGGTGGTCTGGCCGCGGGTGGTGTTGATCTGCGGTCTGTCGATGATCTTCGCTCCGCTCAACGTGGCGGCCTTCAAATACACGCCCCTACATCTGCGCGGGGCAGCGGTCGGCCTATTGGCCCTGCTCCGCAATGAGGGAGGCAGTGTCGGCACGTCGGTGGCTCAGACCGTGCAGGAACGGCGCGAGCAGTTCCACCTGGGACGTGTGGGCGAGACTCTTAACCCCTTGAACCCTCACACTCAGTCTTTCCTGGAGAGAGGTCAAGCGTTCTTCATGCAGCACACGGGCGATCCGGCCCGGTCCTATCAGAACACCGTGCAAGTGCTCGACAATCTCCGCCAGCAGCAGGCGGCGTCGCTGGCCTACTTCGATGTCTTCTGGCTGATGGGCGTCCTGGCTGTGGCGCTCCTCGTTCTGGTGCTGCTCATGAAGCGCTCAGTGGCCGAGAAGGGCGCCCATGTCGGGGCGGAGTAGACCCGGCGGCATGGGCGAACGAGACGGTTCGGCGGCGCCTACCTGGGGTGCGCCTATGGAATTCGGCGGCCGCGTCCCCCGCCGTGAACGGCGGGGCTACAGGCCGAAGCCCCGTGAACGGGGCTGCCAGGGTTTTAGCCCGGTTGACCGGGCTTCGGCCTGTAGGCCCGTGCTTCAGGACGGCCTTCCAAAGGCGCACCCCCTAACCTCTGCTTCCGCTTTTCCTCAATGGACCGTGCGGGATCGGCCGATCTTTCCCTAGGGGTGGATTGTGCCTGATCTGCCGGCGGCGATCGCGTCGTCGGGGGATACAGACCAAGGCGGCAGGGCAGGAACCACACATGCGAAGGCCAACTCGCTTCGGGCACGACGCCCCCCGCATTCGCGGCCACGGCCTGCCGCGATCGCTCTCGACGGCCGGCTGCGTGATCATCGTCCTGTTGACGAGCGGCTGCGTCGCGACCAGCCCGATGGCATGGATTCAAAACGGCTTCAAGGTCGGGCCGAACTATGGCCGGCCGCCGGCGCCCGTGGCGCCCGAATGGATCGAGGCCAAGGACGTCCGAGTCCAGGGCCATACCCTGCGCGACGCCGACTGGTGGAACGTCTTCCAGGATTCCACCCTCAACTCCCTCATCCAGACGGCTTACCAGCAGAACCCGAACCTCCGCTCCGTCGGGACGCGGGTCTTGCAGGCCCGGGCGCAGCAGGCGATCGCCGTGGGCGGCCTTTTCCCCCAGACCCAGGAAGCGACCGGATCCTACAGCCGCGTGGCCCTCAGTCACACCGCGTTCAACAACCCCGCCGCATTTGCGGCCGCGTCGCCCTTCCCGACCCCGCCCGGCGTCCCCGTCGGCAACTTTTACTCCGACTGGACGGGCGGCTTCAACATGAGCTGGGAACTCGATTTCTGGGGCCGCTACCGCCGGGCCATCGAGTCCGCCAACGGCAGCCTGGATGCTTCCGTCGAAAACTACGACGAGGCCCTGGTGACGCTGCTGGCCGACGTGGCGACGAACTACGTGCAGTACCGGGTCGCCCAGCAACGGCTCAAGATCGCGCGCGACAACCTCCAAACGCAAGCGAAGCTCGTGGCCGTCGCCGAGCAGCAATTCAAAGTCGGCACCATCACCAGCCTCGACGTGGAACAGCTGCGGACGCTCCTGGAACAGACTCGCTCGACCGTCCCGTCTCTGCAGATCGCGCTCGGGCAGGCCAACGACACGCTCTGTATTCTGCTGGGCGAGCCGCCGCACGACCTGGAGCCGGAGCTGGGCACGGGACCGGAGCTGGGCAGCGACCCGATGCCGGACACGCCGACCTGGGTCGCGGCGGGCATCCCGGCCGACTTGCTGCGCCGGCGCCCCGACGTCCGCAGCGCCGAGCGCCAGGTGGCGGCCCAGAGCGCCCAGATCGGCGTCGCCGAAGCGGACCTGTACCCCACCATCTTCGTCAACGGCACGCTCGGCTGGGAGGCCCCGAATCTTTCCAAGCTGTTCGAGTCGCAGAGCTTCTTCGGGACCATCACGCCGCAGTTCAAGTGGAACATCTTGAACTATGGCCGCATCGTGAACAATGTGCATCTCCAGCAGGCCAAAACGCAGGAGCTGATCGCGACCTATCAGAACGACGTCCTTACGGCGGCCCAGCAAGTCCAGACCGCGCTGCGGGGCTTCTTGCGGTCTCAGGAACAGGCCGAGAACCTGGTCCGGAGCGCCGCGGCGGCCGTGGCGGCCACGAAGATCGAGGAGAAGAACTTCACCAGCCTCAAGGCCGACGTGAATCGGTTGTTCACCCTGGAGAGCAGCCAGCTGACGGAGCAGGACAACCTGGCGGTGGCGCAGGGCAACGTCGCCCTCGACCTGATCAACGTCTATCGCGCCCTCGGCGGCGGCTGGCAGATCCGCGACCGGGATGGGCATTCCTGCCAGGCGCGGATCACCGACGTCGTGCCGGAACCCGAGCCGCCCGCCGCCGAGCCGCAACAACTTCCACCCCCCAGGCCCGCGCCTCGACGCCCGTAGGCCGCGCACACCGCCGGGCAACCGGACAGGAGAATGGACGCCATGAAACGCCACGGATGGACTGGGGCGCTCCTCCTCACCCTGATCGTCGGCGGCCTGGCGCCTGCCGCGGAGCCGCCGACAGGCGAGCCGGATCGGCCCTGCTTCGTGCAGCGGCTGCAACCGGTCGGCGGCTGGGATCCATACGGCGGCGGCCTGCTGCACTGGTGGAACCCGCACTGCTTTCCCTGCTGCAGCGGCCCAGACGACTATTGCCGCAAAACGCTGCCTTGCGTCTGCTGGCCGCCTTACCCGCCTTACTACCTGTGGGGTCCGTCCCCCGCCGAGCCGGAACAACTCCCGCAGCCCAGGCCCGCTCAACGCCCGTAGATCGCTCACACCGCCGGCAGGTAGCGTCTCACTTTGGTTCATAGGCCCATGGGACCTAGACGTCTCATAGGACCTATAAGACAAACAGAGACCCTACCCCCCCGCCGGGTGAATCGTGCAATACAGGTCGTTCGGGTCGCAACCCTCGACTTCCACCTGAATCGTGGCGTGTCCGACTCCGAAGCGCTCGCGCATCAGGTCGGCCGCCTCCCGCAGCACTTGCTGGCCGCACCGCACCGTCTGCTCCGGTACGATCAGGTGACAGCTGCACGCCACGACGCCGGACGCCACCGTCCAGACGTGCAGGTCGTGGACGTTGTGGACGCCGGGCACGTCCTTGAGGGCCGCGGCCAGCGCGTCCACGTCCAGGCCGCGCGGGGCCGCCTCCAGCAGCACGTCCACCGCTTCCCGCAGGATCCCCCACGAACTCGCCAGGATCAGCCCCCCGATCAGAAACGAGACCAACGGATCCGCGATCGTGGCGCCGGTCAGGGCCGTCACGACGCCGGCCGCGACCACGCCCAGCGCCGATGCGGCGTCGCCCAGCATGTGCAGGTAGGCGCTTCGGACGTTGAGGTCGTGCTTCGCCGCCTGGTGGAGCCAGAAGCTGATGACGCCGTTGACGGCGACCGCAGCCAGGGCCACGCCGATCATCAGGCCGGCCTCGACGTGCTGCGGCGACTCCAGCCGCTGGGCCGCCTCCCAGAAAATGAGCAGCGCCAGCACCACCAGCGACACGGCGTTGACCAGGGCGGCCAGCACGCCGACGCGGTGATAGCCGAACGTGCGGCGGGCGTCGGCCGGGCGATGGGCCATGCGCAGGGCGTACCACGAAAAGACGAGGGCCAGGGCGTCGGCGAAGTTATGGCCGGCGTCGGACAACAAGGCGAGGCTGTTGGCGAAGCAGCCGGCGATTCCTTCGACGACGACGAAGGTCAGCGTCAGCGCGACGGACAGGCCCAGGCGGGCGCCGGTCGATGCGTGAGCATGGGGCATGGCGTCGGGCTTCCCATCTCATGGGGTCTATAAGTCCTATAGGACTTATGGAAAGCACCGCTCAGCCCGCCGTCGTTTCGCCGCCGAGCAGCGTCAGCACCTCGCCGGTGATGAAGCTGGAGTCGGCGTCCGACGCGAAGAATACGTACGCCGGTGCGATCTCCTCCGGCTGTCCCGGCCGGCCCATCGGCGTCTTCTTGCCGAACTCCGCCAGCTTCTCCGGCGTCGCCCCCTGGTCCGACGGCTGAAGCGGCGTCCAGACCGGCCCCGGCGCCACGACGTTCACGCGGATGCCCTTGGGCGCCAGGTTCTTGGCCAGCGACTTGCTGAAGGCGTGAATCGCTCCCTTCGTCGCCGCGTAGTCGAACAGGCCGGAGTTGCCCTCCAACCCGGTAATTGAACCGGTGGCGATGATCGCCGAGCCGGGCTTCAGGTGCGGCAAGGCCGCCTTGGCCAGGCGGAAATAGGCGTAAATGTTCGTCTTGAAGGTGCGGTCGAACTCTTCTTCGGTGACGTCCTCCAGCCCCTTCTTGCGGTTCTGGTAAGCGGCGTTGCTGACGAGAATGTCGAGCTTGCCCAGTTCCCGCACCGTGCGCTCGACGACCTCGCGGCAAAAGGCCGGGTCGCACAGGTCGCCGGGCAGGAGGACGCACTTGCGACCCTCGGCCTCGACGGCTCGTTTCGTCTCGTCGGCGTCGCTCTGCTCTTCCTTGAGGTAGACGATCGCCACGTCGGCCCCTTCACGGGCGTAGAGGACGGCCACGGCGCGGCCGATGCCGGAGTCGGCCCCGGTGACGAGGGCAGCCTTGCCTTCCAGCTTCCCGGCCGCTCGGTAGTTCGGCGCCTGGTAGCGCGGGCGAGGCTTCATCTCCGACTCCAGCCCCGGCTTGTCCTGGTGCTGTTTCGGGAAGGGCGGTTTCGGTTCGCTCTGCACTTGCGGCATGGCCTTCGCTCCTTTCGGGTTCGGGACAGGCGCCCAACGGCGCACGTTCCTACCCTGCAAAGGCCGTTCCACGGCGCAACGGCGCGCGGCGTCAGCCCGCCGGTGATGGTTTCACCGGCGGGCTGACGCCGCGCCGCTCGCCTCTGCATTCGTGCGTCGGAGCGGTTACGGGAAGACGGCGAACACGCCCAGAATGGCGCCGGCCTCGGCGACCGTTCCGCTGGCGCTGAGTTCCGGCGGATAGATCAGCAACGGCGTGGGATCGCCGGGCAGACAGTAGCCGGCGCTGCATTCAAAGGTGCGAAATGGGTCGGTGAAGGCGTGATACGGCAGCAGGGCCACGTCAAGGAAGAATGCGCCGGCCGAGAACGGCGGGTCGAGGACGCCGAGGTCCCAGCCCTGGCGTTCGTAGTTGAGCTGCTCGAACATCAACCGCTTGTAGCAGACGAAATTCGGTTCCGCGATTTCCGAGTATTGCGGCCAGGCCCGGCCCAGGTACTTGTCGCGCGAGATGATCGGCTCCTCGGGGAAAATCAGACGGTCCTTGTGGGCGTTGTCGCGCCACTCCTGCTCGAGGCGGACCTGGAACTCGTTCTCCGACTCCAACCGAAAGAGGACTTCCGCGCTGGGCGTCGCGACCAGGAACTGGTACTCCCCGGACGAGATGTCGGCGGGTCCGCCCGGCGCCATCGCCTGGGCCGGCACGACCTGCCCGCGCTCGTCGGCGAACTGGTCGTGCGGCTTGACCTTGTGTTTCTGGACCGCCGGGGGCGGCGGAAGGTACGGTTCGGGCGCCTGGGCCGAGGCGAACCCGGCCCCGAAGAGCAGACCGAGGCCGGCCAGCAGGGGCGGAGCGAATTTAGCCGTTGTCCGTGCCGGCGTAGGATTCCGCGCGGGAGCTGTAGTTGGGCGCTTCCTGCGTAATGGCGATGTCATGCGGATGGCTCTCCTGCACCGCCGCCGCACTCACCAGGATGAAGCGGGAACGGGTGCGCAGTTCCTCGATGTTCCGGGCGCCGCAGTAGCCCATGCCGGCCCGCAGTCCGCCCACCAGCTGGAACACGAACGGCGCCAGGGGCCCCTTGTAGGGCACCCGGCCCTCGACCCCCTCCGGCACCAGCTTGTCGCGGCCGCCGCCGTCCTGGCGGTAGCGGTCCTTCGAGCCGGCCATCATGGCGCCGATCGACCCCATGCCACGGTACGTCTTGAAGCTGCGTCCCCTGTAGATGATCGTCTGCCCCGGGCTTTCCGCCAGCCCCGCCAGCAGGCTGCCCAGCATGACGCTGTGCGCCCCGCCGCCAGCGCCTTGGCCACGTCCCCGGAATAACGGATGCCGCCGTCGGCGATGATCGGCACCGGGGCGTCGCCGGCCCCCCGCGCCGCCTGGTAAATCGCCGTGATCTGCGGAACGCCGACTCCTGAGATAATTCGGGTCGTACATATGCTGCCAGGCCCGATGCCGACCTTCACCGCGTCGGCCCCCGCCTTGACCAGCGCCGCGCCCCTTCTTCCGTAGCGACGTTGCCGGCGATGATCTCGATCTCGTGCGTCCGCTTCAGGGCGGCCACCGTTTCGAGGACGTTGCGCGTGTGGCCGTGGGCCGAATCGACCACCAGCACGTCCACGCCGGCCCGGATGAGCGACTCCGCCCGCTCGTAATCGTGGACGCCGACCGCCGCCCCGACGCGCAGCCGGCCGCGCGGGTCCTTGCAGGCGTTGGGGAAGTTGGCGAGCTTGTCGATGTCCTTGATCGTGATGAGACCCTTCAGTTTATACTTATCGTCCACCAGCAGCAGTTTCTCGACTTTATTTTCCGTTAAAATCCGCTCCGCCGTTTCAAGCGTCGTATGTTCCGACGCCGTGATGAGGTTGTCCTTGGTCATGACCTCGGCGAGGCGCTGGTTCATGTCGCTGAGGAAGCGCAGGTCGCGGCGGGTGAGGATGCCCTTGAGGAAGCCATTGACGGTGATGGGCACGCCGCTGATCTTGTGCTGCTCCATGATGTGCTTGGCAGTGCCGACGGTCTCGTCAGGCGGCAGCGTGATGGGGTCGGTGATGATGCCGTTTTCGCTGCGTTTGACCTTGTCCACCTCGTTGGTCTGGTCGGCGATGGACAGGTTCTTGTGGATGACGCCGATGCCGCCTTCCTGGGCCAGGGCGATGGCCAGGTCGCTCTCGGTGACGGTGTCCATCGGCGAAGAGACGATGGGCAGGTTGAGGCGGATGTTGCGGGTGAGCTGGGTACGGACGTCCACGTCGCGCGGCAGGACGTCGCTGTAGGCGGGTTCGAGGAGCACGTCGTCGAAGGTGATGCCCTGGTAGGCGATCCGGTCCTGCATGGGATGGCTCCTTGCGAAGGGGGAGAATTGGTTCATTATAGGTTTGCGGCGGGAAAGGGGGGAATAGCGGTTTGAGGCGTCGTTTAGCCGCGACCCGAAGGGGAGCGCGGGAGGGGCGGGATTCAACCGATTTGCCGGCGCGGCCTGCCCGGCTCCCCTTGACACGAACCCGGCCGGCGAGGATACCCCGGCGTCCGTACCAATCTTCGCGGCGGAGGGTGGGAGGCGATATGGCCAAGGAAGCCTGCTGCGTCGCGGCGTCGGTGTTGCTCTTCTTGCCGCTGGCCCTGTGGTTGCACTCCACCGTCCGCGTCACGCCCGCCCAGAGAGCGGTCGTCGCCCGGAACTTCGTCCACCCCGACGAGTGCCATCCCGAACCGGGCGAGCGGCTGGCCTACCTGGCGGGCATCGTCTTCCTCCCCGCGTGCCTCTTCGGACTGGCGTTCGTTTGCCGCCGCTGGCGACGCCGACTGCCGACCTCGGCCGGCCTGGCCTGGGGCGTGGAAATCACACTCGCAGTCGCGCTGGCCGTCTTCACCTGGTTGGCCCTGCTGGCGGACGAATACCTGTACCTGCGCCTCAACCTGTTCTTCGTCGCCCCGCTGTTGGCCGTCCCGCTGCTGCCCGCGGCGCTGTCGCGCTGCGGTCGGGCCCTCGGCGGCCGGCGCTGGGTCCGGCCGGCGTTGCACGTCGCCGCCGTCGGTCTGGCGATCCTGCCGTTCCTGGCCAGCCTCCAGAACGACCGATCGTTTTACTCCGGTACTGCTCATTTCAACGCCGTGTTTTACCCGGTGGTCGCGGTCGCCCAGGGCAAGGCGCTGCTGATCGACTGCGCGAGTCAGTACGGACTGTACCCCCATTTCCTTCAGCCCCTGTTTGCACTCACAGGCCTGTCGGTTCTGAACTTTACGGCCGTCATGGGTCTGCTCCTCGCCGCGTCGTACCTGGCGCTGTGGGTCTTCCTGCGCGCAGGCCGTCATGAATCGAACCGTGGCCTTCCTGGGCTTCGCGTCCCTGCTTCTCAACGGATGGTTCTCGTTCTTCCGGGCGGCGAATTTCGTCCCGTACTTCCAGTACCTGCCCATCCGGTTCGTCTTCCCGGCCCTGCTGGTCCCGCTGGGCTGGCGCTACCTGCGGCGGCCGACCCGCGGCCTCTACTGGGGCCTACTGGCGTTCCTGGCGGCTGGCGTGCTGTGGAACCTGGACTCCGGCCTTCCGGCCCTCCTCGCCTGGACGGTCACGCTCTGCTTCTCCGAGCTGTTCGGCGACGGCTGGCGGGTTGCGGCCCGCCGGACGGTCGGACACCTGGCGGCCGCCGCGTCCGCCCTGGCGACGGTAATGCTGCTGTACTCGGTCCTGATCCGTCTGACCTACGGCGCCTTCCCGGATTACAGCCAGATCGTCGCCTACCAGAAGGTGTATTTCGCGGCCGGGTTCATGAAGATCCCGATGCAATGGCCGGGCGTGTGGGCGCTGGCGGCGCTGGTGTACCTGGCCGGGTTCGCCCGCGCCGCACACGCCCTGGCGGCCCGAAACGGCACGCCGCGGGTACACATGATCTTTTTGCTCTCCCTTTTGGGGTTCGGACTATCGTCCTATTACCAGGGCCGCAGTCATCCCAACATTCTGCTGCTGGTGTGGTGGCCGTGCCACCTGCTGCTGGCCCTCTTCCTCGACGACCTCCTGGCGCGGCTGAAGGAGAGGCCGGCGCGGCCGGCGCCCTGGCTGACGGCGGCCGCCGTCGTCTGGTTCCTGACAGGCTCCGCCGCTGGCCTCGTCCCCGAGGTCGGCCAGGTCGCGGCCGTCCTGGCCGCGAAATATCGGACGGACGGCGACCCCGCCGTCCCGCCGCTGGGGGCGGCCGAAGGGCGCTGCTGCGACGGGCCGTCCCGCCGAGCGAGAAGGTGTTTCTGGCCACCACGCATGCCTCCGTCCTCCACCTGGCGTCGGGCCGTCCCGGCTTTTCTCCCTCCACGATCCTGCAAATGGTGCGAATGGAGGAATTCCTCGAACTGGACGCGCTGCTTGACAAATCCCCCTCCACGATGGTGCTGGCGCAACGGACCCTCTTCGATCGCACTACGACCTGGGTGGCGAGCGACCTCGGCCTGCGCCGGTTCATTGATATGCTCCGGGAGAAGTACGAGGAGGCGGATGAAACGGGCGACAGTTACCTGTTCGCCCGGCGGCCGGACGGGGCGAGCCTCCTCGGCGTAGACCCGGCGGCGCTGTTCCAGATCGGCGTCCGCGACGGGGCGCTCGGCGACGGGTTGACCTTCGCCCGGTGTTCGCTCAAGGCGCCGTGGTCCGTGGAGGTCGTGGTCAAGCCGGGGCCGGATCAGGTCCCGTACGCCGCGCTGATCGGCAATCACCCCGGAATGGGCCTCGGCGGCTTCATCCTTCACCACGAGTCCCCCGGCTCCTGCGCGCTGGTGGTCGGCGACGGCAAGGCATGGCGGCGAGTCGTGGCGTTTGGCGTGCGGCCGGGGCGGTGGAACTACCTGGCCGTGGTGGACGACGGCGAGGCGGTGACGGCCTATGTGGACGGCGCGCCGGTCGCCTCCGCGCCGGCCGCCGGCCTGGCCATCGAAGACAGCCCCCTGCCGCTTCAGGTCGGCAACTGGTACGGTCACGACCGGCCCTTCAACGGCCTGATCCGCGAGGTGCGCGTCCTGGAAAGGGCGCTGGCGCCGGACGAGGTCGCCGCCAGCGCCGCCCGCATCCGCGGCAAATTGCCCTGATAAAAGGGATGGTCCTTTCCGAGCCGCGCACGCAGCGCAGCGGAGTAAGCGGAGCGCGGCCGGACGGGATTCAATCGTTTTGCCGGCGGAGCAATTCCTGCGCGCCGCCTCGAAGACGGCGGCGAGGCGCTGGCGCTGCTTGTCGTCGCACCAAGGCTCATGCGCAACCCACTCTCGAACTCGATCCAGCCAGGCGTGCAAAGGGGCTGCGGTCCTGGCGTCAGGCCGCAGAGGCTTGCCGTCGATTTGGACGTAGATCGGCGAACTGTGAGCGCCGTAGCAGATGTCCGTATCTACGTCGTCCGCGCGAGCAGCACGCTGCCAACCACGCCGGACCCGACGGCGTCACCGTTGTTTCGACGACCGTAGGCGCAGGGGCGCGGCCGCCTCCGCGGCGGCGACCACGCTGCCGTTGCACAGAATCTCAAGGCGATCCAAAGGGAAGAAGCTTCGCGCCTCTGCACGTAGGTGGATGGTTGCTGTGGGAGAAGGAAGGTCAAGGACCGCGCCGGGGTCCTGGCCGTTCGCCGTGAAAGCAAGGAGCGGCCCGGTGGTTACGAAGGTGCGCCCGGCCCGTAGCGATTCAATCCAGTTTCGGTAGGTAAACTCCTCGCCCGGTTGAAGCCGGGCGTAGGTTCGGGGACATCCCAGGAGCTGCGCGTTGTGCCTTTTTCCGCTGCCCCCGGCCAGGGGAATGCGAAATCCCGCGTTTAGCACAGAGCGCCAGTCTGCTAACGTGTCGCAATCATCCTGGTTGCCAAAATCGCACAAGTCGATGGCGTCGATTTTGCCAAGAATCAGGTCGGCCAACAACTCAGCGCCGACGATGGTCGGACCATCGTCCCCCACCACTTCGCGGATCCCGAAGGCATCGGTTACGACAAGACCCCGCTTGCGGTGACACTGGTCACACCAATCCGCGAGGCTCCAGTCGCTGAAGTCCGGCCCCTCGGCGCCCCGCGCGAACCGGAGTGGGAAGACGGGGCGGTGGCTGTTCAGCAAGAAAAGATCCCCAAGCCTCCCCGCGGTTGGCCGTGTTGACCACAACCATGCACTCGGGAAGCTGCAACGCCGGCTGTTGACCACTGAATGCCAGAATGTTCGGGATGGCGTCATGGTATCGGCCCGCTCCCGTTTCGAGGTCGTAGCCGAACTGGCCGACTAGCTGCGCCAAGAGGTTCACGACCGCAAGATCCTCGGCGGAACCTTCCAGGACGGCGGCATGAGGCGTCAGGGCGTGGGCGTGAACGTCCCCAGCGTACCAGCCGTCTTTTCGGGAGTCGGCCCATCGTTCCAGGTTGAAGCGCAGGGCCAGCTTACCGGGAGCGAGCTGGACTTGCTCCCGCAACGGCTTGTATTCAAATCCCTTTGCGATTTCGATCAGGAGCGAACCGGCAGGCAGGCGGATTTCACACGCCCCGTCGATGTAAGCGTATTCCTTGTCGCCGAGGAGCAGATTGCCGCCGACGTCTTCGTAGTCCCAAGTCGAGAACTCCGTCAGCCGCCCCAGCGGCGCGTAATACCGCCCTTCCGCATCCGTGAAGCGGACGCGGCACGGCGTCGGCTTGCTCGTGTCGGCGTCGTTGACGCGGACGTGGACGGTGTGCATGGCCCGCCTACTGATACTTCGCCCCGGCCCGGTCGAGGATCGCCCGGAAAGCATCCACGGCCTTCGGGAACAGCTCCGGCCCTGTCACGCCGCCGGTCGGGCCGCCGCCGAGCAGATGCGGTTCCAGCATGGCGAAGCCGTCGTAGCCGCGCGCGACGGCATCGGCGATACTCTCCGGGATGCGCCCCTGCCCTCGTACCGGCCAAACAGCCGCGTTTCTCGCCGGCGATCCAGTCCTTGATGTGGAAGTGGGCCGTGAATTCCCGCGTCTTCTCCCAGCCCTCCCAGGGATCGTAACCGCAGAAAACGTAGTTGGCCGCGTCGTAGACCGCTCGGAAGGCGTCGTGCTGCAGCACCTCGAATAGATCGACGCACCCGATCCGGCGAGTCGCCGTAGATGCGATGCTCGTTCTCATGCACCAGGCGGACGCCGGCCCGCGACGCCAGCCGCACCTGCTCCTCCAGGCGGTGGAACAGTTCGTGCTCCCAGCTGTCGCTGACGCCGTTCCAGGTTTCGGCGTCGCCGGGCGGGTAGTAGCTGAAGACGCGGATGTTCGGCGTGTCGAACACTTTGCACAGCTCGACGGCCCGCTCGAACCGCTCCAGGTGCGGCTCGAACGGCGAGTCGATCTTGACCTTGCCGATGGGCGAACCGATGGCGCTGAGGCGGAAGCCGTGCCGGTCGAGCAGCGACTTGAGTTCCTTCGCCTGCAGATCGGTGAGGTCGAGGACGTTGGTCTTGAGAATGGACCGCAACTCGATGCAGCGGACGCCGCACGGCGTCGAGCACGTCGATCTGTTCCTGCGGGTCGGGAGAAATCTCATCGGCAAAGGCGCTGAGGGTGAACATGAGTACGTCTCTTGACCAGCCCTGAGCGCAAGCGAGGGGTTTAGTCGAACCCCTCGCTCGCGCTCAGGGCTGGTCATGGGGTTGTTGCGACTGCCCCGGTTGCCAGAGCACGTCGTCGTGGCCCTGATTGTTGTAGACGCGGGCCAGCACGAAGAGGAGGTCAGAGAGGCGGTTGAGGTAGACGACGACGTCGGGGTTGATTCGCTCCTGGCGGGCGAGCGTCACCACGTCGCGCTCGGCCCGTCGGCAGACGGTGCGGGCGAGGTGGCACCACGCCGCGGCCGGCCGACCGCCCGGCAGCACGAAACTCGTCAGCGGCGACAGGTTCGCGTTGAGCCGATCGATGGCGGCCTCCAGGCGAACCGCCTGCTCCGGCCGGACGCGCAGCCGCGCCGGGCGTTTCATCGGCGGACTGCGGGACGCACAGGTCGGCGCCCACGTCGAAGAGATCGTTCTGAATGCTCCGCAGAAGGTCCGCTTCCGGCGCGTCGGAGTGATGGGCCGTGAGCAGGCCGAGAACCGCGTTGAGTTCGTCCACGCCGCCGTAGGCCGCGACGCGCGGGTGGTCCTTGGGGACGCGGCCGCCGTCGCCGAGGCCGGTTTCGCCCTTGTCGCCGGATTTCGTGTAGATGCGGGAGAGGAAGACCATGAGGGGGGCCGCCTAACACTCGCGCAACTTCCGGAGCACGGCCCGGACGCGCTGCTTGGCCTGGCGAGTTTGACGCTCCCGTTTGCGTTGCAGACGCTTGAGCCGCTGCACCGCGGCAAGAAACCGTGTCGTCTCCGGCTCGCCGTATAACATATTTCGATCGCTTGAACCCATCCCCGGCGGAGCGGCCGGGAAAATCGTGGCGGACGAACGCCCGACCCTTTCAACCGTCTATACCACTGTTATCGGTTATGTGCAACAGGCTGTCAAAGAAAAGACGAGTGAGGAGTGAGGAGGGGGGAGTGAGGAGAGAAGATAAGCCGGCGAGACTTTCTTCTCTCCTCACTCCCCCCTCCTCACTCCTCACTGGATTTCAACTGCACCCCGACGTGGCCCCGCAGGTGTCGCACTTGCAGCAGGCGCCGCTGCGCACCAGGGTCAGCTGGCCGCACTCGCCGCACGGATCGCCTTCGTAGCCCTTCTAGCCGGGCCTGACGGATCTTCTCGTCCGTGCGTCGACGCCGACGGCCGTGCCGCCGCCGTTCTTGTGGCCGTTGCCGTTGCCGTTTTCCGCCAGCGGCTGCAGGTGCTCGCTGCGCGGCGTGGCGAACGCTTTCGGCGTCGGCGGCGGCTCGGCCGGCACCAGGCGCTCCTCGACCACCTCCTCCGACTCGAAGTCCGGCTCCTCGGCCTCGCGGTGCATGGCGTCGCCGCGCAGGTCCTCCGGCATCGACCTGGGCCAGGTCGTGCCGGCCGAGGTAGGTGATGGCCAGCTCGCGGAAGATGTAGTCGATGATCGAGGTCGTCATCTTGATGTGCGGATTGCCCTGCGACGACGCCGTTCGGCTCGAAGCGCGTGAACAGGAAGGCGTCCACGTACTCCTCCAGCGGCACGCCGTGCTGCAGGCCGAGCGAGATGGCGATGGCGAAGCAGTTGGTCATGCTGCGGAAGGCGGCGCCTTCCTTGTGCATGTCGAGGAAGATCTCGCCGAGGGTGCCGTCCTCGTATTCGCCGGTGCGCAGGTAGATCTTGTGGTTGCCGATGCGGGCCTTCTGCGTGTAGCCGGCCCGGCGGTCGGGCAGACGGCGGCGGTGGGCGATGTAGCGGTAGACGATCTTCTCGGCGATCTGCACCGGCTCCGGCCTTCGGCTCCTCGGCGTCCGGCCGCCGTCTCGGCATCCAGGTCCGGGGCGTCGGCGACGGTGTTGAGCGGCTGGCTCAGCTTCGAGCCGTCGCGGTACAGGGCGTTGGCCTTGAGCATCAGCTGCCAGCTCGAGCAGGTAGGCCTTCTTGACGTCCTCGATGGTGGCCTTGTGCGGCATGTTGATCGTCTTGGAGATCGCGCCCGAGACGAACGGCTGGGCGGCCGCCATCATGCGGATGTGCGACTCGGCCGACAGGAAGCGCTGGCCGAGCTTGCCGCACTTGTTGGCGCAGTCGAAGACCGGCTAGATGCTCCGGCTTGAGGTGCGGCGCCCCTTCGATGGTCATGGTGCCGCAGACGTAGGCGTTGGCCTCGGCGATCTGCTGCCGGGTGAAGCCGAGGGCGGTCAGCAGGTCGAAGCCCGGCGCCTCGATCTGCTCCTGCGTGAAGCCGAGGTTGCTCGTGCAGAACGTCGTCGCCGACGGTCCAGCGGTTGAAGGCGAAGGGCAGCTCGAAGACGCCGGGCAGCTGCGCTTCGATGCGCTGGAGCACGTCGTCGGGGAAGCCCTTGGCCCGCAGGCTGGCCGGGTTGATGTGCGGGCAGCCGTGCAGCGTGCCGGCGCCGCGGCAGTAGCGGACGATGTCCTCGATCTGCTCGCGGCGTGTAGCCGAGCCGGGCGAGGGCGGGCGGGATGGAGGCGTTGATGATCTTGAAGTAGCCGCCGCCGGCCAGCTTCTTGAACTTGACCAGGGCGAAGTCGGGCTCGACGCCGGTGGTGTCGCAATCCATGACCAGGGCGATGGTGCCGGTCGGCGCGATGCACGTGACCTGGGCATTGCGGTAGCCGTGCTTCTCGCCCAGCTCCACCATCCGGTCGCGACTCGCGGCGGGCGGCCTCGAGCAGATAATCGGGGCAGTAGCGCTCGTCGATGCCGACGGGCGGGATGGTCAGCCCTTCGTATTCGCTCCGTCGGGGCGTTGTAGGCGGCCCGGCGATGGTTGCGGACGACGCGCAGCATGGCCTCGCGGTTGGCCTCGAAGCGCGGGAACGGCCCGACCTCGGCGGCCATCTCGGCGGAGGTGGCGTAGGACGCCGCGTGCATCAGGGCGGAGATCGGCGCCGCACTGGGCGCGGCCCTCCGGCGAATCGTAGGGCATGCCCTGCACCATGAGCAGCGAGCCCATGTTGGCGTAGCCGAGGCCGAGCGTGCGGAAGTCGTAGGACTTCTGGGCCACCGACACGCTCGGGAACTGGGCCATGTAGACGGAGATTTCCAGGATCAGCGTCCACAGCCGGCGTGGCATGGCGGAACGATTCGACGTCGAAGCGGCCGGTGGCGGCGTCGTAGAATTTCAGCAGGTTCAGCGACGCCAGGTTGCAGGCGGTATCGTCGAGGAACATGTATTCGCTAGCACGGATTGCGACGCATTGATCCGTGCCATCCGCCGGGCAGGTGTGCCACTCGTTGATGGTGGTGTCGAACTGCACGCCGGGGTCGGCGCACGACCAGGCGGCGTAGGCGATCTGGTCCCACAGTTCGCGGGCCTGCAGCGTCTTGCACGGCTTGGGCGGCCGGCCCTCCGCTTGCGCCTTCTCCTTCTCCGTGCGCCAGTACAGGTGCCAGGGGCCGTCGTTCTCGCACCGCCTCCATGAAGGCGTTGTCGATGCGCACCGAGTTGTTGCTGTTCTGGCCGGAGACGGTGTAGTACGCCTTCGAGTTCCAGTCGGTGTTGTACTCCTCGAACTCGCAGCGACGTGAAGCCCTGCTGGGCCAGCTGGAGCATGCGCTCGATGTAGTTGACCGGCACCAGCGCGGCCTGGGCCTCGGCGATCGCCTTGCGCAGGTCGGCGTTGCGCGTGCGGTCGAAGCGCTCGTCGGCGTTGCGGCCAGCGGTGGCAGGCCTTGAGGATGGCGTTGAGGTGGCGGTTGAGCAGCCGCGAGCCGGTCACCAGCGACGGCGACCTTCTGCTCCTCGACCACCTTCCAGTTGATGAACTCCTCGATGTCCGGATGATCGAGATCGAGAACGACCATCTTGGCGGCGCGGCGCGTGGTGCCGCCCGACTTGATGGCGCCGGCGGCGCGGTCGCCGATCTTGAGGAAGCTCATCAGGCCGCTCGACTTGCCGCCGCCGGAAAGCGGCTCGCCCTCGCCGCGCAGGGCGGAGAAATTCGATGCCGGTGCCGCTAGCCGTACTTGAAGATGCGCGCCTCGCGGACCCACAGGTCCATGATGCCGCCTTCGTTGACCAGGTCGTCCTTGATCGACTGGATGAAGCAGTTGTGAACCACGACGTTATTGGTGAGGAACGCATGGCTCTCCGTCTCGATGTCATACACGTCTTCTTCGCCGACGTACTCGATCGACTCGATAATCTCGTCGCGCGTGCCGCCCACCGCCCGGCCGGGGAGGGCCAGCGCTTGCACCAGCTTGGTGCGCTTGTCGGCTGAGATGAACCCAATCCACTCGGCGAACTTCTCCTTCTCGCTCTTCCAGGCGATGACGACTTGGTAGTATTCCTGCCGGTCCTCGCGCGAATCGCGGCAGGGGACGATGCGATTATAAATGCCCAGGTTGAAGAGCAGTTGCGAGACGCCGATGGCGAGGCGGGGAGAGATCGTGCCGAACACTACATCGCTGCTCTGCCGGTCTTCGCGGATGCGCACGCACCCGTCCGCCTGGAACAGCGCCCGCAGATAGGCGGCGATCACGTTGCGGCCGCCCCTCAGAACGACCTCGGGGACTTGCATGTCCAGTCGGCGGTCCAGCAGGCCGTACCGAGTGACGAAGTCGCGCAGCGGTTCCCCGTACAGTCGGAGGCGACGGACATCCAGGGTCGCGCTTGGACGGTCGCGCCGCGCTCATGAGAATGCACGTCCGCGAAAACGCGTCCGACCAGATCGCTGACGAAGGCGCGCTCGTCCGCGTTGATCGTCATCGCCTCGATGGTGAGACTGCGGTTCGTGCCGTGGGCGTATTGGCCTACGAAACCGTCCCCTTGCAGCCATCCCGCCAGCGCCGCTTCGGCTTCCTCTCGTCCCTCGCCCACGCTTTCAACGGTCGTGTCGGTGCGCTGGATGAGCCGCATGCCTGGCTCCAGCCGGCCGACCTCGCACCACTGCTGCCGTCCCTTGTGGCCGCTGCAGGCCAAGACGAGATGATCGGCCGTGGCCTCGATGAAATTGCCGTTGGCCAGCCGTACGCGGTAGACGGCCTTGATCCCGTTATGTTGGACCGCGACCACGCGAGTCAGCCCTTTCCCGTCGTACACCGGCAGCCCGACCATGTTCCGTTCAACGATCTCGCCGATCGGAATGGGGCCTGCGGGCGTCGTCACCAGGGCATGATGCGGGAGGCAGGCATGGGGAGCCGGATATTCATACGCACTTTGCGATCTTTCCACCGCACCCGTCTTCGGGTTCACGCGGTAGTGGCCCTGCGGCGGCCCTTCGATGCCGTAGGCCCAGTAGCAGGCCGGTGTTGAACCACTGCGGCGAGTTCGGCGCCGCCATCTGCGCCGCCAGCATGTGGCAGATCTCGTCGTAGAAGGCGCGAGCGTCGGCCTCCGACGAAAAGTAGCCGCCCTTCCAGCCCCAGTAGGCCCAGCAGCCGGCCAGCCGGCGGAACACCTGCCGCGCGTCCGTCTCCTGGCCCGTGCAGGGGTCGCCCGCCGCCGGCGCGCTCCGCTGCAGCCACTCCGGCACGCCCTCCTCCGGCACGCGCTCGGCTGCGCGCGGGTACGCCGGCCTTGCGGAAGTACTTCTGGGCCAGAATGTCCACGGCCACCTGCGACCACGGTTCGGGGGCGAGCAGGTCCTTCATCTCGAAGACGACCTTGCCGTCCGGGTTGGCGATGCGCGAGGTCCGTGGCACGAAAGCGAACGCCCCGAAGGGATCCTTCCCCTCGGCGGTGTAACGACGGGTGATCTGCATGAGAGGTCTCGGGCCGGAAAAATGCTCACACCCACGCGCGTCGGCCGGCTGGGAGGCCGATCCGCGACGGTGCGGGGGAGCAGGAAACTCTGTTCAGTAGACGAATGTACCCGAATGGACGGCAATTGTCCACAGGAGTAGGTGAAAGATCGGCCTCACGACGGCGGTTGCCGGCCGACGACGAACGGCAGAGTGAGGCCCTTCTGGTCCTGGTACTTGCCGCGCTTGTCGCCGTAGCTGACGCGACAGACGGCGTCGCCGCGCAGGAACAGGATCTGGGCGATGCCTTCGTTGGCGTAGATCTTCGCGGGCAGCGGCGTGGTGTTGCTGATTTCGATGGTGATGCGGCCCCGCCACTCCGGCTCCAGGGGCGTTACGTTCACGATTATACCACAACGCGCATACGTACTTTTTCCGACACAAATACGCAGAATATCTCTTGGGATCTCGAAATACTCGATGGTTTCGGCCAGAGCGAAGCTGTTGGGCGGGATCAGGCAGAAATCGCCTTCGATGTCCACGAAGGAGGCCGCGGTCGAAGTTCTTCGGATCGACGACGGCGCAGCGGGCGTTCGTGAAGACCTTGAAATGCCGGCCGACGCGCACGTCGTAGCCGTAACTGCTGAGGCCGTAGGAGATGACCCCCGGCCGAACCGCGCTCTCGGCGAACGGCTCGATCTTGACCTCGGACTGAATCTGCCAGTCGGCAAGCACCCCGGCCATGACGGTCCCCTTTTCCATGCGCTCCGATTTCGGCGTTCTCAATGTGCCACAGTCGAAGGTCCCAGGCAAGGCAAGCTGCATGAGAAGGAAGCCCGAAGGGCCGTTTCCGCCGCGGTGATGCGCCGGCCGGATGTTCTGTCCGTGTTGGGTTGGAAGGGCGATTGGCGCCGGCCATACCGAACGCATCGGGTCTGACACTTGGGTGAAGCCGGCTTGCGTTGGCGGTACTGATTTTGCGACATTCTCCCTCGCGCCCGTAACACCGAATCCGAAGGGGGGCACTCATGTTCGTACGTGCATTCCGGCGGGCCGCCGTCGTTTCGGCGGCGGGTTGCGTCCTATCCTTGGCCGCGTTCGCCGCCAGGCCGGCCGCCGAAGAATCGACCGGCGATAAAACGGTCAAGGACGCCCTGCTCACGCTCCAGGGGCCGCGCGACGTTATCTACAGCGTCGCCTTCGACCCGGACGGCGGGCGCGTCGCCTCCGCCAGCAAGGACGGACTGGTCAAGGTCTGGGACGCCAAAACCGGCCAGGACGTGGCGGACTGCAAGGGGACGCGCGGCGCCGCCATGCGCCTCGCCTTCAGCCCCGACGGCAAGACGCTGGCCTCGGCCGGCCAGGACAACCTCGTCCGCCTGTGGCGCCCGGCCGGTGGCAAGGAGCTGCAAAGGCTCCAGGGGAATCAGAACTACGTCTGCGGCGTGGCCTTCAGCCCGGACGGCAAGCGGATCGCCACCGCCGCCGCGGACGGGACGGTTCGGCTGTGGGACGTGGAGACGGGGAAGGAGATTCGGACCTTGAAGGGACACCATGGCGAGGTCCGGAGCGTGGCGTTCAGCCCGGACGGTGCGCGTGGCGTCGTCGGGCAAGGACGGCACGATCCACGTCTGGGACGCCCAGACCGGCGAGGAGCAGCGTATCCTCAAGGGGCACGAAGGCGAAGTGTACACGGTGGCGTTCCGGCCGGACGGCAAGCAGCTGGCCTCCGCCGGACAGGACGCGACGGTGCGCGTGTGGGACGCCGAGACGGGTGAGCTGCTGAACGTGTTCAAGGGGCACAAGGGGGCCGTTTACACGGTCGCCTACAGCCCGGACGGCAAGCGCCTGGCCTCCTCCGGCAGCGACCGCACGGTGCGCATCTGGGACGCCGACACGGGCAAGGAGCTGGCCTCCCTGGTCGGTCACAAGGGGGAGGCGTTCGCCGTGGCCTTCAGCCGCGACGGCCGGCGGATCGCTACCGGAAGTGGGGACCGCACGGTCAAGATTTGGGATGCGGCGCAGGCGACCGACGCCAACCGCGGCGCTCCGGAAGGGGAGTGAATCGCGTCTGGTCCGGTTCCGGTTGCAAACTTGCCCCGCAGCCGTCACGCCGGCGGCGGTTGCGCTTCCTCGCCGCCCTGTTCCGGGGCCGCCGGTTGCGGCGGTTCTTCTTCCTTCTTTTTCGCCTCCCAGAAGGCGGCCAATTCGGCGAAGGTGCCCAGCGGCGCGGCCCCGGCGAGGGCCGCCTGCGACAGGTTCGGCTTGGCCGGCGTGCGGCGCGGCTTGCGCGGCGGGGCCGCCGGCTGCTGGGCCGCCGCCGCGCCCTCGGCGGGCGGGCGTGCGCCTCCGCGGACTGGGCGCCGGTGGGGGCCGGCGGCTGCTGTTGCGGCGCGGGGCCGCGGCCGTGCTGCTGCTGACCCCCCATGGGACGGCGGACGTGCCGCGCGGCGTCTGCGGCTGGTTGACCGCCAGCGGAGGCCGACCGCCGTGCTGCGGCCCGCGGCCCGGACCCTGTCCCTGACCCGCCCCTGACGCGGCGGACGGCGGTCGCCGCGCGGCGGACCTCCGGCTTCCTGGGGGACGCGGCCCTCGGGCTGCGGCGGCCGGCGGTTGGGCGGCGGCCCTTCGCGGCGCGGCGGCTGCGGCTTCTTCTCCGGCGGCTTCCGCTCCGTGCCGGGCTGGATCATCGTCAGCGACACGCGCCGCCGATCCTTGTCCACCGCCAGCACCCACACCGTCACCACGTCGCCGACCGCCGCCACGTCGTAGGGGCTTTTGACGTAGCGGTTCGCCATCTGGCTGATGTGGACCAGGCCGCTGTCCTTCAGGCCGATGTCGATGAAGGCGCCGAAATCGACCACGTTGAGGACCGTGCCCTTCAGCTCCATGCCGGGCTGCAGGTCTTCCAGCTTGAGGATGCCCTTCTTGAAGATCGGCGGCGGCAGGTCCTCGCGCGGATCGCGGCCGGGACGGGCCAGGGCGGCGAGGATGTCGTCCACCGTCGGCACGCCGGCCTGGAGGCGCGCCGCCATCTCCTCCACCGACACGCCGTTCAGCTTCTCGCGCAGCTCGCTCCAGCCGCTCTCTGCTGCGCAGGTCTTCCGGCGTGAAGCCGAGGTCGGAAAGGATCTGACGGGCGATCGCGTAACTCTCCGGGTGAATCCAGGTGCCGTCGAGCGGGTCGCCGCCCTCCGCTGATCTTGAGGAAGCCGGCCGCCTGGACGAAGCGGGCCTCGCCGATGCCGTTGACCTGCTTGAGCTGGTCGCGGCTCTGGAACGGGCCGTTGGTCTTGCGGTGCTCGACCAGATCGCGGGCCACGAGCTGGTTGAGGCCGGACACGTGGCGCAGCAGCGGCACGCTGGCGGTGTTCAGGTCCACGCCGACCGAGTTGACGCACGACTCGACGACGCCGTCGAGCGATTCGCGCAGCTGCTTGGGGACTGACGTCGTGCTGATAGAGGCCGACGCCGACGTGCTGCGGGTCGATCTTGACCAGCTCGCTGAGCGGATCCTGCAGGCGGCGGCCGATGGAGATGGTGCCGCGGAGCGTGGCGTCGAAGTTGGGGAACTCCTCGCGGCCGACGGGGCTGGCCGAGTAGACGCTGGCGCCGGCTTCGTTGACGATGACGTAGGCCAGTTCCGCCGGGGCGTCGGGCAGCCCGAGCGAGGGGGTTCAGCGGCGGTGCGGGAGGCGCGGCGCGCGGGTTCCGGCGGCGCGGTTGGTCCGGCGCCGTCGGCCGAAGGCGCGGGGATGACTTCGGGCGCGTCCGCCGTCGGCGACCGGGGCGGCGTCAGCCGCCCGGATGCAGTTCGGACGGCGCGATCGGCGATGCGTCCGGCGCGGCTTCGACCGGAGGCGCGGGCGACGGCGGCTTCCGGCGCGGGCGGCGGAGCAGGCTCGGCCGGTGCGGGCGGCGCGGCGGCTTCCGGGACCGGGGCGGCGCGGCAGCCGGTTCGGCGGCCGGCGCTTCCGGCGCCCGGCCGTGACGGCGGGCGTCGAGGTCGGCGATCAGCTCCGACACCACCTCCTCGGTCTCGCGGCAGGCGGTGCCGTTGCCGATGGCGATGACCTGCACCTGATGCTTGCGCACCAGCTCTTCCAGCCGCACCTTGGCCTCGGCGCGGCGCGGGCCGGCGGCGTGTGCGGGTAAACGACGCCGTCTTCGAGCAGATTGCCCGTCTCGTCGAGGACGGCCAGCTTGCAGCCGGTGCGGAAGCCGGGATCGACGGCCAGCACGCGGCGGCCGCGCAACGGCGGCGCCAGCAGCTTGCCGCGCAGGTTCGCGCGAACACCTCGACGGCGTGGCCCTCGGAGCGCTGCGTCAGCTCGCGGCGGATTTCGCGCTCCAGGCTCGGCACCAGCAGCCGAGCCAGGGCGTCGTCGGTGGTCTTGCGGAGGAACTCGGCGTGCGGGATGATTGCGCAGCGCTTCCGCCGCGCGGCCCACAGCGCCTGGGGGTTGCGATGGTGCGGCGGATGATGCGGCTCCGCCGGAGTCGGGCCGGCTTGCGGAAGCGGTTCCGAGGAGGCGCTCCGCAACCGGCGCTTCCAGAGTGCGGCGAGCCGGCGGCGTCAGCCGCCGGAGGCGGCGGCGCTCGCGGCGGCTTCCGGCGCAGGCGTCGGCGCCGACTCCGTGGTCGGCGAGCCGGGTTGGGTCAGCGCCCGGAGCGGCTGCTCACCGGGCAGCGGCAGCGGCAACCGCTCCAGCGCGACGCGGCGGCCGGTCTCCGCGTCCCACTCCAGCTTCACCGTCAGCGCGTTTTCCTTTTCGCCGCGGTTGATGGCCAGGACGCGGTGCGGCGGGATGTGGCGGATCGGCTCCTTGAACTGGAAATAATCCTTGTACTCCTGCCCCTGCCCTTCCGCCAGTTTTTCGCTCTTCGACGTGGTCAAAACGCCGGTGTCCCACAGCACCGCCCGGACCACGCCGCGCACGTCGGCCGACTCGGCGATCAGCTCCGCGAGGATGTGCTGGACGCCGGTCAGCACGTCCTCCGGCGTGTTCAGCTCCTTCTCGGGGTTGACCATCGTCGGCAGGACTTCGGCCAGGTTGGCCACGGCCGGGTCGCGCGTTCCAGATCGGCCATCGCCAGCGGCTCCAGCCCCTTCTCGCGGGCCGTCGTCGCCAGCGTGCGCTTCTTCGGCTTGTAGGGCAGATAGAGGTCTTCCAGCCGCTTGGGATTGTCGGCCGCGACGAATGGCGGCGCGCAGCTCGTCGGTCAGCTTGCCCTGGTTTTCGATGCTCTTGAGGATGGTCTGCTTGCGGTCGGCGAGCTGGCGCAGCAGGGCGACGCGCTCCTGGATGATGCGGAGCACTTCCTCGTCGAGCCCGCCGGTGCGCTCCTTGCGGTAGCGCGTGATGAAGGGGATGGTGTTGCCCTCGTCGAGCAACTGCACCACGCTTTCGACCTGGATTTTGCGGATTTGAAGGTCCTGCGCGATCCGCGAGAGGTCGAGGCGCCCGAATTCCCCTGGCGGCGTGGTAGACGTCTGCATGATTGGAACGGTTTCGCTGGGCCCCAGGCCTGCGCCGGGGCAGGCGGGCGCCTCTCCGGACAAGGGGAAAGGCGCCGGAAACAACCGAGCCGCTCCCCTTGTCCGGAGAGGCTCATGCGGACAATCCGCAAGGGGGATTGTGGGGGTAATCTAGCGCGAGGGGCGAACCCTGTCAAGACGGCGACGACGGCGCTGTGCCGACCTGGGACCAAGGACGCCGTCGCGGTACAATATATGCATCAAGGAAAGTTCGCCCCGAACGAGCGACGGACCATGACATCGACGGCCGAACCTTATTTTCGCGGACCTGCCCGGCCCGACCCGCAAGCGCGCGCGCAGCCGTTACTGTTTCCGGCTGACCTACCGCAGCCCCGACCCCCGCGCAGGAGGGCTGCGCCTGCTGTGGGAGGTGGAAGGCGGAAGAATGCCTTATCAGATCGCCGTGGAGCGCGAAGCGGGCGGCGGCCTGACCTGGCATTGCACCTGCGCCGACCACGTTTATCGTCATGAGGACGTGCGGGACTTCCAGTGCAAACACGTCCGCGCTCTGCGGTCGCGGCCCTGACTTCACGGTCGCGGCTCCGACATCCTGTCCCCTTCCCGCAGCGCTTCGCGGAGCTTGCCCAAGGCGCTGGCCTGAACCTGCCGCACACGTTCCTTGGACAGTCCCAGTTCGCGGCCGACCTGCTCCAGCGTTCCCACCTGCGTCCGCTCGTCCAGTTGGAAGCGCCGTAACAAGACCTGCTTTTCCCGCGGGGAGAGCAATGCGTGTCCGTCTCGCAAGTACTCGTCGATCCGCTGCTCGCGGGCGGACGGCGTCTCCACGGCGCGGGGGTCGCGCGGCTCGCCGTCCGCCAGCGCCTCCAGCGGCAGCGATTGGGACAACCGATCCATCGCGCGCCGCTGCGACAGCCGCGACAGCGCCCGCATCAGACAGGTGAAGGCGTACGTGCTGAAGCGGATGCCGAGCCACGGATTGTAGGCGGCCACCGCCTGGATCAGCACCACCTGACAGTCGCCGATCATGTCGTCGGCCCACGCCGCCGACGGCGTCCAACGTCCCACCGCCCGGTAAATCAGCTTGCGGTTGCCCAGCACCACGCGGTTGCGGAACGCGAAATACTGCCGCCGCCAGTGAGTGCGGAGGCGGAAATCGGCCGTCCGCGACAGCCGCCACGCCGCATAGTGCATGCGCCGGGTCAGGTCGCGCGTCACGTCGTCCGGCATGTGCGTCGTCCAGTAGGGACGGTCGTCGCCGTCCAACGGGCCATACAGCCGTACCGACTCGTGCAGCTCGAACGAGTCATGGGATACGAAATAGGGGATATCCGGCGTCGCGTGCCGCTTCGTCGTTCCGCTCGGAGCTGGCGTGGTCACGGGGGTCTCCTGTGCAAAGAGGGGCGCCTTCCCTCCCGATTCAATTTGTCCCTTTATTCCTGCAATTTGCTTGCCAGCCGCTCCGGAAGTTCATTACCATCATCTCATCGCTTCATCCGATTCCGGGATCCGCCGCCGTCGTCGGCGACAGCCGAAGGGCGACCTGACGGTCCCATCTTACGGAGGCCTGGACTTTTCATGGCTCAAACCCTCACCTGCCCGAACTGTCAGCATCGGTTTCGTCCGCCGGGGGAACACGCCGGCGCAGAAATTCCCTGCCCGCATTGCGAGCATCTGGTCGCCGGTCTCGCGGAGGCGGGATCGGAGGATGTCATCGAAGCGAAGTCGGCCGCGCGCCGACCGGCCGAGGACGTGAGCGAGATCGAGACGGATGAGGATGCGCCGTCGATCCGGAAGAAGGGGTTCCGGCCGTGCCCGCGCTGTGGGGCGGAGGGACCGAAGCGCGTGTTGTGGACCCCGTGGGGCAGCTTCTACGGGCCGGCCCTCTTCCACCACGTCCGCTGTCGGGAATGCAAGTACGCCTACAACGGCCGCACCGGACGGTCGAACCTGCTCTGGGCGATCGTCTTCGTGACGATCCCCTCGCTCATCATCGCCTGCTTGCTGACCTTCATCGGGTTCGTGCTGTACCGGGCCATGTTCTGAAAATTGATCCGTAGAATGCGGCCCGTTTAAGTCGTTTCTGACAATCGGACGCCCAGGGCTTCCGGATACTTCCGAAGGAGGAATTGGATATTGGCCACGATCCAGAGTGCGACGTAGTTGACCGCCAGCTTGTCGAAGCGGGTCGCCAACGCCCGACACCACTTGAACCAGCCGATCGCGCGTTCGATGATGTTGCGTCGGCGGTAACTGGCCTTGTCGAAATCCTCCTGGCGCGGCTGATTGCTCCGCGTCGGGATCACCGGCTCGATGTGCCGCCGCCGCAGCCAGCCGCGGACGCGGTCGAAGCTGTAGGCCTTATCGCCCGCCTCCCGCTCCGGCCAGGTCGGCCGGCCGGCCCGGCGCGGCCGCCGCGCCCGACGGTTGACTTCCTCGAAGCCCTGGGTCTCGTGACGCTGGCCTTCGGTCACCCACACGGCCAGGATGACGCCGTTGCTGTCGCAGATTAGGTGGGTCTTCGTGCCGAAGCCGCCCTGCGAACGCCCCAGCGCATGGCCCTCGGGTTCCGTGCATTGCGTCGTCGCGGGGCCGCCCAGCTCCGGCCGCGGGTCGGGATTTTTTTTCCGCCCCGGCGGCGGCCTGGTGGGCGCGGATGACGGTGGCATCGACGCACCACAGGTCGCGCGCGATGAGGCCGTTGTCGTCCAGCCGGAGCAGCAGGGCGTCAAGGATTTTGGCCCAGGTGCCGTCGGCGCGCCAGCGGTTGAAGCGGTCGTAGACCGTCTGCCAGGGGCCGTAGCGCTCGGGGGTGTCGGGCCAGGGGGCGCCGGTGTGCAGGTGCCAGAGGATGCCGTTGACCAGCGGCCGGTGATCGCCCCAGGGATGTCCGGCCCGGCCGTGGTGGAAGCGGTCGGGGAAGAAGGGCGCGATCCGCTCCCACTGGGCGTCAATGAGGTCGTAGCGGTACATGGGTAGCCTCCTTCGGGAAACCGCCCCACTCGCGAGATGGGACCAACAACAGGAAGAAAAGCAACCGGCATACCGGATTGTCAGAAACGACCTAGCCGCGACCCGAAGGGGAGCCCGTTGGGAAAACGCGCTCCCCTTCGGGTCGCGGCTAAACGGGCCGCATCGGACGCTTTATGCTCCCAGCGACTGCTTGAACTGCCGCAGCTCCTCGCGCAACCCGTTCACCTCGCCTCGCAAGTCGGCGACGCTCTGTTTCAGGTCCGCGATTTCTTGCCGGGCGTCGGCGGCCGGCGCGCTCGCCGGAACCGGCTCGGCCACGTGACGGCCGCGGAGATGCTTCAACTCCTGCGGGTCGTGGAAGCCGTGCGTCAACACCGCGCCGCGCCGGTCTTCCGGCGTGAGGTAGACGACGAGGTTGCGCTTCACCAGCGGTTGCAGCACGGTGCGCAGGGCGTCGAGGTCGTCGATCGGCTCCATGCGGCTGGCCCGCGTGCGCAGTTCCCCTTCGGTCTGCGGCCCGCGCAGCAGCAGTTCGGCCAGCACGGCCAGCTCGACCTTGTCGGCGTGCCACGCCTCATAGAGACTGTGCCTCCAGCGGATGACGCGGCCGCCGGTGATCTTGATGGCGAGGTTTTTCTTCTGGCAGCGGACGAGGGCGTCCTCCACCTCGATTTCCGACAGGTTCAGGATGGGATCGCGATTGGACTTCTGATTGGCCCCGGTGACGAGCGCGTTGACGCTCATCGGGTAGGCGTCCGGCGTGGTCTTGGCCTTCTCGACCATCACGCCCAGGAGGCGCCGCTCCTGCACATCCAGCACCGGCCACGGTCCTGTTTCCGGCGACATGCTCGCTCCTCACTCCTCACGGACTCTTCAACTGCGAGAGCATATGCCGTTTGTACGCCTCCACGCCCGGCTGGCCATAGGGGTTGACGCCCATGAGTCGCCCTTCCACCACCGTCGCCAGCATCAGCATTTGCATCAGCTGGCCGAGCGTGTGTTCCGACAGCACCGGCAGCACGAGGTCGGCCGTCGGCCGGGCGGCCTCGAAGTGCGCCTGGTTGACTCCCTTCAGGGCGGCCGAGAGCAAGTCCGGCAGCCCCTTGCGGGCGTAGGCGTTCAGCTCGTCCGCGTTGTGGTCCGCCATCTGAACCAGGATCGGCGTGGTTTTCGGGGTGCGTACCATGAGGTTGTTGACGACCCGGTCGCGCGGCCCCTCCTGGTTCTGCTGGCCGCGCGTGGGCAGGTCGCGCGTCTGCACCAGCGTCAGCGGCGTCGGCCCGCGGCCCTGCTTGCCCAGGCTCTCCGCCAGCAGGTGATCGTACCACTGGCCCAGCGCCTCCAGCTTCTTCGACCACACCGACAGGACGCGCAAGGGCGTGTGCAACTCTTCACTCATCAGGTGGTTGACGCAGGCGAACTGCAGCACCGGGTTGCGCTCGAACGGCTCTTCCAGGAAGCGTTTGGTCATGGCCGAGGCGCCGAGCAAGAGGGCGCGCACGTCCAACCCCATCAGCGCCGCCGGCAGCAGGCCGGCCGGCGTGAACGCGGAGAATCGGCCGCCGACGTTATCGGGGATGGTCAGCAGGTCGCCCTCGCCGGGCTGCTCCGCCTGGAACAGCCGGCGGAGCTTGCTCGTCGGCCCCGTGACCGCGGCGAACAGCTGACGCAGCCACGCCGAGCGCAGGCCGTAATACTCCGTCGCCTCCCGGCGGAAGACGCGCAGGGCGACGGCCGGCTCCAGGGTCGCGCCGGACTTGCTGAGGCAGACGACGGCCCAGCGCTCCTCGCGCTGCTCCGGATCGACGCAGGTGATCTGCAAGAGGTCCAGCAGCTCTTGCAAGGCGTCGTTGTCGAAGCCGTCGCCGTCGAAATAGATCCGCGGCACGCCGAGGCGCGTTTCGGGCGGCAGCTCGTTGTGGTGGGCGCTCTTGAGGGCCTGGAACAGGGCGCGCCCGGCCAGCTGCGAGCCGCCGACGCCGAGCAGGACGACGCGGTCGGCCTCCTCGCGCAGGCCGGCGGCAAGGCTCAGGACGCGGCCGAGGTCGCTGGCGTCGCCCTTGCGGCGGTAGCCGTCCAGCAGCGCCTGCGGCAGGTCGATGAAGCCGGAATCGAGCGGCGTCATCTCCGGCGGCGGGTTGCGCATCTCGCGCTCGGCCGCCACTTGGCCGCGGACCAGCATGAGCCGCGGCGCCACGTCCTTGAGGCGGGCCGGCGCCAGGAAGCAGCGTGCGCGCAGCTCGGCGGCCGGCGTCCACTCCTCGCCGAACGGCGTGAGAAGTCCCTGGTAGTTGTAGAGGACCGCCTCGTCGGGCAGCTCCATGGCCATGATGCACTCGCTTCTTAGTCCGTAGTCCGTAGTCCCTAGTCCGTAGCGGGAACCCGTGGTTTTCCTCTCAACGATACTACATTCCGTCCGCGACTGAATTTTTTCCGCGGCCTTCGTGGCGCCAGCGGCTCGCCTGCAGCGCAATTGCAGGCGAGCCGCCTGCACCACGAGACTACGGACTATGGACTACGGACTTAGGACTGGTAAACTCCCAGCATGAACCTCCACGACCTGATGCGCGAGCTGCGCGAAGACAACAAGAGCAAGATCGTCCTCCTGGTGGCGGACGGCCTCGGTGGTCTGCCGCTGGAGCTGGGCGGCAAGACGGAGCTGGAAACGGCCCGCACGCCGAACCTCGACGGCCTGGTCCGCGAAGGCGTCTGCGGTCTGAGTTTGCCGGTCCTGCCGGGAATAACGCCCGGCAGCGGCCCCGGACATCTGGGCCTGTTCGGCTACGACCCGCTCCAGCACCGCATCGGCCGCGGCATCCTGGAGGCGCTCGGCATCAACTTCGACGTCGGCCCGCGCGACGTGGCGGTGCGCGGCAACTTCTGCACCGTCGATGCGGCCGGCGTCATCACCGACCGCCGCGCCGGCCGGCCGACGACGGAGCGCTGCGTCGAGATGTGCCGCTTGATGCAGCAGATCGTCGTTCCCGGCGTGGAGGTGTTCGTCGAGCCGGTGCGGGAGCATCGGTTCGTGCTGGTGCTGCGCGGCGATGGGCTGGGCGATGCGGTCAACGACACCGATCCGCAGGCGGTCGGCCACGTGCCGTTGCTGGCCAAGGGCGCCGACCCGGCTTCGCAGCGGACGGCGGAGGCCGTCAACCGCTTCGCCGCCGAGGCCGCCCGCGTCCTCCGGGACCAGGCGCCGACCAACGCCGTCACGCTGCGCGGCTTCGCCCGCTACCCAAAAATTGACACGATCCAGGACATTTACGGTCTCCGAGCGGCCGCCATCGCCGTCTACCCGATGTACAAGCGGCCTGGCCCGGCTGGTCGGCATGGACGTGCTGGACGCCGGCGCCACGCTCGGCGACCAGATGGAGACGCTGCGGCGGGTCTGGGACCAGTACGATTTCTTTTTCCTGCATTACAAGTACAGCGACAGCACCGGCGAGGATGGCAACTTCGCGGCCAAGGTCGAGGTGATCGAGCGGTTGGACGTGGAAATCCCGAAGGCGCGGCGCTGAACCCGGACGTGTTCATCGTCACCGGCGACCACAGCACGCCGAGCAAGCTGAAGAGCCACAGCTGGCACCCCGTTCCGGTCGTACTGTGGCGCACACATGCCGGACGGACCCGGTGACGGAGTTCGGCGAGTCGCAATGTCTGCGCGGCGGGTTGGGGCAATTCCAGGCGCAATATCTAATGTCGCTGGCGATGGCGCACGCCGGCCGGCTGGGGAAATATGGGGCGTGAGATGTCAGGCTTCCTCGACGCGCTGCGGTCGGGCCGCGTCCTGCTCATGGACGGGGCGATGGGGACGGAATTACAGTGCGCGGGGCTGCAACCCGGCGAGTGCGGCGAATTGTGGAACTTGACGCATCCCGACAAGGTCCGGGCGATCCATCAGGCGTATGTGGACGCCGGGGCCGAGGTGCTGCTGACGAACACGTTTCAGGCGAACCCCGCCGCTCTGTCCAGGCACAAGCTTGAATGGGAGTTAGGAGTGATCTGCCAAGCCGCCGTGGATTTGGCGCGCGAGGCGGCGGGCACGGATCGCTGGGTGCTGGCCGACGTCGGCCCTTGCCAGTCGAAGGAGGAGCTGACGACCTTTCCGGCCCTCGTGAGCGCCCTCGCCGCAGCCGGCCCCGACGCCTTTGTCCTCGAAACCTGTAGCGATCTGAATATGTTGTTTGGCCAGGTGGAGCTTCTTTGCTGCCGCCTACCCCGCTCCTTCCCCGTGCTCGTTTCGTTTACCTACTGGCATGATCGGCTCAACCAGATTAGGACCCTCGACGGCCTGCCGCCGCAAAAACTGGCACGCTGGATGGACAACTACTCCGGCAGCGTGTTGGTCTCACTCGGCGTGAATTGCGGGCGCGACATGGGGATGCCGCAGATCCTTGAGGTCGTGGAAGAATACCGCGACAACAGCTGGCGACGCCTCTTCGTCCGGCCGAACGCCGGGACGCCGAAAGAGGTCGAGGACCGCTGGGTTTATCCCCACACGCCGGAATACATGGCGTCATGGCTGCCCGAATTGCTGAAGGCTGGCGTCAGCATGGTCGGCGGCTGCTGCGGCACGACGCCGGCCCACATCGCCGCCTTCCGACCGATCATCGACGAGTGGAACTGGCAGCGCGCCGGCAGGCCGCCGGGATAAACCCCGTCGCTCGCCGGTAGTGGCCTCATCTCGTGGTGCAGGCGGCTCGCCTGCGGGACAATTGAGGCAGGCGAGCCGCCTGCACCACGAGATGAGGCCACTACCGGCTCGCCAATCCCGTTGACCCCTCCCCCCGAAAAAAGGTACGCTGATCCAAAGGAACGGGAGGGATGATGGAAGCGACGACCGACCAACGCACGATCAAACCGTCGGCCCCCACGCGCCGGGCCTTTCTGAAACGGACCGCCGCCGGACTGCTGGCCGGCGGCGCCGGCCTGGGCGGCTACGCCTGGCTCATCGAGCCGCACTGGGTCGAGGTGGTGCGGCGCGACCTGCCCATCCGCTTCCTGCCCGAAGCGCTGGACGGCAAGACGCTGGTGCAGATCAGCGACCTCCACATCGGCCCGGAGGTGTCCGACGCCTACCTCCGTGATTCCTTGCGCACCATCGCCGCCCTCGGACCCGATATCCTCGTCGTCACAGGTGACTTCATGACCGCCCGCGCGGACGAGGAACTGGATCACGTCTGCCGAGTGCTGGACGACCTGCGCCCCGGTCGGTTGGCGACGCTTGGCATTCTCGGCAATCACGACTACGCCCAGTCCTACCATGACACGCAGGTCGCCGACGAGCTGACGGCCCGGCTGACGGATCGCGGCTTCGTGATGCTGCGCAACCGCGCTCACGACATGGCCGGTCTGACGGTGGCCGGCGTGGACGACCTGTGGAGCCCGACGTGCGATCCCGACGCGGTGACACGGAGGTTGGACCCCACGAAGGCTAACCTGTTTTTGTGCCACAACCCGGATGCGGCCGACGGCGACGTTTGGGAGGGCTATCAGGGCTGGATTTTGTGCGGCCACACCCACGGCGGCCAGGTCAAGCTGCCGTTCTTTCCGCCGCCGATCGTGCCGGTCACCAACCGCCGTTACATCGCCGGCGAGGTGGATCTCTTCGACGGCCGGAAGCTGTACATCAACCGCGGCCTCGGCCACCTGCGCCAGGTGCGCTTCAACGTGCGGCCGGAGATCACGGTGTTCACGCTACGGCGCGCGGCCGTTTAGCCGCGACCCGAAGGGAAGCGCGTCGCCCCCGCGCTCCCCTTCGGGTCGCGGCTAAACGGCCGCGCTATGCGCCGGCCGAATGACCTTGCGATACCCCTGCGCCATCGGGCATGATGACGGGATCACAGGAGATTGCCGTCCATGCCGTCCGCATCCTCGTCCCTGGACGCCCTCAAGGCCGTCATCGCGCGTCACTGGGGCTTTTCGTCGCTGCGGCCGCTCCAGGAGCAGGCCATGCGGGCCGTCCTCGACGGCCGCGATTCGCTCGTCGTCCTGCCCACCGGCGGCGGCAAGTCCCTCTGCTACCAGGCCCCCGCCGTCCTCAGCGGGCGGCGTCACCGTCGTCGTCTCGCCGCTCATCGCCCTCATGAAAGATCAGGTGGACGGCCTCCGCGCCAGCGGCGTCGCCGCCGCCCAGATCGACAGCTCCCTGTCCGACAGCGAACGCTTCGCCGCCGAAATGGACCTCCGCAAGGGAGAGATTCGTCTCCTGTTCGTCTCGCCGGAACGGCTGGTGTCGTCGGACTTCTACCGCCTGTCTGCAGCAAGTCGGCGTCCACGCCTTCGCCATCGACGAGGCCCATTGCATCAGCCACTGGGGCCACGACTTCCGCCCCGAATATCGCCAGCTGGCCCGCCTCCGCGAGTTCTTCCCCGGCGCCTCCGTCCACGGCTACACCGCCACCGCCACCGAACAGGTCCGCCGCGACATCATCGCCCAGCTCGCCCTGCGCGATCCCGTCACCCTCGTCGGCAATTTCGATCGTCCGAATCTCACCTATCGCGTCCTGCCGCGGCACGACCTGGCCAAGCAGGTCGGCGAAGTGCTCGACCGCCACGACGGCGAGGCCGGCATCATCTACTGCCTGCGCCGCCGCGACGTGGACGAGCTGGCCGCGTCGCTCGCAGAAGCGCGGCGTCAAGGCCGTCGCCTACCACGCCGGCCTGACGGCGGAGCAGCGGCACGAGGCCGCAGGAGGCGTTCAGCCGCGAGCGCTGCGACGTGGTCGTGGCCACGGTCGCCTTCGGCATGGGCATCGACCGCTCCAACGTCCGCTTCGTGCTGCACACGGCCATGCCCAAGTCGCTGGAGCATTACCAGCAGGAGACCGGCCGGGCCGGCCGCGACGGCCTGGAGGCCGAGTGCGTGCTGCTGCACTCCGGGGCGGACGTCGTGTCGCTTCGAAGTCGATGCTGGAGAAGTCGGCGCAGGAGGCGGAGGCCGAGCCGGAGTTCCTGGCCAGCGCCCTGCGCCATCTCGACGACATGGACCGCTACGCCCGCGGCGCCGTCTGCCGGCACCGCGCCCTGGTGGAGTATTTCGGCCAGACGTATGCGGCCGAGTCGTGCGGCGCCTGCGACCTGTGCCTGGGCGACACCGAGGAGGTGGCCGGGGCGACGGTCGTGGCGCAGAAGATCCTGTCGTGCGTGGCCCGCGTGAAGGAGAGTTTCGGCATCAACCACGTCGTCGCCGTGCTGCGCGGCGACGACACGCGAGAACGTCCGCCGCCGCGGCCACGACCAGCTGACGACGTTCGGCCTGCTCAAAGGGCGACAGCAAGGCCGACGTGCGCGACTGGCTCTACCAGCTGATCGGCCAGAAGGTGCTGATGCAGGTCGGCGACGAATACCCTCTGCTTGAAGCTGAATGAGGCGTCGTGGGAGGTGATGCGCGGCCAGCGCGAAGTGCGGCTGATCCGGCTGGTGCGGCGCAAGAAGGGCGAGAAGCGTGGAGAAGTCGGCGGCGGCGGAAATCTCGTGGGAGGGCGTCGATCCGGGGCTGTTCGAGGCATTGCGGCAGCTGCGGCTGCTGATCGCCCAGGAGCGCGGCGAGAAGCCGTACATGGTGTTCGGCGACGCGGTGCTGCGCGAGCTGGCCCGCGTGCGGCCGTCCACGCCGGAGCGGATGCGGTACATCTCCGGCGTCGGCGACGTGAAGCTGCGCGACTTCGCCGGCCGCTTCCTGCCGCTGATCGCCTCCCACAGCCGTGAACACGGCCTGGCGATGGACGTGACGTCGCCGGTCGCGCCGATTGGGACGGTCATGGCGCCGAAACCGGCGGCGCGGATGACGGTGCGCATGCAGGCCGCCCACGACCTCTACCGCAACGGCGCCTCGATCGACGACGTGATGCGTGAGCTGAAATACGCCCGCACCACGGCGGTGGAGCATCTCGCCGAATTCATCCGCACCGCGAAGCCGGCGTCGATTGCGACCTGGGTATCGCGAAGACGTGGTGCAGCGCGTGACGGAGGCGGTGCGCCAGGTCGGCGTCGAGCGGCTCAAGCCGATTTTTCTCGTCCTCGGCGAAAAGGTCGCCTACGACGACATCCGGTTGGTGCTGGCGCATCTGCAAGCGCGGGCGGGCGAGCGGCCGGCGTGAGCCGGCTGATGAAGCTTCATCAGCCGGCTCACGCCGGCCGCTCGCCGGCGTCGAAAAACCTCTCTCGACCCCAATCCGCCCTTGGCGGTATCCTCTCCGCCGGGTAGCTGTCCGATCCGGTCAAGGAGGGCCGCAGCTCATGGCGCAAAAAGAGGAAGACATCGGCAAGAAAAAAGGCGGCGGCTGGTTCAAGGCGTCCTCGGCACGCTCGGCGGCCTGCTCTCCGGCGTCGTCGTCATGTACTTCAGCGCCTTCGTGGACCGGGCCGTCAAACCGGCCAAGCCGGTGCCCAACTTCCGCGTCGAGCATGACGGCCGCGTCGTTCACTTCCAGAACCTGTCACCCGGCTTCACCGGCTGGTGGGACTTCGGCGACGGCTCGGAGATGGTCCCGGCCGACGCCGATCACCTCTCCATCGACCACACCTACGAACGGCCCGGCGACTACTCCATCAAGCTCAGCCTCTCCAATCTGCTCGGCGAGGAGAGCGACCGGACGGTGTCGCTCCACGTCGAGGACCCGCCCGACAGCAAACAGCCCAAGGTGGTCAGCCTGGAGGCGGTTCGCGTCAGCCCTGGGACCGGAACCCCGGCCCTGTTCAAGGTGACGGCCAGGACGACGAACGCCTTGCACTGCTTCTGGGACGTCAGCGACGGCCGCCCGCTCGAGTGCGTTGAGGACGAGATGGACAGCCAGGAGCGGCTGATCCAGTTCGACAAGCCGGGCGCCTACGTCATTGAGCTGGACGCGGTGAACGAGAACCTGATCGACAAGGCGAAGACCTCGGTCAACGTCACGAAGGCGCCGACCGGCGGCGTGGGCGTCGTTCTGGCGTGGACCGATGCGGGAACGTGGGCCAGGACGCGCACGGTCGCCTGCACGTTCAGCGACACGTTCCGGCCCGACGTCAAGGGCGACCGCTGCCCGCTCAGCGGCCGGGATCTCTGCGCCGTCTGCTCCTCCGACCAATGCAAGACCTGGGTGATCCGCGACGTACAAGTGACGGGGGCCAACGGCAAACAGGTGAGCATGGGCGGCCAGATGGACGTTCCCCTCGACCCGGCGGCCCTTGGCTTGCAGAGCGCTCAGAACCTGCACCTGCAAATGGCGAAGGACCGGACTTCCGTTCGCCTGGTGGGCGATCTGGTGCGCCCGGCCAGCAAGAGCGGCGGGTCGGCGCCAAGCGTGGTCCTTCAGGGCGTGATGATCGAAGAGGCGCGCAAGCAGTTCGCCCGATCGGTGCAGGTCCCGGCGACGATCGTCGTGCCGGCCGCCGGCCAGACGACCACGGAAATCATTCCGGCGCCGCCTCCGCCGGCCAACTTGGTCGATGTGCAGCCGCGCAAGATGACCCTAACGGTGACCGACGGCACGACCGTCCTGGCCCAGGACGTGCCGGTCCCTGGCACGAAGGATCTGATCCTTCAGAAGCGCCGCTGCACCCTCGTCGCCAAACTGGACGACAAGGGTCAGGTACGTCTCGATCTGATCGCGGCCGGCAAGCCCGACTGAAGCGGACGGCCCTCAATCCTTCACCGCCACGCTTCCGTCGTGGCGGAAGCGGATGGAGACGTTGTCCAGCAACCCATAGTGGAAGACGAGCGACTTGTCGTGAACCCGGACCTTGGGGCAGCCACACGGCAGCGTGAAACAGACCTTCACCGGGCAGCACGTCTCCGGGTTGAGCAGAACGACTTCGTAATGTCCCGGCGCGGGTTGGAATGACGCCGCGAATTCCGCCAACGTCGGCGGCCGTCCGACGGCGATGGATTCAGCGGGCGGCAGCGGCACCGGCGGCGGATCGCCCGGATAGGCCACGACCGGAGGCGGCACCGCCGGCTGGCCGACGTGGATGTTCACGAACGGCACCCGCACGAACACGTCCGCCTGGACCGAGACGGTCAGACCGACCACCGCCAGCACGCCCAGCAACGAAGCATAGCGCATCGGAATGCTCCTTTCACCTGAAAGAACACCTGGATCGGAGCCGCGACCGTAAGGGAGTGGTGTTCGCCCCGCTCCCTTACGGTCGCGGCTCTGACGCTTTCGGGGGCGCGGGCAGGTTCTTCCTCGGCGCGAACCGCGCCGTCCATGCGGTCCACCAGTATCGTCTCGGCCGGGTAGCCGAAACCGCCCACCCCGCGATCGGCCGACAGCCGATAGAAAACCGTCATCGTCCTGTCCTTCACCTCCACGCGCGTCACGGCGAGCCGGTCCACGTCAGCTCCGCGCAGCCCCGCCGCGACAGTGACAATCATCTGCTTGTTCCAGTCGATGGCCCGCACGTCCAGCTTCTGGGTCATCAGCTCGGTCGCGGCCGCCTCCGTGTCGTCGCCGCTCAGCCGCAACGCCTGAGCCAACTCCCGGCCATCGTGGTAGACCAGCACGCGCTTGCCGAGTTTCCGCGCTTCCTCCGGCTGCCAGCCGCAACGGGCGTGGACCCCATCGGGCACGGGCGGCGCCACGGCGACGACCGCTGTCTCTTCCACCTGGGCCGGCCACAATTCCAGATACACCTTGCCGTCCGCCGTGGCGTCAACGAACTTGCCCGTGATGCGGACGCGCTTGCCGACGAACGACCCCAGCAGGAACGCCTTGCCCGGCACGTACAGCTCGCGGACGAATTCCTTGCCGTCGGCGTCCTTGCCTTTGAAGCGGTAGGCGTTGAAGCGTGTCGGCTTGCCGATCGTGCCGTCGGCGGGGTTGTTCTCGACGACGCCCTCGTAAACGGCCTCCGTCCCCTTGGCCGCCTTGTACTCGTCGTTCCCGGCCAGCAGCACGACCGGCTTCGCCGCGGTCGGCACCTCCGGCGCGGGAGCGGATGCGAGGCTCGTGGAGAGGCAGCACCAAACAACGCAGGCCGACATCGGATGGACTCCCTGGGCGAACGCGGCTTCGAGCCTCCATTGTGCCCCGTCGGCAAAGCGGACACAATCCATCCGGCTGGTTTCTTCCTCCCTTGTTACACATGATTCGATGTCGTGGGCAGTTTACGCCTTCTTCTCTTCTTTCCTATTTTAACATTTAACCGAGACGGCGGCCAGCGGATTTCTCGGCCGTTTAGCGGCGACCTGGAGGGGAGCGCTCGCTCAGAGCGCTCCCCTCCAGGTCGCCGCTAACAGGCTGTAACTTTTTGTGGCGGCACGTTGGAAACGTGCCGGTTTTACGGCACGTTGGAAACGTGCCGCCACATTATGTTAGCGCCTCTAGCACTACAGCGCAGCGAAGCGTCTGAGCTTTCTGGGCCGTTTCTGGCGCGACCGTCGCGCCGCGGCGTTTCGGCGTTGATGGTACTGGAGCAGGTCCAGTAGGCACGCCGTCTCAGTCGTCCCCCGGCGCCGGCGCACATACCTCCGGCAGACCAGGGCCAGGGTCGCGCCCACCTGCTCCAGGGTCGCCTCCGCGTTTTTCCCCCCGCAACCGCTTCGTGTGCAGAGAGACGAAGGCCAACACCACCAGGCGCAACGCCAGAGGACGCTTCAACGACACGCAGCTCTGGCCCGCGACGTGCGTCAGCCCCACTTCGCCTTTCGCCACGCGGAAGACGTGTTCCACGTTCCCGCGAACGAATCCCGCCGCCAGCACCCGCCGCACCCCGATCCGACGCGGCGCGTTGGTCAGGAAGTCCTTCCTCTCCCCCGTCTCCCGGTTCCGCACCAGGATCCATCGCTGACGCGGCCGACGGTCATGGCCCAGGGCCACGTCCACCCCCTGGGCCTGCCCCACGGCCTGCGGGCCGGTCTGCTGCGGGAAGCGGAACGACCGCGCCGCCCGCCTCCGCACCCCGGCTTGGGCGAACACGGCCTCGGCGCCCAACGCGGTTCGCCTCCGCCCCGGCCGGCCGGAGAAGGTCCGGGGCCCTTCGCCGACGCAGGTCCGGCCGGCCGCGTCCAGCACCCGCAGGAAGTCCGGCTTGCCGCCGTAGCCCTCGTCGAAGGTCAGCCAGTCCAAGCGCCAGCCGTTGCGCTCGGCGCGGGCGAGCAGCTCCAGACCGATTCGCCACTTGGGCCGGTAGCGGACGTCGTCGGGGAGGTCCGCCTCACGGCAGCGATCCCGATCCGCCTGCCACGACTCGGGCAGGTACAAGTCGCCGTCGAGCAGGGCCTTGAACCGGCCGCGGGCCACGGCCAGGTGGACGGTGACGATGCCGTTCCGCACCTTGCCGACGCAGCCGAGGCCCTGGCGCTGGACGCCCGGCGTCTTGGCCCTCTTCTTGACCGCGCTGGTCTCGTCCAGGACGCCGACCGTGCCCAGCGGATCGGGCGGGAGGTCGCCGACCGCGGCGAGCAGGCGCGCCGGCACGGCGTCGGTGAGGCCGTCGTGGTCCCACAGGCAGGCCTGGAGGAACGGTTGCAGGCAGCGGGGCGGGACGCTGGCGAACGGGGCTGGCGGCTCGGCCGTCTTGCGCGGCAGGTCGGTGAGCAGTCCGCGGGAGTAGTTGCGGAAGTGCCGAATCGTTGGGGGGTTGTCAAAGAGCCGCTCCAGGGGCCGCAGGAAGGCCGTGAACTCCGGTTCGAGGGCCTCGATCGGATCCGCCGTCATGAATGTCCCTCCCAGTGTCGGGAAGGAACAATAGTCAAAGCAGATGCTGCGTCAGCTGCGCTGTAGTGCTAAGGCGTTCTTGGCCGGCAAGCCCGATTCGGCTAGGTGAGGTCTTCCTCCCCTGACTCGGTTGATTGTACCCCGCCGACGCCCAGCCGGGCCAACACGATCGGCAGAATGTCGCCCAGCCGTTGCGGGCCGCGCCGGCGGCCCTCCTGGATCTTGCGCAGCTCCTCGTGCAGCGGCGCCGCCTTCCTCGCGCTGGAAACGCCGCAATCGCTGCGGCTCGAGCAGGGCGTGCGCCGGCAGCACCTTGAGCGCGACGTGGCGGCCCAGCGACTCCTGTTCGGCTTCGTAGACGACGCCCATGCCGCCGCGGCCGACCTCGCGCAGGACGCGGTAGTCCCCCAGCCGTTTCAGGGCGGGGATGGCTGCGCCGTCCTCAAAGGGCCGGTGCTGTCGCCGCGGTCGGGGCGGACGCCTTCCATGACTACTAGACCGGGAAAGAGGTCGCGGATGTCGTCGGCGAGGTCGGGGCGGCGGGCGATGAACTCGTCCAGCGATGGCCGCTCGCCGGCCCGGCAGCGGGACACGAACTCCTCGGCCAGGGCGTCCAGTGGGTTCACGTCGGAGTTGGATTCGGACATGGGCAACTCTCCAATCAGGGGGCGGCGGGCCACTCGCCGAGGGCGTCCTTGAGACGTTTCAGGGCGCGGATATAGCGATTGCTGGCCGCCGACTTGCGCAGCCCCAGCACGGCGGCGGCCTCTTCGTTGCTGAGCATCTCGAAGTGGCGCAGCGTCAGGATCTCGCGGTCGATCGGTTCCATGCCGTTGAGCGCCTCCTGGACGCGCACCTGGGTCTCGGCGCGGACGGCCGCCTGGCTGGCGGTAGTCAGCCGGCCGAGCAGCTGGGCGGCCAGCGACGCCGACGACGCCTGCGGCAACGCGCCGCGGTAGAGCGACACCTCTTGGCCCGCGTCGCGCATCCGGGCGCCGAGGTGGCGACGGTGCAGATTGACGAGCTTCTGGCCGGTCAGCAGGCGCAGCCACAGGAAGAACGGCAGCGTCGGCCGGGCGGCCCACTCGGCGAAGCGGCGGGCGTAGTCGAGGTAGGCGTCCTGAAGCACGTCGGACGGATCGATGCGGCCCTGCAAGCGGCGGTCGAGGCGCAGCCGGATCATGCGCCGAAGCCGATCGCGGCAGCGGTCGAACAGCTCGCCCAGCGCTCCGGCGTCGCCGGCCCGCGCGAGCCAGCAGCTCCTCCGGCAAACCCTCGTCGCTGGCCATCGGCGCCCTCCTACGGGAATATCCGGCGAGAGGGGCGGCGCGTCCACAACAAAACGTCCGGGGTGAGCCTTCTACTCCTCCAACGTCGCCAGCGCCAGCGCCATCCGGCAGCCCTCTACGAACGATTTCACATCCACGTACTCCTCCGTGGTGTGGATGTTGTTCTGCCCCGCCCCGAACGTCACCGTCGGGACCTTGTGGCGCACCAGCCAGTTGGCGTCCAAGCCGCCGTTGCCCACCTTCAGCGTCGGCGTCAACCCGGCCCCCTCCGCCGCCCGCACTGCCCGCCGCACCACCGGGGCGTCATCCTTCAGACGGAACGAGTGGTAATCCAGCCGCGACGTGAACTTCACCTTCGCTGGACGGCCTCGGTCGTCCCGCACCTGACCCGCCGCGTTCTGGAAGGCCGTCGCCAGGCCGCCACGATCTCCTTCACGAACGCCGGGTCGTGGCTGCGCGATTCGCCGCGGATGTGGACGTAATCGGTGACGACGTTGGTGGCGTCACCGGCGCTCCGGCCGTCGCGGCCGCCGAAGACGCCGACGTTGGCCGTGCCCTCGGGGCGCTCACGCGACCCCGCTCGCCGGATCTTGCCGAACCAGCCGCCCCGCGACGCCTCCGCCAGGGCCAGCGATGCGACCAGCGTCGCCGAGATCCCCTGTTCCGGATGGACGCCGGCGTGCGACGCGCGACCGACGATCTCTACCTCCCAGCGCCGCCCCCACCGCCCCGACCGTCAGAGCGGCCGCTTCCTTGCCGTCCACGTTGAAACCCATCGTCACGCCGTCCAGATCGGCCGGATCGAGGTAGCGCGCGCCATACAAACCGCTCTCCTCGCGCACCGTGAACAGCAGCGTCAGCGGCGGATGCGGTAAACGCCGCTCCAACAGCGTCGCCGCCAGCGTCACCAGGCACGCCACCCCCGTGCGGTTGTCGCCGCCCAGCGCCGTTTCGCCCTTCGCCGTGATGCGGCCCTTCGACCGCACCGGAACGGCCCCCGCGCAGAGCGGCACCGTGTCGAGGTGTGTCGAGAACAGCAGTCGTGGGGCGTTCGGCCGCGTGCCCGGTAGCCGCACGATCAGGTTGCCGGTCTCTGTCGGCACGGGGATGCGTTCGTTGGCCGTGTCGTGGCGGATCGCCGAGGCCGGAACGCCGGCTTCTCGCAGGGCTTTCACCACCTCGACGCCGATCGCCCGCTCCCGGCCAGTGACGCCCTCCACGGCAAGAAACCGCATCAGCCGCTCCACCGCCCGATCCGCATCGATCGCCCTGTCGATCTTCGTCATGAACTGAACTCCTGAACAGTGGGAAGACCGCCGCACGCTGGTCAGGCGGATGGCAGGCTCCTATAACCAATGTTTAATGCAAACGCCCTCGATTGGTGTCGCACAGGGATTCGTTTCCCTGGCCGGCCGGGGTCTGCTCTTATCGGCTGCGCCGCCTCACCTCTCCCCATCGAGAGGCGAGGCGGCGTCCCAGACCCCGGCCGGGTTGGGGCGTTTGCCGTTCGACCGACGGGGCAGCCGCGCCGCCGGTTGGTGGACCCTTCCGTTTATGACCACCCCCTCGAACGCCAGTCCGACCCCGTCGGGTTCCTCCGTGAACTTGTCCGGCGTGCGCCGCGCCGCCCAGGTGATCATCGTCAGCAGTGTGATGTTCACCTTCATCTCGTTCTGGCGCACCGCCGCCGTCGTCCTCTGCGACCTCGCCAGCACGGTCTATTACATCGGCGGCGTCGTGGAAAGCTCCATCGGCCCATCCGCGCCGTGGTTCATCCTGGGGGTCATGGTCTTCAGCTACTTCGTCCGCATGGTCTATATCGAGAGCTGCTCCCTCTTCGTCCGCGGCGGCGTCTACCGCGTCGTCAAGGAGGCGATGGGCGGCTTTCTCGCCAAGCTGTCCGTGTCGGCCCTCATGTTCGACTACGTTCTTACTGGCCCTACCAGCGGCGTCTCGGCCGGGCAGTACGTCATGGGCACCATCCTGCTCTTCATCAAGCTCGCCTTTCCCACCGCCTACACCGCCTTCCACCTCGACCAGACCGACCCCGGACAGGCCGGCGAAATGGTGCAGCGCTGGGGTTCCGTCATGCTGGCCGTCCTCGTGACGCTGTATTTCTTCCGCCAGAACCTGCGCGGCATCCACGAATCCAGCGACAAGGCCATGAAGATCATGTGGGCCACGACCATCATGGCCGTGATCCTGCTGGTCTGGTGCGGCGTCTCGCTCATCTTTCCGGGGCCGGCCCAGGGAGTGCCGTGGCAGCCGGACCTCAACCGGAAAGTCGAGCACCTCGAACTCAAGCTCGACGAAGGCGAGTCCCTCAGCCATTTCCGCGAGCGGCTCGTCACCGAATATCACATCGCCAAGGATCGGGTCAGTCGGTTCACCGACATCGAGCTGGAAGGCGGCATCAACGTGGCGGACCCCAGCCGTCTGGATCACCTGGCCCCGGCGTCCGCTCCCGCGCCCGACGATCCCACCTACGATCCGCGGCGCGTCGATACGAATGGACATCTGCTCAAGAACAACGAATCCGTCCAGGAGCTGGATGACGTGTCCGGTCTCAAAAACGACGACCCCAAGGCCCAGTATTTCCGGCCCGACGATCCGCTCGGCTTCATCGGCGGCTGGACGTGGTTTCGCAACTTCCTCCGCGTCGTCTGGGTGCTGGGGCTGTTCCTGGCGTTCGGCCACTCGATCCTGGCGATGAGCGGCGAGGAGACCCTGGCCCAAGTCTACCGCGAGGTCGAGGCGCCCAAGCTGCCCAACTTCAAGAAGGCCGCCTTCATCGTCTTCGTCTACAGCCTGATGCTCACGGCCGGCATCAGCTTCCTGGCCGTGATCCTCATCCCCGACGAGGTCCGCATGAAATTCTACAGCGGCAACCTCATCGGCGGCCTGGCCCGCCACGTCCTTGGCCCCTCCTGGCTGAAGCTCGTCCTCGAAACCTTCGTGGTCGGCGTCGGTTTCCTCATCCTGGCGGGGGCGGTCAACACCGCCATCATCGGCTCCAACGGCGTCCTCAACCGCATCGCCGAGGACGGCGTGCTGCCCGACTGGTTCCTCAAGCCCCATCCCAAGTACGGCACGACGTACCGGCTCTTGATCCTCATCGCCGGCCTTCAGATATTCGTGATCCTCGTCAGTATGGGCCACGTCATCATCCTGGGCGAGGCCTACGCCTTCGGCGTGGTCTGGAGCTTCGTCTTCAAAGCCCTGGCGATGGTCGTGCTGCGCTTCACCCACCGCGAGAAGCGGGAATACATGGTCCCGCTCAACATCAAGGTCGGCAACGTCTACTTCCCGGTCGGTCTGTCGCTCATTTTCCTGGTGCTGCTGATTACGGCGATCCTCAACTTCTTCACCAAGGAAGTGGCGACCATCGGCGGCACGGCCTTCACGCTGGGCTTCGTGACCGTGTTCATCGTGTCCGAGCGCCTGCACGAGAAGAAGCGGCGGGCGGCGGGTGAGATCAAGGGGCGCCACCAGCACACGGAGCAATTCAACCGGGCGACCACGGAAGAGGTTTCGCCGGCCAGCCTCGGCGTCACCAAGCCGTACCGCAAGCTGGTGTCGATCCGCTCGGTGCAGAACCTGTTCATGCTGGAAAAGGCGCTGAACGAGACCGACCCGGAGACGACCAACGTCGTGGTGATGACGGCCAAGGTGGCCCCGGTCGGCGAGATCGCCCCGGCGGAGCAGGGCGAGCTGGACGCCTATGACCAGAAGCTCATGACGGCCGTGGTGGACAAGGCGGAGCACGCCGGCAAGCAGGTCAAGCCGCTGATCGTGCCGACCAACAACCCGCTGCACGCCGTCCTCAAGACGGCGATGGAGCTGCAGGCCCAGGAGCTAGTCCTCGGCGCGTCGAACAAGTACACGGTCGATGAGCAGCTGGAGCAGATCGCCTTTTACTGGATCAACCTGCACGGCGGCACGCCGGCGCCATTGACGGTGCGCATCCTGAGTCGGGAGCGCGACGTGTACCTCGACATCGGCGGCGGCAGTCGCATCCCGAAGATCAGCGAACGCCACGCGCGCACGGTGGCGGAACTGCGGGCGGCCGGTGAGGGCGTGGATCGCGTGATGCTCTTGCACGACGGCAGCAGCGGCCACAGCGACCTGTTCAAGGCGGTGCTGACCCTGCTCGACCCGGGGGTGGCGCTCGGCGTGCTGCCGGTGTCGGCCGACGGGGACGAGGCGCCGGCCGGCGCCGCCGCCGTCCACGCCGACGAGGAGCGGGGCGCAAGCTCGGCCGCCTCCTGACGATCCTCGACATGCCCAGGGCCGACGGCCCGGCGATCGTCGAGCGGCTGCGTCGCGACCAGTACGACTTGGTCATTCTCCCGCTGGTGGAAGAAACGCAGCTCAGCCTGAACAGTTCCGTGGGCGACCGCGGCCGATACATCCTGCGGCACGCCCATTGCCGGGTCTTCCTGGCCGCCGCGCCGGGAATCCCGCAGGAAGTGGTCGATACCACGCCCAGCGTGACGTAAGGGCTGGCGGACAAAAGCGTGGGGCCGGTTGCTAACCGGCCCATCCGAGGCCGGTTAGCAACCGGCCCCACGGTGTTGTCCGGTAGTTCTAAGCAAAGCCCTAACCCGCCCGAAGCGCCAGCAAGGTTTTTCTTTCCCTCGCTGGCGCTTCGGGCTGGTCCGGAAGCGCTCCCATGCCAGCACCGCCCGCTCCGACGCGCCTCGGCCGCGCCGCCCGCGTGATCATCGTCAGCAGCGTGATGTTCACCTTCATCTCGTTCTGGCGCACCTCCGCCGTCGTTCTCTGCGACCTCGCCAGCACCGCCTACTACATCGGCGGCATCGTCGAGCAAGCCATCGGCCCCGCCGCCCCGTGGTTCATCCTGGCCGTCATGGTCTTCAGCTACGCCGTGCGCTCGGTCTACATCGAGAGTTGCACCCTGTTCCTCCGTGGCGGCGTCTACAAAGTGGTGCGCGAAGCCCTCGGCAAGTTCGCGGCCAAGATCGCCGTGTCCGCCCTGATGTTCGACTACGTCCTCACCGGCCCCATCAGCGGCGTCTCAGCCGGCCAGTACCTCCTCGGTCTGTTGCGCGACGCCTACCTGTACATGATTTACGGTTCGGAAACCGACGCCAACCACGCAGCCATCAAGGCGGCCCAGGTCTTCGCCAAGCCGTGGCTGGCGTGGGGGTCGGTCGCTGTCGCCTGCGCGGCCACGCTGTATTTCTTCCGCCAGAACGTGCGCGGCATCCACGAGTCGAGCGACAAGGCCCTGAAGATCATGATCGTCACGACGATCATGGCGGCCGTGCTGATCGGCTGGTGCGGCGTCACGCTGGCGGTGCAGGGGCCAGCCCACGCCGCGGACGGCGCCGTCAACACGGTCCCGATCGAGCCGCGCATCGTCCCCCGCACCAACCCGGACACTGGGGTGGTGGAGGATCCGCTCGGCTTCATCAAGGGCACGCCGGTCGCAGGGAAAATTCGCGCCCTGAGCGGTTGGGACTGGTTCAGCCTGATCGGCGTGGTCGGCGTCTTCATCGCTTTCGGCCACTCGATCCTGGCGATGAGCGGCGAGGAGACCCTGGCCCAGGTCTACCGCGAGGTCGAGGCGCCGAAACTGTCCAACTTCAAGAAGGCGGCTTTCATCGTCTTCGTCTACAGCATCGTGCTGACGGCCGGCGCCAGCTTCCTGGCCGTGCTGCTTATCCCCGGCGACGTGCGCATGGCCCAGTATTCCGACAACCTGCTGGGCGGCCTGGCGATGAACGTGATCGGCCCCGTGCCTGCCCGGCTGGTTCTCAACGCCTTCGTGGTCGTGGTCGGCGGTCTGATCCTGGCGGGGGCGGTCAACACCGCCATCATCGGCTCCAACGGCGTCCTCAACCGCGTGGCCGAGGACGGCGTCTTGTCCGACTGGTTCCTCAAGCCGCATCCCAAGTTCGGCACGACGTACCGCATCCTCTACCTCATTGTCGGCCTGCAACTGGCGACCATTCTCATCAGCGGCGGCGACGTGCTGCTGCTGGGCGAGGCCTACGCATTCGGCGTCGTCTGGAGCTTCGTGTTCCAGGCCCTGGCGATGGTCGTGCTGCGCTTCAAGGACCCCGACCGCGCGAGGCCAAGGTGCCGCTGAACATCCGCGTCGGCAAGTACGAGGTCCCCATTGGGCTGACGCTGATCCTGGCGATCCTGGTGATCTCGGCCGTGGCCAACCTGTTCACCAAGGTGACGGCCACCATCGGCGGCACGGTCTTCACGGCCATATTTTTTACGGTTTTCTGGATCTCCGAACGATTCTACGAGGGTCGGAGCGGCGCACGGCCGGAACATCTCGAACAGTTCAACGAGACGACGGCGACGGAAGTCACGCCGCAGGGCCTTGGTCTGACAAAGCCCTATTGCAAATTGATTGCGATCCGGTCGCTTCGCAACCTCTTCCTGGTAGAGAGGGTGCTGGCGGAAACCGACCCGGCGACGACAAGCGTAGTCGTGATGACAGCGCGGGTGACGCCTCCTCTGGGAGAACCCTCGGAAGGCCATGAGCTGACCCGGTACGACCGCGAACTGCTGACGGCCGTGGTGGACAAGGCGGAGCACGCCGGCAAGCAGGTGCAGCCGGTGATCGTGCCGACCAACAACCCGCTGCACGCCGTCCTCAAGACGGCGATGGATGTCGGCGCCCGCGAGCTGATCGTCGGCGTCTCGCATCGGTACACGGTCGATGAGCAGCTGAGGCGAATCGCCTCCTCTTGGGTCCGCCTGCATCACGGCGCGGCGGCGCCACTGACCGCGCGCATCCTCGGCCCGGAGAACGACGTGCATCTCGACATCGGCGGCGGCGGTCAGGGCCCGCGGGCTGCCGAGCGCCATGCGCGGTCGGCTTCGGAGCTGCGGGCGGTGGGGGAAGGCGTCAACCGCGTGCTGCTGCTCCACGACGGCAGCGCGGCCCACGGCGACCTTTTCCAGACGGTGTTGACCTTGCTCGACCCGCAGGTGAAGCTGGGACTGCTGCCGATCGCGGGACCGGGCGGCGACGGCCAAATGGGGCGCGAGAAGGAACAGGCTCACCAGCTGGGCCGGGCGATCACGATCGTGAAGGCGGACGACACGGCCGGCCCCGCCGTGGTGGAGCGGCTGCGCACCGACGCCTACGATCTGGTGATCGTGCCGATGGGCGAAGCGGCGGGCCTTCCTTTGCGATCCCTCGACGAGCGGACGCTGTACGTCTTGACGCACGCCCCCTGCCGCGTCTTCCTGGCGGCGGCGCCGGTCGTGGGATAACATGAGGGTGGATCGTTTAGAAGCGGTATCAACCCAGGCGAGCCGCCGGGTTTATCCCGGCGGTTTTCGCCCCGACGCTGGATGCGACCTCACCTCGGGGATAATCCCCGCCGCTCGCCCGGATTTGAAAGGACTTTGCTCTGTCGAAATCCTAGGGCGAGCCGGCAAGGAGCATAAGGTTGTGCGTCAACACCCGCAGGAGGATCTCTTTCTTCTGGCTGGGCCACCGGCGGGCGCAGCGCCGACCCGAGTAGCCGCTTCTGCCGCGAGAAGCCGCTCTCGATCTGCCAGCGCTGGCCGTACACGCGCCGGTAACGGCTCCGCCGCGGCCGCCGGCGGAAGCGTTTCTTCATCTGGCGGCGGTATTTCGTCTTGGGCTGACGCCGGCCGGCGTTGCGGCGGTTCAAGGGGAACACCGTGGAGCGGATCCTCAGCCGCTCCCGGCCGTAGGCGTGATTATGTTCGGCGTCGTAGCCGCTGTCGCCCAACAGCGTGTCCAACGCGCAGCGCCGCCCGCGGCGCGGGCCGTGGGCTTAAACTGCGGCGAGTCCTGGCTGGGGCCCTTGCTGACGTGGGCCGACAGGAACAGATGGCTGGCCGTCTCCAGCACCGCAGTCAGCTTGGGCCAGGACAGGCGGCGGCGACGCTTGCCCTGCCGCCAGACGAAGTAGCGGCTGCAGTGCCGGCTCTCGTAGCCGGTGGCGTCAATGGCGGCCCTCGGCTTGGGCGGGATCAGGCCGCGATCCTGCTCGCGCGGACGGTTTGGCTGAGGAGGGCATCGACCCCTTTTTTTCCAGGAGGCGTCCGGCGGCCTTCTGGAGGGTGGAGTGATCGGGGACCTGGGTCAATCCCAGGCCTGGCGCAGGTCGGACCAGTCCTTGAGGAGTTGTTCCAGGCCGCGGTAGTCCTGTTTGAGGAACTCGCGCAGCACGAGCAGGGCGAAGAGCTGGTGCTGGGTGTAGACCTTGCGGGCGTGCTTGCAGGAGTAGGCCGGCAGCGCCTGCCGGGCCGCGGCCAGGGCGGTTTCCGCCAGCCGCAGCGGCGATTTGGTCATCCAGCGTGTAGTCTTCATGCTTCATTATACGCTTGAGACCCTCAAAGGATTTCGACGGAGCAAAAGGACTTCTAAACGGATCGCCAAACCCCTATGAGGAGCTCTCATCATGCGTCTCATCCCACGGGCCGCGACGGCCCTGCTGCTCGCGGCGTCCGGCCTCAGCGCGGCGCCGAACCCCGCCGCGCCGGCCGGCGACACAGTGACCCTGAAGGTCGCCAACTATGCGGACCTCGTTCGCACGGTGCATGAGCACCAGGGCCAGGTGGTCGTCGTCGATTTCTGGGGCGAATACTGACCGCCCTGCAAGGCTGAGTTCCCGCATCTGGTCGAGATGCAACGCAAGTACGCAAAGGACGGTCTGGTCGCCGTGTCGGTCAGCCTCGACGATCCCACCGACAAGGACGCGCCGGAGCGGATCCTCAAATTCCTGAAGGCGAAGGACGCCGATTTCACAAACCTGCGCCTGGACGAGCCAGCCGAGCAGTGGGAGGAGCAGTTGAAGATCGACATCCCTCCGGCGGTGTTCGTCTTCGACCGCGACGGCCGGATCGCCCACAAATTCGAGGGGCAAACGCAGGTGAAGTACGAGGAAAACATCGAGCCGGTGGTGCAAGACCTCTTGAAGAAGTGAGGCTCGCATGAGCGACGACGCGCTGAAGGGCGTGGCGGCGGCGCTAGGGCGCATCCCGAGCGGGCTGTTCGTCGTGACGGCCCGTTACGGCGAGGCCGAAACCGGCATGTTGGCCAGCTGGGTGCAGCAGTGCTCGTTCGAGCCGCCGCAGCTGACAATGTGCCTGCGGCGCGGCCGGGACATCAACGCCTGGCTGAACGTCGATTCGGCCTTCACGGTCAACGTGCTGGAGGACGACGGCAGCACCGATCTGATCGTCCACTTCGGCCGTGGCTTCGGCCTGGACGAGCCGGCCTTCGAGGGGCTGGAGGTGTATCGGCCGGACGGCGCCCCGCCGGTGCTGCGCGAGGCGCTGGCCTATCTCGAATGCCGCGTCACGGCCCGCCACACGGCCGGCGACCACGAGCTGTTCGTCGGCCTCGTCGTCGCCGGCGGCACGCACGGCGACGGCAAGCCGATGGTCCATGTCCGCAAGAGCGGGTTGCATTATTGATTCCCGCGCCGGAAAGTTCGGATAAAAGCCCATGAGCGACCCCGAAATGCCACTGAAGGTGGAACTGATGTCCGAAGACCTCCTGCTGGAACTGAAAACGGACTCACCCAACCCAGTGGACCTGGAAGGTCTGGAGAATGAAGGGCTTGCTCTCGAACACTTGTGGCACGTCTACTTCGGCCAGGTGAATGCAGCCGTGGGGCGCGCCCAGGCGTCGGGCGTCCCATTTGAGAACATTTTGAACATCTGGCGGCGTATTATCCTGGAAGTCGCCTCAGGACGCACGGTGGAGATGCAGGCGGTTCGCCCGCAATTGCTGGCGGCCCTCGAACACCGGCTCGACTTACTCAAGCGCGCCCACGGTCTTACCCAGCGGCTCCGCCATTGGCCGGGAACGGAACAGGTCGCCGACCCGGATCCTCTTTTGCCGGAAATCGCGGATTTGGGGCGGCTGAAAGCCGACGTGTTCGACCGCTGGCAAACCGCGGATGAACTGGAGAAGCTGGCGGTCGAGCACTACCCCCTCTCCGCATCGCAACTCCAGCAGATCGCCGCGACGCACGCGCCTCCTCCCGAATGGTACGCGGGGGAAGAAGAGCAGCTCTTCCAGGAGTAGGAGGCTCTTCCGTGTCCGACTTGCGCCGCGGCCGGATCGTCCGGGTGGAGACGCCGGACCCTCAGAATCGCAACCCGAAATGCCGTCCCGCCATTATCCTCACGCCGACGGCCGAGATTCGGCCGGATGGTGATGTGGCCCTCGTCGCCATCACCGGCAGCGTGAACGCCGCGCCGGCCGAGGTACAAGTGGCCTTACCCTGGCACCCGCAAGGGCGGACGGCGACGCGGCTGAACAAGCCGTCCGTGGCGGTTTGCACCTGGATCTTCACCCGTCCCGTGTCAAGCATTCAAGGCTACGGCGGCGTCGTTCCCGACCGCCAAATGCTCCAAATCCTCGACAAGATCAAGGCCCTGTCCCCGCTGCCGCCGGAGAAGCCGCCCGCGTAGCACGCAATCACCACCTCTCGACTGCGCACCCCCCCTTTTGCCTGTTGCATCCGCGCCCCGCTCACGTTCTAATGGCGCCACCCGCCCGCTCTCCATCGTGAGGTGCCGTCATGTCTCCGCGCAAACGCCGTCTCGCCGCCGCCGCCGTGGTCGCGGCCGTCGTTGCCGTCGTCGTCGCCGCCTACCGGCCGGCCGAGCAGCCGACGACCTCCTTCCGCGTCGTCCTCGGTCTCAAGGATCAACAGCCGACCGACTGGAGCGGTCAAGTCGCCGTCGCCGGCGGCGAGGCCGTCGAGATCAAGGGCTGGCGCTTCGAGGAGAAGGACGCCGTCCAGGACGCCGCTAAATGGACATGCAAGACCCGCAATTACATCAAGCCCGGCGACCGCTTCCCGCTCGACCCGGCCTCCGGCAAACCGCCGCCGCCGCCGGAACAGCCGTGGCCCAACGGCGTCGTCCTCACCGTCCGCGGCGCCGACCCAGCCGTGACGCTCACCCTGCCGGCCGGCGAGATGAAGTTCGTGGCCGGCGACGTGCCTCTCGGCCAACCGAAATCCTTCCTCGACGGCCAGGTCCGCGTCGAGCGGCTGCCGGCGGTCAGCGTGTTGCGCCCGGCGGCCGGCCTCAAAGAGCCTGAGCCGGTTCAGGACGACTACCCCGCCTTCTGGGTCCGCTACAAGACCGGCAAACAGTATCTGGCATGGGTCGCGTACCAGAAGGAGAAGGACCGCGTGTTGCTCGCGGAGCGCGACGGGCCGGACGGCGCCTGGTCGGAGCCGATCGAGGTGGACGGGCCGGGCGACCACTTCCGCGTCGCCCTGGCCAGCACGCATGACGACATTCTCTGGGTCGTCTGGTCTGCCCAGCGCGACCACAAGTGGAACCTGTGGGGCCGGCCCTACAAAGACGGCAAGCTCGGCGACGGGGTGCAGCTTACCGACGATCCGGGGCCGAACATCTGGCACCGCATGACCACCGACGAGCGCGGCCGGGCCTGGCTCGTCTGGCAGGGGGTGCGCGACGGCAAGTTCGCCATCTTCGCCCGCTGCGCCGAGGGCGACCGCTGGCACAAGACGATTTACGTCGGAGAGTCGAAAGCGGACGAGTGGAACCCCGTCATCTGTTCCGACACCAAAGAAGACCGTGTATGGGTGGCGTGGGATTCGTACCAGTCCGGAGCCTACAATGTGCAGCTGCGCAGCCTGTCGGGCGGGCCGGAACCGAAATTCCACGAGCTGCAGCCGCCGGAAAATTCGCCGCGGTTTCAGGCCCATCCGAGCCTGGCCTGCGACGGCGAGGGCCGGCTGTGGGTCGCCTGGGACGAGGCCGGCCCGAACTGGGGCAAGGACTATGGCTTCCTCTATTTCAAGGCCGGCGGCGAGCGCCTCTACGCCAGCCGGGCCGTCCGCATCCGCTGCCTCATCGACGGCCAATGGAAAGAGCCGGAAGCGGACCTTTATAGCGCCATTCCCGACGACATGAAGGAGTTCGACGAGTTGCCGCAATTGCAAAACGATGGGGACGGCCACGTCTGGCTGGCGTTCCGTCATCGCACCTGCCGTCATCCGCGCATCGACGGCTGGTCCATCCAGGGCCGCTGGGACGTGTTCGCCACGGCCTGGATGGGCGACCGCTGGACCACGCCGGTCGAGCTTCAGCAGTCCGGCGGCCGCAACGACATGCGCGTCAGTTCCCAGCGCGACAAGTCGGGAAGCGTCTACTTCGCTTACGCCAGCGACAACCGCGGCTGGACGCCGCCCAGCATGATCGCCCGCAACCTCAGCGTCGCCGTCAGCCGGCTCGTCGGCCTGCCTCGACCGGGCGAGGCGAAGTTCCGCGACCCACCCGCGCCCCTGCTCCGGTCGCGGCGGTCCACCCTCATGAGGCCGAACAGGTCGCCCGCGTCCGCGGCTACAAGGTCGATTCGGGAGGCAAGACGTACCACATCTATCGCGGCGACCTGCACCGCCACACCGACATCTCCGGCGACGGCGTCGGCGACGGCTCCGTGATGGACCTGCAACGCTACGCCCTGGACGTGGCCGCCCTCGATTTCTGCATCATCTCCGACCACAACATGGGCGGCGACGCCGAATACCCGTGGTGGCGCACGCAGAAGGCCAACGACCTTTACACCGTTCCGGGAGTGTTCATCTCCGTCTACGGCTACGAGCGGAGCGTGCCGTACCCCGACGGCCACCGCAACGTGTTGTGGTTGGAGCGCGGCCACCGCACGCTGCCGCTGCCGCGCCCGCTGCCCAAGGCGATGGCCGAGGATACGGAAAAGCTCTACGCCTACCTCAAGGAGACCGACGGCGTTTGCACGCCGCACACCACCGCCACCGAGCAGGGGACCGACTGGGCGCATCACGACGATTCCCTGGAGCCGGTCGTCGAGATCTTCCAGGGCTATCACACGTCCTACGAGGCGCCCGGCGCCCCGCGGACGGTGGACGACAAAACGGATCGTGTTCACGGCCCCTACAAGCCGGACGGCTTCGTGTCCGTGGCCCTGGACAAGGGATTTCGCCTCGGCTTCCAAGCGTCGAGCGACCACATCTCGACGCACGTCAGCTATTGCTGCGTCGTGGCGGAGGATTTCAGCCGCAAGGGCCTGATCGACGCGATCAAAAAGCGGCACACCTACGCGGCGACCGACAACATCGTGATGGACGTGCGCATGGGCGCCCTGGGGATGATGGGCGACGAGGTGAACACGGACAAGCCCGGCCTGGACGTGGTGGTGCTGGGCACGGGGCCGATCGACCGGGTGGACGTGATCCGCGACGGCGAGGTGGTCCACAGTGAGGCACCGAAGGACGCGGCGGCGGCGCGCTTCCACTGGGACGACCCCAAGCCGAAGAACGGCACGAAGGCGAGCTACTACTACGTCCGCATGTTGCAGAAGAATGGGCAGTCGGCGTGGGCGTCGCCGATCTGGGTGAAGGCGGGGAATTGACGCGCCAACGCGCCATCGTTTAGCCGCGACCCGAAGGGGAGCGCTTCCTCAACGCGCTCCCCTTCGGGTCGCGGCTAAACGGCCGCGCCGACGGACATCGCTTCAACCGATGGGGGCGTCATGGAAGACTGGCAAAAGCTGATGCTCGATCTCGCCCTGCGGGCGGGGCGGGCCGTCGCCGTGCTGGCCGTGGGCGGCCTGGTGATCTGGTTCGTGTCCGGGCCGCTGCGGCGGATGATCGGCCGTACGCGCTTCGACCCGTCGGCTGCGTCGTTCCTCGCCAACACGGCCCGCGGCGTCCTCCTCGTCGCCGTCATTCTGATCGCGCTGGACCAGCTCGGCGTGCAAACCGGGTCGCTGATCGCCTTGCTGGCCGCGGCCGGCCTGGCCATCGGCCTGGCGCTGCAAGGGTCGCTGTCCAATTTCGCCTCCGGCCTGTTGCTCCTCTCCTTCCGCACCGTCCGCGTCGGCGACTGGATCGAAGTCGGCGGCGTGCGCGGCCAGGTCCGCGAGATGCAGCCTTTTCACATCGTTCTCATCTCCGAAGACAACCGCGTCGTCACCGTGCCCAACTCGATGCTGACCGGCGGCGCGGTCTCCAACGACTCCGCTCTGCCGACGCGGCGAGCGCGCTGGACGCTGCCGGTCCCGACCGGCGCCGACCTGGCGGCGGTGAAAGCGGCGCTGGCGGCGCGGCTGCGCGGACCCGCGCATCCTGGCCGAGCCGGCCCCGTTCGTTGCCGTTGAGGAATGGGACCAGGACCATCCGGTGCTGGCGGCCACGGCGTGGACGTCGGCCGCCGACCGGGCCGCCGTCCAGAGGGATTTGCTGGAAGGGCTGGGGAAAGTCATCGAGGCCAAGCCGCGGGATTCCTCGGAAATGCGATCATAAGGGAGCGTTTTTATCCTCTCACTCTCTCGGCCGGATGTTCTCCAGGTGGTCGCGGAGCTTTTTGTGGGCGGCTGTGCGCCCCTTCGACAGCAGCCGGGCCTCGGAAAGCGTCAGGTGGGGATCGGGAAAGGGGAGGAGGCCGAGAGCGGTTTCCAGGTCGCCCTCCAGGGTGTAGCGGCTGTCGATCAGCTCCAGGCGGACGCCGACCATGCGGACCAGGCCGAGATCGCGGTAGAAGCCGCGCACGTCGATTTTCAGCCGTCGCGTCAGGGCCTTGCGCGGCAGCGGCCTCTCGGCGACGAGGTGAAGCAGGCGCACCAGCCGGTCGAAGCGATCCGACGTCACGCCCGGTCGTTCCGGGGCGGGCGGCGCGGGTTGCGGTGGGGCGGTGCGTTTTTTGGCCATACCGTCCTCATGGTGCGTCGGCCGCGGCGGAGTACCTAAACAAAATCGTAGGACCGCCGCCGTGAGAATGCAACCGGCGAACACCGCCGGCCCCACGCGCCAGCGCCCCTTGATGCGACCTTGACAAGCGATGCCGCATATCGTATCTGCCCCCCTCCAACATTCATCGAAACGGTTCCCGGGCGGTCGGCAGCGCCGCCGCCGCGCCGGTTCGCGGCCTGTCCATCCGTGGATCGGGGGTCGCGCCGCCGTTGCGGCCGTCCGGCGGGGGAAGGAGGCGGAGGAATCGGGCCGCTTTTCTTGCAGCGGACCCGAGGCGAGGGACGATAACAGGGAACGCGAACGGCCCGGCTACGGGCCGCGACGGATGGGGGTTCGGCAAACCAAGGTTCGGTCCCGATAGGGGAGCGGGGACGCCGGGGGGCTGCGCCGGCGCGGAGCGAGGGAGGCAGGGGAAACCCTCCCGCGCGCCGCCAGGCGCGGCCAGTTTCGCCGGGGAGGCGCGGTCCAACGCGCGTCCCGGCGGACGACCCGGGCGACTCCGGCGGGTCCGCGCCGTCGCTTGCCAATCAGCAGGGAGGAGTCCATGGCGACGCATGTGGACGTGGATGTCCCGCAACTCTGGCGCGACTACAAAGCCCACCCCGGAATCGAGCTGCGCAATCAACTGATCGAGATCTATCTGCCGCTGGTCAAGTACAACGCCGAGCGGATCTGGCAACGCCTGCCCGACGGCGTCGATCTCGACGACCTCATCAGCGCCGGCGTCTTCGGTCTGATCGACGCCATCGACGCGTTCGATCTGGAGCGCGGCGTGAAGTTCGAGACGTACTGCGTGCCGCGCATCCGCGGGGCCATGCTGGACGAGCTGCGGACGATGGACTGGGTGCCGCGTTTGGTGCGCAGCAAGGCCACGCAAGATGGAGGAGGCGCGGAAGTCGCTGGAGGCGTTGCTGGGCCGGCCGCCGCGGCCCGACGAGATGGCCGAGAGGCTGGGCGTTTCGCCGGCCGAGTTTCACAAGATGCTGGCCGAGGCCACCGCCGTCAGCCAGGTCAGCCTCAACAAGAAGTGGTACGAAACCGACAGCTACAAGGACGTGCGCGAAATCGACATTCTGGAGGACAAAAAGGCGGAGGATCCGACGCACCGGCTGCAAAACCGCGACCTGATGCGGCTGGTGACGCGCGGCCTCAACCGCAACGAGCGGCTCATCATCATCCTCTACTACTACGAGGACATGACGATGAAGGAGATCGGCGCCACGCTCGACCTGAGCGAGTCGCGCGTCAGCCAGATGCACTCGAGCATCGTGTCGCGGCTGCAGGCGCAACTGTCGCAACGGCGGCCGGAGTTCAGCAACTGAACGACCGCCGCGCTGCTTCCTTCCTCAAGCCTTTTCAAACCCTTCCCTACCAGCCCCGAGCGCGAGCGAGGGGTTGGACCGACCCCCCTCGCTTGCGCTCGGGGCTGGTAGGGAAATCATCCCTTAGCGCTTATCTTTTCATAAGAATCTCCGTCTCGGAAATTCCTTGCAAATCGTTCACGCACCTCTCATAATCAATCCCGACGTCGGGGACCGAAACCCAGCCGCGGCCTGCTCGCACAGCGCCGTCCCGCGCCCGCACCGGGGGATCGCCCGTGAACCAACCCGTTTACCCCGCCCTGTACGACGCGGCCGGCAAGAAGCTGTATTCGCTGCTCGGCTCCGCCTCGTTCGTCGTCGGCCGGAGCGAGACGGCGGACGTGCCCGTTCTGGACATCGCCTGCTCGCGCCAGCAATTTCGCATCGTTCGCGCCGAGGGCCGGCACTACGCCGAGCCTCTGTCGCGGAACAGCCCAACGTATCACAACGGCCAGCCCATCGGCGGCCGTACGCCGCTGGCGCACGAGGACCGTCTGGAAGCGGGAGAGAGTCGGTTCGTGTTCCTGGCTCGAGCCCCGGCCGCCAAGTCCAAGGGGTCCGTGTTCGCCGCCTCCACGGCCGTGGGCAAGTCCGGCCCTCACCCCGCACCCCCCGCCCCGGCCCCCCTGATGACGGTGATGGCCGGCTCCGCCGCCTTGGCCGCCCTGCCGCCGCCTTCCGAGCTGCTGCGGCCCATCCCCCTGTCGGGCAAAATGCTGATCGGCCGCGACGCGCGCCAGGTCCACATTCCTCTGGAGCATCCGCAGGTCTCGCGCCTGCACGCCCACATCACTCTGGAGAACGGCCGGGCGATCCTTGTCGATCTCAATAGTGCGAATGGCACCTTCGTCAACGGCGTGCGCGTCCGGAAGCCGACCGCCGTGCGGCCCGGCGACCAGATCGACGTCGGCCCCTACGCCCTGCTGTTCAACGGCAAGGCGCTGCTGCCGCGCTCCCGCTCGGACAACGTCGAGCTGGTGGCGCGTAACGTCCGCCGCGTGGTCACCAACCGCGAGACCGGCAAGCCGCTCACCCTGCTGAACGACATCACGCTGGTCATCCGCCCGCGCGAGTTCGTCTGCCTGCTGGGGCCGTCGGGTTCGGGCAAATCGACCCTCCTGTCGGCCCTGAGCGGCCGAACGGCGCCGGACGGGGGCGGCGTGCAGGTCAACGAGCAGGACCTGCACACGCACTTCGACGCGCTCAAGCAGGACATCGCCGTCGTGCCGCAGAAGGACATCCTGCACGACTCGCTCAGCGTCGGCGACGCCCTCTGGTATACGGCCCGGCTGCGGTTGCCGCCCGACCTCAGCCGCGCCGAGGTGACGAAGTGCATCGACGAGACGCTGGGGACGGTGGGCCTCGCACAGCGGCGCGGGACGCTGATTCGCCACCTCAGCGGCGGCCAGGTCAAGCGCGCCAGCCTGGCCAACGAGATCATGTGCCAGCCCAGCTTGCTCTTCCTCGACGAGGTCACCTCCGGCCTGGACGAGCAAACCGACCGCGACATGATGGACCTGTTCCGCTCCGTCGCCGACACCGGCAAAACCGTGGTGTGCATCACCCACAGCCTGGCCAACGTGGAGCGCACCTGTCATCTGGTGGTGATTCTGACGGCGGGCGGCCGGCTGGCCTTCGTCGGCAAACCGGCGGAGGCGTTGGACTATTTCGGCATCGCGCGGCTGGGCGACGTCTACGAACGGCTGGCCGAGCAGCCCGCCGAGCACTGGCAGCAGGCGTTCCAGACCCATCCCCTCTACGACCGTTACGTCGCCTCGCGGTTGCCGAGGCAGGAGGAGGCTCCGCCGCCGCCGCTCCGGCCGCACGCGCGGAAGTGGACCGAGCGGGGCCGGCTGTTCCTGCGCCAGACGGCCCTGCTGACGCAGCGGTACTTCGCCATCTGGCGCGGCGACTACCTGGCGCTGCTGGCCATGCTGGCGCAGAGCCTGCTGGTGGCGGTGCTGCTCGTGATGGTGTTCGGCAATCTGGAGGATCTGACCGACAAACCCGAACACGCCCTGAAGTGGGGCAACCTGCTGTTTCTGCTGGCGGTGACCAGTTTCTGGTTCGGTTGCAACAACGCCGCCAAGGAGATCGTCAAGGAGCGCGTCATCTACACGCGCAAGCGCGACTTCAATGTCCAGGCGGGAAGCTATTACTGCTCCAAGTTCCTGCTGCTGGTGCTATGCAGCGCGATACAAGCCCTGGTCCTCGCGGCCGTCGTCGAGTTCTGGTGCCGTCCGCCGGTCGCCGTCGCGGGGCTGTGTTTGATGCTCACGAGCCTGGCGGCGGCCGGCGTCTCGCTCGGTTTGGCGATCTCCGCGCTGGCGCCCACGGAAGAGATGGCCATCACGCTGATTCCGGTGGCCGTCATCCCCCAGATCATTCTGTCGGGCGTCATCGCCAAACTGGATGGGATCAGCAAGCTTCTGGCTCAGACGTTCATCACGGTGTACTGGGGCAATCGCGGCCTGGACGCTCTGCTGACCAAGGACCAGGCCCAACAGGCCATGCTGGGGGAGCAAGGCTCCTTCTCGGGCGCGGTGCTGGTCGTGCTGGCGCACGCCTTGGTTTTCGTTCTCATCGCCGTGGGTGTGCTGTACTGGCAGGGGCGGCGCGCTCCCCTCCTGGGCGGCCTGCTGCGCCTGGGGAAGAAGGCGGCCGGTTCGACTCAGCGGGCCTAGGAATCGTCCAGGAATCCCTTTGGTTAGCGGCGACCCGAAGGGGAGCGCGGGGAGGAGCGCTCCCCTTCGGGTCGCCGCTAAACGGGGACCTGGTTTTTGGACGACTAAGGCCCGGTTCGCGGGCGAACTCATCGGGTACAAAAGAGGAACCTGGAAATGGCGACCAACGATGGAACAGGGGCGGATCGCGCAAAGGATCCGAGCAAGCAGCCGCCGGCCCCGGAGAGAACCATAGGGCAGGGTTTGGTGACGGGCGCTCAAGCGAAGGAACGAAGCAAGCAGGCGCAAGTCCCGGCTGCTGGGGGGAGCGACACGGGCGGCGGCGCGGCCGGCCAGCGCGGCGTCGGTACGGTTCCCTACGGCGGCGGCCCGCTGGGCTTGCCGGAAAAGTTCGGGCGATACCGCGTCGTGAAGAAGCTGGGCGGCGGGGGCATGGGCGCCGTCTTCTTGGTCGAGAACACGGAGCTGAATCGCGAGGAGGCGCTCAAGGCGCCTCATTTCGACTTCGGCGACGACCCGATGGTCCGCGAGCGCTTTCTGCGCGAGGCGCGGTCGGCGGCCCAGCTGGACCACCCGAACCTGTGCCCGGTCTATGACGTCGGGGTACTCAACGGCGTCTGCTACCTGACCATGCGCTACCTCAAGGGCAAGCTGCTGTCGGACTACGCCGGCACGCCGCAGCCTCCTCGCAAGGCGGTGGAGATCGTAACCAAGCTGGCGCAGGCGCTGGGGGCCGCCCACGCTAAGGGGGTCATTCATCGGCGCCTGAAGCCCAACAACATCATGATGTGCGCCGGCGTCGGGCCGGTGGTCATGGACTTCGGCCTGGCCAAGCAGATTCGGCAGGAGGACCAGAAGCTGACGCAGTCGGGCACGACGCTGGGCACGCCGGCCTACATGCCGCCGGAGCAAGTCACGGGCGACCTGGAGCGGATGGGTCCGGCTACCGACGTGTACAGCTTGGGGGTGATCCTGTACGAGCTGCTGACCGGCCGTTTGCCGTTCAAGGGCGCAACGGCGGCGGAAGTTTACGGCAAGATCCTGCACACCGAGGCGCCGCCGCCGTCCTCGCTGCGGGCCGGG
>CAVYVK010000007.1:0-91445 GCA_963771935.1 uncultured Planctomycetaceae bacterium | reverse complement strand
ATGACGACCTTGCGCGTCCGCCTCGTCGGCCCTCGGGAGGACCGGATCGCGACGATCGAGAAGCGCCCGGGCGTCAAGCGGGAGGAGGCGGCGCGGCGGATCGCACAAACCGACCATGACCGGACGCAGTTCGTCGTGGTCAACTTCCACAAGGATTCCTCGGACCCATGCAACTATGACCTGGTCCTCAATTCGGCGACCTGGGCGTTGAAGCCGTGCCGAACTCATCGTGGAAGCCGTGGCCCGCCTGCGGGCGCGGTCCACGGCCAAAGGGGCCGCTCGGGCCGGATCGTGAGGACTTCCTCGACCAGACGGAGCGAGGCCGTCGGTGGGCGGTTGCGTGATCCGACCCATCGGCGCCGTTTCATTCCGCCCACAACCCCAAAAAGGGGAGGGGAATAGTTTGTTCACCCCGCGAAGGGCAACGACCTGTCTCCCATCGGCTTACGCCTCCCAACGGCGTCGGGATCGGCTACGTGCCGGTCCCATGGCCGTTGCGGCACCCGCATGAAGATGTTCCTATTCCCATGCACGGCCCGGCGAACCGGCCGACCTGCTGAAGGAGCCGAGCCATGCCAAGTGAAGCCGGGATGGAAGAGTACCTTTCCGAGATCGTAAGGCTTGTTTGCGCCTGCGTGGAGCGGCCGGAGGGCGGGCCGCCGTGTGGGCCGCTGGGCAAGTGGTGCGGCGTGGAGTACAGGCTGCCCGACTTGATCGACGCGGTCCACGACGCCCACGGCCGGTGGATGGGGCCGTACTCCGACAGCACGGAGCGGCACGTCTGCGAACACTGCCCCGCCCGCGACGGCATGCCTGCCCCCGCCCCATGGACCAGTTGTTGGTCCTCGTGGTGCAGGCGGTGGAGGCCGTGGATGCGCGGCGGACGCGGCGTGGACGCCCTGCGGGTGGCTGCGGCGCTGCCGGGCCGGCAGAAGCTCCTGCTGTTCAATGTGTCGTCCGGGCCTACGACGAGGCGGCCGGGACCGGGCCGGCTGCGACTGGCCGACGCGGTTCGGCCAGGCGGGGTTAAATCTTGACGGCTGGAGCGCGGCGGAGGCGGAGGCGGCCGCCGCGGAACGGCGGGGCACAGCGGAGGAGGCCGATTGGCAGGCCGCCTCACGGTGGCTGGCGCGTTTGGAGCATTTCGCACGGCGGGCACAGGAAGAGGCCACCCTGGCGGTTCAGGACGCGACGGCCGGCGCCTGCGCAACGCCCTCGAACACGCCAAGCAGGCGCAGACTTATGAGTTCTTAACCGGACGGACGGGTGGCGCGGCACCCCAACGACCTGGCAGCCGCTGGTGGGGCGGTGGTCACCGCCATGCCCGCCCGTGGCGGTTGTTCTGTGCTGGAACGGACGATGCGCGTGCGGATTCGCACAGTCGCAGCGCTCCGTAACCGCGCGCCGCCCACTCGCGTCGGCATTCGCCCGGCAGAAATCGACGGCTTTTCCAGGGCGAATCACCCATTCGCAGCCAGGGCGATTCTTCGGCATCGGCTTTGCTGACACCCGCCCGCAACAAGGCCCAGCGGGAAAGCAACCCCTGGGCGTCCAGCAATGGGCGAGGGGTCCGCAGTCGGATCGAGGACGGATCGCCGAGCCGCACCAAGGAGGGCAAACCATGCTGGTTCTCAGCCGCAAGATTGGGGAAAGCATCGTGATCGGCCGCGACGTGGTTGTGACGGTGCGCGAGACGCGCGGGGGCCGCATCCGTCTCTCCATCGAGGCGCCCCAGGACGTGTTGGTGCTGCGAAAGGAACTGATCGGGCGGCGTCCCTCCCGCAAGGAATGGGACGCCCCGGCCGAACCGGCTTGCGAGGGAGTGCGGTAGCGACATGTCTCTCCGGCTCCGACGCAGAGGGAGTTCCTTCCGAGGTCTCTCCATGAACGTACTCCGGATCGATCCCGCGACCGACGACTGGGCGCGGCGAGCGGCGGCCATCCTGTTCCAGCGGTGGGGCAGGCGCATTCGCCATCTTCGCGTCGAGTTGTCGAATGGTGGTCTGGTCCTGCACGGATGGGCCGCCGCCTACTGCGCCAAGCAGCTCGCCCAGCATGCGGCCGCGGAGGCCGCCTGCCTGCCGGTCCTTACCAACGCCATTGAGGTCAGGTGACGGTTCGTCTCGGCGTTGCTCAACCCTTGCACGAAAGGCCTTGCGGCGACACAATGCAACTTCACGACCACGCCACGATGAGAGGCGACCGGCGTTCGACGCCGGCGGGGCTGGGACTTGACGCCGGGGTCGCTCATGCCGTTTCTGACGCGCTACGGGATGGACGAGGCGGAACGCCGCCGCCGTATGGCGTTCCTGGAAATCACCGAGGCGGACGCCGCAAACGTCCGCGGCCTCCGCGACGCCTTCGCCGAGCACGCCCGCGGATTCGCCGAGCAGTTCTATGACCATTTGCTCGCCGACCCGCACACGCGCGCCTACCTCCGCGACCCCGAGCAACTGCGGAAACTCAAGGGGGTGCAGGCGGAGTATTTTTCGCAACTGCTGGAGGGTGTGTTCGACGTGCCTTATTTCGAGGGCCGGCTGCGCGTCGGCGTCGCCCACCAGCGCATCGGCCTGTCCCCGGTCTGGTATCTGGGCGCGTACAACCAGTACATCCAGCTGACCTTTCCGATATTTGTACGGGCCTTCGGCGACGACCTGGACAGGGTGCTGCCGCTGCTGCTGTCGCTGGTGAAGGTGATTTTTCTCGACATGGGGCTGGCGCTGGACACCTACTTCCAGGAGGCGACGGCCCAGCTGCGGCAGCGCAACGAAGAATTGCAGCAGGCCCTCGGCCTGTACTGGCAGGCGCAGCGGCGCGAGGAACAGCTGCACAAGATGGCCAGCCACGAGATTCGCGGCGGCCTGGCGACTGTCATCACCGGTCTGGAAGACCTTCACGACTCGGCCGGGCCGAACATGGACCCGACCGACGCCGAACAGCTTGGCAATCTGACACGGCGCTGCTGGAAGCTGTCCGAGCTGCTAGGCGAGATGCTGGCGGCCTCGCCGACCGGGCAGGGGGCCGCGCTGGTGGACGTTGGGCCGGTCTTCGAGGCGCTGACGCCCGCGGTTTGGCTTGTACGCCGAGGGCCGCGACGTGAAGCTGGTGCTGCCAGCGAAGGCGCCGCGCGTTTGGGCCGACGCCGTGCAGCTGCGCGAGGCCTTTGCGAACCTGATCGGCAACGCAGTCAACTATCTGGACAAGGAGCCGGGCCGGGTCGAGGTGACCTGGCGCGAGGACGGCGATTTTTGCGTCTTCTGCGTGGCCGACAACGGGCCGGGCGTCCCCGAAGCCATCCGCGAGCGGGTCTTCGAGCCGTTCGTGCGCGGGCCGGGGGCCGCCGGCCGCCGCCCCGGCACCGGCCTGGGGCTGTACTTCGTGCGCACCGTGGTCGAGCAGGGAGGCGGCCGCGTGTGGCTCGAAAGCACGGCGGCCGAGGGAAGCCGGTTCTTTTTCACCATGCCGCGGAGACCGCCTGCGGATTTCACCGCGGAGAACGCAGAGAACACAGCGAGGAGAAAAGAATGGGAACGGCACGGTCCCTTTGGAACCGGCTGTCTTTTGCCCCGCGCCTCCGCGCTCTCTGCGGTGATGTTTTGCACGCGAGGACTCATGTCGAATCCATCCCGCACGCCGATCCGCCTGCTGATCGTGGACGACGACGAGCAGATGCGCGGTACGCTGGTCGGCCGCTTCGAGCGCAAAGGCCTGGCCGTCTCCAACGCCGGCAGCGGCGAACAAGCCCTGGAGATCGCCGCCAAGGCGCGCTTTGACGTGGCCGTACTCGACTTGCACCTGCCGGGCATCAACGGCGTCGAGCTGCTGGAGAAGCTGAAAGAGCGGCAGCCCGACCTGGAGGCGCTGCTGCTGACGGCCCACAGCAGCGTCGAGACGGCCGTGGCGGCCATGAAGAAGGGCGCCTACGACTACCTGCTCAAGCCGTTCCACCTGCCCGAGCTGGAAGTCCACATCCAGAAGGCCTACGAAAAGGTGCAATTAGCCCGCCGCGAGCAGCGGCTGGTGCAGCACCTGCACCGCGAGGAGCCGCGCCACCGGCTGGTCGGCTCCAGCCCGGCGATCAAGAAGATCGCGGCCCTGATCGAGAAGGTGGCGCCGACCGACGCCACGGTGCTGGTGCGCGGCCCGAGCGGCACGGGCAAGGAGGTCGTGGCGCGGGCGATCCACGCCGGCAGTCCGCGGCGCGACAGCCCTCTGGTGACGATCAACTGCGCGGCCTTGCAGGAGAGCCTGCTGGAGAGCGAGCTGTTCGGCCACGAGAAGGGCGCCTTCACCGGCGCCGTTCAGGCCAAGCCGGGCCTGGTGGAGGTGGCCGAGGGCGGCACGCTGTTCATCGACGAGATCGGCGAGATGGCGGTCGGGCTACAGGCCAAGCTGCTGCGCGTGCTGGAGGACGGCCATTTCCGCCGCGTCGGCGGCACGACGGAGCAGCGGGCCGACGTGCGCGTGGTGGCCGCGACGAACCGCTGCGCTGGAGGACGAGATCAAGGCGAACCGCTTCCGCGAGGACCTGTACTACCGGCTCAACGTCATCACGCTGCGGCTGCCGCCGCTGCGCGAGCGGCGGTCGGACATCCCCGAGCTGGTCGAGTACTTTCTGGACACGCGGCAGGTGGGGCCGGCGCGCTGCCGGGTGGATCCGGAGGCGCTGGAGGCGCTGCTGCGTTACGACTGGCCGGGCAACGTGCGCGAGCTGGCCAACGTGCTGGAGCGGGCGCAGATCCTGGCGGAGGACGCGACGATCACGGTGGACGACCTGCCGGACGCCCTGTTCCTGGCGGCGCCGGCGGCCGCCGTCGAGGACGATTCCGGGCACAACCTGCACGACGCCCAGCGGCGGCATGTGCTGACGGTGCTGCGCGAGGAGAAGGGCAACAAGGCCCACGCCGCCCGCGCCCTCGGCGTCAGCCGCCGCGCCCTGTACCGGCTGCTCGAAAAATACCAGCCCGAGAAAGCTGAGGAGAAATCAGGAGAATCCGTGTCCGGAACATCTGACCTTGACACGAACTAGTGGGTCACTTGCCTTGCAGCTGGCCATAAGCGTCTACTGGCATATGCTGGGTGGAACCATCGCACCCAGGAGCCGTTATGACCCGCCGCCGGAAGGATTCGCTTCGACCCCTCACCGACGCCGAACGCCACGAACTTAACCGACTGCGCCGGTCCTCGGCGGCCCCGGCCGCCCCGGTCGCCCGCGCCGCCGCCTTGCTGCTGGTCAGCGACGGGGTCGCTTATCAGGACGCCGCCCGGGCGGTGGGCCGCAAGAGCGGCGACGCCGTCTCCCACCTGGTCACCCGCTTCAACCGGGAGGGCCTGGCTGCTCTCGAACCCCGGCACGGCGGCGGCCGGGCGACGGCCTACGACGCGGCGGATCGCGACCGCATCCTGCGGGAGGTCGCGCGGACGCCGACCCCGGAGCGGGACGGGACGGCGACCTGGTCCCTCTCCACGCTGCGGCGCGCGTTGCGTTCGGCCCCGGACGGCCTGCCGCGGGTCTCGACCTTCACCCTGTGGCGGGTACTCCATGACGCCGGATACAGCCATCAGCGGACCCGCACTTGGTGCCCGACCGGATCGGCGCTGCGTCGCCGCAAGGCGGGTACGGTGACGGTCACCGACCCGGACGCCGAGCCGAAAAAAAGTTGATCGAGGGCGCCTACCGGCTAGGCAAGTCGCTGGGCCTGGCGGTCTGGTGCTGCGACCAGGCGGGGCCGTTCCAGACCGTGCCTCACCCCGGGCCGAACTGGCGACCGGAGGGCGACCCCGCCCGCCAGCCCCACGAGTATATTCGCAACGGGACGGCCAAGGTGCTGACGCTGTTCCACCCCGCCGACGGCCGGGTGCGCATCGAGGGGGTGGCGACCTGTCCCAATGCGGTGTTGCACCCCTGGCTGAAGCGAGAGTTGTCGGAGATCCTGGCTGGGTTGCCCGACCCGCCTCCCACAGCGACGGCGTCGCGGGCGGCGTGGGAGCGCTGGCAGGCCGAACTGGCGGTCAAGCCGACGCTGCCGACGGAGTTGCCGCCTTTGCGGATGCTGTTGGTACTGGACAACCTGGCCGGTCACAAGACGCCGGAGTTCGTCCTGTGGCTGTTCGCCCATGGGGTCATGCCGGTGTACACGCCGGTGGGCGGGTCGTGGCTGAACATGGCGGAGAGCATCCAGCGGGTGCTGAAACGGCGGGCGTTGGACGGCCAGCACCCGGCGACGCCGGAAGAGATCATCGCCTGGTTCGAGGCGGTGGCGCGGCACTGGAACGCCGAACCGACGCCGTTCGAGTGGGGCGGCCAGCGGGCGGCGCGGCGGAAGCGTCAGCGCGAGCGTCGGCACCGCCTCGGCGGATCGGGGCGCAGACGCGGCGGCCGCTGGGGCGAAAGGGCCAACGGGCTTATGGCCATGTCCAGAGCAAGTGACCCACTAGAGTCCCGTCAATCTTCGATTGATGGGTAGCGTTTCGGCAGTTTCCGGCGAGCAGCGGCCAGGGTAAAGCGTGCCTGCTAGGCGTTCCGCTTGTCCTCCTAGGCGGCCACTTCGCTAGCAATGACGCGCTGACGACCCATCCGTCTGTACAGGCATTGACCGTTCATGATGCGGCTCTCTGTTTCGGCCATGTTCACACCGCTTACTGCATCGCTTTGAACGTCTGGCGCCAGCGGATGCACGCTTTCTTCCGCAGGAATTTCCACAGCCGCTCGATCAGGTTCAGGTTCGGCGCGTAGGCCGGCAACGGCTCCGGGTGGAACTACGGATGACCGGCCAACCACTTCTTCACCAACTCCGTGTGGTAGTAGCGGGCATTATCCAGCTACAGGATGAACCGGGTCGTCTCTGGGTGGCTGGCGATCCGCTTGTCCAGAGCGTAGCGACGACGGGCGAAGAACTAGGCGCGGATTGAGGCTGCCAGGACCAGCGGTACGGCAACTCCCAGCGGGCGAGAAATCCAGGGTGAGGCCGGGGGCAACGCTGAAGCTCAAAGAGGTTGTAGGGCTTCACAGTCCGCCGGCACTATACGCCAAGGTGGTCGAGACGGTGCCGGCCTCCTGGGATGTCGATGCCTTGATCGCGATCTACATCACCGGGGTGACCGAGCGAGACGGAGGCGCAAGCATCGTGCTCGATTTATGCGGATGGCCGCCTTTTCGAATCCCGTCCTGCCCACGCTGCGGCGTCCATGACCTCACCTTGGGATCCGCGGCCGTGAATTCGGGGCGATGGCCAGGTTATGCCGGAACCCAGCAACGAAATGACCAGTAAGCGGGGCCGGCTTGGGCAGGGAAAAGCGTGAAAAATGTGGGCAAATCATTGATTTTCCGTTCGATCCGCGTAAACTGTGTAAAGAGTGGAATCCGTAAGTCTTAGCTTGCACTTGTATAATTCGGCGGGTGGAACCGACCTCGACCCCGAGAATGGGTTCAGGCGCACGGCCGGGCTAAAGGGGTATTAAAAGGCCCTTCGCGCGATGTGACCACCCGGTGCCTCACTGCGTCCAGGGCTTTTCACGGCAAAGGCCAGGGCTGCGGCTGATAGGATTCGTGATAGGAAACACAGCCAAAAACATCTAGGAACAGCCGAATCCTATCAAAAAGCGGCCTGAATATGGGTGACGTAAAAGCAACGATAAATATAACTTGCGTCGTGCGATCCGAACCGCTTTGCAGCGGACTAACTGCCTGAAAATCCTTAGGTCGCCGGTTCGATCCCGGCTCTGTCCACTTTAAGTTGAGTAATGACAAGGATTTACGGCTGCCGTTTAGCGTGGAGACGGCAAACACCGGCGACCGGTTCGGTCGATTTTGCGCACTTTCGAGCGGCGGAGAGGAATAGGGTTAGCGGGCCGATTTGACACGCTGGCGCCCTTCAGGAGCCGCCTCCAGCCCTCCCGGTTCGCGAGTCCGGCGCTTCCCCGGCCGCTTATCTCTCCCGCTCCTGATTCATACGATAGTCTTGCCACCGACCTTCCCACCGCGGAGACATGCAACCATGAAACGTCGTGTAACGGCCTTCGGCATCCCCGCCCTCGGCGCCGGCCTGCTGCTGATTACGGCGGCGTACGCCGACCGCTACGTCTACCCCATCGTTTGGCCCGAGCCCCCGGTCGTGACGCCCGGCGAGAACAACTCCGCCCCGTCGGACGCGGTCGTGCTCTACGACGGCAAGAACTTCGACGCCTGGAACGGCGCGAAAGGCTGGAAGATCGACGCCGACGGCGGCTTCACGGTCAAGGGGGACCTCCAGACCAAGCAGGACTTCGGCGACTGCCAGCTCCACGTCGAGTGGGCCGAGCCGAACCCGCCCCACGGCAGGGACCAGGGCCGCGGCAACAACGGCATCGGCTTCATGGGCGCCCGCTACGAGATCCAGGTGCTCGACTCCTACGAGAACCCGACCTACTACGAGGGCCAGTGCGCCGCGGTGTACAACCAGCGGCCGCCGATGGTCAACGCCTGCCGCAAGCCGGGCGAGTGGCAGACTTACGACATCGCCTTCACCGTGCCGCACTTCGACGCCGAGGGCAAAGTCGTCACGCCGGCCTACGTCACCGTGCTGCAAAACGGCGTACTGGTGCAGAACCACACCGAGGTGAAGGGCCAGACCTACTACGACAAGCCGAACGTGTACACGAAGCACCCCGAGAGGCAGCCGCTGGTGCTGATGTACCACGGCGACCCGGTGCGCTTCCGCAACATCTGGATCCGCGAGATCAAGGAGCCGGAGGGCAAGCCGGCGAAGGAGAAGGACAAGTAGCCGACGCGGCTCATGCGGTTCAACGAACCTAACTGCTTCTTCGTGAGTGCAAGCACATTGAGTGCGGCCGTGTACGCCGCTTCCCGGCCCGCCTTCACGTCCAGGCCCTTGCCCACGACGCCAACTACCGTGGCCGAACGGCCCGACGTAGCGAGCATCCCGCTCAGGAAAAGGAGGTTGCCCGTTTGAACGGCAGGCAAGTACGCACCAAAAGGGATCGGTGCGTCCGGCAGATGAATGCCGAGCTTGGCGAAACGGTCCTCGGCGGTCGTCGAGTTTGTGGTCGTAGCGAAAACTTCTTTCCATTACCAGCGGCCGAAATGAGCGCCGCCATCGACGTACAGGATGTCGCCGGTGACCGTCGCGGCATCGGTCAGGTACATGACCGCATCCGTGATGTCCTTGACCGTCGAGACGCCGACCCATCGGCGACAGACCCTCCATCACGTCCTTCGGAGTCTCCCGGTGGAGCGGCGTGTCGACGACGCCGGGCGCGACGGCGTTCACGCGGATGCCGTCTTTCGCGTACTCCATCGCCAGGTGCTGGGTGATCGTTTCCAGACCGCCTTTGGTGATCATCGGCACCGCCGCCGTGACGCCCCGGATCGGGTTGCGAGCCAGGGCCGCCGTGATCGTGACGATGCTCCCGCCGGTCTTCTGCGCTAACATTTGCTTGATGGCGAGTTGGGTGACGTACAGGAAGCCCTCGAGGTTCGTCGAGACGAGCGACTTGAAGTCCTCGGCCGTGTAGTCCGTGAACGGCTTGGTGAAGAAGATGCCGGCGTTGTTGACCAGTGCGTCGATCGACTGGAAGCGAGACAGCGCCGTCTCGACGATCTTGGCGGCGGTCGCCGGCTCGCCGATGTCGCCGTCCACCAGGGCGACGTGGTCGGAAGCCGCGACCTCGGTGGATTGGGTCACCTTCCGGGAATTGGCGACGACGTTGAAACCCCGTTCGACGAACCCTTTCACGATTCCCGCGCCGATCCCCTGCGAAGCCCCGGTCACGATGGCTGTCTTCCGTGGGCCGCTCATGGTTGTTTACCTCGAAAACGTTTTGTCCGTAGAAAAAAATCGATGGTCGCCGTTCCACCCAAAATATTGAAATCGGTCGGGTCTGACGGCGGCCACGGTCGGCCGCCGTCAGAGCTTGTGCCTCGCTTGCAGGATTTCCGCCGCATCTTCACCAATCACGACGCAGAGCGCCATGGTGTTGCCGGTCGTCACGCGCGGCATGATGGAGCGATCCGCAGTGAAACGACGGCCGACTCTTGACGCCGGCCGGGCGGCGCTCGACAATCGTTCCTGGCCGCCACGTCTTCATTACGGCAAGCCGCGAGTGCTTCGCAGGGCGGGTCCGGCGGCCCTCGACGAACAAGATGACTGCGCCCGGCCCGATCGCAAGGGCTTGCACCTAAACGGCCGCCGCCCGGCCGGCGAACCGCGGCGGCGGCAATTTCATGACCCGCGGCCCCGCGGTCGAGACCTCAGGGGCCATCATCTGGGAAACGTCGGCTAAGTTCAGCTAATTGGGCGCTCCCTCCAAGGAACAAACTCATGCATCGACCAACGCTGACGGCCCTTGCCCTGCTCCTTCTCGGAACGGCGACCCCGATCCAAGCGGCCGATGAGGCGCCCAAGCGTGATTCCGTGGGCGAGGTATGGGGCGTGGCCTACTCTCCCGACGGCCGCAGCCTGGCGATGGGCGGCGGCGACGCCGGCGGCGGGGGGAAACTGGTCCTATGGGACGTGCCCACGGGCACGGCGCGCGCCTGGCTGCCGCAGCCGTCGCGCGTTCGTTCGGTGGCGTTTTCGCCCGACGGCGAAAAAGTCGCGGTCGGCTTGTGGGGCGGCAAGGTGCGGATTTACGAGGCGCGCTCGGCCAAATTGCTGGCGATCCTCCAAGGGCACGCCGGAGCGGTCAATTGCGTGGCTTTCTCGCCCGACGGCAAGACCGTGGCCTCGGCGAGCCTGGACAAGACCGTCATCCTTTGGGACGTCGCCACGGGCGTCGAAGCGCATCGGCTCACCGGCCACGAGGGTTGGGTCCTTGGCGTCGCCTTCTTTCCCGAACGGGAAGTCGTTGGCTTCGGCCGGCCAGGACGCCACGGTGCGCGTCTGGGACGTGGAAACCGGCAAGGAACGTCAGAGGCTGAAAGACCCCACGGCGTCGTCCGGCTTCGAGCCGGTGGCGGTGTCGCCGGACGGCAAGACCATCGCGGTGGGCAGCTGGGACAGGGCGATCTATTTGTGGGATTCGGACAAAGGCGCGATACGAACCGTGCTTCGCGGACATAAAATGGGCGTATTATCCTTGGCTTTCTCGCCCGACGGCAAGACGCTGGCCTCGTCGAGCGGCAACTACAACGAGACGGCGGCCGGCGAGGTCCGGCTCTGGGCCCTGCCCGACGGCGACGACCTGGCGACGTTGAGCGGTCACGCCGACAGCATCTGGGGCGTGCGCTTCGCGCCGGACGGCCGGACGTTGGCGACGGCCGGCCGGGACAAAAAAGTCATCATCTGGGAGACGGCGACCGGCAAGGAGCGGGCGACGCTGGACAACGGCCTGGCGCCGTTTGACGGGAACTCGCCCGCCGCGTTGACGGAGAAAGAACTCGACGACATTTGGGACGCCTTGGCAAAATCCGATGGGGCGGCGGTCCAACGCGCCATCGGCCGGCTGGTGCGGGCGCCGGAACAGGCGACGGCCTGGCTGGCGAAGCGAATGAAACCGGCGCCAAAAGCGGACGAGCGCCAGGAGAAAATCGTGCACGAATGGGTCGCCAAGCTGGACGACGACGATTTCGACACGCGCGAGAAGGCCGTCGAGGAACTGGCGAAATTCGGCGCGACGGCCGGCCCCGCCTTGCAACAGGCGTTGGACGACACGTCATCGGCGGAAGTGCGTCATCGGATCAGCGGCCTTCTCGAAAAAATGGGCAAGCCCGGCAGCCGTCCCGAAGAAATGCGCGGCCTGCGCGCTGGAGGCGCTGGAGTTAATCAACACGGACGCGGCCAGAGAATTGCTGAAAGGGCTGGCGGAAGGAGCGCCGGAAGCGTTGCTGACGCGCGAGGCCGCGGCGTCCTGTCGGAGGTTGGCGAAACGGCCTTGAACCGCCGGCTTGAGCGCATAGGCATCCGCATAAGGCTCGCTTACTCCAGGCGGCGCGCGTCCTTATTCTGATGATCCTTAGGTCGCCGGTTCGATCCCGGCTCTGTCCACCGAGCGAATCGGCGACGGGGACTCCTCGCAGCTGGGAGGCCTCCGCACCTCTGAAAAAATGGCCGCGTATGTCGATCCAGTATTGGATCGTTTCACCACGAAACGAGCTTCTCAGGACATCTCCAGGACGGGCTTGCCCAGAACGTCCAGCCGCGGGACTATTCCCAGGCCCGGACGGGCTCCCGCGGCCATCCGGCCGTTGACGCGTTGAGGCGCCCCGTCCGCGATGCTGACCGTGACGTAGCTGTTGAAGTCGGTGGCCGTGAACCGGTATTCCGGCGGCGTACTGTGCGCCAGGTGGGCGATCGCGGCCGTGACGATATCGCCGCCCCAGCTGTCTTCCAGCGTCATACCGAGGCCGAGCGCGACGCACAAATCGCGCGCCTGCTTCACCCGCGTCAGCGCCCCGAACTTGCTGATCTTGAGGTTCACCACGTCCATGGCGCGGTCGGCGTGTCCGCGTAGCAGGACGCCCACGGAATCGATCACCTCGTCGAGGACGAACGGGTGGTCCGTGTGCCGGCGGATCGAGAGGCACTCGTCGTAGCTCAGGCAGGGCTGTTCGATGTAGACGTCCACGTCCCGCACGGCCTTGACGACGCGCATGGCGTCGTGCATCAACCAGCCGGTGTTGGCATCCGCGACCAGACGATCGCCCGGTTGCAGCTTGGCGGCGACGGCGCGAATGCGGTCGATGTCCACCGCGGGATCGCCGCCCACCTTGAGCTGGAAGCGCTGATAGCCCTCGGCGCGATAGCCGGCCACCCGATCGGCCATCGCTTCCGGCGACTCCTGGGAGATGGCCCGGTACAGACCGAAGTCGTCGCCGTACCGGCCGCCCATCAGGGTGCAGACGGGTTGCCCCGTGACTTTCCCCAGAACGTCCCAGCACGCCATGTCGATCCCCGACTTGACGTAGGGATGCCCCTTCAGCGCGGAGTCCATGCGGCGGTTCAGTTTCTCCAGCTCCAGGGGGTTCTCGCCCAGCAGATGAGGCGCCAGCTCCCGAATCCCGGCACGGACGCCGTTGGCGTAGGCCGGCAGATAGAACGGGCCGAGAGGACAAACCTCTCCGTAGCCGGTGACGCCGGCGTCCGTCTCGACCTCGACCACGGTGCTGTCAAACACCGTGACCGACTTGCCCCCGGACCATTTGTAACTGCCTTCGCGGAGCGGAAGGTCGATGCGGTAGGCGCGAATGCGTTGGATCTTCATGGGATCGCTCTACTTGGCGGGACGCGTCCGGACGGCCTTCCGGATGACGGCCAGGGCGTCTTCCCGCTCCTTGCCCACGAGCGGCAACCGCGGCGCCCGGACCATTTCGGAACCGAGGCCCACCTCGGCCATGGCGAGCTTGATATATTGCACGAGTTTTGTCTGCGTATCGAAGTGCAAGAGCGGGGTGAACCAGCGGTAGAGCGAAAGCGCTTCCTCACGGCGGCCGCCGGTGGCGAGGTCCCAAAGCCGTTTGCTTTCCGCGGGGAAGGCGTTGACCAACCCCGACACCCAGCCGACGGCACCGAGCAGGATGCTTTCCAGCACCAGGTCATCGACGCCGCAAAACAGCAAATAGCGATCGCCGCAGTGGTTTTTCAGGTCGGTGATGCGCCGGACGTTCTCGGACGACTCCTTGACGGCGACGAAGCGGGCTTCGTCGGCCATCTCGGCGAACATCGGCGGCGTGAGATCCACCGCGTAGGAGACCGGGTTGTTGTAACAGAGGATCGGCAGGTCGGTCGCACGGGCCACGGCCCGGAAATGGGCGATCGTCTCACGCGGGTCCGATTTATAGACCATCGTCGGCAGGACCATCAATCCGTCCACGCCGGCCTTCTGGGCGTCGGCCGCGAAGCGGCACGCCAGGGCCGTGGTATATTCCGCCACCCCGGATAGCACGGGCGCGCGGCCGGCCGTCCGCCGGACGATCGTCCGAAGGACCTCGAGCTTTTCGGCGTATTCAAGCGAACAGTTCTCGCCGACGGTGCCCAGCAGGATGATCCCGTGGGCGCCGGCTTGGAGCAGCCCATCGACGTGCCTGGATGTGCCGTCCAGGTCGAGGGACTGATCGGCGTGAAATTGCGTCGTCGCCGCCGGGAAGACGCCGTGCCAGTCGATCTTGGATTCGGGAATGGTCGGGGCCCCTCGTATAACCGGCGAAGCCTTTGTTGAAGTTGCGCAAGGTGAGGATAATGAGTTTGTGTACAATGTCAAGAATCGCCGTTAGGGTTCGTCCAACAACAAGATCCCCGGTTAGCCGCGACGCGCAGCGGAGCGCTCTCTTCAAGCGCTCCGCTGCGCGTCGCGGCTAGGCCGCCATGCAACGACACGGCCGTCAGCGTCTGGACCTCGGCGCCGCCTTCCAAGGCCAACCCTTCGATCCTGTCGAAGCGGTCCCGTTCGACGCGGCGGGCGGCGACTTCGGTCAGATACCAGCCCGGCGGCGGCGCCGGGCGGCGTTGACGGCGTGGGCCGTCGAGCCGGCCGCGTCGCCGGAGGATGCGGTGGATGGTGCGGGTCACGGGCGGGTCGGGGAAGCCGCGGTCCAGCCATTCGCGGCGGAGGGCGGCGGCACCGTATTCCCCCAGGTCGCTGGTCTGACGAAGTTGGCGACGCAGCTCCACGAGCCACTCCTCCAAGACGGCGTCGGTGAGAGCGCGGACCCATTCCGGCAGGGATGCCGTCGGCGGCAATCGCGGCGTTCCGGCGGGGACCGGCGACGGGAACACCAGAGCGGCTTCGGCCAGGACCGCCGCAGACGGATCGACGGATTCCGGCCAGATGCGGTCGTCGGGACGCAGTCCGCCGGTCGCCGCCAGGCGGAGCAGCTGATCCGTGGAGATGGGGCCGTAGACGGTGCCGGCGTGGGTGTAGAACCAGGTGTCGGACATGGGCGCGTTCCTTTCGGCAAACTCACTACAAACCCGCGCCAGGCCTTGACGGCGGCCTCACCGGGCTGCGGGCGACCACAGCCGACGCACCTCGTCCGGGCCGGCCGCGGTTTCCAGGGCTTTGAGGATCGCCAGCAGTTTCTCTTCTTCGTAAATCTCGCGGATCTCAGGCATCAGCTGGAGACCCTCATCGCCGAAGCGCACCCGCAACAGCGATTCGATGCCTTCGCGCAATCCCTTGCAGCGCCCGTACCACTCCGGAGTTGTGATGAATGGCATACGTCTTTCCTCTTGAATCTTCGCCATGTCTTGCCAGAACATGTTTTTCAACGCCGGCGGCAGTTCCATCATCCAGTCGATAACGCGGAACAGCTCGCGCACGTCCTTCGGGCTGAAGCCGCGCTCGTACAGGTCGCGCACCAACCGAACCTTCCAGGCGTGCCGGCCGGCGGGGTCGCCGTGCGTCTGCCGCGCCTTCAGGTGGGCCAGCACCACGGACGCGAACGGGTTGCTGCTCGTCTCCAGTACGCACTCCTGCGCCGCCAGGTCCAGCAGTTTCACGGCCGGGAAGCGGAGGCCGGCCTCGCAGCCGAACAGGCTGCTGCGGAAGTCCGTCGGCCGCCAGGCGGGATCGTCGTCGGCCAGCACGGCGAGGCTGGCCACGCGCCTATTGTACCTGTCGAAGACGCGATAATTGTAGACGTACATTCGCCGCGGGAACTCCGCGTCGCGCCTGTCTGCACTTCGACGTGGATCAGCACCCAGCACTCGACGCCCTCCTTCGTCCAGACCTTGACGAGCTTATCGACGTAACGCCGCCCGACCTCGGCCTCGCGGACGACCTGCTGGAACTCCTTGTCCAGCGACTCGCAGCCGCGCGACCAGTCGATCTGTCGGTGGACTTCCGGGAACAGCAGCGCCAGGAACGGCTCGAAATAAGCGTCCAGGGCCTCCTTCCATGGGCTGTCGTAGTCGGTGAAAATGGGCGCTCTCCTTTCGACCTACCGAGGCTTGCCGGCGCGTGCCTGCGCGGAGCAGCTGCTCCGTGGAAACGGGGCCGTGGGATGCGCCAACGTGTGTGTAGAACCATATGTCGGACATAGTAACGTCCTTAACCGAAAGGCGACGTTCTTACGGCGATGAGGCGCCGGGACGCAATACCACCCGGAAACCGACATCGGTGTTTCGAGTCGTTGGCAGTCCTTCAAAGCGATAGGCCGACCGAGACTCATTGGGACTGAGCCACCAAGAACCACTGCGCAGGACGTGGCCCGGATCTTTACTCCCTCCTCGCGGATCCTTGAAATGTCCTTCTGCATACGGGCCGTAGCCGTCGGCGCACCACTGCCTGATATTACCATTCATGTCAAACAGGCCCCACGCATTCGCCGAAAACGCTCCTACAGGCGAAGTGAAGGGATAGTCGTCGTCCCATGAAACTGCCGACAAAGGGCCGCCTCTTTTCGCCTTGAGAGAGGCGTCGGCGATGTTGGCGTTGCCCTTCAAGCCGGCGTCAGCATCGCCGCACCAGAAGCGCGTCGTCGTCCCCGCGCGGCACGCATACTCCCACTCCGCTTCCGTCGGCAACTCATAAACCTTGCCCTCCTTCTGGCTCAACCACGCACAGAACTTCACGGCGTCGTTCCATGACACGGCCACTACGGGATGCTCCTCGGTCTGCTCAAAACCGGGACGGTGCCACGTGCACTCCGGCCTCATTTCCCACTTGCCGAACGCGGTGCTGAAGCCAAACGCTCCCTTGCCGTCCGCCTCCGCCTCCGTTCTGTACTGTTCCGAATCCACGAATTCCGCGAACTGGCCTCGTGTCACTGGGGAGACGCCTATATAAAACGGCTGCGTGATCTCCACCTCGTGCCGCGGCCCTTCATCCGCGTTGCGCCCGCGCTCGTTCTCCGGTGAACCCATGAAGAATGCGCCGGCGGGAATCAGCACCAGCTTCATGCCGATGGAGTTGGTGATGCTCTGTCCCAGTGGCGACGGTTTCGGCACAGTCGGATTGACGATGAAGGCCCATAATACCAGCCCGCCGACGAACCCCACGGCGAAGAGCAGCAAAGTAATCGCCGCGACCCACACCCAGACCGGCGGGCCGGCCATCCGCGCCGCAAGTGCGAGCTTCGGTCGGAAGCCGGCGACCACGGACGCGGCTGGGGCGGGTTCGCCGAAGTCGAACGCCATGACCTGGCCCGGCGGCGCCACGACCGGGACCGCCGAAGCGGCTTGCGGCGCCTGGAGCACAGGAACTTGCCTTCCTTTGGTCCCGGATTGCCGCAGAGCGGCCTGCGAACCCGACGAACCTTCCAGCGATTCCGGTAGGAGGCTCGTCCAGCAACGGCGCGTTTTCCAGGGCGCCGCGCAAGGCCATCACCAGGAAATCCATCATGCGGCGGACGAGGGCGTCCCCGGTCTTGGTCAGGTCGAGGAACAGATGCGATTTCAGCGGCGCCAAAAGGTCCGCCTCTCGGAACAGGAGGTTGTCGCTGTTGTCGTACTTCTCCCACAGCCCGCGCCCCTTCACCATCAACGCCCGCAGCGCCGTGGCGATCAGCAGCACCGGAAAACGATCCACGTCGATGGTGTAGCTCTGCTCGCGCAGTCGTCGCGGGTGCTGGTAGGAGGCGTGGCCGACTTCGCCCGACTTCGTTCCGGCCAAGGCCGGCACCCACATGCCGTCGTAGTCGATCAGCTTCAGGGCCAGCACGTTCGTGCGGGCGTCTCGGGCCAAGAGCACGTTGCCGTGTTGCAGGTCGCAGTGCCCCACCCTGGCGCGCGCAGGCGCCCTGCCATGCGGCCCCAATTGCGAAGCAACGCCTCCAGCAAGGCCGGCTCGTCCGCGTACTTGCCGACGAACTGATTGAGCGTGAGGCCCTCCACCCATTCCATCTTCAGGACGGGATACCATTCGCCGACCACACGGATGCCCTGCTCCAGGTAGGTGAAGTCCACGGTGAAGGGCAATTTCGCCTGGCGCAAATGGCGGCTGATCTCCTGGTAGCGCTCGCGCAGTCCCTCGGCCTGGCGGGTGAAGCACTTGACGGCCCAGCGGCTGCCGTCGGGGCAGCGCACCTGATAGACGTCGGCGAAGTTGCCGGAGTAAGGCATCGGCAGGCCCAGGGCGTTGGCGACCGCCTCGCCGCACCTGAGTTCGGGGTCGGCGAAGTTGCTCTTCGGGCTTTGGATCGCCTCGTTGTAATCCTGCGACAGCGGCCACGACGACATCGTGGTCACTCCTTTGTGGGGGCTCAGGCGGCACGTTCAAAAGAGTCACGTCGTCGTTTCGCAAACCGTCGCGATCACGTAACTCCTCGATCCAGGCGACGAAGGCGCCGTCCGGCTCGGCGGCGGACAGCACCGACGCCAAGTTTTTCTCCGGGCGTCGGCCACGCCGTCGGCTTTGCGCCGGTCGGGCTGGCCGCCGAATGGCTCCAGCATGGAGCTGGATTGGTCCAGGAGAAACAGGATCGCGGTGGGGTTGGTCCGGCTGATCTCCGCGGAGTAGGGCAAGGGCGTCTCCTTTGCGGGGTTCAAGGAAGCGCCGTGAGACGCGGCGCTGGCGGCGTGAGTTGGATGTACTGTAACAGTCGCGCCGATCGTGCCGCAAGAAAAAATCAGGGGAAACCGTATCGCCGCCGTATCGGCGTATCCGCTCCGCGTCCGTTTTTTTCTTGCCCTTCCGGCCAGGCCACGCTAGCGTATTCTTGGGGCGACCCGCACGGACGGCGCCGATTCGGCGCAAGTTCCGGCCCCGCGCCGTTCTCTTCGTGAACCGGCCCTCGAACGTTGATTCCAACCAACCCTCGGTGCGGCCGGATCGTGCAAGAGACCCAAGAGGTCGGTTTCATGACGTGGCGCCTGAACAAGATGGGTAAAATCGGCGCGGCCCTTGCGGCCGTGCTGATGCTGGGGCTGCTTCCCGCCGGCGCCCGCGCGGAAGAGCTTCTGTTCCACAACGAAACCAATGGTCCGATCATCGTCCAGGGCGCCTGCGTGGTGCGCGGCGTCTTGCGATCCGGCCGGCCCTACCTGCTTCGGGTCGGCGACACGACGCCCGCCATCGTGCTGCCCGGCAACAAGCTCATCACCATCTACGACGGCCTCAACCCCAACCACGTCATCTTCAAGGGGACCATCCCCGGCGGCCTCGGCAACCAGGCCTTCGGCGTCAGTCTCGACCCGACCGGCGGCGGCGTCACGGTCAATCCCAAGACGGCGCCGACGGGCCTTGAGGGAGCGTAGCGGAGCAGTCCCAGAGACGGCCCTGACGCACGGGAAGCATCGGGCAAGCCAAAGCATCCATGCGTACCGCGCAAGCCAATTCGCCATCGCTCTTGTGGCAGATAGCACTCGTTCTGGCCGCTCTCGACTCGGCCGCCGCCGGCGCCTGGGCCTTGTTCCGTCCGGGCGATCTCTTCGGTTTCTTGCAGTACCCGTCGAGCGACGACCGCCTGCTGTTGTGTCGTGCGCTCGGCCTGCTGCTCCTGACACACGCGCCCTGTCTGCTTCTCGCCGCTTTCCGCTCCGGTTTCGCCGGGTTGACGCTGTTCCCGCTTTCGGGACGACTGCTCTTGTCCGGCTTGTGGTTGTGGCTGCTGGGGTCCGGCCGAGCGCCGGCGGCCGGCGGCGCGCTGACGGTCTTGCTGGCGCACGACGCGGTCTGGCCGCCGCTGCTCACCGCGTTTCTGGGGACGCGCGGCGCCAACCGTGCGGAAAGCCATCCCGTCACGGCCGACGCTTCGCCTGGGCCAGCACTTCCAGCATCACCTGCGCCTCCACCGGCTTGACGAGATGCAGATCAAAGCCGGCCTCTTGGGTCCGCCGCCGATCGTCGTCGGAGCCGTGGCCCGTGACCGCCACGATGAACACGTCGGCCAGGCCGAGATCGCCCCGCATCTGCCGGGCGGCCTCCACACCATCCATCGGTTCCGCTAAACCAAGGTCCATCAGCACCACGTCCGGCGGCCACGCACGCGCCGCCTCGAGCGCGGCCGAACCGTCGTTGGCCGCCCGCACCTCGTGGCCCTCCATTTCCAGCCAAAGGGCCATGGCGCGGGCGCCGTCCACGTTGTCGTCGCAGATCAATATGCGAAGCGATTGACTCATCCCAGGCTCCGGAACGGACGGGAGTTTGAAGGGTCGGGGCGAAACGACCTTTTGAGAGGGGGGCGCACCCTCGGCGCAGAGACGGGAACGGCCTTCCGACGATCGGGCCGGCGTCTCCGGGCCAAATCGGTCCCAGGCCGGGCTGCCCCGTCGTCGAGAATGACCATCGCATCATACCACAGAAAACCGCCGGCATCCAATCATCGACGCATGATAATTGAATGAAGAAGCCTGTGACGCGAGGATGAAAGGACTCGACGGTCGAATAATCCTCTCGACAGCCGCCCCCCCGCCCGCTATTCTTCGCCCTCTCTCGCGGGCCTTTTTTCCATCCCTCATCTGCGGGGTGCGCCATGACTCGTCGCGTCTGGCCGGTCGTCGTGTCGCTGCTGGCGGTCGGCGGCTGTCTGCCGGAAGACGGCAACCTGGCGGCCGTCCCGGCCAGTTTCTTCGACGAGGCGCCGCAAAACACGCTGGCGGGGCGTCTCCCCCACGCCCCCGCCTCGGAAGAGGCCGCCAAACGCGTCTTGCAGATCGGAGCGCAGATCCTGACGTCCAACCCGACCCTGGGCGTGCGCCAGTCTTCACGACCATCGGCGCTCCGTGGGAAGAGATTTTTCACCAGGACGACAAGGTCGTCTTCATCACCGAAGGGCTGGTGCGCGAGTGCGGTGCGGATCGCCAGCTGGCCGCCGTGCTGTGCCACGAGCTGGGCAAGATGGCCGCTGAGCGCCAGCAGTGGGCCGCGCCGCCGTCCGACAACGGGCCGCCCATGGACGTTCCGGTCGGTTCGGATTATGGCGGCGCCTTCGGACCGCCAGACGGTACGCGCGCCATGGAGCTGGCCGTCTACGAGCGGAAGCACCGCAAGGCCGTGGAGGCCGCCGCCACGCCGCCCGACCCCGACGCCCTCGCCCGCGCCATTCTCCAAAAGGCCGGCGGCAACCCCGCCGACCTGGACGCCGTCGCCCCGCTGCTCCACGCCGCCGATGAACACATGACCTTCGAGAAGCAAATGGCGAAATGAGAGAAGGGTGGATAGTGGATGGTGGTTGGTGGATAGAGAAGATCAAGCTGCAGCGGTTTGTCTTTTCCATCCACCAACCACCATCCACCCGCTCTTGTGACATGAGGCCGTCACCGCTAGACTGGGCGGGAGGTACGGGGGAAGGGCGTCCCCCGTCGTTCCCTCGTCCGCACGGAAGCGCCGTCATGAACACGATTCCGCCTCTGAATGCTCGCCCGGTTCGGCTCGCCAAGTCCGGCCGAGCCTGGTTCATCCTGGGTCTCCTCGCCCTCTTCGCCGTCGTGAGCGTCCAGTACAGCGTCAAGGTCCTCCACAACCGCGGCGCCTTCACGCGCTGGGACGATCACATTCTTCACAGTCTCGACGGCGCCGGCGGCGCCGTGGAACCGTACAACTATCCCAACCCGCCCATCATGGCGATCGTCCTCTACCCGATGGCCCTCATGCCGTCGCCGTGGGGCGCCCTGACGTGGTTCTACCTCAAAGTCGCTCTGACGCTGCTCGCCCTCCTCTGGGTCTTCCGACTCGTCGAATCGCCTGGCCGGCGTTTCCCCCTGTGGGCGCGCATCGTCACCGTCCTGCTCAGCCTCGGCCCCATCCTCGGCGACCTGCACCACGGCAACGTCAACCTGTTCATTCTGTTCCTGATCGTCGCCGCCCTGACCGCCTTCCGACGGCGACACGACCTGTCATCCGGCCTGCTGCTCGGACTGGCCGTCGCCTGTAAACTCACGCCGGCCCTGTTCATCCCATATTTCCTGTGGAAACGCCAGTGGCGCGTCCTGGCCGGCTGCGCCGGCGGCCTGCTCCTCTTCCTGTGGCCGGGCTTCGTGCCGGCCGCCATCCTCGGCTGGGACGCCAACCAGAAGCAGACAGCCGGCTGGTACATGGAGATGGTCCATCCCTTCATCGTGGAAGGCAAAGTCACCAGCGAACACAACAACCAGTCGCTGCCCGGCCTCGTCTCCCGCCTGGCCACGCATAGCCCCTCATTCACCATCTACATCAAGGATGAAAAGACAGGCCAAGATGTCCAAACGCCGACCGAGTACGCCAACTTCCTCACCCTCACGCCGGAACAGGCGCGCTGGCTGGTGAAGGGCTGTATGGCCCTGTTCGCGCTGGTGGTGGTATGGCGCTGCCGGACTCCGATTCAATCACGCCGCGGCTGGCGGCTGAGCGCGGAGTACGGCTTCATCTTGATCGGCATGTTGCTGTTCAGCGAACGGACGTGGAAGCACCATTGCGTCACGCTGGTGTTGCCCTTCGCCGTGCTGTGCTATCACCTGGCGACGCAGCCGGCCGGCCGCTGGCCGCGCTGGGGGCTGATCGGCACGCTGGCGGCGGCGGCGCTGCTCATGCTCTCCACCAGCACCGGCGTGTTCGGGGATGATACGGTGCGAGCCGGCGACGTGTCCGACCTGTTCGGCAAGCAAATGGAAGTGTACGGCGCCTATCTGTGGGCGTTCCTCCTTCTCGGAGGCGCCTTGATGGTGCTGGTGCGGCGGCCGGCGGACGCGACGGGCCAATTAAAGGAGAAAAGGGAGGGTGTAATCACGATGCCGACGAGCCGGGTGGCGTAAGTTGGCGAGCGGGGTTGCGTAAGCGCCCCGAGTGCATGTCGCTTCGAATAGCGCAAGCACTCGGGCGCTTACGCAACCCCGCTCGCCCCGTCTCACGCAAAGAGTTCCTTGATCGGTTCGCCGCCCTTGTCCACGATGCGGATGGGACGGCCGATCGGCGTGTTGTTCACCTTGTTGTAGTCGATGCCGAGCGCCTTGCAGACGCTGGCAAGGTATTCCAGCGCCGACGTCTTCCGCTCGACCACCTCGGCGCCCTCGGCGTCGGTCTTGCCGATCACCTGGCCGGTCTTGATCCCGCCGCCGATCATCACCGTGGACCAGGCGCGCGGGTAGTGGTCGCGGCCGGGCGTGCCGCCGCGCTGGGTGATCTTCGGCGTCCGGCCGAACTCGCCCATCACGACGACGAGCGTGTCGTCGAGCCTCCCGCGGTCCTTCAGGTCGCGGACCAGAGACGACAGGGCTGGGTCGAGCTGCTGCGACAGCTTCTTGACGCGGTTGAAGTTGTCCTGGTGGGTGTCCCAGCCGTCCAACATCACTTCCACGAACGGGACGCCCGTCTCGACGAGCCTCCGGGCCAGCAGACAGCCCTGGCCGAATTTGCCCTCGCCGTAGGCTTCCTTCACCTTGGCCGGTTCATCGGTCAGGTCGAAGGCCTTCGCCCCCTTCGACTTCATCATCTCGACGGCCCGGCGATAGGTCGTCTCGTGGGCGGCGCCGGATTCGGTCTTGTAATCGTGGTAGAAGGCCTGCTCCATCTCTTGCAGCAGGCCCATGCGGTCGTTGAACTCGCCGTCGCCGACCATCGACCGGAGGTTCTCGACGCCGCGGGCCGGATCCTGGACGAACAGCGGTTGGTGGCGCGGCCCGAGGAAGCCGGAGCCGAAGCTGCGGCCGTTGACGGCGACGAAGTTGGGCAGCGGGAAGCTCTCCTTGCCCAACTCGGACGAGACGATGGAGCCGATGCTGGGGTAGGAGAGGCCGCCGACGCCTTCCTTGTAGCCGGTGTGCATGAAGAAGCGGGCGCGGGCGTGGGCGCCTTCGCTGGTGGACATGCCGCGGAGGAGCACGGCGTCGCGGGTCAGCTGGGCGAACTGCGGCAGGTTCTCGCTGATCTCCATGCCGGGCACGGCCGTCCGAATCGGCTTGAACTCGCCGCCGTTCACGGTGCCAGGCTTGAGGTCGCACATGTCCTTGTGGCTGGGACCGCCGTTCATCCACAGAAGGATGCAGGCCTTGTGCTTGACGCCGGCCTGGGCCGCCCGCGCCGCCAGCACACCCATCCAGCCCGACATCGCCGCGCCGCCGACGCCCGCCGCCGACAGCCGCAGGAAGTCGCGGCGCGATAGGCCGGTCAAGGGGTTCAGGAGTCATGGGGTTCGATCCTTTCATGCGATCGCCTCGGTTAGCCGCGACGCGCAGCGGAGCGCTGGACCGAAGCGCTCCGCTGCGCGTCGCGGCTAACCGAGATGGTTAATGATTCATCACGAACTCGCTGCTGTTCATCAGCACCCACATCACGTCTTCGTATCCGTCATGAGGCTCATTCCTGTGCTGGGCGACGTAATCGACCAGGCGTTGCTGTTCCTGGGCCGTCGGCCGGCGCGACAGGGTGATGAGATACAGACGCTCGATGATCTGCTCCGGCGTCCGGTTGCTCCGAAGCATGGGGACCAGCACCGCCGCGTTGTTGAGCTGGGGGCCGTTCATCAGCCGCAGCGCCTGCGGAATGCCCTGCTGGAACTCGGTCGGGTCGGTGGCATCCTCGTCCTCGAAGAAGGCCACGAACAACGAGCGCGGCGTGAGGTTCTGCCGCCGCGCCCCCTTCGGAAGGCCGGCCCGGCCGCCCTTGGGCAGGGCCATGTCGCGCGGGTCCTGGTTGGGGGCCAGCACCTGGATCATCGAATCGAACTGCTCTTCCGGCGTCATCACCTTGACCGTCATGTGAGCGCACAGGGCCGCGTCGGCGTCGGCGTTGTCGGCCGTCGGCTTGCTGGTCCGCTGATAGGCCCGACTGTTGCACAGGGCGCGGTAGAGCTGCTTCAGGTCGAAGCCGTCGGCCGCGAACTGGTCGGCCAGGTCCACGAACAGCTGCGGGTGGGACGGCGGAGTGATCCCGGCGATGTCGTCCACGGGGTTGACGAGGCCGCGGCCGAACAGCTGGAACCAGGCCCGGTTGACGATCGCCTTGCTGAAATAGGCGTTGTCGGCCGAGGTCATCCACTTCGCCAGGACCGGCCGGGCCTTCTCCCGCGCGGTCAGCTTGACCTCATCGCCGCCCAGGAATTTGGCCGGCACGTCCTTGGCCGAATCAGGCAGCGGCGGCCGGCGGCCCTTGCCCTTGACCACGGCGCCCTCGACGATGCCGGGAACGCCCTCCTGCTTGTTGGGATTGCGCGGGCCGGTCAGCGCGACCTTCTTGAAGAAATCGGCCATGCCCCAGTATTCCGTCTGCTTCCAGTCGGTGAACGGGTGGTTGTGGCACTGGGCGCATTGCAGCTGGACGCCGAGAAACTCCTTCGTCGTCACGTCCGTCATCTTGTCCACGGTGTTGTTGGCCAGGAAGAGGGTGACGGCCCCGTTCTCGTCCTGGCTGCCCTCGGCGGTCAGCAGCTCGCGGACCAATTTGTCCCACGGCGTGTTGTCGTTGAAGTTTTTCGCCAGCCACGCCGTCAGCGGCTCGAACTGCACGAAACGGTTGTCGGAGCTGCGCTTGACGAGCAGGTTCATCCAGACGTCAGCCATGTGCTTGCCGTAGTCGTCGCTGGCGAGCAGCTCGTCGATGAGCTTGGCGCGCTTGTTCGGGTCGTTGTTGTCGAGGAAGGCGGCGGCCTTGTCGGCGGGAGGAATGTGGCCGGCCAGGTCGAGATAGACGCGACGCAGAAACTCCGCGTCGTCGGCCTGCGGCGACGGCTTGACCTTCTCGGCGCCGAGCCGCTGGTCGATGGCCTGGTCGATGTACCGCGACAGGGCGATCGCGTCGAGTTTGCCCGTCAGTGAGGGCTTGAGGATCGGCCGATCCGTCTTCGCGCCGTCCGACGCGTATTTGGGTTTGGCGTCGTCTTTCTTTTCGGCCGCCTGGAGGAGGCCGAACCCGGCCAGGGCGACGAACGCGGCCAGGAAGGCCCGCGCCGTGCAATGCTTCGGTGGTTCATGCTTCCGTCTCCTGTCCGATTGGTTCCCCGTCCGCATACGGGTTCAACCCCACGGCGCCGGCGAAGTTCCGGCGGAATTTTGGCGAGCGGCGCGGCGTCAGTCCGCCGTGCGATTACACGGCGGGCTGACGCCGCGCCGCTCGCCGCCTGGAGGGCGCATTGCAGCGGCGCGGCCAGCCCTGGTATACTCCCGCGGCCGGTGGCGGGTTCCGACCCGCCGGGAACGGAGGCTCTGATGCGCCCGTTGTGGTTGGGAAGCCTGGCCGTGCTGGCGATGGTCGCGGCCGGCTGCGGCGAATCGAAGCCGACGCTGGCCCCGGTGCGCGGCCACGTCTACTATCACGGCGTCCCGCTGGCGGGCGGCGCCGTCGTCTTCACGCCCGACCCGGATCGCGGCGGCCGCGGCCCGCTGGCCTGCGCCCGCATCGGCGCCGACGGCGCCTACGTCCTGGTCACTGGCACGGAATACGGCGCGGTAGCCGGCTGGCACCGCGTCACCTTCCAGAGTCGCGCGCCCGACGCCCCGCCAGAAGCGCTTCTGCCGGCCCACTACACCGACCCGGAGCAGTCCGGCCAATCGTGCGAGGTCAAGGGCGGGGAGAGCAACGTCATCGACTTTCACCTCGAATAGTCGCGCCGAGCTGCGGTTGACGCGCCGCGCCGCCGCGTGCTACTTAGAGGCGGGATTCCTACCAGCCCGTAGCGCCAGCAAGGGGTGCGGTCGAAACCCTCGCTGGCGCTTCGGGCTGGCAGCGAAAGCGCGGATGACGAAAGGCGGCCTCATGAACATGTTACTGCGCGGCATGGTGCGGGCGGTAGTCGAGACCTTCGAGTTGCCGGGGCCGATCCTCGAAGTCGGCTCCTATCAGGTCGAGAATCAAGAAGGCATCGCCGACCTGCGCTCGCTCTTTCCCGGCCAAGAGTACGTCGGCCTCGACATGCGGCCGGGGCTGGGCGTGGACGTGGTAGGCGAGGTCGAGGCGCTGCCGCAGGCCGATGCCTCCGTCGGCACGGTCCTGGCCCTGGAAACCTTCGAGCACGTCCGCCGCTTCTGGAAAGGCTTCGAGGAAGTCCGCCGCGTCCTCCGGCCCGACGGCGCCCTGCTCGTCGCCGCTCCGTTCTACTTCCACATTCATTCCTATCCCTATGACTACTGGCGCTTCACGCCGGACGCGTTCAAGCTGCTGCTCGAAGACTACCCCAGCAAAATCATCGGCTGGCACGGCCCCGCCACGCGGCCGGCCAACGTCTGGTGCCTGGCCTTCCGCGAGAAGCGGCCGCCGATCGCGGCCGATCAGTTCGCGCGCTACCAGGCGCTGCTGAACCGCTACGCCCATATGCCGATGTCGTGGCTGCGCCGACTGCGCTACGGCGTCGGCCGGCTGGTCTGCGGACGCCGCGCCTTCGCCCCCTGGCTTGATCGCGAGAAATGCCGGAGCGAATGTCTGAATGGGACTCGGCCGCGAGAAATGCCAGAGCAGATGTCTGAATTCGGTCGCCGCATGGGATCGGTTCGGTCCCTTGCGGGCGCTGCGGGCTGGTGAAGGACCGGCTTCTGTTCCTCGGAGCGTGCCATGCGGTCGCGGCCGTCGGATTCGTTGGGGGAACACGACGACCGGAAAAGGCCGCTCAGGCCGGCCGCTCGGCGCCGGCCGGTCGTCTCCGTCTGCATCGTCAACTGGAACTGCCGGGCGCTTCTTCAAGCCTGTCTGCGGTCGCTCACGTCGAAATTGCAACGGCTTCGGCTGGAAGTGATCGTCGTGGACAACGCCTCGACGGACGGCGCCGCGAAGATGGTGCGGCGGCGCTTCCCGCGCGTCGTGCTGGTGCGCAACGCCGACAACGTCGGTTTCGCCCGCGCCAACAACCAGGCCGCCCGGCTCGCGCGCGGCCACTGGCTGTTCTTCCTCAACAACGACACCGTCGTGCCGCCCGGCGCCCTGCGCCGGCTGATCGAGTACGGCCGGGCGCACCCGGAGATCGGCCTGCTCGGCCCCCGACTACGCGACGGCCGCGGCCGGACGCAGGCGTCGTACCGCCGCCGGCCGACCGTCGCCGCCCTGCTGCACCATACCTGTCTGCTGCGCTGGACGCGGCTGTTCCGCGCCGCCTACCGCCGTTACCGCCGCTGCGAGGGGAACGTCGATGCCGTGCGGCCGGTCGAGGTGCTGATGGGGGCGGCGCTGCTGGTGCGGCGCGACGTGTTCCGCGAGGTCGGCGGCTGGGACGAGGAATACGCCTTCGGCGGCGAGGACATTGATCTATGCAACCGCGTCGGCCGCCGTCGGCCGGTGGTCTATCATCCCGGCGTCGAGATCGTCCACCACGGCCGGGCCAGCAGCCGCCAGCGCATCGGCCACGTCTACGCCCAGACGGCTGCCGGACTGGTGCGCCGATGCGCAAAGCCGGCGAACCGGCGGCGGTGCTGTTCCTGTACAAGCTCGTCTTCACTCTGGACGCGCCGATATGCTGGCTGCGGCAGACTTGCGAGTATTTGTGGCGACGGGTGCGGGGCCGGAAGACCGCCGCGGAACGGACCCTGGTGGTGCTACGCGGCGTCGGCGGATTTCTGCTGCGCGGCTGGCGGGAGTTCTGGCGGGCGTGAGGCTCGTCCAAAAACCCGTGCCCCGTTTAGCCGCGACCTGGAGGGGAGCGCGTCGCCGACGCGCTCCCCTCCAGGTCGCGGCTTAGCTCCTTCAGGTCGGAATGCTACCCACCTGATCCTTTCCCTTCCACCCTTTTCCAGTCTGGCGGAGCACCGGTTCGCACGGAACAGGCTGCCGGGAAAAAATGAACGGGGCTGGCCGTCCCTGCAGGGACGGCCAGCCCCGTTGGATATTTACTGGATCGTTCGGATCAATAACTCAGGACGCCCGTATCAGTCGCGCCGCGGTCGGCAGCTCATCGTTCGACAGCACGGGCGCGGCGTCCTCCGGGGTCTTCGTCTGGATGACCAGGCGGCGCTGGCAGCGCGGGCAGCTGCGCGTCTGGCCCAGCATCGCGAATGGGGCCTTGATGCGCGCGTCACAACCGGGGCAGCGAACGCGGATGGTGGAATGCATAAAACGCCTCCGAAGGTGGGATGAGGCACAGGGCGCCGATTAGCGGCGAAACCCCGCGCGGCGGGTGGGAAAGCCGGGGACCGTGGACAGACCCCGCGGCCGTCCTGAAGATTGTAAGCCCCGGCGCTCCCAACGCCAAGGCCGCGCTCGCCCGCTCAGGCGAACATGTCTTCTGAAGTATAGAACACCATTCTGGCGCGGATGGATCGGGACGGCCGGAAAAAAATAAACGATGAACGATGAATAATGGGTGATAAATTGGCTTGCTTCATCGTTCCTCATTCATCGTTCATCCTTTCGCCGGACAGGCCGCTCATCGCCAGCCGCACCGACTCCCGGTGCAGACGGCCGAGATAGCCGTTCCAGAGGACCGCGGAGGCGCCCGCCTCCGCCCGCTCCAGCGCCTTCAGACCCGCCCCCAGCTCTTGCAGCCCCGCCCGCTCCAGCCCCGCCGAAAGGCGACTAAACCGCTCCCGAAACGATTCGTCCATGCGCCCGACCCCGGACTCGGCGACGCGCAGCAGCTCGCGCGCCGCCTCGGCCAGCCGCGCCTGGATTCCGGCCGGCGCCCCTTCCAGGCCGCCCGCCTCCTCGTCGCCGTCCTCGTCGTCGGCCGACAGGACGGTCGCGATACGGTCGCGGCCGTACTTCTGGCGCAGCCGCTCCAGCAAGTCCGACTGGCGCGAGGCGATGAGACCGCGGTCAAAGGCCGGGTTCAGCACGCGCTGGCCGTGCGGCCCGCCCCGGCTCAGCAGCGACAGCGGCTCGATGAGGACGCCGCGACCGCCGAACGCCAGCCAGGCGACCACGCCGGTCAGCTCGTCGCGGGCCGGGTTCACCGCTTCGAGGAACGCGACGGCGTCCTCGTAGACGCCGGCCCACGGCAACGTCAGCGCCAGCACGTTCCCCGCCGCGTCGCGGAGCCGCCAGCAGAGCTGCTGCCGCATCTCGTCGAAGAATCGATCCGCCCACTGGGACGGACGCAGCACGACGATGCGATCGAGCGGGTCCTTCTCCGTCAGGCCGATCGGGTACTGGGTCAGGGCGTAGGCGTGGAGGGCGCGCCAGTCGTCGAAGCCTCGGCCGGCGAAGTCGAGGCCGGCCGGATCAACCGGCGCCAGGTCGGCCACGGAAGTCTTTTGCGACCCGGAAAGGCGTCCAAGCGGGTTGACCTGGGCCTGGCGCAGGGTGAATGCCGAGCGGCTGAACCGTTCCGGCGCGCCGCCGCCCGCCCACGGCGCTTCGCCGCGGTACGCCTTGGCGGCGCTGAATCGATCCGGCCCGCCGACCGGCCGGCTGGCCGTCCACGTCAGGAAGCGCTTGCCGTCGCGGTCCCAGAGAAGGACGGTCAAGCCCTCGTAGCCGGAGGCGGTGCGCCACGGGTGGGCGCCGAGGCCGGCCAGGCGCAGGTCGCCGACGGGGTCGTACTGCGTGCGGTGTCGGCCGGCCAGCGCGACGGGCGGCTGAGGACCGGCCGCGGCCAGCGCCGTGGCGAGGGCGTAGGTCCGGCAGGCCTGGTCGAACAGCCGCCCGGTGTCGGCGGCGGCGTCGCGGTTCAGGACGCGGTCCACCTCGTCGGCGATCGCCCGCAGCAGCCGATTCAGCCGCGGCAAGTGGACGGCCGTGGCCGAAACCGACAGCGTGAACAGCCGCTCCACCATGCGTTCCGACGGATGCGCGAGTCCCGTGGCCGTCATGCTTTCGAGCAGTTCCCGCGCCGCGGCGGCGACCTGCGCCCGGCTGCGCAGGGCGCCCGGCTCCTCCGGCGGCGCGGCGTCGGCAGGACGTTCCAGGACGCGGCCGCGGCCCTGCTGGAAGGCGAGGACGGCGACGACGACCCAGCGCTTGTGCAATGACTTCGGGGCCGTGGTCAGCACCTCATCGAGCAGGGCGCGGGCCGATTTCTTGCCGGCGACCGGCGGCAGCCGCGCCTCGACCTCATGACGGATAAGTCGGATCGTCAAAACGGTATGAGCCTCGACCTCGATTTCCATGCCGCCCCGGACCAGGGCCAGCGCCTCCCAGACGAGCGTTTTGCCCGCCCATTTTTCCAGGTGGTCGAGTTCCAGGCCGAGCAGGTCGTCGGCGAGCCGGGCCGCGTCAGGCGAGCCGGGAGCGTCAGCGACCGGAGCAGCGGCCCAGTGATCGCGCAAGTAAATCGTCGCCGCAAGGATCTGGCGCGTGACGCCGCTGGCCTTCGTGTCGTCGGCGGCGTGGGCGGGGCCGTCGGGCGGCATCGTGACGACCCAGCCGGGGCCGCGGACGACGACGGCCGCGTCCGTCTCCTCATGTTTCAGGCCGCCGGCTTCGAGATCCTTTTGCGCCCGGCGGACGAGACCCTTGTTGGACAGCGCGACCAGGCCGGCCTCGTCGAACGTGGCGAGGATACGTCGCAGCCGGTCGCGGTCGTCGGTGTTCATGGCTCGCGGCCTCATTCTACGGCCGGGACGGTTCGCCGATCTCTTGCAGGCGCCCGCACCTGGCCCGGTTGTCTGCCAAAGTCTCTCGCCAAGGGCGGCGGGCGCCGGAATCGCCCCCGGCCGAGGCGCGAAACGCCGGGCGCCCGTCGCCGCAATCGGGGTAAGACCGTAAGACCGACACGGCGCGCGCGTGGGGTCTGTCGGCCTTACGCTCTCGGGCGCCCGGCGGCGCTGTCCGGCACGACGGGCCGAGTGTGCGCCGGCTCCAGGCGCGGCCGGCGGCGGGCTTTGGCGGACGAACGCTTGAACATGGCGCACCTCGACGTTGCGGGGACGCTGGGCGACGCCGAGTGTACCGTGCGGAGGGGGCGTCTGGGCAGCCCAGGTGCGAGGGAAAATGTCTGCAAATGAGGGCCGATAGGTGCCGTGTACCATGGCTGAGGCAGTTCGGGTCTTGAAAAATGATGACGCGGACGTTTTGCTAGTGGTATAACAGCCTTTTAGGAGACGACTCAGCCGCTTTCGGCGTGCTACCCCCGTCTCTTGAAATCGAGCCGAAATCCATCGGGCTCAGGGGCGTGAGCATGCCTGATTCACCGAGCCGCACAACCTTTGACGGTTACTGGTTCGTCCCCGGCTCTGGGAACATCGCTTATACGAGGTTCGATCACCGCCCGATCGAGGAGCGAGTCGTTGCGCGGCCGCGAGTGAGAGCGTTACTGGCAGAAGCCGTCCTGGATCACCATGTTTTTCCCGCTGTCGTCGAGGGGCGCTGCAGCGGATCGGATTCGCCCGGACGCTGCGCCTGCTTTCCGAGCGGCTGCCGCGCGATCCGCGGACGCGCACGGGCAACTTTGGCGAGGTGCTGGCTTCGGAGCACCTCCGGCAGCGCTATGGCTACCACATGCCAGTCTTCAAGCTCCGCTACATGGACCACCCCAACATGCCTATGCGCGGCGAGGATCTCGTGGCCTTCCGGCTGAGCGACGAGGGGGTCATCGCCGGCCTGTGCGTGGGTGAGGCGAAAACACTGCGGCAATTCCGTCCGCAGGAAGTTCGAGATGCGCATATTCGGTTGAGGCAAGCGTACCATCCCCACCCCGTCTCACTCCTTCTGATCTCCAGCATCCTCCACACACAGGGCAGCCCGCTGGCCGAGCAGATCGACACCATCTTGGAGACGCTGGCTCTGCGGCCGTTTCCGCGCGACAACTGGATCTTCATCATCACCGGCAACGATCCATCTGACCCATTCTCAGCCATCGAGGTGGCAGACGACGTGCTCGAAAACCTTACCTGCGTCAACCTCTGCCTCACTGAACTGGAAACGATCATTCAAGACGCCTTCGATCGCCCCCTGCGTCGGCGCACCACGTGACGGAGGCGTTGAACGCCCGACCTGAATGCCCACGGCAACCAACTATGCCTATTCGACATCCAGAGGCAACCCTGAATTGCGCGACCGGGTTCGCGGCGCATGCCACTGTAAGGAACCTCCACGCCCAGGCGCATGCTCGGTCGATCCTCCGTAAGCTCACCGACCCCTCCGACGACTGGCCGAACTTCCGGGCAGACCTTGATGACAGGCTGCACTATGTGGGGCACTCGCTCCTGTGGTCCGGCCTGCAATTGCTCGAGACAGGTCGCCGTGACGACGAAGTGCGTAGCCTACTCTCGACCGGGGCCGAGGCCTTGGAGTTTCTGAGCGCCAACCCACGGTACGATTCGACCACTCGCATCGAGCAGGCCGTGAACGCCACGTTCGGCTACTATCTCGCCGGCCATTACGCGCCTCCTACGTGCTGCTCAGAGAAGCCATTCCCGACGCGGCCGGGTTGCCACCGGCCCTTGGGCTCCTTGCTGCTGTTCTGCGGAAACAGCTGGGCGTATGCCGGAATTTGACGATCCGCCATCTAAGTGATACTGCGCTTTCTGACGACACGATAGCGGAAGCGCTGGAGCAAGGACAAATTGGCGAGGAGGAAGCGTACAACCGTATCCTCCTGCGCGCCGCCGCCCAAGCGGTCTCCTACTTCCTCGAATTCCCCAAGAGCGGAGAAAGGCCACTGCTCGATGAGGCGATTCGCATTCTAGACGACGCTGTACTCATCGCCCGAGAAAACCGCTTCGTGGACTGGTGGTGGTGGCTGTTCTGCCTTCGCTTCCTCTTCCAGGAGTTTGGCGAAGCAAGCCCCTGGACGCAGCTACCGCCGTTCCGTGACGGCGGCAACGGCTCGCCGTTGGTGGATGAGTATATCCGCGCAGGGCTGCGTCAGGAGCCGCCCGTCTTGGAGCTATGGCCGTCCCAGCAGAAGGCGGTCCCCATCATCGCCGACTCCTCACGCCCCGACTTTTGCCTGAAGATGCCTACCAGTTCAGGCAAGACCCGGGTGGCGGAATTGACGATCCTCCGTTTCCTGCTCGATTACCCGACCGACCCGGACGCGAAGTGCATTTATCTGGCCCCGTTCCGGTCGCTGGCGCTGGAAGTCGAGCAATCGCTGCGCCGATCCCTGGGCTCGCTCGGCGCTCGTCTCGCAGATCTACGGCGGCTTTGAACTCACCCCTGCCGACCTCGTGTTCCTGCGGCAATACCGCATCCTGGTGGCGACCCCTGAGAAGTTCGACGCACTCCTGCGGAGCGTGCCCGAGCTGGCGCAGGGCATCCGGCTCGTCGTCATCGACGAGGGACACATCGTGGACCCGAACGAGCGAGGCCTGCGGTTCGAGTTCTTCATACACCGGCTACGGCGCATGCTGCCCCGTCCCCCCAGGTGCCGCTTCGTGTTCATTTCGGCAGTGTTGCCGAACGCGAAGGATTTTGCCGAATGGATCACCGGCTCGCCTGATGGCCTAGTGGAATCGTCCTGGCGCCCTTCACGTCTGATGCTTGGGAGGCTGACCTGGGACGGGGCGAGAGCGAGAATTGACTACACGCACCGGGAGCGGTCACAATTCGGCCAGGACTGCTTCGTCCCGCGTTTCATCGAGCAGAAGGCGTGCCGCGGAGTGCCAGGTGCCGGCCGGCGGCGCAAGCCGTTCCCCGACGGCGCGGCAGAAGCATTCTCGGTAGCGGCCCTGCTCTTCGCCGGGAGGGCACCACACTCGTCTTCGTGCCTCAGAAGCGGAGTGTCGAGACGGCCGCCCGGGCACTTCTGGAGGCGCTTCGCGTGCAGAGGAGCCTACAGACCGCCGAGGGAGAAACTTTCTCTCTACCCACGCCTGGGCGGGGCACACCGGGGTGGGTGCGGTGCAAGGCGGTGATCGAAGATGAGATGGGCAGCGATTCACTCCTCCTCACGCTCCTCGATGAGGGCATTGTGGTGCATCATGGGGACTTACCCTGGAGGGTCCGCATCGCCATCGAAGAGCTTGCAAGGACCGAGGCCGTCCGCCTCCTCGTGGCGACGACCACTCTGTGCAAGGGGTGAACCTGCCGATCAAGACGGTGCTCGTGCGAGGGCTGGCTCACGGCCATAATGAGATCGTGAGCCCGACCACGTTCTGGAACATTTGCGGCCGTGCCGGGAGGGCGATGCGGGAGAGCGAAGGGTAGATCCTCTTCTGCATCGACAAGACTGCGCCTGGGCCGCAGCAACGCCGGTTGGACGCATCGATCCGCGAAGTGCTTGACACGCTCGAACAGGCGAAAGTGTCGAGCGCCCTGCTACTGCTCCTCCAGCTCATCGCACGCGACTGGAGTCAGTCGCACCCGAACGTGGATCTGGCTGACCTGTGCCTGCACCTAGCCGACAACCGCTACGACTGGGCGGCCGCCGACCGCCAGGAGGTTCTCCGCTCCTGGATGGATTTGCTGGACGGTCATCTGCTGGCGCTCTCCGAGGAATGCAGCGCGGGCCCGGAAGACCTGGACCGGCTTCAGGAGATAATGGAGGGGTCACTGCTTTTCATCCAGCTCCGGCAGCAGTCCTCTGGCTACCTCACGCCGGATGCGGCTCGTGACATCTTGCACGCCCGCATTCGGTATATCCACCGGACTCATCCGGAAGAGCAGGTCCGACGGCGCATGTACCGACTGGGCATGTCGCTATCCTCCTGCGATGTCATCGAGCGAGAACGCGACCAGCTGGCGACGCTCTTCCGCGAGGCAGAGCAATGGTTCGAGTGGTCCAGTGCCAAGCGGGCGGACCTCTTGCTCCGGCTGTCCCGATTCATCTTGCAGCTGCGAGACACCCAGCCCACAAAGCCAGTGCCAGAAAACGTCTGGCGGGTCATTCTTTCCGCCTGGTTGCGCGGCCTGCGCACGTCAGATATGTGCGGCGACGAGACGATCCGCAGTTTCACGGCAAGCCCGAGCGTATTGAGCGTACTTGTCGAAGACCTGTGTGGCTACCGGCTGCCCTGGGGCCTCAACAGCATTCTCAACTACCTGTCGTACTCGCTTGAGGAGGGAGCGGCCCCGCTACCGGCGGTCTGCTCGTATTTCTCCGGCATGGTGAAGTACGGTCTCGATGACCCCGTCGCGGTTTGCCTGGTCCCCTACCTCGATGAGGACCGGCGACTCGCCCTGCAAGCCGCCTCGGTCTGCCCCCACGATTGCGAACACCCGGATCAAGTCATCCGATGGTTCCTCCGTGCATCAGCCCGGTCTCTTGAGAATGCTGGACTGACGCCGGATACGGCGATACAAATCATTGCCAAACGAGACCGGCAGACCGGAAAGAGTCATCGGAGACAGGTGAATCGGCCGGGCCAGCGGCTCCCGCTCCAAACCAACCCCGGTGCGACTCCGCGCGTTCAGCAGGGGCAGAGGATTCTTGTCATTCCGGATGACGCACACACGCCTGGCCGCTTCAAGGTTCTAACGCTGGACGGCACGGCCATCGGCGCGTTTCTGCATCCCGATGGGCTCATACCGGAGTGGTGGCGGGCGATGCACCTTGTGGACGCCGAAATCATCTCAGCAACGGAAGGTACAGAGGGTTCCCGTCTGCTTGTGCAGCTTGTTGAACTGTAGCTCCAGAGGGCAAACCCCTTCGGGCATGTGCATCATGGCCGGCCTTCCAGCATCTCGCCGAGCAGGTCGTCGGCGGCGGTCAGCGGGCGCAGCACCGGACCAAGGCTGACGGGCGGCACGTCCAAGACGCTGTGCGGCCGCGAGCCTTGGGTCGGCCGTGCGGTCGGCACCGTGCCGGGCGCGAGCACGGTCACTTCCTGCCCCTCCGGCAAACGAACGCCCCCGTCCAGCACCACGACGCCGTTTTGCACACGACCGTGCGCACCCATGGGGTACCTCTCAGGCAGAAAATGGTGTTAAATCGTCCTTGTCGTGGGAAGGCGCGGGGACCGGTTAAACGCAGTGCCTCCGCGTTCGCAGACCCGTCAAGTCGCTGTCTCCGATGCCACGATAATGACCCGCGCATGTTCCGGCAGTTTCACGGTGGGGTCGAGGGGCCGAACCAGCCCGTTCTCCACGATGCCCGCGATGGCCACCAGGCGCGGCCGCCGCCGGCCGAGTCGCCTCCACCGGCGCGGAGGGCGCGTCGGCCGGCAGCTCAGGGATCGCCAGGGGCGGCTCCGCGGCGATCTGTTCATCCAAAGCCCGACGTGCGGGGCTGCGCGCCCGGTTCAGGGGTGGCCATCGGCATGTCTCTCAATAGGCCGTGATGACGAAGATCGGCGGCTCGTCCAGGTCGCCGAATACGTCGGGGATCTCGTCGTCCTCGCGGTCGTAACGCCAGATCACCCAGATGCGGCGGCCCGACGGCGTCGCGGCGAACATCTCGTAGGAGCCGTCCTTGCGCTGCTTCAGGCTGAAGACGCGGTCAAAGGCGGCCTCCAGCTCGTCCGCCGAAAGGGCGTGAGCGGCGATCTTCTGCAGATTCCATTCGATCCACTTGAACCGCCTCATGCGTTGGTTTCCCATCGGCTGTTGCCACGATAGCGCGCCCCGGCGCCGGCTTCAAGGGGGCCAGCGAAGCGCTGCGTGTTTATCCCTCACTCCTTCCTGCTCGCCGCCTGGTTGCTCAGGTGCGCCGCGGTCGTCGCCCTGGCGCCGGCCGTCGCTCACGCCTGATTCATCACCGCCGCCAGCCAGTGGGCCAGCTGCGTCGGCGTCAGCGCGGCGATCTCCATCCCTTCGGCCGCCAGACGGCCGGCCAGCTGCTCGTCGTACCAGGCGTTGGCCTCGGCGTCCAGCGCCGCCAACCCGAGCAGCTTGACGCCGGCCTCGCGCAGCCGCTTGCACGCCGCGATCAGCGGCCGCGGTTCGGCCCCCTCGCAAAAATCCGTCACCAGCACCAGCACCGTCCGCCGCGGCTGGCTGACCAGCAGCTCGCAGTAACGCACCGCCTGGCCGATGTTCGTGCCGCCGCCGAGCTGCACGCTCATCAGCACCTCGACTGGATCGCTGACGTGCTCCGATAAATCAACCACGGACGTATCAAATACGACCAGCCGCACGCGCACCGTCGGCAACCCCGCCAGGACGCCCGCCATCACCGCTGAGTGAATGACGCTCTGCGCCATCGAACCGGACTGGTCGATGCAGAGGATGATTTCCCACGGCAGATGGCGCTTGATGCGGCTGAAGAAGCGCGGATCCTCGACCATCAGCTTCCGCCGTTCGGGATCCCAGTGCTTGAGATTGCGACGAATCGTATCGCGGGCGTCGAAATTGCGGGCGACCTTGAGCTGGCTGTGGCGGAAGCGGTTGAGCCGGCCGGCGATCGCGTTCTTGATTTCCTGCTCCAGCTTGCGCTTCACCTCCTCCACGACGCGGGCGATGAGCCGGCGCACCTCGCCGACGACGGCCCCGCCGACGCGGCCCTTGAGCGCCAGCACCGCGCCCAGCAATTCGGTGCTTGGCTCCAGCGACGCCAGCGTTTTCGGATCCTGTATCAACTCCGTCATGCCGTAGCGGTCAAGGGCGTGCTGGGTGATGCGCGTGCAGGTTTCCTTGGGGAAGAGATTGTGAATCTCATTGAGCCAGTGCGGCACGTTGAGCTGCGACGGGTCGAGTGAGCCGGGGCCGAGACGGCGATCCTGGCGCACGCCTCGCCCCTTATACTCTCTCGAATAAAGCAATTCCAGCGCGTCGGCCACGCGCTGCTGCGCCGCGCCGAGGCAGTCGCCCATCCGCGGCTGGGCGTACTTGCCCAGCACCAGGCGCCACCGCGCCAGGCTCTCCGGCTTGTTCGGTTCCGTCATGCTTCGCCTCCCGCCGCCAGGCCGTCGGCGCGGAGGGACTCGCGCACCCGCCGCGTCACTTCCAGGGCGAAACGGACCTCGGCTTCATCGAGATCCGGGTGAACCAGTTCGCCGAGCGTCGATTCGCCGTGCAGCCCGGCGACGTTGTCGGCCACCTGGGCGATCTCCCGTGGCGTCAATCCGGTGAAGGCCAGGCGCAGGTCGGGCAGGGCGGCGAGGAACGCCTTGTCGTCCCACGCGGAAAACTGCTCGTCCACGGCCCGCACCAGTCCGGCCGCCTGCCACGCCGCCTCGCGCGCCGTGGCCAGTAGGCCGCGCAGGACGCCGGCGCTCTTGCGTGGATCGCCGGCCGCGCCGAGGTAGCCGCGCGTCGTCCGCACCAGATCAGCTTCGGAGAACAGGCCCTCGCTGTACAAGACGCCTACCGCGGCGCCGACGACGGCGGCCTGGGCCTGTCCGGGCGGATGATCGACGACGCGGCGGAGCGCCTGATGAAAAAGATCGGCGTCCAACTCTTTGCGCTCCGACCCGTCGGCCAGCACCTCGCGCAGCGTCCGCATCGCCCCCAGCGTCGCGTCCACCGCCTCGTCGGGGCAGCCGGCCGCGTCGTTGAGCAGCCGGCACGCCCGCTGATACGCCGCGACCGTCAGCCGCGGCACGGCCGTCAGGTCGGCGGCCTCCAGCGGCTCGCGCGCGTGGGCCAGCAATTCCAGCTGCGACAGGCCCGTGACCACCGACGGGAACGACGGATCGCCGGCGATGTGAACGTCGATGAGCGGCGTGACCTCCGCCGCCTGACGGTGAAGGCCGAGACGGCAGGCGCGGACCAGCAGCGAGACGGCGGCGGCCGTGCTGCGGCCCCGGCCCTCGTCTTCGAGCTGGGCGATCTGCCGGCGCAGCTTGGCGGCGGCCGCCTCCTCCACGGTCGGGCCGAACACCGACGCCTCGATCAGGGCGCTTTCCGTGCCCGGCGACCAGCAGACCTGCCAGTGCTCCTGCATGAGGTCGAGTCCCTGACCCAGCACGAAATCCGGGCCGGACAGGAACACGCCGAAAGGCGCTCCGAGAAGGTCGAGACGGTGCAGGAGCCGGCTGGTGCGGCGGTGGGCGGCGTTGCGGTAGAGGTCGAGGGCGATTTCGCGGCGCTCGACGCTGTCGATCGGCAGGCGGCAGCGGCGGGCCTCGGCCTGGAAATCGGCGACGATCGGCGGCACGGCCGTGCCCGGCGGGACCTGTCCGACGCGGTCGCCGGCCAGGACGTACTGCACCAGTCGCATCAGCAGCTGGCCTTCCGCGCCCATCTCGCCCTTGACGAAGCAGGAGCGGACGCCGTCCAGCACGTCCTCGCGCAACGGCCGACGGTGGCCGCGCAGGGCGGCGAGCGACCGGGCCGTCTGCACGGCGGCGATGGCGTCCGGCGTCGAGATCACGCCGGGCAGGTTGCGCTCCGCGCCAGCCGGCCGATCTCGACGACCACGTCCGCCGCCAGCCGTCCGCCGTCCGCGTCCGGCCCGGCCCGCCAAATGCGATCGTAATAGGCGGGACTCGGCATCCCGGAGGCGTAGCCGGACAGGGCGTCGAGCTGATCGAAGCTGTAGCGCATCAGCCACGTCCCCGCCTCGTCCTCCGTCAGCGCGAGTGGGGTGGGCCGGGCTGTCTCCTGGACGACGAGATCGGGTAGAACGACGGTGTGAAAGCCGCCGGTGACGACCAGGACGGGACCAGTGCGTCCTTCCGCCTCGTTGCCGGCGAGTTCGTCACGGACGGCGGCGGCCATGCAGGCTTCGCGGGCCGTAGTGCCGTCGCGCCGGAGGGACTCCGCCGTGTAATCGAAGCGGGCCAGGGCGCAGTAGGCGGCGAGACGGTCGATGAAAACGTCCACGTCCACGTCATCGCCGTTCTCGAACAGGTGGTCCCAGACCTCGTTGAAATCGCGGCAGCCCAGTCGCCGGGCCAGGGAACGGACGTAGGCGCTGTGCAATAAATGCGGGTCGGAGGCCAGCGAATCGACGCGAACGCCGGACGGCTCGGCGTCCGGCTCGGCGGAACGCCGGGCGAAGACCATTTCCGCGTATTCCAGATCGATGAAGCGCAACCGGGCGCCGGCGGCCCGGCCGGCGCGGAGGGCGACGAGTTCCGGCGAATAGTCGCAGAAGGGATAGTAGGCGGCGAAGCGCGGCGGGCCGAAGGCGGGCGCCTTCGCCTCCTCGCCGCGGCCGGACAGACGGCCGCGCTTATCGACGAAGCTGGTATAGAGGGCGACGGGACAGACGCAGCGCTCGTCGATGAGGAGGTCGATGAACGGCGTGAACGAGGCGGGGCCTTCGACGAGGACGGAGGCGGGGCGGCGGGTCTCGATCCAGCGGCGCAGGTGGGCGGCGCAGGCCGGCGAGTGGTGGCGAATGGGGAAGTAGAGGAGCCGGGGGCCGCGCAGCTTCGGCAGCAATTCCGATACGAATTGGGCGGGGGATGGTTCGGACAAGGCGCACCCCGTCAGCTGCCCAGCACGCCGCGGGCGTCGTAGAACGATTTCCAGTGGTCGCTCCGCTTGGTCCGGTTCTTGACCACCACGTCGAAATACTGCCGCACCTTCTTGGCGTCCTCCGCCGAGTCCTTCAGCACCGTGCCGACCAGCTGCCGCGCCAGGTGCTCGCCGCGCAGCCGGCCGTCGCCGAGGTAGCACGCCTCCAGACCCGCCGCGAACGCCACCGCCACCGCCTCGGCCGTGCTCATCGCCGTGGACGGCCGTTCCACCACCGTCCCCTCCTCGGTTCGACCCTTTCGCAGATCCATGAAGGTCGTCACCAGCACGTCGATCACGTCCGGCTCGACCGCCGCTTCGGCGCCGGCCGTCTCCAGCAACTCGCGGGCCTGCTGCACCACCAATTCCACCTCGAATTGCTTCTCGGCGATCGGCGGCACCGTCTCGAAGTTGAAGCGCCGCTTGAGGGCGGCCGACATCTCGTGGACGCCGCGGTCGCGCGTGTTGGCCGTGGCGATCACGTTGAAGCCGGGCTTGGCGAACAGCCGGTCGTCCTCGCCGCGCAGCTCCGGGACGTGCAGCACCTTGTCGCTCAGCACGCTGATGAGGGCGTCCTGGATCTCCGGCGGGCAGCGGGTGATTTCCTCGAAGCGCACGATCTGGCCGTGCGCCAGGCCGTGGTACAGCGGCGCCGGAACGAGGGCGTTCGGCGTCGGCCCCTCCGCGAGCAGCAACGCATAATTCCATGAATACTTGATCTGGTCTTCGGTCGTGCCGGCCGTGCCCTGGATGGTGAGGGCGCTGGTCCCGCAAATCGCGGCGGACAGCAATTCGGACAGCATCGACTTGGCCGTGCCCGGCTCGCCGACGAGCAGCAGGCCGCGGTTGCTCATCAGCGTAACGATGGCCCGGTCGATCATGGCCTCGTCGCCGTGGAACTTGCGGGCGATCAGCGGGGTCTTGGCCTTGCCCTTCGTCGGGGCGGCCCCGTCATTGCCGAGGATGAAGGTGCGCACCGCGCGCGGACTGAGCCGCCATCCCGGCGGGCGCGGGGCCGTGTCGGCGGCGCGCAGCGCCTCCAACTCGTCGGCGAACCGCACTTCCGCGGGTTCGCGGAGCATGGCGACGGATTCTTTGCGCTTTGTCGTTGTCATGATTCCGGTCCTACCAGCCCCAGCGCCAGCGAGGGGGCGTGGGTCAACCCTCTCGCTCGCGCTCGGGGCTGGTAACGGTTAATAATAGCTTTTCTCTCTCCACTTCGGATCGTATCCCGTCCCCTCCGCCGCCATCTGCTTCACGTCGTTATAGCACTCGCTCAGCAGCACCGGCGGGACCTTGCCCAAGGGCAGCTTGCCCGGCTGCCACGAATAGGCCGATTCGTCGTCGCCCTTGATCGCCGTGAAGTACAGCGACTCCAGCGCCGCGTTGCGGTCCTCCTCCGGCAGCGAATTGCCGGTGAACTCGAGCACGGCCTGCACGCCCAGCGACGGGAACGGCTTGCGGTAGACGTGGAACCAGCCGCCGTCCTCCGCCTCGCCGCGGACGTAGCCGAGCTTCGTCGCCTTGCCGCGCAGCCGGAACGTCATGATCTGCCAGCCCTCGAAGTCGGCGATCTCCGTTTCGTTCTTTTTGCCCTCCGGCAAGGTGTACGTGTCGCGGCCGAACTGCGGGAACAGCGGTCCCACGTCGTAATCCTGAAAGTGCTGCGCCCAAGCGGCGCCCAACTCGGCCGGCGTGTTACAGGGATGAGCCAGCCGCACCCGCGTCGCGGGGTCGAACTGCACCTCCTCATCCTTCTCGTTGGTCAGCGAGCCGTCCTCCAAGGGGCGGAAGCAGCCCAGGAAGCGCTCGCCGCTCCCCTCCGGGGCGAACGCCGCCCACGCCAGCCGCACGCACAGCCGGCCGGCGATCGGGTGATTCGCAAGATAGCGTCGCCAGTCGTCGAAACGCCAGGTCCGTTGCGTACACAGCGCCTCGTACAGCCGCTCCGTCTGCCGCTTGACCACCTCCTTGACCATCTTCTTCGCGCCGGTGAACGCCTTGCGGGCGGCCTTCGCCTTGTCGGCGTCGTCTTGCTTGCCGGCCGCCGGCGCGTTCTTGAGCGTTTTGCCCTCCTCATTCGTGACAACGGGTTCCAGCTCGTCGTTCAGCCGGACGGCGAACTTGCGCGGGCCGTAGTCCAGCGTCAGCACCGCCTCGTCGCCGACCGGGGCGCCGTTCTCGTCGGCCGGCCGCTCGAAACCGGCGTCGGGGATGGTGCGGTCGGCCAGCTCGTCGATCGTCCAGCCCTCGCGGTCGGCCAGCGCCTGGACGTGGTCCGACGCCGCCTTGCGCACCGCCTTGGTGCGGAATCGGCCGCCGATCGACAACAGCACCTGGATCGCCAGCGGGTGCGGCGCCCAGGCCAGCACCTCGACCAGCGCCTTGCACTGCGCCAGTCGGTTGCCGAACCATTTGCGGATGTACTGCTCGCACATCTTCACGCAGTCGCCGTCGGCCGCCGCCGCGACGATCGCCAGCATTCCCTTCTGGCCGACGGCGGAATGGATCCATTGCGTGGAGAAATCCTGGAAATACTGGCGGTACAAATTGTCCTTGTTGTTCTGATAGTGTTTGGCCCAGTTCTGGTTCTGGCCTAACCGCGCCCAGATTCTGGTCGGCCTGTTGCTGCGCCTTGGCGGCCGCCTCCTCGTGCGACGGCGTGGCCGTATCGTAGCCGATCCACGCGGACAGGACGAACTTCGCCAGCGCGGCCGTCTCGTCTTTGCGGCACATGCCGAGGAAGCGCCGCAGCACCGGCCCCGGCACGGCCGACTTCTGCTGCACGCCCTGCACCACCCACCACTGGACGATCTGCGGGTCCACCGCTTCGCCCGTGTCCTGCCAGTGCAGGGGCGGCAGCGCGTCGAGCGGGAACCACTCCATTCCAGTCGGCCGCTTCTTCGCCAGGCCCTTCTTCGCCTCCTCCAGGAGGGCGCCGCGGTCGAGGAACTCGTTCACGTCGGCGCCGAGCGCCTCCAGCGCCGCCATGAGGACGCCTCTGACGCTCTCCTGCTTCTCCTTTCGGACAGCGGCTTTTAGCGGTTCGATCGCGGACGGGTCGCCGATCTTGCCGAGCCATTCGGCGGCGGCGGCCCGCACCGCCTGCCGGCCATCGGCCAGCGCCACGACCACCTTCGCCGCTTTGTCGGGGACGGTCGCCAGCGCCGCCTGCGCCATCGGCCGTTCCGTCTTGCTCTCGCCCAGGGCGATGTCCCACAGCAGGGGGATGAAGCCCGGCGGCAGAGTCGGGAACATGCCCAGAACCTTGAAGGCGTTCTCGCGCTGCGGCGGTGAGCCTTTGCCGGGGTTGAGGACTGCTTGCAGAAAATGCGGCTGCTCCGCGAACAGCGGCCAGACGGCCTCCGGCTCCCAGTCGCAGAAGTTGTGCCAGCGATTGCTGCTCAGGTAAGCGGCGGCGGCGAGACCGGGCCGGTCGCCGGTCAGCGAAGCGATGACGACGTCCACCTCGCGCAGGCCGAACGGCACCGGACAGCGGCGGCGGTACGGCTCCAGATCCTGCTGGCCGCGCCACCACATGTTGTTGGCCAGCGGGGCGTTAATCCTCATGCGGCCGAGCGCCAGGGCGATGCGGGCGACGTGAATGAGCCGGATGCCGGGCGGCGCGAGCCAGTCGCCGAGCATCCCGATCCGCCGCAAGAGATGCCGCAATGAGTCGGCCCCCTCGAACGTCTCCGTTTTGCCCTCGACGAAGCGGTTCAGGCTTTCGAGCGCCGTCGCGGCCGGCTTATCGGGCGGTTCGGGCTTCCGCAGCCACTTCGGACGATCCGGGGAGTTCCATCGTTCCATCTGCTGCTCGTACTGTTTGTGCGCCTGGTCCCAGGCACGATCGAAGACTTCGCGGAGTCCCTGCTTCGCTTCCTCCGGCAAGTCGATGATTCCCGACTCCACCTGGAGCGGCGGCAGCGACTCGGTCAACTCGCGGGCCGACTCCACCGACGCCTCGGCCGGCGCCGCCAGCAGCTTCTCGATCGTCTGACGCACTCGGTCGGAGGTTTCGCGGGCCGCCTGCTCCCGGAGCGGCGCCGCGGCGTCGCGGCCGAACAGCCGCCACAGCAGCAGCACTGCCTCCTGCCGCTCGGCGGCGCCGCCCTCGGCCAGCACACGGTCGATGTGAGGTCGGGCCTCGTTGCAGCAGGCGGCCAGCAGCGGCAGAGATTTCTCGCGCACCGTCTTGGCGGGGCCGACGCCAAACTGCACCAGCAAATCCACAACCGGCGTGCAATCGAATCTCATCCACTCCAGCGTCCTCAGGACGAACAGACGGTGTTCGGCGGAAGTCACGGCGAGGGCGTCGCGGAGCACCTGCAGGTGCTGGAACAGGTAGCGGTCCCAGCCGGTGAACGGCTCCATTTGAGTGAAGCCGTGGTAGAGGCCGATTCGCAGCCCGCGCTCCAGCTCCTCGTTCAGGAAGGTGCGGGCGATCAGGCCGGTCGGCAGCCCGGCGCCTTCCAGCATTGCCTCCACTTCGCTCAGGTCCCAGGAAGGCCGGTCGGCCCCCTTGCGATCGTCCGTGCCAGGCCTGGTTGATTTCGACGACGAGGGCCGCCAACCAGTCCGGCCAGCCTGGCGGCGCCTGGACGGGCTGGCCGGCCGCGTGCCGCGCGGCGGCGAAGACCTGACCCATGCGCACCCATAGGCCGGGCGGCACCTCGGAACCCGGCCGCAGCAATCGGGCGCGCTCCTTGAGGGCGGCCTGGGTTTCGCCGTAGTAGCCGTGGGGATTCGTGGTCGTGGCGCGAATGCCGCTCAGACGGAGGCGTTCGGCCGCCTCCTTCATGCCGCCCAGCGTCAGCAGCACCTCCTCATCGGTCCCGTCGATGACGTAGCGCACGACCCTGGCCGCCTGTTGCGCCAACTCCGTCATCCCACTCATATGTTGGACGATGTCCGTGCCGGCGCCCTTGTTGCGGGTGGTCAGGTCTTCCGGCTCCGCCAGCCGGCCGAAGTGGCGCGTGATCGCGTGGATGTGGTCGTTCGTCAGTCTGTGCGGGTTCTGAAGTTCGGCGTCTTTGAGGATCTGTTGTGTAGTCATGAGGCGTCTCGCTCGCGGTGCGGAATGCGATTTCGGCGTCGGGGTAAGTGTAGCGTGCGGCAAGCCTGGAACCAGCAAAAAACCGGGCGATCTCCGGGCGCCCCTCTCGATTGTGGAGGCGTCGTCGGCAAGCCGGCCCGTGCTGAAGCACGGGCCTACAGGCCGAAGCCCCGTAAACGGGGCTGAAATCCCGGGCAGCCCGGTTGACCGGGCTTCGGCCTGTAGGCCCGCCGTTCACGGCGGGCCGGGCCAGGTCCAAAATCGAGAGGCGTACCCCGATCTCCGACTCCGATTCCTTTTTTCCCCGTCCCCGGTTAGCATCCGGGTTTGAAACGGTTGAAAGGAAATCGCTCCACGGGAGGGAGGACCCATGGCGCGGATGGAACCGCCGCGAATCGCCGTCCTCGGCGCCGGGCCGGTCGGATTGGAGGCCGCCCTGTGCGCCTCGGCGCTGAACCTGCCGTTCGCCATCTACGAACGCGGCCGGGTCGGCGAGCACCTGCGCCGCTGGGGCCACGTCCGCATGTTCAGCCCGTTCGGCCTGAACTCGACGCCGCTGGGCCGCGCCCGCATCCGCGCCGACCAGCCGCAGCATCCCTTGCCCGAGGCCAACGCCGTCCTGACCGGCCGGGAGCATCTCGCCGTCTACCTGGAGCCGCTGGCGCTGGCGCCGGCCCTGACGCCGGCCATCCACGAGAACACGGCCGTGCTGCAAGTCGGCCGGCGCGGCCTCCTCAAGGGCGACTACCCCGGCGACGCCCGCCGCGGCCGGGAGCCGTTCCGCCTGCTCTTGCGCGACGACAAGGGCCGGGAGCGCGTCGAGGAGGCCGACGTCGTGCTGGACTGCACCGGCGTCTACAGCTGCCCGCGCCGGCTGGGCGACGGCGGCATCCCGGCCCTCGGCGAAGTCGCCGCCCGGCCGCACGTCGCCTACGGCCTGGAAGACGTGGCCGGCGAGCGCCGATCGCATTATGCAGATAAAACGACTCTGGTGATCGGTTCCGGCCCTTCGGCCGCGACGACGGTATGCACCCTGGCGGCGCTGGCAGAAAAGCACCCGGCGACGTGGGTGATCTGGCTGGCGCGCGGCGCCGGGGCCATGCCGATCCGGCGCGTCGTCAACGACCCGTTGCGCGAGCGCGACCTCCTGGCCGTGCGCGCCAACAATCTGGCCACGCGGCCGGACGGCAACGTCGAGTTCCATGCCCAGACCGTGGTGGAGGCGATCGAGACGGCCGGCCCCGACCGCGGCTTCAAGATCAGCGGCCGCAGCGGCGGCAAACCCGTTTCGTGGGACGTGGAGCGCGTCATCGCCAACGTCGGCTATTCGCCGGACGCGGTGCTGTACCGCGAATTGCAGGCGCCGGAGAGCTTCGATACGCTGAGGCCGCCCTGGCCGCGCTGTCCGGAGCCGAATTTCTTCGTCCTCGGCGCCAAGAGCTATGGGCGCGACTCGGCTTTCCTCTTGCGGACGGGGTTTGAACAAGTGCGCGAGGTGTTCGCGCTCCTCGCCGGCAAGCCGCTCCCGGCGGCCGTGCAAAATCTGAAGTGAGCAGGAGCGGCGCGGCGTAAACCCGCAGACGCAGCCGTGACCGCAAACTCCTTTCAGGGATCGCGGGACGCCGGCGCCTTGGCGAGGACGGCGTCGGCCTCGGACTGGAACGCGGCAAGCTCTCCAACCCATGCCGGGGACAGCGTTGCCTTATGGTCTTGCACCCAGCGGACGGCCCGATCGTGGTCTTCCTTCGCCCGGCCGGCGTCGCCAAGGCGCTGACGGCACATCGCCAGGAAGAACAGGTCGAAGGCGTCCGTCGCCCCGGCGCTCGCCTTCAGGCTCTTTTCCAGCACCGGGACGGCCTCGGCGTACTGGCCGTTGCGGTACAGCGCCACGCCGAGCGTGTTGACGTAGATCGACCGCTCCGGGGCCTTTTCGACGGCCTTGCGGGCCAGCAAAAGCTCCTATTTCGGATCGCTCAACTCCTGCTGGCCGGTCAGCAGCAGCCAGGCCAGGTCGTTGTTCGCTTCGGGCAGGTCCGGGGCGACGGCGAGGGCGCGCCGCAGGTCCGCAGCCGCCCCCGTGGAGTCCTTGACCACTAAACACTGACGCGCTCGAGCCAGGAACGAAATCGCCCGGGTTTCCTGAATCACATCACCCATCTCGAAATCGACGGCCGCCGATGGTGGTCGGCCCGATTCCGCGGCCGGCGGGTAGGGCGGTGCGTCCCAGTCGAGGCCTAACTCCACCAGCCCCGCACGGATCGGCGCAGGTCGAAGAGGAGCAGGCCGCCCGCGTCATTCAGCGTTATCAGGCGCGCCCCGTCCGCTGTAAAGCCGATGGGAGCCAGGCGGCCGTCTTCGGGGGCCGTCAGGTGGGCCAGCTCCTTGCCGGTTTCCGGATCGACCAAGCGGGCGACGCCGGAAGCGTCGCCGAGGGCCAGCAGCCGCCCGTCCGAGTTGAACGCCCCGATTGGATTCAAATCGTTGCCGTGCAGAGCCGGTCCTTCTTCCCAGCTGCCCACCTTCCAGATCCGCGGGCCTTTGGCCGTGGTGAGCAGCCATCGTCCGTCGGCAGCTCTGTCCTTACACCACCGCCACGGCGGAGATACAGTCCGTTGAGTGTTCCCGGTGCGGCGCAGCAGATCATCCCAATCGATAATCCCGTCGGCAAGATTCTGCGAGTTCGTCGCCTTCGTCCGGCAGCATCTGACCGGCGACGAGAAGGGCGAAGCGCAAGTTTTCTGCGACCGCCTCTTCCAGGCGTTCGGCCAGGCGGGCATCTTCGAGGCCGGCGGCGCCCTGGATTACCGCGTCCACAAGGGCAAGACCACCCGCTTCGCCGACCTCCTGTGGCGGCCGCTGATGTGTGGGGGAGCCGATTCGGATATAATCGACGGGTGAAAGCGGGAAGCCGGGCGTTTGCCGGACGAGCGAGATCGGTCGGACCTTGCCTGGTTGACCGTCATCTTTGCGGACTTGGCCGGGCGCGTGGCGGAGTGGCGACGGGGATTACAGGGGTGGAACGTGCTGAAGTCACCAATAATGGAAGCGGTGCGGCAGGACGTGCGCCTGGAAGAGCGCCGGGACACCATCTCGCGCATCGGCCGGCAGCGGTTTGGTCGGGCGCCTAGTCGCAAGCAAAGGGCGGATCTGGACGCCATCACCGACGCGGATCGGCTGGAGCGCATGCGCGACCGGCTGCTGTTGGCGGAGTCGTGGGCCGACCTGCTGGCGACGCCGTGAGCCGGCGGCCGAGGACGAGCAAGGCCGGATGATCGTAGGGCGGCGGCTCGGCGTCAAGCGGCAGCAGCACGGAGAGGTCGAGGTCGTTCTGCCGCCGGGCCAGCGGCTGGATCTACAGGCGCGAGCGGTCGAATACAGGGAAGGGCATGACGCGGGATCCCATAGGGTCGGCCGGACGAATCCCTGTCATTGTAGAAGGCCGCTTCCCACGCGGAACGGTCACGCAGTTCGATCGGCTGGCTAGGGCGGCGGTTGGGGTGCGACGGCTGAGGCAAGGGATTCCAGCGTAGTCAGCCAGCGGTTGAAATGCTCGCATAAGCGCCGTGTCCGGTCGATGCCGACGCACTCGGCCAAGTCCACGCCGACCGTTGTTTTCTGGCCGCTGTATTCCGGGAACTGCTCCACAATGCGCTTGGATGGGGCCGTGGTCGGGCCATCGTTGACCAACTCAGGGGAGGTCGTCTGTGTCACCGCAGAACGCAAGGCGTCGATCCCCTTATCGGCGTTGTCGTACACGAGCGCGAAGTGCCCCGGCTCGCAAAGCAGGATCGTCTCGAACTCGTGAAGCTGGAGGTGAGGGATGAAGCGGCGGTCGTTCACATCGGCCGCGAACGCCTGCTCCAGCGTCTGGACCCGCTCGCGAGGAATATGCCGCTGTTTATCGGCCTCATCCCAACCGGGAAAGCCCTCATGTAACGCATAGAGATCGAACATGGTGGTGAAGCGGACGTCGGAATGCGCGTCCTGCCGGAGCAGGTTCCCCAGATCCTTTCGCATGGGCTGGTAACGACGCCCGCCGCCGCGCAGACATGCGCCGTGTTTCCGCCCAATCGCCGCCAGGACCGGCCCCATCACCTGCACGTCGAACTGCGCCAGGTGGGGTCTCAGCACACGCACCACGTACTCCTGCTCGGTCTGCCCTTCCACGTAGAAGTACAGCCGGATCATACGTACGGCCCCCCGCCGATCACGTTCCGCTCCCAGAGTTCGCTTACCGTGTACTCCTCCAACCAATGCTTGAGCTGCTCTGGGTTCAGCCGGTCGAAGGTAGAGCAGCCGTCCCTGAGGTTGACGGTCACGATGTCGTCCACCTCGAAATGGTCGATCAGAATCGCGGATTGTGTGGCGACCAGCAGCTGGGAGTGTTGGGAGGCCGATTTCAGCAGGTCGGCGAGCACGGCCAGGGCCGCCGGATGAAGGCCCAGCTCCGGCTCGTCCAACACGATCATTTCCGGCCGGTCTTCTTCCGGTTGCATCAGAAGAGTAAATAAGGCGATGGCGCGTAGCATTCCGTCGGACAACTGGTGTGCGCCGAACTCGTAATCGGAATCCTTGGACCGCCAGTGAAGAGCGATGTCGCGCGGGTCCAGGCGGAGCGGTTCGAGGACGAAGTCGTCGAAGAAGGGTGTGATGGCCTTCACTGCAGCGACGATGCGGCGGTACGCCTTCGGATAGCGCTGGCGGTACAGATACAGCATGGCCGGCAGATTTCCCGCGTCGGGATAGAGAAACCGATTGGCGTCAATCATGCAGCCTGTCCGCATCGGACTGAGAAGCGACGTGTCGTGGAAGTGGTACACACGACAACGGGAGAGAAACCCTTGAATGGATTCCTCAGTCGAGCCTGCATCCGGCGCCTGAGGAAGTAGAAGCAAGCTCTCCCGGTGGCCTCCGCCTAGTACACGCTCGAAGGGCCGGTCGCCGCCAGCTGGCAGGAACTCTATCTTCTCCTCAGCGAACAGCAATGTGCGCTCGGCGGCTGGCGCCAACCGCATCGAATAACCATTCCTCCCCTCTTGAGTAGTAAATCGGAGGTTGGCATCGATTGCAGGCGTTCGCTTTGCGCCGTAATGGAGAAACGACTTTGCCCCGCCATTCGTACCGACGTATTCCTGCAACCGGCCTAGCATCATCGCGCTTAGAAGCCTGAAAAAGCTGACGAGGTTTGATTTCCCGGCCCCATTCGCGCCGATAAGGACGTTGAGCGGGCGGAACTCGATGTTCGCCTCGCGAATGGACTTCCACCCGGCGAGGCGCAGGCTGGTTAAAGTCGCCATTTCACGCCCTCCCCGACGCCCGTGTGCGCGAAAATGTCGCGGTAGGCGTTCGCTTGAACTCTCCTCCTATTGCTCCCAGAACAAAGTCTCGACGGCAAGGGCAAACGAGCGTGAGCCGGCCGGCGCTACTATCCAGAATCCGCCGCAGCTCCATCCGGAACCTTGCGTCGCGGCGAACCAGTTCGCCGCGACGCAAGGCCCTCGTGTCACTTCCCCAGCGCCGCCTGCGCCGCCGCCAGCCGCGCCACCGCCACCCGGAACGGGCTGCAGCTCACGTAATTCAACCCGATCTTGTGGCAGAACTTCACCGAGTCCGGGTCGCCGCCGTGCTCGCCGCAGATGCCGATCTTCAGGTCGGGCCGCGTCGCCCGGCCCTTCTCCACCGCCATCTGCATCAGCGCGCCGACGCCGTCCTGGTCGATCGTCGCGAACGGGTCGGCCGGCAGGATGTCCGCCCTTTTCGGGTCGGTGTACGCCGAGATGAACGGCCCGTAGTCGTCGCGGCTCATGCCCAGCGTCGTCTGCGTCAGGTCGTTGGTGCCGAAGCTGAAGAACTCCGCCGACTTGGCGATCTCGTCGGCCGTCACCGCCGCCCGCGGCACCTCGATCATCGTGCCGACCAGATACTCCAGCGTCACGCCCGTCTCGGCGAACACCTTCGTCGCCGTGTCGCGCACGATCTTCTCCTGGTTCTGCAGTTCCTTGAGGAAGCCGGCCAGCGGGATCATCACTTCGGGGTGGACCGTCACGCCCTCCTTCTGGACCTGCACCGCCGCCTCGAAGATCGCCCGCGCCTGCATGGCCGTGATCTCCGGGTAGACGATGCCCAGCCGGCAGCCGCGATGGCCGAGCATCGGGTTCGACTCGTGCAGCTCCTCCACGCGCCGGGCCACCGCCTCGGCGCTCTTGCCCAGCACCTTGGCCATCTCCTCGCGGCCCGCCTTGTCCTGCGGCAGGAACTCGTGCAGCGGCGGGTCGAGCAGCCGGATCGTCACCGGCCGGCCGGCCATCGCCCGGAACAGGCCGGCGAAGTCGTCGCGCTGGAACGGCAGCATCTTGGCCAGCGCCGCCTCCCGCGCCTGCGTCGTCTCCGCCATGATCATCTCGCGCATCTCGGCGATGTGGTCGAAGAACATGTGCTCGGTGCGGCACAGGCCGATGCCCTCCGCCCCGAACGCGATCGCCTCCGCCGCCTGGTCCGGCAGGTCGGCATTGGTGCGCACGCCCAGCTTGCGGTACTTCTCCGCCCAGTCCATGATCTGCTGGAAGCGGCGGTAGGTTTCCGACTTTTCGGGGGCCAGTTCTTTCTTGATCAGCACCTGCACCACCTCGCTCGGCTTGGTGGCGATGGGGCCGGCGAAGACCTCGCCGGTGAAGCCGTCGATGCTGATGTCGTCGCCTTCCTTGAGCGTCTTGCCCTTGACCGTCATCGTGCCGGCGGCCTGGTCGATGTCCAGCTCGCCGGCGCCGACGATGCAGACCTTGCCCATCTGCCGGCTGACGAGGGCGGCGTGCGACGACACGCCGCCCACCGCCGTCAGGATGCCCAGCGCCGCCTTCATGCCGCGCAGGTCCTCCGGCGTCGTCTCCTTGCGCACCAGAATTAGGGCCGCCTTCGGGTTGGCCTGCTTGAGCGCCTCGGCCTTCTGCGGCGTGAACACGATCTTGCCGGTGGCGGCGCCGGGACCGGCCGGGATGCCCTTGGTCAGCAGCTTGCCCGCCTTGCTCGCCGCCTTCTTCGCCTCCGGCGTCGAACAGCGGCTGCAACAGCTGGCTCAGGTCGCCGGCCGGGATGAACTTCGACGAGATCGCCTCCTCCGGCTTGATCAGGCCTTCCTGCACCAGATCGTAGGCCACGCGCACGGCGGCGAAGCCCGTCCGCTTGGCGTTGCGCGTCTGGAGCATGTAGAGCTTGTTGCGCTGGATCGTGAACTCGATGTCCTGCATGTTGCGGTAGTGCTTTTCCAGCTTGTGCCCCACCGCGACCAGTTCCTTGAACGCCTCCGGCATGTCCTTGCCGAGCGTCTCCTCGATGCGCTTGGTCGGCCGCGAGCCGTTGACCACGTCCTCGCCCTGGGCGTTGATGAGGTAGTCGCCGCACATGCCCGGCGTGCCCAGTGAGCCGTCGCGCGTCAGGGCGACGCCGGTGGCGCAGTCGTCGCCGAGGTTGCCGAACACCATCGCCATGACGTTGCAGGCCGTGCCCCACTCGTCGGGGATGCCGTACTGGCGGCGGTAGACCATGGCCCGGTCGCTCATCCACGAGCCGAACACGGCGCCGATGGCGTTCCAGATCTGGTCGATCGGGTTCTCTGGGAAGTCCTGGCCGGTGTACTTGCGGATGGCCTCCTTGTACCGGGCGATCACCGTCTTGAGGGCGTCGGCGTCCAGCTCGTTGTCGAGCTTGACGCCCTTGGCCTTCTTCGCCTCGTGGAGGATGTGCTCGAACGGCTCGTCGGGATGGCCCTTGAGTCCCATGACCACCTCGCCGTACATGAGCAGCAGCCGTCGGTAGGAGTCGAGGGCGAAGCGCTCGTTGCCGGTCTGCTTGGCCAGCGCCTTGACGGTCGCGTCGTTGAGGCCGAGGTTCAGGACGGTGTCCATCATGCCCGGCATGGATTCGCGGGCGCCGGAACGGCAGGACAGCAGCAGCGGGTTGGTCGCGTCGCCGACCTTGGCCCCCATGATCTTCTCGATGCGCTGGAGGGCCTCGGCGACCTGATCGCGCAGCTCCGGCGGATATTTACGCCTGTGCTGATAGAAATAGGTGCAGACGTCGGTGCTGAGGGTGAAGCCGGCCGGGACGGGCAGGCCGATGTTGGTCATCTCGTGGAGGTTGGCGCCCTTGCCGCCGAGGAGGTTGCGCATGTCGGCGCGGCCTTCCGCCTTGCCGCCGCCGAAGAAGTAGACGTACTGGGTACTCATTCCGGGGGTTCCTGTGGGTAGGGCGCGCGGCCGAGTGAGGGGCGGCCCGATGTCCGGCGATCTTTAGGGAAAATGTACGAATCGCAAGGTCGTCGGCCAAGGCGGCGTGGTGACGCGCGGGCTGGGTTCCGTGACGGCCGTGGGCCTTGTCGGGCGGCCATCGGCAAGGGAGATCGCGCCAAAAGGATACGAATGAACGCCGGTTGAAGCCGCCGGCTGGTTGCGCCGATACGGGAACGGAACGGGAGAATGGCGGGTTGAGACAGCATACGCCTTGATTTCATTCGGCACATGCGCCGAAGGCCTGCCGCACCTCGCGGACGAACGGCTCAAAGCCTCTGGGGCACGCCTTCGCCAACTCCTCCACATCCATCCGCTCGGCGACCGCAATCCGGAAGGCGACGCCGTCGCGCCTTCCGTGCGCCTCGGCAATCCGTTGCAGGATGACTTTGGGCCGGTGTTCAACATTCCCGCTTTGATTTGAGATATCTTCCACATTCTTTGAAGGGTAATGGAGCCTCAGTGTTTCGGCTTGTACGCCAAGCTCCTCGGCCACGGCTGGCGCCCAAGCGTCCAGGCGTCCACCGATTGCAACGCGACCCCACATGCTGCGGCGTGACTGCCGCCTACCATTTCCAGCCCTTCCGCCTGACCTTGCCGCATCTGCTCCTGGCAATCCTCAGGGGCGGTGTCGCCGTCCGCCACGCAAATGGCGCCGCCGCACCCGAAGGCAAACGCGCGTCAGAAGAACGGCCCGCTTCGCCTTGGTCCGGTAGCCGGTCTTGGCGATGTCACGATCCAACTGCTTTTTGCCCACTGGGAACAACCGGATTTGGGTCCATTGGAGTCCCAAATGCTCCGTGCCGATGGACGGACAGATCCGGCGCGCAGAATGGGGACCGGACCCGTTGCGGGTCGCGGAGGAGGTCCGGGTTGGGAACCGCCCAATTCGTGATTTCCCTCCCCCACGAAAAGGATTTTCACGACCGGGTCTCCTGCACCATCCGCTCCTCCCCCAGTTGCAGCCAGAGTTCGCCGAGACCGAATTCCTCAAGCAGGGGCTTCAGGTGGGGAACGTTTTCCATCGAGGTCACGCGCGTCGCTCCATCCGCGATTCGGGAAAAGACCCGAACCTCTTCGGGCTTGGCGAAGTTCAACAGGATCGGGCTGTGCGTGGTGAGAAAAACCTGTCGCGGCCGGTTTCCCACCGTGCCGGCGCTGATTTTCCGCAACATCTCGACGGCCAACTTGAGGAGCGAGTAGTGGAGTCCGTTCTCCGGCTCCTCGACGAAGAGAATCTCAGGGGCGTTGCCGTGAGCGAGGGCCAGGAACGCGGTCACCAACAAGGCGCCGTCCGACACGAGCGCGGCTGGAATCGTCACCGGCTCCGCCTCATCGCCCGTCAGCGTAAACGCCAGGGTCTTGCCATGTTGCTGGCGCAAAGGGAGCGAGACGGCGCTCAGCGTGCTGATCGCGCCGTGGAGATCCCTTTCCAGGTTGATGATGTCGGTCCGGCGGGGACTGGTCATGATCGCGTCAAGCACCTCGACGAGGTTGTCGCCGGTCTTGCTGAGCATCAAGGGGCCTGTTTCCGGCTGACCGCCGGGCGGTCGAAACTGGGCCGGATTCCTTGGAGTCGCGGAATCGCGGATGGCGGTCGAATCGAGGCGGTATTCCACGGCCGCGCCCAGCGCGGCGACGATCGTCTGGACTTGTTGCGCTTGAGCGGCGGCTTGGGGTTTCTGAAAAGAGGACAGGTAGCTGTTGGTGTTGAATGCCAGGGAGTGCAAGCCGGTGGAACCGGACGGAGCGGCGAACTGGGGAGCGTTCCCCAATGAGGGAAAAGCTAGCGACGCGGGCTTCTCCGTCTGCCTTACAACCAATATGGTGCGCGTTCCCCCCACCAACAATTCTTCCGCTCGCGGAACGGGGTCTCCGGGGGCCAGGGCCAAGTGGTAGCTGAAAGGAACGGCTGCTGCCGTCCCTGTTGCTTTCCAAACAACCTCCCGGCTTTGATCTCGCCGCCAGACCAGATTCTCAAGCGAAAGTGGGTCGGCGAACGCCTGGACAAGCGGCATCCGGGCGGTTTTCCCTAACTGAGCGATTGCCTGAAGAAGACTGCTTTTTCCGCTGTCATTTGGCCCTATGAGAATGTTAAATGGACCGAATTCCACGTTTACTTCACGCAGGCATTTGAAGTTGCTTATCTGGAGGCTGTTAATCATCTTTCGCTCTCGCTCAAGTCGCTCCAGAAGCTCGATCTTCCGGTCGGATTCGCATCGGCCGCGGTCACGGGTGTTCCGACGCGGCCATATCCTTTAGTTTATGCACGGAGCCAGGATTCTGTTGAGGCCGAGGCTACCCGACCGCCCGGGCAAGGGCAAGTGGATTTCTGGATCCTCCGGTGTGGCGGCCAACGAGGCGCCGGGGCGTGGGCTGGCGGCCGGTCAACCTTTCCGCGATAATCCAGGCGTGCCCGAAGAGGAGGATTGGCCGATGTCGTCGAACGCACCCGCCGCCGCGCCGCCTGCCGTCCCCGCCGATGTGGCGGCCTTCGCCGCCGAGAATGGGGTCACGGATTACGTCGGGCCGCTGCTGGAACTGACACGGAGCCTGTTCCCGACCGCGCGGATTCAACCGCTCGTCGAAGAAGATGCAGAGATTCCCGAGCTACGGTATATCGAGTTCCGTGTGGATTTCGGCGGTATGACGGCCGAGGAGATCGTCGAGACCCGGCATCAGTGGTCGGTTCGCCTGTTCGAGCGCTGCCCGGCGACCCACGCCCGTTACTTCGGTATGGGGGCGATGTAAGCCGATGACGGGGACCGATTTCCTACCGTTGGCCTCTAGTCTCGCCGCCGGGACGACGGAAGCTGAATGGCGAACCGCCGTGAGCCGGGCGTATTACGCGGCGTTTCACGTCGCCCGTGAGCTGCTGGAGAGCTTCGGATTCCGCGTCCCGCGGTCGGATCGGGCGCACGCCCACGTCTGGCTCCGTCTCGGCAATTGCGGCGACCCCGTCGTTCAGGCCGCGGCGGGAGACTTCCAGGGCTTGCGGAGCGACCGCAATCTAGCGGACTACGACCTGAACCGCCCTGTCGCTCCCGCATTAGCGACGGCCAGCGTCGGGACCGCAACGCGGGTCATCCAACGGCTTCAGGCCGCCGCTCAGGAACCCGCCCGCTCGCAAATCACCGCCGTCATGCGCCTCTACGAGCGCAACGTTCTCCGCGACGTCACCTGGCAGGGGCCGTGACCCTTCCTTGACCCCCGCCCCCGAAAGTCGGACAATGACAAAGGATTGACCCGCGCTGGCGATTTCCTGGTCCCCCGCGATGAGCCGATTCGGGAAGGCCGACGGCCCCACGCCGACCGATCCCGCCCACCTCGTCGCCCTTACGCAACGCCTGCCTCCGAACCCTGGTCCTGGCACGCGGGTTGCTCCGCAGCTCGCATCGCCTGTCTGGAAAAAGTGAAACGCATCCATGAGCAACCGTCGTGTCGGCCTGTGGTTGATTGGTTCCTACGGCGGCGTCGCCTCCACGGCGACGCTCGGCCTGTCGGCCCTGAGCCGCGGCCTGACCGATAGCACGTCGCTGGTGACGGCCCTGCCGCTGTTCGGCGATCTCGACCTCGATCCGCCGTCGGCCTTCGTCGTCGGCGGCCACGAGATCCGCAAGGGCGGCTTCCGTAAGACCGTCCGCGAGTTCCAGGAGCGGGCCAACGTCTTCGACCGTGACCTGACCGCCGCCTGCGCGCCGGACCTGGAGAAGTGGGAAGCCAACGTCCGTCCGGGCGTCGCCCTCAACGCGGGGCCGGCCATCCTGCGGCTGGCCGACTGGCCCGAAGCGTTCCGGGCCGACACGCCCCGCGCCGGCGTCGAACAGATGCAGACCGATTTACGCGCCTTCAAGGAGGCGAATCGTCTGGATCAGGTCGTCGTCGTCAACGTCACCTCGACGGAGGCGCCGTTCGAGACAGGCGACGTCGCCAGCCGCGCCCGACAAAATGGTCGCGGCGCTGGGATGCAAGGATTCGGCCCTGCCGCCCAGCGCCGTCTACGCCTGGGCGACGCTCGACCTCGGCTGGCCGTACATCAACTTCACGCCGTCGCTCGGCGCCTCGTTCCCGGCGGCCGAGGAGCTGGCCCAGCAGCGCGGGGCGGCCTACGGCGGCAAGGACGGCAAGACCGGCGAGACGCTGCTCAAGACGGTGCTGGCGCCGATGTTCGCCATGCGCAACTGGCAGCATCCTGAGCTGGGTCGGCCACAACATCTTCGGCAACCGCGACGGCATGGTGCTCGACGACCCCGCCAACAAGGCGTCGAAGATCCAGACCAAGGACCAGGTCGATCTCGCAGCATCGTCGGCTACAAGCCGCAGACGCACGTTTCCATCGAGTACATCGAATCGCTGGACGACTGGAAGACCGCCTGGGACCACATCCATTTCCAGGGCTTTCTCGGCGTCAAGATGATTATGCAGTTCATCTGGCAGGGCTGCGATTCGATCCTGGCGGGGCCGCTGGTGCTCGACCTGGCCCGGCTGGCGCTGCTGGCCCAGCGGCGCGGCGAGCGCGGCGTCCTGCCGCATCTGGCCTGCTTCTTCAAGAACCCGATGGGCGTCCAGGAGCACGACTTCTTCAAGCAGTTCGCGATGCTGGAGGCTTACGTCCACGGCGCGTTCGGCCGGCCGCCCGCCGCGATGAAAATTGCTCTGGCATCCGCCCGGCCGAAGCCTTATAGACAGGCCATCGACCGACCGACCGTGCGCCGGAGGAGAAGGGGCGCCTCTCCCCACGCTGTGCATCCGCACTCGCTTGCCGCACCCTTCGTCGGATTCGTACCTTCTCCATCCTGGACACGGATGTCGTCATGGCGATCGCACAGTCCGCCCACATCCATCCCACCGCCGTCATCGACCCGCTGGCCGAGATCGGCGACAACGTCGAAATCGGGCCGCACGTCGTCGTCGAAGGCCTGGTGCGGGTGGGCGATGATTGCGTCCTCCGGCCCGGCGCTCACCTGATCGGCCCGCTGACAATGGGCCGCCGCAACAAGGTGTTCAGCCACGCCGTCCTCGGCGAACGGCCGCAGCACCTCAAGTACGACGGCGAGCCGACCCGCGTCGAGATCGGCGAAGGCAACATCTTCCGCGAACACGTCACCGTCCACCGCGGCACGACAGCCAGCGGGAAGACCACTCTCGGCAGTTACAACTTCCTGATGGCCGGCGCCCACGTCGCCCATGACTGCGTCGTCGGCGACGGCTGCATCCTGGCCAACGGCGCCCTGCTCGGCGGCCATTGCACCCTCGAAGACAACGTCTACATATCGGGAAACTCCGCCTTGCACCAGTACGTCCGCGTCGGCCGGCTGGCGCTGCTGAGCGGCGTGTCCGGCAGCACGATGGACATGCCACCGTTCATCATCCAGCAGCGCATCAACTGCGTCGTCGGCGTCAACGTGGTCGGCATGCGCCGGGCCGGCATTTCGACGGAACACATCGACGCCGTCCGCCGCGCCTTCCACATCCTGTACCTCGAACGGATGGTGCTGCCGGCGGCGCTGGAGCGGATCGACCGGGAGTTGGGGACGGTGGCGGAGGTGGCGGAGATGACCGCCTTCATCCGGTCCTCGCGGCGCGGCATCAATCTGGTCAACGAACGCGAAGCGGCGTGAGCGGTCTTCGGGTTAGCCGCGACGCGGAGCGGAGCGCTCGGGGAGGAGCGCTCCGCTCCGCGTCGCGGCTAACCGGCGAGTTTCGTCGCCTTGAGCGAGAACAGCAGCGGCAGCCGCCCCTGCACGCCCGGCAGCCGCCACCAGCCATCCTCGCCGCGCGTCATGCCGGGGAACTTCGCATAGCAACAGACCGGAAACTCGTGCAAGAACTCCAGCCGCAATCCGGCCGCGAGGACGGCGTCGAGGATTTCGTCGAGCGTGTGATTCCACTGATACGACATGTCGTGGACGACCGCCGCTTCCCGATCCGCATAGGTGCCGCGCGTCTGGCAGACGATGGCCCGGCCGTCGGAGAAATAGGGATAGTCGATGCGAAGATCCTGTTCCTCCTTCGGCCCCGACGTGTCGTTGAACACGTGGGCGAAGGGGTGCGATTCCACCATGTAGAAGACGCCGCCAGGCTTCAGGAAGTGGGCGATGGTGCGTCCCCACCGTTCCAGATCGGCCAGCCAGCATAGCACGCCGTAAGACGTGAACACGATATCATATTGGCCCGTCAGCACGTCCGGCAGCGCTTCCACCGCGGAACAGACGAACTCGGCCTGCAACCCGCACTGCGCCGCCAGGCGCGGGCCTGGTCGATGCTGGCCTCCGAAAAATCCACGCCGACAACGCGGGCGCCGCGACGCGCCCAGGACAGCGTATCCAGCCCGATGTGGCACTGTAGATGCAGCAGCGACCGGCCGGCCACGTCGCCGAGTTCTTCGACCTCAATCGACTTCAAACTCGACGCGCCGGCCGTGAAGCCGGCGAGGTCGTAGAAGGCGGATCGGGCGTGGATCGGCGCCAGCTCGTCCCAGCGCCGGCGGTTGGTTTCCAGATGTTCATTCACGGGGATTTCCTCCTCAAGCCGTCCCTCGTCACTTCCGCGGCGCCGGCTGAACGCCGGTCAGCACGACGGTCGGCCGCGCTCCCGGCGCGGGCGCCGCGTTCGCTTGGGGCGGGACCGGCGGACTTTGCGGAGCGCTTATCGGCTTGTCGTCGAGGTTGGGCGCGGCGGTCGGCCAGGCGCCGTCGCCGCCCTTCAGGGCCGGATCAGACAACGGCGAACACGGATGGAAGCACGGCAGTCCCGGCAGGTCGGCCAGGCACGGCGCCGCGACCACCTCCGGGCAGGGGCCGGCGAAGCCCAGCTGAAACAGGTCGTCGGTTTGCGCCACGTCGGCCACGTCCGCGACGGCCTGCCACATGGCGCCGACCGTGCTGACGTAGGTGACGAGCGACTGGGCGAGGTTCTGCTGGGCCACGATCACGTCGGCGAAGGCCGGCGTGCTCGTCACCGGCACGCCGGGCGGCGGGACCAGCGGCGCCTCTTTCTGATAGCGCTCGTAGGTCGCGCGGTAGGCCCGCACCTGATCGGGCAGGATCTTGTCGCGGTAGAGATGCAAGAGAACGCGGTTGTTCTCATACGATTCGAAGGCCGTGGCCAGCCGCGTGGTCAGGTCGTCGCGGACGCGATGGCTCTCGTCGGACGCCTGCACGACCTGCGCCTGGGCCTGCATCACGCCGCCCTGGTTGCGGTCGAAGATCGGCACCGGCACGCCGGCCTGGACGCTGGCGACCGTGCCGAACGGCGGGCCGGTGAAGTCCTTCTGCAAGACCACGTTGAGCGTCACGTCCGGGACCACCTGTTCCTTGGCCAGGGCGAGGCGGAATTTCGCCTGCAGTAGGGTGTTCTCAGCCGTGAGGACGTCGGTGTGCGCCTGGAGGGCGTGGGTCAGGACGGCGGCGTGATCGTAGACGGGGAGAGGCAGATCGACGCCGCCGGCCAGCTCGGTCGGCGCCATGCCGGGCAGTCCGAGCGACGCGGCCAGCTGCTTCCAGGCGCTAGTGTAACGGTTGCGGGCCTGGATGAGATTGGCCTGGGCCTGCCAGGCCAGCACGCGGAGCTGCATCGCCTCGTAGGGGGTGGCGAAGCCACCTTTACGGACGTTTTCCACCTCAATTTGATAAACGACGGCGCTGAAGTCGGCCAGCGCCCGCGAGATCCGCATGTTCTCGCGGGCGGTTAGGACGGCGAAGTAGCCGCCGCGGACGTTGTGCGTCAGGTCGGTCTTGGCGCGCGTGAAGGCCAGCTCGGCGTTGCGCAGGTCCATGACGGCGACGGCCCGCTGCATCTGGAGCTTGTCGCCGGTCTTGATGACCTGATTGAAGAAGCCGCCGAGGTAACCCGGTCGGCCGCCCGTGCCGAAGGTGTCGTTCTCGAAACCGAGGGTCGGGTTGGGGTAGAGGCCGGCCTGGATGGCGGCGCCGCGCATGGCCACGACGTTGGCCTGGGCCTGGCGAAACTGCGGGTTGTCGGCCAGGGCCAGCTTTTGCAGATCGGCCAGGGTCAGCGGCCGGCCCTCCGGTCCCGCGACCGCCTGCGGGTCGGGGCCGAGCGCCGGCATCGGCGGGAACAGCTGATTCAGGATTTGTTCTCTCTTCGGATCGTTTTTATCTTCCGGCAGCTCGATGCGCGGCAGCGGCCCGCCCGGCAGAAAGGCGTCGGGGATTTGCAGGCGGTCGCCCTGCAAGGGCCGCGGCGCTGCGATCGGCTCATCGTACGAGGCCGGCTTGACTTTCGCATCCGTCGCCGGCGCGGCGGGCGGAGGCTGGTCGGCCGGCGTCAGCGGCTGCAAATCGACCGGGTGGGCCGCCACGTCGCAGACTACGGGGTCAATCACATCGCGGTAGGGGTAGCACCCCACGGCCGTCAGCAGGAGGGCCAGCGGCGTACACAACCATCGGCGAGACACGGACGCCATCGGCTCGAACCTCCTGTCGGAACGGAGGGTCCGGCGCGGGCGCGGCGACGAACCGTAGGAGTTGTATCGACCGCGCCGCCGGGATTTCGGAGCCTTTTTTCGCAAGAGGTGGTTTTCCCTCAAGAATCGAGGCGGGACGGGCGACGCGCGGAACTGACAGGGAAAATGCGAGGAGAAGGGGGAGATGCACAGCGCCCGTGAGCCGGGCGGAGGGGACAGCTCACGGGCGCATGGGGCGAATCGACGGCGGGCGTGTCAGGGTCGGTCGGCGACGACTGGCGCCGCGGCGGGATGCACCGGAGCGGCGGCTGTGGGGGCGTCCGGCGTGTCGTCCGGCGGCGCATGGAGGACGGCCGCGCCCGCGACGGCGCCGAGCATCAAGAGGGTGGCGACGAACACCCATTCGCCGACGACCACCGAGCCGGACTCGTCGCGCAGGAAACGGCGAATAAAGGGGTGCATAAATTCTCCTTATCGTTGGCCGATCCATCCCGTGAGAGGATCCCGGGGGGCCGGTCGTCCGGGAAGGAAGCACGGCCCATGCCGCTCCGGGAATCGGCGCCGAGACGATCCGCGCAAGTTCCGTCTTCTGCATGAGTTGCATTCACCCAGCGTTGTCGTCCGGGTCGCCGCACTGTTCGCCGCCGCGCTTCCGTTCCTTAGCGCGGCGCTTCCCTACGACAACGCCGTGGCGTCCCGCGCCGGTACGGTACGCTGAAGGTTGGCCCTCCCCCTGTGCGCCCCTCTGCGAAGGCGATCCCCATGAAGACGGCGTCCGTTTTGTCCCTTCTTGCTCTCCTGCTGGCGCCCTGTCTGCTCCGCGGCGCCGACCAGCCGGCCGACGACGCGCTGCAAACGACGGTGCGCGAGCTAGAAAAGAAGATTACGGAGGTCCGCGGACTGGCTTACAAGACGCCGGTGGTCGCCCGGATGATTCCCCGGCCAAAGGACGCGGACAAGCACTTGCAGGGCTATTACAGCATCAAGGACAAGACGCTCTACGTCTACGACGACGTGTCCGGCGCCTACGAGCGCGGGGTGCTGATTCATGAAATGGTTCACGCATTGCAGGACCAGCAGTTCGGTCTGGAGAAGCTGCACCAGGACGACGAGGACGACGACGCGGAGTTGGCGAAGGCCGCCCTGATTGAGGGCGACGCGACGTTCACGATGATCGAGGTGCTGAAGAACGAGCAGCCGAAGGTCGAGGCGATGCTCGACGCGCCGCTGGAGAAGGCGAAGAACCTGCGCAACGCCTTCCTCTACGCCCAGGGCGCCCGCTACGTCCGGGCGCTGAAGGAACACGGCAGTTGGGAAGCCGTCAACAATGCGTATCGCTTTCCGCCGGAATCGACGGCCGACGTGCTGCACCCGGAGGGCGTCTCGACGATCGACCTCGGCCCCGGCGAGGTGGTCGGCGAGCTGGGTTGGATTGGGCGGCTGAGAGAGAGTCCGGCCACGGCGCCGTGGTCGGTCGAGGCGGCGTCCGGCTGGATCGGCGACCGCACCGTCGAGTACGGCGGTGCTACGGCGCATGAAATCGCCTTCTCCGACCGCGATCATGCGCAGAAGTTCCGCGACGCGCTGGCGAAGCTCATTCCGGCGCACGACGCCGATGCCGCCCCCATCCCCTCGCCGGAACCGGACGCCGACGCCTGGAGAGGGAAGTACGGCGAAATTCAGGCGGTCCACGCACGCGGCTCGCGCGTTCTGTTGATCGAGGCGCCGGGCGCGGCGGCGTACCGGGACATGCTCGACCACCTGGACGGGCCACCGTCGCTGGCCATTTACTCGGCGAAGGACAAAAAGACGATCTCATTCGGCGAAATGACGGATCGACTGACGGACGCGGACATCGTCTGCATCGGCGAGACGCACGACAGCGTCCTGTGCCATCGGGTCGAGCTGGAGATCATCAAGGCGCTGTTCGCGCGCGACGAGCGGCTGGGCGTCGGCATGGAGATGTTCCAGCGGCCGTATCAGAAGGACATCGACCGCTATTTCCACGGGGAAATGGATGAAGAAGCGTTCCTGAAAGCGAGCGAGTATCGTCAGCGCTGGGGCTTCGACTGGTCGCTGTATCGGCCGATTGTGGAGTTCTGCCGCAAGAATGGCGTGCCCCTGGCGGCCCTGAACGCCCCACGTGAGCTGACACGGAAGATCGGCAAAGGCGGCTATGCGTCGTTGACCGACGACGAGAAGATGCAGCTCGGCCCGATTGATTTCCAGATGAAGGAACACCGCGACTACTGGTACGACCGTTTGCCGAAGATGCACGGCCAGAAGGACGCGACGCCGGAGCAGAAGGAGCGCGGCTACGAGGTGATGACGGTGTGGGACGACTACATGGCCGCGAGCGCCGCGGCGTTCCAGCGGGACCGCAACGTCCGTCGGATGGTGGTGCTGGCGGGCAGCGGCCACGTCGAGCGCGGCTTCGGCATCCCGCTGCGGGCGGCGCGGCGCACCGGCGGTAAGGCCGCGACGATCACGGTCGTCGCGGACGGCGACCTGGACAAGCTGGCGGCGGAAGCGACGACGGATTATGTGGTGGTGGTGAAATAGGGTGAGCCGAGTCGCCGAAACCAGCCGTCGCTCAGAGTCCTGCTGAGGGGAGTGAGGCCTTCTTGTCCTGTACTTGGGGTGGGGCCGGACGCGGTTCAGGTGCGACGAAGCCGGTGGAGCGGGTGTACCAGGCCTGCCCTTGGCGGACCCATCGCTCCGAGAAGACGTGCCGTTCCCCGTCCTTGTTTGAACAGACAGTCTTCCCGACGGCAAAATCGCGCCCTTCGTACAGCTTATTACTCTCATCAAGGTGAAGCGAGACGCTGATCTCAAGCACGCTCAACGGCCCGAAACGGTCCATGAACTGGAGCAGGGCGTTCTGGTACTGGAACAGTGTGACCGAGCTTGGCTGGTCTCGGAGTCGGGGGTCGATCATCTGGTAGCACCGGTCGAAGTCTCGGCGGTTCAAACCGTCGTAGAACCGCCGAATCCTTCGTTCCAGGGCGGCCTGCTGCTTTTCGGCTTTGGGAGTCATGGCCAGGTCTGGTTGGAGGAAAGGTGCGGGTTGAACCATTCGCCGGACTGCGGTTCACGATCGGCGCTGATCTTCACCCGAATCCCATCCGGCTTCTCATAGAGGAAGTACCAGCGTTCCCAACCTGGATGCGCGGTAGGCGGGTTATTGGTCGGGCCGTAGTGGTACGAACCCTCCTCGGTCCAGTTCCACGGCGCGTCGTTCGGGTCGAGGCCGGACAGCGGGTCCGCCGGATCAAGGCCGTCGCGCGGATCGGGCCAAAGTTGGAGAGACATTCCGGCGCCCTTGGCAATCTCCTTTCACGCTCTCCACCAAACGCCCACTCTTCCCGATCATACCTGTTCGGTTCGGATCGAACCAGCCGACGTTCGCAGATTAACGAGAGCGTCACGCCAGCAGCCACTGCGCCAAACTCAGATAGCACAAGATCGTGATGACGTCGGCCGAGGCCAGGGCGATCGGTCCGGCGGCCACGCGCGGATCGAGGCGCAGGAGCCGAAGCAGGATCGGCAGCGCCATCCCTAGCACCGCCGAGACCGCCACGCCGCCGGCGATGCCGCCCAGGAGGGCCAGCGCCACCCGCATGTTCCCCAACCAGACCAGGGCGGTGAGCGCCACCACCGCCCCCGCCCCTAAACCTAGCATGGCCCCGGTCAGCGACTCGCGGCGCAGCCGCGACCGCATCAGCCGCCACGACGGCGGCGGCCCGTGCAGCAGCTGCAGCGCCAGGCTCACCGACTGGCTGCTCACGCTCTCCGCCAGGTTCAGCACCAGCGGGAAAAAGAACGCCAATATCACCACCCGCTGCAGCAGGTTCTCGAAAACGCTCGACAGAAAGGCCGCCAAAAGCCCCGCCGCCAGGTTGCAGCCCAGCCACGGAAAGCGCTTGCGGAACGCTCGCCACGGCGACCGAGGCGCGGCGTGGGCCGTGTGGACGCCGATCTGCTGGAACAAGTCGTCGCGCGCGGCCGGGTCGTCGAGTCGGCGGATCTCGTCGGTGTACAATTCCACGTCCACCACGCCGAGGAAGGCGTCGTCGGCGTCCACGACGGGGAACGCCAGAAGCCGCCGCCGCTGCAGCTGTTCGCACGCCTCGCGCACCGTGGTCGTCGCCGGCAGCGTTTCCACCTCGCGGATCATGATCTCGGCGAGCGGCCGATCGGCCGGACTCGTCAGCAGCGCCCGCGCCGGCGCCACGCCGTGCAGTCGGGCCGCGTCATCCACCACGTAGAAATAGGCGACCTTTCCCTGCGGCGGGTGTTCGCGCAGCCACGCCGTCGCCTCGCCAACCGTCCATTCCGGCCGCAGGCGCGTGAAGTCGCGGCGCAGGTGGTCGCGGACGGGGGCGTCGGGGCTTGGCAGTGACGACGGCATGGGATTGGTTTCGGCGAGCGGGGTCGCGTGAGCGCCCCGAGTGAACAGTCTCTCGGGGCGCTGCACGCGACCCCGCTCGCCGGTTGCGTCACGCCTGCGCCGCTGCTGCTGCGGCCTGCGCCGCGGCAGCCTTGGCGCGCTCCGTTTTCGGCGTGCCCTCGCCGAACATGATCAGCAGGGGGCTGGCGATGTAGATCGAGCTGTAGGTGCCGACCACCACGCCGACCACCATCACGAAGGCGAACAGGTGGACGCCCTCGCCGCCGAACACGTACAGTACGCCCACCACCAGGAACACCGTCAACGACGACAGGATCGTCCGGCTCAGCGTCTGGTTGACGCTGTCGTTGATCATCGTGTACGTCAACAGCGGGTTCTTGCCGCGCACCTCGCGGATGCGGTCGAAGACCACGATGGTGTCGCTCACCGAGTAGCCCACCAGCGTCAAGAGCGCCGCCACGGACGGCAGATCGATCTTGAAGTCCTCGACGCCCAAGTAGTAGGCCGCCCACGGCGCCCACACGTAGATGTAGTGGCACAGGGCGATCGCCCCCAGCGTGAAGAACAGGTCGTGGATCAGGCAGACCACCGTCGCCGCCCCGAACGTCCAGCTGCCGAAGCGGAACCACAGATACAGGAGAATCGCGATCCAGCTTGCCAGGATGGCATACAGGGCCTTCTGCTGCGTGTCCGCGGCGAGCTGGCTGTCGAAGTTCTCCAGCCGTTCCGGCTGCGGCGTGTTGCTGAACTCCTGCTGCACCTTGGCCAGGGTGTCCCGGAAGTCCTTCACGTCGATGGCGTCCTTGAAGTCCCGCACCGACGCTTCCCCCAGCGTCAGGACCAGCTGCGAATAGCGGCCCTGGCGCCCCAGGGCGCCGGGGGCCGGGCTGACCTGGAACTTGTGGATGTCGATCTTACCGAATTCCTCGGTCAACAGTCGCGTCACCTGAGCGGGTGAGGCGTAGTCCGGCTGCGGCCGTGGGAAGCGCAACGTCACGGCCCGCGCCACGTCGCCGTCGGCCTTGATGTCGGGGTTGCTGCCGGGAGAGAGGGCGGCGGCGACGCCCAGCGGACCCGCCTCCGCGGCCGCGCCGAAGGCGCCCATCGCGCTCGCCCCGGACGCCGGCGCCGCCACGTCCACCGCCGTCAGCCCCTGGGCGGAGAGATCGTCCCGCGCTTTTGCAGCGCCGTCTTCACCTCGGATACCGTTTTGCCGGAACCTTCCGGCAACTTCACTTGCAGAGTGAAGAAGCCCGCCGTCCCCTCGACCGGCTCGGGCTTGAGGTTGGAGACGCCAAGCTCGTTCTCCAGCACGCCCCGCACCTTCTCTTCTACTGCCTTGATCTGGTCGTCCGTCGCGAAGTCGTCCGTCGATTTGACGAAATTCAGGATCGCGCTCTTCGCCAGCCCGTTGTGTTCGTCGATCACCGGCGTTTGCATCACGATGCGCTTGAGCAAATCGCCCGGATCGTCCTTGTCGCCGATCTCCTTGCTCCATTCCGGGCCGAGTTTGTAGTTGACGATCTTCTGCACCAGGGCGGGGTTCTTCTCCGAGCTTCGGACGGTGAACAGGTGCTCTTGTTGGCCTCGGTCAGCGCCGGGTCATTGACGAAGACCTGTTCGATCGAATAATCCGGCAGGTCGGCCGCGACGCCTAGTTCCTTCTTCGCGGCGTCCGTGAGCGCGTGAATGTTCGGATCCAGACGTTCGCGCAGCTCTTTCAGAGCGACCGGCTTGACGAGCTGGCCGGCATAGGCAGTGCCGCCGACGAAGTCGATGTTCAGACCGCCGTTGAACAGGTGGAAGATGAACAGCACGGCGCCGGCGACCGTGAAGTCCGCCGGTCAGTGCGAACATTAGATGGCGGATGCGCATGAAGTTGATGTTCGGCCGCTTGAACAGCTGCATGAAGTAGAGCTTGTGCAGCCAGTTGTTGCCCTGCCAGATGTCGAACATCGTGCGCGTCATGACCAGCGACGTGAACAGGCTGATGATCAGGCCGACCGTGAGGCTGATGCCGAAGCCCTTGAGCTGGTCGTTGCCGACCACGTACAGGACGATGGCCGTGAAGATGCTGGTCAGGTGGGTGTCGATGATGGTCGGGAAGGCGCGGTCGTAGCCGTTGCGGATGGCCAGGGCGAGGCTGGCGCCGCGCTCGCGCTCCTCGCGGAGCCGCTCGTAAATCAGCACGTTGGCGTCCACCGCCATGCCGATCATGAGCACCAGGCCGGCCAGGCCGGGCAGCGTGAAGGTCGCCTGGACCAGCACCATGAAGGCCACCGTCAAGCAGCAGGTTGGCCGTCAGACGCGATGCATGGCCACCATGCCGGCGAAGCGGTAGTAAATGCGCATGAAGATCAGCACGGCGGCGAAGGCCAGCAGCCGGACGACCGTGCCCTTGAAGATGGTGTCCTCGCCGAGCGTGGCGCCCATCGTGTTCTCGCTGACCGGCTGCGACTTGAGCGTGGCCGGCAGGGCGCCGGCGCGCAGGATGCGCACCAGGTCGTCAGTCTCCTTGGCGCGTGAAGTCGCCGCTGATCTGGCCGCTGCCGCCGATGGCCGAGTTGCAGCCGCGGCGCCGAACGCACCTGATTGTCCAGCACGACGGCCAGGTCGCGGTAGAAGCCGCTGTTGGGGTTGGCGGAATCCACTCCGGTCGGCCGATTCAGCGTCGTCAGCTCCAGGAAGCGCTCGGCCCCCACGCTGTCGAAGGAGAAATTGACGGCCCGCTTCCCTTCGGCCTGACCCTCGGACACACTCGTCAGGAAGTCGCCCGTCACCTCCTTGCCGTGTTCCGTCTCCCGCGTCAGAACGAAGACTTCGTATTCCTTGCCCATCTCGCGGTCGTGCGGCGAGACGCGCTGCGGGCCGGAGCCTTCGATCTTCCGCCGGTACAGGAGAATCTGGACTTCCGGTGGCGATGAACGCTTGCTTGTCCGGCCGCCTCGTGGACCTCTTGCCAGATCCTTCTCGGCCGCCTTCCTTCTCCGGGTCGCTTCCTTGGTCGTCTCGGCGGCGCTGTTGAGCTGCATGGAGTATACAGTTCTTCCTTGCCCATCTCGACCCAGCTGTATTCGTAGCGGAGGTTTTCGCCGTTGAGGTTCACCGCGAAGAAGCGGTCGCCGTTCTCCGCGCCGCTCTGGGTCGGCGGCGGCGGCGGCTTGCCTTCGACGTTGAGGGTGTCCAGCTCGTTCTGGTGGTCCTGGATGTAGGCCTTGGCGGCGTCGAGGGCGGCCTTGTCGTCCACGTCGTTGGCGAGGATGCGGAACTCCAGGCGCCCTGCTGCTGGATGAGGTTCTTGATGTTCTCGATTTCCTCGCCGGTGAAGGTGCGCCGCTCGTTGCTCTGCTTTTCCAGGCCGTGGATGAAGTTGGCGATCTCCGGCGCCGGGATCGTCCTGGCCTGCCTTAGGCCCGTCCTTGTACTTGGGGTGGGCCTCGGTGACGCGGCTGACCACATCGGCGAACTGGCCTTCCGGGACGTCGCCGTAGGAAATGGCCAGGTTGGGGTACTTGGCCTTGACCTGATCGAGCACGCCCTGCCAGGCCGCCTGGGCGGCGTTGGACTGACCCGGCCGCCGGTCGGCAGGATGATTTCGACGCGGGGCGGATCGCCCGGCACGGGGCGGATGGTGACGTTATAGAGGTCGGCCGGGTCGATGCGGCGCTTGAGCGAGGCGGCAAGCTCCTCGGGATGCCGGCAAATCCTGGCGGGCCTGTTCGGTCATCTTGGACGGGTCCGTCTCGTAGACGAGGATCGGTGCCGCCGGACAGGTCCACGCCGAGGCTTGAAGCCGCCTTCGCCGTTGATGTAGCTGGATGCAGGCCCAGACGACGACGATGACGGCGATGACGACGGGAGTGACGCAAAGGAGAATTCGGCCGAGATACCGTTTCATGGTCGGACTTCATGCCTTTCGGATGTTCGATTCCTCGCCTGCGAGCCGGCTAGATGCGTCTCATGGCGAGCCGGACTCAGCGCCGGCCGCTCGCCCTTCGGTTACGAACTTCAGGGGATCGTCCTTCTTGGCCGTGACGGCCGTGGAGGTCGGACGGCTCCTTCGCCTTGCCGCCCTTGGCCGCTTCCTTGGCGGCCTTCTTGGCGGCTTCGGCTTCCTTGGCCGCCTCCTCGTTGGTCAGGTTGCGGAGGATGGCGTTCTTGACCATCTTGACGCGGACCTTGTCGTCGATCTCGACGGTGATTTCGTCTTCCTTCTCGGCCGACCGCGATGACTTGCCGTAGATGCCCGCGTGGGTGATGACCTTGTCGTTCTTCTTCCTGTTGCTGAGCAGGGCGGCCTTTCCTTTTCCTGCTTGCGTTGCGGCCGGAAGAGGAAGTAAAACAGGAGATGCCACCGGCAGAAGGAAATGATCGAGGATGAAGATCGACAGGTCCATGCCGCCGCCGGGCGGAGCAGTCCGCCCGGCGGGGGGTCGGCGGCCAGCAGAATCATCAAGGTGTGAACATCGAATCGTCCCTCGTCAGGCGGTCGGGCGGATTCGGTGTCACGCTCCCCTATCGGGTCGCGGCTAAACCACGGTCTACCGAACTCCTGCCGTACTGAAACGATCATCTTAAAGCGCTTCGCCCCAACGGGCAAGGCGGACCGCCGTGAACTCCGCCAACCGCCCCTCGGCGATCGCCTCGCGCACCTCGCCGCATCAGCCGGCAGTAGAAGGCGACATTGTGCAGCGACAGCAGCGTCGGCCCGAGCATCTCCCGCGCCAGGAACAGATGGTGCAGGTAGGCCCGGCTGAAGTTGCGGCAGGTGTAGCACGGGCAACCGGACTCCAGCGGGGCCGGATCTCGCTTGTGACAGGCGTTGCGAAGCCGCAGCGGGCCGTCGTCGGTGAAAGCGGAGGCGTTGCGGCCGTTGCGCGTCGGCAGCACGCAGTCGAACATATCGACGCCGCGGCCACGGCGGCGAGGATGTCTTGCGGCCGGCCGACGCCCATGAGGTAGCGCGGCTTGTCGGCTGGCAGCAGGGCGGCGGCGGGGCCGAGGACGGCGACCATCTGCTCCGGACGTCTCGCCGACGCTGAAGCCGCCGAGGGCGTAGCCGGGAAAATCCATCGCCGCCAGCGCCGCGGCGCAACGGCCGCGGAGGTCGAGGTCGGGCCCGCCCTGGACGATGGCGAACAGCGCCTGGTCGGCCCGGCGGTGGGCGGCGCGGCAGCGCTCGGCCCAGAGCAGGTCCGGCGCACCGCCTCGCGCAGCGCGTCCGGCGGCCGGCCTGGAACGGCGGGCACTCGTCGAGGCACATGGCCACGTCGGCGCCGAGGTTTTCCTGGATGGCGACGGCCCGTTCGGGCGTCAGTTCGAGGAGGGCGCCGTCGATGTGCGAGCGGAAAGACGGCGGCGTGGTCGGTGATCTTGCGCGTGGGGGCGAGGCTGTAGACCTGATAGCCGCCGCTGTCGGTGAGGATCGGCCCGTCCCAGCGCATGAAGCGGTGCAGGCCGCCCATCTCGGCGATGAGGTCGTCGCCGGGACGCAGGGCGAGGTGATAGGTGTTGCCGAGGACCATGCGGGCGCCGGCCGCTTCGAGCTGGTCGGGCGTCAGACCCTTGACGGTGGCCTGGGTGCCGACGGGCATGAAGACCGGCGTCTCGACGACGCCGTGCGGCGTGTGCAGCCGGCCGCGGCGGGCGGGGCCGTCGGTGGACAGGAGGTCGAAGCGGATGGACATGAACGGAGGGGCGGCTAGGTTCCCGGGTAGTTGGCGTTGACTGTCAACTCGAACTCCTCGCGGGCGCCGCGGAACAGGCTGTCGAAGAATTGCAGAAAGCCGGCGAAGCCGAGGAGCGGTCGCCAGAGCGGGGCCGCCGTGAACGCAACCCAGGCACGCCACTCGCGTCGTTCCTGCGGCGAGGCGATGCGAAGCGTGACCACGGCATATCGAAGGGGGACGGGGGATGCGGCGGCGCCGCTGCCCTGGCCGATGGGGGCGTTCGTCAGATCGATGCCAATCACGGACGCCACGGACTCCGGGAACACTGAATCGTCCGCGGCGGTGTCCAGAATGCCGTCTCGGACCCAGCTGCCTTTCGGGCCGCTCACGTTGACAGCTAGGAGGGGACGGGGACGGTCGGAACGCCCGGGGAGGGAAGGGATGGGGTGTCCCATCTGCGCGGAGCGGTAGGGGAAAAGAATGCTCACAGCTGGGAATCCACGTCCGCGGGAGGCAGTTGGTCCCAAACCGCATCGAAGGGATTCAGCCCCGCCACCTCCAGGGCTGCCTTCACCGCTTCAAATTCCTTGCCATGAGCCAGGAGGCGGCGTCCCGTCCGCGCTGAAGACGACCCACTCGCCGGCCAGCTTCAAAAGCTCTTCCGGCGGGGGGAACTTTTTTCGATTCTCGCCGTACATGCTGAAATCCGGCACGAACACTTCTTTACCGTTGTCGCTCATGTTGTCCTCCCCCGGCAGGCAAGGGCGGCCCCATCCGCCCCATGACGGATGAGGCCTCTTCCTTCATTCTAATCCCCCCGCAGCGACAGCCCATACGCCTGCAATTTCTCGCGCACCTCGGCCAGCGAGGTCATGCCGAAGTTCTTCGACTCCAGCAGCTCGTCGGCGGTGCGCTGGATCAGGTCGCCGAGCGAGTTGATGCCCAGCCGGTTCATGCACTTGCGGGCGCGAACCGACAGGTTCAGCTCGCTCACCGGCTTGCCCAGCACCGCCTGCTCCTGCTCGCTCAGGGCCGCCTGCGGCCGGAAACGCATGTCGTTCTGGGCGCCTTCCTCCAGCGACTGGCCGATCCGCAGCCCCTTCGACGTCAGCATCTCCTTGATCTCTTCCAGCGACGTTTCGCCGAAATTCTTGCTGCTGAGGAGCTGCTGCTCGTTGACGCGCGTCAGATCGCCGAGCGTTTTGATGTTCATCTTTTTGAGACAGTTGCGGCTGCGCACCGACAGCTCGAAGTCGGTGACGGGGATCTCCAGCACCTGGCTGAAACGGCTGAAGGCGTGTTCCTCTTCCGGACTGTAGTACATGTTGCGCGAGGCCTGGGCGTCCTTGTGGAACAGCCGGGCCTGCTCGTCGGTGGGGTCGGCCGCCAGCACTCGGCGATAGCACTCCTCCGCCTTGTCGTATTTCTCGTGGTCCTCGTACAGCACGCCGAGGTTCTTGAGCGTGCCGACGTGGACCGGCGGATGCTTGAGGCAGCGCTCGTAGTACTGGATGGCGTCGTCATCGTTGCCGGCCAGGTCGTTGGCGTGGGCGAGCTGGAAGAGGGCGCTGGTGTGGCCGGGGTCCAGCTCGACGGCCTTCTCCAGATGCGTGACGGCCTTGGCCCGCTCGCCGTCGGCGAGGTAGCAGCTGGCGAGCTGGAAGTGATACTCGGCGTTGTGGCTGCTCTGCTGTTCGAGCTTGGCCAGGAGGGAGCGGGCCTGGGCGACGTCGCCTTTTTGGCGGTAGATGCCGGCCCGTTGCAGCTGCACCTGGCTGGCGGTGTAGCCGAGCTTTTCGGCCTTCTCGAAGGCCTTGAGGGCCTCGTCGTAATCCTGGCGCGAGGCGAGGGCGCGGCCGAGGTAGTAATTGGCGAGGGCGCCTTCGGCCTGCTTGAGATGCTCGACGGCCTGGCCGGTGTAGCCGAGGAAGAAGGAGGCGATGCCGAGCTTGAGGTGCCAGCGCTTGGCGGGGGCGCCGGTCGCGGCTTCCAGCTTTTTCTTGATGGCCTCGGTGACTTCGCGGAGCGTGCGGTACTGGGCGCCTCCCTGGGCGAGGCCGTTGCGGATCTGCTGGACGGTGCCGGCGTCGCAGTCCTCGCGCTCGAGCAGAAGGGCCTTCAGGTCAATCATCATCATCGGCTCAACCATGAGGCAGTCTCCGGAAAACAGGGGGGCCGGCAAGACGAGGCGCACCCGTACCTTGTTCGGGGTCGGAATGGGTTAGTATAACGACGACGGAGGATCGTGCAAGTGCGCCCAAACAAAAAAGGTGTCAGGAACCTTTTTCGCTTGACCGGAAACACGCGGCCGCTTATCCTCGACCGCCATGGGAAGGCTCTTGCGAGCGTCGGCGGGCGGACTGGTCTACCACGTGCTCAACCGGGCCAACGCGCGCCTGCCTCTGTTCCAGAAGGACGGCGACTACGAGGCCTTCGAGCGCGTCCTCGACGAGGCGCGCCGCCGCTTCGACGTGGGCCTTTTGGCCTATTGCTTGATGCCCAACCACTGGCATCTGGTGGTCCGGCCCCAAGCGGACGGCGGGCTATCGCGCTACGTCGGCTGGCTGACCCTGACACACACGCAACGCTGGCACGCCCATTACCAAACGGTCGGGGCCGGACACGTCTACCAGGGGCGTTTCAAGTCATTTCCGATCCAGGAAGACGAGCATCTGTGGACGGTGGGCCGCTATGTGGAGCGCAACGCCCTGCGGGCGGGCCTGGTGCGGCGCCGAGGACTGGCGTTGGTGCAGCCTGTGGCGGCGCGAGCGCGGCGGGCTGGCGGCGCAGGGGCTGCTGGCGGAGTGGCCGGCGCTGCGGCCGGACGGCTGGCTGACCTGGGTCCATGCGCCGCAGACCGAGGCGGAGTTGGCGGCGTTGCGTCATTGTGTGGCGCGCGGCCAGCCGTTCGGCGGCGAATCGTGGGTCGGGGAGGCGGTGCGACGATTGGGACTGGACACGACGCTGCGGCCCCGGGGACGGCCGCGCAAACGGCGCGAGGAAAGCGGAAAAGGTTCCTGACACCTTTTGCCGTTTGACACCTTTTGCCGTTCCGGTGAAGCACGCATGCTGAACGCCGCCGGGTTGGCGCTTGGAATCGCCCCCCCGCCGTGGGACAATGCCGGGGTTCCGTTCCTCGACGGCCGAGGTGCCCCATGACTTCCCAGCCAGACCATCCGGACGGCTGCCCTCCGCCGGCCTCAGACGCGGGCACCCTCTCGCCGGCCGCACCCGCACCCGCGGCGCCGTCGGAAACGGTAACGCTGCGGCCCGTTTCCGCCGACGCGCCGCCCGTGGAGACGGTGATTCCCGTCCAGGTCCCCGGTTATGAGATCCTGGGCGAACTGGGCCGCGGCGGCATGGGCGTCGTGTACAAGGCGCGGCAGATCAAGCTGGACCGCGTGGTGGCGCTGAAGATGATTCTGGCGGGCGGCCATGCCGGCGAGGCCGAACTGGCCCGGTTCAGGGCCGAGGCGGAGGCCGTCGCCCGGCTACAGCACCCCAACATCGTGCAGATCTTCGAGGTCGGCGAACACGGCGGCCTGCCGTTCTTCTCCCTGGAGTTCTGCGGCGGCGGAAGCCTCGACAAGAAGTTGGCCGGAACGCCGCTGCCGCCGAAGGAAGCGGCGGCGCTGGTGGCGACGCTGGCGCGGGCGGTGCAGACGGCCCACGAGAAGGGCGTCATCCACCGCGACCTGAAGCCGGCCAATATTTTGCTTACGGAGGACGGCACGCCGAAGATCACCGACTTCGGGCTGGCGAAGCGGCTGGACGCCGACGCGGGGCAGACGCGGACGGGGTCGGTGATGGGGACGCCCAGCTACATGGCCCCGGAGCAGGCGGGCGGCAAGACCGCCGAGATGGGGCCGCTGTGCGACGTGTACGCCCTGGGGGCGATCCTTTACGAACTGCTGACGGGCCGGCCGCCGTTCAGGGCGGCGACGCCTTTGGACACGATGATGCAGGTCGTGTCGGACGACCCCGTCCCGCCGCGGCATCTGCAGCCGAGGACGCCGCACGACCTGGAGACGATCTGCCTGAAGTGCCTGCGGAAGGAGCGGGGGAAACGGTACGCCAGTGCGGCGGCGCTGGCGGAGGACCTGCGGCGCTTCCTGGCGGGCGAGCCGGTCAAGGCCCGGCCGATGGGGTTGATGGGGCGGACGGCGAAGTGGGTGCGGCGTCGGCCGGCGGTGGCCGCCCTGCTGGCGGCCGTGGCGGCGGTGGCGGCCGCGGGATTCGCCGGCATATCGTGGCAGTACGGCGAGGCGGCCCGCGAACGGGACAACGCCAGGGCCGAGGCCGGCAACGCGCACCGCCCAGAAGATCGCGGAGGAGGCAAAGGAGAAGGCTCAGGACGCCAAGACGGCCGCGCTCCGGCAGGCCGCCGAATCGACGCTCCGGCGCGGCCTGCAGCTTTGCGAACAAGGCGAAATCCCTCTGGGCCTGCTGTGGACGGCGCGGGCTGGCGCTTGCCCACGAGGCGGGCGCCGACGACCTGGAGGATGCGGCCCGCTGGAACCTCGGCGCCTGGTCGCGGGAACTGCACGCCGTCGCCCTCGTGTTGCCGCACCCCGGAACGACCGTGTCCGGGGTCGCCTACAGCCCCGACGGGAAGCTCCTGGCGACTGGCTGCCAGGACGGGATGGTCCGACTGTGGGACGCGGATATGGGCCAGCCCGTCGGCGAGCCGCGCGATGCCAAATCGGCGGTGATCACTCTGGCCTTTGACCCCTCGGGTCGGAAGCTGGCGGCCTGTTGCGAAGACGGCGTCCTCCGGCTCTGGGACACAGTGGCTTCCAAGCCACCGATGGCGATTCGCTTTCAGACAGGTCCGTGTCCTGGGTCCATCCGCCCCGGCATCGCCTTCACCTCGGACGGCGAACTCCTAGCGATAGGGGCAGTCGGCCCCTCAGTCGGGGTCTGGGATGTCGCCAGTGGCCAGCCTCATGGTCCACGCTTGCGCCACGGCGGCCAATACGCCGCAGGCGTGGCGTTCGCCCCTGCCAGTCATCGGTTGCTTATCGCCAACGCCTCCAGCTGGAGGGTGCAGCTCTGGGACGTAGACGCCGGCAAGCCTGTCGGCCCCATGATCTTCACCGAAGGTGGGGCCAGCAGCGCCGCCTTCAGCCCCGACGGGAAGAGCTTCTTGACGGCCCAGGTTCCTGGCGGCTTCGTTCAGATCTGGAACACGGAGACCGGACAACCGGTAGGGCCGCATCTCAAACACAACTCGGCTATTTGCTACGGCGCCGCCTACAGCAAAGATGGCAAGCGGATCCTCTCTTGGGCGCGGACAACAGTGCCCGCGTCTGGGACGCCGCGACCGGGCAGGCGGTCGGCCCCGCATTACTGCAGGACGCTTCTGTCGAAGCCGCGGCGTTTGGCCCGGACGGCGAGACCGTGGCGACAGCGTCGCAGGACCGCGCGTGCATCTGGAAGCTTGCGGAAGGCACCCTGCATTGGACGGCTCATCAAAGCGGCGAGGTGCATGGTCTCGCGTTCAATCCCGGCGGTACGGAGTTACTATTCGGCCTCCACCAGAACAACCCGAGGACGTGGGCGACAAGGGATGTCGGGCGTCTTGATCCTCGCACCGGCCGGCCGATCACGCCCCTTTATACGGGTAATCCTTTTAATTGCGTCGACGACATGACCTACAGCTCCGACGGCCGCATCCTTTTCGCCCCGACCGCGCGAGTATCGCGGTGGGATATCGCCACGGGCCGTTACCTCGGATACCTAACCGAGGCCGGACCAGGGAGCAGTTGGAATCGGATCGCCCTCAGTCCGGACGGCAAGATGTTGTTGGTGGGAGGCTGGGAGATGGCGCAGCCCCGTCTGTACGACGCACAGACGGGGAAACCAATGCCGTTGTCGATGGTCGGGCCGCAGGACAACATCGCAATCGCCTTTAGCCCGGACGGGAAGTGCGTTTTGGCCGGGGGGGTGAATGGTTGGTTGCGGCGGTGGAACGTGGCGACGGGACAGCCGCTCGGCGAGCCGTTCCGGCACAAGACTCAGGTGTTGAGCGTCGCCTTCTCTCCCGACGGCCGCTCGGTGGCTGTCGGAGGCAGCGACAACATGTTATGGCAGTATGGCGCGGAGACCTGGGCGCCGATAGCGCCGCCGCTGCAACTTCACGGGCACGTCATGCGGGTCAGTTACAGTCGGGACGGGCAGTTGATTCTTACGGGAAGCGAGGACGGGACGGCCCGGCTGTGGCATCCGAAAACCGGAATGCCCGTCGGGCCGCCGCTGAGGCATGAGAACCGGGTGATGGCCCTGGCCCTCAGCCCCGATAACGAGACCGTCGCCACCGGCGGCACGGATGGGGCGGTCAGCCTGTGGTCGATGCCGCGCCGGGAAGCCGGGTCAATCGATCAGGTGGTCGCGCGAATCGAATGCTTGACTGGTTTGCGACTGGATGACGACGGCGTCCCGCACCGGCTCGATGCCGACGAATGGTGGCAACGGGGCGGGCGAGAAGCCGTCGCCCCGAATCCCAAAGAGGTCATTGCCCTGGCCATGAACGCCCGCGCCGCCCTGGGCGCCGACGACGTGATCGGCTACCGCAACAGCTGCGCCGCCCTGGCCGGGCACGCCGTTGACGCCAAGGACGACGCCCTCTGGCTGGCCGCCGCCCGCGTCTGCGTTCTGGCCCCCGACGCCGGTCCCGATCTCACGCCGCTGCTGGCCGCCGCTGAGAAGGTAGGCAATAAGCGATCCCAGGCCGGTTTGCTGCTCCGCATGGGCCGCGCCGCTGAGGCCGTGCCGCTACTGGAGGAGTCGCGCAAGGAACGCGCCGCCGGGACGGTCTACGAGGAGTTGCTGCTGTCGTTGGCGTACCAGCAGATGGGCAAGCCGGGCGAGGCAAAGAAATGGCTCGTCCAGGCGGAGGCGTGGCTGGACGAGCCGCGTCAAGCGGAAGACGCCGCGGCGCTGGCGGGCGCCCTCGTCGGAGGCCCGTGGCCGGCTCTGGGTCTGGCGCCTACGACACGGGAGGCGGCGAGTCTGGGCGATTTAGGTTCGGAGGAAGGGCAGGACGTGCATCTGCTACGCCGCGAGGCCGAGAACCGGGCGCGGCTCGGCGAGGTGTGGGGATTGGCTTACGCCCCCGACGGCCTCACCCTGGCCTCGGGTAGCGGCGGCCCCGCCGAGCCGGGCGCCCTGGTCCTGTGGGATCTTGCCGCCGGGAGGCCCCGCCTATGGTTGGAACAGCCGCTGGGCGTGCGGGCGGTCGCCTTTTCCTCGGATGGCAAAAAGGTTGCAACGGGCGGATGGGATCAGGTGGTGCGCCTTTACGACGCCCACACCGGCAAGCTGGACGCCGCCCTGACGGGGCACAGCAATCTGATCAACACGTTGACCTTCTCGCCCGACGGCACGGTCCTCGCCTCGGGCAGCCTGGACAAGACCATCATCCTATGGGATGTCGCCAAGGGGACCGAGCTGCGCCGGCTGACCGGGCATACCGACTGGGTTCTCGGCGTCGCGTTTTTCCCTGACGGCTTGTCTCTGGCCTCCGGCGGCAAGGACGGTACGTTGCGGGTCTGGGACGTGCCTACGGGGAAGGAGCGCCGGGCGCCAAGCCAGCTCGATAACGCCGTCGAAACGGTCGCCGTGTCGCCGGACGGCCACACGATCGCCTCCGGTGGATGGGACCGGACCGTGCGGCTGTGGGACGCGGAAACGGGCGCGGCGCGGGAGGTTCCGCAGCCAGCGCATGGACGTGAAGTCGGTCGCCATCTCGCCCGACGGCAAGACGCTCGCCTCGGTCAGCGGCCTCTGGGACCAGCACGTCGGCGGCGAAGTCAAACTTTGGAGTGTGCCGGACGGCCAGGAGCGGACGACGCCGGAAGGCCACACGGACAGCATCTGGTCGGTGCGCTTCGCCCCGGACGGCCGAACGCTGGCGACGGCCGGACGGAATCGGAGAATCAAGATTTGGGATGCATCGACCGGCAAGGAGCGTTCGACGCTGACGGGCGGTCCGGAGACGGCCGAGGTGTTCGTCCCGCAGAAGTAAATGGGCCTCGCGCCGCTGCTCCGCCGTCAGGGCGGCGTGGCGCGGCGGGTGTACAATCGGTAGGCGTTCGGTTCGGTCGGGTCGGCAGGGGAGGTTCAGGCGCGAGCCGTCATCGGGCAGGGCAGGCAAAGGTGTCAGGTAGGCAAAGGTGTCAGGAACCTTTTTTGGGACCAAAAGGTTGAAAATCGGCGCCGCACCTCCTTTGCCATGCGAAGGCCGCCCCCCGATCCGTGCCCGAAGCCACCGGCGGCGCTCATTGACCGATATTTCTCATCCGGATTGATCTGCCCAGTCGCCCCCTCCGCGTGGTACACTCGCCGTCGCCCCGCGTCCCCGATGCGCCGAGGTGTGCCATGCCCGCATTCGCTCCCGCCGCCGTCCGAACGCCTCGAGCATGTCGCCCATTGCTGCCCGTTTGCGGGTTACTCCGGGGGAGAAGCCGAAGTTTGGCGCGGCGGCGCAGGCCCAGTTCTGTCAGGCGCACTAACGACTTGCGCTGCGCCATGCGTGCGCAACTGGCGCACGGTCCCTGCCGCACGCTGCCGCTCGCTGCCCCGACGGCCGCCGCGCAGACCCTCCGCTTGGCGTGTCACCGATGTCAATAGGCGTCCATGACCGCCCGTTGCCGTCGCCGGCCGGAAAGCCTTGCGGAGCCGAAGTCGCGCCGCCAGAATCGGGGCAGGCATCGATCGATCGCACGAGAGGACACATTCCCACGGGGAAACCACGCATGTCCCGCCCCCGCAACGAAACCCCGTTGCCGCCCTGTTACGCCCAGGTCCATCCGGGCCTCGAACCCGTGGCGTCCGAGGAGATCGAGCGCGAGCTGGGCGGCGAGGTCAAGCGCACCGGCCGCGGCCTGGTCGTCTTCCGCGTCCCGGTCATCGACGATTCGCTGCTGCAATTGCGCACCACGGAGGACGTTTTTCTGCTGGCCTGGGGCACCGACCAGCTCACCTACCGGGCCGAGGATCTCGACAAGATCCAGCGCTGGACGGCCCGCGATGCGGACTGGGATCGGCTGCTGCGCCTGCACCACGCCGTCCGGCCCCGGCCGAAGGGCCGACCCACCTACCGGCTCATCACCCAGATGGAGGGCAAGCACGGCTACCTCCGCCGCGACGCCGGCAAGGCGCTGGCCCGCGGCCTGGCCGGCAAGCTGCCGGATAGCTGGAAGCCGGCCGAGGAGAACGCGGCCGTCGAGGTCTGGCTGACCATCGACGAGGCGACGGCCGTGTGCGGCCTGCGCCTGTCCGACCGGACGATGCGGCACCGCGCCTACAAGCTGGAGCATCGGCCGGCGTCGCTGCGGCCGACGCTGGCGGCGGCGATGGTGCGCCTCGCGGAAATCAAGCCGCTCCACGTCGTCCTCGACCCGATGTGCGGCGCCGGCACGCTGCTGGCCGAGCACCTGGCGGCGCTGCAAGCGATCCGCATTCCCATCCCGGCGGCGCTGGGCGGCGACATCGACGCCGGAGCGGTTCGGGCGGCGGCGGCCAACCTGCGCCGCCTGGGCGCCGTCTTCCTGGCGCGCTGGGACGCGACGCGGCTGCCGCTGGCGGATGCGTCGGTGGACCGCATCGTGTCCAATCCGCCGTTCGGAAAGAAGCTCGGCGAGCCGGAGGAGATCGGCCCGCTCTACCGCGACATGATTCGCGCTTACGACCGGGTGCTGAGGCCGGGCGGTCGGGCCGTGCTGCTGACCGGCAAAGCCGAAACGCTGCGTCCGGCGGTCCAGGCGGTCGGCTGGAAGGCGCTCCGCCGCGTGACCGTCCGAATTTTGGGGCAGGCGGCGACGATCGGAGTCTGGCGGAAGGGCGGCGATTGAGATAGGATGAACGGAGTCGATCCTTTCCGACGCCCGGCGTGAAGCCAGCTCTCGGGGCCTACGCGCATGGCGGTTACCAAGATCACCTGTCCGGAATGCAAGACCGTACTGCGGCCGGCCAAGCCGTTGCCGCCCGGCAAGACGGTGAAATGCCCCGAATGCGGCAACCGCTTCACCACGTCCGGGGACGAGCCGGAGATCCAGCCGAAGAAGCCGACGCGGACGGCCCCCAACGGCGAACCGGACGGCGCGCGCAAGCCGAAGAAGTCGGCCGACGGCAAGGCGTCGCCGAAAAAGCCGGAGACCTTGAAGGTCAAGGACGACGACGACGAGGGCGGCGGCACCTACCGTTTCGAGGACGCAGCCCAGGGCGAGGACAAGCCGGACATCAATTACGCGCCGGACATGTCGATCAAGGACCTGCGCGGCCCGGCGCAGTCGGCGCTGGTGCAGCCGACCAACGCGATGATCGCGGTCGGCGCCGTGGGCTTCTTCGGCTGGGTGGCGCTGCTCATCCTCATCCTGATTCCGACGCTGTTTCCGATCGACAACGACGAGGGCGACAAGACGAAGCCGCCCAAGTCGGTGATCGGGCTGGAACACGGCCTGGGAGCGGTGCAGGACGAGAAGGATCCGCCGGCCGAGCTGAAAGTCGATCCGGCGCGGAAGTCCATGTACGAGCTGTTCGGCATCAACTTTTCGACGTTCGGCGCGCTGGGGTTTCTGTTCATCCTGATCCTGCTGCCAATCTTCCTCGGCATGACCTATTGCGCGTTCGTGACGTACGGGGCGGTGCGGATCCAGAACCTGGAGGGCTACGGCTGGGGGATCGCGTCGAACATCCTGATGATGGTCCCTCTCCACTCGTTCGGCTTCATGGCGGCGACGGCGATGTTCTGCCAGTTCTTCCTGAGGATGTTCAGCGACGACCCCAGTTCCGTGCGGGGCATGCTGATCGGCTTGATGGCGCTGGAGGAGTTGATCTGCGTCGGCGTGGGCGCGTGGGGGCTGACGACGCTGCTGAGCGAGAAGGTGGTCAAGGGCTTTGAATACAAGCCGGAATAAGCGGAGCAACGACGTGTCTCAACGGGTCAAGCGCGCGGTGGTGTTGGTCCTGGCCGCGGGGGCGGCGCTGGCGGCGGGCTGTATGCCGCCGACGCGCGTGGAGTTCATCGAGAAGCTGTCGATGGAGAACCGGAAGATCGCCCGTTCGACGCGGGCCTTCCGCACGGCCATCACGCCGCTGGCCTCCAACCAGAGCGTCGATGCGAATCAGGTCCGGACGGCCTACGAGGGCATGCAGACGACACTCAAGGACGTGAAAGGCGACACGGCCGGCCAAATGCTGCCGCCGTCGTCCAGCTCCGCCAAAGACCTCCTGCAAGCCTACAAGGACTATCTGGATGCGGAACAAGCCATTCTGGACGGCCCGATGAAGGCGATCGTGGACGAGGTTGCGACGGCCGACGCCCCCGCCGATCAGTGGAATGTCGTCAAGGCCCGGCTCGATGAGGTCACGGCGCAGGACAACCAGGCCTTTTACAAGCTGACCGCGGCGCAGAAGACCTACGCCGACGAGCATAACTACAATCCCATGGGATTGAGCGACTACGTCGCCAACGAGAAGGCTGGCAGGTAGCCCGCCGCGGTCAGGTGAGGGTCCGCAGGGCGGGCTTCTCGACGGCGAGATAATCCGCACAGGTCATTGCCACGGAAACGGAGTGATCGCCGGCGTTGAAGTTGATGGAGGCGTTGTCGGACAGGGCGGGGTCGCAGTGGGTGGCGAGGCCGAAGAGGCTGCCGAACGGCGGAATGCTGCCGGGCAAGAGGCCGGTGAGGCGTTCGACCTCCTCGGGCGTGGCGAAGCGGATGGCCTTGGCGCCGAGGGCGGTTCGGGCCTTACGGCTGTCGAGCTTGCGGTCGGCCGGCATCACCAACAGCACGAACGTCTCGCCGGCCTTGACGACCAGCGCCTTGGCGCCGCTCGCCAGCGACGTGCCGCGAACGGCCGACGCCTCCTGGCTGGTGAAGACCGGAGCGTGGCGGTGGACGGTGAACGGCACGGCCGCTTTGCGCAGCAATTCCTCGATCCGCTCGAACACAGTTGCGGACATGGTTTGTTCCCTCGGTTAAACGGGTCACTGGAAACGCCATGCTCACCCCCCGCGCCTGGTGGCTCCTGGGCGTCAGTCTGCTGGTGCTGCTCCTCGGCCTGGGGATCGGCTCGCTGGCGCTGACGCTCACGCCCCTGACGCTGATCCTCTGGTTCGGCGGCGAATGGCTCGTGTTCGCCGTGCGCATTCCGCTCGCCGTCCGGCGGCTCCGCGTGGTCCGCGAGGTCCGCGACGGCCGCGGTCCCGTCGACCACGCTCTGGGCCGGCCGCACCTTCGAGGTCGTCGCCCGCCTGGAAGGCGACGGGCCGCTCCGCTTGCCCTACGCCGCCGTCGCTGACCGGCCGCCCTTCGCCGTCGATCCGCTCGGCGATCCGCCGACGGCCGACGGCCCCGTGGGACGCGGCGATGCGCTGGAGGTGCGCTATCGCGATCCGCTGCCGTGGGCCGGGGCTGGCACGGTTTGAAGGGCTGCGCGTGCAGATCGCCGACTTCCAGGGGTTCTTTTATCACGTGGCCTTCGTCCCCGGCGTCGTAGTCTACCGCGTCCTGCCGGTGCTGGTCGAGGGCGGCGAGCCGACGCCGGCCCTGAAGCGCGACAACCAGCTGCCGCCGCCCGGCATCCACCGCCTGCGCCGCCCCGGCTCCGCCAGCGAGCTGCTTGATCTCCGCGACTATCTGCCCGGCGATCCCCCCAAAACCATTGCCTGGAAGATTTCCGCCCGCCGCGACCGCCTCGTCACCAAGGAGTTCGAGAGCGAGGCGCCGGTTCGCTGCACCCTCTTCGTGGACGCTTCGCATTCCGTCCGCGTGCCGTCCATCCACGGCAAGGCGCTCGGCCGGCTCGTCGAGATCGCCGCCGCCGTCCTCCAAGCCAACGCCGACGTGCGCGATCTCACCGGACTGTGCCTCTTCGACGACCACGAGGCCAAGACGACCCGCCCCGACCGCAGCCCCGCCCACGTCACGCAGGTGCTGCAAACCCTGGCCGACGCCGCCGCCCTCGCCCCCGCCTCGGCCCGCACCGACCCCGACCACCTCATTCCCGTCGCCTACGCCTTCGCCCGGGAGGTCTATCCGCACCTGATGCGGCCGGCCGTCAACGACGTCCCCTTCTGGCAGGAGTGGTTCGATTCCGTCCCCCGACCTACTCGCGCCACCGCGGCCCCGCTCCTCCGTTACCTGTTTCGCCGGAAACGCGACTTCTACTACCGCTTGACGTGGACAATCCCGACCGCCCTGCTGCTGGCCGACGTCGCCCTATTGGCCTTCGTCGTGTTCGTCCACCCGCTCCCCCTGCTGCTGGTCCTGCTCCTGCTGCTGGCCTCGGCCACGGCGTCGGCGCTGTCGTTCTTCGGAGGGCAGGCCCTGCTCGTCCTGACGCTGCTGATTTCCGACCATCACCGCCGCCTTGCCCGCTACCGCAAACAGCTCGCCGCCCTGCTTCTCGCTGCGCTACGGCCTGGGGCCGGGCGGTCTGTCGGCCCTGCTGGAGGACGACGACGCTTTCGCCCTGCTGGCCCAGCGCTTCCTCGCGGAGCACCACGTCCCGTACACCCTGCCGCTGTACGACCGCGCCGGCCGCTACCTGTTCGCGTCGCCGGCCAAGATCGGCGTGCTGGCGTCGGCCCTGCTGCGGGCCGTCGGCCGGGGCCGCGACAACGAACTATTCGTGCTGCTGGCCGACCTGCTGGAGTTGGACGACGCTCTCGATCCGCTGCTGCAGGCGGTGCGCGTGGCGGTGGGCCGGCATCATCAAGTGGTGCTCGTGGTCCCTTGGCCGTCGGGGATGCGGCTGCCGGGGGACGAACCGGCCGACGCGGACGACGACCCTTCCGGGACGCTGGCCGTCTTCCTCGGCCGGGCGACGACGCGGCGCTGCTGCCGCGCCTACCATCGCATCCGCCGTGCCTTCACGCGCCTTGGCGTGCAGGTGGTGTGCGCCGCCGGCGAGGAGCCGGTCCCGCTGATCCTCGACCGCCTGAACCGGCTGCGCGCCGCGGGGAGGAGACGATGAGGCCCGCCCTCGCGCCCCCGGAGCCGCCGGGTGCAGAAAAGGATGGGGGCGGCGCGCGCCTATACCATCCTGTGCCTGACGGCCCTGACGGGCATGGTCCTGGCCCTCATGGAGAACGATCGCGACCTCTTATGGATCCTGCTGCTGGCGGCGATCGGGGCCGTGGGCGCGATCGCCCACTGGCGCATCGCCCCGCCGCTGCTGCTGCTCGGCCTGGCGACTTTGGAGGTGTTTCATCTCCAAAGTCATCCGTGGTACGTGCAATCGATGGGCCTGGGAGGAGTCGCCGTTCATGGACGCGGTGCTGGCGGCGTCGGTGCTGGCCTATGCGGCGGGGCACTATCGCCTCCTGTCGCAGGCCCACGCGGTCTTTCCGGTCGATCAGCGACGGCCGCCGCCGGACGACCGGAACGCCCGGAAGCCGGCGACCCCGCGCGGGCAGCGGCGGTCGGCGGAATTGCTGGGGCCGTGGGAGCTGCCGATGCTGGCGACCGCGGCGGGCGTATGGGCGGTGGGCGTGTCCCTGTTCTGGCTGGCGCTGTCGGCGTCCGACCCGCCGCTGGGCCTGTCGCACGGGTTGTGGCGCGGCCTGCTGCTCGTCTTCCTGGTCGGGCTGACGACGGCCGTGCTGGCGGGGGCGGCCGCCTACCTGAACTGGGCCACGGCTCGGCCGGAGGAGCATCTCCTCTATTTACAGGACCAGGCCTGGCGCGAGACGCGCCGCGAACAGAACCGGATCAACCGTTTCCTGACGTGGGCCAGGCTGCGAGCGCAGCGGCGCAAGGAGAAATCATGATATTCTGGGTGCGAGAAATCGCTGGATGGGCGCTGCTCGGGTTAGGCCTGGCCGCGTTCGGCCGGGTCTACGTGCTGGCGTCGGAGTCCGAATACCGGATCTTTGAAATCATTATTCTGTCCGTGGTGGGCGCCTTCATCTTCCGCGGCGGCATCCATCTGCTCAAGGTGGCGGTGGCCGCCCGCGTCTGCCGCGAGGCGCAGCGGCGGCTGTATCCCGACGCGAGGATCGGCTCGGCGCCGCTGCCGGCGGCGCGGGCGCCGGGTCGGGCGGCCTGGCGGTCGTGAGGCTCGCCGGGTCAGTGCCAAAAGACCGACCACAATCCGAGCACCATGAGCACGACGCCGGCCCAGTTGGTGAGGGCGTCGATGGCCCCGATGACGATGGAGGCGAGGAGGGGGCCGTGGGCGTTGAAGGTCGGTTCGGTGCGGGCCTTGCGGGCGGCCCGCGCGCCGAGGACCACCGCGATTGGGCCGAGCACGAGGCCGGCGATGGGGATGAGGCCGTAAAGGCTGAGCCGGTAGGCGAACAGGGCCGGGCGGTTGCTTGGCACGGCGGGCGAGGCCGGCGTCTCGTCGTCGGCGCGGCGCCGGGCCGGCCGGCGCGGCAGCGCGGCGTTGCAGGCGGCGCAGCGGACGGCGTCGCGGGGGTTCTCGGCCTGGCAGGCGGGGCAGCGCATAAGCAGTGGTTAGTGGTTAGTGGTTAGTGGTTGGTGGTTAGCAATCCATAGGAATTGTCGTAGCGAGCCGACGCGCCATCGGCCGCATCTCCGAACGAAAATCGAGAACCCGTATACTGACTACTGACCACTAACCACTAACCACTAACCACTAACCACTGCTTATGCGCTACCGTCCGACCTTCGAGGAATTCGTCGAGTTGTCCCGCCAGGCCAGCCTGGTCCCGGTCTACCGCCAGCTCATCGGCGACACGCTCACGCCCGTCAGCGCCTTCTGCAAGATCCAGGAGGGCGAATGGGCGTTTCTGTTCGAGAGCGTCGTCGGCGGCGAACGGCTCGGCCGCTACAGCTTCGTCGGCGCCGGCCCCTTCCTGCGCTTCCAGGCGTTCGGCAATCGCGTCGTCCTTCAACCTGCGAGCGGGCCGGCCGTCGAGATGGAGCATCCCGACCCGCTTGCGCTGCTGGAGCAGAAGGTGGCCGCCTACAAGGCGCCGCACGTCCCCGGCCTGCCGCGCTTCAGCGGCGGCGCCGTCGGTTACGCCGCCTATGACGCCGTGCGCTACGTCGAACGGCTGCCGAACCCGCCGCCCGACGACCGCGGTCTGCCCGACCTCTGCTTCGCCTTCTATGACCGCATGGTCATCTTCGACCACATCAGCAAGACGGTCGCGGCCGTGGCCCACGCCCACGTCGATCCGTCCGACCTCCGCCGCTGTTACCAGACCGCCTGCGATCGCGTGGACCGGCTGGTGGAGCGGCTGCAGCAGGGCGTCGCGGATTTGCAGCTGACCGACGTGGCGCCGGTCGGCGAGGTGACGCGGCCGTACCGCTCCAATTTCGAGCCGGCCGCGTTCGAGGCCGGCGTGGCCAAGTGCATCGAGTACATCAAGGCCGGCGACGCCTTCCAGATCGTCCTCAGCCAGCGCCTCCAGACCGACACCAAGGCCAGGCCGTTCGACATTTACCGCACCCTGCGCGTCGTCAATCCGAGTCCGTTCCTCTTTTACCTCAAGTCGGGTCCGCTTTGTCTGGTGGGATCGTCGCCGGAGATCATGGTGCGCGTGGAGGGGGACAAGGTGACGATCCGGCCGCTGGCGGGGACGCGGCCGCGCGGCCGCAGCGAGGAGGAGGACGACCGCCTGGCGGCGGAGCTGAGCGCCGACCCCAAGGAGCGGGCGGAACACATCATGCTCGTGGACCTGGGCCGCAACGACGTGGGCCGGGTGGCGCGGTACGGCAGCGTGCAGCTCTCCGACGTGATGACGGTGGAGCGCTACAGCCACGTCATGCACCTGTGCAGCACGGTGACGGGCCGCTTGCAGCCGGGCAAGACGGCGTTCGACGCGCTGCGGGCGTGTCTGCCGGCCGGGACGCTGAGCGGCGCCCCGAAGGTGCGGGCGATGGAGATCATCGACGAGTTGGAGCCGGTGCGGCGAGGGCCTTACGGCGGCGCGGTCGGCTACGTCGATTTCAGCGGCAACATGGACACCTGCATCGCCCTGCGCACGATGGTGCTGAAGGGCCAGACGGCGTACCTCCAAGCCGGCGCCGGCGTCGTGGCCGACAGCGATCCGGCGCGGAGCGCGAGGAGACGCTGAATAAGGCGCGCGGCCTGCTGCGGGCGCTGGAAATGGCGGAGCAGCAGCTGTAGCGACGGGCGGCCCACGGCATGGAGGTTGCACGAAATGAAGGCGGTAATCCGAAGTCGCCGCGGAGGAACCCGTCATGGCAACCAAGCCGCAATTGGAGAAGAAAAGTCAGCCCGATAAAAAGGACTTAGCGGAGCAACAAAAAGAGATACCGAAGCCGGGATGGGACATGGTCGATGAGGCGTCGGACGAGTCGTTCCCGGCGAGCGATCCGCCGTCGTTCACGCCGACGAGCGTTTCCGGGCCGGAGGACGGGCTTCGGTAGGGATGACAGCGGGAAAGGCAGGTCGCGGGCCGGCGAATCCTATGGGTTCGCCGGCCCGCGTTTGTTTTGCGGCTGCGTCAAAGTAGGTGCGCGGAGCCGGAAGAAGGCTGCGGCGGCTTCCTGTGTCGGTTACAACAATTTCATCTCTACAGCGTCGGCATTTTCGGAGCCGTGAACAACCACGATCAGGTGATCGAGCTTCTGGGGCGGATCGACGAACGGGTCAAGGGGCTGGCCGAGCGGCAGGAGGAAGCCTGCCACCGGCTGCGGCGGATCGACGACGTGCTGGAGGACCACGGCGTCTGGCTGGTGGTTCTGGAAAAGTCGCACTCCGCCAACAGATGGCGGTGGAATCAGTTGGCGTTCTTCTTCATCAACTGCGCCTTGGCGGTCGTGTCGGCCTAACTGCTGGCGAAGTTCGGGCTGGTCCAGCCGTGAGCGGCGGGCATCTGAACGCAGTCAGCGTTTGAGCTTGGAAGAGAGCACGGTGATCGCGGCGACAATGAAGAACACGGCTAGGCCGAAGAACATGGCCCCTAGAAAGTTCGTCAATAAGGTGGCGCGGATCAGGAACGCCTGCCACGCGGCGACCGAACTGTATTGTCTTGCGAGGTCGGGGCTCAGCAGGCTGATTAGCGTCACGACGCCGGCACAGGACACGAAGAACAGGACGATGCCCACACAAAACCAGCACACTCGCTTCCAGAGGGCGACGCTCTTGAAGACGACCGCCGTGACGTAGACGGCCAAGATAAACGCGATAATACCTGCCGGCAGCATCCAGTAAAGGAACCAGACGCGCGATTCCACGAATGCCGCAGCTAGACCGTGCAGAGTTCCGGCCGCGGCGATGTCGATGATTCCTATCAGAATTGTAACTGACTCCTTTACGTCCCTAATCCCGCTCAGGAACCAGTTCGGCTGACGAGCGGGGAGTGGAAGCGGAGCCGGTGCGGCGTATGCCCCTAGAGGCGCAACAGGGGCCGGCGGCGGGGCTAGTGCCGGGTTCGCCGGCGCCGGGTTCGCCGGTGCCGGGTTCGCCGGCGCCGGGTTCGCCGGCGCGGGGTGCGGTGGCTGGGACGAACCGGGATTTGGCTTTTTTGCGCCCCACGGCGATCATTCCTTTGGCACGTAAGCGGGTGCGGTGGTCGCGCCGATTCGCTTGCCGTTGTGATAGATAACGAGCAGTTCTTCACGGACTTCTGGCACGCGGAATGACGAGTCCGCCGGTACAAAGCGGATGGTCTTTTGATCCTTGGTCATCATCACGGGGAACTTATCGTCCTTCTCGAAATTCG
>CAVYVK010000006.1:0-85155 GCA_963771935.1 uncultured Planctomycetaceae bacterium | reverse complement strand
TGAAGCGGCCCGCGACCCCCGTCGCGGGCCGCTTCTGTTTGCCGATCTGGAAGCGGTTTCCCAACCAGCCCCGAGCGCCAGCGAGGGGTTTCGTCGGACCCCTCGCTGGCGCTCGGGGCTGGTTGGGAAACCGCTTCTCGCGCCGGTAGCCATTGTGGAGGAGCAGGCCCCGGTATTGCCAGACGCTCAATGCCGCCGTGACGAGCATCAGGGCGTAACCGAGACCGATGAAGAGGAGGGTGCCGCAGCCGACCGAATGAGCGTCCGGCTCGGTGAGCATCGAGCTGCCGTTCCAGAGGGCGTGCAGTCCGACGGCCCAGGCCGCGCCGACCCAGAACACCTTCGAGCGGAAGGCGCGCTTGAGGCTGCGGCCGGATTGCCAGAACGCGGCCGCGAGAATGCCCGTCCAAAGACCGTGGCAAAACGGGGAAGTCAGGCCGCGAACCACCATGGTCAGCAACAGCCCCTCCAGCCCCATTTTCAGCGAGTCGCCCTCGAGCAAGGCGCCAGCCCGTAGCCGGCCGTCTCAACCACGGCGAAGCCGAAGCCGGCGACGGTGCCGATAATCAGCCCGTCCATCGGCCGGTCGTAGGCCGGATGGCGCCAGCGCCAGGAGGTCGCCAGCAGCTTGCCCGGCTCCTCCGCCAGGCCGGCCAACACAGCGAACGTGATGCCGGTCAGCAGGTACACCACCATCGCGCCCATCACGCCGATCGTACCGCCGGCCAAAAAGGTCAGGGCCAGCGTGTGAAATGAAATCCCGGTGCGGTCGTACTTCTCGACCACCCAGCAGATGACAGCGGCGGGGATGACGGCGCTCATGGCGATGAGCGTCACCGGCACGAGAGTGGCTTCTTGTGAGATCCACAAGAGGACGAACAGTACGACGGCCACGGCGAGGGTGATCGCCCCGGTGCGCACCCAGAGCGGCATCCCCGCAAATTTGTCGAAGACGGAGCGGCGGACGGGCAGGCCCGTGGGAGAGGGGGGCGCGACCGGCGGCCGCCAGTTCGGGTTGCTGAACGTGAAGCTGAACTGGCCGACAGTGACGTGATCTCCTGGAGCAAGCTGAGCGGCCGAGACCCGCGCGCCGTTGACGATGACGCCGGCCCCGCCGCTGCAATCGCGGATCTCGACGCGATCGGCGTTCAGATCGATGACGACGTGCTGCGGGGCGATGCTCGGGTCGGGGATGACGATGGTGGCCGGCGCCCGGCTGCCGAGGACGTAGCGGGCGGGTACGAGGTCGAATTCCTTGCCGAGCGACGTGCCGGACAGCACACGCAGCTTCCAGCCTCCCTGCTGAATCGGAATGCTCCAGGCCGGCATGGCATCCTCCCCCGCTTCGTGGACGAATCGAGATGATTCTTTCGGGAGCGGCGGCGGTTGTCAAGCGGTGTGGGGATTTCATCGCGTCAGAGCCGCGACCGTGAGGGAGCGGGGGAGAAGACCGCTCCCTAACTTCGAGTTTCGCAGATTTCAGAGGTGGCGGCCGGGCCGTCCCGCCACTGCAATGGAGGGTAGATTAAGGGGCAAACAAAGATGTTTTCACTGCTGGCGGCGAGGCGCGGCTGTTTCCGCCGGCGCGGCAGGCCATTTCCAGCAACTGCTCCAGCTGCTTTCGCGCGACACCGCCTTGCGGGCGGAGGTGGGTTCAATTCTCCTGCCCGGTCCGGCGACGGAGGCTCGTCCGCATGTCCGCAAACGAGGGCTCGTGCTTGTGCCGGCGCCACGGCCTCTCGGGGAAGCGCACACAGCGATGCCCCTCGTGATCGAACCAGACCACGATCCGGGGATACAACACCAGGGCCAAGCGCGCCGTCCGTTCGACGGCGCACGGCAAGCGATGGGCTGGATCCTGTAGACCGAGCCGTTGCTTGCCGTTCTCCAAAGCGACTTCCACGCCCCAGCGGCAAGCGTAGGCGGACAGGATGGTGCGGGCGTCCCAGTCCAGACAGGTGCAGGAGAAGCGTTGGTCCGAGCGTTTACCCTCGGCGTCCCGGGTCAACACGATAGTGAGGAGGCGACCCTTGCCGGCCTTGTAGGACAGGGCTTGCTGCGTCTTGATCCGCAGGGTGGTGTGCAGGCCGAACGGGTCAACCCGCCGTGCCTGCCGCTGTCGCAGGCCGAGATGGACCGCGTCTACGACCTGCCCTACACGCGCCGACCACATTCGTCGTACACCGAACCGATCCCCGCCCACGAAATGATCAAGGACTCGGTGACGATCATGCGCGGCTGCTTCGGCGGCTGCACGTTCTGCTCGATCACCGCCCACCAGGGCCGCATCATCCAATCGCGGTCGCAAGAGTCCGTCTTGAAGGAGGTGCGCAAGATGGCCGCTGACCCGGAGTTCTCCGGCGTCGTCAGCGACGTCGGCGGCCCGACGGCCAACATGTACGAGATGCGCTGCTTACGGCCCGAAGTGGAAGCGATATGCAAGCGGCTGTCGTGCGTCCATCCGACGGTGTGCAAGCTCCTCGGCACCGACCACGGCCCGCTGGTGGAACTGCTGCGACGGGTGCGCACGGAGCCGGGGATTCGCAAGGTGCTGGTGGCCAGCGGCGTGCGCATGGACCTGGCCCAGCGGTCGCCGGAGTACATGCGCGAGCTGGCCGAACACCACGTCGGCGGCCACCTCAAGGTCGCGCCGGAACACACGGATTCGCACGTGCTGGCGCTCATGAAGAAGCCGGACAGCAACGACTTCCAGGGCTTCGCGGAGGAGTTCAAGCAGGCGTCGCGCGAGGGTGGCAAGCCGAAACAGTACCTCGTGCCGTACTACATCTCCAGCCATCCCGGATCGGATTTGCACGCGATGATCGACCTGGCGCTGTTCCTGAAGCGGAACGGCTACCGGCCCGATCAGGTGCAGGACTTCATCCCGGTGCCGTTCGACATTGCGACCTGCATGTACTACACCGGGATCGACCCGTTCACGAAGGAAGAGGTGTATGTCGCGCGCAACCTGCGCGACCGCAAGCTGCAGCGGGCGTTGATGCAGTTTTTCAAGCCGGAGAACTGGTTCACCGTGCGGGAGGCGCTCATCCAGGCCGGGCGGCAGGACTTGATCGGATCGGGCTGTGATTGCTTGATTCCCACGAACCCGCCGAAGGAGGCGTTGGAGAAGCGCCGCAGGCAAGCAAACGAACCTGTTCAGGGCGACCACTACCACACGGTGGCCAACCCAGCGAAGGGGGAGAAGGCGGGCGAGCGGGGGCTCAACAAGGGCTACCGACCGGGGCGGAAGTCAGCGAAGAAGCGGAAGAGGAATGGCGGTGGACCAAACCCGCAGCCTTAGTCTGCATTGGTGAATTGACAGAGAAGTCAGTCCCCTTCGGACCACCGAGTCTACGAGTAGCCAGAGCTTCGAAGCCGCGGTCGATGTGACCGACGTGCGCAGGGCTTTGGTGTAATTGCTTGGCCGATGCGCTGACCAGCGGAAATAATAAAATGATGGTTTTGCCGCTCTCCGAGGAATAATAGGCAGAGGAAAACGGCGCGAGGGGCTGCGAAAGAGAATCGCAATGGCAAACACCGGATCCGAGCCTTTCATAAAGAACCTGCTGAGAGCTTGGCTGCGCCACGAGGGGGCGGGCCTGACGGATGGCCAACTCCTCGAAGAATTCGTCGGCAAACACGACGCGACCGCGTTTGAGGAACTCGTGCAACGGCACGGCCCAATGGTCTGGGGCACGTGCCATCGCATCTTGCGTAACCCACACGATTCCGATGATGCCTTTCAAGCCACGTTTCTCGTGCTGGTCCAGAAAGCGGCTTCCGTTCTCCCGCGCGAGCTGGTCGGCAACTGGCTCTACGGGGTCGCTCACGTGACGGCGCTGCGTGCGAAAGCGGTGGCCGCCAAGCAACGGGTACGCGAGAGGCAGGTGATTGCCATGCCCGAACCGATTCCACGGGATGAAGGTCTGTCCCCGGACCTCCTCGCCCTGCTCGACCAGGAATTGAAAACCCTACCCGATCGTCTCCGCGCGGCGATCGTCCTGTGCGATTTGGAAGGTCGAAGTCGGCGGGAAGTCGCGCGACAGCTCAAGATCCCGGAAGGAACGTTGTCGAGCCGGTTGACGACGGGCCGGAGGATACTGGCCCGGAAACTCGCGCGACACGGCATTTTCTCGGCCGCCGCGCTCGCCACGATTCTGTCGCGGAATTCCGGGTCGGCAACTGTGCCGGCTCCACTCGTTGGATCGACGGTCCTGGCCGCAATCCGGGTTGCGGCGGGTCAAGCGGTCACTTCGGACATTGCTTCGGCCAAGGTCATTTCACTATCGCAAGGAGTGATGAAAACCATGTTTCTCACCAAATTGAAGAGCGTGTTGGCGGCGGTGCTGGTCGCTGCGGCGGTGGTGACTGGGACCGCAGTCACCGGAACCGGCTTGGTTCCTTCCGGGGCTCCCACGGTCTCCGCGGCGCCTGCCGGGGCTCGTACTGCCTCCGCAGCGCCTTCCAGTGCGCACATAGCCTCTGCGGCGAGATCCCCTGACTGACGATGTGCCCAAGCCTGGCCCCATCGACAGCGACACCATCGCCGCGTACAAGAAACTCGGCGCTGTGTACGGGGGCTTTCACGAGAATCCGAACAAACTGGGCATCCCCCTCGGGTGGATCGAGTTCAAGCAAGGCAAAGAGGCGTCGGCCAAGGACCTGCCCGGATTTTGCTTTGTCTCGTTGCCCGAAGGCGGACTTCCAGAACGATTGCCGGCGGTTGGAGTTCCGTTCGGACTCTGCTTTATCGCGACAAAGCTGACGGACGCGGAATTGAAAGGCTTGAAGGGCAACTCAAAAATCTCACCGCGCTTTACCTTCAGGGCACCAAGGTGTCGGACGTGGGACTCAGAGAGTTGAAGGACCTCAAAAACCTCACCACGCTTGGCCTTGGCATAAACGCAGAGGTGACGGACGCGGGACTCAAAGACGTGAAGGGACTCAAAAACCTCACCACGCTTGACCTCCAGCGCACCAAGGTGACGGACGCAGGACTGAAAGACGTGAAGGAACTCAAAAACCTCACCACGCTTAACCTTTTCAGCACGCAGGTGTCGGACGCGGGACTCAAAGATGTGAAGGAACTCAAAAACCTCACCTCGCTTGACCTTGGTGGAACGCAGGTGTCGGACGCGGGGCTCAAAGACGTGAAGGAACTCAAAAACCTCACCACGCTTAGCCTTATGGGTGCCAAGGTGTCGGACGCGGGACTCAAAGACGTGAAGGAACTCAAAAACCTCACCACGCTTAACCTGAGTGGCTTCCCGGGCGGCCAGGTGTCGGACGCGGGGCTCAAAGACGTGAAGGAACTCAAAAACCTCACCACGCTTGTCCTGAGTAACACGCCGGTGACGGACGCGGGACTCAAAGAGTTGAAGGAACTCAAAAACCTCACCACGCTTGTCCTGAGTAACACGCCGGTGACGGACGCGGGGCTCAAAGACGTGAAGGAACTCAAAAACCTCACAACGCTTGACCTCCAGCGCACGCCGGTGACGGACGCGGGACTCAAAGAGTTGAAGGAGCTCAAAAACCTCACCTCGCTTAACCTTCACGGCACCTGGGTGTCGGGCACGGGTCTTGGCGAACTGAAAAAAGCATTGCCAAAATGCTGGATTACCCCATAGTTCAACCCGATTCGCAACCTCCGCACTCGACGCCGCACCAACGGTCAAGGAATGTGTCGTCCGAACCGCGAGCAGCGGCCTGTCAGGGCAGCCTCCGTTGCTCGCACTCGACACTCGATCGAGCTTTGCCGTCCCAAATAGGCAACGTGCGCGCGGAGGTCCGACTCGCCGAAGTGTTCTGGGCATGAATGCGAGAAAGCCTGACAGGTGATCGAGTGGGGTGTAAAAAGGGTGGGTAACGTAGGGTCATCGGTTCCGCCAGGGCCGTCCTTCATACAGACTGCCCCTGACATCGCCACCTGCATGTATTACACCGGCATCGATCCGTTCACGAAGGAGGAGGTATATGTCGCCAAGGGTTTGCGGGACAGGAAGTTGCAGCGGGGGTTGATGCAGTTCTTCAAACCCGAGAACTACTTCAGGGTGCGGGAGGCGCTGCTCCAAGCGGGGCGGGGGGACCTCATCGGCAAAGGCTGCGACTGCCTCATCCCTGCTCATCCCCCCCAGGGAGGCCATCGAGGAGCGGAGAAGGCGGGCCAACGACGCGACCAAAGGCGACCACTATCATGCGGTTGGGAACCCGGCGAAGGGCGAGCCGGTCGGCGAGCGTGGCTTGCCGAATCAGGGCTACCGTCCAGGGCGGAAGACGGCGCGCCGCCAGGACAAGAAACACAAACGTAAAGGCGGCGGCTCCGCCCCGCGACAGTAGCCTGTTTTCCATTGCCCTGGCAGACGCCTCCGGCGCGTCCCGAACGCTCCCTGGTACGTGCAGAGAACAAATTATTCCCGCTCAGCGACCGGTCATCTGCTCCAGCCGTTCGGGGTAGCGAGCCCCCTGCACGGTGATCTTCGAGGCTGCGCTTTCGATCTCGCGGAGGTCGTCGGGCGTAAGTTCGATGGCGGCCGCCCCGATGTTCTCGTCCAGGCGATGCAGCTTGGTGGTGCCCGGGATCGGGACGATCCACGGCTTCTGGGCGAGCAGCCAGGCGAGCGCGATCTGAGCGGGCGTCGCCTTCTTCCGCTCTCCGATTTGGCCGAGCAGATCGACCAGGGCCTGATTCGCTTTCGAGCGCCTCCGGCGTGAAGCGAGGGAGGGTGCTGCGGAAGTCGGAGCTGTCGAAGGTCGTCTTTTCGTCGATCTTGCCCGTGAGGAAGCCCTTGCCCAGCGGGCTGTAGGGGACGAAGCCGATTCCGAGTTCCTCCAGGGTCGGCAGCACCTCCGCTTCGGGGCGTCTCCACCACAGTGAGTATTCGCTCTGGAGGGCGGCGACCGGCTGGACGGCGTGGGCGCGACGGATCGTTTGCACCCCTGCTTCGGAAAGGCCGAAGTGCTTGACCTTGCCTTGCCGGATCAGGTCCTTCACCGCACCCGCCACGTCCTCGATGGGCACATTCGGATCGACGCGGTGCTGGTAGAGCAGGTCGATCGTCTCGACCTTGAGCCGCTTGAGCGAGCCTTCGGCGGCCTGCTTGATATGCTCCGGCCGGCTGTTCAGCCCCACCCACCCCGGCCGGCGGTCGGGATGAAGCTCGAACCCGAACTTGGTGGCGATCACCACCTGCTCGCGGACGGGCGAGAGGGCTTCGCCGACGAGTTCTTCGTTCGTGTACGGGCCGTAGACCTCGGCGGTGTCGAAGAACGTGACGCCGCGTTCGACGGCTGCCCGAAGCAGAGAGATCATCTCCTGCTTGTCCTTGGGCGGGCCGTAGGAAAAGCTCATGCCCATGCAGCCGAGGCCGAGGGCCGAAACCTCCAGGTTACTGTTTCCGAGATGCCGCTTCTGCATTTCGTTTCTCCTTTGAGGTGCAATGAACAAGCTCATTACGATTCGTTCTGGCCGCACGGCGCCAAGCGCGTTACGGGCGCAGCAGCGTCTTGATCGCGCGGCGCTCGTCCATCGCGCGGTAGCCCTCCGCCACCCGGTCGAGGGGCAGGGTCAGGTCGAAGACCTTGCCGGGGTTGATCTTCCCCTTCCACACCAGGTCGATCAGCTCGGGCAGGAAGCGGCGCACCGGGGCGGGGCCGCCGTGGAGGTGGACGTGGGTGTAGAAAAGCTCCTCACCCTTGAGTTCCACCCCGTGCGGAACGCCGACGTAGCTCACGTATCCGCCCTTCCGGGCGGAGCGGATCGCCTGCATCATCGACTCCTGGGTGCCGACGCACTCCAGCACCGAATCGGCGCCGATTCCTTTGGTGAGATCCTTGATTCGGGCCACGCCCTCGTCGCCGCGCTCGGTCACGATGTCGGTCGCGCCGAACTCGCGGGCGAGCTTCTGCCGCGAGTCGTGGCGGCTCATGGCGATGATCCGCCCGGCGCCCATCTGCCTGGCGGAGAGCACGCCGAGGAGGCCGACCGCGCCGTCGCCGACGACCGCGACCGTCTTGCCTGGCTTCACGTTGGCCGCGTCGGCGGCGAACCAGCCGGTGCCCAAAACGTCAGACGCCGCCAGAAGGCTCGGGATGAGATCATCCGACGGCACGCCCTGCGTGGGCACAAGCGTCCCGTCCGCCAGCGGCACGCGCAGCACCGGCGCCTGCGCCGGGTGATGAACTCGCGGTTCATGCACGATGACTGATAGCCGTACTGGCAGTTGGGGCAGGTGTTGTCGGAAGTGGCGAATGAGCCGATGACGAACTGGCCGGGCTTGACCGACCGCACCGCACCGCCGACCTCCTCCACGATGCCGCAGTATTCATGTCCCATCGGCGTGGGTCCGTTGATCGGTTGAAGCCCGCGATACGGCCACAGGTCCGAACCGCACACGCACGTGAGCGAGATTCGGATGATGGCGTCGGTCGGCTCGACGATCTTCGGGGACTCTCGCTCCTCGAACCTCACGTCGCGCGGGCCGTAGAGAACAGTTCCTCGCATGGCCTACATCTCCTTGTCGTTGATCCTCACGGTCATGGCAATTCAGACAGGTCATATCCCGGCTTCTTGTACAACTGCTCCGGCTTGTTCATGATGTCGGGCTTGTACACCTTCTCCGCCCAGTCCCGCGGTTCGACTTCCTCCATCGCCACCGAGACGGACTCTTCTCCGTAGTTCAGGACGTCCATTACGTCCCTGGCTATTGCTTCAGCGAGCCGGGCTTTCTGCTGCTCGGATTTCCCGGGCCAGAGCTTCACGAGGACATGAGGCATTGTTCACTCCTTCGATCCTCTAAGGGATCGTCGCCGGATTTACTGGCGGTACTGCTCGTCGCTGACCTGCTCCATCCAGTCAACAACCTTGCCGTCGAGCTGTTCCTGAACGGCGATGTGCGTCATGGCCGTGGTCGCCGTGGCGCCGTGCCAGTGCTTCTCACCGGGCGGGAACCAGACCACGTCGCCCGGCCGGATCTGCTCGACCGGGCCTCCCCAGCGTTGCGCCAGGCCGCAGCCGGCCGTCACGATCAGGGTTTGGCCCAGCGGGTGGGTGTGCCACGCCGTCCGGGCGCCAGGCTCGAACGTGACGCTGGCGCCGGCCGCGCGCGCCGGGGCGTTCGCCTGGAACAGCGGGTCGATGCGCACCGTGCCGGTGAACCAATCCGCCGGTCCTTTGTTGGACGGCTGTGAGCCGCTTCGCTTGATATCCATGTTCTGATCCCTTTGACGTTGACTTCTTAACGGCGAACAGTCAGTACGTTCCACGACTGTGAACAACGAGCCGTGTGCAAAGCAGGCGCCGGCAGGTACGCCGCTCCCGCTCGGTCGTCGGATACGGCCGCCCGACGAAGAAATAGTAGCCAAAGGCATCGGGCTGCCGGTAGCACGATCGTCCTGGACCCTTGCCTAATCCTCCACGACTTTGGGAACGCGCATGACCGCGAGCCTTCGTGGCGGGTATACTGATGAGAGGCGAAGTGGGGCCGACCGGTGGGAGGAGCGGACGTGTCAACAGACGAACTGGCAAAACTCGCGTCCGCAATCGAGCGGCAGACGACCGCGGACGGCGCGTACAACACGGCGGCGCCCGAACTCAGGCTATCTCGGTTCTCGGCACCCTCGGATCTCGTCGCCGTCGTGTACGAGCCTTGCCTGTGCGTCGTCGCCCAGGGCGCAAAGGAGGTGCTTCTCGCCGACGAGACGTACCGTCTCGACTCCGCCCAGTCGCTCCTGGTGTCGGTTGACCTCCCGGTCGATGCCCGGGTGGTTGAGGCGTCGCCGGGCCGCCCGTATCTTGCGGTTCGCATCTCGCTCGATCCGGCAGTGGTCGGCGAACTCCTGGCCGACAGCACGCCCGCCTCGCCGCTCGGCCCGCCCTCGCGAGGGCTTGCAGTGACTCCTGTGGCACTGCCGCTCCTCGATGCCGTCACTCGCCTCGTGGCCCTCCTCAACTCCCCGCAGGACGTCGCGCCGCTGGCGCCGCTCGTGCTCCGCGAGATCACCTACCGCCTGCTCGCCGGCCCGCAGGGGCGCGGCTGCGCCAGATCGCTTCGGCCGGCGCCCCGGCCCAGCGGATCGCGAAGGCTATCCGGTGGCTGAAGGACCACTTCGCGGATCCGCTCCGGATCGAGTCGCTCGCGAAGCAGGTGAGGCTGAGTCCGTCAGCGTTTCACCTCCACTTCAAGGGCGTGACGGCGATGAGTCCACTCCAGTACCAGAAGCGGCTGCGCCTCCAGGAGGCTCGGCGGCTGATGCTGGGCGAGGGGCTAGACGCCGCCGAGGCCGCGTTCCGTGTCGGCTACGAGAGCCCGTCCCAGTTCAGCCGCGAGTACCGGCGGATGTTCGGCGCCCCGCCGCGCCAGGACGTGGCCGCGCTCAGGGTCGAAACCCAGCCGACGAATTATCCCGGCTTCCAACGTCGCGGCGCCCTTACTGGCTCCTGATTTACAGCCACGCGCCGATAGGAAATGCCCGCTCGTTGGCCGCCCCTGTCCATGAGCCGTTTTTTGAGGATATTCCCATGCGCAACCTGCCGATCTGCCTCGCCGTCCCATGCGTTCTGCTCACGGTCCTTCTTGGCTCGTCGGCGCGGGCCGAGGATAAATACGACGATTCGCTCCGCCGCTTCCAGGTGAAGGAACACACCAACGCCGTCACGGCCGTGGCGATCTCCCCGGACGGCAAGACCCTGGCGACGGCCGGCAAAGACAAGTCAATCCGCTTCTTCGACCTCGCCACGGGAAAGCGGACGAACATCCTCCATAATGAATCCGAGATATGGTCGATCAGCTACAGCGGCGACGGCAAGAGTTTCGCCTTTTCCGACGGCGACAAGGTCGTGACCGTCGTTGACCCGGTAACGCTGAAGGAAAAGGCAGTGATGAAGGACCAGTTCGAGTCGCCGGTGGCGATGCTGTCGCTGTCGCCGGACGGTTCGCTGCTGGCGACCATCGAGGACGGCTTGCAGGTGGCGCACTGCTGGGAGCTGCCGTCGGGCAAGGCGCGGGCGGTGTTCGAGGCGCACGGCGACAAGGTGAACAGCGTCGCCTTCTCGCCGGACGGCAAGCACGTGGCGACGACCAGCGGCGACGAGACAATCCGCATCTGGGAGGCGACGGCGGGCATCCCCGGTCGGCCGCTGCACGGGCACGACGGCCCGGTGTTCCTGGCGGTCTATTCGCCGGACGGCAAGATGCTTCTGTCGGCGGGCACGCGCGACAAGACGGTGCGACTATGGGATTTGTCCACCTTCAAGATCAAGAAGGTGATGGAGGGCCACGAGGACGAGGTCCATTTCGTCGGCTTCGGTCCCGGCGGGATGATGGCGTCGCTGAGCAAGGACGGCGTCGTGAAGCTGTGGGACGCCGACGGCGAGCAAACGGCGTCTTTTTTGTGGACGAGAGAAGGCGGAAATCTGCCGCCCTACGGCACGAGCGTGGCGCTCAGCCCGGACGGCAAGACGCTGGCGGTGGGACATGACGACGTGGTGGACGTGTGGGACCTGACGAAGGTGAAGGCGGCGAATTGAAGCGGTCGCCCTCACTCCCGCTGTTTACAAGGCCTCCTTGCCGACGGGCTCCCCGGTCTTGATTTCGGCGTGAATGTTCTCCTTCGTGACGCCGGCCATGAGTTGCTTGAATGCGTAACGACGGACGACCTTTTGGGCCTTACGAACGCGCAATTCGTCTCCTTGCCGCTCGATCGTGACCCAACAGCTGGCGAAATCACTCGGAAGCGTGACGCGGGCTTTGTCGTCTGTCTTTCTCGTCAACAGGTCCACTTTGCACCTCCTTTCCGCCTCATTCTTCCATGCCGCCGGTCAAGCACCTCCCAGCCTTTCCCGAAGCAGGGCCAGCCCTGCTTCCATCACCCGGCGAATTTCTTCAATTTCCTCCGGCTCCCACGATGGATCAAACTGTTCGCCTGAAGGCGTGACGGCCGGGAGGTTGTTGCCCCAGAACAGTTTATCGTAGCTGTGGCCCGCCATCCGGCTTAACTCGGCAAACCGTGTGCCGGGGTTCTCACTCAGCCCAGCAAGGTCGTCCAGAAAGTTCCAGGCGTTCAAGAAGGCCGGACAGTCCACTCCATCAGCCCTTGGCAGATAGCACCAATCCCTGATGTGGTCGAAGTCATACTCGAAAGGTTCGCTGGAGGCACAGGCGACCCCTCTCGCCGCCGCGGCGGCTATGATGTCATCGCGCGTACCCGCCGAAAGGAGCAAGCCGGCTGCGTCACAGAGCAAGCCGTCCCGTTCATTTGTGTACCAGAGGACGAATGTGTCGATGCCGCCGATCCGCACTCGGCAAATGAAGCAGTTGCCGTCTTCCATTGCCATGCCGCCCACTAGAATCTTCGTTCACTCGACCCTCTCCCGCACATTGAACTCCAGCTTCCACTTCTGCTTGCCGTCGCGGCTGATGCACCACACTTCCAGCGTGCCGATCTCCGTGATCTTGCTGTGCGGATGCACACCGGGAAACGCCCAAAAATCAGGCCGCGCCGCCCGCCGTCGCGGACAGCACCGCGTCGGCCGCCGCCCGCGGCAGGTCCACGGCGACGAAGAGAGATTCAGGATACAGGTAATCCTCGCCCGACTCGTCGATGACGCGCAGGAAGCCCGCCGACTCGGCCTCCGCGTCCGGCAGGGCCGCGTACACCTTGCGGACCTCCAGCGATGCCGGGTAGTCGGCGTTGCTCACGCACAGCACAAATCGATGGCGGGCTATCTCGCGCGGCATGGTCATTCCCCCAGGAATTGCTTGATCTTCAGTTCCTTGCGGCCCACGCCATGGGCCTCATACCAGTGTACCTCGGCCTTGCGAACCGTCCCGTCGGCCAGACGGACCTGAGCCGTGCCCTTGCGTTTTCGCCAGCGCCGGGCCCGTACGCCTTGCGAAGCCGAGGCAGCTCGCGGATCGAGCCGCCGACGGCGAACGTTTCGATGTCCGTGATGTCACCGATGACTTCGAAAATCATGGCATCGTCGTCACTCCACCTTCTCCCGCACGTTGAACTCCAGCTTCCACTTCTGTTTGCCGTCGCGGCTGATGCACCACACCTCCAGCGTGCCGATCTCCGTGATCTTGCTGTGCAGATGCACCGGGACCATCTTGCCCTCGCCGGTCGGGGCCGCGAGAGTCGTCGCCAGCGGACTCAATTCCTCGATTTGACCCTCCCATTCCTCCACCATCGTGCCGACCGCGTCGCCGCGGCGCGTCGTTGAGCCGAGGAAGCGAAACTCGGCCGGAGCGCCCACCACCAGGCCGAATTCCTGGCCCGGTACGTCCGCCTCCGTCCCCTCCTCCATGCCGAACGGCGCCACGCACAACGCCTTCAACGGCGGCGCCGCCCCCGGCACCGCCGGCAGCGACGTTTCCACGCCGACGTAATACGCCTGGGCCGTGCCGCCGCGGATGCGCACGCCCTTGCCGCGCCGCACCATGCCGTAATACGCGGCGCCACGCGCCACCGCCCGGTCGAGGTCGCCGCCCGGCAACACTTTCACGTCGCCGCCGCCCCACGACTTCGCCCACTGGTTCAGCACCGTCGCCACGCGCCGCCGCAACGGCTCCGCCTTGAGTACGCCGCCGTTGAACAGCACCGCCGTCGGACCCGCCGTCGCCTTGCGCTTCCCCTTGGCCGGCAACTTCTCCGCCAACGCTTCGGAGTGCCGATGGAGGAATTGCGCCAGGTGCTTCGTCACGGCCGGGTCGGCCGCATACGGCAGGCCCAGTTCCTGCAAACCGACCGCCTTCTGACGTAGCGGCTCCTCATTCGGCTTGCACTCCGGGAAGAAGCCGTCCACCAGCACCCGCTCGACTTCCTCCCGCGTCAGCTCGCCCTGGATGGTCCCGGCGATGACGCGGCTGCCGCGGCCCAGCACCGTCACCGGGGCGCTCTTCAGCGCCGCCTCCGTGAACAACCGTTCCTTGGCCGCCCGCGCACTGTGCCACAGCTGGAGCATCTGGCCGGAATCGAGCTTGATCTTGCGCTCGGCCAACGCCCGCGCCGCGGCGTGCGCCAGCGCCAGATCCATATTGTCGCCGCCGATGAGGAGGTGCTCGCCGACGGCGACGCGCGTCAGCTCCAGCCGGCCGGACTCCTCTCCCACCGCGATCAGCGTCAGGTCGGTCGTGCCGCCGCCCACGTCGCAGATCAGCACGGCGTCGCCGACCTTCACCAGCTTCCGCCACGCCTCGCCGTTCGCCTCGATCCACGCATAAAACGCGGCCTGCGGCTCCTCCAGCAGGGTGACGTTTTCCAGCCCCGCCGCCCGCGCCGCCTCGACGGTCAGCTCGCGGGCCGCGGCGTCGAACGACGCCGGCACCGTCAGGATCACGTCCTGCTGTTCCAGACGACGGTCGGGCAGGTCGCGCGCCAGCTGATAGTTCCACGCCTCAACCAGATGTTTCAAGTAGAGTGTGGTGGCTTCCAGCGGCGAGACGCGGCGGCCGCCTTCCGGCCCCTTCCACGGCAGGACCGGCCCCTTGCGGTCGATGCCGGGGTGGCACAGCCACGACTTGGCCGACGACACCAGTCGCGTCGGCACCAGACTGCCCTGCTGCCGGGCGAACTCGCCGACGGCGTAATCCCGGTTGGCGTCCCACGGCAATTTTAGACTGCCCGCCGGCGCCTCTCCCGGTCCCGGCAGATACAGATACGACGGCAACAACGGCCGATCGGACACGCTCCCCGGCCCAACGACCTGCGGGATGGGCAGGTCCGACGACCGCCCGGCGACCGACTCCGCGGCCCCGGTATCGACGTAGGCCACGCCGCTGTTGGTGGTCCCCAGGTCGATGCCCACGACGAAACGCGACGCCGTCACGGCTTGCTCCGATCAAAAACTTCACCACAAAGACACAAAGGACACAAAGAAAGACAAAGAGAAATTCAATTTCCTTTTTGTCTTTCTTTGTGTCCTTTGTGTCTTTGTGGTGAATCTTCTTTACGGTAGTTCCACTTCCGCCGGCGCCACGACGAACTCGTCCTGGCCCTCCGGCGGCTTGGCGAGGCTGAAGTCCTTGACGCGCCAGCCGTGGTGCTTCAGGACGCCGCGAAACGGCGGCTGGCCCGTCACATTGCCGGTAAGGCGGATCGCCGACGGATCGAATCCCACCGGCACTTCCACCGCGTCGCCCTCCGCCTGCGGCAGCACCGGCTCCAGGATCAGGTGCTCCTTCAGCACTATCTGCGATTCCTTGTGCAATTCGCGCACACCGGCCCCAATCTGATCGTTGGTCGCCGCCTGAATGTCTTCCAGAAGAAAATCCAGCAGCCGGCCCTTGCGCTGCAACAGCGTCAAGAGGCGCAGCGCCTCGCCGGACTTCTTCGGTGGGGGAGGCGGAGGCGGCGGCGTGATGAGGTCCTGCACCTTGCCGGCGAAGGCTGGGTCGGCCATGGTTCGCCGGAAGGCGGTTCGCGCCAGGATGAAGCGCGACAGGTCGCCGCTGCCGACGGCCAGCAGCATCAGGAACAACACGACGAGGACGCCGATGGCGCCGGCCGCCGCCGCGAGAACGTAATACCACCAGTCCATGAGGTTGATCTCTCGTCCGGCGGCGCACGGCCGCATTCTCTCCAAACCCACTCCTGGTACTTTATATGGACGGCGACGGCGGAGGATCACGCCGTCGGAAGAGGCGAGTCGGGCCGAGCGAGAGGTTTGGCCTCGGTTGCTGCCGCGGCCGCGGCCTTGGCCGCCTTGTCAGGGACCGCGTGGTCCATCGGCTCCACGTGATGCTTCGTGGCTACCGCGTAGACGTGCGTGAACTCGGCGCCGAAAAGCAGGATGAGCGACGAATAATAGACCCACGTCAGCAGGACGACGATCGAACCAGCAGCCCCGTAAGTGTCCGCCAGGCCGCTATGGCCGAGGTAGGCGCCGATCAAGGCCTTGCCGATCGTGAACAGCCCCGCGGTCACCAACGCCCCGATCCACACGTCGCGCCAGTCGATCTTGGCGTCCGGCAGGATCTTGAAAATCATTGCGAACAGCAGTGCCACCACGGCCAGTGACACGACGCTGTTCAGAGAATGCCAGATCCAGGTCGAGCCGGAAAAATGTCGATCCATCCAGGCGCCCAGGGCGTTCAGCACGGCGCTCAGGACCAAGGATACGAGCAATAAAAAGCCGGTCCCCAGCACCACCGTGATCGAGAGCAAACGGTTCTTGATCAGCTCCCAGACGCCCAGGCCGGGCTTGGGCTTCACCTTCCAGATGTTGTTGAGCGCGTCCTGCAATTCGGCGAAGACGCCCGAGGCGCCGACCAGCAGCAGCACGACGCCCACGATGGTCGCGATGACGCCGTTGCCCGCGCCGTCGGACCCGTTCAGAATGCTCTCGAGCGCCTGTTTCGCCGAGGTCCCAACGGTTGCGTCGATCTGGGCGAGAATATCCGCTCGCGCCGACTGCTTGTCGAGAAACTGGCTGGCGACGCCGATCACGATCAGGATCAGCGGCGCCATGGCGAAAACGCTGTAATAGGCCAGGGCGCCGGCCATGCGCAGAGTGCGATCCGCCAGGAAGTTGTTGAAGGTGTCGCAGAGCAGCCGCCAGAAGAACCGGAGTGAGGTCATAACAAGCACTCCCGCTGGAGCTTGGCGAGCGGCCGGCGTGAGCCGGCTGATAGGATCGTCAATCAGCCGGCTCACGCCGGCCGCTCGCCCCGGAAGGCGAACGCAACTGGAATGCCATTTCACGGTGAATCGCTCGGCAAAGACGTCTTGCACGGCCGAACCGCCGCGATATAGTTCGCCGCTCTCGCGGGGAAGAGATCGCGCCGGGCGCCTTGTGGCGCTCCCTGCGCTCACGGCCCGCCAAGAGGGGCGCGGTATGTGCAAAGGATGGCGGACGGGATCGGCCCTGATCGTTCTCGGCCTGGCGGCCTATGGCTGCGCCGCCCAGCCCCGCTTTGGGCCGGTGGACGACGTGGCGCCGGTGCAGCTGCCGCCGCGACAGAACGCGGATCCGGGATCGCCGCCTCCGCCCGTCACGCGCTCGCAGAAGCCGGAAGGGGAGCCGTTCAAGGCGCCGGACTCGGCGCCGCTGCCGACAGCCGCACCGGCCGATCTCGTCGTCGGCCAGCCGGCCGCCCGCGTTGGCGCCACCGTCAACAATCAGGTCATCCTCACCGAAGAAGTCATCGCCGCCGCCTACCCCGGATTGATGGCCGCCCGCGAGCTGCCGGAGCCGGAACGCACCCAGCGCCGGGCGGAAATCTACAATCAGGTGCTCAACCAGCTCATCGAGCGCGAGGTCGTCCTCCAGGACGCCTTCGCCAAGCTGGAGAAGGTCGGCAAGAAGAACCTCGACAAGCTCAAGGAAGAAGCCTCCGACCAGTTCGAGAAGACCATGCTGCGCAACTGGATGAAGGCCGGCAACTTCAAGACTCAGGACGAACTCCGCGAGTATCTCAAGAAACAGGGCGTTTCTCTCGAAATGCAGCGGCGCCTGTGGGAACGCAATTTCATGTACATGGAGTACCTCCGCAGCTGCGTCCATCCCTACATCGACGAGGTCGGGCCGAAGCAAATCTTCGATTACTACGACAAGCACCCCGAGAGCTTCCATCGACCCGACAGCGTGCAGTGGCAAGATTTGTTCGTCTCGGCGTCGGAGAAGCATCCGACGCTGGCCGACGCCCGCCGTTTCGCGGAGGAGTTGGCCGAGCGCGCCCGCCACGGCGAGGACTTCACCAAGCTCGCGGAGCAGTACGACAATGGCGACAGCGCCTTCCGTCACGGCGCGGGCATCGGCGCCAAGCGCGGCGAGGTCCGGCCGCCGGAGGTCGAAAACGTCTTGTTCCAGCTCAAGGATGGTGAGACGGCCGTGGTCGAGTTGGAGACGGGCTTTCACGTCGTCCGCGTCGTCCACCGCGACTACGAGGGGCCGACGCCGCTCGACGAGAAGACGCAGAAGCAGATCAAGGAAAAGCTGACGAACGAGATCGCTCAGACGGAAATGAAGCGGATCGTCAACAAGCTCAAGCACAAAGCGATCATCGTCTACAACAAGGGGGAGAATTGAGCGCAACGAAAGCCGTTTATAGCTCGTCAGGAAAGTAATGCGCGGTGTGCCACGGCTGTGTCAGCCGTGTTTGGGCCGCCCAACACGGCTGACACAGCCGTGGCACACCGTATCCACCCGTGCCTTACTTTCCTGAAGACCGATAGCGGCGACCCGAAGGGGAGCGCGTTGAGGGACGCGCTCCCCTTCGGGTCGCCGCTAACCGGCGTCACGGTTTCTCGCCGATCGTGCTGTCCACGTCGCGCTTGCCCCGTTGCGGCGCGATCCCGCCGCCGGTTTCGCCGCCCTCGGCGCGGCCCTCGGCCGGCGTGCCGCCCACCGCTCCGCCGGAGTGGCCGGCGTAGGGCGGGCCTTCCTGCTCGTCGAAATCGTCTTCCTCGAACGGGCCGGGCAGCCCAGTGTCCGGATTGTCGCCGGTGGCTTCCCGATCGTCCAGTGGCGTGTGGCGCGGCCGGCCGCGCGGGTTCTCGTCGCGCTCCATCGCCTGCTTGGTCGCCCCTGGAGGAATGATTTCGTTCGCCTTTTTTCGTGTATTTCGCTTCGCCATGATGCGTCTCCGTGAGTGGGGATAGTTCACCGCCCCTCCCGGATACCACAGGCAACCGCTGTGCCGCGGCGCTACCAGGCCTTGGAGACGCTGTCCGGCGTACGAAGGTACAGTAGAACGCCGGCCGCGAACACCAGGAGCAGGCCGCCGTAGAACGCGATGCGCCCGGCGAGAACGGCCAGGGGATCGCGGTGAACGCTGCGCACCTGGTAATAGGCTTCCCCTACGCGGGCGATCCATCCCGGATCGGCTTCCAGCTGATTCCGTGGCAGCGCCGATTGGAGCTTCCGCTTGCCGTTCTCATCCAGTCCCGCCTCCGCGCTCCGCAGAATGGCGGCCGCCTCCGCCTGACTTTGCGCTTCGCGCAATAGCTCCTGGAGCTTCGCCGCCTCCTGCTGCGCCGGCGCGTTGATCGCCTCCGAGTCCGGCAGCCAGTCCGCGCCGAACGCCAGCAGCGCCAGGCCGGTCATGCCGACCACCAGCGGGCGCGTCCCCCACCACCCGTGACCGCCGCTCATTCTCTTCCTCCGTCAGACGCTCCAGTGCCGTGGCCGGTTGTTGTGGTCGTCGGGGTCGATGTCCTCGATCTCCACGTCCTCGCCCGCCGCTTCCGGCTCGGCCAACACGTCCTGCTCCGAAAGCTGGAACTCTTCCTCGTCCGGCTCCTCCTCCAACTCCGCATCCGGCTGCTCCGTCTCTTCGAGCGGCTCGGTCAGCACGTCCTCCTCGGACAACTCGAACTCCGGCTCGTCGTCGAGCGGCTGGAGAAGGGATTCGCGCCGCCCGCTCGTCCGGCGCCGCCGTCTCCGCCTCCTCTCGTTCCTGAGGCGTCGTGAGCGCCTCTTCCCAGTGGTGGGCGATCCACGTCAGCCGCGCCAGCAGTTCCTCCAGGCTCTCGTCCAGGATCCGTTGCGCACCGTTCCGCACCTCGTCCAACTGCCGCGCGAACTTGCCGACCCACCGGCCGGACACCGTCTGCGCGACCGGCTTGAGCGGCGCTACCGGCGCCGCGGACAAGAACGCGTTCGCCAGCGGCTGGTCCGGCGGCAGACCCTTCAGGTTCGGCGGCCGCAGGCGGCAGGCCTTCTGCAAGCATTTTCCAAAGGCGTCGTAGGACTCCAGCAGCTCGGCGCACACGTCGTGGAAATCGGCGTAGGAGAGCGGCCCGTCGGTGTCGTTGACGAAGGACGCGACCCGCGACAGCGTGCGTCGGCGGCGCGACATCTCGCCTTCGATCTCTTGCAACCCCAGGTGGAACTCGTAGCGCAGCCACAAGTCACGGGCGGCCTCGGCGCCCAGGTCGCGCACCATCTGGTAGTGGATGCGGAAGAGGCGCCGGTCGAAGTCCGCCCACCAGCGTTCTTCGTCGTCCAGCTGACGGTCGATGCCGATCAACATGCGGCGGGCGTCGGCGGAGTCGTAGCGTCGGCTGCCGTAAAGGAATGAGTCGATCTCGCCGACCCGGTGCTGGCGGTCCACCAGGGCGAGGGCGTCGCGGTTCTGGTGCAACAGTTCGAGCCGCCGCGCTCGCTCCGCGAAGTTGTCTACGAAGAGGCCGGCGTGGGCGCGGAGCAACTCGTCCGGCGGGAGAGGCTGGCGTTCGGTGGACTGGATCAGGGCCGGCAGGTTTTGCAGATCGATCGGCCGGCCGGCGTAAACGCCTTGAAGGGCGGGGTGAATACGATTCATCCGGGGTCTCGCGGCGCGGTTGGGTACATCTTTCTATCGTAAAACCGGCGCCCGGAGGATGCAATGATTCCTCACGCCGCTCGGCGCCGGCGTCTCCGAGGGCCGCAGCGCTCCGGCCAGAAAAGCGACCATTTCCTCTTCGTAACGTTGCTTGTTGAAGCGCAGCGCCTGCCGGCGCCCCGCCGCCGGCGCGAACTCGTCCGGCCGCATCTCGAACGTCGTAATCGCGTCGGCCAGGCAGCCGGCCGTCTGCTCCGCGAAGAACAGCCCCGTCGGTGCGTGCCGCCCACCGGGCGCGATCACCGTCTCGGTCGCGCCGCCGCGGCCGTAGGCGATCACCGGCGTCCCGCACGCCATCGCCTCCACCGGCACGATGCCGAAGTCCTCCTCGCCGGGGAACAAGAGCGCCTTGCAGCGACGCATCAGGTCGCGGATCGCCTCGCCCGAGCGCCACCCCAGGAATCGCACCGACGGCCCCGCCAGCCGCCGCAAACGACCCTCGTCCTGTCCTGTGCCAACCACCACCAGCGGCCGGCCCAGCCGTTCGCACGCCGTCACCGCCAGGTCCAGCCGCTTGTAGGGGGCGAAAGCCGATACCACAAGGTAAAAATCCTCGCGCGGCGTCGGCTCGTCGGCGGGACGGTAGAAATCCGTGTCCACCGGCGGATAGATCACCGTGCTGTCGCGGTTGTAACATTCGTCAATGCGGCGCTGCACCGTCTTGCTGATGGCCAGGAAGTGCGTCACACCGGCCGCGGTGCGTCGGTCCCATGTCCGCAGCCTCTCCAGCACGCCGTCCAGCACGCGCCTCGTTCCCAAGCTCCCGTTTGGGAACGAGGCGCGGCCGAAGTAGGAGTCGCGCATGTGCCAGGCGTAGCGCATCGGGGTGAAGCAGTAGCAGACGTGGACGGCCCCGCGCGGGACGCGGACGCCCTTGGCCGCGCAATGACTGAAGCTGACGACCAGCTCGCACGGCGGCAGCGACAGGCTAGCGGCGGCGAACGGCATCAGCGGCAACAGCCATCGGTAATAGTCGTGTACGCCGGGCAGGCGGTTGAGAAAGCTGGCCCGCGGCCGGAGTCGTTCAACGGCCGGCGACACGGCACCGCGCCGGTGCAGGAGGGTGTAGAGTTTGGCGCGCGGCCAGCGGCGGCACAGCACTTCCAGGCACTTCTCGCCGCCGCGCATCCCGGTCAGCCAGTCGTGGACCAGCGTCACCCGCGCCCCGTCGTTCGCGTTCATGCGTCGCCCTCCTTGGGCCGCCAGTTTACCGCGAACCGTCGCGCCGGCAAAGGCGAGGTTGCGTCACGGCTCCTCGGGCGTGGTCCCTTCCACCGACGAGCCGGTTTGGATCGCGGGATTGTCCGGCGCCTTGCCCCGACGCGTCGGCCCTTCCCTTTTCTGCGCCCACAGGACGTCGCTCTTGCAGACGTGAATCATGTCAATCAGCCGTCGTCGGCCCCAGGTCACGAACCGATAGCGTGAACCGTCCCGCGTCCGAATCTCCATACCGTTGGGGATGAATCCCAGGTTGTTGCGCGGAACCACGTCCTCGATATGGCCCAGCGGGATCTCCGTCGCCCCGCGCCGAATATTCAGGAAGTGGGACTCGAAGATCACGCGGCGGTTGGTGACGTACAGGCGGCCGCCGACGCTCTCCCAGCCGCGAAACAGGTTGGCCATCTCGTCGGCCAGCAGTCTTTCGCCGTCCAGCAGCTCGGTTCTCATGCCTGTACCCTCACCTCCTGACAAGATACGGAATGAATCCGCCGAACTACTGTCACGGTTGCGGCTCTGTATCGGCATACGCAAACGGCGCCGCCGCGGTCACGTCGGCGACGCGGAGCGTCCGACGGCCCTCCAGCACCGCCAGCAATTCGGGCAGGATGGCTGCGCGCGCCACCCCTGCGTCAGCGGCATGTCATCCGGCAAGGGACCGCCGACGAAGCGCGCCCGCACCAGCCGTTTCACGTCCTGGTTGCTGGCGACGAGGTTCGGCGCCAGGCGGAGGCGGGCGCACACGTCGCCGAGGACGGCCGTCAGCACGGAGGCGGTCAGCGCCACCTGCGGCGGGTCCTGGTCGCGCTCGACGGCGGTCGGCCATTCCTCCGCCGGCAGGTTCGCGGCCGCGGCCGCCGTTGCGACGATGGCGTCGAGGTCGCGCCGAGGCAGGCCGCGCAGCGTCTGGAGGTCGCGCTCGCGGGTCGGGTTGCGGCGGGCGATCTCGACGATCAGGTCGTCGCGCACGATGGTCCGCGACGGCCGGTTGGTGCGATCCGCGGTTTCCTCGCGCCAGTTGTACAGGGCGCGGACCACGGCGAGCCGCCGGCGGTCGAGCGAGCCGAGACCGCGGAGCTTGCGCAACGCTCCTCCACGGCCGGCTCCTCCGGCGACGCCGTCCGCGCCAGCCGGTCGAACTCCTCGCGCGCCCATTCCGTCCGGCCCAGCTTTTCGAGGCGTGCGGACAGCTTCTTCCAGGCCGGCAGCAGGCAGCGCACGTCGTCAAAGGCATAGCGGATCTGTTCCGGCGTCAAGCGGTCGGCGCCGCCATTCGGTGCGCGTCTCTCCCTTGGAGAGGTGGACGCCGAGCAGCTGGCCGATCAGCGGGCCGTGGCCGAGCGGGTAGGTCAGACCGACCAGACCGGCGGCCAGTTGCAGGTCGAAAAGGTTGCCCGGCGTCTGGCCGGTCCACAATCGGCACAGGCGCACTTCCTCACGGCCGGCGTGAACGACAGTGACGACGGCCGGGTCCACGACGAGCCGCCAGAAGGCGTCGAGCGGGCCGGTCGAGAGCGGGTCGATGAGGAAGAGACGATCCGGCGCCGCCGCCTGGACGAGACACAGACGCGGGTGGTAGGTGTCTTCGCCGACGAACTCGGTGTCGAAGCCGAAGTGCGGCTGGGCCGCCAGGTCGGCGCAGCAGGCGGTCAATTCTTCAGGGGTGGAAATGATCTCTTCCAGCATTTTCTTCTCGTTCCCACGCTCTGCGTGGGAACGACTCCTGGGACGCTCTGCGTCCCGTCTGCGCCCAGGTGAGACGGGACGCAGAGCGTCCGGACGGCGTTCCCACGCGGAGCGTGGGAACGAGGGAGCTACGAGGGCGCTAATCACTCACGCACCATCCGCCATCGACCGGCAGCACGACGCCGGTGATAAGGCGGGCGGCGTCGCTGCACAGGAAGACGGCGGCGTCGGCGCAGTCCTCCGGCCGGCCGGGTCCGCCGGCCAGCGGTTGCTTCCGGCGCAGGTACTCGACAATGGCCGGGTCGGCGACGGCGCGGGCGGCCATGGGCGTGTCGATCAGGCCGGGGGCGATCACGTTGAACCGGACGCCATCGGCGGCGTAGCGGGCGGCGGCGTAGCGCGTCAGGGCGATCACGCCGCCCTTGGCGGCAGCGTAGGCGCAGGTGTCGAAGCGGCGGGGCGCCGGCGCCAGGGCGAGGACGCTGGCCATGTTCAGCACGGCGCCGGATGTTTTCTGGGCCAGGAACAGGCGGACGGCCGCCCGGTTGGTCAGGAACGTACTCGTCAGGTTGGCGTCGAGCGTCCAGCGCCAACCATCGGCGGAGCATTCGTGCAGCGCCCCGTCGCCGTGGGGCCGGCCGCTCGCTCCGGCGACATGGTACAGCACGTCCAGTCCGCCGAGGGCCGCCGTCGGTTTGCGCGAATAGGCGATCCACATCATCCGGTTGCGTGGCGTCACAGGCGACGAAGCCGGCGAGCCGAGCTGCGTCAGCGCCGGAGCGCCGTCCGGCAGTCCGGCCACGACGACGCGGGCGCCCTCCTCCAGGAAGCGATCCGCGGCGGCCCGGCCGACGCCCGACGTGCCGCCGACGATGAGACAGCGCTTCTCGACCAGTCGGCCTGTCATTTGCGTCCCGATCAGGGCCGCGACCGTAAGGGAGCAATTTCAACCTAAACCGCTCCCTTACGGTCGCGGCTCGGATTCTCCCTGTCTGGAATATAGGGGCGCCACACGTCGGGCATATTGGGCGTAAAAGTATTCCAATTGTTCCTCGACCGTGCGGCTGCCGACGAACTGATGGCTGGGCAGGAACACCGGCTCGATGCCGCGATCTACCAGCCGCTGCGCCACCTCGCAGCGCAGCATGTTCATCACCAGCGCGCCGCCCAGCGTGCTGAACGGGCCGGTCTTGCCGGGCGAACCGTCCAGCGCCAGCAGCGTGTCGCCGACCGGGGCGCCGTTGTCGAGAATCACGTCGGCCACGTCGATCAATTTCCTGCCGGACGGATGGGCCGGCTTCGCCTGATCGCAATGCGCCCGGCTGACCACGCCGATCACCTTGAGGCCGCGCCGCTTCGCGCCCTCCGCCATCTCTATGATGACCTCGCGGATGCCGCTCGTCGAGATCACAATCAGCACGTCCTTCGGCCCGAAGGCGAAGTTGCGCAGGATCTGCTCGGCGTAGCCCGGCGTCTTCTCCAGGTGGAGGCTCTGGCGCAGGCCGTTGGGGCCGACGATGAGGTTGTGGAAGGTCAGGCCCAGCTCGACGATGGTGTGCCAGCCGACGAAGCAGCCCTGGCGCGGCGTCATCTCCTCGCACATCATCCGGCTGTGGCCGCAGCCGAACAGGTGGACCAGTCCGTCGGCGGCGATGGCGTCGGTGCAAAAGGCGGCGGCGCGGTCGAGGCTTTCGCGCTGCGAGTCGAGCAGCGGTTGCAGACGGGACAGCGCATCGCGGTAAAATCGTTCGGCGGCGGGCAGGGCTGGGGTCGTCATGCGGTCGGCCTGGCGAGCCGGGTCGCGTCAGCGCCGGAGTTGGCGATGTCTTTACAGTAGGGAAAGCCGGGCCGAGCGGCGAGGAAGCGACATGCTGGAAGAGATGATCGGCCTGAAAGTCGTCGTGGACCTGCGCGACCGCTTCGTCTGCCTCGGCACGCTGAAGCGGATCGACCCGCACTACCTGGAGATGCGCAACGCCGACCTGCACGACCTGCGCGACACCGACAGTACGCGCGAAATCTACGTCGCCGAGGCCCGCGCCACCGGCGTCAAGCGCAACCGCAAGCGCGTGCTGGTGGTCCGCGCCGACGTCGTCGCCGTCAGCCGACTGGAAGACGTGGTGGACGAATGAGGGGCGGGACGCGAAAGCATGGCACTGCGTGTCTCCATAGGTCTCATGGGACCGATACGTCCTATCGGTCCCATGAGACCTATGGAAACCCTACCCGCCTACCCCTCGAACCGCAGCAACAAATCCCCCGCCTCCACCTGCGTCCCCGGCTGCACCGGCGCCTCGGCGACGCGGCCGGCCCGCTCGGCGATCAGCGTCGTTTCCATCTTCATTGCCTCCAGCGTGAACAGCTTCTGCCCCGCCGCCACCTCCTCGCCGACCGCCGCCAACACGCGCACCACCAGACCCGGCATCGGCGCCCCCACGTCCAGCGGATTGCCCGGCCGCGCCTTCGGACGTCCAACCACGCGGCCGGCCAGCGCCTTGTCCATTATGACCGTCTCGCGCGGCTGGCCGTTCAGCTCGAAAAACACTGTCCGGCTTCCGTCCTCGTGCGGATCGCCGACCGTCAGGAACTTCACGATCAGCGTCTTGCCGCGCTCGATGTCGATGCTGACCTCCTCGCCGGGTTCCATGCCGTAGAAGAACACCGGCGTCGGCAGTACGCTCAGGTCGGAGTACTTCGCCTCCACCGCCGCGTATTCCGGGAAGACGCGCGGATAGAGCAGCTGCGTCACGACTTCCCGGTCGTTGACCGGCCGGCCGATCAGTTTTTGCAGATCGGCTTTGGTCGCGGCGAAGTCGGCCGGCGGCAAGCTGGCGCCGGGTCGGCCAGTCATCGGCCGCCGGTCGCGCAGCACGCGCTTCTGCAACTTCTCTGGGAAACCGCCGGGCGGCTCGCCGAGCCGGCCCTCGAAGAACTCCGCAACGGATTCGGGAAACGCCAACTCGCGCGGCCCGTCGATCACGTCGGCCGCCGTCAGGTTGTTGGCGACCATGAACAGGGCCATATCGCCGACCACCTTGGAAGTCGGCGTCACCTTGACGATGTCGCCGAACATCCGGTTGACCTCGGCGTACATCCGGCAGACCTCGTGCCAGCGCTCCTCCAGTCCCAGCGAGGCGGCCTGGGCGTAGAGGTTCGTGTACTGGCCGCCGGGCATCTCGTTTTGGTACACGTCGCCGCCGGGCGCCAGTTGGCCGGTCTCAAAAGGCGCATACAGCCCGCGCACCGCCTGCCAGTAGTCGTTGGCTTCCTGCATCGCCTCGCGGTCCAGCCCCGTGTCGCGCGGCTGGAAGCACATCGCCTCGACCAGCGCGTACAGGCTCGGCTGACTGGTCATGCCCGACATCGACGCGGCCGCGCAATCGACGATGGAGACGCCCTCCTCGGCCGCCTTGATGTACGAGGCGATCTGGCCGCCGGAGCAATCGTGCGTGTGGAAGTGGACCGGAATGCCGACTTCCTGCTTGAGCGCGTGGACCAGCGCCTGCGCCGCGTAGGGCTTGCACAGACCAGCCATGTCCTTGATGGCGAGGAGGTTGGCGCCGAGCTGCTCCAGCCGCTTCGCCAGACCGACGTAGTATTTCAGGTCGTACTTGGGACGATTGGGGTCGAGAAGATCGCCGGTGTAGCAGACGGCGGCCTCGCACAGCATCCCGGCGCCGCGCACGGCGTCGATGGCCAGCTCCAGGTTGGGCAGGCCGTTGAGGGCGTCGAAGACGCGAAACAGATCGACGCCGGCCTGGGCCGACTCTTTGACGAAGGCACGAACGACGTTGTCGGGATAGTTGGTGTAGCCGACGGCGCTGGCGGAGCGCAGCAGCATCTGGAAGAGGATGTTCGGCACGCGCTCCCGCAGCTCGGCGAGGCGGTCCCAGGGCGACTCCTTGAGGAAGCGCATGGCCACGTCGAATGTGGCGCCGCCCCACATTTCCAGCGAGAACAGCCCCGACAGTCGGGCCGCGTAGAACGGGGCGATCCGCAGCATGTCATGGGTGCGCATGCGCGTTGCCAGGAGCGACTGGTGCGCATCGCGGAAGGTCGTGTCGGTGACGAATAGCCGGGGTTGTTCCAGCACCCACGCGGCGAACTTCTCCGGGCCGAGTCTCTTGAACTGGTCGCGCGTCCCCGCCGGCGGCGGCGTCCGCGGTCCCGGCTCCACGACGGCGACGGGTATCGCCTCGCGCCGCACGCCGGCCGGTTTGACCGGGATGAGGGGGTGGCCGTTGACGATCACCTCGGCGATGTAGTGGAGCAGCTTGCTGGCGCGGTCCTGGCGACTCGCCAGATGAAACAGCTCCGGTTTCTCGTCGATGAAGTGCGTGGTGCAGCCGCCGGCCAGGAAGTCGGGGTGGGTGATGAGATTGAGGAGGAATGGGATGTTCGTCTTGACGCCGCGGACGCGGAATTCCTGAAGGCTGCGCTCCATGCGGCGGGCGGCGTCCACGAAGCGCAGGCCGTGGGCCGTCGCTTTCACCAGAAGCGAATCGTAAAAGGGCGTGATGACGGCGCCGGTGAAGGCGGAGCCGGCGTCGAGGCGAATGCCCATGCCGCTGGCCGAGCGGTAGTTGCTGAGCCGGCCGTAGTCGGGCAGGAAGTTGTTGGCCGGGTTTTCGGTGGTGACGCGGCACTGGAGGGCGTAGCCATGCGTCGTGACGGCGGCCTGGTCGCCGAGGCCGATTTCGGGGTCGGCGAGCGGCCGGTCCTGGGCGACGAGCAGCTGGCACTTGACCACGTCGTAGCCCGTGACCTGCTCCGTGACTGTGTGTTCCACCTGAATGCGCGGATTGACCTCGATGAAGTAGAAATCGCCGCGGTCGGCGTCTACGAGGAACTCGACGGTGGCGGCGTTGTCGAGGCGAACGGCCTGGCCGACCGCCAGCGCCGCTTCGAGGATGCGCCGGCGCAGGGCCGCATCGAGGTTCAGGGCGGGGGCGATCTCGACGACCTTCTGATGACGCCGCTGGATGGAGCAATCGCGCTCGAAGAGGTGGACGAGTCCGCCGCGGCGGTCGCCGAGGAGCTGGACCTCGATGTGTCGGGCGCGACGGACGAATTTTTCGAGGAAGACATCGGCGACGCCGAAGGCGGCGCCGGCCTCGCGTCGGGCCTGATCGAGGGCGTCGTCGAGCTTATCGGCGGTGAGGGCGACGCGCATACCGCGGCCGCCGCCGCCCATCGCCGCCTTGACGATGACGGGGAAGCCGAGCCGCTCGGCGAGCGCGTGGGCTTCTTCGCTGGAACGGACGGCCGCGTCGCTGCCGGCCAGGATAGGGACGCCGGCTTGCTGGGCGATGCGGCGGGCCGTTACCTTGTCGCCGAGCTGTTCGAGGATCTCGGTGCGTGGGCCGACGAAGACGATGCCGGCGTCACGAACCGCCCTGGCGAATTGCGCGTTTTCGGAGAGGAAACCATAGCCGGGATGGATCGCGTCGATTTCGTGTTCGCGGGCCAAGGCGACGATGCCGGGAATGTCGAGGTAGGCGCGGATGGGTTCGCCGGGCTTGCCGACGCGGTAGGCCTCGTCGGCTTTGAAGCGGTGCAGGGCGAAGCGATCCTCGTGGGAGTACAGCGCGACGGTGCGAACGCCCAGCTCATGCGCGGTGCGGAAGACGCGGATGGCGATCTCGCTGCGGTTGGCGACGAGCAGCTTCTTGATCGGCGCGGGGGCTGCGGCGGTCGTATCCTCCGGCATGGCGGCTCGTTCCTCTAAGGCGAGCGGCCGGTGTGAACCGGCCGGTTGTGGCGTCGGGGACTATCCTAGGGAACGATAGAGAGGGTTCCCATGCCGGATTTCCAGCATCAGGTAGAACGGCGGGTAGTGTCCTAGGATTGTGTTGATCCGTCCGCTCCTGCAGGCAGCGTGGCGGGAGGTTCGTCGGCCGGCTTCTTGTCAAATAGCGGGCCGGGGGACGGGCGGCATAGCGAGCCGGCTGCGCGGGTTGCCTCTTGACCCCCGCCGCCGGCCGTGGCAATGTGGAGGCGTCGGCGTGCCCACTCCCGATTCCCGGAAAACCGCGATGAACAAGACGACTCTGCTTGCGACGTTGCTCTGCGCCGCCGTGGCCTGCCGGTGTGGCGCAGGCCGCGCCGAGGAGCCGGCCCATGAAATCAGGCTCGCCGACCTGCTCAAGCTGCCCTACGACAACAGGGACGACTACAGGGTCGATCCGTACCTAAAGATAGCCCAGTCTCTTCAAGCAATGGGATCAGAGAAGGCTTGCGCGTTGCTAAAAGAGTTGGCCGCCAACAAGGATGAGAGGGGTCTGTACGTACTGTGCCGAATGCTGTTCAAGGCGAAACGCGGCAGTACCTTTCGCGCCCCAATGACAGGGGCACCCCTTGGCATCGCCAATGGCACGAATCCGGCCGATTGCCCGCTGGAACCGATTGCCATCGTGAATGGCGTCCCGTTTCTCATCACCCGGGGGTACTTCCTCGCGGGCCTTGCGGAGCGCCCGAGTGAATACGTCGCATATTGCATCGCGGAGTGCGACTGGAACGATTCCCAGTACAAACCCAAAACGAAGGAGGAGAGGCAGAAGGCGCTGGACGACTTGCTCTCCTCCCCGAAATTCAAAGGCAAGGTGGAAGACGACGAAAAGGAACTTTTCGAGGCGCAGATCAAGTAGTGTCCGGCTGAGGGCAGCAACACAACCCTAGGACACTACCGAACGGCGGCTACGGACCATCTCGCCCCCGCCCTTTGTCGGAGGCGTCGCCGCTCGTCGAGAAGCACTTGAGCCGTCCCTCTCGGTCCTTGCAGTAGAGCCGTCCATCGGCCAGCGCGGGGTGCGGCCACGCATGGCCGGAGGCGAAGATACGTCCGATCCGGGCGAGCTGGCTGTATTCCGTGGGAGATTTCTCGGCGCTCTCCACCAGAGTCGCTTCGCCCCGGTCGCTCCAGACGATCAACTTATCGTCGCCCGTCACGATGCACGCCCCGCCGTACTCGCTCGCCCCGCCTTCCCACACGAGCTTCCCCGTTTCCCAATCGAGGCAGAGCAGCCGCGCGGAGGCCATGTAAACATAGTTCCCTTGAACCACCGGACTGCCGACGTGCGAGGCGTAGGGCTGTTCCCACAGCCGCTCCGCCCCCCGGAGGGTTATCCTGAGCTTGCAGATGGCCTTATGGGTGTGAAAGGAGCTGATGAGGATGCAGTCGCCCTGGACGCTCGGCGTCAGGACGTTGTTCGCAAACGCCGACTTCCAGGGGTACTTGGCCACCGTCTTGCCCTCGTTGCCGGGGTCCAGCCGCACGACCAGCAGATCGTACAGGGCAAGCACCGCCACGCAAGGGACGCGCTCCACCGTGATCGGAACCAGCCCGCCGGTGTGGCCGGCCGAACCGCGGTACTCGGAGGTCCAGCGGCGCTCGCCGGTTCGCTTATCGAAGGCCATCAGACTGCCTTCCTCCGCGCCGACCTCGACGATCACCCAGTCGCCGTGGACGTAAGGGGCCGTGGTGTAACCGTAGTCCCGCAAGTCGTTCTTCTCCAGCCCGATGGCCGGCCTTTGCTTGACGTGAAAGCGGTCGTACAGGTTGACGGCCCACACCTTCTTCCCCCGGTCGCCGGCGTCCCAGCAGTTCAGGTCGCCGTCGCAGCTGAGGGTGTAAAGGTATCCCGTATCGGCGTCATACTCGGGCGTGGAGGTCGGCCCGGAGTAGACGTTCTCGTCCCCAGTAGCGCGACGGCCGTACTGGGGGCACTTGTAGGAGACGGCCCAGATCGGCTTTCCCGTCTTGGCCTCCAGGCAGCGGACGTGGTCCTCCCCGCCCTCCCAGCCCATGACGAAGAGGCGGCCGCCGGCGATCAGCGGAGAGGTGCTTCCTTCGCCGACCTGCGCCTCCCAGATCGGCTTCTCGTCCGCCCAATGGCCGTCCTTCCAACCGGAGTTTTCCTCGACGACATCGTTGCGCTGCGGACCGCGCCAGTGGGGCCAGTCGCCGGCCGCGGCTCGTCCCTGAGCAAGCAGCAGAATCAGAAGGGCCGCCATTCCTCCGCGGACGATTGCGCTGGCGTGAGACATCGTTACATCCTCAGCGGTCAGGACCGCGTTGCGATTCATCACACGTTATCCTAGTGGATCGAAGGACCGCCCGGTCCTGAAACCCGTACAATCCACCTGTCGCGCCGCCCCGCCAGCCCTGTCGCCCCTTCCCGGAGCCTCTGGAATGCGAACCCATCGCAACGCGAAGATTTGGCTGCCGATCCTGGGCTTCTTCCTGGCCGCCGCCTCCGCGCCGCCGACGACTGGCCGCAATGGCTGGGGCCGCAGCGCGACGGCGTCTGGCGCGAAACCGGCATCCTGGACAAGTTCCCCAAGGGCGGTCCCAAGGAGCGCTGGCACATGCCGGTCGGCGGCGGCTACGCGGGCCCCGCCGTGGCCGACGGCCGCGTCTACGTCGCCGACCGCCTCCTCGCCACGGGCGCCAAGAATCCCGACAACCCGTTCCTCGCCTCCAACTCAGACGGCGAGGAACGGCTGTGGTGCCTCGATGAGGCCGACGGCCACGTCCTCTGGAAGAAATCCTATCCCTGTACTTATAAGATCTCCTATGCGGCCGGTCCCCGCGCCACGCCGACCGTCGGCGGCGGCAAGGTCTACTTCCTGGGGGCGATGGGCGATCTGCACTGCTACGACGCCAAGACCGGCGACGAGGCCTGGGCCAAGAACTTCGTGAAAGACAAAGCGTACCAGGCGCCCGTGCCAACCTGGGGCTTCGCCGCCCATCCGCTGCTGGACGGCGACAAACTGATCTGCCTGGTCGGCGGCGCGAACAGCGTGGTCGTGGCCTTCGACAAGGACACCGGCGCCGAAAAGTGGCGGCAGCTCTCGATGGAGACGGAGCAGATCGGCTACTGCCCGCCGATGATCTACAAAGCGGCCGGCGTGCGCCAGCTCATCGTCTGGACGCCGGAGGCGGTCAACAGTCTCGACCCCGAGTCGGGCAAGGTCTACTGGTCGCAAAAGTTCAAGCTCACCTCGAACCTGTCCATCCCGACGCCGCGCCTGGACGACGACAAGCTGTTCGTGACCTCGTTCTACAACGGCGCGATGCTGCTCCAGCTGACGGCGGAGGACGGCAAACCGTCGGCGACGGTCTTGTGGAAGGGCAAGGGCCGCGGCGAACAGCCTCGCCTGACGGACACGCTGCACAGCATCATCAGTACGCCGTACATGCGGGACGGCTACATCTATGGCGTGTGCAGCTACGGCCAATTGCGGTGTCTGAAGGAGGAAGACGGCTCGCGCGTCTGGGAGGACCTGCGGGCGACCGGCGACGCGAAGCAGCCGACGGAGCGATGGGCCAACGCCTTCCTCACGCCGCAGGGCGATCGCTGGTTCCTCTTCAACGAAAAGGGCGACCTCGTCATCGCGCATCTGACGCCGAGCGGCTACGAGGAGATCGACCGCGCCCATCTGCTGGAGCCGACCAACAAGGCGATGGGGCGGTCGGTCGTGTGGTCGCACCCGGCTTACGCGGGCAAGTGCATCTTCGTCCGCAACGACAAGGAGATCGTCTGCTATTCGCTGGCGGCGGAATGAAGGCGAGCCGCCGGGTTCGTCCCGGCGGCCTCGTCCCAACGGCGCGCTGGAATTCGCGCCGCGATTACCAGCGGAACGTGTACTGCAAGTAGAAGAAGTCCGGTGCCAGCCCGCTGCCGGTGTTTCGGATGAACTCGCCGGAGTAAAGGTGCGAGTACTGGAGCAGGATGTCCGAATGCATGCTCAGGTGAAAGTTGGCGATGCCGGTCAGCACGTCGCCCACGTCCGTGCCCGATTTGCCGGTCGGATCCACGCGTTCCACGGCACCGGCGGCGTTGTAAAGAGCGTCCTTGGCGCTGTCGAGCCGCAGGACGTGGAACTGTCCGCCCAGCGTGACCCACTTGGCGGGATACACCCAGGTTTGCAAGTTGATGTCGTCGATGTTCTGCCGGCCAACGAGGTCCGTCCAGCCGAAGTAGTTGTGGCCGTTCGGAAACAGCTGGTTGAACGTGCCGTAGTCGCCGTGGCCGGGGTTGTGGCTGCCCGAAGCGAAGTCGTAGTACATCCACACGATCGGGTTCATCGGCAGGTCGGCGAAGTGCAGGCCCATTCCCGTCGTCGCCGCCCCGGCGGAGATGGTCTGCGCACCGTGGTCGCCGAACTGGTACATCCCCTCGAAGTCCCACACCAGGGCCTTCCAATCCCCCGCGTAACGGCTGCCGAACGTATCGACGTCGAAGCCGCCGCGCCCGCTGGGCGGCGCGGGGCTGAGGGGAGTGGCGTTGTCGAGGTAGAGATAGTACATGTCCACGGCCTGGCTCTTAGCGGGCCGGTAGGTCGTCCATAGCCCCGTGAAAGCCTCTTTGTCATTCTCCGAATTGAAATCGTTCGGATCGACCACGACGGGCCGCGTCAGGAAAGCGTCCACGTCCAGCTTGTCGCCGTGCCAGAAGGCCTTGACCCCGTCAAAGCTACGGGGAACGTTGGGAAAGTCCGTCTGGGAGATGAGGCGCTGCGAGCCGTAGTTCAGCTCCTGTCGGCCGGTGCGCAGGTAGACCGGATGGTCGTCCAGTTCCAGGAGCTTCAGATCGACGAACAGGTTGATCAGGTCGTTCTTGTCGATGTCGCTGGCCGCGGGCGGCAATTCCTCGTTGGATGTTTCGATGGTACCGTACTCGACGTAGACCCGGAACACGTCGCGGAACCACAGGTCGCCATAGAGCCGGCTGCGCTCCAGCTCGAAGATATTGGTCTTGCCGCTGAGGCGGCTGTCAAACTCGTCGGCGTAGCGGATGCGCTCCTCGCCGCCGAACGACAGCAGCCAGTCGTCGCCCAGGTGGATGCGCTTGAGCGGGTCCAGCCAGTCGAACTGGGTGTTCTTCGGGTCGTCGAGGTAGCGGAAATTGTTGTCGTAGAACGGGTACACGTCCAGGCTGAAGGGGGGCCACGGGTAGACCGGCGGCTTCTCCCGGCAGTTGTCCGTTAGCACGTCCTTCAGCGAGTAGTAGCCCGGCCCGGTGGGCAGGATGAAAAAGCCTCCCAGGCGGGGGAAGGGCTCCGGCGGCGGCACTTTGGACCAGATGGACGGGGTCTCTCCGCAGGCCGAGCACCCGTCCGGGTCAGGCGCCGGCGCGGACGCTGCACCGTCCGCTGGGACGGGGGCGGAAGCCGGGAATAAAGGCGGCGCCGCCGGCGAAGCCTTGTCCGACGGCTCTCCCGCAAGCGATGCCGCGTTAGGAGCCTTGGCGTGGGCGGGGACAGGCGTCCCTTGCCCCCGGCTGGAGGCCAATCCGGTGAAGAAAAAACCGGCGAGCAGGCCGGCCGTGGCCACTCGTTGATTCCATCCGCCTGGTGAACGCATGTCACTTTCCTCCTGCGTGATCGAGCGTCGAACGCGGGCCGCTGCTGCAGCGCCGCTCTGGCCTGGCCTTGGCAAGAAGCGCCGATGTCAGCACTATCGCTCTTGTTTTCGGCGGGAACGTGCTTGTGCGACGAATCTGTTATTCGGGACAGCGGGAGAATGACGAGAAGGAGAAACGGTTAGATGGAAGGCTTGGAAAGGTTTGCCAGGGCTAGTCTATGCGGGAACCAAACCCCGAGGGGCCGCCGTTTTCAGGAATCGCCGAATCGGCTCCGGTTCGTGTTCGGCGACGGCGTCCAGCACCACGATTCCACAGGGGCCTAACAACTCGATGCCCAGGAGCAAGCCCTGAGCATCGTAATCGGCGTAGGCCACCCCTTCCGCGACTTCCTTCGTCTCCGCGACTTCTCCCTCGCGCACGCGCAGGTAAGCGGCGACCAGAAGGCCGGTCCTGTCATCGACGGACGTTTCCAATCGAAATCCGGCCTTGGTCATGGGTCGTCCCCCTGCGTTCGTCCTGTTGGACGCGCTCCCCTACCGCCGCCACACTGAAAAGACGACAATCTGGGTCGGGTCTTGCTCAAAGATCACATCCACCGAACCATTCGGGCCGAAGTGCTTCCGAAAGCGCATTCGGCCGGGCGTCGCCGGCAGCGAGGTTTCATCCGGATTCCGAAGAACGTCAAGAACTTCATCTTCGCTCACCCTGCGCTCCGTCATTCTCTTGAGCGCGTGTTCATCGAAGGCGACTGTTCGGCAGCCGCGCACGTTCTCACGGATGACGTGAATGATCGCCATCCTATCACCTTCGGGCGATGACCGTGCGAGTCCTCACGACAGCCCCAGCCGCTTCAGCCGGCTCAGCAGCGTGCTGCGGGCCATCCCCAGCGCCCGCGCCGCCTCGGCTTTGTTGCCGCCCGCCGTCGCCAGCGCCCGCACCAGCAATTCCCGTTCGCGCCGCTCCCGCTCCGCCTGCTCCGTCTGGAACAGCAGCGCCGCCGCCCGTCCGTCGTAAGCGGCGACCGCCACTGCGCCGTCCAGCCGCTTCGCCCGCTCCTCGGCGACGACGGCCGTTCCGACGTCGGCCGCCTGGACCTCCAGCGGCAGGTCGCGCACCGTCACCACCGGCCCCTCCGCGAAGGCCGAGGCGTGTTCGATCGCATTTTCCAGCTGGCGGACATTGCCCGGCCAGGAGTACGCCTTGAGCAGCAAGAGGGCGTCGTCGTCGATCTGCAACCCCGGCTTGCCGGCCCGTTGGCCGTACAGCCGCAAAAAGTGCAATGCCAACTCGGGAATGTCCTCGGGGCGGTCGCGCAGCGGCGGCACGGCGATCGGCAACACGTTCAGGCGGTAATACAGGTCTTCGCGGAAGCGGCCTTGACGGATCAGCGTCTCCAGATCCTGGTGCGTGGCGGCGATGACGCGCACGTCCACCTGCACCGGGTCGCTGGAGCCGACGCGCTCGAACGTCATCTCCTGGAGCACGCGCAGCAGCTTGATTTGCACCTCCGGCGCCACGTCGCCGATCTCGTCCAGGAAGACGCTGCCGCCGTGGGCCGCCTCGAACCGGCCGACCTTGTCCTTGATCGCATTCGTGAAAGCGCCCTTGACGTGCCCGAAAAGTTCACTTTCCAGCAGACTGGCCGCCAGGTCGGAGCAATGGACCTTGACGAACGGCTTGCCGGAGCGCGGGCTGCTGTCGTGGATGGCGCGGGCGAGCAGTCCCTTGCCGGTGCCGCTCTCGCCGCGCAGCAGCACGGCCGATGGGGCCGGCGCCACCTTGCGCACCAAATGAATCACCTGCCGCACCTGGAGACTGGAGCCGACCAGGCCGTGGGCGGCGACCGGGATAGTGGCCGACTCGCTCTGCGAGTCGGCGCCCAATCGCGGAGCGATTGGCTCACTTTCGGCCAGCGCCTTGCGGCCGGCCAGCTGGCTCTGCAACGCCACGATGCGGCGGTGTTGCTCCGCGATCTTTTCGACCTTCGCCAGAAGCTCACGGTTGAGCGCGTCGATGGTGCGGTGGCCTTCCGTGCCGACCAGGGCCACGGCGGCGACCTGGGCGAAGGCCGCTAGCAGATTCAGGTCTTCCGGCGTGTACGCGCCCGCCTCCTTGGGCCCAGAACGAGCAGGCCGAGCAGCTGACCTTCATGGAGCAGGCCGTGGGCCGTCTCGCCGCCGAGGAAGAGGAGTTGCCGCGCGCCGGGTCGCCCGCCAGCCGAAGCGGCGCCGTCGCGGAGCCGTGTTCGCGCACCACCTCGATCAGCGGGCAGCCCGACGACAGCTCCGCCAGCTCCGGGGCGGCGCCCAGCGCGTGCGTCAGCCGAAACAGCGGCGCCGCCCCGTCGCGCAGGTAGATCGAACCGCGCTCCACCCCGAGCAGCTCCGCCGACGTTTGCAGCAGCCGACGGGCCAGCGTCGGCGAATCGACCAGCTGTTCGATGGCCTCGCTCATGCGCCGCCACGTGCGGTCCAGCTGGTGCTTTTCCCGGCGGAAGTGGCGGTCGAGCGCCACCTTGAGCCGGCCGCGCGTCAGGTCGAGGGCCACCAGCAGCACCAGGGCCGTGCCGCTCACCAGGAGGGCTTGCTCTAGCGACGGTCCCTCGCCGCCGCGACTGTTGACCACGAACAGGCCGACGAACGCCAGGCCGTAGTAGACCAGACCGGCCAGGAAGCTCAGCAAGAAGTAAATGACGCCGGAGCTGAGCAGCTGGTCGAGTTGCATCAGCCGGTAGCGCGTGATGCTGATGGTGAAGGCGACGGTCAGGCAGAGCGACGCGGCGAACATCGGCCAGGTGGCCGCCCCGCCGCCGAATTTCTCCGGGTCGAACACGGCGAGGTAGAGCGAATAGCCGATCGGCGCCAGGGCGGCGGCGGCGCCGAATCAGGATCCATTTCACCTGGTTCTTTTCCGCGGCGTCGGCGGCCCGGAAGAAGCTGTGCACCAGGCTGACGACGCTCAGCAGATAAAACAGAGCGGCGACGCCGAAATAGATGTAAATCTCGATGAGGATCTCGCGCAGCGTGAGGGCGACGGCATCGGGATAAGGGCTGTCGCTGGCGCCGGCGGGATAAAGGCCGCGCACGCGCAGGTAGCCGCTGAGCAGCAGCACCAGGAAGAACGCCGGCGGCCCGTACAGAAGGGTCAGGATCCAGCGCGGATGGCGTTCCAGCAGCCGCTTGGGCCGTGGGAAGACGAGGTAAAAATGCAGGGTAACGGCCGGCAGCAGCAGGCCGCAGGTCATGAAGACGAGCAGCAACACCGGCTGCGTAACGATGCGCATCCAGTGGTAGCCGCCGATGAACGCCCCGAGCGAGACGATGCAGAGCAGGAAGAAATGCACCGCCGAGGCGTCGCCCGGCCGCTTCCAGAAGACCAGCGCCCCCACCAAGAACAGGCCCATCTTCAGCACCAGCCACAGGATGGACGGGACCAGGGTTTCCGGCGGAGTCTGGCCCACGCGCAGCCAAACGGAGCGAACCTGGCCTTCCGGGTCGCCGGGGCGTCGAAACTGGAGCCGGACCACGTGGCGCCCGTCAATCAGCAGGTGCGTTCGGTTCGTGGTCTCCGCGTGAGCGGTTGCATTCAGGAGTTCCGGGCCGCCCGGTTCGGCGGGCTGATCGAGCAGATCCTTCAGCTTGCGCATCAGCTGCGACCAGTGCTCCACCGGCCGACCGGCGACCGCGACGATCACGTCCCCTTCCTGAATCGGTTCCTGGTCTGGAGGATCGAGAAAAGCGGGATAGAAGTGGTTGACGACAGGCGTGAAGGCGCAGCGGACGCCGATTTCCGGTGTGGCGATCACGTAGGCCAGGACGGCGAAGGCGTAGCTGCAAACCAGAACGGCCGCCACTACGATGAACAAACGTCGTCGGGAGGCCGGCTGCCGCCACAACGTTGCGCCCGCGCTGCGAAGTCCACGAACGGCGGCGCCCCCACCTTCCGCAGGAGAGAAAAGGGGTTCCAGTGCCATATCGCACCTGATCGCATCGCGCACCCCGCATTCATTCCCCACAGCCAGCGCGCACGACTTTTCGGCGCTGACGCGCAAGGCGAAGGGACTGTGAAACCTGCGCGTATGTTCTCATCCATGCTACCACTTTCGGTTCCTGATCTCCCACTCTATGGCTGTTCAGTATTCCAGTCAATCATTTCCCTATCCTTTCCGCCTCCTTGACTTTAGAATCTGTTCCAGAAGCCTGGTTTCGCCGTGGGAAACCCGCAAAAACTAAGCAATTTCGGGACTTCTGGAACAGATTCTTAGTTTCATACAGTTGGTTCCCGGTCGTTTTCGCTACGGATTACCCCACCTGCCACGTAAATGCCTGGCATCGGTTGCTTTCTCCATCTTCGCCAACTCGCCAAAGCCGCGCCGAAACTTCGGCGCTGAGCGCCGAACAGCGCCGATTCGGAACCATTTTCTTCGCTTTCCACAGAGGTGCCAGCGACGCTTTGATGGCGTTTGCCGTAAGATGAAGATAGGAAACGCCTTGGGCGATTGTTATCTTTCGGAGGAGCGAACGCACAGACAGGCGCCTTTGGTACGTGGGATGCTATAGGGAGAGGCACTCATGGACGCGATGAACGAAACAGAGAGCGCCGATCGGATCGGTGCAGGAGCAACCTTGTGAAAGCATCCGTGGATTGGCTGCAGGCGTGCGGAGCAGAGTTTCGGCCGGTGGAAGGGCGCGACGGGATGCGCCACCTCCGTCATTACACCGCCCATTATTGCGTATGGGGTGAGGGTCCGCCGCTGGTGCTGGTCCCAGGGTTGGCGGGCGGCTTCGATCTGCTGGGGCCGTTGGCCCGTCTGCTGGCCCGCGACTTCCAGGTCATCAGTTACCAACTCCGCGGCGAAGACGACTGCTTCGCCTTGCGGCGCCGCTTCGGCCGGTCGGACCTCGTGGACGACCTGGCGGAGTTCCTGGACGTGCTTGGCCTGGAACGTCCTGCCCTGATGGGCGTCTCGTTCGGCGGCGTCCTGGCCCTGGAGCTGGCGGCGCGGCAGCCGCACCGTCTGGAGTCGCTGATCGTTCAAGGCGTCGGCGCGCGCTTCGAGAAGGGGCTGCTTCAGCAGGTGGCGGGGATGGTGCTGTCGCGCTATCCGCTGCCGTCGGACAACCCGTTCGTGAACCAGTTTTTCAACCTGCTCTTTGGCAGCCGTCAGAAACCTGGTCCGCTGTTCCAGTTCGTGACCCGCCAGTGCTGGCAGACCGACCAGGGCGTCATGGCCCACCGTTTTCGCCTGGTGGAGTCATTCGCCCTGGACGACCGCCTCGCCCGGATCGTGGCGCCAACCCTCATCCTCGCTGGCGACCGCGACCTGCTGGTTTCGCCGCGCAGCCTCGCCGAGCTGGAGCGCGGCATCCGCCGGTCGCGCGTGACAGCCCTGCCGGGTTGCGGCCATCTCGCCTTCGCCACGATGCCGGAGCGCGTGGCGGAAGAGGTGAAGCAATTCCTGGCGGAAAACTACTTCTCGAACTCCCCCTGATACGGCTGCGGATCGTGGTCGCCCTCGTAACGGCGAAAGTGCGCATACTTCGCCTCGAACGTGGCGTCCGGGTCGAAGTCCGGCATCACCCCGCGCATCAGCGCCAGCCAGACGTGATCCGGCGGCAGCACGCTCCGAACCCCGCCGCCGGTTTTCTGGACGCGGTAATCGAAGCCGAGGAAGTCGCGCTGCCACGGCAGCGTCTGCAGCACGCACAGCAGAAATCCCGACGCCAGGTATCCGGCGATCAGCCCGAACAGCACGATGCCTCCCTGCCGCAGGACGGGGTGGTATTCCAGGTGCGCATTGGCCAGGTTATTGGCGAGCAGCCGCAGCAGGGCCAGCGTGACGGCGAACAGGACGATCAACGCCAGGGCGTCCTCGTAGTGTTCCAGAAACGAGCCGGCGAACATCGGCCCGAGCAAGTCGGCGAGCGGCTCGAAGAACGCGAACGCGACCAGTCCGGCCAGGACGACGTTGACCGTCGTCGTCAACGCCGTCAGCAGCCCCTCGCGCCAGAAGGCCAGAGTGACCCCGCCCATTATCAGGACCGTCAGCAAACCGAGGAGCATGGGAATCCTCTCTCCGTTTTGGCGCGACAGTCGGGGCCGCGACCGTAAGGGAGCGGTCTTTGACGAAAACCGCTCCCTTACGGTCGCGGCTCCGACTGTCTCTACTTGGCCACGCGCAGCAGTTCCTGAATCGAAGTCCGCCCCTCGATCACCTGCAGCAACCCATCCTCTTGAAGATATTTCATGCCGTGTTTGACGGCTTCCAGGCGGATGGCGTTGAGGTTGGGGTTCTCGCGGATCAGGTCGCGGATGCGGTCGTTCAGCACCAATAGCTCGAAGACGCCGGTTCGGCCGCGGTAGCCCGCACCGCCGCAATAGCGGCAGCGCTCCTTCTCCCCGCCTCCCTCTTCGCCGTCGCCCCCCTCCGCGCCCGGAGGTGGACGATAGAAATACTCGATCTTGTCGGCGGGGAGGTTGGCCTTGCGCAGCAGTTCCGGGTTGGGCCGGTAGCGCCGCTTGCACTTGGGACACAGGATCCGCACCAGCCGCTGGCCGAGAATGGCGCTGACGGAGCCGGCCACCGTGAACGGCGCCACGCCCAGGTCGATCAGCCGGGCCAGGGCCGTCACCGTGTCGTTGGCGTGCAGCGTCGTGAAAACCATGTGGCCGGTCTGGGCCGCCTGACAGGCGATTTCCGCCGTTTCCTGATCGCGGATCTCGCCAATGTAGATGACGTCGGGATCCTGGCGGAGGATGCTGCGCAGCTCCGACGCGAACGTCTTGCCGGCCTTGGGGTTGACCTCGATCTGCGTCACGTTGGGGATGTTGTATTCGACCGGGTTCTCGACCGTGATGACGTTTTTCTGGAAGCGGTCGATCTCCTGGAGGCAGGCGTACAGCGTGGTGCTCTTGCCGGCCCCGGTCGGGCCGCAGACGATCAACAGGCCGTGCGGCTGGAGGGCCAGCTGGTGGATCTGCTCGCGCATCTTCGGCCTCATGCCGAGCTTCTTGAGGTTGGCCACGTTGCGGGCGCTGTCGAGGATGCGCATGACCATCTTTTCGCCGGCCACGCTGCCGGCCGTCGCCACGCGGAAGTCGATCTGCCGCGACGTCGGGCATGTGCGGTTCCGGCGCCTCTTCCTCGGCGTCCGCGTCGCCCTCCTTCTTTTTCCTCGGCTTCTTCCGCTCCTGCACCTCAGAAGAGAAACTGCCGTCCTGCGGCTTGCGCTTCTCGGTGATGTCGAGGTCGGCCAACACCTTGAAGATGTTGACGACCGACTCGCCCATCGGCCGGCTGAACGGCTCGTCGGTCTGAAGGATGCCGTCGATGCGGAAACGGACGGTCATGTCGTCCTTGGTCGGCTCCAGGTGGATGTCGGTCGCCCGACGTTCGACGGCGTCGTAGACCATCTTCAGCGCCGCCTGGTAGCCGCGCGACTGCTCGGCGCGCCGCACGCGGTTGGGGTCCTCTTCGCGGCCGCCGTAGCTCTTGCCGATGAAGCGGATAGGGATCACCTCTTTCTCTTCCCCGCCCTCCGGCTCCTTGAAATTGAGGCGGAGCCAACGGCGGCCCAGCTCGCGCAGGTGCCGCCAGCGTCAGGACGCGCTGGTCCGCCTCCACGGCCTCGTTGCGGACGCGGACGTAGACCAGGGTGGAGCCGACGTAGAGGAGGACCAGCACGGCGAACGACAGCAGGAACAGCCCCGGCCCGAACAGCCAGACGACGAGCAGGCCGCCAAAGCCGCAGCCGAGCAGGACGGCGTTCCAGAGGAAGACGGGCAATTTGAGGCGTCGGGTGTCGCGGTCCACCCACCAGCAGGTGCGTACCCAGACGAGGTAGACGGCGGCCACGACGAGAAAAGCCGGGATGTTGAGATAGAATCCCGGCCCGCGCGGGAAGTCGGCCGCGGCGAAAAGAGGGGCGCCACGCAGACACAAAGGACACAAAGAAGAACACAAGAGCATAACGGATCCCTTTCTCGCCTTTCTTTGTGCTCTTTGTGTCTTTGCGGCGATCCTCGTTAGAGGATGCCTGGCGCCGCGACCTTGATGCCCTTGAGGGCCATCTTCAGCTGTTCGGGGCTGGGCGCGACCTCCAGGGCGACCGTCTTGTCGATGTCGCCGCGCTCGACGAGCTGGCGGAGGTTCTCGGTGAAGTCCACCATGCCTTCCAGGAAGCCGATCTTGATGGCGTCGGAGATCTTGTTGTCCATGGCCTCGCTGATGAGCTTGCGGATGGTCGGGTTGACCATCATGATTTCGTTGATCGGCACGCGACCCTTCTTGAGGCCCTTGACGAGCTTCTGCGCGACCACGGCCTTGAGGTTGTTGGCCAGCGCCTGGCGGATGGCGTTGTGCTTGTCCGGCGGAAACAGGTCCAAAATACGGTTGATCGTCGTGGCGGAGCTGGAGGCGTGGATGGTGCCGAACACCAAGTGGCCGGTTTCGGCGGCGTGGATGGCGGCCTCGAAGGTGTCCACGTCGCGCAGCTCGCCGACGAGGATGATGTCGGGATCCTGGCGCACGGCGTCCTTGAGGGCTTTGTGCCAGTCGCGGGTGTCCAGGCCGATCTCGCGCTGGTTGATGTAGGCTTTGCGGTCGATGAACGTGAACTCGATGGGATCCTCGACGGTGAGGATGTGCAGCGGCTCGCGGGCGTTGATGTAGTCGAGCATCGAGGCGATGGTGGTCGATTTGCCGCTGCCGGTGACGCCGGCCAGGATGACCAGTCCTTCGGGGTAGTTGCACAGCTTCTCGATGGACGGCGGCAATCCCAGATCGGCGAAGTTCGGGATGGTGTTGTTGACGCGGCGGGCGACCAGCGACAGCCGGCCGCGCTGCTTGAAGAGGCTGACGCGGAAGCGGCACTCGTCGGCGCCGATGACGTAGCCGAAGTCCACGCCGCCTTCTTCGTCGAGGATCTTGCGGTGCTTGGCCTGGAGCTGCGTCAGCAGCAGCCGCTCCATGTCCTCCTGGGTGAGCGGCCGCATCTTCATGCGGCGGATGTCGCCGCGGAGGCGCATCATGGGGGGCTGACCGACCTTGAGGTGGAGGTCGGATGCCTCGTGTTCCATGACCATGCGGAAGAGCTTGTTGACCTCCGGCTCCTTGCGCGCGGAGGGCGGCGCGGCCACGGCCTTCGGCTCGAGGAGAACGTCGTCGTCTTCGCCGGTCGAGACGGCGCCTCCGATGCCGGCCGGCGCCGCGCGCCGCGCTGGCGCCTCCGCCGACCCACCGCGCGCCTGCGCCGCGGCGGCCGCGCGGGCGCCGGGGTCGAGCCGGCGCCGGCCGGCCAGTTCGCGGGCGCGCTCCGGATCGACGGGGGCGGCGCCGCCGTCGATTTCCATCTGCGGGAACCCGTCGTCTTTTTTCGCCTCTTGAACGTCGGCCATGATCGTCTTCCTTATTATGGGCCGTAGGGGCGAGGTTACCTCGCCCCTACGCGGCGAACCGGCACACCCCGCTCGGCGAGGTAGGCCTTGGTCGCTTCGATGCCGTATTCGTTGTAATGGAAGATGCTGGCGGCCAGGGCCGCGTCGGCCCTTCCCTCGGTAAGCACCCGGTACAGATGTTCCGGCGAGCCGGCCCCGCCGCTGGCCACGACGGGGATGCCGACGGCGTCGGCGACGGCCCGCGTCATCGGCAGATCATAGCCCGCCTTGGTGCCGTCGGCGTCCATCGAGGTCAGAACGATTTCGCCGGCCCCCAGCTCCTCGACGCGCTTCGCCCATGCCACCGCCTCCAGGCCGGTCGGAGTGCGTCCGCCGTTGATGTGGACTTCCCAGACCTCTTTTCCATTCTTATGAACGCGGCGCGGGTCGATGTTGACCACGGTGGCGCAGCGGCCGAACTTGCCGGACACCGCCGTGACGAGTTCCGGCGTCTTGACGGCGGCCGAGTTGATGCTGACCTTTTCGGCCCCCGCCTGGATGAGGCGCGTGGCGTCCTCCAGGGTACGGATGCCGCCGCCGACGGTGAACGGCATGAAAATCTCTTCGGCCACGCGGCGAACCACGTCGAGCATAATGGCGCGGCCCTCATGGCTGGCGCTGATGTCGAGAAAAACCAGCTCGTCGGCGCCGGCCTCCTCGTAACGGCGGGCGACCTCGACGGGGTCGCCGGCGTCGCGCAGTTGCAGGAAGTTGACGCCCTTGACCACTCGGCCGCGATCCACGTCGAGACAGGGGATGATGCGTTTGGAGAGCATGGAACACAACAAACCGGGCGCCGAGGAGCCTGGAACAAGTCCAATGTACGCGATGCGTCCGGCGCGGTCAACGGCGCGGTGGATCGGCGGCGATGGCGCCTGCCTTGTGGCAGACGAAGGTTGCTCGATTCTTGGCAGACACGAACCAGCCCGGTCACATTAGGGACCGCAATCACCTTACTGGCGCCGCTGGTATGCAGACTGAGGCGATGGTATGCTGACTGGGCCGGTTCGGATGCTCCTCGCTAGAGGACGCCTGCTGTGCCAACGGGAATGTCGGAGCTGGACGAATTGTTAGCGCTTCAGCACTGCTCAGCAGTTCGCCGCGAGGTTGCTGCAGAACGCCGCAGGCCGTAATCTGGTTGAGGCGGGGCGTGAGCAGCACGAAGAGAAGCAGTCCCTGGAATGGCTGGCCAGCAACATGGTATCCTGGTTCAGCCAACGTATCACCGTCGGTGAATCCGACTGGGCGCGGGCCTTCGAGGAGACCAAGATTGACGGCCTCTGGGCATACATGCCCGTCACGCGGGAAAATGGATAGCTCATGCCGACCGTCTTACGAGGCGGGCCGTACCGCTTCTACTTCTACAGCCATGAACCCCATGAGCCGCCGCATATCCATGTTGACAGGGACGATTTGTCGGCCAAGTTCTGGTTGCAACCGATCGGCCTCACACGGAATCTCGGCTTCTCGCCCAAGGAGTTGCGGCGGCTTCAGAAACTGGTGACGCAACATCAAGCGGAATTCTTGGAGGCTTGGCATGGGCATTTTGGCGCTGGCGGCTGACGAGCGCGTCCTTGACGTGAAATTCACGAAAGACGCTCTGAGTGTGGCCCTGCGAGACGGGCGGACCATCACGGCGCCGCTCGCTTGGTATCCACGGTTGCTCAACGCATCCACCGCCGAGCGGAAAAACTGGCGTGTCGCTGGCGGCGGCTACGGCATTCACTGGCCGGACATCGACGAGGACCTGAGTACGGAGGGACTGCTCCGGGGCGCGCCCGCCCCGCGCCCCGCACAGGCCAATGTTAAGAGCAAAGCGGGCCGACGCACCAAACGCTCCACCTGACTGGGGCCGCGTCACGGTTTTTCAAGGTTCAACGTCTCACCAGCGGCCCGGCAAGTGAGCGGGATCGTTACGCGGAACGGCCGTCCGATGGCCGTGATCGTGGGGGTTCAGGACGAGGACGAGATCGAGCGGCTTCTCCTAGCGTATTCTCCGCGGCTGCGAGCCATTTTGGAAGCGTCCCGTAAGCAGATCCGCGAAGGGGATGTCCTCTCCCACGAGGAGTTCTGGGCGGAGGTGGAGGCGTCCCGGTCTTCCAAACCGCGGCCGGAAGCAGAAGCCGGCCTGATTGCCCGTCCCTTTGATCGACCGGCCTGGCGCCAAGCGGCAAGGCATACCAAACATGGACCCCAACGTCGCAACCCCTGACGCCCCCTCCAAAGACCCGCACCTGCCGCCTATGCACCGGGTCGGCGATCTGGTCGCTCCCAAGGCGCCGCACGACATCCCCGCCGTCCGACTGGACGACGGCGCCCTCACCGACCTGGTCGTGAAGCTCGCCTACACGGTCTCCCGCTTCACCACCGATTGGGTGCGCCAGCAGCTGCACCTGTCGTTGCCGCTCGTCCAGGACATCCTCCTCGAGGTGTGCCGCGAAGGCATGACCGAGGAGCTCCTGACGACTTCTCAGAGCAGCTCCCACTACCGGATCACGGATCGCGGCCGCGAATACGCCGCGCGTTGTCTGGAAGTGTGCGGCTACATCGGCCCGGCGCCGGTGCGTCTGGAGGCGTATGCGGCGATGCTGCGCTGGCAATTCGCCAACAGTCCGCAGGTGACGCCGGAACACGTGGCGGCCGCCCTGTCCGGCCTGGTCGTGTCGCCGAAGGCCGCGCAGCTGGCCGGGCTGGCCGTTTCCTCCGGACGCAGCCTGTTCGTCTACGGGCCGTCGGGCAACGGCAAGAGCAGCCTCGGCCGGCAGATTCACGGGGCCTTGCAGGGCGACTGCTGGATGCCCTACGCCATCAGCGTGGGCAACACCGTGATCCGCGTGTTCGACGACCAGAACCACCAGCGCGTCCCCCTCTCCGCCGAGCGGGCCGCCGCCATCGACCAGCGCTGGGTGCGCATCCGCCGGCCGCTGGTCATCGTCGGCGGCGAATTGACGCTCGAGTCGCTCGACCTGATCTACAGCCCCTCGCTGCGCAGCTATGAGGCGCCGCCGCACCTCAAGGCCAACGGCGGCGTGTTCCTGGTCGATGACTTCGGCCGCGAGCGCGTGTCGCCGGACCAGCTGCTCAACCGCTTCATCACGCCGATGGAGTACCACATCGACTATTTCACGCTGCGCACGGGGCAAAAGATCCAGATCCCGCTGCACCACGTCCTCATCGTCGCCACCAACCTCAGCCCGGAAAAGGTCACGGACCCGGCCTTTTTGCGGCGCATGGGCTATCGGCTCTACCTGGGTCCGCCCTCTCCGGAGCAGTACGCCCGGATTTTTCAGCAGTATGCCCAGCGGTGCGGGGCGACGGTCGCCCCCGAAATGATCGAACGGTTGCTGCAGCGCTACCGCGCGCAGAACCGGGAGCTGCGCGGCTGCGAGCCGCGCGACCTGATCGAGCGCGCCCGCGACGTCTGCCGCTTTCAGGGGAAGCCGTTGGAATTGACGTCCAAGGTGCTCGACCTGGCCTGGACCGGCTATTTCGGCGAGCAGAAGACGGAAAAGGACAAGGCGGACGCGGAAATAGGGGAATCGAAGGCGGCGGAGGACTAGGGGTGGACGACGTTTCGATTTCCGACCGCGAGGTGGGGCTGCAAGAGATCGAATCGCGCTTCGGACCACCGGCCTACGTCCGGAGGGCGCGGATGGTGCAGGACGCGTACGACGCGCTGCTGGGCCAATGCTGCCGCGAGCGCGAGGAGCGGCTGGAGATGGTGCGGACGCGGCTCGGCTTGCTGCACGCGCTGGGCGGCGGCTGGGAGGCCGTGCGACCCTTCCTCGCGGACGAGGAACAGGTCGCGGTACTGGAACGACAGCACGCGGAGCTGGCGCCGAGGCTGCGCGATACGGTGGCGCCGACCTCGTCGCGGTGGGCGCTGCGGCGGGCGCTGCGCGAGCTAGGCGAGAGCATCGAGCGTTTCAACCGACTCTGGGGCGAATACCTCGCCGGCGTGGACGTGCGCCGCATCAATGAGCTGCGTGAGGGCTATAACCGCTATTACCTCCTGGAAAAGGAGTGCGCCCTGCGTTCGGCGCGGCTGGCCCGACACGGCTACCAGCCGCTGGCGCCGTTGACGAGGGAGGAACTGGAAGCGCTGCTGCCGCTGCTGCCTGTGCCGCGCGTCAGGAAGAAGAGGTAGGGGCGGGGTCGCCCCGCCCTATTCAAGCGGCACGACCAGCGGTTCCGGCACCCATGCCGCGATGTCATCCCACGGCCACAGCGGTCGCGGGATGTTGCGGAACGGATAGCGCCAGAAATCGGACGGGGCGCAGCCGGAGGAGCGGACGACGAGCATCTTCTTTGCCCGCGCTTGATACGCCGCGCGGAAGCCGCAGGGGCTTTTGGCGACGAGCAGCTGGGAGGCGAACGGGTCGATCCCCGCGGCCTCGAACAGCCGGGGGCTGAAGTGCGGTCCCGACCGCGACGTGACCACGATATGCACATTGCCGACCCGCAATACCGCGGACGGCCCCATGTCGATCGGCATGTTGCGGGCAAGATGGCCGGACATCACGAAGCGGGCGTCGAACAGCTTCGCTGCCCGGACGACGGCCGGAAGCGGAGTCGATGAGCGGTCGCGCTTGCCGCCCAGCATGGCGGCGAATTCCGCTCCGACGCCGCGCCGCGCCGCCTCCGCGACTAGCTCAGGATCGACCAGCGTCACGAGGGCGGGCCGCGGCCAGTCGTATTTCAGAACCTCGCGGGGGATGTGGTTGCCGTCGCCGGGCGCGCCGGAGGTCGTGGCGTCGGCGCCGTCGCCGAGGACCACCAACCCGTCCCGTTCGGCGAACGCGATCCGCACGCCTTCCTCCACCGGCGGCAGATTCGGACAGGTAATCCCGACGATGTTCCCAGACGAACGCTGACAGTTCGGCGCACCTGTTCGCGCCAGCGCGGCGTCGCCGTCCGTCACGACCACGACGGCCGACCCCAGTTCCGGGATGTCGAGCCACGGCTGCACCGTCGCCAGGCCGGCGGCGAGGACACACGGGTCGCGCTCCCACGATTGCAAGGTTTCGCGGATCGCGTAACTAATGCTCTCGGGATCTTGCGTATTGGCGCGCTCGACCGGCGACGACGAGCGGCAGCTTCTGAAACGCGGTGACGGGCCGGGCGCCGTCGAGGATGCGGCGAAGGACGGCGGCGCCGCGCCGGCCGGTTTCGACGACATCGACGTGCGGAATGGTGTGGTACAGCACCAGAGGGTCCGCCGCCCGCACCATGCGCCCGGTGACGTTGGCGTGCAGGTCGAGCGTGGCGACGAGCGGAACGTCCGGCCCGAGTCAGCGCCCGATACGCCTCCAGAATATCGCCTTCTACGTCCGGCGCCCCCTCTGCGGCGAGGGAGCCGTGCAGGGCGAGGAGGACGGCGTCAACCGGCAAGGCGCGGTGCAGTGAATCGACCAACTCCTCGCGCAGCCAGGCGAACGTCTCGGCGGTCGCCGTGCCGCCGGGCCATGCGGGTAGACGGACCAGTCCGACGATCTCCGGCCGCTCCGGCCATGTCCGCAATGTCTGGATAAAGCCGCCGAGTTCGTTCGTCTCGGCCATGCGCTCGACCAGTTCCGGCCCGCGGACGACGCCGAACGCCTCGAAATCGGCGCGCGTCGTCGGCGTCGGGTTGAGTGTGTTCGTCTCCTGCCAGAGTTGGCCGATGGCGATGCGCATGGTGGATGAATCGCTTTTTCCGTCCGTGCGCCGGACTGGTTCCTATCAGACGTCAATGCCGTCCCGATGGTCGGCCAGAGGATGTCACGAACCAGGCGGCCGGCGGCGCAGTTCTTCCAGTTCGCGGCGCAGGCGCTCGATTTCCTCCCGCTGCTCGGGCGGAGTGGGTAGCCGCCGACCGCCCGCCTGGTCGTACAGTCGCAGGAGGTCGCCGCTGGGTTCGAGATGCAGGCCCAGCACCTTGCTCGGCAGCCGCCCCTTCAGCGGCCGGATCGGCCGGTAGTCTCCTTTCGCCAACCGGAACCCCTGCAAGCGCGGATGGAGGTACTCTTCAAAGGGGTCGAACAGGAAATACTCGGACACGCGAAGGATGTCTTGATAGATCGCGCACTTCGTGGTCTGGTCCTCTTCCCGCGTCGATTCGGACGTGAACTCGACGACGAAATCCGGCCCCTTGCCTTCCTCCCAGACCCGGTAGTTACGGCGCTTCGGCCGCACCTCTTTTTGGACGCCCTTGACCACGAACACATCGGGTGAGACGTGGCGGTTGCGGTTGCCGCGCTCGTAGTGGACGAACATGTTGGCGCCGACATAGACCATCGGGTCGGACGCAAACCACTCCCGGAGCGGCTCCAGCAGATAGATCATGTTGTCGATGTGCTGCGGCGTCTCGCCCATCGGTTTTCCGTCCGATTCGATGTAAAAGGGCCGCTCCTGCGGGATCTTGGTACGCTGAATCATTGCTGCGCCCTCTCATTCGGAAGTGCGAATTCGCTGCTCCATCTGAACTACCGCATCATCCAAGCGATTCAGCGCCTCATCCGCGTCCGCCAACGTCATCGCCGCGCAGAAGCCGTGATGGCACGCCGCACCGCCGTAGTCGTGGAAATAGACGCCGTGTCGAATCGCCGATGCGATGAAGCGCAGCATCTGTTCCCGCTGATGCCGCACGGCGTCGCGGTAGTCGCGGATCGGCCCCTCGACGCCGAAATAGATGCCGAACCGCGCCCCCAATCCCTGCACGCGGCCGGCGATGCCATGACGGACGAAGATCGCGTTGAGGCCGTCGCACAGCCGACGGCCGATGGCATGGATGTGTTCGTAGAAGCCGGGCTCGCGGTACGCCGTGACGGCGGCCAGGGCGGCGGCGACCGAGACGACGTGGCCGTTGTAGGTGCCGCTGTGCTGGCAGTCGCCGATCGGCATCAGGCGGTCCATCATGTCGCGCCGGCCGCCGAACACGCTCAGCGGATAGCCGCCGCCGACCGCCTTGCCCAAGCGTGCAGAGATCCGGCGTCACGCCGAGATACTCCTGCGCCCCCCGGGACACATGCGGAAGGCGCTCAGCACCTCGTCGAAGATCAGCAGCACGCCGGCTTCGCGCGTTCGCCGCCTCAACGCATCCATGAACTCCTTATCCGGCACGATGCAGCCGGCGTTGTAATAGATCGGCTCGCAGATGACGGCCGCCAGCTCGTGGGCGTGCCGGCGGAACGCCTCCTCGAACAGGTCGGTGCGGTTGTAGGGCACGAGGACGAGCTGCCGATCCAGTCCCGCCGGCAGGCCGGACGAGCCGGGATGCGCAGTCGGCGCCTCCTCAGGGCCGAGACGGTCGGCCGGCGTGCCGATGGCGTACATCACCTGATCGTGGTAGCCGTGGAAATTGCCTTCGAACTTGAGGAGCTTGGTGCGGCCGGTGAAGGCGCGGGCCAGGCGGATGCAGTGCATCGTCGCCTCGGTGCCGGAGCCGGTGAAGCGCACGCGCTCCAGGCACGGCACCGTCTCGCACAGCAGCCGGGCGAGGTCGGTGTGCAGCTCGTTCTCGTAGGAGCAGGCGGCGCCGCGGGCCAGCGCCGCCTCCACCGCCCGCCGCACGCGCGGATCGCCGTGGCCCAGCAGCGTCGCGCCGTGGCTGCAACAGAGGTCGAGATACTCCTTGCCGTCCAGGTCCCAGACGCGGCAGCCCTCGGCGCGGTCGAACAGCAGCGGATGGCCGAGCGCCCGGTTGAGGCGCGTCGAGGCGCTGACGCCGCCGGCGAGGTACTGCCTGGCCCGCTCGAACTGCTCGACGACCCGGCTCATGGTGCGCTCTCGCGCCGGCGCGGCGAGCCGGGGGCGTAAGCCCCCGGAGAAACGTTGCAATTACTGAGACAATCTCCGGGGGCTTACGCCCCCGGCTCGCCAGGTTTTGAAGCGCTCACGGCTTGACGAAATACGTCGATTTGCTCACCGGCCCCTCGAACAACTCCCGCGGCGCCACGAAGATCTCACCGGGCAGGTTCGGGCTGTTGGCGCTGACGGCGTAAAACCCTTTCTTCTCCGGCGGCAGGCCGGACTTGTCGCCGGTCAGGTTCACGACCTTCAGCTGGAGCGGTTGGGCTTCCCCCTCGACCGTCATCTCGATCGTCAGGGCGGTCTTGTCCGCGTCGCTGTCGAACGCCGCCTTGATCTTGTCGTCCTTGGTGACTATCTCTCCCGCCGTGAGGTGCGCCAGCCCCTGCACCAGCGTCGCCACCTTGTCGGAGTCCGCCTTGAAGTCCGGCGGCTTCGGCGCCCACTGGTCGCCCGTCTTCACGAAATCCAGCGTCTCCGGCCGGACGCTGTTCTGGTTCCACCCCGTCAGTTTCAACTCTTTCGCCTTGGCCGGGTCCACGGCGAAGACCGAGCGGTCGCGCAGATCCTGGTTGAGCGTGGTGACGACGCTCTTCTCAATCTCGAAGACCATCGGCCGCTGGCTCTGCTGGGCGTAGACGCCGCCGTCCGGCGCGTCCTTGCCGAATAAGAGCGTATACGTGTCGGTCTTGTCGCCGATCTTCTTCGTCACCACCGCCTTGAGGGCCGGCGCCTTCAGACCGTACTTGTCGAGGTCGTCCGGCGTCGGCGTTTCGACGACCAGGCTCCGCGCCTGCAAGGAGTCGAGCGTCCTCAGGACGTTCTCCACTTGCGTGGCGTTGACCTTGGTTTTGCGGTGGGAGGCGTCCCACTCGTCCGGCTTCTTGAACGCCCACGGTGCATCCGGCTTGTCGCGGGAGAGGATGTACTGGCCGTCAGGGCGGTCCAGCTCCAGGGAAGTGACGTCCTTGTCCGGCAGATCGAAGCCGGTGCTGAATTTCGGCAGCGCCTTGTCGTAGTAAGCCAGCGGCCCGGCCTTCGCCTGGTCTTCCAGCAGCTTCGACGCCTTGACCACGGCCGTCTCTGTCCAGCCCGTATGGTCCTCGAAACGCTTGACCGCCGCCAGCTCGTCCTCCACGGCGCCGTAGGTCAGCTTCGCCGCCGGCTTGTCGGACTTCAGCAGCAGACGCGGCTTCGGCTCGTCCTTCTTTTCCGTGTCCTTTTTCTCGTCCTTTTTCTCGGCGTCCTTTTTGTCGTCCTTGGTTTCGGGCTTCTTTTCCTCCTCAACGCCGTCCACCCAGACCTCGACCGTCGCGGCCGGCACGTTCAGGCCGAGCTTCGTCTTCGTCCGGGGCGTCGATGAACGAACGCACCTGATCGGGATGCACCAGCTGGTTGACGAGGCGATCGACCGCCGCCTGATCCAGCGTCACTTCCTTGCCGTCGCGGTAGAGCCGCCACGGATCTTGCTCCTTGAGACGGAGGAACTCCAGCTTGCCGGACGGCGTTGGTGACGCGCACGGCCAGCGGCTTCTTGAAGCCGCCCAGCGCCACCAGCGTCTTGTTGCGCAGGGCCGTCGGGTCCGCGAATTCCTGGACGAGCGAATCCGGCCCCGTCGTCGGAATCCGCGCTACGCTCGTACCATGTTCCTCGTCCTTCACGGCCGCGTAATAACGATCCGACTTGTCGCCGACCTTCTTGCCGACGGCCACGAGCAGCGTCATCGGGACCTTTCTTCTCCGCGCCGGTATCGTCCTTGCCCGTCACGACCCGGTCCACCTCGACCGTCAGCACGTCGGTCTTGCCGGCGTCGAGGTCGTACTTGGCTAGGTCCGCGTCCGTGGCTCCGTCCTGGACCCAATCGGCGGACTCGACCCGCAGGTCGGACAGCACTTTAAGCAGGCCGTTGACGCCGGCCGGCCGCTTGCCCGGCTCGGTGACGCCGCCCGTCTCGCCGGTCTCGGCCGAGCCGTCGTAGCCGAGCGAGTCGGTGTAGCGCCACAGACCGCCGTCCATCTTCTTCAGCTCCAGCGGCCTCTTCGGCGCTTTCGCCTTGTCCGCTGCGGTCAGATTCAGTTTGACGCGCGCATAATCAGAGATGGCGGAGGCCAGAAGGTAGGGATCGCGGAAGTCGTTGACCGTGTCCAGCACCGTGGCGAGCGAGGAACGACGGACGGGCAGGATCTCCTTGGGCCGATCCGGCGACGTGACGTAAATGACCGCCTTGGAGGACTCGGAGCTGGCTTCGCCGACGTTCAGCTGGAACGACCGCGCCTCGCCCTTCTTGTCCTTGTCGCCGCCGGTCGTCCCGCTGAGGGTGACGACCTCGGCGGGCGGATCCAGGCCGGCGGCCTTGAGGTCGGCCGGCACGTCCGCCTCGGGGTCGCGGGTGGCGCCGAGGATCTGCGTCACCAGGTCGGTGACGACGGCGCCGGCCCGCAGTTTGTGCGGCTCCTCGATCTGCCAGGGCGACGTTTTGGAAGCCCTGACGAGGACGATGGTTTCCGCGTTCGGACGGGCCCGCTTGATCTCGACGCGATCCACGTCGGACACCTCAAAGGGGTTCTTGGAATCGTGGGCGCCGGGCAGCGCATACAGGCTCGTATCCGGCGGCTGCTTGTCGCCGGTCCACATGGCCACGACGAACAGAGCCCCCACCAGGATCAGCACGGCGAACAGGACGTAGATCGTTCTCAACTTCATGGCGAGTTTGCCTGATTTCTGCTCATTCGTTTAGCCGCTCTTCGCAGAAGAGCGCGTTGGCCTCGCGCTCTTCTGCGAAGAGCGGCTAAACGGGGAACTTGATTATGGACGAATCCACCCGGACCCCCGCGTCAGCGACGGCGCACCAGCACCATGCCCAGACCGAGCGCGACGACGCCGGTCAGCATCGCGAACCCCGTCCAGATCACGATGCTCCACCACGACTTCGGCGCCTTGTCCAGCGAAAATTCCTCCCGCTCCGTGCCGCTCTTCGTCTTGACTTGCTCGCCGATCGTCGCGCGTTCCCGCAGCCAGTCCACCGAGCTTTTGAAGAGGTTGAACGGGATGTCGGCGTCCGGACCGGTGAGCGCCGGATTGCTCGCCCAACTCGCGTCTCCGTAGACCAACATCACCGGCTTGCCCGGCTGCGGACCCATGAACTCGTGTCCGGGGATGGGCGGCGCCTTCGGACTCTGAGACGGCCACGGCCACGGGCAGCGGCGACTTGGCGAAGCGATCGAACTTCCTCTGGTCGCGCTCCTTGCCAGCCGCGACGGCCAACGCCGACGGGTCGGCGCAGGTTCTTCTCGCTCCAGACGAGATAGCCGGGGTCGGTCTGGAACAAGATTTCCGCCCGAAACGCGGGGTTTTTCGTCTCGGGCCACACGGTCTGGGCGTTTTCAAAGGGGAAGACGATCCGGGTGAACACGCGCGCGATGACGTTGGTGCTGTCCGGGTCGGCGCTGACCGGCGCCACCTGGACGGGCACGTCCGGATTGGAGGAGAGGATGCGGTCATGGCCGAGGCGCACGTTGTATTCCGCCAGCAGCCCCTCCAGACCGGGATCCTCGTAAGTCGGCGCGCCATATGCTCCCGGGGTTAAGCAGCGCGATCAACTTGCCCCGCTTGCCGTTGGCCCCCATCAGAAAGGCTCGCAGGGCGTCCACGGCCGGCCCCGGCAGCGCGGTTCGAGGACGGGCGATGACCACGAAGTTCGCGTCGGGCGGGATCTCTCGCGTCGTCGGGCCGAGCGGCAGGGGGCGCAGCTCGTAATTGCCCCATGGGCTCATGTAATCGACGAGGGTGCTGACGCCGCCGCCCTGGTCCTGGTCTCCCTCGGGCCCGAACGCCAATTCGCCGTGGCCCTGGGTGAAATAGATGACCGTCTTGGTCTTGTCCCCCTGGAGGTAGTCGATGGCCGTCGTCAGCGCCGCCTCCCCCTTGAACGTGAACTTGGTCGAGGGCTGGCTCCCGTCAAACGACGGCGTCGGAGGCTGGTACAGCTCCGACTCCTTGACGAAGGTGAAGGTCGCGTCCGGCGCCGGCTTTTCGTCCACAGTGACGTTGCCGTAAACGACGACCATCCCCTCCATGTCCTGGGGCAGGTCGAAGGTTCTCCGCAGATCGAACTGCTTCTTGCGGTCCAGCATTTCCGGCGAGATCACTTCCAAGAAGAGGTTGGGCGTCACCTGCTGGCAGTTGTGGAGCATGGCTTCCATGGCCGGCAGCGCCTCCGACCGGCCGGACAGCAGCAGGATCACGTTGACCGGCTTCTTGAGGTCAGCCAGCTGGGCCTTCGTGGCCTCGCTGAGCGTGTAGACGTGGTTCGCCGTCCAGTCGTAGGTCCGCGCCAGCGAGCCGAAGGCCGGCAGCGGCGTGTAGCCGAGGACGTTGACGAGCAACAGCACCGCCAGCAGGAGGAAGCTGGAGAAGAAGGCGTTGTACCCGTACATCAGCCGCCGCATCACGGCGTTTTTGCGCTCCACCCCGCGGGCCAGCAGCAGGCTGACGAACATCAGGAGAAGGCCGCCGAAGACGGCGGCCGCGCAAAGAAGGACCGTCCAGCGGTTCTGGCTCCATTGCTTGAGTCCGCCGCCGAAAACGGCGGCATAGCGCGTGAACGGGAGGACCAGGCCGAGCAGAGTAGTCAAGAACCCCACGACTCCGCCGAGAATGAGGAGGACCAGCCGGACCTGCTCCGTGTCCGACAGGTTCGGCCCCGACTTCGCCGCCAGACAGACCGCCCCCGCGATGAGGCAGGCCAGGGACAGCAGCGCCCCCCAGACGATGATTTCGCGGGCGTCTTCCCAGCCCTGACGGACCCCGAAGACGATGGGAATCGCCGTGAGGGCGAGGCCCACGATCACGAGGCCGATGCCGAGTTGCTGGCGCTTGGCGGCCAGGGCGTCCAGGAAGGAAGGGCCGGCCGGGCCGGGAGGGTTCGTCGGGTTAGTCGCCATCGTCATCCACCTCTAACTTGCGCCGGCCGCTGGGCGAGCGGGGGGCGTCAGCCCCCTGATTCTGGATTTCATGAAAAAACGTGATGCGGAATCAGGGGGCTGACGCCCCCCGCTCGCCTGCTCACCACCACTTCCGCGACTCCAGCACTTTCACGCTCAGAAACAAAAAGAAGACCGCCATCGAGGCGTAGAAGACCAGTCCGACGTCGGGCGTCACCTTGCCCTGAAGCGTTTCCTGCCAGCTGTTCAGGAACGACAAATGCTTGAACACCGTTATCCAGATGGAGTTCGAGTCCTGAACGAAGTTGCCGAGGATGAACACCGCCGTCAGGCAGAGCATGGCGGCGAAGGTGATGACGGCGCTGACGAGCTGGTTGCGCGTCAGCGTCGAGAAGAACAGGCCCATGCTAACCATGCCGGCGCCGACAACCATCAGTCCGAGCGTGTAGCTGAGCAGCGGCCGGTAATCGAATGGGGCGCCGGCCGCCGCCATGCCGATCAGGAACAGATAGAACGGCGCCCAGATGGATAGGAACATCAGCCAGCCGGCGAGAAATTTGCTCAGAATCACCGTCGGCTCCTCGACCGGCGCCGTCAGCAGCATCTCCATCGTCCCCGACCGCTTCTCCTCGCTGACCAGCCGCATTGTCAGCACCGGCACGATGAACACCATGGCAATGGCCGGCAGCAGGTTGAAGAAGTATATCTGCACGACCGGCTCGATGAGCGGTATCTGACGCTCATGGGCGACCCAAAGCGAGTTGAAGAAGAGACCGAAAGAAACCCAGCCGATGACGGTGAAGCCGAAAAGGAGGAGATAGGCCATCGGCGTATAGAAGAACGCGCCCAGCTCGCGCCGCGTCAGGACCGCGAAGGGGGCGTCGGAGCAGCCAGGTAGGACGCGGCGGCGTAGATCACGCCGATGACCATCAGGATCAGGCCGTAGGGGAAGAAATATTCCTGCGGCGTCGTCGGCGTCCATCGGAAGTAGTGAAACAGCGGCGGCAACACCGACCGTCCCAGCGCGACCAGGAACGTCAACCCGCCGAGGGCGAGGACGGCCCAGCCAATGCGGAGGGCCAGCACGTCGGCCAAACCGCGCGTGCCGATGAAGGCCAGCAGATAGACCAGGCCGAGCAGCGACAGCAGCAGGCCGAACGGCGTCAGGAAGTGGATGCTGATCGTGCCGCCGATCAGCCCCGTCAGCGCCATCACGCCGCCGGCGCCGAGGATGGTCAGCTGGATGTAATCGCGCCGGACGGCGTCCGTCTCATTGCGCAGGACCGCCAAAACGAACATCAGCGCGGCGAGAAGGGCGAGAAAACCGCCGCCGAACATGTCGCCGAAATGCGTCGGAAACGGGATGATGCACAACGCGACGCCGACGATGAAGACGAGGGCGGCGACGGCCGTGTACATGAGGCGGAATTGCAGGTCCTTATCGACGGCGGCGTGCAACAGCAGACAGGCGACGCCGATGAAGAGGATCAGACCGCCCAGGCCCGCGCTGAGGGCCAGCGTCTTGCCGGCGATGAGGGTGAGCCAGAGGATGACGCAGCCGATCGTGGCAAGGGCGGCCCCGATGAGGGCGATGAACCGCGCGAACGTCGGTTCGCTTTGAACGTGCAGGGACGGTCCCGCCGCGCTGTCGAGCATCGAGGCGTTGGGGGCGTGGTCGTCCGATTTCTTCGTGATCGTATTGGACATGGACAGGGTTCCTTGGCTCGCCGCGGAGGACCGCCGGCCGCCCCATTATTGCGTTACGGCCGTCGAAGCGGGCGGGTTCGCGGCGGTCGCCGCCGCCAGAGGCCGCCGCGGCCGGCAGGACGGACTCGTCCAGGTTGTTGATCTCGTTCCAGCGATCCTGGAAGTGGCGCCGCCGCATGTCGAGCCGGCGGAGCGGCCAGTTGTGGCTGGCCGCCACGCGGAAGATCTGCTCGCGCAGGTCCTCCGACCGGCGCGTGCGCACCTCGTAGGAATGCAGGCCGTCGCCGAGTCCCTGGATCGTCACCTGCGTCACGCCGTCCACGCCGCGCAGGGCGTTGGCCACCTGATCCGACGGCCCCCGCGCTTCCACCAGGATGATCGAATCGGTCTCCAGATCGGACAGCTTTTTCGCCAAACCCAGGTGTCCGCGCCGCAGGATGATGACGCGCTGGGCGATCGTCTCCACCTCCGAAAGCAGGTGGGACGACAGCATGATGGTATGGGTCCGGCCGAGGTCGCGCAGGGCGGCCGAGCGTTTCCTGCTTCTGGCCGGGGTCGAGGCCGTCGGTCGGCTCGTCGAGGACCAGCAGCGGCGGGTCGGCGATCAGGGCGTCGGCCAGGCCGACGCGCTGGCGGTAGCCCTTGGACAGGGTGCCGAGCAGCGCGCGGCGAACGCCCTCCAGCCGGCAGCGCTCGACGCAGTAGCCGAGGCGCTCGCCGCGCCGCCGCCGTTCCACGCCCTTGAGCTTCGCCCGGAAGTCGAGGTACTCGTCCACGCGCATCTCGCCATAAAGCGGAATGTTTTCCGGCAGGTAGCCGATGCGGCGGCGCACCTCCATCGAGTCCTTCATCACGTCGAAGCCGTCCACGCGGGCTACGCCGCTCGACGCCGGAAGGTAAGTGGTGAGGATGCGCATGATCGTCGTCTTGCCGGCGCCGTTGTTGCCGAGCAGACCGACGATTTCGTTCTTTTCGACCTGAAAACTGACGTTGTTCACGGCCAGGACGTGGCCGAAGTACTTGGTCAGTCGATCGACCTGGATCATGGTTGGATTCTCATGAGAGGGGCTTTTTCCTCCCCGTATGGTCGAGTTTCCCGCGGCCTGGCGGAGAATGTTTTTTAGGCGCGCGGCGACGCTTTGCAAGGGCAGCGGTCCCGCGTCGGCGCCGACGCGCTCCCCTTCGGGTCGCGGCTAAACGAGGCGCCGGGGGCTGGAAGGATCGTTGCGGCCGGCGCGTTCGCGCCATAATCCGTCCGCCGGAAGTGTTTGAGCCGAAAAGGACTTTTGCTTGCGGCCGGCCAACGCCCTACAATGACAAAGGAAGCCGCCCCCGCGATTGGCCGACGGGGCGCCGGCTGGACCGCCCGCTCCGCCTGGACCCACCACCTTCGAGGGGTCGCCATGAGCCGTGAGTTGATGGACATTGTCCTTCCGCGCCTGGCCCAGCGACTCAACCGCCAGCTCCGCCGCTATCGGGCCGGCGAACTAAACGACGATCAGTTCTCCCGCCGTTTCGAGAACCTCCTGCAACAGCAGTACACCTGGCTGGCCAACCAGGGCGTGCCGGAAGTGGAGGCGGCCGTGGCCGTTCACGGCGCCGTCCTGGTGCTCAGCTCTCCCGGCTTGCGCGTCGAGGCCGCCGAGCAGGGACTTCCCCTCGAAGTGATCGAGCATGAGGCCGTCCGCGCCGCCGCCGCCGACATTGCCAGCAACTACGGCGTCAGCGAACGCAAGGCCGTCCGACGCATCAGCGCCATCCTCGCCTATTACGCCGACTGAAACGCCCTACCTATCTGTCGGAGCCGCGACCGTCAGGGAGCGGTTTTGGCGAACCCCGCTCCCTGACGGTCGCGGCTCCGTCCTCACCTAATTTTTTCGGTTTCGGAATTCTCAGGCCGGCCGGCGCGGGTATATGATGAAATCAGGGGGAGCGCTCCTCTCGAACCCAATCCGATGGAGTTGATGTTCCGGGCCGGCCGTCGCCGCGCCCTTCGCTGTAGTCCTCTAGGAGGTTTTCCGATCATGAGACGATGGCCCGTGATACTGTGTTCGTTCGCCCTGGGCGCCATGATGACCGCCGGCGCCGCCTGGTACATCCCCAGCCAGATGCACGCCTCGGCCGCCCCCGTCCCCGCCGTCGCGGACGCTCCCAAGGAACTCACGTCCTACCGTGACATCGTGAAAAAGGTGCTGCCGGCCGTCGTCAGCATCGAGTCGCGCGTCCACACCACCATCAAGACCCGCGACAATCCCAAGTCCAAACCCGCCCCCGACGATAAGCCGCAGGCGCCGGACGATCTCCACCGCTTCTTCCCGCCGGACGACAACGGCGCCCAGCCGCCCGACGACGGCACGCTCGGTTTCGGCTCTGGTTTCCTGGTCGATCCGCACGGCGTCATCATGACGAACTACCACGTCGTGGACGGCGCCAACGAACTGATCGTCACGCTCAACGACGGCCGCAAGTTCGTCTCCAAGGACATCACGTCCGACCCCAAGACCGACCTGGCCATCGTCAAGATCCAGTCCAAGGAACCGCTGCCGTATCTGGAGTTTGGCGACAGCGACCAGATGGAGATCGGCGACCGCGTGCTGGCGGTCGGGGCGCCGTTCGGCCTGACCGGCACGGTGACGTCCGGCATCATCAGCGCCAAGGGCCGCAGCCTCCACATGAACATGTATGAAGACTTCTTGCAGACGGACGCGGCCATCAACCCCGGCAACAGCGGCGGCCCGCTCATCAACATGGCCGGCCAGGTGATCGGCATCAACTCGGCGATCAAGAGCCGCAGCGGCGGCTTCCAGGGCGTCGGTCTGGCGATCGCCTCCAACCTGGTCAAGAACGTCAAGGACGCCCTGCTCAAGGACGGATCGGTTCACCGCGGCTACCTCGGCATCGGCCTGGACGACATCGACGGCGCCGATCTGGCGTCGCACCTGGGGCTGAAGGACGACCACGGCGTCATCGTGACGCGCGTCCTCGCAGGCTCCCCGGCCGCCAAGGCGAAGCTGGAGCCGGGCGACGTGATCACGGCCCTGGGCGGCAAGTCGGTCAAGGACTCGACCAGCCTCAAGAGTGTGGTGGCCGTGCTGCCCAAGGGCAAGCCGGTCGAGGTGGCGGTGATGCGCGACGGCAAGTCGGAGACGCTGTCGGTGACGATCGAGGAGCAGCCGCCGGACTTTGGCGAGGAGAAAGTCGCCCGGCCGCGCCTGCCGGAGACCATCAAGGACGCGGTCGCCCTGGACAAGATCGGGGCGGAAGCGACCGACCTGACGCCGAAGCTGGCGGAGGGCCTGGGCTACAAGGACGCCAAGGAGGCGAAGGGCGCCCTGGTGACGGAAGTGACGCGCGACGGGGCGGCGGCGCTGGCCGGCCTGGGCCGTGGCGTCGTCGTGACGAAGGTCGAAGACAAGCCGGTCGATGGGGCGGATGCGCTGAAGGAGAAGCTGACTTCCGCGTCGCTGGACAAGGGCGTCATGCTGGAGGTGCGAGTCGCCGACGGGCGAAGTCACCTACGTGCTGCTCAAGAACGGCGATCAGTGAGATGATCGTCATCGTCCGGTTAGCCGCGACGCGCAGCGGAGCGCTTTGTCCCAAGCGCTCCGCTGCGCGTCGCGGCTAACCGGCGTTTGCGTTAACAATTTGGTGAACCCGGAACCGCCCCTCGCCGCACTATTCGCGGGGCAATCCCACCGGGAGGATGGTGCGCGTGTCAACCGAACCACTGGGCGACGCGATCCGGCGCATGGGCCGGTCGGCCGGGTTGCAGGGAGCGCTGTCGGAGACGGACGCTCAGCTGCTGGAACGGTTCGTCGCTCGGCGGGACGAGCCGTCGTTTGCGGCGCTGATGGTCCGACATGGGCCGATGGTGCTGTGCCTGTGTCGGCAGATGCTGCGCGACGCCCAGGAGGCGGAGGACGCCTTTCAAGCGGCGTTTCTGGTACTGGTGCGCAACGCCCGAACGATCCGCAATCGCCCGTCGCTGAGCGCGTGGCTGTACGGCGTCGCTTACAAGGTGGCGGCCCGGCTGCGCGGCCGGGCGGAGCGGCGGCGGACGCACGAACGACCCGGCCTCGACCTGACCACCGTGCCGGCGGTGGGCGAAGCGGTCGGCCCCGATCTCCGCTTCGTGCTCCACGAAGAAATCCGCAAATTGCCGGAGAAATATCGGCAGCCGGTCATCCTTTGCTACCTGGAAGGCAAGACGAACGAGGAGGCCGCGCGGGCGCTGCGCTGGCCGGTGGGCACGGTGAAGGCCCGGCTGTCACGGGCGCGCGATCTGCTGCGGATGCGGCTGGGCCGAAGGGGAATGGCGGCGGCGCTGCTCGCGGATGGACCTGTCCCGTCGGCCGTTCGCAACACGGCATCGGTGGTGCCGGTCTTCTTGCTGGAATCCACGATCCGGGCGGCGATGCGCCTGGCGGCGCGGGGCATGGCCGGCGGACTGGCGACGGTCGCCTTGCAGCTGGCCCGGCTAAAGGGAACCGCCGTGGCCCTGCTGGCCGCCTGCGTCCTCGGCGCGGGAACGACCTCGCTCCTGTCGCCTTCAAAAACGGGTACGGCCTCCAACCCGGTGCAACCCGCACAGACCGCGGCGCCGGCTCCTCCGACGGATGTGGCCAAGGACGATCGGAAGCCGGACCCCGTCGAAAAGAAGGTTGATCCTCCACGCCCGGCGGAGGAGTGGCAGGCTCACCCGTTCCCGCAGCAGCCGGCCGAGCGGCAAGCCGCGCCGACGAACGTTGCGACCGATACGGGTTGCATGATGGACAGCTGAAACGAACCAGCCCGAAGCGCCAGCGAGGGACTTCAACGAAATCCCTCGCTGGCGCTTCGAGCTGATTACGTCCCCTCGTTCCCGAACTCCTGTTCGGGAACGTGCGTTCGCGAAACTCCCGTTTCGCGTCCGGTCGAGGAACCGGACGCGAAACGGGAGTTTCGCAGAAGGCATTCCCGAACAGAGTTCGGGAACGAGGGCCGAACGAAGGAGAAGAAAGAGATTTGTCGATCCGTTCGGCAAGTTTTTCTGGTCCGCTGCCGCTTTCCTCGGAAATAAACTACATTTGGCGGGTAGTCGCCTCGATCCGGTTTGTTGTAAAGTGAGGATCGCGACATGCCGCCGTTGTTTGCAGCCGTTTCGGCCTATCTGATTGGCTACGCCGAGTCGAGCGCCTTAGCGGGCCAATTGGCCGCATGGGCTTGCATCCTCTTCTTCCCTGCACTTGGAATGTGGACTCTGCGCAATTCGCCCGGTTGCGTCGCTGCGATCTTCGTGATCACCGCACTCGGCGTCTTATTGGGAGTCGCCACGGGTGTGCTGGCCAGGCTTTGAGCGGCGCGCGATTAGCGGAACTGTGGGAAAGATCACTTCCACTCCCCGCTCTACTGCGACCACCGCTGACTCTTTTCCGCTCAGCCCTGCACCGGCATGCACACCTGTTCCAGCAGCTTCTCGCACTTCTCCTGGAGCAAATCCGCCAGGTTCGGCAGCGGCTGCCCTTCCGGCAGCGCCTCCTGAAGCGCGGCGATCAGCCGCGGGAAGGCGTACAGCGTCGCGAAGGCGTCCAGCGACGCCGGCTCCAGTCGGGCGTGCCGGCTGCGCCGCTCCGCCTCCTGCCAAAGCGTCTTGCTCTTGCCGGTCAGCCCCAGGTCGTCTTCCGGCCGCAACAAGATGAGGTGGTCCACCACGGCCGGCTCCGCGTCCAACGTCGATAGCTTCGTCGCCAGGTCCTTCGGCTTGGCCGGGCCGCGGCCGAGGAAGAGGCCGACGCCCACCTTCCACGGCTGGCCATCCTTGCAGACCCAGTGCGCGATCGTCAGGGCGCCGTAGGTCGGGTGGTCGCCGAACGTCCACTCCGGCACGACGTGGCACAGCCGCCACGGCCCCACCTTGACGCCGTGTTCATGGCAGACTTGCAGGAACGCCCCCAACCCCGCCTGCAATTCGCGCGTGGCGCCGGTCAGCGCCCCTTCCGGCTCCAGCTTGCGCCGGGCCGATCGCATTTCCTGGTCCCACAAGTCGCCGATCGGGGGCGAGCCGGCGGCGTCAGCCTCCGGAGATCGCACGACGACGACCGATTTCACTTCCGGCGGCAGCGGCGTGGCCAGCGGCGGCGTGAACACCTCGGCGACCGGCAGGCGGTTGGTCGGGCCGGCCGATTCCGCACGCCGGGTTCCGTCGAGCTGGGTGCGGCGCGCTCCTCGCCGTTGCCGAAAACGACGTGGTCGAAGAGATGGCGGAACTGCTGGAGCATGTCGCGCAGCGTCGGCTCGGTGCGGGCCACGCGCTCGATCTGCTCCGGCGCGAACGGAAAGATCGAAGACAGCTCGGCGAAGTCCGGCAATTGTTCCAGTGCGGGCCGCAGCCGCGCCTCGACGATCCGGTGGACCAGCTCCGGCGGCGGCGCCTCCAGGCGCAGCGCCTTGAGCGTGCCGTGGTCCGGCAGGTGGATCGGATTGTTCAGACGATCCTGAATGTAGCCGTCCAGCGACGGCACGAAGCGGTTCCACAGACCGCGCTCGGCGAAGACCAGGAAGCACACGCCGTCCAGGTGGTGCATGGCCTGGACGACGCCGGCGAAGAACGCCTCGGCGGTGCGGTGGACGTCGTCGGTGCGCCGGGCCAGCAGCAGGTCTTCCAGCTGGTCGAAGGCGGCCACCACGGGAATGCGCAGCCCGCGCAGCACCTCCATCAGCACCTTGAACAGGGCCAGCACCAGGTCCTGCCGGCTGGGCCGCACCTGGAAGTCCAGCTCGGCGAAGCCGTAGGTGAGGAAGCCGGCCAGGTCGGCCTCGTCGCCCAGCAGGACGGCCCGCGCGAAGCCGGTCAGGATGTGCCGGCGCATCACGCCGGCCGTGTTGTGCGTCTCGGTGAAGTCGATGTAGTCGGCGGTCAGGTTGCAGGCCGTCTCCGACGTCGAGGCCGGCCTCCTCGCAGGCGCGGCGGACGCCGCCGGCCTGGAACGGCAGCGCGACCGGCCGGGCGAGGCGGTCGATGAGCCATTGGGTGCGCTCGTTGGCTTGCGATCCGCCCAGGCCGAAGCGGCGCGCCCAGCCGGCGAGGCCTTGCGCCGGGAACAGGTCGAGCCGCTCCTGCGCCGTCAGCCCCGCCAGCGCCTTGCCGAGCAGGCCGCGCACGAGCTGTTCGCCGACGAACTCCAGCGGCCGGGCGCCCTTCTGCCGGCCGCCGCCGAGCAGGGTGTCGATGAACTGGAACAAAAGGTATTCCAGAAAATCCACATCTCGCTGATACGTTCCCGGCGTGACGAGCAGCTGCCACGTCGCCTCGGGGCCGTGCTTGATGGAGTGGAGCAAATGCGTCTTGCCGGACCCCTTGTTGCCCAGCACCGGGACCACTTCCGAGTGCATCGCGGGGGCGTAGCGGTACAGATCGACGACGGCGAGGAGTTGTTCGCGCTCCTTGGCGAACAGTTCGGGGACGTGGTAGCGGGAGCAGACTTCGTCGTCGGGGTTGCGCGCGAAGTAGTCGCGGAACGGGTTGCCGGCGCGGCGCAGCGCTTCCAGGGCGCGCTCCGGCAGGGATCGAACGGCGGCGGCTGGCATGGGAATCTCGCTCCTCACGGACGAAGGCTGGCGTAATACGCGATTTCGTGGCCGACGAGCAGGGCGAACGACGGCTCCGGCAGGGCGTGCAGCGGGCCGGTCCAGGGATGCAGGTAGATTCGGCCGGCCTCGTGCAGGCGACGTAGGGCGTCATGGAAGCCGCCGAGCGACAGGCCGGGCGCGGTCGGCTGCGCCCGGCGATACAGCTCCGGCAGCGGGAAGTCCTCCGAGGCGCCGGACGCCTGCCATTCGACGAGGCGCGCTGGAGACGAGCGCGGCGCGTCGTCGGCCGGCTGCTGATGGAAGCGCTGGAAGCGGTCCATCAGGCTTTCCGAAGGTGCGGCCGCGCGCGCCGGGCCGGGGCAGCTGTTCCAGCACCTTCTCGGCCCCGGCCTTGAGGGCGTCGAAACCGGTTTGCATCCGCCGCACCGCCGCCAACAGCTCCGCGGCCTCGGATTGTCGGGACTCCAGGGCGCGCACGAAGTCTTCCAGCACCTGCCGCGGACTGGATTGGCCCAGCAGCCACGTCAGGCCCTTTTCGGTCAAAATGCAGATTTCGGGAGCGGATTTGCTCTTTTTCTGAACGAGTACGGCCGTGTCGGTCGCCAACCGTTCAGCGGGGGGCGTGACGCGGCCTTCGGCGGCGAGGGAACGGAGCCAGCCTTCGTCCTTGCAGCGTTGGGCGGCCTGCCGGCCGACGGCGGTGGCCGGGAACAGACCGGGGCCGCCGCGGACGGCGAACAGCGGTGCGCCCTCGGCGGACGCCGCCGCCCGGCCGAGGCGCCGAGGATCAAGTGGGTGGATTTGTCGGCCAAGATCCCCTCCGTGGGTTTGCGGTCCTGCCGTCGTCCGGACGGTGGGAATCATTATCCCCAACGACGGAAACGGTGCAAGTCCAGGTAAAAACAGTTTCCGGACGCCTTCCGCTCGGCTAAGATTGGCCCCGTCGTGGGAGTCAAGTCAAGACCGGCCGCCGCCCGCCCGGCGCCGTGGGGGCGCGGCCAAAAGGAGAACGCTTATGTCCGTGATTCGTCGATGGGGTTTACCGGCCTTCCTGCTGTGCCTGCCCGCCCTGGCGCTGCCGTGGCGCCGCACGGGCGGCGGACGACAACCCGTCGGCGCCAAGACCGCGGAGGCCGGCATCCGGGAAGCGCTGAAGAACGTGATCAACGAAGGCGCCGACATGTACAACGGCCAGGGCAAGTACACCGAGCGCGACTACCTCGGCTGCTTCCACCTCTACGAAGGCGCCCTCATCACAGTTCGTCCTCTGCTGTCCGCTCATCCCGACCTGCAGAAGGTGATCGACGACGGCCTGGAGAACGCCCGCAACACGCCCGACCTGACGAAGCGCGCCTTCGTCCTCCGCACCGTCATCGACGAGGTCCGCGAGGGCGTGAATTCGGGCAAGACGGCCGGCCCCAAGACGCTGTGGGAGCGGCTAGGCGGCGAGGCCGGCGTGAGCAAGGTGGTGGACGACTTCGTCGCCGCCGCCGCGACCGACCCCAAGGTCGATTTCTCCCGCGGCGGCAAGTACAAGCTCGACGACGCGACGGTCGCCCATCTCAAAAAGGAGCTGATCGACTTCGTCAGCAGCGCCACGGGCGGGCCGTTCCCGTACAAGGGCAAGTCGATGAAGGAAGTCCACAAGGGCATGGGCATCACCGACGCCCAGTTCGACGCCGCCGCGGCGGACCTCAAGGCCGTGCTGGAAACGAACGGCGTGAAGCATGACGACGTCAAGGCGGTCCTCGGCGCCGTGGAAACGACGCGGAAGGACATCGTGGAGGGTGCAGCGCCTCCGCCGCCTCCGCCGCCCCCAGCGTCCGTCGAGACAAAGGGCACGGTGAAGTCGGCCGAGAAGGACCGAATCGTCGTCATCGACGCTGAGAAGAAGGAACGGATTCTGGAGGTCGCCGCGGACACCAAGGTCACCATCGACGGCAAGCCGGGCAAGGCGGAGGACATCAAGAAGGGCGACACGGCGACTGTCACTTCCAAGGAGGGCAAAGCCACCCGGATCGAAGTCAAGGGTTCGGCCGAGCCTCCGCCGCCTCCTCCGCCGCCGCCGCCGCCGAAGGAAAAGACGACGACGGGCAAGGTGAACAAGGTCGATCGGGACAATAAGACCGTGTCCGTGAAGGACGATGCCGGCAAGGATCACGCTTTCACTATCGGCGCCGACGCCAAAGTGACAATCGACAGCAAGGACGGCAAACTAGCCGACCTCAAAGTGGACGAAACCGCCTCGATCACCGAAGTGGATGGCAAGGTCACGAAGATCGATGTCAAGGCCCCCGCCGCGCCGGGTTCGGAAACCCTGTGGGACCGGCTCGGCGGCGAGGCCAACGTCGCCAAGGTGGTGGACGATTTCGTGAACACGGCCGCCAAGGATCCGAAGGTCAACTTCTTCCGCGATCCGACCGTCACGCCGAGCAAGGAGCAAGTCGCGGAGCTAAAAACGAAGCTGGTCGAGTTCGTCAGCAGCGCCACCGGAGGGTCGTTGAAGTACACCGGCAAGAGCATGAAGGAAGCCCACAAAGGCATGAAGATCACGGACGCGGAATTCGACGCCGCCGTCGCGGACCTGAAAGCGGCGCTCGAGAAGAACGGGGCCAAGCCCGACGACGCCAAGGCAGTCCTGGACGCCGTCGAGGGCACGCGCAAGGACATCGTCGAGGAAAAGGGCGCGGGCGACAAGCCGAAGCCTCCGGACGACAAGTCTTCCGAGGCGGCGAGCAAGGTCGAGGGCAAGGTGTCGTATAAGGGCAAGCCCGTGACGGCCGCCGTTCTGACGCTCATCGGCGCGGACGGTAAGACCTATTCCGCCAAGGTCGCGGACGGCACGTACAGCCTCAAGGACGTGAAAGTCGGCGAGTACAAGGTCACCGTGGATGCGGACGATCCCAAAAACCCGAACAAGGCGGTCCTGATTCCGGCCAAGTACAAGGACGAGGAAAAGACCTCCCTGCGACTGACCGTGCGGAAGGGCGAGGCGGAATACGACATTGACCTCGAGTGAACCGTCCTCGGATCATTCGGGCTGCTTGAAAACGCCGGGGTCGCCGTGAGAAAGGCGGGAAGCGTCCCGCCTCTCGGACGGCGCCTCGGCGTTTCTTGAAAACGATTTAAGTTTCGGTCGTCCGCGGGCGGATAGGAAAAAGGAGGGAATGAGTGAAGTCCATGCCACCAGGATGCACCCCGGATGAGCGGCTTGATACTCCTCTTGGCGGCGGCAGGTGCGCCCCCATGCGACGAGCCTGCCCCGTGCGGCTCGTACCTATGTCAGCCCGCGTTCTGCGTCGATGACGCGCTGCGCGGCCCCACCGAACCCTACACGCCCCAGCCCGGCGACATTTTCCTCGCTTCCGACCCGGAGCTTTGGTCGAAGTTCGGTCACTGGTTGGTCGGCAGCCGCGGATTGCAACACTCCGGCATCCTGTTCGCCCGATCCGACGGCACGATGGCGCTTCTCCAGGCCGGGCCGTTCAATTCGCTCAAGATCGAGGTCCTCGACCCCGTCGCCCACCTGCGTCAACACGTGGAACAGGGCGATCGCGTCTGGATACGGCGGCGGTGCGTACCGCTGACGCCGGAGCAGTCGGCCGCGCTGACGGCCTTCGCCGAGATGCAGGAGGGCAAGCGGTTCGCGTTGTGGCGGATGCTGGCGCAGGCCACCCATCTGGCCGTTCGCGGCCCCCTGCGCACCTACTTCATCGGGCAGTGCCACGGCCCCAACCGCGTGAGCTACTGGTGTTCCGAGATGGTCATGGAAGCCTGCGTCTACGCCGGGCTGCGCGACGCCGCCGACACTCGGCCCGCGGCCACCTACCCGCGCGACCTGTTCTTCGGCCGGTCGAAAAACCCGTTCCTGAACGAACATCTGCGCCTAGATGACTGGTATCCGCCGGCGCGGTGGACGCCGGAACCGGTGCCGTGAGTTGCAACGAACTCCGGGCGCTTACGCGACCCGGCTCGCCTATTCAGCGCTCTGCCGCAGCGCCCTCCGTTCGGCGTCGATCAGCGCGGCACGCCGATCGGCGGCGGTCTGCTCGAATACCGTCTGGTAGAGCGCCGCATGGGCCGGCGTCAGTTCGCAACCACGACGACCCATCACCTTCGCCGCCGTACTCAGCAGTGATTCCAGATCGTCATTGGCGGACAAATGGCCGTCGCCGCAGCGGACGAACGCCGGCAGGCGGCGCGGCAGCAGACCGCCCGGCAGCAGGTTGCAGAAAGGGCCGGCGTTCGTGCCAGTGTTCAGCAGTACGCCGATTGCCGTCTTGGTGTGGTCGCCGAGGAAGCAGCCAACCTTCGTCTGGCCGGTGCGCGTCAGCCGGCCGTTGACGAACACCGACGCCTCGCCGTAGTCGTTGCGCAGGTCGCTGTTGTGCGTGCCGGCGCCGAGGTTGACCCACTCGCCGAGGTAGGCGTGGCCGAGAAAGCCGTCGTGGTACTTGTTGGTGCGGCCCTGGACGATGCTGGCCTCGACTTCGCCGCCGATCCGGCAGTCGGGGCCGAGGGTCGTGCCGGCCCGGACCTTCGCCCCGTGGACGTGGCTGCGCGGGCCGATCACGCACGGCCCTTCCAGCCGCGTGAACGCCGTGACGACGGCGCCGGGGCCGATCACTACCGGGCCGCCGCTCAGGTCGGCCGCGACGAACGGGTCGATGCGCGCCGAGTGGTGGATGTGCAGCCGTTTCCGCGAACCGATGATCGCCGGCAGCACAGACGGCGGGGCGCCCTCCGGCTTGCGATCGGCGGCCTCGTCGTCGGCGATGATCTGGTCGCCGTTGTGGGCGACGATCTCCCAGAGCCGGCGAAACAGGCGGCCGCCCGCCTCGCGGCACGGCAGCGTCGCTTTCCAGCGTTCCATCTGTTCTTCGACGGCGTCCGGCGTGCGTGCAGTAAAGCTTGCGGCGTCCACCACGGCCCAGGCGGGTTCGTCGCCGACCAGGCCGACGCACGGGCCGGACAGATCCGCGGCGATCCCGGCCGGCGGCAGCCAGCGGCCGTTGACGAAGACGACTAGCCCGTTATCGAGATCGGCGAAGTCGTTGACGGCGAGGCCCGGCGCGTCCAGCCGCGTCGTCTCGGCCAGGTGGGGCCGGACGACGGCGGCGCGTGTGGACGCCTGGAAATGGCGGGCCTGCTTGTCGGCGAGGGACGTTTCGCCGCAGAGGAGGTCGAAGACGGGGCGGGTGAGCGTCAACGGCTCCAGATCGGCGACGGCGCTGTCTTCGTAGACGACGGCACGCATGACTGCATCCTTTCAGTCGATCGGCGAGGTCGCGGTGATGGGGTAGGATACCGCGAACGGGCGGGGCGTGCCAATAGCAGTGACGAGCGGCGCGTTCACGAACCCGACCCGCGAACTCGCCGCCTGCCGGTCGATTCATCCCATTCGGGAGGGGCACAGGAGTTTGAATCACGAGGACGAGGCTTGCCCTGCGTCCGTCAATCCGTGGGCCGAACCGTCAGATCCAGGACCTTGTCTCCCCGCCGCACGGTGAGCGTGAATTCCTCGTCTGCGGCCAGCGTCTTCCGCAGCGCCCGGCGGAACGCCTCGAACTGGTCGGCGGCCTTTGCGCCGGCGTCGATCTTCTCATCGCCGACCGCCGCGATCAGGTCGCCGGCCTGCAACCCGGCGGCGGCGAACGGCTTGTCCTTGGCGACGGACTGGACCACGACGCCCTTGGCCTCATCATCGGCGGACGCCTCGACGCCGGCCTCGGCCGGGTCGAACCAGTGGATGATGCCGAGCGGCACGGCGTCGCCCGTGCGGACGACGCACTTCTCCTTGCCCCCGTAGGGGAACTCGACCTCGCGGTGCAGATGAAGACGGCGCCGACCATATCCGGGCAGGTGACCTTCCCGCGGGCGATGACGACGCAGTAACCCAGCCCGCTGAGCGCCGTGAAATCCCCGTCGCAAATGATCACGGAGTAATCAATCTGATTCACCTGAACGGGCCCGCCGCAGACGACGACGTCGGCCATCACCGGTGGACATGTCAGCCGCACCTTTCGGGAGGCCACGATAATGCTCATCCTGCCGCCAAGACGGCGATCGTCCAACTGGATCTCTTCGCCGCGCATGAGGTATCTCGTATTCTTGGCCTCTGGGATGGTCGTACAGGGGAAGGCAACTTCCGTTGGCTGCCCGGCTAGCAGATCGTGACCGGAGCCGCTTACCGGGAACTTTTTTAGATCGAGAAAGTCGCCGCTGGCGTAGCCGGGGGTCGCGGCATCGACGGCCCTGCACGCGGCCCGGTACACTGCCTCCCAACCCTTCTGGCCATCATCGTGGCCCTGCCAGCGGACGAGCAGCTCCGCCGCCTCATCGATCCGGCCGTCCTTTGCCAGGACGAGCGCCTTGTCCAGCTCGCGGCGGGCGTGCTTGCGGTCCAGCGACTGCAGGATGTCGCGGGCCCGCTTGCACACCTCGCTGTCGTCGGACTGAAGCGCCTTCCGAAGCCACGGCGACGCCTCCGGATGGTCCTCCAACCAGCTCGTGGCCGCCTCGCGGGCGTCGAAGTCGTCGGCGCCCAGCTGCGCCACCCAGCGCTCGATGCGCGCGCGGTCGGCTTCGCCGGGGCCTGGGGCGGCGTCGGCCGCCGGCGCGCGGGCGTCCGGCAGCGTCAGGACAAGGCCGAGGAAGCCGATGGGAACGGTCAGAAGCAAGGTCGCTCGGGTCATCAGAAGTCCTCCACGCGCCGACTGGTTGGCCGCCCCGACGGAGGCCGCGGTTTTTTGGGATCGACGGGCGTGAGCCGGGGTCATGACCCCGGCCCGCGTGGGGCGCCGTCATGGCCCCTTGACGATCGTGTCCGTGATGGTGCAGTTGGTGGGCGTGTAGGTCGCGACGGAGTCGTAGTAGCCGCCGTTGCCCGTCGCGGCGGTGTTGTTGCCGATGGTGCAGCTGCTGAGCGAAAGTGTGGTCGGGCCGTCGAGGTAGAACCCGCCGCCCTTGCCCGCCGAGTTGCTCGACAGGTCCACGCCCGTGAGCGTGGCCGTCGCGCCCGTGCTTTCGCCGTAGTAGCCTCCTCCGTTTTGCCCCATGGCGTTCCCGGTGACGTTGTTGCTGTCGATCCGGCCGCCGTTCATGGTGAAGGCGCCGAAGTTGGCGACGCCGCCCCCTTCCTGCACGGCCGTGTTCTCGTCGATGGTCGTGTACCCGCCGATGACGGCAGTCCCCCACCCGCTGTTGAAGATGCCCGCGCCGACGACCGCGGTGTTGTTGGTCAGGCTGCTGTCACCGATGACGTTCAGCCCTCCCTTGTTGTCAATGCCGCCGCCCGAGTCGGCCGCGCTGTTGGCGTAGATTTGGCAGCTGCTCACCGTCAGGGGCCCCGCTCTGGCATTGTAGATGGCGCCGCCGTCGGCGTTCGTCGCCACGTTGCCATACAGGTTGTCGGCGCTGAGGGTGAGGGTTCCTTGATTGTAGACGCCGCCGCCGTCGGTTGCACCGGTCCCGTCGGCGATCCCGCCGGTGATCGCGAGCCCGCTGATGGTGCAGGTCGTGTTCGCGTCCACCGTGAAGATGCGGAACGTGGCCGCCGCGTTGGGGTCGCGAGCCACGGTGACGGACGACCCTTGTCCCGAGATGGTGATGTTGGCGCTGAGAGCCGGGAGCGCCGATTCCAGGGTGATCGTGCCGGATAGACCGGCGAAGGAGATCTGTTGGTTGCCCCCGGCCTGGTTGGCCGCGGCGATGGCCGCGCGAAGCGACCACATCCCGGAGTCCTTCAGATTCATCACCACCGTAGGCACAATTCGGTCGCCGAGACGCTCGAGGTAGAGCGTCGTCCGGGGCCGCGGCTTCGGAACGGCGCGGAGCCGCTGGTCGGACTTCCACCAATTCCACGGTTTGTTGAACCTGGTCATCCTCCTGGTGAAGAGAGGGCCGGCCGCCGACGCGGCGGCCGTGAGGCGGGTGTGCGGGGATTGAGTCCCGACAGCCTACCCGACCCAGGTACGGACCATGAGGATAACCGGAGAGTAAACGATTGCAACGGCCAAGGCAAGCAAATTCAGGGTTCGGCCGAGATAGGTTGAGGCCACAGCGTAATTCTATCGCCGAACAGGAAAAACAGCAGCTTCATGGCTATCCGTGGCGAAACGGGCCGCCGGGCCTATTTCTTCGGCGCGTCGGCCCCTTCGAGGCGCGACTGCCACTCGTCCAGCAGTCGGCCGATGTCCCGATAGGAAAAGTCGATGTTGGCCAGTTCGTTGCCGATGTCTATGGCGTGGCCGAGGTCGCCGGACTCGGCGCAGCCCTGCGCCAGGAGGAACAGCACCTCCTTCTTGCGCACCGCCTCCTGCACGGGCAACAGCCGCAGCGCCTCCTCGAAGTTGCGCTGCGCCAGCCGCCAGTTGTTGCGGGCCTTGAAACAGTGGCCGAGCTGGATCAGCGACTGCCAGCGCAGCCGCGGGTCGCTCCGGGCCGACTGCAGCTCCTGGATCGCCTCGTCGATCAGGCCGCCGCGCAGCAGACGCACGCCGACCTCGTAGCGGTGGCCCATCTCCGTCGGGAAGCGCTCGGCCTTGCTCCGGTGCAGCTCCAGCTCGCGCGTGTTGATCTCCTTGCGGAGCCGGATGCGCAAGGTGCGCAGCTCCTCGTCGTCGGGGTGGGCCTTGTAGCGTTCCTCCGTCAGCGCCAGGTTCTGGCGGAACGGCTCGATTTCCAGGTCCGTCATCTCGGCCATCAGCTCGAAGGCGTTGCCGGTCGGCCCCAGCCCGGTCTGCAAGACGGCGCGGGCCTGCTCCAGCTCGTTGTGCCGGCGGTAGACGGCCGACAGCTGTAAGTACAGGCCGGCGTTGGTCGGGTCGACCTGAAGGCGGGCGCGAAGCGGAGCGGCTTCGCGGCTGGCGCGGTCGGGCGGCGCCGACCCGCCGTCGGCTTGCGGCGCCGCCACGCTGACGCGGTATTCCTTGCTCTTGGGCTTGGCCTGGTCCGACAGCGGCTCGACGCCCTCGTCCGGCTCGGCGTCGGCGGAGGCGTCGGCCACGGCCCCTTGGTAGTTGCCGCGGGCGATGGTCTCGCTGACGGCCAGGTCCTTCAGCTTGCGGTCGGCCTCCTTGTCGGCCGGCCGGACCTTGCGCACCAGGTTCCACAGCGCAATGGCCTGGGTGAAGTTGCCGCGCTTCTCGTAGAGGCGGGCCAGGGTGCGGTTGAGCGACGGAAGCGTCTGCGACTTCTGGCGGGCCTGCTCCAGCAGCCAGACGCCAAGGTCGAGCTGGTCCAGGGCGTCGGCGGCCTCGGCCATATCCATCTGGACGCTGACGTCCCACGGGTTGCGCGCCAGGGTGCGCTCGCCGTGCTCCAGCACGCCGAGGTTGTCGCCCATCTTCAACGCCGTCTTCACGCGCGCCTTGCCCGGCCAGGTGGTCAGCCACGCCAGCCAGGCCCGCGCAGGTTGTTGCGGTATTTGAGCTTTTCCGTGGCGCGCAGCTTCTGCCGGTAGCCGAGCGTGGCCGGGTCGAGCTTGCAGCACATCTGGAGCAGGCGGATGGCGTAGTCGTAGTTGCCGGAAGCGACGGCCTGGTTGGCGTGCTCGAACTGACTGACCGCGATCCGGCGTTGCTCCGGGTTCAGCGGCGGCAGTCCCGATGCGTTAAGGTTGGCCATAAGGCTCACCGGGGCGGCATCGCCCGCTTCGGAAGGATGAAGAGGAAGGATGAACAAGGCGCACGGCTATCGGTTCATCCTTCATCCTTTTAGCAGAGGAGCGCGGCCAGGTCAAACGGTGCGATCCTCAAAATACGGGGCAAGGGCGTCGCGCAGAAGCAGACGGGCGCGGTGCAACCGGCTCTTGACGGCCGGCAAACTCAGGCCCATGGCGTCGGCGACGTCCTGGTTCGGCCGCCCCTCCACGTCCGCGAGGATGAAAACCCTTCGATAGACCTCCGGCAAGGAGGCGATGGCCCGTTCGATTTGCCGCCGCCGCTCGCGGGTCAGCGCCTGGACGTCCGGACTCAGCGTTTCGATCCGGCCGGGGCTGGCCGGCGCGCCGTCCTCCAGGAAAGCGTGGAGCGGCCCCTCCACGCGGCGCTCTTCGCGCACGGCCTGCTTGCGGCGATGGGAAAGGGCCGTGTTGACCGTGACGCGATGCAGCCACGTCGGGAAGGCCGATTCGCCGCGAAACGAGGGCAGCTTCCGCACCACCTGGAGCAGCACGTCCTGGGTGACGTCCTCGGCGTCCACGTCGCTGCGGAGCATCCGGCGGGCCGTGTGGTAGACGCGCGGCGCGTAATCGTGGAAGACCTGTTCCGCGGACAGCGGGAAAGGGGAAAGGTTCTCCTTGGGCCGCGGCGTCGTGCCGGGTCCGTTCCGTAATCTGGCGTGCATGATTCCTACCCCTCACGATGAGGGTCTTTCGCTCTTCTCATTTCGTTTTGTCAAACTCTCAGCATACGAGTTCGGAGGGGGAGGGGACAAGGGGTTATCAGCGGTTGCGGCCGGTTTCCTTTCCCCGCCTCTCGTGTAGAATGAAGGCAGAGACGCATGGCCGTCTATAATCAGCCGGATGTGGGTTCCGTCCTCCGCCACACGAAAAACAAGGACTCCTTCCCATGCAAGACCTCCTCGACGAAATCGCCGCCCTGAAAGCCAAGAACGACGCCACCATCCTCGCCCACTACTACCAGGAGGGCGAGGTGCAGGAGATCGCCGACTTCGCCGGCGACAGCCTCAACCTGGCCCGCGCCGCCACGAAGGTGCAGACCTCGACCATCGTCTTTTGCGGCGTCCATTTCATGGCCGAGACGGCGAAGATCCTCAACCCGGAGAAGCGCGTGCTGCTGCCCGACCTCAAGGCCGGCTGCAGCCTCGCCGAGAGTTGTCCCGCCGACAAGCTCAGCCGCTACCAGGAGATGCTGCGGATCAACGGCCGCAAGTTCCAAACCGTCACCTACATCAACAGCACGGCCGCCGTTAAAGCCCTCTCCGACTGGGTCGTCACTTCCGGCAACGCCGAGTCGATCATCCACCGCGTGCCTGAGGATCAAGAGATCCTTTTCGTCCCCGATCGTCACCTCGGCCAGTATCTCCAGGAAGTCACCGGCCGGAAGATGATCCTGTGGGACGGCGCCTGCATGGTCCACGAGATTTTCAGCGTCGGCGATCTGCTGGCGCTGAAGCGCAAGCTGCCGGGCGCCGTGACGCTGGCCCACCCGGAATGTCCGGCCAACATCCGCGAACACAGCGAGTTCGTCGGCGGCACCGAGGCGATGGTCAAGCACGTCGCCGGCTATCCGCAACCGACCGATTTCCTCGTCGCCACGGAAGCGAACATGATGTGGCGGCTCCAGAAGGAGTTCCCCCAGCATCGCTTCCATCCCGTGCCGGGCATCACCTGCGCCTGCAACAAGTGCCCGCACATGGCTCGGAACACGCTCGAAAAAGTGCGCGATTGTCTGCTGTACGGCAAGCCGGAGATCGAATGGCAGCCGGAGTTCGACCGGGCGCGCGACGTGCTCCGACAAAGCCTGCTCAAATGAACCAAGCCACGGAAGACACGGAAAACACGGAAAAATACAAGCAGTCCATTTTGTCTTTTTTCCGTGTTTTCCGTGTCTTCCGTGGTTTGTTCGGGAGGCTCGATGAACCTCATTCCGAACCGCTTCCTGTTCCGCGTCGCCTATCCCTGCCGCCAGGTTCGTGGGCTGCCGCGCGACGGCGACGAGCTGCTCGATCTGCCGGAAGCCTGCCGTATCGACAACTTCGCGGACATGGACGGCCGTCGCAACTTCGCCGACGTGCGTCTGGCGTGGAACGAGGACGGCCTGGCGCTACAGGTGGAGCTGCGCGGCAAGGAGCAGCCGCCGGTCGGCGACGCTTCGCGGCCGCGGCATTCCGACGGCGTCTCGCTGTGGATCGACACGCGCGACGCCCGCACTGGCCACCGCGCCAGCCGCACCTGTCACCAGTTCCATTTCCTGCCGGCCGGGGCCGGGGCGGAGAAGGATGAGCCGGCCTTCGTCCAGGGCCGGATCAACCGGGCCATGCAAGACGCGCCGCCAGCGCCGGCCGGCTCGGTCCCGTTTCAGTTCCTGCGCCGGACGGGGGGATGGCGGTTGGAGGCGTTTCTGCCCTCGGCCGCCGTGCACGGTTTCGATCCGGAAGAGAACCCGCGACTGGGCTTCTGCTACGCGATCCGAGACGCGGAACTCGGCGAACAGGTGCTGAGCGTCGGGCCGGACTTCCCCTATGCGGAGGACCCGAGCTTGTGGAGCGTGCTGGAACTGGTCGCGGAAGACGGAGAGGAATGACTGCGCAATCGAAAAGGGCCGGGACGATCAGGCGATCGTCCCGGCCCCGTTGGTTTTTTACGCAAGGGAAGGCTTAATAGCGCCGGCCGCCTCCGCCGCCGCCCCCGCCGTACCCGCCTCCGCCGCCGCCGCCCCGGCCGCCGCCGTAGCCGCCGCGTCCACCACCACCGCCGCCCGGCCCGCGTCCGCCGCCGCCTTCCGGCTTCGGTCGCGCCTCATTCACCGTCAGCGGTCGGCCCTCCACCTCGGCGCCGTTCATCGCGGCGACGGCGGCCTGGGCCTCCTGGTCGCTGCCCATCTCCACGAAGCCGAAGCCCTTGGAGCGGCCGGTGTCCCGGTCCATGATCACCTGCGCCGACGTGACGCTGCCGTGCGCCGCGAAGAGGCGTTGCAGCTCGCCGTCGCCGATGCTGTAGGCGAGGTTGCCTACGTACAACTTCTTTCCCATGATTCGATCCTGTGATCCGCCCCTGTCCAAAACGGGGACGCTACGGGGACTGGCGGAAACGAACCGCAACCCCCTGCGGGTTGGCGTCGCTTCGCGCATGACTCATTGACGTCGCAATGGACAGGGGAAAGGCGAATGGCCAGAATGGCGCTCGCAAGAGCCTTGCGTCCATGGACCGATCCACGTGCCCAAGTCGCTACATTATAGCCGGGCGGAATGCCGGTGGATAGTCCTTATCGAATTATTTTTCGGATTTTTCGGCGGCACGATCCGTCCCCTCCGGCGGGCGCTTCGACCCCGCGATCGGCCTCGGCTCACTCCGGGGCGGCGGCGTCGGCCGGCTTCTGTCGCAACGGCCCGCGGTAGGTGATGCGACCCTTGTTGAGGTCGTACGGAGAAATGGACACCGTGACGACATCGCCGGGCAGGATGCGGATGAAGTTCTTGCGGATTTTCCCCGCGATGTGGGCGATAATTTCATGACCGTTGTCGAGGCGAACCCGGAACTGGGTGTTGGCCAGCGCGGCGACCACCTTGCCTTGAACCTGAATCGATTCTTCTTTCGCCATACCTTCTCCCATGCGGGGTGTCAGGCGGAACCGACAAACCGAACCGTGGCGGGCGTCCTGTAACCCGCGAGAGGCTGACGGCGACGCGCCTGGCTGCGTCCGCTGATACCACCTCGCCGGAGCCTGGCGTTAAGGCGGGAAGGCCGATCTTTCGATCCGTTTCCGACGCCAGGAACGGAATCGTGCATCCTTGCCCCATTATAGTACCCCGCGCGCGCCGACGGACCAGAGGAAATCGGCGAGCGGCCGGCGTGAGCCGGCTGATGGACTTCATCAGCCGGCTCACGCCGGCCGCTCGCCTCCATCCGCTTCGATCCGGTCCAGCTCCTCCAAGTGGGGGGCCGGGTCGCGCAGCTTGCTGGCTGCCTCGCGCTGCGGCCACGCTGTCCGCCAACGGCAGGCCCATCCGCGCCAGCAGCCGGCAGCGGTGGACGTGCGCCCGGCACTCTCGGTGCAGCAGTCCCTTGCCCGCGACCGTCTTTAGCTCCTGGTCGCGGACGGCGCAGGGCCGCCCCCAGTTCGCCGCCCATCTCGTGGAAGGCGCACAAGGCGTCGTCGAAAGACATCCCCAGCACCGACCGCATGCGCGCCTTGCGGGCCGCCGCCTGTCGCAACAGCCGTCGCGCCTTGGCCTCGTCGCCGTCGTGGCGGGCCAAGATGGCGCCCCAGAGCAGGAAGCCGAGCAGCGACCGCATCCGCATGTGTCGGCGGGCCAGCTCCTCGCCCGCCATGGCGTGCCCGCGCAAGTCCTCCCACGCCCCTCGGATAAACATGATCTCACAAAGGTCGGCGTGCGCGGCACAGGCGTTCTGTTCGGCCGTCTGGCGCCGGCGATCCGCGTCCGCGATCGTCAGCGACTGCCGAGCCGACTGCTCCGCCTCGCCGACCCGGCCGCAGTGCAGGTGCCATTCCGTGCGCGCAGTTCTGCACACAATAGCGACACTCCAGGTCGTCCGTCACCTGTTCTCGCATGAAGTCCAGCGCCTGCCTGATCCGGTCGCCGTAGCCCGGCGGGTCGATGCACAGGTAAGCGTAGATCAGGTCCTCGTGCAGGCAAACGCGCTGCGGCAGCTGGTCGTACTCCGGCTTCGCGCCTCCAGCGTCGCCTGCACCGCCAGTTCCAGCGCAGGAGGGATCTCGCGGATGTAGTGGAGCAGACATTGCAGCCGCCAGTGGTCCATCAAAAGGATCCACCACGGCTCCCGCAGCCGAACGGCGAGGTCGCGAGCCTCCCGGACCAGCTCCAGCGACCGCTGCGGGTCCGCTTCGCGGACCTTCTGCGACTCATCGAACAAAGACGTCAGTCGCAACCGCTCCGCGTCATTCCGTGCCCGCGCGTCCTTTTCAATACGCGTGAATACCAGGTCCATACACCCATAGCGAGCCTCCATCAAGGATGCAAAGACGCGCCGCCCCGCAGCACTTTGTCCGGCCGCAGGACTCGCCGTGTCGCCTCCCACACCGCCGTTGCGACCAACCGGCCCGTCCCATCGAACACCGCCGCCTCCCCGTCGGCCGGCCCTTCCCGAGCCAGCGGTACGGCCTGCCCCTGACACAGCCGTCGAATGTCGTCCGGGGAGAGGACCACGCGCGGCAGCTCCGCCACCGCCTCTTCCGCCGGCCGCAGTCGTGACCGCGCCGTCGTCGCGTCCGCATCCGGCGGCACGGCCTCCTCCACGGTGAACGGGCCGACCCGCGTGCGCCGCAGCGTCTGCACCAGACCGCCGCAGCCGAGTCGCTCGCCCAGGTCGCGCGCCAGCGAGCGGATGTACGTCCCCTTGCCGCAGCGAACCTCCAGGTCCAGCCACGGGTATTCATAGTGCAGCACGTCGATGCCGTAAATATGCACCTTTCGCGGCCGCAAATCGACCTCACGCCCCTGCCTTGCGAGGTCGTAGGCGCGGCGGCCGGCGACCTTCGCCGCGGAGAACGCCGGCGGCGTCTGATCGATCGGGCCGACGAAGCCGGCCAAGCCGGCTGCCACGGCCGCGGCGTCCGGCCGCGCCGCCGACTCCCCAGGCGCGACCGTCCCGTCGGCGTCGTCGGTGTCGCTGCGGGCGCCGAGGCGGAGGCCTGGCCCGGTAGGTCTTGCTCATGCGCTGCACGTACTCCGCCAGGCGCGTGGCGGCGCCGAGGCAGAGGACGAGGACGCCGGTCGCCAGCGGATCGAGCGTGCCGGTGTGGCCGATGCGCGTGCCGCGCGGAAACCAGCGCAAGGCCTGGTCCACGGCCCCGCGCGAGGTGACGCCGCCGGGCTTGTCGAGGACGAGCAGGCCGTCGAGGGGCGGGAGGGTCGGGCGCATGAATGGTTTCTGGTGGTATTGGGGTGGGATTAGGAGCACCATGCTTTCGCGGCCCCTCGGCGGCCCGCCCCGTCTCCCCAGTCGTGCCGGGCCGCGAAAGCATGTCGGTCGCCGAACCATGCTTTCGCGGCCCGCATGGTCGGGGGGTGCAAATGCTGTCACGGAGGACCGCGAAAGCATGGCACCCCCAAGACGGTAGGGATCGATGTGGAGTATAACGCACACGGCCGGCGCTGCCAAACGGAGAGGGTGGATCGAGGGCGGGTTCGCGCGGGGGATGGCCATGCGGTTGACCACGGCCGACGTGTGCGTGATCGGCAACCCGACCGCGGGGCGCGGCCAGGCGCGGCTGCGGATCGACCGCCTGCGCCGCGATCTCGGCGGCCGGGCGAAGTTCCGGCCGACCCGCAGCGCCGGCGACGCCGAGGCGCTGGCCATGCAGGCGGCGATCGAGGGTTTCCCCATCGTCGCGGCGGCCGGCGGCGACGGCACCGTCCATGAAGTCGCCAACGGCCTCTTGCGCTCCGGAATGTCCCAGGTGATTTTCGCCCCCATCCCCGCCGGCTCGGCCAACGACTACGTCCACAGTCTCGGCCTGGCCGACGACTGGCAGCGACGACCGGACCCGGCGGTCGGGCCGGGCTGGGTGGACGTGGGTTTGGTGCGATCGGGCGGCCGCAGCCGTTACTTCGTCAACGGCTTCGGCGCCGGCTTCAACGGCCTGGTGACGCGCGAGTCGCGGCGCATCCGCCGCCTGCGCGGGTTGGCCCTGTACGGCCTGGCCGTGCTGCGCGTCATCTTGTTTCACTACGCCACGCCGACGACCACCGTGCGCCTCGACGACGGCGAATCTCGCACCACCCCGACGCTGGGACTGAGCCTCGCTCTGGGTCGGCGCGAGGGCAATTTCGTCGTCGCGCCGCAAGCGTTGCTGGATGACGGGTGGTTCGACTATGTTCACGGCGGCGCCCTGTCGCGCGGGGATTTGCTCGTCTTTATGGCGCAAATGGCATGCAACGGCTGCGAACCGACCATCCGCAGGTCCGCATGGGCCGCTGCCGCCGGGCGACGCTCCACTCCGAGGCGCCGCTGATCGCCCACACCGACGGCGAGTTTTTTTGCCTGCCGGAAGACGGGCTGCACGATCTGGAAGTCGAACTGCTGCCGCACGCCCTGCGCGTCTTCCGCCGACGGACGTGATCCCTCTCGTTCCCGCGCTCTCACGCCGCTCCCTTCTGCACCGCCGGCTGCCGCAGTCGCTCCTTGAACGCCTTCGTTTGCTCCACCGCCAGCGGAATGGCCGGCCCCTCCCAGGCCGCCAAGTCCGCGGCGTAGCCCGCCGCAACGCCCGCCTGCGTCACGAAGCCCAGCAGCTCGCCCGGCTGACAGCGCTTCTGCTTGACCAGCTGGTCCTCGTACCGTTGCAGCCGTTGCCGCAGCTCGATCCCGTCGGCTGGCAGCGCCGGCGGCGAGGCGGGCGGCTTCGGTTCGGCCGGCGGCAGCGCGGCCGCCGGCCGGCGCGGCAAGGCCCACGGCGGTAGTTTCGGAGTCCGCACGAATTGCCGCTTCTGCGCGTCGTAATCCACCCATTGAGCCGGCAAACGATACAAATAGCGTCCAATGCCGAATTTCACCGCGGCCCGCTTCAGCGCGTCGCTGAATGCGGCCTTGCGCCGGTCGCCCTCGTCGGGCTGCTCGCTTGGGCCGCCCACGTCCATCTTGGTGATCCACTGATCGCCCAGGTGCAGCCGCAGCCGACAGACCACGCCGCCGTCGGGAAGCACCTCGTACTCGTCGTTGCTCTGTTGAAATCCTCTAACCTGTAGCGGCGAGGAGCATGAGGTTGTGGGTGAGTACCCGCAGGTAGCACTCGTGTTCGCGCGACGCATCCGACTTGCCCCGCAGCGCCGAGCCGAGCAGCCGCTTGTGTCGGGAGAAGGCGCTCTCCGCCTGCCAGCGCTGCCCGTAGACGCGCTTGTGCCGGCTGCCCCGCGGCTTCTTGCGGAACCGCTTGACCATCTGCCGCCGGTAGCGAGTCTTGGGCCACTTCCGCCCCCCGTTCCGCCGGTTGATCGGGATCACCGTCGAGCGGACGCCCAAGTCCTCCCGGCAGTAGCGGTGGCTCTCCTCGCCGTCGAACGCCGCGTCGCCGAGCACCCGGTCGTAGCCGACCGCCAGCGACGCCTGGGCCATGAGAGGGCGGAACTGCGGCGCGTCGTTGGCGGGGCCGAGGCTGACCGTGGCTGCGGTGAAGAAGTGGCTGGCCGTGTCGCAGGCCACGGCCAACTTGGTCCACAGCCTGGAGTTGTGTTTACGGCCGGCCCGCTTGAAAAAGTAGCGGGACGTGTGGCGGCTCTCCATGCCGGTGGCGTCGATGGCGGCCGTCGGCTTCGCGCCGATCAACCCGCCTTCCTGTGCGCACGGTGGCGCGGAAGAGGAGTACGACGAACGCCCCTTTTTTAGCAGCCGCTTGGCGGCATAGCAGAGGGTCGAGTAGTGGGGCGCCGCGGCCAGGCCGAGATCCTCGCGCAACTCGGCGAAGTCGGCCAGCAACCGGACGACGCCCCGGTAGTCGGTCTTGAAGAAGGTCTTCAGGGCCAGGGCGGCGAACAGTTGGTGCTGGGTGAAGTCCTTGCGGGAGAACTTCGACGAATAGGCGGGCAGAACCTCCCGCGCAGGCGCAGTGCCTCTTGGGCCACGGCCCGAGGCGACTTGGTCATCGGTCTGCTGGTGTTCATAATACCATTATACGCCCGCCCCGCCAAGGATTTCAACAGAGCAACTCGTCCTGCCAGCCCGCCACGCCCAGTACCTCGTCCAGGCGATCCTGGATGACGCGGGCGTCCACGTAGGCGATTGCCATCGCCCGATTGCCGCTCACCACCTGCGGCTTGAAGCGCACCTCCGGCGGCTCGAACGGCTCCGCCAACGCCTGCGTCAACGCGTCCACGCCGATCGGCGTTTCCAGTTTTTCGTTGCTGTCGTGTTCCATGTCTCTTCTCTCCGTGTCGTGAGAGCAAGCAGGAGCGCCCCTCTCTTACTCTTTAATAGTATACACATTTTCAGTATCACAGCCAGGGAGGTAGAAGCCTCTCACGCCGAAGACGCGAAGATGCCGAGAAGACTTTGGCGTTCTTTGCGCCTTTGCGTCTTTGCGTGAGCTATTCCGATTTGATAGAATCACCAACAGTCGCCGACCGATGGGGAGAACCCAGCCATGACTTCGCCGTCCGAGCAACCCGGCGTCCAGATGACGCCCGCCGCCGTGTCCGATCCGCACGCGCAGACCCAGCCCGACGCTCCGGCCCACGGTGAGCCGCACGAACATGTCGCGGCGCCGGAAGGGCCGCTTTTCAGCGACAAGGAATGGAAGGAATTTCGGGACGACGACGCCCACGCCGGCGGCGCCATCGTCTGCCTGATGGCGGGGATCTTCACGGTCGGCCTGATGCTCTACACCACCATCGCGCTCATCGTCAGCGGCTGACGATCCGTGGGGCAGGTTTGTAACCTGCCTCTTCCGGCT